>NZ_PDOG01000001.1:0-81508 GCF_003202205.1 Halomonas sp. LBP4
GATGAACTCCTGCTGCAGGGCCACCACCTTCTCGGCATCGCCCTTCAGGCGCTCGGTCAGCTCCTTGGCGACCTCCTGCTGGCCTTCCAGGTAGCCCTTCAGGCCCTCGGCGTCCTTGACCTCCACCAGGCTGCGCAGCTGCGCCAGGTTGGTGTCGGCATAGGCCTTGGTGGCCTCGAGCTGGGTATTGACCAGCTTCTCGGTGACGTCGATGGACAGGGCGGCGAAGGCACGCGCCGGGCCGAAGAACACGGACTCGAGCTGGGCGGTGTCAAACTGCTTGGCGTCGAATGCGAATGCGTTGGTCATGATGGGAACCTCCGGGGTTCTGAATGTGATGGAACGGGAGATTCCCGTTCTGCTGAAGGGCATAGTAGCAGGGATTTTTGTGCAGTGCAACATCGATCGTGACAGGGGCGCCGCCTAGGTCCGCCACGCTTCCCGCGCCGCACCTGGCGCCTGCCGCGGTTCTATCTCAGGCTCAGGGCATATCGTTTCTGGCAGCACAAACACCAACGGCCGGCATTAAGCCGGCCGCTGGTTAATTCAGGCTGGGTGGGGAAATAAGGGCTGTCCCCGATTAATCTTCATTCATCACCTGCAGTCAGCAGGAACAACATCCGCGGTCAATGTACCCAACTGGCAATCCCAAGTTACACTTCCGCCCGGATCTGCAGCTACCAGAAGAAGTGTGCCAGCCGGTCCAGGAGCGGCGTAAGTAATTGTTAGCGTTTGCGTAGCGCCGTCCCAAGTCATGCCAGTCACTGCGTTTCCAGTAGGCGCTGTAGTTACGCCTGCTGCAGCTAGATCTGCAGGCCATGCGTTTTGTGAAAAATATGATTCTGCGATAGAAGCCTTCACACCACCCGCTAAATTCAAGCCCTCGGAAACATGGGCTCGTTGTGTATAGTCTATGTATCTAGGAATCGCAATTGCCGCCAGAATGCCGATAATCGCCACCACGATCATCAGCTCGATCAGGGTAAAACCGCCCTGGCCGGTCTTGATATGCTTCATCTGTTGCCTGCCTTGTCTCTTCATGGCCCTGCCTCTTGCTATCGGTCCGCCGTGGCCCGTCTGCCGTTGCCTTACTTCTGCAGCCCGTGCGGGTTTGCGTTGGGCGGCGTGCCGGGGTCGTGCCGAGGCCTGCGCCATCGCGCAGCAGCGCTGCGCTCCCACAGGACCTCGGTGCCCACGGCGTGCCACCGTCACTTGCCAGCCGGCTCGCCCTGCCCGACGGCTCGACTCTACAGCTTACATTAAATTACAGATGGCAACCTTGCAAGGACAATCTGAGCCTTCTCATCCCGCCCGTGCAGGCGGCTCATCATCCTGAATCAAGGAAAAGACTGAATCGACGAGGCGAAGCGCTGGGCGGGGGTAGCCGCCTGAGGCTAGAATCGTGGATGATGCCACTGTTGCTGCACCCGCGAGGCGCCATGAACGACTACCGCACCCCTGCCGCCGAGAGGCCACCCCCGGCCGCCGAGCCCACCGAATCGCCGCTGGCCGGGGCGGGGCAGCGCGGCGCCGCCGGCCTGCGCGGGCTGTCGCGCCGGCTGGTGAAGGATGGCCTGCTCTCCGAGCCCGCCGCGGTGCGCGCCGAGCAGGAGGCGCGGGAAGCCGAGATGTCGCTGCTCGAGCACGTGATCGAGTCCGGCCTGGTGCCGGCCCGCCAGGCCACCCTGACCGCGGCCTGGGAGTACGGCCTGCCGATCATCGACCTCGACGCCCTGCGCGCCGACGGCCTGCCGCCGGCCAGCGAGTTCCCCGAGAAGATCCTGCGCCGGCTCAAGGTGCTGCCGCTGGTGCGCCACGGCCACCGCCTGACGGTGGCGGTGCCCTACCCCTCGACGCTGGCCCAGCTCGACGAGCTGCAGTTCGCCACCGGCCTCACCCCCGAGGGGGTGCTGGCCCCGGTCGACCAGCTCGGCCCGGCGCTGGAGAACTACCTGAGCCAGGGCGAGCACAGCATGCTCGACGAGCTCAAGGGGGTCGACGACGCCATCGGCGAGCTGGCCTACGACGAGGGCGAGAGCGAGGCCATCGATGCCCAGGCGGTGAGCGCCGCGGCCGGCGACGATGCGCCGATCATCAAGTTCGTCAACAAGATCCTGCTCGACGCCATCCGCCGCGGCGCCTCGGACATCCACTTCGAGCCCTACGAGACCAGCTACCGGGTGCGCTTTCGCATCGACGGCATCCTCCACGACGTGGCCCACCCGCCCTTCGCCATGCGCACGCGGATCGCCGCGCGGCTCAAGGTGATGTCGCGGCTCGACATCTCCGAGCGGCGCCTGCCCCAGGACGGCGCCATCAAGCTCAAGCTCTCCAAGAGCCGTTCGATCGACTTCCGGGTCAACTCGCTGCCCACCGTCTACGGCGAGAAGGTGGTGCTGCGGATCCTCGACCCCGCCTCGGCCCAGATGGGCATCGAGCAGCTCGGCTTCACCCCCGAGCAGCGCGCCATGTACGAGGCGGTGCTCGACCAGCCCCAGGGCATGATCCTGGTCACCGGCCCCACCGGCAGCGGCAAGACGGTGACCCTCTACACCGGCATCAACCTGCTCAACGCGGTGGAGCGCAACATCTGCACCGCCGAGGACCCGGTGGAGATCAAGGTGCCGGGGGTCAACCAGGTCAACGTGCTGCCGAAGATCGGCCTGGACTTCGCCAGCGCCCTGCGCGCCTTCCTGCGCCAGGACCCGGACGTGGTGATGGTCGGCGAGATCCGCGACCTGGAGACCGCCGAGATCGCGGTGAAGGCCTCGCAGACCGGCCACCTGGTGCTCTCCACGGTGCACACCAACTCGGCGGCGGAGACCCTCTCCCGCCTGGCCAACATGGGGGTGGCGCCGTTCAATATCGCCAGCTCGGTGAGCCTGATCATCGCTCAGCGCCTGGCGCGCAAGCTGTGCAGCCGCTGCAAGCAGCCGGCCGACATCCCCCGGGAGGTGCTGCTGCAGCAGGGCTACAGCGCCGAGGAGGTCGACGGCGCCACCTTCTATGCGCCGGTGGGCTGCAAGCACTGCACCCAGGGCTTCAAGGGCCGGGTGGGGATCTACGAGGTGGTGCCGATCAGCGATGCCATGAGCCAGCTGATCATGCGCCAGGGCAACTCCATGGACTTCGACACCCTGGCCCGGGAAGAGGGCCACCCGGACCTGCGCCGCAGCGGCCTGCTCAAGGTGATGCAGGGGCTGACCAGCCTGGCCGAGGTCAACCGGGTGACCAAGGACTGACGGAGGCGCCGCCGGGTGCCCGGCGGCCAGGCGTGACGCGCGACAACACGAACGCCCTGAACGGTAACAGCACCATCGAGCCCCCCGGGCCTATAACAGAACATACGACCAGCAGCAACGCAGGGAACACTCATGGCCACACGCACGATGCGCACGCCGAACAAGCTCAAGCTCTATCGTTGGCGCTGGAACGGCAAGGGACCCAACGGTCGCAAGGTGAGCGGCGAGATCATCGCCGCCAAGAAGGCCGAGGTGGAGAAGGAGCTCTCGGGCCAGAACATCATGGTCAAGACGATCCGCCGCAAGGGCGGGTTGGGCGGCGGCATGGGCAAGATCAAGCCCCGCGACATCATGCTCTTCTCCCGCCAGATGGCGACCATGATCCGCGCCGGGGTGCCGATGCTGCAGGCCTTCCAGGTGGTGGCCGAGAGCCTCAAGAAGCCGGCGATGAGCGCCCTGGTCCAGGAGCTGATGAACGACGTGGCGGCGGGCTCGAGCTTCTCCGAGGCGCTCAGGCGCCATCCCCAGTACTTCGACCGCCTGTTCGCCAACCTGGTGGAGGCCGGCGAGCAGTCGGGCTCGCTGGACCGCATGCTCGAGCGGGTGGCGGCCTACAAGGAGAAGATCGAGTCGCTCAAGGGCCGGGTGAAGAAGGCGCTGTGGTACCCGGCGGCGGTGATCGCGGTGGGCTTCGGCGTCACCGCCCTGCTGCTGATCAAGGTGGTGCCCCAGTTCGAGAGCCTGTTCCACGGCTTCGGCGCCGAGTTGCCGGCACCGACCCGCATGACCATCGCCATGTCGGAGTTCGCCCAGCAGTACTGGTGGTGGATGGTGTTCGGCGTGGCGGCCTTCATCTTCTTCATCCGCGCCGGCATGAAGCGCTCCGAGGCCTTCGCCTACCGCATGCACGCCCTGTCGCTGAAGATCCCGGTGCTCGGCGACATCCTCGACAAGTCCTCGGTGGCGCGCTACTCGCGCACCCTGGCCACCACCTTCGGCGCCGGGGTGCCCCTGGTCGAGGCGCTGACCACCGCCGCCGGCGCCTCGGGCAACAAGGTCTACGAGCGCGCCATCGAGCAGATCCGCGAGGACGTCTCCTCCGGCCAGCAGCTGCACTTCGCCATGCGCCTGACCGAACGGTTCCCGCCGCTGGCCGTGCAGATGGTCGGCATTGGCGAGGAGGCCGGCTCGCTGGACGCCATGCTCAACCGGGTGGCGGACTACTACGAGGAGGAGGTCGACAACAAGGTCGACACCCTCACCTCGCTGCTCGAGCCCTTCATCATCGTGGTGCTCGGGGTGCTGGTCGGCGGCCTGGTGATCTCGATGTACCTGCCGATCTTCGAGCTGGGGAGCGTGATCTAGCGCCGAGCGCCGAGCGCCGAGCGCCGAGCGCCGAGCGCCGCAGGATGATGGTAGGCTGGGAGCCAACCGACCGCGCGGGAGGAAAGATCAGAATGCCCAACCAGAATGTCGTGCTGGCCGAGCTGGTGGCGCTGGCCGGGTCGTGTGACGATATCGCCGCTCTGTGGCTCTATGGTTCCCGCGCCAGGGGAGATGACGGCGTGGACAGCGATTACGACCTGGCAGTGGCGTTTACCGACTGGATCACCAACCCGCTTGAGCGACGCCTTCGCCCCGAGCTGCTCGCCCTGGACTGGCAACGGGAACTCGGTCTGCGCGAGGGCAAGATCAGCGTGGTGGACTTGGCCATTTGTCCCATCCCCCTGGGTTGGAGCATTCTGAGCGAGGGCCAGCTGCTGCTCGACCGCCATCCGCAACTGCGTATGACACAGGAGTCACGCATCATGTCCCGCTGGGAACTGGATTATTGTCAATCGCGTCCCAGCAAGCTTCCTCAAACAACTCGCACCTAGCTGCCTTGTCATTGTCAGGACTCATCGACTGAAGGAACCCTACTTGCTTGATCTTCCCTCTCCCCTGCTCTGGCCGCTGGCGGCCGTCGTCGGCCTCTGCCTGGGCAGCTTCCTCAACGTGGTGATCGCGCGGCTGCCGGTGATGCTGATGCAGGGCTGGCGGGCCGAGGCCCGCGAGGCGCTGGAGCTGCCCACCGAGGAGACGCCGCGCTTCAACCTGGTGACGCCGCCCTCGATCTGCCCCGCCTGCGAGGCGCCGATCGCCTGGCACGACAACATCCCGCTGCTGGGCTGGTTCAAGCGCCGCGGGCGCTGCGCCAGCTGCCAGGCGCGCATCAGCCCGCAATACCCGCTGGTGGAGCTGGCCGGTGGCGCGCTGACGCTGGCGGTGGTGGCGATCTTCGGGGCGAGCTGGCAGGGGCTGTTCATCCTCGGCGCCTGCCTGGCGCTGCTGGCGATGGCGGTGATCGACCTGCGTACCCAACTGCTGCCGGACCTGCTCACCCTGCCGCTGCTGTGGGCCGGGCTGCTCTACCAGCTGCTGTTCCAGCCGCTGCTGCTCTCCTCGGCGGTGATCGGCGCCATGGCCGGCTACCTGGCGCTGTGGAGCTTCTACTGGCTGTTCAAGCTGGTGACCGGCAAGGAGGGCATGGGCTACGGTGACTTCAAGCTGCTCGCCGCGCTGGGCGCCTGGCTGGGCTGGCAGAGCCTGCCGCTGGTGCTGATCCTCTCGGCCGGCGCCGGCGCCGTGGTCGGCGTGCTGATGCAGCTGGCGATCCCGCGGCTGCGCGGCGCGCCGATGCCCTTCGGCCCCTACCTGGTGGTGGCCGGCTGGATCGCCCTGCTCGCCGGCGAGCCGCTGATGGCCGCCTACCTCGGCCTGCTCTATTAACCGCGCCTTGGGGTCAGACCCCTAAGCGAATTTTGGGGTCTGACCCCAAGGGGGACTTAGCTTGATCATCGGTGTGACCGGCGGGATCGCCTCGGGCAAGTCGACGGTGGCCAGGGCCTTCGCGGCGCTGGGCATACCCTGGGTGGATGCCGACGAGGTGGCCCGCGAGGTGGTCGAGCCCGGCGAGCCGGCGCTGGCGGAGATCGCCGCGCGCCATGGCCGGCGGGTCCTGCTGGCCGACGGGCGCCTGGACCGCCGGGCGCTGCGCGAGATCGTCTTCGCCGATCCCGCCGAGCGGCGCTGGCTGGAGTCGGTGACTCACCCGCGCATCCGCGAGCGGCTGCTGGCCCACCTGGAGCGCCTGCAGGCCCGGGGCGCGCCCTATGTGCTGCTGGTCTCGCCGCTGCTGTTCGAGTCGGGCCAGCACCGCCTGGTCGACCGCAGCCTGGTGATCGACGTGCCCGAGGCGCTGCAGATCGCACGCACCGCCGCCCGCGACGAGGTCGACGAGACCCAGGCCCGCGCCATCCTGGCCGCCCAGATGCCGCGCGCCGAACGCCTGGCCCTGGCCGACGACGTGATCGACAATGGGGGTGACGAGCAGGCGCTGGCCGCGCAGGTCGCCGAACTGGACCGGCGCTACCGGCACCTGGCAGGCTCTCATCCACCACGATGACCGAGCCCCACCCTCGAACCCCGAACCGAGACCGAGAGTCATGACGTCGCAACGAACGAATCGCCCGCTGGAAGTCGCCTGCCCGCAGTGCCGCAAGAAGGTGCTGTGGAACGAGGACAACCCCTACCGCCCCTTCTGCAGCAAGCGCTGCCGGCTGCTGGACCTGGGCGCCTGGGCCGACGAGTCGCACCGCATCACCGGCGAGCCGGCCATGGACGAGATGGATCTCGACGCCCTGCTCGCCCAGGCCGACCGGGACGGTGGCCTGCAGTGACCGCCGGGAGGCGGCCCCTTGGCCTGGCGCATCCCCCGGGGCTGCAGAAGCCCGAATATCGCCTGCTGGCCGAGCTGGAGGCGGCCTTCGATACGCTGATCCAGCGTACCGAGGTGCTGCTCGGCGCCTACCACCAGGCGCCGGGGGCCAGTTGGGCCTTCGGCGCGGAGCCGGCGAGCGTGCCATGGTTGCGCCAGGCACTGCTGGATTTCTGGTATCACGATGGCCAGGACGGCCGGGCGACGCGCGCCCATGTCGGGCTGGTGGCGGCCGGCGAGGCGCTGCTGGCCCGGGTCGCCGAGGTGAATGCGGCCAAGGCGGCCTTCGCCGCGCTGCTCGCGCAGATTCGCGACCAGGTGCCGGCGCTGATCCCCGAGATCAAGACGGTGCTGCCCTTCCGCCACCCGGCGCTGCACGATCACCTGCGCGGCCGCGGGCTGGCGCGGCTGCACCTCAAGCAGTGCTGGCGGGCGATTCCGGTGGCCGAGGCCCCGGTGGCGCGGGTACGGCTGGCCTGGTATTCGAGCGGGCGCTCCATCAAGCGGCTGAGCGTGCGCGAGGCCGAGCAGAAGCTGCTCAAGCTCGACGCGGAGGCGCCCCATGTGCGGATCCAGCTGCGCAAGCTGGCGGGCCTACCGGACGGCGAACCCCTGGCCCAGGTGCAGCGCCAGGCGCCGCTGATGCGGGCCAACCTGTTCTTTCGCGAACCGCTGGAGGATGGCCGCACGCGCCGGGCGCTGAACGTGGCGCTGCCACTGTTCGTGCCCTCGCCCGACGGCCGCCTGCCCGACCACAACCAGCCCCCGCCGACGCCACCCGAGAGCCGCACCCGGGCGCGGCGCAGCGACGAACGCCTGGAAGACGCCCCCTTCCTGCCGAGCCTGCGGGTATTCCGCTATCGGTGATCGTTCGGGGCGACGGCGATTGCCGCCGAGGCGCCTACGGCGCCAATCGCACAGAAAATCTGCGCTCCTACAGGGCAGTGGGGCATTTGACGGGTATCAGGCGATGCGCCCGAGGGACTTCAGCGTCTGCAACAGGCTGCTGACGCTTTCGGCGGGCTGGGCGTATTCGTTCATCAGCGCCTTGAGGCGTTGCTCGAAGGCCTGCTGGCGAGCCTCGTCGTCCTGCTCCTGGGCTTCCAGGGAGCGCACGGGCGGCCCGGTGGGAATGTCGAACGTGCTGCCGGGGCTTTCGAGTTCGCGCAATGCTTCGGCGAAGGCGTCGTCGAGTTCGCGAAACTTGCGCAATTTCTCGCGCTCGTCCATGGGTTTTCGAGAAGTCTGCTGTTTCATTCGCTACCAGTGGTGTCAGGAGGTCGACGGGGCGGGAAAGGAATCGGGGTCGACGCTCACGCATGATGTCCTATCTTGAGTATACCGTCATTGGCGCCCGTGGCGAAGGGGCATTCGCCACTCGCTGCGGCTCGCCACCGGACTCCGGCGGTCATCGCCGTCGCTTCGATCCCTCGCATAATGTGCTCAATCGATCATTCCGAAGTCTCGAACTTGCCTTTTATCCGCTTAGACAAGCATAAAGAACTAATGAAAGGGAAGAAGGCAACGGCCCGGGCTCGGCTCCCGGCGAACCGCTGCCCGGCGCGCTTGCGAACGGCGACAGGCGGGAGATCCCTGTCGGCGAGCACGGCATCTGGTCGGCTCGAGTATGTGATCTCAAGGGATGAGGCCAGGCCATGGGCAACGACATGATGCGAGCGGAGATCTGGCTGCAGGAGACCCTGGAGAGTCAGTTGGGTATCGAGGACCTGGCCAAGCGGCTCGGCTATTCCTCCTCCCAGGTCCGGCGCCGCTTCCGCCAGCGTTTCGGCATAGGACCCGGCGCCTACCGCGACTTGCTGCGCCTGGAGAAGGCAGCCCGGCTGCTGGTGCACACCCCCCATGGCGTCAGGCAGATTGCCGAACTATGCGGTTATCGCAACCATTCGGCGTTCAGTCGCGCCTTCCAGCGCCGCTACGAGCGTTCGCCACGCGACTTCCGGCGGGCCCAGCGCCTGCAACTGCGCCGGAGCGATCCGGCCACGGGCAGGGAGTTTGCCGTCGAACTCCGCCTGACACCTGCGCAGGAGGCGATCGTGACCCGCCTCTACGCGCCGAGCATGGCGATCGACACCCCGGCGGCATGGCAGCAGCACCTGGAGGTCGACGATGCGCTGCCCGACCGCCTGAGCGAGGCCACGCCCATCGCCCTGCTGCATGACCAGCCCCTGGCCAGCGACATGCCGCGCACCGATCTCGGCGTGCAGGTGGCCCATGGTGCGACCACCGACGTGGCCCTGCCCCTGCCCTTCCGCCTGATCGAACTGCCGGCCAGGCGCTGCGCCTGCCTGACGTTCGGCGAGATGGCGCAACTCCCCACGGCCGTACGCTTCCTGGTCGCTCGCTCGCTGCCCGAGAAGGGCGTGCACTTCAACGGCGAGGCGCCGCGACTGCTGCATACGACGGCGGGTCTGGAGCTTCAACTGCCACTGCTGGAGCCCGCGTCGGCGTCGTAGCTTATCGCGGTTACGGACACGACAGCGCCGCCTCGAGGGCGGCGCTTGACATATAACGGGCGGGGCGGAGGATCACTCCTCGACGCGCACCAACCAGGATTCGACGGTGTCGTTACCGTACTCGTCCTTCCACGCCTTGAGGGTCTTCTGATTACCACCGCGAGTCTCGACGACTTCACCGGTGTTGGGGTTCTTGTAGATCTTCAGCTTGCGCTTGCGACGGCCACCGGCCGCCACTGCCTTCGGGGCGGAAGCCGCAGTGGATTTGGGGTCGAGCAGCGCAATGACTTCGGCAGCGCTCTTGTCGAACTCGCGCATCAACGCCTCGAGTTTTTCCTTGAACTCGAGTTCGGTCTTCAGGCGCTTGTCGTTCTGCAGCTTCTCCATGTTCTCCTGGAGCTGCTTGAGCTGCTGTTCCATTTGCATGTATTCGCTGAGCAGGGACATTTAGGTATTCCTTCTTCGGGTGTCGGGATGCGTGGGTAATTATGAACGCTTAAAGGGTTCATGACAATAGTGTGGATAGCGACTCGTTTAATATCAAGAGTCGAGTTGGAAGTATCGCGGCACAGTTATTTGTAGAAGAGCAACGCCCGGATTACCACTCGGGGAGCAACAGTCGCGGTATCCTTGAACTCAGCCGACTTGTCGAAAAAAAGACGCCGCCCCGAGGGGCGGCGTCCTTCATGGCTGGCAAGTTCGTCGGAGGCAGGCCGATGCCTCGCTTCCGCTTCGCCTGCTCAGTCCTGGCCCATCTGCTGCTTGATGAGGTCGCCGATGGTGGTCGGACCACCGCTCTCGGGGCTCTCTTCACGCAGCTTCTTGAGGTTCTGGCGGGTGTCGTCCTGGTCCTTGGCCTTGATGGACAGGGCGATCTGGCGGTTCTTGCGATCGACACCGATGATGCGAGCCTCGACGCTGTCGCCGACGTTCAGCACGTTGCGGGCGTCCTCGACACGGTCGGCGCTGATCTCGGAGGCCTTGAGCACGGCGACCACATCGGTGGCCAGCTCGACGTGGGCTTCCTTGGCGTCGACCTCGACCACGCGGCCGGTGACGATGGTGCCCTTGTCGTTGACGGCCAGGAACTCGGCGACCGGGTCGGTATCGAGCTGCTTGATACCCAGCGAGATGCGCTCGCGCTCCGGGTCGATGGAGAGGATCACGGCCTCGGCCTCATCGCCCTTCTTGAAGCCGCGCACGGCTTCTTCGCCGGTCTCGGTCCAGGAGATGTCGGAGAGGTGCACCAGGCCGTCGATGCCGCCTTCCAGGCCGATGAAGATACCGAAGTCGGTGATCGACTTGATGGTGCCGGAGACGCGGTCGCCCTTCTTGTACTCGGCGTTGAAGGTCTCCCACGGGTTGGCGGTGCACTGCTTGATGCCCAGGGAGATACGACGACGCTCCTCGTCGATGTCGAGGATCATGACATCGACATCGTCGCCGACCTGCACGACCTTGGACGGGTGGATGTTCTTGTTGGTCCAGTCCATCTCGGAGACGTGGACCAGGCCCTCGACACCCTCTTCCAGCTCGGCGAAGCAGCCGTAGTCGGTGAGGTTGGTGACGGTGGCGTGCACCTTGGTGCCTTCCGGGTAACGATCCTTGATGTTGACCCAGGGATCCTCGCCCAGCTGCTTCAGGCCCAGGGAGACGCGGTTGCGCTCGCGGTCGAACTTCAGCACCTTGACGTTGATCTCGTCGCCCACGGCGACGATCTCGCTCGGATGCTTGATGCGCTTCCAGGCCATGTCGGTGATGTGCAGCAGGCCGTCGACGCCACCGAGGTCGACGAAGGCACCGTAGTCGGTGAGGTTCTTGACGATACCGGTGATCTGCTGGCCTTCCTGCAGGGTGGCGAGCAGGGCCTCACGCTCGGCGCTGTTCTCGGCCTCGAGCACGGCACGACGGGACACGACGACGTTGTTGCGCTTCGGGTCGAGCTTGATGACCTTGAAGTCGAGTTCCTTGTTCTCGAGGTGCGTGGTGTCGCGCACCGGACGCACGTCGACCAGGGAGCCGGGGAGGAAGGCGCGGATGGAGTCGACGTCGACGGTGAAGCCGCCCTTGACCTTGCCGTTGATCACGCCCTTGACGATCTCGTCCTTTTCGAAGGCCGCTTCCAGAATCTTCCACGCTTCGGCACGCTTGGCCTTCTCGCGGGAGAGGCGGGTCTCGCCGAAACCGTCCTCGACGGCTTCCAGGGCGACGTGAACCTCGTCGCCGACGGCGATGTTCAGTTCGCCGTTCTCGTCGCGGAACTGCGCCGCGGGAATCTGACCTTCAGACTTCAGGCCGGCATTGACGGTGACCCAGTCACCATCGATGTCGACGACGGTAGCCGCGACGATGGCGCCCGGCTCCATGTTGATGTCCTGGAGAGACTGTTCAAACAGTTCAGCAAAGCTTTCGCTCATGATGTTCCTACGTGATCAACGTTGAGTACGGCGTTGCCGCCTTCTCCGCACCACCAGCGAGTGCGGGCCTTATTCACCATGCCTCCGGAGATGTTAACGCTGGTTCGACCTGGCCAGGCTCACGGAAAATCGAAGTGCCGGACCACGTCATCACATCCTGCCGGAGGCGCCGCAAGGGAGTGTCAGGTGGCGGTTGCCAGACCCCGTTCGGTCAGCAGTTCCGTCAGCCGATCCACCACTTCCGGTATCGTCAGGCGCGTGGTGTCAAGCGTGATGGCGTCATCGGCCGGCTTGAGCGGTGCCACGCTGCGCTGCATGTCGCGCGCATCGCGTGCCTGAATCTCCTTTAAAAGACTCGATAGATTAGCATCCACCCCCGCCTCCTGCAACTGGAGGTGGCGCCGCCGGGCGCGTTCCTCGGCACTGGCGGTGAGGAAGATCTTCAGCGGCGCATCGGTGAACACCACCGTGCCCATGTCGCGGCCGTCGGCCACCAGCCCGGGCGCCTGGCGGAAGTCGCGCTGGCGCTTGAGCAGCGCCTGGCGCACCGCGGGCAGCGCGGCGACCTGGGAGGCCGCGTCGCCGATCTGCTCGGTGCGGATGGTGGTGGTGGCGTCACGCCCCTCCAGCAGCACGGTGGTGGCGTCACCCTCGGCGCGGAACACCACGTCGAGCTCGCGGGCCACCTCGGCCAGGCCGGCCTCGTCGTCCAGGGGCACTTCGTGCTTCGCGGCGGCCAGGGCCGTGAGCCGGTAGAGGGCGCCGGAATCGAGCAGGTGCCAGCCGAGCCGCTCGGCGACCAGCCGGCTGATGGTGCCCTTGCCGGCGCCGCCGGGGCCGTCCACGGTCAGCACCGGCACCACTGCGTCGCTCATGGCACCTCCTCGCCCACTTCCTCGACCAGGAACAGGCCTACCTTGCGGGCCAGCTCCAGGAAGCCGGGGAAGGAGGTGGCGACGTTGGCGCAGTCGTCGATGACGATCTCGCCGCCGGCGCGCAGCCCGGCCACGGTGAAGGCCATGGCGATGCGGTGATCGCCCAGGCTGTCGATGCGACCTCCGCCATAGCTCGCCCCCTTGGCCTTGCCGCTATTTTTTCCACTGCCGACGATATCGATGCCGTCCGGGTACAGGGTGTTCTCCACGCCCAGCACGGTGAGGCCGTCGGCCATGGCCTGCAGCCGGTCGGACTCCTTGACCCGCAGCTCCTCGGCCCCGCGCAGCCGCGTGGTGCCGGTGGCGTTGGCGGCGGCGACGAACAGCGCCGGGAACTCGTCGATGGCCAGCGGCACCTGGTCGACGGGGATCTCGATGCCCGCGAGCGGCGCATAGCGGATGTGCAGGTCGGCCACCGGCTCGCCGCCCACCTTGCGCTCGTTCTCGAAGCGCAGGTCGGCGCCCATCAGCTTGAGGATGTTGATCACGCCGATGCGGGTCGGGTTGATGCCGACATGCTCGAGCACCAGGTCGGAGCCGGGGGTGATCGCCGCGGCGACCAGGAAGAAGGCGGCCGACGAGATGTCGGAGGGCACGTCGATGGGGGCCGCGGTGAGCTTGCCGCCACCGCTGAGCCAGCAGGTGTCGCCCTCGCGCTGGACCCGATAGCCGAAGCCGGCGAGCATCCGCTCGGTATGGTCGCGGGTCGGCGCCGGCTCGCGCACCCGGGTCTCGCCCTCGGCGTAGAGGCCGGCGAGCAGCAGGCAGGACTTCACCTGGGCGCTGGCCATGGGCATGTCGTAGGAAATGCCCTTCAGCTGGCGGCCACCCTTGATCTTCAGCGGCGGGCGGCCACCCTCGGCGGTATCGATCTCGGCCCCCATCGCTCGCAAGGGATCGGCCACCCGGCCCATGGGGCGCTTGGTCAGGGAGGCGTCGCCGGTGAGCTCGGTGTCGAAGGCCTGGCCGGCCAGCAGGCCGGCGAACAGCCGCATGGCGGTGCCGGCGTTACCCACGTAGAGGGGCCCGGCGGGGGCCTGGAGGCCGTGCATGCCGACGCCGTGGATGGTCACGCGGCCCTGGTGGGGCCCCTCGATGGCCACGCCCATCTCGCGGAAGGCCTGCAGGGTGGCCAGGCTGTCCTCGCCCTCGAGGAAGCCCTTGACCTCGGTGACGCCCTCGGCGAGCGCGCCGAGCATGATCGAGCGGTGGGAGATCGACTTGTCGCCGGGGACGCGAATTCTTCCGGTGACGCCGCCACCGGGGGCGACCCGGTAGCGCAGCTTGCCTTGTGCTTGCATCTGGTATTCCGCCTGGTAACTGGTCTGGTTGAGCAGGGATTCGAAATAGTGTCGAGCATGGCTGGCGCGGTCGAAGATCGCCAGCATGGTATCGGTATCGCCGGCCTCGACCGCGTGACGCAGCCGGGCCACGCCGGCCTCGAAGTCGTCCAGCGAGGCGAGCACGGCGTCGCGGTTGGCGACGAAGATGTCGCGCCACATCACCGGGTCGCTGCCGGCGATGCGGGTGAAGTCGCGAAAGCCGCCGGCGGCGTAGCGGAAGATCTCGAGGCGATCGTCCTGGCGCGCCAGGGTATCCACCAGCGAGAAGGCCAGCAGGTGCGGCAGGTGGCTGGTGCGGGCCAGCACCTGGTCGTGGCGCGCCACGTCCATCTCCAGCACCTCGGCGCCGCAGGCCGCCCACAGCGCGCGCACCCGGGCCAGGGCCGCGGGGTCGGTGTCCGGCTCGGGGGTGAGGATCACCTTGTGGTTGGCGTAGAGGCGCGGATCGGCGGCGGCCACGCCGCTCTTCTCGGAACCGGCGATGGGGTGGCCGAGCACCAGGTTGGCGGGCACCCGGCCGAAGGCGTCGACCGCGCAGTCGCGGATGGCGGCCTTGGTGCTGCCCACGTCGGTGAGCGCCACGTCCGGCGCCGCGTGCTCGAGGCACCCGGCCAGTTCGCGCATCACCGGCGCCATGGCCAGCACCGGCACCGCCAGCACGATCAGCGAGGCACCCTCGACCAGCGGCGCGAGCCGGGTGTCGCCGCGGTCGATCAGGCCCCTCTCGATGCCCAGGGCGATCTCGTCGGCGTCCGGGTCGCAGGCGACGATCTCGGCTCTCTTCACCGGCCCGCCCCCGCCGGCATCGTCGCTATCGCGACGACCGAAGCCTGCCTGGCGCAGGGCCGCGGCCAGCGAGCCGCCGATCAGCCCCAGGCCGACGATCAGGATCCGCGATTCATTGAGCTTCATGCCTGACGTCTGCCGCATGCCTAGAGAACGCCCACCGGGTAGGAGCCGAGCACCTTGAGCTCGGCGGCACGCAGCTGCACCTCCTCCAGCACCGCGGCGACCCGGGGCTCCTCGCAGTGGCCCTTGAAGTCGATGAAGAAGACGTAGTTCCACACGCCGCTGCGCGACGGCCGGGTCTCCAGGCGCGTCAGGTCGATCTGGTGGCGGTGGAAGGGTTCGAGCAGGTCGTGCAGGGCACCGGGCTGGTTGCGCATGGCGACGACGATGGAGGTCTTGTCCTCGCCGGACATGGGCACGTCCTGGTTGCCGATGATCAAGAAGCGGGTGGAGTTGTCCGGGCTGTCCTCGATCTTCTCGGCGAGCCGGGTCAGGCCGTAGAGCTTGGCGGCCATGTCGCCGGCGATGGCCGCACTGTGCCACTCGGTCTTGACCAGGCGCGCGGCCTCGGCATTGGAGGAGACCGGCACCCGCTCGGCATGGGGGAAGTGGGCATCGAGCCACTTGCGGCACTGGGCGAAGGACTGCGGGTGCGAGTAGATCCGCGAGACCTTGTCCCGGCGGGTGGTCTCGGCCACCAGCAGGTGGTGGTGGATGCGCAGCACCACCTCGCCGCAGATGCGCATCGAGGAGTCCATGAAGGAGTCGAGGGTGTGGTTGACCACCCCCTCGGTGGAGTTCTCCACCGGCACCACGCCGTAGTTGACCGCCCCGGCCTCGACCTCGCGGAACACCTCGTCGATGGCGGCCATGGGCATGCTCAGCGCGCTCTCGCCGAAGTGCTTGAGGGCGGCCTGCTGGGTGAAGGTGCCCTCGGGGCCGAGATAGGCCACCTTGATCGGCTGCTCCAGCGCCAGGCAGGCGGACATGATCTCGCGAAACAGCCGCGCCATCTCCTCGCTGTCGAGGGGGCCCTGGTTGAGCGCCATGATCCGGCGCAGCACCTGGGCCTCGCGTTCGGGGCGATAGAAGACCGCCTGGGGGTCCTCGACGGTCTTGATCTCGGCCACCCGCTGGGCGCAGGCCGCGCGCTCGCTGATCAGCCGCAGGATGTCGCCGTCCAGCTCGTCGATGCGCTGTCTCAGCTCATCGAGATCCTTGGGGGTGTCGGTCATGCGTGGTTCCCTTCTTCTCGGTGTCTCATGTTTCAGCGGCCGAACCAGGGCCCAAGTGACAAGCCACCCCTTCGTCTGTGTCGGCGACATGGCCCCTATGGGGTCAGACCCCAGCCAACTCGCCCTGCCTGTCATGGTGCACCTTAACCAGCCGAACCAACCTCCGCCGGGGTCTGACCCCATAGGGACCGCCAGCGCTGGCTGGGCGCTCGGCGCTTCTACCCCCGCCGCTGCTCGAAATCTGCCATGAACTCGATCAGGGCGTCCACGGCCTCCTCGGGCACGGCGTTGTAGAGGCTGGCGCGCATGCCGCCGACGCTGCGGTGGCCCTTGAGGTTGAGCAGGCCGGCCGCCTCGGCCTCGGCCAGGAACGGCTTGTCGAGGCGCTCGTCGGCGAGCACGAAGGGCACGTTCATCCGCGAGCGGTTGCGCAGCACGATCGGGTTGGCGTAGAGGCCGCTGCCGTCGATGGCCGCATAGAGCTTCTCGGCCTTGCGGGCGTTGATGGCGTCCATGGCGGCCAGGCCCCCGATGTCCTCCTTCAGCCACCGGAACACCAGGCCGGCCAGGTACCAGCTGTAGGTGGCCGGGGTGTTGATCATGGAGCCGGCCTCGGCCAGGGCCTTGTAGCCGAACAGCGAAGGCATGTCGGGCCGGGCGCGCTCGAGCAGGTCCTCGCGCACGATCACCACCACCAGGCCGGCGGGGCCGATGTTCTTCTGGGCACCGGCGTAGATGACGCCGAACCTCGATACGTCCAGCGGGCCCGAGAGGATCGACGAGGACAGATCGCAGACCAGCGGCACCTCGCTGCCATCGGGCCGCACGGCCTCGGGGATGTAGTCGAACTCCAGCCCGCCGATGGTCTCGTTGGCGGTGTAGTGCAGGTAGGCGGCATCCGCCGAGAGGGCGATGTCCGACGGCCGCGGCACGGCGCTGTGGCCGTTCTCCTCGCTGCTGGCGGCGACATGGGCGGTGCCGAACAGGTGGTGCGCCTCGGCCATGGCCTTCTTGCCCCAGATACCGGTGTAGAGGAAGTTGGCACTGCCGCCGGCACCGAGCAGGTTGTAGGGCACCGCGGCGAACTGCAGGGTGGCCCCACCCTGGGTGAACAGCACCCGGTAGTTGTCGGGGATGGCCAGCAGCTCGCGCAGGTCGGCCTCGGCCTGCTCGGCAATGGCGACGTACTCCGTGGCCCGGTGGCTCATCTCCATCACCGAGAGCCCGTGCCCCCGGTAGTCGAGCAGCTCCTCGCGGGCCCGCTCCAGCACCGGGGTGGGCAGCGCGGCCGGGCCGGCGCAGAAGTTGTAGTGGCGTGTCATCAGCGTCGTGTTCCTAAGCATCCTGTGGGGTCAGACCCCAAAGTATTCTGTGGGGTCTGACCCCGCGTCATTCTTCGGCATCCACCGCTTCCTCGATGTCCTCCGGCTCGTCGACGCGCACCGTCTTGACCAGCTTTTCGTCGTTGCCCAGGCGGATCAGCATCACGCCCTGGGTGTTGCGCGAGGTGATCGAGACCTCGTCGACCCGGGTGCGCACCAGGGTGCCGCGGTCGGTGATCAGCATCATCTCGTCGCTGGAGTAGACCTGCATGGCGGCGACGAGCGAGCCGTTGCGCTCGCTGGTCTGCATGGCGATGACGCCCTGGCCGCCACGGCCGCGCAGCGGGAACTCCTCGAGCCGGGTGCGCTTGCCGTAGCCGTTCTCGCTGGCGGTGAGGATATAGATCTGCCCGCCGTTGCCATTGCCGTTGCCGGCCGGGAGGGCAGTGCCCTCCTCGTCCTCGGCCTCGACATCGGCCTCGGCGTCGATCTGCTGGCTCTGGGGAATGATCAGGCTGATCACCTCGGCGCCACCGAGCAGGCGCATGCCGCGCACGCCGCGGGCGGTACGCCCCATGGCACGCACGTTGCCCTCCTCGAAGCGGATCGCCTTGCCGTTGGACGACAGCAGCATCACATGGTCGTTGCCCGAGGTGATGGCGGCGCCCACCAGTCGGTCGTCTTCTTCGATATCGATGGCGATCAGGCCGACGCTGCGCGGCCGCGAGAACTGCTCGAGGCTGGTGCGCTTGACGGTGCCCTTGGCGGTGGCGAAGAAGATGTAGCTCTCGGAGTCGTAGTCGCGCACCGGCAGGATGGCGTTGATCGCCTCGCCCTCGTCGAGCGGCAGCAGGTTGACCAGCGGCTTGCCGCGGGAGCCGCGGCTGGCGTTGGGCATCTCGTAGACCTTGAGCCAGTAGACCTTGCCCTTGTTGGAGAACAGCAGCACGGTGTCGTGGGTCGAGGCCACCAGCAGGTGCTCGATGACGTCCTCGTCCTTCATCGCCGTGGCGGACTTGCCGCGGCCGCCGCGGCGCTGGGCCTGGTAGTCGGAGAGCGGCTGGGTCTTGGCATAGCCCGAGCGCGACACCGTGACCACCATGTCCTCCTCGGCGATCAGGTCCTCGAGGCGCAGGTCGAGGTGGCTGGCCTGGATCTCGGTGCGGCGCGCATCGCCGTACTGGTCGCGCACGGCGATCAGCTCCCCGCGGATCACCTCGAGCAGGCGGTCGGCGGAGGCCAGGATGGCGGTGAGCTCGGCGATCTGCTCGAGGATCTTCAGGTACTCGTCGAGCAGCTTCTCGGTCTCGAGCCCGGTCAGGCGGTGCAGGCGCAGCTCGAGGATGGCCTGGGCCTGGGCCGGAGAGAGGCGGTACTGGCTGCCGGCCTGGTTGAGGCCGAAGCCCTCCTCGAGATCCTCGGGCTTGCAGGAGGTGGCGCCGGCGCGCTCGAGCATGGCGGTGACCTGCCCCGGTTGCCAGGTCTGGGCGAGCAGCTTCTCCTTGGCCTCGCTGGCGTTCGGCGAGGCCTTGATCAGCTCGATCACCTCGTCGATGTTGGAGATCGCCACGGCCAGGCCTTCGAGGATATGGCCGCGTTCGCGGGCCTTCTTCAGCTCGAACAGGGTGCGGCGGGTGACCACCTCGCGGCGGTGCCGGATGAAGGCCTCGAGCACCTCCTTGAGGTTGAGGATCTTCGGCTGGCCGTCCTCGATGGCGACCATGTTGATGCCGAAGACGTTCTGCAGCTGGGTCTGGGCGAAGAGGTTGTTGACCACCACCTCGCCGCTCTCGCCGCGCTTGACCTCGATGACCACGCGCAGGCCATCCTTGTCGGACTCGTCGCGCAGCTCGGCGATGCCCTCGATCTTCTTGTCCTTGACCAGCTCGGCGATCTTCTCGATCAGCCGCGCCTTGTTCACCTGGTAGGGCAGCTCGCTGACGATGATGTGGTCGCGGCCGGTCTTGTCGTCGTGCTCGATGGTGTGGCAGGCACGCACATAGACCCGCCCCCGGCCGGTGCGGTAGGCCTCGAGGATGCCGGCACGGCCGTTGATGATGCCGCCGGTGGGGAAGTCGGGCCCGGTGATGTACGCCATCAGGTCGTCGACGGACAGGGTGTAGTCGTCGATCAGCGCCAGGCAGCCGTTGATCACCTCGACCATGTTGTGCGGCGGGATGTTGGTCGCCATGCCCACGGCGATGCCAGAGGAGCCGTTGATCAGCAGGTTGGGCACCTTGGTGGGCAGCACGTCGGGAATGCGTTCGGTGCCGTCGTAGTTGTCGACCCAGTCGACGGTGTCCTTCTCGAGGTCGGCGAGCAGTTCGTGGGCGAGCCGGGCCATGCGTACCTCGGTGTAACGCATGGCGGCGGCGTTGTCGCCGTCGATGGAGCCGAAGTTGCCCTGGCCGTCGACCAGCACGTGGCGCATGGAGAAGTCCTGGGCCATGCGCACGATGGTGTCGTAGACGGCGCTGTCACCATGGGGGTGATACTTACCGATGACATCGCCCACCACACGGGCCGACTTCTTGTAGGCCTTGTTCCAATCGTTGCCGAGCTCGTGCATGGCGAACAGCACGCGCCGGTGGACCGGCTTGAGGCCATCGCGCACGTCGGGCAGCGCACGGCCGATGATCACGCTCATCGCGTAATCGAGGTACGACTGCTTGAGCTCGTCCTCGATGTTGACTGGCAGAATCTCTCTGGCGATGTCACCCATGGGTCGTCGAATCCTTTGCACTGCAACGGGTTGGCGCTCTCCCCCGCCGCGGCGGGGAGGCACCATAAACAGCGTCACATCATACCACCGTGGGCCGCGCAAAGGCAGCTCGGGTAACTCGGGCTTTCACTGGCACCCCCGCCTCCCTTTGTCCATAATGTGCCTCCTTTTCGCTCGAGAATGCGTCATGTGGTTCAAGCACTTGCACCTATACCGCCTGCACGGTGCGCCGGCGCTCGACGCCGCCGCCCTGGAAACCGCCCTGTCCGAGCAGGCCTTTCGCCCCCTGGGCGGCAGCGAGCCGCGCCGCCTGGGCTGGTGTGCCCCGGCCGGCCGTGCCGGCACCCAGCTGCTCCACGAGCTGCAGGGCCAGCGCCTGATCACCGCCCTGCGCCAGGAGCGCCTGCTGCCCGCCTCGGTGGTGCGCGAGGAGGTCGATGAACGCGCCGCCGAGCTCGAGGCCCGCGAGGGGCGCAAGCTGCGCCGCCAGGAGAAGCTCGGCATCAAGGAGCAGGTCTATGAGGAGCTGCTGCCGCGCGCCTTCGTGCGCACCCAAAAGGTCGACCTGTGGTGGGACGTCCGCCGCGGCCTGATCGGCGTGAACTCGAGTTCACGCAAGCGGGCCGAGGAGGTGCTCGACCTGCTGCGCGAGACCCTGGGCAGCCTCAAGGTCACCCCGCTGGCCAGCCAGACCCTGCCGATGCGGGCGATGACCGGCTGGCTGGTCGACCCGGGCGAGCGGCCGGCCGACCTGGTGCTGGGCGACCAGGTGGAGCTCAAGGCCAAGGGCGACGACGGCGTGCTGCGCGCCCGCCAGGTCGACCTCGACAGCGACGAGATCCAGCGGCTGCTGGAGAGCGGCCGCCAGGCGAGCAAGCTGGCACTGGAGATCGAGGGCCGGTTAAGCTTCGTGCTGCATGACGACCTCGCCCTCAAGTCGCTGCGCTTCGGCGATGCCCTGATCGACGAGGCCAACAACAGCGACGACGGCGACGACGCCCTGGTGCGCCTGGAGACCGACTTCCTGCTGATGTCCCGGGCACTGGGCGAGAACCTCGACCGCCTGATCGACTGGCTGGGCGGCGAGGCCGGCACCGCGAGCGACCAGAGCGTCGCATGACCGCTTCCGGCAAGGCTTCCAACGACGGCACGCCCGACCATGTTTCCGACAATAACCATCACAAGCGCATGACCGAACTCCGAACCGACGACCAGCCGGCCGATCCGTGGGCCGACATTCGCCCCTACCACGACGACGAGGTCGCCGAGGTGCTGGTGCGACTGGCCCACGACCCCGAGCTGCTGGACGCCCTGACCCGCTTCCGGCTGCCCCGCCTGTCGCGCTTCATGCCGCGGCTGTCACGCACCCTGGCGAGCATCGTGATCCGCCGCGAGGTGCGCGACGTGGCCAGCGTGCGCGACTTCCAGCAGCGCATCGCCGGCTACATGCAGCGCATGATCCGCACCACCACCGATGACTTCCGGGTCGACGGGCTGGAGGCGCTCGACCATGACACCGCCTACCTGTTCATCGGCAACCACCGCGACATCTCGCTCGACCCGGCCTTCGTCAACTACGCGCTCTACCTGGCCGGGCGCGACACGGTGCGCATCGCCATCGGCGACAACCTGCTCAAGAAGCCCTATGTCACCGACCTGATGCGGCTGAACAAGAGCTTCATCGTGCCACGCAGCGCCCGCGGCAAGCGCGCCATGCTGGCCGCCTACCACAACCTCTCGAGCTATATTCGCCACTCCATCCTCGAGGACAACCACTCGATCTGGATGGCCCAGCGGGAGGGCCGTGCCAAGGACGGCATCGATCGCACCGACCCGGCGATCATCAAGATGATGACCATGTCGCGGCGTTCGCTGGACCGCGACCTGGCGGTCGGCGAGGCGATCCGCGAGCTGCGCCTGGTGCCGGTGTCGATCAGCTACGAGTACGACCCCTGCGACGTGCAGAAGGCCCGCGAGCTGCATGCGGTGCATTCCAACGGCAACTACGAGAAGGCCGAGTTCGAGGACATCATGTCGATCGTGGCCGGTATCACCGGCCACAAGGGCCGCGTTCACCTGCGCTTCGGTACGCCGCTGGCGGCGAACTTCGACAGCGCCGACGAGGTGGCCGCGGAGATCGATCGCCAGGTACTGGAGGGGTATCGCCTCTTCCCCAGCCACTACCTGGCCCTGGAAACGCTGGGCGACGCCCCGGAACTGCTCGACCTCTCCGGGGTCACCGACGCCGACAGGGCGATCTTCCGGGCCCGCTTGCAGCAGGTGCCCGCCGAGCTGCGCGAGTGGTGGCTGGCCCAGTACGCCAACCCGGTGCGCAACCGGGCGGGCAGGATCGACGGGGCGGGATAGCTTGCCACCATGGGCCACTCCCACGCACCTCACCACCCCCTCTCCCCGGATCGCGGCGCCCAGACCCGCGAGGCCCACAAGGTCACCCTGATCGGGGCGCTGATCGATTTCGTGGTCGGGGTGGCGAAGATGGCCGCCGGCTTCATGGTCGGCTCGGCCGCCCTGGTGGCCGACGGCATCCACTCCTTCTCGGACATCGTCACCGACGTCTTCGTGATCGCGGCGACCCACTTCGGCCGCCAGGCGCCCGACAGCAACCATCCCTACGGTCACGGGCGCATCGAGACCCTGGCCACCCTGTGGCTCGGCAGCGTGCTGATCTTCGTCGCCGGCGGCATCGCCTGGGCCAGCCTGTCCCGGCTGGTCGGCGGCGAGCCGATTCCCGCGCCGGGCATCTGGGCCATCGCCATCGCGGTGATCGCGCTGGCCGCCAAGGAGTGGATCTTCCGCTACACCCTGCGCGTCGCCAGGCGGGTCAACTCGCGCCTGCTCGAGGCCAATGCCTGGCACTCCCGCTCGGATGCCCTCTCCACCGTGGTGGTGCTGATCGGCCTGGTGGCGGCCCAGTTCGGTGTCGGCTGGATGGACGCCGTGGCGGCGACCCTGGTCGGCATCATGGTCGGCCAGGTGGGCGGCCGCCTGCTGTGGGAGTCCAGCCAGGAGCTGATCGACACCGCCCTGCCCGTGGAGGAGCGCGACCGCATGCAGCAGGTCGCCGAGCGGGTCCCGGGGGTCAACGGCGTGCACGACCTGCGCACCCGCACCCTGGGCAGCCAGGCGCTCCTCGACCTGCATATCGTGGTGCCGCCGCGGGTCACGGTCTCCGAGGCCCACGAGATCGGCAACGCGGTCAGCCGCCGCCTGCGCGAGGCCTTCCCCAACCTCACCGACGTGACCTTCCACATCGACCCGGAGGACGACTCCGGCGAGACCGAACACAGCCGACGCCCCGGCATGCCCCTGCGCGGCGATGTCGAGGGGATGCTCGACGATATCTGGAGCGACATTCGGGTCTGGAACGCCCGGGTGGCGCTCGACCTGCACTACCTGGACAACCAGGTGGACGTGTCGATCTATGTCCACGAGCTGCCGAGCGGCCAGAGCCTCGACGAGGCGGCCGACGACCTGCGCCAGGCCGCCCGCGGCCTCGAGTGGATCGGCCGACTGCGGATCTGGCAGGGCCCGGGCAAGGGCTGAGCTTCGTTGATGCCAGGCTTCTCATATCGCTCGCATTAGCAAGTTCATCCTCCTAGACTTGAGCAATCGCTCATCCAGTCTCGAGTCATGATGCCCAAGCCTCGCCACCGGACCCTCGCCTCGCCCGGGCGCCGCCGCTTCCTGGCGGGCCTGGGCAGCCTGGTGCTGGCCGCCGGCCTGGGGCTGCAGGCCTCCGCTGTCGGTGCCAGCCTGGATCCGCCACGGTTGCGCGAGAACATGCAGCGCCTCTACGGCCAGAGCGGCCTCGCCGTGCTCGAGGAGTGGTTCTCGCTGCTCGACCGGCTCGCCGGGGCGGAGCTCCGCACCCAGCTGCGCGAGGTCAACGACTTCTTCAATCGTCGCGTGCTCTGGGTGGATGACGACCTGAACTGGGGCCCCGGGGACTACTGGGCCACGCCGCTGGAGACCATGGGCCAAGGAAAGGGCGACTGCGAGGACTACTCCATCGCCAAGTACGTGACACTCAAGCAACTGGGCGTGCCCGGCGAACGGTTGCGCATGATCTATGTCCGCGCACGCATCGGCCGCAGCCGGATCACCCAGGCCCACATGGTGCTGGGCTACTACGCCACACCCGGTGCCGAACCGCTGCTGCTCGACAACCTGGTGCCAACGATCACCCCGGCCTCGCAGCGCACCGACCTCGACCCCTTGTTCAGCTTCAACAGCAGCGGGCTCTGGGCCGGTGCCTCCACCGAGTCACGGGCCGACCCGCTGGCCCGGCTGTCGCGCTGGCGCCGCGTGATCGACCGCATGCATCGGCAGGGATTCATCTGATTCGGGTCTTGAACCCATGGGGGAAACACCGAGATGTCGCTCATCAAGCAGCTCTGGCTGACCATCGTGGTACTGCTGTTGCTGGCCTTCGTCGGCAGCCTGTTCATCGGCGTGAGCACCAGTCGGCACTACATCGAGCAGGAAGTGCGCATCAAGAACGCCGACAACGCCAATGCCCTGGCGCTGTCGATGAGCCAGCTCGACAAGGATCCGGTCACCACCGAGATGCTGTTGGCGGCCCAGTTCGACACCGGCCACTACCGGCGGGTCGAGTTGCGCGCCCCGGACGGCGAGCTTCTCGAACGCCGCGAAGGCAACGAACACATCGATGATGTGCCCGGCTGGTTCGTCGACCTGGTGCGCTTCGAGGTGCCGCCCGGCCAGGCGGTGGTGCAGGACGGCTGGCGCCAGTTCGGCACCCTGACCCTGCAGAGCCATCACAGCTTCGCCTACCGTTCGCTGTGGCAGAGCGCCCGGAACCTGGCGGGCTGGTTCGCCGTTGCCGGCGCGGTCAGCCTGCTGATGGCCTGGTGGATCGTGCGTACCATCCGGCTCCCGCTGCACTCGGTGGTCGCCCAGGCCCGCGACATCGGCGTGCGGCGCTTCACCACTTCCCGGGAGCCCCGCACCCGGGAGCTTCGCGAGGTGGTGCAGGCCATGAACCAGCTTTCCGGCACGGTGCGGGAGATGCTGGGCCAGGAGAGCGAGAAGCTCGACCTGCTGCGCCGCCGCCTGCAGCACGACCCGGTGACCGGTGTGCTCGACCGCGACGCCTTCCTCAACCAGTTGCGGGCCAGCCTGGGGAGCGATGGCCACCGTGCCAGCGGCAGCCTGGCCATGGTGCGCCTGGCGCGGCTCGCCGAGGTGAACCAGCAGTTGGGGCGCCCGCGCACCGACGCCCTGCTCAAGACCCTGGCCCACAGCCTCGATCAGCTGGGCAAGGTGCGCGGGGGTGGCCTGGTGGGGCGCCTGAACGGCAGCGACTTCGCCCTGCTGCTGCCGGGCAGCAGCGATCTCGAGGAGGTCGGTCACGAGCTCTCGCAGCGACTGTTGACCGTGCAGGAGGAGGAGACGTCGATGCCCCTCGGCCTGCCCTCGGCGCTGATCGACTACGCCCAGGGGGACCACCGCAACGAACTGCTGGCGAGCCTGGATGGCGCCCTGGCCGGTGCCGAGGCCAAGGGCGACCGCGGCCAGACGATCGCCCAGGGCGCCGCGCGCGACACCCTCTACGCCAGCCATGCCGACTGGCGCTCCGCCCTGCACCAGGCCATGGCACAGGGCGTCTACCTGGGCCACTATCCGGTGCTCGATGCCCAGGGCAGGTTGCTGCACTACGAGTGCCCCTCGCGGCTGCGGCTGAAGGGCGAGTGGCGCCAGGCGGGGGTCTTCCTGCCCTGGATCTCGCGGCTGGAGCTCGACGCCGAACTGGACCTGGCGGTGGCCCGCGCGGCGCTCAAGGACATTGCCCAGCGCGGCAAGCCGGTCGGCATCAACCTGTCGCCGGCCTCGATCCGCGACTCGCGTTTCGTGCTGGACCTGCGCGCCCTGCTCCGCTCCCACGCCGAAGCCACCGAGAAGCTCTGGCTGGAACTGCCCGAGTCGATGGCGATCCATGACCTCGCCAGCTTCCGCAGCCTGTGTCGCGAACTCCAGCCGCTCGGCTGCCGGCTCGGCCTGGAGCACGTGGGCGCCGAATTCACCCGTATCGCCGACCTGCATGACCTGGGGCTCGCCTACCTCAAGATCGACGACTCCCTGGTCAAGGGGGTCGAGGCCAGCGCCGAGCAGCAGACCATCCTGCGCGGCATGGCCACGCTCTGCCATTCGCTGGGGATACTGGCCATCGCCGAGGGCGTCGACAGGCTAGCGGAGTCCAGGGTGCTGTTCGACCTGGGGATCGACGGCGTCACCGGCCCAGGCGTGCGCCAGCACGACAAGCCCGCCTGAGGCGGGCTAGATCACGCCCTCATCGTCCGCCCCCGACACGAGATCCAGCCCCTGGAAGCGCCGGCGCAGCGACTGGCGCTCCATCACCTTTTGCTGGGCCGCCTCGGGCAGGTCGGTGAAACTGATCACCCCCTTGTCCATCAGCAGCTCGATCACGTCCTCCAGCACGCGGACGAAGGCCAGGTCCGAGGCCTGGAAATGCGCCTCGCCCTGCCGGGCCTCGCCTTCCATCAGGAAGGCCAGCAGATCCGGTGAATCCGACGCCAGGAACTCCTTGCAGTCCGGCGTCGCCTCACGGCTGACCAGCTCGATGTGGCCGTCGTCGTCGCGCTTGATGTACATGGGGTGTCTCCGCAGAAGCCTCTTACCTGCCATCATAGGGCAGACCACCGTGGGGCGCATGAGGCTGGCAGTAAGAAAAGCGCCCGGCCTTGCCGGGCGCTCGTTGCCGTACCATGTCGGCATCAGTCGACCTGAAGCTGACCGCCGTCCATGAGCTGCTGAAGGATATCCGAGCCGTACCCGACACCCTCCAGAACGATCACCTGATCGGCGCCGGAGATATCGGCGCCATCGACGGCAAGGTTGCCCTCCGAGCTGATGTGCAGGACGGTGTTACCGCCCTCCTCGCTGGCATGAAGGTAGCTAGCAATGTCCGCCCCCTCATCCATGCCCTGCAGCAGGTCGGCGATATCCAGGACATTGTGCCCTTCGCTGAAATCCTTGACGACGTCGGTGGCCGCAGCATCCTCCTCGCCCTGGTCACCGAAGTTCCATTTGAAGACGTCGTCGCCGAGTCCACCCGCCAGGATGTCACCGCCAGCACCACCGACAAGGATATCGCTTTCACTCGTTCCGACGATCACATCGTTCCCTTCCGCCCCCTCGAAAACATTATCGGGACTAAAGGTCAGATCGAAAGACCCATCAATGGAGTCACCATCGCCATCCTCGACATCGAACTCCAGCTTGATGTAGTAATCGAGTTCCTTGCTGCCGAATGTTCCGTCAAAGTCCCGAGCCCGATAACTGCTATCCCCCTCGGCGGTCAACCAGATTTCGTCAAAGCCAGAGGGTATTTCAATGACATTGCCTGACTGCCAGACCGAGTTTCCATCATCATCCACAGGTGATACGAGCTCACCGTCGAGGTATGCCTGCCAACGCACATCGTCAGGTTGGTTATTTCCCTCGCCAACCCCGATGGTCAGTTCGGTCATCACCTGTGAGAAAGTCCCGATCAGCACATCATCAGACGTGATCGCCTGCTTACCTCCACCACCGAGACCTTGAGCCGAATAATTAACTCCCTCATCAGGGTTCTGATTGGTAAACCTGATGCCAAGCTCGCTGGCTTCAAAGCTGTCCCCATTGAAAATCAATACGTCATCATCGTTACCACCGCCATCAACCGACAGGCTCTCATTCTCAAATTCGACAGCAATGGCATCAAGATTCTCATGGAGCTCAATGGCATACTCACCACTATCAACATCTAGCGCTATAGAAAAAACCGGATCGCCATCGCCGTTATAAGCCGTAAAGGTTCCAGCTTCCACATCGAAAGACGAAGTGAGCGCCTGGCCATTCGACAAGAGGATCGACGATTCACCGTCACCATAATAGCCTATGATTTTCCCATCATCATTCGTATCGACTCGAAGATCCGATACAACCGCATCATCGATATCCGCCCCAATACGCAGTCCAGAATCCCCTGTCAGCACCGCACCTGCTTGCGTCGAGAGAATCGCATTCTGGCTTTCTTCCCGCACGGGAACATCGTCGATGATCGTGACATTGACTTGATCGGCAGCCGTGTTGCCATTGCTGTCCGTCACCTTGATATCAATCGGATCCTTGTCCGCTTCATTCTGGCCGTCACCCCCCGGGTGTTCGAAGGCCTCGCTCAACAGGTACTCATAGGTGACCTCATAGCGGCCATCGCCCAGGTCCTCGAAACCGGCCAGGGTCAACAGGCCGTGCTCGGTTTCGATGGCAATCGTCACCCCGTCGTCCGAGAGCCCCTCGAGCGCTGCAAAGGTGAACTCTTCGGCGCCCTCCTTCCCGTAAACCGTCAGGGAGGCAAAGCCACCGGCAGCGCTGATCGTGAAGGCACCGGAACCCTTGGGCTCACCTTGAGTGGCATGTGTGCCACTCTCGAGGAAGCCCTCATTGACGGTAACGTCGCCGGCATCTAGAAGCCCCTCGATTTTCACCAGAGTAAAGCTGGAGGTGTCGGTAGCCGTCGCGGTATTTCCATCGCTGGATGTTGCCGTGGCAGTCGCTTCGTACGTAACGCCCTCCTCGAAGGACAGACCGGAGACATCCACTTCCCAGCTGCCATCGGCATCGGGGGTAACCGTGAAGGTCTCTTCGAGCCCCCCACCGACGATCGAGATCGTGATCGAAACGGCGTCGGTCGAGGTCCCGGTCAGGGATGTCGTAACCGTATTTTCGAACGCGCCAACGTCAAGATCGACACTCACTGCTGGAATAATGGGCTCAGGCTCAACTTCCGGCTCGTCCTCTTCCTCTCCTGGCCCTTCCTCTCCTGGCCCTTCCTCTCCTGGCCCTTCCTCTCCTGGTCCGTCCTCTCCTGGTCCGTCCTCCCCTGGCCCTTCCTCTCCTGGCCCTTCCTCTCCTGGCCCTTCCTCTCCTGGCCCTTCCTCTCCTGGCCCTTCCTCTCCTGGCCCTTCCTCTCCTGGCCCTTCCTCTCCTGGCCCTTCCTCTCCTGGCCCTTCCTCTCCTGGCCCTTCCTCTCCTGGCCCTTCCTCTCCTGGCCCTTCCTCTCCTGGCCCTTCCTCTCCTGGCCCTTCCTCTCCTGGCCCTTCCTCTCCTGGTCCGTCCTCTCCTGGCCCTTCCTCCCCAGGCCCTTCCTCCCCAGGCCCTTCCTCCCCAGGCCCTTCCTCCCCAGGCCCTTCCTCCCCAGGCCCTTCCTCCCCAGGTCCTTCCTCTCCAAGTGCTTCCACCCCCGGCTCTTCCGCCTCAGGTGCATCCACAGCCTCCAGGAGGATACCCTCGGCGTCCGTCGGCCCACCTAACTGGCCGACGCTGAAGTCGAAGGCCAGCGAGTCGGGGTTATCCTCGGCAATGCGCGTCAGGCGCACGAAGCTGTGACCCGCGCCACCGCCGCCGCCCGAGCCGGCACCAGCGGCCGTGGCGTCCAGGATATCGAGCAGGTCAACGTCGTCTTCGTCCAGGGCCGACAGCAGCGCCTCGAGATCCTCGTCCAGGGCGCTGGCATCCTCCACGGCCACGGGCCGGTCGGCGTCGAGCTCCGGCGTCATGGCGATTTCCTGGCCGCCCTCGACCAGGGTGGGGTCGAGGCCGTCGCCGAAGTCGAGCTCGACCCGGGCGTTGTCGGAAGTGACGAGGGTTTCGCCCTCCTGGAGGGTGTCGCCGACGCGCAGCTCGCGCAGGTGGCCGTCGGCGTCTCGTGCCCAGGCCAGGCCGGAGATGGAAACCACGGTTGCGATGGTCATGGTATGAGTCCCTGCGGGATGTTCGTAATCGGATGCCGCATCAGGCGCCCGTCAGTCTCAAGGCGGACAACTTGGGCAATTTATGCCTTCACATTAGGTAACAAAGGATCGATTGAGTATTGGACCGATGGACAGGTAGGCGAAAAACATGACCGGCATCACGCAGTGGTCCGGGGTGGCGCCACCCCTGACGCCGGGGCCACGCCTCCGGGCAGAGCGGGAGATCATCGGCCGGGTTCGGACAGGCTGGCGTCCTGGTGCGAGAGTCGCAGGATCAACTGCATGCGGTCGCGGATGCCGAGCTTGCGGAACACCGCCCCGAGATGGGCCTTGACGGTGCGCTCGGTGATATCGAGCCGGCGGGCGACCTCCTTGTTGCTGTGGCCCTCGGCCACGGCCAGGGCCACTGCCCGCTCCCGCCCGGTAAGCAGTGCCAGGGTCTCCTCCTGCAGCCGTGACTCGCCCCCCAGCGCCTTGAAGGTGCCACCCACCACCCGGGCAAGCAGTTCGGGCCACACCCAGATCCCCTGGTTGGTGATCACCACCTCCACCTGACGCAGCAGCGCCACCGGGGAGAGCGCATGGGCGTAGCCGCGCGCGCCGGCATTCAGGGCCTGGAAGGCCTCGAGCGAGTTCGGTGCATAGCTGAGCACGGTGAGGATGGCACCCCGCCCGCTGAGGCTGGACACCAGGGCGGGCCAGTTCTCGAGGTTGCTCATCACCCAGACCCTATCGCCGCGGCTGGTCCAGGCCCTCGCCTGCTGCGGGCTCACCAGGCGAGCCTGCGGGAACGCCTCGCGCCAGCGCGGGATCTCGTCGCGACCCTGACAGACGAAGAGGTGTACCATCATCGCTCCCCCATGGAGTCACTCCAGGCCCGCAGCACGGGCTTGAGCAGGTACTGCATCACGGTACGCTTGCCGGTCATGATGTCGACCTGGGCGGTCATGCCGGGAATCACGGCGAGATCGCTGGCAATGTTCTCGCTCGGCAGGGTCCGCACGCGCACCAGGTAGAAGGTGTTGTCGTTGTCGTCGGTGATGGTGTCGGCGCTGATATGGTCGAGCTCGGCCGACAGCCCGCCATAGATGGCGAAGTCGTAGGCGGTGAGCTTGATGGTGGCCGGCTGGCCGGGGCGCAGGAAGGCGATGTCCTGGGGGGCGATGCGCGCCTCGACCAGCAGCTTGTCGTCGCTGGGCACGATCTCCACCACCTCCTGGCCGGCCTGGGCGACCCCGCCGATGGTGTTGATGGCCAGCCGCTGCACCACGCCGTCCACCGGCGAGCGCACCTCGGCCAGGCGCACCCGGTCCTGCAGCCCGGTGCTGGATTCGTCCAGGGCCTTGAGGTCGCCGAGCGTCTGGGCCAGGTCGTTCTGCCAGTCGCTGCGCCGCTCGGTCCCGACCTCGCTCAGTTGGGTGCGCGCCTCCTCCACGGCGGCCTCGAGGCGCGATACCGCCGCCGCCGCCTGGTCACGCTCGCCGGTGGCCCGCGAGACGTCCCGCTGCAGGCGCAGCACCTCGACCTCGGACACGGCCCCGGACTGCAGCAGCGGCCGCGTCAGGTCGAGTTCCTGACCGGCCATGTTGGCCTCGCGCTGGGCGGTGTCGCGCCTGGCCCGGGCCTCGCGCAGCTCCTCCTCGCGCTGGCGGATACGATCGGCGAGGATGCTCTCCTGCTCGCGCAGCTCCTCGCGGCGACTCTCGTAGACCTCGCGCTCCTGGGCGACGATGCCGGGCGCCTCGGCGCGCAGGGGCTCCGCGGGAGCGAAGGGGGTGTCGGTGATCAGGGCCCGCAGCCGCTCGGCGCGCGCCTCCAGCGCCAGCGCCTGGGCCCGGTTCTCGCGAAAGCTGGAGACGAAACGGGTCGGGTCGATGCGCATCAGCACCTGGCCGGCCTCGACCCTCTCCCCTTCGCGCACCAGGATCTCCTGCACCACGCCGCCATCGAAGGTCTGCACGCGCTGCAGCTGGCTGGAGGGGATCACCCGCCCGCTGCCGCGGGTCACCTCGTCGATGGAGGCGAAATACGACCAGGCGATCAGCGCCGCCACCGCCAGCAGCACCACGTAGAGGAAGGCCCGGGCACGGAGCGGATCCTGTTGCAGCCGTGCCCAGTCGGCATCGCTGGCCCAGTCACGGTTGAGATGCGCGGCGGTGACGCGCTTGGCGAAGAGCCGGTCGATGAAGGGCCGGAAGGGCTTGCCGCCTACCTCGGAGAAGCGTCCGATCGCCTCGAAGCCCTGCTGTTCGGCGGTCTTGCCCTTGTGCTTGGCCATCAGCCGGCCCTCCCGATCTGGCCCTTGCGCAGGGCCTCGACCACCTTGTCGCGGGGGCCGTCGGCCACCACCTTGCCGGCGTCGATGACCACGATGCGGTCGACCAGCGACAGCAGCGAGGTACGGTGGGTGACGACGATCATGGTCTTGCCGTGGGCGTAGGCCTTGAGGCTGGCCTTGAAGGCCTCCTCGCTGGCGTGGTCCATGGCGCTGGTCGGTTCGTCGAGCAGCAGGATCCGCGGGTCGTGGACCAGCGCCCGGGCGATGCCCACCGCCTGGCGCTGGCCGCCGGAGAGCGACTGGCCACGCTCGCCCACCTGCAGGTCGACACCGTGGGGGTGGGCATTGACCAGGCTCTCCAGGCCGGCGAGCTCGATCGCCCGCAGCAGCGCCTCGTCGTCCACCCCGTCGCTACCGCCACCGGCCTCCACGTTGTCACGCAGCGAGCCGAAGAACAGGTTGACGTCCTGGGGCACATAGCCGATGTGACGACGCAGCTGGATGGGGTCGAACTGGCGGATGTCGACGCCATCGACCAGCACCGCCCCGGCGCTGGGCGCGTAGAGCCCCAGCATCAGCTTGTTGAGGGTCGACTTGCCGCAGCCCACCCGGCCGAGCAGGGCGACCTTCTCGCCAGGCGAGATGGTGAGCGAGATGTCGCGCAGGGCGTCGCGCTCCTCCTCGGGGTAGCGCATGGTCACCCTGTCGAAGCGGATCTCCCCGCGCACCACCGGCCGGTTGATGAACTGCTTGCCCTCGGGACGCTCCACCGGGCGTGCCATCACCGCATCGAGGGACTGCAGTGCCGTGGAGGCCTGGTGGTACTGGGCGAGCAGCGCGGCGGCCTGGCTGACCGGCGCCATGGCCCGCGACGAGAGCAGGTAGGCGGCGATCAACCCGCCCTGGGTGAGGTTGCCCTCGATGATCTGGTAGACGCCGATGAGGATCACCCCGACCGCCACGCTGTGCTGGGCCCAGAGCGCCACGCTGGAGACCGAGGAGCTGACCAGGCGCAGCTGGGCGGCGGTGCGTGACAGGTAGGCGGAGGCCTTCTCCCAGGTGCCCTGGATGCGGCTCTCGGCGCGCAGCGCCTTGACCGTCTCCAGGTGCGAGATCGACTCGACCAGGGTGGCGTTGCGCTGGGCACCCACCCGCCAGGTGGTCTCGGAGAGCGCGTGGAGCTTGCCCTGGGCCGCCATGGCGTAGAGCAGCACGAAGACGATGCCCGCCAGCACCGGAATCACCAGCGGCGGGCCGATCAGCGCGATGATGCCGGCGAACAGCAGCACGAAGGGCAGGTCGACCAGCGCCACCACCGTGGCCGAGCCGATGAAGCCCCGGACCGACTCGAAGGACTGCAGGGTCGCCGCGAACGATCCGGTAGAGGCCGGCCGCGCCTCCATCTTCAGCCCCAGCACCCGTGCCATGATCGATGACGACAGCTTGACGTCGGCCCGGCTCGCCGCCAGGTCGACGAAGGCGTTGCGCATCAGGCGCAGCGCCAGGTCGAAACAGAGCACCACGAAGATGCCGGCGGCCAGGACCCAGAGCGTCTCGGTGGCGTGGTTGGGCACCACCCGGTCGTAGACGTTGAGCACGAACAGCGGCATCGCCACGGCGAACAGGTTGATCACCAGCGAGCCGGCGATGAAGTCGCGATAGAGCTTGCGGTTCTCGCGTATCACCCCCCAGAACCAGTGTCGCGTACGCTGCTTGCTCACCTCGGGCCCGCGGGCATCGAAATGGAAGCGCGGGCGCACGTAGATCGCCTGGCCACCATAGCTCGACTGCAGGCCGTCGAGGCCGACCTCGGTCTCGGCGTCACCCAGTTCGGGGAAGATCACCCGGGCACGGCGGGCCTTGAGGTCCAGGGCCACCAGCACGCAGGCGCGCCCCGGTTCCAGCAGCAGCACGGCGGGCAACAGGGCCGGGTTGAGCTGCACCAGACGACTCTTGACGATGCGCGCGGTGAGCCCCACCCGGGAGGCGGCGCGCGGGAAGACCGCCGGCGTGAGCCGCCCCTCCTCGAGGGGCAGGCCGGCGGTGAAGGATTCCGCCGTCGCCGCATGCCCATGGACCTGCGCGATGGACTGGAGGCATTCGAGGAGCTCGTCCCGAACCACGGGCCGCGATGGACCCGAAGCCGGGTCCAGGTTTTCTCTGAGCGTCACGCCTACCTCTGATGTTGCCCCGCCACGCCGCAGGAGCTGCAAGCGCCCGTGGCATGGCGGCAAGTATCGATGACTCCCGTGATCGGGGCCGGGCGGACCCGCCCCCCGGCGGGGTCAGCCGCTGACGGTATAGGTGTCGCCATCGCCCAGGCCCTCGAGGCGACGCCGCAGTTCACGTCTCGCTTCCGGCCCGTCGGTGGCGCGGAAGCTCATGTCGAGATTCTCGCCGACCCGCTCCAGGGTCACCTCGACCCGCCGATTCCGGCGGCGGCCATCGACGGTATCGTTGCTCGTCACCGGCCGGCGGGAACCGTAACCGCGGGTCTCGATCAGGTCAGGCTCCACCCCCTGGCTGACCAGGTAGTCGGCCACGCTGTCGGCCCGCGCCTGGGAGAGCGGGTCGTTGATGGCGTCGTTGCCGGTGCTGTCGGCATGGCCGGCGATGAAGACCCGCGCCAGGTCGGTACGGTCGCGGATCCGCGAGGCCAGCCCGGCAAGCTCGCTGCGGGCATCGGCGCCCAGTTCGGCACTGTTCACGGCGAACAGGGCATCGGCGGACAGGGTGACGTCCGGCGCTCGGGTCGGCGCCGGGGCCGTGATGCCGCCGGTGAAGTCGGACAGGGTGAAACCGCTCGGCCCCTGGGCCGGGCAGATCACGTCGGGATTGATCTCGATGCCGTCGCCGCCCAGCTCGGCCAGGGTCGGCATGTCGTCACGACGCACCTCGAGGGCCTGCATCAGCCGGCCCATGGCCGCCAGGGTGCGAGCGTCGGCCAGGGCCACGTCATACTGGGCATTGACGTAGGCACGACTGGCCTCGAAGAACTCGTTCTCGCTGTCCAGCACGTCGAGCAGGGTACGCTGGCCGATATCGAACTGCTGCTGGTAGGCGCCGCGCACCCGGTCGATGGACTGGCGGTGCTGGTTCAGGTAGTCGAGCTGCTCGCGCAGGCGCTGGGTGTCGTTGTAGGCGATCTGGGTGGTCTGGCGCACATCGATACAGGCCTTCTCGCGCTGGTTGATCGCTTGCTCGACCCGATCGGTGGCGGCGCGGAAGGAGGCCAGGTCGCTGCCGCCGCGGTAGAGGTTCATGCTGGCGACCAGCTCGATGCGGTGGCGATCCCGCCTCCCCAGTGGATCGAAGTTGCCGTCGTGGCTCTCGTAGGTGCCGGTACGGCCACGCAGGTCGAGGCGTGGATGGAAGCCGGCGCGGGCCCCCTCGCGTTCGGCCCGCGACGCCTCGATGTTCTCGAGGGCGGCATGGAACTCCGGGTTGCCGGCGAAGGCCAGGTCCACGGCCTCGGCCACCGAGGGCGGCAGCCGGTCGTCGAGACCCGGCGCCGGGGCGAGGTTTTCCGCCGGCAGGTCACCGACGATACGCTGGTAACGCGCCGTGACGTCGTGCAGGTTGGAGGCCTCGGTCATCAGGTTCGACTCGGCCAGGGCCAGGCGGCCGCTGATCTGCTCCAGGTCGACACCGCGGCCGGCGCCGGAGAGCGCCCGCTCCTCGATCTGGTTGAAGACCCGCAGATGATCGGCGTAGTTGTTCTGGGCCAGGCGCACCAGCTCACGGCGGCGACTGACGTCGAGATAGGCCCGCACGGCCTCCAGGGCGACGTTCTCGCTCGCCCCGAGCAGCTCGTAGTAGCGCACCAGCTTGGCACGATCGAGGCTCTCCACCTCGCTGCGCGTGGCGAAGCCATCGTAGAGCATCTGGGTCAGGGTCAGCTCGGCGAAATCGGTATCGTAGCTGCCGTGGCTGTCATTCTCATGATCCTCGCGGCCGATCCCGGCGGCCACGTCGATGCTCGGCAGGTAGTTGCCACGCGCCACGCCGACGTCGTTGTCGGCGGCACGCAGGCCGTTCCAGGCCGCCTGGACCTCGGGGTTGGTGGCGATGGCACGCTGCACCACCCGCTGGAGGTCGGTCGAACCGGGGGCGGCCAGGCCGGACGGCAAGGACTGGGCCACGGCGGCCGCGAGCGGCAACAAGGAAAGCGAGGCCCCCATCACGGCGGCCCGCGCGAGTCGACAGGCACCCTGGACGCGCGAAGAGGCGGTTACGAAATGCATTCGAGTTCCTTTCATGTTTGGCAGGCGCGCAGCTCACGGCGCTGTCGGACCCGTCAGTAGGTTGAGTCTATTTTCTTGTTATTACGGGACTCATCCGGCAAGTCCGGACGGCGCTTCCTTTCCCGCTTTCCTAATTCCCGATAGCGACATCTCACCATCGGGCCGCATCAGACAACTCGACTGAGGCAAGGTGAGGGCCACAATACTTTTTCATGAAGGTTATCCTTTGTAATGTATCGTAACCAAACCAGCGCCTTTAGCCAATCCCTAAATCGATGCGAAAGGCGAGGAAATCGCCGACCCCTTGTGTAAGATAAAGCTTACAAATTATGTAAGACAAGGCTTACCAAGCCGCCGTCACCGCCACGCTCTCTCCTGCCCGACACCAAACGTGCTATCGTCACGCCATCACCGACACGGCAGCGTCACGACAAGGAGAACGCCATGTCCTCATCGGAAATCCAGAAGACGCGCGTCATCAACGAACTGCGCAGCTTCATCAAGAAACTGCTGCAGGACCCCAGGATCCTCGAGCAGTCGCTGGAGATCGCCCGCCGCCAACTCTCGGAAGGCAGCAAGGACGAGGCGATGGCGCGTATCGCCAACGAGATCTCGGACACCACCAGCGTGCATATCCCGGAGGACCCGACGGAGCATTCCGAGGCCGACCGGCTCTTCCTGGAGGTACTGAAGGAGGTGGTCGACGAGGAGCAGGCCCTCTATTGAGCCATGCCCTCGAGCAGCGCTCGCCCCGAGCTCCAGGAACGCCCGGCACTCGCCGGGCGTTCTGCATCGGGGAATCCGCCGGCAGGGCAATCGCAGTTGGCGAGGGGCGCCGGGGGCAGGTCGTAGCGAAGGTCATTCGCCATGGATGGCGAATGTAGCGCCCAGGGAAGGGTTCACAGCGCCTTCGCGGAGGCCTGCCCCCGGGGTAGCCCCGACCCAGCGATATCCCTGAGCCGGCCGGTCGAGGCCGTGCGCTGCCGCGCCGGCCCTGATATCATGTCAACAGACTGTTTTTGAATCGTTTTTCACGCATGCACTATCTTCTCAAGCTGTTCCCCGAGATCACCATCAAGTCGCGCTCCGTGCGTCGACACATGACGCGCTGCCTGGCCGGCAATGTGCGCATTATCCTGCGTCGGCTCGACGAGAGGGTCAGAGTCAAGGACACCTGGGATGCCCTCCACGTCACCCTGCCGGAGGCGCTGCCCGATTCCCTGGCCCGGGAGATGGGCGAGCGCCTGACACGGATCCCCGGCATTCACGAGGTGCTGGCCATCCGCGAGGTGCCCTTCTCCGACCTGGCCGACATCGCCGACCGGGTGGTGCCGCCGTGGCAGCAGGCCATCGCGGGTCGCCGCTTCCGGGTCAGCGCCAAGCGCCGCGGCGAGCATGCCTTCAGCTCCGAGGACATCGAGCGCCTGGTCGGTCGCCGGCTGCTCGAGGCCTGCCCCGACGCCAGGGTCGACCTGACCCGCCCCGAGGTGGACGTCTCCGTCGAGGTCGTGCACCAGCAACTGAGGCTGATCGAGGCTCGCTGGCCCGGCCTCGGCGGCTATCCGCTCGGCCTCCAGGGACAGGCCCTGTCGCTGATCTCCGGCGGCTTCGACTCGCCGGTGGCGGCCTGGCGCATGATGCGTCGCGGCATCAAGACCCACTTCCTCTTCTTCAACCTGGGGGGGCCGGCCCACGAAGCCGGGGTACGCGAGGTGACTCATCACCTCTGGCAGCGCTACGGCAGCTCCCATCGCGTCAACTTCATCGCGGTGCCCTTCGAGGGGGTGGTCGCCGAGATCCTGCGCAGCGTGCCCGATGGAGTCATGGGGGTAGTGCTCAAGCGCATGATGGTGCGGGCGGCCAGCCGCATCGGCCAGCGCGCCCGGATCCCGGCGCTGGTCACCGGCGATGCCATCGCCCAGGTCTCGAGCCAGACCCTGACCAACCTGGCGCTGATCGACGAAGCAAGCGAGCTGCCGATCCTCCGCCCGCTGCTCACCGAAGACAAGCAGGACATCATCACCCAGGCACGCCGCCTCGATACCGCCCGCTTCGCCGAGACGATGCCCGAATACTGCGGGGTGATCTCCCGTCGCCCCCATACCCATGCCCGCGCCAGCCAGGTCGAGGAGGCGGAGGCCGGTTTCGACTTCGCCGTGCTAGAGGCCGCCATCGAGGCCGCCGAGACGACCCGCTCCGACCGCCTGCTGGAGCGCCGGTATGCCCCCGGCGAGGTGCCGACCGTGGACTCGCCACAGGCCCTCGAGCAGCTGGGTGATACCTGCGTGATCGACATCCGCGCCCCCCACGAACGCGAGGCCGCGCCGCTGTGGCTCCCCGACGTGCCACGCCTCGAGATCCCCTTCTACGAGCTCCAGGGCCGGGCGGCGGACCTGCCGGACGACCGCCGCTACCTGCTCTATTGCGACCAGGGGGTGATGAGCCGGATGCAGGCCCTGCACCTGCACGACCGGGGCCTGACGCACTTCGGCGTCTACCGCACCACCTGACTCGCTCGAACAGCGTTTTTTTTTGCTGTCGCTGGCTACATTTTCCCCCTCGCCGAGCTACGCTACAAAAAGGAACAATTTTGTTATCGTAGGTTGCGAGGGGTGGCGTATGGGCGCACGCGGGTCGTCGTCACACCGGAAGTCCTCTTCTTCCATGTCATCGCCAGGAAACGGCACAGCACATCCCGGCGTCTCGCCGCTCCTCCTCCAGGAACCGTCGCTGGAGCCGGCTCACCCGCGCGAGGAGCCGCGCCACCGGCTGCGCAACTGGGGGCTGCTGCTGATCGCCCTGCTCGCCGTCACCCTGGCCACCCTGCTGGTGGCCGAGGCCCGCACCTCGCACTTCCAGGCCCAGGAGCTGTCGCGCTATGCCGGCACCCTGACCTACACCCTCGCCCCGGGCCAGAGCGACCGCATCCGCTTTCCCAGCCACGGCCCCTTCGACCTGCGCCTGGGCTATGCCCAGTTGCCGCAGATCGAGGAGCGCCTCCTCGGCCGCGGCTTCGACATCGAACGCCAGGTACGCTTCTCGCCGCCGCTGCTGGAGTACACCCGGCGCGGTTTCTTCCCGCCCTACCCGGAGAAGACCCGAGCCGGCCTGACCCTGGAAGAGTGCCGTGGCGAGACGCTGTACGAGTTCCGCCATCCGCAGCGCCACTATCCGCACTTCGATGCCATCCCGCCGCTGATGCTGCAGGTGCTGTTGTTCATCGAGAACCGCCAGTTGCTCGATGAGAGTGCGCCCTATGCCAATCCGGCGGTGGACTGGCCACGCTTTACCAAGGCGGCCATATCCCAGGTGGGCCGTGCGCTGGACATGTCCGACCAGGCCTCCGGGGGGAGCACCCTGGCCACCCAGGTCGAGAAGTACCGTCACTCCCCGCACGGGTTGACCGAGTCGCCGATGGAGAAACTGCGCCAGATGATCTCGGCCAGCGTGCGCGGCTACCAGCAAGGGCCGCAAACGCTCGCTGCACGCCAGGAGGTGGCGCTGGAATACCTCAACTCGGTGCCCCTGTCGGCGGCGCCCGGCTACGGCGAGGTGCATGGGATCGGCGACGGGCTCTGGGTCTGGTTCGGCGCCGATTTCGACGAGATCAATCGCCTGCTGGTCCCCGACTTCAACTCGAACGCCACCCTCGAGCGCCAGGGCCAGGCCCTGCGCCAGGTGGTGGCACTGATGATCGCCCAGCGCCGCCCCTCCTGGTACCTCTCCAGCGGCCGTCAGGCGCTGGAGCAGCTCACCGACAGCCACCTGCGGCTGCTGGCCGACGAGGCGCTGGTCAGCCCCGAGTTGCGCGATGCCGCCCTCGACCAGCGCTTGCCTTTCCGCGACTTTTCCCGTGACCCGGTGCGCCTGCGGGTCGAGCAGGACAAGGGCCTGCAGGTGGCCCGCAGCCGTCTCGGTGGCCTGGTCGGCCTCTCATACTACGACCTCGACCGCCTCGATCTCAGGGCCCGCACCACCCTGCACGGGGACCTGCAACGCCAGGTCACCGACTACCTGTATCGCCTCGCCGACCCGGACTTCGCCAGCGAGATCGGGCTGTTCGGCGAGCGGCTGCTGTCGCCGGAGAAGACCCGCGAGGTCCGCTACAGCTTCACCCTGCTAGAGCGGGGCGACGACGGTTTTCGTGTCCGCGTGCAGACCGACAATACCGGCCAGCCCTTCGACATCAACGAGGGCAGCAAGCTCGAGCTCGGCTCCACCGCCAAGCTGCGGGTCCTGGCGACCTACCTGGAGATGATCGCCGAACTTCATCAGCGCCATGCCGGCCAGCCCGTGGAGGCGCTGCGTCAGGTGGAGGTGGATCGCCGGGACGTACTCAGTCGCTGGGTGCTCGACACCCTGATCGCCCGCCCCGACACCGAGCTCGACGCGATTCTCGCGGCCGCCATGGAGCGACGCTATTCGGCCAGCCCCCACGAGGCCTTCTTCACCGGCGGCGGCCGCCATACCTTCAGCAACTTCAGCCGTGAGGACAACGGCCGCAACCCGACCCTCTCCGAGGCCATCCGCGAATCGCTCAACCTGCCCTTCGTGCGCCTGCTGCGCGACCTGGTACGCTACAGCACCCACCGCAACGAGCACCGCAGCCAGCTGCTCGAGGACGACGGCGACCCTCGCCGGCTGGAATACCTGCAGCGCTTCGCCGACCGCGAGGGGCGCGTCTTCCTGCGGCGCTTCTGGCGCAAGTACCGTGACCTGGACAGCGACCAGCGCCTCGATGCCTTCCTCGGCGGCTTGCGCATCACCGCCTCACGCCTGGCCGCAGTGCATCGCTACCTCTTCCCCGAGGCCGACCGCGACACCTTCGCCACCTTCCTGGCCGAGTGGCTACCCGGCGAACCGCTCGACGACCGCCGCATCGACAACCTCTATGATGTCCATGCGCCCGGCAACCATTCGCTGTCGGACCAGGGCTACATCGCCAAGGTGCATCCGTTGGAGCTGTGGCTGCTCGGCTACCTGCTGGACTATCCCGAGGCCTCCTTCTTCGAGGCCGCCGCGGCCAGCCAGCAGGAACGCCAGGAGGTCTATGGCTGGCTGTTCAAGACCCGCCACCGCAGCGCCCGCGACGTGCGTATCCGCACCATGCTCGAGGTCGAGGCCTTCCTCGACATCCACCAGCGCTGGCAACGCCTGGGCTATCCCTTCGAGCACCTGGTGCCGTCGCTCGCCACCGCGGTGGGCACCTCGGGCGATCGCCCGGCGGCGCTGGCCGAGCTGGTCGGCATCATCCTCAACGACGGCGTGCGCCTGCCGACGCTGCGCATCGACGACCTGCACTTCGCCACCGCCACGCCCTACGAGACCCGCTTCGTGCCGGCCGAGGCCCGCGCCCAGCGGGTGATGGCCCCCGAGGTCGCCGCGGTGCTGCGCGAGACCCTCTCGCAGGTGGTGGAGGGCGGCACCGCCCGGCGCCTGCAGGGCAGCTTCACCCTGGCGGACGGCACCGCCCTGACGCTGGGCGGCAAGACCGGCACCGGCAACAACCGCATCGAGACGGTGACCCGCGGGGGCCACGTCATCGATTCGCAGGCACGCAATCGCACCGCCACCTTCGTCTTCTATCTCGGCGATGACCACTTCGGCACCCTCACCGCCTACGTGCCCGGCGGCGAATCCGACAACTTCCGTTTTACCTCGGCACTGCCGGTGCAGGTGCTCAAGGGCATGGAGCCGATCCTCTCACCCCACCTCGAGCCCGGTGCCCGCAGCCAGTGCCGGCCGCCGGCGACACAGGAGATGCTGATGGCCAGGCACTAACTAGGCTTTATCCGAAAAGTCGGCGAGCGATGGCCAGGGCTAGGCCCGTTCCCTACGGGCCCACGCATTTCCCACATCCGTGTGGGTCACAAGGCAAAAATCAGCGCAAAAGCGGAGTTTACGTGGGTGTGAATGAGCATTTTAAGCTGATTTTTAACGCCGTATGGGCGAGCGCAGGCAGTTTTCGGACAAAGCCAGACCACGAGCGCACACGAAAACGGGAAAGCAGGGGCCACCCCTCCTTTCCCGTTCATGGTGGTGCGGGAATGAGTGCGGGTTCAGCAGATCTCTTCCCAGAGCCGTTGCCGGAAATCCTTGGGAAGCTCGGCTACCTTGCCGAGCCGAGCCATGTGGGCATCGGCCATGTCCTTGGCGGCCTCGTGGTAGCAGTGGCTCAGCGAGGCGGGGCTCCGCAACGTTTCGGGGTCGGAGAAGCACTTCGATACCTTCTGATTCGAGGCGGCGCAGGCGGCCATGAACTCTGCCTCCACCTGGACGGCCTCGAGGATGGACTCCATCCAGGCCAGCTGTATCCTGACCACCGGGTGGGTCGCATCCATCCAGTGATGCAGCCACCAGTCGAACACCGGCTTCGTGGCCTCGGCGACACCCTCCGGGAAAGCGACAACGGTAGCGAGGGTCGCCTCGGGGGTCACTTCGGGAGTCGCTTGCCCAGTGGGCACTTGTTTAGCTGTTGACATATTGACTCCTCTCAAGAACGTAGTATTGGTGCGCCCTTGAGTGTAGTGGGAGCGGTCCAGGCCGGTCAGACAATTTTGGTACGACGTTATCTTGTCTTGCTGTAGACCGAGCTCCCGGCGCCCAGGCCGGGATGGGGAGGCCCCATGCCACGACACAGGATGAAGCAGCTACGCTGTATTCGACCACATCCCGTCATGCCACCCGGTGATTCCCGTACCACTGGCCGGCCAGCCATGGATGAAAACGCCGGCAGCAGTGTGAGACCCTGCCGGTATCCGCTCGACTCCCCGACGAGGACCTCGCCGACATGATCGATCTCTGGACCTGGACCACCCCCAACGGCCGCAAGGTCTCCATCATGCTCGAGGAACTCGGGCTGCCCTACCGCACCCACGCCGTGGATATCACCAACCGCGAGCAGTTCGACGACGCCTTCCTCGCCATCAGCCCCAACAACAAGATCCCGGCGATTCGCGACAACGACACCGGCCTGGCGCTGATGGAGTCCGGGGCGATCATGCTCTACCTGGCCGAGAAGACGGGCCGCTTCCTCCCCGAGGACGCCGAGGACCGCTACCGCGCCCTGGAGTGGCTGATGTGGCAGATGGGCGGCGTGGGCCCGATGCTCGGCCAGGCCCATCACTTCCTGAAGTTCCACCCCGGCAAGGCGCCCTATGCCGAACAGCGCTTCCACGCCGAGGCCCAGCGCCTCTACCGGGTGCTCGACACCCGCCTGGCCGATCGCGCCTTCCTGGTCGACGACTACACCATCGCCGACATGGCCACCTGGCCCTGGATCTCGCGCTACGAGTGGCAGCGCATCGACCTGAACGACTACCCCAACGTCAAGCGCTGGTACCTCGAGATCGCCAGCCGCCCCGCCGTGCAGCGCGGCTACCACTGCCCGAAGCGGGTCAACGAGATTCCGCTGCCCTGACGTCGGCGCCCCCTAGAACAGGCCCAGCTGGCGGTCGATCAATGCCGTGAAGTCATCGTCCACGAACGGCAGGATGGCGTCGGCCACCGGCTGCAACTGGCGGGTCAGGTAGTGATGGTAGTCGATGGCCGAGCGGCGCGTTTCCAGCGGCTCCGGCCCCGCCACCGTGATCACGTAGCTGATCCAGCCGCCGCCCTGGTACTGCCGCGGCCGGCCCAGTTGAGCGTTGTAGTCGTCGGCGAGGCGCGCCGCACGCACATGGGGCGGCACGTTGCGCCGGTAGTCGTCGAGCCGTCGTCGCAGCCGCTTGCGGTAGATCAGCCGGTCGTCGAACTCGCCCGCGAGCGTACGGCGCACATAGTCGCGCACATACTCGCGGTGCGGCTCGCCGGTGAAGATGCGCCGGTAGAGCTCCTGCTGGAACACCTTGGCCAGCGGCGACCAGTCGGCACGCACCGTCTCCAGCCCCTTGAAGACCATCCGCTCGCTGCCGTTCGCGTCGCGCACCAACCCGGCGTAGCGCTTCTTGCTGCCCTCCTCCGCACCGCGGATGGTGGGCATCAGGAAGCGCCGGTAGTGGGTCTCGAACTGCAGCTCCAGGGCGCTTTCCAGGCCGAAGGTCTCGTGCAGGTGCTCGGTCCACCAGGCGTTGACCCGTGCCGCCAGGCGCCGTCCGATGGCGTGGGCCTGCGCTTCACCGTGGGCGCGGCCAAGCCAGACGAAGGTGGAGTCGGTATCACCGTAGATAACGGTATAACCCTCGGCCTCGATCAGCTCGCGGGTACGGCGCATGATCTCGTGGCCGCGCAGGGTGATGGACGAGGCGAGCCGCGGGTCGAAGAAGCGACAGCCCCGGGAGCCCAACACGCCGTAGAAGGCGTTCATGATGATCTTCAGCGCCTGGGCGAGCGGCGCATTCCGCTCGCGCTTGGCGGCCTCGCGGCCCTGCCACACCCGGGACACGATCTCGGGCAGCGCATGGCGCGTCCGTGAGAAGCGCGCCCCTTTGAAGCCGGGCACCGAGTCGGCGTCGTCGGGGTGGCGCAGGCCCTCCACCAGCCCCACCGGGTCGATCAGGAAGGTGCGGATGATCGACGGGTACAGGCTCTTGAAGTCGAGCACCAGCACCGAGTCGTAGAGGCCGGGACGCGAATCCATCACGAAGCCGCCCGGGCTGTCCTCCCCCGGCCGCTCGCCCTGGCGTTGCACCAGGTTGGGGGCGACGAAGCCGAGCCGGTGCATGCGCGGCAGGTAGAGATGGGAGAAGGCCGCCACCGAGCCGCCCATGCGGTCGGCGGGCAGCCCGGTGACGGTGGCGCGCTCGAGCAGGAAGTCGATCAGCTCGGTCTTCGCGAAGATCCGCGTGACCAGCTCGCAGTCCTTGAGGTTGTAGCGGGCAAGCGCCGGCTTGTCCTCGGCGAACATGCGGTCGATGGCCTCCATGCGCTGGTAGGGGTTGTCGATGGCCTTGCCTTCGCCGAGCAGCGTCTGGGCGACGTTCTCGAGGCTGAACGACGGAAAGCTCCAGGTCGCCTGGCGCAACGACTCGATGCCGTCGATGATCAGGCGCCCGGCGGCCGCGGCGAAGAAATGATTCGGGTTGCTGCCATGGGCGCGCCACTCCATCGGCTCGCCGCCACGCCCAAGCAAGAGCGGCACGCCGAGACGCTCGGCGTGCCGCTGCAGGATACGCAGGTCGAACTGCACCAGGTTCCAGCCGATGATCGCATCCGGGTCATGCCGGGCGATCCAGCCGTTGAGGCATTCCAGCAGTGCCTGGCGGCTGTCGCAATAGTCGAGCGAGAAGTCGAGGGCGACAGCGGCCTCACCGCCCTGCCCCAGCATATAGACCTGGCGCTCGCCGCAGCCCTCCAGGGCGATGGAGTAGAGCTCGCCGCGGGCGCTCGTCTCGATATCCAGCGAGGCCAGCCTGAGCCGAGGGCGATAGTCCGGCGCGGCCTTCAGCTGGGCATCGGCCAGCGTGCCGCCGGTGTCCGCGCTGCCCGTGAACCGCACCGGCGCGGTGATGAAGCGCTCCATCAGGTAGCGCTCCGGCGGGCGGACATCCGCCTCGTAGACCTCGACGCCCGCCTGGCGCAACCGCTTGGCGAGGTTCACCAACTGGCGATACTGGCGGCAATAGAGGCCGAGCACGGGGCGCTGGTGAAAGTCGCGAAGGTCCAGCGGGCGCAGCTCGATGTCGCGCTCGCCGCGCAGCAGCGCCTCGGCCTGCTCGCGCTGTTCGGCGGGAACGAAGGCCACCGCGGGCTGGGCCGGCAGGCGGACACGCCGGGGGCCGTCATCGGTGGCCAGCCAGAACGTGACCTCGGTGCCGGCCGGCGACTCCCGCCAGTGCCGGGTCAGCACGAACCCCTGCTGTCGCTCCACCGACACCTCTCGACTGCCTGATCCTGGGGAAAATGTTACCCGGTGTCGGATGGAAAGTCGCCAGCCGGTAGCCATCCATGCCTGGCGAGGCGACGGCGGCCATGTGCCCTGGTGGTACGTCTAGAGCGTCTTGTGGGTGCCGTTACACAGCGGGGGCGTGCCGGTGTGCTTGCAGCCGCAGAAGTAGAGCGTCTCGTCCCGTTCCGCCTTGTAGACCACCGGCCGCAGCTCGGTGGCCTTGTGGGAACCGTCGCAGAACGGCTGGGTGGCGCTGCGCCCGCAGGCGCACCACACATAGGTCTTGCCGGCGACCACGTCGACGGCATAGGGCGCCTTCTGGGCGATGCGGGGCTCGGTCATGGCGTTCCCCCCCGGTCGGGTGATGAGCCTGCTTCCAGCCTACTGCAGCGGCCGCGAGGCGTCACGCCCCAAGCGCCCCCACTCAGGACCATCGCAGATGGTGGTAACGCTCGAGGCTGTTCCGGCGACAGGTCGGCGAGGGGGCGCTGTGAACCCCTCCCTGGGCGCTACCGATTCCATCCCTGGAATCGGACCCCCTCTTCGACCTGTCCCCGGCGCCTCTCGCTTTGGGTAACGGCGATTGCCCTGGCCCCTTACTTCTTTCGCTTGTCATGAACGTAGATGACCTTCGAGCTCTCCCCCCTCGAGGGCCTTTCCTCGATATCGAAAAGCTCGGTTGCCGCCACCAGCTCTCCGAGCTTCCGGTACCCGTAATTCCGCGAATCGAAATCCGGAAACTGCTTCACGATATTGCTTCCGACCGCGGCCAGCGGCGCCCAACCGCTGTCGTCCGAAGACGACTCGACCGCATTGCGAAGGGAGTTGACGAGCTTGGCATCCGATTTCAGTTCCTTGGTGGAGCGTCGGACCGTCTCCGGCCCCTCCTCTTCACCTTCGCGCAGCACCTCGGTATAGATGAACTTGTCGCATGCCGAGACAAAGGGGAGAGGCGTCTTCTTCTCGCCGAAACCGAAGACCGTGAGCCCCGACTCCCGGAGCCTGGACGCCAGGCGCGTGAAGTCGCTGTCGCTCGACACCAGGCAGAATCCGGTGAAATTCCCCGTATACAGCAAGTCCATGGCATCGATGATCAAGGCACTGTCGGTGGCATTCTTGCCGGTGGTGTAGCCGAACTGCTGGACCGGCTGTATGGAGTGCCGCAGCAGGGTCTCCTTCCACCCCTTCAGCTGCGGCCCGGTCCAGTCGCCATAGATTCGCTTCACGTTGGCGACACCATACTTGGCAATTTCCGCCAACAGGCCATCGACGATGCCCGGCTGGGCATTGTCCGCATCGATCAGCACGGCCAGGTTATTGTTCTTCTCCATCATCTCCTCCCCAGGACACTTTCTTCCCGCCTGGACCCATTCAGCACCACGGCAATCGTCTCGGCATCCGCAGGCAGGGCAAAGAAGAATCCCTGCCCCTGGCGGCAGCCAAGCCGCAGCACGAACTCCCCCTGCTCCTCGGTCTCGATCCCTTCGGCGAGAACGGTGAACCCCAGGCTAGCCCCCATATCGGCCACCGCGCGGATGATGGCCTGATCCCGGGGATCGTTGAGGACGCCATGAACGAAGCTGCGATCGATCTTCAGCTTGTCGATCGGCAGGTTCTTGAGATAGCTCAGCGCGGAATAGCCTATCCCGAAATCATCGATCGCCAGCGTTACCCCCATGCGCCGGATCTCGTGCAGCCTCTCGATGGTTCCCTGGTCCGAGTGCATCAGGGATGACTCCGTGATCTCCAGCTCCAGGTATCTGGCGGGAAAGTCGGCTGACTCCAGGATACGGCGAAGCTGCATGACGAACCCCGGGCGCGCCAGCTGGGGGGCCGTGACATTGACGGCGATGCGCCCGAACTCCAGGCCGGCAGCCAGCCAGACCCGCCCCTGTTGGCAGGCCCGCCGCAGGGCCCATTCGCCGAGCGGCAACGCCAGGCCGGTGCGCTCCGCCAGGGGCACGAAAGTGGTCGGCGGGATATTGCCTTCCCGGGGATGCTGCCAGCGTGCCAGGGCTTCCACCCCTGTCCACTTCCCGGTTCTAAGGTTGACCTGGGGCTGGTACTGGAGGAACAGCCGATCCTGCTTCAGGGCATCCCGCAGGTCGTTTCCCAGTCGTACCCGCAGCATCGCCCGGTCGGTCATGGCCTTGTCGAAGAAGTGATAGCCGCAGTCATGGCGCTTCGCCCGGTACATGGCGGTATCGGCCTGCTGGATGAGCTCGTCGGCCTGCTCACTGTCATCCGGATAGATACTGATGCCGATGCTGGCCTGGGCATGCAGTTTCCAGTCATCGAACTCGATCGGCGCATCCATGGCCCGCAGCAATCGCTCCGCGGTCTGGACCGCGTCCTCCGGCACGTTCAGGTCCTGGACGAGAATGATGAACTCGTCGCCACCGAAGCGTGCCACCGTGTCTTCTCCGCGAACGGGAGCGGAGAGCCGCCGCGCGAACTCCTTGAGCACCCTGTCTCCCGTGGCATGGCCGAGACTGTCATTGATCGTCTTGAAATCGTTCAGGTCCATGAACAACACCGCCAGGCGCGTACCATGCCGCTGGCTGTGGGACAGCGCCAACCCAAGGCGTTGCCGGAAATGCACCCGGTTCGGCAGGCCGGTCAGTGTATCGGTATTGGCGAGGTGCACCAGCATCCGTTGGATCGCCTTCTGGCGGTCTACCCAGGTCACCAACAGGCTCAGGCCCAGGACCAGACCGGAGAAGCCGCCGATGGTCGCAGCCATGCCGCCATGGGATAGCAAAGAGTCATGCGCGGCGGTAACGGGGGTCTCATAAAAGCGGGACGCCCCCATCGCCGTATAGTGCATGCCGGCCACCGCAAAGCCCATGAAGACCCCTGCCACCAGCGTCATGCCGCTCTCCGAGAACGCCGGCAGGCTGCGAACGCGGAAGTGGAGGTAGAGGGCCGCCAGGGCCAGCAGAAAGGCCACCACGATGGAGAGGACGAAGAAGGGGAAATGATAGCGCAGCCCCTCCATGCGCATGGCTTCCATGCCGGTATAGTGCATGCTGCCGATGCCGACGGCCATCAGCAGTGCCCCCACGAGCAGCTGGTGCCCCCTGAGGTTCGGGTGAGCCATGAAGTGCAGGGCCGCGCCGCTGCCGAGCATCGCCGGCACCAACGACAACACCGTCAGGCTCAGGCTGTACTCACTGTGCTCGTGCCCTGCCACGGAGAAGGCAAGCATGGCACTGAAGTGCATCGCCCATATGCCGCAGCCCATGGCCACCGCACCGCCGATATGCCACCAGGTCTTGCTCCTGGCCGTCGGCGAGGCAACCATGCGGTCAGCCAACATCAATGCCGTGAGCCCCGCAAAGCAGGCGATGGCAATGGACAGGGTGACGAGCAAGGGATCGTAGGCGCCTTCCAGCAACGGGCCCAGCGAGGGGTCGGAGGTATCGAAACGCCAGAATTCCATCTTGACTCCTGTCGGCCATCTGAGCCCTTCGATCGCGCAGCAAACCTGTGCCCTTGCGATCAGCCGTGGTTCTGCCCACGGAAAGCCGAAACTGTCCCGCCATCCGCTGCCGTCATCGCTCCAGGCAGCATGCGATGACCGCACCCGTCCTGGATTCCCGACCCGAGTGTTCCTCCTGCCCTCCTGTCAGCCATGTCATGAAGCCTGGGCGGTGGCTGTGGCGACCGTATCGGGCCCCACGGCAACCGCCATTGCATCGAGCCTACTAAAGAACGTGTCGGCATGACCAGCAGGAACTCGAGGAAAAGGTCGCAGATGCGGGAGCCACCAGCAACGGGGAGGTTGCCGCGGGTCACAGCAGTTCCCGCGATACCTCGAGCACCCGTCCATCGACCGTGCGCTGCAACTTGTCTTCGATCTGGCTGCAGATCGACTCCACCTTCTGGGGCGATGCCGCGGCCACGACGAAGGACCACTCGCTGGTGTCTAGCCGGTCATGATTGGCGCTCTCGCAGACCGCGATCGCCGGGTTGCGACCGAAGCGCTCGTGCAGGCCGCCCATGCGCTGGCGCTTCTCCTTGAGGGAATGGCATCCCGGCAGGGAAATCCTCACGGTTAGTACGCCGATGTGCATGGGCCCCTCCGTCTCGGCATTCGTTCGGGCTCGCCAATGTCGCCGCCGCCCCCCGGGGGCCATCACGGGGACCTTCGGGCCCTCTGTAGCGGCCCCAACCGGCTGGCTCATGCCCTGCCCGGTCGCCGCTTCTCCTGCACGGCGAGCACCACCAGGGTCAGCGCGGTGAGCGGCAGCACGAAGTAGAGCATGGTCGCGCCGAAGCCCGGCAGGGCGTCGTGCCGGGCGGCGGCCAGGATCAGGTAGAGGGTATAGGCCAGGTAGTAGCCGAGCAGGACCCCGCCTTCCCAGCGGCTGATCGCCCCGCGGGTAAAGCAGATCGGCAGGCAGGCCACGGCCACCGCGATCATCACCGGGATGTCGAAGCCGACCATGGCCGGGGACGCGGCGATCCCCGAGGGCGCCAGCAGGCCGGTCAGGCCCAGCACGCCCAGGATATTGAAGACGTTGCTGCCCACCACGTTGCCGACGGCGATGTCGCGTTCGCCGCGCAGGGCCGCGATGATCGAGGTCACCACCTCGGGCAGCGAGGTGCCGGCGGCAATGATGGTCAGGCCGATGACCTGCTCGCTCACTCCCAGGTAGGCGGCGAAGGCCACGGCCCCCTCGACGAACCAGCGCGAGCCCAGCACCAGCAGCACCAGGCCCCCCGCCACCAGGCCCAGGTGGATCCCCCAGTGCCGGTGATCGCTGGCCGCGCCGGCGTCGGATGGGGTGTCTACCGTCGACCGCTGGTTCTGGACGAACAGCAACGCCAGGTAGACCAGCAGGCCGGTGACCAGCAGCAGGCCATCGAGGCGCCCGATGCCGCCATCCAGGGCCATCAACAGCACCACCACGGAGAGCCCGATCATCAGCGGAATGTCGAAGCGCACCAGTTGCTGGGCCACCACCAGCGGCACGATCAGCGCCGAGACCCCCAGAATGAACAGCACGTTGAAGATGTTGCTGCCCACCACGTTGCCCATGGCGATCCCGGCCTGGTCGTCGATGGCGGCCTTGAGGCTCACGGCCAGCTCCGGCGAACTGGTGCCGAAGGCCACCACCGTCAGCCCGATGATCAGCGGCGAGATGCCCATGCGGGCGGCCAGCCGCGAGGCCCCGCGCACCAGGGCCTCGGCCCCCACGATCAGCAGCACCAGTCCGGCCACGAATGCGACGATGGTCATGCTTGAGACTCCTGAAAGCGACGCCCCGCGGCCACCATGGCCGCGGCATGGGCAAGCGTCGGGCCTGGCCGCGGCTGCTGTCCAGCCAAGAAAAGCTATCGCGAGGCGCGAGGCGCGAGGCGATCAGGTTTCCAGGCGGCGGATCACCCGGCACGGAGTGCCGGCGGCGAATACGTCCGGGGGAATGTCCCTCGTCACCACGCTGCCGGCACCGATCACGCTGCGCGCCCCGATGTTGACGCCAGGGTTGACCACCACACCGCCGCCGATCCAGCAATCATCGCCGATGGTGATGGGCTTGCCGGCTTCCAGGCCGCTGCGGCGCGCTTCGGCCGCCAGGGGGTGGGTGGCGGTGTAGAGCTGCACGGCCGGGCCGAACAGCACGTTGCTGCCGATGGTTACCGGTGCCACGTCCAGCACCACACAGTTGAAATTGAAGAAGACGTTGTCGCCCAGGGTGAGATGACAACCATAGTCGCAATAGAACGGCGGCTCGATCCACAGCCCCTGCCCCGCCCCGGGCAGCAACTCGCGCAGCAAGGCCGCGCGCTCCTCCTCGGCATCGTCACGGCAGGCATTGAGCGCCTGGATCAGCCGCCGGGCGCGGCGGCGCATGGCCTGCAGCTCCGGGTCGCGGGCATCGTAGAGCTCACCCGCCAGCATCTTCTCGCGTTCGGTCACGGGGTTCTCCGGCGTTGCGATTCGTCATTTATACCATCCATCATGGCGTAGAGGCCGAGCGCCATGAGTGCGGGTAGGGGCTGAAACGCACAATCGACAGGGGTCGGCCAGGAGGGGCGGCCAGGAATCACTGACGACCGCCGGCCTTGCCTCTGCACAAGGTCGGCGGTCGAGGTGACATTCAAGGGCTCCCGGGGGCCGCTGGCACTGGGTCACACGGGCGTGCCGGATACCCGGTAGATATAGCCGTCGTTCATGCTCTCGAAGAGAGCATTCTTCAGCTTGCGGGTGGCATAGACATGCTGTGCCTGGGTATTGGCCTGGCCCACGCTGGGCGCCACCAGAATGGCGGCCACCGTGCTGTTGCCGTTGACCCCGTTGATCTGAGCCTGCAGATTCAGATCGCCGGCGCCGGTGTAGCCCTGCACGTCGATACGTACGGTGCCCTGGTTAATGATGGTGCCAGCCCCACGCCAGATCGCGGTATCGGCCAGGCTGTTGATGTCGGCCACCGCATCACCGTGCTGGCTCTGGTTCATATTGCCGTAGGCATTGCGTATCGGCCCCTGCCGTTGCACCTGTAACATGGCTCTCTCCTCGGCGAGGGGTTATCGCGGGTTGACGATCCAGTTGGTGCCCAGGCCGACGATGGTGCCCCAGTTGCTTTTGGAGGTGCAGGTAATGGTCTGCCCGTCCACCTTGATGGTGCCCTTGTCAGAGTCGGAGCCTCCGGCACCGCCGAACTCGAACGGTCCGATGAAGAAGCCGCCCTCGCCACTGGCTTTCTGTTTCACCTCCTCGGCGAAATCCGAGCCGGCATTGATGGTGATGGTAGGCCGGTAGCCGACGATCATCTGCGAAACGATGCGCGCCAGGTTGCCGCCCTTGCCGAAGTAGTACACATCATTGCCATCCTTGAAGCCGGAATGTTTGGGCATGAACGGCCCATTCACGTAGTTGCTCGGCATGGACGAATCAAACCAGTTTTCCGGGGTCACGTTCACCACCGACACATCCTGGAAGGCGAAGGTGATATCGTATTCACTGGAGAAGTGCTCGGTGGACACTTTCTCTACCTTGCCGCCGGCCTCGAAGCCGAAGAAATCAAACAACCCACCCATTTCGCCTTCGGCATAGACGGTGCTATCGGACCACTGCTTGGTGGACGAGCTGAAGGAGAAGGTGCGGGCGGACCCGGCGCTGGCATCGCTGCCGAAGCTGTCATTGGTGATACGCTTGATGTAGTCCCAGGGTGTTTCGCTGATCTGGAACACCGGCTGATCCTTCAGGGTGGTGCCCGCCTGCCCAACCACCGAGGACAGGTTGTCATTATATTGCTTCACGGCATCGGTGATGGGCCCCTTCAACTTCTTCATATACTCATCATAGGTCGACTGGGCTGTCTTGTACGCCGTTTTCGCCTGTTGAAGTTGCGCGGCCACGGCGATGCCTTCATTTTCCAACCAGTCCGCGAAGGATTCGGTGCTACCGGTCTGTTCCTGAAAATTCTGGTAGGCCACATTCACATTGGCCTGCACCTTCCCCATACTCTGCATCGCGTTGATGACATTCTGCTGCAGCTTCTGTCCTTCATCTCCGCCGTCTGTCACCATCAGGGAATTCAGGAACGCCTTGTACTGCTGTCCGAAATTCAGCTTCATGCCATAGGTATTGGGATCCACCAGCGGACTGGCCGGTACGATATTGAGGAACTGCACCTGTTGGTAGGGAATGGAACCGATCGGCGGGTTCTTGCCGCCCCAATTCCAGGGCTGCGGCCCGGTCAGCATTTGCGGAACGCCTTCGATCTTCATCTGATCGTTGAAGGCGGTCATGAACTGGCCCCAAAGCGTTTTTGTCAAGTCGCTCATTGTCTTGCTCCTGATAAAGGTTAAGGGGCATTGTTATGCCCTTGTGGGTCACCGATCCGTGAATCGGCGATATCAGTGTTGAGCAAGAAAATGATCCAGTGAAATTATCACTGCTGATGATTGCCATCATGAAACATGAATCATCTACTGTGATGATCACCATTACCATCCATAATGGTTAATCCCTTTTCCGCATGAAAAAACCCACTAGTATGAAAGATGGCCTAAGCCAGATTGCCACCTCGCCTTGAGGGAACTGTCGTATCTCCATAATCATTAAAAAGGATGCCATCATGATCACGCCGGAGTTATCCGCAGCGGCGCCGGACACCCTGCTTAACGCCCAACGCCTGGCCGCCCTGCCCGCCACCAGCGAGCACGCCTTGCCGCCAGTGGACTGGCCGACACTGGGCGTGGCGGCCAATCGTATCCCCACCGTGATTCCCCTCACCGACTGGCAGGCCAATTCGCCCTTTCCCGAAGCGGATGTGGCGGTGATCACCTGGACCAGCGCCGAATGGGCGGCCATGAACCAGGTACTCACCAATCGTCGCGAACCGCTCACCCCGGAGCAGGCCAAGGGTCACGACTGGCGCCAGGGCTGGGAAAAATACCAGCGTGATTACTGCCAGATTCATCAGTACATGGTGGATGTGTCGAAGACCTACCAGGGCGGCGCCCCCTCGCTGTATGACCAGGCGTGGGGCAGCGTGCGGATGGTGACCATCGGCGAGCTGAAGGTGTTGCTGGTGAAATCCGGTATGCACCTGGCCCAGGACGGCACCGACCTGCCCCTGATCCAGCTGGTCGACCAGCTTTGCCGGGAAGCCCGGCCGCGGCTGGTGCTCTCCATCGGCACCGCCGGCGGCGTGCGCGAGGAAGATACCCTGGGCTCGGCGCTGATTACCAACCAGGCCTACTTCCATTGCCTGAAAAATTTCGCCAACGCCGCCTTCAACCGCAGCACCGTGCAATCGCACTGGCAACCCGGTGAGCATTACCTGCCCCAGGCCCAGGAAGGCGTGATCCAGGTCCCTGGCCCGGAAATCCTGCCGGTGAGCCCGCAGTATCCCGCCGGCGCCCACATCAGCCCGGATGTGCCGAACAGTCGCATCAAGGTGGTCACCGGCCAGCCCATCATCACCACCGACACCTTCCTGTTCGGCACCACCACCAACCGCCTGCAAGAGTACGGCTGCATCGTGGAGATGGACGACGCCGTGGTCGGCATGGCCTGCGATAAACATCGGGTGGCCTACGGTTTCGTACGCAACGTGTCCGACCCGGTCATCAATGGCCAACTACCGGATTCCCTGCAGGACAGCTGGGCCGGCTACATCTATCAGGAGCAGGGGCTGTACACCAGCTACAACGGCGCCCTGGCCACCTGGGCCCTGCTGGCCGCCGAGGCGGACCGCCAGGAGGCGCGCCATGACTAAGCCCAGCTGGTACCAGCTCAGCCCCGAGCCACTCCGCAACGAGTATCGGCTGGCCCCGGTCAGCCCCTCCGGGGCCGGCTTTCTCGATCAGGCCAGCGCCCTGGCCAGCCACGGCTGCGAGCTGTTCGTCAGCAGTCCCCAGGGCCAGCTGGCCGCGCAGGTGCTGAATCCGGATACCCTGAGCTTTACCCCGGGGGCGGAAATCAACGCGAGCCTGGCCTACCAGGCCCTCAGCCCCTTTTTGCTGGGTGGGCAGCTACACCTGCTGGCCTACACCCGGGACGAGGGTATCCTCGATTTCTTCCGGGTCACCGCCACTGATTTCCAGCACCTGTACCGCTATCAACGCACCTATGGCGACACCACCATGGGCTTCACCACCGTGCATGCCTTCGGCTACCGCGATCGCTGCCTGTTCATGGGCTACAACGCCGACACCGGCGCCAGCCGGATCTATGGCATTCAAGTGCCCCCCCAGGCCCCGCTGAGCATCAGCCAGCTATGGCAAAGTGACTGGGCAAAGGGCTGGCAGGATTTCTGTTTTTTCCAACTCGGCGGCGAGAATTTCTTCTTCAAGCACAACCCCACCTACAAGGCGGTCAATATCGACCACTATATGGATGACCCTGCCCAGGGTTCCCACCCGGTAGGCACCGGCCTGCCGCTGCCCCAGGAAACCAGCGCGGCAGCAACGCTCGCCTTGCAGGAAGGCCCCGGCTTTGCCGGGTATCGGGCGGACAACGGCCAGCTGACCATCAACCGCTTCCACACTGATTGCCAGGGCTGGCAACAGCAAGCCCAGGTGCAGGCCGGGCGGGAGCATTCGCATCTGCTCGCCCTTCCCTGCGGTGACGGCAAATCACTGCTGGCACTGTACGGCTGATTCATTTATCGGCCACCATATCGAAGAACCAGTCGATCACCTGCTCCACCCGGCGCGGGTACTCGTGGTCCTTGATGGTAATGATATGGATATCATTGAGCAGCGGCTGACTGGCCTGGTGGCGGTACAGCCGCCCCTGCTCCAGCAGGGATGCTACGCAATGACAGGGAATCACCGCCATCCCCAGCCCACCGGCCACCATGTCGATGGCACCGTTGATGGAATTGATCTCCCCGGCAAAGGTCAGCGAATAGGTGTTGAGATTGCAGCGCTCGGGAAATACATGCTTTAGCCAGCGATCGTAGTAATAACTGGAACCGGGATACCAGATGAAGCGCTGCTCCAGAATGGAGCTGTCGGTCAGGTCCTGCAGCGACGCCGGATCGCTGGACACCAGCACATACTCTTCCTGACAGAACAGCCGGTAACGCAGCAGCGGATGATTGTTGTTTTCCGTGACGAAGCCGAAATCCGCTTGATTCTCCAGCAGCATGCGCACCACCTCCTGGGTGGAGGTAAGGGTGATGTTCAGCTCGATATCCGGGTGTGCCCGGCGTCGCTCCAGCAGCATGGGAAAGTGCGGCGACATCAGGCAACTGGGCGGCATGGCATAGGACACCAGCCCCGCCACCCGCGTCTCCATGGCGTGCACCCGATCCATGAACTGCTGGGTGCTATGCATCTGCTGGCGCACGTAATGCATCAAGGCGTTACCGGCATCGGTGAGCACCACCTTCTTGCCGATACGCTTGAACAGGGTGACACCGATCTGCTCTTCCAGCTTGGCGATATGCTGGCTGACCCCGGACTGGGTCATGTGGGCACGGGTGGCCGCATGGGTAAAACTCTGGGTCTGCGCCGCCGCCATGAAGGCCTTGAACAGGCGCTGATCCAGCAGCATGAAATCCCGGTTGGAAAAGCTCATCAGCGTCCCCCCTCACTGGCCGCCGGTGACAGCGAAAATTGCAGATTGAAGGCCTGCCCCGGCCCCACCGGCAGGCCGGCATAGTCGGCAAAGGGAGACGACGGCACCGCCACCGCTGCGGCGGCGTCGGCCCACACCAATTCGCCAATGGTGTCAGCCTGTAACACCTGGCCCTGCTGTTGCCAGTGGGACCAGACCACCAACAGGTCGTCATCCAGATAGAAATAAACGCCCAGCAGCCCCTGCCGCGGCCGGGCACGCAAGGTTCCCATCGCCTCGCACACCGCCTGCCGGAATGCCGCCACGCCTTGCCCGCTACGCAGCCAGACCTCGCTGAACACCGCCCCTTGCTGCCAGTTGCCCCCGCAATCGAATAACTGCACCGGGCCCGACTGCTTCGGCTGATCATCAAAGGGCGCCGGGAAATCACTGTGGCTGGCGGGCCGGCCCTGCCGGGCCTGAAAACTGAACACGGTACCGTGCAAGGCCCCGTAGGCACGCCCTGCCACGGTGGCATGGCTGGCCTGCTGGTAACACTGCCGGCTGGGGTAAAACACCAGCGCGATTTCATCCGGTACCTTGGGATGGCCGCTGGGCGGCAGTACCGATGGCACATAGGCCTGCAGGCCCTGCGGGGCCATCAACTCGACGGTGGCGGGGATAAAAATCTCCCCCAGTTGCTGGTAAAAACGCTCCCGGCCGGCACCACTGGCCAATTCCGGCAGGGCATAGCCCAGCCACACCCGTACCGCCCGCGCTTCCCTTGCCATCACACTCTCCTTGCTCACAACCACTGGAACACCATTATCCGTACCGCCTGATCGCACCGGCCGGCTGGCCCCCTTACCCCTGCGCCTCCCGGTGGCTATTATCTTCACAGCCCAAGATGCCTAGAAACTGTTTGACTGGTTTTACTGGTTAGACTGTCAACCCCAATGAATACCGAAGAGGGAACCGGGGTGAATGCCTAGGACGCACCTCTTGTACCAATCGGGCATCTCCTTTCCTGATATACCTTCGCCGCGGAGCGGTGGGGACGCCTGGCACCTATCCTCCTTGATGTTCCGCCCCGATGCCCTGGAACATCTCGCGAAGATCGACGGTTGAACGCTCGCCGATGGCAGCGAAGTTCTCATCCAGCCAGCGTGTGGCGGTGTCGCGGCCCATATCGCGCAGCTTGATGAGAAACCCCCATTCGACGTTCATCTTCGACGAGGCGCCCAGCGGTTTCAGCTCCGCCTGGTTCTCGATGATATGCACCCGCACCTGACGGTATTCGTCCTCCGAGAGCTTGCCTTGGCGGATCAGCCGGTCGACGAAGTCGATGCCGCGCAGCTCCTTCAGCAGGCTGGCATTGAAGCTGATCTCGTGCATCCGGTCCTGGATCTCCTGGGGCGTCTTCGGCGTGCCCTTGCGCTCGATCGGGTTGACCTGGATCACCACGATGTCGTCGGTGCCGGTCTTGCCGTGAAAGGGGAACAGCGACGGATTGCCCATGTAGCCACCGTCCCAGTAGGGCACGCCGTCGATCTCCACCGCCTGGTAGAGCTGCGGCAGGGTGGCCGAGGCCATGACCATGTCGGCCGTGAGCCGCTCGCGCGGGAAGACCTTGACCTTGCCGGTCTCCACATTGGTAGCGGAGATGAAGAGTTCGAAAGCGGTGCATCTGCGCACCATCTCGAAGTCGATGCTCTGCTCCAGCAGATCGAGCAGCGGATTGATATTCATCGGGTTGAGCTGATAGGGCGAGGCCACGCGCGTGAGCGCATCCATGGCGTGATACATGGGGTTGTTCTCCAGCCCCCAATTGCCCATCAGCACGTCGATCGGCATCCGTTTCAGCGGGCTGTTCTTCGCGCCGTCGCTCATGCATCGCCAGAAGCGTTCGAGCGCCGCGCGCGCGCCTTCGGGGCCGTCGCGGGTGAAGCCATCGGCCAGCGCCACCGCGTTCATCGCCCCCGCCGAGGTGCCCGAGACCCCGGCGATGCGCAGCCGGCCGTCCTCGAGAATTCGATCCAGAACCCCCCAGGTAAAGGCCCCATGCGCGCCTCCGCCCTGCAGGGCGAGGTTAACGAGCTTGGGTTTCTGCGTCATGTGTTCGCCCTCTTCCGGTTGTGGTTCCGCCTGCTGCGCCGGGGCGCGACCATCTCGGCGCCGAGATGGCGATGTCGACGTTGCGCATGGCTCAGTCCATCCGCCAGCCATGGCTGACCACGATGCTCTGGCCGGTCAGCGCATTGCTCGGGAAAGTGGCGAGGAACAGCGCGGTATGCGCCACGTCCTCGACCGTGGTGAATTCCTTGTCCACGGTCTCGCCCAGCATCACCTCGTTGACGACATCCTCCTCGGAGATGCCGAGGTCCCTGGCCTGTTCGGGAATCTGCTTCTCCACCAGCGGCGTCTTGACGAAGCCGGGGCAGATCACGTTGGTGCGCACACCCTTTTCGCCGCCTTCCTTGGCGATGGTCCGGGCGAGGCCGAGGAGGCCGTGTTTCGCCGCCACGTAAGGCGCCTTGAGCGCCGAGGCCTCCTGCGAGTGGACCGACCCCATGTAGAGGATCGTGCCCGCCCCCTGCCTGTACATCTGCGGCAGCACGGCCTTCGAAGTCAGGAAGGCGCCGTCGAGATGGATCGACACGACCTTGCGCCATTCGTCGAAGGTGAAGTCCTCGACCCGCTTGACCATCTGTATGCCGGCGTTCGAGAGAAGGACGTCCACCCGTCCGTGGGCCTCGAGCACCCTGTCGATGCCGCGCTGCACGGCGTCCGGGTCGGTGACGTCCATGTCGACGCCCATATGCCCCTCGCCGAGCGACGCCGCAGCCGTCTTCGCCGCGTCGAGGTCGATATCGGCGAGCACCACCTTACCGCCCGCGGCGGCAAAGCATTTGGCGATTTCGAGGCCGATGCCGCTGGCGCCACCGGTGATGACGCAGATCTTGTCGTTAAGTTTCATGGTCGTTTCGCCTTTTCGGAATCTGAAAGCATGAACCGGCCATTCGCACGCGCAAAGGACCGGTAACAGGATTGGCCCTATCACACCCGCCTCAGGTGCGCATGGGAACCATTAACCACCTTTAGCCGCCTTTAACCACCTTTTTCGGAATTCAAGCAAGTATCGGTAGCCAAACCTTATCCCATAATGGATTGCCCACGTCCGCCAAATCAGGCGGAGAGTTGGTTGAGACCACTTCAATGGATCAGCATCGTCCCTACCAAGCCCAGCAAAAACCCGCATATGCTCCTACGGCAGGAAAACTGTTGCTCTCGCTATGTGCGCGGGGCGCGATATCCTCGAAGATCAGATAGAGAATACCGCCACTGCAGAACAACAGGATCATCGCGAGCATAAACTCGCTTGACGAAAACCACACGAATCCCAGCCAAGCCGCCAGGGGCCCCACCATTGAAACGGCCAGGAAGATCATTAGCAAGCAGGATCGCGAGCTCATGTTTTCCCGCATTTCGTGATAGGCGGAAAACCCTTCAGGCATGTTTTGTAGCGCTATCAGGCCAGCGAGAAGATAGACCATATTCGAGCCGCTTGCTGCCAACACGCCGAGCAGAATGGCCTCCGGAAAAAAGTCCAGCAGCATGCCCATGAACTGCGATGCCGAATTCTGCGTACGTTTCGCCCAGGCACTGAACTGCCAGAACACGAGTCCTCCCGTTCCGAAAGCCAGGACCACAGAAAGTACCGATGTATGCTCAATACCGCGTGGCATCAAGACGAGCGCTATCGCTGCCAACAAAGCGCCGCCTCCGAAATACGATACGAAACTGTCCAGCTTCATTCTCAGGCAGGCATTCCTCAACACAACATTCGAGGAGACCAAGGCCCCGGCCGGAATAGACAAGCCGGCCATCCACGCCAGCCCCAGAGCCCACGCCATAGGAAGCACCGTCATTGCCTTATATTCCTGTCTGGATTGTTCCAATTCACGTCCATGATTGCTTAGTAATTCAAGCTGATCGTCATATCCAGGTTTTGCCCATCGTACCGAAAGCTCGCGGCATTGAACGAAGGTGCACTCATCGAGGCTTTTGCGTCGTTTGAAAAACCGTAGCCTTCCTTGGGGACCCCCAGCCAGTTGACGTCAAGCTTGCCGTCCATATTTTCATCATGAATGACGGCCATTGCATACGTTCCCGGCGGGATGTCTAAAAAGTCGCAACGCGCCTGCGTATCCTGAATTTTCATTATCATGACATTGGTTGCGGAGCGCAGAAATTCCGTAGGGAAACCCACTGGCGATTCGAAGAGCGCGCAAGCTACGGTTCCAGTGCTGTTTCTAATATCCAGAATATTAACGTGAATTCCGGGGCATGATGGTTGGGCAAAGACGATGGCGGGAAGATTCGCAAACGCAAGCAGTGCACACAATGCTGAACACCGAACTCCCATGGGGAGCCGCGTCTTCGGATGCCTGTCCGTGGAGGCCAACACGGACCTCCGATGAGTTGACTCACTCATGATGTTCCTCATGGCTCCGATCTGCGTAGCCTGGTTGAATCTGCCATTAGACAGTGACGGCTCCCCACGAGTTCTGTGCTGTTCGTCGCACAAAGCCTGCTCGGGGGTGCGGACAACCTTCATTGGCGTTGACAACTGAGCGTTTGGCCGGCTAGGTACCATAGGGGTTCGCCCAGTGGCCATTTGATCAGCAAGTAAGTGAGTGTCCTTTTCTTCCTACTCCTGCGCCCCTTTTCGCGTTCACTTTTCGCGATTCGCCGCCTATAGCAAAGGGATATCCTACGACCCTGCAGGGTGAAGAGCATGAATCCGTCAATTTGTCAATGGCAAGCGAAGCTATTTCGAACTACGATTAAGCCACTGGCGGGGTCGCAAGAAAACCGGGCTCCCGCCCCGTTCAGCGACAGAGGGGTTCGCCGACGACGTCCCTGCGTCAACGACAACATAAGCCCGTCTACCTGTGGTATCTATCCATACCGGAGGTTCGACCATGACTCCAACACAAGCCATTGAATTCGCCAAGGACCAGCGCTGCGAAATCGTAGACCTGAAATTTTCCGATATCCTGGGCCTGTGGCAGCATTTCTCCATCCCCGCCAGCGAGCTGGACGAGGACGTGTTCGACGCAGGCGTGGGGTTCGACGGTTCCTCGATTCGCGGCTGGCAGGCCATCCACGCCTCAGATATGCTGGTGATTCCCGACCCGTCTACCGCAGTGCTCGACCCCTTCACCAGCGCTCCGACACTGTCATTAATCTGCAACATCATCGACCCCTTTACCCGCGCAGAGTACAGCCGGGATCCCCGCACTATCGCGCGCAAGGCGACGCAGTACCTGCAGTCGACCGGCATCGGCGATGTCGCCTATTTTGGCCCGGAAGCCGAGTTCTTCATCCTGGACGATGTCCGTTACGAGCAGAACCAGCACTGCGGCTACTACTTCATCGACTCGGTCGAAGGCCAGTGGAACACAGGCCGGGAGGAGTTTCCCAACCTCGGCTACAAGCCCCGTTACAAGGAAGGATATTTCCCGGTGCCGCCCACCGACTCGATGCAGGACATACGCTCCGAAATGGTGCTCATCATGGCAGAGCTGGGGTACCGGATAGAGGCCCACCACCATGAAGTGGCCACGGCTGGGCAGGCGGAAATCGATATGCGCTACCTGCCCCTGGACAAGATGGGCGATGCCCTGATGTGGTACAAGTACACGGTCAAGAACGTGGCGCATCGCCACGGCAAGACCGCCACCTTCATGCCCAAGCCCGTGTTCCAGGACAACGGCAGCGGCATGCACGTGCACCAGAGCCTCTGGAAAGCCGGCAAGCCCCTATTCGCGGGGGAAGGCTATGCGGGCCTGAGCCAGCTGGCGATGCACTATATCGCCGGCATCATCAAGCACGCTCCGTCCCTGGCGGCCTTCACCAATCCCACCACCAACAGCTACCGTCGGCTGGTGCCGGGCTTCGAGGCGCCGATCAACCTCGCCTATTCCAGACGCAACCGCTCGGCGGCGGTGCGCATTCCCATGTATCAGGGCAACCCCGAGGCCAAACGCATCGAGGTGCGCTTCCCGGACCCCACGTGCAACGGCTACCTGGCATTCTCCGCCATGCTGATGGCGGGACTGGACGGCATCGACAACAAGCTGGAAGCCGGCGACCCCCTGGACAAGGATATCTACGCGATGAGCCCAGAGGAGTTGGCGGATGTGCCGTCGACACCGGCGTCCCTGGAAGAAGCCTTGGTGGCCCTGCGAGAAGACCACGAGTTCCTGCTCAAGGGCAATGTCTTCACCGAAGATGTGATCGATACCTGGATCGACTACAAGATGCAGAACGAGGTATTGGCCCTGCAGCTGCGCCCACACCCGTACGAGTTTGCCCTGTATTTCGACGCCTAAAAATGAAAAAGGAAATGTAAAGGACAACCACTTTCTTGGCGCCCGAATTATAAAGCCCCCCTGTCGCAGATGAAGGGCCTCGCGGTGACGCCCTTGCCCTTGCCCTTCTCCTAGCCTTCCCCCGGTGTCTGGATGAAGGGCAATTGGCTGACAACAGCAAGACGGGCGGCATGCATGATTTCGATGCCCAGGCGGCCCGCCCGGCCTCCCAGGTCGTCGCCTTTTAAACATAGACCTGGCCGCTACCGCTCAGCGACGATGTCGATAATGGCCCGCCGCGTCGCGTCGATGGTGAAACGGACCTGATCGCCGGGCGCCACGTCTTGCAGCAGACTCGCGGGCTGGACCTGGTAGCTCATCACCATCGGCGCCATGAACCCCGGTATCTCCTCGTGGTCAATGACGAATCGGCCCGCGCGACTGTCCACGGAGACCACGATGCCGATCCCTTCATGCAGCCGCTTCTCTTCACCCTCTTCGTCATCCTGTTCCTCGTGAGCATGCGCTTCGCCGCCCTCGCCGACGATGAGCCGGCCGTGCATCCCCATCTCGTCATGCGTCGCCACGTGGCAGTGAAACTCGAGGGTGGTGTCACGGTCGGGAGTCACGAACCGGGCTACCTGCGTGTCGGGGCCAGTGAACTCGAGCGTGAACATGGGGTTCAAGCCCGGCAGCATCAGGGCGTGGCGGACCGCATCCTTGTTCTCGAAGACGATCTCCACTTCCTCGCACGGCTCCGCCCGCAGCACCCTGGGTTCGAAGGCGAATACCTCGCCGGCACGCGCGAACTGGATGCCGCCCTGGACGTGAATCCGCCGGAAGCCCCGGGGCTCCTCGCACGCGTCGGCGACGATCCGATGGCCCTCGATGGCGCTGCGTTGCGGCAGGGGGGCAACCGTCGTATCCCGGGCCGTATAGTCGAATTCGCCGCCCACGGGCTCTTGCTCTGACCACCCGTAGGCATACTCGTCGCGAGTCGTATGGAAGATCTCCGGATCGAAGACGGGGACCTCGCCGCGGTAGTAGGCCGGATCGAAGAATCGATCCAGGCTGGTCGCGACTTCCGGCAGCCCGTCGGGCCCGATGAACTCCTCGTAAGTAATGGCCGTTATATCGCCGCCGGGGGAGATCCCTTTGTTGGTGACGGTGGACTCCACGTGATCGTGCATGAACCACACCCCCGGCCCCGAGGCGTAGGTGTCGTCGCGGCCCGTTCGGAGCTCGAGATCAACGCGCTGCGCCGCCCCGATCGTGAACACGTCCCGTGTGACGCGCGCCTCCGGTGATAGGGGGTAACCGTCCGCGTGGGTGAGCACCGGGTGATGGCCGTGGGTGTGGAGGTGCATGGTGCGGGCACCGGCGTTCAGCACACGCAGCTTGACCCGCTCGTCGGCGTCCACCTCGATCAAGGAATCCCGCAACGTGAAGGGAAAAGCGCGACCATTCAGGAGAAAGATGTTGGGGCGACGCTGCGTGGAGTCGTATTCCCGGTGCATGCGCTGCTCGATCTCGCGGGGATCGTGATAAGCGGCCGGAATGCGGTTCAAGCGAGCGTCGATGTCCATGTAGACGAGCGAGTACTCTCGCTGGTAGTGCTCCAGCGCCGCTTGGGTCAGGTCGGTGATGCGACCCGCCCCCGGAATCAGGCGCGCAAACTCGTTGTCGGGCCGATTCGGCTCGATAATGAGCATCCCCACGAGCCCCATGAGCACATGCACGTCCGGCTGCACGTGACAGTGGTAGAAATGCGTGCCGGGGTTCTTCGCGGTGAATTCATAAGTGAATGCCTCGCCCGGCTTGACTGGCGGCTGGGTGAAGTCGGGCACGCCGTCCATCTCGTTGGGATGAATGGCGCCGTGCAGATGGATCGTATGCGGGAAATAGTGCGTGTTGCGCAGCGTGATGCGGACGCGGTCGCCCTGCTCCACACGGATCGTCGGACTCGGGGCGCGCGCCGGGGAGACCATGCCCCGTCCTTCAGGGGCGAACACCCAGAAGGTCACGAACTCGCCGGGGTAAACTTCCTCCTGGACTTCGATGACTTCCAGGCTGATGTCCACCTCATCGGCATCACCGTCCCCGTCCAGATCCCGCCCAAGCTGCACGGCCTCGGGGGCGACCCCGGGCGGCGCCGTCTCCGCCCCGCGGCCCTCGGCCCACGCGCCGCCGAAAACAAGCAGGGCCAACAGCGCAAGCAGCGGGCGCATGACCATGAGAACCACCTCTTGACCGCGGGCTGGGGGCACCCGCACACGGGCTCCGCCCGCGCGCCTTCATATAAGCCGGTTTATTGCTGCTCCATATAGTGAAAGTGTAGGACATCGGCCGCAGTGGCGTAGCCCTGCGCACTGTCGGCCTTGGCGATGGCGCGGGCGTGATCATAAGGTCCCTGCGGCCTCTCGTGGTTATGACGAGCCGCCGTGAGCAACGCCTTGGCGTCGTCAAGCAGCGCGTGCACGAGGGCCATATCCTGCCGATCCATCATCTCTCCCATCCCTTGCATGTCCGCGGACACCTTGTCGACAGCCGCCTGGGCCGCTGCGAAATGCTGGGGACACTCGAAGGCTTTTGCCGGACCGGACAGCAGTATGAAAAAGGGTGTCGCGAAAACGACTGTCAGCATTGACTTATTCATCTTTCCTCCTCCCGGCGAAATCCAGCCCGAAGCGATCCAAACGTTTTCATACAGTCTGGACCAGAAGCAGTCTTTCGGTGTCAGCCGGGATAAGGTTGGCGTAGCGCCAACGGCGAGGCCGCTCTATCTCGCACAATAAGATCAGACTGACTGCATTCGTGTTATACGCTTTACACGCTCAGCGCTTCGCGTTATCTGCTATATCGTACGCCTGTGGTTGGCCGACCGGCAGTTCGTCTTTCGGGCTATCCCAAATCAAAAAGATTTTACCGTAGGTTTCTTCTATGCTCTTCACGAATTCCGCTGCCTCTTCCTCCGTCATATCTGGCAAGGAAGGATCCACCTGCCCTATCTCCTCTTTGTGATAATGCCAAAGTGCTTGTTCGGCCTCTGGCAAGGTCGCGTAGGCATCTGCACTGATAATGAACTCCACGCCAATCAAGCGTGCATTCTCTTCATCGCTGTCATATAGCTGGCATGCCGTCACGCCGCCAGGAAGCCCACCCTTACAATAGTGATGCGCAACGGCCTCAAGGTCGCCGGCGATATGGCGTTTCGCATCAATGTGGATCGTCCAGCCTGCCGTAGGGGGCTCGTGAGCGACGGCCGCTCCTGTGCCGGCTAAACATGCGATACCGAAAGCAATTGATGAGATCTTGCACATGACGACCTCCCTACGAGGCTTCTTGGAAGCACAACCGCGCTCACTCTACAGTGATAGCTACATTATCATAGGGCACGACGCCAAGGCTCACCAATATGAATTTTTTCATACTGCGTGTCAGTTTGAGTCATACGATGTTGCGCAAGCGAAGCCAACTGACTCCAAGACATGGCGTGCCTCACGGCTACCGACACGGGCTTTAAAGAACTAGAGCAAAGCATCGACGGCGGAGCCTGCACACTGGATCGAACTTCCGTTTCGGATCGAAAGCGACCATCCCCGTTTCGGCTCCGGAATCCCCTCGATGCCGCATAACGCCAATATTAAGCGACGCCCGTGGAGCGCAGCGTAATGGCGTCACCAACCACGATATGGTTTAGCGCCCCCAACAGAGAACCCAAAAAGGCACCTCGATCTTCGGCAAGCGCTGTTCCATCAAGGTTGCTGGAAGCCTTATGAACTTTTGCGTTCATCCACTGATTGTAAGCCGCCATCAGTTCAAAATGTTGCCTCAGACTCATCTGAGTTCCTTCACATGTATAACGACAAGCTAAGCGGCGCGCTTTAGCGCGTCCTTGCTTGAGCGCCTTGTTGAACTTCGTTATGCGCCGCCGTGGTGATGAGTTCCATCCAAAGCGAATGCAGCCAGCGTTTCGCCGCGGACTGCTAACCCTCCCGCTGCATCTTCTCACGCCGTGCGACTTCCGCCGGCGTGGGAGGGTCCATGGCATAGTCGCCGGTTTTCACCGCACCGTCGCGCACATACTGTGCGATCACAATACCGTTAGGCGACACTCGATTGGCGGTCAGTTTGAATGCCGCTGCCGTCGCGCCATCGTTAAATAGCTTCTTGCCTTCCCCGAGCACGACCGGGAATGTGAACATATTGATCTCGTCGACGAGGTCGCTCGCAAGCAGCGTTCGGATCAAGTCGGTGCTGCCTTGTGTGACTAGCGCTGGCCCGTCTTCCTGCTTCAGCTTGGCGACATCGGTCGCCGCGTCACGGAGGGCCACCGATCCCTTCCAGGTCAGATCCAGGCCCTTTCGGGTCGCAACATACTTTGTGATCGAATTGAAGGCCTTGGCCAAAGAATCGTCGGGTCCCCCTTCGGCGTACGGCCAGTGCGCCGCGAAGATCTCGTAGGTCTTTCGTCCGAGCAGCAGGTCGAACGGCTGACTGAACATCTTGCCGATCTCTTCGCCGAACACCTCGTCCGCCAGCGGCGCAACCCAGCCACCGTAGCTGAATCCGCCGGTCGGATCTTCCTGGGGCCCGCCGGGCGCCTGCATGACGCCGTCTAGCGAAATCATGGCGCCGACAATCACTTTCCGCATGAGCCCATCCTCCTGGTTTGCTTTCCCACACCCAGTAGTCGAACGAGACACCGCGTAATCGACAGCTCGGTGCGTTCTGGGTGTGAGTGGCGCCTAACGGTGAAGCTGAGCCGTGCGGCTTTGCCGGGGCGTCTCCCCTGGCTCGGAAAACGACCTTCCCATGGCGCTATGTTTCAACACCGCGGAAGGAGGCTTGTCATGTCTAGCCTCCCACTCAGCCCCAAAGCTGCCGTTCCCCGCCGCCGTTGCCAGAAGGTCGCCTGGCCGAAGCGCCTTGGCCCCTGGTAGCTGGCCTTGAGGTGCCGGAGATAACGCTGGGCGACCGCCTGCATCTCCTGCTGGTAGGCGCCGAGCGATTGGTACAGGCCGGACTCGATGGCGTTGGCCGCGCTGGTGGCCGAGGCCAGGGAATGAAAGAGCCCCTCCCCTGTGACGCCAGCGGGTCGAAGGCCAGCAGGGCATGGTCCCGGGCCAGAAAGGCCTCGAGGCGCAGTTCCCCCAGGGGCACCTCGATGCCCATGAAGGTGCCGCCGCCGAACTGGAACTCGGGCCCCAGGCTGGAGGGGGAGTGATGCGACGGGCGCCGGGGGTGATGGCCCGCTTGTGCCTGTCCGGCAGCGCCACCTCGGCGTTGCGACGCTGGAAAGTCCTGTTCGTCGACAATCCTCTCCGCTCTGACATCGAGTCATCCGTCAACTCGTCACCGTTTGATCGCTTACGCTTAGCCGGTCACTTCCTGGCGTGCCCATGGCTTGACAACCCTTGACAACCTGCCTGGGGAAGGCATATACCATCCACATGGATGGTATATGGATGCTGACTGCCGGGGATACGCTGATGAGTGTGCATGAACTTCGACGAAAGGCAGGCGACACCACCGAGAAGATCACCATCAACCTGGGGGTGGTTGATCTGGGACAGATCGATCTGCTGGTGCAGGAAGGGTTCTACTCCAACCGTACCGACCTGATTCGAACGGCGATCCGCAACCAGCTGGCGTCGCATGCGGAAGTGGTCAGGGAGACAGCGGCACGCAAGACCTTTGTCCTCGGCCTGCAACATTACAGCCGCAGTGATCTCGAGGCGGTACAGGCAGCCGGGCAGGTACTCAAGATTCAGGTACTGGGGCTGGCCAGTATTGCCGATGATGTCTCTCCTGAGCTCGCCCTCGCCACCATCGATTCGGTTGTCGTGCTGGGTGCCTTCCATGCCAGTGCCGCGGTCAAGGCCGCCTTGGCGGATCGAATTCATTGATGGCGCAACAGCGCCAAGGATACTTCCGATGATGAGCGAAACGATGAGGGCGGGATTACAGGAAGCGACCCGGCTGACTCGCGCGGGCCAGTTGCAGGAGGCGACCGCAATGATTCAGCGCACGCTGCGTAGCGGTCCGAACCAGGATGCCGCGACTACGCCCACTTCAGCCCCGGGCGCCACGATAGAAGGGAGCTGCCGCGTGATCGACGACGAGCTCGCCTCGGCAGCGACGTCGGCCCCCGATGAGTCGCCATGGCGTGTTGACGCTGAGACCAGCCATGGGGATGCGTGGGCCTGCCCGGAAGACCTTCAGTTTGATCATGCGCACGCCTCGGCGGCACAGCGACCATTTGCCGCCGATCGGCTGGCGGCCGATCTGCATGACGTGTGGCGCGAAAAGTGGTACCGCTTCCGTGGGCCCGAGTCCTGGTTACCGCCGCTCTCGGACCGGGTACCCGACAGCGTGCCCGACGCCGGGACGTTCACGACCGGGGCTTTCACCAACCATGCCGGCACGCGCGACTACAAGCTGTACATCCCCAGCGGCCATCATGGCCAGTCGCTGCCGCTTGTCGTCATGCTTCACGGCTGCACCCAGGATCCCGATGATTTTGCCGCCGGCACTGGCATGAATACGCTCGCCGAAGAACAGCCGTGTTTCGTGCTCTATCCCGCCCAATCCGCTGCCGCAAACAGCTCCAGGTGCTGGAACTGGTTCATGGAGACTGACCAGCAGCGCGACCGCGGTGAACCGTCCATCATTGCGGATCTGACCCGCCAGGTCCTCGACGAGCATCGCCTGGACGAGCGGCGGGTCTATGTGGCGGGTTTGTCGGCCGGTGGTGCCATGGCCATGACCCTGGCAATGACCTACCCGGATCTTTATGCGGCGGTCGGTGTCCATTCCGGGCTTCCCCATGCGGTCGCCCAGGATCTTCCGTCCGCATTCACCGCAATGCACCGCGGCGAAGGGGCCTCGGCCGGCAGGCCCTCTGGCGCGCCCGGCACGCATTCGTACGCGGCACCCGTTCCCGCCATCGTGTTCCACGGCGACCGGGATACTACGGTGCATCCATGCAACGGCGACCAGGTGATCGCCCAATGCGCGCCTTCCCATGCCAAGCGGGGAGAACTGCCCGAAGGCGGCCCCGCTCCGCGCCTGAGCGTGGAGCGGGGCCAGGTCCCCCACGGCCATGCCTATACGCGCACCACCTACCACGACGCGAACGGGCAGCCCATCATGGAACAGTGGCTGGTGCATGGTGCCGGTCATGCCTGGTCGGGCGGGTGTTCCCGCGGCTCTTACACCGATCCCAGAGGGCCCGATGCCACGCAGCAGATGCTCCGCTTTTTCTACGCCCATCCGCAGGGCGAGGCTTCGGTACGCCATTCTTAGCCAGCTCAGGCTCGGGCACCCCGACCCGCGGGCACGCCCGGGATTCGCTAGCTCATCGCGGGACAGGCGACAAGCCGATCAACAGCGCGATCATCAGGCGCGGAAAAGGCCGACCGTGCATTTTGAAATATCGCTTGATCATTATGTCTAGCCACTTGGCCCGCCCCCCAGTTCTGCACGTACCTGCATATCTCGGGCTGGTGGAGGATGTCTCGCGAGGGTGCTGGAGTTCCTTGCGGGACGTAGATGGCTTGGTAGAGCATTTCCCACAGAAACGGCTCATCTGCTAGCGTGATTGCTCGCATGCCATAGTTCAACGAGAGAGTCATCGGTTACCCGTTGTTTGCCTCACATGGTATCTGCTCATATGAAGCAGCCTAACGTCGCAAACAAGCGCCGCGTTTAGCGGTCGCCTTGATTTTCCTTGTTATGCATTTTTAGATGACCTTGGCTTACGCTTTATATCAGAGCAACCAACTACGGTTTCGATAAATGTCATAGCAAAATGGCTAGTTTCTTTATCTTTGTAATATTTAGCTGAAGAGCAAACATCAACAAGGTATTCGTATGCATCTGCTCTTTCTTCATCACTCTCATTACTTATATACCCATCAAATGCCATGAATACATCTTTAGCTAGTGCCTGAGAAAATTTTTCATCAATACCTGGTGGTGGATGACCAGTAAGTACCCATGGCTTAAAATATCCAATAACAGCAACAACCAAAATAAGCAATACCAATATACCTACAATGGAGTAAAGATAGGCTTTATCACCTTCGTTTTGGCCAGCCAAAGCGATAAGGCCAGCCTCCACTACCAACACGACGAGAACAAAAAAGCCAAGAGGGGTTTGGACAGATGATAGCATCGATAGTCGAGAGCTATTTTTAAGAGGCATTCATTTATCCTCCTTTGCAATAATCCTTTCAAACTCCTTTCCTTGTTCTTCAGTCAGAGCGAAATTAGTAGCCTGAGGCGCCCTTAGAATAAGCAAATCTGACAGAATTTCATTATTCTTAACTGCAATTACATCAATAGGCTTTATTAACTTTCTCTTGTAGCAAACATCGATACCATAAGAATCCCAGTCATCTTTTCTATATGGCTCTGATATTATCTCACCAAGTGCATACACGCCACGTTTTTCGCCTATCCCCCCTAACCAAAAATAAACAATGTCTCCAACTTTCATCCGGCCTCTATAACGAGATGCATACCATGTATCATGTTTTCCATCTTCTACTACGCCTTTTTTGCGTAGGTCATACCTTTCAGCAATCGATTGAAATATCCAATAGCTCATTGCAACCCCACAACTTTAATTAATTGCATAACGCCGAAGCACAGCGGCGCTCTTGGAATGGAGCCGAAGGCGCAATGGAAAGGGCGTCCGGCGGCCATCGGCCGCGTACTGCTGCGACTAGTTAACTGATTCAGATCCAAACATCGTTTTCTGCCGTTTGGCTACCAGCCTCGTCGCCAGTATTCACAACTCCCCGCGGCTCGATAAGCAAAACTTTTGCTTCATCTTCGGCATACGGCTTGTGTTCGGTGCCCTTAGGGACAACGTACAACTCCCCCTCGGAAAGACTCACATACCCATCTCTAAAGTCAATTCTGAGGCTACCCTCAAGGACAATGAACGTTTCATCTGTGTCCTTGTGATCATGCCACACGAACTCGCCCTGGATTTTAACGACTTTGAACTGATAGTCATTCATCTCAGCTATCACCTTAGGGGACCACTGCTCGTTAAAGAGACCGAGTTTGTCTTTGATGTTTACCACCTGATATTTCATCCAAACTCCTTTTCGATTGCAGTTAACGTTGCCAACAGCGGCCGAGCGAAGCGAGGTCCAGCGCAACTTGTTGCGCGATGCTGCTTGACCTGGTTATGCGTTTACTCAATAATTTCGTAGTGCCTTTCAGAATTTGCTGTTACCTGACCCCATCGAGAGCTTTTGACTCTAAGTTGATGTGAATCGAATGCCGCCTTACTGGAAAATTCTTCATATACATCAAAACGATTTGGATTACTTTCATCAGGCGTTACTTCGAATACCAAACACCCAGGCTCTCTTCGCGTGAGCTCGGAATGAACTTGTAGCTCTTGCTGAACAATTTCCAGGTCCATCTCCGATACAATAATGAATCCCTTGAGAATAACCTTTTCCATCGGAATTCCTTGTACACATAACGCTCGCCATCACCGGTGACAAAACCGCAGCGAAGCGGAGGGTTTGGCATCCGGTGCATGGCCTGGTTATGTAGTTAGCGGAACAATTCGCCCCTGCTGCCATGGTTTTATTTTGTACTAGCCGCGAGGCGCGCTCCCAAGGCAACAAATAAGGCTCCAAGGCTTCGATCCATCCACAAGCCAACTCGCTGTTTTTTTCTCAAGAAAGTCCCTAACCTTGACCCCACCATGACCAAGGGGGGCTCTATAAAAGCCGCAACAACAATAATTAAGCTGCCATGCAATAATAGCTGAGCACCAACAGAGCCGGCACCTTCCACGACAAACTGTGGCAAGAAAGCAAGGAAGAATATGGCTACTTTCGGGTTAAGAGCGGAAACCAGCACACCCTGCCAATAGACCGACTGCATCCGTAAACTGCCGCCTCCGTCACTAGAGGTAAATGAGTCACCGTTCGAAAGAAGCATTTTGATGCCAAGCCATATCAAATAGGCAGCCCCTACCCACTTAACCACAGAAAATGCCAGAGCCGATGTAGCAAGAATTGCTGAAAGACCCACCGCCGCCATAACTACATGCAACGACGCCCCCGACCATATGCCAAGCATCGCAGCAAACCCATGTCGACGTCCGCTACTTAGCGTCTGCCCTAGAATGAAGGCGATATCTGGGCCGGGGGAAAGATTCAGAAGAACCGCCGCAGACAAAAACGTCATCCAATGCACTATTGAGTAATCAAACATATTGACGCTTCCTTGTATTTAGCGAGTCAATCAGCGTACAGAAACTACAGTGATTATACCGCACGCTCTATTATTGGGTTATCGTGCCGGCGCGTTCAAGTCAATTAACGCGCCTGAGATGCCTGATCTAACCCACTGAGTGCACGTAAAATTAAGTATAGCTCGGCAGCATAACACGGATAAACGTGCCGTCAGCATTTTGCCGGGAGGTCCGCTTCGGGTCGTCAACTGCCTCAGTCATTTCATCAACATAGACTAAAGTTCCCCTCCCGCCAGAAGCGGATGTTAAGCACATACTGATTTATTCATAATGCTGCGGGCAAGGGCGAGCCAAAGCGAAGCTTTGGGAATTACCGCAGTCGAAGGCTGCATACTGGCGCGACTTGTTATGACTCAAAGTAAACGCCTAAGCCAGACTGCATAAAGATTAGACGTTTTGCTGTTGGCTCATCAACTAATTTTATTCCTTCGTCGATGGTAACAAAGCGATAGGATTCCAGTTCCTCTTCAGGAAAACGGATATCAGCCCCTTCTATAAGGGTTCCTCCATCGAATATGAATCTGAAATCATCTGTCGCTTTCCTATATTCCAAGCAAAGCAATTCGCCTAAATCTATAGAAACATTCAACTCTTCCAAGCATTCACGTTTGCAACAATCTTGCGGCGATTCGTGTTCTTCTATTGCCCCCCCAGGGAGTAGCCACTCTTTTCGATAAGTCGGCTTTACAATCACGAATTCATTGTGACTATTTCGAATAATTGCTGCTGAGGCGCCGATCATGGTTGAAAAATCATAGGTATATTGAAAATCAATAAATTAAGTGTAGCTAGGCAGTGTAACACCGGTGAGCATGTTTGCTGCAATTGCCACCATGTCCTTTGGGTCGATACCAGCCATAGCCTTCCCCCTACCCTCGCCGACCAGCCAAGTTGATATGCCGGTATTTCAGCTGCCGTATTTCGCGTAGTCGCCGTGTCATCGTCTTGTCCCTGCGTCTCCCGCGGGCTGGCCGCCATGGCGTTGCCGCCTGCCGCGTTATGTTTTTCTCTAGCCTGCCACCAAAGCCCGCTGAGGGCCAGCCGCGGATCGCCAGTGGCAGGCGCCCCGCCTGGGGCGCTGGCCCGCGGTAACTTCAGAAGCCGATATCCCGGTAGTGACGCGCGACCTTCTCGATGGCGATGGTGTAGGCGGCCATGCGGTAGTCGTGGATCTTGGGGTTGTCGCGACGCATGCGGATGATCGCCTGCAGCGCCAGGCGCATGGAGTCGTCCAGCCCCGAGCGCACCAGGTCGAACTCGTCGGCGCCGCGCGCGATCTGCGCCCGCAGGTGCTCGGGGACCTCAACGCCCGAGGCCTGCTCGATGGCCTCGATGATCCGCCCGCCCCGGGCCTCGTGGAAGCGCCGTTCCAGGCGGCCGAAGCGCACGTGGTTGAGGTTGCGGATCCACTCGAAGTAGGAGACCACCACCCCGCCGGCGTTGCAGTAGGCATCGGGGAGGATCTCCACGCCGCGCTGCTGGAGGATCCTGTCGGCCGCGAAGGTCACCGGGCCGTTGGCCGCCTCGGCGATCAGCGGCGCCTGGATGCGCTCGGCGTTGTCGGCGGTGATCACCCCTTCCAGGGCCGCCGGGATCAGGATATCGCAGGCCATCTCCAGCACCACGGCGCCATCCTCGCGATACTCGCCGCCGGCGTAGCCCTTGACCCCGCCGGTCTCGGCGATGTGTTCGCGCACCGCGCTGACATCCAGGCCGTCCGGATTCACCACCGCCCCGTCGCGCTCGATGATGGCGGTGATCAGGCAGTCGTCCTCGGTCTCCAGGAAGTGCGCGGCGTGGTAGCCGACGTTGCCCAGGCCCTGGACGATCACCCGCTTGCCGGCGAGGCCGCCGGAGAGGCCGCAGCGCTCGATCTCCTGGGGATGCCGGAACAGCTCCCGCAGGGCGTACTGCACCCCGCGGCCGGTGGCCTCGTTGCGCCCGCGCACCCCGCCGTGCTCCACCGGCTTGCCGGTCAACGCGCCCAGGTAGTTGATGTCGTTGGGGAACATCTGCCGGTAGGTATCCACCATCCAGCCCATCTCGCGGGGGCCGGTGCCCATGTCCGGGGCGGGGACGTTCTGCGCCGGGCTCAGGTAGCCCTTGTTGATCAGTTCGCGGGCGAAGCGGCGGGTGATGGCCTCCAGCTGGTGGCGCTCGTACTGGCGCGGGTCGATCACCAGCCCGCCCTTGGAGCCGCCGAAGGGCACGTCGACGATGGCGCACTTGTAGGTCATCAGCGCGGCCAGGGCCTCCACCTCGTCCTGGTCGACGATCGGCGCGAAACGGATGCCGCCCTTGGAGGGCAGGCGGTGGTCGCTGTGGGTGGCCCGCCAGCCGGTGAAGATCTCCGCCCTGCCGTCGATCTCCACCGGGAAGGAGACCTGCACCACGCTCTGGCAGACCTTCAATGCATTGCCGAGCCCCTCGTCCAGGCCCATGATCTCGATGGCGTGGTCCACCATGTGTTCCACGCTCTCGCGGAACGTCATGCCCTGCTGGGCGTACTTGGTATCGCTCATCCAGCGCCTCCATGGCCGTTGTCGTCGCATCCAGCGCCGCACCGGCGGCGCAGGGCTGCACTCCCTGACCACTCTAGCAACTCGGCGATGGCGGGGGCGTTGAACCAGGGGCGTTTGTCACTCCAGCTCGGCCCTGCCGAGGGTGTTCTCGTCGGTGCCGAACCAGATGGCGTCGCGTTCCTCGTCGTACACCATGTGGCGCACGGTGCCGCCGCCGCTGGGAATCTCGAAGGGCTCGCTCCAGGTTTCCGCGCGGGTATCGAAGGCGACGAAGCGGTTGGGCCGGACGCCGGTCTCGACGATCCAGAAGCGGTCCTCGCCGTCCATGACCACGGCGTAGGGCCGCGACTGCTCGCCCGCGGGCGCCGGCCACTCCGTCACCTCCCCGCTCTCGGGGTCGTAGCGGCCGATGTGGCCGGTGGCGTAGTCGCCGTACCAGACCTGGCCGTTGGAGGCGACGTCCAGCCGCCGCGGCCGGGTTTCCGGCCGGGGCAGCTCGATCGTCCGCAGCTCGCCGTCGGCGACCGTGGCCAGTCGGTGGGTGCCGAACAGGGCGATCCAGGGCTGGTCGTCGTGCACCACGATGCCATAGGGGTGCGCCCCCCCGGCGGACACGTCATGCATGGTGAAGCTGTGGTCCCGGGTGTCGAAGTAACCGACGCGGTTGCCGCCCTGCTCGGTGAACCAAAGGTTGCCCTGGCTGTCGACGGCGATGCTGTGCACGTCGCGGGGGCCATCGCCGGGGGGCGCGAACCTCTCGATAGCGCCGCTGGCGGGATCCAGCCGCCCGAGATGCGCCGCCCGGTTGCCGGCGTACCACACCCCCCGTTCGGTGGTGACGACCGTGTGCGGCCCGGTGCCCGCCTCCAGGGGGAAGCGCTCGAACTCGCCGCTCTCGGGCGTGAACCGCCCGACATAGTGGGTCTGCTGGCCGACGAACCAGACCTGCCCCTCGGCATCCACCCAGGGATCCCGGGCGCGCCCGCCATCGAAGGGCACGTCCCACTCCTGGATATCGAGCCGCACGCCCTCCTCGCCGCCGTCGGACTGCGCCATGGCGGCGCCAGCGCCCAGCGCGATACACATCAGCCATGTCAGGGTAATCGGTTTGAACATCTCAGCCTCCCTCGAGCCCGGCCCGCCCTGGGGCAAGGGCTCGATGCCATGCCCATCCAGAAGCATCGGTCGGCCGGTCGAGAAACGCCAGGCAGATCCACGGGGCACCGCCAGGCGAAGGCACCTGCAGGGCGCGGCTGATCAGTGTTTGAGGGACTCGAGCCGATCGACCAGCTCAGGGATATGCGTCTGATTGATGCTCCAGACGGTATCATCATCGATCCCGAGGTAGGCATGGATGAGACGATTTCGCGTGGCGATGATCAGCCGCCACGGAATCTCCGGGTGAGCGGGACGTACATCATCCGGAGTGCGGGTAGCCGGCTCACCGATCAATTCCAGATTGCGGAGGGTGGCATCATATGTCAGGTCGCGGGTGATGAAGTTTTCTTGAGCCAGCCCATCGGTGTAAGTCAGCACCTTCTCGGAGAAGCCGATCATGTCATCGATGTAGAAGCGCCTCTCTCGCTGTGGTCGATTTTCAGACATGCATGGCCTCGCGTTCGATGAAAGGTCGGAGTTCGGGGCGCAGCGCCTTGTCGGTCACCAGGTCCACCGGGCGTCCCAACAGATCCTCCAAGTAGAACTGCAATCCGAAGTAACGATCAGCCGTTGCCGGGCCATCGAAGCTCACCAGGATATCGACGTCACTGCCCTCCCCCGCCTCGTCGCGCGCCATGGAGCCGAAGAGCGCGAGATCCCGGACACCAAACTGTTGGACCATGGCAGGCAGGTACTGCTGCAGTAACGAGAGTGTTTGCGATTTGTTCACCTTTCACCTCCAGGCCGGACAGTAACTCGGCTCAATGTGTCGTCGGCGTCGTGTGCGCTTAGCATAGCATCCGGCCCTTCCGTTCCGACGGCGGCAAGGCAACGGAAACTTTCGGCCCTTGATGGCGAGGCCCCCTCGGTACGATATGGAGGACCTCACCGCCCCGGTCGAGGCGGCGCGCTGCAGCCGACGGGGCCAGCGTCTCCAGGCAGCTCCCTCAAGCGCACACGCAGGTCATGGCGCCGGTAGTCGGTGTCGAAGGCCATCACCTCGAGGACGGTGGCGTGGCGCGTGCCGACCAGTCGCGGCGCCGAGTGGTGCACGAAGCGTTCGCCGTCCAGCGTCAGCTGCAGGCGCGGCAGCCCCTCCGCGTCGTACGCCAGGCGCAGCGCCTCGAAGCGCCAGGCCAGCGGCGCCTCCTCGGCACAGCTCGCCAGGTCCACGGGAACGCCCGGCACGAGCTCGACGCGTTGCCGCTCCAGTTCCCGGCCCTGCGCATCGGTCACCACCAGTTGGTAGACACGCGCCCGCTTGGCCGGAGGGGCTTCCTCGGGCAGTTCCGCCAGCAGCGCGGCACGCGCGGGATCGACCGGCCCCAGCGGGGGTTGATACGGCAGCTCGTGCCCGGGCCCGGGTCGATAGACGAAGCGCAGCGAGAGCAACCGCTCGCTGGACGCCTCGAGCCCCGGCACCGTACCCGACATGGCGGTCACCGCGTCGGGCTCCCAGGCCAGCTTGGCATGCCGCCCCTGCGGGGTACGCAGGAAGAGGGTGCCCGGGGTGTCGTCCAGCACCAGGCGCGACGCCGCGGGGGGCTCGGGCGATACATCCAGTTAGCGCAGCAGGTAGCCCCACGACGGCGTGGCGATGTTCTGGGCAGCGGCCGGCACGAAGTGAAGCCCTCCCCCATCGGGCACCGCCAGGGTGACCTCGAGGGGCTCGCGGTTCAGCGCGAGGGGATAGAGATCGACCCGCGCCAGGTCACGAGCCGGGGCGTGGTCGAGGAACGACCAGCCGAAGGGCTCGCCCGCCTCATCCCAGCCCAGATAGGCGGTGCCGCCAGGCAGCCGCTCGTGGTGATAGGGCACCGTCTGCAGGTAAAGCTCCGCGCCGGGGGCTACGTAACCAGCCTCGAGAGTCTGGAATCCCTTCGCCTCGACCGTCAGCCGGCCGCCGCCGCTGCCCACCAGCCATACCGGGCCGGGCATCGGCACGCGGAAGCGCCCCTCGGGGTCGGTGGTGACGGTGGCCTCGTAGCGCTTGTCCCAGATCAACTGGCCATCGTGATCGCTCAGGCCCCAGCCCTGGCGGCTCAGGGTAATAGTGGCGCCGGCCACCGGCGAATCGTCGTGATACTCGACCAGCCGGCCCGTCACCGGCGCCGGCGACAACGACCACAGCACCAGCCACACCAGCAACGCCAACGCCGCCAGGGTGACGACCAGCCCCACGACAAGGCGGCGGAAACGCCCGGCGCGGCCCATCAGGGTGCCTCGGCGTCTGGCAAGCCACTGAGATAGCGGAGGGCATCGATCGCCACACGCGGATGTCGCGACTCCTGCACGATGTGGCTGGGGCCCAGCGTGGTATGCAGGTTCGCCTCCAGCAGCGTCTCGCCGCGGAAGGTGATGGTCAGGCGTTCGCCCTGATGTGTGGAGAGCAGGCTGTGGAAGGCCCCGAAACACGGCGGGGTTTCCGGCATGTCGAAGCGCAGGTGCACCCGGTCATCCTCGGCAAGTTCCACAGGCTAAACCAATGAACTCTTTATCTTTAAGGTCATGATATTTCACGCATGCTCTGCAACTTGAACCATCGGGTCCAGATTTACAAATTCCCGACTCCCCACAGTGCATGCAAGGATAAAGGTTGGATTTTACTTCTTGCATTAAAATGTTTCCCTGTGAAGCATAACAAAAGTATCAGCGGCCCGGTAAAAGAGTAGCCGATGTTGGACGGTCCATTCCAGGGCCGGACTGGACATCATAATTCGCATAAGAAGCGTTCAGCAGACGGCCACATTCGATGATTGCATTCTTCACTTCGATAGCGCCCTTGAGAACTTCAATAGCCCAGTAGCTTTCGAAGTTCTGTGAAGCGTAACTAAACGCACCTATTCTTATACCTATCCGATTTTCTTCCAAAGAGATAGTGGCATTATGCTGGATAAGCTGTCTGTGCTTAGTAGTGTTGGTAAATGCCGCTAGATAATTATACCAATGTGACTCAAGCAAAAGATTAACCCGCTCTTTCAAAGGGCTATGTGGTATACGCTTAGCGACGCGATAGATATTGCAATCCTTTATCGGCATAAGATCAGCTATCACTAGCGTATTTACCAGTTGCGAAAATAAGTCCCAGAGGCACCTCGCCGTATGTAGACTGGCAATAAAGTGCGCTTCACTTACAATCTTGGAAAATGCAAATTCGTTTTCTCGCTCATCGCCGCCGAAGATCAGCATAAAATTTCCTAAGCCTTGCGGCTCCGCCTCATTCACGATGCCCTTCATAGCATCGCGCGCGGTTGCCATGTGATACCGAAAGATATCGACGCTACGATCGATGGACTCTAGCAGATCTAACACCGGGGCGGCGTCGCCCGGCTTAGCATGTATGTGCTTTCGTAACTCTTCAAGATTCCAGACTGTGGCGGACATCATGGCCCCATAGGTGTTAATACTGAACGCTCTGATATTGGTTCACGCATGCACATTCAAAAATATTAGACTGCATGCCGCTATTTCTCGAGTCAACTAAAAAATGATTATAGGTTGACAGCATCAAGCCGACCATCTTGACTGCTTGATTTTCGTCACATGCTTTGTTCGACAGCTGACGATCGACTTTTATCAGCATAAACTAACTTTCCGCAATCGGCCATGAGCAGACCTTCAGAAGATGCTAAAGCATTCCTAAGAAAGAAAGTGGTTGTCCTTCTCTATGCTCTGTATGGAGTATTGCCTTACTCGGTTGCGGAACAGTGATAAGAGCGAGATAGCGTTCCGCGAGGGATGTAGGCATAGAGATCC
>NZ_PDOG01000001.1:81705-156496 GCF_003202205.1 Halomonas sp. LBP4
GCCAGGAGCCGACCTTCAGAGTATTCTGATATAGTGCCAGGCATGAGCCGCGTCGCGGCGGTTGCCGTCAAGAACTGCGACTGCGTACCTATGTCGATCGGGCGGGCAAAATCATCCAGCGACATCTCGGTGAGCGGGATGCCCTGAACGTCGTCCATGCTGATGGCGTTGAAGTCCGATTTCAAGCTTACCTCCCGCGCAACGGAGCGCGATGCGTTTTGACGGCTTCTGGTTAACAGGGCCGCCGGGCGTATTTCGCTTCCTGACCCTGGCCGGTTGCGAGAACGTAGCGGCGCGTTCGCGCCGAAGCGTCGCTGAAGGAGACTCACCGAAACAGTCCCGATACTGCTCGGAGAATCATCCTGGAATCGGGGACAGACCACGGTTCAGGACTGTCGCGAGAAACCGTGGCCTGCCCCCTGTTTGGCTATGCGGAACTTGTAAATGCCGGCGGCCACGACGAACGTGATGGCCACAGCTGTCATACTCACGAGATCAAGGTCGCCCCTGTCTGTCCATTTCGCGAGTTGCCAGCTCACGACGCTGATCCACGCGATAGACAGCGCGACCGACCCGAGCGCGTAACCCAGTGGCCACGCCGAACTCTGCGCGGTTAGCAGATCTTCGTCGCCTCGAGTTATCAGATCTGCTCGGCGCGCGAGTGCCACCGCGCGGAGCAACTCGCGGTGACGTCGTGCGGGCCAGCCGATCGCGGAGCCGAGCAGAATCGCAAGGACGAGCGGGAAGTTACCGACGACGATAGAGAGGTCCAGTGCGACACCGCTGATCGGCACGAGTAGATTCGCCAGGCGATCTTGCTGTTCATCAAAGCGTTGTTGCAGACTCTGCAGTTGAGCATTGAGCCCTGCAAGCATCGTGTCTCGATCGCTCAACCAATTTTGCAGCGCTTCGTTCGCCGCATGGAACGATGGCGGGCTGATCAGCGCGACTTCGAGTTCCTTCATTTGGAGCACTGCATCGTCTTTGCCGACGACGGTATGCCACCATTGCGGATCGTCGGGTGGACCGAACTCGACTGCGCGCAAATCGTCGAGGTAGCTATCGGCCTTCTCGCGCATCTCTGCCCAGAGTGGGGCGTTTGGAAACGTGTTGGCCAACTTGGCAAACTGCTCCTTGATCCGCAGAGCCCCTGTTTCCAGTTGCGGCACCTTGGATTGCCAGTTCTCGTTGACGCGCGCGAATTGCGGAGCGATGACGTGACGGTCTATGAGTGGCGTCAGTATCGTTCGCAGATCGGCGCCCGTGGAGGCGGCTCGTACGCGCTCGCTCAACCCTTCCTGCTCGATGCGCTTTGCAAAGAAACGGACCCGAGCCGAATCCTGAAGTCGCGGTGCGGGCTCTTGTACGGCTATCGGAGCCTGAACGGCAAGGTTGGCGCCGCGCTCGCTGCCTGCTTCGTCCTGTTCACCGCTGGTCGATTCACGAATGAATTCAACTGCGCGCTGTAGGGCATCTAAGTCCGCTTTCTTACGAACGAGCATCACGTCGAGGCCGTCTCGCACCTCCTGCATGGCGGTCTGCTGCGCCCTGAGATTGGCGCGGAGCTCGTCTGAGGTCTGTTTCAACGCCTTCGACTCCGCCGCAACCTTGGCACGCTCGACCTGCGCGGCGACGAAGGGGCCGAAAGTCATCACATGGAAGACGAGCATGACCAGGACCGTGACCAATCCCCAACGGCAGGCGCTCTCGTAGCGCGTCACCGCGCTCGTCAAGAGCGATCTTGCCAAATCTTTATCGATGGCCATAAAAGGATTCTCGCAACAGCTAAATCACTACCGGTAATGACCGATTTGGGTCGTCAACTGCCTCGACCATCTCATCAACATAGCCTAAAGTTCCACATTCGGCCCAAGCTGTGTGAAAACATTTGAAGCGTCTGCCAGTGGTCAAAAACTGGTCAACATTGGTGCTCTCTCGCAAATTCCGAGGAGGTTGCATGGCAAAACCACTCCAGATTTCGCGTACGAACGCCATCTTCAGTAGGGCCCACGAGTTTTCACACAGCCTCGGTCCTCAGCTACCGTATCCATTGCAAAAGCGAAGGCTAAAGATTCCCATCCGGCCAAGACCTGACTTTCACCAACGTCTGATATAATATTGCCAACGCGCGCTGCTTTGTAGCGAAGGGTGAAGCCGCAACGAAAAAGCTGTCGCTGTGATTGTCCTTGTCATGCTTCAATTTATCAGACTAGTCGCCGCTGTCACAGCGACTGCCAAGCAGAAAAATGCAGTGGAAAAGAAAGCGACCGGCCCCTTCTGATGTGTCGCCGCTCTTCGGAGCACCAAGCTTCCAAATAAAATAATGGCTTTCTAATGGTAAATATAATAGCTGCAAGCCCTATGGATACTGCCATTAATAAAAATGGAATTAGCGAAGCCGTTGCGAGTGCTTTTAGCCAAATGGGTGCCGTGATCCATGCATAGGCGCCGTAACCTGAAAAGGCTGCAAGCCCCCCCACATCTTGAGTCAGTTTGTTCCCTCGACGCATTCCACAACAGACCTGTTCCACGGCGGCTTGCGACCCAACAGCCAGGCGGCCATGCGGGCGATAGATCGCGTGAATGAGAAGTTCGGACAGGGGACGGTGCGGATCGCCAGAGAGGAAGCGGCCAGCGGCTGAGGCATGCGACAGCAGTTCCTGGTCCCTCGCTATACGACCCGCTGGTCGGATCTCCTCGTCGCCAGCTAGGTGCTTTGTGGGTGGCTCATCGGCCACTGCTGCGCCGTTTACCGGTCAGAACAGCTCTTCCTGCTCGGGCTAACGTGGTGAGGAGTCGTCCTCGAGGACGTTCTGGCCTACCGCTCCACGGCACAACTCGCGCCCGCCGGCACGACGGTCATCGGCAAGCACTGCCGGCACTTGAAGGGGAAAATGCGCGAACGCCCGCGGAACCGAGACGGCATCACGGCGGCGACTGCCCCACCACCCGGTCGCGTCCCCTTGCCTTGGCGACATACAGCCATCTGTCCGCATCCGCGAACATCTCGTTGAATCCCCGGGACCGAGGATTCCCATCGGCGACCCCCGCGCTGATCGTCACCAACACGCTCTGGCTCCCCACGGCCACCGGTTCGGCACCGACGACCCGACGGAGCCCCTCGGCACGGCGCCGGGCATCGCTCCCCTCACAGTCGCGGAGCAGGACGCAGAACTCCTCTCCGCCCAACCGGGCCACCAGGTCCTGGGCCCGGACGGCCGAGAGAATGCGTCGGGTGACGGCAATGATGACCTGGTCCCCCACGGCATGCCCGTGGGTGTCATTGACCGACTTGAAGTGGTCGATATCGATGAGGACGAGGGAATACTGCCCGCCCAGGAGGCACAGGGCTTGGCGAACCCGCTCGAAGCGCTGCAAGAAATGGCGACGGTTCGAGATGCCGGTCAGGCTGTCCTGGTTGGCCAGGGCTTCGATCCTGTCGTGGGCGGCTTCCCGGAACCGTTCCTGATAATAGGCCGCGGCCCCGAAGGCCATCATCGCGCCGAGGATATTGGTCAGGGCGGCCCCCGATGCCAGTGCCGGCCAGTCATCGCGGTAGGCGACGGTCATCGACAGGATGGCCGCGAAGAAGACCAGGTAGACGGGCAAGCCCTTGCGCGTGCCGAGCAGGAAGAAATTGATGATAGCGAAGAACACCGTCCATACCGCCGCCGAGACATCGGCCTTCACGTACCAATAGAAGAATGCCGACAGGCCACCACAGGACAGCACCGTCACCCAAGCCGAGCGCTCGATATTTCGGTTGACCCGCATGTCGACCAGCGCCAGCACGAGGATGACGAAGATCCCCAGCTCGACGACCGCCAGCGGGATGGCCTCGAAGTGGAAGATGTTGACCAAGGCATACGCCAGGGACGTCAGCGCAATGATAATCAAGAAGCAGTTAGACAGCCAAATCCGTCGCGGGTCCGCTCCCGAGCCAGTGTCAGCCTCGACCCGCCACCTCCGCCACAGCGGTGTCTTCATTGTTCCTCGCACTCCCTACTGTCGCGACACCTCTCGGAGAGGCAGGCTTCACGAATGCAAGACCTCACCAGCCGCTCGCGATCATGTTTGCAAAAGGCGACAAGTATACATCGGCCGGGCCGCGGAGGTCTTTAAAACTTCTTTCACAACTCATCGGATAGGGTGGGTTTTCCGTCGGCAAGGCTTCGCGAGGGCGTTGTGCCCCCCTCCATGGGCGCTACCTTGCCATGGATGGCAAAGGCCCCTTGCTTCGTCTTGCCCCGGCGCCCACCATTGCTGGGGGTTTGGAAATGAGCTCTTAACGATGACGAGCGGATATACGGCGATGCCGGCTATACTGGCATGGGGAAATACCTGGGCGAGGAGAAGGACGATCCGGATTCTCGGTGCTGCGTCGCGGCCAAGCGAAATACCATCAAGAAGAGAGAAGATAGTCCGATGAAAACGCTGCTGCTGGAGATCGAGAAGGCCAAGGCCAGCATCCACGCCAAAGTCGAGCACCCGTTCCATGTCATCAAGAACCTCTTCGGCTACCGGAAGGTTCGCTACAAGGGGCTGGCCAAGAACCAGGCCCAGCTCTTCAGTCTGCTCGCCCTGGCCAATCTGATGCTGGCAGGACGATGCCAAGGATACGCTGACGGGGTCAGTGTGTCTTGAATCCGACCTGGCAGCCGAATAACCCGGCAGCCAAGTAAAACATGCCACCCAAGGTGCTCAGATATTGATCGCTGAGGCGATGATCGAGCCTCACCTGGCTCTTTCACTGCCCAGCACAAGATTGTTCAGCGGTTCCTTAGGGTCGTCAACTGCCGCACCAGCTCCATCAGCGTAGTCTGAAGTTCGGCATCCGGCCAGAAGCGGATGTTCAGAGAGTGTAATATAACGCTAGTATTATGCCGGCATGGAACACTCATTTCTCATTCCTGAGCGTCTTATAGCCCCCTTCTTTCTCCCGTTTACCGAAAAAGAGGACATAGATGACCACTATAGCGGCATCCAGCTGCACGCAACTTGATTTTATATACAGATTCAAACCCACTGAGCTTTGCCGAAGGCACCCTGAGGTTAGTAAGACGTTCTTTTAGCTTCTTTTTAAACTGGCTCTTCACTGGTGCACATGTCTTTTTCCGCCCCTTCAGTACTGGCGACTGTCCTGTCGGATTGTCGGTTGTCTGAAATCGTCTGAAAGGCCGAAAAACATAAATGCCGGACGAGTGATAGTCTATATTGATACACTGCAGACTCGTCACCCAGCTACCGAACGGCGCTTTTTCATCCGGTACATATCACCATCCGCATGGCTCAGCAGGGTATCGGCATCCTCCCCGTCCGCGGGATAACAGGCCACGCCGATACTGCAGGACGGCATTCCGATTCCGCCGAATTCAGCGCCCAGCGGCTCGGCCATGACCGCGAGAATCTGCTCCACCTTCCCGGAAACGGCATCCGCCGAGTGAATGTCCGTCAGCAGAACAGTGAATTCATCACCGCCCATCCGAGCCACCGTGTCCATATCACGTACGCAGCTTTCCAGCCGTCGAGCAATCGTACAGAGCACACGATCACCCACCGCATGTCCATGGACATCATTGATACCCTTGAAGTCATTGATATCCAGAAACAGCAAAGCCAGACCGCTCTGGTGGCGATGGGCCGCACGCAGACCCGAGCCCAGTCGATCATTGAACAGCGATCGGTTAGTCAGTTCTGTCAGCGGATCATGATGGGCGAGGAAACGTAATTCCGCCTCGGCCTGCCTAAGGGCCGTCACGTCCCGCGCGACACCGATCCGCACACCCTCTTCCTCGGACCAGTGGGCAGACCAGAGGATATGTACGATACCGCCATCTTTGCGGAGATAACGGTTGCGGAAATCGACGTGGGGCTGACCATTCATGACCCGGTGAACGGAGGCCCGTGTGGCCTCCAGGTCGTCAGGATGCCAATAGTCGGTGATCGAGGTGCCGGTCAGCTCGTCGGCACGGTAACCGAGCAGTGTCTCACAGGCATCACTCACAAAGACAATCTGATCATGCCCATCGACCACGAAGACCGTGTCCAGCATCAGATTGATCAGTTTGGGGTAGAGCGCCTTCAGGTCAACGGGCATAAGTCATCGGAATCCGGTTCACATTTTTCAATTATAGCACGATGGCGACGGGAGGCGGTAAGGAATGCTGCAAACTTCTAGAGGAGCGCTGCATAAATCCCGCTGGCCAAAGACGCCAGGGCCGAAGTGCGCGAGCCGCAGGCGAGGCGGTGAGGCGGTGAGGCGATTGGACAGTATCCATGAGACATTCAAACTTATGCCAAATGGCAGCTTGCGGCCAAACCCGGACGTTCAGATAGTCCTCATATAACGCCTGCGGAAAAAAGTTTTCTAAGTGAAAGTAAAGACGCAACGCAAAAGTCGTCTCCGTGCCTGCATCTGTCATGCATTTCATGCTTAATCCTCGCACATAGAAATTTTCGATACACGCAAAGATCATATTTTATTGAAGAAGTTGAAAAATATGAACCCCTACGCACGGACAAACCAAAAGCTTGGTGGAATAGGAAGCCGGTAGTGTCTACACGCTGTCAAAAACAAAGGAACCAGACCAACCTTAATTGCCTTAATATCTTTTATCGCCGTACATGTTTTCATGGCTTCATTGAGCGTTTCCAAAAAAATATCATGGCCTGTATGGGGCGACAGATCGGTTACGCAAATCCCATGATATTTCTCACCGCACCAAATTAGGTCATCTGACTCCTCATCCGGGAACCATGCTTGATGGGTACAATTAGGTATGCTTTTCTCTAGCCGCCCTCTGAATTCTGCAATCTCTTTTTCATCAGCTATGTGCAACATCCAAGAAAAAATATAGGGGTACAAAACACTCCCTGCGCAAGCTTCATCACGATACGATTGTTCCACGCTGGCGGGATGGTATAGCAGGTCAGCATAGTCGTGAAAACATGTCGGATATTGGGAATTCGTGATGAGGGCGAACGTTGTTCGATCAGAAATGGCTTTAAGCCAAGGCAGGAAGCGAGATTCTGACTGTGTTAGCTGTGCAAGATACATGACCAAAGCGATCTCAATCATGTGGTCATCTCGCATCGGGGAGCTAAGCGTTGGATTATTATTGACTACAGAAACAATCGTATCCAGTGTACGAGCGGTGCTCTTTGTCAAGGATCTCGAAAAATCTGGGTCGTCTGTCAGACTCTTAGAAAAAAGATTGGTCCAAATAGCTCGTATGGCCAACCTGCCTAAGAGTTCAAACATCGCCAAATTAACATCAACGGACTCCCGTGACCGGACAGATACAGAAAGTGAGTGCAGTGTATCACCGTGAGCGTAAGCCGTCTTTGCAAAGTACATCTCCGATGTCGTAAGGTACAGCTTCAAGAACTGATCAAAAATAAACATCAAAGAACTATCATGCTTTGTTGGTTTTTTCTTGGTCTCTCTTGTCCGAATTGCATTCCAACAGAACAACACGCCAAGCTCGGAAGCCTTGTAAGTGCTTTCTAAGTTATTGGCATCAATCGCCCAAGCTACAACTGCATGTAAACAGATATAAGATTGGCGCAGCCTAAGCAGTTGATCTTTCTGTGACTGGCATTCCTCTAGTAGAAGATTTCCTAGAAAGGTTCGAGTGTATTCATAACAAGAATTAGGCTCATTGACCATTGCTACCGCCTTCTGGAAGTTCCGGCGTGGCTCCTCGTCCAGAAGTTCTCGCGCCAATAGAGACCGCATCATAAGATCAGCTAATCTATCTCCGTTCCATAACTCGTAGCTGATTTTATCCGTTTTGTTTTTCTCAGTATATCCCGCCCAATTCATAATAACCGTTTCTTCGAGGTCTCCACCACAACACAGACATATTTTTACTGGAAGATCCACGTACTCTTGGGCAACGTTGCTACGCAAATAGACGTCCTTGATCTCATTCAGTTCTGGACGAACAGACTGTTCACTTACCTCCCAATCACGCCGCGTCACGTTACCTGCCTTGATACAGAACAGGTATAGATATCTCTGCTTATCCTCTCCTTTGACTTTCCCAACCGCTGCAATGTCTACACCATTCTGCCTCGTCCCTATCATTGGAACATTGAGAACTAGCAGCCCAATCTCAGAGAGCAAATTTGGCAAAACTGATTTATCTAAATCACCACGTTCTTTTAGCGATGCGAGATACTCTTTCAAAATTATCTTCATTGCAAGACCTCTCACTCAACCCGGAAAATTGCAAGCATCTGACCAAATCCGACTGGGTCGACCACAGCAAGCCTGGGATATTCGGTACTATAAGAAATCTCTGATAGCGGAGTGACGCTAGACTTTTTCTCTTCACCCGCTCCATAAATCATGGAAAAGCTTTTATTTCCGTACAGAAGCGTTTGATGAGTAACCAGCTGGGCAAATATTGATCTCTCATGTGCTTGTTTTTGGATGTCTTTATTGCGCTCGCGATCCTTCATCCCTGCGGCACGACGTTGCTCAATCGTGGGGAGAAACTCGACCACGTGTTCTGTCCGTTTAAGGCCAGCGATGTAAGTGTCATGATTTTTTATAAGTCGCTGAACGCAATCAGAAATGCGCTTTGATGGGCTTTGGGATTGTCTTTCAATAAAGCTACGCAGATCGCCACCATAACTGAGCAATAATGGCTCAAATAAAAGCTCTTCCGCCGCTTCTCGCGCGGTTTTCTTTCCATTTTTCACTATGCTCAAAAGAATGGACGCGGCAGTAACCTCATTAAACCATAGGAAGCCAACGCATTTTCTTGCCAAAAAAATCTGGTCGTTGGAATCATTCGGCAAGTCGCGTTTAGAGATCTCAACAAGTGCGTTGTTCTTGCCAGCTTCTCCTACCATTTCCACGAGAAACTTGCATAAGCTAAACTGGCCGCTAACGAGCCATCTAGAGAAAAGTTGAGATGCATTATCTGGATCTTCCCAAATCCATTGACAAAAATTGTAAAACTGACTTGCTTCGATTGAATTGTCCAATTTTAGAATTTGCGCGGCGAAGGCATCGATTACTTTAGTAAGGCTCCACTTTTCGTCCTTGGAATGTATGGCGTGATTCAGCCAATGAAGGACTGCTTGTGGATTTGAAACTTCCCCAGAAAAAGCATCCAAAATCTGTTCAACACTCTCGGACACCAAGCCTTTTTGATTATGAAAAAGAAAGGCTGATAGCTGAACTAATTCGTCACCTTCCTTTTCACTGATTATGGCTTCAAGAAACTCTTTCTGCCGGTATGGTTCCGACGAATCAATTTTTTCCCATGCCTTAAAAGCCGTTTCGATAGCTGAAGACCTTACGTCTTGGTCTTTTCCTCCCGCAATGGCCTTGCAGCACTCGTCAATGACGCGCTTGGCAATCGTCCCTCTATCTATTTCGAGCCTTCCAAGAGAACGCAGCCCCACTGCGACAACACGCTTATCTGGGTGATCCAGCAAATCAAATGCGAGCTCTGTGTCCGCAAGGCCTTGTATCGCAAAGACACAATGTGAAAGGCAGTTTTTTTCAAGAGCTTTCGCTTCCGAGACGATCTGCTTGGCCTTTTCAGGATTGACTTTGCACCATTTAACCAAAGAAAGATTTGGCGCGCCTGCTGCGCCGTCTGAACCAGCCTTATCAACGAGTTTCTTAACCAGACTCAGCACGTCTTGGTACGAACAATCTAGTTCGGGTATCGCCTGAACAAGCGAATGGAAGACCGACCAAAAGTCATTATGTCCAAGGGCTTCAATCGCCGCAAAATTCTCATCTGAAACCAGCGAGATCTTTCCTGCATTATGAAGGTCACCCAAAACAGGACCGCATTCGAGCCTACGAAAATGACCGTCAAGAGACAGAAGGAAAGGAATCAATTCACCACGTTGATCAGCGTCTTCAAGTGCTTTATATATAGGGGCTAGGTTTTTCACTGGATTGGTCACCCTCTGGGTCTACAACTAGCCATACCGAGTCTAACACATAGCTTGTTCTATTAAAGCCCCGTATCGACCGAGTTAATTCACACCGCAATCCGGCGTCAGGATTAAAAGATTTTTATCAGGCATTACGGTACAGCCTTGTTCGCGAGCTGTTTGAATAGATCCATGTAGGCATCAAAGTGGGTCTTCTGTGCTTGAACGGCAGGTTGGCCAAAATGCCGAATGACTTGGGTCATGAGTAGGTCACCTGGTCCGTAGCCTTTTGTTAGTTTTCCGTTCTGTGGTTGCAGGAAATCTATAGCTGTCGCCTTGAAATCAGACCGGCACTTATCTGAACTATGTGCCACACGATTCCGGATTGAATTGGCATGGCCAAGCAGCTGACTCTTGGTCTTGATGTCGCCGAAACCGTGAGCGCCAAACAAAAAGTCTGCAGTGTTTACAACCCATTTTGGCTCGCTGACTTTTAGGTAATCCTTGCTCTTATCAAACTTTGGATTACCGGACAAAACTTGGTAAGCGTGATCAATCGAGTTGGCACAACCATACTTTGGAGTGGGAGAATGACCTGCTTTTGTCTTAGCGCCTGCAGCATACCGAACAAGCGCGCGCTCCAGAAACTCTTCCCACGAAGAAACTGCTCCCATAAAGGCAAGCTCAACAACCTGACGCACATACTTGGGATGCAGCCCAGGAGTGCCGTTGGGATTGATTCCGCCTTTGAAGGAGTTGATCTTTCTAACCAGATCTTCAGCGGCTTTGAGTTCTTTCAAAAAAGCAGACTTGACATGGTCTACTTCAGGGGGTCTTCCTGCCATGAATCTCTCCTGACTGCTAATAGCTAGCACCAACTATATGCTGGATGAATAGTACCAATGAGCTTTCGCGTGTTCTTTCCTCCATGTCAGCTTTGGGTCGATTGCAGTCCTTCGTCTGATAAATCGGCGTCCGCTGACACCATGATTGTCTCTATTCAGCGCGGGTCACCTCCGCCTGTCGCGCGCTAAAGCGATCTCCCACAGTTCCGTGTCGCCTATGGGGTTGGCCTGGGTCGTCTGGCGGGTACGCTACCGCCGAGGGAATGGTGGCGTGCATGTCACCTTCCCTGGCAGTGGCTGCATGTAGCGTCGCCTTATAGCGACGCAGGCGCATGAGGCTGATACATGCTTTTACACTACAGCCTAATCAACCTTTCTTCGGGTTGCTAAGGAGAATCCTGGGTATTTTGCGAAAGGAGGGGGGTGGTGCAGATGGTGAGCTAAGGCAGAGCAGGCTGTATTGCGGGTCCGTATACGGGGGGGGGTTCTGGATTTTCTCGATGATGACTGCATATTCGAAGATGAAGGCGCCTCCCAGCGTCGGCAACCTACCACGAGCGTGTCCCCAACCAGCTGATTGGCTACCAATGTTGCCGAGGGTTCCCCGGAGGTGTCGCCGATGTCGGGATGCATAAGGTCCGGCCCATGCGGGGCATGGGCCGGGGGTGTTGCTCAGTCGCAGGGGACGACGGCGCGGGCGGTGTCCTTGGCCCAGAGGCTCTGGCCGTCCGGGGTGGTGCCGTGGGCGTTCCAGGTCTCGCTGACCTCGACGCAGTAGGAACCGAGGTCCTCTACGGTCTTCTCGGGGTTGGCGGGACGCTCGTCGCTGATGCGCATGATGTCGGGGTTCTCGCTGGTGTACCGCGGCGAGATCGAGTTGCCGGCACAACCAGCCAGCAGGGCGGTGGCCAGCAGCAGCGGCAGGGCGTGGTGAAGTCGCATGGTGGTTCCTCCATGAATGATCAGTCGTTGTATCGCAGCTCCCTGGATGTGTGACGTGCGAAGCGCTGAGCGGCGGTTACGGCCGTCAATCCCTTTGACGTGCCTGCCTACCGCCGGTGCATTCTATCCGAGACACCGGAGCAGTGCTACAGATGGGCACGGCACACGTCCCGGCGGGTGCAGTGGGCGCCGAAGATGGCTACAATCGAGGGTCTGATTTTCTTGGGAATTCCAGAGCCGACATGTCGAACACCGCACGCCATCCGCGCAAGATCCTGGTCACCAGCGCCCTGCCCTACGCCAACGGCTCGATCCACCTGGGTCACCTGCTGGAGTACATCCAGACCGACATCTGGGTGCGCTTCCAGAAGAGCCGCGGCCATGAGTGCCACTATGTGTGTGCCGACGACGCCCACGGCACCGCCATCATGTTGCGCGCCGAGCAGGAGGGCATCAGCTCCGAGGCGCTGATCGAGCGGGTCTCCCGCGAGCACCAGCAGGACTTCGCGACCTTCGGCGTGGCCTTCGACAACTACCACTCGACCCATTCCGAGGAAAACCGCCACTTCAGCGAGCTGATCTACACCCGGCTGCGCGACGCCGGCCATATCGCCACCCGCGACATCGAGCAGATGTACGACCCGGTGAAGGGGCTGTTCCTGGCCGACCGCTTCATCCAGGGCACCTGCCCCAAGTGCCACACCCCGGACCAGTACGGCGACAACTGCGAGGCGTGCGGCGCCACCTACACCCCGGCCGAACTGATCGACCCGGTGTCGGCGATCTCCGGCGCCACCCCCGAGGTGCGCAGCTCTACCCACTACTTCTTCAAGCTGCCCGACTTCGCCGATTTCCTGAAGCAGTGGACCCGCGGCGGCCACGTCCAGACGCAGATCGGCAACAAGCTGCAGGAGTGGTTCGAGTCCGGGCTCAACGAGTGGGACATCTCCCGCGATGCGCCCTACTTCGGCTTCGAGATTCCCGATGCGCCGGGCAAGTACTTCTACGTGTGGCTCGACGCGCCGATCGGCTACCTGGCCAGCTTCAAGAACCTGTGCGACCGCGAGGGCATCGATTTCGACGCCTACTGGCAGAAGGATGCCGAGGCCGAGGTCTACCACTTCATCGGCAAGGATATCGTCTACTTCCATGCGCTGTTCTGGCCGGCCATGCTCCACGGCGCCAAGCTGCGCACCCCCACGGCGGTGAACTGCCACGGCTTCGTCACGGTGAACGGCGCCAAGATGTCGAAGTCCCGCGGCACCTTCATCAAGGCCGCCACCTACGCCGAACACCTCAACCCGGAGTACCTGCGCTACTACTTCGCCGCCAAGCTCACCTCAGGGATCGACGACCTGGACCTCAACCTCGAGGACTTCACCGCCCGGGTGAACTCGGACCTGGTGGGCAAGGTGGTCAACATCGCCAGCCGCTGCGCCGGCTTCGTCAAGAAGCTGGGGGATGGGAAGCTCTCGGCGCATTGTGCCGAGCCCGACCTCGTGGCGCGCTTCATCGCCGCCGGCGACGGCATCGCCGAGGACTTCGAGACACGGGAGTTCGGTCGCGCCATGCGCAAGGTGATGGAACTGGCCGACGAGGCCAACACCTATATCGCCGAGAAGGAGCCCTGGGTGCTGGCCAAGCAGGCCGGCCGTGAGCAGGAGGTGCTGGAGATCTGCTCGGTAGGCATCAACCTGTTCCGCCAGTTGATGGTCTACCTGGCCCCGGTGGTGCCGGCCATGGCCGAGGGGGCCCGCGAGTTCCTGAAGCTGGAGACCCTCGCCTGGCACAGCCGCCACGACCTGCTGCTGAATCACGAGATCAACAAGTTCAAGCCGCTGATGACGCGCATCGAGCGCGACAAGATCGATGCCATGATGGCGGCATCGAAGGAGGACCTGGTGGAAGAACAGAAGCTCAAGGACGCTCCCAAGGGGCCGTTGACCGAGGAGCCCATCGCCGCCGAGATCGCCTTCGACGACTTTGCCAAGGTCGACCTGCGCATCGCGCGCATCGCCAAGGCCGATTATGTCGAGGGGGCCGACAAGCTGCTCCAGCTGACCCTCGACCTGGGCGGCGAGACCCGTACCGTGTTCGCCGGCATCCGTGCCGCCTATGCCCCGGAGGCCCTCGAGGGCCGGCTGACGGTGATGGTCGCCAACCTGGCGCCGCGCAAGATGCGCTTCGGCGTGTCGGAAGGCATGGTGCTGGCCGCCGGCAGCGACGAGGGCATCTACCTGCTCTCGCCGGACTCCGGCGCCGAGCCCGGCCAGCGGGTGCGCTGACCCCGCCTCCCCCGGGCTGAGGTACCTCGGTGGTCGCAAAGGGCGTACAATATTGCCCTGTCAGCGCCGCTGCCGACGACCCCACCGAGGAGCGAATGTGACGGGCCACCCCGCCTTGATCGACGCCATTGACGCCGAACTGCCGCAGACCCAGTGCGGCAAGTGCGGCCATCCCGGCTGTCGCCCCTATGCCGAGGCCATTGCCGCGGGCGAGCCGATCAACCGCTGCCCGCCCGGCGGCGAGGCCACCGTCGCGCGGCTGGCCGAGCTGACCGGGCGGGAGCCCGTGCCGCTCGAGCAGCCCGCCCAGGAACCGCTGGTGGCATGGATCCGCGAGGCCGAGTGCATCGGCTGCACCAAGTGCATCCAGGCCTGCCCGGTCGATGCCATCCTCGGCGCCGCCAAGCGGATGCACACGGTCATCGCCGCGGAGTGCACCGGCTGCGAGCTCTGCGTGGCCCCCTGCCCGGTCGACTGCATCGACCTGCTGCCCCACCCCGCCTGGGTGGCGGCCGAGACCGAGGCCCGGCGCCGCGACTACCTGGCCGCGCGCGCCGAGCGCGGGCGCAAGCGCTTCGAGGCGCGCAACCGCCGCCTGGCCCGTGAGGCGCGGGAAAGGCGCCTGGAACGCCAGCGGCGCCTGATCCGCCAGACCTCGCGCGCCACCCGCAGCGCCTCGGACACCCGGCTCCAGCAGCGTCAGCGCCAGATGGCCGTCAAGGCCGCCGAGCAGGCCCTGCGCCGGGCCCGCCAGCAGCTCGCCCACGCCGAGCGCCAGGGCGTTGCCGAGGCGATCGCGACGGCCCGGGATCAGGTGGCGCAGGCGACCAGGCTGCTCGACGACGCCCGCACCGCCCTCGAGAGCGCCACATCCCGCTGATTTGGACGACGGCTCACAAGCCGTATAAAATAAGAATAATTGCCGTACCAGGAGGCTCGCATGCCGCCCGACACCGTGAAGCTGACCATCCGCCTGCCACGTCAGGATGTGGAATTCGCCAAGGCCTATGCCAAGGCGCACGGCCTGACCGTCACGGAAGTCATCGACCGCTACCTGCGGCAAATGCGCGAGCTGGAACACGCCACGCTCTCACCAGAGCTCGATTTCATTACGGGCCTGGTGCCCGACGATGTCGACGGTCTGGAAGAGTTCCGCCAGCATCAGTATGAGAAGCACGGATGATCCTGGTCGATACCAATGTGCTGCTCGATGTGATCCAGAAGCGTGAGCCCCACTACCCGGCATCCGCGGCGGTCATCGACGGCATTCTCCGGCACCGCTACCGCGGCACGCTCTCCGCGCATGCGGTGACGACGATTCACTTCCTGGTACACCGCTACCAGAATGGCGATTTGGCCCACCAGGCCGTTGCCTGGCTATTGCGCCACTTCGACATCGCGTCCGTCGGCCGAGCCGAGCTGTGGCGAGCACAGGGGCTTGGCTGGGCCGACTTCGAGGATGCCGTCGTCGCGGCCGCCGCAGAAACCCGGGGTTGCCACACCATCGTGACCCGTAACGTCCGCGACTTCGCAGGCTCCCCTGTTCCCGCCATGACACCGGAAGAGTATCTCCTGTCAGTACCGTCTGCAGAAGGACCCCCACTGGATTCATGAACGCCCAGAAACGTTACGAGATCTTCGCGCGGCTGCGCGAGCACAACCCCGAGCCCACCACCGAGCTCGACTGGGCCACGCCCTTCGAGCTGCTCACCGCGGTGCTGCTCTCCGCCCAGGCCACCGACGTGGGGGTCAACAAGGCCACCGCGCGGCTGTTCCCGGTGGCCAATACGCCCAGGGCGATCCTCGACCTCGGCCTCGACGGCCTCAAGGAGCACATCCGGACCATCGGCCTCTACAACACCAAGGCCGAGAACCTGATGAAGACCTGCCGGATCCTCGTCGAGCAGCACGGCGGCGAGGTGCCGCGCACCCGCGCCGCCCTCGAGGCGCTGCCAGGCGTCGGCCGCAAGACCGCCAACGTCATCCTCAACACCGCCTTCGGTGAGCCGACCATCGCCGTGGACACCCATATCTTCCGGGTGGCGAACCGCACCGGCCTGGCCAAGGGCAAGGACGTGGTGGAAGTGGAGAGGAAGCTGCTGCGCTACGTGCCGAAGGAGTTCCTCAAGGACGCCCACCACTGGCTGATCCTGCACGGGCGCTACACCTGCGTGGCCCGCCGGCCGCGCTGCGGCAGCTGCGTGATCGAGGACCTCTGCGAGTACCCGGACAAGGTCGATATCGGCTGACACCCGCCCCACGCCGGGCTAACCGACAGCGAGGCCGCCCCATGGAGATGCTCAAGTACCTGCTGCTGCCACCGCTCGCCAACGTGCTGTTGACGCTGCTCGGTGGCCTGCTCTGGCCGCGGATGCGCCTGCTCGGCGGCCTGCTGGTGGTGCTCGGCCTGGGCGGGCTGCTCGCCCTCGCCACCCCGGTGGCGAGCCACGCCCTGCGCCAGGGCCTGGAGCCGGCGCCGCTCTCGGGGCCGGGCCAGCTGGAAGCGGCCCAGGCGATCGTGATTCTCGGCGGCGGCCGGGATTACCTCGCCCCGGAATTCGGCTGGGGCGACGCCCCCGCCAACGCCAGCTGGCGGCGGCTCGCCTACGGGGCCCACCTGCATCGCCAGAGTGGGTTGCCGATCCTGGTCAGCGGCGGCCGGGGCCACGACGAGCACAGTGCCGAGGCGAGCCTGATGGCCGCGGCCCTGCGCGAGGTGTTCGAGGTGCCGGTGGCCTGGCTGGAGGGGCAGAGCCGCAACACCGCCGAGAACGCCCGCTACAGCGCCGAGATGCTGCGCGTCGCGGAGGTGGAGCGCATCGCCCTGGTCTCCCAGGCCTGGCACCTGCCCCGGGCCGTGGCGGAGTTCGAGCGCGCCGGCTTCACGGTGATTCCCGCCCCCACCGAGTTCGCCAGCCGACCGCCGCCGGGCCTGGCCGGCTGGCTGCCCCGCAGCTATCACCTGCACCAGAGCACCCGGGCCCTGCACGAGTGGCTGGGCCGCGGCGAGCAGGCCCTGCGCCGGCAGCTGTTCGACCGCGGCGATTGAGGGACAGGGACATCGCCGGCCTCACGCCTCGGCGGTGTCCGCCTGCGCCTCGTCCACTGCCATCATCCGCACCGGCGACGCCAGCTGGGCGGGCCAGTCCCGGTCGTTGGCGACCTGGGCGTGCGCGCGACTGCGCTCCAGCGCGTCGATATCGACATCGCCGCAGGCCCACGGCTGGTCGGCCTCGGTGACGGCCAGCAGGCCGTCGGCGGGGAAGCCGTGGTCCATGGGCGCATAGAGGGTGGCCTCGCCGGTGTTGACGTCCAGCGCCGGGCTCCAGGGGGCGTCGCCGGCGGTTACCGCCTGGGCCACGAAGAAGCGGTTCTCGAGCGCCCGCGCCAGGCAGCCGACCCTGACCCGGGTCGCCCCGGCCGCGGTGTCGGTGCAACTGGGCACCAGCAGCAGGCGCACGCCCGCCTCGTACTGGGCGCGCACCGGCAGCGGGAACTCGACGTCATAGCAGACCGCGATGCCCACCCGGTGCCCGTCGCAGTCGAAACCCTGCAGGGCATCGCCGGGCTCGACCACCCCGCTCGCCTTCTCGTAGCCGGTCAGCTGCAGCTTGTCCTGCCAGCCGTGAAGGCCATCGGGGGCGAACCAGTCGGCCCGGTTGCGATAGCGACCGCTGCCGGTGGCCAGCAGGAAGGTGCCGGGCACGATATAGAGATCGAGCTCCCGGGCCAGCCGCCGATAGAGCGCGCACCACGCCTCGCGCAGCGGCTGCAGCGCCGCCAGCGACGCCGCCAGGTCGTCGCGCACCGCCGGCGCGAAGCCCGCCGCCAGTTCCAGGCTCAGGTACTCCGGCAGCACGGCGATGCGTGCGCCCCGTGCCTTGGCCTCGGCCAGCCAGTCGGCCTGGCGCCGGGCGAACTCATCGAAGTCCCGCGGCATCCCGATCGGGTACTTGGCCACCGCCACACGCATCAGTGCCCCTCCCTCAAGCTCGAACGCCACGCCGGTATCACGCCTCGGCTCCCACCTGACGCAGCCACTCCTGCAGGTTGTAGTAGTTGGTCACCCGGGTGATGCGGCCGTCGCGCACCTCGAAGAAGGCACCGCCGGGCAGCACATAGCGCTGGCCCGTGGCCGGCGGCAGCCCCTCGTCGGTGGCGCGGTACTCGCCGTGCACCACGTACTCGGCGGCGAGGCGCCGGCCATCGGCGGTGGCCATGACGACGATGTCCTGCAGCCGCTCGACGTAGCTGCGGTCCATGCGCGCGAGGAAGGCGCGGAAGGCCTCGCGGCCGGTTTCCCGCGGCCCCTGGTTCAGGTCGTGGGCGACCTCCTCGTCGAGGCAGTCGAGCATGGCGTCCCAGTCGCCCCGGTTGAAGGCGGCGTAGTAGCGCTGAATCAGTTGGACACTGTCGGACATGGTATGCCCCCTCCGGACGGCAGATGAATCGAAAGGGCGACAGTGTAGCCGAGCCATCCCCGGCCGGAGTAGGCCGCTCCGCCGCACTACATTGCTGCCATATGGCAATGGTGCGAGCCCATTCCTGCCTTGCTCCCGGGGATCCCGATTCGGCGTCACGCCGGCTAGAACCCCGCGACCTCCGGGCGGTCGGCCTGACCCTTTGACTGTCGCTGACTACATCAAAAGTCGAAGGGTCAGGCGCCCCGCGGAAACGCTACGCTGGCGGCACGGCCACTTCCCGCCCACGGCACGAGACTCCCCATGCAAGAACTGCTGATCCCCCTGGCCATGGCAGCCGCCTTCGGCGCCTTCATCGGCTCGCTGTTTCGCCTCTCGCGCCTGCCCGGTCGCCGGCGTCCCCTGCTGTTTCCGGTGGTCGGGCTGATCGCCGGCATTACCGCCTTCGTCATCCATTATGTGCTGGTCGCGACCGTGGGGGCGCCGATCTGGCTGCTGCCGGTGCTGGTGGTAGTGCAGATATGGCTGTGGCTCGGTCCGCTGGGGCCGAAGGTCCGCGACACCGGAAACGGCGACAACGGACGCTGATCCCCCGCCCGAATGCCTCTGCCCCGCCTCCTGGCGGCCGCCCCGGCCGGCACCTCCGGCCAAGGTCGTCTTTGCCGCGCCCTGGCCGCCCACTAGACTGATCGGTAACAATGCATAGCAGCACGCTTACGAGGAGAGCGCCCATGGCCAAGGTCCTGGTGGTGGACGATGAACCCAACATCGTCCTGTCGCTGGAGTTCCTGATGCAGCAGGCCGGCTTCGAGGTGGTCACCGCCGAGGACGGCGAGGGAGCCCTGGCCAGGGTGGCCGAGGGCGTGCCCGACCTGGTGCTGCTGGATATCAGCCTGCCGGGCATCAGTGGCTTCGACGTGCTCGAGCAGCTGCGGGCCGACCCGGCCCATGCCCGCCTGCCGATCATCATGCTCACCGCCCACGGTCGCGAGGTCGAGCGCGAGAAGGGCATGGCGCTGGGGGCCGACGACTACATCACCAAGCCCTTCTCCACCCAGGCCCTGGTGGAGAAGGTCAAGACCCTGCTCGACGAGGCCAACTGATGGGGCGTCGTCTCTCTGGCCTGCCCAGGCGCCAGCGGCTGGTGGGGCTGTGGCTGCTGCTCAGCGGGGTCAGCCTGTTCGGCGGGGCGGTGTTCGCCCTCTGGCTCGACAGCCTGCTCCAGCCCCAGGGGCTGGCCCGCTGGGTGCTCTGGCTGGGCTGTTTCTCCGGCGGCGGCACCATCTTCCTGGTCGGCCTGCTGCTCGAGCGCCAGCTGTTCACTCCCCTGCGCCACCTGCAGGTCCAGCTGGCGCGGCTGGTGGCCAATCCCGACGCCCGGGAGGACTACCCGCCGGAAGGCTGGCTGCGCGGCCTCGGCCCCGACCTGGTACGGATCCGCGATGCCTGGCGGGCGGATCGCAACCGCCTGGCCACCGCCCATGCCGAGGGTGCGCGCAGTGCGGCCCGCATCCGCCAGGAGCTCGAGACGCTGCTGCAGGTGCTGGACACCCCGCTGCTGCTCTGCGACCACCACCGCCGCCTGCTGCTGTTCAACCAGGCCGCCGAATCCCTCTTCGAGGGCCACCCCGGGCTCGGCCTCGGCAAGCGGCTCGATGCGCTGCTCCCGGTGTCCAGCCTGCAGGATGCCCTGGGCCAGCTGCCCGACGACGGCACCCCCCGCGAGATCCTGGTGCCCTGCGACGAGCGCTGGCTGTGCGCCATCCTGCGTCGGGTCCCCGGCAGCAACGGCGAGACCCTGCTGACCCTCACCGACACCACCGCCGCCTGGACCAGCGAGATGGGCGCCCGGGTCGAGCTGGTCGATACCCTGCCGCTGCTGCGCCGCCACAGCGCCAGCCTGACCAGTGCCGCCGACGCCCTGACCAGCCTGCGCCCCGATGGCGAGGCGAGCGAGCTGCGCCGCCGGCTGGAGACGGTGATCGAGGAGGAGAGCCTGGCGCTGGGCCGCGATATCGAACGCATGGGGGCCTTGATCGAGGACATGCAGCGCCAGGGCGAGCGGCTGGTGCCGCTGTGGTCCAACGACCTCTGGGACGCCCTCAACGAGCGCCACGCCGGCGAAGGCCGGGGCGTCGTGCCGATCGGCATGCCGGCCTGGCTCAAGGGCGATGCCACGGCGCTACTGGTGCTGCTCGGCTCGCTGCTCGAGCGGCTGGCGGAGCATACCGGCGGCGGCGACATCGAAGGCGAGATCTGCCTCGGCAACAAGCGGGTCTACCTCGACCTGGTGTGGCGCGGCCGGCCGCTCGGCGAACGCCAGCTCGCCGACTGGAGCCGCACGCCCCTCGAGGCCCTGCCGCTCGCCCCGCGGGTCGGCGATGTGCTGCGCCAGCACGACAGCGACGCCTGGAGCCTGGCCGACCCGGACGGCCAGCACGCCCGGCTGCGGCTGCCGCTGCCGGCCACCGAGCGGGTCGGCGCGCCGCGCCCGCGGACGCCGCCGCGGCCCGAGTTCCACGACTTCGGCATCGCCGACCTGCCGCCCCCGGACGCCGAACTCGCCGGCCGCTCGCTGCGGGCGCTGGAGATCGTCGCCTTCGACACCGAGACCACCGGCCTCGAGTTGCGCCGCGGCGACCGCGTGATCAGCATCGGCGCCTGTCGCGTGGTCAACGCCCGGCTGCTGGCCAGCGACAACTTCGACATCCGGATCGACCCGGGCCGCCCGATCCCGCCGGCCAGCACCGCCATCCACGGCCTGACCGACCGCGACGTGGCCGGTGCCCCGCCCCTGCACGTGGCGCTGCCGCGCTTTCGCGACTACATCGGCGAGGCGGTGATCCTGGCCCACAACGCCGCCTTCGACTTGCTGGCCATCCAGCCCCCGGGGGCCGGCGTCACCTTCGAGATGCCGGTGCTCGACACCCTGCTGCTGTCGCGCGCCCTCGACGAGGGCCTCGACGGCCACGACCTGGATACCCTGGCCGAGCGCTATGGCCTGGTGATTCCCCCGGGCGCCCGCCACACCGCCCTGGGCGACGCCCGGGTCACCGCCGAACTGTGGCTGGCGCTGCTGCCACGCCTCGAGGCCCGCGGCTTCGACACCCTCGAGCAGGTCCTGGCGCTGCAGGCCGCCGCCTTCGACCGCGAGGATGCCAGCGCATGAAGACGCCACGGCTCAAGGAGCGGCTGGTCGCCCTGATCGTGCTGGCGGCGCTGCTCTTCTCGCCGCCGCTGCTGCTGGTGGCGGACCGCCCGTCCGCCTCCGGGCTCTCCGTGCTCCCCCTCTACCTGTTCCTCGCCTGGGGGGCGGTGATCGCCCTGGCCGCCTGGCTGATGGAACGGCGCCACGAGGAGTGAGCGAGCCATGAGGGGCGATATGGTCGTGCTCGGGGTCGCCTTCGGCTACCTGGCGCTGCTGTTCGTGATCGCCGCCTGGGGCGACCGCCGCGCCGAGCAGGGTCGCTCGGTGATCGGCTCGCCCACCGTCTACGCCCTGTCGATCGCCGTCTACTGCACCGCCTGGACCTTCTACGGCAGCGTCGGCCGGGCCGCCGAGCATGGCCCCAGCTTCCTGCTGATCTACCTGGGGCCGACCCTGGCCATGCTCATGGCACCCTTCGTGATCCGCAAGATGGTGCGCATCGCCAGCGCCCAGCGCCTCACTTCCATCGCCGACTTCATCAGCGCCCGCTACGGCAAGAGCTCGAGCCTGGGCGCCCTGGTGGCGCTGATCGCCCTGATCGGCATCACCCCCTACATCGCGCTGCAGCTCAAGGCGATCACCCTGAGCCACGCGGTGCTGGTCAACTACCCCGAGGCCGCCGCGCTGAGCCTGGCCGAGGAGAGCTTCTGGCACGACAGGTCGTTCTGGGTGGCCCTGGTGCTGGCGGTGTTCATCATCCTCTTCGGCACCCGCCACCTGGACGCCAGCGAGCGCCACGAGGGCATGGTCGCGGCCATCGCCTTCGAGTCGCTGGTCAAGCTGGTGGCCTTCCTGTCGGTGGGGGTGTTCACCGTCTTCGTGCTGTTCAACGGCCCCGGCGACCTCTTCGCCCGGGTCGCCGCGGCGCCGGCACTGACCGACGCCCTGAGCCTCGAGGCGGTGCCCGGCGGCGCGGCGGGCTGGGTCGGCACCCTGCTGCTGGCCTTCCTCGCCTTCCTCACCCTGCCCCGCCAGTTCCAGGTGCTGGTGGTCGAGAACGTCGACGAGCGGCACCTCAAGCGCGCCAGCTGGCTCTTCCCGCTCTACCTGCTGGGGATCAACCTGTTCGTGATCCCCATCGCCATGGCCGGGCTGCTGCTCGGCGGGACGGGCAGCGACCCGGACAGCTTCGTGCTCACCCTGCCGCTCTCCGCCGGGCTGGAGGGGCTGCCGCTGCTGGTCTTCATCGGCGGGCTCTCGGCGGCCACCAGCATGGTGATCGTCGAGACCATCGCGCTCTCGACCATGGTCAGCAACCAGCTGGTGATGCCGCTGATGCTGCGCTCGCGGCGGCTCCACCTGGGCTCCCGCGGCGAGCTCGCCGGCTGGCTGCTGGGGATCCGGCGCGTGGCCATCGTGCTGATCCTGCTGCTGGGCTATCTCTACCACGCCCTGATCGGCGACTCCTACAGCCTGGTGACTATCGGCCTGGTCTCCTTCGCCGCCGCCGCCCAGTTCGCCCCGGCCATGCTGATCGGCATGTACTGGCGCGGCGCCACCCGCAACGGCGCGGGCCTGGGCCTGATCGCCGGCTTCCTGATCTGGGCCTGGACCCTGCTGCTGCCCGGCTTCGCGCTGTCGGGATGGCTCGATGCCGGCTTCGTCGAGGAGGGCCCCTGGGGGCAGTCCTGGCTGCGGCCCTATGCGCTGTTCGGTCTCGAGGGCTGGGACATCTATACCCACTCGCTGCTGTGGAGCCTGCTCGCCAACGTCGGCCTGCTGGTCGGGGTGTCGCTCTTCACCCGCCAGGGGCCGCTGGAGCAGACCCAGGCGGCGCTGTTCGCCGAGGCGATGCACCCGGGGCTGATGGAGACCTCGCTGTGGCGGGGCCAGACCACCCGCGGCGAGCTGCGCACCCTGCTCGACCGCTACCTGGGCATCAACGCCACGGCGCGGGTCTTCGCCCGGCAGGGCGAGCACGAGGGCGACGACCAGCCCGCCCCGCCGGAACTGATCGCCCGGGCCGAGCAGGCCCTGGCCGGTGCGCTGGGCAGCGCCTCGGCCCGGGTGCTGATCAACTCGGTGGTGCGCGGCGAGGCCCTCGACCTGGAGTCGATCCTCAGCATCCTCGACACCACCTCCCAGACCCTGGAGTACAACCGCCGCCTGGAGCAGAAGTCGCGGGAGCTGGCGCGCATCGGCGAGGAGCTGCGCGCCGCCAACGAGCGGCTGCGCGAGCTCGACCGGCTCAAGGACGAGTTCGTGGCCATGGTCAGCCACGAGCTGCGCACCCCGCTCACCTCGATCCGCGCCTTCGCTGAGATCCTGCGCGATGGCCAGGACCTGCCCGACGAGAAGCGCGAACACTTCCTCGACGTGGTGGTGCTGGAGAGCCAGCGCCTGTCGCGGCTGATCGAGGAGATCCTCGACCTGGCGCGGCTGGAGAGCGGCCGCCTGACCCTCAACCCGCAGCCGCTGGACCTGGTCGCCCTGGCCCGGCACAGCGTGGACGCCGTGCACCGCCTGCAGGAGAACCGTGGGGTGGCCCTCGAGGTCGAGATGGCGCTGGAGACGGCGCCGGTGATCGGTGACCCGGACCGGCTCGAGCAGGTGATCATCAACCTGCTCGACAACGCCGGCAAGTTCGCCGCCGACGAGGACCCGCGGGTGCGGCTGCGCCTCGAGCGCCACAAGGGCCACTTCCGCCTGGCGGTGGAGGACAACGGCCCCGGCATCGTCGCGGAGGAGCGCGAGCGGGTGTTCGAGAAGTTCCACCAGATCGAGCGCAGCGGCGGCCAGGCCCGTGGCCGCCCCCGGGGCAGCGGCCTGGGTCTGCCGATCAGCCGCGGCATCGTCGCCCACCTCGGCGGCCGGCTGTGGGTGGAGGAGGCGCCGCACCTGGGCGGCGCCTGCCTGGTGATGGAGCTGCCGGCCGCCCCGCCCGACGAGCAGGCGGTCGACAGCCCTACCCCGACGACCGTCCCCGGGCCAGCCTGACCAGCGAACGGATCTGCTGGAGGTCGTGGCGCAGCAGCAGGCGCTGGTCCTCGCCGAGGCGGGCGACATCCACCCAGCCATCCACCGGCCGCCCCTCCTGGAGGTTGGTGCGCTGCTCGTCGAGCAGCAGCCCCTGCAGCCGCTCCAGCGCCGAGGTCAGGGCCTGCGCCCGTGCGGCGCTCAGCACCTCCTTCATCACCAGCGCGGTGAGCCGGGCGCGGGTGTCCGGAGGCCGCACGCCGTGGCGCAGCGCCAGCAGGCGCACGGCATTGACCAGCGGCAGCACGCCCTGGTGCTTGAGGTTGACGGCGCGCTCGTGGGGCGCCCCCTCGCGGCTGCCGGCGAGCCGTCCGAAGCGATCCAGCGCCACCGGCAGCTCGTCGAGCAGCGCGGTCATCTCGTCGAGGAACAGCGGCGCCCGGGGCATCAGCCCGGCGATGCGGTCGGCCAGCGCCTCGGCCAGGGCCGCCTCGCCATGCACCGGGAAGAAGTCGAGCAGGATATTGGCCTGCTGCACCCGCTTGACCCGGCGCTCGGCGGTCCAGATCGTCAGCTGCTCGGTCCACTCGGACAGCCGCTTGCGCCACATGGGCCAGCGCGCCATGACGTGGCCGCTGCACAGCGGGATGCCCGCCTCGTCGAGGCGCGCGGTGAAGCGCTCGCCGAGTGCCTGGAAGTAGCCATCGATCTCGGTGTGCCGGTTGTCGGGGTAGTCGGCGATGATCATGGCGTTGTCCTGGTCCGTCCCCAGCAGGCTCTCGTGGCGGGCGGCCGAGCCCAGGGTCAGCACGCACCAGGCGGCAGGGGGCGCGCCCCAGCCCTGCCCCTGCATCTCGTTGAGCGAGAGGTCGATGGCGCGGCGATAGAGCCAGTCGTTGTGGTCGCTGATCAACTGGCCGATCCGCCAGGCCGGCAGGTCGAGGCGATCCAGTGCCTCGACCAGCTCGGCCTGCCAGCGGTGGGCGGCGGCGAGACTCGGGTGCGGCCCCAGCGACTTGAGGGCATCGCGCAGCGGCGCGACCAGCGATGGCAGCCGGGCGGGATCGGGCAGGGCGTCAGCGGCGAAGAGGTCCCGCCAGGGCGAGGCGCGATGCAGCAGGCGCATGGAGGCTCCGGATCAGCGTGACGTGAACATCTCGTCGCCCACGTCGTCGATGAAGCGCTGCGCCTTGCTGACCATCAGCTGGTCGCAGGCCTCGCGGCCGGACACCATGTCGGAGCGTTCGAAGCGGTGCTCGAGGGGCTCCCCGCCCTCGACGGGCTTGCGGATCCAGCCGCTGACGCGATACTGCCCCCCCTGGTTGGCGGGTTCGGAGACGATCTGGTAGCCCTTGTACTCCACCGGCTCGGCGGCGGCCGCCCCCTTCGGCTTCTCGTCGCCACCGCCGAACAGCCCGGAAAACAGTTTCTTGAGCATGATCCATTCCTCACTGATGATAAGCCTCGAAACAACGACGCCGGCATCGGGCCGGCGTCACAGGAACGATCCTCGCGGGCCCGCTCAGTCCTGCTTGCGCCCCTTGCCGGCGGCGATGCGCAGGCGCAGGGCGTTGAGCTTGATGAAGCCCTCGGCGTCCTTCTGGTCGTAGGCGCCGGCATCGTCCTCGAAGGTGGCGATCGACTCGTCGAACAGCGACTGGTCGGACTTGCGGCCGACCACGGTGGCGCTGCCCTTGTAGAGCTTCATGCGCACCACACCGGAGACGTTCTTCTGGGTCTCGTCGATGGCGGCCTGCAGCATGCGGCGCTCCGGGCTCCACCAGTAGCCGTTGTAGATCACCTTGGCGTACTTCGGCATCAGCTCGTCCTTGAGGTGGGCCTCCTCGCGGTCGAGGGTGATCGATTCGATGGCACGGTGGGCGCGCAGCATGATGCTGCCCCCGGGGGTCTCGTAGCAGCCGCGGGACTTCATGCCCACGTAGCGGTTCTCGACGATGTCGAGACGGCCGATGCCGTTGTCGCCGCCCAGCTTGTTGAGCGTCTCCAGCACCTCGTGGGGGCGCATCGGCGTGCCGTCGATGGCGACGATGTCGCCCTTCTCATAGGTCAGCTCCACGTAGGTGGGCTGGTCCGGGGCGGTCTCCGGCGAGACGCTCCAGCGCCACATGTCCTCCTCGGCCTCGGCCCAGGGGTCCTCGAGGATGCCGCCCTCGTAGGAGATGTGCAGCAGGTTGGCGTCCATGGAGTACGGCGACTTCTTCTTGCTCGAGGAGAAGTCCACCGGGATCTCGTGCTGCTGGCAGTAGGCCATCAGCTTCTCGCGGGAGGTCAGGTCCCACTCGCGCCAGGGGGCGATCACCTTGACGCCGGGCTTCAGCGCATAGGCGCCCATCTCGAAGCGCACCTGGTCGTTGCCCTTGCCGGTGGCACCGTGGGAGATGGCGTCGGCGCCGGTCTGGTTGGCGATCTCGATCAGGCGCCTGGCGATCAGCGGGCGGGCGATGGAGGTGCCCAGCAGGTACTCGCCCTCGTAGATGGTGTTGGCGCGGAACATCGGGTAGACGTAGTCGCGCACGAACTCCTCGCGCAGGTCCTCGATGTAGATCTCCTTGACGCCCAGCGCCTGTGCCTTGGCGCGTGCCGGCTCGACTTCCTCGCCCTGGCCGATGTCGGCGGTGAAGGTCACGACCTCACAGTCATAGGTCTCCTGCAACCACTTGACGATGACGGATGTGTCCAGGCCGCCGGAATAGGCGAGAACGACCTTCTTGACATCGGACATTTAGGGGCTCCTGAAATTGAAATGAATGACAGCGATAAACGTCATGAATCAATGATTATAGCGCGGCAACCCGCCAGCGAATACCGGCCGCGGGACGCAGCCAGGCCAAACTGCTAGACTTTCGCGATTCGATGCCGGCCGGGACGCGACGGTGTTCCCGGGGGCGATGCAGTGGTCGTGACGAGTCGGAAAGACGCAAGGAGAGGTGAATGAGCGAGGCGATCGCCCGCGAACTGATGGCGCAGCGATTCCGCAGCTTCCTGCCGGTGGTAATGGACCTGGAAACCGGCGGATTCAATGCCGAACGCGACGCGATTCTGGAGATCGCCGCCGTGACCCTGACCATGGACCCGGAGGGCAGCCTGGTCCCCGACGCCACCTATGCCTTCCACGTCAAGCCCTTCACCGGGGCCAACGTGGAGCAGTCGGCGCTGGATTTCACCGGCATCCGGCTCGACGACCCGCTGCGCCAGCAGGTGGCGCTCACCGAGGCCGAGGCGCTGGGGGAGATCTTTCGCCCGGTGCGCAAGGCGATCAAGGCCCACGGTTGCACCCGGGCGGTGCTGGTGGGGCACAACGCCGCCTTCGACCACGGCTTCCTCAACGCCGCCGTGGCCCGCTGCGGCATCAAGCGCAACCCCTTCCACCCCTTCTCGAGCTTCGATACCGCCTCGCTGGCCGGCCTGATCTACGGCCAGACGGTGCTGGCCCGCTCCTGCCGGGCGGCCGGCATCGAGTTCGACAACAGCGCGGCCCACTCGGCCCGCTACGATACCGAGCGCACCGCCGAGCTGTTCTGCGCCATGGTCAACCGCTACAAGGACCTGGGCGGCTGGGCGCTGGCCCAGCGCGAGCAGGGCATCGAGGAGCAGCCGTAAGCGGCAAGAGCCTATCGCTCTCAGGCCCTTCGAGAACGCAAGCGGGCCCGCCGGATCACGGCGGGCCCGCTGCCATGGCCAGCTACCCTCCTGTAGGAGCGCAGATTTTCTGCGCGATTGGCGCCGGCAGGCGCCCGAGTGCCCATCGCCAACGGCTCGACTCACCGCCGGCGCCGCTTCGCGACGCATCGCCCGGCGGAGCCGAGCTCCTACAGTGGGGGCGTGCAGCCCAGTTCAGGCTTCCGGCTTGTCGCTGGCCTCGGCGCGCGCGGCGGCCTCCTTGACCAGCTTCTCGAGCTCGCCGTTCTGGTACATCTCGACCACGATGTCGCAGCCGCCGACCAGCTCGCCCTCGACCCACAGCTGCGGGAAGGTCGGCCAGTTGGCCACCTTGGGCAGCTCGGCGCGGATGTCCGGGTTGTCCAGCACGTTGACGAAGGCGAAGCGCTCGCCGCAGGCCATCAGGGCCTGGACGGTCTGGGCGGAGAAACCGCACTGGGGCAGCTGGGGCGTGCCCTTCATGTAGATCAGGATGGGGTTCTCGCTGATCTGGCGCTGGATGTTCTCGACGGTAGTGCTCATGGGCCTGTCCTTTCTGAACCTGGGTGTCTGAAAATGTGAGGGATGGACCGTCGCACCGGAATACCCGAGTGCGGTTGTCGGCATTGAGTGTGGATCCATTCTACTGATGCAAGGCGCATTGCGCATCCCCCTGCCGCTGGCTAGGATGGTCGTTTTTTCCCGTGGAGCGACCCCATGGCCACCCGCCACTTCCTGACCCTGCTGGACCTCAGCCCGGAAGAGCTGCGCTACCTGATCCAACGCGCCATCTCGATCAAGAACGGCCTGAAGACCCACGGCCCGACCTACACCCCCTTCGCCAACCGCACCCTGGCGATGATCTTCGAGAAGTCGTCGACGCGCACTCGGGTCTCCTTCGAGACCGCCATGGCGCAGTTCGGCGGCCATGCGCTGTTCCTGTCGCCCCGCGATACCCAGCTCGGCCGCGGCGAGCCCATCGCGGACACCGCCCGGGTGCTCGCGGAGATGGTCGACGCGGTGATGATCCGCACCTTCTCCCACCAGGGGCTCGAGACCTACGCCGCCGCCAGCACGGTGCCGGTGATCAACGCCCTGACCGACGACTACCACCCCTGCCAGCTGCTCGCCGACATCATGACCTGGACCGAGCTGCGGGGGGGCGTGAAGGGACGCACCGCGGTCTGGATCGGCGACGGCAACAACATGTGCCACTCCTGGATCAACGCCGCCCGCCAGTTCGACTTCCAGCTGCGCATCTGCTGCCCGGAGGGCTACGAGCCGCGCCAGGACATCCTCGACGCCGCCGGGGAGCGCGTCACCCTCTACCGCGACCCGCAGCAGGCGGTGGCCGACGCCGACCTGGTCACCACCGATGTCTGGGCCTCCATGGGCCAGGAAGAGGAGCAGGCCAGGCGCCAGGCCGACTTCGCCGACCTCCAGGTCACCGAGGCGCTGCTCGACCGCGCCAGGGAGGATGTGCTCTTCCTGCACTGCCTGCCCGCCCACCGGGGCGAGGAGATCAGCGAGACCCTGCTCGACGACCCCCGCGCCGTGGTCTGGCAGGAGGCCGGCAACCGCCTGCATGCCCAGAAGGCGCTGCTGGAGTTCCTGCTGCTCGGCCGCGTCGAGGGCTAGCAGCCGGCCGGGCGACGTGCGACTTTGGTCGCATATCGACTTTCGTGGTATAGTGCGCTGCAGCACACTCGAGTCATAGGGAGATGCAGCGCATGACACTCGACACTTCCGCCACGGCCGGCATGCAGCGCAGCCTGCGCCAGTGCCTGTCGAACATGGCCGCCCTGCTCTATCACCATGGCCACGTCCTGGAGTCGGTGACGGTTCCCCACCGCGGCCTCGACCGCCAGGCGATTCGCGACCTGACCGCCGCTTCGGGCGACTGGTCCACCTGCCAGAGCGTCCTCGAGCGCAGCGAGGCCGCCGCCTACAACGAGCATGACCGCTTCGTGCTCACCGCCCTGGGCCGCGAGCTGCTGTTCGACATGTTCGACCAAGGCGCCGCCGACTGCGCCTGACCCCCTTCAGCCGCCGCCACCCGTACCGGCCAGACGACGGCGCCACTCCCCAGCATGGGCGATGCCGTCTCTGTCGCCGCCCACCCTCACCCACGGTCCGCCCCGCAGGCTTGCGGGACACTTCGGCAGCGTTTTACGAGCACACGAAAAAGCCGCCTGGAGCACTGCTCCAGGCGGCTGATTCTTCTAAACTCGTTGGTGGAGCCTAGCGGGATCGAACCGCTGACCTCAACACTGCCAGTGTTGCGCTCTCCCAGCTGAGCTAAGGCCCCACGCTGTCTCGCCGTGCGAGAACGAGGCACATCCTACGCAGGGTCGCCAGTCGGGTCAAGCCCCGAGCGAAGAATAAGGGTGGGCGAGAATATTCCCCACCAAAAGCCAATTCCTCTTAGGATGAAGTTGTGTCACCCTTAGGTTACCGGAGACGCCACCCCGACGTCTTAGCCGGTGATCCGTCACTATGCTCAGGAGGCGCTGCCTTGATCCGGGTTCTTGTTGCCGATGATCACCACCTGGTAAGGACCAGCATCGCCCACCTGCTGAATGCTGAGGAGGACATCAGCGTGGTCGGCGAGGCCGCCGACGGGGAAGACGCCATCTCCCAGGCACGCAGCCTGCGCCCGGATATCGTACTGATGGACATCCGCATGCCCGGCATCGGGGGACTCGAGGCGACCCGCAAGATCACCCGCGGCATGGACGATACCCGCGTGCTGGTGCTCACCGCCTTTCTCGAGGAGACCTTCGCCCAGCGCCTGCTCGACGCCGGGGCCCATGGCTTCATCAGCAAGGGCTCGCAGCATGACGAGATGGTCGGTGCCATCCGCAGCGTCTTTGCCGGCCAGCGCTACGTCAGCCCCGAGATCGCCCAGCGCCTGGTGCTGTCACGCATCGACTCCCAGGAGAATCCCTTCGACCAGCTCTCGCAGCGCGAGTTGCAGGTGGCGATGATGATCGTCAACTGCCAGAAGGTCGCCGATATCTCCGACCGGCTCTTCCTCAGCCCCAAGACGGTCAACACCTATCGTTACCGGATCTTCGAGAAGCTCGGCGTGCACTCCGACGTGGAGCTGACGCACCTGGGGCTGCGCCACGGCCTGGTGGATGGCTACGCCAGCGTGGAGTGAGTCCCCCCCTGTTCGCACGATCTGCTAGGATGGCACTCTCGACGTCCCGGCCTCGTTTCCCTGCATGAGCTTCGATCACCGCCACTTCCTCGACACCGTCAGCGAGTCCCCCGGCGTCTACCGCATGCTCGACGACCAGGGCGAGACCCTCTACGTGGGCAAGGCTCGCCGGCTCAAGGCGAGACTGGCGAGCTACTTCCGCGGCGCGCTGAACGCCAAGACCCAGGCGCTGGTCGCCCGCATCGGCGATATCCAGGTCACGGTGACCAACAGCGAGACCGAGGCACTGCTGCTGGAGCAGACGCTGATCAAGGAGCTGCGTCCGCCCTACAACATCCTGTTGCGCGACGACAAGTCCTACCCCTTCGTCTTCGTCACCGATCGCCACCCCTTTCCGGCGCTGGAGTACAAGCGCGCCCGCGCCCGGCGCGACGATGGCCGCTACCTGGGGCCCTACCCCAGCAGTGGCGCCGTGCGCGAGAGCCTGTCGCTGATGCAGAAGATCTTCCGCATCCGCAACTGCGAGGACAGCGTCTTCGCCCACCGCACCCGTCCCTGCCTGCAGTACCAGATCCAGCGCTGCAGCGCGCCCTGCGTCGGCTACATCAGCGAGGCCGATTACCGGCGCGATCTCGAGCACGCGGTGCAGTGCCTGGAGGGCAAGAGCGAGCAGGTCACCCGGGAGCTGACCCGCGACATGGAGGCCGCCAGCCGCGAGCTGAACTTCGAGGAGGCCGCCCGGCTGCGCGACCAGATCCAGCACCTGCGCCAGCTCCAGCAGCGCCAGTTCGTCGATACCGCCGGCGGCGACGCCGATGTCTTCGCCCTGGCCAGTCGCCCGGGGGCGCTATGCATCTCGGTGCTGACGGTACGCCAGGGCCGGCTGCTGGGCGCCCGCCATCACGCCCCGACCAACGGCCTGGACCTGGGTCCCGAGGCCCTGCTCGGCGATTTCGTCAGCCAGTTCTATCTGGGCCAGGCCCGGGAGATCCCCCAGGAGGTGATCACCAGCCACCGGGTGCCGGATGCCGAGCTGATCGCCCGGGCGCTGGGCGAGCGCGCCGGTCGGCGCGTGCGACTGACCGACCAGGTACGCGGTCACCGCGCCCAGTGGCGGGAGCTGGCCCGCACCAATGCCGAGCAGCAGCTCGCCAGCCAGCTCGCCGGCCAGGCCCAGCTATCACATCGCTTCGAGGCACTCCGCGAGGCACTGAACCTCGAGGCGGTGCCACGGCGCCTGGAGTGCTACGACATCAGCCACAGCCAGGGCGAGGCCACGGTGGCCTCCTGTGTGGTGTTCGACCAGGGCGGGCCGCGCAAGTCCGACTACCGCCGCTTCAACATCGAGGGGGTGGCCGCCGGCGACGACTACGCCGCCATGCGCCAGGCACTGACCCGCCGCTTCAAGCGCCTCACCGAGGGCGAGGGCGAGGGCGAGCGGCCCGACATCCTGATCGTCGACGGCGGCAAGGGGCAGCTCAACATGGCGCGCGAGGTGTTCGCCGAACTCGGCGTCGCCGGCGTGATGCTGCTCGGCGTGGCCAAGGGCACCACCCGCAAGGCAGGGCTCGAGAGGCTGTTCGTCGAGACCGTCGACCGCAGCCTCGACCTCGATGGCGCCTCCCCCGCCCTGCATCTGATCCAGCACATCCGCGATGAATCGCACCGCTTCGCCATCGCCGGGCACCGGGCACGGCGCGACAAGACCCGGCGCACCTCGACCCTGCAGGAGATCCCCGGGGTCGGCCCGCGCCGCCGACGCGAGCTGCTGCGCTTCTTCGGCGGCCTGCAGGGCGTGAAGCAGGCCAGCCGCGAGGAGCTGGCCCGGGTCCCGGGGATCAGCGCCACCCTCGCCGAGGCGATTCATCGCGCCCTGCATGGATGACGACGCCCAAGCTGGATAGAATGAGTGACCTCTTGGCCCCACCCTCTCCGGCAAGGACTGCATCACGCGATGAACATACCCAACCTCCTCACCCTGGCTCGTATCATCTTCATTCCGTTGCTGGTGGTGTTGTTCTATCTGCCCTTCGCCTGGAGCATGCCGGTGGCCGCCGCCCTCTTCGGCCTGGCCTCGGTCACCGACTGGCTCGACGGCTACCTGGCACGCCGGTGGGACCAGTCGACCCCCTTCGGCGCCTTTCTCGATCCGGTGGCCGACAAGCTGATGGTGGTGGTGGCCCTGGCCCTGCTGATCGAACGCTACGAGGCCATCTGGCTGACGCTGCCGGCGCTGGTGATCATCGGTCGGGAGATCGTCATCTCTGCACTGCGCGAATGGATGGCCGAGATGGGCAAGCGCGGCCAGGTGGCGGTGTCCTGGATCGGCAAGGTCAAGACCAGCCTGCAGATGATCGCCCTGCTGGTGCTGCTGGCCTTCCCCCCCACCACGCCGCTGGCCGCTCTCGGCGTCGCCACCCTCTATGTGGCCGCCGTGCTGACCCTGTGGTCGATGATCCTCTACCTGCGCGCCGCCTGGCCCCACCTGAGTCGTTCGATGTGATGGCAGGCAGTGAAAAGCGTTTGACAGTCACCGACTTATCCGTATAATTCGCTCTCGAGTCGAGCGGGAATAGCTCAGTGGTAGAGCATCGCCTTGCCAAGGCGAGGGTCGCGAGTTCGAATCTCGTTTCCCGCTCCATTCTCTCCGTCGAAGCTTCTCGACGGGGAACGGCTCGATGAGGCTGGATGGCAGAGTGGTTATGCAGCGGACTGCAACTCCGTGTACGCCGGTTCGATTCCGACTCCAGCCTCCACTTTCCCCCGTGTTTTCGCTCGAACCCGTGCCGCCCGGATGGCGAAATTGGTAGACGCAAGGGACTTAAAATCCCTCGGTGGCAACACCGTGTCGGTTCGAGTCCGACTCCGGGCACCAGCCTACCGGCCTCGCTTCTGGACCCTTCCGCTTCCAGCCTACGGACGGGGCATCGCTTCATGAACCTGCCGCGTTTGCGCGACCCCCATGTCAACTATCGGCACCGGCGAAAGCTGCACGTGCTGCGTGTCCTGCTGGCTCTGGTGATCACCTTCGCCGTCATCACGGTCTTCCCCATTCCCCACTCGAGCTGGGCGCTGGTCAGCACCATCATGGTGATGGGCAACCTGCCGCACATCGGCGGCGTGCTCGACAAGGGGCGACAGCGCCTGCTGGGGACGGTACTCGGCGCGGGCTGGGGGCTGGCGCTGATCCTGCTGCCGCTGCCCGTGCCTCAGCTGGTGCCGGCCGGCGCCCTGGCCGGTATCGGCGTGGCCACCTGGATCACCTTCGGCAAACGTCACGGCTACAGCGGCCTGATGTTCGCCATCAGCCTGCTGCTGGTGATCGGCGACGGCAGCCATGACCTCGGCATCGGCCTGTGGCGAGCCTTCGACGTGCTGCTCGGCACCCTGGTGGGCATCGCCGTCACGGTGCTGGTGCTGCCCCAGAAGGCCACCGACATGATGCGCTTCATGCTCGCCGAGAACCTGGATCGCATGGCGCGGCTCTATCACGCCCACACCTCGGCCTCCTCGTCGGTGGATGTCGACACCCGGGCGCTGCTCAAGGCCACCAGCTCGTCGCTGGTCAAGCAGCGCGGCCTGGTGGACGCCATCCACCGGGAGCGTCGACTGCGCCGCAACGAGCTCGACGACATCATCTCCCTGCAGCGTCGCATGCTCTCGACCATCGAGCTGCTGCTCGAGACGCACTGGACGACGCGCGCCGGACATGATCGTATCGATGCCATGACCGGGCTGCGCGACGAGCAGCACGGCCTGGCCCGGGTGCTCGGCAGCCTGGCCTTCCAGGTACGCACCGGCCACCCCATCGATGTCCGGGTCGGCCAGTTCGACCTGCAGCGCCATGCCGACCTGGCCTGCAATGCCCGCACCGACGACGGCCGCGCCCTCTTCAGTCCCAGCGGCTACCTGTGGCTCAACCGGGAGCTGGCGCGCCTGACCGACGCCCTGGTGGAACGCCTGGGCAGCCTGGTCCGGCTGCCCAGCAAGCGCCTGCGCAGTGCCTCGCACCGGGCCGGCGCCAGCGAGGGACCTGTCCCGCTCGAAAAAGGAAAGCGAGATGACTGACGGCAAGCATGACGTACTGATCATCGGCGGCGGCGTCGCCGGCCTGGTACTGGCCCTGGAGATCGCCGACCGGCGCCGGGTCACCCTGCTGCGTCCGGCCAGCGACGACCAGGGCGCCAGTCGCTGGGCCCAGGGGGGCATCGCCGCCGTGCTTTCGCCGCTGGACGATTTCGACGCCCATGTCGCCGACACCCTGGTGGCCGGCGACGGCCTGTGCGACGAGCGCGCCGTGCGCTTCACCGTGGAAGAGGGCCCGGCCGCCATCGAGTGGCTGCTGTCGCTGGGCGTGCCCTTCACCCTGGATACCAGCCCCGAGGCCGCCTACCCCTACCACCTGACCCGCGAAGGCGGTCACGGCGCGCGACGCATCATCCACGCCGACGACGCCACCGGCCGTGCCGTGGTCGACACCCTGATGGCCCATGCCGTGGCGCACCCGGCCATCACGTTGCGCTCCGACCTCACCGCCATCGACCTGATCGGCGACGCCGCCGGCCACTGCCGGGGGGTCCGCTGCCTCGACGCCGGGGGGGAGCGACACGACCTGCTGGCCGAGGACACCGTGCTCGCCACCGGCGGCGCCAGCGGGCTCTACCGCCACACCACCAGCCCGCGCCCGGCCAGCGGCGAGGGCATGATGATGGCCGCCGAACTCGGTGCCGAGCTGATGAACCTGGAGTTCCAGCAGTTCCACCCCACCTGCCTCTACGACCCGGATGGCCCGCCCTTCCTGATCAGCGAGGCGGTGCGCGGCGAGGGAGGGCTGCTGCTCAACGCCGCGGGCGAGCGCTTCATGCCGGCGCTGGACCCGCGGGCCGAGCTGGCACCGCGCGACATCGTCGCCCGGGCCATCGATGCCGAGATGCAGCGCACCGACAGCGACCACGTCTTCCTCGACGTCCGCCACCTGGGCGAGGCAACGATCCGCCACCACTTCCCCACCATCCATGCCCATTGCGCGAGCCGTGGCCTCGATATCGCCCGCTCGCCGATCCCCGTGGTACCGGCGGCCCACTACAGCTGTGGCGGCGTCGCCACCGACCTGGACGGCGCCACGACGGTGCCGCGGCTGTATGCCATCGGCGAGGTCGCCTGCACCGGCCTGCACGGCGCCAACCGCATGGCCAGCAATTCGTTGCTGGAGTGCCTGGTGTTTGCCCGCAGCTGCGCCCGGTGCCTGAGCCGGAGCGAACCCGCCTCTACCGCCCCTCTGCTGCCAGGACACGACGGCGACGAGCGGCTGCCCGCGGCAACGATCGCCGAGGCGTTCGAGGCGATGCGCAGCCTGATGAGCGCCCGGGTCGCCATCATGCGCCGCGATGCCGGCCTCGCCGAGGCCGCCGACGGCCTGGCTCGCCTCCAGGCCGAGTTGGCCCCTCGGCTGCGACGGGCGGCGGCCGATGCCGGGCTGACGAGCCTCCGGCACGCCCTGCGCCTGGCGCGGCTCACCGTGGCCAGCGCCAGGGCGCGCCGCGAATCCCGCGGCCTGCACTACAACCCCGACTGTCCGGTCCATGGTGATCCGGCGCCGCGGCCCTCGAGAACCCGGCTGAGCGATCTGGACGAGGCGTGACGGTCCGGCGTGGCGGCGATGCGCCGAGCCACGCCATCCGATGCACCCGACGGCGTGTCAGGGCAAGGCGACCAGTGCGCGCCTGAGCGCGCGCAGCGAGGCAGTGTCGCTGCTGTCGGGCCAGAGCCAGAGCCGACGCCCGTCGAGGCGCAGGCCAATCAGCCAGGGGCCCAGATAGTCGCACCGCAGGGCCACCGGCTGCCAGGGCGCCCCGGCACGCTCGCGCCACCACCAGCTCGTGCCCCCGGAGACCCGCGGCGACCCGCGAAGCTCTCCCCGGGCCCGGCGGTGCGCCACCCACACCAGCACGCCGGCTAGGCTCACGATGGCGAGCAGGGCGACACCGGGCGGCGAGACCCACAGCGCCAGGCCGATCACCGCCAGGGCCAGCAGCAGATGGACGAGCAGCAACAGCCTAGACGGGACGATGCGCAGCGCTATCGGGGTGTTCGGCATGCTCGACGATCATCTGCACGATGCGCCGGCGCACCGGCTCCTCCGGCCACTCGCGGCGCATCAGCCAGGCGAAGAGGTCCTGGTCCTCCTCGTCGACCAGCGACCGGTAGGCGGCCTGGTCCGCCTCGCTCAGGGCGTCATAGCACTGCTCGAGGAAGGGAATCAGCAGCAGGTCCAGCTCCCACATGCCACGGCGGGAGTGCCAGTAGAGTCGCTTGCGCAGGGCAGCGTCCATGGACGATTGTTCGCTCAACGTCGACCTCGACAGTCCGGGTGAATGTGGCGCCAGTATACCCGAGCCCCCTCCCGGCAACAGCCTGCGCCGGCCCGCGCGGGGGCATTCCGGCCTCTATAGTCGTAGTTCGTTGTTTTATCACGATTTGCACAGTATGCTTTGACGAAACAACAACGCCGGGAAACAGACAGGCCCAGGCACGAATGCATGGAGAGAGCCGATGACCAAGTCAGAGTTGATCGAGCAGATTGCGATGCGACAGCCCGAGCTGTCGATCAAGGAAGTCGAAGCGGCGGTGCGACTGATCCTCGACGATATCACCGACACCCTCGCCGAGGGGGGGCGCGTGGAGATCCGCGGCTTCGGCAGCTTCTCGCTGCACTATCGCGAGCCGCGGGTCGGCCGCAACCCCAAGACCGGCGAACCGGTCGCGCTGAGCGGCAAGTTCGTGCCACACTTCAAGCCCGGCAAGGAGCTGCGCGAGCAGGTAGACGCCAGTCGTGCCCTCGGCTACTGAGTGCTTCTCCTCCCACCGGGCTCCCATTTCCATTGCCATACCGACTGACATCACAGGGGACAAGTTCATGCGTTGGCTCAAAGGCCTGATCCTGGCCATCATCCTGCTGGCGGTTCTGCTCATCGGCATCCTCTTCGCCGTCAACAATCAGCAGGCGCTGCCCCTCAACCTGATCTGGATCGAGCTTCCCGCTGCCTCGCTGTCGGTATGGCTGCTGGCCGCCCTGGCCTGCGGTGTGCTGCTGGGGATGCTGGCCATGACTGGCGTCTACCTCCGCCTGCGCACCCTGCTGACACGCGCCCAGCGTCACAACCAGCAGCAGCGCAAGGAGCTCGACCGCCTGCGCATCCAGGAGATGAAGGAACTCCCCTAAATGCCCGATGTTCTGCTGCTGGCCCTGTTGTTGGCAGCGGTGGCCATCGGCTGGTGGCTCGGCCGCCGCGACCGCAGTCGCTACCACGATCCCGCGCCCTCGACACCCCTCGCGCGGGATTATTTCGTGGGCCTCAACTACCTGCTCAATGATCAGCAGGACCGAGCCATCGAGACCTTCGTGGCCGCCCTGGAGGTCAACAGCGAAACCATCGAGACCCACATCACCCTGGGCAACCTCTTCCGCACCCGTGGCGAGGCCGACCGTGCGGTGAAGATCCACCAGAACCTGCTCGCCCGCCCGACCCTCACCGCCATTCAGAGCGAACGGGTCCAGCTCGAGCTGTCACGCGACTTCCTCAAGCTGGGGCTGCTCGACCGCGCCGAACGCCTGCTGCACGGCCTGGTGCGAGACACCCCGGACGAGGAGATCCGCCAGTCGGCCAAGCGACTGCTGGTCGACCTGCTGGAGCGTGAAGGGGAATGGAAGGCGGCGCTGGACGTGGCCCTGCCCCAGCTGGTGCGCCAGCACGACGACATCCGCCGTGCCGCCGCCCACTGGCTCTGCGAACTGGCCGAGCAGGAACGCCACACCTCCAGCCCGGCGCTGGCCCGGCGCCACCTGCGCCAGGCGCTGGCCACCGACGGGCGCTGCGTGCGCGCCAACCTGCTGCTGGCCGGGATGGAGCACGATACCGGTCACTACAAGCAGGAGATCCGCCTCCTCAAGCGCATCCCCGATCAGGATCCGGCCTTCGCCCCCACCATCCTCGAGCCGCTGGCCAGGGCCTATCGGCTGCTGGACGACGAGGAGGGCCTGATCCAGTGCCTGCGGGAGCTGCTCGAGCGCGCGCCCTCCACCAGCGTGATCATCCTGCTCGCCGAGACCCTGCGCCAGCGCGAGGGCCTGCAGGCCGCCATCGACCTGGTCAGCGAACAGCTCAACCGGAAACCGAGCCTGGGGGCGGTGGACTACCTGATGGACCTCTACCGACACGACGGCCGGGGCGAGCCCGCCGAGCGCATCCTGCTGCTCAAGCGCCACACCGATACCCTGCTCAAGGCCCTTCCCCGGCAGCGTTGCCGACGCTGCGGCTTCGCCGGCGAACAGCTGCATTGGCAGTGCCCCAGCTGTCGCAGCTGGGGCACCACCAAGCCGATCACCGGCATCGAGGGCGAGTAGCGCTCACTCCCCGGCCAGTTCCGCCTCGATGGCGGCGAGCGCCGCCATGGGATCTTCCGCCTGGGTCACCGGCCGCCCCACCACCAGATGGGTGCTGCCGGCCGCCATGGCGTCGCGCGGGGCCATGATGCGCCGCTGATCGCCGGCAGCGGCGAAGCTCGGACGGATGCCCGGGGTCACCTTGAGGAAGTCGTCGCCGCACAGCGTACGCAGCCGCGTCGATTCCCGGGCCGAGCAGACCACGCCGGCCATGCCGCTGTCGCGCGCCAGCAGCGCCAGGCGCTCGACCTGCTCGGCGGGGCTCGCGGTGACCCCCACCTCGGCGAGGTCCCCCGCCGCCATGCTGGTCAGCACCGTCACCGCGATCAGGTGGGTCGCCAGGCCATGCCGGTCGAGCCGCTCGCGGGCGGCCTCCATCATGCGCCGCCCGCCGCCGGCATGGACATTGACCATCCACGCGCCCTGCTCGGCGGCGGCCTGCACGGCCCCGGCCACGGTATTGGGGATGTCGTGGAACTTGAGATCCAGGAACACTTCGTAACCACGCCCGTGCAAGGCTTCCAGCACGTCGGGCCCGCTGCGGGTGAACAGCTCCTTGCCCACCTTGACCCGGCAACGCGCGGGGTCCAGCTGGTCGGCCATGCACAGGGCGGCATCCAGGGAGGGATAATCGAGGGCGATGATCAGCGGCGAATCGGTGGACACGGACCGGTCTCCAGTCAGGGGGAAGTGGGAGGGCGGAATGCTGTCGGCAGTATATCAGCCCTGGCGGACAGCAGATGTCGGAGAAAACCCGCAACGATCATGGCAACCGGCCGACAGTCACTGACGGCAATGGCCGACCTTGCAGCCGGCAGGCCCACGCTAGCTTGAAGGGGGCACCCGCGGGGTGCCTGAGCACAACGGAAAACCGAAGGGAGAGTCATCATGAAGCAATGGAAGAAAGGTCCCGTCGTCGCCATGATCCTCGGGCTGCTGCTGGGGCTGCCGCCACTGGCGGCGCTGGCCCAGGAAGTCGCGCCGATCAACGTCAACAGCGCCGACGCCGAACTGCTCGCGGAGCTGCCCGGCATCGGCCCCAGCCGTGCCGAGGCCATCATCGAAGAGCGCGAAGCGAACGGCGCCTTCGAGAGCCTCGACGACCTCACCCGGGTCGGCGGCATCGGCGCTAGCACCGTCGATGGATTGCAGGATCAGGTGGAGTTCTAGCGGGGGACTCCGGGCGGGTCGGCGCTGGCCCGCCCCATCCTTTATGATGCACTGCATCATTGTCATATCGAGATATGGAAGATTATTCCACCTTTGGCAGGTAAAGGCGCCTCACTACCACTGCCGCTTGATTTTTCCCCCACTGCCCCCATCCTCTGCGAAACTGCCACCCGCGGAGTCGTCATGCCCTTTCTGCTCGCCTTCACCCTCTTCGCCCTGCTCGATTTCGTCATCCTGTTTTCCGTCGGCAGCCAGATCGGCCTGCTGACCACGCTGCTTCTGGTACTGGCCACCGGCTTCATCGGCCTGCACCTGATACGCCGCGAGGGGGTCGCGACCTTCGCCCGCGCCCAGGAACGCATGGCCCGGGGCGAGGTGCCCTCCGGCGAGTTGCTGACCGGGGCGGCACTGATCTTCGGCGGCGCCCTGCTGATGGCGCCGGGCTTCCTCTCCGACGCCCTGGGCTTCATCTGCCTGGTTCCCGATGCCCGGCGCCTGCTCGGTCGCCTGCTGGGGTGGCTCGGCATCCGCCTGCAGCACCGCACGGTGCACCGCTGTGGCTCCCGCTCCGACCAGGGACCCGCGGCCGACTGGCAACAGGCCGGCCGCGGGGACGACGCCCCACGGCAGGAGCAGGAAGCTTCCGGCAGCGACTCCCGGGAGGCCCCCCTGGAAGGCGATTTCATCGGCCGCGACGAGCGGCGCCGTTGAGCGAGGGCGGGCATGAATTTTTTTTCTTCGGCGCCCTTGAAAGCCCCTGCCCAGCCCCCACTTCTCGCTCAGCAACAGGCTTCGGCACGGGGTCAGCCCCGGGCCATCGACAAGGAAGGCGATTCGTCGCCTCCACCTCGCGGCCCGACTGCGAGGGTGATGATGAACCGCCATGGCAGTGACGTCATGGCACAGCAAACCATCAGGAGAACGTGAGCAATGAACATCCGTCCCTTGCACGATCGCGTCGTCATCCGTCGCGTGGAAGAAGAACAGAAAACCGCTGGCGGCATCGTGCTCCCGGGTAACGCCCAGGAAAAGCCGACTCGAGGCGAGGTACTCGCCGTCGGTAATGGCCGGATTCTCGACAACGGCGATGTCCGCTCGCTGGATGTGCAGGTCGGCGATACCGTGATCTTCAAGGAGGGCTTCGGCGTCGAGAAGCAGAAGATCGACGGCGAAGAAGTCCTGATCATGAGTGAGTCCGACATCCTGGCCGTGGTCGAAGGCTGAACAGCCCGAAGCAACGCCGAGACTCGCACGAATACCGCTCAAATCTGACGTTCACGAACTCATAGGAAGACTTCGAAAATGGCAGCAAAACAAGTCAAGTTCTCCGACGACGCCCGCAAGCGCATGGCCCGTGGGGTCGATATCCTGGCCAACGCCGTGAAGGCCACCCTGGGGCCGAAGGGCCGCAACGTGGTGCTCGAGAAATCCTTCGGTGCCCCGACCGTGACCAAGGACGGCGTCTCCGTCGCCAAGGAGATCGAACTCAAGGACAGGTTCGAGAACATGGGCGCCCAGATGGTCAAGGAAGTCGCTTCCAAGACCTCCGACGTCGCCGGTGACGGCACCACCACCGCCACCGTGCTGGCCCAGTCCATCGTCACCGAAGGCATGAAGGGCGTGACCGCGGGCATGAACCCGATGGACCTCAAGCGTGGCATCGACCAGGCCGTCATCGCCGCGGTCAAGGAGATCGAGGCCCTGGCCGTGCCCTGCACCGAGCGCAAGTCCATCGCCCAGGTCGGCACCATCTCCGCCAACGGCGACGCGCCTATCGGCGAGATCATCGCCGAGGCCATGGAGAAGGTCGGCAAGGAAGGCGTCATCACCGTCGACGAAGGCCGTGGCCTGGAAGACGAGCTGGAAGTGGTCGAAGGCATGCAGTTCGACCGCGGCTACCTGTCGCCCTACTTCGTGACCAACCAGGACACCATGGCGGTCGAGCTGGAAGACCCCTACCTGCTGCTGGTCGACAAGAAGATCTCCAACATCCGCGAACTGCTGCCGGTGCTGGAAGCCGTCGCCAAGGCCGGCAAGCCGCTGGCGATCATCGCCGAGGACATCGAGGGCGAAGCCCTGGCGACCCTGGTGGTCAACACCATGCGCGGCATCGTCAAGGTCGCCGCCGCCAAGGCGCCCGGCTTCGGTGATCGTCGCAAGGCCATGCTGCAGGACATCGCCATCCTGACCAACGGCACCGTGATCTCCGAGGAAGTGGGTCTGACCCTCGAGCAGGCCACCCTGGACCACCTGGGCAGCGCCAAGCGCATCACCATGTCCAAGGAAAACACCACCATCATCGATGGTGCCGGTGGCGAGGGTGACATCGAGGCCCGCGTCAACCAGATCCGCGCCCAGATCGAGGAAACCTCCTCCGACTACGATCGCGAGAAGCTCCAGGAGCGTGTCGCCAAGCTGGCCGGCGGTGTCGCCGTGATCCGCGTCGGTGCCGCCACCGAAGTGGAGATGAAGGAGAAGAAGGCCCGCGTCGAGGACGCCCTGCACTCCACGCGCGCCGCCGTCGAGGAAGGCGTGGTGCCTGGCGGTGGTACCGCCCTGATCCGCGTGCTGACCAAGATCAAGGACCTCAAGGGCGACAACGAGGACCAGACCCACGGTATCGCCATCGCGCTGCGCGCCCTGGAGTCACCGCTGCGTCAGATCGTCACCAACGCCGGCCAGGAAGCCTCCGTGATCCTCAACGAGGTCAAGGCGGGTGAAGGCAACTTCGGCTACAACGCCCAGACCGGCGAGTTCGGCGACCTGTTCGAGATGGGTGTGCTGGACCCGGCCAAGGTGACCCGCTCTGCGCTGCAGTCCGCCGGTTCCGTGGCGGGTCTGATGATCACCACCGAGTGCATGATCGCCGACGACCCGGAAGAGAAGGACGCTGCTCCGGACATGGGCGGCATGGGCGGCATGGGTGGCATGGGCGGCATGATGTAGTGCGACGAGAGTCGCTTAGGTAGCTAGCCTAGCGGGCTACATCATTGTGGTCACCGACCCTAGAGTCGGTGGCCACACACCCGCAGAAAAAGCAATTTGCTAAACCCGGTATCCGGGGCTTTCTCAAGACCCGGATACCGGTCACCTGTAACTAGGGTGTACCGTTCTCGGTGTCTGGGGGAAACCCCGAGTCCTCGCCTCACGGCGACGGATCTATCAATGCTGAAGTTCGGCCAAATGGCCGGATGATGTAGCAGAGATTGCCGTGTCTACAAAGCTTGCTAGCACCTAGTGGCGCAAGCCTTTCCTGCTATTGTCTCACCTTGGTGTATTTCGGGGTAAAGAGACCTGTTGTTCAGCCAACAGTAGCCTAGGGGTAGTGCATCACTGGCAACGGTGGTGTGCGAAGCTCCCTGACAATGTAGTCCCACCTCGGTGGACTGTCTGTGCCGCGAGGCACGCCAGTGACTCTGCCAGCAACAGGCGGATGAGACGCTAGGCTGGGTGGTACGACCAACGCAAGTGAACTGCTGATAAACACCGTCAACCGCAAGGAGCCAAAGTTGCTGACAGGCTTCAACCAAAAGGTGTGTAGCCGGTTATGCCTCTTACATCTGGGCATACGCTGACGCACGGCTACCGGTGGATAGGCAGGGTCTAACCCACTCATGTAGAAGGAAAGGAACTCGGTAAGCCCGTATCTCTGCCCTCGGGCAGGCGAGCCGCAAGGCAAGCTGTTGGAGGTGCGGGTAGAGGAGGACAGAAAAAGCGAATGCCCGTCTGTAATGGACGGGATAGGGGTTCGAACTTTGCCCCGACGCGAAAGCGTGCTGACTTCTGTCTGGTCTCTGATCGCGTGAAGGCGTGTAAAGCCGCCTGATAAGCACCATCCGCGGTTTGGATGGACAGTACGAATGCCCTTGCGGGGTGAGGCTCACCTTCCCCGCAAGGGGATAGTGCCGTCTTCACCCCTCGGGGCATTTTTCGTCAATGCTCAGAGGAGGATAGCAAGATGAGTACTCTGGAAAGCGTACCTGCATTCTCCCACTCGGCATCGAGCTGGCACACCATCGATTGGAAGGTCTGCCATCGCCGTGTGAGGAGGCTACAGGTACGGATCGCGAAGGCTGCCCATGACCAGAAGTGGCGCAGGGTAAAATCCCTGCAACGCATGCTGGTCCGCTCGTTCTCAGCCAGAGCACTGGCTGTGAAACGCGTCACCGAGAACCAGGGCAAGAAGACGCCTGGTGTCGATGGGGCATGCTGGGAGACCCCGGATGACAAGTGGGAAGCGATCTTCCGTTTGCAGCGGAAGGGTTACAAGCCCAGGCCGCTTCGTCGGGTCTATATCCCGAAGGCCAACGGTGAACGTCGGCCGCTGGGAATCCCGACGATGCTGGATCGCGCCATGCAGGCTCTGTTCCTGCTTGGGCTCGAACCGGTAGCAGAAACGACGGCGGATCGGAACTCCTACGGCTTTCGGCCCATGCGAGCCACCGCGGATGCGATTGAGCAATGCTTCGTCAATCTCAGCCGCAAGCACTCGGCTCAGTGGGTACTCGAAGGCGACATCAAGGGGTGCTTCGACAACATCGACCACGAGTGGCTGGTCCGGAATATCCCTATGGATAGGACGGTCCTCCGCAAGTGGCTTAAAGCGGGATACATGGAGTCCTCACGGCTCCTTCCGACGACGGCGGGAACACCGCAAGGTGGCATCATCTCGCCGGTATTGGCCAATATGGCGCTTGACGGTTTGGAAGCGGTGCTCGAATCCCAATTCGGGAGGAAGAACACCAAGGCCAGCTACAAGACCAAGGTCAATTATGTGCGGTACGCGGACGACTTCATCATCACCGGCATCTCCAAGGAGCTGCTGGAGGAGGACGTGAAACCCATCGTCGAGGCCTTCATGGCCGAGCGTGGGCTCACCCTTTCGGTGGAGAAGTCCGTTGTCACGCACATAGCGGAGGGTTTCGACTTCCTGGGCCAGAATATTCGCAAGTACAGTGACAAGTGCCTGATCAAGCCGAGTCACAAGAACGTGAAGACTTTCTTGGCCAATGTAAGGAGGCTGTTGAACGCCAACAAGACCATGCCTGCCTGGTGGATCGTGGATCAGCTCAACCCGATGATTCGGGGCTGGACCAACTACCATCGGGGAGTTGCGGCCAAAGAGACGTTCAACTACGTGGACTACCGCATCTGGAAGATGCTATGGCAATGGTGCAAGAGACGGCACCTGAGCCGGCGCAAGCGCTGGATCAAGGGGAAGTACTTCCCTCCAGCAGGCAAGCGCCAATGGGTCTTCCAGGGTGAGTATCCCGGCGGCAAGCGAGCGTATCTGCTCTATGCCAGCGATGTGCCGATCAAGCGGCATACCAAGATCAAGGCGGAAGCGAATCCTTTCGACCCGGCGTTCGAGACCTATTTCGAGGAGCGGCTGGAACGTTCCTGGAAGGAATCGACGAAGGGAAGGAAGAAGCTGCAGACGCTTTGGTCCCGGCAAGGCAAGCGCTGCCCGATGTGCCAACAGTTCATCACCTGGGAAACCGGGTGGAACATCCACCACGTGGTGGAACGGCACAAGGGTGGCGGTGACGAGCTGGAGAATCTGGTACTGCTGCATCCCAACTGCCATCGGCAACTGCACTCAACAAGACCGGTTTGACGCCTCGTTCGGTGGTGTACTAATTTTACTAAGCCTACGGCCATAGGAAGCTAGTCCTCTCATCGCAAACAAGGATAGAACTTATGTCTGATCCAGCGCCTCTTTACTACTACAAAGAAACTGGTAGTGATGCATATCACTGGGAAAAGAGCTGCTCCCGGAACCACTATCCAGCCGATGGCTGGAAAGCGTCCCACACTAAGCCTGCGGGACGGGAGCAATGCAACGAGTGCAAGGGTAAGTGACAGCCGGCCAGTGTGATCACTGGCTTACAGAGGCTTGAGCCGTATGCGGGGAAACTCGCACGTACGGTTCTTAGGGGGCGGCGGGGCAGAAATGCCCTGCTGCTACCCGACAACGCCTCCTGACCTCCCAGGCATTCGCCTGATCGAACCCCGCCGGGAGACCGGCGGGGTTTTTCAGTTTTAAGCTGTAAGCTATAAGCCGTAAATCCCCACTCCATGGCTTTGGGGGTTTTCTTCGCGCTTACAGCTTAGGGCTTACAGCTTTACGTCCTACCGCTAGAATACAGGCCCCACTCCACCAGCAGCTGCCACATGCTCCACAACATCCGCGTCGTCCTCGTCCAGACCTACCACCCCGGCAATATCGGCGCCTCGGCGCGGGCCATGAAGACCATGGGCCTCACCGACCTGGTGCTGGTCAATCCGCGCCAGTTTCCCGACCCGGAGGCCTCGCGCCTGGCCGCCGGGGCCGAGGACCTGGTCGACCAGGCCCGGCTGGTGGCCTCCCTCGAGGAGGCCGTGGCCGATTGCGTGCAGGTGGTGGGGGCCAGCGCGCGGCTGCGCAGCCTGCCGCTGCCCCACTTCGACGAACCGGACGCGATGGCCGGCGAGTTGGTGACGCATGCCGTCCATGACCCGGTGGCGCTGGTGTTCGGACGTGAGCGCTTCGGCCTGACCAACGACGAGATCCGCTGCTGCAGTCACCAGGTGAGCATTCCCGCCAACCCGGACTACGGCATCCTCAACCTGGCCCAGGCGGTACAGGTGCTCGCCTACGAGGTGTTCAAGGCCTGGCGCCGGCGCCCCGGCAGCGGCTACCGGCCACCCCGCCCCGCCGGGGAGCGACAGCCGACCCGGGAGCAGCTCGCCCACTTCCACGACCACCTGAGCCGGGTCATGCAGGCAAGCGGCTTCCTCACCCAGCCCCACGCCCGCACCGAGGCGCAGCTGCAGGCGTTGTTCGCCCGCGCCCGGCCCTCGCGCCGCGAGCTGTCGCTGCTGCGCGGCCTGCTCGGCTCGTTGGAGAAGTGAGCCACGCTCGCCGTCACGATATCGTCATCGCCCGGTGATCGGACTGTCATCCTGATGCGCGATAAAGGAGGGGCCCGCCAGGCGGGACAGGCAAGGGACACTGCCACCCCCCACGCCAGGGATGCGAGGGTGCGGGACGCACCCGAGGGAGGCCCAGGTCTTGACGGCAGGGGCCATGGCATCGGGACGATGCCCAGGGAGGAGCCGCATGCCGCCACGACGCTCGCCGTCGTGGCGCTTTTATTCGTGCGGGCCGGCGAACGACTCCCAGCCCGGCACGCCCTGGCGGATGCGGCGCGAGAAGTCCGTGGCCTCATGGGCCCGGCGGGCACGCTCGGTGATATCCCCTAACTGGCGAAGCTCGGCCAGGGAGTAGCCCTCGACGAGCCCGCCATGGTCGTGCACATAGCCGGGCAGCAGCCCGGTCAGCAGCAGGCGGTGGTCCATGGGCAACCCCTCGATGATGCGGCGCATCATGGCGAACACCAGGGTGGTGCAGTTGGCGGTGATGGTGTGGTAGAAGCGCGGCTCGTGGTCGAGCCGATTGGCCACCTTGACCAGGGCCAGCAGCAACTCGCGTCGGTCCTCGGGCGAAAGGGTGACACGGTAGAGGATGACCCGCTCGCCGCGCACGTTGCTACGCAGGCGCACCGCATCGCGCTCGTCGGCGGCGATGATCGCCAGCTCGTACTGCTTGAAGAAGCCGCCGATCTCCGAGAAGCGCTCGTGTCGCTCGCGACGCACTTCCACCGAGAAGGCCACGAACTCGCCGTCATCGCCCTGCTCGCCCTGGAAACCGAAACTGATCAGCACATGGGCAATGCCCGGACGGCCCCAACTGGAGATGAAGAGGTCCACCGACGACAGCCGGTCCAGGTCGTAGTGCCGGGTCTCCCAGGCGCTCACGGCCTCGTCCCGAGTCAGCCAGGTGAAGTGGCGGACATGGTGCAGCGTCAGCCGGTTGCCCTCGACCTCGCCGGTGGCCAGGTGCGCCACGTCCTCGGCCCAGTCGAGGTCCTTCGACGGTCGCAGGCCGCGCCACCAGGCGAGCAGCGCGGCCATCTGGACCGCCATGCCGGCCAGCGGGGCGGCTCTCGCGCCCAGCCAGTGCAGCCACAGCCAGAACCCGCCTGCGGCCACCCAGCCCGCCACCCCCAACCTTCGGCCCGCCGTCGACAACGGCAGCCGATGGGCCAGCGCCAGCGCGCCCCAGGCGGTAGAGAGCAACAGCGCCAGGCGCAGCAGGCCGTCCATGAAAGCGATGATCATCAGCGTCCTTCCGTGACGGATAGCGAAAGCGGCCGGTGCGGCCCACCGTCATGGGCGTGCCGCCAGCTGCTCCCAGACCTCGATGGCGGCGGCCAGGTCCTCGAGCGAGGCGCCCACCTGCTCAGCCGTGATGATGCGCATCTCAGGCCTCCGGCACCTGGCCGGAGAGGCAGACGGTGCCGTTGTGAACGGCGGCCTGGCTCAGGCGGAGGTTGCTGTCGCGGTAGTGGACGGTCATGACGTTGCTCGCTTTGCGGTGGATGGGCGTAACGCAAGCCGGTGTTCGGATCGAGGGTACCGCTCAGGCACCGGTGAAGCCACCCATGAAGGTGGCCAGGTTCTCGCTCAGGTGCTCGGTGGGGTAGCCCCCCTCCTGTACCAGCACGGTGGGCAGGCCGATATCGGCGAGCCGTCGGCCCATCCGGGCGAAGTCGTCGGTTTCCAGGCTCAGGCCGGCCAGGGGATCCGCCTTGTGGGCGTCCAGCCCGAGCGCCACGATCACGGCCTCGGGACGGAAATCGGCCAGGCGCACGATCAGGTGGTCGAGATGCTCGAGGAACACCGCCCCGTCGCTGCCCAGCGGCAGCGGCAGGTTGACATTGGTCCCCAGCCCCTCGCCCAGGCCCTCCTCGTTGGCGCTGCCCCAGAAGAAGGGGTAGAAATCGGCCGGGTCGGCGTGCAGCGAGCCGGTCCAGACGTCACCGCGGTGATAGAAGATGTCCTGGGTACCGTTGCCGTGGTGCAGGTCCACATCGAGGATCGCCACCCGCGAGAAGCGCTCGCGCAGCACGGTGGCGGCGAGCGCCGAGTTGTTGAGGAAGCAGAAGCCGCCGGCCCGCTCCGGTCCGGCATGGTGCCCCGGCGGGCGGCACAGCGCATAGCTGGCACGGTCGCCCGCCAGCACCGCCTCGGCGGCGGCCTCGGCGCTGGCGGCACTGGCCAGGATGCCGGCAAAGCTGTCGGCGGTCATGGGGCAGGCCATGTCGTGCATGTGCCAGCCGACCCGGCCCACCGGATGCCGGGGATAGTGGTGCCCGCCGCCGCAGGGGTGGACATTGGGGGCGACGATCTCGGCGGCATCCGGCAACTCACTCCAGCGGGCATGAATGGTCTCGAGGAAATCGAGGTAACGCGGCGTATGGACCCGCGCCAGCCGCCCCCGCAGGATCGGACTGTCGGCATCGGCCGGCGTGGTCAGCGAGAGCCCCGCGCGGTCGAGACCCTCGGCCAGCAGTTCGGCGCGGACCGGCCCCTCGGGGGAGGCCACCGTCCGGCCACGCAGCAGGAAGGTGGGCGGCGCATGGCGCTCCTGGTCGGGGTGATAGAAGAGCTTCATCGCATCCTCGTTCGACCTCGCCTCAGCAACGGCCCTGCATCCTCAGCCCAGGCGGGCAGAAGCCGCCACGGCGACGGTCATCGTAGTAGTAGTGTCGCTCCACGCGGCGATGGCGATCGTGGTGACGATGCCCACTGAAGCCGTCGATCTCGATCAGCGGCTCGGAATGGATGCGCGCCGGGGTATAGCTGCAACCGGCCAGTGTCAGGGTACCGGCTACCACGGCGAGCATCAGCAGGCGCATGGGAGTCATCATGGCGAATACCTCGCAAGGCAATGAACGGGTGATCGGCTCCCTGCGTTCCCGGCTCGGTACGCCTTCTCTCACGGTCCGTGACCATGACTGCCTCTGTGGGCGGATGGCGGCTCGGGCACTACTGAACGAACACTGTTTCCAATCAGTATATCCCCTGCCCCGGTCACGCCAAGCCCGGAGCAAGGAAAGACCGTGCAAGGTCAGCAGCGCCCCTTCTTGGCCTGCCCCGGCGGGCAGAAGCGGCCGCCGTGGGAGTGGCCGCGGTCGTCATCGATGACGATCAGTGGCTCGGACTTGATACGCGCCGGCTGGTAGCTGCAACCGGCCACCAGCAGGACAGCGAGCAAGGCAACGAACAGGGTCAACAGGCGCCGGGGCATGGAAATCTCCTTGTGATGATCCGGGCCCCCATTCTAGCGAAGAGCGGCCACATCACCCATGTGGCGTTTGGGCGACAGCACTGTCGCAGGAAAGCGACTATGGCCAGCAGGCCGAGGACGCGCGATAGTGGCAACTCATTAGTCTGCAAACAGGCATCTCGATATGGACGCCCTTCGTCGCCATACCCTGCTGCTGGTCCTGCTGGGCAGCCTGGTCATCTCCGTGGCCATGGGCCTGCGTCATGGTTTCGGGCTCTTCATGGAGCCGATGAGCAGCGAGCTCGGCTGGGGGCGCGAGGTGTTTGCCTTCGCCCTGGCACTGCAGAACCTGCTCTGGGGGCTCTCCCAGCCCTTCACCGGGGCCCTGGCCGACCGCTTCGGCGCCGCCCGGGTGGTGGCGATCGGCGGGCTGCTCTATGCCCTGGGGCTGACGTTCATGGGGCTCTCGGATTCCGCACTGGGCATGTCGCTGTCCGCCGGGGTGCTGATCGGCCTGGGGCTCTCCGGCACCACCTTCTCGGTGATTCTCGGCGCCGTGGGCCGCGCCGTGGCACCGGAGAAACGCAGCATGGCCATGGGCATCGTCAGCGCGGCGGGCTCGTTCGGCCAGTTCGCCATGCTGCCGGGCACCCTCGGGTTGCTGGAGTGGCTGGGCTGGTCGGCGGCACTGCTGGTGATGGGCGCCCTGGCGGCCCTGATGGTGCCACTGGGCGGCATGCTCAGGGACCGCCCCTCGCCCCGCCAGGACAGCGACATCAGCCTGCGGGCCGCCCTCGACGAGGCCGCCGGCCGCCGCGGCTTCTGGCTGCTCTGCCTGGGCTTCTTCGTCTGCGGCTTCCAGGTGGTATTCATCGGCGTACACCTGCCGGGCTACCTGTTCGACAACGGCATCGCCGTGCACGTGGGCAGCACCGTGCTGGCACTGGTGGGGCTGTTCAACATCCTCGGCACCTACACCGCCGGCTGGCTCGGCGGCCACTTCTCCAAGTCGCGGCTGCTGACCTGGCTCTATCTCATCCGCGGCGTGGTGATCACCGCCTTCATCGTCTTCCCGTTGAGCCCCGCCAGCGCCTACCTGTTCGGCATCGCCATGGGCCTGTTGTGGCTCTCCACCGTGCCGCTGACCAACGGCATCGTGGCCGCGGTGTTCGGTGTGCGCCACCTGTCGATGCTCGGCGGCATCGTCTTCCTCTTCCACCAGCTGGGCTCCTTCATGGGCGTCTGGCTGGGCGGCTACTTCTACGATCTCCACGGCGACTATGACCTGGTGTGGCAGCTCGCCATCCTGCTCTCGGTGGCGGCGGCGGCCCTGCACTGGTTCATCAGCGAACAGCCCATCAGCCGCTCCACGCCCAGCGAGGTCCAGGCATGACACACAGTCATCGGCTCCTGGTCCTCTCCGCCGCGCTCACCACCGCCGGCGCCCTGGCACTGGCCTGGTGGGGCTGGCACAGCCTGGATGCCGGCCTGCTGCTGCTCGGCAGCCGGCTGTGCTGAACCCTCGCGCTAGCGACGCGAGGGAATCACCCGGCACCCGCCAGCAGACGCCCTTACTCCCCTCCCGGGAACTGCGACGCCAGGCTAGTGAAGTCCAGCTCGTTGATGTTGTCGCCCAGGAAGTCGAGCAGCGCCCGGACCGAGGGAAGCAGCCCGCGCCGCGAGGGAAAGACGGCATGCAGGATGCCGCCCCGCGGCTCCCAGCCGGGTAGCACGTCGACGAGCCGGCCCGCCTGGAGATCCCGCCCCGCCACCAGCAGGGCAAGCTTGACCACACCGAGGCCGTTCAGGGCCGCCTGGTGCAGGGTCTCGGCGTTGTCGGTGACCAACCGCGGCCGATGTCGAATCTGGGCGGTCATGCCGTCCGGTCCGTCCAGCTCCCAGACGTGCTGCTTGTCGACCTGCTCGAAGTCCAGGCTCGGCAGCTGTGCCAGGTCGCTGGGGGCGCGCGGCAGCGGCGTGCCTCCGAACAGGCCGGGCGCCGCCATCAGCCGCTGGGGGCTGCGCGACAGCACCTTCATGGCCAGGTCGCTGTCCTCCAGCGGCGGGAAGCGCACCCGGATCGCCATGTCGAAGCCCTCCCTGACCACGTCCACCCGGCGGCTGGTGGCCTCCACCTGCACCGCCACGTCGGGACACTGCCGCATGAAGCGCACCAGCAGCGGCGTGATCAGGTAGTGCAGCAGGCTCGGCGGGCAGCTCAGTCGCACCGTGCCCCGCGGCAGGGCGAGGTTGCGCTGGATCAGCTCCTCGGCGGCCTCCGCCTCCACCAGCATCGCCACGCAGTGGCGGTAGTAGGCCTGGCCCAGTTCGGTGACCGACAGGTGGCGCGTCGAGCGATGGATCAGCCGGGTGCCCAGGCGCTCCTCCAACTGGGCGATGCGCCGGCTCAGCTTCGACTTGGGAACGCCCAGGGCCCGGCCGGCCGGGGCAAAGCCACCGTGTTCTACCACCTGGGCGAAGTAGTAGAGGTCGTTGAGATCCTGCATGGTTGAGCCGCCCTTGTCGTCCTATTCATGGAACGGAGAGTGTGAATTATACCCTCTACCGCCTTCATCGTTCCCCTCCTAGGCTTCCTGCATCGGGCAAGCGCCCCTCACTCGAACAGGAGCCACACCATGAAGAAGATTCTCGGCATCTACGGTGCCCCCCGCGGCCACTGGGTCGGCGACGGCTTCCCCGTCCGTTCGCTGTTCTCCTATGACCGCCTGGGTGCCGGGCACCTCAGCCCCTTCCTGCTGCTCGACCACGCCGGCCCCCACGACTTTGCACCGGCACAGCGGCCCCGCGGCGTGGGCGCTCACCCCCACCGCGGCTTCGAGACCGTGACCCTGGTCTACCGCGGCGAGCTCGAGCATCGCGACTCCAGCGGCGGCGGCGGGCGCATCGGCGAGGGCGACGTCCAGTGGATGACCGCCGGGGCGGGCATCGTCCACGAGGAGTTCCACTCCCCCGCCTTCACCGAGCGCGGAGGCTCCCTGGAGATGGTGCAGCTGTGGGTCAACCTGCCGGCCGAACACAAGTCGGCGCCCGCGGCCTACCAGACCCTGCTCGACGCCGAGATCCCACGAGTCTCGCTGCCGGGACGGGCCGGCGAGCTGCGCGTGATCGCCGGCGAGTATCGGGGCCATCGAGGGCCAGCCCGCACCTTCACGCCGATCGACCTCTGGGACCTGCGCCTGCAGGCAGGCGGCGAGGTCTCGCTGGCGGTGCCCGAGGGGCATACCAGCCTGCTGGTGGTACTCGAGGGCACCGTGCAGGTCAACGACGACGCCGTGGTACGCGACGAGGCGGTGGTGGCCTTCGAGCGTCGGGGCGATGCGCTGCGCCTGGAGGCCAACAACGATGCCAGGCTGCTGCTGCTCGGCGGCGAGCCCCTCGACGAGCCGGTGGTGGGCCATGGCCCCTTCGTCATGAACAGCGCGGAGGAGATCCACCAGGCCCTTGCCGACTTCCAGCAAGGCAAGTTCGGCAACCTGAATGGCTAGCGGCATCGCCGCGGCCGATCGCGCCCGGCATCCCCGCCGGGCGCTCCATCCGAGGTAGCAAAGGAGAAATGAGATGTCCTATGCCTATAACCGCCTGAACAAGGACGATGTCGCCCTGCTGATGGTCGACCACCAGGCCGGCCTGCTCTCGCTGGTGCGCGACTTCAGCCCCGACGACTTCAAGAACAACGTGCTGGCCCTGGCCGATATCGCCAGGTTCTTCGAGATCCCCACCATCCTCACCACCAGCTTCGAGGATGGCCCCAACGGGCCCATGGTGCCGGAACTCAAGGAAGCCTTCCCCGACGCCCCCTACTTCGCCCGCCCCGGGCAGATCAACGCCTGGGACAACGAGGAGTTCGTGGCGGCCCTCAAGGCCACCGGCAAGAAGCAGCTGCTGATCGCCGGCGTGGTCACCGAGGTGTGCGTGGCCTTCCCGGTGCTCTCGGCCCTGGAGGAGGGCTATGAGGTGTTCGTGGTCACCGACGCCTCCGGCACCTTCAACCAGACCACCCGTGACGCCGCCTGGGATCGCATGTCCCAGGCCGGCGCCCAGCTGATGACCTGGTTCGGGGTCGGTTGCGAGCTGCACCGCGACTGGCGCAACGACATCGAGGGCTTCGGCGGCCTGCTGGCCGGTCACCTGCCCGCCTACGCCAACCTGATCCAGAGCTACACCGCCCAGAAGGGCTAAACGGTGTGGGGCCCGGCACTTGCCGGGCCCTCGACCCTTGGGGCATCCGCCACGGCCTGGTCGCCGCCACCATCGTGCCCCTGGTGGTCTATCTGATCATGCCCCGGGTGGTGAGCCTGGTGGCCTCATGGCTGTTCCGTAGCCGCCTGTCGGACTCGGCTGCCGCGATGGCCCGCCCCACGGTGAGCGCCTCGCGCAACTCGGGCGCCATCTCCCGGAAGACGGCGTCCGCCTCGGTGCCGAGGCCATCCAGCACCTTGGTGAAGAAGGCCCGCGCCGCGGCCACGGTGACGATGTCGAAGATCTCCTCGTCGGCGAAGCCCAGCGCCAGCAGCCGGTCGACATCGCCCTGGCACACCCTGCTCGCATCCCGGGCCACCAGGCGCGCGAATTCCATCATGGCGCGTTCCGCCTCGGTCAGCGTGCTCCGTTCATCGCCGGCGACGATGGCCCGGGTATCGTCGGTACCGAGCAGCCCCTCCAGCGCCCTGCCATGGGCCAGTGCACAGTAGGAGTTGCCCAGCGCCTGGGCGGCGGCCAGGGTCACCAGCTCGAACCGCCGGGGATCGACATGGCGGCGAATGGTCGCCAGCAGGGTCGCCCAGCTCGCCATCACATCGGGGCGGTGACTGAACGCCCTGGCATAGTTGGGCAGGTAGCCGAAGTGGGCCTGCTGGCGCTGGTACATCGCCAGCACCTCGCCCGAGGCCTGCTCGGGTGCCACGGTCTGGATAAAGGACATGGCAGGGTCTCCTCGATGGATGGGCAGGTCACGGGGTCCGTCACGCCGTCGCTGTGCGGGGGTGCAGCCACCCGGGCAGCAGGTCGTAGGGATCGAGGTCGACGTCGCCGCGGTAGTCGATGCTGCACGCCTCGAGACGAGCGCGCAGCCGGCCGTCACGCCAGGCGTCGAACAGCTCGCTACAGCCGCCGACATGCTCGCCACCGATGAATATCTGGGGAATGGTCCTGGCCCCGGTGCGTTCGGCCAGCACGGCGCGGATCCTGCCCCCCAGGTCGTCCGCCTGGTAGGCCACCGAATCGAGGTCGAGGCTGCGATACTCGATGCCCAGCCGCGCAAACAGCTTGCGTACCGACCAGCAGAACTCGCACCACTCCAGGGCGAACATCACCACCGGCTCCGCCGCCACGATCCCGTCGACGCACCGTTCGGCCTCCGCATCCAGTTCCACCCGCTCGCCCCGCTCCGCTTGCGGCTGCCGGGTCGCGGCGGGCACGGTGTCGAAGCGATAGCCCGGCGTGGAACGCGACAGGGCCAGCTCCTCGTCGTTCATCTGCTCGCCGATGCCCTCGAACAGCGGGGTGGAGAGGTAGCGCTCGCCGGTATCCGGCAGCATGCAGACGATGTTGCTGCCCGGGGGCGAGCGCCGGGCCACGTCCAGGGCGGCGGCCAGGGTGGCGCCGCTGGAGATGCCGACGAAGATGCCCTCCCGGCGGGCAAGCTCGCGGGCGAGCCGCAGGGCCTCGCTACCCGCCACCGGCACCAGCTCGTCGACGAGCCCGGCCGCCAGCGCCTCTTCGGTGAGCCGGGAGATGAAGTCCGGGCTCCACCCCTGCATCAGGTGGGGGCGAAAGCTCGGGTGGCTGGCGGGGACGCCACCGGCGTGACGCAGCTGAACCAGGCCGCTGCCCAGCAGCCGGGCATTGTCGGGCTCGGCGACGACGACACGGGTCGCCGGGTCCGCCTGCTTCAGGGCGCGGGCCACCCCCTTGAGGGTGCCGCCGGTGCCGAAGCCGGAGACCCAGCAGTCCAGCACCTCGCCCCGGAAGTCGTCGAGGATCTCCCGGGCCGTGGTCCGGGAGTGCACCTCGGCGTTGGCCTCGTTCTCGAACTGGCGGCACAGGAAGTAGCCATGCGTCTCGGCCAGCTCGATGGCCTTGGCGAGCATGCCGGTGCCCTTCTCCGAGGCCGGGGTCAGCACCACCCGGGCGCCCAGGTAGCGCAGCAGCTTGCGCCGCTCCACGCTGAAGCTCTCCGCCATGGTTACCACCAGCGGATAGCCCTTGCGGGCACACACCATGGCGAGCCCGATCCCGGTATTGCCGCTGGTGGCCTCGATCACCGTCTGGCCGGGGCGCAGCTCGCCGCTGCGCTCGGCCTGCTCGATGATCGCGAGTGCCATGCGGTCCTTCACGGAGCCCATGGGGTTGAACGCCTCGACCTTGGCGTAGAGGTTCACCCCTGGGGAAGCAAACGTGTCGAGCCTGACCAGCGGCGTGCGACCGATGGTCTCCAGGATGCTGTCGTAGCGGGCCATGTCGATCTCCTCGGGGCGTCGGTTGTGTCTGCCACTGCCAGGAGTATCGGGCGGGCCCGAGGAAGTGATCGTGGTAGCCAGCGTGGTTTTTCCAGCGGCCGGCGTGGAAGTCGCCGCTCCGGGCGTGACGGTGCACCACAGCGGCAGCGGGCTCATCCGGGCGATATCGGGCCGAGGGCGGCATGGGCGGCATGGGCGGCATGGGCGGCCGCGCTATACTGGAAGGGCTATCTCACCCGGGGCTAGCGATATGAGCGCGCTGACCCTCAACTTGCTCGGTGATCTCGAAGTGCTTCGAGACGGCCAGCCATTGCCACTCCCCCCATCGAAGAAGACCCGTGCCCTGCTCGCCTACCTCGCCCTGCATGCCCGCTCATTCAGTCGCGAGCACCTCTGCGACCTGCTGTGGGAACTGCCGGACGATCCCCGCGGCTCACTGCGCTGGAGCTTGTCGAAGCTTCGCCGGCTGGTGGATACCCTTGGCCGCACGCGCCTCATCGCCGATCGGTTGACGGTCGGCCTCGACACCTCGGACATCGATATCGATATAGCCCTTCTGTACCGGTTGACCGATCGGGGGGTGGCAAACGCCGACACCGAGACCCTCGAAGTGACCGCCATGCGCTATCGCGGCCCCTTCCTTGAAGGCCTGGACCTGGCGAACTTCCACGATTTCCACAGCTGGTGTCTGGCCGAACGAGAGCGTGCCATGCGCGCCCAGACAGCGCTGCTGTCGGCGCTGGTCGAGCGTCTGGGGGATGCTCCCGAGCGGGCCCTGCCCCACGCCCATGCCCTGGTCCGGCTGTCGCCCTTCGACGAAGACGCCCGTGCCCGCCTGATCCGCCTGCTGCTGACCCTTCGCCGCCCCCGCGAGGCCGAGCAGCACTTCCAGCTGGGCATGCGGTTGATCAAGGAGGCGGGCATCACCCCCTCAGGCGCGCTGGTGCGAGCCAGGCGGGAGCCGCTCGGCCCTCCGGCAGCCGAGGCGCCACCCCCGGCCCGATCCACCGATGTCCCACCGGCCGGCACCGACGGGGCAGCGCTCGACGCGCGGATGCACCAGGCGCTGGCGAGACTCGATGCAGACGCCCTGGAAACGCTGCACTGGGCGGCGGTGCTGTCGCCCTGCATCGATGCGGCATCACTGAGCCGATTCACTGGACTGGACGCCAACCGGATCGGTGAATCCCTGGAGGCGGCCGAGCGCCTGCAACTCCTCGAAGCCACCGAGCGCGGGCTGTGCTTTTCCCACGCCCGGATGGCACACCGCCTCTACGAGGGCATTTCACCGGCGCGGCGCCAGGTGATGCACCGGCGCATCGCCGAATGGTTGACCGAGGAGACGGCCTGCGACCTCGATCATGCCGCTGTGCTCGCCCACCACGCCCAGTTGAGTGGCGATCCGGGGCTGGCGGCCCAGGCCATGATCACCGCCGGGCGACTCTGCCTGCGTTTCTTCGCCAACGATGAAGCGTTGCGGTTCGCCCACAAGGGCGAGGCCCTGGTCGGGCAGCTCTCCGACACCCAGCGTGTCTGCCTCATGCTGGAACTGCGCGACATCATGCTCAGCGCCGCCCCGCTGGAAGACTGGGAAACCACCGCCCATGAGCTGGTGGCCCTCGCCGAGCAGGCGCTGGAGCATGGCGCCCTCGCCCACGCCCGTCTCGGCTACCAGTTGGCCAGCCAGGTTCGCTGGGCCCACGGCCAGTGGGCGGATGCCCGCGAGGAGGCACTGCAGGCCGAACGGGTGACCCGTAGCGCCGACGACCACGACCAGGTCGTGGCCATGGCGGAGACGGCGAAGTGCCTGGCCATGCTGGAGCGCGACCTGGACCAGGCGACCATTATGGTGGCGGAGGCCCGGACCCTGGCCGCGCGACGACGGATCAGCCACCCCGCCATCCCGATGGCCCTCGGCCTGCTGGCATGGCACGACAACCGGCTCGCCGAGGCCGATGAGCACTTCAAGGACGCGCGCACCCTGTGCAAGGCCACCGGGGACCGCCTGGGCGAGTTCCAGGCCAACGAATACCTGATGATGATCGATGTCGAGTGTTCCCGCTTCGCCGCCGCACGGTCACGCTGCGCCACCCTCATGGAGATCGGCGAGCGGCTTCGCGACGGCAGCGAGGCCCCGTTCGCCCGTGCCGCGGAGGCGTTATGTCGCTATGCCATCGATGACGACCCATCACCGCTCGAGGAGTCGCTTCCGGCGTTGCGCCACGCCGACGCCAAGCACCGGCTCTCGTACTTGCTGGCCCATGCGGCCCTGCTGGACATTGAGCGAGGCCGGCCGACCGCTGCCATGCCACGCGCCGGGGAGGCGCTGGCGCATGCACAGACCCTGGAGCGGGCCACCGAGCAGCTGCTGGCCCACTATGTGCTCGCCGAGGCCCATCGTGCCGCCGGCGACACGGTCGCCCGGCGGCGTCATGCGGCCGCGATGGCGGAGCTCGAGCGGGCCCCGGTCGCCCGCTGGGCCCGCCACCGGGTCGCCGACCTGCTGGCCGACAGGGAAGCGGAGGGGGAAACATGATCGACGTCCTGGTCGAGCGATACTTCGAGGAACCGCTCGGGGCAGAGCTCGTGATGACACTGACGCTGGGGGCGCAGGCGTGCTTCGACCTGCACCGGATCGCCTGGCAGGGCAGCCTGCTGGCGAAGGACGGCCACCGGCTGCTCTGCCACTTCCACGCCCCGGATGCGGAAGCGGCGCGGATCGGGCTGCGCCAGGCGGGGGCGGACGTCACCGGGCTGTGGGCCGGCACGGTACACGATGCCCCGGGCCCGCCCCCCACGGACCTGGCCGGCGCCAACGTGCTGGTGGAGCGCTCCTTCGATGAACCGGTCACCGTCGAGGCGATCCAGGCGCTCGAGGACGCCGGCTCGGCCTGCCTGCAGAACCACCGCGTGCGCTTCGTGCGCACCTTCTTCTCACTCAGCGGCAAGCGGATGATCTGCCTCTACCGTGCCCCCGACGCCGAGTCGGTGCGCCTGGCCCAGCATCAGGCCGGCATGCCGATGGATCGCGTCTGGGCCTTCCAGCTCGTTTCCCCCGCGGACGGCAGCTCTTCCACGCCCGCCCCCTGAAAAACCACGCCCTCTCCCACGCTGGGTCCCACGGCCCCGGCGCAATCTCGTGTCTGACCGATCAACCCACCGGTCAGACAACGACAACATCCAGAGGAGAGACCCCATGCAGACCGCCACCCACCCTATCGACAACGGCGTCAACGTCACCGCCCTGCTGGGCGCCCGCGAAGCCCTGGCACAGGCCCCCGAGGCCGCCCGTTTCACCTGGCGAGCCAGATGCGACTGGGTCAACGGCACCCACAGCCGGGCCACCATCGAGGGCTACCACGGCCTGGGCGAGGAGCAGCGACACAAGACCCGCTTCACCTTCGAAGCCGACCATCCCGAGGTGTTCGCCTCGGAGGACCATGGCCCGACCCCGGTGGAGTACGTGCTGGTCGGCCTCGCCGGCTGCCTGACCGCGGGCATCGCCGCCGTCGCCCAGAACCGCCAGATCCAGCTGCGCTCGGTGACTGCCACCCTGGAAGGCAGCATGGACATCCAGGGGATCCTGGGCATGGACAGCGATGTGCGCAACGGTTTCGACGACGTGAGGGTCAGCTTCGAGATCGACGCCGACGCCTCCCGGGAGGAAATCGAGGCGCTGGTTGCCCAGTCCCAGAAGCGTTCGGCGGTCTACGACGCCCTCACCAACCCCACCAACGTCTCGGTACGCGTGAAATGATCGACGGCCTTCGCCATCGGCAACGCGGTCCCGCCCGCGCCGTGACCGTCGTGGTCATCGGCGCGGGACAGGCCGGGCTCGCCATGAGCCACCACCTCGGTCGGCGCGGCATCGACCACGTGCTCCTGGAGCGCGGCGAGGTGGCCCATTCATGGCGGCACGAGCGATGGGATTCGCTGCGCCTGCTGACCCCCAACTGGCAATGTCGGCTGCCCGGGCTCCGCTATGCGGGGCCCGACCCCGACGGCTTCATGACGATGCCGGAGGTCGTCGCCTTCCTGCATGCCTACGCGAGGCGGCTGTCGGCCCCGGTGCAGACCGGCACCACGGTGCTGTCGGTGCGGCCGGCAGACGACGGCTACCGGGTGATCACCGACCGGGGCGACTGGCGCTGCCGGGCGGTGGTGATCGCCAGCGGCGCCTTCAACCTGCCCCAACTCCCCGCCCTGGCCGCCGAGTTGCCGCCGGCCATCGCCAGCGTGACGGCCCGGGACTACCGCAACCCGGGCCAGTTGCCGGATGGCGGCGTACTGGTGGTCGGCGCCTCCGCCACCGGCCTGCAGCTCGCCGACGAGATCCACCGCTCCGGACGACCGGTGACGCTGGCCGTGGGCGAGCACGTGCGCATGCCCCGGCGCTACCGGGGCCGGGACATCCAGTGGTGGATGGAGGCGGCCGGCATCCTTGACCAGCGCTTCGACGAGGTGGACGACATCGACCGCGCCCGGCGCGTGCCCTCGCCGCAGCTCGCGGGCAGCGTGGACCAGGCGACCCTGGACCTGAATGCGCTGACCGACCGCGGCGTCGAGCTGGTCGGGCGCCTGGCCGGACTGCGCGATGGCAAGCTGCAGTTCTCCGGCTCGCTGTCGGCCCGTTGTGCAGCGGCGGACCTCAAGCTGGGGCGGCTGCTCGATGCCATCGACGGCTGGGCAAGGGACAGCGGCCTGGACCGCGGGGCAGGGCCGCCGGAGCGCCTGGCGCCGACCCGGGTGCCGGACTCGCCACGCCTCGGCCTCGACCTCGCCAGCGGCGAGATACGCACCGTCGTCTGGGCCACCGGCTTCCGGCCCGACTATTCGTGGCTGCAGGTGCCGGTGCTCGACCGCAAGGGGCAGCTCAAGCACCACGGCGGCGTGGTCGACGCCCCGGGGCTCTACGCCCTGGGCTTGCCGTTCATGCGCCGGCGCAAGTCGAGCTTCATCCACGGGGTCGACGACGACGCCCGGGAACTCGGCGCCCACCTGGCCGACTGGCTGGCCCATGGTCACCATTCGGGATCGGTCGAACCGCATCTGGACGCCACGCTCTTCGACTGAGGCGCCGGCCTGCCCGGCCGGCGCGCCTTCTCCCGCCCCCTGCGCCGCGGGCCACCGGAACGACACCGGGGTCGGGCAGTCTCAAGGAGTCGAGGAGTCCTTGCCCATGACCCGCGAGCTCGACGGCAGCGTGCATCCCACCCACCACTGGCATCGGCTGGACGACGGCCGTGTGCAGTGCGACGTCTGCCCGCGCGCCTGCAAGCTGCGCGAGGGTCAGCGCGGGCTCTGCTTCGTGCGCGCCCGCCAGGGCAACAGGGTAGTGCTCACCAGCTACGGGCGCTCCAGCGGCTTCTGCCTCGACCCCATCGAGAAGAAGCCGCTCAACCACTTCCTGCCCGGCACCGCCGTGCTCTCCTTCGGCACCGCCGGCTGCAACCTGGCGTGCAAGTTCTGCCAGAACTGGGACATGAGCAAGTCCCGGGAGATGGATACCCTGGCCGACGCCGCCAGCCCCGCAAGCCTGGCCGAGGCCGCCGCGGGCCTGGGCGCCCGGAGCGTCGCCTACACCTACAACGACCCGGTGATCTTCCTGGAGTACGCCATGGATGTGGCCGACGCCTGCCGCGAACGCGGGGTGCGCTCGGTGGCGGTCACCGCCGGGTATGTCTGCGATGCCCCACGCCGCGAGTTCTTCGCCCACATGGACGCCGCCAACGTCGACCTCAAGGCCTTCACCGAGGATTTCTACCGCCGTATCTGCGGCGGCAGCCTGAGCCCGGTGCTCGACACCCTGCTCTACCTGCGCCACGAGACCGACGTCTGGTTCGAGATCACCACCCTGCTGATCCCCGATCACAACGACTCGTCCCGGGAGATCGAGGCGCTGAGCCGCTGGGTGGTGGACCATCTCGGCCCGGACGTGCCGCTGCACTTCACCGCCTTCCACCCCGACTGGAAGATGCGCGACACCCCACCCACCCCGCCGGCCACCCTGAGCCGGGCGCGGGAGATCGCCCGGGCCAACGGGGTGCGCTACGCCTTCACCGGCAACGTCCACGACCCGCTCGGCAGCAGCACCTACTGCCATGGCTGCGGGGAATTGCTGATCGAGCGCGACTGGTACGCCCTCTCGAGCTGGAACCTGACCGACGACGGCCACTGCCGCTACTGCGGCACCGCCTGCGCCGGCGTCTTCGCCGGCCCGCCCGGCCAGTGGGGCCGGCGCCGCCAGCCCGTGCGCCTGGCCGACATGGTGCCGCACCGCTGGACGGCTCCCCGCGGGCAGTCGAACCGATAGGGGGCACACAACACTATACTGAAACGATATCGCTTCCCTGAAGGCGATGCCGTCCAGCGTCAACTCCGGCCGATGCCGCCAGGCGTCTCGACCGGGGCTCGTGCTCGGCGGGAACGGCCCGCCGACAACTCGTGCGGGCGTGGGTCAGACAGGCTTCATCCGAGAGGTGCAGCCGATGCGCCGGATACGGATAGCGACCTGCGTCGCGCTCCTCCTGTTCATGGGCCAGGCCGTCGCGGCCGATCCGTCGGCGCAGGCGGAAGCCGCCAGGAGCAAGGCGGAGGAACTCGAACAGAACGCCGCGCCCGAGGGCAGTCAGGCGCCCGCCTCTCCCGCCGAGACCATCACGCGGCCCGAGGCACAGGCGGTCGACCCCGCCGGCGAAGCCCCGCTGGACGATGCGATCACCTGCCTCGCCCGCAGCATCTACTGGGAGGCCAAGGGCGAAGGGATCGCCGACATGGAGGCCGTCGCCAATGTCGTCATGAACCGGCTGGGTCACGAGGGCTTCCCCGATACGGTCTGTGACGTCGTCAAGCAAGGCTCCGAGCAGGGCGCCTGCCAGTTCTCGTGGTGGTGCGATGGCCGCCCGGATGAGGTCGTGGAGGATGACCGCCACGAGATCGCCAAGGAGATCGCTCGACGAGCCCTCAACCAGCAGCTGCCGGACCGCACCGAGGGGGCCCTCTATTTCCACCAACGGACGGTGGCCCCCCACTGGGCCGCGGAATACATCAAGACGGTCGAGGTCGGCGACTTCCTCTTCTACCGGCCCCTCGGCGACGCGGCACACTAGGCGACCCGGCGGCATGGTGCAGACAGATGCCGGCAGGAGGCCTACACTGCGTCGCAGCATCACTGCATGAACGGGAGCAAGACATGGCGAAGGGCGAAAGGAAGCGCATCGATCTGGCGTTGCAGGGCGGTGGCTCGCACGGGGCCTTGACCTGGGGCGTGCTGGATCGCCTGCTGGAAGAGGATCGGCTGGAAATCGACGGGATCAGCGGCACCAGCGCGGGAGCCATGAACGCCGTGGTGCTGGCCGATGGGCTACACGAGGGCGGTCGCGATGGCGCCCGTGCGGCACTGCATACCTTCTGGAAGGCGGTCAGCGATGCGGCACGCCTTTCGCCCGTTCAGCGCAGCCCCTGGGACCGGCTGATGGGTAACGACAGCCTCGACCATTCGCCGAGCTATCTGTTCTTCGAGAGCCTCACGCAGCTGATCGCCCCCGCCAAGCTCAATCCCCTCGCCATCAACCCGCTGCGCGATCTGGTGCTCAAGCTGGTCGATTTCGAACGGGTCAACGCCTGCCGCAAGGTCAAGCTGTTCGTCACCGCCACCAATGTGCGCACCGGACGGGCGAAGATATTTCGCCAACCCGAACTGACGGTCGATACCGTGATGGCGTCGGCCTGCCTACCCTTCATGTTTCCGGCGGTGGAAATCGATGGCGAGGCCTACTGGGACGGCGGCTACAGCGGCAACCCGGCGCTCTATCCGCTGGTCGACGATCAGGGCTGCCGTGACCTGGTGGTGGTCCAGGTCAATCCCCTCGTGCGTCGCAAGCTGCCCGACAGTTCCCGGGAGATCATCAACCGGATCAACGAGATCACCTTCAACTCGAGCCTGATCAAGGAACTACGCAGCATTCAGTTGTTGCACCAGTTGATCGAGGCGGAGGGGCTGGAGCTCGAGAGTTACCGCTCGATGCGCCTGCACCTGATCCATGCCGAGCACGAGGCCGAAGCTCTGAGCGCCTCCAGCAAGATGAATGCCGAGTGGGACTTCCTCTCCCGCCTGCATGCCCAGGGCCGCGCCTGGGCCGACCGGTGGCTGGATGAGCACTTCGACACTCTTGGCGAGCGCTCGACCTTCGACCTGAATGCGGTCTTCGCGGACACGTTTCGCCCGGTCTCGACGGCAGACGACGCGGCCCCCACCAAGCATGGCGGAGAAGAGCGCGGATGATCGGTATCCTGGCGATTGCCGTGGCGTTGCTGCTGTTGATGTATCTCGCCTATCGCGGCCTCAGCCTGTTGATCCTGGCGCCGACACTGGCCGCGCTGGTGGCACTGGTCTCGGTCGACACCCCCCTGCTGGCCAGCTATACCGAGGTCTTCATGGGCGCCGCGGGTGATTTCATCGTCCGTTACTTTCCGCTGTTCCTGCTGGGGGCGGTGTTCGGCAAGCTGATGGAGGATTCGGGCAGTGCCGAGGTACTGGCGAGCGCCATCGTCGAGCGCCTGGGCGACACGCGCGCCATCCTGGCGGTGGTGCTCTCCTGCGCGGTGATGACCTATGGCGGCGTCTCGCTGTTCGTGGTGGCCTTCGCGGTCTACCCGATCGCCGCGGCCCTGTTTCGCCAGGCCAGCCTGCCCAAGCGGCTGATCCCCGGCACCATCGCCCTGGGGGCCTTCACCTTCACCATGACGGCGCTGCCGGGCACGCCAGCCATCCAGAACGCCATTCCCATGCCCTATTTCGGCACTTCCCCCTTTGCCGCTCCGGGGCTCGGCATCCTCGCCGGGCTCGTCATGCTGGTGTCGGGACAGGCCTGGCTGAGCTACCGGGCCCGTCAGGCCCGACGGGCAGGGGAAGGCTACGGCGCACATCGGGACGACTCGCAGGTGGTCGGCAACCTGCGCGAACACGCGGCGGGCGAAGGATTCGACCTGGCCGAGGTCGCCCCTCGGCAGCCCCTCGGCTCGCTGCCCACCCTGCCACTGGCACTGCTGCCGATCATACTGGTGATCGCGCTGAACCTGCTGTTCACCGCGGTGGTGATCCCGGCCATGGAGACGGGGTACCTGGCCGATCCGCTGTATGGCGCGACCAGCCTCGAGGCGGTGCGCGGGGTCTGGTCGGTGATCGCCGCCCTGGTGATCGCCATCGGGGTCATCATCCTCACCAACCGGCAACGCCTGAAGACCCTCACCACCACCCTCGACAGCGGCGCCAATGCCTCGCTGCTGCCGATCTTCAACACCGCCAGCCTGGTCGGCTTCGGTTCGGTGATTGCGTCGCTCGCGGCCTTCGACACGATCAGCGCCTGGGTAACCTCGGCGGGGGGAGACAACCCCCTGATCTCGCTCGCCATTGCGGTCAACCTGCTGGCGGGCATGACCGGGTCGGCCTCGGGCGGCATGAGCATCGCCCTGGCGACACTGGGTGACGCCTACCTGGCCATGGGCCAGGCAGCCGGCATCGCGCCCGAGTTGATGCACCGGGTCACGGCGGTGGCCACCGGCGGACTGGATGCGCTACCGCATAACGGCGCGGTGATCACGCTGCTCTCCATCTGCGGGTTGACGCACCGCCAGGCCTATCTCGATATCGCGATGGTCGCCGTCGTGGTGCCCCTTGTCTCGCTGGTGCTGCTGATCGCCGTGGGCACCCTGGTGGGTTCGTTCTGAGCGGCACCGTATCTCTCCCCTGTAACGTGACAACCTTTACATCGCTGTATCGCCCTTGACACCTGTCACCTTCCCCCTGGCCCAACCAGCCCATGAAAAACATGGGCTTAGCGAGGCTTTCCATATACCCCGCAGCTGGCATGGGCATTGCTCCTTCGTTCCGGTGGCCACCGTCACCGACAACCGTCACCGACAACCGTCGCCGACAACAATGCACAACGATGGAGATATGCCATGTTCGATACCCTCAAGCGCGCCACCCTCTCGGCGCCCCTTTTCCTGGCCGTGTTGCTGGCCAGCCAGGCCGCCCAGGCGGATCTTCCGGGAATGCGTGGAACCCAGCACTTCGGCTTCACCGTGCCCGACCGCCAGGCGGCGGTGGATTTCTTCGTCGAGGTGATCGGCTGCGAGGCCTTCTTCACCATCGGCCCCTTCGGGCCCTTCGATGACGACTGGATGGGCGTGAACCTCGACGTCCACCCCGAGGCCACCATTCCCGCCGCCCACCTGATGCGCTGTGGCAATGGCACCAACCTGGAGATCTTCGAGTATACCGCCCCCGACCAGCGCACCGAGCAGCCTCGCAACAGCGACATCGGCGGACACCATATCGCCTTCTACGTGGATGACATGGACAACGCGGTGGCCTATCTCGAGCAGCATGACGTGGAGGTGCTCGGTGAGCCCAAGACCTTCACCGAAGGCCCCATGGAGGGGCTGACCTGGGTCTACTTCATGGCCCCCTGGGGCATGCAACTGGAACTGGTCAGTTCACCCCATGGCATGGGCTATGAGGCCGACACCGGCAGCCGGCTCTGGGATCCGCGCCACTAGTCGGCGGCGCGCGGCGGCACCGCCCGGTGCCGCCCGCTCGGCAACCCTCTAAATGGTTAGGTTCAGGCCTTGGCCCACCAGGCGGCCTTCAGCGAGCGCCGTGCCCAGTCGGCGGCCAGCTCGCGATCCTCGAAGAGCACTTCCCTTTTCCTGCCTTGTTATCCCTAATTCGACTATGCAAAGCTCAGAATTCTTGTCTAGGCTCCAATGTAATGGTATGTATCCGAATGTAGCGATGCCGCTCCTATGCGGCAGCGTTTGTTATTCGCAGATGGCCAAAATAGCGGAGTCAGTCGTGACATCGCCTGTCGGTAGCGTGGTCGCAAGGAAAGTCAGTGGAGGGATCCGTGAGCTTGAGGCTAAGTCAGCGGGTATCTGTATTGGTGGACTGGTGGAAACTGTGGCGCTCGTGCACCGAACCACTCCTGCTGTGTTTCGCATCAGTTACGGAAGTAGCGGCGAGTTTTCCATCCATCCGACGGCTTTTTAAAAGGCCATCGCATTTTCCATGCGTGGGCTCGGTTCAGGAGATTGTGATGTAGCTTGGCACAGTAGAAAAATTATAATAGCAGGTATCATATGAAAACAAGGTGATTTTATAAGTCGGTAACTTTAGTCCTGTTGAGCGCATTTGTCTTGGCTGGTTGTGCCGAGCCAGAGGAGCCTCAAGATTATTCGGAATATACTGCAAGGAGCCATGGTAAAACGTACAAGCTTCAGCAAAGTACCAAGCTGAGGTGGCAAACACTTCAGTAGAGAGAGCAAATAAGCAAGGAGCCCAATATAATGAAAGCCCTTATAAACGAATACAAGTGAGCGGAAGGGCTAAACTCCAGAATGGCTTTGGCGCCTGGAGCAACTATAGATACAAATGCGTAATGGTTACAGAATGGTCGAGTGACGTCGTGCTTTTGGAGGGTTATCGATAACAAATAACATTTAAATACCGGCGCATCAACAAGCTTTGGCAACGTGCACGCATACTAGTAGCCGCTCCGAGTCAGGGTCGTTTTTTCCATCCGCATTAAAGCAATGAATCCATATGAGTAGTGCATGAGGGTTGCTGCGGTTTGGGCGGTGTGTTTTCGCTGGAGCATGTTATGATCGAAACTTCATTCCACGTCCAAGAAGTCTATATGTACGATCTCATCGGCGACATCCACGGCTACGCTACGCCCCTCAAGCATCTGTTGGAAAAGCTCGGCTACAAGGAGAAGCGTGGTGTCTGGTCTCATCCTGAGCGTGAGGTGATCTTTCTCGGTGACTTCGTCGATCGCGGACCCGAGCAGGTGGAGACCGTCCGCATGGCTCGGTCCATGGTCGAAGCCGGCCATGCTCAAGCCGTCATGGGCAACCACGAGTTCAACGCCGTGGTCTGGGCCACCGAGGCCCCCGATCATCCAGGCCGCTATCTACGAGCCCACAGCGACCGGAATCATCGTCAGCACCAGGCCTATCTAGAGCAGGTGGGGGAGGGCAGCGAGCTGCACCAGTCACATATTGCCTGGTTCAAGACCCTGCCGCTCTATCTCGACCTCGAAGGCCTACGCGTCATTCATGCCTGCTGGCACCGACCGTCACTGGCTGTCCTGTCCGGCTACCTGGACGATCGGCAGTGCATCCGGGCGAATGCCTGGCCGTCCCTGGCTCGCGAGGACACAGCTGCCTTCGATGCCCTTGAAACCGTGCTCAAGGGGTTGGAGATACCCTTACCCAGCGGGGCGGAGTTCGCTGACAAGGACGGCAATGTGCGACGTCATGTCCGCGCCCGCTGGTGGGAGCTGGAGAGGTTCACCTACCGCGACTTGGCGATGGTGCCCGCCGAGGCCATCGAAGCGATACCCCATGTTCCCATACCCGACGATGTGTTGCCCGGCTACGAGGCCGACAAGCCACTATTCGTCGGCCATTACTGGCTCACTGGAACACCCGAGCCATTGACCCCTCACATCGCCTGCCTGGATTACAGCATTGCTGCCGGCCACATCCAGGGTGGCGATAACGGCAAGCTGTGTGCCTACCGCTGGGACGGCGAAACCGAGTTGGGTGCCGATAAATTCGTGTGGGTCGAATGAATCGCTTCCCGCTAGACGGTGTCGGCGGGACGACAAGGAGTCGCATCATGAATGACCCCCTCTCCATTGAGGAACGTTTTACCGGCTGCCTGCTGGGCGGCGCCGTGGGCGATGCGTTGGGGGCGCCCGTGGAATTCCTCTCCCGCCGGCAGATCCTCGATCGGTTCGGTCCGGAAGGGGTCGGCAAGTATGCCCCGTCTTATGGCGGCCTGGGTCGGATCACCGACGACACCCAGATGACCCTGTTCACCGCCGAAGGCCTGCTGCGTAGCTGGGTGCGGGGTACCATCCGGGGTATCACGCACTATCCCAGCATCATCTGCCATGCCTATATGCGCTGGCTGCTCACCCAGGGCGAAAAGCCTGCCCCGGAGATGCGACGGCTCATGGCAGATAGCATCGAACAATCCCCCGGCTGGTTGTTCCAGCAGCGGGCGCTGCATGATCGCCGTGCGCCCGGCAATACCTGCCTGAGTGCGCTGCGGTTCGTGACGGGGCTGGGCGACATGGCCAAGAACGACAGCAAGGGCTGTGGCGGGGTGATGCGCGTGGCTCCCATCGGGCTGTTCGGCCATCGGGCCGGCCACCGCCAGGAAGTCTTCGAACTCGGTTGTGATGCCGCCGCGATCACCCATGGGCATCCCACCGGCCAGCACCCGGCGGGTGTCCTGGCGCTGATGATCAACCTGCTGGCCGAAGGGCAAACAATCCGACAGGCCCTGGAGGTCGCCAAGGATTTCCTCGAGGCGCGCAATGATACGGACGACACCCGCCGGGCCATCGAGCTGGCCGAACGGCTGGCGGCCACCGATACCCCGCACCATGCGGCCATCGCGCAGCTGGGTCAGGGCTGGGTGGCCGAGGAAGCGCTGGCAATCTCGATCTATTGTGCGCTGGTGGCCAAGGATTTTCGCCACGGCGTGATGCTGGCCGTCAATCATGATGGCGACTCGGATTCCACCGGCGCTATCACCGGCAACCTCCTGGGCGTGCTCTACGGCGTGAAGGCCATTCCCGATGAATGGCTGGAGTTTCTTGAGTTGCGTGATGTGATTACAGAATTGGCCAAAGATCTGGCGAACTTCCAGCGCTGGGATGTCGGTGAGTACGGTGGGACGGACAACGACCGAGTGTGGGAGAAGTATCCAGGTTACTGATGGACTCGAATATATCGCTTTATCCTTTCGTGAAAAGGACTTTCCAGAATCGTCATTGTCTGAATTGAACCATCATGAATTAGTTGGACTGGGTGGTCAAGCACCCGTTTCATGTCATCAAAAACCTCTACGGCTACCGGAACGAGGGGAATTTCATCGCCATGATCTACCTGATAGGCAGCCCGGTAGGGCGCATGCTGGATCAAGCCAAATCCACCTGATACGACGAAGAACCTACAAAAGCAGGTCTACCATGCTGTGATCGACGGCGAGCCGAGTTCCGGTGATCGGCACATCTGTACTCACTGCTGGACAGCTAGGCCGGCTGAGTGGAAGTCGAGGCGCGCAACAACGACAAGTGCTTCGTCGGCTCCACCGGGAAGAGAGTATCGCTGTGTGGCGCAAGTAGCTGTTGCTGGTCAAGTAGGCGCTCCTGGTGGATACCAAGGGGGTAGTCTGACTCTAACCGGTGCACTAACGCGACGGGCCACCGATCGTTGATCGGCGGCCCGTCGGCGAGAGGGTCGGCTGGCGTAAGGCCGGCCAGAAGGCTTACTTTCCGGTCTTTCTGGTAGTTGGCTTCGCCTGCTTGACCTTGCTCTCGGCAACCTGCTTGACCTTGCTCTCGGCAGTCTCGGCAGCCTGCTTGGCGTTGCTCCCGGCAGTCTCGGCAGCCTGCTTGGCGTTGCTCTCGGTAGTCTTGGTAGCCTGCTTGGCGTTGCTCTCGGCAGTCTCGGCAGCCTGCTTGGCGTTGCTCTCGGCAGCCTCGGTGACCTGCTTGGCGTTGCTCTCGGCAGCCTCGGCAGCCTGCTTGGCGTTGCTCCCTGCGGCCTCGGCGACCTGCTTGACGTTGCTCTCGGCAACCTCGGTGACCTGCTTGACGCTGCTCTCAGCTGCCTCGGTCACCTGCTTGGCGTTGCTGTCTGTCAGCCTCTGGATTTGCTGGACGAAGTCCTGTTGCAGAGCCACGACCTTCTCGGCATCGCCCTTCAGGCACTCGGTCAGGTACTTGGCGACCAGCTGCTGGCCTTGGGTATAGGCGCGCAGGCCTTCCGCGTCCTTGACGTTCACCAGGCTGCGCAGCAGCGCCAGGCTGGCGTCGGTGTAGGCCTTGCCGGCCTCGAGCTGGGTATTGACTAGCTTCTCGGTATAGTCCACGGAGAGGGCCGCGTAGGCGCGGGCTGGGCCGAAGAACATGGATTCGAGCTGATCGGTGAACTGCTTGGTGTCGACGTTTTGCAAGGTTGACCTCCTCGGGGGCTAAGGATGGCGAAGGCCCTGGCGGTCTGCCGCTGCCTTCTGCATCTCTGATGCAGTGCATCAATAGCAGAGATATTTGTGCGGCGCAACATAAGCTGGCGTGAGGAAGGAGGTGGTGAGCACCATCCGCGTTTAATGGCTGAGCCAATCGTCTCCGTAAGCGCTGACGCCAGGGCAGAGCAATACGCCTAACCCGTTTATCTCACCGATGAACATCGCAGGGGCCGTTTGGTCCCTGCGAATGTGTTTTTCCGATCCCCGGGTGCGTGTCGCTGTGTGTTGCCCCCTGCTCAGCCACGGATTTCGCGGCTTTCTACCGTGCCAGCAGGGGCGCAGAGGGGATTGGGGGTGGCAAACAGGATGATGTGGCCGTGATCGCCGGGTACGGCAACCGCTGATGACGTCTCGGGGAGAGCGGGGAGTCAGCCGGGAGGTGCCCAGGCCGGGTCGCGGCGCACGTTGGCGAGGATCTGGGCGATGTCGCTGGCGTAGGGGTAGGCCTCGGAGAACGATAGCCATACCTTGCGCACGGTGATTCGGAGGCGCGTACCGATCTTCAACAGCTTCACGCGGATGGTGGTGCACTGGGCCTTGGCGTACGGGGTGCCCTCGAGCCCCAGGCGACGCAGGCCATGCATCAGCACATAGGCGAACGAGGAGAAGTACAGGCGTAGCTGGTTGGCGCGCAGCGTCGCGGTGCTGGTGCGGTCGGCAAAGAGTCCCAGCTGCTGCTCCTTGATCCGGTTCTCCATCTCACCGCGCACGCAGTAGAGCGTCTCGTAGAGCTCCCTGGCGCCAGCCCGACGGATCGGCAGGTTGGTGACCACAAACCGGGGATTGGCCTTGCCGGGCAGATACTCTGCCTTGCCGATCACCCGCCGTTCACATGACCAGGACTTCCGCGTCCGGTAGCGGAAGTCCCGGAAGCGCCGTGCCGGCCTGCCGGTCTGCTCGTGTTCGGCGTGGGCTTCGGCCATCTCCCGGCCCAGCGCCCGATATAGCCGCTGGTTCCGGGCCAGGCCCAGTACATAGCCCACCTCATGGGCTTCACACCAGCTCATGATCGCGTCCCGGCAGAAGCCGGAGTCGCCGCGGATCACGATCCGCGTCGTCGGCCAGCGCCCACGGATCTGTGCCACGATGCGTGCGAGCTCCTCGACGCTGCCTGCCGCGCCATCGACGTTCGACGGCCGCAGCCGGGCACACAGCAGGTGCTCGCCACAGAAGATGTACAGCGGCAGATAGCAGTAGCAGCGGTAGTAGCCATGGAAGAATCGGCCTTCCTGATGGCCGTGAAGCGGATCGTCCGTGGCATCGAGATCCAGCCAGATCTCCCGGGGTGGCGTCGCGTAGGACTCGAGGAAGACGTCGACCAGCAGCCGATCCAGCGCGGCGGGATCGGCGGCGATCCGCTTGTAGCGGTCGCCCGCAGCCATGTCGGGGGTCGTGAGTTCGAGACGGTTCAGCGTGCTCGACCCCGCCAGGGGATATCCCCGGTCGCGCTCGCGGGCACGCTGCTCGCCGGTCAGGTCGGACGCGCCCACCAACAACGCCAGCACGCTATCCGTGCGCAGGGCATCGTGATCGTTGAGATCTTCATAGCCCAGCGCCAGGCCGTAGATCCGCTGGGCTACCAACGTCATCACGCTGTGCGCGATGCTGTTCGGGTTGCGGTGATCGGTGAAACAGGCGGCAACCCGACCCAGCAGCCCGAGCCGCTGGTTGACTTCTCGAAGCAGCAGTCCACCGCCGTCGAAATGCCCCACGACATCCCGACGTCCGAGGGCGTGAAATTCAAGCTGGGCGGGAGTACACTCTGTTTTCATAGGCCTCTCGTCTTGGTGTGTGTAAGTGCTTGGTCGCTCTTACGTTATGCACCAAACGGAGGCCTATTTCCATTCTGTTGGTGAGATTTCCGGGCTAGTATCCGTGAACCTTGATGCGCCATCAGGTCGAGAGGTGCCCTTCAAGGGCGTTTTGGTGGGGAAGGATTGTCGTCGGCTGGGCCCGGGATGCTTCAGCTATGCGGTGGATTGAGGCGCGTATCTAGGGCGAACGGTTCCTCGACGATGAGCTCGAAGAGACCCAGGGCAGTGACCGGGTTCATCACGATGTTTCGGCTGTACCGCGACACCGTCGAGGGGACGATGATGAACGGATGCTCCTCGAGGAGATAGTCCCCAT
>NZ_PDOG01000001.1:156506-629330 GCF_003202205.1 Halomonas sp. LBP4
GGTCGAGCGAACCATAGACTGCCGCCCGACCCTTCGAATTCCAGCGCCCACCGCCCAGCTCGGCGCCGATACCGCTGTCCCAGGTCTCAAGGTGGCGCTTCCGCTCCAGGCGCCACAGGAAGATATCGCCGTTCCCTGGCCGCTCAACCATCAGGTGTAAACCCCGTAATCCATGCGCGTCAGGAAGTCGTCGACGAGCTCATAGCCCACCTGAGTGGTGATCAGGTCGATCGGCTTACGCCCCTCCAGCCCCATGGCCGGCGTGTTCATCCAGCGCTGGGCTTCCTTGGGATCGCCGAGGACGTCTTCCGCCTTGGTGAGGATCTCGGCAAACCGCCAGGTGCGACTGCTCTGCTCCGCGGTGAGTGGTTCCGGCTTCTTGACGCGACGATACAGCGTCCGCTCGGACATGCCGATCACCTTGGCCACGATAATCTTGTCATGGAACAGCTCGACCGACTCGACGAAGTGGATGATGTCTTGCGACGGCAGCCCCTTCTCGATCATCTCGTGGATCTCGAAGGCGGATCGCGCCTTGATGGCCCGGTTGCCCATCAAGCGCTTCAGGGTGCGTGTCAGGAGATTGGGCTCCTGATCGGCGTGATTCTCGGCGACGGTCATGGCGTTGCCCTCCCATCGTTGCCATTTGGCACCAGAATAGCGCCAAATGGCAGGCGAGTCGAGAGCGTGGTGTAGCTAGCCGTAGTATTCGGGTTTGAACTCGGGTTCGTGCAGCAGTTCGAGCCAGCGCTTGCACTGGTCCGGCTGTTCGAAGAACAGCTTCACAAGCCCTGGCGTCCAAAGATCGCCTCGCGCTGGATCGGCATCGGTAATGGCATCGCAAACCAGCTTCAGTGCATCGTGCAGCTGAGTTCCCCGGTCAGGCGCCAGCGCAGGTTGTTGGTCATGGTGACCACGGCAGCCAGGGTGTAGCTGACGCCGTCGTTGACGATGATGCGGTCACCCCGGCGGGTGAGGCGCTGGGCCTGGCCATTGGCCTTGGCGTACAGGGTGCGGTAGTCACGGATGATGCGGTCGGCTCGGGGCTCGGGGATGCGGCAGATCGACATGTGGGCTCCTTGGGTGGGCAGGCGCCTGGCGCCAGCGGTGGGGTCTGGGGCAAAGCGTAAGGCTCCCCTCCCCCCGACGGGCGGTAGGGAAGTCCCCTTGAGGGGCACGAAGGAGAAAAACGCTGCGCGAAAGAAAGCGCCCTGCGGATGACAGGGCGGGGTGACGAATTGGCCAGGGCAATGACCCGGGCGACGCCTATGGCTACGAGGCGCCGCAGCCTTCGCTACGGAAGGCGCCCGCCGGCAATACCCAGGGGGTGCCGGGCGCGGCGAACACCGGGAGGGTGTAGTCGGGCCGGGTGGCCTGCTCGAGGGCGGCGAGGTCCTCGATCTCGAAGGGGCGTGCACGGCGGGCTCGTTCGAGCACGGTGAGCTTGTCGCGGCCGATGGTGGTGCCGAACTGCTGTTCGTAGTCGGCGATGCGCTGGGCCCGCTCGGGGAAGTAGTGGGCGATGGTGGCCCAGATCGTGTCGCTGTTGAACACACACGCCAGCCAGCAACCCCGAATGACATACCTTTTGACATTCTAATGAGCCACTGATGACGCCCTCTCGCAGTATAAGGAGCATGTCAAAAGACATCGGCCGAATTTGGAGAGAAACTTGACAAAAAATGTCAAATAATTTCATTTAGTAAATCCGAACGAGAGTCAGACAACAGCCAGAAGCGTTCATTCAGCAAAGCCTAATTAACGCAATGAGCCGCGCAGGTGCGAATACCTGCGTCGGACTCGATGCTCTTGTTAAATTTAATCACTTTTTTGAAACTTTCCTATGTCCATTGCGAGATTCTCATTAATGACATTTTGCGCTTTTTGGTCCATTTCCTCTAACATCAACCTATAGCCGACGGCTTCGCCGCGGCTGAGCTTCGCGTTAGGGAAACGATGCGCTGTGATGATGCAACAAAAGGCGTAAAAGAGCTCGAGTGGTGCACTGCAGCCATTGCATTGCAGCATGAAAAGTGGTCTTGCCAAGGGAGGATGCATTCAACATTCTGATATTATTAATTGTTTTATATTATGGCATGGCTTTCGAATAGAAGTTGTCAAGCAGGCCAGGCACGAATGAGAACGCAAGCCATAGCAAGGAAAGCGCAGGAAAAAAGAAAAAGGCCAGATTGGAACAGGTCCGAGAAGAAGCGGCCAGGACAACGAGGGAAGCCAACGAAAACCAGAGAAATCAGAAAAGAACGAGAAGGACACCGAAACCGACTATTGATGTCGCCTGACAGCATGCGATAAACCAAGTGAGCTGGCGTGCTCCACCTGGCCCCCTTCGGGGACTTTTTTTAATGCTCGAGTACTGCACCGAGGGGATGGGCAATCCCAACAGCGCCATGATTCGGCCATGCCTGCTTGCTGGACTCCCCGCTTCCACGGGTTCGAAACCCGTCACCGGTGTTTGCGCTCGCGTGTCAGCACAGAAGGTAGCGCCATGCCCATCCTTAATCAACTTCGCCGGGATCACGCCAACATGACGCGATTGCTGGGGGTCCTGCAGCACAGGCAGCGGGCGCTTGCCGGGGGCGAACGTCCCGACTTCCGGCTCATGCGCGAAGTGGTCGACTATATTCTCGATTACATGCAGGGCTTCACTGTGCCCCTGGAGCGGATCTGCTGCGATCAGCTGCTGGCCCAGGTGCCCGAAGGGCAGGAGCTGAGCGAGCGGCTAGCCAGCGATTATCGCGCCCTGCATGAACGTCTGTTGCGCCTGTCCCACGATCTCGACACCATCCTGAAGGATTCGGTGGTGCCCATGGAGCGCTTCGCCGATGACCTGCAGGCCTATCTGGATGCCCATCGCACCTACTTGTGTGATGAGCGTGACCGACTCTTTCCTCTGCTGGGCCCGCATCTTGAAGCGGCCGACCTCGAGCACCTGGCCGAGATGTTGCCGGAGGGGATTACCACCCGGCTCGTGTCGCTGCAGGAAACTTATCCGCAGCTCTATGCGGAATTGCGTTATCCCTGAGCGTGCTCTCGCCACCGTGACAGCGATGTTGAGAAGCCTGGGAAGCACGCTCCGCCGGCGAATACCAGCCGGTCGGCAATCACCTTGAGGGCCCGAGCAGGTCATTGACGAGCTTGGGTATTTGCCGACCTGATTACTCATGTTGATCCGCCATTAAACTAGCCTGTTCCTATACTGGAATCATATGGAAGGTCAAGGAGTTAACGTCATGGCGCGCATTCCTATCCTGTTCCAGCCCGGTCTGTCATTGCCGGCGTTTCTCGAGCAGTACGGCACGGAAGCGCAGTGTCAGGCGGCCCTCTGCCAGTGCCATCGCTGCCATCATCAGACCTAGCTCACCGCCGGTACCATCTTCCATGCCACGCACCTGCTGATGACCACCTGGTTCCTGGCCATCTACCTGCTGACCCAGCGCAAGAACGGTCTTTCGGGGCTGCAGCTGTCCCGCGAGCTCGGGGTCAGCTACAACACCGCCTGGAAACTCAAGCACAAGATCCTGCAGGTCATGCTCGAGCGCAACCAGGGAGAGACACTGAGCGGGTGCATCGAGATCGATGATGCCTACCTGGGCGGCGAATGGTCGGGAAAGCCCGGTCGCGGCGCCGAGCACAAGTTCCTGTTCGTCGCCGCGGTGCAGACCGATGAGGAGGGCCATCCCCAGCGCGTTCAGTTGCGTCGCGTGAGCGGCTTCACTCGCACCGAGATACACCGCTATGCCCAGTTGGCCATCACCCCCGGTAGTCAGGTGGTCAGCGATGGCCTGGGGTGTTTCCGGGCCTTCGAGTCTCCGGCCTACACCCATGAGCGCATCATCACCGGCAGTGGCCGGGCCAGCGCACAGATCCCCGCGTTCGACTGGGTCAACACCGTAGTGGGCAACGTCAAGAACGCCATCACCGGCACCTATCATGCGATCCGTGGCCACCATGCCCCGCCCTACCTGGTCAAGTTCGACTACCGCTTCAATCGGCGCCATGAACTCAAAGCCATGATGCCGCGCTTGCTGACAGTGGCGGCCAGAACACCGCCGATGCCGTATCGGTTCCTGAAGCTGGCTGAGCCATATGCGTAATCAGTAAGGATTTTTATTGCACCGCAGCAATCATTGAACTATCTTAATCATGCAACTCTCTTAAAGAGTCATCGTCATGACAATCACGAAGCTGAAGTCCTCTTCCTTTGATGACGAAGTCCTGGAGTTTTGGGCCAGAGAGGCGCGGATACAGCTGTCTGCCATGGGCGCAATAGCTTCCTGCATTGACTGAATCGTCCGGCTGCAAGAAAGCCTCATTAAGCTGCTGATATACACGGCTTCTGATGCAGCATGATCAATACTGTCTGGCAAGATTGAGGTGTTGATAGTATGAAATATCGGACTCGTAAAATGGTGGCTGCCAAGGATTTGAACTCAAATTACAAACTGTTGGTTGGCTGCGTTATGGCTTTGGATCGATATGGTTATGAGCTGACGTAATAGCTGACAAAGATGCGTAATCAGGAAGCATTATGAAATCCATCTTGCCCTAGGGAGCCGCGCCAACAACCTGAATTTAAGCAATAAATGCAGGCGGCCCATCCACCACCCAATAGGACCGGTCACATGGCACATAAACCCAAATCCATTAACCTCGCCCTTCAGGGTGGAGGTGCGCATGGCGCCTTCACCTAGGGAGTTCTGGATCGGATTCTCAAGGACGGGCGGTTGCACATCGCCGGGGTCTCGGGCACCTCGGCGGGGGCGATGAACGCGGTGGCGATGGCCGATGGTTTCGCCCGCGATGGTTCCGAGGGCGCGCGCGTGGCCCTCGAACACTTTTGGCGATGCGTGAGCGACGGCGCGAAGAACAGCCCGCTGAAGCGCACGCCCTACGATGTTCTGACGGGCAACTGGGGGCTGGAGAACAACCCGATGTATCACGCTATGGACGCGCTCTCCCGTGTGGCTTCGCCCTACCAGTTTAATCCTACCAATATCAATCCGTTGTGCGATCTGGTGGAGAAGATCATCGATTTCGACATGGTGCGTAGGTGCAATGCCTTCAAGCTCTTCATCTCTGCCACCAATGTGGAGAGCGGCAATGTTAAGGTCTTCCCTCGCGAGGAGTTGACGGTGGACGTGTTGATGGCCTCGGCCTGTATACCGTATCTCTATCAGGCAGTAGAGATCGACGGCGTCCCCTATTGGGATGGTGGCTACGTGGGTAATCCGTCGCTGTTTCCCTTTCACGGTAAGACCGGTACAGACGACATCGTGGTGATCCAGATCAATCCGATCGAGCGCAAGGGCGAACCGAAGAATCCCCAGGAGATACAGAACCGGATGAACGAGATCAGTTTCAACAACAGCCTGATCAAGGAACTGCGCGGGATCGACTTCGTTGACCGGCTGATTCGCCAGGGCAAGCTCTCGACCGATGAATATCGTCAGGTGCGGGTGCACGTCGTGGAAAACCAGGCGGAGCTGAAACCGCTGGGCGCTTCATCGAAGATGAATGTCGAATGGGAGTTTCTCATCAAGCTGCGCGATCTCGGCCGTGACACCGTCACACGCTGGCTTGACGAAAACTTTGCAGCCATCGGCGAGCGTTCGAGTGTCGATCTTCGTCAGATGTTCCAGGGCATCGGCGCCCAACACCAGGGTTAGGGATGACAGGAACCTTGAGCATGAGGCTAACTGGCCTGCCCCTGGTCAATTGGCCCCACACCCTGACCACCGAGCCCCCGCCACGACGAGAGCCCCCATTGCTGGCCGCCCTGCCGAGGGGGCCGCGCCACGCAAGCGTCGCGTCGACAAGCCGCCCGCCCGGTCCTTCGCTGATCTGCTGGAGAAGCTGAACACCCGCGCCGATTCGTGACTGTCAGGGCCAAGTATCGGTCTCTGTCGGGAGAGGAGTGGGCTAAAAAAATCGCGCTGGCATCTGCACCAAGCTCTCATGATGATCTTGCATAGCAGATGGCGTATTTGTGACTTATTTGTGACACAGTAGTACTAACCAAAGCGAAGTGAAATGCCCTGACAACGGACCATGTTCTCCAAGCATGTCAATGCATTATCAAGTTATTTCCATCAGGCCTAGCTCATCCGACCTTCTTTAGAGATTCTTATATATCCTTCTGATTATCCAGCCATTTCAATGGCAATAACGCCGCTTACACCTGTTAATTTACCATGCATCATGAGATGTTTCATTAGCACAAGTCAGAAGATAAAATTTTATGTTGCACCGCACCAATCATTGGGCTAACGTAATCATTAGGCCCTCCCCAAGAGGAATATTCATGACAACCAAGAAACTGCAATCTACTTCATTCGAAAAACTTATGTTCACGTCATTTGATGACGAAGTCCTGGAGTTATGGACTGAACGGACGCGGATTCAACTGTCTTTTATGGGCGAAATAGCTGCCTATCTTGACTGAGTAGCCCGGCTGCCTGAAAGAATCGTTTATCTACTGATACACACGACTTCTTATGCACTAAGAAAAAGATTTTCTGGCAATAGGGAGGTGTTGATACCATGAAATATCGGACTCGAAAAATGGTGGCTGCCAAGGACTTGAATTCAAATGGCCAACTGTTTGGTGGCCGTGTTCTGTCCTGGATCGATGAAGAAGCATTCATCTTCGTGGTCTGCCAGCTCGACACAGCGTCGGTGGTCACTGCCAGCATTTCCGAAGTCTACTTTGTTGCCAGCGCACGTCGCGGTGACTTGGTAGAGATCGGTACCGAGGTGGTCGAAATCGGCCGGTCGTCGATCACGGTCCGCTGCGAGGTTCGCAACCGAGAGACACAGCAAACCATCACCAAAGTGGAGCGAATCGTTTTCGTTCATGTGGATGAGAATTGCAAACCGGTACCCCATGGCATAGCCAAGCCATGTCGACTCGAAGCCGGCTAAGACAAGGGGTGAACTGGTGGGTCATGTCGATTCCTTGACTTTGTAGAAGCGGAATACTCGATCGATAATCCGCAAGTCATAGTCGAAGCGTTCTTCCATGTCAATATCCCTTGACCCTCTCACTGCGAACAGGCTATGCCGTCCGGCCGATACATCTTGTCGCACTCTGCTCGAGCTGTGCCTGGTGGAGTGACCGAGAAGAAGCAGAACCCCGGCATGGCCATCTCGGTAGATGGCCAGAAACCAAGTGGTGAGCGGCAGATGGGAGGCATGGAAGATGGTGCCGGCGGTGAGCGAGGTCTGATGATGGTAATGATGGACCTGCTGCCCCGAGTTCGACAGCTTTCAACATAAGTAATTGATTTTATTGTTTCAGCGACTTTTGTAGTGACACGTTTTGCCTTCGGACTCTTTGCCATTTTTTGGCCAGCGTGGCAGTATCGTGCTGGCGCATAGCTACTGAAAGGAGGGCTGATTTTTTACCATGAAATCAAATATCTACGCTGATTGCCAGCTGTTGTAGTGCCAATTATGGAAGCGTGCTTTCACTATAATCAGTGGGTTACTCTTCTAAGGGAATCGCTGATCAAACCATCTCTGAGCAGCAAAGCGCTCAGGGCGGCACATTTACCGCGTCAGCGGTCACTTTCTGACTACTGTTGGTGGCCTTTTTACCCTGGCAGCCGGTTTATCCGGCTGCCAAGTCAGATTCAAGAAACACTGGCCCCGTCAGCATGGCCTTGGCATCGGCCAGCCAGCACCAGATTGCCGAGGGCGAACAGGGTGAACAGCTGCGCCTGATTCTTGGCCAGCCCCTTGTAGCGAACCTTTTCCATTCTGTCGGTGAGATTTCCGGGCTAATTCCTTGATGTGCCGAACGTTTATGGATAGTAGCACGAGGGCAGTGCCCACCGCCTGACGCCGATCGTCGGCCCGGCGTGGCTCGGAGGCAAGCCACGCCGGACCGGGGGAGGCATCAGCCGGCCGGCTTGCGTGCCGTGATGGTCCAGGAGCTCGAGCCCATGACGATCTTTCCCGCCTGCTCATAGGGTGCCAGGGTGCTGCGCAGCGCCTCCTCGATCTGCGGACGCTGGCGCTCGGCTTCCTCGCCGGCCTCGCGGAACACCTCCCCCGCCGGCCCCAGGGCAAGCTGGAAGCGCATGGCGTTTTCCACCGAATCGCCGACCTCGACCGGGCCGTCGTTGCGCTCGAAGTGGATCTCCTCGAAACCGGCGATCTCGAGCTGCTGGGTGACCACGTCCGGGTTGGCCATGGAGAACGGCCCGGGGCCGCAGGTGCGGGCATCCTCTCCGGGCGGCGGCAGGAAATCCAGCACCACCTGCTTGGGTAGGCCCAGCCAGGGGTTGTCCTCGATGTCGCGCCAGACGATGAACATCAGCTCGCCACCGGGGCGCAGCGCCTTGTGGATGTTGCGCATGGCGACGACCGGGTGCTCGAAGAACATCATGCCGAACCGCGAGAAGCACAGGTCGTACTCCGGCTCGAAGGGGTAATGCTCGACGTCGGCGGCCACGAAGCGAACGTTGGCCAGGCCGGCCTCGTCGGCGCGCCGGCGGGCGTCTTCCAGGAACTGCTCGACGCAGTCCATGCCCAGCACCTGGCCCTCGGGGCCGGTCTTGCGCGCCAGCGCGATGGCGGTATCGCCCCAGCCGCAACCCACGTCGAGGATCCGCGCGCCCGGCGCCACCTCGAGTCTCCCGAGCGGGACCTGGCTGTGGTAGCTCAGGCCATTCATCAGGATTTCCTGAAAGCGATCGAACTTCTCGGCCAGGGTGTCGTTCCAGAACTCCACGTATTCACTGGTTTGCTGCGTTGTCTGAGTCATTGTCATGTCTCCGCGTGTGGCACCCACCAGGGAAGCGATGCCGGCAGGCTACCCGGGGGTCGAATGACCCGTCGCAATGATGATCGCCTTGGACCAGTCTAGTACTGGAAGCCGCCGTAGAGCGATCGATCGGCGGCTCGCCCACAATGGATGGCGCTACACGCGCCCCCAGGACAGCACTCTGAGCGTGTGAAGCGGTATTCGCCTGACGCCTCGGCGTCCATGGTCGCCGCAGGGAGGATCTATCATGATGCTTCCGCCAGCCGCTCCAGCAGCCCCGGCAGCGCCGAATCGAGGTCGAGGCCGGGCAGCGCCTGGGCAAGCGCGACATGGCTGGCGGCATGGAAGCGCTGCGGGTCGCCGATGGCGTCCTGGAAGGCGTTGACCACCTCGACCAGCGCCTCGGGGGTCTCCCCCACCTGCATGGCGCCGTGGGCCAGCATCGCCATGTCCTTGCAGCCGCGCACCCGGCGCCAGCGCTGGGCGGTGCCCACCAGCTTGCGCCCGGCGATGCGCACGTTGAAGCGGCCGTCGCAGTAGGCCCCGGGGGCCGAGCCGAGATCGGCATCCTGCACACCGAGCGAGGCGAGCCAGTCGCACCAGGGGTCGCCGAGCCGACGATAACCCCACTCCAGGTGCGCCGCGGAGCTGCCGACCCGGCAGCGCAGCGCCAGGGCCACATTGACCACCGCCGGGGATTGGGGCACCGGGGTCCCCCCGGTCGACCGGAACAGGATCGGCCAGCCCCGGTCCAGCAGGGCCCGGCGTGCCATGGGAAAGCCTTCGAGGCGCTCATGGCGCCGCGGCATCACCAACGCGTGATCGGTGGACGACCAGGCAATAAGCCCGAACCGTCTTTCGCCCTGGCAGATCGACTCCAGCAGCGCCTCGTCGAGCGCAAGGCCCCCTTCGACCGTAGGCCGCTGCAGGTCAAACTCCTCCAGGGGTGACAGGGCCGTCATGGCCAGCTCCTCTATGCATTGATTCGTTGGGCGGAGCCAGCTCGCCGTCGAACGCTTCGGGCGCCAGGGTCTCGATACGTTCACACAGGGCATCGAGGAACGCCGCCGCCGGGGCACCGTTGACGGCGCGGTGATCGAAGGTCAGCGACAGGCCGATGACATCGACCGCCCGCCAGCCATCCGATACTGGCACGGCCCGGGTCTCGACACCACCGATGCCGAGGATCGCCACCTGGGGGACGTTGAGGATCGGCGTGAAGTGATGCACCCGGGAGCGACCCAGGTTCGAGACCGTGAAGGTCGCGCCGGTGAGCACGCCGACGCTCAGCTTACCGGCCTGGGCCCTGGCCACCAGGGCACGGCGTGCCTCGGGCAGTTCGCCCAGGGTCAGTGTCTGGGCATCGAACAGCGCCGGGGCCACCAGCAGGTCGCCGGGCAGCGGGATCGCCAGTCCCAAGTGCACTGCACCATGCTCGGTGATGCGGTTCTCCTCCAGGGTGGCGTTCAATGCAGGGAAGTCAGCCAGGGTCTGCACCACCAGGCGCAGCAGCAGATCCTGCACCGAGGGTGCGGTCCGGCCGTGCGCCTTGCAGCGCTCCCGCAGCGCCTGCAGGGCATCGAGTCGCGCGCTGGCATGGAGGGTGAGCTGGGCCGCCGACTGCAGGCTCTGCAGCATCTTCGAGGCGATCATGCCGCGCATCCCGCGCAACGGCACCACTCTCGGAGGCGACGCCCCCGAGGCTGCGGGGCCCGCCCCCTCGGGGGCGGGCGGGGCAGTGTCATGGGTTTCCAGTTTCATGGTTAGTCTCCTCAAGCCTCGAGGCGGGCGATGGTCGTTCCCTTGGCCACCACGTCGTCCTCGGCCCTGGCGATGCTCAGCTTCCCCGAAACCGGCGCCTCGATCTCGTACTGGGCCTTTTCCACCATTACCTCGGCGACCAGGTCGCCCTGGGCGACCTCGGCGCCATCGTCCACCAGCCAGGCGGTGATCACGCCTTCGGTGTCGCCCTCCCAGAGGTCCTCGGGTACGGTGATCTCGGTCGTCATATGGGTCTCTCCTCAACTCTCGTTCAGCATCTGGTGAAAGGCGGCGACGATCTTGTCGGCACTGGGCAGGGCCCACTGCTCCATGGTCGGCGCGAAAGGAATCGGAATGTCCGGATAGGCCACCCGCTTGGGCGCGGCCTTGAGCCGGGTGGCGGCGTGCTCGGCCACGCTGGCGATGATCTCGCCGCTGACCCCGTAGCTGTGGTAGTCCTCGTCGACCACGATCAGCCGGCCGGTCCTGGCCACCGAGGCGCGCACGGTGTCGCGGTCCAGCGGCACCAGGCTGCGCAGGTCGACCACCTCGGCGGAGACCCCCTCCTCCTCCAGCGCCCTGGCGGCGCGCAGGCAGTGGTGCACGCCGGCACCGAGGCTGACCAGCGTCAGGTCATGGCCCTCGCGCGCCACCGCGGCCTTGCCGATCTCGACCGTGTAGCTCTCCTCGGGCACCGCCACGGTGGCCCCCTTCTCGGTGCCCAGCCAGCCCATGCCCTGCAGCGACTTGTGGTACATGAACACCACCGGGTTGTCATCGCGGATCGCTGCGGTCATCAGGCCCTTGGCGTCATGGGCATTGCTCGGCACCACCACCTTCATGCCCGGCAGGTGGGCGAAGGTGGCGTAGAGGCACTGGGAGTGCTGGCCGGCATCGGAGTAGCCGCCGCCGGTGGAGGTCATCAGCACCATCGGTACCTTGACCTTGCCGCCGGAAAAGTAGCTGTTCTTGGCCATCAGGTTGTAGATGGCGTCCATGCAGACGCCGAAGAAGTCGACGAACATCAGCTCGACGATGGGCCGCATGCCGTCGGAGGCGGCCCCCACGGCGGCACCGATAAAGGCGGTTTCGGAAATGGGCGTATCCCGGACGCGCTCCGCACCGAACTCGTCATACAGACCCCGGGTGTTGCCGAAGACCCCGCCCAGGGGGCCGATGTCCTCGCCCATCACGAAGACCCGGGGGTCGGCACGCATCTCCTGGGCGGTGGCCTCGGCCATGGCCCGGGCGATGGTCAGCTTGCGGCTGGCGCTCTTGGTAGTAGTCGTCATCACAGTTCTCCTGGCGTTAGATGAAGACGGTTTCCAGCGCCGCCTCGGGCGGCAAGAAGTCGCTCTGCTGGGCGAAACGGATGGCCGTCTCGACCCGCTCGTGGGCCTCGGCGACCAACTCGGCGTCGCCGGCCTCGTCGAACACGCCCGCGTCGAGCAGCGCCCGGCGATAGCGAGGGATCGGATCCGTGAGCCCCTCCTTCTCGCCCTTGGGCCGGTAGTCCTCGCCGTCGCCCATGAAGTGGCCGGCGAGACGCACGGTCTCGATCTCGATCAGGCTCGGTCCCGCCCCCTCCCGGGCCCGGGCGATGGCAGTGCCGGCGGCGGCGAAGACGCCCTCCACGTCGTTGTCGGCCACGTGGTGACCCGGCATGCCATAGGCGCTGGCGCGCTGGTCGTTGCGCGGCACCGCGGTGGAAGTCTGCTTGGCCACCGAGATGCCCCAGGCGTTGTCCTCGATCACGAAGACCACCGGCAGTTGCCACACCGCCGCCAGGTTCAGTGCCTCGTGGAAGGCGCCCTGGTTGGCGGCGCCTTCGCCCATAAAGGCCACGGCGACTCCAGGTTTTCCTTGCAGCTTCCTCGATAGCGCCGCGCCCACCGCCGGACCCAGGCCCTCGCCGATGATCCCCGAGCAGGAGAAGTTCACGGCCTCGTCGAAGAGGTGCATATGGCCGCCGCGACCGCCGGCGAGCCCGGTGGCCTTGCCGAAGATCTCGGCGACCATGGCGTCCAGGTCGACGCCCTTGGCGATGGCGATATGGTGGGGCCGGTGGGTGGCGGTGACGATGTCGCCGGCCTCGAGGTGCGCGCAGACGCCCACGGCGCAGGGCTCCTGGCCGTTGGAGAGGTGCATCTCGCCGGGGATCGGCCCCTTGGCCATGTTGAACACCGGGGTCTTGCCCTCCATGTAGAGCGCCTCGATGCGCTCCTCCAGGTAACGGCTCAGCACCATGTGGCGGTACATCCAGCGACGTTGGTCGGCTGTCGGTTGCATAGGGGTCCTCCTCTCAGAGTTCGCCACGCGACATGCGCTCGGCGATGTGATCGGCCTGGCGCAGGGCCAGGGCGACGATGGTCAGGGTCGGGTTCTCGGCGCCGCTGGTGGTGAACTGGCTACCGTCGGAGACGAAGAGGTTGTCGATGTCGTGGGTCTGGCCCCACTGGTTCACCACGCCGTCGGCGGGCCGGGCGCTCATGCGGTTGGTGCCCACGTTGTGGCTGGTGGGAAAGTCCGGCACGTCGAAGACGCGCACCGCGCCCACCGCCTCGTAGCACTTGGCGGCCTGCTGCTGGCCGTGGCGGCGCAGGCGCTCGTCGTTGGGATGGTCGCCCTTGTAGACGATCGGCACCGGCAGGCCGTACCGGTCCTTGCGGGAGTCATGCAGGGTGATGCCATTGCGCTCTACCGGCAGGTCCTCGCCGCAGATCCACACCCCGGAGAGGTGGTCGTACTTCTCGAGGATGCCGGCATAGTCGCGCCCCCAGCCGCCGTTGGCCGGGTCCATGAACTTGGCGAAGAAGGGAATGCCCAGCGACATCACCTCCAGGGTGTAGCCGCCGACAAAGCCGCGCGAGCGGTCGAGGCGCGCCTCGTCGGAAATGATCCCGGCGAAGGTGGTGCCGCGGTGCATGTTCACCGGTTTCGGCATCTCGGCGAACACGCAGGCGGTGGCGTGGGTCATGTAGTTGCGCCCCACCTGGCCGGAGGAGTTGGCGAGCCCCTCGGGGAACAGCGACGAATGAGAGTTGAGCAGCAGCCGCGGCGACTCGATGGAGTTGCCCGCCACGCAGACCGCGCGGGCCCGCTGGCGCTGCAGGTTGCCGTCGCCGTCGGCATAGACCACCGCCGTGACCCGCCCATCGGCGTCGTGCTCGATCGTGAGCGCCATGGCATGGGGTCGCACCTCGCAGTGCCCGGTGGCCTCGGCGCGGGGAATGTCGGTGTACATGGTCGACCACTTGGCGCCGAACCGGCAGCCCTGCATGCAGAAGCCGGCGTGCAGGCAGGGGGGCCGATCGTCATAGGACCGGGTGTTGATGGCCATGGGACCGGCGCGCAGCTTTTCGTAGCCGACTCGCCTGGCGCCCTCGGCCAGCACCTTGAAGTTGTTGTTCCAGTCGTGCAGCGGCATGCCGGTGGACTCGCCGGTCACCCCCATGTGGCGCTCGGCCTTCACGTAGTAGGGCTCGAGTTCCTCATAGGAGATCGGCCAATCCAGCAGGTTGGCGCCGGCGATGTCGCCAACCTTGCTGTGCAGGCGGAACTCGTGGGGCTGGAAACGCAGCGACACCCCGGCCCAGTGGATGGTGCTGCCGCCCACCCCCTTGACGATCCAGGCCGGCAGGTTGGGGAAGGTCTCGGTCAGTTGACGGGGGCCGGCGGTGATGCGCTCGTCGAGCCAGGAGAGCTTCTCGAACATGGCCCACTCGTCGTTCTCGATGTCATCCAGGGCGTGGCGCTTGCCGGCCTCCAGCACCACGCTCTTGATACCCTTGCGGGCCAGGGCGTTGGCCAGGGTGCCGCCGCCGGCCCCGGAGCCGATGATCACCACCACCCCATCATCGTCATGGGTGAATCGGGTACTCATGGCGTGTCTCCTCTCGTTCACTCGTTGTCGGTTGTTATTGGTCGGGGGTGCTGGACTCAGGGGCCCATCACAGCCAGTCGATCACCAGGTCGTTGAAGCCACGGTTGATATAGCCGCCCTGCTCCCAGGAGGAGCCCTGGTAACCGAAGTGCGTCTCCCACAGCTCCGAGTTGTTGTAGAGGCCCACCACCAGGGTGTTGCGTACGGTCTGGAAGAAGTCGCCGTCCTGGATCTCGCGCAGCAGCGCCTCGCGCTCGGCGGGATCCTCGATCCCGGCGTAGTCGTGGCCATGGGCGTCCCGGGCGCGACTATCCAGGTCGTCGAGGCCGGCGGCGATCATGTGGCGTTGCTCTTCGAGCAGCGGGGTGAGCGGCTCCAGGTAGTAGCGATCCTCGATCGCCTCGTGGGGATAGATGTCGCGCCCCAGGCGCAACAGGCGGTTGGCCAGCTCGGGCTCGGCCAGTGCCCAGCGCGGCCACAGGCCGGTGGCGCCCAGCGCCAGGCTGCCGGCGGTCAGGGCGCCGGTGAGGGTGAGGAAGCGGCGACGGCTGAGCATCGTCCGGGAAGCTTCGGTCATGGCGTGACTCCTCGATCTCTTTGTTCTTCGTCGAGGGCCGCTCGCCGGGGCGGCGGCCACACCCCTACCGGGCAGCATTCATGCCAGGCATGCCGCACTGTGCAGTAAAACCTTGAATGAAAAGGGGGAATATCAGGCGGGACGGGGCCGGTCCGGGAGCCGGCTTTACACCGTCGTGACAACCGCGGGCGAACACCGCGTGACACCGGCGTTACACCTGTAACAGGGGCGACGAAGGTCGTATCTCGGGGCGAGACCCCAGCCCTTACCTTGAAGAAAAGACAACGACAAGACCGCGACCGGCAGAGGCACGCCATGCCCCCCACCCTGAGCCAACGCCAGCATATCGACACCATCCTCCAGGCCCTGGCCAGCCCTAGCGCCGAGGGAGAGGCGGCGATGATCGAGCGCTCCTGGCGGCGCTGCATCGACCGCTACGGCCTCGACCCGGCGCGCCCGACCCCCGCGCGCTACGTGCCCGGGGCCACCCTGCGCGAGCACCAGGACCAGGCCGATGCACTGCTCCAGGTGGCCCGGGCCGGGGTCGAGCAGCTCTACCGCCAGGTCGCCTCGCTGGGCTATGTGGTGCTGCTAACCGACGCCCGGGGCATCGCCGTGCAGTTCCTTGGCGCCAAGTGCGACCAGCGCGAGCACCAGCGCACCGGCCTCTACCTGGGCGCCGACTGGAGCGAATCCCGTGCCGGCACCTGCGCGGTGGGCACCTGCATCCACGAGCGCAGCGCCCTCACCTGCCACCACAGCGACCACTTCAGCGCCCACCATATCCAGCTGACCTGTACCGCGGCGCCGGTCTTCGACCCCCACGGCCAGCTGCTGGCGGTGCTCGACATCTCCGCCTACCACTCGCCGGAGTCCAAGCACTCCCAGACCTTCGCCCTGCAACTGGTCAAGTACACCGCCAAGATGATCGAGGATGCCTACTTCCTGCAGCGCTACGCTGACCATCCCATCGTCTGCCTGGACCGCTCGCGGGAGTTCGTGCAGATCAACCGCCGCTACCTGCTGGCCATGGAGCCGGACGGCAGCCTGGTGGCGGCCAACACCGCCGGGCGCAAGCTGCTGCGCCACCACGAGCTCCCGCTGCCGGAGGCCGGCGAGGCACGCCCCTTCCGGGCCTGGCACATCCAGGACCTGCTCGACGCCGAGGTCGACGAGGTGCTGGCCATTCCCCAGCACAGCGACGACCGGGTGCGCGCCTTCCGCACCCACCGCCATCGCGAACTCCACTTCGCCACCCTGATCGAGCCACCTCGGCGGGCCAACGCAGCGCCCGGCACCGGCGCGCGGCGCGACTCGAGCCTGGCACCCCTGGAGGCCCTGGCCGACGACGACCCGGCGATGCGCGACACCCTCACCCGGGCCGCGCGACTGCGCAACGAGCCGATCAACATCCTGGTGATCGGCGAGACCGGTACCGGCAAGGAACGCATGGCCCGCGCGCTGCACGAGTCGAGCCGACGCCGCGACAAGCCCTTCGTGGCCATCAACTGCGCGGCGATGCCCGAATCGCTGATCGAGAGCGAGCTGTTCGGCCATGAGCCGGGGAGTTTCACCGGCGCCCGCAGCAAGGGCATGAAGGGGCTGATCGCCCAGGCCGACGGCGGCACCCTCTTCCTCGACGAGATCGGCGATATGCCGCTGCAGCTGCAGACCCGGCTGCTGCGGGTACTCGCCGAGCAGGAGGTGCTGCCGATCGGCGCCAGCCGCCCCATCAAGGTCGACCTGCGGGTGGTGGCCGCCACCCACCGCGACCTGCGTGGGCTGATCGGTGAGGGGCGTTTTCGCGAGGACCTGTTCTACCGCCTCAACGGCGCCAGCCTGCGCCTGCCGCCGCTGCGCGAGCGGGCCGACAAGGGTTACCTTATCCGCCGCATCTTCGACGAGCTCAACCAGCAGCGCGACGCCCGGGTGCGCCTGCGCGGCGATGCCATGAGCGCCCTGCTCGCCTACCCCTGGCCCGGCAACATCCGCGAACTGCACAACGCCCTGCACTACGCCCTGGCCACCTGCGAGGGCGACGAGATCGTGGTGAACGACCTGCCCGAGGAGTGCACCCACGGCCAGCTGGCCCACCCCGGTGCCAGCCCCGGCCTGGCTGCCCAGGACACGACCGGCATGACGTCCGCGGCGGCTCGCCGAGGCCCCGAGCAGGATCTGCTCCATCGCTCGCTGTGTCGTCACCAGTGGAACATCAGTGCCGTGGCCCGCGAACTCGGGCTGTCGCGACCCACCATCTACCGGCGCATGAAGCGCATGGGCATCGTGCCGCCCAACCAGCAGCCACCGCAATGAGACCGCCCGGGGAGAGCCCCGGGCGGTCGAGAGGCCGGGCTGGCCAGGACGCCTCAGACGTGCATGATCTCCCCCTTCAGCGAGTAGGCGATGCCGAGCACCTCCTGACGCGTCTGGGGATCGATGCCATGGCGGTCGAGGACGCCCAGGATATCGTCGATGGCGGCCATGTACTCCGCCTCGTTGATATTCATGCCGCGATGCGCCTCGGGCATGCTGCGTCCCCGGTACTCCACGGGGCCGCCGCTCCCGGCGGCGAGGAAGTCTCGCAGGTGGTCCTTGACCACCTTCAGGTGATCGGGGTCCTCGCGATAGGGCAGGAAGCGCGCCCGGATCCGCGGGTTCTGCATATGGGACTCGACGATGTCGTCGACCAGCGAGGCGATGCCCCGCTCTCCGCCCAGGCGTTCGTAGAGGTTGGTACTTGTCATTTGACACCTCCCGAGTCGGCCGGATAGCCGACCCTCACCACTGGTGGTGGACGGCCTCAAGCCGTCCGGAACAGACCAGTCGGTACAAGCGTCGCCCGACGACTACCCGCTCGCGGCCCCCCGCAAGGCTCACTTCGTGGCGGCCGAGAAGTAGAAGTCGAGCATGGCCCCGAGTGGGCCTGGGTCGCGGCGCAACCGGCTACGCAAGGCCGCGCCCTCCCAGCAGTCCACCAGCAGGTCCGCCATCTGGCGAGGATCGCTGTCCGGCGGCAGGTCACCCTGCTGGCGTGCCTCCTCCAGGCAGTCGGCGACCCGCTCGGCGATACCGGCGAAGCAGGTCTCGATCTTGCGCCGGAACGTCTCGCTGATCCCCGACAGCTCCTGGCCGACCCCGCCGAGCAGGCAGCCCAGGTAGCCTTCCTGGCGGTACTTCTCCTGCGACAGCTCGAAGAACCTTCGCACCCGCTCCAGGGGCGGCAGACTGGCGTTGCCCAGGCTCAGGTCCAGCCCGAGGTGGACCTCCTCCATGTAGCGGTCGATGACCTGCAGGGCGAAGTCCTCCTTGCTGCGAAAGTGATGATAGAAGGACCCCTTCGGCGTCCCCGTCGCCTCCAGCAGCGCCTGAATTCCCAGGTCGTTGTAACCGTGCTCCAGCAGCATGGCGAGTCCCGCCTCGAGCAAGCGCTCCTTCGTCATATGCGTCATACACCATCCTTTCAGACCGACCGGTCTAATCTGCAGTATCGCCCACAGGCGCAAGGCGTCAAGTCGCCCACCTCAGGCGTTATAGACCACCTTCCCCTGCTCGCCGAGGTCATAGCCGCCGAGCGCCTCGGCCCGCTCGGTGAAGCGCGGCTCCCGGGCGAAGGCCAGCAGGCGCTGCACCGGCGACTCGAAATAGTCGCGCCGCCGCAGCAGGAGGTCGAAGGGCTCCCAATGCAGTGGCAGGAAGTCGACACCCTGGCGGCGCGCCGCCGCCTCGATCCCGAGCCCCACGTCCGCCTCTCCCTGGCGGATCGCCAGGGCCAGGTCGTCCTCGCTCAGCGCCAGATGGGGGGCGAAGGTCAGCGCCTCGAGGTCCAACCCCTGCCGGGTCAACAGGTGGCGCAGCAGCCGCTGCGCCCCGGCATCCGGCTGACGGCGCGCCACCACCAGCCCCGGCCGGTCGAGATCGGCCAGGCCGGTGAGCCCTCGGGGGTTGCCCGGCGCGAGCAGCAGCCCCTGGCAGCGCCGCACCCAACGCATCCCTACCAGGTCACGCATGCCGCCCAGGCCGAGACGCAGCGGGGCATTGTAGTCACCGCTCTCGGGGTCGATCAGGTGCACCGCGGCGAGCATCGCCTCGCCCTGTGCCAGGCGACGCACCCCATCGCCGCTGCCGTGACAGAGCAGCGCCAGGTCGCAGTCGCTCTCGCGCACCGCCCACTCCAGCAGCGGATCCTGGCTACCGGCCAGCACCGGCGGCGCCGGTCGTCGACTGGCCTGGTCTCCCTCCAGGTGGTGCATCAACCAGAGATCGAGGCTATGGCGCGGGAAGAGCAGCTTGCCGGTGACCCGGGTGCAGGGAATCACCCCCTGGGCGACCAGATCGTAGACCTTGCGCTCCTTGAGCCGCAGGTAGTCGGCTGCCTCGGCGGTCGTGAGGTAGGTGTAGGGCGTCGCCATCGGATCGTCTCTCGTCGTTTCACTGCATCATCCTGCATGAATTTCAGCATAGGATGCACCGGCGTCTTGTAATGCAGATGATGCAAGGAAGTCACGAGGGAGTACCATGCCGACCGCCGACAACGCCTTCGCCACCGCCCTGCGCCTGGTGCTGAACCTCGACCCGGCGCTGCGGGAGATCGTCGCCCTGTCGCTGCAGATCTCGCTGTCGGCGGTGGCCCTCGCCGCGCTCGTCGCCCTGCCACTGGGCGCGGCCCTGGCGCTGTGGCGTTTCCCCGGTCGCGGTGCCGTGATCGTGGTACTCAATGCCCTGATGGGACTGCCGCCGGTGGTGGCGGGGCTCACGGTCTACCTGCTGCTCTCTCGCGCCGGCCCGCTGGGGCAGTTCGGCCTGCTCTTCACGCCCAGCGCCATGGTGGTCGCCCAGGTCCTGCTGATCCTGCCGATCATCGCCGCCCTGACCCGCCAGCAGGTGGAGGAGCTGCACGCCGAGTACCGCGAGCAGCTGCAGTCGCTCGGGCTGTCACGGCTGCGCCGGATCCCCACCCTGCTGTGGGATGCCCGCTTCGGCCTGATGACGGTGATACTGGCCGGCTTCGGTCGCGCCAGTGCCGAGGTGGGCGCGGTGATGATCGTGGGCGGCAACATCGACGGCGTCACCCGGGTAATGACCACGGCGATCGTGCTGGAAACCAGCAAGGGCAACCTGCCGCTGGCCCTGGGGCTCGGCCTGGTGCTGCTCGCTCTGGTCACCCTGATCAACGGCGCCGCCTATGTGGTGGGCGAGACGGCCAGGAGGCGACTGGGATGACCCACGTGGCCCACCAGTTGCCCGAGGTGGCGATTCCCGCCCTGCGCTTCGAGGGTGCGAGCATGGTCCACCGCGGCCAGACGCTGCTCCAGCCGCTGACCCTCACCCTCGACGGCTGCCGGCGCACCCTGGTGATGGGGCCCAACGGGGCCGGCAAGAGCCTGCTGATGCGCCTGGCCCACGGCCTGCTGCTCCCCAGCACCGGACGGGTGTACTGGGGGGGCAAGCCACCGCGCCAGGCGATGGTCTTCCAGCGCCCGGTGCTGCTCAAGCGTTCCGCCCTGGACAACCTCACCTACGCCCTGGCCGTCAGTGGCACACCTTGGCGGGCACGCAAGCCGCTGGCCCGCGAGGCACTGGTGCGTTTCGGCCTGGGGCTCCTGGAAAGACGCCCGGCGCGGGTCCTCTCCGGCGGCGAGCAGCAACGCCTGGCCCTGGCCCGCGCCTGGCTGCTCGCACCGGAGGTGCTGTTCCTCGACGAACCCACCGCCGCCCTGGACCCGGCCTCGATGCGCGCCGTGGAAGCGGCAGTCCTCGACTTCCATGCCCGGGGCACGCGCATCCTGATGACCACCCACGACCTGAACCAGGCGAAACGGCTGGCGGACGACGTCGTGCTGCTCCACGAGGGGCGCCTGATCGAACACAGCGACGCCGAGCGCTTCTTCACCACACCGGCCTCACCGACCACCCGCGCCTTCATCGACGGCGACCTGGTCTGGTAGCTCGGATGACAACCACAGAAGGAAGACAAGATGCCGAAAGCCGGACTCATCCTCGCCGCACTCGGCCTGATGGGGCTGTCGCTTAACGCCACCGCCCAGAGCGTCGGCCATATCACCCTGGCCTCCACCACCTCCACCGAGAACTCGGGGCTCTTCGATGCCATCATCCCTGCGTTCACCGAGGCCACCGGCATCGAGGTAAGGGTCGTGGCGGTCGGCACCGGCCAGGCCTTCGAGATCGCCCGCCGCGGCGACGCCGATGCCCTGCTGGTGCACGACACCCGGGGCGAGGAGCAATTCGTCGCCGACGGCTGGGCCAGCGAGCGCGCCGACGTGATGGTCAACGACTTCGTTGTCGTCGGCCCGGACGACGACCCGGCCGGCATCCGCGAAGCCGCCGATGTGACCGAAGCCTTCGCCCGTATCGCCGAGGCCCAGGCATCTTTCGCCTCGCGGGGGGACGACAGTGGCACCCACCGCGCCGAGTTGCGTCTGTGGGAGTCGGCCGGTGTCGAGCCCGATGGCGCCTGGTACCGCGAGCTGGGCAGCGGCATGGGCCCGACGCTGAACACCGCCGCCGCCATGGACGCCTACGTGATGGCCGACCGTGCCACCTGGGTCGCCTTCGACAATCGCCAGAACCTGGCGCTGCTGTTCGAGGGCGACGAGGCACTGTTCAACCAGTACGGCAGCCTGCTGCTCGACCCTGGGCGCCACCCGCACCTCAAGCACGACCTCGCCGAACGGTGGCACCGCTGGCTGCTCTCCGAGGAGGGCCAGCGGGCCATCGCCGGCTTCGAGGTGAAGGGTCAGCAGCTCTTCTTCCCCAACGCCTCGCGGTAATTCTGCTCACAAACTACGTATTTTTACCTTTTTTCCTTGTGACCCACATGGACGTGGGAAATGCGAAGGCCCGTAAGCGTCCATTCAATGTATGGCCTCGATCAAGATAACCTGAATCCGTGAGCCCGAAGCCGAGATCTTCCCTGGCTCTTCCGCTGAGCAATTTTTGATCACCGGCAGCCAGGCACCACCCTGCCCGCCGGCCATTGTGGCAGCGTCAGTTCCCTGAGGATCCGACAGTATCGACCGATCAGCATGGCGAGGCGCGGAGATATCGCAATCGGCGACGTAGGATGGACAGCACCGTCATGCGCCCGACGCCCTGGCCGATATTGGGAATGATCTGCCGGGCCTTGCGAATCACCAGGGCGGCGCGATGCACGAGCTCTTGCAGCACCGTGCGCAGCCGGCGACGTTTCGCCGGATGACGCACCGGACTGAGCTCGCCGGTCATGCCGAGCTGCCCCATCAGTCTCAGGATGTTGTAAGCCAACTGAGCCAGGTGCAGGATCAGGTCATTGGTGGCGAACTTGCCCGAGGGCAGGCGTTCCAGGTCGAGATCCGTCTTGATCTCGCTGTGGAACTGTTCGTGCGTGGCATGCGCCTGGTAGCGCTGGATCACGGCCTGCGGAGTGTCGTCCAGGCTGGTCCACCAGCCCTCCAGCTCATAATCGGGTTCCAGCAGAAACAGGCCATGCGGCTGGGTGGTGCGTTCCACCAGCCGCATGACGCGCTTGGCTTCATGCTCGACGTTCCCGTGGCGGAGGGAGACCGTCTGCGTCCACAGGGCTTGGCGTTTGCCGGGGCGCAGGTCTTCCTTGGCCGCGCGGCGGGGGTTCCACTTCACGATATAGTCCAGGACGCGCCCGTCATCGGCGAAGACCTGACGCTGCTGCTCCAGAAGAGCCAGGTGAGCCTGGCTATCAAAGCCGCTATCTTCGCGCACCAGCAGCGGTGCCTGGGTCAGAGGGTAAGCACGCGGCAGCACGCGTCGAGGAAGGCGTTGCTCTCCTTCATGGTGTGCCGCTTACCAGGACGCAGCTCCAGGCCCAGGCACCAGCCCTCGTTGCCCAGGTACGCGGTGATGGGCGCCTCCACCAGCGACAGCAGGGTCGTTGACCACTCCGCCGTGCGGGCCTGGAGGTCGTTGGCGGCCAGCTTTTCCAGCCGTTGACGCAGTGTGGCGGTGCTGGGGATCTTCTGCAGATTGAGCAGTTGCTGAAACGGCCTGTCCCGGCGGAAGTTCTCGATGGCATCGCAGTCACTCATGCCGAGACACAGCAGCCCCAGATAGGCCTTGACGATGTCGCTGGCACGGCCCCCCTTGGGAGGTCGGGAAGCGGCCGTCGAGCCGTCGCATCCCGTCCCACATGCCACTGAACTGGCATTTGCCGACGGCTCCACCATGCACAAAGTATTCCATGACCGGCATGTGGGAGCCATCGAGGACGAAGCACTCTTCCGCCTCGATTAAGCGGTATAGGGTCGCCCTCGCCATCGGGCACAGGTGCCCCGCAGGTACTGCCAGGCCGAAAGCCAGGTCATCCCCAGGTAGAGTGTCGCGGCCACAAGCAGCGTCAGGGCCCAGGCCACCGTGAGGCCGTAATAGCGCAGCAGCGGCACATAAGTGCCGACCAGCCAGACCAGATCATCCGTCCACCTGAGCGGTCCCAGCGTATCCGCCTCCCAGCGCATGCCGACCAGTACCCCCAGTCTTCGGTTGTTCATGGCGTCTCGCGACTCTACTGTTGAGAAAACGAAAGGCTGTTGTCAGGTATGGTTTCGCTGTAATACGGCTTCTATCAGCCAGGCGATGAGACTATCCGAGCGGTCAATATCACTATCAGTCCTTAACCTCCTGCACCGGGATTTTTTCTCTTTCTGGTTCTTTTTATCATAAGTTACTGGCATTTCCGGTGCCATCTCGCCATCCATAGTAAGCATCCCCCGGCAAAGCCGGGGGATTACCTTATTTATTCAGTTGATATATCTCTTTAACTCACTTTCAAACTCGCCTCTCATCCTCTTCCACTCCATCTTGAACCAGGGTGTAAATTGCTTCTCACCTTCACTCAACTCGGTGTCGAGTCGTGTCGGACTCACCCAGCACCAGTCGGCAACTTCCCGCCGATTGGGTCGCGGCTCCTCATCACTGAATCCCAGGTATACCCAGCAGAGCTCGTGTTCGCTGCCACGGGACCCGAACCGCTCTTGATACTGAAATTTATAGAGATAATCGAGCGTTGCTTCAATGCCGATCTCTTGCCATAGGCGACGATGCACCGCCTCATTCATGTCCTCGCCCCGCCGCGGATGGCTGCAACAACTATTGGACCAGTACAATGGCCACAATCGTTTACCGCTAGCGCGCTGCTGCAGGAGTAGCTCACCGGCACGATTGAACACGAACAATGAGAAAGCACGGTGCAAGACGCCATTGCCTTCATGACACTGGGCTTTGCTTAAACACCCAATCTCACAATCCTCATTGTCGACGAGGATAAGCTCCTCGCTATCAAAGGAGACAATTTCGTCGCGCACTGTGTTGTCTTGTTCAGCCAATGGTCACCTCCATGGCCTTGTAGCCGGCTTCATTCAGAGAGTTGACGACGCGTTCGGGTTACTGCGGACACAGGGCGACAATGGAACCGCCGCCGCCACTACCCGTTAGCCCGCCTCATTCATCACGGCGGCCATCGGTGGGGATTTTGGGCCTCCGCAGCGTTACTGAGCGACGGGTGGTGCTATCTCAGCACTGGGCAGCGTCGCACATAGGCATGCCCGTTGTAAGCCGAGCTGCCCTGATGGCCAAACACCTCGATGGGCAGACCATCGATGTCCAGGGTCACCTGACGTGGCCGATGTACCGGGGTCAGGGAGCGCCAACGCCAGAAGGCCAGGCGCAGGAGGCCTTCGTGGACAACATCGATATTGTCATCGGATCCCAAGCACTTGAGCAGCCGGGACAGCGTTGCCTGAGAGTGGCGCGCCTCGCCCAGTGGCGTCAGACCGCGCGCATCGCTGCTGGCCAATTGCCACAGCGGATCCTGACGCAGCGTGCCGGTATCGTTCAGGTCGTACCACCCCATGGCGCGCTGCAGGACGACGGCACGCAGCTGGCTGGCCAGCGAATGGCGGACCCGCAGCGGGTCACGCGGATCGACCAGATAAGCGTCCAGCGCCTCGATGACACCGCTGCGATCGAGGGCCTCACGGAGCAGCAAGGCGCCGCCGTCACTGGTGGTGGTGTCACCGCTCAGCTGGACGTTGACGGAGCCGTTGCAGGCGGGCGACCAGGACGTTAGTGTTTCACCCATGGCGAGTGGTTCTCTTGAATCGTGTTCGGCTAGGAACATCTTGATTCTACAAGAGAAACCGCTCGCTATCTTCTTTTTCAGGCCTACTTGGTGAATATCCCGGGGTCATGCGTACCACGTCATCCATATTTGGGATTTCCTCCGCAACGACGTTGGCCATGCCCAAGACAATCTGCCTACTTATCGACATCACGCAGCAGTTGGCTGCCACTTGCAACTCGAGAGCCACCGTCTAACGTCGACTTGGTCACCCAGGCGCTAAGTTGCGGATCCAGTCTCGGGAGTTGCGTGAATGGTAGCCCCGTGGTCACACCGGAGAACAACAGCTTGAGCATCCAGTCGTGACGTGCCGTCAGGCTGGTACCAATGATGGTGGCTCTGACAATGCGACGAGAAACCTTGACCTGCCGGCCACTGCTATAAGCCGGATGAGCGCCTATCCGCCAAAGTGTGAGTACGGCAAGGCCGATGGCCCATAGGCAGAAGCGTCGGATACCCACCTCTTGTGGCGGAATGGCGAGGGTATAGAGAAAGGCATTGCGCAAATGGGCGTGTGCAATGCCGATCATGTAGCGCAGTGCTGCTGCGAACGCCTTGTCACTTCGGCCCGGAGCCATGCCAGTCAACTCCACACCAAACTCCCGAAACTCTTCATACGGAAGCCAGCAGACACCATGCTGCCTATCATCCCATAGGTCCTTTAAAATATTGGTGAGTTGCAGACCTTCGCCGAACGAGGGAGCAAGAGCCAGCATCTCCGTCCTTCTCTCGTTCACCTGACTGGAATATTGGCAGAAAAGATCGGTAAGCATTTCGCCAACGACACCAGCGACATGATAACAATAGCAGTCAACCTCATTCAGATCTTTCAGGCCTTTCAAGCTGGCATTGTCTTGGTAGCGCCCCATGCCCCGGCACATGATATTCACACACTTGACCAGCACCTCCTGTTGAGGTTTCGCAAGACTATGGGTGTAGCTCACGATCAACGAGGTGTTGGCCATCAACTCTCGTTCGTCTGGCAGAGTGGCATCGGAGAGCCGTGGAGTGACTCCTTCAGCGAAGTCCTGTGCTTTTTCTTCGCCTTTCAGCACCGCCAGGAACCATTCATGCAAGACGGCCTTCTGCGCGGCTGAAATCGCAGGCTCATCCTCTATGGTGTCTGCAATCCGACAAAGCAGATAGGCATTAGTCACGACCGAACGAAGAGCCGTCGGGAGTTGGGGTATGGTGAGAGCAAAGGTGCGAGACACACCGGATAGGATGTTTTGTTGGTAGGCTTCTGCCTCTACAATCCTGAGTCTTGTCGAAGGATTATGATTCATGGCATTCACCATTTATATACTGAGCATCGACCTAATCCGGCCCCTTGCTCACTAGGTACAGGAGTACCGGCCGACTGCTATCTTGGCATGATCGTGAAGGCTGTTTCGTCCAGGGAGAAAAACATCTCAGCACGCTACCGCCCCCCGGCCACATCCAGGCGCACGCCTGACCCAAGATGCCACCTTGTCGCGCCCTTCCAAACGGAACACGACACTCTCCTCGATGACGGCTGACACCAAAATCTCGACAATCGGAACCCCGCATCCCTGCTGTTCTGCATTGCTGTATTCTTATGTAGTCTTCCCTGACGGTAAAAGCTTACAGCCCGATTGCGATCATCGACGCATCCGATGCGAATCGTATTTAACTATATTATAATATAAAGTTTTATGGTGCAAAATACGACAGCTTTATAGCAAGGGGGCATGACGATGATCAGCACCGAAGTGTGACTGGTGTCACTGAACCGTATATCATCCATCAAGTTCGTATAGCTCGGCCTTGAGCTCGTCAACTGAGCGAAGCCACCCGAGTGTCGACACAAGAAGGCAGGCGTCGGGAAATGACAATCTAGGTCATGCTCGTGTCGTCTGGGGAGTGCGGCCACCTGCCTCCGGGACTTACCCTGGCCCCGTGGCCGATGAGTCACCCTCCCGCCCTGCCTGAAGATGTGATGCCCGACAAACCTTCCTCACTTATCGCGACTGTAGACGAGTAGTGAAGACCCTCACCATGCCATCTTCCCCCGCTCTGGTGCTCCGTGTGGGTCGGGAGTCGGATATCGAGAGATCACGACTGGTGCCAGGGCTGCTTTTCCAGCCCAGACAACAGTCTCCCCAGCTCGTTGCACAGCAAGCGCGGCTCCACGCACTCGTCGAGATGCGCCTCGGCGAAGCGCAAAAAGCCGAGTGCGGCATGGGGCAGGCGCCGATCGCGGCGAACGATGAACTGCCAATGACTCTCGATGGGTAGTCCGACCACCGGCAGGATCACCAGGTCGGGGTGCTCCGGCGGCAGCACGTGCTCGGAGAGCACGGCGAGCCCCATTCCCGAGGCCACGCCCACGCGGATCGCCTCGTTGCTGGCCATTTGCAGGGTCGGCCCCAGGGAGAGCCCCTGCTCCTGCAGCCAGCGCTCGAACAGCATGCGGGTGGCCGACCCCGGCTCGCGCAGCAGGAAGCGCTCCTCGAGCAGTTCGCCCATCGCCACCTGCTCGGAGCCCTCCAGGGCATGGCCGCGCGGGGCGACCGCCACCAGCGGGTTGTGCAGGAAGCGCCCGGCCAGGGCATGAGCCAGCGACGGCGGATGGCTGAACACGTAGAGGTCGTCGTCCTGGCGCTCGAAGCGGGTGAGCATCTGCCGGCGGTTGCCGATATGCACCGTCACGTCCACTTCCGGATGCACCCGGCTGTAGGGCCCCAGCAGCCGGGGCAGCACGTACTGGGCGGTGTTGACCAGGGCAATGGAGAAGCGCCCCCGCTCACCGCCACGCAGGGCCACGAGATAGTCGTCGAAATCGTCGAAGCGCCCCAGCACCTCGCGACTGGCCCGATAGAGCTCGCTGCCCACCTCGGTCGACACCAGGCGGCCCTGGCGGCTCTCGAATAGCGGTTCACCCACCGCTTCGCCCAGCCGCTTGAGCTGCTGGGAGACGGTGGGCTGGGTCAGGTGGAGCTGGCGGGCCGCCTCGCTGATGGAGCCTGCGCGCACCACCGCCACATAGACCTGCAGTAGACGAAACGTCAGGTGACGGATATTCATGGGTCACTGTCGTTCATAGATGATTATCTATGATGCATTGCCAAAGACTTAATTGGTATCAATAGCAGCGAGTTCACATAATGCGCGGCGATTCCCTTCCCCCACTGCGCGAGATCCGCTGATGCCCGATATCGTGGTGATGTTCTTCCTGCTCGGCCTGCTGGCCGGGCTGGTGAAGTCCGACCTGACCATCCCCCGCGCCGCCTACGATACCCTGAGCCTGCTGCTGATGCTGACCATCGGCCTCAAGGGCGGCATGGCGCTCTACGGCAACCTCGACTGGTCGCTGGTGCCGGAGCTGGCCACGGTAGCAGCGCTGGGCGCGCTGATTCCGCTGGCGCTGATGCCGGTGCTGCGTCGCCTGGTGCGCCTCTCCGCCGCCGACAGCGCCAGCCTGGCCGCCCACTACGGCTCGGTGAGCGCCGGCACCTTCGCCGTGGCCCTCGCCTTCGCCGAGGGCCGCGGCCTGCCCATCGGCGCCGAGGTGACCCTCTACCTGGTGATGATGGAATTGCCGGCGATCATGGTGGCCATCGCCCTCTACCGCCGCTACCGGGGCGCCGAGGCCGCGGCCGCCATGCAGGGCCTGTGGCACGAGACCCTGACCAACCGCGGCGTCATCCTGCTGGCCGGCGGCGTGGTGATCGGCGCCATGTACGGCCCGGCCCAGGGCGCCAACGTCACTGACCTGCTCACCGGCGCCTTCCATGCGGTGCTGGCCATCTTCCTGCTGGAGATGGGCCTGACCGCCGCCGAGACCCTGCGCCCCCTGCCCTGGCGCCACTGGCGGCTGCTGACCTTCGCCCTGATTGCCCCGCCGCTGCTGGCCCTGTCCGGCCTTGGCGTGGGCCTGGCGCTGGGCCTGCCCAGCGGGTCGCTGCTGATCCTCACGGCGCTCGCCGCCAGCGCCTCCTATATCGCCGCGCCCGCCGCCATGCGCACCGCCGTTCCCGAGGCCAATATCGGCCTGGCGATGCTCGCCGCCCTGGGCCTGACCTTCCCGCTGAACGTCATCTTGGGCATTCCGCTTTATCACCCGTTGATCGCCGTGCTCACCGGCTGAACGCCGAGGCAGGCCACCGCACGGTGGCCTGCCTCACCCCTCACTCCACTCCCCCCTCACTGATCACACCCTCTTCGACATTCGTCTTAGCCACCACAACCTTCACTTTACGTTAACGTCAACCTGACCTAGGCTTGGAGCATCGCCTTACAGAGTTGCGAGCGGGGGCCTGCGTGCTTGCGCGACGGCAGCCGCTCTACCTGACAACGACCGCTGACTCGACATCACGGAGTGCCGCCATGCTCACGCCCTACAAGCCCCTCGACTTCGGCCTCGACGAGACCCTGGACATGCTGCGCGACCAGGTCAATGCCTTCGCCCGCGACGAGATCGCCCCGCGTGCCGCCGAGATCGACGAGAAGAACGAGTTCCCCAACGACCTGTGGCAGAAGTTCGGCGACATGGGCCTGCTCGGCATCACCGTGCCGGACGAGGACGGCGGCAGCGGCATGGGCTACCTGGCGCACTGCATCGCCATGGAGGAGATCTCGCGGGCAAGCGCCTCGGTGGGCCTCTCCTATGGCGCCCACTCCAACCTGTGCGTCAACCAGCTCAAGATCAACGCTTCGGCCTCCCAGAAGGCCCGGTACCTGCCCAAGCTGATCAGTGGCGAACATGTCGGCGCGCTGGCCATGTCCGAGCCGGGCGCCGGTTCCGACGTGGTCTCCATGAAGCTGCGCGCGCGTCGCGAGGGCGATCACTACGTGCTCAACGGCAACAAGATGTGGATCACCAACGGCCCCGACGCCGACGTCCTGGTGGTCTACGCCAAGACCGACCCCGAGGCCGGCTCCAAGGGCATCACCGCCTTCATCATCGAGAAGGACTTCACGGGCTTCTCCACCGCCCAGAAGCTCGACAAGCTCGGCATGCGCGGCTCCAACACTTGCGAGCTGGTGTTCCAGGACTGCGAGGTGCCAGTCGAGAACGTTCTCGGTGAGATCAACAAGGGCGCCAAGGTGCTGATGAGCGGCCTGGACTACGAGCGCACCGTGCTCGCCGCCGGCCCCATCGGCATCATGCAGGCGGCCATGGACGTGGTGGTGCCCTACGTCCACGAGCGTAAGCAGTTCGACCAGCCCATCGGCGAGTTCCAGCTGGTGCAGGGCAAGATCGCCGACATGTACACCAACCTGAACGCCTGCCGCGCCTACCTCTATGCCGTGGCCGCCGGCTGCGACCGTGGCCAGACGTCCAGGAAGGACGCCGCCGGCGTGATCCTCTACTGCGCCGAGAAAGCCACCCAGGTGGCGCTCGACGCCATCCAGCTGCTCGGCGGCAACGGCTACATCAACGAGTACCCGACCGGTCGCCTGCTGCGAGACGCCAAGCTCTACGAGATCGGCGCCGGCACCAGCGAGATCAGGCGGATGCTGATCGGCCGCGAGATCTTCAACGAATCCGTTTAACCCAAGCCGTAAGCTATAAGCTGTAAGCTGTAAGCAACTGCTTCACGGGGTTTTCTTACAGCTTCAGGCTTACAGCTTAAAGCTCCCCGGAGGGGTACATGGCAATCCTGCAAACGCAGATCAATCCGCGCAGCGAGGGCTTCCAGACCAACGAGGCGTCGATGCGCCACGAGGTGATGAAGCTGCGCGAGCTGACCGCCGCGATCAGCCAGGGCGGCGGCGAGAAGGCCCGCGCCCGCCACGAGTCCCGCGGCAAGCTGTTCGTGCGCGACCGCATCGACCACCTGCTCGACGAGGGCTCGCCCTTCCTCGAGTTCTCGGCGCTGGCCGCCCATGAGGTCTACGACGACCCGGTGCCCGCCGCCAGCATCGTCACCGGCATTGGCCGCGTCTCGGGCGTCGAGTGCGTGATCGTCGCCAACGACGCCACCGTCAAGGGCGGTACCTACTTCCCGCTCACCGTGAAGAAACACCTGCGCGCCCAGGAGATCGCCCGCAAGCACCGCCTGCCGTGCCTCTATCTGGTCGACTCCGGCGGCGCCCACCTGCCGAGCCAGGACGAGGTCTTCCCCGACCGCGACCACTTCGGGCGCATCTTCTACAACCAGGCCACCCTCTCCGCCGAGGGCATCCCGCAGATCGCCGTGGTCATGGGCTCCTGCACCGCCGGCGGCGCCTATGTGCCGGCCATGGCCGACGAGTCGATCATCGTCAAGCAGCAGGGCACCATCTTCCTCGGCGGCCCGCCGCTGGTGAAGGCCGCCACCGGCGAGAGCATCAGTGCCGAGGACCTGGGCGGCGCCGACGTCCACGCCAGGGTCAGCGGCGTGGCCGACCACTACGCCGAGAACGACGCCCACGCCCTGCAGCTGGCGCGCGGCTGCGTGTCGCGGCTCAACTGGCAGCAGCGCGGCCAGCTCAAGATGCAGGAGTCGAAGCCACCGCGCCTGGATCCGGCCGAGCTCTACGGCATCGTCGGCACCGACCTCAAGAAGCCCTATGACGTGCGCGAGGTGATCGGGCGCATCGTCGACGACTCCGACTTCGACGAGTTCAAGCGCTACTACGGCGACACCCTGGTCACCGGCTTCGCGCATCTCCACGGCTATCCGGTGGGCATCGTCGCCAACAACGGCGTGCTGTTCTCCGAGTCCGCCGTGAAGGGCGCGCACTTCATCGAGCTGTGTGCCCAGCGCAAGATCCCGCTGGTGTTCCTGCAGAACATCACCGGCTTCATGGTCGGCTCGAAGTACGAGCACGAGGGCATCGCCAAGCACGGCGCCAAGCTGGTCACCGCCGTGGCCTGCGCCAGGGTGCCCAAGTTCACCGTGCTGATCGGCGGCAGCTTCGGCGCCGGCAACTACGGCATGTGCGGCCGCGCCTATGACCCCAACCTGCTGTTCATGTGGCCCAACGCCCGCATCTCGGTGATGGGCGGCGAACAGGCCGCCGGCGTCTTGGCCCAGGTCAAGCGCGAGCAGTTCGAGCGCGAGGGCCGCGAGTGGTCGAAGGAGGACGAGGAAGCCTTCAAGGCGCCGACACGCGAGCAGTACGAGCACCAGGGCCACCCCCACTACGCCAGCGCCAGGCTGTGGGATGACGGCGTCATCGACCCGATGCAGACCCGCGATGTCCTGGGCCTGTCGCTGGCCGCGGCCATGAACGCCGAGATCGCGGAAACGAAATTTGGCGTCTTCCGTATGTAGGCGCTTCGCGCCAGTCACGAGCACCGGGCTACGCGCCACGACCGCTCGAAGCTCGAAGCTCGAAGCTCGAAGCTCGAAGCTCGAAGCTCGAAGCTCGAAGCTCGAAGCTCGAAGCTCGAAGCTCGAAGCTCGAAGCCAGCAGGATACCGATATGACGACAGAGACTTACTCAAGCCTGGAGATCGACCCCCGCGGCGTCGCCTGGCTGACGCTGAACCGCCCCGAGGTCCACAACGCCTTCGACGATAGCCTGATCGCCGAGCTCAACGCCCACCTCGAGCGGCTCCACGAGGCCGCCGGCCGCGGCGAGGTGCGCCTGGTGGTGCTGGGTTCCGAAGGCAAGAGCTTCTCGGCCGGGGCGGATCTCGGCTGGATGAAGCGCATGGTCGAGTACGACTTCGACGGCAACCTGGCCGACTCGCGCAAGTTATCCAAGCTGATGCACGGCCTGGACACCCTGCCCTGCCCGACCCTGTGCCGGGTGCAGGGGGCCGCCTTCGGTGGCGCCGTGGGCCTGGCCGCCTGCTGCGACATCGTCATCGCCTCCGAGAAGGCCAGATTCTGCCTCTCGGAGGTGAAGATCGGCCTGTCACCCGCGGTGATCAGCCCCTATGTGCAGCGCGCCCTCGGGCCGCGCCAGATGCGTCGCTTCGCCCTCTCCGCCGAAGTGCTCGACGCCACGACCGGCCTCGGGCTGGGCCTGGTCCACCAGGTGGTCGACCACGGCGACCTGGACGACGAGGTCGAGACCATGATCGAGACGCTGCTGGCCGGCTCGCCCCAGGCCCAGCGCGCCACCAAGGCGCTGCTCGCCGAAGTGGCCCGTGAGCCCGACGCCGATGCCACCCGCGAGCGCACCTGCTGGGTGATCTCTGAGCTGCGCGTCAGCGCCGAGGGCCAGGAGGGCCTGGCCAGCTTCTTCGAGAAGCGCCACCCCGCCTGGGCCTCTGATAAGAACGCCCCCGACAAGCCTGCCTCGGAGCCCAACTCATGACCAAGTTCGACACCCTGCTGGTCGCCAACCGTGGCGAGATCGCCTGCCGGGTGATGCGCACGGCGCGCGCCATGGGCCTGCGCACCGTGGCCGTCTACTCCGACGCCGATGCCAACGCCCGCCACGTGCGCGAGGCCGACGAAGCCGTGCATCTGGGGCCAGCCGCGGCGCGCGAGAGCTACCTCAACGTCGAGGCGGTGGTGGAAGCCGCCCGGCGCACCGGCGCCGGCGCCATCCACCCCGGCTACGGCTTCCTCTCCGAGAACGGCGCCTTCGTCGAGGCACTCGATGCCGCCGGCATCACCTTCGTCGGCCCACCCGCCTCGGCCATCGCCGCCATGGGCGACAAATCCGCCGCCAAGGCGCGCATGCACCATGCCGGCGTGCCCCTGGTGCCCGGCTACCACGGCGACGACCAGGACGATGCCCTGCTGCGCGCCGAGGCCGACAAGATCGGCTACCCGGTGCTGCTCAAGGCCAGTGCCGGCGGCGGCGGCAAGGGCATGCGGGTGGTGGAATCCGGTGACGGCTTCCAGGCCGCCCTGGACGGCTGCCGCCGCGAGTCCCAGGCCGCCTTCGGCGATGCGCGCATGCTGATCGAGAAGTACCTGACCCAGCCGCGTCACGTCGAGGTCCAGGTGTTCTGCGATTCCCACGGTAACGGCGTCTACCTGTTCGAACGCGACTGCAGCGTGCAGCGCCGCCACCAGAAGGTGCTCGAGGAGGCCCCCGCCCCGGGCATGACCGCCGAGCTGCGCCGCGAGATGGGCGAGGCCGCGGTACGTGCCGCCCAGGAGATCGGCTATGTGGGCGCCGGTACGGTGGAATTTCTCCTGGATGCCGATGGCTCCTTCTACTTCATGGAGATGAACACCCGCCTGCAGGTGGAGCACCCGGTCACCGAGATGATCACCGGCCAGGACCTGGTCGAGTGGCAGCTGCGCGTGGCCATGGGCGAGGCCTTACCCAGCTCCCAGGACGAGCTGACCATCACCGGCCATAGCTTCGAGGCGCGGCTCTATGCCGAGGACCCCGAGCAGGACTTCCTGCCCGCCACCGGCACCCTGACCCGCTTCGCCATGGACCTGGAGGGCGCCGGCCTGGACCCGGAGCGCGTGCGCCTCGACAGCGGCGTGGCGACCGGCGACGCGGTCTCGATGCACTACGACCCGATGCTGGCCAAGCTGATCGTCTTTGGGGACGATCGCGACCAGGCGCTGGCCACCCTGGCCCGCGCGCTGGCGGCCCTGGACGTGCAGGGAGTGGTCACCAACCGCACCTTCCTGCAGCGGCTGGCCACGCATCCCGGCTTCAAGAACGCCGAACTGGATACGCGCTTTATCGAGCGCAACGAGGCCACCCTGTTCGCCCCACGCCAGTACAGCATCGAGGAGTACGCCGGCGCCGCCCTGGTAGGCCTCAACCAGCTGGCCCGCGAGTGCGAGAGCGACTCCCCCTGGGACCGCCACGACGGCTTTCGCCTCAACGCCCCGCACACCATCCGCATCGCCCTGTGTCCCACTACCCAAAACCAGGCCCACGCCCAGTCCCCCGACGCTGAGGGGGTGGTAGTGGTCGAGGGAAGGCGCGAGCACGGCACCGAGACCACCTGGCAGCTGACCATCGGCGGCGAGACCCTCACCGCCAGCCTGGAGCCACTGGCCGGCGACGCCGTGGCGGTCACGCTCGACGGCCACCGCCGCCGCCTGCAGGCGCGTCGCGACGGCCATGTGGTGGTGATGGTCGACCCGCGCGGCGAGACCCGGCTGTTCTGGCGCCGTATCGATGCCATCGACCACGGCCACCACGAGGTCGAATCGACCCTCACCGCGCCCATGCACGGCACCGTGGTGGCACTGCTGGTGGAGCCCGGGGCCAGCGTCGAGAAGGGCATGCCGCTGATGGTCATGGAAGCCATGAAGATGGAGCACACCATGGCCGCCCCCGCCAACGGCCATGTGGCAAGCTTCCACTTCCAGGCCGGCGATACCGTGGGCCAGGGCGATGTGTTGCTGGAGTTCGCCGCGGACGAGTGATGTTGCGCCCGCCGCGGCGGTAGCCTTTGGGCGGTGGTGGATTGCCAGCGCGGGGAGGCCCTATGGGGTCAGACCCCGGCCGAGTTGCGGGCCTTTCATGGTGCACTCGGCGAGCGGATTCGATACCGCCGGGGTCTGACCCCATAGGGGCGGCTTCGGCGATTTTCTCGGCGAACGTGGCACCATCGTCGAGGCATTCGAAATCGCTCAGGTCGGCTCCGGCGGGCTACCGGTCCGGTAAGCCCTGAAGAGATTGGAGATGAACGATGACATTCCCTAAATCCGTTCGCCTGGTCGAGGTCGGCCCCCGCGACGGGTTACAGAACGAGCCCGAGCCGATCGCCACCGCCACCAAGCTCGAGCTGATCGACCGCCTGGCCGCGGCCGGCGTGCGCTACATCGAGGCGACAAGCTTCGTTTCGCCCAGGTGGGTGCCGCAAATGGCCGACCATTGCGACGTAATGCAGAACATCTCCCGCCGCGACGGCGTCACCTACGCGGCCCTGGCCCCCAACCTCAGGGGGCTGAAAGCGGCACTGGTGTGCGGTGTCGAGGAGATCGCGTTGTTCGCCGCCGCCTCCGAGACCTTCTCGCAGAAGAACATCAACTGCTCGGTGGCCGAGTCGCTCGAGCGCTTCACCCCGGTGCTGAAACGCGCGCAGTCGGCGGGCGTGCGGGTGCGTGGTTATGTCTCCTGCGTGCTCGGCTGCCCCTACGAGGGCGAGATCGCCCCCGCCAAGGTCGCTGAAGTGAGCAAGGCGCTCCATGACATGGGCTGCTACGAGGTCTCGCTGGGCGACACCATCGGCACCGGCACCCCGCTCAAGGCCAAGCGCATGCTCGAGGCCGTGGCCCGCGAGATCCCCATGGACAAGCTCGCCGCCCACTTTCACGACACCTATGGCCAGGCACTCGCCAACCTCTACGCCGTGCTGGAGGAAGGCATCGCGGTGGTCGACAGCTCCGTGGCCGGCCTCGGCGGCTGCCCCTATGCCAAAGGAGCCTCCGGCAACGTCGCCAGCGAAGACGTGGTGTATATGCTCAACGGCCTCGGCATCGAGACCGGCATCGACCTCGAGGCGCTGGCCGAGACCGGCACCTGGATCACCCAGACGATCAAGCGGCCCAACCGCTCCAAGGTGGGCGTGGCACTCGCCGCCAGGTAATCGCGCCCCGGAACGCAAAGCCCCCGAGCCAGTCGCCTGGCTCGGGGGCTTTGTCATCACGGGCGAATGAAGGCTACGCCGTCGAGGCCGTCATCCCGGCCCTGGCGGCCCGCGCCGCGTGCAGCTTCTTGTAGCTCTCGATCAGGCGCTGGTGCTTCTCCAGGCCTTCCAGCCGCATGCTGGTCGGGGTCAGGCCGTGGAAGCGCACCTCGCCGGTCACCGAGCCCACCACCGCCTCCATGGCCTCATCGCCAAACATGCGCCTGAGGTTGCAGAGGTAGTCGCCCAGCGCCAGCTCGTCGTCCAGGGTGATCTCCAGCACCGCCCTCATCGCCTGGTAGAACAGGCCGCGCTCGACGGTGTTGTCGTTGTACTGCAGGAACATCTCGACCCGCTCCAGCGCCTCTTCGTGCTGCTGCAGCGCCAGGTTGATCAGCAGCTTCAGCTCGAGAGTGGTGAGCTGGCCCCAGACGGTGTTCTCGTCGAACTCGATGCCGATCAGGGTGATGATGTCCATATGGTCGTCGAGCTGGCTCTCATCGAGGCGCTCCAGCAGGTCGGCCAGTTGGTCATCGCTCAAGGCGTGGAGGTTGAGGATGTCTTCCCGGTAGTCCAGCGCCATGTTGGTGTTGTCCCAGATCAGGTCCTCCACCGGATAGACCTCGGAGTAGCCTGGCACCAGGATACGGCACACCGGCGCGCCCAGGTCATCAAAGACGGTCACATACGCCTCCTTGCCCAGCTCCTCGAGGATGCCGAACAGGCAAGCGGCCTCCTCCTCGTTGGTTCCCGAGAAATCCCACTCGACGAACTCGACCTCCGCCTTGGCACTGAAGAAGCGCCAGGAGATCAGCCCTGATGAGTCGATGAAGTGCTCGACGAAGTTGTTGGGCTCGGAGACGGCGTGGGAGTTGAAGGTGGGCGCCATGAAGTCGTTCAGGCCCTCGAAGCTACGGCCCTGCAGCAGCTCGGTCAGGCTGCGCTCGAGGGCCACCTCGAAGCTCGGGTGCGCCCCGAAGGAGGCGAAGACGCCGCCGGTTTTCGGGTTCATCAGGGTGACGCACATGACCGGGAACTGACCGCCCAGGGAGGCGTCCTTGACCAGCACCGGGAAGCCCTGGGCCTCCAGCGCCTTGATGCCTTCGAGAACATCGGGGTACTTCTCCAGCACCTCCAGGGGCACATCCGGCAGCGCGATCTCCTCCTCGATGATCTGCTTCTTCACCGCCCGCTCGAAGATCTCCGACAGGCACTGCACCTGGGCCTCATGCAAAGTGTTGCCGGCACTCATGCCATTGCTGAGGTAGAGGTTCTCGATCAGGTTGGAGGGGAAGTACACCGTCTCGCCGTCGGACTGGCGCACGAAGGGCAGGGAGACGATGCCGCGCGCCACCTTGCCGGAGTTGGTGTCGATGAGGTGCGAGCCGCACAGCTCGCCATCCGGATCGTAGATCGCCCGGCAGTGGTCATCGAGGATCCCCGCAGGCAGCGCGTCGTTCGGCCCCGGCTGGAACCACTCCTCGTCCGGGTAGTGAACGAAGGCGCTGCCCGCGATCTCCTCGCCGAAGAACTGGTCGTTGTAGAAGAAGTTGCAGCTCAGGCGCTCGATGAACTCGCCCAGTGCCGAGCACAGCGCGCTCTCCTTGGTGGCCCCCTTGCCATTGGTGAAGCACATCGGCGAGGCGGCATCGCGAATGTGCAGCGACCACACATGCGGCACGATATTGCGCCAGGAGGCGATCTCGATCTTCATGCCGAGCTCCGACAGGATGCCCGTCATGTTGGCGATGGTCTGCTCCAGCGGCAGGTCCTTGCCCTCGATCCAGGTGCTGGCCTCCCCCTCCGGCTTGGCCATCAGCAGGGCCTGGGCATCCTCGTCGATGTTCTCCACGGTCTCGATCTGGAACTCGGGACCGGTCTGCACCACCTTCTTGACCGTGCAGCGCTCGATGGAGCGCAGGATGCCCTCACGATCCTTGTCGGAGAGGTCCTCCGGCAACTCGACCTGGATCCTGAAGACCTGGTTGTAGCGGTTCTCCGGATCGACGATGTTGTTCTGCGACAGGCGGATGTTCTCGGTGGGGATGCCCCGCGCGTTGCAGTAGACCCGCACGAAGTAGGCCGCACAGAGCGCCGAGGAGGCCAGGAAGTAGTCGAAGGGGCTGGGCGCGGAGCCGTCGCCCTTGTAGCGGATGGGCTGATCGGTGACGACGGTGAAATCGTCAAACTTGGCCTCCAGCCGGAGGTTTTCGAGAAAATTGACTTTGATTTCCATGGGGAACGGCACCGAACGGTTGAGCGTGGGCGGCAGAGCGATGGAGGAAAACCCGCCATTATCCCGTTTTTGCCGCCGTCCGTCTCGGCCCTTGACAAAAAACTACCGACCGGCGGTCCTGACAAGGCCGGCTCTCGCGGCAACGAGCCGCGAAGGGCCTACTCATCCACGTAGGGAATGCCCTCGGCCTCGAGAAACTCCGTCGCCGGGGAACGATGCGCATCGTGATGGGGCCGCAGACACGCACGCGCTCACCGCAGCGCGAACCGCTACCGGCTGGGCGGGGCACCGCAATTTCGTTCAATACCACCAGCGACCGCCATCGCAGACTTAGGCCATTGCCACCCAGGAGGATGACGATGAGCCTTGCCATGATTCTGCCGATGTCGGCCTTTGCCCTGGCGGCCTCGATTTCGCCGGGTCCCGTGAACCTGGTGTGCCTGAGCAGCGGCACCCGCTATCCCCTGCCCAGGGGGCTGGTCTTCGTCACCGGCGCCACCCTGGGGTTCATCGCCCTGTTCATTGCCGTGGGGCTGGGCCTCTATTCGCTGCTGGCGGTGGTGCCGGGGCTGAACGACGCCCTGCGCTGGGCCGGGGTCGCCTTCCTGCTCTACCTGAGCGTGCGGCTGGCCCGGGATGACGGCCGGCTGCCGGCGGGCGACAGCCAGCGGGCGCCGGGCTTCCTGACCGGTGCGCTGATGCAGTGGCTCAACCCGAAGGCGTGGCTGGCCTCGGCCTCGGGCATCGGGGCCTACACCAGCGGCCACGACCTGCAGCAGGTGCTGCTGTTCGCCGCCCTCTACCTGCCCATCTGCTGGCTGTCGTTGGGCTGCTGGGTCTACGCCGGGGCCTTCCTGCGCCGCCATGTCCACCGCCCCGCGGTCCTGGTCAGCGTCAACCGGGTCCTGGCCGCCCTGCTCGCCGCCAGCTGTGTCTACCTACTGATCGAGTAGCGACCGGCGGTACTGGTGGGGCGTGGCGGCCACCAGTCGCTTGAAGGTGCGCTGGAAGTGCGGCTGGTCGCTGAAGCCGGCATTCAGCGCCACCTCGGCGATGGGCGTGCCATCTTTCAGCTCACGCTGCCCCAACTGGATGCGGCGGTTGATCAGGTAGGCATGGGGCGTGAGGCCGAAGTGCTGCTTGAAGGCGCGGATGAGGTGGCCAGGGCTGTAGCCGGTGCGCTGGCACAGGGCGTCCAGCGACACCTCCTCCACCGCGTGCTCGTCCAGGTAGGCGGCCAGCTCCCGCAGGGTGGCCGGCGGCATCGGCCGCGGATGGGTCGGCTGGCCGGCCAGGTGGTGCATCAGGGCCGAAAGGTACTCGACCACCTCGCTCTGCTTGTCCAGCAGGTCGCGCTGCGGGTCCAGCAGGCAGGCGGCCATCCGGCAATAACCCTGGTACCAGGCGGGTTCGGCGATCACCGCGGTGGGAATGTCCTGCCAGCGCGGCGCCTCGAGCAGGCCGGCGGCGTGGCGCAGGTGCGTCAGCCAGTCGGCATCCACATACAGCATCAGGTAGGCCCAGGGCCGGTCGTCGATGGGGTTGCAGGCGTGTACCCAGTCCGGGTTCATCAGCACCAGGCTCCCGGCCCGGAGCCGGTACTCGTCATCGCGATAGCGAAAGGTGCTCTCCCCCGCAGTGATGGCGCCCAGCGACCACTGGGTATGGCTGTGCGGCGCATAGCAGACCTTGCGGCCGTCATCGACCTTGCGCAGCTCCACATGGGGCATGCGCGGGTCACGCCAGAACAGGGGCTTGCTGGGGTTGGTCATGGCCGTGGTGCTCCGGTGCAAGGGGTCACCCCATGGGCGGGTCCTCGACGCTGAGCCGATGGATGCGGTAGGCGTCGCTGCTGGCCATGGCCTGCCCCTCGGGTTCGCCGCTTGGCTGCTCGACAAGTATAGCCGCGGGGCGTCAGGTGGCCCTCCCCCGGCCAGTGCCGCTCGGCCAGGCACTTTTCCGAAGACCCGCAGCGCCCGCCAGGTTTTCGCTGACAGCGAGGCTACTCGTCGACGATCACTTCGAAGCCGCCGTAGACCAGCCGCTGGCCGTCGAAGGGCATGGGGTTCACGTCGGGCTGCAGGCGGGGGTCCTCCATGACCTTGGCCATGGCCCGGTCGCGCACCTCACGGGAGGGCCAGACCAGCCAGGAGAAGACCACGGTTTCGTCCGGCTGGCACTTCACCGCCATGGGGAAGGAGGTGACCTGGCCCTCCGGCACGTCATCCCCCCAGCACTCCACCACCTTCAGGGCACCGTGCTCCTTGAACACCACCGCGGCGTCGCGGGCATGCTGGATGAACTTCTCCCGGTTGGCGGTGGGAACGGCGGCAACGAATCCATCAACATAAGTCATGACTGTACTCCTTCATCTTTGGGCGGCAGTTCCCGCACCGGGCGCACCTCGATGGTGCCGAAGCGGGCGGGGGGAATCCGGCTGGCCAGCTGCAGGGCCTCGTCCAGGTCCCGGGCGTCGAGCAGGTAGAAGCCGGCCAACTGCTCCTTGGTCTCGGCGAAGGGGCCGTCGGAGACCAGCACCTCGCCGTTGCGCACCTGCACGCTGGTGGCGGTGCCCACCGGCTGCAGGGCCTCGCCGCCCAGGTAGTGGCCCTTGTCCGTCAGGCGCTCCACGCCGGCCAGGCACTCCTGGTTGAGGTCGTGCCACTCCTGCTCGGTCATGGCGTCGATGATGCTCTGTTGGTAATAGACCAGTGCGGCGTATTTCATCCGGCTCGCTCCTCCTTGTGTGTCGGGGTGTCCTCTGCTGGGTCGAACGGTGGGCAGAGGAATCGACACCGGGGTCGGGACTTTTCGCTCGGCCCCGTCACTGCAGGCGCAATCGCATGGCGCGAAAGCGCCGGCGGTACTGGCTCGGCGTCAGGCCCACCCGGCGCCCGAACAGGCGGCGGAAGAAGCTCGGGTCGGCATGGCCCACCTGCTCGGCCACCTCGTCGATGGGCGCGTCGCAAGAGGCCCAGTGACGGTCTCGCTGGCCCAGGGCGGCGAGGGGCTGGGTACCATGTGGGGCCGCGAGCGCGCCCTGGCCTACCTCGAGGAAGCCGGCTTCCGCAACATCCGGGTCCACCAGCTCGAGCACGACATCATGAACGACTACTTCGTCTACCGGCCCTGAGTACGACGAAGGCCCCGTGCCGCCGCACGGGGCCTTCGACTATTCGTAGTGACTCCAGAGCCGTAGCACCTTGACGATCCGCTCGCCCTCAAGGACCTGGTAGACCAGACGATGCTGGATATTGATTCGCCTGGAAGAGGCACCGGAAAGATCACCGACGAGCGTTTCGAAGGGAGGGGGTTTCTGGAAGGGATCTTCGGCCAGCAGGTTCAACAGTTCCTGGGCCTTCGGCTTCAAACCGCTCGACGCCAGTTTCTTCGCATCCTTCTGGGCCTGCTTGGTGTAGACCAACCACCACGTCACCAATCCAGCTCCTCGCTGCACTCGTCAACGGGAGTCGCCATGCCCTCGCGAATCGACTCGCGCATGCCGGGAACCGAGAGCAGAAAGAGCGTCTCCTGGATCGCCTCCCAGTCCTCCTCCGAGATCAATACCGCCTTGTTGCGTTTGCCCGATATCAGCAAGGGCTGATGCGAACTGGCCGCCTCGTCGATCAACCGATAGAGGTTGGCGCGGGCTTCGCTGGCAGTCATGGTCGGCATGGTACACCTCCGGTTGAGCTTTCAAAATGAGCGTACGCTTTCACGCACGTACGTCAAATAGTACGACACATGCATGATCCCTGAGTTCAGTAGCCAAAGATCATCGCTGTCCGGCTTCGGCTCGCTACCAAGCCCGCAGTCGATATCGACACCACGACTCGCCGCGACGTTACACTGAAGGATAGCCAGGCCGACTGGACGGTCCTGCGATCCCCCATGGAGGCGAGATGATCAATCTGGCACGGCTTCAGCAGGCGCAGGCGCGCATCGCCGACACCCTCTCCCCCACGCCCCTGGTGCTCGACCACACCCTCACCGAACGACTGGGGCGGCGGGTGTGGCTCAAGGGCGAGCTCTTCCAGCGCACCGGTTCCTTCAAGGCGCGCGGCGCCCTGAACTGGCTGCGCACCGCCGGCCGCGAAGCGCTCGAGGGCGGGCTCGGCGCCGTCTCCGCCGGCAACCACGCCCTGGGCCTGGCCTGGGCGGCGCGCCAGGTCGGGGTGCCGGTGACCATCGTGATGCCCGAGAACGCCAGCCCCTTCAAGGTGGAAGGCAGTCGTGAGCTCGGCGCCGAGGTGATCCTGCACGGCGACATCAACGAGGCCTGGGAGCTGATGCATCGGCTGGTCGAGGAGCACGGCCTCACCCTGGTGCACCCCTACGACGACGAGCGCATCATGGCCGGCCAGGGCACGGTGGGCCTGGAGATCCTCGAGCAGGCCTCCGAGGCCCAGGCGATCCTCTGCCCCATCGGTGGCGGCGGGCTGATCGGCGGCATCGGCGTGGCCGCCTCGAGCCTACGCCCGGCGCTTTCGCTGATCGGCGTGGAGCCGGTCGGAGCGGCCAGCATGGCCCACGCCTGGGCCCAGGGTGGCCCGGCAAGGCTAGAGCGGGTAAGCACCTGCGCCAAGAGCCTGGCCGCCGCCATCGTCGGCGAGCACACCTATCCGCTGAGCCGGCAGAATGTCCGCGAGCTCGTCGCCGTGGACGAGGCCGCCATCCGCCGCGCCATGCACCATCTGCTCTACCAGGCCAAGCTCGCCGCCGAGCCGGGTGCCGCCGTGGGCGTGGCCGCCCTGCTGGAAGAGGCCGTGGCGCTGCCGCCGGAGGGCGATATCGTGGTGGTGATCACCGGCGGCAACCTGGGCAGCGAGGAGTTGGAGGAGTTCCTGTAACACCGCTAGCAGCCTGTCGGACTTGACCGATCGTCGCGAGAAAGACCGGCTCGCGCAGTAGATCAGCGTTAAGTCCGACAGGCTCCTGGTATGGCCCTCCTGCTCGATGCCTGCCCAGTATAGCCGCGGTGAGACAAGCGCCCGAGCGACTATAGTGACGGTGAATCCCGAGACACGGAGGGCGCCTCATGCCGGATCATCGCAACGACCCCACCCTGCCCACGCCGCTCTTCCCGGGCAGCCACATGGCGATCGACGACGACTATGTCTTCCTCTCCGGCCTGACCGCGGAGGATATCCAGGGCAGCGAGACGGTGCTCGGCGACATCCGCGAGGAAACGCGGCTGGTGATGCGACGCATCCAGCTCATGCTCGCGTCGGTGGGCTGTAGCCTGAACGATGCGGTGCGGGTCGACGTGCATATCACCGACCTCGACGAGATCCGCATGATGGATGCCGTCTATGCCGAGTTCTTCGAGGATCACCGCTACCCGGCCCGCACCTGCACCCAGGCGCCGCACCTGTACGGCGGCGCCCATGTCGAGATCACCCTGATGGCCAGGCGCCGCCGGCAGAGCGACGGCCACGCCACCTGATTCGATGCCTCGGACCGGCCGGGGCACTCAGCCGAGGATGAAGATCACGCAGGCGGCGGTGAGTGCCCCCATCACGCCGTTGAAGATCCGCCAGGCCCGCGGGCTGTTCAGCCAGCGGCCGATGGCGGTGCCGAAGCCGGCCCACATGGCGATGCAGGGCAGCGCCACCAGCTCGGCGAAGGCCGCCAGCAGCAGGGCGTTGACCACCGTGTCGCCGCCCGCGGGCAGGAAACCCGCCATCAGCGCCAGCCCCATCACCCAGGCCTTGGGATTGGCGAACTGGAAGGCCGCCGCCTGCCAGAAGCTGAGGGGACGCCCCTCGCCCCGCTGCCGCAGGTCGGGGGGCGGTGCCGTGGCGATGCGCCAGGCCAGGTAGAGCAGGTAGGCGCTGCCCACCAGGCGCAGCCCCGTCTGCACCAGCGGATAGCGCTCGAACACCAGCCCCAGGCCCAGGGCGATCCCGGCGAAGAGCAGGAAACAGCCACCCAGGATGCCGAAGATATGCGGCAGGGTACGCAGGAACCCGTAGTTGGCGCCCGAGGCGGTGAGCATCACGTTGTTGGGCCCCGGGGTGATGGTCATCGAGATCATGTAGAGGGCCGCCGGCCCGAGGAATGCCAAGGCTTCCATGTCATTGAACCCATACAATTTTGATTGAATCGATTGGAATTGCGGACATTCCTCAGCATAATGGGTGCAATATCGGCGTCAAAGGTTTTATTGTCACCATGACAATCTGGACACCGCAACTGACCGACCAGGGGCCCCGCTACCGCGGCATCGCCGAGGCCATCGCCGGCGCCATCCTCGCCGGCGACCTCGCCCCCGGCGAGCGCCTGCCGCCCCAGCGGCGCCTCGCCGACGAACTGGGAGTGACCGTCGGCACCGTGACCCGCGCCTACGCCGAGGCCGAACGCCAGGGCTGGGTCGAGGCCCGGGTCGGCAGCGGCACCTATGTGCGGGATGACACGGCGCCCGGCAGGGTCGCTTTCATGGCCGACCGCCGGGTCGAGGACGGCATGATCGACCTCAGCCTGAGCCTGCCGCCGCCCCACCCACTGCGGGCCGACGCCCTGGGCCGGGCGCTGCGCGGCATCGCCGCCGATGCCGAGCTGCTGCAGCGTGCGGTGGAGTACCAGTCCGAGCGTGGCGTGCCGGCCCATCGCGAGCAGCTGGCCGCCTGGATGACCCGCCTGGGCATGGCGACGGACCCGGCCGCCCTGCTGGTGACCCAGGGCGGCCAGCACGGCATCAGCCTGGCGCTCCAGGCGCTGACCCGCCCCGGCGAGCGCATCGCCGCCGATGCCCTCACCTACCCCGGGCTGATTGGCGCGGCCCGTCAGGCGCACCTCAAGGTGCTCGGCGTGCCGCTCACCGAGTTGGGGATGGACCTCGACGCCCTGGCCAGGCTCTGTGCCCAGCAGCCGCCGCGGCTGGTCTACGTCACCCCGGACCAGAACAATCCCACCGCAGCGGTACTGAGCGAGGCGAAGCGCGAGCGGCTGGCCGAGCTGGCTCGCCGCCACGACTTCTGGATCCTCGAGGACGGCGTCCAGTACCTGCCCGAGGCCGAACGGGGCACGCCGCTCCACCGGCTGGCGCCGGAGCGCACCCTGTTCATCTTCAGCACCTCCAAGGTGCTCGCCGGCGGCCTGCGCATCGGCACCCTCGCGGTGCCGGAGCCGCTGCAGGACCGGCTCTGCACCGCCCTGCGCGCCCAGAGCTGGATGGTGCCGCCGCTGATGGTGGAGGCGGTCTGTCGCTGGGCGGCCAGCGACGAGGGCGATCGGCTGCTGGCCTGGCAGACCGAGGAGCTCGGTGCACGTCAGCGGCTCGCCCACGAGCGACTCGCGGCCTTCTCGCCCCGCGGGCGCGACCACGGCGCCAATCTCTGGCTGCCGTTGACGGGCGAGCTGCGCAGCGCCGAATTGCTGGAGGTGCTCGAGCAGCGCGGGGTCCGCCTGAACAGCGCCGAGCCCTTCTGCGTGGGCAGCGAACCGGCGCCCCAGGCGCTGCGCCTCTGCCTCAGTGCCGCCGCCTCCCGCGAGGCCCTGGCCCGGGCGCTGGAGATCGTTGCCGAGGCCCTGCACGAGCCACCCCCGCGGCCCTGGCGAACCCTCTGATCCTGAGGAATTTCCAGATATATTTTCGGAAAATCATCAGGTTGGGAGTTGGTTGCCGGCATTTGGCGGAGACTGCGGCCGCGACGACATCGTGGTGGTGATCACCGGCGGCAACCTCGGCCGCCCCCCGTCAGGGTGATGCCGCGACACCGGTGCGGTGCCGGTGCGGCCCCCACAGGCAGGCCAGCAGCAGGATCACCCCGGCCAGGGTGGCGATCGTGCCGGCGGCGCTCACCGAGACATCGAAGCCCAGCCAGCCGAGGCCTTGCCCCGCCAGCAGGTAGCCAAGCACCGCCGAGACCACGGCGAAGAGCTGGCTCCACGCGATCTGGGCGCGGAGTCGATTGGTCATCAGCCGCGCCGCAGCGGCCGGGCAGATGAACATGGCGATGACGATGATCGAGCCCACCGCCTCGAAGGCGGCGATGGCCGCCACCGCCACCATGGTCACCAGCAGCAGGTCGACCAGGGCGGGATACGACCGGACGCTGGCGGCGAAGTCCGGGTCGAAGCTGCCGAGGATCAGCTGACGGCGGAACACCACCACGAAAGCCGCCACCACCAGCCCCACCCAGACGACCCTGGCCAGCTGCGGCGGCAGGTCCGCCAGGGCCACGGGGTCGAACAGCGCGGCCGGCCCGGTGCCGTCGAACCAGATCAGGCTCTCCAGGTTGCCGTAGAGGGCATGCTCCACGTCCAGGTGCACCCCGCTGGCCTGGTGCCACTCCAGCAGCAGCACGCCCACGGCGAACAGGCTGGTGAAGGTCACGCCCATGGCCGCGCTGATCTCCACCCGGCCGAGCCGGCGGATCAGCTCGATCATCGCCACCGTGCCCAGTGCCGAGGCCCCGGCCCCCAGCATCATCGCCGTGGAGGCGAGGGTGCCGGTGAGCAGGAAGCTGACCACGATGCCGGGCAATGCCACGTGGCTGATGGCATCGCCGATCAGGCTCTGGCGGCGCAGCACCAGGAAATTGCCCAGCAGCGCACAGGTCATGCTGATGACCACCGCCACCGTCAGCGGCACCAGGCTGAACATCATGAAATCGCTCATCGCCCACCCTCCGGTTTCGGCGGCAACTGGGCCTCCAGCGCCATGATCGCATCCGGCGAGAGCACCTGCGCGAGGGGCGTCAAACCGGAGTGCTCCTGCTGCAGGGCATCATCCGGGTGGCGCTCGCGGTAGAGCGCCCAGAGGCGCTCCTCATGCTCGGCATCGCGCGCGGCGGCGCGCCCCGGGAGGGTCGCCACGCCGTCGCGGCGGATATACCCCTGGCGCTGCAGCAGCTTCAGGGTCAGGTTGTCGAAGATCGACTCCTCCCGGGCCAGCGCAAGCAGGCCCTGGCGCACGTGGACCCGGCGACGGAAGCGCTGATAGGCCAGCAGCGCGGCGAGCACACCGCGCCACGGCGAGAACAGGAAGGAGACCATGAACAGCGCAAAGGCGGCCAGCACGATCAAGGGCCCGGTCGGCAAGCCTTCCTGGACGCTGGAGAGCGTCACGCCGAGATAGCCGGCCGCCGCCCCCAGCAGCGCGGCCAGCGCCACCATGCGCAACGGACGGTCGGTCCAGAAGCGTGCGGTGACCGGCGGGATGATGGCCAGCGCCACGATCAGGATCAGCCCGGTGACCTTGAGCCCGATCACCACCACCGCCATCAGCAGCAGCAGCATCAGCAGGTCGACCCGCCCGGTGCTCACCCCCTGGGTACGGGCGAACTCCGCGTCGAAGCAGACCAGCAGGAAACTGCGACGCATCACGAAGATCGCCAGCAGCAGGCCGAGGGCACAGAGCGCGATCAACTGTGCCTCCGCGGCCAGCATGCCGGCGGTGGCACCGACCAGGTAGCCGGTCAGGCCCGCCTGGCCGGTCACCTGCATCGACTGGATGACGGTGATCAGCACCACCCCGAAGGCAAAGAACGACGAGAGGATCGCCCCGATGGCGGCATCCTCGCCGAGCCGGGTCCGCGCGCTGATCGTCTGTACCGCCCAGAGCCCCACGGCGGCACTCAGGGCGGCACCGAGCAGCAGCCCCGGCAGCCAGCGACCGTCGCCCTGCCACAGGCCGGCGAGGATGAAGGCCAGGGCGAGCCCCGGCAGGGTCGCGTGGCTGATCGCATCGCTGACCAGCGAGCGCTTGCGCAGCAGCACGAAGCTGCCGATCATGCCCCCGGCAGCGCCGAGCAGCATGCTGCCGACGGTCACCAGGCTGGTGTTGTAGCCCAGCGTGAAGGTCAGGGCGCGCCACCAGATCTCCATCACGCGCTCCCCAGCGTCACGGGGACCTGATCGTCGACCAGCCGCGCCAGCTGGACGGTACTCAGGCGACCGCCGTAGGTCGCCTGGAGGTGGCGCTCGGTGAACACCTCCTCGACGGGCCCCGCGGCGATGCGGCGCACGTTGAGCAGCAGCACCTGGTCGAAGTAGTCGCGCACCGTGGCGAGGTCGTGGTGCACGCAGAGCAGGGTCCTGCCCTCCTCGCGCAGCCGCTTGAGCACCTCGACGATGGCCTTCTCGGTGGCCGCATCCACGCCGGCGAAGGGTTCGTCGAGGATGGTCAGCTCGGCCTGCTGGGTCAGCGCCCGGGCCAGGAACACCCGCTGCTGCTGACCGCCGGAGAGCTGACCGATCTGCCGCTCGGCGAAGGCCTCCATGCCGACCCGGGCCAGGCTCTCCATGGCCTGCTCGCGGTGATGCCGGCGAGTGAACTGCCACCAGCGCAGGTTGCGAAACAGCCCCATGGTGACCACGTCGATCACCGTGGCCGGGAAGTCCCAGTCGATGCTGTTGCGTTGCGGCACATAGGCAATGTGCCGCGACATCCGCTCGATGGGCTGGCCGAAGACGCGCACGTCGCCGGTCAGCCGCCGGGTGATGCCCATCGCCGCCTTGAGCAGGGTCGACTTGCCGGCACCGTTGGGTCCGACGATGGCCGTCATGCTGCCCGGCGGCGTGACGTAGTCCACCGAATAGACCACCGGACGGTGGTCATAGCTGACGGTCAGGCCCTGGACCGCCAGGGGGCTCGCCGCGACCTCCTCGCTGACCCTCGTGGCACGGTTCACGGTGTCCCCCCCGCCCAGGCGAGACGTCTCAGGCGGCCTCCCTCGGGCACCTCGCCACCCAGCGCCTGGGCAATCACGGTGACATTGTGGTCGATCATGCCGAGCCAGGTGCCCTCGTAGGTTCCCCTGGCGCCCATGGCGTCGGAGAAGAGCTCGCCGCCGATGCGTACCTCGTGCCCCTTGGCCGCCGCCCCCTCGATCAGCGCACGGATGTTGCGGTCCGAGACCGATGACTCGATGAAGATGGCACCGATCCCCCGCTCCACCAGCACGTTCACCATCGACTCGATCCGCGCCAGGCCGGCCTCGCTCTCGGTGGAGAAGCCCTGGATCCCCAGCACCTCGAACCCGTAGGCCTCGCCGAAGTAGCCGAAGGCGTCGTGGGCCGTCACCAGCACGCGGGCTTCCTCCGGCACACTGGCGAGCACCTCGCGGGCATAGGCGTCCTGCGCCTCGAGCTCCTCCAGGTAGGCGTCGGCCTGCCGCGCGAAGGCCTCGGCGTGCTCGGGGGCGAGCTCGCTCAGGGCGTCGCGGATGGCCAGCACCGCGTACCGCCAGCGGCCGGGATCCATCCACACGTGGGGGTCGGACTGGTCGGGGTACACCTCATCGGCCCGGCGTGCCTCTTCCGGCACCGCCTCGCCCACGGCGAACACCGGCTTGCGCTTGCCCAGGCGGTCGAGAAACTCCTCCAGCTGCGCCTCCAGGTAGAGCCCGTTCCAGAACACCGCGTCGGCCCGTGTCATGGCGGTGACGTCGCGGCGCGTCTGGCGATAGAGGTGGGGGTCGACGCCCTCGCCCATCAGGCCCTGCACCTCGACCTGCTCGCCGCCGACCTGGCGCAGGGCATCGGTGATCATGCCGGTCGTCGCCACCAGTTTCAGACGGCCGGACTCCGCCGCCGCCGGCACGGCGAACAGCCCCAGCAGCACCGTCAGGAAAAGCAACGACGGGAGACGGCGAGCAAACGACATATGAGCACTCCTTGTGTGATGTGTGCAGAACGACTGACCCCGGCGGGACGCGTCGTCAAGCGCATTCCCTATAACCTCAGGGCTATCGCTGATGGCGGTAACACTCGAGGCTGATCCGGCGACAGGTCGGCGAGGGGGCGCTGTGAACCCCTCCCTGGGCGCTACCGATTCCATCCCTGGAATCGGACCCCCTCTTCGACCTGTCCCCGGCGCCTCTCGCTTTGGGTAACGGCGATTGCCCTGCCTATAGCCTACCGTGTCGGGCGCCACTTGCTAATGGCGACAGACTAGCGGACTCATCGCCAGAGCGCATATCTAAAGCCGGCTAGAGTGTAGCGCCGATCTCGATGCGATACCCCAGATCGATGACGGGGTCGCCCGGGGCCTCGCCGCGGATGCGCGCCAGCAGCTCGCGGGCGGCGCGCTCACCAATCGCCTCGCGCGGGGTGACCACGCTGGCCAGCCGCTGCGACATCACCTGGCCCACGTCGTGGCCATGGAAGCCGGCGATGGCCAGTTGCCCGGGGACCGGGACGCCCCGCCGCAGGCATTCGAAGTAGGCGCCCACGGCCACGTCGTCGTTGGTGCAGAAGATGCCGTCGGTCTCGGGGTGCTCGGCGAGGATCTCCGCCAGCAGCGCGGCCCCCACGCTGTAGGAGGAGCGCTGGGTCCGCTGCAGGGTCAGGGGCGCCAGGCCATGGGCCTCCATGGCCTGGCGGTAGCCCAGTTCGCGCTGGCGGGTGCGCTCGTCGAGGCGCACCGCCAGGTAGAGGATGTGGCGACGGCCGCGGCCGATCATCTCCGCGACCATGTCGCGGGCGGCGGCCACGTTATCGTAGCCGACCGCCTGGTGGATCGGCGGCAGGTGGGTATCCATGATCTCCACCGAGGGAATGCCGGCCGTCTCCAGCATGCGGCAGCTGCGTGGCGTGTGACGGCTGTCGGAGAGGATCACCCCGTCGACGTTGTACGAGAGCAGCGAGGCCAGGCTGCGCTCCTCCAACTCCGGGCTGTAGCCATAGTGGGTGAGCATCAGGTGGTAGCCGGCCGGCTCGGTCACCGTCTCGATCCCGACGATGACATCGGCGAACACCTGGTTGGTCAGGGACGGCACCAGCACGCCGATCGAGCGGCTGGTGGCCTTGGACAACAGGTCCGGCGCCCGGTTGGGGATGTAGCCGACCTGCTCGGCCGCGGTGAAGATACGCTCCCGCAGCCCCTCGGACACCGATTCGGGGTTGCGCAGGCAGCGGCTGACGGTCATCTTCGTCGCCCCCACCCGGTCGGCGATGTCCTGGAGGGTCGGTCGTCTCTTCTTCACGGCATCCGGTGCCCCGCTCGATGGAGAAGTGTCTGGAAAGCCGACCACCATAGCCAACTTTCCGCGACGATTCATGTGCCGGTCGACACCCCGTGCCGCCGTCAGCGCCGCTCCAGGGCCGCCAGGAAGGCATCGACGATCTGCTCCGGCGGCTGGCCGATATCCACGACGACGGCTTCATCACGACCGGGAGGCTCGAGGTCGCCGAGCTGGCTGTCGAGCATGGCGTCGCCCCTGAAGAAGTGCTCTTCCCGGCTTCCCAGCCGCTGGCGAAGCTGCTCGCGATCGCCCTCGAGAAACAGGATGGCGAGACCGCCGTCGCCCTCGCGCAGGGTGTCCCGGTAGCGATGCTTCAGCGCCGAGCAGGCGATCACCACCGACGCCTCGCGGCGCCGGTAGTCGGCGAAGAAGCCCGCCAGGGTCGCGAGCCACTCGCCGCGATCCGCATCGTCCAGGGGGATGCCGTTGGCCATCTTGTCGATGCTGGCCGGTGAGTGGTGGTCGTCGCCATCGATGAAATCGGCGCCCAGCCGGCTGGCCAGCAGGCGGCCGACGAGGGACTTCCCCGAGCCCGATACGCCCATCACCAGGATACGGTAGGTGGAATCCTTCACATGAACACCCTGTCGTCAGTTGCCGCGCACGGCGGTGAGGTCGGGCAGCCAGGTGACGATGGCCGGGAAGGCGATCAGTACCACCAGCACCACCAGCAACGCCGCATAGTAGGGCAGCATCGCCTTGACCAGCGCCTCCATCGACACCTTGCCCACCCCGCAGCCGACGTAGAGGCAGGTGCCCACCGGCGGCGTCAGCAGGCCGATGCCGAGGATGAAGGCCATCAGCACACCGAAGTAGGCCGGGTCGACCCCCACCGAGGTGACGATCGGCGTCAGCATCGGGGCCATGATCACCATGGCCGGGGTCAGGTCCATCACGAAGCCCACCAGCAGCAGCAGGCCGGCGACGATCATCAGCAGCCAGAACGGCTCCTGGGTGATCGCCTGCACCTGGCGCACCAGGGTCTGGGGCACCATGTTGATGGTCAGGAACCAGGCGATCACCGTGGCGAAGGCCAGCAGCAGCAGCACCATGCCGGTCAGGCGCGCGGTGCGGATCAGCATGCCCCAGAGGTCGCGCAGGCGGAACTCGCGGTAGACCAGCAGCGAGATGGCCAGCGAGTAGAGCAGCGCCGCCACCGCGGCCTCGGTGGCGGTGAACACCCCGCCGATGATGCCGCCGATCACGATCACCGGCAGCACCAGGGCCAGCCAGGCGGCCTTGAAGGCCTGCCACAGCAGGTCGAGGCGGAACTTCCGCGTCTGCCCGGCGTGCTCGAGGCTGGCCATGATGAAGGTGGTGACCATCAGGCCGAAACCGATCAGCAGCCCCGGCACGATGCCGGCGATGAACAGCCGGCTGATCGAGGTCTCGGTGACGATGCCGAACAGGATCAGCGGGATCGACGGCGGGATGATGATGCCGATCACCGAGGAGACCGTGTTGATCGCGGTGGCATGGGGGCCGGAATAGCCCTGCTGCTTCATCGAGGGGATCATCATCGCCCCGGTGGCGGCGGTGTCGGCCACCGCCGAGCCGCTGATGCCGCCGAAGAACATCGAGCCGGTGATCGCCACCTGGCCCAGGCCGCCGCGCACGAAGCCGACCAGCGCCCCGGCCAGGTCCATCAGCCGCCGGGCGATGCCGCCGGCGCTCATCACCTCGCCGACCAGGATGAAGAACGGAATCGCCAGCAGCGGGAAGTTGTTGACCCCGCGGATCGACTGCTCGATCAGGATCGACAGCGGGATATCGGACATGACCGCCATGACCACCGCCGCGACGCCGAGGCCGAAGGCGATCGGCAGGCCGATGGTGATGGAGGCAAACAGGATGGCGAGGAAGATCCACAACATGGCTCAGTGCCCTCCGCGGTATGCAGGAGATGACGGGTCGCGGATCAACCGCACGCACTGCCAGGCACGCCACAGTGCCACGGCCGCAATGAAGCCGGCGCAGAGCACCAGCGAGACATTGATCAGGTTCCAGGGCACGCCGAGGATGGCGGTGCGCCCAGTGGAACGGGACATCACCAGGTAGCCGCCCCAGACGACGATGCCCATCAGGACGGTGATGATCAGGTTCTGCAGCATGTAGAGCAGATGGGCCCCGCGCGGCTGGAGCTTGCGCACCAGGAAGTCCACGGCGATGTGCTCGAAGCGGGCAAAGGCCGCCGCGGCCCCGAGAAAGATCAGCCAGATGAACAGCATCCGCGCCAGTTCGTCTGCCCAGGGCAGCGAGCGGTTGAGCAGCGAGCGGCCGATGACGTTGGCCGAGACCGAGACGATCAGCGCGACCAGGATGGCGGCGATCAGCTGCTCCATGATCACGGTCAGCCAGCGGAAGACCGCCGGCCCCTTGCGCGCCTCGATGTCGAGCTCGAGGGGCTCGCGATTGGGGTCGTCGAGAAACACGCCGGGATCGACGGGCGGGGGAGTGGACGTTGACATGCGACGCTCCTGCGACAGGACAAGGGGCCGATGCCCCCTGCCGCTGCCCGGTCAGTAGAAGGAAGGGATCAGTCGTTGGCGGTCTCTTCGACGATCGCCTGGATCTCGGCGATCAGGTCTTCGCCGATGCGCGGCGCCCACTCGTCGTAGACCGGCTGCACGGCCTCCTGGAAGGCGGCGATCTGCTCGTCGTCGAGGCGGGTGATCTGCATGCCACGCTCCTCGAGCTGCTCGCGCGACCAGTCGTCATACTCGGTGGCCAGCTGGATCTCGTACTCGGCCGACTGGCGGGCGGCTTCCTGCACCAGTGCCTGGTATTCCGGCGCGAGGCCGTCCCAGGTGCGCTCGGACATCATCAGGATGAAGGGCGTGTAGACGTGACGGGTCTCGGAGCCGTAGTCCTGCACCTCATGGAAGTTGGAGGTGAGGATGGTGCTCCAGGGGTTCTCCTGGCCATCGACCACGCCCTGCTCCATGGCCGAGAACAGCTCGCCGAAGGCCATCGGCGTGGGGTTGGCGCCGAGCGTCTGCCAGATCGCGAGGTGCACCGGGTTCTCCATGGTGCGGATGGTCAGGCCGCTGACATCCAGGCCGGCGACGTCTTCCGGCGACGCGACCGGACGGGCGCTGTTGGAGAGCTGGCGGTAGCCGTTCTCGGAGAAGGCCAGTGCCTTGATGCCGGTGCCGTCGAAGGCGTCGAGCATGGACTGGGCGACGTCGCTCTGCATCACCGCGACGGCCGCCTCGCGGGTCGGCAGCAGGAACGGCAGGTCGAAGGCCGCCAGCTCCGGCACGTAGGTGGTGGCCGGTGAGGTGGAGGGATAGGTCATGTCCAGGGTGCCGGTCTGGAGCATCTCCATCATCTGCACGTCGTCGCCCAGCTGGCTGTTGGGGAAGATGTTGACGGTGAGGCGACCGTCCGTGCGCTGGTCGAGAATATCGGCGAAGTACTGGCTGGAGAGGTACTGCGGCGAGGACTCGGCCAGGCCGATGCCCATGCGGATGGTGTGGCTACCGTGGTCGGCGACGGTGTCGCCCTCGATGGCGGGCGGGTCCGAGAGGTCCGGGGTCTGGGCCTGGGCGATGCCCAGGGACAGGGTGGCCGCGCCGGCCAGGGTGAGCGTGCTGCGCCAGATGGCTGTCATGGCGTGTGTCTCCAAAGTGGGTTGTACGTTGTTGGGATCGTGCGCTGCTGCAAGCGTCTCGTTCAGCAGAAAGCGTCGAAACCGGCAGGATGTCGCCGTGAACTTTCCCCAGGCGTCATGCTTTTTATGTTACCGGTAACAACCACTGGTGAGACTAGGCCGAGTTCCGGTGGCTGTCAACGAGAATGCCGCCCGAGCGACTTATACCTTCGACTAAGAAGGAAGCCCCTGGCGACGGGCGTCAGGGCTCCAGCAGCCCGACCTCGCGCATCGCCCGGCCGATCGCGGCCAGGAGGCGTTCCGAACGCTCGACATCCGCCTCGCCCCGGGTGCAGGCGACGATCACCACCCGGCGGCTGTCGGCGCCTTCGCCCAGGGTCGCGATGCCGGCATCGCAGCTACGTCGGCGCTGGGTACCGGTCTTGTGGGCGAAGCGCACCCCCGGACCGAAGCCCGCCTTGAGGCGCCGGTCGCCGCTGGTGGTACGCTCCATCACCGCCAGCAGCCGGGCGCTGGCCGCCGGCCCCAGCGCCCTGCCCTCGCCCAGCGCGGCGAGCAGCTCGGCGACGGCATCGAGCCGGCCGCTGTTGAGATCGGTTGCGTAGTAGGCATCGAAGGCGGCCTCCAGCGAGGTCAGCCGCAGCGCGCCGGGCGGGATCCCGAGGCGCCCGGTCAGCCAGTCGAGGCGGGCGGCATCGCTGTGGCGTTTCTGCAGTTCGATGAAGTCCATGCCGCCCAAGGCCCGTGCCGCCGGATGCAGCCGCCCGTAGACCTGGCGGCGCACGTCCAGCAGGGTGGTGATCGGCCCCAGCCCCTCGCCCCCGGCCAGGCGCCGGGCGCGCCGGTTGACCGCCGCGAGGCCGAGGCGGTGGATCAGCATGTCGGCGGCGGTGTTGTCGCTGACGGTGAGCATCGCCACGAGCAGTTCGTGAAGGCTCAGCTCGGCCCCGGGGGGCGCCCAGTTGGTGGGTCCGGCACCGTCGACGTAGTCGCTCTCGTGGAGCACCAGCCGCTCGTCCAGCGCCATCTCTCCCGCTTCGACCCGTGCCATCAGCTCGATGGCCACCGGCACCTTGATCAGCGACGCCAGGTACCAGGACTCGCCGGCCCGCCAGCCGAAGCGCTCACCGCCGCCGAGCGGCCGGACCATGACCCCCAGTTCGCCGTCGAACCCGGTCTCCAGGGCCGCCAGCCTCGCCTCGAGCCGTGCCGCCCAGGGGGGATCGGCCAGGGCCGGGAGCGGCAGCACCATCAGGGCGAGGCCCAGGACGAGCGTGCGCATCATTTCCGCTCCCGGATCCAGCGGGTCAGGGCGATCCAGCCCGCGGTGGCCAGGATCAGTGCCAGGCCGATGCCCAGTACCTGCGGATAGGCGTAGACCTGCCAGGCCTCGAACAGGAAGCGGAAGCCCAGGAAGATCACCACGATATGGAAGATGAAGGCCATGAGCGCATCGGAGCCGATGGTGGTAATCGGCCCGAGGGCGGCCGCCCCGCGTTCGCCACCGAGCAGGCAGAGCGCCAGGATCACCAGGGCGCCGCCGAGGCTGAACAGCATGAAGGCGAGCGCCGGCGGGTGCTTGCCGACGTTCCAGGCCACCGCCACCAGCGCCTCGTCGAGGCCGGGCAGCGATATCGCCACGAACCCCAGCAGCATGACGGCTCCCGCGGCGGCGAGCACCAGCGCCAGGCGGCGCCTGGCCGGCGGCCGCCGGTAGCAGCACAGCACGGCCTCGCCGATCAGCAGACCGACCATCACCAGCGGCAACCGCGAGAGCTGGCCCCAGGCGTAGTGGTCCGCGTCCTCGACCAGGATCGCCTTGAGCGGCTCGATGCCCCAGAAGTCGAAGTGACGCTCCAGCCAGCCCGCCACCAGCGCAACCAGCAGTGGGCCGGCGCACCGGGCCCAGAGCGGCAACCGCCGCCACAGCGGCAGGACCCAGGGCAACCACAGCAACGCAATGGCATAGAAGCCGAGAATCTCGACCCAGATCGGGAAACGCTGGTAGAGCAGGGTGTCGAGGATGTCCGGGGCCGCGTAGAGCGGCAGCATCTCGACGACGGTGAGCACCTTGTACCAGAACAGCACCTCGAGCCCGCGCAGCATCAGCTTGAGGCGCCGGCGCGGCCAGTCCGGGGCATCGGTCTTCGGCAGGAAGGCCACCGCCAGGGCGATGCCGAACACCGTGATGAACAGCGACGAGGAGAACTTGGTGAGCAGATGGATCGGCACCATGCCCCAGTCGGGCACCTGGCGGATGCCCAGCAGCCCGCTGACCGCATGGCTGAGGATCATCAGCGCGATGGCCACGCCGCGGGCCAGATCGATCGCCTCGATCCGCCCCTGCCCCGCCGGCAACCGCGGGGTCGCCCACAACCGGGCCATGACCACCCTTCCCTGCACTCGCCACCTCCCTGGCTGTCCGATCACTCGCCGTCGGCCCGCGGCTCGACGCCTTGCAGCGTCAGCCGCCGCCCCTGCCCCACCGGCCGATGATAGCGCCTTCGCGCCGGCCCGAGTATGGCCGGTTCGCCCCGATGCCACCGCAGTCCATCGGAGCTATGCTGGAGATGGGGAGTTCAACACGAAGGGAGGCATCTTCAATTCCGTCGTTTTCGGCCCTCGCGGCCGAAGGAGGAAATGTCATGGCCATGCCGATGACGATACGCGAGTACCTCCGGGCCTGTGATATCGACTTCGAGGAGGTCACTCACCCGAGGGAAGTGACGACCAGTCGTATCGCCCAACAGGCCCATGTCGCCGGCAGTCAGCTGGCCAAGGCGGTCATGCTGCACGGTGATTCCGGCTACCATGTCGCCGTGGTGCCGAGCGACTGCGAGGCGGATCTCGACAAGTTGTCGCAGCTGTTCCACGAGAAGGTCGACCTCGCCTCGGAAGACGAGGTCCGGAGCCGCTTCAGCGATTGCGACCCGGGTGCCACCACGCCGGTGGGGCAGGCCTATGGCCTGCAGGTCTATCTCGACGAGATGCTGCGTCATCAGCCGGACATCTATTTCGAGGCCGGTGATCACGAGACCCTGGTCCACATGAGCGGCAGCGAGTTCGACCGCCTGATGGCCGAGATCCCGCACGGGCAGATCAGCCGACAGCTCTGACCCCAGGCTCGAGCGGGGCCGGGAGGACAACCGCCTTCCCTGCCATGGCCGCGATCGTCGCGATCGCGGCCTCTTTTCGCCTGGGGTAAGCTCGAACGCCCCGTCCCCCGCCGCCACAGGAGGTGCCATGCCGCGACTTTCCCGAGCCCGACGCCTCGCCCTGTGCGGCGCGCTCGCCCTGGCCTGGCTCGCGCCGCCGGCGACCGCCGACGAGTGTCCCGCGACCGGCCAGTGGTACCTGGACGGCGGCGACCCCGTTTCCCCGGATACCCTGATGGCCGAGCTGGCCGAACGTGAGGTGGTGCTGCTCGGTGAACAGCACGATCGCCTGGCGCACCATCGCTGGCAGCTGCACACCCTGGCCGGCCTGTACGCCCATCGTCCCCGCCTGGTGATCGGGCTGGAAATGCTGCCCCGCGAGGCCCAGCCGGCCCTGGACGCCTGGGTGGCCGGCGAACTGGACGAGGCCGGCTTCCTCGAGGCCAGCCAATGGCATGACGCCTGGGGCTTCGACCCGGCGCTCTACTTCCCGATCCTGCATTTCGCCCGCATGCAACGGATACCGCTGCTGGCCCTGAACGTCGACCACGCGCTGCGCCGGCGACTGGTGGACGAGGGCTGGGACGCCGTCCCCGACGCGCAGCGCTTCGGCATCACGCCACCGGCGGCGCCGCCCGAGGCCTACCGGGAATCCCTGGCCGAGGAGTACGCCCGCCACCCCGGCGACGATGATAACGGCCTGGTCCGCTTCATCGACGCCCAACTGGTCTGGGACCGGGCCATGGCCACCGCCCTGGCCGAGGCCGGCGGCGACGACACCCTGGTGGTGGGCCTGATCGGCCAGGGCCACCTCACCCACGGCCACGGCGTGCCGCACCAGCTCGACGACCTGGGCCTCGGCGACCACAGCACCCTGCTGCCGGTGACGCCGGACGCCGCTTGCCGGCCAGTCGAGCCGGGCCTGGCCGATGCCTACTACCTGCTGGGGGACGAATCTCCCCATGAACCACCCGCGACCCTGCGCCTGGGGGTGCTGATCGGCGAGCACGCCGAGGGCGTGGCGATCCACGGCGTCGGGCCGGACTCCGTGGCCGCCGAGGCCGGCTTGCGGGAAGGCGACGTCATCGTGCGCGCGGCCGGCCGCCCCATGAGCGCCCCGGGGGACCTCACCCGGCTGATACAGCGCATGGTGACCGGCACCCTGCTGCCGCTGGAGGTGCGGCGCGACGGCCGGGTGCAGGAGCTCCTCGCCCGTTTCCCGGCCCCCTCGCCATGATCCCGGTCCTGCGACGCCACGCCGGCGGCATCGCCCTCGTCCTGCTGGTGATGGCCGGGGGCGATGCCACGGCCGACGAGCCGGCCCGCACGCTGGCGCTGTGGCTGGACCCGGCCAGCCGCGAGCTGCGCGGCGAGATGCAACAGGCGTTGCGTTCGGGCGGCGACTTCCACCTGCTGGACGGCCTCGAAGTGACCGGGGTGGAGCGCGGCGGTCGCCCCGTCGTACCGGCCCGGCCGACGCCGGGGCACTATCGGCTGCCGCCCCCGCCCGATGATACCTCCCCCGAGGAAGCCACCGACGTGACGATCCACTGGCGCGGCACCCTGCCGGCGCGCCTGGCCGAGACCCGGCTACGCGTGTCGCCGACGGGCAGCCTGCTGCCGACCCGCGGCGGCTGGTACCCACGGGTCGACGACCTGCCGCCGGGCCCACTCGCGCTGACGATCCACCTGCCCGACGGCCAGCGCGCGGTGGCTACCGGCTCGCTGATCGAGGAGCGCGAGGACGGCGAAGGCATGACCTCGCGCTACGCGCACCCCCACACCCGCGACATCGAGATCGCCGCCGGCCCCTGGCTGCCACGGGAGCGCGAGGCCGACAGCATCCGGCTGCGCACCCTCTTTCCCGACGCCCTCGATGCGCGTTTCGCCGACACCTACCTGGCGCACACGGCGCGCTACCTGGCGATGTTCCAGCGGCGCCTCGGCCCCTACCCGCTCGACAGCTTCACCCTGGCCGCCTTCCCCGAGCCGGTGGGGCTGGCCTTCCCCGGCTTCACCCTGCTCGGCGAGCGGGTCATTCCGCTGCCCTTCATTCCCCACACCTCGCTGGCCCACGAGCTGATGCACGCCTGGTGGGGCGCCGGGGTGGGCGTCGACGAGGCCAGCGGCAACTGGTCCGAGGCCCTGACCACCTACCTGGCCGACTACGCCCTGGACGAGGCACGCGGCGAGGCGCACGAGACCCGGCGGCGTTGGCTGGCCGATCTCGCGGCGCTGCCCGTGACCGAGGAGCGTCCCCTGGCGAGCTTTCGCGGCGGCCCGGACCCGGCGGGGCGACTGATCGGCTACCAGCACGGCGCCATGGTCTTCCACATGCTGCGCCGTCGGATCGGCGACGACGCCTTCGACGCGGGGCTGCGCCGCCTCGCCGACGACAGGATGTTCCGCACCGCTGCCTGGCAGGACCTCCAGGCGGCGTTCGAGGCGGCCGCCGGCGACGACCTGACGGACTTCTTCAGCCCCTGGCTGACCCGCCCCGGGCGACCGGAGCTGATGTTGGACGACGTGACGCTGGAGGCCGCCGGGGCCGGCTTCCGGGTCGGCGGCGAGCTGGTCCAGCGCGGCGAACACGCTCCCTGGCCGCTCGAGGTGCCGGTGGTGATCGAGACCACGGGCGAGCCGGTCCATGCCACGATCCGGCTCAACGGTCACCGCTCGACCTTCTCGCTCGAGGTCGACCAGGCGCCGACGGCCCTGACCGTAGACCCCAACCACCACCTGCTGCGCCGCCTGAGCGAGCCTCCCGCCATCCTGCGCGGCCTGACCCTGGACCCGGCGACCCGGGTGCTGGCGCTGGACGAGACCCTCACCCCCCCGGGTCGGCGGATACTGGGCCGCGAGGCGGAGACGGTCACGGGCGATCGACCCGACAACGCCCCCCTGCTGGTCATCGGCACCACGGCGGCGGTGGCCGACTGGCTGGAGGAACGCGAGTTGCCGACCCCGCCGCATTCCCTGGCGCGGGCCGGCCATGCCCGCATGTGGACGCTGCCGGACACCCGGATCGGGCTGGTCAGCGCCGACGACACCCCGGGTCTCGAGCGGCTGAGCCGCGCCCTGCCTCATCACGGTCACCACAGCTACCTGGTGCATGACGCCGAGGGCAACACTCTGGATGCGGGACGCTGGGAGGCCGAACGCCAGCCGCTGCGGGTGGAACTCAGGCCCTGAAAGACCTCCCGCCGGGTCACCGGTGCAGCCAGCAGGCCGAGAGGTGGTGGCGCCGGGGCTCGAAATCGGGGGGATCGTCGCGGTCGCAGAGGCCGGCCATGGCGTGGGGGCAGCGCGGATGGAAGCGGCAGCCTGCAGGCGGATGAATGAGGCTCGGCGGCTCGCCGCCGGGCACCTCGCGCAGGCGGGAGGCGTTGGCCGCGTCCGGGTCGGCGATCGCCGCGAGCAGCGCCTGGGTGTAGGGGTGCCGGGGGTGGTCGAGCAGCTCGTCGACCGGGGCGCTCTCCACCACCCGGCCGGCATACATCACGAAGATGCGCTCGGCGAAGTGGCGCACGGTGGAGAGGTCGTGGGTGATGAAGGCGAGGGTCAGCTCGCGCCTGGCCTGGATGCCGCGCAGCAGGTCGAGGATCTCGATGCGCACCGAGGCGTCGAGCATCGACACCGGCTCGTCGGCGATGAGCAGCGCCGGCGCCAGTATCAGCGCCCGGGCGATCACCACCCGCTGCTGCTGGCCGCCGCTGAGCATGTGCGGGAACTTGCCCAGGGACTCCTCGACCGGCGACAGCCGCACCTCCTCCAGCACCGCGCGGATACGCCGCTCGCGCTCGGCGCGGTCCCTGACCCCATGGATGATCAGCGGCTCGGCGAGGATCCGCCGCACGTCCATGAAGGGTGGCAGCGCGCCGTAGGGGTCCTGCTGGACATAGCCCACCCGGGCCCGGTACGCCTTGAGCGCGTGGCCGTCGAGCTCACCCAGCGAGCGCCCGTCGAAGCGCACCTCGCCCCGGGTGGGGCGATGCAGCCCGAGCAGGGTGCGGGCCAGCGAGCTCTTGCCGCAGCCGCTCTCGCCGACGAAGGCCACCGCCTCGCCGCGGGCCAGTTCGAAGCTCACGCCGTCCACCGCGTGCACGGCGCCCACCCGCAGGAAGCCCCACTGACGCAGTGCGAACCAGGTGTGCAGGTCCCGCACCGCGAGCAAGGGCGCGTCAGCGGACTCCCGGTGGAAGACGGCCTGGGATGCTGCCATCACGCCCCTCCCCGTCGCGTGGATTCGTCATGCAGCCAGCAGCGCACCCGGTGTCGCTCGCCCAGGCGGATCGCCTCGGGGTCATCGGCGCAGCGGGCGAAGCGATGCGGGCAGCGCTCGGCGAAGCGGCAGCCGCTCGGCGGGTCGAACAGGCTCGGCGGCTGGCCGGGGATCGACTCGGGACGCTGCCGCTGACGCAGCCGCGGCACGCTGGCCATCAGCATCCGCGAGTAGGGGTGGGCCGGCTCGGCGAAGAAGGCGGCGGCGTCGGCCACCTCGACGAACTGGCCGGCGTACATCAGCGCCACCCGATCGGCGAGCTCGCTGGAGGTCGCCACATCATGGGTGATCAGGATAAAGCTGGTACCGAGTTCACGTTTGATGGTTTTCAAGGCATTCATGATGCTCGCCTGGGTCAGCACGTCCAGCGCCGAGGTGGGCTCGTCGAGGATCACCAGCTCCGGCTCGGCGACCAGCGCCATGGCCAGCACCGCCCGCTGGCGCATGCCGCCGGAGAGCTCGAAGGGGTAGCGGGCCAGGAAGTCCGTGGAGACCCCGACCAGGGCGAAGACCTCCGCCGCCCGCTCCAGCGCCCGCCGCCGCGACCAGCCACGCAGCACCCGTAGCGGCTCGGCGACCTGCTCGCCCACCCGCACCACCGGGTTCAGGGCATTCATCGAGGCCTGCATCACCAGGGCCAGCCGCGACCACTGCACCTCGCGCCGGAAGCGCTCGTCGGAGAGCGCCGTCACCTCGGTCTCGCCCAGGCTGACCCGCCCGGCTGTGCGGTGGACATTGCGCGGCAGTACCCGCATCAGGGCCTTGGCCAGCGAACTCTTGCCGCAGCCGGACTCGCCCAGCACCACCAGGGCCTCGTGGCGTCGCACCTCGAAGCCGACGCCGTCCACGGCGCGCACCACGCCGCGCCGGGTCTGGTAGTGCAGGTGCAGGTCTTCCACCTCGAGCAGCGGACGTATGCTCATCACAGGCTCCTCAGTCGCGGGTTGAAGACCCGGTCCAGGGCGAAGCCGAGCATGGCGAAGCCCAGCCCGGTGAGCATCAGCAGCACCGCCGGTGCCACCACCCAGTAGTAGTAGCCGTTGTAGAGCGCGCTCCGGGACTGGGCGTCGTTGAGCACCTTGCCCCAGGTGGGCAGCACCGGGTCGCCCAGCCCCAGCACCGCCAGCGAGGCCTCCAGGAACACGAAGGTGGGGATCAGGGTGACGAAGGTGGGGATCAGCACCGGCAGGATGCGTGGAATCATGTAGCGCATGACGATGCGCAGGTTGCCTGCGCCGTAGGCCTGGGCCGCCTCGATGTAGGGCGCCTCGCGGATCGGCAGCAGCATCGCCCGGTACATCTTGATGCCGGCGCTGAAGATGCCCAGCAGCACCACCACCCCGAGCATCAGCCAGATGCTGGTGGAGTAGAGGGTACCGACCATCACCAGGATCGGCAGCAGCGGCAGGATCATGTTCACCTCGGTGAGTCGCTGGATGGTGGCGTCGACCCAGCCGCGGTACCAGACCCCCACCGCGGCGATGACCAGGGTGATGAGGGTGGTGCCCACCGCCGCCAGCAGGCCGAACGCCAGCGCCACCGGCGTGCCCCACAGCAGGGCCAGGCTGAGGTCGCGCCGCTGGTGGTCGGTGCCGGCGATGCCGTGCACCCGGCCGTAGAGCACCAGCTCGGCGTCGATGCCGGCCTCGTCGTCGAACACCACCGCATCCAGCAGCAGCCGGTAGCGGCCCGGCTGGACCCGTGGCACCGCCTCGCCGTCGGGCGCGGCCAGCAGCCCGATATGCGGCACCCGCCCGCCCAGCCGACGCTCCAGGGCCCGGTCCTGGGAGATCGAGACGCGGTCCTCGCGGCCGATGCGATGCCCGCCCAGCGAGAGCTCCCGGCCGTCGGGGGTCTGCCACAGCAACCGCGCGAAGGGCCGCTGTGCATGCCCCTCGGCACGCAGGAAGAGGTTGATCTCGCTGGGGAAGCCGGCGTAGTCGTAGTCGAAGGCCAGGGGAATGCGCAGGCGGCGACCGCCCTCGAAGGGCGCCGTCTCGATCTCGGCGGCGTCGCTGGCGACGATCAGGGTGCGCGGCTGGTGGCCACCGGTCAGGCGATCGACCCATACCGGGCCGGCGTTGACCGGGTGCAGCCGCCAGGGCTCGCCGCCCCGCCACTTGTCCAGCGCCTCGGAGTAGGGAATGGCGATCACGGTGTAGAGCGACAGCCCCACCAGCATCGCGATGATCGCCATGCCCACCAGCGCCGAGGGGTAGCGGCGCAGCTCCCCCCAGCCGTCGCGCCACCGCCCGCCCGTCATCGCCGCTCTCCCACGAGGCGCACGCGCGGGTCCAGCAGCGCATAGAGGATATCGAGCAGGAACACCGTCACCGCCAGCAGGTAGGCGAAGATCACCACGGCGCCGATGATCACCGGGGTATCCCGGTGGCCGATGGCCTGGAACAGCAGCGACCCCAGTCCCGGCCAGTTGAACACCTGCTCGAGGATGATGGCACCGCTCCACAGGCCGATCAGCATCAGCAGGAAGCTGGTGATGATCGGCGACAGGGTCGGGCGCAGGATGTAGCGACGCTCGATCAGGTGCGACGGCAGCCCCTTGGCGCGCGCCATCTCCACGTAGTCCTCGCTGGAGTGGATCAGGAAGAAGGTGCGCCAGGAGTAGATCGAGACGAAGATCGACGACAGGAACATCGCCGTGAGCGGCAGCAGCATATGCCGCACCAGGCTCGCCGCATAGGCCCAGGGGCTCTCCGGGGGCGGCGCGGTGACCATGCCGCCGGCGGGCAGCAGCGGCACCAGGAAGGCGAACACCAGGATCAGGAAGATGCCGTAGAACCACCCCGGAGCCGCCGAGGTCGGCGCCAGGGCGATCACGCTGCGGTCCAGCGCACTGCCGTAGCGGCGCGACAGCGACAGCGCGATGAACACCGAGGTGAAGAACACCAGCAGGTTGGCGCTGCCGAACAGCAGCAGGGTCGCCGGCAGCCGCTCGACGATGATGTCGTAGACCGCCCGCGACCCGAGGTCGCTGTGCATCTGCTCGGCCCGCCCCAGGTCCAGGCGCATGGCGCGCTGCAGGTAGTCGACGCTGCGCACCACGAACGGCTGGTCGAGGCGCAGCCGTTCCACCTCCAGCGACACCCGGCGTTCGATCAGCGCGTTGCGCTCCTCGGGGGGCATGTCCTGGAGGGCCGGGTCGGCGCGCACCGCCTCGGCGGCCTGGCTGCGGATCTGCACCAGTCGCAGCTCGTCCACCTGGCCGCCCATGTTGGCGATGAGGATGGTCAGGTAGACGCCCACCAGCACGGTCAACAGCAGCGCCAGCAGCCGCTTAACGGCGTAGGCCAGCAGGTGGCGCAGGTCGCGCCACAGGCCGCGGCGCCGCGCCGCGAGGGGAGCCTTGCTCATGGCGTGCCCTCCCTGCCGCCGGGCGATACCGTGGCGAAGACGTGGGAGGCGAAGGCCGGCAGTGCCACCCGGCGGCTGGTCACCGCCAGCTCCAGGCTGTTGGCCCCGGCCCCCAGGGCCGCGATTGCCTCCGGCGACAGCTCGACTCCCCACAGGCCATCATCGAGCGCCTCGGCCTCGCCCCGCCGGGCCAGCTCGCCGCGGCCATCGAAGAGCAGGAACTGCACCTTGTCGATGCCCTCGGCGGCATAGGGCTCGCCTTCGAAGGTCACGGCGAGACGGAAGTCGGCGTCCTCCCCGATCGCCACGACCAGGGGCCCGTCGAGGTCGAGTTCGGGGATCTCCGGGCGGGAAAAGTGCAACCACTTGTCGGACGGGTCGGGGAAGTCCGCGAAGCGACGCAGCACCAGGCTGCCCTCCACCGGATGGACCGAATGCAACTGGAAGGGGCCGTTGCCGACCCAGAAGTGGCCACGTGCGGCATGCCAGTCGGTCAGGGCCCGGTAGCGCGCGGCGATCTCCTCCTCGTCGAGCAGTTCGCCGAGCGCCGCCGGATAGAGCCGGGTACCGCGCTCGCGCGCCCGGCGCAGCTGGCGTTCCAGGACCGACAGGCTGGGCCCCGCCACCAGGCTCATCCAGTCCACCCCCAGCCGGTCGGCCTTGTTCGACGAGAACGCCAGCTCCCCGCTGTGCTCGGCGAGGATGCCCAGCGTCAGGGTGTGCCAGGGGATCGGCGCCGGTGCCCGCTGCGCGACGATGGTCTCCGCATCGGGATAGATCTGGTCGCTGTAGATGTCGATGACCAGCGGGTCACGGGAGACGAGGTGCCAGCCGCGGAAGTGGCGCTGGAAGGCCTCGAAGGTGGGCAGATGGGCGATATCGAACAGGCGGCTCTGCTCGTCGGCTCGCTCGAAGGTCAGGATCCACGGCAGGAGGAAGTCGGCCAGCGACAGCTGCGAGCCGTCGTGCCAGCGCTGCTCGAACAGCGTCTCCTCGTACGTCACCCGCACCCGGGTGCGCGCGGAGATGCCTTCGGGTTGCCGCTCGCCGGCGGTGACGAAGCGGCCGGCCCCGACGTCCCAGTCGAGCCAGGCCGCCTCGGGCACCGGGATATCCTTCGCGGTCTCCACGCTCAACCAGTCGAGGGTACGACCGACCGGCACCCCCTCCTCCACGGTCACCTCGGCGCTCTCGATGCGCTGGGGCAGGTACAGGCCGGTGAAGGGGTCGGGCATCAGCGCCGGGTCCTGGGTCGCACGCATGATCATCTGGTCGGATATCCAGTTGCTGCCCGCCACCGGGTTCCACGGCTCGACCAGCAGGTTCGGTGTGCCGAACACCATCCGCCCGCCCACCCGGTCGGTGTAGCGCAGGGTGTAGGGCCACAGCGCCGACCCCGACAGTCCGCCGGCCAGGTCCACGGCGACCTCGACGTTGGCGGCCCGCGCCGAGGCGTTGAGCTGATCGACCAGCCAGATTCGTGCCGAATTCTCCATGGCGAGTTCGAGGGCGCGGGCCATCATCGCCCGGCGCTCCTCCCGGCTGCGGTAGTCGCGCCGCACCAGGCGGTCGCTCAGTTCGTCGAATTCCGGCGCCGGCTGGTAGGCCTGCCACAGCGGTTCGGGGCGACCCCGCGGGGTGTAGTAGTAGCTGAAGACGTCGGCCTGATCCCGCAGGATCACCACGATGATCCAGCCACCGGTGTAGATGTGCCAGTGCCCGGCGCGCGGGTCGCTGGCGATCCACAGCCGCGAGGCCTCTTCCGCCGTGCGATAGCGCCGCTCGACGGCGAAGCCGAGGTCCTCCATCAGGTTGGCGATGTAGTCGCCGATCCGGCGCCGCTCGTCCTCGGTGCGGATCAGCACATTCAGGCGCACCGGGGCGTCGCGGTACCACCAGCGGCCATCCGTGAAACGCGCGCCGAGGCCCTCCATCTCGCGATGGATCGCCTCGCGGGCGGCCTCGGGGTCATGGGCATAGCGCAGCTCCAGTTCGCGGGCCACGTCGGCCAGGCGGGCATAGTCGGGAAAGGCGGTGCTGATCGGCAGGTAGCGGGGGACGGCGAGGCCGCCGAAGATCTCCTCGGCGATGTACCGGCGGTCCACCAGGCGATTGAGTGCCTCGCGGATCGCCGGTACATGGAAGGGGTTGAGCTCGCCGCCCGCCAGCTCGGGGCCGGCCGGATTGAGGGTCAGTTCGCTGGAGGTGCCGTAGGAGAGGTCGTGGGTGGCATGCAGGGAGTCACGCAGGCGGTGGAACACCGTGGGGCTGGAGATGCCCTGGGTGAAGACCTGGTGGGAGCCGGCCTCGATCAGCCCGGTGACCCGGCCCACGTCCGCCTCCCGGGTGAACACGACCTGGTCCACCAGGGCGCCGCGGCGCCCCTCCAGGGCCGCCGGGTCGAGTTCACCGCCGGCAAGGGGCGGGCCGTGCGACGGCCCGCTGGTCGCCGGCCACAGGGCGACGGCGACCATCGCCACGAACAGCAGAGCGCTACACGCCAGTACGACACCCTTCATCACCTCGCCGCCTCACCGCTGACGCCTGCCCTGGCCTGCACCATGTCCAATGATGTCACAGTAGGCGAGATGGCCAGGCGGCGAGGCAGGGGCATTCAACGCTTGCCGCCGGCTCGGCGCCGCGCCATGGTCTCAACGGCCCTGGCCAGCGCGGCGGTCAGCCGCGCCATGGCCGCGTAGTCCAACCGATCAGGGGTGTCGTGGGGGCCGTGGTAGTAGGGATTGCGGAAGTTGGCGGTGTCGGTGAGCATGATCGCCGGATAGCCCATTTCCCAGAAGGCCCAGTGATCGGAGCGGCGGATATCGCCGAGCAGCTCCGGCGCGGCCAGCCCCTCCGAAGGTAGCTCGGCATGCTCGCGGAAGGCGCCGATGGCCTTGTGCACCAGCCGCCGCGACGCCAGGTTGCCGACGAAGGCCACGAAGTCGCCCCGGTCGGGATAGAAATGGCCCAGCAGCGGCGGATGGCGCTGACTGCCCGGCTCGTCGATGTAGTAGCCCAGCATCTCCAGCGAGATCATGCCGACGATCTCGTCGCCCCGCGCCCGGGCCTCCCGGGCAAACCTCAGGCTGCCCATGGCGTCACTGCCGAAGAAGGGGGCCTCCTCGCTGGCGAAGGCGACCAGATGCAGCGAGCGGTCGAGCTCGGCCTCGCGCAGCAGCCGGGCCAGCTCGAGCAGCACGGCCACGCCCGAGGCGTTGTCGTCGGCACCGGGGGTACCGCGCACGGTGTCGTAGTGGGCGCCGATCACCAGGATCTCGTCCGTCGTCCCGCTGCCCGGCAGGCGCACCTCGATATTGTCGAATACCCGCCCCCGGGTCGGTACGGCGTGCCGGACCGGCGCGTGGCCGGCCTCCCGGAAGGCCCGCTCGATATGGTCGGCCGCCGCGTGCAGGCCCTCGGGCCGCCAGTAGTGCCGCTCGCCGATCTCGTCGGCCAGCACCCGGACATGTTCCCGAAGGCGCTCACGCAGGGCCAGCCCCTCGGCATCCAGGGGTGGCGGCGCCTCGCGATAGGACTTTCCCGGCATCTGAAACATCATCCAGTAGCCTCCCCCCAGTGCCATCAAGGCCAGCGCCAGCAGCCCCGCCACGAGCCCGACCATCACCGCCATGCCTGCTTGACGCCTCATTGACACCTCCCGACGGCCGCACTCATCGAGCCCTGCCCGCCCGGCGCCGCAACCGCACCCACTGGGACAGGTAGACCAGGGCGTAGAGGCTGACGCCCAGGATGTCGGTGAACCAGTTGGGCTGGATCAGCATGAAGGCGACACCCAGCAGCACCAACCGCTCCGGGATTAGGGTACGGATGCGCACGAACCCCTGCACGCCCGCCGCGAAGGCCAGCATGCCCACCAGGGCGCTGGCGAAGATATGCAGGATGTTGAACCAGCCCTCCACGTCGATCTGCAGCAGTTGGGTATTGAAGATGAACATGAACGGCAGGATGGCGGTACGCATATCGTAGACGAAGCCCTGCACCCCGGTACGGATCGGGTTGCTGCGGGCGATCCCCGCCGCGGCATAGGCGGCCAGCCCCACCGGCGGTGTGTCGTCGGCCAGGATGCCGAAGAAGAACACGAACAGGTGCGCCGCCAGCAGCGGGATGGCGAAGCCGAACTGGTTGCCCAGGTTGTAGATCACCGGGGCCGTGAGGGTGGCCATCACCACGTAGTTGGCGGTGGTCGGCAGCCCCAGCCCCAGGATCAGGCTGGCCACGGCGGTGATCAGCAGCACGATGACGAACTGGGTGGTGGTGTCGAAGTCCCCCACGTCGCCGCCGAGGAACTCCACCACCGGCAGGGTGATCAGGCCGATGCCGCCGGCCATGGCCGCGCTGATGATCTGGATGATCTCGGTGAGGCGCAGCCCCACCCCGGTCTGGCTGACCGAGCCGACGATGATGCCGGCGGTCGCCACCGCCACGGCGATGCCCACCATGTTGCGCGCCCCGGCGATCAGGCCGTGGAACAGCGTGACCACCCCACCCCATAGCGCCGGCAGCAGCGGGCGCCCCTGCAGGAAGGCCTTGACCGGCTCCTGCACCAGCATCAGCACCGCCAGCGCCAGGATCGCCGTCATCACCGCATAACCGGGGGTGCGCCGCTCGATCACCAGGAAGTAGACCAGCACCGCCACCGGAATCAGGAAGTGGATCCCACCGAGGAAGGTCTTGAGCCGCGGCGGCAGCTCGTCCCGCGGGATGCCGTGCAGGCCCAGCTTCAGCGCCTCCAGGTGCATGATGTAGAAGAGCGCGAAGTAGGCCACGAAGGCCGGGATCACCGCCGCCCGGACCACCTCGATATAGGGCACGCCGACGAACTCGGCGATGATGAAGGCCGCCGCCCCCATCACCGGCGGCATCAGCTGGCCGTTGGTCGATACCGCCACCTCGCAGGCCGCGGCCTTGTAGTCGGGATAGCCGGTGCGCTTCATCAGCGGAATGGTGAAGGTGCCAGTGGTCACCACATTGGCCAGCGACGAGCCCGAGACCATGCCGGTCATCCCCGAGGCCACCACCGCGGCCTTGGCCGGGCCACCCCGCATATGGCCGAGGAAGGAGTTGGCGACGTCGATGAAGTACTTGCCGGCGCCGGCCTTGTCGAGCATCGAGCCGAACAGCACGAACAGGAAGACGAAGGCGGTGGATACCCCCACCGGCACGCCGAAGATGCCCTCGGTGGTCACGTACTGCTGGCTGATGGCGCGCTGCAGGCTGGCGCCGCGGTGCGCCAGCAGATCGGGCACCCAGCCGGCCAGCCAGGGGACGGCGCCGCGTGGCCCCACCAGCTGGTAGAGGAAGAAGATCCCCGCGATCACCGCCAGCGCCGGTCCCAGGCTGCGCCGCGTCGCCTCCAGCAGCAGCAGCATGAACAGCAGGCCGATCCAGATCTCGCGAGGGATCGCCAGGCCCTGCCGCATCTGCAGGCCATGGTAGTCGAACACCAGGTAGAGCGCGCCCAGCCCCGCCAGCAGGGCAAACAGCAGGTCGAACCAGGGCACCCGATGGACCTGATCGTGGCGCAGGGTCGCCAGCACCGCCGCGCAGAGCAGGCCCCCGACGCCGATCGCCAGCCAGCCCGGCAGGACCAGTGGGGTGACCTCGGCCACCAGCATCACCGTGGTCGCCCCCACCCCCAGGCTGATGGCGCCGAGCACGATCCGCTGGAACGGGGTGGGGCCCTTGCGGCCGCGAACGGCGGGAAAGACCAGGAAGGCCAGGGTGATGCCGAAGCACACGTGGATCGCTCGTTGGATGACCACGTCGACCGCCAGCACGCTGGCCACCCCCAGCTGGAACAGCGACCAGGCCAGCGCCAGACCGACGATCGCCAACAGCAGGATACCGCTGGGCACCCTGGCGCCGGTCTCGAACTCCTCGACCAGCTGCCGCGCCCGGCGCGCCGCCTCGGCATCGAACGGCTGCTCGTCCCCGGATGACGAGGCATCCTCCTGGCGCGGATCGTGTTCGGCCATGATGGCGCCTCCCTGCAGAAGACGTCAGAAGGGGCCAGGAAGCCGCCTGAGCGGCCCCTGGCCCGGGCCGCGCGTCAGAGCAGTCCGGCCTCCTGATAGGCGCGCTCGGCGCCGGGATGCAGCGGCGCCCCGAGCCCGCTCAGGAAGTCTTCCTCGGTCAGGAAGTTGAGCGCCGGATGGATATTGGTGAAGTCCTCCAGGTTGTCGAGGATCGTGCTGGTGATGTTGTAGACCACCTCTTCGCCGAGATCGGTGGTGGTCACGAACAGTGCCTTCACCCCGAAGAGGGTGACGGCCTCGTCCTGGCCCCGATAGGTGCCGGCCGGCACCTCGGTGAAGGCGAAGTAGGGAAACTCGTCCACCAGGCTCTCGAACTCGGGCTCATCCATGGGCACGAAGACCACGTCCTGGGACGTGCTGATATCCAGCAGCGCCGCCCCGCCGATGCCGATGGTGTAGAAGAAGCAATCGACCCGGCCGTCACGCAGGAAATCCACCCCCTCGGGGGCGGTCAGGCTCTCAGCCTCGAAATCGTCCAGGCCGATGTCCAGCGCCTCCAGGGCCTGCTCCACCGTGAAGCGGATACCGGACCCGGGATTGCCGATGTTGACGCGCTTGCCGACGATATCGCGCACACTGCTCACCCCCGCGTCACGGGCGCAGACCAGATGCAGCGGCTCGGCATGCAGCCCCATCACCGTGCGCAGTTGATCCACGGCCTCGCCCTCGAAACCGGCCTGGCCTTCATAGGCCTGGAACACCACATCGGACTGGGCCAGGGCCAGGTCCAGCTCACCGGCCGCCAGGGCGCGGACATTGAAGGCCGAGCCTCCGGTGGCCTCGACCGTGGCCCGCAGGCCGATATCGGCCTGGTTGATGATCTGGGATGTCGCCCCGCCGACGGGGTAATAGATGCCCACCACGCTGGCGGTACCGATGGTCAGGAACTGGCGTTGGGCGAGCGCGTGATGCGACACGAGCCCAAGGGCCAACGCCAGAAGCCCTACGATGAGTCGTTTCATGACAGCCCCTCCCCATGCGATGGATAGGAAATCAGGCTCCCTGCGGCCCCTGCGGCACCGCCCTCCCTTTCGCCGGCAGGTCCGGAGATTCCTCGGCATCGACGACGGGGCCAGCTCGCCGCCGAGGGATACTGAGAGGTGCGGCCAATTCTCAGTCTATACGCTATCGGCACATTTCACTGGCCGGACGGCATGGCCGCTCGCCGCTTCGAACCTCGCCGAGGTTGCCCGATGCCGCGACAAGCGCCAGAGTGCACCCGAGCGGGATCGAGAAAGGAGCAGGCACATGAAGGACCGAAGGGGCCCAGCGGCGCCGAGCGTGCTCGTCACCGGCTGTTCCAGCGGGATCGGCCATGCGGCCGCCCATGCCCTGGTCCGGCGCGGCTGGCGGGTCTTCGCCACCGCCCGCCAGCGGGGCGACGTGGCACGGCTCGGCGACGAGGGCCTGGAAGCCCTGCCGCTGGACCTGGCCTGCAGCGAGTCGATCGCCGCCTGCGTCGAGGAGGTACTCGGCCGCACCGGCGGGCGCCTCGAGGCGCTGTTCAACAACGGCGCCTACGGCCAGCCGGGTGCCGTGGAGGACCTCTCGCGCGCGGTGCTGCGCGCCCAGCTGGAAACCAACCTGCTCGGCACCCATGAGCTCACCACCCGCGTCATACCGGCGATGCGCGAACAGGGCGGCGGGCGCATCGTGCAGAACAGCTCGGTATTGGGCTTTGCCGCCCTGCCCTACCGCGGCGCCTACGTCTGTTCCAAGTACGCCCTGGAGGGCCTGACCGATACCCTGCGCCAGGAGCTGTACGGCACCGGCATCCACGTCAGCCTGATCGAGCCGGGCCCGATCACCAGCCGCTTCCGCGAGAACGCCTACCGCGCCTTCCTCGACAACATCGATGCCGCCGGCAGCTACCACGCCGCGACCTATCGCGCCGTGGAGGCCCGCCTGGCCGGCGGGGGCCCTCCGACGCCCTTCACCCTCGGCGCCGACGCCGTGGTAGACAAGCTGCTGCATGCCCTGGAGAGCCCGCGCCCCAGGGCGCGCTACCGCGTGACCGTACCGACCCACCTGTTCGCGGTACTGAAGCGGTTACTCTCCACGCGGGGCATGGACCGGGTATTGATGGGGGCGACCCGAGGGGAACGGGAAACCTGAACCCAGCCGGCCACCGCCATCACGCCGTGGCCGCCCCCTCGTCCGGCAACCCCTCGACGCTCGCCAGCAACCGGTTGGCCAGTGCCAGCGCCACCCGCTCCTCGACGAACGGCAGGCTCAACCGACCACTGGCCAGGTAGAGCCGCAGGGTCACCACCCCGCGACGGCGCTGCAGCCAGCTCTGCTGTACCTGCAGCGACACCAGGTGCGCGGCGGGAAAGAGGCTGGTGCGCTGCCCCCAGAGGCCGTGGCGCACCCGCAGCCAGTCGCCGCGACACGACCAGCCCAGCGACCGCCAGCGCAGATGCGCCAAGCCGCCCGCCAGGGCGACCAGGCCCACCAGCACCGGCCCCGGGCTCCAGGCCGGCAGCCCGGCCAGCCCGTCACTTGCCATCCCGACGAGCAGTCCCAGCCCCGCGACCATGGCCAGCAGCAGGCGCAGGAAAAGCACCCGGCGATAGAGCCCGGCCACCCGCTGCAGCGGCGCCGTCAGCGAGGGCGGCGCGACCCGCCCGGGCCACAGCGACGGCACCAGCGTATCGGCCCGGGCCGCGGTCAGGCCGGGCACCAGGAAACGCCGGGCCTCGGCGACCTCGCCGCCTGTCGTCCCCCCGAACTGGTGACAGACCAGGTAGCCCCGCCCCAGGGCCCGGCCGAGCCCGGTCTGCACCCACTCCACCACCTGCAGCCGGCGCAGGGTCAGGGTCTGCGAGCGGCGGTGCAGCAAACCGCTCACCTGGACCTGGCGCTCGCCGTCGTCGCGCAGCACATAGCCATGGAAGCGCCACCAGGCCGCCAGCACCGCGAGCAGCATCAGCACCGCCAGCGCGGCGACGAGCCCCAGGCCCACCGCCAGCGGCGGCGACGCCGGCAGCCAGGCCCAGAGGTCGAGCGTCGGCAGGCGGTCGTGCAACCAGCGCTCCAGCGGCCGCACCAGGGGCGAGAGCAGCGCGGCGATCACCACCAGCGAGCGGCTGGTCAGCCCGTGCAGCACCAGGGCCCCGGGAGTGACGGCGAAACGCACCAGCGGCGCGGGCATCTCGTCCGGGGTCGTCGTCGGGCCGCTGCGCGACGCGGCCCCGCCCAGGCGGGCCTCCAGCGCCTCGGCCAGCTCGCGCCGGATGCCGGGCAGGGCGATGGACGCCGCCTCGCCGGCCAGGGTCTCCACCTCCCACTGCACCAGGCCCAGGGGGCGCATCCAGGCCGGCTGCAGCACGCTGGTCTGCTGCACATGGTGGGCCGCGACCTTGAACTCCCGGTGGACGAACAGCCCCTTCTGGATCACCAGCACGTCGGCGTCGAAGCGGAAGCGGAAACGCCGGTAGTAGAGCAGGCTCAGCAGCAGCGCCCCCACCAGCAGCAGGCCGCCGCCCAGCAGCGCCTCGCGCAGTCCGACACGGTCGCTGACCGCGAGGCCCGCCCCGGCTGCCAGCAGCAGCGGCAGGTGCTCGCGGATCAGCGACACGCCGGTGGTCGCCAGCGTCAACCCGATGGCCCAGGGCGAGAGGCGCTGCCACTCGGCCAGCCCGTCGCCCCCCGGGGCGTCGCGGGTCATGGCGCCTGCTCCTCCGGGGGTACGGCCGGCTCCGCCTCCAGGCGGGCCAGCAGGTGCTGCTTGACCGCCTCGGCGCGCGCGGCGGGCAGGCCCTCGAGGACCAGGTCGGCGCCGCGCCCGCCGGCGGTGAAGCAGGCCAGGCGCACCAGGCCGAAGGCCCGTTCGAGGGGGGTGCTCAGCGTCTCCACGTGCTGCAGGCGCACCAGCGGCAGCACCTGGGTGCGCCGGACCCAGAGCCCTCGCCGGTAGCTGAGGTCATGCTCGCGCAGCCCGTAGGCGCGACGCCGTGCCTCGAACCAGGCGAGCACGGCCATCGCCAGCCCCAGGACGGCGATGCCGACGGCCAGCCTCCCCTGCCAGTCGGCCAGCGGTGGCTCCGACAGGGGGACCAGGCTCGCCAGCACGGCCAGCAGCCACCAGCGCCAGAGCTGCTGCAGGGCCTGGCAGGGGGCCAGCCGTGGCGACACGGGCGTCAGCGGTGCCTCTTCCAGCCGGGGCAGGCGTTCGGGGTCGAGCGGGACATTGGTGTGCGTCATGGTTCCAGAGAGTAGCAGCCGGACCCCATGTCAGATACGCGAACGGCGCCGGAGCCGGGAGGCGAGCGGCAGGCAAGGCCCGTGACCGCCGGCGGGCCGGCGCTTGCCCTGCACGCCCTTCGCACCTACACCTTGAAGATGGACACGATTCCGGCACTCATCGGCCCCGGCCGGGGTCCCCTGGCGGTCGTCCGTTTCCTGGGCCTGGTGCTCCTGGGAGCCATCATCGGCGCCATCGCCGCCCTCTTCGCCGTGGCCTTCGTCACCGCGGTGCTGGAACTCAACGAGCTGCTGCTGATCTCGCCGCGCAGTCGCATGATGTTCGATCACGCCGGGGCGTTGATGGCCATTACCGTGGCGGTGCCGGCGCTGGGCGGCCTGGTCGTCGGCCTGCTGCACCTCGCCATCCCCGAACGGCGCCCCCATGCGCCGGCCGACGTGATCGCCGCCGTCCAGACCCGACGCGGTCGACTGCCCGCCAGGGCCGGCGGCCTGTCGGCCCTGAGCGCGCTGATCTCGCTGGGTGCCGGGGCCTCGGTGGGCCAGTACGGCCCCCTGGTACACCTGGGCGCCACCCTGGGCTCATTGGGGGCGCGGCTGCTGCGGCTGGGGCGGTCGGACGACAACATCGCCATCGCCTGCGGGGTCGCCGCGGCCATCTCCACCGCCTTCAACGCCCCCTTGGCGGGCATCGTCTTCGCCCACGAGGTGGTGCTGCGCCACTACGCCCTGCGCGCCTTCGCCCCGGTGGCCGCGGCCGCCATCGTCGGCTACGTGATCGCCACCAACGTGCTGGAGCGCGGGGCGCTCTTCCATGTCGCCGACACCGCCGTGCCACGGCCCTGGGAATTCGCCGTCTTCCTCGTCATCGGCGGCCTCGGCGCCCTGGTCGCCGGCGCCTACATGCGTGCCATCCTCGGGGTCACGCGCCTGGCCGGCACCCTGCCGCTCGCCCCGCCGCTGCGCCCGGCCCTGGCCGGGGCACTGCTGGGACTCACCGCCCTCTGGGTACCCGACATCCTCGGCATGGGCCAGGAGACCCTGCGCTTCGCCACCATCGCCGGCGCCTTCGGCAGCGCCGAACTGCTGCTGGTGCTGGGGCTCAAGATCGCCGCCACGGCGCTCTGCCTGGGCATGGGCTTCAGCGGTGGCGTGTTCAGCCCCGCCCTGGTGATCGGCACCCTGTTCGGGGCCTTGTGCGGCAGCCTGGTGGGGCAGCTCAGCGGCGCGCCCCAGGAGACCTTCGTGTTCTACGCCGTCTGCGGCATGGTGGCGGTGACGGCACCGGTGATCGGCGCGCCGCTGACGACGCTGCTGATCGTCTTCGAGCTGACCGGCAGCTATGCGCTGACCACCGCCGCCCTGGCCAGCGTGATCCTGGCCAGCCCCATCGCCGCCCAGCTCTTCGGCCGCTCGCTGTTCGACATCCAGCTCGAGACGCGTGGCCTGGACCTCTCGGCCGGGCGCGGGCGCGCCGTGCTGCTCAGCACCCCGGTGGCCGAGCACCTGACCCGGGACTGCGTGACCCTGCGCCCCGAGACCGCGGTGGCGGAGGCGATGACCGCCCTCGGCCAGGCCCGGCATGGTGAGGCCTATCTGGTCGACGCCCGGGGGCGGTATCGCGGCTGCGTGACCCTCGCCGACCTGGAGGCCGCCCGCGAGGCACGGGACGGCCCGCAGACGGTGGGCGGGGTCACCGCCGCGGACCGGCCGCTACTGCGGCCGGACACCTCGCTGTGGGACGCCATGGCGCGGTTGCAGGACGTCACCGGCGAGGCCCTGCCGGTGGTCGACGCCGCCGAGGATGCCTTCCTCGGCGTGGTCTTCGAGGCGAGCATCGCCCGCGCCTACCTGCGCCACAGCGACGAGATGCGACGGGAGGAACATGGCACGGGTTGAGCGACGGCGGCGACTGGCCGGCGTGACGAGGTTGGCGCTACTGGGACTGGCACTACTGGGACTGGCGCTGCTGGGACTGGCGGCGCCGGCCGCGGCCGCGGACGACGGGCCCCTGACCGTGCTGAGCTGGGGCGGTGCCTACGAGCGCGCCCAGCGCGCCGCCCTCTTCGAGCCCTACACGGCCAGCACCGGCCGGCGGGTCGAGGTGATGCAGTACGACGGCGGGCTGGATGGCCTGCGCCGCGCCGCCGAGACCGGCGAGGTGCCCTGGGACGTCATCGACATGACCCGCAGCGAGGCCATGGCCGCCTGCGAGGAGGGCCTGCTGCGCCCGCTCTCGCCCGCGTTGCTGGCCCCGGCCCCGGATGGCACCCCAGCGGCGCAGGACTTCCTGCCCGACGCCTTCGGCCGCTGCGCCATCACCCACACCATCTTCGCCACGGTGGTCGCCTACCGGCGAGACGCCTTCCCCGGCAAGCGCCCCACCACCATCGCCGATCTCTTCGACCAGCAGCGGTTTCCCGGGCCGCGCGCCCTGCAGCGCACCCCGGCGGTCAACCTGGAGTGGGCCCTGCTCTCCTACCGCGTGCCCCAGCAGGAGCTCTATGGCCTGCTCAGCACCCGACGCGGCCTGAACCTGGCGCTGGGGCGCCTCGACGGCCTGGACGAGATCCACTGGTGGGAGGCCGGCGATACGCCGCCACGGCTGCTGGCCGAGGGCAAGGTGGTCATGGCGTCGGGCTACAACGGGCGTTTCTTCGACGCCATGGTCAACCGGGGGGTGCCGATCGAGATCCTCTGGGACGGCCAGGTCCAGGAACACGAGACCTGGGCGATCCCCCATGGCAACCCCCATCCCGAGGCCGCCCGGGACTTCATCCGCTTCGCCACCACCACCGAGCGCCTCGCCGAGCTGGCGCGGCGCATCCCCTACGGTCCGGCACGCCGTTCGGCGGCCCTTCGGGTCACCACCCACCCCGACAACGGCGTGGACATGCGCCTGCACATCCCCACCCATCCGCTGAACGCCGAGCGGGCGCTGGCCAAGGACGAGGCGTGGTACGCCCGCACCCTGGGCCGCATCAACGACTACTTCGACGCCTGGCTGGCGGCCCGGCAACGCGATTGAGCGCTTCGCGGATCGCCGGCTCAGGGAAGGAGACGCCCTCGCCACCCACCACCTGGACTCTCCTGGCACGAATGGACCGATCATGGTCGATATGCCCCTTACCTCACCCCCACCCGCGGGCGGACACTACCAGCGAGCCTGCGGGCTTTTTAGCAGCCGAAGGGAGGACAGCCCATGCCAGCACCACGCTCGACCACCCGCATCCTGGCCGGTGTCGCCGTGACCGCAGCGGCCGGGTTCGCCGCCTTGCCCGGACAGGCGGACGCCCCCCTTCCCCTGGCCGTTGACCTGGGGAATTACAGCCGCTCGATCACCACCGCTTCGGAGACGGCACAGGCGTACTTCGACCAGGGGCTCCGCCTGGCCTATGGCTTCGCCCGCGCACGGGCCGCTCGATCGTTCCGGGCCGCCCAGGCGCATGATCCGGGCTGCGCCCTGTGCCACTGGGGCGAGGCCTGGGCCCTGGGACCCTACCAGAACAATCCCGGCGGGGTCGGCGACCACGAAGACGCCGCCGATGCCGCCCAGGCCGCCCTGGAGCGCGCCGACGGCACCGCCCCCTGGGAACGGGCGCTGATCGAGGCCATGGCCGTACGCTACCCGGACAGCCCGGGCGGCGAAGTGGCGACCGAGGGTTACGCCGAGGCCATGGCCGCCGCGGCGGCAGCGCATGGGGACGACCCCGAGGTGCGCACCCTCCACGCGGAATCGCTGATGATGTTCCGCCCGTGGGACCTGCTGGGCGAGGACGGCCAGCCATATCCCGTGGCGCACAGGGCGATCGCGGAGCTGGAGGCCGTGCTGGCGGCAGACCTCGAGCATCCCGGTGCCTGCCACCTGTACATCCACGCGGTGGAGGCCTGGGAGCCGCAACGCGCCGAAGCCTGTGCCGACCGGCTGGATGACACCGTTCCGGGGGTGAGCCATATCCAGCACATGCCCTCGCATATCTACATGAACATCGGCCGCTACGGTGATGCGGTGCGGGCGAACCAGCAGGCGCGGATGGTGGACCAGGCCGCACGGCAAGGCGAAGGGGCCAGTGTCTATGCGGCGCACAACACGGCGATGCTGGTCTTCGCGGCCTGGATGGACGGGCAGAGCGGCGTGGCCCTGTCGGCCGCCCGGGACCTGGCGCGCGAGCGCGCCCCCCATGCCTTCCATCAGTATCTGCAACTCGCTCGCTTCGGGCGCTGGAACGAGTTGCTCGAACGGACGACCGCGCCGGAAGAGCCCTTCCAGGCCGCCATGTGGCGATTCGCGCGCGGCCTCGCCCAGTTGCGCACCGGTGATACCCAGGCCGCCATGGCCGCGCTGGATGCCATTCGCGGCATTCGCGACGAGACCCGGGAGGACGCCACCTACCACTTCTTCCTGCACTCGCAGCGCGACCTGCTGGGCATCGCGCAGCACATCCTGGCCGGTGAACTCGCCGCCGCCGAGGGTCACCTGGAGCAGGCCGAGTCGGAACTGCGCCGAGCCATCGAACTCGAGGATGGCCTCCCCTACAGCGAACCGGAACCCTGGCCGCTCCACGCCCGCCACGTGCTCGGCGCCATCCTGCTTGAGGCCGGGGACGCCGAGGCGGCCGAAGCGGTCTACCGCGACTCCCTGGCGGGTTACCCGAGCAATGGCTGGGCGCTGAAGGGGCTGACCCAGAGCCTGGCCGCCCAGGGACAGGAGGAAGCGGCCGCCAGCGTCGAGGAGCAGTTCGAGGAGGCCTGGGCGCGAGCCGACGTCTGGCTGCCGGCGTCGCGCTTTTGAGCGGCTCAAGAGGGCGGCGTTCGAGTGCCGCATGCTCTAGCCGGCAGCGAGGCCCGCAGCAGCAGGTTGCGCGGGGTCAGCTCGCGCTCGCAGAAGGTGCCGAGTGCCACCGTGAAGCCGGCTTCCTCCAGCAGCTGCAGCCGGTCGAGGGCCAGCCAGACCTCCAGCGGGCGACGAAACAGGTGGCGGACGAGCTCCAGGCGCCGCACCTCGGCCTGGCGACGCCGGCCCGCCCGCTCGTATGCCCCCCAGTCGACGGAAGCCGGCAGCGTCAGTCCCTTCCGTTCCGCCGCCCAGCGGCAGAAGCCGGCGAAGGTCTCGGGCAGGCGGCCATAGGCGAGGCTTGGCACCGGCAGGTAGTCGTCACGGCCGCGCAGCTCCCGCTGCAGGAGGTCGAATCCCAGCCGCCAGGCACCGGCCCGCTCGCGGCTTCGCCTCACGTGGCGCGGGGCGGTAACGGTCTCCCGTACCGCCAGGGCCAGGTCGTCGCGGGACAGCTCGAGGCCCTGCCGACCGGCCAGGTCGCGGCCGAGCCGTGAGAGCGGCCGGTAATGTTCGGCCGCGGTGCGCTGGTAGCAGCATGGTGCCAGGGTCACCCCACAGCCGCTCGCCGCGGCCAGCTCCAGCAGCCGGACGTGCAGGTCGCCACAGGCATGCAGCGCGGCGACATGCGTATCGGGTGTCAGCCACCGGGCCACGTCCGGCGCCAGGACATCCCGGGCCTCCAGGTGCACCGCCACACCCTGGCGGTCAGCCAGTGCCTGGCCCTCGTCGCACAGCGCCGGCTGCCACTCCAGCGCCGTGACCTCGGTCCCGTGCCAGCGGGCCAGGGTGCGCGCCAGGTGCCCCTTGCCCGCACACCACTCCACCAGCGACTGACCCGGCGCCAGCGCCACCCGGGGGACGAAGGCCTCGATCTGCTGCCACTTGCGCCCCCCCACATGCTGGCTCCAGGACGCCGGCAGGCCGGCGTCCCCACCCGCCAGGTCGGGCAGGTCCACCAGCTCGCCCAACTCCGCCACCGGCAGCCAGGCCGCGAGCGGCGATGTCCCGCAGGGGGCGGCCTGGAGCCGCTCGCAGGCCTCATCGGAGAGCGCCAGCAGCGCCTGCTCGAGCCCGGGAAGGTGCCCGGCCCAGGGCGGCCGGCGAGACTGGAACGGCAACGGCCGCCAGACGGCCTGCCACTCGGCGAGCAGCACGGTGAGCCGCGTCAGGCGGTCGGCATGGGGTATCGACAAGGCGTGAACTCGGCTTCCTGGATTGCGTTGCGCAGCCCCGGTTCATAGGGGGTGCGGGGCCAGATAGGTCTGCCGACTAGCGGACCAGCCCCAGCCGCTCGTGCCACTCGGCGATGCTCTCCTCGGGGTAGCCGGCGAAGCACTTGTCGCCATCACGCACCTCGGGCTCCACCCAGTTGGCCTTGCTGTCCAGCAGCAGGTGTACCCGCTCCGGCGGCACCGGCAGCTCGGTGTCGACCGCAGAGGCGAAGGGGTGCACCAGCTCCGGCCAGCGGGGATCAAAGACCCAGAGCGCGCTGGCGCAGTGCGCACAGAAGTGCCGCTCGCCGGGACTCTCCTCGCCGCCGATCACGGCGTGGTAGACCTTCTTGTGCACGGCGCCCTCGATCCTGAGGGTGTCGGCGCGGCCGCTGAGGTTGATGGCATAGCCGCCGCCCCCGGCCGTCTTGCGGCAGATCGAACAGTAGCAGCGCTGGTAGGGATAGGGATGCGGCGATTCGACGCTGAAACGAATCGCGCCGCAGTGGCAGGAACCTTCCAGCAGCATGGGGTCACCTCCAGTGTTCACGGGTTTCGGCCAGGGCGCTCAAGCTCGGTAGTGCACGGCCAGCCACAGGGTAGTCCGCTCCGGCGTCGTCCACTCGACCCGGTGCTTGCGATGGGCCGGTATCGCCAGGTGGTCGCCGGCCTCGAGCACCACCGCATCGCCCTCCTCGAACGCCAGGATGGCTTCACCCTCGAGCAGCAGCACCCACTCGTGCCACGGCTGGTCATACCAGCCGGAGGCCGGCGAGCGGTGCCCACGTGACACGATGCGCTCCACCCGGACATTCTCGCCGCGCACGAGCTCCTCGAACAGCTCGTCATCGAGGGCGTCGGGAATCGACGCAAACAGGTTCTTCATCGGGCCCAGCCTCCAATCCGTCACTCCTGCGCCGTCACCAGGGGCTCGGTGGGAATCTCGCCCTCCTCGCCGAGCAGTACCCGGGACAGGAAGATCGACACGCGCTTCTCGGCCTCCTCCGGAAAGTCGCCATGGCCGGCCCCGGGCACGGTGATGAAGTAGCTGGGTACGCCGGTATCGGTCAGGGCGACGTCCAGACGAACGGCCTGATCGTAGGGCACCACGGTGTCCTCGTCACCATGCAGGGTGAGCACCGGCGGATCACCTTCGCTCACATAGGTGACCGGCGACGCCCCGATGGCCTGCTCCTCGTTCTCCGGCAGCGCCCCCCCCAGCAGCAGGGCCTCGGGTACCTCGGGGCTCGATCGGTCGAACTCGCCGGGCTGATCGACCAGGGCCATCATGTCCGTCACGCCGAAGAAGTTCACCACCGCGGCGACCTCGCTGGCCACCTCGTCGTAGGGCCCGAGATCGCCCTCCAGTTTCGGCTCGTCGCCGGTCATGCCGAGCATCAGGGCGAGATGGCCGCCCGCACCGCGACCCCACACGGCCAGCCGGTCGGGGTCCAGGCCATGTTCGTCGGCATTCGCCTTGATCCAGCGAATCGCCGCCTTGCTGTCGTGCAGCTGGGCGGGCCAGGTGGCCTCGCCCGACAGCCGGTAGCCCACCGAGACCGCGGCGTAGTCGCCGCTGCTCACGAAGGGCATCACGCGCGCCGCGCCATCGGCCTTGTCGCCCTGGTACCAGCCACCGCCGTGGAAGAACACGATCACCGGCAGCGCCTCCTCGGACGGCTCCCGGGGCCGGTAGAGATCGAGGCTCTGGCGCGGGTCGTCGGTCTGTGCATAGGGGACGTCGAGCTCGAAGGTGATGGGCTCACGCTCGAGCTCTTCCTGCGTCATCACGCCCGGCATGCCCGGGTCCTGCTCGTCGCTGTCGGGCTGGGCGAATGCCACGCTGGCACCCAGGGTGAACATCAGGGCACTCAGTGCGAGTCGGATCATCGATTGTCTCCTAGATGGCTACCCGATCGAGACAGCCAATCCGAGGGAAGGTTGTCGGGCAATGCGTCTCGCGGCCCCGAGGCAGCCTCATGCCGAGGCCAGGCAATTCAGGTATCGTGGCGGCATCCGGGACCACCGCAGGCGCTTCAGGCCCGCCCACAGGCTCACCTGGTTGGCCGTCAGCACCACCCGCCCGGCTTGTCGGTTCAGCGTGTCCAGCCATTGCAGGGTGTTTACCGCCGTATCGGGAACCAGCAGCGGTACTTCGGAATCGCGGTGTTCCCGGCAGAAGGTGCGCACCGCTTCGGCAATGTCGACCCGATGCGAGTCCGCGGCATAGGGGCAGTCGAGTACCTCGAGGTGCCCGACTGCCACGCCCCCCTCCCCCAGGAAATGTACCAGCCGCCGGGTCACCTCCTGCGGGTAAGGGCTGAGCAGGTCCACGCGGCGATGGCCCAGTGCCGACAGCGCCTCGAGGAAGGCGAGCGCCGTACTGGTCACCGGCACACCCAGCGCCGTCTCCAGCCCCTCTGCCTGGGCCCTGGCCCCCGCGAGCCCGCCGATGAAGCTGCCGCTGGTGCAGGCCCACACGACGGCCTGCGCCCCGGCCTGGTGCACGAGCGCCTCCCCCACCGGCGCCAGTCGGTCCACGGCCCCCAGCGCCGTCAACGCCGCTGGCTCATGGTGACCATCGCTCGGTATCTTCCCCACCTCGATCCCGGGCAGGTCCCCACCGGCGGAAGCCCCTGCCGGGCCCAACGCATACCACTCGTAGTCGGTCGGCCCGTCCTCGGGAAGCAGGATTCCCAGGCACTGATCAAGCGACATCGTCGTTCTCCCCGTCAGTCAATGCTGTGGCCTCGCCGGACCAGCATATCGTGTTGTCCCGGATTCGACAGGGGTCCGGCGGTTACGCCCCGAGCCACCGAGGTGGTATCGTCCCCTCCAACGCCCCGCAGGTGTAACCACCATGCCCCATGTCGACGTCACGGTCATCTCCGACGCCATCTGTCCCTGGTGTTTCATCGGCAAGCGCCACCTGGCGCTGGCCCTGGCCGACCTACCCGATGAAATCGCCGTCAGCGTGGCGTGGCAGCCCTTCGAGCTCAACCCGGCGATGCCACCGGGCGGCATGTCGCGCCGTGATTACCGCACCGCCAAGTTCGGCTCCTGGGAACGCTCCCTGGAGCTGGATGCCCAGGTGGAGGCGGCTGCCCGCCGTGCCGGGATCGAGATCCACCACGAGCGCATGACGCGCACGCCCAACACCTTCGCTACCCACCGGCTGATCTGGCTGGCCGGCGGGCATGGTGTGCAGCAGTCGGTGGTCGACGAGCTGTTCGCGCGCTATTTCGTGAACGGCGAGGATATCGGCGATGCCCGCGTGCTCGCCGACGCCGCTGATGCCGGAGGCCTGTACGGCGTGGACGTGCCAGCGTTTCTCGAGAGCAGAGAAGGGGTGGCCGAGGTACGCGGCGCGCTGGCCCACGCCCGCCGGCTCGGCATCGGCGGCGTGCCGATGTTCATCATCGATGGCCGGACCGCCCTGTCGGGCGCCCAGCCCCCCGAGGTGCTGCGCGAGGCCATAGTCGGGGCCAGTTGAGCGCAGCCTATCGATCAGGCCGCCTCCCCGGCCCCTGTGTTTCCTCGATACATCCCCGCTCTTCCCGGAGGCCCGGACCATGAACACCCCCGCCATCGCCGTCACCCAAACGCCCCTGGTGGCCGTCTATGGCACGCTGAAGCGTGGGCTGCGCAACCACCACTGGCTCCATGGCGCCGACTTCCTGGGCAAGGACATCCTCACCACGGCCACGCTCTATGACCTCGGGCCCTTCCCGGGCGCCAAGCCGGAGCCCTCCCGGGGCATCGAGGTCGAAGTCTTTCGCGTCACGGCTCAGCAACTGGCCGGGCTCGACCAGTTGGAAGACTACCGCGTCAGGTATCCGAAGCACGGCGATTTCGACCGCGCCATTCACACGACGGCATTCGGGCCCGCCTGGCTCTATCTCTACAACCATGACGTGGACGGCTATCCGGTGATCCGCGAGGGCACCTGGGTGCCCCGCCTGTGATATAAACACCACCGACAGGAAACCCGATCCATGCTACCAGGGAGGAGGCCATGGGCCGCTTCGTCATCTATCTCGCACTGCTCGCCGGCCTGGCCTATGGCGGGCTCTACGTCTACTACGGCGTGGCCGTGAAGCAGCTGATCCAGGAGGAGCTGGATGCGCTCGGCTTCACCGCGCTCCAGGTGGCAGGGGTCGACTACCCCCCGCTGGCCCCGGTGAGCAACGAGGCCAGGGTGGCGGCCGAGGTCATCTACCGTGGCGCCGAGGCCAGCGTGGAACTCCGCCTGACCGGCCATCCGGTGTTCTCGGACGAGGTCCGCATGGAGCTGGACGGCCTCCAGGCGCTGCGGCTCACGATCGGCACCGGAGGCCAGCGATAGCCACGCCGGTGTCGCCCCACGCCGGGGGCGTCATGCTATCCTTCCCGGACCGTCAACCGGCATCCATGCCGACCTTTCAGGAGAGCAACATGGCCAGGGCAACCGCACGTCATATTCTGGTGGAGAGCGAAGCGAAGTGTCAGGAACTCAAGGCCGAGATCGAGGGCGGCCGCGACTTCACCGAGGTGGCTCGCGAGCACTCCACCTGCCCCTCCGGCCGCCAGGGCGGCGACCTGGGCAGCTTCGGCCCGGGCCAGATGGTCCGCGAGTTCGACGAGGTGGTGTTCTCCGGCGAGCTGAACAAGGTCCACGGCCCGGTGAAGACCCAGTTCGGCTATCACCTGCTGGAGATCACCAGCCGGTCGTGAGCCGCCGCTGCCGACAGCGTTCGAACGCCGCGCGTGGGAGACCCGTGCGGCGTTCGTCATGGCGGGCGAGCCGCGGTGGGTCGTGTGCCACTGACAGGATGGGAATGCTTCACCACTCACTCCAACAGGATTCACCGATGAATGACGAGATCTTTCACCAGAGCATCCGCAAGCTGTTGAAGAACGTAGGCGTGAGATCCCAGCAGGCGATCGAGCAGGCGGTGACGAAGGCACTCGCCGAGGGCCGGCTCCAGGGCGACGAGTCGCTGCCGGCGAGCGTGCGGGTACAGGTCGCCGGCCTGGAGCTCGATCTCGAGTTCGAGGGGGACATCACCCTTGAGTGAGGCGCCGATGATTCGCGTCGAGGGGGTATCGAAGACCTTCGCCGGTGGCTTCCAGGCGCTGAAGAACGTCGACCTGGGGATCCGCCGCGGCGAGATCTTCGCCCTGCTCGGCCCCAACGGCGCGGGCAAGACCACCCTGATCAGCGTGATCTGCGGGCTGGTCAATGCCAGCGCCGGTCGGGTACTGGTGGATGGCCACGACAACGTGCGCGACTACCGGGCGGCACGCCGCCTGATCGGCCTGGTGCCCCAGGAGCTGACCAACGAGGCCTTCACCACGGTGTGGGACACGGTGAGCTTCAGCCGCGGGTTGTTCGGCAAGCCCAGGGACCCGGCCCATATCGAGAAGGTGCTGCGCGCCCTGACCCTGTGGGAGAAGCGCCGCAACCGCCAGTTGGAGCTCTCCGGCGGCATGAAACGCCGGGTGCTGATCGCCAAGGCGCTGGCCCACGAGCCCCAGGTGCTGTTCCTCGACGAGCCCACCGCCGGCGTCGACGTGGAGCTGCGCCGCGAGATGTGGGAAGTGGTCCGCGAGCTTCGCCACCAGGGGGTGACCATCATCCTCACCACCCACTACATCGAGGAGGCCGAGGAGATGGCCGACCGCATCGGCGTGATCCGTCGCGGCGAGATCGTGCTCGTCGAGGAGAAGGAGGCCCTGATGCGCAAGCTGGGCAGCAAGGAGCTGACCCTGCACCTGCACGAGCCGCTGGACGCCGTGCCGGAATCGCTGGCCGGCCACGCCCTGGCCCTCATCGACGATGGCCATGCGCTGGTCTACAGCTACGACGCCGCCGGCCAGGAGGACGGCTCGAGCATCTCGGGCCTGCTGGCCGACCTCGAGGCGGTGGGGCTGCGGGTGAAGGACCTGCATACCCGTCAGAGTTCGCTGGAGGACATCTTCGTCAGCCTGGTTCGGGAGCGCGCATGAACCTGCAATCCGTCAAGACCCTCTATCTCGCCGAGATGGCCCGCAGCCTGCGCACCATGCTGCAGAGCATCGTCTCGCCGGTGATCTCCACCTCGCTCTACTTCGTGGTGTTCGGTGCGGCCATCGGCACCCGCATCACCGAGGTGAACGGGGTGAGCTATGGTGCCTTCATCGTGCCCGGCCTGATCATGCTGATGCTGCTGACCCAGAGCGTCGCCAACGCCTCCTTCGGCATCTTCTTCCCGCGCTTCTCGGGCACCATCTACGAGGTCCTCTCGGCGCCGATGTCCTACTTCGAGGTGGTGGTCGGCTATGTCGGTGCGGCGGCCACCAAGTCACTGATACTGGGCGCCATCGTGCTGGTCACCGCACGGCTGTTCGTGCCCTACTCGATCGACCACCCGATCATGATGCTGCTGTTCCTGATGCTCACGGCAGTGACCTTCAGCCTGCTCGGCTTCATCATCGGCATCTGGGCCGACGGCTTCGAGAAGCTGCAGCTGGTGCCCCTGCTGGTGATCACCCCGCTGACCTTCCTCGGCGGCACCTTCTACTCCATCGACATGCTGCCGCCCTTCTGGCAGGCGGTGACCCTGGCCAACCCGGTGGTCTACCTGATCAGCGGCTTCCGCTGGAGCTTCTACGGTATCAGCGACGTCAGCCCGGCGGTCAGCCTGGCGATGATCCTGCTGTTCCTGGGCGTGGCCCTGACGGTGGTGGCCTGGATCTTCAGGAGCGGCTATCGACTGAAGCCCTGAGGCAGGTATCATCGCGCCTCTCCAACCCACCAGGAGTCCCCATGCCGGTACTGCACAGCATCGTCCATCGCCTCGACAAGGAGACCGGCGAAGCGCCGGCGACGCTCGCCCCGGCAGCGGCGGAACTGGCCGGCTCGCCCGCCCTGGACGACCTGCTGGAAGGCGTCAACAAGGCCTACCACGCCAAGCCCAAGGCCTGGGGCCACTTCCTCGCCGACGGCGACGAGGGCGACGCCGGCAGCGGCTCCTCCGCCTTTCCCGCGGCATTGATCGCCTATCTCGCAGGCGAGCTCGACTTCGTCGCCTTCAGCCGCGAGCTGGGCGAGCGCATCGCCGCCCTGGTCGCGGCCCACCTGTCGCTCTCCGGCCACCTGCTGGTGGCGCATACCCGGCAGGGCGACACCGAGACCCTGACCCTGGCGCTGCTGCACCATCGCGAGGGCTTCGGCATCGACGACGACCTGGCCATCGCCCCGGTGCGCCAGCTGAACCTGGCCCAGATGAGCCTGGCCGCGCGGCTCAACCTGAGCCAGTGGCGCGGCGACTCGCCCTCGAAGCAGTACCTCTCCTGGACCCGCGACCGCGGTGGCCGAAAGCTCGCCGAAGGCTTCGCCGAACTGCTGGGCGCCGCGGAGGGCGTCGACGCCACCGGCGAGACCCGCACCCTGCTCAAGGCCTTCAGCGACTATGTCGAGAACGAGGATCTGCCCGAGGAGCAGAGCCGCGAGAAGACCGAGGCACTGATCGACTACGCCAGCGACCAGGCCAGCCGCGGCGAGCCCATCACCCTGGAGGAGCTCTCGGAGGTACTCGACGAGCAGCAGCCCAGGGCGTTCTATGAGCATATCCGCAACGCCGACTACGGCCTCTCCCCGGAGATCCCGCCGGACAAGCGCACCCTGAACCAGTTCCGCCGCTTCACCGGCCGCGCCGGCGGCGTCTCGATCAGCTTCGACTCCCACCTGCTCGGATCCAGCGTCGAGTACGACGAGGCGCAGGACCGGCTGATCATCAAGCAGGTACCCAAGCAGCTACGCGAGCAGCTCAAGCGGCAGGGCTGAGGACGACCATGCCCCGTGCCTTATTTTCATCATCATCGAATGTGCCCGGTGTGCGCGTGCCCCGAACGGCGCGGTGGAAGGCTTGAGGGGTGACCATCGCCGTAAGTGGTTCACCCGGCGGCAAAGGATGGCAACGAGAGCAGTGCAAGGTCTGAGAAGGCTCCCACTCGCGCCTCACACTCGCACTGTAGGTATTCTCTTACAACGAATGTAGGTCTTGAATGACATCGTCCCGGGCCGGCTGGCGCACCGGAACATTCGTGGCCATGCTTCCCCCGTACGCCGGCGGCTCTTCTCGCGGAAGGCCGCGCGGCGTCACAGGGAACACCATAATAACGACACGAACTGAAGGGAACCGTGCTTATGCCTGGCCCTCTAGGAAGGTGACGCATGGCTGCTGGCAAGACCGACGCAGGGGATTCGGCCGGACTGAACTGGCGTGCCGAGTTTCAAGACTCGGCCGTGGAAGCCCTCTTCCGCCGCACCATGCAGGCCCACGACGCCTGCCAGATGCGCTACGCCCTGTGGGTGGCCGCGGGGCTGTTTCTCGCCTTCGGCCTGACCGACTATGGCCTGCTGGGTTTCGGCAACGCCTTCTTCGTCCTGATCGCCACGCGAACATCGGTGGCACTGGCCTGCATCCTGCTGGCCCTCTCGCTGAGGAAGCGCCCCGCCCTGGCGCAGCGCCCGCTGCCGATCAACCTGATCTGCCTGCTCGGCATCAGTGGCTTGCTGCTGGCCCTCCCGCTGCGGCCCGACACGCCCGGGATCCAGCTCGCCTCGATGGTGGCCGCCAGCATGGGCCTCTACCTGTTCGTTCCCAACCGGCTGCCCTGGATGCTGATCTGGAATGCCTACCTGGTCACCGGTTTCGTCACCCTCATGCTGCTGTGGGCTCCCCTGCCCGGCGCCTTGCTGGCCACCAGCCTGCTGCTGCTGGGTTTCGTCAACCTGCTGGGCTGGATGACCGTGAAACGGCTGACCCAGTTGCAGCGCGAGCAGTTCGCCTCCCTGCTGGAGGAGCGCGCCATCAATCGGCAGTTGCAGGCCGAGATCGAGGAGCGCAGCCAGTTGGAGGAGCGACTGCGCCACATGGCCTGCACCGATGACCTGACCGGCATCGCCAACCGGCGGCGCTTTTTCGAACTCGCCGAGCGGGAACTGCGCCGCTCACGGCGCGATGGCTCGCAGCTGGTGCTGTGCATGGTCGACATCGACCTGTTCAAGAGCCTCAATGACCGCCACGGCCATGCGATCGGCGATATCGTGCTGACCACCGTGGCGGGGTGCTGTCAGTCGGTTCTGCGCGAGACCGACATCATCGGCCGCTATGGCGGCGAGGAGTTCGTCATCGCCCTGCCCCAGGCCAACCTGCATACCGCCACGTCCATCGCCGAACGGTTGCGCGAGCGGGTCGCCAGCCTGTCGCTGCCGATGGTGCCCGAACGGAACCCGCTGTCGGTGACGGTGGGCATCAGCCGGGTCGAGCCCGGGGAGACCCGGCTCGACCCGGCCCTGTTGCGTGCCGACCAGGCCCTCTACGACGGCAAGGCCCGGGGCCGCAACTGTGTGATGGTCGCCCGCCACGGTCCTTCGCTCGCCGCCGTGGAAGCCTGATTGCGCAATCAGGGCCCGACGACCCGGTCCGGCTCGAACTCCCCGACGTAGCCGCCGGGGTTGGCAGAAGGCTTCCTCGCCATGCAGGCGGCACGGGACACTGCTATGGTGCCCCTTCCTGCTACCGCTCCGTTCGAGGCGCCCGATGAGCTCTCCCCCGGACCCGCGGGTCCTGCTGCGACTGCTGGGGCTACTGCGCCCCTACCGCTGGCGCCTGGCACTGGCCGGCCTCGCCCTGCTGGCCGCCGCCTCCAGCGTGCTGCTGCTCGGCCAGGGGCTGCGACTGGTGATCGACCAGGGCTTCCTGGCCGAGGACCGCGCCCGGCTCAACCAGGCACTCGTCATGATGCTCGCCGTGGTGGCCGTGCTGGCCTGCGCCTCGGCCCTGCGCTACTACCTGGTGACCTGGATCGGCGAGCGGCTGGCCGCCGACCTGCGCCGCCGGGTCTTCGACCACCTGCTCGAGCTGGAGCCGGGGTTCTTCGAAAGCACCCTGCACCCCGGCAGGGGCCCCGGCGAGATCTCGGCGCGCCTGACGGCGGACACCAGCGTGCTGCAGAGCCTGTTCGGCTCATCGGTCTCGCTGGCCCTGCGCAACCTGCTGATGCTGTTCGGAGCGGTCATCCTGATGCTGGTCACCCAGCCATGGCTCTCGGCCATCGTGCTGCTCGGCATCCCCGTCACGGTACTGCCGATCCTCTGGTTCGGTCGGCGCGTCCGCCGGCTTTCCCGTCACAGCCAGGACCGGGTGGCGGAACTGGGCCGCTACGCCGGCGAGTCGCTAGCCGGCATCCGCACCGTACAGGCCTTCAACCACGAGGCCATGGAACGGCGCAACTACGGCAAGCGCGTCGAAGACGCCTTCGCCAGCGCCGTCGAGCGTACCCGACAGCGGGCCTGGCTCACCGGCATCGCCATGCTGGTGGTGTTCGCCGCCGTGGGCGTGATGCTGTGGCAGGGCGGCCAGGCGGTGCTGGCCGGCAACATGACCGCCGGCGAGCTCTCCGCCTTCGTCTTCTATGCGGTGCTGGCCGCCGGGGCCGTCGCCGCCCTGGCCGAAGTGGCCGGCGACGTGCAGCGTGCCGCGGGGGCCGCCGAGCGGCTGCTGGAACTGCTCGGCGCCAGGCCCCGCATCCAGGCCCCGGCCAGCCCCACCCCCCTGCCCGACCCCGTCGCCGGTGACATTCGCCTGGATGGGGTGAGCTTCACCTACCCGGGCCGCAAGGTACCCGCGCTCCACGGGCTCGACCTGCATGTCCGGCCCGGAGAGCGGATCGCCCTGGTCGGCCCTTCGGGCGGCGGCAAGAGCACCCTGCTCGCCCTGCTGCTGCGCTTCCATGACCCCGACAGCGGCACGTTGAGGCTCGACGGCATCGACCTGCGCGACCTGGCGCCCCGGTCGCTGCGCCGTGCCATGGGGCTGGTCTCCCAGGAACCGACGCTGTTCACGGGCACCGCCGCCGAAAACCTGCGTTACGGCAAGCCCGAGGCCAGCCTGGAAGAGCTACGCGACGCGGCCCGGGACGCCAACGCCCTGGCGTTCCTCGAGGCCCTGCCCCACGGTTTCGACACTCCCCTGGGACCCGGTGGCGTGCAACTCTCCGGCGGTCAGCGGCAGCGCCTGGCGATCGCCCGGGCACTGCTCAAGAATCCGCGGGTGCTGCTGCTCGACGAGGCCACCAGCGCCCTGGACGCGGAGAGCGAACGCCTGGTGCAGCAGGCCCTCGATCGCCTGATGGAGAACCGCACCAGCGTGGTGATCGCCCATCGCCTGGCGACGGTGGTCGCCGCCGACCGCCTGCTGGTCCTCGAGGAGGGCCGCCTGGTCGCTGCCGGACGCCATGCGGAGCTGCTCGAGACCAGCCCCCTCTACCGCCACCTGGCCGAGCTGCAGTTCGGCGGCGAGCAGGCGACCGACCCGGCCGGCACGCCGAGCCTGGGCGATGCTTGAATCCTCTGCCCTGGCCCCTATCCATTCCGATACCGGGCGGCAATCCCCCGCCCGAGTGCAGTACCCGCAGCGCCAAGCTTGACCCTTACGACCGGCAGGCACCCGAGCCCGCACCCTCTACTTGGGCGTGGACGGCGGCGGGGTGCGTACCGACTGGCTCGGGCCGCGGAAGGCCTCCCGTCGTGAAAACCCCACGACACGCCAGCCCCTCCGACGATGCATGCCTGCCGACGTGGACAGCCGCCGAACACGCGCAGACATCGACCAAGGTCGCATTGTCCCGCCTTTCCACGATCGAGATGCTGGTAACCCGCCGTGGGTATGCTCATGGCAAAAAAAAGTCCCCCGAAGGGGACCAAGTTGGAGCACGCCAGCTCACTCGTTACATCCTTTGCGGTACAGTGGCATGACCGCAAAGGACGTGGAAGTCGAAGCCGGGGTCGAATCGCCCCCGTCCGGCATCCGTCTACTCCAGACCTTGCCAAACTCATACCAAGAACGAACAAAACCTATAAAATCATACCATTAACAAGAAAACTCCTGACAAGCCGCCGTGATCACCAGGCATCGCGGCGGCTTTTTCGCACCACAGCATAGCCGTTTCGATGTCGCACTGCATCATGGCAGCGCATCCGCCGGGGTGATCGGCACGGAGCGAAGGCTGGAAGCCGTACCCTGGTCGGCGACTTGCTGCCAGCGCCCTGCGTCGCGCATGCTGGGGCCTTCCCCGACTGCCCGGAGACTCGACACATGACCCAGCCTCGCCTCGGCTTCATCGGCATCGGGCTGATGGGCCATCCCATGACGCGTCGGCTGCTGGAGGCCGATTTCGATGTCACCGTGTGGAATCGCACGCCGGAGAAGGTCAATGACCTGCGCGACACCGGCGTGCGCGTGGCCGACTATATCGGTGAACTGGTGGAGAGCGTCGACGTGGTGATGCTTTGCCTGGCCAACACCGAGGTCGTGGACGAGGTGGTCTTCGGCCCCGAGGGCGTGGGCGACTACGCCCGGTCCGATCAGCTGCTGATCGATTTCTCCAGCAGCGACCCGGCCGCGACCCGCGACTTCGCCGCCCGGCTCGAGAACGAAACCGGCATTCGCTGGGTCGACGCGCCGGTCTCGGGTGGCGTGGCCGGGGCCGAGGCCGGCACGCTGGCGATCATGTGCGGCGGCGACGTCGACGACATCGAGGCCATTCGCCCCCTTCTCGCCCCCCTCGCCGCCCGGGTGACCCATATGGGGCCGGTGGGCAGCGGCCAGGTCACCAAGGTGTGCAACCAGATGATCGTCGGCTGCCAGGCGGCGGTGATCGCCGAGATGGTGGCACTCGCCGAGGCCAGCGGCGTCGACGCCTGTCGTCTCACCGAGGCGCTCGCCGGCGGCTTCGCCGACTCGAAGCCCTTCCGGATCCTCACCCCGCGCATGGCGGCGAGCGACTTCGAGGCACCGCCCTGGCACTTGCGCACCCTGCTCAAGGACCTCGACATGGCAGTGGCCCAGAGCCAGCGCTGCGGCAGCGCCACACCGATGAGCGGCGTGGCCGCCCAGCTGATGCGCGCCCACGCCAACCAGGGCCATGCCGAGCACGACCCGGCGACCCTGGTGAAGGCCTACCGCCCGCCGCTGACGGGAGCGCGGGTGAAGAACTAACAAGATACGCAGTCATTGGAAAGACTGGCCCGCTAGCCTTATAGCCCAGAATGGCAATAACAAGCACTTATTGGCTAAAAAGGCTATTAGATTGAAAAATAGCCTGGAGAGGCTATGATGTGGGCAGCCAACAGCCAGGGAGGCCGCCATGTCCCGCCGGATCGCCGTGCTCACCGGTGACGTGATCGACTCGCGCAAGGTCGCCGATGCGGCCCGGCTGCACCGTGTGCTCGACGCCACCCTGGCCGAACTGGCCGAACGCCACGGGGGGCGCGGCGAGCGCTACCGGGGCGATGGCTTCCAGCTCGCCCTGCCCGATGCCGAGGAAGCCATGACGGCCGCCGTCTGGTTGCGCGCCGCCCTGATCCAGCACTCGGAAACGCACCAGCGCTGGGACGCCCGCATCGCCGTGGCGGTCGGACAGGACGACTGGCAACCGGACGAGGGGGTCGCGGAGGCCGACGGTGAGGTCTTCGTGCGTTCGGGGCGCGCCCTGGACGCCCTCGATGCCAGCCATCTGGCGGTGGAACTGCTCGAGGGCCCGAACGACGGCTGCCTGGCGCTGCTGACCCGCTTCCTCGACGACCTGATCGACGGCTGGTCACGCTACTCCGCCGAGATCGTCATCCTCAGCCTCGATCGGACGACCACCCAGCAGGCCCTGGCCGAACGACTGGGCATTCGCCAGCCCAGCGTGCACAAGCGCCTGCGCGCCGCTCGCTGGGAGCTGCTGGCCGATACCCTGGCCCATTTCGGGCAACGCCTCGCCAACCCGGAGGCGACCCCATGAGTGCCGCCGCCCCGTCGCTGCTGCTGGGGCTGATCCTGGCCCACCTGATCGGGGATTTCCTGCTGCAACCCCGCCGCTGGGTCGAGGAGCGATACCGGCTGAAGCACCGCTCGTGGCGCCTGGCCCAGCATGCCCTGCTGCATGGCCTGCTCGCCGGCGGGGTGCTGCTGATCGTCGCGGCGACCGCACCGGCCACGCGGGGGGCCACGGCCGTCGCGCTCGGCGCCCTGGTGGTCGCCGGCAGCCACTGGCTGATCGACCTGGCCAAGGTCCGGTTGCCGGCCGGCGAACTGCGCTGGTTCCTGCTCGACCAGGCCGGCCACCTGCTGGTGCTGCTGGGTCTCTGGCTGGCCTGGCTCGGCAGCCCGGCCGCGCTGCGGGAACTCGCCGCCTGGCTCACCTCGCCGGCGGTGCTCGGGGTGTCGGTCGCCTACCTGCTGGTGACGCGCCCCATGTCGATCGCCATCGCCCTGGTCATGCAGCGCTGGAGCGAGCAACTCGAGGACACCGGCACCCTGGCCCGGGCCGGGGCGCGCATCGGTGTGCTGGAGCGCCTCCTGGTGCTCACCCTGGTACTGCTCGACCAGCTCACCGCGGTCGGCTTCCTGCTCGCCGCCAAGTCGGTGCTGCGCTTCGGCGACCTGCGTGACTCGCGCGACCGCAAGCTCACCGAGTACGTCCTGCTCGGCACCCTGCTCAGCGTCTCCACCACCCTGGTGCTGGGCATGCTGGTGCGCCTGCTGCTGGAGGGTTGATTCATGCGGCGAACGACCTCGAGCGACGCAAGGCCAACGCCACGCCGAGGGAATGACCGCCGACGAGGCTTGTGCCCCGGGGGAGTTCATGCACAAACTTCCTGAGAGAACGGGCAGCCGACACCGGCCATTGTCCGGACACGTACCGGCAGGCAAAATCGGCCAGAGCTTACCCTAGGAGCCTGTCGGACTTAATGCTGATCTACTGCGAGAGCCGGTCAAATCCGACAGGCTCCTAGCCGGGTTCAGACGAGCGTTTTCCCTTCTTCCCTTCCACGGAGGCCCCATGGGCGATACACGACTCACCACCTGCCAGGGCCAGGACATTGCCCCCCATCTGGCGGCCCTGGCCCGCCTGCGCATCCGGGTGTTTCGCGACTTTCCCTATCTCTACGACGGCGACTTCGACTACGAGGCGGACTACCTGCGCCGCTATGCCGACTGTCCCGAGAGCCTGTTCGTGCTGGCCTTCGATGGCGACGACCTGATCGGCGCCGCCACCGGCATGCCGCTGGTCGCGGATGTCGAGGCGTTCCGTGCCCCCTTCGAGCGAGCCGGGCTCGAGCCGGCCACGGTCTTCTACTACGGCGAGTCGGTGCTGCTGCCCGAGTACCGTGGCCGCGGCATCGGCAAGGCCTTCATGGCGGAGCGGGAACGGCATGCCGCCCGTGAAGGCTTTACCATCGCGGCCTTCTGCGCCGTCGAGCGTCCCGATGACCATCCACTCAAGCCCGCCGACTACGTGCCGCTGCACGGCTTCTGGCACTCCCGGGGCTACGAGCGCCAGCCCGATCTCGCCACCACCTTCCGCTGGAAGGACATCGGCGAACCGGCCGAGACCGACAAGCCCATGGTGTTCTGGCTGAAGCCGCTGGCATGAGCCCCCGGACGAGCACCGCCTTTTGCCGCATATGGCGCTTGGCCGTACAATGCGCCAACTGCCGCCGACTCAGCGGCCCCGACTACGCCCTTCTGTCGAAGAAGACGTCCCAGAAGAACAGCTCGAGGAACCGCCGGACCCATGCGCGCCACCCAACTGTTGATCGCCACCCTCAAGGAAACCCCCGCCGATGCCGAGATCGTCAGCCACCAGCTGATGCTGCGCGCGGGGATGATCCGCCGCCTCACCTCCGGCCTCTACACCTGGCTGCCGACCGGCCTGCGCACCCTGCGCAAGGTGGAACGCATCGTGCGCGAGGAGATGGACCGCGCCGGCGCCCAGGAGGTGCTGATGCCGGCGGTCCAGCCCGCCGAGCTGTGGCAGGAGTCCGGCCGCTGGGAGCAGTACGGACCGGAGCTGCTGCGCCTCAAGGATCGCCACGACCGCGACTACTGCGTTGGCCCCACCCATGAGGAGGTGATCACCGACCTGATGCGCCGCGAGCTGTCGAGCTACAAGCAGCTGCCGGCCAACTTCTACCAGATCCAGACCAAGTTCCGTGACGAGATCCGCCCGCGTTTCGGGGTGATGCGCTCGCGCGAGTTCATCATGAAGGACGCCTACTCCTTCCACGTCGACCAGGCCTCCCTGCAGGAGACCTACCAGGCGATGTACGATGCCTATACCCGCATCTTCACGCGCCTGGGCCTGGATTTCCGCCCGGTACTGGCCGACACCGGCGCCATCGGCGGCACCGACTCCCATGAGTTCCACGTGCTGGCCGACTCCGGCGAGGACGCCATCGTCTTCTCCACCGAGTCCGACTACGCCGCCAATATCGAGAAGGCCGAGGCGCTGCCGGCACCGCCCGGCGCCTCGGCCGAACGCCCGGCCCCCGCCGAGGAGCTGCGGCTGGTCGACACCCCCCATGCCAGGACCATCGCCGCCCTGGTGGAGCAGCACGGCCTGCCCATCGAGAAGACCATCAAGACCCTGATGGTGCACGCCGCCGAGGGCGGCCTGATCGCCCTGCTGGTGCGCGGCGATCACGAACTCAACGAGATCAAGGCCGAGAACCTGCCCGAGGTGGCCACGCCGCTGACCATGGCCACGGAAGAGGAGATCCGTGCCGTCGTGGGTGCCGGCCCCGGCTCGCTGGGTCCGGTGAACCTCGAGATGCCGCTCATCATCGACCGCTCGGTGGCCCTGATGAACGACTTCGGCGCCGGCGCCAACGTCGACGGCAAGCACTACTTCGGCATCAACTGGGAGCGCGACGTGGCGCTGCCGAAGGTCGCCGACCTGCGCAACGTGGTGGAAGGCGATCCCTCGCCGGACGGCAAGGGCGTGCTTGCCATCAAGCGCGGCATCGAGGTCGGCCATGTGTTCCAGCTGGGGCGCAAGTACAGCGAGGCGTTGAATGCCACCGTGCTCGACGACAACGGCCGCGCCACCCACCCCTGGATGGGCTGCTATGGTGTTGGGGTGACCCGCGTCGTGGCCGCCGCCATCGAGCAGAACCACGACGAGGCGGGCATCATCTGGCCCGATTCCATCGCCCCCTTCCATATTGCGCTGGTGCCGATGAACGCCCACAAGTCGCAACGGGTGCGCGAGGAGTCCGAGCGGCTCTACCAAGCGCTCACCGCCGCGGGCTTCGAGGTCTTGCTGGACGACCGCGACCTGCGCCCCGGCGTCAAGTTCGCCGACCATGAACTGATGGGGGTTCCCCATCGCCTGGTGGTCGGCGACCGCGGCCTGGACAAGGGTGAACTCGAATACAAGGGACGCCGTGACAGTGACGCCACCATGGTGCCGGAAGAGCAGATCCTCGACTTCCTGGGTGACCGCGTCGACCGCTAGGCGAGGGATGGCCGCCGCCCTGCTGGTGGCGGCCGGCCTGCCGCCCGCCCTCGCCAACGAGGGCGGCACCTTCACGAGCGCCCTGCAGGCTGCACCAGCCATGGAGCAGCACCGGGCGGTGCGTACCCGGCCCGAGATCCCCGCCTCGCTGCGCACCACCCTGAACGCTTCGCTGGAGTCCCCGCGCTCGCCGGCCGAGATCTGGGCCGCCCGCCAGTGGTTCAACGACATGGAGCCTCGCCTGACCCGTTTCGTGAAGGACCCGGCGCGGCGCACTGAACTGCTGCATCGCGCCTACCACGAGGCGCGCCTGGCCGGCCTGCCCCCGGAGCTGGTGCTGGCGGTGATCCAGGTGGAGAGCGCCTTCCAGGCGGAGGCCGTCTCCTCCGCCGGGGCCGTGGGGCTGATGCAGATCATGCCGTTCTGGATCCGCGAACTGGGACTGCCCGCCGATGACCTCAAGGATCCCTGGCGCAACCTGCGCTACGGCTGCACCATCCTCGCCCACTACCTGGCCGTGGAGCGCGGCGATCTGACCCGGGCGCTGGCCCGCTACAACGGCAGCCTGGGGCAGACCTGGTACCCCGAGCGGGTGATGCGCGCCTGGCAGCGTCACTGGCGCCAACCCGGAGAGGGCGGCTCACGTGCCGCTGCACAGCGCTGACATCGACCAAGGCGAGACAAGGATGCCCGACACCATGGACAAGGACGCGAGCCAGGCCGACCCGACCGCCGGTATCGCCCGGGCGCTGAGCCGCACCGAGCGCGACTATCGCCGCCTGAGCCTCGGCCTCGCCGCCCTGCTGGCCCTGGCCATGGTGGTGATGCTCGCCATCCTGCTGTGGGCCGCCCGCGAGCAGAACCTGCAGCATGCCCGCCACACCCACGAGCAGATCGAGACCCAGCTCGAACAGATCCGCCGCCGACTGGTCGGCCAGGTACTGGACTACGCGATCTGGGACCTCAGCCACCTGGCCGTCCACGCCGACGACGGCCCGGACCGCGAGTGGCTGGAACTGGAGATGGGGGCCAACCTGCATGACAACCTGGGCATCGACCTGGCCCTGCTGGTGTCGGCCGACCAGGAGGTACTCTACGAGGTCCAGCGCGGTGAACCGCGTCCCCCCGCGACCGACCACGGCCCCCTGCTGACCCAGAGTCGCCCCGCCACGACCCCCATGACATCGGGCTTCGCGCTCTGGCAGGAACGACCGGTGCTGTTCGCCACCGCGCCGGTACTCCCGGAAAGTGATCATCATGCCCAGGCCCCCTCGCCCCATCGGCTGCTCTTCGCCTTCGAGGTCGGCAATGGCCTCGCCCGGATACTGCGCGAGGCCACCAACCTGCCCGACCTGCGCCTCACCGACACTCCCGAACAGCCCGGCCGCCTGCCACTGCGCACCCGGACCGGCGAGCCCCTGGCCTGGCTGGAATGGACCCCCTCCGAGCCCGGCAGCGTGATGCTGCGCCAGTCGCTTCCCTGGCTGCTGCTCACCCTGCTGGGGCTGGGAGGCTTCTCCGCGCTGCTGTTCCGGCACCTGCGCCACCAGGCCCGGGCCAGCCTGGCGACCGTCGGGGAGCTGCGCCAGACCCAGTCGCGGCTGACGGCCCAGCAGCGTGCCTGGCACGACCTGCGCGACTTGCACCTGCGGGACGCCAGCGAGGACGAGTTCATCACCGCCCTGCTCGAACGCAGCTCGCAGCTGCTCGATATCCCCAGGATCAGCCTCTGGCTGCTCGATGGCGGCGACGATCGCCTGATCTGCCACGCCAGTCTCGTACCGGAGACGGTCGGCGAGGAACTCTGCGGGGAGGATCTCGAGGCCTACCTGGTCGCCCTGCGCCGCACCCCGGTCCTGGTGGCCGATGATGCCCCCGCCGCCCCGCGCCTGACCGGCCTGCACGACCATCTCCACCGGCACGAGATCGCGTCGATGCTCGATATCGGCCTGTTCGTGGCCGGCGAGCTGCGTGGCGTGCTGTGCTGCGAGTCCCCCCGGCCGCGACACTGGCACACCGACGAGATCAACGCCCTGACCAGCTTCTCGGGCCTGCTCTGCCAGTTCGCCGAGTCGCTGCGCCGGCGCGAGGTGGAGCGCTCCCTGCACCGCCAGCTCCACCACGACGAGGTCACTGCCCTGCCGACCCTGCATGGGCTCGAGGAGCACATCGAGTCACTGCGGCGACAGGGCCCCTTCCAGGTGGGCATCCTTCACGTCAAGGGACTCAACCAGATCAACGACAGCCTGGGCAAGGCCTTCGGCGATGCCGCCCTGCACGAGGTCGGCGAACTACTGCGCCGGCGGCTCGCCGCGCCGGCGCTACGGGGGGTGCCGGCGCGTCTCCCGGCCAACCGGCTCTGCCTGCTGCTGCCCGGCGACGATCGCAACGGCCTGCATGGCTGCCTGGTGGCCTTGCTCGACGAGCTCCATGCCCACCCCTGGCTCAACGAGAACGCCCCGGCCACGCTGCACTTCTCGCTGGGCCTGGCCGGTTACCCACAAGACTCACGCGACCTCGACCGCCTGCTGCAGCGGGCCGAACTGGCCCTCGAACGCGCTCGCGGCGAGGCCCGTCACCGACTGGCCTTCTACGACGATGCCCTGGGGCAGTGGCAACGCCACCAGAGCCGGCTCGAGCGCGAGCTGCGCGATGCCATCACCCGGCGGGAGTTCCGGCTCTACTTCCAGCCCCAGTTCGACCCCGGCGGCCGTCTGCACGGGGCCGAGGCCCTGCTGCGCTGGGTGCACCCCGAGCGTGGCCTGCTCGCTCCCGATGACTTCATTGCCGAGGCCGAGCACAGCGGGTTGATCCAGCCGATCGGCGACTGGGTGCTCGAGGAGCTCCTGGCGCAGCTGACCGGACCGCTGCGGGACACCGACCTGGTGCTGGCGGTCAACGTCTCGGTGCAGCAGCTGCGCGACCATGGCTTCCCTGCGCGCGTCGAGGCCCTGCTGCAGACGCATGACCTGCCGCCGCATCGCCTGGTGCTGGAGGTGGTCGAGTCGCTGCTGGTGACGCCCGGCATCATGCCGCGACTCGCCGCCCTGCGCGCCCTGGGGCTGTCGATCGCGCTGGACGATTTCGGCACCGGTTACTCCTCGCTACGCTACCTGCAGGAGCTCGAGGTGGACGAGATCAAGCTCGACAAGGTCTTTCTCGACCCGCTCAAGACGCGGCCGGACGCGCCCCTGGCCCGTTCGATCATCGCCCTGGCGCGGGCGCTGGACCTGCGCCTGGTGGCCGAAGGGGTGGAGACCGCCACCCAGGTGGATTTCCTGCACCGGCAGGGCGTGACCCTGATGCAGGGCTACCACCTGGCGCGTCCCGAGCCGATGGACGTCTTCCTGCGCCGGGTGGCGGGAAGCCGCGACGCCTGAGACACCCGGCCCTTCCCGACGCTCAGGCGGGCCGGATCAGCTCCGCCTCGGCCAGCATGCCCAGCAAGGCGCTCGCATCGGCCTCGATCCGTTCCGTCGACACGCCGCCAAAGTGCTCACTCAGCAGGTCGGCGATCTCACCGGCCGTCAGCGCCTCGTGGGACAACAGCGTCCATACCGCCCGCCCACTGGCATTGAGCCGATGGATGGCGCCGCTCGGGGCGTGGATCAGGAAGAGATCGTCGCCGAGGGGATAGTCGCGCACCCTTTCCCGCACCCGCCAACGCCGGTCGGCCGGCACCCGGGACGCGACACGGGACGCGGGGCGATGACCGGTCAACGATACCGCAGCCGAACCGTGGGCGGGTGACGGGCCGGCCAGTTGGGTGGCCAGGCAGCGCGCGGCTGCCAGGGGTTCGGCGTAGCGCAACAGCACGCAGGGCAGCGACGCCATCAGCGGCAGGAAGCGTTCCATCAGCGTCTCGCTGGGTTGGGCGTGGGCAAGGTGCTGACACAGCAGCTGCAACAGCCCCTCCCCCGGTGCCAGCGCGATGAATTCCGGCGTGGCCAGCGTTGCGTCCCGTTCGAGCAACACGATGGCCCCCAGCGGAAGACACTCGCCGTGTCTCGCCTGCAGGGCCTCCGGCAGGACGAGGTACCGGTAGCGCTCGTCCTCGGGGCCGGCATGTCGCTCGGCGAAGGCGTGCAGGGCGGGATCGAGACGGGTCGGCAGCGGCAGGCGAAGGCGGGGAGCGATCCCCAGCGCCATGCCCTCGCCGGCCGGCGTCAGCGCCAGGACGTCATCGCCGAAGACGCGGTGGCCGGCGGTGGCGCAGGCCGCGGCCAGGGTGCTCTTGCCGGCACGGTGCGACTCGGGAAAGAGCACCAGCCGGCCGGCGACCTCCGCCGCACCGCAGTGCAGGCCGATCAGCTCGGGATGAGACGTGAAGAAGGCACCGATCAGGTCGGCGACCAGGCTGCAGGCCGCGGCCACCGGGGTGGGCAGGTGCAGCCCGCGGGGCAGCTCGGGAGAGTGCTGGCGATACCCCCGTCCGGCGCCCCGCGATTCGCGAGCCAGACGGATCGCCGGTGCCGGCCCGCGAGGCGTCAGAGGAAACGACCGCCAACCGGGCGTGACGTCGCCAAGCAGGCGCTGCACCTCGGGGGCGTCGTTCAGGCGAAGCACCGCCCCCAGGCCCTCGAAACCCAGGTCCTGCACCCGCATGCCGTCAGGCGGAACCGGAGCCGACATCACCAGCGACTCGGCCCGTGGTAGTCGGGATAAAGGTCATGCGTATGGTAATGGTAGGTATGGCGATGGTAGCCGCCGCTGGGGCGACTGTAGCTGGGGCGGGAGTAGCTGGGGCGGCTGTAACTGGGTCGGGAGTAGCTGGGACGGCTGTAACCGGATCGGCGGTAGCGACGGTCGCGCGGCTCGTCATGCCAGGCCTGGGCCTGGCCCAGGCTGAAGAGGGTCGGGGCCACATAGGCGCCGGCGATGCCGACGCCCAGGGTGGCGAGCAGGCGGCGGCGGTTCAGGCGTTTGCCTTCGTCGGGAGTGGTATCGTGACGCTGCGCTTTCATGACACTGTCTCCTGGTTATCGAACAGTGTTCATGATACTCGTCGCGCCCGCATCGTTCCAGTTGACGACGGCACCTGGCCGACGCTTGCCCGCTATTTCCTCGAGGCCTGCACATTCGCACAAAAAAAGCCGACCCAAGCGGGTCGGCGACTGGGGGGTCGAACCCCCCTCCCCTGACGACTCTGTGAGCGGCTGGCTCAGTGCTTCTTCTTGCGATGGTCGCGAATGATGAATCCGATCCAGCCACCCAGGAAGGCGATCATCATCGCGACGGTGACCAGCCCGAAGATTACGGCGTCATCCCAGTACATGGTGCTGTCCTCCCGTCTCGATGTGTTGGGAGGACTGTAGCCCGTCGGCGCCGGGGAGTTTCTGACCTGAATCAAGTTTGCCGCCGGCGATGCCGGCGGCCCGGGCATGGAGTTGACACAGGTCAGGTTTAGATGGCCTTCCTGTCTTCCACGCTGCCGTGATCGGTGCCCGGTGGCAGCGGATGCCCCTTGGCGAGCTCGGCGCGAGTGGCCTCCCGAACGCCCAGCACCTCGAGGCGATAGCGCAGGGTATGGCCGGCTAGCGGGTGATTGCTGTCGACGAGCACGGTGTCGTCACGCACCTCGACCACGGTGACGACCTGCGGGCCATCGTCTCCCGGGGTCTGGAAGCGCATGCCCGGGGCCAGGTCATCCACCGGAAAGGCCGAACGTCCCACCTCCCGGACCAGTGCCTCGTTGCGCAGGCCATAGGCCTCCGCCGGCATCAGGGTGACGCTGAGTTCGGCGCCCTCGACCTGGCCGTCCAGGGCACGCTCGAGGCCGGCGACGATGTTGTGATGACCGTGGAGATACTCCAGCGGCGTCTGGCGGGCGCGGGAATCGTCGAGGACATTGCCGTCGGTGTCGCCGAGGACATAGTGCAGGGTCACGACCCGCTGGGGGGCGATCGTCATGGGGCTCTCCTGTCACAGGGTGATGGGCGAGTAGCGAGCGTGAACGACACGCTCAGCGGCGGCGCAACTGGGAGACCGGCATCTCCAGTCGCTGCTGCTTGTGCAACATGTTGAGCAGCACGATGGCGCGCTCCTCGCCCTTGTGGCTGGAGAAGACCGCCTGCAGGTCCTTGAACGGACCCTCGGTGATCTCCACCACGTCGCCGGCGCGGAAGTAGAGGTTGACCGTGGCGTCCTGGCGGTCGGCCCCGTGGTGGCGGAGGGTCTCGACCAGGCCATCGTCCACCGCCAGTGGCATGTCGCCGAAACCGACCAGCCTGAGCACGCCACGGGTGGAGCGAATCGGCCGCCAGTTGCTGACCAGGCGGTCGAGGCGGATGAAGAGGTAGTGGGGGAAGAGCGGTTCGATGACCCACTCCAGCTTGCCGCGACGCCTCTTCTGCACCTCGAGCACCGGGTGGAAGACCTCATAGCCCTGGTTGCCGAGATGCTCCGCGGCGCGGAAGGATTCACCGCCCTTGCACTGGATCACGTACCAGTGGGGGGTGGCGTCATCGCCATGTTCCAGGCGCGGATCGTCTTCGCTCATGGGACTCCTGATCTGGGGCATGCTGGTATCACTAGCGGGGCTCTGCAACAATCGAACCCTGCGGGAAAGCGGCCCGGCCGCCGATTCGCGAGTTTACCATCGATGGGGGCGAGTCGTGTGCCCCCGCGTCCGAGGTCCGCAAGGAGTGCAGCCCATCATGCCCACCGCCACCGTCCGCCGCAGCTGGCGTGCAGCCCTGGCCATCTACCTGCGCGCGCCGGTCATCACCATGCTGTTCCTGGGCTTCTCTGCCGGCCTGCCCTTCCTGCTGGTGTTCTCCACCCTCTCGGCCTGGCTGCGCAGCGCTGGCGTCGAGGTCGCCGCCATCGGTTTCTTCTCCTGGATCGGCATCCTCTATTCGATCAAGTTCTTCTGGGCGCCGGTGGTCGACCGCCTGGCCCTGCCGCTGCTGACCCGCACCTTCGGCCAGCGCCGCGGCTGGATGCTGCTGGCCCAGGCGACGATCGCCGCCGGGCTGGTGGGCCTGGCCGGGGTCGACCCGGTGGGCAACCTGGGGCTGATCGCCCTCTTCGCCCTGTTGGTGGCCTTCGGCTCGGCCACCCAGGACATCGCCATCGACGCCTTCCGCATCGAATCGGCGCCCGACGACGTCCAGGCGGCCATGGCCTCGACCTATATCATCGGCTATCGCGGGGGGTTGCTGGCCGCCGGCGCGGGGGCCCTGTACGTCGCCTCGGCCCTCTCCTGGGAAGCCGCCTACCTGACCATGGCGGCCCTGGTGGGGGTCGGCGTGCTCACCGTGCTGCTACGCCCCGAGCCCCCGCGGCTGTCGCTCACTACCCAACTGATCCACGAGCCGAAGGTGCGTGCCTTCCTGCGCGCCAGCCGCGGCAAGCCCAAGCCGGCCAGACGCCTGGGCGCCTGGCTGATCGGTGCCGTGGTCTGCCCCTTCACGGACTTCCTCGGCCGCCATCGGCTCAAGGCGCTGTGGCTGCTGGTCTTCATCGCGATGTTTCGCATCAGCGACCTGGCGATGGCCTCCATGGCCAACCCGCTCTACATCGACCTGGGCTTCTCGCTTGCCACCATCGCCAACGTCACCAATGTCTTCGGCATCGCGATGAGCATCGGTGGCGGCATCCTCGGCGGCCTGCTGGTCGCCCGCTACGGCATCGGCCCGATCCTGGTACTGGGGGCGGTGGCGGCCACGCTGACCAACCTGCTGTTTGCGGCCCTGGCGCTGGCCGGCCAGAGCCTGCCGTTCCTGGTCATGGCGATCGTCGGCGACAACCTGGCCAACGGCCTGGCCAGCGCGGTGTTCATCGCCTTTCTCTCGAGCCTGACGTCGCGGGCCTACACCGCGACCCAGTACGCGCTGTTCTCGTCATTGATGACCCTGCCGGGGAAGTTCCTCAGCGGCTTCGGCGGGCTCGTGGTGGCCGCCGAGGGCTATGCCACCTTCTTCGTCGTGGCGACGGCGCTCGGCCTGCCGGCCATCGCCCTGGCGCTCTGGATCAGCCGCGACCGCGAGCTGGTGCCGCGGCCCGCCACCCGGGCGGCCTGAGCCCCCCGGGCGAGGGAATCTCTCAGCCGGGCAGCTGCTCCCGCAGCCACTCCAGCGCCCCCGGGGTGGCCCGCCACTGGTCGCGCATCAGGGTGCGGTACTGCCAGGCCTCGGCCCGGGAGCCGGGCTCGGCGATGCCGTCACCGCTCGCGGTCACCGGCCGCGGGTTGTCGGCACAGAGCATGGCCAGGGCATGGGGGTTGTGGCGGCGGGCCGCCGCCAGGGCCTCCAGGGCATCGTCCCGGCGCTCCAGGCGATAGAGCGCCAGCACACGCCCCATCAACAGGCCCAGCAGCGGCGCAGGCTCCGCGGCCTCCTCGTCGAGGGCCCGCTCGCTCAACGCGAGGGCCTCACGGTCACGCCCCTCGCGCAGCAGTTGGTCGAGCACCAGCTCGCGCAGCCCCAGGCCGTCCTGGTCATCCAGCGCCAGCAGTCGCTCGGCGAGCTCCCGGGAGCGCTGCCGGGCCCCCCGCTCCATGCCCACCACCAGGGCCAGGCCGGTGCGCAGCAGCACGGCGTTGTCGGCGTCATCCCAGGTCAGGGTACCGTCGCCCGCCGCCTGGACCTGCTCGAGCCAGCGCTCGAGTCGATCGGCCAGGGGGGCGAAGAGGCTCGGCGCCATCCACGGCAGGCTGCCGAAGCGACTGGTCAGGGCCAGCGCCAGGCCCTGGACCACCCGTGGCGAATCCAGCCACTCCGGGTGGGAACAGAGTTCGGTGAGCCAGTCGGCGGCATGGGGCCAGGGGTCGTCGTCGAAGCCCATGGGCGCATCGCCCACCACCTGCACCCGGAAGTGTTTCTGCCAGGCGGCGAACAGGGTGTCCTCGCGGGCGCTGGCGTGGTACTCCAGGCGGCCCTCGCCGGAATCCCGGATCGTCAGCCGTGGCGCCGTCGGCAACGCCTCGAGCAGCGCCTGCAACGAGGCCAGCGGCGTGGCCAGGTCCTCCTCGGCATTGAGCAGCTGCTCGGCGAGGGTGGCGCCGGGGTTGTCGGCCAGGTCGGACAGGAACTGCAGCTGGTCCGGGTCCAGGTCCCCCTGGCGGGCCAGGCGCCGGAACCAGAAGCGGGCCCGCTCGGCGGCCTCCCGCTCGTGGCCCTCGTGGAGCAGCAGCATGGCCTCGATGTAGGCCAGGGTCGGCGAATCGGGCAGCGCCTGCTGGGCGCGCACGAAGGCGGCCCGGGCGCTGTCCAGGTCGTCGTTGTCGAGATGCATCAGGCAGAGGCGCTCGAGCGCCACCCCGCGCAGGAACAGCGGCCCGCGGTCGAGCACCTCGTCGAGCAGGGCGGTGCGCTTGCGATGGAAGCCGCGCTCCTGGTAGAGGTCGACGAGGATCTCGAAGGCCGGCTCGGCCTGCTCGGGCAGGCGCGACCAGTCGGCGCGCTCGAACAGCGACTCGAGAATCTGCTGGGCGCGGCCCCGCTGGCCGCTCTCGGCGGCGATCAACCCGGCCTCGAGCAGCGCCTGGGCCGGGGCCCGGCCGCTCGCCAGCGCGGCCTTGAGGACCCCGCCCTTCCAGTCGCGCAGCGAGAGCATCCACATCAGGTGCTCGGGCACATGGCCGGGCAGCGACACGGCACCGCAGCAGTGCTTGGTCTTGCGGCCCGAGTCGCACCAGCAGGGCTCGTTGCGACCCGGACGGGCGAGTGGCTCACAGGCGAAGTCGAGCCGCTCCAGCGGCGTCTGCGACCACAGCTCCGGAGCCAGCGCCTGGGCGTGGGCCAGATTGCCACCCATCAGGGCGGCGCCCTCCTCCCGAGCCCAGGCCATCAGCGTCGGATAGCGTTCGTCCTCGCGAATGGCCGCCAGGGCTCCCGAGGCAAAGCCCAGCAGTTGTTCCACCCATACCGCCAGCATCGCAGCCTCCGCAACCAGAAAACGGCACAGTCTAACAGTCCAGCGGCGTCCTGGGCAGGCACTCAGCGCCGCGCCCAGGCCAGCAAGGGGCGGGTACGGGCGTGCATGTCGAGGCGGGCCCCGAGTCGCACCAGGTTCCAGTAGTGGCCATTGAGGGTGCGCGAGAGCAGCAGGGTGTCCGCCGGTGGCTGCAGCCGGTCCATGGCGGCCCAGACCTTGGGGCTGAGCTCGCGCAGGCGGCGATGGACGCGGACGTCGGCGAAGTCCTGCTCGCCAGGCCGGAACAGGGGGATGACGGCCTCGGCGGCCTCGCGGTAGAGCGATAGCGGCGCGCCCTGTCCCTGGCGCCCACCGAGGGCCAGCAGCGCCTCGTCCATGGCCAGGGGGTCCCCGGCCAGCGTGGCCTCGAGCAGCCGCATCATCGCCACCAGCCGCGCCTCGGGCACCGGAATCACCGCCCCCAGGTCGTAGATCACCAGCCGCCCATGGGCGTCGGCGGCGAAATTGCCGGCATGGGGGTCGGCGTGCAGCTCACCGTGAGTGAAGAGCTCCTCGGTGAGCCAGTCCGCCAGCGTCGTCGCCAGGCGTTGGCGCACCTCGACATCGGAGATCTCCAACTCGCGTAGTGGCGTACCCGCCACATAACGCATGGCCAGTACCCGGGGACCCGAGAACCGGGGCAGCGGTTCGGGAATCACCAGTGCGTCGAGATGGGCATAGCGCGCCCGGTAGCGGGCCAGCGCCTCGGCCTCGGCATGGTAGTCGAGCTCGCCGCGCAGGCTCGCGGCGAGCTCCTCGAACAGGGCGTCGAGCCGCACCTGCGGCACCCTGAGCCAGCGCCCCAGCCGCATCAGGCGTCGCACCTGCACCAGGTCGCTCTCCAGCACCTCGGCAAGCCCGGGGTACTGGACCTTGAGCACCAGGGTCTCGCCCTCCCGGGTCACGGCACGGTGCACCTGGCCCATGGAGGCGCTGGCGAAGGGACGCCGTTCGATGTCGCGAAAGTGGGCGTCGAGGTCACCGTACTGGGCGACCAGGGTCTCGCGAATCGAGGCCCAGGGCATCGGTTCGGCCTGGCGCTGGAGGCGCGCGAGCTCGTCGGCGAGATCCGTCGGCAGCAGGTCGTCCCATTGGGCCATGATCTGGGCCAGCTTCATGGCCGGCCCCTTGAGCTCGGAGAGCCCTTCGAACAGGGCCTCGCCCAGGGCCCGCCAGTCGGGCTCGCCGCCCAGCCGGGTGCGCAACAGGGCGCCGCCGGTCCGGGCGCCCAGCCCCAGCAGGCGCCGGGTACGGCCGCGTTCGCGCATATCGTCGCTCCCCGGATAGTGGAGACAGGGCATTCGATACAAGGGCTGTACACGAATAGAGTGATGTTACATCTGGCGAGGGTCGTGGAATACTGGAAGAATGTCCATATCATGAACCGGTGGGAACCAGGATGCGACTGATCATCGCCGAGAAACCCAGCCTCGCCAAGGCCATCGCCGAGGCCCTGCCCGGACGCCAGGGTCGCGCGGAGGGTGCCATCGTCGCCGGCGACACGACGGTCACCTGGTGCCTGGGCCACCTGCTGGAGCAGGCCCCGCCGGATGCCTACGACCCGGCCTTCAAGGCATGGCGGCTCGACCACCTGCCGATCCTGCCCGGGCATTGGAAGCATACCCCGCGGCCCAAGGCACGGAGCCAGCTGGCGGTGATCCGCCGGCTGCTGAAGGGCGCCAGCGAGGTCGTCCACGCCGGCGACCCGGACCGCGAGGGTCAGCTGCTGGTGCAGGAGGTGATCGAGCACCTGGGCTGGCAGGGCCCGGTGTCGCGGCTGCTGGTCAGCGACCTCAACCGGCCGGCGGTGCAGCGGGCCCTGGCGCGCATCGAGGACAACGCCCGCTACCAGCCGCTTTACCGGGCGGCGCAGTCCCGTGCCCGGGCCGACTGGCTCTACGGGATCAACCTGACCCGGGCCTGGACCCTGACCGGTCGCCAGGCCGGTCACGACGGGGTGCTCTCGGTGGGCCGGGTGCAGACCCCGGTGCTGGGGCTGGTGGTGCGTCGTGACGCCGAGATCCGCGACTTCGAGCCCAGGCCCTTCTTCGTGCTCTGGGCCGAGCTTGCCGTGGCCCGGGGCCGGCTCCGCGCCTGGTGGGTGCCCGGCGAGGCGCACCCCCTGGACGACCAGGGCCGGCTGCTGGCCCGCGAGCCCGCGGCGGCCCTGGCCGCACGCCTGCCCGGCGCCGAGGGTCGCCTCGCCGCGCTGGAGACCCGCGACAAGCGCCAGGCCGCCCCCCTGCCCTACTCGCTGTCGGCGCTGCAGGTCGATGCCGCCCGCCGCTTCGGGCTCTCGGCCAAGGCGGTACTGGACATCTGCCAGCGCCTCTACGAGCGCCACAAGCTGATCACCTACCCGCGCTCGGACTGCCGCTACCTGCCCGAGGAGCATTGGGCCGCCGCCCGGGCCACCCTGGAGGGGGCCTGCGGCACCGATGCGACCCTGCGCGGCTGGTTGGCCGGCGCCGACTTCTCGCGACGCTCGAAGGCCTGGAACGACAAGCGGGTCGGCGCCCACCATGCCCTGGCGCCCACCGGCAAGTGCGCCGACCTCTCGCGCCTGGAGAAGGCCGAGGGCGACGTCTTCCGGTTGATCGCCCGCAACGTGCTCGCCCAGTTCTACCCGGCGCTGGCCACCCGCGAGGTGAAGGCCGAGTTCACCCTCCTCGGCGAATGCTTTCGCGCCCGCGGCCAGGAGGTGCTGGAACCCGGCTGGAAGCCGCTGTTCACCACCCGCGACGAGGCGCCACCGCTGCCGCCGCTCAGCGAGGGCGAGGCATGCCGGGTGACGGAGGCGGGGGTGGAGGATCGCGAGACCCGCCCGCCGGAGCCCTTCACCGACGCCAGCCTGATCAAGGCGATGATGAACATTGGCCGCTACGTCGAGGACCCGGCGGTCAGGCGCACCCTGCGCGAACACGACGGCCTGGGTACCGAGGCCACCCGCGCCGGCATCATCGAGACCCTGCTGGAACGCGGCTACCTGGTACGCCAGGCCAAGGCGCTGCGCGCCACCCGGCTCGGCAGCGCGCTGATCGCCTCGCTGCCCGAGGCGGTGGGTCGCCCGGAGCGCACCGCCCTGTGGGAGCAGCGCCTGGGCGCCATTGCCGAGGCGGGCGACGACCCGGCCCCCTTCGTCGACGCACTGGTCGAGGACCTGCACGGCCTGCTCGCCGCCGCCGATGCCGGGCGACTGCACCGGGCCCTGGCCCAGGCCCGCGGCGAGGAGGCGCCATCACCCGGCCGCGGCAAGCCCGCAAGCCGCCGGCGCAGCGCCCCCGCCAAGGGACGCCGCCGCTCCCCGGCACGCGGAAAAGGCTCCCGCTCATGAGCGCCCACCTGATCGTCGGCCCCGGCGCACTGGGTCGCCTGGTGGGCCTCAGCCTGGCGAAGGCTGGCCGGGTGACGCTGGTCGGCCGGCGCCCGCTGCCCACCGAGCAGACGCTGATCACCCCGGCGGGAGAGGCGCTGACGCTGTCCGTGCCGACCCTCACCCTGGACCGGCTGCCACCGCTGGCCCCCGATGTCGTGCACCTGACCACCAAGGCCTACGCCGCCGAGGCGGCGCATGCGGCCATTGCCACGCGGCTCGCTCCCGGGACCCCCCTGGTGCTGTGGCAGAACGGCTTCGGCTGCCAATCGCGGCTGAGCGAGCGCCACGACGGCCCGGTGCTGTGCGCCACCACCACCGAGGGGGCCTGGCTGGCCGGCGATGACCGCGTGGTGCACGCCGGCCACGGGGCCACCCGCCTCGGCGACCTGGCCAATCGCCACCTCCCACTGGCCCGCTCACTGGCGGCCACCCTCACGGCGGCCGGCCTGGCCACCGAGGCGGAGCCCGACATCCGCACCCGCCTGTGGCAGAAGCTCGCCGTGAACGCCGCCATCAACCCCTTGGTGGCACGCTTTCGCATCCGCAACGGCCAGTTGCGCGACCGGCCCTTCCGGCCCATGGTCGAGGCGGTCATCGAGGAGGTCGCCACGATCATGGCGGCCGAGGGCATCGCCCCACCCGAGGGTGAGGGAATCGCCGGCTGGCGCACCCTGGTCTGGCAGGTGGTGGCGGGCACCGCCGCCAACCGCGCCTCCATGCTGCAGGACGTGCTGGCCGGCCGGCCCACCGAGCGCGAAGCGATCCTCGGGCCGCTGCTGACGGCGGCGCGGCGGCATGGCATCGAGGCCCCCCGCCTGGCCGAACTCGAGCGCACCGGACCCGACGACCGACATTGAGCCGTCGCCTGGCAGGCCGATGGCTCTCCTGCTAGTCTGAGATGGTCCATATAACGAGCAAGCGGACTCCACGAGCCACGCGCTCAGGGTCAGGGATCATGAAACCGGGCTTCCCACTTGCCATCGCCCTGGCAACCAGTCTGGCATTGTCCTCGTCGTCGCTGCTGGCGGATGACGAGACGCCCGCCTACGCCGACAAGGCCACCGGCCTGATGCACCTCGACAACGGCGTGATCCTCGAGGGGCGCGACCTCGAGACGCCGGACGGCTACACCTCGGGATTTCGCTTCACGGCCGGTTTCTCGCCGCTCGCCCTGCCGCGACTCGATCTCGGCGCCGAATTCACCTATCGCGAGAGCGACGAGGTGCCGACCCGGCTCGACAACCAGCCGCTGATCCTCAACACCACCAGCCTGGGCGGCAGCCTGGTCGCCGGCGTGCGCCTCGGCCAGGTGGGACTCTATGCCAAGTCCGGCTTCGCCGGATGGGAGGGCGACCCGGTGGGTGGTCGCCCCGACTCCTACGCCACCGCCGGCACCACCCGCGTGCAGGGCTTCGGTGCCCGCCTGCAGTTCGATCGCCTGGTCAGCCGGCTGGAGGTCGAGGAGATCGACGCGCCGAGCATGGCGCACCTCAACCTGATCACCGCCTCGTTCCACTATCCCTTCTAGCCCCCTGGCGTTCCTCCTCTTGACCGGTAGGCGGCTAGCGGGTCCATGCTATATAGTCAATAGCCGGCCTGGCGAGCCTTCCACGCCAAGGCCTTGTCTCATGCCTGCATCCACCACTTGACAGGAGTCACTACGATGAGCCTCAGAATCGGTGATACCGCGCCGGACTTCACGGCGCAAACCACTCAAGGCACCCTGAACTTTCATGAATGGATCGGTGACAGCTGGTGCATCCTCTTCTCCCACCCCAAGGACTTCACCCCGGTCTGCACCACCGAACTGGGCTACATGGCGAAGCTGAAGCCCGAGTTCGACAAGCGCAATACCAAGATCGTCGGGCTGTCGGTGGACCCGGTCGACAACCACACCGCCTGGTCGAAGGATATCGAGGAGACCCAGGGGGCGGCACCCAACTACCCCATGATCGGCGACGAAAAGCTGGAGGTCGCCAAGCTCTACGACATGCTGCCGGCCGAGCTCGAGGGCACGGCCGAGGGACGCACGCCCGCCGACAACGCCACCGTGCGTTCGGTGTTCATCATCGGGCCCGACAAGAAGGTCAAGGCGATGCTCGTCTACCCGATGACCACCGGGCGGGACTTCAACGAGGTGTTGCGCCTGCTGGATTCCGTGCAGCTGACGGCCAAGCACACCCTGGCCACCCCGGTGAACTGGCGGCCGGGTGAGGACCTCATCATCCCGCCGTCGGTCAGCGACGAGGAGGCCCGCAAGAAGTACCCCGAGGGTTTCACCACGCTGAAACCCTACCTGCGCACGGTCAAGCAGCCCTCCTGACGGCCATCCGCTCGACCGGCGGCTCCTCCTCTCGTGAGCGAGCGGCGCACCCCGGCTACCGGCCGGGGTGCGCCGCTTCGGCCACCGGGAAAGCGCCGAGCCTCAGCCGGTATTGCGCAGCCCGGCGGCGATCCCGGCCATGGTCACCATCAGCGCCCGGGAGAGATCCGCGCTGATCGCCCCGTCGGCATCCCGGTTGCGCTGCAGCAACTCGGCCTGCAGCCCGTGGAGGGGGTCGATGTAGGGGTTGCGTACCTCGATGGCCTGGCGAATCAGCGGGGTCTTCTCGAGCAACTCCTGCTGGTCGAGGACCCGGAGCAGCACCTCGTACAGCCGGGTGAAACGGCTGCGCAGCTTCTCGCCCAGCGCCTTGAGGGCGGGTTCGTCGACCAGGCGATTCTCGTAGTAGGCGGCGATCCCCACGTCGGCCTTGGCCAGCAGCATCTCGAGCATGTCCAGGTAGGTGCCGAAGAAAGGCCACTGGTCGCGCATCTCCTGGAGCACTTCCAGCCCTCCCTCGTCCTCCAGGCGACGGGCGAATGCCTCGCCACTGCCGAGCCAGGCCGGCAGCATCAGGCGGGTCTGGGTCCAGGCGAAGATCCAGGGGATCGCCCGCAGGGTCTCCACGCCGCCATCCTGGCGCCGCTTGGTGGGCCGTGATCCAAGCGGCAGACGCCCGAGCGCCCCTTCCGGGGTCACCGCACGGAAATAGGGCACGAAGTCGGGATCCTCGCGCACCACCCCCACATAGGCGCCATGGGCGACCGCGGCCAGGCGATCCATCTCCTCGCGCCACTCGGTGCGCGGCGCCGGCGGCGGTAGCAGGGTCGCCTCGAGCACCGCACAGGCATAGATCTCCATGGAGCGCAGGGCGATGTCCGGCTGGCCGAACTTGAAGCGGATCATCTCGCCCTGCTCGGTCACCCTCAGGCTGCCGTTCACCGAACCGGGCGGCTGGGAGAGGATGGCCGCATGGGCGGGACCGCCGCCGCGTCCCACGGTACCGCCCCGGCCATGGAACAGCGTCAGGTCGACGCCGTGGCGGCGACACACCTCCACCAGGGTCTCCTGGGCGCGGTACTGGGCCCAGGCCGCCGCGAGCTGGCCGGCATCCTTGGCGGAGTCGGAGTAGCCGATCATCACCTCCTGGCCGTCGCCGACCAGCGCGCGATAGCCGGGCAGCGCCAGCAGCCGGTCGATCACTTCGCCGGCATGGTTGAGGTCGTCGAGGGTCTCGAACAGCGGCGCGATGGGCAGGCGCACGTCGCCGCCCACCTCCTTCATCAGCAGCGCCACGGTGAGGACGTCCGACGGCTGGGCCGCCATGGAGATGATGTAGGTGCCCAGCGCCTCGGGCTGCTCGGTGGCCACGACCCGGAAGGTGTCGATCACCTCCCGGGATTCGGTGGAGCAGTCCCAGCGACGGGGGATCAGCGGCCGACGGGAGGCGAGTTCCTCGAGCAGGAAGTCCTGGCGCTGCTGCTCGCTCCACTCCCGGTAGTGACCGAGGCCCAGGCAGTCGGTGAGCTCCTCCATCACCTGGGCATGGCGGCTCGCCTCCTGACGCAGGTCGAGCTTGGTCAGGGTCACGCCGAACACGGCGACCCGGCGCAGGGTGTCGAGCAACGCCCCGTTGGCGATGGTGTCGAGTCCCACGTCGCACAGCGAACGGTAGCAGGTCAGCAGTGGCGCATAGAGCTGGTCGCGGTTCTCGATGATCGGGCCGCCCTCGAAACTGCGCCCGTCGAGCTCGGCCTTGGCCCAGTCGCGGGTCGCCTCGACGCGGCTCACCAGGCGCCGGAGCAGCTCGCGGTAGGGCTCCGTCACCTCACCCACCTCGGCCTTGAGCGCACTGTTGGCCTTCCACATGGAGAGTTCGGCCTTGAGCTGCTCGAGGTCGCGCAGGAAGAGGTCGGCGGCCATCCAGCGGCCCAGCAGCAGCACCTCCCGGGTGACCCGGGCGGTGACATTGGGGTTGCCGTCACGATCGCCGCCCATCCAGGAGGCGAAACGGATCGGCGCCGCATCCAGCGGCAGCCGCTCGCCGGCGGCCTCGAGCAGCAGGTTGTCGAGGTCGCGGTGGAAATCCGGCACCGCCTGCCACAGGGAGTTCTCGATCACCGCGAAGCCCCATTTGGCCTCGTCCACCGGGGTCGGCCGTTCGTGGCGAATCTCGTCGGTGTGCCAGGCCTGGCTGATCAGCTCCTCGAGCCGCCCCTGGGCGCGCACGCCGCGCTCCGGATAGTCGGTGGAGGACTCGATGGCGGTGAGGCAGTCGTCGATGGCGTCGTACTTCTGTATCAGGGTGCGCCGGATGACCTCGGTGGGGTGGGCAGTGAGCACCAGCTCGACGCGCATGCCGGCGAGGCTCTCGACCAGCTTGCGCGGCGAGTGGCCGGACTGGCGGGCGCGCTCGAGCAGCTCGGAGAGCACCGGCTGGGAGCCGGGCTTGTAGTCCTCGACCCGGCGGAAGCGCGCCCGGTAGTGCTGCTCGGCGATATTGGCCAGGTTGAGGAACTGGTTGAAGGCCCGGGTCACCGGCAGCAGGTCGCGGTCGGGCAGGCGGCGCAGGTACTCGATCAGTTCGTGACGACTCTGCTGGTCCCCCTGGCGGCCATGCTTGGCGAAGCCTCGGATGGTCTCGATCTTGTCGACGAACCCCGTGCCGAGGTCGTCGGCGATGGTACGGCCCAGGCTGTCGCCCAGGATGCGAACATTGTCACGCAGTGATTCGTGCAGGTCGTGGCTCATGACCGGCGGTCTCCGGGGTTGTCGTTGCGTTGTGCTCGAGCGGTGCGGGGGGCCTCGCCTCTCTTGGCGGCCTGCCAGTGGTACTCCATGGCCTCGAGGCCGGCGTCCGGCAGCGCCACTCCCTCGGCGGCCAGGGCGGTTTCCACCTGGCGGAAGCGCCGCTCGAACTTGGCATTGGTGGCTCGCAGGCACTGCTCGGGATCGGCCTTGAGGGTGCGGGCCAGGTTGGTCACGGCAAACAGCAGGTCGCCGACTTCCTCGACGGCGTGGTCGCGGTCGCCCTCGGCCAGCGCCTGCTCGACCTCGTCGAGCTCCTCGCGGATCTTGGCCAGCACGCCGCGGGCATCCGGCCAGTCGAAGCCGACCCGCGCGGCGCGCCGGGAGAGCTTGGCGGCCCGGGACAGCGCCGGGAGGGTACGCGGAATATCATCCAATACCGAAGCCGCGGTGCTGTCTCGCACCGAATGACGCCCATCCGTCGAGCGTGCGCGCTCGGCACGCTCCTCGGCCTTGAGCGACTCCCAGCGGGAGTGCACCTGCTGCGTCTCCACCTCGGCGGCACTCACACCCTCGCGTCGCGAGGCCAGGGTGCCGTCGGGAAAGACATGGGGGTGGCGACGCAGCATCTTGGCGGTCAGGGCATGCACCACGTCGTGGAAGTCGAAGCGCCCCTCCTCGGCGCCGAACTGGGCGTAGTAGACCACCTGGAACAGCAGGTCGCCGAGTTCGGCGGGCAACTCGCCGTAGGCGCGTCGCTCGATGGCGTCGGCCACCTCGTAGGCCTCCTCCAGGGTATGGGGCACGATGGAGTCCCAGTCCTGCTTGAGGTCCCAGGGGCAACCGTCGCCGGGGTCGCGCAGCACCGCCACCAGCGTCAGCAGGTCATCGAGGTCGAAACGGGTCCCGCTCATGCCGATTTCCCCTTGCGCCTGCCCGGCGTGCCACCGCTGCGCAGCCGCCGCACCTCGATGACGTTGGGCAGTTGCTGGATGCGCGAGAAGAGCCGCCCCAGGGTCTCGAGGCCGTCGACCTCGACGGTGATCGTCATGCGGGCGATGCCGTCGTCGGTGTCGGTCCGGGTGTTGACCGAGAGCACATTGACCTTGTCATGACTGAGCACGCCGGTCACGTCACGCAGCAGGCCCGAGCGGTCCCAGGCCTGAATCTCGATCTCCACCGGATACTGGGTCCGGGCTCGCTCGCCCCACTCCACCTCGATGATGCGCTGGGGCTCGTCCATGCGCAGCTGCAGGATGTTGGGGCAATCCTGGCGGTGCACGGTGACGCCGCGTCCCTGGGTGATGAAGCCGACGATGGCCTCGCCCGGCACCGGATGGCAGCAGTTGGCCATGCTGGTCTTGAGGTTCCCCACGCCGAGCACGGTGATGTCGGAGCCAGCCCCCTTGCCGGCGGCCTTGCGCGGCTTGGCCAGCAGCCGGTCGAGTTGCTCCTGGTCGTCGCTCTCGCCGAACAACTGCTGGGCCTGGTGCAGCACCTGGCCGATACGCAGGTCACCGGCCCCGAGAGCCGCGTACATGTCGTCCGGCGTGGTGTAGTTGACCTTGCGCGCCAGGGTCTCGAGGTCCATGCCCTCGACGTCGAGCCGCTTCATCTCACGCTCGAAGAGTGCCCGGCCCTCCTCGAGGTTCTGGTCGCGGGCCTGATGCTTGAACCAGGCCTGGATCTTGGCCCGCGCCCGGGAAGTGCGCACATAGCCGAGGCTGGGGTTGAGCCAGTCGCGGCTCGGCCCGCCCTTGCTGGCGGTGAGGATCTCCACCTGCTGGCCGGTCTTGAGCTTGTAGGTGAGCGGCACGATGCGGCCGTTGACCTTGGCCCCGCGGCAGCGATGGCCCACCTCGGTATGCACCCGGTAGGCGAAGTCGATGGGCGTGGCGATACGTGGCAGGTCGATGACATGGCCATCCGGCGTGAAGACGTAGATGCGGTCCGGGGCCACGTCGCTGGAGAGCCCCTCGCGGATGTTGCCGAAGTCGCCGACCTCCTCCTGCCACTCGAGTACCTGGCGCAGCCAGGCGATCTTCTCCTCGTAGCTCGAGCTCTTGCCCCCGGTATCGTGGCCCTTGTAGCGCCAGTGGGCACAGACGCCGAGCTCGGCCTCGTCGTGCATGGCGAAGGTGCGGATCTGGATCTCCAGGACCTTGTTCTCGGGGCCCATCACCGCGGTGTGCAGCGACTGGTAGCCGTTCTTCTTGGGGTTGGCGATGTAGTCGTCGAACTCGTTGGGCACGTGGTGCCAGCGCGAATGCACCAACCCGAGCACGGTGTAGCAGTCGGCCACCTCGGGCACCAGGATGCGCACCGCGCGGATGTCGTTGACCTGGGAGAAGTCGATGCGCTTGCGCTTCATCTTGCGCCAGATCGAATAGATGTGCTTGGCCCGGCCGTCGACGTCGTAGCGCGCGATGCCCTGGGCGTCGAGCATGCCCTTGAGGGTTTCCACCACGTCATGGATGTAGCGGTCGCGGTCGAGGCGCTTCTCGGCCAACTGCCGGGCGATGGCCTTGTAGTCGTCCTCGTGCAGGTAGCGGAAGGAGAGATCCTCCAGTTCCCACTTGAGCTGGCCGATGCCGAGGCGATGGGCCAGGGGAGCGTAGATGTCGAACACCTCCCGGGCGACCTGCTGGCACTTCTCCCGGGGGGCATCCTTGACCTGGCGCAGCGCGCAGGTGCGCTCGGCGATCTTGATCAGGGCCACGCGCACGTCGTCGATCATGGTGACCAGCATCTTGCGCAGGTTGTCCTGCTGATCGTGCTGGCTCATGCCGTGACTGGGCAGCTGGGACGTGCTGATGGCCGCCATCTGCAGCACGCCATCGATCAGTGCGGCGACCTCCTCGCCGAAGCGCTTGCCGATCGCCTCGAGGTCGATCAGCCCCTCGCGCACGGCGCGGTAGAGCACCGCCGCCTCCAGGGCGGCCTGGTCGAGCCGGAGCTCGCCGAGGATATCGGCCATCTCCAGGCCCATGCGAAAGCTCGAGCCGTTGGCCAGCCAGGTGCGGTGGGGCCGGTCGGACTCCGCCTCCAGTTGCTGGGCGAGCAGGCAGGCCTCGCGCATCTCCGCCGCGTCACGCAGCTTGACGTCCTCCTGCAGGCGCTCGACCCACTGGTCGACGTCGACCCGTCCGGTGGCGCTCAGGGGCTGGTCTTCACGGACTTTAACCATCGGGTGTAGCTCCTAGCGGCTGCCGTCCTGTCCGCGGGTGCTCGAACAGCAGCATGGATTCCAGGTGTGAGGTATGGGCAAACATGTCGGCCACCGCAAGGCGGGTGAGCCGGAAACCTCCATGCACGAGGCGTGCCGCATCCCGCGCCAGCGTCGCCGGATCGCAGGAGACATACAGAAGGCGCGGTACCGGCTGTTCGACGAGCGCGCGGCAGGCGACCTCGGCCCCGTCCCGGGGCGGGTCCAGCACCGCCACCTTGGGCAGGCCCCGGGCCAGCAGGTCGGCGACGGCCCCCACCCGGCCCAGGTCGGCCTGGCGGACCTCCACCTCGAGGGCGTTGTGCCGGGCGTTCCCGGCCAGCCGCTCGACCATTGCCGGATTGCCCTCCACCGCGGTGACCCGGGCCCCGGCGGCCGCCAGCGGCAGGCTGAAGTTGCCGACCCCGGCGAAGAGATCCAACAGTGCCAGGCCCTCGACATCGCCGAGCCAGGCCAGGGCGGTCTCGATCATCTGCCGGTTGACCCTGGCATTGGCCTGGAGGAAATCCCCGGGGGCGAAGCCCAGGACGAGCTCGCCCTCGGCCCCCGGTACCCGGCAGGTCAGCGTCGGCGCCGGGGTGAGCCAGTCGAGGGCCGGCGACTCCCGCCCCAGGCGGCGCGCCAGATGCAGCCCGTGCTGCCCGGCGAAGGTCAGCCAACGCTGCCTGTCCCCAGCGTGGTCGCGCAACTGCCGTACCACCAGGGTCACCCCCTGGTCGCTCTCGAGCAACTCCAGGTGCCCCACCTGTCGCGGCGCCTCGAGGCTTGCCACCAGAGCGTGCAGCGGGGGCAGCAGGGCGCTGAGCGACGGCACCAGGACGGTGCAGTCACCGATGTCCACCAGCCTGTGGCTGTGGCGGGCACGGAAGCCGAGGTGCACGCCCCCTTCGGCATCGACCTTGACCCCCAGTCGCGCGCGCCGGCGGTACCCCTCGCCGGCCCCGGCGAGCAGCTGCGGTGCCGGTGACGGCTCGATGCCCTGGCGAGCGAGCAGCTCCAGCAGCACCGCCACCTTGTGGCGACGCTGGGCGTCGAGGGCCAGGTGCTGGAGGTCGCAACCGCCGCAGCGGGCGAAATGGGCACAGGGCGGCGTCACCCGTTCGGGCGAGGCCTCGATCAGGGATCGCACGTGCCCCTCGTCGAACCGCTTGCGGGCGCGATGCACGGCCACCTCGAGCCGCTCGCCGGGCAGCGCCCCGTCGACGAAAAGCGTCTTGCCGACCGCGGTATGCGCCACGCCCCGGCCATCATGAGCCAGCCGCTCGATGATCACCGCCTCGTCACCGACCGCACGCGGCACGGTGGGGGCAGCCGGTGGCGCCTGGCGTCCCTGCAGGCCGGAAACGCCGGAGCGCGCCCGCGCCGGGCGTCGCTTGCCCAGTCTCGCCATCTCAGAGCTCCGGGGCGAACAGGCCGGTGGAGAGGTAGCGGTCTCCCCGGTCGCAGACGATGAACACGATCACGGCATTCTCGACCTCCGCGGCGATTCGCAGGGCACCGGCCAGGGCGCCACCCGACGAGACGCCGGCGAGAATGCCCTCCTCCCGGGCCAGGCGACGCATGTGCTCCTCGGCTTCGTACTGGCCGATGTCGAGCACCCGATCGACCCGGCTGGCGTCGAAGATACTCGGCAGATACTCCGCCGGCCAGCGGCGGATGCCGGCGATACTGGCGCCATCCTCGGGCTGCAGGCCGACGATCTGCACCTCTCGGCTCTGCTCCTTGAGATACTTCGACACGCCCATGATGGTGCCGGTGGTGCCCATGGAACTGACGAAGTGGCTGATGGTGCCGCCGGTCTGCTCCCAGAGCTCCGGGCCCGTGCCGCGATAGTGCGCCAGGGGGTTGTCGGGGTTGGCGAACTGGTTCAGCGGCTTGCCATCGCCCCGGGCGATCATGGTCTCGGCGAGGTCGCGGGCCGCCTCCATGCCCCCCTCCTTGCTGACGGAGATCAGCGTCGCGCCGAACGCCGCCATGGCCTGCTTGCGCTCGCTGGAGGCACTCTCGGGCATGATCAGCACCATCCGGTAGCCCTTGATGGCGGCAGCCATGGCCAGGGCGATGCCCGTGTTGCCGGACGTGGCTTCGACGAGGGTGTCACCGGGGGCGATCTCGCCGCGCGCCTCGGCCTGCTCGAGCATGGAGAGCGCCGGCCGGTCCTTCACCGAGCCGGCCGGATTGTTGCCCTCGAGCTTGGCCAGCAGGGTATTGTTGCGGCCGGCGGTGATGCGCTTGAGGCGGACCAGCGGCGTAGCACCGACGACATCCTCGATGGTAGGAAAATGCATGCAACCTTCCTTGTGGAAACGTCTTTTCGGCATTATATCCGGGCCGCCCCGGAGTGGACAGGCATCCTCGTCCCCTGTGTCATACTGTTCTGGAATCAATGCCGAAGAGCCCACCGATGACGCTCAAGAACCGACTGTTCGTGCTGTTGCTGGGCCTGCCGCTGCTGCTCCTCGCCGGCCTCGCCGGCATCGCCCTCCACCTGGAGTCCGAGCACTACCGGCAGGTCCTGCACGAGCGTATCACCACTGCCGTCGACCTGCTCGCTCCGGAGCTGAGCAGCGCCCTGTCCACGGGGGATCGCCCGGCCCTGGAGGCCCTCGCCGGGCGCCTGCTCGATCTGGAGGAGATCCGCGCGGTGGGCATCCGGGATGCCACGGGAACACCACGGCTCGAGCTCGGACGGCTGCGCGAGGCCTCCCTTCCCACCGGCGAGGGAGGCGTCCGCCTGGATACCGACGGCCGCCTGTGGCGTCTGCAGGCCCCGCTCTCCGCGGGAGCGGCGGATCACCCCGCCCCGGCCTGGCTGGAGCTCGATATCGATGCCATGCCCCTGGTGCTGAACCATTACCGGCGCCTGGCCAGTGCCGGGCTGGGCCTGCTGGTGACCGGGCTGTTGCTGTGGCTGATCGCCTATACCACCAGTCGCCGCCTGATCGCCCCGGTGCAGGCCGCGGACCAGGCCCTGGCACGCCTGGCCAGCGGCGACAACCCGCCGCCCCTCACCTTCTCCTCCCCCCCGGAGCTGGCCGGACTGGCAGCGCGCGTCAATGCCCTCTCCGCCCACCTCGACCACGCCCGGGATGAGGTCCAGCGCCAGATCGAGCAGACCACCGCCGAGCTGCAGGAGTCGATGGAGACCATCGAGGTCCAGAACATCGAGCTCGACATGGCCCACCGCCGGGCGCTGGAGGCGAACCGCATCAAGTCGGAGTTCCTCGCCAACATGAGCCACGAGATCCGCACCCCGCTCAACGGCATCATCGGCTTCTGCCGCTTGCTCGGGCGCTCGCGGCTCGAGCCGCGCCAGCGCGAGTGGCTCGACCATGTCCATCGTGCCTGCGACAACCTGCTGATGCTGGTCAACGATGTGCTCGACTTCTCCAAGATCGAGGCGGGCCGGCTCGAACTCGAGCATGTCCCGCTGGACATGGTGACGCTGGTGGACGAGGTACTCGCGCTGCAGGCCCCCCAGGCCCATCTGAAGGACCTGCAACTGCTCGGGCTGGTCTACGACGATGTGCCCGTCGCCCTGACCGGCGACCCGCTACGCATTCGCCAGGTGCTGACCAACCTGGTCAACAACGCCATCAAGTTCACCGAACGGGGCGAGATCACCGTGCGAGTGATGGTGGAACAGGCCGAGACCGGCCGGGTGACCCTCAGGGTCAGCGTCAGCGATACCGGTATCGGCCTCTCCCCCGAGAACTGCCAGCGGCTCTTCCAGGCCTTCCGCCAGGCCGATCCGAGCCACTCCCGGGAGTTCGGCGGCACCGGCCTGGGGTTGACCATCTGTCGGCAGCTGGTGGAGCAGATGGGTGGCGAGATCGGCGTGGAGAGTGCCCCCGGCAAGGGCTCGACCTTCGCCTTCACTCTGCCGCTGGAAGGTGACGAGGAGCGCGAGCGCCCTCCAGAGCTGCAGCTGGCCGGCGAGACCGTGCTGCTCGACGAGCCGCACCCCGCCACCCGGCGGGCGCTGCATCACCTGCTCACCCGCTGGGGAGCCAGGGTGGTCGATGCCGGGCAGCGGCCGGCCCCGGCGAGCTCGCCCGCGCTGCTGGTGGCGGGCATTCCCGACCAGGCCCTCGACGCCACCGGGATCGCGACCTGGCAGCGCCGGCTCGACGCCATCACCTGTCCCGCCCTGCTGCTGGTCAACACCAGCCCTCTGGATCTGCCGCTGCTGGCACCGCCCCAGGGCGGCGAGGTGCTGAGCAAGCCGCTCTCCCGGGTCGCCCTGGTGGAGGCGGTACAACGCCAGCTCGGCGGGCAGCAGCCGGCCACGCTGCCCACCCCCGAGGACGAGAGCGAGGCGGGGCCGCTGCGCCTGCTGGTCGTGGATGACACCGAGTCCAACCGGCTGCTGCTGCGGGAACTGATCCGGCGCCCGGGGCTCGAGGTGGACCTGGCAGCGAGTGGCGAAGAGGCCCTGGCCATGGCCCAGGAACGGCACTACGCCCTGGTATTGATGGACATCCGCATGCCGGGCATGGACGGCATCGAGACCACCCGGGCGCTGCGCCGGCTACAGGGGGCCTGGAGCCATCGGCCCATCATCGCGGTCACCGCCCATGTGCTGGAGGACGAGCGCCAGCGGCTGCTGGCCAGCGGCCTCGATGATGTCCTGATCAAGCCGCTGGATACCCACGGCCTGACGGAACTGCTGCAGCACCATCTGGACTTGCCCACCCTGCCGCCCCTGGAAACCGGCGACATGCCCGTCGAGCGGGCGGAAGAAGACGGGGAGCTGGCGGTCGTCGACCTGACCCTCGGCACGCGCCTCGCCGGGGGACGCGAGCCCCTCGCCAGGGAGCTGCTGGCACGCCTGGCAGACTCGCTGCCGGAGAGCAAGACGGCAATTCGCGAGGCGCTCGAACGGGAGGACGACGAAGCCCTGCTCGACGCCATTCACGCCCTCAACGGCGCCTGCCGCTACTGCGGGGCGCCGCGTCTGGCCCTGATCGCCGAGACCCTGGAGACACGCCTTCGCTCACGCGGGCGCGAGGGCGTCACCCCCTTGCTCGATGACCTCTTCGCCGCCATGGCGGGGCTGCGCGACTGGCAGACGGCTCAGCCCTCGAGCACGACGAAGGCCACCGCCAGTTCCGCTTCATCGGTCAATGACAGGTGAATGGAGCGCACGCCGGCGACCCCGGCCAGCTCGTGCGCCTTGCCGTCCAGGACCAGTGAGGGCCGCCCCAGGGCGTCGTTGACCACCTGGATCTCGGTCCAGCGCATGCCACGCCGCAGCCCGGTGCCCAGCGCCTTGACGAAGGCCTCCTTGGCGGCGAACCGCTTGGCCAGGAAGGCCGCCGGCAGGCCGTGGCCGTGGAAACGCTCCAGTTCCTCCTCCCCCAGCAGGCGCTGGGCGAAGCGCGGGCCGAGGCGGACCATCGCCCGATCGAAGCGCTCGATTCGCGCGATATCGGTGCCGATCCCGATGATCATCGGCAGCAGCCACCCGCCTCGCCATCCCCGTGATCATGCTCGTCAAGCGCCGCCAGCAGGCCGGCTTCCTGGCCGGCGATCATCAGCCGCTTCATCTCCCCCACCGCCTCCTTGAGGCCGACGAACAGAGCCCGGGCGATGATGGCATGGCCGATATTGAGCTCGTGAATGCCGGGGATCGCCGCGATGGCCTCGACATTGTGGTAGTGCAGGCCATGACCGGCGTTGACGACCAGCCCCAGCTCGCCGGCCATTTCCGCGGCCGCCGAGAGCCGTGCATGCTCGCCGCGGGCGCGCTCCCCCGAGGCCTCGGCATAGGCCCCGGTATGCAGCTCGATCACCGGCGCACCGGCCTTGGCGGCGGCCTCGATCTGCTCCGGTTCCGGATCGATGAATAGCGACACCTCGCAGCCGGCGTCGGCGAGGCGCCGGCAGGCGGCGGCAACACCGTCGAAGCCGCCGACCACGTCGAGCCCCCCCTCGGTGGTCAGCTCCTCGCGCTTCTCCGGCACCAGGCAGACATGCGCCGGGCGCACCGCCTCGGCAAGGCGAAGCATCTCGTCGGTGACCGCCATCTCCAGGTTCATGCGCGTATTGAGCACCTCCGCCAGCAGGCGCACGTCGCGCTCCTGGATATGGCGACGGTCCTCGCGCAGGTGGACGGTGATGCCGTCGGCGCCCGCCTCCTCGGCGAGCAGCGCGGCCTGGACCGGGTCCGGATAGCGGGTGCCCCGCGCCTGGCGCAGGGTGGCGATATGGTCGATGTTGACGCCGAGCAGAATGCGTGGGGGATGCATGAGACTCTCCTTGGGTAAGCCGTAAGCCACGATGCTGCCATCCAGCTCGCTAATAGCAAGGGTTTTTCTTATAGCTTACAGCTTAAAGCTCCCTGCGTAGCCGGGCGAGCTTAAAGCTCCCGGACGGAGTCCTGACGAGCCCGGCGCTTTTCGGCAAGCTGGCGCATCAGTTCCCGTGAGCGCAGCGGGCGGGCACCGAGCAGTGGCGCTAGTGCCGCCCGGGTCACCGCCTTGGCCGGGCCGGCGAGCCCCGGCTCGCCCCAGTCGCCGGCGGCCAGCAGGCGCAGGGTACGGCCATCGATGCCCGGTTCGCCGGGGACGAAGGCTCGCGAGGCGATATCGAAGCGGTAACGGCGCTGGGGGTCCAGGCCGCGGCCATCGGGTTCGGCGAACCGCGGGGCGGCGTCCAGCGCCTCGAGCAGCGAGAGCTCCAGCCGACGCAGCGCCGCCGCACGTCCTTCCGGGCGTGGCAGCGCCTCGAGCAGGGCGGTATAGAAGGCGAACACCTCGGCTACCGGAAACTCCACCGGCAGCACCCGGGCCAGCAGCTCGTTGGCGTAGAGGCCGCAGAGCAGCCCCTCGCCGGCCAGCAGGGCCGCCGCGCCGTGGCTCTCCATCAGGCGCAAGCGCTTGAGTTCGCCCTCGCCGACCCAGGTGACGTGCAGCGGGGCGAAGGGCTGCAGCCGCGAGCGCGACCGGCTTCCCGGACGCTGCACCCCCTGGGCCACCGCCCGCACCCGGCCGTGCTCGAGGGTCAGCAGCTCGACCAGGGCACTGGTCTCGCGGTAGGGGCGCTTGTGCAGAAGGAAGGCCGGCTGGGGATTCATGGCGGTAGAGGTCCATCCAGGGGGTCAGACTCAATGCGTCCCGGGGACATGGCCGATGAATCAGCCGGTCGGGGATAGCCCGCAGGTTGGTTACCGACGCCGGGAGGCCCTTTGGGGTCAGACCCCGGCGGTATCGAATCGGCTCGTCGAGTGCCCTATGACAGGCCTGGCAACTTTGCCGGGGTCTGACCCCAAAGGAGCGGTCTCGACGACTTTACCGCTGCACGCTCTTCAGGGCCAACCGACAACGTCAGTCCAGGTTGTAGCCCAGGCTCTTCAGCGCCCGTTCATCGTCGGACCAGCCGCGCTTGACCTTGACCCAGAGATTGAGCATCACCTTGGCGCCGAGGGCACGCTCCATGTCGAGGCGCGCCTCGCGACCGATGCTCTTGATACGCTCGCCGTTCTCGCCGATGAGGATCTTCTTCTGCCCGGGCCGCTCGACCAGAATCAGGGCGCTGATATGCACCACCCTGCCCTCGTCACGGAACTCCTCGATCTCCACGGTCATCTGGTAGGGCAGCTCGTCGCCGAGCTGGCGCATCACCTTCTCGCGCACCAGCTCGGCGACCAGGAAGCGCTGGCTCCTGTCGGTGACCTGGTCCTCGGGGAAGTAGTGGATGCTCTCGGGCAGATGCCCGGCGACCTCGAGCTCCAGCTCCGGCACGTTGGTGCCGTGCTTGGCCGAGATCGGCACGATCGCGGCGAACTCGCGCCGGGCACCGACCTCTTCCAGCCAGGGCAGCAGGCTGGTCTTGTCCTGCAACCGGTCGACCTTGTTGACCGCCAGGATCACCGGAGCCTCGACGTGCTCGAGGCGCTGGAGCACGACCTGATCCTCATCGGACCAGCGGGTGCGGTCGATGATGAACACCACGCAATCGACGTCGCGCAGGGCCTGGGTCGCCGCCTGGTTCATGAAGCGATTGATCGCCTTGTTGCGATCCTTCGCCATGATGTGGATGCCCGGGGTGTCGACGTAGATGAACTGGGCCTCGCCCTCGGTCTTGATGCCCATCACCTGATGACGGGTGGTCTGGGGACGCCGCGAGGTGATCGAGATCTTCTGGCCGAGGATGCGGTTCATCAGCGTGGACTTGCCGACATTGGGGCGACCGACGATGGCCACGAAGCCGCAGGTCTGGGTCATGAGCGGACTCCTCTGGGCTCGAGCCGTTCCAGGGCCTTCTCGGCGGCCTGCTGTTCGGCATGGCGACGGCTGGCGCCGACCCCCGTGGTGTGCTCGTCGAGCACCTCGATATGGCACTCCACGGTGAAGGTCTGGGCATGGGCCTCGCCCTCCACCGAGACCACCTCGTAGCGCGGCAGCGGCGACTGTCGCGACTGGAGAAACTCCTGCAACCGGGTCTTGGGATCCTTCTGGGTGTCCTGCAGGCTGATGGCCTCGAGCCGCTCGGCGTACCAGGAGAGCACCCTGGCTCGAGCGACGTCCATGCCGGCGTCCAGGTAGATGGCGCCGATCACCGCCTCGACCGCGTCGGCGAGGATCGACTCGCGACGGTGGCCGCCGCTCTTCATCTCGCCGGACCCCAGGCGCAGGTGCTCGCCGAAGCCCATCTCCCGGGCCAGCTCGGCCAGGGTCTGGCCCTTGACCAGCCGGGCGCGCAGCCGCGACAGCTGGCCCTCGCGGGCCTCGGGAAAGCGCTGGAAGAGCGCCTCGGCGATCACGAAGTTGACGATCGAATCGCCGAGAAACTCGAGACGTTCGTTGTTCTGGCCGCCGAAGCTGCGGTGCGTCATGGCCAGCTCCAGCAGGGCGGCATCGCCGAAGGAGTGACCGAGGCGTCGGCTGAAGGCGTTGAGGGAGTTGCTCACGAAGCTCCTGAATGATCGATGTCGGGGCTGAAAGGTTCGGGAAACGGGCCGGGCCCGGCACGAAGGAACACCGTGCTCAGGCCAGGTCTAGCGGATGCGGCGAACGCTGGTGAAGCTGGGCAGACCACCGTCCCAGTGCATCCACACGGCGAAGGCGCGGCCGACGATGTTCTCCTCCGGCACGAAGCCCCAGTAGCGGCTGTCGTTGGAGTGGTCGCGATTGTCGCCCATGGTGAAGTAGTGGCCCTCGGGGACCACCAGCTCGCGCATCTGCGGGCCCGGATCTCGAGGGTTATTGTAGATACGGTGGGCCAGCTCGCCCAGCCGCTCCTCGAGCAGCAGCTCGCCGGGCGCCTCGGTCCCCGCCTCCGCCAGCAGCCGCTTGGAGACCGGCTCGCCATTGACATAGAGCTGCTTGCCTTCGTAGCGCACCCGGTCACCCGGCAGCCCCACCACCCGCTTGATGAAGTTCACCGAGGGTTCGTCGGGGAAGCGGAACACCATGACGTCGCCGCGCTCGGGCTCGTCGAGTTCGAGAATGCGGGTATGGGTCACCGGCAGCCGCAAGCCATAGGTAAACTTGTTGACCAGGATGAAATCCCCCACCTCCAGGGTCGGGCGCATGGAGCCCGAGGGGATCTGGAAGGGTTCCACCACGAAGCTGCGCAGCAGCAGCACCACCAGCAGCACCGGAAAGAACGACCGGGAGTAGTCGACCGGCCACGGCTCCTTGAGCGCCTTCTCGCGGGCACGCTCGCCGAGCCCCTCGGTGGTACCCGCCTCGGCGTTCACCAGTCGCTGCCGGCGCGCCGGCCGCCACCAGACCAGATCCAGCAGCCAGATCAGGCCGGTGACGGCAACCGCCACCACCAGCAGTAGAGAGAAGTCCATGCGGTCATCCGTTCCTAGTCATTTACCTTGAGCACGGCGAGGAAGGCATCCTGGGGAATCTCGACCCGGCCGACCTGCTTCATGCGTTTCTTGCCCGCCTTCTGTTTCTCGAGCAGCTTCTTCTTGCGGGTGACGTCGCCGCCGTAGCACTTGGCCGTCACGTTCTTGCGCAGCGCCTTGACGGTGGAGCGGGCCACCACCTGACCGCCGATGGCGGCCTGGATGGCCACATCGAACATCTGACGCGGAATCAGCTCCTTCATCTTCTCGACCAGCAGCCGCCCGCGGCCATGGGCATGATCGCGGTGGATGATCACCGCCAGGGCATCGACCTTGTCGCCGTTGATCAGCACGTCCAGGCGTACCAGCTTGGCCGCCTGGAAACGCTCGAAGTTGTACTCCAGGGAGGCGTAGCCCTTGGAGATGGACTTCAGGCGGTCGAAGAAGTCCATCACCACCTCGCTCATCGGCAGTTCGTAGGTAAGCTGGATCTGGCTGCCGAGGAACTGCATGTCGAGCTGGGTGCCACGGCGCTGCTCGCACTCGGTGATGACATTGCCGACGAAGTCCTGGGGCACCAGGATGCTGGCCCGCACGATGGGCTCGCGCATCTCCTCGACGTCGGCCATGTCCGGCAGCTTGGAGGGGTTGGCGACGTACCTCACCTCGTCGTTCTTCATGGCCAGTTCGTAGACTACGGTGGGCGCGGTGGTGAGCAGGTCCAGGTCGTACTCGCGCTCGAGGCGCTCCTGGACGATCTCCATGTGCAGGGTACCGAGGAAGCCGACCCGGAAGCCGAAGCCCAGGGCGTCGGAGTTCTCCGGCTCGTAGGCCAGCGAGGCGTCGTTGAGCGCCAGCTTCTCCAGGGCGTCGCGGAAGTCCTCGTAGTCGTCGGCACTGACCGGGAACATGCCGGCGTAGACCTGCGGCTTGACCTTCTGGAAGCCGGGCAGGCGCGCCACGTCCGGCGTCTTGGCATGGGTGATGGTATCGCCCACCGGGGCGCCCTGGATGTCCTTGATGCCGGCGACGATGAAGCCCACCTCGCCGGCCCGCAGGATGCCGGTCTCGCGGCGCAACGGGGTGAAGATACCCACCTCGTTGGCCAGCCAATCCCGCCCGGTGGACTTGAGGCGGATCTTCTCGCCCTTCTTCAGGGTGCCGTCGAACAGCCGGACCAGCGACACTACCCCCAGGTAGTTGTCGAACCAGGAGTCGATGATCAACGCCTGCAAGGGAGCGCCCGGATCGCCCTTGGGCGGCGGGATGTCGCGCACCAGGCGCTCGAGCAGCGCGTCGATGCCCAGGCCGCTCTTGGCCGAGACCCGGCAGGCATCGGTGGCATCGAGGCCGATGATCTCCTCGATCTCGTGGGCAACCTTGTCCGGGTCGGCCTGGGGCAGGTCCATCTTGTTGAGCACCGGCAGCACCTCGAGCCCCTGCTCGATGGCGGTGTAGCAGTTGGCCACCGACTGCGCCTCGACGCCCTGGCCGGCATCCACCACCAGCAGTGCCCCTTCGCAGGCATAGAGCGAACGGGAGACCTCGTAGGAGAAGTCGACATGCCCGGGGGTGTCGATGAAGTTGAGCTGGTAGGTGTTGCCGTCCTGCGCGTGATAGTCCAGCGTCACCGACTGGGCCTTGATGGTGATGCCGCGCTCGCGCTCGAGGTCCATGGAGTCGAGCACCTGCTCCTTGAGCTCGCGCTCGCTCAGGCCACCGCAGGTCTGGATCAGGCGGTCGGCCAGGGTCGACTTGCCGTGGTCGATATGGGCGATGATCGAGAAGTTGCGAATATGCTTGAGCTGATCGGAGGGGGTGTCGTGAGACATCGAGTCGCTTCTGCCTGGTTGGTTCGGGCCACGGCCGGGCGTCGTGACGCTGGCATGCGGGCAAGAGAGTGGGCGCTATTGTAGCGGGATGCGACTGACAGGAACAGCAACCCGACGGTCTGTGCCGTCGGGTTGCCGTTTCAGGAGAGCCTGCCGACGGGGGTATCAGTCATCGGCGAGGCGCAGGGCGACGAACAGCGAACGCCCGTCGCGATAGAGGCGCACCGGCACGGCACGGTCGGAGGGCAGCGAGGCCACCACCTCGACCAGCTGGTCGGCGCTCTCCACGGCCTGGTGGTCGATGCTGACCAGCACGTCCCCCGGCCGGATGCCGGCGGCGGCGGCGGCGCCTCTCGGGTCGAGATCACGAACCAGCACGCCACCCTCGATACCGAGCCGCTCACGCTGGTCGGCGTCGAGTTCGCTGACGGCCAGGCCCAGCCGGGCCTGACGGCCGCTCTGCTCGGCCCTGGCCATCTCGCGGCCCTCGGCATCCGGCCAGTCGCCCACGGTCACCGTCTCGCGACGCCGCTCGCCGTCACGCAGCAGCACCAGCTCCACCTCGCTGCCGGGGCTCGTCCGGCCGATCAGCCGCGGCAGGGTGCTGGAGCGGTCGACCTCGTCGCCGTCCACCTCGAGGATGACATCGCCGGCCCGCAGGCCGCCGCGGGCCGCGGGGCCTTCCGGGTCCAGGTCGGCGATCAGCGCCCCGCTGGGGCCATCCATGCCGAAGGACTCGGCCAGATCGCGGGAGACCGGCTGGATCATCACCCCGAGCCAACCACGGCTGACGCGGCCGTCGTCGCGCAGCTGGTCGGCCACGTCCATGGCCACGTTGATGGGGATGGCGAAGGAGAGCCCCATGAAACCGCCGCTGCGGGTGAAGATCTGGGAGTTGATCCCCACCACTTCACCATCGAGGTTGAACAGCGGACCACCGGAGTTGCCCGGGTTGATCGCCACATCGGTCTGGATGAAGGGCACATAGGCGTCCCGCGGGAGGGTTCGGTTGATGGCGCTGATGATACCGGCCGTGACCGAGTGATCGAAGCCGAAGGGCGAACCGATCGCGGCCACCCATTCACCGACCCTGAGGCCATCGGAATCGCCCAGGGCCAGGGTCGACAGGTCGTCGGCATCCACCTTGAGCAGCGCCACGTCGGTGCGCTCATCGGCCCCGATCAGCTCGGCGGCAAGCTCCCGACGGTCGTTGAGGCGCACCAGGATCTCGTCGGCCCCCTGGACCACATGGGCATTGGTCAGGATGTAACCATCCTCGCTGATGACAAAGCCGGAGCCCAGCGACTGACGCTCCTGGGGGCGCCCCTGGCCGCCGCCTCCCGGCGGCATCGGGAAGCGATCACCGAAGAAGTGACGAAAGATCTCCGGTATCTCCTGGCCACCGAACCCCCCGAAGGGGTCGTCACGGCTCCGCTCTACCCGGGAGGTGGAGATGTTGACCACCCCCGGGGCCGCCTGCTCCACCAGCTCGGTGAAGTCCGGCAGTTCGCGTGCCATGGCCGACTGCCAGGCCAGCAGGGTCGCGGCCAGCAGCATCCACAGGGAAAGGTGTCGAGTCATGCGCTTCATGGAATGCTCCTGCGAACGATCAAGGGGAAATGCTCGTGGGTTCGGCGACTGCCGACTCAGGCCGACGCTGCGAACCCGACCGGCCGTCGCGGACGACAGGGGTCGTCGTATCGTCGAAGATGGCGGCGCCTCGGCGCGAAACCAAGCCCCGGTACCCGCCGGGCAACGGGTCGCCCCGACTCGCCGCGACCGATGGGATCTGCCAGGGGGGGGGCAGGGTCATGGCCCGCCCTCCGCGGCGTCACCGTCGTGGATCACCGACGACACGGCGGCGTCCTCGTCACGCCACTCCAGGGTATCGGCCACGCGTAGCAGCACGCGAGGTGGCAGCTCGCCCATCACCACCACCTGCATCGGGCGCCCACCCAGCTCGCGATGACGCACGGCAGCATGGGAGACACCGAGGCGGTGCATGCCCGGGGCCAGCAGATCGGCCCCCTCGATGGGTTCGACGAAAAGGCTGAGGGTAGAGAGGCCGTCACTGTAGAGTCGATGCTTGACCGCGTCGCCGTGCTGCGAGCTGCGGGTATCCACCGGTTGGGGCACGAAGCCCTCGGGCAGCCAACCGATGACCCAGGGGTCGTCCGGCGCCTCGCGGTATCGATCGAGGACGACATGTCCCTCATGGAGGCGTGGCCGGTCGAGCTCGGTGAACTGGAAGGTCTCGATCACTCGCCCCGCCTCGTCCAGCAGCATCTGCTTGAGCGGCAGGGCCGTGGCCGCGTCGAGCCAGAGACGATGACCGAAGCGCAGGCTGTCGAGGGGTTCGATATCCAGGCGCACGGTGCGACGGCTGGCGATGCGCCCCTCGCCGCCCAGTTGCAGACGATAGTAACCGTCGAGGTGGGCGGCGATCCCGGCCGGCGAGGCCGGCACCTCCCCGCCCTTTTCGGCCCAGCTCAGGCGTCCGATTCGCCCCCGACGCTCGAAGACCACCGGCGGGCCATCGAGGAAGCTGGCCGCCTCGCGCTCGACTCCGTCCTCGACGTGATGGGAAAGGGCCAGGGTCCTGATGCCGTCATAACCGATCCGTACGGCACGCGCCTGGAAGACGTAGCAGTGACTGGCCCACAGGCTGCGCTCGAACCAGTCGAGAGCAGATTCGGGAGGTGCCCGGTCGGCCAGCTCACGACAATCGAAGCGTTCGCCGGCCTCGCTGTCGGCCGCCAGGGCCGGGGCATCGACGGTCATCACCAACCCGCCCCCGGCGAGCAGCGCCGCTGCCAGCCACCGGCGCGTCGCCCACTTGCGAACGAGTAGAGAGCCAGCTCGCATCAGCACCGTCCCGGCATCAGCGCGTTCCCAGCGACTCGCTGCCCGAGGCGCGCAGCAGCGGCATCCAGGCGTCACCGCTGCGATAGGCGGAGCCTTCGGCGTGGCGGTCGAGATAGGACTGCAGCAGGCGTGCCTGCTCCTCGTCGGACCTCAACGACTGGCGGGGACTGGGCGCCATGAACATGGGCGACTGGCCCCCGGTCCCGACGGTCATCAGCCCCTGGCCACCGCCGGAAGCCCCCATGGGCGCCTGGAACAGTGGCAGGTCGACCAGCGACGGACGGGCCGAATTGCCGGCGCCGCCTTCGGTCGTGGCCAGCGACGCCGGTGCCGGCTGACTGTCGGGGCCCGACGCCAGGCCAGGTTCGCTGCCGCCACCACCGCCCTGGTAGAACTGCACGCCGCTGATCACCATCAGCGACACGGCAGCGGCGATGCCGGCACTGCGAGCAAACGGTAGTGAGCGGCGGGTCGACGGCACCTCGGGCTCGAGGTGTGGCGCCCGCTCGTCCTGGAGTCGCGCCATGACGCCGGCGGAAAGATCGGTGGCGAGATCGACGCCCGGCTCACGTCGCATCAGGCTGCGCATAAGGTGGTAGCGTCGCCAGGCGTCGGCGGCATCAGGGGAGTCATCCAACGACTTCAGCACCCGGCGCAACTCGAGCTCATCACCTTCGTTGTCCATCAGGGCAGAAAGCGATTCCCGTGCGTTCTGACTCATTCTTCACACCCTCGCACTCGCAAGGCACCCTGCCTCGCATCCATTGACAGCCTGGAAGGTCGGCATTCGAGGCCACGGCCCGGCGATGCCGACATGTTAGAACCCGCTGGTGGCGGGTCGGTCACTGCTTCTGACGCCGCAAGCGCCGGACAGTTCAGCAAAATGTCAAAAACCTTGTCGACCACCTCATTCCGGGATCGGCTCGCGGTTGCGCGACGTGGTCACCAGCGGCTGGATGTGCTGATCCACCGCCTCCCGGGCACGGAAGATCCGCGAGCGCACCGTACCCACCGGACACTGCATGATCTGGGCGATGTCCTCGTAGGAGAGGCCATCGAGTTCACGCAGGGTGATGGCGGTGCGCAGGTCGTCGGGCAGATTCTCGATCGCCTCGAAGACCGCGGCCTCGAGCTGGTCCCGGGCGATCGCCGCCTCCGGCGACTCGATGTCGGCCAGGCGACCGCTGTGGTCGACGATCTCGGCGTCGACGATATCGAGATCGCTGCCCGGGGGACGACGCCCCTTGGAGACCAGGTAGTTCTTGGCGGTGTTGATGGCGATCCGGTACATCCAGGTGTAGAAGGCGCTTTCGGCGCGGAACTTGCCCAGCGCCCGATAGGCCTTGATGAAGGCCTCCTGGGCCACGTCCTGGACCTCGGCGTGGTCGTGCACGTAGCGGCCGATCAACCCGATGATCTTATGCTGGTACTTCCTCACCAGCAGGTCGAAGGCACGGGTGTCACCCTGCTGGGCGCGCTCGACGAGTTGTTGATCGGTCTCCCGGGTGCCCATTCACGCCCTCCCCGGCCGAGGGAAGCATGACGGGATGCCGATGAGTCGCCGCGAACGGACTGGTAAAGCATGCATAGTGTCAACCTGAAGCCCTGGGGCAGCTGGGAGTTGAAGGCCGGAGCCGAAGTGGCATAAGTGTTCCCGTTTCTGGCGCGTGCATCAAGCCGAATACCATGCCGGCGATGCCCGCGCTGGGACACGCCGGCGCCCCGACGGTTCCCCGGCGCGATTGATTTTTGCCATGCTCACGGGCGATAGTAGGACCCACTATTGTTATTCGCCATCAGCGCAGACACGACACAGGTAGCACAATGTCCGAGCAGCAGGTCAACAACCTCAACGTCCTGGCCCAGGACGTCCTGATCTCCCCCGAGGCCCTGAAGAACGAGATTCCGCTCACCGAGACCGCCGAACGCACGGTGATCGAGGGTCGCGAGACGATCCAGCGCATCCTCGAGGGCCACGATCCCCGCCTGCTGGTGGTGGTGGGCCCTTGCTCCATCCACGACGTCGATGCCGCCCTGGATTATGCCCGTCGCTTGCGTCGACTGGCCGATGAGGTGAAGGATAGCCTCTATATCGTGATGCGCGTCTACTTCGAGAAACCGCGCACCACCGTGGGCTGGAAGGGGCTGATCAACGACCCGCATCTCAATGACTCCTTCGAGATCGAGGAAGGCCTGCATATCGCCCGCCGGCTGCTGGTGGAGCTGGCCGAGATGGGCCTGCCGCTGGCCACCGAGGCGCTGGACCCGATCTCGCCCCAGTACCTGCAGGACTGCATCAGCTGGTCGGCGATCGGCGCCCGTACCACCGAGTCCCAGACCCACCGCGAGATGGCCTCGGGCCTCTCCTGTCCGGTGGGCTTCAAGAACGGCACCGACGGCAGCCTCGACGTGGCCGTCAACGCCCTGCAGTCGGTGGCGCACCCGCACAACTTCCTCGGCATCGACCAGGCCGGCCAGGTGGCGATCATCCGCACCCGCGGCAACGCCTACGGCCATGTGGTGCTGCGCGGCGGCAACGGCAAGCCCAACTACGACAGCGTCAGCGTGGCGCTGGCCGAGCAGGAACTCAAGAAGGCCGGGGTCATGCCCAACATCATGATCGACTGCTCCCACGCCAACTCCAACAAGGACCCGGCTCTGCAGCCGCTGGTACTGGAGAACGTCACCAACCAGATCCTCGAGGGCAACCGCTCGATCATCGGCCTGATGGTGGAATCCAACATCGGCTGGGGCAACCAGAAGATCCCCGAGGACCGCAGCCAGCTCCAGTACGGGGTCTCCATCACCGACGCCTGCATCGACTGGGACACCACCGTCGAGTCCTTCAAGCGCATGAACCAGAAGCTGGCACCGGTGCTGGCCGAGCGCCGCCAGGCCGCCTGACCCCCGTCTCTCGCGAACCGCACGGCCACGGACCCGCCTCAAGGCGGGTCCGTTCGTTGCGGGACGCACCGCGTGGCCGGTCCGGGCGCCCTTCCCTCACGCCTTACCTCTGCCCTCTCACACCTCACGGACCCCGTCGATCTCGCGCACGAAGGGCGGCAGCGCATCGAGCAGCGCCCGGCCGTAGCGGCGGGTCAGTACCCGGCGGTCGAGCAGGGTGATGCGCCCTGCATCGGCCTCCTTGCGGATCAACCGGCCACAGGCCTGGACCAGCTTGATCGAGGCATCCGGCACGCTGATGCGCATGAAGGGATTGCCACCGCGGCTCTCGATCCACTCGGCCAGGGTCGCGCCCACCGGATCGTCGGGCACCGAGAACGGCAGCCGGGTGATCACCACATGGGTCAGGTAGTCGCCGGGCAGGTCGATCCCCTCGGCGAAGCTCGCCAGGCCGAAGATGATGCTGCCCTCCCCGGCATCGACCCGCGCCCGATGCCGGGCGATCAGCTCGCGCTTGGGCAGCCGATCCTGGGCCAGCACCCGCTCGCGGCGGGCCTTCGAGAGCGCCTTCTCCACGCCGCGCAACTGGGCCCGCGACGAGAACAGCATCAGTACCGCCTCCTGCTCGCCCAGGGCCTCGACGAAGTCGACGATGGCGCGCTCGTGGCCCTCGCGGTCGGCCGGGTCGACCGCCTCCCGGGGCACGCTGAGCACCGCCCGGGAGTAGTCGAAGGGGCTCGGCAGGCGCTGGTAGCGGTAGCGGTTGGCGAGCCCGGCCCGCTCCTGCAGGCGCTCGAAGCGCCCGAGCGCGGTCAGCGTCGCCGAGGTCACCACGGCACCGAAGCTGCTGCCCCAGAGCGTCCTGGCCAGGGTGTGGGCGGCGGAGACCGGGCTCGCCGAGAAGGTCAGCTCGGGTTCGCCACCGAAACGCTCGAGGGTCAGCCAGCGCGCCCGGGGCGGCTCCCCCGGCTCGTCCTGCTCGCCGAAGGCCAGCCACAGGGCGTGGGCCTCCAGCGCACGGCCGTGCAGCAGTGCCACCAGCGGCAGCCAGGCCTCGGCCTGCTCGCGGGGCAGCCCGGTATGCTTGTCCGGATCGAGGCTCTCGCGCAGGATGTCGCTCATGCTCTCCAGGGTGCGCGAGAGCTCGGCGAAGATCACCACCAGGGCGGCGGCCAGTTCGCGCAACGCCTCCGGCGCCCGGCCCATCTCGAAACGGTGGTGGCGGCTCTCCTCGCCGTCGGCGAGCCCCTGGGGACGCTCGGCCAGTTGGTGGCCCAGGGCGAAGGCCTCCCCCAGCCTCGGCTCGAGGGCGTCGAGGGCCTGGGGCAGTCCGGCCAGTAGCCGCGCCAGGGTCGGCTGCACCGCCAGGGCGGTGTTCAGCTCGGTGAGCGACTTCTTCAGGGTCCGCAGCCAGCGCAACGCCCCGCCCACGGCGAAGCGGTGGGTGAAGTGCTGCAGCGCCTTGTCGGGCAGGTGGTGCCCCTCGTCGAACACATAGATGCAGTCACCGGGGGCCGGCAGCACCACCCCGCCGCCCAGGGCCAGGTCGGCCAGCACCAGGTCGTGGTTGGCGACGATGACGTCGGCACTGTCGAGGTGCCGGCGGGCACGGAAGAAGGCACAGGCACCGTAGTGGCCGCAGCGCCGGTTGGTGCACTGGCGATGGTCGACGGTGAGGCGCCGCCAGTGGCTGTCGTCGATGGCCTCGGGCCAGCTGTCGCGGTCACCGGCCCAGCGGCCGTTGCCGTAGGCCTCGCCCAGCGACTGCGCCAGGGCCTGGAAGGCGTCGCCGCCGCTGGCGAGCGACTGCTCGAAGAGCGACAGGGTCGGGTTCTCCTCGCCGCCATCGAGGGCCTGATCGAGACGCGCCACGCAGATGTAGCGCCCCCGCCCCTTGGCCAGGGCGAAGTCGAAATCGAGGCCGCTGTGCGCCTTGAGAGCCGGCAGGTCCTGATGGAGCACCTGCTCCTGCAGGGCCACGGTGGCGGTGGCGATCACCAGCCGCTTGCCGCGGGCCTTGGCCACCGGCAGTGAGGCGAGCAGGTAGGCGAGGGTCTTGCCGGTCCCGGTGCCGGCCTCGAGCACGCAGACATGCTCGTCGCTGGTGCGCCGGCCGGCCTCGTCGCTCTCGATGCCCGCCAGGGTACGGGCGATCTCGGCGATCATCAGCCGCTGGCCGTAGCGCGGCGTGAGGTCGAGCCCCTCTAGCACCCGGCGGTAGGCGGCCTGGATCTCGCCCTTCAGGACCTCATCGAGCATGCTGGCGCCTGTATCATTAGGGGGACCACGAGAGAAACGCGGCTTTCCGCGTCTTCCAGCTTCCAGGCGCGAAGCGCCGCTCTTACCTCTTACAGCAGCCCTTCCGGCGGATGCTCGCAGGGCAGCTTGGCGTCGATGAAGCGCTCGATCTCGGGCAGCGAGAAGGCGTCCTCCTCGCCCACGAAGCTGATCGACACCCCCTTGGCCCCGGCCCGGCCGGTACGGCCGATGCGGTGCACATAGTCCTCCGGATCCTCCGGCAGGGTGTAGTTGACCACGTGGCTGACATCCTCGATGTGGATGCCGCGACCCGCCACGTCGGTGGCCACCAGCACCTGGATCTCGCCCTCGCGGAACTGCTCGAGGGTGCGGATGCGCTGGTTCTGCGGCACGTCACCGGAGAGCATGGCGGCATTGATGCCGGCCTTGCGCAGCAGGTCGTCGAGCCGGCGCACCAGGTCGCGGCGATTGCCGAACACCATCACCCGGTCGAAGCTCTCCTGCTGCAGCAGGTTGATGAGCAGCCGCTGCTTGTCCTCGTCGCTGACCATGTAGACGCGCTGGTCGATGTCGGCGGCATTCTCCACCGTGACCTCGATCTCCACGTGGGCCGGCTCATGGGTCCACTGGCTGGCCAGGTTGAGGATGTCCTCGGTGAAGGTGGCCGAGAACAGGAAGGTCTGCCGCTCCTCCTTCTTCGGCGTATGGCGAATGATGCGCTTGACGTCGGGAATGAAGCCCATCGACAGCATGCGGTCCGCCTCGTCGAGCACCAGCACCTCGACCTGGGTCAGGTCGACATCGCGCTTCTGGTGGAAGTCGAGCAGGCGCCCGGGGGTGGCCACCAGGATGTCGAGCTTCTTGCCCAGCCCCTCGCGCTGCTTCTGGTAGTCCATGCCACCGACGACGCTGGCCACGTTGAGGTCGGTGAAGCGCGCCAGCGCCTTGGCGTCCTTCTCGATCTGCAGGGCCAGCTCACGGGTCGGGGCCACGATCAGGGCGCGCGGCGCGCCCGGCTTCTGGCCGTTGGGGACCTCCTCCTCGAGGAAGTAGGCCAGTATCGAGATCAGGAAGGCGGCGGTCTTGCCGGTCCCGGTCTGGGCCTTGCCGACCACGTCGCCACCCAGCAGGGTGTGGGCCAGGGCCTCGGCCTGAATCGGCGTGCAGTACTCGAAGCCCAGGGCGTGGATGGCGCGCATCAGCGGCAGCGGCAGGTCGAAGTCGTGGAAACGCCACTTGCCTGCCACGGCCGGCACCTGGAACTGGCGCAGGTCCCAGCTCGACGACTGACGGCGCCGCGGCTTGCGACGACGACGCTTGGGCTTGCGATCCTGGGCCGGTGCCGGTGATGTGATCTGTTCCGACTCGCTCATAGGCTTGCTGTCTAGTCCGTTTCAGTGGATAGGGTGCATGACACAAACGGGCATTGTACCAGTCTACGCCGCCGAGGGCCCGCCCCGCACAGGCGCCGCGCAAGGATCGCTGTCGAAGCACCTGGCCCGGCTGGTAGAATGCCCCCCGGATACGCTAGGAGTCATGCGTCATGACACGCCGCAAGAAGACACGTTCGCTGGCCGACAAGGTGCAGATTCGCACCGGCAAGCGCAAGGATTTCAAGAAGTGGCGCCACGAGAATCCCGACCAGGTGACCTCGTCGACCCGCTTCACCCAGAAGAAGCGCCAGCAGCGCAAGCTGCAGGCGGCCCGCAAGCTCGCCCGCCAGGAGGCCGCCGAGCCCATCGCCATCCATCCCGACGAGAAGCACGGCGGCACCAGCGGTGAGGAGAGCAACGACTGATGCGCCTGGTCTCGTTCAACATCAACGGCATCCGCGCGCGCCTGCACCAGCTCGAGGCACTGATCGCGGCCCACCGGCCGGCGGTGATCGGCCTGCAGGAGACCAAGGTCCAGGACAGCGAGTTTCCCCGCGAGGCGGTGGAGGCGATGGGGTACCGGGTCGACTTCCACGGCCAGAAGGGACACTACGGCGTGGCGCTGATGGTCGACACGACCCAGTGCGGCGAGCCGGAAGCGGTGCACTTCGGCTTCCCCGACGACGGCGACGAGGCCCAGCGGCGCATGATCGGCGCACGCCTGCGCCCGGTCGGCGGCGAACCCCTGACGGTATGGAACGGCTACTTCCCCCAGGGCGAGAACGTCGACCACCCCACCAAGTTTCCTCACAAGCGCGAGTTCTATGCCCAGCTCCGGCGGCTGCTGGAGGGTGGACACCGCCCCGACGAGCGCCTGGCAGTGATGGGCGACTTCAACATCTCGCCCGAGGACATCGACATCGGCATCGGCGAGGCCAACCGCAAGCGCTGGCTGCGCGAGGGCAAGACCAGCTTCCAGCCGGTGGAGCGCGAGTGGCTCGAGGGCATCAAGGCCTGGGGGCTGGTCGACAGCTACCGGGTCCGCTATCCCGAGGTCGACGACCGCTTCAGCTGGTTCGACTACCGCTCCCGCGGCTTCGAACGCGACCCCAGGCGCGGGCTGCGCATCGACCATATCCTGGTCACCGCCCCGCTCGCCGACCGGGTGGTCGACGCCGGCATCGATTACGACCTGCGCGGCATGGAGAAGCCCTCGGATCACGCTCCTGTGTGGACCGAGTTCAGTCTCTAGCGGGCTCCCGCGCGGCGGCGTCAGCCACCAGGGCCTCGAGCCAGGCGTCGACCTCCTCCCGGCCCCGGGTGCGGGCCGCCCGCAACGCCCGGATGGCCAATTCCTCTTGCCCCCAGGCATGGGCGAGCTGGCCCAGGCGCAGCCAGTCATCGCCGGCGTCGCTGCGCTCGGCCACCGCCTCCCAGGCGGCCAGCGCCCGCTCGCGATCCCGGGCCGCTTCCCAGGCCTGGGCAAGCAGCCGACGGTTCTCGCCGTCGTCTTCCAGGAGCTCCTCGGCGAGCCCTGCTTCCAGGTGCTCGGCGGCCCGGGCCGGGGTGCCACCGGCCAGGTGCAGGCGTACCAGCTGGCGCAGGTCGTCACGCCCCGACAGGATCCCCCGGCGCCAGCCGGCCTCCCAGATCGCCGCGGCACGGCCGGGCCCCTCGAGCCGCTGGGCCAGGGCCGCGGCCTGACGCCAGTCCCCCGGATCGTCCGACGCCTCGAGACCGGCCTCGATCAGCGCCAGGGCCTCGCCACCCCGCCCCGCACGCCGATAGACCGTCGTGGCCAGCGCCTGCTGGGCGGCCTCGAGCCGGGGCGTGGCGTCCAAGGCAGGCGTCAGCCGGTCGGCGGCCGCCTCCCAGCGCTCCAGTTCGGCCAGGGCCCGGACCAGGCGCCAGTGGTCGCGCGGTGCTCCCGAATGGCGAGCCAGCCAGTCGGCCAGCAGCTCGGCACCGGCATCGGTCTGGCCGGCAACCAGGCGTAGTCCGGCCTCCTGGTGCTGCCAGCGATCCCGATGCTCGGCTTCGACGCCCGGCGTCTCGCGGGCCTCGCGCAGCCACTCTGCCGCCTCCTCGGGCCGGCCTGCCCGGGCCGCGGCGCCGGCCGCCAGCTGTAGATAGAGGGCCCGGGCCCAGCGGTCGGCAGCATTGCCACCGGCCAGGCGCCGGGCCTGGGACAGGGCCCGTTCACTCACCACCTCGGTCTCGCCCTGCTGCAGACGCTGCTGCAGGGCCTCGAGGTCGGCGATGAAGTCGCCCCGCAGCGCCGGCGCGGCCCCGGCCGTCGCGGCGCTCAGCAGCCATCCGGCGGCACACAGGGAAGCGAGTCGCTTTACCAACATGACGCTTACCTCAGCTCGAACTCCAGGCGCTGGCGGGCACGACGCAGCCGCTCGGCGGGTGAGAATCGCCAGCGCGCCACCGCCTTCCGGGCGGCATCGTCGAAGACATTGCTCGGATGAGCGGAGGTCACGCGAATGCTCGAGGGGTCGACGCTGCCGTCGGTGCGAATCACGAACTCCAGCTCCACATAGCCTTCCTGACCACGGAGCACGGCCGGCCTCGGATACTCTGGCGGCACCTGGCTGGTCGGCGTGACCTGGCCCACCTCCACCGGTGTCCGGGCGACGGTCTCGGCACTCGTCTCGGCGGAGGCGGCCGACGAGGCCTCGGTGGCCGGGGACGGCTGCGGCGATGGTTCACGTGGGGGTGCCGGTTCGGGGCGCGGCTCAGGCGTGGGCACCGGCTCCGGCACCGCCTCACTCAGTTCCGGCAGCGTGGTCTCGACCTCCAGCGGCTCCACCACCTCCGGCTCGGGCAGTGCGATGGGACTCTCCATGGGCGGCGCCGGTTCCGGCAGGGGCGGCGGTGGCGCCACCTCGGGCGGCGGCGGGGCGGCCTGGGGTGGCGGCTCGGCGACCTCCTCCTGCACCTCGGGCATCTCGACGCTTCTCAGCGTTATGGGCTCCTCGAGCTCCTCGAACTCCTCCTCGGGTGGCAAAACCACCAGGGCCAGCAGCCAGAACAGCACCAGCGCCATGAGCATACCGGCCAGGGCCGAAACGGGCCCCCGGATCATGGTGCCCTCCGGGTGGTGGCCACGGCGACCTGTTCGACGCCGGCCTGGCGGATGCGGTCCATCACCTCGATCAGCAGGCCGGTGGTGGCCTCGCGGTCGGCCTGGATCACCGCACCACCCTCGCCGCTGACCAGGGCGGCCACCTCCTCGCCCACCCGATGGGCATCCACCGGCTGACCACCCACCCAGACGGCCCCTTCGGGGGTAATCGCCACCATCACCTGGGCGTCCGGCTGGGGACTCGCCGCGCTGGACTCCGGCCGCTGGATCTCGATCCCGCTCTCCTTGATGAAGCTGGTGGTGACTATGAAGAAGATCAGCATGATGAAGACCACATCCAGCATCGGGGTCAGGTTGACCTCGCCGGCGTCGCCATTGTCGACATCGAGACTACGGCGTCTACGCATGAGTGTCCTCCACGGCTTCGGCCAGGAGGTCGTGCAGCCACTGCTCCTCGCGCCGAATGACCTGTTCGAGTCGGCTGGTAAAGAGCAGGCCGATCACCGCCACGGCCATGCCGGTCAGGGTCGGCAGGGTCGCCCGGGCAACGCCGTCGGCCATGGCACGGGCCTGGCTGGTATCGCTCAGTGCCAGGCTGTCGAAGACCGTGATCATGCCGGTCACGGTACCGAGCAGCCCCAGTAGCGGACAGCACGCCACCAACAGCCTGAGCCAGGGCAGCGGGCGACGCAGCCTGGCGATCAGCTCCCGGGTCCAGACCTCGCGCAGGGTCCGGGCACTCCAGCTGAGGTGCTCGGTACGCGCCACCCAGCGCGCGATCAGCCGCCGACGGGCGCGCTGGTAGGTAATGTGGAAGAACAGCCCCCGCTCCAGGGCCAGGCTGAACAGCAGGGTCGCCACCAGGGCGATCACCACCAGGATGACGCCGCCGGCATCGACCAACCACGCCAGGGGCTCAAGCCAGAGCGGTAGCATGGCCGCCACTCCCTTTCTGCGTTCCGATGTGGGGCGCACGCCGCTCGAGCCGTTCGGCCAGGGCCTCGCAGGCCTGCCCTTCCAACGTGCAAGCCAGCTGGCGACTCCGCCCAACCAGGGCGGTATAGGCGAAGAGCAGCGGTACGGCGGTGATCAGCCCCAGCACGGTGGTGACCAGCGCCTGACTGATACCGCCGGCCATCAGTTGCGGATCGCCGGTACCGAAGACGGTGATCGCCTGGAAGGTGACGATCATGCCGGTGACGGTGCCGAGCAGCCCCAACAGCGGCGCCAGCGCCGCCAGCAACTTGACCAGCGACTGGCCGCGCTCGAGCCTGGGCAGCTCGGCCAGCACCGACTCGTCGAGGCGCGCCTCGAGCGCCTCCGGCACTGGATCGTCGAGGGTCTGGAAGCGCCTCAGGACCCGCCCCAGGGGGTTGTCCTCGCGCAGCTGGGTGAGGTCGCGCAGCTGACGGCGCATCACCCAGCTGACCCGCAGCAGGTAGCCGTACTGGGCCAGGGCCACCAGCAGGCCCAGAAGCCCCAGGCCCACCACCACATAGCCCACGACCCCGCCCTGGTGGAAGCGCTCCACCAGGCTGGGCCGCTGGGCCAGCGCGGCGATCACCTGCCCCCCCCGGGTCGGGTCCAGCGCCAGGGTACGGCTCTCGCCGGCCTGGAAGGCGGCCAGGGCCTGCGACACCTCCCGCGGGGTCCGCGCCATCGTCGACAGCACGCCCTCGTCGGCGCCGCGGCGCAACAGTTCGCCGTCGCTGAAGGCGGCCAGATCGCCCACACGTACCACCTCACGCGTGGCGATATCGCCGCTTCCGTCGGCTACCAGCGCTTCGAAGCTCACCACCCGGCCGGTTTCGGCGGTCAGTGCCATCAGGGCGTCGGCGACCCCTTCGAGGTGATCGCGCTCGAGCACCTCGACGTTGTCGAGGCGGGGCGGTAGCTCGGCGCCGCCCACCGTCACCCAGCTCTCGGCCAGGTCATCGCGCAGCCCGCCGCTGTGCCTGGCCAGCGCCGCCAGGACGCCCTCCAGATCACTCCCCTGTTCCTGCTGGCGGCTGTCGAGCTCGGCCCGCCACGCCTCCTGCTCGGCCTGCCGGGCTTCCAGCTCGCGGTGCCGCTGCCGGGCCGCATCGCGTGCCTCGCGTGCCTCGTCCAGGGCGGCCTCCAGGGCGCCCCGGTCCTCGATCAGCGCGACCAGACGGGCCTGATCGCGCGCCTCGGCGGCCTCACGCTCGGCGCGCAGCGTGGTCAACGCCTCGGACTGGGCCAGGGCCAGGGGCGCCAGACACAGCGTCACGCCGAGCAGCAGCCCGCCGGCCAATCGTCTCATGCTCATGAGCGCTCCTCCTGCGTTCCGCCCGATATCAACGGCTGCGACACCGGTAGCTCGAGCAGCTTCGGCGCCCGCTGATCGCGGGCGATACGCAGTCCCATGCGCACCTCGCTGCGTTCGTCATCGTCGAGGGGGAGCCAGCGACTCTCCTCGGCGAGCCAGACGCCACCTTGGCGACCATCTGACGTCAGGTAGTAGTAGCCCACCCGGCCGAAGCGCAGGAATTCCACTTTGCGCCGGACCTCGCCTCGGGTCAGATAGCCTCGCCAGGCATCGAATTCACGGCCGTAGTCGAGCTCGGTACGCCAGGCGGCCAGGATGCGCTCCAGGCGCTCGCCGGCCGACGCCTCGGGATCGGCCAGGTCGCTTTCCAGGCTGGCGACGCGCGCCCGGCGCTCCTCCGCCAGGAACGGCAGGTCCTGCTCCACCCAGCTGGCGAGACGCTCCACCAGGCCCCGCTCCAGGGCCGGCAGTGCCTCGCGGGTCTCGGTCAGGGTGGCGAGGGCCGTCTCACGGCGGCTCAGGGTCTCGGCCTGGCGCGCCAGGCGCGGGGCCAGCAGGTCGTTCTCGGCGTCGAGCCGGCGCGTCTCGCGCTCCAGGCGGCGCAGCTCCTCGAGCCGCTCACGCACCTCGTCATCGGCGGCATCGATGCGCGCCTGCAGCTCGGCCTGGGTACGCTGTGCCTGACTGGCCTCCTCCAGCAGCGTCTCTGCGGACGCCACCGGGGCGACCACGAGCCACCAGAGGAGGGCGGCACCACGCAAGAGTGGATGTCGAAACGTCACCACGACCGGACTCCCTTGATGTTCACGACAATACGTTGATTGGACGAATGGCTGGCCGGTACGGCAAGCGGCAAAACGATGCCACCAATAAAAACAATTATCAATCGTGGTGAAGCGACACTCCCGTCGGGAGGCCGGCATCCCGGCCCACGAATCGGCCACCATGGCCCTCCAGGCGCCAGAACTTGCAGAATACCATGGTCGTGGTGGGGGCACGCACCCCCACCCCGATCAGCCGAGCCGCGCCTGACCGTGCGCCAGGGCATCCACACCGTCATCCTGGTCGCGCGCGTCGATGCAACCCCAGCACTCACCACCTCGGCGACGCTGTTCCATATCGACTTCGAGGACCGGGTCCAGTTCGACCAGCCCTGCAATCGCTTCGTCAATCATGACAATGAATGGTTGGTATTTGCATTTGATCTTGAACCTGCAAATGCAAAACATTATCATTAGCGAACACCCGATGACCGCCAGGCATTGCAGTGTCATCGAAAAACATCGACGCACCACGGATCAGACAAAGGGACACCCATCAAGATGTCATATGCCAGACAGCCCCACGTCAGGCGGCTGCTACCCGTCGTTCTTTGCTCCGCCCTGCCCGCCACGGCACTCGCGCAATCGGCCACCGAGCAAGTCACCGCCAACGAGTTATCACCCGTGGTCGTGACCGCGACCCGCAACAAGAGCATCGCCGGCCAGACCCCCCAGAAGGTCACCATCATCACCCGCGAGCAGATCGAACAGCAGCTGGCCATCACCAGCGACCGCGGCCAGATCCTCAGCAACCTGATCCCCTCCTACTCGGCCAGCCACCAGAAGCTGACCAACTCCGGCGAGACCTTCCGCGGCCGCGAGCCCTTGTTCCTGATCGACGGGGTGCCGCAATCCAACCCGCTGCGCGACACCCAACGAGACAGCTACACCATCGACCTGTCCATGGTCGAGCGCATCGAGGTGATCCACGGCGCCAGCGCCGAGCACGGCCTGGGTGCCACCGGCGGCATCATCAACTACGTCACCAAGCGCGCCGAGAGCGGCACGGTGAACCAGCATGCCGCCGTCAACGTCACCAGCGATGATGACTTCCATTCCGATGGCACCGGCTACAAGTTGGACTACCAGGTCAATGGCCAGCGCGGCGACTGGGACTACCTGGCCGGGGCCACCTGGCAGGAACGCGGCGTCTTCTTCGACGGCGCGGATCGCCCCATCGGCGTCGAGACCATTCAGGGCGAGATCCAGGACTCCACCAGCTACGACCTCTTTGCCAAGCTGGGCTACTGGATCGATGACAACCAGAACCTCGAGTTCTCTGCCAACCGCTTCGAGTTGGAAGACCACGCCGACTACGTCCTCGTCGAGGGCGACCGCGACAGGGGCATTCCCGCCACGGCCCGCAAGGGCACGCCGCCGGGCGAAGTGCCATTCAACGAGTCCACCACTCTCAGCCTGTCCTATGCCCACGCCGACTGGCTGGGCAACGAGCTCGACGCCCAGCTCTATCATCAGCGTTTCCGCGCCCAGTTCGGCACTCACCCCTTCGCCTTCCCCTTCGTGGATGACGAGGGCAACGACCGCCTCGACCAGACCCGGGCCGAATCCGACAAACTGGGCGCCAAGTTCACCCTGCGCCGGGACGGCCTGCTCAACGACCGCCTGGGCCTGGCCACCGGTATCGACCTGATCGAGGACGAGACCACGCAGGTGCTGGCGCAGACCGGCCGCGTTTACGTGCCCGAATCTCAGTTTCGCAACTACGCCCCCTTCCTGCAGGGCGACCTGAAGGTGCTGGAGAGCCTGACCCTGCACGCCGGAGCGCGCTACGAGTACGCCGAACTCGATGTCGACACCTTCAACACCATCGATCGCAGTAACGTCACCCAGGACCAGGTCACGGTCGACGGCGGCAAGCCGAGCTTCGACGAGACCCTGTTCAACGCCGGCGTCGTCTACCAGACCACCGACTGGCTGCAGTTCTTCGCCAACTATTCGGAAGGCTTCGGCATGCCGGACGTGGGCCGCGCCCTGCGCGGCATCAAAACGCCCGGCCAGGACGTCGACAGCCTGCTGCAGCTACAACCCATCATCACCGAGAACTACGAGTTCGGCACCCGCTTCGGCTGGAACCGCCTGAACTTCGAGCTGAGCTACTACGAGTCCAACTCCGATCTCGGCGAGCGGCTGTCCGAGGAGAACGGCGTCTTCGTCGGCAACCGCGAGAAGACGGAGATCCGCGGGGTCGATCTCACCGGCGAGCTGCAAGTGACCGACGCTCATGGGCTGGACTTCACCTACGCCTACAGCGAGGGCGAGTCCGACACCGACGGCGACGGCAAGGTCGACACCGAGCTGTCCGGCGCCAATATTGCCCCCGAGCGCCTGACCCTGGGCTGGAGCGCCCACTGGAACGACAAGCTGTCGAGCCACCTCCAGGGCAGCTACTTCTTCGACAGGACCTTCGATGAGCAGACCAACGATAACCTGAAGCGCTTCGACGGCTACACCCTGGTGGACGCCTCCCTGGCCTACCGGCTGCCGGTGGGCAAGGCGAGCCTCGGTATCGAGAACCTGCTGGACGAGGACTACATCACCTACCGTTCACAGGTCGGCCGGGATGGTGACGACCGCTTCTTCGCCGGCCGCGGCCGCACCCTGACCCTGGGCTACCAGCTCGACTTCTGACGCGCCCTTACATCGATTAGCCTTGCTGCTTGGCGGCGCCCTCCGGGCGCCGCTTTTTCGGCGCATCGCACTTGACCGGGAGACGGCACCGATGTTCCAGAGATGGGGCATCGCGAGCCACCCTCGTCCTGACCCGCCCGCAATTGATAACGTTTTGCATTTGGCTTTGCACCATGTCATCATCCTGTCCCCATGACGCGTTTCGCAGTGGCGTTATGCCAGGCCAACGCCTTCTGTGCCCCCGCTGAGTAAGTGTCCATGCCGAATGCTTCCGCGCATGGCGGAAAGGTGCTGATCAGTGTGCTGCTGGGTACCTTTACCGTCAGCCTCAATAACAGCGCCTTGAACCTTGCCGTGGCCGAATTGATGGCAACCTTCGATGCCAGCGCCACGGATGTCAGCTGGGTGGTGACCCTGTTCATGATCACCATGGGCATGATCATGCCACTCACCGGGTACCTGGCCGACCGCTTTGGCCGCAAGCGCATCTATCTGCTGGGCCTGTGGGGATTTCTGGCAGGCTCCGCACTCGGCGCCATGGCCCAGGGGCTCGCCGGCATCATCCTCGCGCGTGGGCTGCAGGGCGTGGCGGCGGGGCTGATGATTCCCCTGTCCCTGTCACTGATCTTCTCTGCCTATCCCAGCGACCAGAGAGGCCGGGCCAGCGGGGTGTGGGGCTTCGCCGTGATGATCGCACCGGCCATCGGCCCGAGTGTCGGTGGGCTGTTGCTCGAAATCAGCCACTGGCGGGCGCTGTTTCTGATGAACATACCGTTTGCGCTGCTGGGACTGCTGTGTGGCTATCGCTATCTTTCGGCTGACCCCTCCAATCATCAACGTCGGTTCGATCTGCCTGGCTTTGCGCTGATCACCCTGGGCATGGGCGCGGTGCTGTTCTCTCTCAGCCGGGTGGAAACGCTGACGAACCTCCTGGGCTTCCAGGCCCTTCTCCCGCTCACGGCCGGTCTCCTGGCGCTTGCACTCTTCGTGCGCGTCGAGCGACGCGCCAACACGCCCCTGCTCGACCTTTCGCTGTTTTCCCACCAGGGGTATCGCCTCAGCGTCATGCTGGCCTGCCTGCAATCGATCATCCTGTTCGGCTGTATCCTGCTGGTGCCGCTATGGATGCAGAATGCGTTGGGCTTCGGCCCGTTGACCACGGGCCTGGTGTTTCTGGCCACCGCCCTTGCCGCCTCCTCCTGCTCTCCTGTGGCGGGCCGTCTGATCGACCGTTACCCGCCACAGTGGTGTATCGGTGTCGGGCTGATGATCACCATGATCAGCCTGTTGGGGCTCGGCACCCTGACGGAGGCCACGCCGGTCTGGATGATCGGTGCCTGGATGGGCCTGCGCGGCCTTGGCCTCGGTTGTGCCTACCTGCCTTCCTCCACCGTGGGCATGAAGGACCTTCCCGAACAGAGCGTCGCCCAGGCCTCGGCCATGAACAACATGGCTCGACGCCTGATATCCTCGCTCGGCATCGTCGCGCTCTCCCTCTACTACGACACGGCCGTGAATGACGCGCTGCAGCGGGGTATCCCCTATACCGAGGCGAGCGCCTCCGCCCTCCACCATGCCTTCCTGGCGCTGGCGGCGATCGCCGTATTCTGCCTGCCGCTGGCATGGCGGCTCGGTCACGCCGTGACACGGCAAGGTCCCGCCTCGCCAAGTGAGGCGTCATCGCTCCCTCAAGCCCCCGAGCCCTCTTTGAAGACAGCAACCGCCAGGAGGCCGAAATGAAGACTCGCGCCCCGACCCGGCGCCGGTGGCTGACGGTGCTGCTAGTGTCCCTCATGCCGTTGGGGTCTATCCCCCTCGCCGCCAACGACACCGACGGCATGCGCATCGTCCCCAGCGAGTTCGGCGACACGGTCATCCCCGCCACTCCGCAGCGAATCGTCACCCTTTACCAGGGCGCGACGGACAGCGCGGTGGCGCTCGGCATCACGCCTGTCGGCGTCGTCGACTCCTGGCTGGAAAAGCCCATGTATCGCTACTTGCGTGACGCGCTCGCCGGCGTGGAGCACGTCGGTCTGGAAACCCAGCCCAACCTGGAGAAGGTGGCCTGGCTGGACCCCGACCTGATCGTTGCCACGCGATTTCGTCATGAGAGGGTCAGGCCGCTGCTGGAGAAGATTGCGCCGACGGTCGCCACCGGCACCGTCTTCGACTTCAAGGCCACCCTGGCGCTGATGGCCGAGGCCACGGGCCGGGAGTCCCGCGCCCGTGAGCTGCTGCAGGACTGGAACGATCGCATGGCGGACTTTCGCCACGGAATCGCGGACCAGCTGGGCGACGGCTGGCCACAGAAGGCCGCCGTGGTCCGCTTCAAGAGCGACCATGTGCGTATCTACTCCACGGGATTCGCCGGCTCCATCCTGAATGAGCTGGGATTCGAACAGCCGGATTCCGTGCACGACCAGGGCTGGGGCATGAAGCTGACCAGCGAAGAGAACATCCCGGTCATGAATGCCGATGTGATCTTCGTGCTCCTGGAGCCGGACGATCCCGCCATCGCGCAGAACTACCGGCACTGGACCTCGCACCCCCTCTGGCAACGATTGGACGCCGTGCAGAACGAGCGCGTCTTCGAAGTGGATGCGGTGAACTGGATCATGGGCGGCGGCATCCTGGCCGCCAATGCCATGCTGGATGACCTCTACGCTCATTACGGACTTGCTCCTCACCGCGGGCACACGGCTCCTATGCCAGAAACACAAGCCGGGACGACATCATCCCACGCGACGTCTGCCGCTTCCTGCGCCGGCGATACCGCCGCGGTGTCCCACGCTCGAGACGAGGGGCCAGCCGCATGCTGAGTTGCCGTGTTTCACGGATCGCGGGCCTGCTGCTGGGCATGCTGCTGGTCGCGACGGCCTTCGTGGCGAGTGTCATGCTGGGCACCACGGAGATTGCCCTGCCCACCTTCCCCCAGGCGTTGGTGCATTACGACCCCACTCGGGTCGCGCATATCATCATTCGAACGGAGCGCCTGCCACGGGCCGTCATCGCCGCCCTGGTCGGCGCGAGCCTGGCCATCGCCGGCGCCCTGATGCAGACCATGACACGCAACCCGCTCGCCTCGCCGGGTATCCTGGGGATCAACGCGGGGGCCATGTTCTTCGTGGTGATCGCGGTATCGCTGCTGCCCCTCCACTCCCCGGCCGAGTACGTCTGGGCGGCGCTGTTGGGGGCCCTGGTCGCGGCTTGTCTGGTGGTAGTGCTGAGCCGCGGTCGCCAGGGGGAGCTGTCGCCGCTGCGGGTCGTCCTGGCGGGCGTGGCCGTCACGGCCATGTTCGTCTCCTTCAGCCAGGGCCTGCTGATCATCGACCGGCAGAGCTTCGAGAGCGTGCTGTACTGGCTGGCCGGTTCCGTCTCCGGGCGGGAGCTGTCCCTGGTGGTGCCGCTGCTGCCCCTCTTCGGCGGCGCCATGCTGCTGTGTGCCCTGCTCGTCAGGCACGCCAATGCCCTGATGCTGGGCGATGACATGGTCAAGGGCCTCGGCATGCGCGCCGGCACCATCAAGCTGTTGCTCGGCCTGGTGGTGATTCTGCTCGCCGGGAGTTCGGTCGCGCTCGCCGGCATGATCGGTTTCGTCGGCCTTATCGTGCCGCACATGGCGCGGGGGCTCTTCGGCGTCGACCACCGCTGGCTGCTGCCGGCCTGTGCCCTGCTGGGAGCTAGCCTGTTGCTGCTGGCCGATGTGGCATCGCGCTTTCTGATGCCCCCTCAGGATGTCCCGGTGGGAGTGATGACCGCCCTGATCGGCACGCCCTTCTTCATCTATCTGGCGCGCAGGAAGCAGGCCTGACCATGACGTTATCCATTCCCCTCAAACAGCCGGGCGACGGCACCGTCGATGCACACCAGTCTCGCTATCTGGGCATCACGGCCCTACTCGTGCTGGTGTTGCTCGCCAGCATGGGCCTGTCGCTGAGCCTCGGCAGCTTCCCCACCCCGTTCAGCCATGTGTTGAACGCGCTGGCCACTCCCCGGGACAGCGACATCGCCTTCATCGTCTGGGAACTGCGCTTGCCGCGCATCGTGCTTGCCGTGATGGTGGGAGCGGCCCTGGCCGTGGCCGGCGCCATCCTTCAGGGCATCGTGCGCAATCCGCTGGCCTCTCCGGACGTGATTGGCATCACCAGTGGCGCCGCCATGGCCGCCGTGACCTTCCTGGCGCTTTTCAGCACCAGCCTGAGTATCCATTGGTTGCCGGTCTCCGCGCTGACCGGCGCACTGCTTTCCGCCATGCTGGTGTTCTTCCTGGCCTGGAAGCGTGGCATTACGCCCTCGCGCCTGGTGTTGGTCGGCATCGGGCTCTCCGCCGCGATGGGTGCCGTGACCACCCTACTGATCGTGGTCAGCGATGATGCCGCCGCCATGTACGCCTATGTGTGGCTGACGGGCAGCCTCTACGCCGCACAGTGGCAGGACGTGCTCGGCATGCTGCCCTGGCTGCTGGCGGCCGTTCCCCTGTGCCTGACCTATGCACGGCACATGGATGCCATGGCGCTGGGTGACCACGTGGCCCAGGGGCTGGGCGTACACGTCTTGCGCAGCCGGCTGGTGCTGATGGCCTGCAGCGTGGCGCTGGCGGGCGCGGCCGTGGCCTTTGCCGGGGGGCTCAGCTTCGTGGGCTTGATCGCGCCCCATATCGCGGCCCGCCTGGTGGGACGGGGCTTTGCCAGGCTGGTGCCCGCCTCCGCCTTGATTGGGGCCTTGATCGTGCTCTACGCCGATCTACTGGGCCGAGTGGCGTTCCTGCCCAAGGATTTGCCCGCCGGCATCTTTGTCTCGGGAGTGGGCGCGCCCTTCTTCGTCTATCTGCTGCATCGGACCCGCTACCGCAGTTACTGAATCGGTCCGATCATCACCACTCGCCCCTCATTACTCACCCCATGGCAAGAGCAGGGAAGGCACATGTTCCATATTGCCCCACGTCAGGACACTTTCACGGCGCAGCAACGGCAACGCTATCGATGCCTTGCCACCTCCACCCTGGGGCATTTCACCGACTTCGGCGCCATCACCTCCCTCTCGCCGATCCGGCGTCCCATCCGCCTTCTCGGCACGGCCTTGACGGTCAGGATTCCCCACGTCGACGGCAGCATCATCCGCGAGGCGCTGAAGATGGCCTGCCCGGGCGACGTGCTGGTGATCGATGTGTCCGGCGACCACCGCCGAGCCTGCTGGGGCGAGTTCAGAGCCTATGCCGCGCTGCGCAAGCAACTCGCGGGCGTTGTCACCAACGGCGCCATCACCGACTGGGACGCCCTGTCCCGGCTGAACCTGCCCACCTACGCCCGGACGACCAGCCCCCTGACCACCAGGGCGCTGGAGCTGGAAGGCGAGATCAACACTCCGGTCGCCATCGACGGCGTCACGATCAACCCGGGAGACCTGGTGGTGGGCGACGACGATGGGCTCTTCGTCATCCCGCCGCATCGCGCCGACGCCCTGGCCGACGCCGCGCAGACCAAGCAGGCCCAGGAGGAGGAAAAGCGAAGCGCCCTCGAGGCAGAGTTCCCCGAGTGGTTTTGCTGAAAACGCCGCCCGCATGAACAAACCGCCCGACGACATGTCGGGCGGTGTGCGTATCAGGCTTCGGTCAGTGCCTCGGCGACCCTGTCGTCGGCTGGCAGGCCAACCCGAACGAAGGGATTACAGGTCGAGCTGGTGCCGAAGGGCATGCTGCCCGGCCCGCCGGCACGTTCGATGATCGGTGCGATGAGACGCTTGTAGGGCCATTGCTCTCTCTCGAAGAGCTGCTCCTTGAGCATCCCGCGATCGCGACCGTCGAAGGGTATCGCGTCGATCCGGGCCTCGAGGCGAGCCGCCATCTCCCGCCAGAGGTCATGGGACGACAGCCCGTAGTGATCCGCCAGGGTGCCGATGATCGCCCGCAGGTTGACCTGTATCGCCAGGGTCTGCAGCCAGAACAGCAGGGCCTCGAGACTGTCGTGATAGAGGGTGTTGGCGTGGCCGGGCTTGATGCAATAGCACGGGTCCTGCATGCCGTGCCGCTCCAGGCGCGCGACGCTGATCCTCAGGGAGTCATGGTCGCGCAGCAGCAGCCCGTGGCACTGGCCCTCCTTGAGGACCAGGACGGCGTTCTGGCCATGCACCTCCGCCAGCATGCCGAGCCGGAACATGCGCAGGTTGATATCGAAGAAGCCATCGCAGAGCTCGCCGAACAGCGCCTGCACCGAGGCGGGGCTGGCCGTCATGCCGCGTTGTGCCAGCCAGTCGTCGAACACATGGTGCTCGCCTCCCGGCAGCGGCGTCCCCAGCGTGGCCATGGGCACCAGGCGCACGCTCGGGTCGTCCAGCAGGGCGCGGGGATAGCTGCGCACCATGGCGGACAGATGCCGTGGGGCTTCGTCGAACAGCGTCGCCCCCTCCGGCATGTAGGCCCACCACTTGCCCTCGTCGCACAGGTAGAGCCCCTCGGCAAGCCGGGCATCCTTCTCCCTGGCCTGGTGCAGCAAGCGGGCGCTGAGATCGCCATTGAACATCTTGACCGCCGGCAGATAGCGAGAGGCGCCCAGCGAATGGATGGCCATCGGCAGTTTCAGGAAATGCGGGCTCGCCGTGGTGGGGGCCAGCGAGCGCAGCGAGGAGGTTGCGAGCCAGGGCTCCGTGACCGTCTCCAGCGAGACGCAGTCGCCCGACGCGAAGGCCGCCTGCAGCCAGTGGGGAAGCGCATGCTCGTGCTGCCAGGGATGCACGGGAATGGCGACGTGGGTCCGGGCCAGCCCCCGCGACGTCATCTCCTGCTCGAGCGCCTGGCGGCCTTCGTCACCGGCGAGCCACTGCCCCGGCACGGGGCACTCCTCGTCGACGCCGGCGCCGGTCATCACCTGGTCACGGGCCATCGCGACCCAGCGCAGCGTGACGGGGGCGTTGAACTCGGCCATGTAGGCACGGTACTCGGACTCGCTGAGCCCCTGCTTGGCCTTCGCCGTGGGGTGATAGGGCCGGTCGAGCAACGACGCCCACTGTTCCATGATCGCGAAGTGCTCGGCCGTGTCGCGACCCAGCAGGTCGCGTGTCTCCACCCGATGCGCCACCGAGCTGGCCGCCTGCCAGAGGCTGTCGGAGAGCGCCTTGAGAAACACTCGCTGTCCCTGCCCCAGGACCTGCTCGTCGTCTTCCGTCACGGCCCCGAAGACACGGCGCATGAAGGTGACGGGGTCGAGTGACTCCCACTCCCGGCTCTCGTGATCCATCAGGATCACCGGGGTCCGAGGCACCTTTTCCCACGCCTGGACGATGCCGGGCTGCAACAGCATGGTCACGCTGTGGTGCCGATCCTGCGGCCAGTGCCAGAACCGCTGCGAGGGATGGCCGCCGTGGGCCTGGAACACCGGCAGGCGGGTGAGCCAGTCTTCGGCCTCGGTGGCGACCCGCCAGGCCGCGCCGAGGTCGTCCAGCAGGCCCTCGACCAGCAGGCCATCCACCAGCGACTGCATGATCTGCGCCTGGGCATGGCGCTGGGCGTTGAGGGGTTTCATGGTCGTGAACTCCGTAGCGGTGTCGGGACGGTCGAGCGAGGGGACATCGCTCGCCTGACGAGAAGAAACGGGAAGATGCGTCATCGGTGAACTCATGAACGGGAGGCCTCCTGCTGTCCCGGCGCCCTGGCCTCGCCGAGCGCCTTCCGCAAGGCGCGAAAGGCGATGCCTCGCTCGTCGCCCAACATGAAGGCGCCGACGCCACGCGCCTGCCACCTGGCCTTGGCCTCCGGGTGGCGCAGGAAGGCGCAGTAGGGAAGGTGATGCTCGCTCGCCGTGCGCTGAACCTCCTCCAGGGCCCGAACGACGTCGGGGTGTCCGGTCTGCCAGGTCACGCCCAGGGACTGGGACAGGTCCGCCGCCCCCTCCAGCACCATGTCGAGACCCGGCACCGCGCAGATCGCCTCGATTCGCGCCACCCCCTGGCGGCTCTCGATCATGGCGACCACCATGATCTCCCGATTCGCCTGCACGACGTATTCCGCCAGGGAGGATTTACCGAAGGATCCGGGACGCCCGGCATTGAGACTGCGCTCGCCTTCCGGCGCGTACTTGCACGCGGCCACGGCACGCTCGAGGGTCTCGGGGTCTTCCACGTTGGGCAGCACGATCCCCTGGGCGCCGCCGTCGAGCAGACGCAGCAGCGTCTTGGGGTCGGCGTCCGCCACCCGTACCAGAGGGGTCAGCCGGTAGCTCTCGGCGGTACGGATCATGTGCTCGACGGTTTCCGGATTGATCAGCACGTGTTCGGTATCGATCACCACGAAGTCGAAGCCCGCCTCCGCGATCAGCTCGATGGAGGCGGCCGTGGGCAGGGAGGCCATGACCCCGTGGACCTCCTTCCCGTCGGCCAGCGCCCGCTTCAGTCGATTGGCTCTCAGCATGACGCCTCCTCGCCTGGCGCGTAGGCCGCCAGCGGGTTGGGGACGAGCTTGACCTGGGGGGCGTCATCGCCGAAGAGACGACGACGGGTCAGGGCTTCCACCTCCCATCGGGGAGCGAAGACATCGAAGCAGCGGTAGCGCTCGGCATGCTGCGGATGAGCACGCTGATAGGCCTTGATCACGTCCGCCGTCATGGCCCAGAACCGTGACTCCTCCAGTCCGAAATGCCGGTGCAGGAAGACGGCCATCTCCGCCAGGGCGATGAAGAAGAAGGCATCACAGGAGTAGTCACGCACCGCTTCCAGGTCATCGGTGACGATGAAGGAGTTGCGGTTGAGGGCGGCATGACGCTCGGGCACGGGCTCCAGGGCGGGGGCCAGCTCGGGCCGTGCCAGATGCGACGTACTGAAGCGCACGCCGTCATGGAAGTCTTTCAAGGCCACCCTGAGCGGCCAGCCGTCACGATGAATGACCACGATGTTCTGGCCATGGGACTCCATCCCCACGCCCTCCGCGAACAGCAGGTGGATGATCGGCAAGGTGGCGACCTGCACGAGCTGTCGGGTCCAGGCTTCCACCCCATGGCGTTCCACCCAGGGCGCGATGAAGGGAGTGGCGGGCTCCCCCCCGGCGTCTCGCGTGAACTGGCTCAGCCCATTGAAGGGCACGGCCCGCTCGCCGTCCTGCAGGAACTCGCCGATGTTCTGCCGCCAGATGGCACCGACCTTGCCATAGACGTCGTTGTAACGGGCGTCGGGAAAGGCACGCTCGTCCAGCGCCACGCCGGCCACCTCGCCCAGAATCACGAAACCCGCCGCCCTGGCGGTCGCGTCCGTGTCGATGAGTCGCTGAAGCCACTGGGTAATGACGGGGGCGTTGGTCACGGTGTGGCGCGCCAGGATGCGCGTGCTGGACGTATTGGTGATGCTCATCGCCAGCTTGAGATACGGCTTGTCCGTATTCCGTGGGGCCAGGGTACGAATCGACTGCTGGGCGGTATAGGTCGTCTCCCCCTCGCCCAGCAGGGCGATCTCGCCGCTGGCAAGCTCCGGGTAGAGCACCGGAACCAGCGCGTTTTCCCACTGCCAGGGATGCACCGGCATCAGCACGACGTCGTCTCGCGCCAGTCGCCGCCGCGCGAGGTAGTCATCCAGACTCGCCAGCACTCGCGGACCGGCGTCCTCCGCGACCCGGTCGGCCAGCGCCACCCCGCCGACGGCCCCCTGATGCGCCAGGCGTGCCGGCACGGCGAGCCACCATACCCGAAGCGGCTGGGCGAACTCCGGCCCATAATGCTGATTGTCCCGCAAGGAGAAGCCGAGCCGTGACTTGTAGCAGGGGTGATAGCTGTGCGCGTCGGTGAAATACTGCTCCAGGGCATCGGCATCCAACGTCTGCGGTGTCTCTTGAAAGGGCACCGGCCAGGCGGATGACTGCACGTCCTTGATCAGGGTCTGCGTCAGTTCGTTGACGAAGCCGGGCTGAATCGCGACATCCCCCAGCGCCGCCTCGAGATCCTCGATGAAACGCTGCAGACTCACCGGCTCCGGGGTGCCCTCTGCCCCCTCGACCGCGAGGGTGGCATGCTCGAGGCGGATCAGCTGAAAGCTGTGGCACCGCCGGCCGCTCACCCGATAGCGACGCTCGCCCAGGGTCAGGGAGAACGACGTGGCACCGGAGACACCGGCCGCCGGCTCGGCGATGGCCTCATAGGACAGCACGTCCTCGTAGAGCAGGGTCTGCAACAGCTGGCCGACGACTCGCTGCTCGATGCGGGCGTGATGCCGCCAGTGCCCCGAGGAGGCGAAAGGCGTGGAGACGGACACCAGGGCGTCGGGGGCGCCCTCCATTGCCGCGGCCTGCGGCAGAACACGTTCATGTGATGACATGATGTACCTTCAAAACCTGGAAAATGGACCAGCGAAGCCCCTCGGTCAGCGCACCGGCTCGGCACGCCGATGGCTTCTCGTCTCGGGGGCGCTGCCCTCGCGGCCGTCGCGGACGAAGACCTGATCGGGACGTGGGTGGCACAGGAAGTCCGCGTGAGAGATGTTGTAGCCATAGGCACCGGCCAACGGCAGCACCAGCAGGTCTCCCACCGCCACTCCCTGCAGTTGCTGCTGGCGGCTCAGCACATCCTTGGGGGTACAGAGCTGCCCCACCACGGTCCAGGGCCGGCACTCGCCCTCACGCGCCCGCTGGGGCGCGCGCGGCAGGTGAATGACCGGGTGATTGTGCCCCTGGGCCGCAGGCAAGCGGAACTGGTGCGTGCCACCCCGACAGACCAGAAAGCCTTCCCCATGGCTGACCTTGGTATCGAGCACCTCGATCACGTAGTAGCCACAGAAGGCCGAGAGGAAACGGCCGATCTCGAAGCGCACCAGCGGGGGCTCGTGCATGGCCGCCAGACGCCGTCCCAGGGCCTGGCACAGGCCGGGCCAGTCGAACTGCTCGTACGGCCGGAGATAATTCACGCCGATACCGCCCCCCACGTTGAGCTGGATCACCTGCTCGGGGTGGCGCGCCAGCGCTCGCCACCGGGGCCAGCGCTCCAGATAGGACGACAGGAGCCGCTGGTGTCGCTGCCCGCATGTCTGGTGCGACATGGCATGCACATGGAAGCCAACGAGCGTCAGGTTCGGGGCGTCATCCACCGCCCGCACGGCATCGGCCAGCTGTGCCTCATCGATACCGAACGGCGTGGCGGTGCCGGCCATTCTCAGGCGACTGGAGAGATCCGCGGGCAGCGAGGGGTTGATACGCACGAGCACGGGCTGCACGAGATCCAGCGAGGCCGCTATCGCCTGCAGGCGGGTCACTTCCCCGAGGCTTTCGACATGAAAGGCCTCGACACCTCGGGTCATGGCCTCGTGCATGTCGGCGTCTAGCTTGCCCGGTCCGGAGAGCACCCAGGGGCGCGGCGTCGAACAGGCGCAGGCACGCGCGATCTCGCCACCGGACGACAGCTCCAGCCCATCCACCACGGGCGCCAGCGTATCGATGATGGCCGCCTCGCTGTTGGCCTTGATCGCATAGTAAAGCTCGACGCCCGGCGGCAATGCCGCCTTCATGGCGCCTCCCTGCGCCGCGAGCACCGGAAGGTCATAGAAGAACGCCGCCATGGGGTCGCGGCACGCCTGCCGATGCGCCGCGATGGCATCGAGGATGTGCTCGGGGATCCTGAAATGCTCAGCCATAGGCCACCTCCCTGTCCATGGCCTGGGTGACCTGCCAGGGGTTGGGCAGCGCCACGTACTGGGCCTGCCGGTCTGCCCGGGCCATGAGCCGTAGCTTGAAGTTGGTCTTGCAGGGCAGGTCGCCTCCCTCCAGCAGCGCATCCAGCTCGGGGACTGGCATGCCCAGGGTCTGTCGAACGCGACGCAGCTCTTCCAAGGTGTCCTGCCACAGCGCATCGCCTAGGTCGGGGCGCTGCCAGCTCAGCGCCAGGATCGCCTCGGCGACATGATTGACGAGCAGGCAATAGGCAATGCGGTTCCACCCCTGCTCGCGCCGGTAGGTCATCGACTCCCTGACGCGGGGATGCAGTGACTCCCCCGCGAGCCAGTCCACGCCCTTGTCGCTGGTCAGCTTGACCCCTTCGAAGTCACGCAGCAGCATCTGCCGGGGCATGCCCTCGTCATGAATCAGCACGCAATTCTGCAGATGGGGCTCCATGACGATGCCATGGCGGAAGAACAGCCCCATGACCGGTGCCACCAGTGTGCGCAGGTAGGCCTGGAACCACTGCCGGACCCGGCGTTCCGACGGAAGTGCGTGATCTCCATCGGCAGGCGTCGCACCTTCGATGAAGGACAGCACCATGGGAGCCAGTTGGGCATCACGGGCAAACAGCGTCGCGCTGAGCAGGCAGCGTTCGGGCGAGAACCGCTGACAGAAGTTTTCCCGCAGGATCACGCCAGTCTGCTCGCGGAACCAGCGCTTTACGGCGTCATCGCCCTCGGTCGGTGCCCAGTGCACCGTTGCCGGCTCCTGGGCCACGCAAAGCGCCTCCAGCGCCGCGTCCTTCGATCGGACGAGCCGATGCATGATGCGGTCGATGACCAGCGTGCTTTCCAGCTCGTACCAGGCGTTCTTGCGCACACAATTGGTGATGCGCACATTGAGCGATCCCTTGATGAACCAGGGATGTCCCTCGAGGTACCAGGTGCGCATGGAAGCGGTGGGGGCGGCCCGCCAGCCACTCTGCCCGAGATCGCCGATGACGCCTTCCCCGATCATCTCCGCCACCCGGGCATCCTGCCGGAACAGATCGGCCTGCACCGGATGCATGCTGAGCACCACGCGGCCGCCATCCTCGGCCCTGCTCTGGTCTGCCACATGCGGCAGCACGTCCAGGGCACTCAACCGATTGGCCTGGACACTCAATCCGGCCGCGGGAAAGGAAAACTGGTGCAGGGCCGTGGTGGTGCAGAATTCCGGCGCGTAGGCGGGCTTGTCCTGCAGCAGATGGGGCGGCCATTGCCTGGCCTTGGGCGTGGGATGATTGGGATGGCCGAACCACAACCCCTGCTCACTGCGACGATAATCCGTCAACGGATGGAGCCTGGGTCTTGCGACGGCATGCGCGACGATCGTCGCCATGACGTCCTGGCTCTGCACGACCTGGTCGCACAACTCCTGGTTGAGCGAGCCGTCATGCCACCGGCAGTGGTCCAGCAGCGCGGCGATCAACTCCGCCACCTCGGGGACATGCCAGCCCGTGGCCCCCGCGTCCCGGATATAGACGTCGGAGAGGTAGAAGTGGCTCCCTATCACCGAGCGCCGGTCCACCATCATGAACAGCGAAAGCGATGCCGACCATTCGATCAGCAGAGGCATGCCATGCAGATGCTCCGGCAGGCCTTCCCGCTGGGCTGGCCATCGATAGGACATCGTGTCATGGGGTATTGCCACTTCCTTGATAATGCAATTCAGCAATGCATGCGTGGATGCATGTCGGCTTGTCTCGCCAGGTGAACGAGAGAAACGTGCGTAGCTCATGTGGCCTCCGCAAAAATGCCGTCCTTTAAAGCCCCACCTGCCTTGTGGCCTGCCGTGCCGTCAGCGAAAGGCTCCTGTCTTCGTCGATGGACTTGCGCCGCTGGCCTCTGGCACCTGTTGGCAGGTGAATCCGTGCGTCCCTAGCTAGTCACTTTGCGAAGTTGTACTGGATGGTTGTGCTTGTTGTGTCGATCGAGAGGGTGAGAGCAACCGACTCCTGGCGGAGGCTCTCTGTCCCAGCATGTCGTGGCATCACACCTGAAGCGATCTGAAGCCCGCGTGGCAGCCCACGCCGTGCTTTGCTTGGGAGGGATGCCAAGACCACAATGCGAATGAGAATGATTATTCTAATCGTTAAAATATGAGCTGTCCATGATGATCGAACGATCCGTTCGCTATGTCCTGACAACCCATTGTGCCGAGAAGGCCAGGCAGACGTGCTTCTAGACGTTGAAAATGAGAATGTTTTGCCTTACGGTGCTCCGATCCAGGAACCACACCGACGAGCCAACCCCATGCCCTCGACACCTGCCAAGCCGCCTCGACTGACAGGCGAAGCCCTGCGTGCCGGGTACGAGTCCCGACGCGTACTGGATGGCGTCGATCTGGCGGTGGCCGAGGGCAAGCTGACGGTGCTGCTCGGCCCGAACGGCAGCGGGAAGTCGACGCTGCTGAAGACGCTGGCGCGAACCCTGACACCCAGTGCCGGCCGGGTCTGTCTCGATGGCAAGGATATCCACCGCAGCAATACGCGGGAGGTGGCACAGCGCCTTGGCATCCTGCCGCAGGGGCCTTCCGCACCGGAGGGGCTCACGGTCAGGCAACTGGTCGGCATGGGACGCTTTCCTCACCAGCGGCTGTGGCGACAGGATGCCGAGCGGGATGCCCGTGCCATCCGCGAGGCAATGGCCTATGCCGATGTCACGGACTTTGCCGATCGCAGTGTCGACGCGCTCTCCGGTGGTCAGCGGCAGCGTTGCTGGATCGCCATGGTGTTGGCCCAGGAGACGGACCTGATCCTGCTCGACGAGCCCACCACCTTCCTCGACCTCAAGGTCCAGGTCGATCTGCTGGAGCTGCTGGTCAAGCTGGCCCACGAGCGCGGTCGTACCCTGCTGGTGGTACTGCACGACCTCAACCTGGCCGCGGCCTACGCCGACGTCCTGGTGATGATGCATGAGGGCCGTATCGTGCACTGCGGGCCGCCGGAGACGGTGTTCACCGCCGCCAACCTCAAGCGGGTCTTCGATCTCGATGCCGAGGTGATGCGCGCCCCGAGCACCGGCCGGCCGATCTGTGTGCCAGCCATGGGGGGCGTCAGCGGGGCCGCCGTCGGCCCCGCCCGGACCCACCCGGAGGTCTCGGCATGAGCGCGGTCCAGCACTTCTGCGCCCGGGAAAGCCTCGCCCTGGGCGACCCTCTGGCCGGCACCGCCGCCCATGCCGAACGCAACCTGCTGATCAGTTGGCCCCGTGCCAAGTGGCAGCGCAGCCTGCGCCAGGCCAGCGACATGGCCGCGCCGGTGAAGGCACGCCTCGAGGCCATCGCCGAATCGGGCCGCCGCGTCAACCTGATCCATCGCCGGGGCGAGGACGCCAGCCTTCATCGTGTCTTCCTGATGCCGGAGCGTCGCGAATACCGCGTGCCCCGCGAGGAACTCGACGACTTCCTCGCGGCCCTCTCCCGGGGCGAGGCTCCGTCGCGCTGGCACCGGGGTACCGTCGAGCCTTCCCTGATCCTGTGCTGCACCCATGGCAAGAAGGACAAGTGCTGCGCCAAGTTCGGCTTCGCCACCTACAAGGCCATCGCCGAGGCCATCCGCGACCAGGCCCTGCCCTTCGAGGTGTGGGAAAGCACCCACCTGGGGGGCTGCCGTCTCGCGGCCAGCGCCGTGGTCTTCCCCGCCCTGCGCAAGTACGGCCGCATCACCGACGCGGATGTCGTACCGCTGCTCGAGAGCGAGGCCGCGAATCGCCCCTACCTGCCCTGCTACCGGGGAGACTCACGGCTCACCCCGTTGGCGCAGTGCGCCCAGGTCGCCGCCCTGGAATGGCTCGCCGCGAGGCATCTCCAGGCCGAGGTCGAGGTGGCCGAGCCATCCGATCCCGAGGCGGCGTCCTGTCGGCTGATCGCCGAGTGGCAAACCACCGACGCCCATGGCCGCCTGGCCATCACTTGTGTCCAGCGCACTCTCGAACGTTTCGATACCTGCGCCGATCTCGATGCCGACACGCCTAAACCCGGGCGAGTCTGGGACGTCATCGGCATCGCGCAGTTGGAGCCGGCAACGTCCCCGTATTGATAAGGCTTATCATTCGCCGACTGCTGGGCTTCAGCCGGGCACGCACGCACCTGCTCGGTCGGGGCCCTGCTGATGGTGCTCGCCGACTGGCTCGGTCGCCAGTGGCTCTTCCCGCAGGAGATCCCCGCCGGCCTGGTCGCCTCGCTGCTGGGCGGCGCCTACTTCATGTGGGGCTTGAGGAGGCTTTGAGATACCCACACCACGCGAAGAACCCCGCCTTGAGCGGGGCCCTTCGCACCGTGGATGACTCCCGACGAGACGCCACCCTTGCAACCATGCAATGTCGGCGAATCAGCCAGTGGCCTGCTGGTAGCGCCGCTCGACCTCGTCCCAGTCGATCACGTTGAAGAAGGCGGCGACATAGTCCGGACGCTTGTTCTGGTACTTCAGGTAGTAGGCGTGCTCCCAGACATCCAGCCCCAGGACCGGCGTGTTGCCGTGCGAGATCGGGCTGTCCTGGTTCAGGGTATTCTCGACCACCAGCTTCCCGTCCGGCGACACACTCAGCCAGGCCCAACCGCTGCCGAAGCGACCCAGTGCCGCCTTGGTGAAGGCTTCCTTGAAGGCATCGAAGCCACCCAGTTCGCTGTCGATGGCAGCCGCGACCTTGCCCTTGGGGGCACCACCGCCGTTGGGCGACATCATCAGCCAGAACATCGAGTGGTTGGAGTGGCCACCGCCATTGTTGATGACGGCCTGGCGCTTCTCCTCGGGCACCCGGTCGAGGCTGGCGAGCAGCTCGTCCACCGGCACTTCCTCGAGGCCGGTGCCTTCCAGGGCCCCGTTGAGGTTGTTGATGTAGGTCTGGTGGTGCCGGGTGTGGTGAATCTCCATGGTCATAGCATCGATGTGCGGCTCCAGGGCATCATAGCCATAGGGCAGCTCGGGTAATGTATGCGGCATAGTGACTCCTCCGTGAATGAACTGAGCGAGGCAAATGCCTCGTGACCTCAACTACAAAGGATGGCAGACACCCGCCCTGGACGCTAATAATTCCCGTTATCGCTCATATAGACAGAGGTTATGGAGCCTCCCGACACGACGACGCCGGCCCCATCGTGGGCCGGCGTCGTGACGCGAGCTGCGGGATCACGCTCGTCGTTACAGCTTGCTTTCCAGTTCCGGCAGGGCCTCGAAGAGATCCGCCACTAACCCGGTGACCGTCGAGAGCGCCACCTGGAAGATCCCGATCTTCGTCACAGTTTCTGCTCGAGTTCCGGCAGCACCTCGAACAGGTCGCCGACCAGACCGTAATCGGCCACCTGGAAGATCGGCGCCTCCTCGTCCTTGTTGATGGCGACGATCACCCTGGAGTCCTTCATCCCCGCCAGGTGCTGGATCGCGCCCGAGATGCCCACGGCGATATACAGCTCCGGGGCGACGATCTTGCCGGTCTGGCCCACCTGCATGTCGTTGGGCACGAAGCCGGCGTCCACCGCGGCTCTTGATGCGCCGATCGCCGCGCCGAGCTTGTCGGCGATGCCGTCGAGCAACTTGAAGTTCTCGCCGCTGCCCATGCCGCGGCCACCGGAGATCACCACGCGGGCGGCACCCAGCTCGGGGCGGTCGCTCTGGGCGAGTTCTTCCTTGACGAAGGTGGACTGGGTGTTCTCCACCACCGTCTCCACCGCCTCCACGCTGGCGCTGCCCGTTTCGGCCACGGCATCGAAGGCGGTGGCGCGCACGGTGATCACCTTGAGCGGGTCGTCGCTTCTGACCGTGGCGATGGCATTGCCGGCGTAGATCGGCCGCTGGAAGGTGTCGGCGCTCTCCACGGCGATGATCTCGGAGAGCTGCGACACCTCCTTGAGGGCGGCGACGCGCGGCAGCACGTTCTTGCCGGTGGTGGAGGCCACCGCCAGCACATGAGTGTAGTCGCCGGCAAGGTCCGCAAGCAGCGCGCTCAGCGGCTCGGCGAGCTGGTGGGCGTAGGCGGCATGGTCGGCGACGCGGACCTTGTTGACGCCGTCGAGCCTGGTGGCGGCTTCGGCCACCGCGCCGACATTCTCGCCGGCGACCAGGATATCGATGTCACCACCGATCTGCTGCGCCGCCGCGACCACCTGGGCGGTGGCGCCGACCAGGACGCCGTCGTGATGTTCGGCCAGGACCAGGATGCTCATGAAATCACCTTCGCTTCGTTCTTGAGTTTCTCGACCAGCTCGTCCACCGAGCCCACCTTGATGCCGCCCTGGCGTTCGGGGGGCGGCTCGACCTTGAGCAGCGTGACCCTGGAGGCCACCTCGACGCCCAGCTCGTCCGGCGTCTTGACGGCCAGCGGCTTCTTCTTGGCCTTCATGATGTCGGGCAGCTTGGCGTAGCGCGGCTCGTTGAGGCGCAGGTCGGTGGTGACGATGGCCGGCAGGGTCAGTTCGACGGTCTGCAGGCCGCCGTCGATCTCGCGGGTCACCTGGGCCTTGTCGTTCTCGATGACCACTTCGGAGGCGAAGGTGCCCTGGGGCAGGCCGGTCAGCGCGGCGAGCATCTGGCCGGTCTGGTTGTTGTCGGTGTCGATGGCCTGCTTGCCGAGGATCGTGAGGCCCGGCTGCTCCTCCTCGACCACCTTGGCCAGCAGCTTGGCCACCGCCAGCGACTCGACACGCTCATCGGTCTGGACGTGCACGGCGCGATCGGCACCCAGCGCCAGGGCGGTGCGCAGCTGCTCCTGGGCGGCCTTGGGCCCGACGGTGACGGCAACCACTTCAGTGGCCACCCCGCGCTCCTTCAGGCGCACCGCCTCTTCCACGGCGATCTCGCAGAAGGGATTCATGGCCATCTTGACGTTGGTGAGGTCGACGTCGGAGTGGTCCGGCTTGACCCGGATCTTGACGTTGTAATCGATGACGCGTTTGACCGCGACGAGTACTTTCATGGTGTCCTCGCTTGGTTCACTCTAACGAACCGTCTGGTTAGGAACATACCGACCATGCCGGCTCGGCAGCGGGCGCATCAGCGTGTCCTTAGAACCGGTTGACACGCCCTTATACGTTTCATGCAAGCGTTTGATAGACGCCGCACCAAAAAAACCCACCCAATGTGCCATAGCCGGGACCATGGCAACAATCCCCCCATGGCGGGCCCAGGGCTATCGCAGTTGACTGTCGCGAGGGGCGCCGGGGGCAGGCCGAAGAGGAGGTCCTGCGCCAGGGGTGAGGAGCACTGCTCCGAACGGGCTGGCCACGGATGGCCAGCACCGGTCCTGCAAGCGAAGCGGACGCGAGAGCGAAGCAGGGCGTCGTACGCCCATGGAGGGGTTTACAGCGCCTCCTCGCAGGCCTGCCGGCGGATCAGCCCCGAGCCATGCTGCTATCTGCGGTTGCCCCGCATGGCGGGCCAGAGGCGGCGCGACCGCACATTGGCCATCGTAGGGGTGACCTGAGTCGTTTATTATGCCTATCATGGAGAATATCGAGAAGCAAACGACCGTTTCAAAACCTTTCGGCGTTGGTGCTATTCGCAGGATCCCCGCGTCGGCGGTGAGGGAGGAGAGTGCAGGTGGAACAAGTAGAACGTGAATCCATGGACTTCGACGTGGTCATCGTCGGCGCCGGCCCCTCGGGCCTGTCGGCGGCGTGCCGCCTGATGCAGCAGGCGAACGAGGCCGAGCAGGAACTGACCGTGTGCGTGGTGGAAAAGGGCTCCGAGGTGGGGGCCCATATTCTCTCCGGGGCGGTCTTCGAGCCCCGCGCCCTGCAGGAGCTGTTCCCCGACTGGGAGGCGCGCGGCGCCCCCCTGACCACGCCGGTGATTCGCGACGAACTCTACCTGCTCAAGAACGGCGAGAAGGCCCAGAAACTGCCCAATGCCCTGGTGCCGAAGTCGATGCACAACACCGGCGGCGATCTCACCCGCTACGTGATCAGCGCCGGCAACCTCTGCCGCTGGCTCGCCGAGCAGGCCGAGGGGCTCGGGGTGGAGATCTTCCCTGGCTTCGCCGCCCAGGAGACGATCATCGAGGATGGCGTGGTCAAGGGCATCCTGATCGGCGATATGGGCATCGGCGCCGATGGCCAGCCCAAGGACAGCCATATGCCGGGCATGGAGCTGCGCGCCAAGTACACCCTGTTCGCCGAGGGCTGCCACGGGCACCTGGGCAAGCGGCTGATCGAGCGCTTCGGGCTCGACGCGGGCAAGGACCCGCAGCACTACGGCATCGGCCTCAAGGAGCTGTGGGACATTCCCGCCGACAAGCACGAACCCGGCCTGGTGCTGCACGGCTCCGGCTGGCCGCTGGACAAGCACACCCACGGCGGCTGGTTCCTCTACCACGCCGAGAAGGCGCAGGTCGTCGTCGGCCTGATCATGGACCTCTCCTACCAAAATCCCTGGCTGTCGCCGTTCGACGAATTCCAGCGCATGAAGCACCACCCGGTGCTCAAGCAGTACCTGGAGGACGGCAAGCGGGTCTCCTACGGCGCCCGGGCCATCACCAAGGGCGGGCTCAACTGCCTGCCGAAGATGACCTTCCCCGGGGGCCTGCTGATCGGCTGCGACGCCGGCACCCTGAACTTCGCCAAGATCAAGGGCCTGCACACCGCCATGAAGTCGGGCCTGGTGGCCGCCGAGGCGGTGTTCGAGGCGATCGCCCAGGGCGATGAAGGCGGCAATGAGCTGACCGCCTTTACCGTGCAGTGGGAGCAGAGCTGGGCCTATGCCGAGCTCAAGGAGAGCGCCAGCTTCGGGCCGGCGATCCACAAGTACGGCACCGTCGGCGGCGGCGCCTACAACTTCCTCGACCAGCTGCTCGGCGGCAAGCTGCCCAACATCCACGACACCACGCCGGACCATGCGACGCTCAAGCCCGCCAGCGAGTGCGAGAAGATCGACTACCCCAAGCCGGACGGCAAGCTCTCCTTCGACAAGCTCTCCTCGGTGTTCCTGTCGAACACCAACCACGAGGAGGATCAACCCTGCCACCTGAAGCTCGAGGACCCGGAGCTGCCGATCCGCGACAACCTGCCCCGCTACGCCGAGCCGGCCCAGCGCTACTGCCCGGCGGGGGTCTACGAGGTAGTGGAGGGCGATGACGGCAAGCCGAGGTTCCAGATCAACTTCCAGAACTGCGTGCACTGCAAGACCTGTGACATCAAGGACCCGGCCCAGAACATCACCTGGGTGGCGCCGGAGGGCGGCGGCGGGCCCAACTATCCCAATATGTAACCCGGCTTCGCCGGGAGCTCGAAGCCATAAGCTATAAGAAAAACCGTCGCCACTGGCTGGGCCAGTGGCATCTTTTTGGCTTACGGCTCCCGGCGTAGCCGGGTCGGGCATTCTTCCAGCTTCAAGCTTCCAGGCGCGAAGCGCCGCTCTTCAAACTCCAGGCAAAGCCTGGCGTAGCGCCTCCACCACCCGCTCCTGCTGCTCGGCCTCGAGGTAGGGATGCATCGGCAGGCTGAGGATCTCTTCGCATACCGCCTCGGTGACCGGCAGGTGACAGTCGGGGTCCGCCAGCGCCGGCTGACGGTTGAGCGGCAGCGGGTAGTGAACGGCGGACGGCACCCCGGCTTCGGTCAGGCGCGCCTGCACCTCCTCGCGGCGCGGCACGCGAATGCTGTACTGGGCATAGACGCTGGTGTTGCCGTCCGCGACCCGAGGCGTGGTGGTGATGCCCGCCTGCTGCAACCAGCGGTCGTAGCGTTCCGCCACCGCCTGACGCAGTACCACCTCCTCGTCGAAGATCTCTAGCTTGGCCAGCAGCACGGCGGCCTGCAATGTGTCCAGGCGGCTGTTCATGCCCAGCCGCGAATGGTGGTAGCGTCGCGCCTCGCCATGACGGGCCACCAGGCGGATCGCTGCGGCCAGCTCGGCGTCGTCGGTGAACAACGCGCCGCCGTCGCCGTAGGCGCCCAAGGGCTTGCTGGGAAAGAAGCTGGTGCAGGCCACCCGGCTCAGCGCGCCGGAGCGCCGGCCGTGCTGGGTGGCGCCGAAGCTCTGGGCGGCATCCTCGATCACCGCCAGGCCATGGCGTTTGGCCACCTCGCCGATCGCTGTCATGTCGGCGCACTGGCCGAACATCGATACCGCCATGATGGCCCGGGTGCGAGGCGTGATGGCCGCCTCCAGCTGGTTGGCATCGAGCAGGTAGGTGTGCGGGTCGATGTCCACGTAGACCGGCCGGGCACCCAGCAGCACCACGCTCTCCGCCGAAGCGACGAAGGTGAAGCCGGGCACGATGACCTCGTCGCCCGGCCCGATACCCAGCGCCATCTGGGCGATCTGCAGTGCATCGGTGCCGTTGGCGCAGCCGATGCAGTGCGCCACCCCGACACGCGCCGCCAGGCGTTGCTCCAGCTCGTCCACCTCGGGGCCGAGCACGAAGCGTCCATGGGCCAGCACGGCCTGAATGGCGGCATCGAGCCGCGGCTTGATGCGTGCCTGCTGGGTAGCGAGATCGATGAAGTCCATGCCTTTTCCTCAGTTGTGCCCGACGTTGGCGCTGTAGCGGCGCGGAGAGAGCCTGCTCAGCTGGGGATGCGCCTCTCCCTCCCGAGGCGGCTCGGGTTGTGCCAGGCGCAGGCTGTGCACGGTTTCCAGGCAGTGGCGCACGGCATCGATGCCGAAGCCGCGCCCGGCGAGGATCTCGCGGTAGCTGACGGTATGCAGATCGTCGAAGCCGCTGGAGAACTCGAACAGCTCGCCGTCGCAGGTGATGCTGCGATAGGTGGACTGCCGCCCGCGCACGCTCTCCGGCAGGTCCTCGGCATCGATGGAGAGGAACCAGCGTACCCGCGCCTTCTCGTACTCCAGATAGCCGGCGGCCTTGTGATCGTCACGATAGTGCAGGACCTCTTGCTTGAGCTCGCCGAAGATCAGATACAGCATGTCGAAGAAGTGGATACCGATTTCGGCGACCACGCCGAAGGACTTGCGCGAGTCGCCTTTCCAGCTGGCCAGGTACCAGGGACCGCGCGCCGTGATATAGGTCAGCTCCACCTCGTAGGGGGTATCCCGGTTTTCGGCGGCCACCTTGTCGCGCAGCTCATGGATCGCCGGGTGGTGGCGCAGCTGCATGATGCTGTAGACGCGCCGATCGGTCTCCTCCTCGACGAGCCGCAGCTCGTCCAGCTGAGCCGGGGTGGGCACCAGCGGCTTCTCGCAGATCACGTCACAGCCCAGCTGCAGGCCGGCGGTGATGTGCGCCCCGTGCAGGTGGTTGGGTGAGCAGACCACCAGGTAGTCGATGGGTGACTCGCCCATGCGACGCAGCCGCCAGGCATGTTCGAGAAAGCACTCGAATTCGGTGAAGAAGGCACAGCCCGGCGCCATCGAGTCGATGATGCCCACCGAGTCGTTGATGTCATAGGCGGAGATCAGAGAATGGCCAGTCTCCTTGATAGCCTGCATATGGCGGGGGGCGATATAGCCGGCCGCACCGATCAACGCAAAGTTCATGCTTCCCACTGGCGTCTCCTTCAAGCCTGAATCCATAGAATAACTGCAGTATCTGGGGCCACACGGTAGAGGCGTGCTAGGCGATGGGCCGTCTCGGGTCGCGGATCCACTCGCTCCAGGAGCCGGCATAGAGCTTCGGCAGCGGGCGCCCGGCGACCGCATAGGCGAGGATGTTGTGACAGGCGGTGACCCCGGAGCCACAGTAGGCGATCACCGCCTCGGCGTCGGGCAGTTCCGCATCCAGTGCCTCGGGCGACTTGAAGCGACCCTCGGCGGTGAGATTGTCGGCGCTGGGGTGACAGACCGCCCCGGGAATATGGCCGGCGACCGGGTCGATGGGTTCGACCTCGCCGCGGAAACGCTCGTGGCTGCGCGCATCGACCTTCAGCGCACGACCGGAGAAGACCTGGTCGGCATCGACCAGCACCGCCTCCTGGAAGCGCGGGGTCCAGCCACTCGGCGCGGGAGTCGCCTCGCGCCCCAGGGGCAGCTCACCGCCCTGGTCCTGCCAGGCGCGCAGCCCGCCGTCGAGCACGCGCACATCGGGATGACCGGCCCAGCAGGCAAGCATCCACCAGGCCCTTGCCGCGGCCAGCTGGCCGCCCATGTCATCGTAGACCACCACCGACTGTCCGGGAGCGATGCCGAGGCGCTGCACCGTCGCCGTGAATGCCTCGGGTGTGGGCAGCGGGTGCCGGCCCCCCTCTCCGGCCGGTGCGGCCAGGTCGCGATCGAGATCGAGGTGCAGGCTGCCGGGCAGGTGCCCCTCGCGCCAGAGTCGCTCGCCGGCGGTGGCGTCGCCCAGCCGGGCGCGGCAGTCGAGAATCCTCGGCGGGTGGGCCCCGTTGAGGGCCTCGGCCAGCTCGGTGGCCGTGATCAAGGCGCGTGTCATGCCTGGACTCCTTCGAGCAGTTCGATGGGCGCCCGGCGCGCGATCAGCCGTCGCCGACCGGCCTGCCGGAAACGCACCTCGATCACCGGGTTGTCCGGATCGCCCTCCACCACGGCGATCTCGCCCTCGCCGAAGACCGCGTGCCGCAGCCGTCGGCCGACGCTGAACTCGACGCCACCGGGCGGTGGCTCGGCGATGCCGGCCGCCTCGGGCGTGGCCGCGGTCAACGGCAGGGACCGGCCGAGTGCCGCCAGATAACGCCCGACCAGCTCGGGAGACGACACCGTCAGCGGTATCGGATACTCGACGTCCTCCCCTGCGGCAAGCCGCTCGGTGACCCGCCGGCAGTCCTGCCAGGCGGTCTCGGCGATGAAACGGCTGGAACGGTGATCGCCGCCGTCGTGGACGACCAGCAACCGCTCCCTGGCCCGGGTGATGGCCACGTAGAAGAGCCGCCGCTCCTCCTCGAGGCGCCGGGGCGAGAGCGGGTTGTCACGGCTGTAGTGGGGGAAGTCCTCCTCGTTGGTGCCGCCGAGCAGCACCAGCGGCCACTCCAGCCCCTTGGCGCCGTGCACGGTGGTGATCAGCACCCCATCGTCGCGGTTCGCCACCGGCCGGCGCAGCAGTTCGACGAACGCCTCGGTGTCGCCGCCCAGCTCTGCGGCCTGCTCGATCAGCACGTCGAGCAGCCGCACGTCCTCCTCGCCCTTGTCGCGCCGTGCGGCGGCTCGCTTGAGTACCTTCTCGGCCTCGACGCTCTCGACCACGTGCTCGAGCAGCCGGGCCGGTGGCCAGTTGCCCAGTCTCGGCAGTTCGCAGAGCAGTGCCCAGCGCCGCTTGAGGGTGCGCCGCTGGTGCGGCTTGAGTCCCTCGAGCAGGGGGTCGTGGCGTTCCGGCCAGCGCTGGGTCTCGGCCAGGCGCACGGCCAGGGCAGACAGGCGCTCCCGGGCCACGAAGGGGGTCGGCTGGGCCAGCAGCAGCTGCAGGTGGCCCGGGTCCTGCAGGAGGCCCGGCGCCCGGGCCAGCATCAAGTAGCCGGCCAGCGCCTGCACCAGCGGCAGGCGGAAGACGAAGCGGTCCTCCCGGGCGAGCCGGAACGGCAGGCCGGCCTTGAGCAGCGCCAGTTGCAGCGGCACCGACAGCGCCCAGCTGCGCACCATCAGGCAGGCTTCGTCCAGCCGTCGTCCCTCCTGCTGCCAGGCCTCGAGCTCCTCGAGCAGCGCCCGTCCGCCCTGCCCGACCGCCAGACGGGTCGGCGGGTTGCCCGGTGCCGCCAGGCAGAGCTGGTCGGGGCGCCGGCGGTTGGCCGCGATGGCATGGTTGGCGGCCAGCGCCAGGGCATGGCCATGGCGGAAGGTGGTGGAGAGCGGATAGTCACGGGCCTCGCCGAAGGTGGCGGTGAAACGCTCGAGCATGGTGTCGGGGTGAGCGCCGCGCCACTCGTAGATGCACTGGTTGGCATCGCCCACCGCCATCACCGCGGCGTCGCGGCCGGCGAGCAGCGCCAGCAGGCGCTGCTGGGCCACGTTGATGTCCTGATACTCGTCGATGATCACGTGGTCGAGGAAGCCCTGGACCCGACGGCACAGGCCGGCGTCGGCCTCCAGCACCTCGAGGGGGCGGTAGAGCAGGTCCGCATAGCTCATCAGTCCCTGGTCGGCGAGAAGCCGCTCGGCGTGGACGAAGGCCGCCGGGAAGTGGTCGGTCTGCTCGCCGAAGTCGAGCCGGTCGAAGAGCTCGGCGGGACCGACCATCTCGGCCTTCACCAGCGAGCAGAAGTGCGCCAGGGCCTCGAGGCGTTCGCCGTCCAGCGCCGCCTCCCGGGCCTCGGGCTCGTCGGCCAGCGCCTCCAGGGTAGCCTGGCGCAGCAGCCGCTCCAGCTGCCAGTCGGCGGTGAGCAGTTCCCGCGGTGCCAGCGCGCCCCAGCGGGTCAGGCTGAGGGTGAGCCGGTGACCGAGGGAGTGAAAGGTGCGCACATCCGGCAGCGGCTGCCCGGGCGGTGCCATGGCCACCAGGCGGGCCTGGAAATCCTCGCGGGCCGAGCGGTTGAACATCAGCACCAGGATCCGCGACGGCGGTACCCCCCGATCGAGCAGGTGGAGCACGCGGGCCACCATGGTGGTGGTCTTGCCGGAACCGGCCACCGCGGCGACCCGGGCGTGGCCACGGTCATGCTCGACCACGGCCCGCTGTTCGGCGGTCAGCTGCATGCCGAACCGCCGTCGAGAGGCCCGTTCTCCTCCAGCCGACCGAGGGGCTGCCAGACGCCGCCGCTCACCAGCCCCAGCTCCTGGCCGCCGCCAGGCAGGTCACGGGTCTCGGCCAGCTCCACCAGGCGATAGTAGAGATTGCGGCCCAGCCGGGCGGCGAGACCGAAGCGCACCGGCACCTCGGGCACCACCTCGCCACGGGGCGTCTCGCTCAGGCTCAACCGATGCTGCGCGCTCAGCAGCAGGCGATCGCCGACATTGGTGGTGAGCCACCAGCCACCGCCCTCGTCGGGCTCGGCATCGACGACCAGGAAGGGGCGATCCTCGACCCGGATGCGCTGTTTCTCCGCCGGGGTCACCAGGTAATAGGCGCCGTCGGTCTCGCGCCGGAGGATCGTCGAGAGCAGCCGCACCAGCCGCGGCCGGGCGATGGCCACGCCCTCGTGTATCCAGCGGCCGTCGGCGGCGATCAGCAGGTCCATCTCGCCCTGGTGCTCGGGGTGCCAGGACGCCACCGGCGGGATCTCGCCTTCCGGGTCGATATGGGCCAGCAGCGGATCGAGGGTCATGGCGGCGCTCTCCTGACGGTTTCCCTCCATAGCTTAGATCAGCCCTGCCCGAGCCAGGTCGTCGCGCACCGACGCGGAGGCCCGGGGTGCCGCGGCGCGGAACAGCTGGTAGAAGTTGGCGGTGGTCTGCATGGCCACCTCATCGACGCTGATACCGCGCTCGGCGGCGATACATTCGGCAACCTCCACCACCCAGGCCGGCTCGTTGGGCTTGCCGCGGTGCGGCACCGGCGCCAGGTAGGGGCTGTCGGTCTCGATCAGCAGGCGGTCCAGGGGAATGCGCCGGGCCAGCTCGCGGATCGAAGCGGCGTTGCGGAAGGTGACGATGCCGGAGAGCGAGATGTAGAAGCCGTGGCGCACCGCCTCCCGGGCCATGTCCAGGTCCTCGGTGAAGCAGTGCAGCACGCCGCCCACCCCAGGGTCGGTGTGCTCGCGGATCAACGCCAGGGTGTCCTCGCGTGCCTCGCGGGTGTGGACGATCACCGGCAGTTCCAGCTCGCTGGCGGCGATCAGCTGGCGCCGAAAGCGCTCGAGCTGCACATCGCGCGAGGGCACCGCCTCCGCGCCCTCGATACGTGAGCCGTCGAGATAGTGGTAGTCGAGCCCGGTCTCGCCGATGGCCACCGCCTCGCAGCGCTCGGCCACCTCCTTGATCGCCTCCACGGTCGGCTCCTCGGGCACCCGATGCAGGGGATGGACCCCGGCGGAGATCACCACGTCGTCATGCTCGCGGGCCAGGGCGGCGAGGGGGGCCACGTCCTCCAGGGTCACGGCAATGGCCAGGAACTGGCGCACGTCACGCGCACGGGCGGCGGCGAGGGTCGCCGCCAGGTCGCCGTCATGGGTGCGGGGGTCGAGGCGATCGAGATGGCAGTGGGAATCGACAAACATTGAATGACATACCAGATGAATGAATTAAGCCCGAAGCCCGTCAGAGCGTATAGGTGGGCGTGCCCTTGTCCAGCTGCCCGGCCAGCAGGCTCTCCATGCGGGCGCGGACCGCCTGGTCCTCGGCGCTGAAGTGGATGCCGATCCCGGGCACGCGGCGGCCGGCGACCCCCTCCGGGGAGACCCAGACCACCTGGCCGGTGACCGGGACACGCTCGCTCTCGCCGGGCAGCATCAGCAGCAGGAAGACCTCCTGGCCCAGTTCGTAGCGTTCGCGGGTGGGCACGAAGATACCCCCTCGCTCCAGCGACGGCATGTAGGCGGAGAGCAGGGTCGGCACATCCTGGATGGTCAGGGAGAGGGCTTTCTGAGCGGCCATGGGCGACACCTCGTGGAGTGATCCGTCATGGAGTGTTCAGGAACGCAGCAGCGCAGACCAGCGCACCAGCCAAGCTTCCAGCACCAGCTGGGGATTGGGGTTGCCCCCTGCGGCGAGCAGGCGGCGCTGCTCGCGAGCGTAGTCGAGCAGGCGAAACCAGTCCTGCACTCGGCCATTCTTGACCGCCTGGCGATAGAGCGGCAGCAGGTCGGGGTTGCGCAGCTCGCGCCCCTCTCCGGAGAGCCCCAGGCGGATCAGGTCCTCCAGCCAGGCGATACCGTACCACAGGATCGCCTCGGTCGACTGTCGCTCCAGCCGTAGCGCCTCGGCCACCGGCTCAGCGCCGCGCACCAGCGCCTCGAAGGTCTCGACGAGCTGCTGGCGCAGGGCACGGGCGTCCGGTTCGGCCTGGGCCAGGGCTTCCAGCGGCAGGCCACCGGCCACCCGCCACCAGAAGCGGGCCTCCTCCTCGCTGCCCAGGCGCTCGGCCAGCCAGGCCGTGCAGTCGGCTTCGGGCGGCGGCGCCAGGGGCCAGTGCTGGCAGCGCGAGCGGATGGTCGGCAGCATCCGCGAGGGGATATCGGAGAGCAGCAGGAAGAGGGTACGGTCGCCCGGTTCCTCCAGGCTCTTGAGCAGGGCGTTGGCGGCGGCCACGTTCATCGCCTCCGCCGGCGAGATCACGATCACCCGGTAGCCTCCCTGCTGGGCGGTCTGGCCGACGAAGTCGTTGACCTCGCGGATCGGGCCGATGCGGATCTGCCGCTTGCCCTCCTCCGGGCCGACCCGCAGCAGGTCCGGGTGATAGCCGGCGGCCAGCATGCGACAGCCGTGGCAGCGACCGCAGGCGGTCTCGCCGGGATCGGCGCACAGCACCCAACCGATCAGCGCCTCGGCCAGCGACTGCTTGCCGACGCCCCGGGGGCCGGAGAGCAGCAGGGCGTGGGGCAGCCGGCCGGCCCGGGCCTGGTCGGTCAGCGCGCGGAAGCGCGGCGCCAGCCAGGGCAACGGCCGCAGCGTCTCGCTCATCCCCATGACGCCACCCGGGTCTCGAGCTCACTCAGCAGGCGCGCCTGCACCGTCGGCAGATCGGCCGAGGCATCGATCACCACTATGCGCCCGGGGGCCGCGGCCGCCCGTGCCAGGTAGGCCTGGCGTACCGTCTCGAAGAAACTCGCGCGCTCGCGCTCGAAGCGGTCACGCTCGCCACCGTCCCGGTCGAGCCGGCCCTCCAGGCGCTGCTGGGCGGCCTCCATGGGCATGTCCAGCAGCAGGGTCAGGTCGGGCTCGAGGCCGCGCTGGACGAAGGCCTCCAGCTCGGCGATGCGGGACACTTCGATGCCGCGGCCACCGCCCTGGTAGGCGAAGGTGGCGTCGGTGAAGCGGTCGCAGACCACCCAGGCCCCGCGCGCCAGCGCCGGCCGGATCTTGCGTGCCAGGTGCTGGGCGCGGGCGGCGAACACCAGTAGCAGCTCGGCGTCATGGTCGAGTGGCTCCTCGCCGTCGGGGTCGAGCAGCAGCGCCCGGATCGCCTCGGCACGTGAGGTGCCGCCGGGTTCGCGGGTGCGGACCACCTCGAGGCCGCGCGCCTCGAGCCAGTCGGCCACCAGGGCCAGGTTGGTGGACTTCCCGACCCCTTCTCCCCCTTCCAGGGTGATAAAGCGTCCGCGCCTCGACATAACGACTCCCGGTTGGGCGGGTGGATGGATCAACGATTGCGGATGTAGCGGTTCACCGCATTGTTGTGCTCGCGCAGGGTCCGCGAGAAGTGATGGGTGCCGTCGCCACGGGAGACGAAATAGAGGGTGTCACCCTCGGCGGGCCGTACTGCGGCCTCCAGGGCGGCGCGCCCCGGCAGGGCGATGGGCGTCGGCGGCAGGCCGTCGATGACGTAGGTGTTGTAGGCGGTGGCCTCGACCAGGTCGGCGCGAGTGATGTTGCCCTCATAGCGCTCGCCCATGCCGTAGATCACCGTGGGGTCGGTCTGCAGGCGCATGCCCCGCTCCAGGCGGCGCTTGAACACCCCGGCGATCTCGCGGCGCTCCTCGCCGGCGCCGGTCTCGCGCTCGATCAGCGAGGCCATGATCAGCGCCTCGTAGGGCGAGTCCAGCGGCAGGTCCTCGTCGCGCTCGGCCCAGATCGCCTCGAGGGTCTCCTCCATGCGGGTCAGCGCCTGGCGCAGGATCTCCAGGTCGCTCATGCCCTTGTGGTAGCGATAGGTGTCGGGGAAGAACCAGCCCTCGGGGTAGTCGCCCTCGCGGCCCAGCTCGGCCATCAGCTCGGCGTCGGAGAGCTCGGCGGTGCGGTGCTCGAGCTTCTCGGCCTCGGCGAGCCGCTCGCGCATCTGGCGGAAGGTCCAGCCCTCGGGAATGGTCAACGGGTAGGTGACCACCCGGTCGCTGCCGAGCAGGTCGATCATCTCGCGGCCACTCATCCCCGGCTCGAGCATGTACTCGCCGGCACGCAGACTCGGCACCGACTCGGGCTCGAGCCGGGTGAGCAGCCGGAAGGCCCAGTCGTCGGTGATGACACCGCGGCCGGCCAGGTCGGCCACCACCCGGTTGTAGCCGGCACCGCGCGGCACCTCGTAGAGGGTCGGCTCGTCCACGGCGATCGGCGCGGCCAGGCGCGACTCCCAGTAGCGGTGGCCGGCAAGCAGGGCCACCCCGGCCAGGATGGCCAGTATCAGCAGGATCTTCACTACACGCAGCATGCGCTTCCTCGTTCTGTCAGGCTCCCGCTGCACAGGCTTGCGCTCATGCGGGGAGGGAATACCCCAGCAGGGCGTGGGCCTCGGCCTGCAGCGCCCGGTGATCGGGCGTGATGGCCCAGTGCCGCAGCGCCCTGCCACGGGCGTCATCGAGCCGGGTCACCGGCCACAGCCCCTGCACCGAATTGCCGAGCCACAGCGCCTCGACATCGTCCAGCACCTCGGGGCCCATCCCGACCTCCTGGACCGGCAGCCGGGCCAGCAACGCCTCGCGCAGGGTCCCCGCCACGCCACAGCGATCGAGTCGCGGGGTTTCCAGCCGCCCCTCGCGTTGCCAGAAGAGGTTCATGCAGGTGGCCTCCACCAGCTGCCCTTCGCTGTCGCAGAGCAGCCCCTCCGCGGTATCGGCATCCGACCACTCGGCCCGGGCCAGGACGTTCTCCAGGCGATTGAGATGCTTGAGGCCGGCGAGGGCCGGCTGGATGCCGAGCCTCAGGCGACAGTGACGCACCCGCACGCCCTTCTCCCAGCGCCCGGCGGCCGGGGCGAAGGGGAGGACCTGCCAGCGCAACCGCGGCTCGGGCTCCGCCGGCGGCAGATACCCCCGGCCGCCACTGCCCCGGGTCAGGATCAACTTGAGCACCGCCAGCCCCTGTCCGGCATCGGCCAGCGGGCGCTCCAGCTCGCCCCGGGCCGGCAGGGGAATACCGAGGACCCGACAACCGCGCGCGAGCCGGGCCAGGTGCTCGGCCCAGAGCCGAGGCTCGCCGTCGCGCAGCAGCACGGTCTCGAACAGCCCGTCGCCATAGGCCGGACCACGGTCATCCAGCGGCCAGCCGCTCGGGGTCCCGGAAGCGTCCATCACACCTTCGAAAAGACCAGGGTCCCATTGGTGCCGCCGAAGCCGAAGGAGTTGGACAGCGCCACCTCGATCTTCATCTCGCGAGCGGCGTGCGGCACATAGTCGAGGTTACAGCCCTCCTGGGGGTTGTCCAGGTTGATCGTCGGCGGCGCCACCTGGTCGCGGATCGCCAGCACGCTGAACACCGCCTCCACCGCCCCGGCGGCACCGAGCAGGTGGCCGATCATCGATTTGGTGGAGCTGACCGCCACGGACCTGGCGGCCTCGCCCATCACCCGCTCCACGGCACGACTCTCGGCCAGGTCGCCGGCCGGCGTCGAGGTGCCATGGGCGTTGATGTAGTCGACCACCGCCGGATCGAGACCGGCATCGTGAATGGCATGGCTCATGGCCATGGCCGCACCGCCGCCGTCCTCGGGCGGCAGCGTCATGTGATAGGCGTCGTCGCTCATGCCGAAACCGACCAACTCGGCATAGATGGTCGCACCACGGGCCTTGGCGTGCTCGTAGGCTTCCAGCACCATGACACCGGCCCCGTCGGAGAGCACGAAGCCGTCACGATCGCGATCCCAGGGGCGGCTGGCCGCGGCCGGGTCATCGTTGCGCGTGGAGAGCGCCCGGGCCGCTGAGAAGCCACCGAGGCCCAGCGGCGTGGTGGCCATCTCGGCGCCACCGCAGACCATCACGTCGGCATCGCCATAGGCGATGGTCCGCGCGCTGTAGCCGATGTTGTGGGTACCGGTGGTACAGGCGGTGGTGATGGCGATATTGGGGCCGCGGAAGCCGTGCTGGATCGCCAGGTTGCCCGAGATCATGTTGATGATCGAACCCGGCACGAAGAACGGCGAGATGCGCCGCGCCCCGCTCTTGAGCAGGGCATTATGGTTGTGCTCGATCATCGGCAGCCCACCGATGCCGGAGCCGATCGCCACCCCGATGCGACCGGCATTCTCCTCGGTGCACTCGATCCCGGAATCCGCGATCGCCTGGGCTCCAGCCGCCACGCCGTACTGGATGAACAGGTCCATCTTGCGGGCGTCCTTGGGATTGAGGTAGGGGCTGATGTCGAAGCCCTTCACCGAACCGCCGAAGCGCGTATTGAAGCCGTTGACATCGAAGTGCTCGATGGGGGCGATGCCGCTCTTGCCGGCCAGGATGCTGGTCCAGCTCTCCGCCACGGAATTCCCCACCGGCGTGACCAGACCGAGCCCGGTCACTACAACCCTTCTACGAGCCATCAGCTTTCCTCCAGACAAACTTGGTGACACGACCCCGATAACCGGGGGCCGACATTGCACGCATTATACCCGAGTCTCCCTGCCCTGTGCCGCCGTGACAAGACTTCAAAGAGGCGCGAAATACGGATACGCGAAAGCCGCCCTGACCAGGGCGGCTTTCGTGGGAGGCCGTGCCTCCGGCGCGTCAGCAAGCGGTGTCGACCGCCACCGTCTTACTGGTGGGCGTTGACGTAGTCGATGGCTTCCTGGACGGTGGTAATCTTCTCGGCTTCCTCGTCGGGAATTTCGGTGTCGAACTCCTCTTCGAGCGCCATGACCAGCTCGACGGTATCCAGGGAATCGGCCCCCAGATCCTCGGTGAAGGAAGAGGAGTTCTGAATATCTTCTTCCTTGACGTTCAGGCGCTCGGCCACAACCTTCTTCACGCGCTCTTCAATGGTGCTCATTATGACGTACTCCAGTCGTTCACGTTAGCCGTTCTGATAACCAGCCGCTTCAAAACCGCAAGCCAAAAGCTGCGGGGTAGTTTATAGACGCCCTCGGGCCGGCGCAACCGCCGAACCCCGCGGTCGTCAACGCATGTTCATGCCGCCATTCACGTGCAGGGTCTCGCCGGTGATATAGCCCGCCGTCTCGCCGGTGAGGAAGCCCACCGCCGCGGCGATCTCCTCCGGCTGGCCCAGCCGGGAAAGCGGAATCTGTTTCAGCAGCATCTCGTGCTGCGCCTCGGGCAGCGCCTCGGTCATGTCGGTGGCGATGAAGCCCGGTGCCACCGAATTGACGGTAATGGCGCGTGACGCCACTTCGCGGGCCAGCGCCCGGGTGAAGCCCTCCATGCCGGCCTTGGCCGCAGCATAGTTGGTCTGCCCGAGGTTGCCCATGGTGGCCACCACCGAGCTGATGCAGACGATGCGCCCGAAGCGGGCCCGGGTCATGCCACGCAGGCATGCCTTGCTGACGCGATAGACCGACTTGAGGTTGGTGTCGATCACCGAGTCCCACTCGTCTTCCTTCATGCGCATCAGCAGATTGTCACGGGTGATGCCGGCATTGTTGACCAGGATGGTCGGCACCCCGAACTCCTCACCGATCGCCTTGACCAGCGCATCGACGCTGGCCTGGTCGGTGACGTCCAGCTTGCGACCGGCTCCCTCGATGCCCTGGGCCTTGAGGTCGGCATCGATGCGCTCGGCACCGGCATCGCTGGTCGCGGTGCCGATCACGATGCGGCCCTGGCGGCCCAGCTCGTGGGCGATGGCCCGGCCGATACCGCGGCTCGCGCCGGTGACCAGGGCAACTCTACGCTCGCTTGTCATGGTGATTCCGCCTTCGTCCTGAATTGAGGTGGCGTCAGCCATCGGCTGACGGCGACTGGCCGGCCACGCCCCGGGCCAGCTCCAGGGCAGCGTCCAGGCTGTCGGGATCGTTGACCGCCAGCCCCTTGCTGCCCCGTGCAATCCGCTTGCCGAGGCCGGTCAGCACCTTGCCCGGCCCGCACTCGATGAACACCTGGGCGCCGCGCTCGGCCATGGCCTCGACGCAGGCGGTCCAGCGCACCGGCCGATAGAGCTGCTCGAGCAGCCGTGTGCGCAGGGTGTCCACATCGGCATGGGCCTGGGCATCGACATTCTGGATCACCGTGTAGCGCGGCGCGCGCAGCTCGATCTCGTCCATGGCCGCGGCCAGGCGCTCGGCGGCCGGACGCATCAGGGCACAGTGGGACGGGACCGAGACCGGCAGCGGCATGGCGCGCTTGGCCCCGGCCTCCTGGCACGCCGCGATGGCCCGCTCCACGGCCGCCTTCGCACCGGCGATCACCACCTGCCCCGGGGCATTGTAGTTGACCGCCGAGACCACATCACCCTGGGCGGCGTCGGCACAGGCCTGCTCCACCACGGCATCGTCGAGGCCGAGGATCGCCGCCATGGCACCCTCTCCCACCGGCACTGCCTGCTGCATCGCCTCGCCGCGCAGCTTGACCAGGCGCACCCCCTGGGCGAAGGGCAAGGCGCCGGCACAGACCATGGCGCTGTACTCGCCCAGGCTGTGGCCGGCCATGGCGCCGGGGCGCGGCCCCTCCAGCTCCTGCCAGACCCGCCAGATCGCCACGCTGGCGCTGAGCAACGCCGGCTGGGTGCAGGCGGTGGCATTGAGAGCCTCCTCCGGCCCCTCCTGAACCACCTGCCAGAGGTCGTAACCCAGGGCGTCAGCGGCTTCTTCGAAGGTGGTCCGCACCACGCTGTAGCGTTCCGCCAGCTCCTGCAGCATGCCGATCTGCTGGGAACCCTGCCCGGGGAACACGAGGGCAAGGGGTTGAGTCATGTCTTTCACCTTTGCTCTTGTTGGCTTTCATCGCCACCGGCCGAGCCCGGCTCGTCCGGTGCGAAGGTCATGGATCGACTGTCGGCTCGACCGGCACCGCCGATCGACGCGAAAGCAGACCGTCGCTGGCCGAGCTCGGCCGCGAGTCGAGTGGGCAGGTCGCGATTCACCTCCTGCACCGCCCTGGCCACCGCATAGTGGAAGCCGGCGGCATCGACACTGCCGTGGCTCTTGACCACGATGCCGGCCAGGCCGAGCAGGCTGGCGCCGTTGTAGCGTACCGGGTCCAGCTCGTTCTTCAGGCGCCGGAGCGTCGGTCGCGCCAGGGCACCCACCAGGCGACTGCTCCAGTGGGCGTCGAAGGCGACCTGCACCCGCTCGACCAGCATCCGCGCCAGCCCCTCGCTGGCCTTGAGCACCGCATTGCCGACGAAGCCGTCGCACACTACCACATCGGCGCCACCGCTGAAGACGCCGTCGCCCTCCACGAAACCGCAGTAGGCGATGGCCGGCATCCGCCGCAGCCGGGCGTCGGCCTCGCGCACGCTGGCGGTGCCCTTGGTGCCCTCGACCCCGACGTTGAGCAGTGCCACCCGGGGGGCAACCACGCCATCCACGTGGCGCGACATCACCTCACCCATCAGGGCGAAATCCACCAACCGCTCGGCGGAGGCCTCGACATTGGCCCCCAGGTCGAGCAGGTAGCAACGCCCCTCGTCACGGGTGGGGATGGCGGTACTGATGGCCGGCCGCGGGATTCCCGCCACCGTGCCCAGGGCGCGCCGGGCCAGGGCCATCAGCGCCCCGGTATTGCCGGCGCTGACCCCGGCCAAGGCCTCGCCGCTGGCGACGCAGTCGAGCATCCTCGCCATGCTGGTATCGCGACCATGGCGCAGGGCATCGGATGGCCGCTGGGCCTGGCCGATGACCGAGTCGGCATCTGCGACGTCCAGACGCGAACCCGCCGCGGCGAGCTGCCGCGGCAGGCGAGAGATCTCGTCTTGCAACTGCCGGCGGGGGCCGAACAGCCGGATCTCGAGGCGAGGGTCCTGGATGGCAGCACTGGCCGCCCCCTGCACGGTGGCACGGGGACCGAGGTCACCGCCCATCGCGTCGATGGCAATCAGCACGTCAGCGGCCAGCTGTCACCGAGGGAGTCGTCGTCGCCTCAGGCGTCGACGACCTTGCGCCCCCGGTAGAAACCGTCCGGCGTCACGTGGTGGCGCAGGTGGGTGGTGCCGGTTTCCTTGTCCTGGGCCAGGGCCGGGGCACTGAGGGCGTCGTGGCTGCGACGCATGCCGCGCTTGGAACGGGTCTTGCGGTTCTGTTGAACTGCCATGGGATGTCACTCCAGAGTGCAATCGATGATGAATCAGTGTTTGCCCTTGAGGCGCTTGAGCACCTCGAACGGACTCGCAGCGGGCTCGCGTGCCGCCTCGGCATCCGCCCCGCTGGTCAGCTGGTCGCGAGAGACCTCACAGTCGGCCTCGTCGTGGTAAACCACCTGAGGCAGGCTGAGGATCAGTTCATCCTCGACCACCGTCAGCAGGTTCAGCTGTTCGTTTTCCACCAGCACCGGCTCGTGGGTGCTCGGCAGCTCGGCCGCCAGGGCGTCGCTTGTGACCATGCCCAGCAGGAACTCGCTCTCGACGCGCTGCGCCAGGGGCGAGAGGCAGCGTCGGCACGGCAACCGCAGCTCGGCCTCGAGGCGACCACGGATCACCCGCCGCCCCTGGGCGTCGATGCCGAAGTCGAGCCAGACGCGGCAGTCGCCGGCCTGGGCCCCGACCTCGTCGGTGAGGCGTGCGAAGCCATCGAGGGCCATCAGCCCCTCGAGGTGCTCGGCGCGGGCGGCGAGCTTGTAGGGCTCGACCCTGCTGGGAAGTCGTGTGGTCAACATAGGCGCGCAATGATAGGCACTCGCCCAGCCCCTGTCAAAGCTACCGTCACCAGGCATTACAATGGGTCACCATCATTCCTCCACTGCCCGGGAGTACGGCCATGCCCCGCCTCGTTCTCGCCTCAGGTTCCCGCTGGCGTCGCCAGCTGCTCGACCGCCTGGAAATCCCCTACGCCTGGGCCAGCCCCGACATCGACGAGACCCCACAGCCGGGCGAGTCGCCCGAGGCACTGGTGCACCGGCTGGCCCTGGCCAAGGCCAGCCGCCTGGCCGACGACTGGCCGGACCACCTGATCATCGGCTCCGACCAGGTGGCGGTCTTCGAGGGCGAGATCCTCGGCAAGCCGGGCGACGAGGCCACGGCTCGGGCCAACCTGACGCGCTTCTCGGGCAAGCGGGTACGCTTTGTCACCGGCCTGGCGCTGGTCGATACCGGCCGTGGCCGGCACCGGGTCTGCCACGAGCGCTACGAGGTGGTGTTCCGCGCACTGAGCGAGGGCGAGATCGCCCGCTATGTGGAGCGGGAACGCCCCCTGGACAGCGCCGGCAGCTTCCGCATGGAGGGGCTGGGCATCGCCCTCTTCGAGAAGCTCGAGGGGGACGACCCCAACACCCTGATCGGCCTGCCGCTGATCCGCCTCTGCGCCCTGCTGCGCGAGGCGGGGCTGGATCCGCTGAGGTAGTGCCAACCAAGTGAGCGGCGCCGGGGACAGGCCGAAGCGGAGGTCCTTTTCCAGGGATGGGAAAGGTAGTGCCCAGGGAGGGGTTCACAGCGCCTCCGCGCAGGCCTGTCGCCGGGAAAGCCGCGACTCCAGGCCCCAGGCGCTCGGTGCTTCAGGGCAGCTGATAGCGCAGCGGCGACTGGCCAGTGGGCTCGCCCAGCCATTCCATGGCGACCCGGCCGAACCGCCGCGAGATACGCTCGAAGGGGTCCAGGCGCGGCGTGTAGTCGCGGACCCGCGGCTCGGGCAGTCGCTCCCGGGCCAGGCCGTCGAGGCTGCCGATGGTATCGACCAACCCCAGTTCGAGGGCCTGCTCGCCACTCCATATCAGGCCGCTGAAGAGCCGCTCGTCATCGGCCAGGCGGTCGCCGCGCCCCTGGCGCACGTCGTCGATGAACTGGCGATGGGTGGTCTCCAGCACCGACTGCCAGAAGGCACGCTGCTCCGGCGCCACCGACGAGAAGGGGTCGAGGAAGGCCTTGTTCTCCCCGGCGGCATAGACCCGGCGCTCGATGCCCAGCCGCTCGATGGCCTCCTCGAAGCCGAAACTGGCGGAGATCACGCCGATCGAGCCGACCAGGCTGGCGGGCGCGGCGATCACCTCGTCCGCCGCCGCGGCGATGTAATAGGCGCCGCTGGCCCCGATATCCTCGATCACCGCGACGATCGGCTTGTCGCCCTCGTCGCGCAGACGCATCACCTCATCGAAGATGCGCTGGGACTGCACCGGGCTACCGCCGGGACTGTCGATGTGCAGCACCACGACGGCGGCACCTTTGGCATCCCAGGCACGGTTCAGCCCCTCGATGATGCGCTCGGCACTGGCCGGTGACTCGCTGTCGATCGCCCCCTTCACCTTGACCACGCCGAGGTGCGGCCCCGCCGGCGCCCCGGGGCTCGGGGCCCCGAAGATCCCGTAGAGGGTGGCGGCCAGCGATGCCAGGATCAGCAGCGCGAAGAAGAAGCGGAAGAACAGCTTCCAGCGCCGGGAGCGGCGCTGCTCCACCAGCACCCCGCCGATCCAGCGGTCCATCATCTCCAACTGGGCCAGGCGCTGGCGCTCGCGCAGCGTCTCGGCATCCTCGGCCGGCGGCGCAGGCGGCGCCTCGCGCTGCTGTCGCACCTCTCGGGCCTCGTCTGGATTCAGCTCGGGCCCATGGGTCCAGCGGTCGTTTCGCTTGTCGTCGCTCATGATCACCCTGTCCTTGAAGTGCTGGAAACGCTAGCCGAGAAGCCAGTCGAAGAGCTCGGGAGCCGCCTCGGCGGTAAACACCGGGCGGCTGGCGGCCAAGCGCGCCGGGGAATGGACGCCATAGGTCACCGCCACCCGGTCCATGCCCAGGGTCCGGGCCATCTCCAGATCGTACTCGGTATCGCCGATCATCACCGCCTCGCCGACATCGACGCCGAGCTCGGCGAGGAGTTCCTCGAGCATCCGCGGATGGGGCTTGGAGCGCGTCTCGTCGGCGGTACGACTGGCATGGAACCAGCGCCCGCTACCGCTCTCGCGGAACACCCGGTCGAGCCCCCGGCGGCTCTTGCCGGTGGCCACCGCCAGGCGCTGACCGGTGGTGCCGTACAGCCGGGCCAGCCCCGCCTCCACGCCGGGAAAGAAGCGCATGGGCGTGGTGTCGCCCTCGACGAAATGGAAGGCGTAGCGGCTCCGCAGCAGCTCGGCGCGCCCGGCATCGATGCCGGGGCAGAGGGTGGCGATCGCCTCGGGCAGCCCCAGGCCAATGATGTTGCGAACGCTCTCGGGACTCAGCTCGCCCCAGCCGGCATCCCGGGCCGCCGCCTGCATGCAGGAGACGATACGGGCGGCGGAATCCATCAGGGTGCCGTCCCAGTCGAAGATCGCCAGTCGATAACGCATGAGGTCTCCCGGTCAGGACGCTCGGCGGGCCCGGGCGAGCACCGCCTCGAGCTCGTCGGGCAAGGGGGCCCTGATCTGCACCGGACGCCCACTGGTGGGCTCGGGGAAGGTCAGGGTGGCGGCATGCAGGAACAGCCGTGACAGGCCGAGGCCGGCGGCGTGCCGCTCGCCCTCGCGCGAGCCGTACTTGTCGTCACCCAGCAGCGGGTGGCCGGCGTGGGCGGCATGCACACGAATCTGGTGGGTCCGCCCGGTGACCGGCTCGGCCTCGACCAGAGTGGCCTTCTCGAAGGCCTCGCGCACCGCGAAGCGGGTGCGGGCCACCTTGCCGGCGGGATCGACACGCACCCGGCGCTCGCCGTTGCCCAGTTCGAAACGCTCCAGGCGGGCCGCGACGAAGTCACGCCGTGCCGGCCAGCGGCCGGCCACCAGCGCGAGGTACTGCTTGTCCATCCGGTGCTGCTTGAGCGACTCGTTGAGGGCGAGCAGCGCCGGGCGCGACTTGGCCAGCAACAGGCAGCCCGAGGTGTCGCGATCCAGGCGGTGGACCAGCTCGAGGAAGTCGAGGTCCTCGCGCACCTGGCGCAGTGCCTCGATCAGGCCGATCTTCACCCCGCTGCCGCCGTGCACGGCGAGCCCCGCCGGCTTGTTGATCACCAGCCAGTCGCGCCCCTCCACCAGGACGCTGCCGGCGAGCAGGTTGCGCAGGTTGTCGCTGACCTCGCGCACCGCCTCGCGCGGGGTCAGCTTGAGCGGCGGAATGCGCACCATGTCGCCCGGCGCCAGGCGGGTGTCGGCCTTGACGCGTTTCTTGTTCACCCGCACCTCGCCCTTGCGGACGATGCGATAGATGAGCGCCCGTGGCACGCCCTTGATGCGCGTCATCAGGAAATTGTCGACCCGCTGGCCCGCCTGGCCCTCGGTCACTTCCACCCACTGCACGTCGCGCCCTTCGGCCATGCCGAGTCTCCACTGCCAACCTGCCGGAAAAGCCGCATTCTATCGCACCGGGCGTCGTCCTGCGCCAATTGCCGCTCCCTCCCCTTTACTGTTATATTGCTGGCTCGCCTCAATGGGTCCAATCGGCCCGATTGTGCGCCTGCACGACAGACACGCAGGCCGGAGCGAAAAGATCAGGCCGCGACGACGCCCGCTACCATGACGTCCCGCCGCCGAGCAGCGAAAGCAAGAAACGAGAAAGCGATACTCACGCCACGCCCGAATCCCCGTTTGCCCCGCTGTCATGGGGCGGACGCAGGCCACGGGAAACGTTCAACATCGTGCCGGAGGCCGGCGTTGGCGAATCGATGAATGCCAGGTGTTGGCGGTGACCGCAGGGCCGGATGGGTGATTCCCCACCGAGACATGTCCTGCCTCCGCCCCGTACTCAACATGGTCATGCCGTGCTGGAAGCGTTGAACACGCCTCGTTCCGACACGGCCGGGCGCTACTGCGCATCCGCGACATGCGCTGAGCACAAGCACGCAGCACCCAGAGGTTCGCCTACGTCGACGACCGCCATCCGGCGCGCCAAGACTAGCGAGACACTATGAAACGGATGCTCATCAATGCGACCCAGCCCGAAGAGCTGCGCGTCGCACTGGTCGATGGTCAGCGCCTCTACGACCTGGACATCGAGTCCGGTGCCCGGGAACAGAAGAAAGCCAACATCTATCGCGGCAAGATTACCCGCGTCGAACCCTCCCTCGAAGCCGCCTTCGTCGACTTCGGTGCCGACCGCCATGGCTTCCTGCCGCTGAAGGAGATCTCCCGCGAGTACTTCGTCAAGGAGCCTGCCGGCCGCCCCAGCATCAAGGAGGTCCTCAAGGAGGGCCAGGAAGTCATCGTCCAGGTCGACAAGGAGGAGCGCGGCAACAAGGGGGCGGCACTCACCACCTTCATCAGCCTGGCCGGCCGCTTCCTGGTACTGATGCCCAACAATCCCAAGGCCGGCGGCATCTCCCGGCGCATCGAGGGCGAAGAGCGCAGCCAGCTCAAGGACGCCATGGGCCAGCTCACGGTGCCCGACAAGATGGGCCTGATCGTGCGTACCGCCGGCATCGGCCGCTCCCCCGAGGAGCTGCAGTGGGACCTGGACTACCTGGTACAGGTTTGGGAATCGATCACCGCCGAGGCCGGCAAGCGCCCTGCCCCCTTCCTGATCTACCGCGAGTCCAACGTCATCATCCGCGCCATGCGCGACTACCTGCGCCAGGACATCGGCGAGGTGCTGATCGACAGCGAGCAGATCCATCAGGATGCCCTGGCCTTCATCCGCCAGGTGATGCCCTCCTACCAGCAGAAGATCAAGCTCTACGTCGACGAGGTGCCGCTGTTCTCGCGCTTCCAGATCGAGTCGCAGATCGAAACCGCCTACGAGCGCGAGGTCAAGCTCCCCTCCGGCGGCTCCATCGTCATCGACCACACCGAGGCGCTGGTCTCCATCGACATCAACTCGGCCCGGGCCACTCGCGGCAGCGACATCGAGGAGACCGCCCTGCAGACCAACCTGGAGGCGGCCGACGAGATCGCGCGCCAGCTGCGCCTGCGCGACATCGGCGGCCTGGTGGTGATCGACTTCATCGACATGAGTCCGGCGCGCAACCAGCGCGAGGTCGAGAACCGCATGCGCGACGCGCTCAAGCTCGACCGCGCCCGGGTGCAGATCGGCCGCATCTCCCGCTTCGGGCTGATGGAGATGTCCCGCCAGCGCCTGCGCCCCTCGCTGGGCGAGACCAGCGGCGTGGTCTGCCCGCGCTGCGTCGGCCAGGGCACCATCCGCGACGTGCGCTCCCTGGCCCTCTCGATCATGCGCCTGATCGAGGAAGAGGCGATGAAGGAGCGCAGCGCCCAGATCCGCGCCATCCTGCCGGTGCCGGTGGCCACCTACCTGCTCAACGAGAAGCGTAACGTGCTGGCCGACATCGAGCGTCGCCAGGGCGTCCGCGTGGTGCTGCTGCCCAGCCCCGAGATGGACACGCCACACTATGACGTCCAGCGCCTGCGTGACGACCATGTGGACGAGGAGGGTACCGCCACCCTGTCCAGCTTCGAGCTCTCCACCGACACCGAGGTGGGCAAGGAGCCGGACGCCGCCTTCGGCAAGCCGGTGCAGCGTGCCGAGGCCGCGGTCAAGACCGTGATCCACCACGAGCCGGCACCCGCCTCCCTGCAGCAGGAAGAGGTACCGGCCACCGCCCCGGCTCCTACCCCCAAGGCGGCTCCTACCGCCAAGGCGGCTCCTCCCGCCGCCCCCGAGCCCCAGGCCGGTGTGCTGGGTCGCCTGGTCAAGGGGCTGGCCAAGCTGCTCGGCAGCGAGGAAGCACCTGGCGGCGAGGCCGCGAAATCGCCGGCACGCGACAGCGACGAGAAGCGAGCCGGCCAGGGTACCCGCAAGCCCGCCCCGCGCGACGAGGAGCGCAGCGATCGCGGAGGCCGCGGCGGTCGACAGCGCCGCCCGCGCAGCGACGAACGCCGCAGCGACGAGCGCCGCTCCCCCCGCCAGGAGAGTGAGCGTGTCGAGGGCAAGGCCGAGACCACCGAGGGCCGTGGCGGACGCGGCGGCCGTGGACGCGGCCGCCAGGACAGCGACCGCCAGGGTCGGGGGCCGCAGCAGGAGGCCGCCAAGCCTCGCGAGGAGGCTCCCCGGCGCCAGAAGGGTGGCGACAAGCCCGCCGAAAAACCGGCCGAGAAGCCCGTCGAAAAGAGCGCCGAGAAGCCGTCGGAGCCCATGGACGACGGCAAGCCCAAGCGCACCCGCAACAATCCACGCAACCGGAGTCGCCAGCACGCCATCAACCCCAAGGCCGAAGCCGAGCAGAAGCGCCTGCAGGCCGAGGCCGCCGAAGCGCCGGCAGCGACCGACGCGGATGGCGCCCAGCCCCCTCGAGGCGAGGTAAAGGCGGAAGCTGCCAAGGCCGAGACGCCGAAGCCGCAGGCCAAGCCGACCGAGAAGGCCGGGGCCCCGAAGCCCGAGGCCAAGCCGACCGAGAAGGCCGAGGCACCCAAGCAGCCGGAGGCCAAGCCGACCGAGAAGGCCGAGGCACCCAAGCAGCCGGAGGCCAAGCAGCCAGAGGCCGAGCAGGCCGGGGCCCCGAAGCCCGAGGCCAAGCCGACCGAGAAGGCCGAGGCCCCGAAGCCCGAGGCCAAGCCGACCGCGAAGGCCGAGGCCAAGCCGGCCGAGGCCCCGAAGCCCGAGGCCAAGCCGACCGAGCGGGCCGAGGCGCCCAAGCAGCCGCAGGCCAAGCCGGCCGAGGCGCCGAAGCCCGAAGCCAGGCCGACCGCGAAGGCCGAGGCGCCCAAGCAGCCGCAGGCCAAGCCGACCGAGCAGGCCGAGGCGCCCAAGCCCGAAGCCAAGCCGGCCGAGAAGGCCGCCGAGGCGGAGGCATCGCAGCCCTCCAGCCGCCGTCGCCGTCGCGCTCACAACGACCCGCGGGAGATCCGCCGTCGTGAGCAGGAGGCCAAGGCCAGGGAAAGCAAGCAGGGCTGAACCGTGCCCGCCCCCAACGACGACGCCCGCGCATCTGCGCGGGCGTCGTCGTTCTGGCGTCCTGCGGGACGAGGCTCAGGCGGTCGCCCTGCTCTCCCCCGCCAGGCGTGGTTCCCGTTCCAGGGCGACCCCGAACCGCTCCTCGACCCGATCGGCCACGGCATCGGCGAAGGCCAGCAGTTCGGCCGCGCTGCCGCCCCCGAAGTGCACCAGCACCAGCGCCTGGCGCCGATGGACGCCGAAGTGCCCTCGGCACCAGCCCTTGAGCCCGCAGCGGTCGATCAGCCAGCCGGCCGCCAGCTTCACCCGACCATCGGGCTGGGGAAAGTGCGGCAGCCCAGGGTGGTCGGCCAGTAATCGCCGGGCCGTCCCGGCATCCACCAGCGGATTCTTGAAGAAGCTGCCGGCATTGCCCAGCGTCAGGGGATCGGGCAGCTTCTCGCGGCGTATCGCACAGACCGCCTCGGCCACCGCCAGCGGCGTCGGCTCGGGGCCGACCCGTGCCGCCAGATCACCGTAGCCGAGCCGGGGACGCGGGGTACGCGACAACCGCAACACCAGCCGGGTGATCGCCACTCGGCCATCCAGGGTGCCCTTGAAGATGCTGTCGCGATAGCCGAAGGCGCAGTCCGCGGCCGTGAACACCGCCTCGCGGCCGTCGTCGAGGTGGACGAGATGCACGGCCTCGAGCACCTCGCAAAGCTCCGCGCCGTAGGCACCGATGTTCTGGATCGGCGCGGCACCGCAATGACCGGGGATCAGCGCCAGGTTCTCGGTACCCCAGAGGCCTCGCTCGGCCAGGGCCATTACCAGTTCATGCCAGACCACGCCGGCCTCGGCATGCACCAGGACCTCGTCCCCCTGCTCCTCCAGCCACCAGGCGGCCATCGCCGGCTGCACCACCAGCCCCGGGAGCCGCTCGGGCAGGATCAGGTTGCTGCCGCCGCCCAGCAGCGTCAACGGCCAGCCCTCCCGCTCGGCCAGCGCCAGGGTGGCGCGCAACTCCACCGGGTCCCGGGGAGCGGCGAAGCGCTCGGCCACACAGGGAAGGCCCAGGGTATTGGCCCGGCCGAGGTCGTGCGCGACGAACGGTCTCGGGCTCAAGGCGAACGCTCCAGACGGGACTCGAGCTCCTCGAGCAGGCCGCGGGAGGCCGCCTCGATCAGGTCCAGCACCTCCTCGAAGCCACCCTCGCCGCCGAAGTAGGGGTCCGGCACCGCCCGATCGTGATGCCCGGCGAACGCCAGGAAGAGCCCGACTTGGGCCTCGCAGTCGGCGGGGCGCCGGGCTTCGATGGCCGCCAGGTTGTCGTGATCCATGGCCAGCAGGTAGTCGAAGCGGGCGAAGTCCTCGTCGGCGAGCTGGCGAGCCCGCAGCGCCGAGAGGTCGATGCCGCGCCGCGCCGCCGCCTCCCGGGCCCGCGGGTCCGGCGCCTTGCCCACATGCCAGGGGCCGATGCCGCAGGAGTCCACCTCCACCCGGCCGGCCAGTCCACGCTCCTCGAGCAGGCGGCGGAACACCCCCTCGGCGGTGGGCGATCGGCAGATGTTGCCCAGACAGACGAACAGCACCCGCATCACTCCTCTCCTCCGCTCTCGTTACCGGCACTCATCAGCGCGCGAACCCGCGTCAGGTCCGCCTCGGTATCCACCCCGGCAGGATGGGGCACCCGCGCCAGTGCCACCTGGATGGCGTGGCCGTGGTGCAGGGCACGCAACTGCTCGAGCTGTTCGAGCCGCTCGAGCGATGACGGTGGCCAGTCACGGTAGTCGGCGAGAAAGCCCGCCCGGTAGGCGTAGATCCCGATATGGCGCAGCCAGGCATCTGTCTCGAGCAGCTCGGGACGCGTGGCGAAGGCCTCGCGGTCCCAGGGGATGGGCGCCCGGGAGAAGTAGAGGGCACGACCGGAGAGCGCGCGCACCACCTTCACCACATTGGGATTGAACAGCGTCTCGACCTCCGCGATCGGCTCGGCCAGGGTGGCGATGGTGGCCCCGGGATCGTCGAACAGCCGGGCGGCCACCTGGTCGATCAACGCCGGCGGAATCAGCGGCTCGTCGCCCTGGACATTGACCAGCACCGCGTCGTCGGCCAGGCCCAGGCGCTCGGCCACCTCGGCCAGGCGATCGGTGCCCGAGGGATGGTCGGCACGCGTCAGCAGCACCTCGGCATCGAACGGTGCCAGGGCCGCGCGGATGCGCTCGTCGTCGGTGGCCACCACGACCCGGCCGGCGGCGCTCTCGCAGGCACGCTGCCAGACATGGGCCACCATGGGCATGCCGTTGATCTCCGCCAGCGGCTTGCCCGGCAGCCGCGACGAGGCATGCCGCGCCGGGATCACCGCGATGAACTCCTTCATGCCGATTCCCATCACGCCTCACCCTTGCGTCCGGGTGACTCATGGAGCTTCTCGTCGACGTCCAGGGCCCGCGCCTCCTCGGGCAGCATCACGGGGATACCGTCACGCACCGGGTAGGCCAGGCCGTCGAAGAGGCAATGCAGCTCCTCGGCCTCCCGGCGATACTTGAGCTTGCCCTTGCACAGCGGGCAGACCAGCATGGCCAGCAGTTCCTTGTCCATCTCTCGCACCTCCCACTTGGATTGCCCCGGGTCGTGTGACTCCCGGGATCAATAGCCTGCTTCGCCCCGGGATACCGTCCGGGGCGATCGAAACGTCTCCAGCCGCGCCTCGAGCCAGGCCACGAAGCCGGCATCGGGGCGCGCCTCCACCTCCAGCACCCAGCTGCCGGGGGGCGCCAGGTCTCGACACTTGGTCGCATCCTTGGCGGTCATCACCACCGGGAGACCGTCGTCGAACACCAGGTCCTCGACACGGAACTCATGGTGATCGGCGAAGGGATGGAGCATCGCCTCGACTCCAAGCCCTTCCAGGGTGGCGAGGAAGCGGCCCGGATTACCGATCCCGGCGACGGCGTGCACCGGCCCGGCGAAGGGCAAGGGCACCACCGGGCGGTGCTCGCCATCCGCCAGGGACCGCCAGCCGGCCGGCACCAACGCCATGCCATGGGCGCCCTCGGGCGGCACGAAGGCGGGGTCTCCGTTGATCACCACCCCATCGACGCCCTGGAGGCGCGACAGGGGCTCGCGCAGCGGTCCCGCCGGCAGGCAGCGGCCATTGCCGAACCCCCGGCGGCCGTCGACCACTACCAGCTCCAGGTCGCGCCCCAGTGCCAGGTGCTGCAGGCCATCGTCACTGATCAGGATATCGCATCCCGCCTCGAGCAGCCGCCCGGCCCCCCGTGGCCGGTTCGGGTCCACCACCAGCGGCAGCCCCGTCTGGTCGAACAGCATGCGCGGCTCGTCGCCGCTCTCGGCCACCGGAGTCGTGTCTCCCACCCGTAGCGGGTAGCCGGCCACCTTGCCGCCATAGCCCCGGGAGACGATGCCGGGACGCCAGCCGCGCTCGACGAGGAAGTGCGCCAGCCAGGCGACCAGCGGCGACTTGCCGGTGCCGCCCAGGGTGATGTTGCCGACCACGATCACCGGCACCGGCGCTCGCCATACGGGCTTGCCGCCGGTGGCGTAGGCCGCGGCACGGCGAGCGACCACCCGGCGGTAGAGCGCCTCCAGCGGGCGCAGGGCACAGAGCCAGGCATCGCCCCGGTAGGCCGCCTCGAGCCAGCGTTCGCCCAGGCTCATCGCTACAGGGCCTCCTGGAACTGCAACCGGTGCAGGGCCGCATAGGCCCCCTCCCGGGTCAGCAGCTCGGCATGGCTACCCTGCTCGATGATCTCGCCCTGTTCCATCACCAGGATGCGGTCGGCCCGTTCGATGGTCGACAGACGGTGCGCGATGACGAAGGTGGTGCGCCCGCGGCACACTTCCTCCAGCGCCGCCTGGATATGGCGCTCGGACTCGGTATCCAGCGCCGAGGTGGCCTCGTCGAGGATCAGCAGGGGCGCATCCTTGAAGATCGCCCGGGCGATGGCCAGGCGCTGACGCTGACCGCCGGAGAGCATCACGCCGTTGTCGCCCACCACGGTGGCGTAGCCCTCGGGCAAGCGCTCGATGAACTCGTGGGCGTGGGCGGCCCGGGCGGCGGCCTCGATGGCCGCGGGGTCGGCGTCGGGCACCCCGTAGGCGATGTTATCGGCGATGCTGGTGTTGAACAGGGTCACCTGCTGCGAGACCAGGGCGATCTGGCGACGCAGCGGCGTCAGCCGGTAGTCGTCGAGGGGGATGCCGTCGATCACCACCCGCCCGGCGGTCGGCCAGTAGAAACGCGGCAGCAGGCCGACCAGCGTCGACTTGCCGCTGCCGGAGCGGCCGACGATGGCCACCATCTCGCCCGGCGCCACCTCGAGATCGATCCCCTTGAGGACCTCGGGCTGGCCCTCCCCGTAGGCGAAACGCACGCCCTCGAAGGCCACGTGCCCCGCGAGGCGGCCGGGGTCGTGCTCGCCCTCGTCCCGCTCGGGCGGCTCCTCGAGCAGGCCGAACAGCTCGCTGGCGGCGGCGATGCCCTTCTGGATCTCGCTGTTGATCTCGGTGAGCTGGCGCACCGGCTTGGCCATCAATGAAGCCGCGGTGACGAAGGCGACGAACTCGCCGGGGGTCATGTCGGCCATCAGGCCCGGGGCCAGGGCCAGCCACACCAGCACCGCCAGCGACAGGGCCACCAGCAGCTGGATCACGGGGGTGCTGATCGCCTTGGTCAGCGCCTCCTTCATGCTCTGCTGGCGGTTGTATTCGCTGGCCGCGGCGAAGCGCGCCTTCTCGAAGGCTTCGGCGCCGTGGGTGCGGACCACCCGATAACCCGAGAGCGCTTCGGAGGCGACATGGGTGACATCACCCATGGACGCCTGGATACGGCTCGAGATGCGCCGGAAGCGCTTGCTGGCGTAGCTGACCACCCCGCCGATCAGCGGCGTCACCGCCAGGAACAGCAGGGTCAGCATCCAGTTGGTCCACAGCAGGTAGCCGATCAGCCCGAGGACGAAGAGCCCTTCGCGCAGCAGGATGGTGATCGCCTTGGTGGCCGCCCCGGTGACCTGCTCGACATGGTAGGTGACCCGGGAGATCAGGTGGCCGCTTGAGTGGGTGTCGAAGAAACGCCCGGGGAGGTGCAGCATGTGGTTGAAGACGTTGCAGCGCAGCGCATGCACGATATTGCGCGCCACGTTGCTCATGAAATAGGTGCCGAGGAAGGTGCCGAGGCCCCGGGCGGCGAACATGCCCACCACGAACAACGGCAGGAACAGCCGGAAGGCGGCATCCGGGTCCTGGATGCCGTCGATCAGCCGCTTCATCATCTCCGCCAGGGCGGTACTGGAGGCGGCATAGATGACATAGCCGACGATCGCCAGAAGGAAGGAGCGCCAGTGCGGCCTGACGTAGCCCAGCAGCTGCTTGTAGAGGGTCCAGCCCGAATGTTGGGTCCCGTAGAGAATCACGGTGTCTCCGCTTGTGTGGATGAAGCCTCGGTGGTGGCGATGCGCACCTGGCGGATACCGAGGGCACCGGCCTGGTCCAGGGCCCGGACCACGGCGGAGTGGCTGGCCCGGCCATCGGCCTCCAGCACCAGGCCGTGGCGGCGGGCCTGCTCGGCCTCGGCGGCCAGCGCCTCGCCCAGCCCGGAGGCGGCAAGCTCCCGATCGCCGAGGCGATAGCTGCCCGCCGCCGTGACCACCAGGGTTACCGGCGAAACCTCGGCCGCCACGCCGCTGACGCTCTCGGGCAGTTCCAGCTCGAGCGCCTGGCGCGTCTCGAAGGTCGTCGAGACCATGAAGAAGATCAGCAGCAGGAAGACCACGTCGATCAGCGGCGTGAGATTCACCTCCACCGGATCGCGCCGGGTGCGCGGAAACCTCACGACGGCTTCACCCTCGGGGCGATGCGCCCGTCGGCTTCCAGGCGTTCGCCATCCCGCTCGCCCTCATGGCGTTCGGCCAGGGTCAGTTCGCCGGGGTAATGGGCGAGGAACTCCACCACCTGGCCGGCCTGCTCCTCCATGCGCACGGTGATGTCCTCGACCCGGCGCTGGAAGTAGCGGTGAAACATCAGCGCCGGAATCGCCACCGTGAGGCCCGCCGCCGTGGTGACCAGGGCCCGGGAGATGCCACCGGCCAGGTCGGCGGTGCGGCTGGCGCCATCGCCGGCGACGATCACCGAGAACACTTCGATCATGCCCACCACGGTACCCAGCAGGCCGATCAGCGGGGTAATGGCGGCGATGGTGCCGAGCGGGCTCAGGAAGCGCTCCATGTCATGGATCACCGCGGTGGCGGCCTCCTGCAACCTCGACCGCACCTGCTCGTGACCGAGGCGCGCGTTGCGCAGCCCCGCGGCCAGGACCCCGCCCAGCGGCGAGTGACTCTCCAGCCAGTAGAGGTTGACCTGGCCCCGGGCCACCAGCGAGCAGACCTCCTGCCCCAGCCCCAGCGGCGCGATGCGACTCGCCCGCAGCGTCCACAACCGCTCGATGATGATCACCGTGGCCAGCAGGGAGCAGCCGAGCAACGGCAGCATCAGCCAGCCCCCGGCGATCAGGGCCTCCATCATGTCCATGCCGTCCCCCTCAAGAGCCCTGGAATCACACGCTTTTCATTCGAGCGATTCTAACGCAAGGCAGTCGCCTCCGACACCGCTGCGCCGCCAGGCCGTGGGGCGCTCGCTCACCACGTCGCCGAAGGCGGCCTCGCCCAGCCAGAGGGTCACGGCGCCGTCGTGGGCGGTGCTCCACAGGCAGCTACCGGTGCGGCGAAAGCGCCGGACCACCGCGTCATCGGGATGACCGAAGGGGTTGTCACGCCCGGCGCTGAAGATGACGTGGCGCGGCGACAGGGTCTGCACCAGCTGGGGGCCGGAGCTGGTGCGGCTGCCGTGGTGGCCGGCGACCAGCACCGTCACCGGCCTGCGGGCCTCGAGCAGCCAGGCCCGCTCCACCTCGCGCCCCACGTCACCGGTGATCAACAGGCGATGATCGCCGGCCGTGGCCTCGAGCACGCAGGAGCGGTCGTTGCTGGAGAGCTCGCCGGTCTCGGCCGGCGGCCAGAGGAAACGGAAGCGCACCCCGTCACGCTCCCAGGCCTCGCCCGCGCGGCAGGGGACGGCGGGCACGCCGACCGCCTCCCCGGCCGGGGCCAGGAAGCGAGACACCTCATGCTCGGCGGCCAGCAGCGGCACGCCACCGGCGTGGTCGAGATCGGCGTGGCTGACGATGACGTCATCGAAACGCTGGCCCGGCGGCCACAGCGAGGCCAACGGGGCAAAGCCCGAGGCGAAGCGCGGCCCGGCATCGTAGAGCAGCCGATAGTTGGCGGTACTCAGCTCGACGAGCTGGCCCTGCCCCACATCGTGCACCCTGGCCCGCAGCTGGCCTGGCGCCGACGACTCCGACGCCAGGGTCAGCGGCACCAGGGCCAGCAACAGGCTGGCCACCAGGCGCAGCGACCGGGCCAGACCGGGGAGCGCCCAGAGCAGCGCCACCATGCCCGATGCCAGGCCCAACGGCGTCACCAGTGCCGGGTCGGGCAGCCATAGCGGCAGCCAGGTCACCGCCAGGTCGAGCAGCCAGGCGAGCCCCTCCGCCAGTTCGCCGAACAGCCACCAGCAGAGGCGCGAGAGCGGCGGCAGCCAGGCCAGCAGCCAGCCGAGCAGCCCCAGGGGCACCAGCAGGCTGCTGACCAGCGGCACGGCGACCAGGTTGACCAGTGGTGCGGCCGGAGCCAGGCGGGCGAAGGCCAGCAACACGGCGGCCGCCATCAGCGGCGCCAGCAACAGCTGGGAGCGCACCAGCGCCCAGAGCCAGCCACGCACGCCCCGGGGCCTGGGTCGCCCCTGCCAGATCAGGATGAGCAGCGCCACGGCGGCGAACGACAGCCACAGCCCCGGGCGCCAGGCGGAGCGGGGATCGAGCAGCAGCACCAGTCCCAGCGCCAGCCACCAGGCCTGCCAGGGGCCGGGCGCATGGCGGCCACTGGCCACCCAGAGCCCCACCAGGGTCATCACCATGGCCCGCAGGGCCGGCGGCTCGAGACCGGCCAGCCAGGCATAGCCCACCGCCGCGGCCCCGGCCAGCCACCAGGGCCAGACGGCCAGGCGCCAGTTCCCCGGCGCAACCAGGCGAGCCGTACCGCGGGCCATCCCCAGGACGAAGGCCGCCACCAGGCCGACATGCAGGCCCGAGATCACCATCAGGTGAGTGGTGCCGCTGGCATTGAGCAGCTCCCAGTCGGCCTGCTGCAGTCGCTCGCTGGCCCCCAGGGTCAGGGCCGCCAGCCAGCGCGACGCCCGGGGCTCCAGCGCCCGGGCGTCGAGAAACTCCAGCGCCCGGCGACGCGGCGCGGGTCCTGCCGCCTCGAGCCGCCGCGCAGCGGGCTCGCGGCGCACATAGCCGGTGGCCTGGATACCCTCGCGCCACAGCCAGGCACGGTAGTCGAAAGTATGGGGATTGGCGAAGCCCGTCGGCGGTCGCAGGCGTACCGTGACGGCCCAGCGCTCGCCGGGCTGTATCGCCGGGGCGTCGAAGGCGCTGAGTCGCAGACGGCGCAGGTCGTCGCAGGGCAGCCGGTTGGTGGCGAGAGGTGCACAGGAGTCGACGGCGACCACCAGCCGCGTCAACCGCTCCTCCCGGGCCACCGACAGCACCCGGGCGTCCACGGCGAGGTCCTCACGGGTCAGGCCGGCCGGCAGCTCGGCGCCCCGCGCCAGCAGCAGGGCGATGGCGACACCGGTCATCGCCACCACCGGCAGCAGCTCTGCCAGGCGGCGACGGGCCATGGCCAGCAGCAGCGCCAGCCCCAGCGCCTCCGCCAGGCCCGCCGGTGCCTGGTGCCCCAACAGCACGCCACCGAGGGCGGCGAGCGCCAGGGGGATGGCCAGTCCGAAAGGCATTCCCTTGCTCCTGCATCGACTGCCGCCGGAGAGCGGATGACGGCAGCGCCCTGCCAGGCAAGCGTTGGGTGACTGGCATGGCGAGACTCGTGGCTTGTATGGATAATAGCTCGGGTCCCGAAGCAGCGAGTCCGACGACATGCCGCGCCGATTCCTGCAGCGCTACATGCCCCACCCCGACACCCTCAGGCGCCAGCGCTCGCTGCGCTTCATGGGCCACCTGATCGGTAATCCCTCCCTCTGGGTGCTGTCGCGTCGCAGCGTGGCCAACGCCTTCTCCGTGGGACTGTTCAGCGCCATGCTGCCGATCCCCTTCCAGATGATGGTGGCCGCCTTCGGTGCCTGGCTGGTGCGCTGCAACCTGCCGCTGGCGGTGGGGCTGGTGTGGATCACCAATCCGCTGACCATGCCGCTGATCTTCTACGGCAACTACCGGCTCGGCGCCTGGCTGATGGACGCCCCGGCCCGGCAGGCGCCGAGCCGCCTGTCGACACGCTGGGTTGCCGAGCAGATGGCCGACATCCTGCCGGCCCTGGCGGTGGGCTCGGTGGCCTCGGCGCTCGTCATCGCGATCCTCGGCAATGTGGCGATTCGCCTCATCTGGCGCTGGCAGGTCTCACGCAGTTGGAAGCAGCGCGCCCGGCGCCGGCGCAAGCGCCGGCGCCAGGAACAGGCCCCCTGACCCGCCAGGTGTCCGGGCCCGCCGCCGAAACCGCGGCGACCGGCGCCAGGGCGCCGGTCGCCGTGTGTCTGGCGGGTCGCGATACGCGACTCAGGCCCGGGGCTGCTCGGCGAGGCGCCCGCCATCGAGCTTGAGCACGCGATCCTGGTGGGCCGCCAGTGCCGGGTCATGGGTCACCACCACGAAGGCGCAGGCGGTGGTGCGCGCCAGCTCATCCATCAGTGCCAGGATGCTCGCCGCCGTAGTCTGATCCAGGTTGCCGGTGGGCTCGTCCATCAGCACCAGGCTCGGGTCGGTGACCAGGGCCCGGGCGATGGCGACCCGCTGGCGTTCGCCGCCGGAAAGCTCACCCGGCTTGTGGTCGGCACGCTCCGCCATGCCCACCCTGGCGAGGATCTCCAGCGCCCGGGCCTCGGCGGCCTTCTTGCGCTGCCCCCGCACGATCAGCGGCAGGGCGGCGTTCTCCAGCGCCGTGAATTCCGCCAGCAGGTGGTGGAACTGGTAGACGAAGCCGATGAGCCGGTTGCGAAAGCGCCCCAGGGCGGCGTCGCCGAGGTTGCGCAGCGACTCGCCGGCGATATGCACCTCGCCCCGGCTGGGGCTATCGAGCCCGCCCAGCAGGTTGAGCAGCGTGGTCTTGCCGGAGCCGGAGCTGCCGACGATAGCCACTCGCTCCCCGGCGTGGACCCGCAGCTCCAGGCCGTCGAGCACGGTGAGGTCCTGGGGACCCTCGCGGTAGATCCGGGTCAGGTCGTGGCACACCAGCATCGGCTGGGCGGCAGCAGCGCTTGGCGCAGCGGACATCGGCGTCTCCTTGTGCGGATCCTGATGGGTACGCGGGTGGAGGCTCGACTCATTCATAACGCAGCACCTCGGCCGGCTGGACCCGCGCCGCGCGCCAGGCGGGATAGAGGGTCGACAGGAAGGTCAGGACCAGGGCGGCGGCGACGATGTCGCGCACGTCGGCCCAGTGGAGTCGGGACGGCAGGTCGCTGATGAAGTAGACCCCGGCATCGAGGAACTGGAAGCCCAGCGTCGACTCGACCCACCCGATGAGATCCGCAATGGTCAGCGCCAGCAGCACGCCGAGTCCCACCCCGACGAGAATCCCGATCGTGCCGATGGCCAGCCCCTGGACGATGAAGATGCCCATGATCGAGCGCGGCGTGGCGCCGATGGTGCGCAGGATAGCGATGTCGGCATGCTTGTCGGTGACCACCATCACCAGGGTCGAGACGATGTTGAAGGCCGCCACGGCGATGATCACCGTGAGCAGCAGCGCGATCATGCGCTTCTCCATCTGGATCGCCTGAAAGAGGTTGCCGTGGGAGAAGGTCCAGTCGAGGCCGCGGTAGCCCGCGCCGAGTTCGTCGATGATGGCCCGGGTCTCGCTGCCGGCCAGGAAGAGATCACTCAGTTCGAGGCGCAGCCCACCCACCGCATCGCCCATCCGGGCCAGGGTCTGCATGTCCTCGATATTGGCGTAGGCCAGGCCGGCATCGAGATCGGCGCCGACGCTGAAGATGCCGCTCACGTTGAAGCGCTTGAGCCGCGGGAAGACCCCGGCCGGGGTGATCGAGGCCTCGGGCACCAGCAGGGTGACCCGATCGCCTACCCCCACGCCCAGGCGCCGGGCCAGGATCGAGCCGAGCACGATGTTCCACTCGCCGGGCTCGAGATCCTCGAGGCTGCCCCGGCTCATGTGCTCGTCGACGATCGACACCCGGCTCTCCCACTCGGGATCGATGCCGTTGACCAGGGCGCCCTCGTTGCGACCGCCCACCGAGAACATGCCCTGCTGCTCCACATAGGGCGCGGCGCCGATCACCCGCTCGCGTTCCATCAGCCGCTCGGCCAGCGACCGCCATTCGGTGACCCCCCCGGGCGACTCGATCTTGGTGTGCGGCACCATGCCGAGGATCCGGGTGCGCAGCTCGTGGTCGAAGCCGTTCATCACGGAAAGCACCAGGATCAGCACCGCCACGCCCAGCATCAGCCCCAGCATGGAGGTCAGCGAGATGAAGGAGATGAAATGGTTGCGGCGCTTGGCGCGCACATAGCGCAACCCGATCAGGAAAGGCAGGCGGTCGAGCATGGTGTCGTTCCTTGTCAGCGGGGGGTCATGGTACGGTTTTTTGCACGATACTGCATCGGTCGACGAAGCGGATTCCCCGATGCTTGCAACATTGCCGTGCTGGCCCTACATTTCGCCGGCCACGATGATCCACTCGACGAGATTCAGCCCCATGGCCGATCGCCTGCTTCCCGAATGGCACCCCCAGGATGCCGTGCAACTGACATGGCCCGGTCCCGACAGCGACTGGGCCCCGCTGCTCGAGCGCATCGAGGCCACCCTTGAGGCCATGGTGGTCGCCATCGCCCGCTACCAGGCCGTGCTGGTCGGCGTACCCGACGCCGCCACCCGGACCCATCTCGAGCGGCGCTTCGCCCGGCTGGGCGTGGATGCCTCCCGCCTGCACCTGCTGGTGGCCGCCGCCGACGACACCTGGGCCCGGGACCATGGCCCGATCGCCGTGGAGCGCCACGGGGCACCGCTGCTGCTCGACTACGTCTTCACCGGCTGGGGAGGCAAATACGCGGCCGAGCGCGACAACACCCTGACGAGGCGCCTGGCCGAGGCCGGCGTCTTCGCCTGTCCGGTGGTCAGTCACGACCTGGTGCTCGAGGGCGGAGCCCTCGACACCGACGGCCAGGGCACCCTGCTGACCACCGAGGCCTGTCTGCTCAACCCCAACCGCAACCCGGGCCTCGACCGCGCGGCGATGGAAGCCCGACTGCAGGCCGACCTCGGCATCACGCGGGTGCTGTGGCTGGCCAACGGCCACCTCGAGGGCGACGATACCGACAGCCATGTGGACACCCTGGTGCGCTTCTGTGACCCCGGCACCATCGCCTATGTGCGCTGCGACGACGAGAGCGACCCCCACTACCCGGCGCTGGCCGCCATGGAGGCCGAGCTCCGCGCCCTGCGCCGCCTCGACGGCGAGCCCTATCGACTGGTCCCGCTGCCCTGGCCGCGCCCCTGCTTCGACCCGGTGGACGGCCACCGGCTGCCGGCAACCTATGCCAACTTCCTGATCATCAACGGTGCCGTGCTGGTGCCGGTCTACGGCGACGCCGCCGACACCCGGGCGTTGACCGCCCTGGCCGGCGCCTTCCCCGATCGCGACATCGTGCCCATCGACTGCCTGAGCGTGATCCGCCAGCACGGCAGCCTGCACTGCCTGACCATGCAGCTGCCCCGGGGCAGCCTGGCCGTTGAGGATACGGCGGTTACCTGAAGCGAGAGGCGCCGGGGGCAGGTCAGAGCGGGGGTCCTTTTCCAGGGAAGGAAAAGGTAGCGTACAGGGAAGTATTCACAGCGCCCCCGCGGAGACCTGTCGCCGGATCAGCCTCGAGAATAGACCTACGAGGAGAGTCAACATGCCCCGTCATCTGAAGGTCGGCCTGGTCCAGCAGCCCGCCTGGCCCGACAAGGCGCGCAGCCTGGCCGAGAGCGAGGCCGGCGTGCGCGAGCTGGCCACCGCCGGCGCCGAGCTGGTGATGCTGCAGGAACTCCACGCCACCCACTACTTCTGCCAGTACGAGGACGCCGAGCTCTTCGACCTGGCCGAGCCGCTGGACGGCCCCAGCGGCCAGCGGCTGGCCGCGCTGGCCGCCGAGCTCGATATCGTGCTGGTGGGCTCGCTGTTCGAACGCCGCGCCCCGGGGCTCTACCACAACACCGCCGTGGTCTACGACCGCAAGCTCGGCCGGGTGGGTCACTACCGCAAGATGCACATCCCGGACGATCCCGGCTTCTACGAGAAGTTCTACTTCACCCCCGGCGACGTCGACGAGGCCCGGGGCCAGGGCTTCTCGCCCATCGACACCTCGGTGGGCCGGCTTGGCCTGCTGGTGTGCTGGGACCAGTGGTACCCGGAGGGGGCCCGCCTGATGGCACTCGCCGGCGCGGAGCTGCTGCTCTACCCCACCGCCATCGGCTGGCATCCCCCCGACGACGACGCCGAGAAGCACCGCCAGAAGGATGCCTGGACGCTGATCCAGCGCAGCCACGGCGTGGCCAACGGGCTCCCGGTGGTCGTCGCCAACCGGGTCGGCCACGAGCCCGACCACTCGGGCGTGAGCCCCGGCATCGACTTCTGGGGGGGCAGCTTCATCTGCGGCCCCCAGGGCGAACTGCTGGCCCACGCCGGCGTGCAGGCCGAGCGGCTGCTGGTGACCCTGGACATGACCCGTTGCGAGGAGGTACGACGCATGTGGCCGTACCTCCGCGATCGCCGGATCGATGCCTATGGCGACCTGACGCGGCGCTACCGGGACTGAGCGGTCGGGCCCCACGAGTAGTAGCTCGACAGTGGCGGCACGTTCGCCGATAAAGACGCCGAGGCCGCCCCTATGGGGTCAGACCCCGGCCGAGTTACCTGGCCTGTCATAGTGCACCTTGCGAGCGGATTCGACGCCGCCGGGGTCTGACCCCATAGGGCCTCCCAGCACTGGCTGCCCGCCACGTAGTCGACCCAATCAGCTGATTTCTCATCAATGCTTGTGAAGACACCCCCGCCGGCTCGGCCGACGGGGGTGTTTTTTCTTCAAGCTTCCAGCTTACGGCTTGAAGCTCTATTTCCAGAAATCCCTGATCGAGGCGATGCCCTGGGCGCCCACCGCACGGGCATGGTTGGCGTCGAAGCGGGTCATGCCGCCCAGCGCAAAGACCGGCATGGCGGCGCGCTCGACCAGCTGCTGGAAGTCGTGCCAGCCCATGGGCGCCACCTCCGGATGCGACGGCGTGGTGCGCAGCGGCGAGAGGGTCACGAAATCGCAGCCGAGGCGGCCGGCCTGGACCAGCTGTGCACGGTCGTGGGTGGAGGCGGAGAGCCACTTGCCCTCGGCGATGGGCCGGCGCTCCAGCGACATCAGTCGTTCGCTGGTCAGATGGATGCCGTCGGCATCGACCTTCTCCAGCAGGCCCGGCTCGCCATTGAGCAGCAGCCGAGCCTCGAAGCGGCGACACAGCGCCAGCGCCTGCTCGGCGCGGGCCAGGTAGGCCGGCTCGTCCAGCGACTTGTCGCGCAGCTGCACCAGCCGCACGCCGTCCTCGACCAGCGCCCGCTCCAGACGCTCGAGGAAGAGCGCCTCGTCCTCCTCCTCGGCGGTGATCAGGTACTCGGTGGGCAGCATCACCGCCCGCAGGATCGGCAGGTTGGCCGCCGGAAACGGGTAGTTGACCAGCTCCGCCATGGGCACCCAGCGTACCGCCTGCCCCTCCCGGCCGAAGGGCTCGCCGGAGAACTCATGGACCTGCCACACATCCAGCAGGATGTGCTTGTCGGCGTATTCGTGGTGGATGCGAATCAGCGGCTGGGCCCGCTGGATCTCCACCCCCAGCTCCTCATGCAGTTCGCGCTTGAGCCCCTCGAGCCCGGTCTCGTAGGGTGCCAGCTTGCCGCCCGGAAACTCCCACAGGCCACCGTGATCGACGTTGGACGGCCGACGGGCGAGCAGCACCGCCCGGCCGTCGGCACTGATGATGGCGGCGGCCGCCACGTGCACCCTTCTCTTCACCATTGCGTTCATTCACTCTTCCAACTTGTCCGCGCGGGCCAGGGCACGGCGCGGGATCTCTGTCTGGCTGTTGGCCACTATCGTGCCGGTCAGCTGCGGTAGTCGGCGTTGATGGTCACATACTCGTGGGAGAGGTCCGAGGTCCAGACCGTGGCGGTCTCCGCGCCGCGCCCCAGGTCGATGCGGATGGCGATCTCCTCCCGGGCCATCACGGCGCTGCCCGCCTCCTCGGTATAGCCGGCGGCACGGCCACCGTTCTCCACCAGCCGCACCTCGCCCAGGTCGATGGTCACCCGCGCCACGTCGAAGTCCTTCACCGGCGCACGCCCCACCGCGGCCAGGATCCGCCCCCAGTTGGCATCCGAGGCGTAGAGGGCGGTCTTGACCAGCGGCGAATGGGCCACGGTGAAGGCCACGTCCAGGGCCTCCCGCCGGCTCGCCGCCGAGTCGACCTGGAGGGTGACGAACTTGGTCGCTCCCTCGCCGTCGCGGATGACCGCCTGGGCCAGCTCGGTCATCACCCGCTGCAGGCCGTTGCGGAACACCGCGACCTGCTCCTCGCTGGCCACGCTGGCCCCCCGGCCGGTGGCGATCAACATGCAGGCATCGTTGGTGGAGGTATCACTGTCCACCGTGATGCAGTTGAAGGAGCGATCCACCGTCTCGCGCAGCAACGCCTCGAGCAGTGACTGCTCGATGGCGGCATCGGTGGCCACGAAGGCCAGCATGGTGGCCATGTCGGGACGGATCATGCCCGAGCCCTTGCTGATGCCGTTGATGGTCACGCGGCTGTCGCCCAGCTCCAGGGTCACGCTGGCCCCCTTGGCGCGGGTATCGGTGGTGAGGATGCCCTCGCCCGCCTCGCGCCAGGCCGCGCTCCCCGCGTCGAGTGCCTCGAGCGCCCCGGGCAGGCCGCCGAGCAACCGCTCCATCGGCAGCGGTTCGCCGATCACCCCGGTGGAGAACGGCAAGACGCGCTCCTCGGCCACGCCGCCCAGTCGCGCCAGTTCGGCGCAAGCGATGCAGGCATCGCGCAGGCCGGCCTCGCCGGTACCGGCATTGGCGTTGCCGGTGTTGATCACCAGGTAGCGCGGCCCCTCGCCACGGGCGACACAGGCCGCCAGGTGCTCCCTGGCCACGCTCACCGGCGCGGCGCAGAAAGCGTTGCGGGTGAAGGTGCCCGCGACCCAGGCCCCCTCGGGCATCTCGATCACCACCAGATCACGACGGCCGGGCTTCTTGATGCCCGCCATGGTCGTCCCCAAGCGCAGGCCCTCGATCACCGGCATCTCCGGAAAGCGTGCTTCACCCACTGCCATGGTCTTCTCTCCTGTCTGGAATCCGCTCCGAGCTTCGAGCAACATGGTGTCCTCTGACTCGAGGCCCGCAACACTTGGCCCGCAGCCCGCAGCCCGTAGCCCGCAGCCCGCAGCCCGTCAGCTCAGCTTGCCGCAGCACTGCTTGTACTTCTTGCCGGAACCGCAGGGACAGGGGTCGTTGCGACCGACCTTTGGCCCTTCCCGGCGCAGCGGGCGACCATCGGCTCCCGGCGGCACGGCGGCGGCTGCCCCCGCCTCGCCCTGGGCGACCTCGGGCGCATCGTGACGGCTGTCGGCGGTGGCCTTCTCCCGCTCCAGGGCCGCGCGACGCTGGCGCTCCATCTCCTCGACCTCCTCGGGACGACGCACCTTCACATGGCTGAGGATACGGGTCACGTCGGCCTTGATGTTGCTCAGCAGGGTCTGGAACAGCTCGAAGGACTCGCGCTTGTACTCCTGCTTGGGATTCTTCTGGGCATAGCCGCGCAGGTGGATACCCCGCCGCAGGTGATCCATCGATTGCAGGTGTTCCTTCCAGCGGGTATCGAGCACCTGCAGCATGACCTGCTTCTCGAAGCGGCGCATCAGCTCGGCACCGGCCTCCTCGACCTTGGCCTGGTAGGTCTCGCGGTGCATGGTCTGGAGGCGCTCGCGCAGTTGCTCCTCGTGGAAGCGCTCGTCCTTCTCGGACCACTCGACCACCGGGGCCTCGAGATTGAACTCGCTGCGCAGGTGCGCCTCTAGCCCCGGCAGGTCCCACTGCTCGGGCAAGCTCTGGGGCGGCACGAACTCGCTGATGGCGAGGTCCAGCACCTCCTCGCGGATGCCCATGACCGCGTCGGAGACGTCGTCGGAGGCGAGGATCTCGTTGCGCTGCTCGTAGATCACCCGACGCTGGTCGTTGGCCACGTCATCGTACTCGAGTAACTGCTTGCGGATATCGAAGTTGCGGCTCTCGACCTTCTTCTGGGCCCGCTCCACGGCGTTGGAGACCATCTTGTGCTCGATCGCCTCGCCGCGCTCCAGCCCCAGGGCCTTCATCATGCGTTGCACCCGGTCGGAGCCGAACAGGCGCATCAGGTTGTCTTCCAGCGACAGGAAGAAGCGGGTCGAGCCCGGGTCGCCCTGGCGGCCGGCCCGGCCCCGCAGCTGGTTGTCGATGCGCCGCGACTCGTGACGCTCGGAGCCGACCACGTGCAGGCCACCGGCGGCCAGCACCGCCTCGTGGCGGGCCTGCCACTCGGCCTTGAGCTGCTCGATCTGGGCCTCGCTGGGGTTCTCGAGCTTGGCCGCCTCGGCCTCCCAGTTGCCGCCCAGCACGATATCGGTACCGCGGCCGGCCATGTTGGTGGCGATGGTGATGGCCCCGGGGCGACCGGCCTGGGCGATGATCTCCGCCTCGCTCTGGTGCTGCTTGGCGTTGAGCACGTTGAAGGCAAGCCCCGCCTGCTTCATCAGGCCGGCCAGGTACTCCGAGGTCTCGATCGAGGCGGTACCCACCAGCACCGGGCGTCCGGCCTCCGTCTGTACCCTGACGTCCTCGATGATCGCCTCGAACTTCTCCTCGGCGCTGAGGTAGACCAGGTCGTTGAGGTCCTCGCGCACCAGCGGCCGGTTGGTGGGAATCACCACCACGTCCAGGCCGTAGATCTGGCGGAACTCGAAGGCCTCGGTATCGGCGGTGCCGGTCATGCCCGCCAGCTTGTCGTAGAGGCGAAAGTAGTTCTGGAAGGTGGTGGAGGCGAGCGTCTGGCTCTCGCGCTGCACGGCCACCTCCTCCTTGGCCTCCACCGCCTGGTGCAGGCCCTCGGACCAGCGCCGGCCCGGCATGGTGCGGCCGGTGTGCTCGTCGACGATCACCACCTGGCCGTCCTTGACGATGTAGTCGACGTCACGGTGGTAGAGATGACGCGCCCTCAGCGCCGAATGCATGTGCTGCAGCAGGTTGAGGTTCTGAGCGGCATAGAGGGAGTCCTCGGCGCCGAGCAGTCCCTCGGCCCGCATCAGCTCCTCGATCTTGTTGTGCCCCTCCTCGGTGACTTCCACCTGCTTCTGCTTCTCGTCGAGCAGGAAGTCGCCGCTAACCGGCTCGTCCTGATCCTCCGAGGCCTCTCCCTTGACCAGGTTCACCGCCAGGCGGTCGACCACCTTGTAGAGCTCGGTGTTCTCGTCCACCGCCCCGGAGATGATCAGCGGCGTACGCGCCTCGTCGATCAGGATGGAGTCCACCTCGTCGACGATGGCGTAGTGGAGCCCCCGCTGCACCTTGTCCTCCAGCGAGAAGGCCATGTTGTCGCGCAGGTAGTCGAAGCCGAACTCGTTGTTGGTGCCGTAGGTGATGTCGCAGGCGTAGGCGGCACGCTTCTCCTCGGCGGTCTGGCCGGCGAAGATGGTGCCCACCGACAGGCCCAGGAACTCGTAGAGCGGACGCATCCACTCGGCGTCACGCCGGGCCAGGTAATCGTTGACCGTGACCACGTGCACGCCCCTGCCCGGCAGGGCGTTGAGATAGACGGCCAGGGTGGCCACCAGGGTCTTGCCCTCGCCGGTCTTCATCTCGGCGATACGGCCACCGTGCAGGGTCATGCCGCCGATCATCTGCACATCGAAATGGCGCATGCCCATGACGCGCTTGCTCGCCTCGCGCACCGTGGCGAAGGCTTCGGGCAGCAAGGCGTCGAGGCCCTCGCCCGCCTCCAGGCGCGCCCGGAAGTCGTCGGTGCGGGCCTGGAGCGTTGCATCGTCGAGGGATTCGAGTTCCGCTTCCCGCACGGTGATCCGTGCGACCTGCCGGGACATGCGCTTGACTTCGCGGTCGTTCTTCGAGCCGACGACCTTGCGTAACAGGGAATTGATCATGAAGGGTCCAATATCTGCGTGTGGCATCGTGCCGGCCCCGGAGTGGCCGGCCGTTCGAGCGGTTCTATCAGCTTGCCCACGCAGCGGGCGGGCCTCGACGTGTCAGGACATCATGGGCGGCGGTGAGGCGCCGCCGGAGTGGCGACAGGCGGCGCCGGCTCCACCGAGGCGCCGGCGGGGTGCGGCCGGTGCCCGCGGGCCACCGCGTGAGCGCGCGACGGCGGGCCTGGAACCGCGAGCTGGCACGGATCAGGGCCGGGGCCAGGATGCAGATCTGGGCGATCCGCTCGGCGTGGCGCAGGCTCTCGACCTGCCCCAGCCCGGCCGGCAGCAGGCAGCCCACCAGCAGGCCGGCCAGCCACCAGCGCGCCGGGCGGCGCACCACCGCGGGGCGATGGCCGCGGGGGGCGGCGTGGCGGGTGGAGGACTGGACGGTCGGCATGCTGTCGACGAACTCCCGAGCGTGCTAGGCTCTCGCTGTTGGCCGGTTGCCGGCCCCATGACGTGGCCGGATGCGGAGATCAGGGGAAGGCCCCGAGAAACAAGCCCATGAGTATAAAGGTTAAGCGTCCCAGAGCACAGCCCATGTCCCGGCTGCTGGAAGGCAGTGGCGAGCTCGGCTCGCTGATGCGCACGGCACGCCTGATCGAGCGAGCCCAGCAGCATCTGCGCGACCACCTCCCCGAGGAGGTCCGCGAGCACCTCCATGTGGGCGGCTATCGCGAGGGACGCCTCACCCTGATCACCGACCGCGCCGTCTGGCTGACCTGGCTCCGCTACGAGCAGCGCCGCCTGCTGTCGCTGCTGCACCAGCTGCCCGGCTTCGAGGCCGTGACCGGCTTCCAGTTCAAGGTGCGCCCGGTGCGGCCCGCGACCGTGCCGCCTCGCCAGGTCCGCCAGCTTCCCGCCGGGGCCGCCGACGAACTCTCCAGCTGTGCCGCCGACGTGGAGGATCCCCGCCTCAGGCGCGCCCTTGAACGCCTGGCCTCCCACGCCGAGAAGCCCTGACGCAGCGCCGACTCGCCGGACAGGCTGCCAAGGGCATCGACCGCTCGCCCTCAGGGACTGCGCTTGCGCGCGCGACGCCGCTGCGCCGGGGAACCCCTGCGACCGGGCTCCCCGCCGACGGCGCCCAGGCAACCCAACAAGGCACCCGCCCAACAGCACCAGAGCTGGCCGACGACCGGCCACCAGACAAGCGGCGCTAGCATCGGCTGACGCGTTGCAGCGGCACCACGCCGAACCCGCTCGATGGGGAAGCGAAGAATCTTGGCCATGATGTCATCCTCCTTGCTATTCAAGCCGAACCGCCGGCCATCGGATGAGCCAGCGGGAGGGACACTTAACGCCATGCAAGGGGCGCGCCATATGTCATGACAAGGCCACCCGGCAGAGGCCGATGCTCCTGCCCCGCGGGCGTCGAATGGGCGTTTCTCCCGGGATAGGCGCTCCGCAAGGAGGGAGGCCGGTCGGCAAGACGCCGCCACCCGATCGGGTGGCGGCGTCTTGCCTTGCCTGACTGCCGGAGAGGGGAGCGCGGATCAGGCCATGGCCGGCGCCGCGTAGGAGATCGGGGCGATCTCGGCCTCGTCCTCGAAGGTCACCAGCTCATACGCCTCGGGTTGCGCCATCAGCGCCCGGCAGAGCTGGTTGTTGAGGGCGTGGCCCGACTTCACGCCGCGGAACTCGCCGATCAGGCTATGGCCGAGCTGGTAGAGGTCACCGATGGCATCGAGCACCTTGTGCTTGACGAACTCGTCGTCGTAGCGCAGCCCGCCCTCGTTCACGATACGGTAGTCATCGACCACGATGGCGTTGTCGAGGCTGCCACCCAGCGCCAGGTTGTTGGAACGCAGGTGCTCGAGGTCGCGCATGAAGCCGAAGGTGCGCGCCCGGGAAACCTCCTTGACGAAGGAGGTGGTGGAGAAGTCGACCATGGCGGTCTGCTTCTGGTCCTCGAAGACCGGGTGGTCGAAGTCGATGGAGAAGGAGACCTTGAACCCCTGATGGGGCAGGAAGATCGCCTCCTTGTCATCCTCGCGCACCACGATCTCGCGCTTGATGCGGATGAACTTCTTGGCCGCCCCCTGCTCGGCGATGCCCGCCGACTGGATCAGGAACACGAAGGGACCGGCACTCCCGTCCATGATCGGCACCTCGGGGGCGCTGACATCGACGTAGGCGTTGTCGATGCCCAGGCCGGCGAGTGCCGACATCAGGTGCTCGACGGTGGCGACCCTGGCCCCTCCCGCGGAGAGGGCGGTACACAGGGTGGTGTCGGTGACGTTCTCGGCACGGGCCGGAATCCGCACCTCGGGATTCAGGTCGGTGCGCACGAAGACGATGCCGGTATCGACCGGTGCCGGCCGCAGGGTCAGGTAGACCTTCTTGCCGGAATGCAGGCCGACGCCGGTGGCGCGGATGACGTTCTTTAGAGTACGTTGTCTGATCATGGGCAGTGGCCAGGCAGTTGTTGATTATCAAACACCGTTCACTATAACACCGAACGAGTGTTTCAACAAAAAAACATCACCCAACCCTGCCCATGCAGCCGAAAGCGCACCTCAATCGGCCTGACGGCGCAGGAAGGCCGGGATGTCGAGGTAATCATCGAGCTCCTGGGACTTGCGCTTCTCCGGACGGGGCTTGGCGGCCTCCTCGGGCTCGGCCGCCCTGGCGGTGGCCTGCTGGCGCATCACCGCGGGCTGCTGTTGCATCCTGCGGTAGTCACCGGCCTCGCTGCGCTTGGCGGTCTCGCGGGCGGCCGGCTTCTGCTGCTGCCGGCCATCGAGCCCCGCGGCCACCACGGTGACCCGCAGCTCGTCGGTCATCTCCATGTCGATGGAGGTACCGACCACGATGGTGGCGTCCTGGGAGGCGAACTCCTGGACGGTGGCACCGACATCGTTGAACTCGCCGATGGAGAGGTCCGGGCCGGCGGTGATGTTGACCAGGATACCGCGGGCACCGTGCAGATCGATATCCTCGAGCAGCGGGCTGCGGATCGCCTTCTCGGCGGCCTCGCGGGCACGATTCTCGCCGGTGGCGCCACCGGTCCCCATCATCGCCATGCCCATCTCGGACATCACCGTGCGCACGTCGGCGAAGTCGACGTTGATGATGCCGGGGCTGGTGATCAGCTCGGCGATGCCCTGCACGGCGCCGAGCAGCACGTCATTGGCGGCGCTGAAGGCGGTCAGCAGGCTGGCGCTCTTGCCCAGCACCGAGAGCAGCTTCTCGTTGGGGATGGTGATCAGGGAGTCGACATGCTCGGAGAGCTCCCTCATGCCCTCCTCGGCGGCACGCATGCGCTTGGGGCCCTCGAAGGGGAAGGGGCGGGTCACCACGGCAACGGTCAGGATGCCCAGCTCCTTGGCCACCTGAGCCACCACCGGAGCCCCCCCGGTGCCGGTGCCGCCACCCATCCCGGCGGTGATGAACACCATGTCGGCACCACCGAGCAGCTCGGCGATGCGTTCGCGGTCCTCCATGGCGGCCTGGCGACCGACATCGGGGTTGGCCCCGGCACCGAGCCCCTTGGTGATCTCGCTGCCGAGCTGGAGTACGGTCTTGGCCGCGACCCGTTTCAGGGCCTGGGCGTCGGTGTTGGCGCAGATGAACTCCACGCCCTCGATGTTGCTCTCGACCATGTGATTCACGGCATTGCCGCCACCACCGCCGACACCGATCACCTTGATGACCGCACTGCTTGAGGGTGCGCTATCTACCAGTTCGAACATATGCCCCGTCTCCTGGACCGCATCGGCGGCCCTGTCAGAAATTTCCTTTCAACCAGCCCTTCAGCCTGTCCAGCGCCGGAATCCCTTCCCTCAATCCCCGTCGGGAGGCGTCTTCGCGCCTCGGCTGCACCGGGATCACGCCACCTTGTGCCTGTCGACTCAGCCCCTGACGGGCCTCTCGCAAGGCGTAATGTAGCAAACCGACCCCGGTCGAATAAATCGGATTGCGCACCACGTCGGCGAGCCCCCGCACGTTCTGCGGGCAGGCAATGCGCACCGGCATGTGGAAGATCTCCTCCGCCAGCTCCACCACGCCCTCCATGCGCGATGTGCCACCGGTAAGCACCACGCCGGCCGCCACCAGGTCCTCGTAGCCGCTGCGCCGGAGCTCGTCGCGAATCAGGGTGAAGAGCTCCTCGTAGCGCGGCTCGACCACCTCGGCCAGGGACTGGCGGGAGAGGTCCCGGGCCGGCCGGTCGCCGACGCTCGGCACCTTGATCATCTCGTCGCTGGCCGCCAGTTGGGTCAGGGCGCAGGCATACTTGACCTTGATTTCCTCGGCATACTGGGTCGGCGTACGCAGCGCCATGGCAATGTCGTTGGTGACCTGATCGCCGGCGATGGGAATTACCGCCGTGTGGCGGATGGCCCCCTCGGTAAATACCGCGATATCCGTGGTACCGCCACCGATATCGACCATGCAGACGCCCAGTTCACGCTCGTCCTCGGTGAGCACCGCATGGCTCGAGGCCAGCTGCTCGAGGATGATGGCGTCGACCTCGAGGCCGCAGCGCCGCACGCACTTCTCGATGTTCTGCACCGCATTGAGCGCCGCCGTGACCAGGTGAACCCTGGCCTCCAGGCGTACGCCGGACATGCCGAGTGGCTCGCGGATGCCGCCCTGGGTGTCGATGGCGAACTCCTGGGGCAGCACATGCAGCACCCGCTGCCCTTCGGAAATCGCCCGGGCACGGGCCGAATCGATGACGCGGTCGATGTCGGAGGGCGTCACCTCGCGCTCCTTGATCGCCACCACCCCGTCGGAGTTCATCGAACTGATGTGGCTACCGGCCACCCCGACATAGACGGAGTGGATATCGCAGCCGGCCATCAGCTCGGCCTCCTCCACGGCGCGCTGAATCGATTGCACCGTGGACTCGATGTTGATCACCACACCCTTCTTCATGCCCCGGGAGGGGTGTGAGCCGATACCGGCGATCTCGATCCCGCCATCGTCGTTGGGCTGCCCCACGATCGCCACGACCTTGGACGTTCCGATATCCAGCCCGACTACCATATTCGACGCATTGGATGGACCTGCCATGAGTCGGGAAATCTCCTCGAACCTGGCCCACAAATAAGGGGGCGTTTAATCCTGAAAAACAAGCCTGGAGCAATTATAGGAACAACTACGGTTGATCCACCAGCCCATTACGAAAATCAAACTTCACGATACGGCGATTTTGCTGCAAAAGAAACATCTCGATCCCCTGCAGCGCGCGCGTCTTCGGCAAAAAAGAGCTCAGCTCCCCGCGGCTTCGTCCTCCCCGACGGGCTCGGTTTCTCCATGCCAGGCCACGGCGACCCCATTGGGATATCGCAGGTCGATGTAGCGGATATGCGACGCCTGGGAATCGAGCTGCCGCTGCCAGGCGGCGGCCAAGCGTGCCAGACGCGCCTCGCGATCATTGCGCCCCAGCATCACCCAGACGCCGTCGTCGAGCTGGAAACGCCAGGCGCCACGCGGCTCGAGGCGCAGCTGTGTCATCTCGAGCCCCAGGTCGGCGAAGCGCGATGCCAGGCGCCGATGATAGGCGAGCACCTCGACACCGCTGCCCGCCGGCCCGGCCAGATCGGGCAAGTCGCCGGGCGGCGACACCGGCCCGAAGGCGAAGGGCTCGCCCTCGGGATTGAGCAGATAGTCGTCGTTCCAGCGCGCCACCGGCACCTGCTCGACGAGCTCGAAGGTCAGCGCATTGGGCCATTCGCGGCTGAGGCGGACCTCGGCCAGCCAGTCGATCTCCAGCGCACGGTCGCGCAGGTCGCCGAGGCTCACCGAGAGCCAGGTCTGGCCCTGGATCAACGGCGCGAGCCGACTGCGCAGGTAGTCGGCACTGACATGGTGGAGCTCGCCACGGATCGAGACGCGCTCGATGGGCCGGTCGAGCCAGAGCCACAGGGCGCGGCCACCGGCGCCGATCAGCATCAGCAGCAGCAGCACACCGACCAGTCCACCCCGGCGGGTCATGCCCGGCCACACCCTGCACTGGCGAGAATGCGCAGCACCAGTGCCTCGAAGTCGATGCCGGCATGGGCCGCCGCCTGGGGCACCAGGCTGTGGTCGGTCATGCCCGGCGTGGTGTTGACCTCGATCAGCCAGAAGCGCCCTTCGCCATCGCGCATCACGTCCACCCGCCCCCAGCCTTCGCCACCGACCGCCTCGAAGGCGTCGCGACAGAGGCCGGCCAGCTCGCCCTCCTCATCCCGGGAGAGACCGCAGGGCAGATGATAGAGGGTGTCGTTGGAGAGGTACTTGGCGTCGTAGTCGTAGAAGCCGCCGGGGACCTCGACCCGGATCGCCGGCAACACCTCGTCGCCGAGCAGCGACACCGTGTACTCATCGCCTTGCACGAAGCGCTCGGCCATTACCCGGGCATCAAAGCGGGCCGCCTCGCGGTAGGCCGCTGCCAGCGACTCGGGGCCGTCGACGATGCTGATGCCGAGTGTCGAGCCCTCGTGCACCGGCTTGACGATCAGTGGCAGCCCCAGGCGTTCGACCACCGCCCCCCAGTCGGCATCGGGGCCGAGCATCACCGACGCCGGGGTGGGCAGACCCAGCGCCTGCCACACCAGCTTGGTGCGCTGCTTGTCCATGCCCAGGGCCGAGGCCAGCACGCCACTGCCGGTATAGGGGATGCCGAGCAGCTCGAGCGCGCCCTGCAGGGTACCGTCCTCGCCGCCGCGGCCGTGCAGGGCGATAAAGACCCGATCCGGTGCCAGGGCTTCCAGGCCGGCCAGCCCGCCCTCGACGGGATCATAGCCGATGGCATCCACCCCGGCGCGCCGCAAGGCATCCAGTACGGCGGCGCCGCTCTTGAGCGACACCTCGCGCTCGGCGGAGTCGCCGCCATAGAGCACCACCACCCGTCCCGGATCGCTGCTGCCTGCGCTCATAGTTCGACCTCATCGAAATTCAGCTTTGTCTCGGCCAGGCGCAGGGCGATGCCGCCCACGTCGCCTGCCCCCTGGGTGATCAGGATATCGCCGGGGCGCAGTACCCTGGCCAGCAAGCCGGGCAACTCGCCCTTCTCCTGGACGAAGATCGGGTCCATCTCGCCACGCTGGCGGATCGACCCGGCCAGGGTGCGCCCATCGGCACCGGGAATCGGCGCCTCGCCGGCGCTGTAGACATCCAGCAGCAGCAGGGTGTCGACCTCGGCCAGCACGCGCACGAAGTCCTCGTAGAGGTCGCGGGTGCGCGAATAACGATGGGGCTGGTAGACCATCACCAGGCGCCGCTCGGGCCAACCGGCACGCACAGCCCGGATCACCATCTCCACCTCGCGGGGATGATGGCCGTAATCGTCCACCAGCATCACCTCGCCCTCGCCTTGCGGCGCCGGGAAGTGGCCATGGACCTGGAAACGTCGCCCCACGCCGGCGAAGCCGGCCAGGCCAGCCAGGATCGCTTCGTCATCGACCCCGGCGTCGGTGGCCACCACGATCGCCGCCATGGCATTGAGGGCGTTGTGGCGGCCGGGCATGGCCAGCCGGATCTCGAGCGGCGCCAGGCCGTCGGGGCGGCGGGCGGTGAAGCGCACCTCGCCGGCCTGCTGCACGAAGTCCTCGATGCGGTAGTCGGCATCCTCACTGAAGCCGTAGGTGACGAACTGACGGCTCACCCGGTCGAGCAGGCCGCGCACGTTGGCGTCATCGATGCAGAGCACGGCGAGGCCATAGAACGGCAGGTTGTGCAGGAACTCGATGAAGGTGCCCTTGAGCCGCTCGAAATCGCCGCCATAGGTGGCCATGTGATCGGCGTCGATGTTGGTGACGATCGAGACCATCGGCTGCAGATGCAGGAAGGAGGCGTCGGATTCGTCGGCCTCGGCGACCAGGTAATCGCCCTCGCCGAGCCGCGCATTGGTGCCGGCACTGGTCAGCCGACCGCCGATGACGAAGGTGGGGTCGAGCCCCCCCTCGCCGAGCAGGGTGGCGGTCAGGCTCGTCGTCGTGGTCTTGCCGTGGGTGCCGGCCACCGCGATGCCGTGGCGGAAGCGCATCAGCTCGGCAAGCATCTCGGCGCGCCTGACCACCGGCACCCGGTGGTCGTGGGCCCAGCGGATCTCGGGGTTGGTCTCGTCCACCGCGGTGGAGACCACCACCACGTCGGCGCCGGCGACATTGTCGGCGCCGTGGCCGATGGCCACGCGGATGCCGCAGTGGCGTAGCCGCGCTACCACCGGCGACGCCTTCAGGTCACTGCCGCTGACCTGGTAGCCCTGGTTGGCCAGCACCTCGGCGATGCCGCACATGCCGGCCCCGCCGATACCGACGAAATGGATGTGCCGGATACGGCGCATTCCCAGGCCCCGGCCATGGCGGGGGGGGACGCAGGGGCCGGGTACCGGCCCGGGTGTGCTATCGCTCAAAACCTGTCTCCATGCAGCCGGCCACCAGGCGCTCGACGGCGTCGAGGTGTGCACAGGCGCGTGCCTGCGCCGCCATGGTGGCGAGAGTATCGGGGTCCAGCAGCGTCGTCAGCCCCTCGGCCAGCGACGCCGCTCTCATCTCCTGTTCGGGCACCAGGCGGGCCGCCCCCCGCTCGACCAGGGCCCGGGCGTTGGCGGTCTGGTGATCGTCCACCGCATAGGGGAAGGGCACGAAGAGCGCCGGCTTGGCCGCCGCCGCCAGCTCGGCCACGGTGAGCGCGCCGGCCCGGCAGACCACCAGGTCGGCCCAGTCGTAGGCCCCGGCCATATCGTCGATAAAGGCGGTGACCTCGGCCGTGACGCCCTGCCCACGGTAGGCCTCGCGGGTCGCCGTGTCCTTGTCGCGACCGGCCTGGTGGCGCACCTCGGGGCGACGGCCCTCGGGCAACGCGGCCAGCGCCCCGGGCAGGGTGTCGTTGAGGGCCCGGGCCCCCAGGGAGCCCCCCACCACCAGCAGGCGCAGGGGCCGTCCCGCCATGTCGCCGGCCCGCCTCGGCCGCTCGCCCAGCCTGGCGATCTCGGGCCGCACCGGGTTGCCGATCACCTCGCCGCGGCCGGGAAAGGCTTGGGGAAAGGCGGCATAGACCCGCCGGGCCAGCCGCGCCAGGGCCCTGTTGGTCAGGCCGGCCACCGCGTTCTGTTCATGGATCACCAGCGGTCGACCCGACAGCCAGGCGGCAAGTCCGCCGGGCCCGCTGGCGAAACCGCCCAGGCCCACCACCAGCCGGGGATCATAGGCGCGGATGATGCGCCAGGCCTGCCATACCGCCCGGGTGAGGTTGAGTGGCGCCAGCAGCCAACCGACGGCGCCGTTGCCGCGCAGCCCCGCCACCGAGATGCGGTGCAGGGGGATGCCGGCCTCGGGCACCAGGCGGTTCTCGATGCCCCGCGGGCTGCCCAGCCACTCGACCTCGACCCCCTCGGCTGCCAAGCCGCGGGCCAGCGACAGGGCCGGAATCACATGACCACCGGTGCCCCCGGCCATGATCAGGGCGCGACGCCCCGTGTGCTTGCTCACTAGGCGACTCCTTGCTGGCCGAGACGGGATTCGCGGGACCGGCCCGGGCCCTGCCGCGAGGCGGTCGGACTGGCCCGGCGCACCGCCTGGCGGGTCTCGATGTCGGCCCTCAACAGCAGCGCCATCATCACGGCGCTGACCAGCAGACTCGAGCCGCCGTAGCTGAGCAGCGGCAGGGTCAGCCCCTTGGTGGGCAGCATGCCGGTGCTCACCGCGATGTTGATGAAGGCCTGGGCACCGACCACCAGGGCGATGCCGTAGCTCAGGTAGGCGGCGAAGGGCAGCCTGGCCAGCTCGGCGCGACGCCCCACCGCCAGGGCCCGCCAGATCAACAGCGCGAAGAGGCCCACCACCCCGATGGCGCCGAACAGGCCGAGTTCCTCGGCCAATACCGCGAAGACGAAGTCGGTATGGGCCTCGGGCAGGTAGAAGAGCTTCTGCACGCTGTTGCCGAGCCCCATGCCGAGCCAACTGCCCCGGCCGAAGGCGATCAGCGCCTGGGTCAGCTGGTAGCCGCTGGCGAACTGGTCCGCCCAGGGGTCGGCGAAGCTGGCCAGGCGCGCCAGGCGATAGGGTTCGGCGATCGCCACGTAGAAACCCGCCAGCCCCACCAGGCCCAGCAACAGCACGAAACGCCCCCAGGGGGCGCCGGCCAGCAGTAACATGCCCATCACGCAGCTGGTCATCACCACCACGGCCCCGTAGTCGGGCTCGAGGATCAACAGCAGGGCGATCACTGCCATCACCATCAGGGGGCGCAGGAAGGCGCCCCACTGCCGCCTCACCTGGGGCAGGAAGCGCTCCAGGTACCCGGCCAGGTAGGCGATCAGGCAGAGCTTGACGACTTCCGAGGCCTGGAGGTTGAAGGGCACGCCGGGGATCGAGAGCCAGCGCTTGCTGCCGTTGACCTCGCGCCCCACCAGCAGCACCAGCAGCAGCAGGGCGATGCCCACCAGCAGCAGGAGTGGCCCGTTGGCCTTCCACCACATCAGCGGCACCCGCAGCATCGGCGCCGCGACCAGCAGCGCCAGCAGCAGGAAGGCGCCGTGGCGGATACTGAAGTACCAGGTGTTGCCGGTGAGGCTCGAGGCCACCTCGGTGGACGCCGAGGTGACCATCACCCAGCCGATCAGCATCAGCGACAGGGCCGCCAGCAGCAGCCAGCCGTCGAAGGGCTGATCCCGGGTGGAGAGGCGCTCGCGCCAGCGGGCCAGACGTTTCATCGTGCCCTCCCCACCAGCCGGTGCGCCCAACGACGGAACGCCTCGCCCCGCTCCTGGTAGTTGGCGAACTGGTCGAGGCTGGCGCAGGCCGGCGAGAGCAGCACGCAGTCGCCCGGCTCGGCGATCTCGACGGCCCGGGCCATGGCGGCCTCCAGGTCCGGCACCCGGGTCAGCGGCAACCGCCCCCGTAGCGCCTGCTCCAGGCGCTCGGCATCCAGGCCGAAGAGGATCGCCTCGCGGCCGTAGCGGGCCAGGGGCTCGGCCAGCGGCCGGAAGTCGGCGCCCTTGCCCACCCCGCCGGCGAGCAGGACCAGCCGCCCCTCGAGGGTCGGGCCGAGGCCGGCGATGGCGGCCAGGGTCGCCCCCACGTTGGTGCCCTTGGAGTCGTTGATCCAGCGCACGCCCTCGACCTCGGCCACCAGCTCGCCGCGATGCACCAAGCCGGCGAAGCGCTCGAGCACGGCGCGCATGGCGGCCGGCGGCAGCCCGAGGCGGTGGCCCACGGCCAGCGCCGCCAGGGCATTGGCCTGGTTGTGGCGCCCGGGCAGGCGCACCTCGTCGGCGGGCATCAGCGGCTCGTCGCCGTGCATCAGCCAGTCGCGCCCCTCGCGGCGCCCGATGCCCCACTCGCCGGCCGCCGGGGGGTGGGTGGTGAAGCGGTCCTGGGCCGGCAGGGGGGCCGCGGGCCAGGTCATGGGATCATCGGCGTTGACCACGGCATGGCGGGCGCCACGGAAGATGCCGAGCTTGGCGGCCCGGTAGCCGGCCATGTCGCCGTGGCGATCCAGGTGGTCCTCCGAGAGGTTGAGGAAGACGGCGACCTCGGCGCCCAGCCGCGGCGTGGCCTCCAGCTGGAAGCTCGAGAGCTCCAGCACGTACAGCTCGGCCCCGGGGGCCTCGGCCAGCAGGTCCAGGGCCGGGGTCCCCAGGTTGCCGCCCACCGCGACACGACGCCCGGCCTCGCGGGCCATCTCGCCGATCAGGGTGGTGACGGTGGACTTGGCGTTGGAGCCGGTCACGGCGACGATGGGGGCGCGACAGGCGCGCACGAAGAGCGCGATCTCGCCCACCCGCAGCGGCTCGTCGCTGCCCGGCCGGGGGCGGCCGGCGAGCTCGGCCAGTCCCGGGGTCCGAGGGTCGATTCCCGGGCTGACCACCACCTCCTCGACCTCGGAGAGGTCCAGGTCAGTCAACGGTCCGCAGTGGACCTCGATCCCCGGATGGGCGGCATGGAAGTCATCCACGCCGGGCGGCACCGCCCGGGTATCGGCGACCATGAAGGGCGTGCCCTGCCGCGTCAGGTGACGGCAGATGGCGCGACCCGATATCCCGAGCCCGACCACCAGCGTGACTCCCTTCGGCACCTTGACCATGGTTGGCTCCTGGCGTAAGGCGTTGACGATCTCCCCGCGGGGCTCAGCGAATCCGTTCAGCGAACCTTCAGCGTGGCCAGGCCGATCAGCACCAGGACCACGGTGATGATCCAGAAGCGCACGATGACCCGCGGCTCCGGCCAGCCCTTGAGCTCGTAATGGTGATGCAGCGGCGCCATGCGGAAGATGCGCCGTCCGGTGAGCTTGTAGGAGCCCACCTGGAGGATCACCGAGACGGTCTCCATGACGAAGATGCCGCCCATGATGAACAGCACGATCTCCTGACGCACGATCACCGCCACCACGCCCAGCGCCGCGCCCAGGGCCAGGGCCCCCACGTCGCCCATGAACACCTGGGCGGGATAGGTGTTGAACCACAAAAAGCCCAGGCCGGCCCCGGCGATGGTGGCGCAGAACACCGCCAGCTCGCCGGCCCCGGCGATGTTGGGAATCTGCAGGTAGTCGGCGAACACGGCGTTGCCGCTGGCATAGGCGAACACCGCCAGCCCCATGGCCACCAGCACGGTGGGCATGATCGCCAGGCCGTCGAGGCCATCGGTGAGGTTCACCGCATTGGAACTGCCGACGATCACCAGGTAGGTGAGCACGAGATAGAATACCCCCAGCGGCAGCACGATGTCCTTGAACAGCGGCACGATCAGGCTGGTCTCCGCCGGCTCGACGGCGGTGGCGTAGAGCACGGCCGCCGCCGCCACGCCGATCACCGACTGCCAGAAGTACTTCCAGCGGGCCGGCAGGCCGCGCGGGTTCTTCTCCACCACCTTGCGGTAGTCATCGACCCAGCCGATGGCACCGAAGCCCAGGGTCACCGCCAGCACGATCCAGACATAGTGATTGGTGAGGTCCCCCCACAGCAGGGTGCTGACGGCAATGGCCATCAGGATCATGGCGCCGCCCATGGTCGGGGTGCCGGCCTTGGAGAGGTGTGACTGGGGGCCGTCGTCGCGCACCGCCTGGCCGATCTGGCGCTCCACCAGGCGGCGGATCATCACCGGTCCCAGCCACAGGCAGAGCACCAGGGCGGTGATGGTCCCCAGGATCATGCGCAGGGTCAGGTAGTTGAAGACATTGAAGGCGCTGAAGAATTGCGCCAGTAGATTAGCCAGATAAAGCAGCATGTATCGCGTTCACCTTGATGCATCCGAGCGCAGTGCGGCGACCACCCTTTCCATGCCGGCACTGCGCGACCCCTTGACCAGCACGCTGGCCCCTGGCGGCAGATGGTGGAGGACGTGGCGCGTCAGCGCCTCCCGATCGTCGAAGTGGCACCCGCCCTCGCCGAAGGCGTGGCTCGCCGGCCGCGCCGGGTCGCCGAAGGTGCCGAGGAAGTCGATCCCCAGTTCCCGCGCGTGGCGCCCGATCTCGGCATGCAGCCGGTCGGACGCCTCCCCCAGTTCGCCCATGGCACCCAGCAGGCACCAGTGCGGTCCGGGCAGCGTCACCAGCAGGTCGAGCGCTGCCTTCACCGCGCCGGGGTTGGCATTATACGTATCATCCAGCAGTCGTGTGGCGTTAATCCCCTCCACCACGGAGAGCCGCCCGGGCATCGGGGCCACCGCGGCGAGTCCGGCGAGCACGTCCGCCTCGTCGAGGCCCATGGCCAGGGCCGCCGCGGCCGCGGCCAGGGCATTGGCGACGTTGTGGCGCCCCAGCAGGGCAAGCTGCACGCGACCGAGGGCACGCCCGTCCACGACAAGCGTGAAAGCATAGCGCCCGAGGGCGTCACAGGCCAGCGCAGCGGCCGTGACCCGGGCCCCCGGCGTCAGGCCGAAGTCGAGCACCTCCCCGGGCGCGGCCAGCCGCGCCCAGGTGGCGAAATAGGCATCATCGCGATTGAGCACCGCCACGCCGCCGGCGGCGAGCCCGGCGAGGATCTCCGCCTTGGCCTGGGCGATGCGCCCCGTGCCGCCGAATTCGCCCACATGGGCGCCGGTGACATTGGTGATCACCGCCACCCGCGGCTCGGCCAGCAGGGTGGTCCAGGCGATCTCGCCGAGGTGGTTGGCGCCGAGTTCCACCACCGCCTGACGATGACGGGAGTCGAGCTCGAGCAGGGTCAGGGGGACGCCGATGTCGTTGTTGAGATTGCCGCGGGTCGAAAGCGTCGGCCCGCGACGGGACAGCAGCGCCGCCAGCAGCTCCTTCACCGTGGTCTTGCCGCTGTTGCCGGTCACCGCCACCAGCGGACCACCCCAGGCGCGACGCCGCGCCCGGCCGAGCAGCCCCAGGGCCAGCCGGGTGTCGGCCACCACCAGCTGCGGCAGGGGGTCGCCCACCGGTGGCTCCACCTCTCTCTCCACCACGGCCGCCACGGCCCCGCCCTCCCGGGCCTGGCCGAGGAAGTCGTGGGCATCGAAGCGCTCGCCCTTGAGCGCCACGAACAGGCAGCCGGGCACGAGCCGGCGGGTATCGGTGACGATGGCGGTGATCGCGAGGTCCCCGGCCGGTGCCGGCAGCCCCAGGGCGTCCGCTACCGCGGCCAGGGTCGCGAGGCCTGCCTGGCTCATGGCACGCCCGCCCCGGCCCGGGCCGCCAGGGCCCGCTCGGCCGTGTCGAGATCCGAGAAGGCGTGGCGAACGCCGGCCACTTCCTGGTAGGCCTCGTGGCCCTTGCCGGCGATCAGCACCACGTCGTCGGGTGCCGCCTCGGCCAGCACGCGGGCGATCGCCTCGGCGCGCCCGCCCAGGTTCCAGGCCCGGGCGCGCGACTCGTCCGACAGGCCGGCGAGCACCTGCTCGCGGATCGTCGCGGGCTCCTCGCCGCGCGGGTTGTCGTCGGTGACGACCAGCCGGTCGGTGTGCCGCTCGGCGGCGGCCGCCATCAGCGGGCGCTTGCCGGCATCGCGATCGCCGCCGCAGCCGAACAGGCACCACAGCCGGCCGCTGCCCGGCAGGTGCGCCTCGAGCGCCGTGAGCGCGCTCTCCAGGGCATCCGGCGTATGGGCATAGTCGATCACCACCCTGGGGGCGCCCGGGCGTGCGAGTGCCTGCATGCGCCCCGGCACCGGCGTCAGCGTCCCGGCGGCGGCAAACAGCGCCTCCAGCCCATGACCGAGCCCGTAGAGGGTCGCGATGGCCAGCAGGGCATTGTCGAGGTTGAAGCGGCCCAACAGGGGCAGCTCGAGCACCCGCTCCCCGTCCGGGGTGGCGACCAGTGCTCGCTGACCGGCGTCGTGGGGCTGCCAGTCCACGACCCTCAGGGTCACCGCCTCATCCTCGCCGGTGGCCAGCACTCGCACGCCCGGCCGTATGCCGGCGAGCATCAGGCGGGCCAGGGGGTCGTCGGCATTGACCACGGCGAGCTCGAGTTCCGGTTGGCGGAAGAGCCGTGCCTTGGCCGCGGCATAGGCGGCCATGCTGCCATGGTAGTCGAGGTGGTCGCGGGTCAGGTTGGTGAACAGCGCGGCGGTGATCCGGCAACCCTCCAGGCGCCCCTGCTCCAGGGCGTGGGAGGAGACTTCCATGGCCACGCGCCGGACCCCGCTCGCGGCGAGTTCACCGAGTGACGCCTGCAGCGCCAGCGGCCCGGGCGTGGTCAGCCCCCCCTCGACCAGGGCACCGGGGCGGCCATGGCCCAGGGTACCCACCAGGCCGGCATCGACCCCTAGTGCCTGGCTGAGCTCGGCCAGGTAGTGGGCCACCGAGCTCTTGCCGTTGGTACCGGTCACGCCGACCAGCTCCAGGTCGTCGGGCACGGCGAAGAGCTCGCGGCCGAGCTCGCCGAGGCGACCGCGCAGCCCCTCGAGTGGCACCACCCGCGGGTCGGCCGGCCCGGCCGGCGGCTCGCCGGCCTCCCGATGGGCGAGCACCAGAGAAGCGCCGGCCTCAAGGGCCGCGGCGGCGAAGTCGCGGCCATCGCTTGCCACGCCCGGCACGGCGACGAAGACGTCCCCCGCCGCCAGGCGACGGCTGTCGAGCACCAGCCGGACGCAGTCCGGCAGGGAGACGGCCGCCAGGGCACGGCGGCAGTCAGGCCAGAGCCCGGCCAGGCCTGTCTCGAGTCGCTCGGCTGTCAGCTGCATCGCGTTTCCTCTCCAGGGCTTGCGCTCATGATTCCGGGTCCCGGGCATCCGGTGGCACGTCCAGCAGGCGCAGGGCATTGCCGGCCACCCGCGAGAAGACCGGGGCCGCCACGGCGCCGCCGTAGTACTCCTCGCCACGGGGGTGATCGATCATCACCACGGTAACGATGCGCGGATCCGAGACGGGGGCGATACCGACGAACAGGCTGCGGTAGGCCTTCTCCTGATACCCGCCGGCATCGGTCTTGCGCACGGTCCCCGTCTTGCCGGCGACCCGATAGCCCGGCACCAGCGCCTGACGGGCGCCGGTGCCGGGCTCGACGACCTGATCCATCATCCCCAGTATCTGCCGGGCCACGCCCGGGTCGATGACCGGCTCGCCGGCCGGCGACTGGCCGAGCTTGAGCAGCGAGGGCGGCAGGCGTCGACCGTCGTTGGCAATGGCCGTGAAGGCACTGGCCAGCTGCAGTGCCGAGACCGACAGGCCGTAGCCATAGGAGAGGGCCGCCCACTGGCTGCTCGACCAGCGCACCGGGGCCGGGATGCTGCCGGTGGCCTCGCCGGGAAAACCAGTGCCGGGGCTCTGTCCTAGCCCGAGGGCTCGATAGGTGGCCGGCACCACGGGGTCCTCCAGGCGCAGCACAAGCTTGGACATGCCGATATTGGAGGACTTCTCGAGAATGCCGGACAGGGTCAGCTTGCCGTAATTGCGGATGTCCTTGATGGTGAAGCGGTCGATGACCATCCAGCCCGGCGAGGTATCGACCACCGTATCCAGCGGCACGTCACCGGTCTGGAGCATGGCGGCCATCGCCAGCGGCTTCATGACCGACCCCGGCTCGTAGACATCGACGATGGCCTGGTTGCGCAGCCCCCGAGGGTCGAGACCGGCACGGTTGTTGGGGTTGTAGGAGGGCTGGTTGGCCATGGCCAGCACCTCGCCGGTGCGAGCATCCATCATCACCACCACGCCGCCATCTGCCTCGTGCTCGGCCACCACGGCCTTGAGCTCACGGTAGGCCATGTACTGCAGCCGCTGGTCGATCGAGAGCGTGAGGTCGCCGCCGGGCCGCGCCTCGCGCAGCAGTTGCAGGTCACGCACCAGGCGGCCGCGACGATCCTTGAGCACCCGCCGCTGACCGGGCGTGCCGGCGAGGTGGGGCTGGTAGGCGAGCTCCAGCCCCTCCTGGCCGGCATCGTCGACATTGGTCACCCCCAGCAGCTGGGCGGTGACTTCGCCGGCCGGGTAGTAGCGCTTGTACTCGTCCTGGGCATAGACACCGGGAATCCGCAGCCCCAGCACCCGCTGGGCCGCCTCCGGCGTCATCTGCCGCCGCAGGTACATGAACTCGCGTTCGCTGTAGCGCCCGATGCGCTCGTTGAGGGCATCGAGTTCCATCCCCAGCGCCCGCGCCAGCATCAGTCGCTGGATGTCATCGGCGGGCAGGTCCTGGGGGTTGGCCCAGAGCGTCACCACTGGCGTGGAGATCGCCAGCGGCTCGCCGTTGCGGTCGGTGATCATCCCCCGGTGGGCGGGAATGGTGTCGGTACGCAGGGTGCGGGCATCGCCCTGCCCCTGCAGGAAGGGGCGATCGACCACGTGCAGGATGACGATGCGGCCGGCCAGCAGGCCGAGACCGATCACCACCAGCAGCAGAATCAGGCCGTAGCGCACTCCCCCCAGGGGCGCCATGGGGGGCGGTCGACGCGGCGTCACGCCGCTGCGCACCTCGGTGCTCATGGCCGGATCACCTCGACCTCGTCGACGGCGGGCAGACGCATCTCCAGACGCTCCACGGCGAGGCGCTCGATACGGGCCGGCGACGACCAGGCACTCTCCTCGAGCAGTAGCTGTCCCCACTCGGTCTGCAGCTGCTGCTGCTCACGCTCGAGCTGCTGCAGGCGGCCATACTGCTCGCGGGTCAGGTGGCTGGCGGCGATCACCGCCAGGGCACTGGCCAGACAGGCCACCACCAGCAGGGTGGTGACCAGCAGCAGACTCGACCTGGCCTTCAGCCAGCCGAAAGCGGATGCCGTCGCGGGTCGTCCCTGGACCATGACGCCTCCTCAGTGCCGCTTGCGTGCCACGCGCATCACCGCACTGCGGGCACGGGGGTTGTCCTCGACCTCGGCGGCCGTCGGGCGCTGCGCCTTGCCCAGGGCCTCCAGGCGGCGCTCGAGCTGGTCGTCGCGGACCGGCACGCCGCGCGGCAAATGGGTATCGCCACGCACATGCCGGCGAATGAAGCGCTTGACCCGCCGATCCTCCAGCGAGTGGAAACTGATCACCACCAGGTGGCCGCCCGGGGCCAGTGCCTCCAGCGCCGCCTCCAGGGCGGCATCCAGTTGCTCGAGCTCGCCGTTGACCTGGATGCGCAGCGCCTGGAAGACGCGGGTCGCCGGGTGCCGCCCCTTCTCCCAGGCGGGGTGGGCGGCCTTGACCACCTCGGCGAGGTCGGTCGTGCGCGTGAAGGGCCGCTCGGTGCGACGCGCGACGATGGCCCTGGCCAGACGCCGGGCGAAGCGCTCCTCGCCGTAGGCCTTGAAGACCCGGGCGAGCTCGGCCTCCTTGGCCCGGGCCAGCCAGCCGGCGGCACTCTCGCCGCGGGTCGGATCCATGCGCATGTCCAACGGACCGTCGCGCAGGAAGCTGAAGCCGCGTTCGGGATCGTCGAGCTGGGGCGAGGAGACGCCGACGTCGAGCAGGATGCCGGCCAGCCGGCCGTGCAGGCCATGGCGATCGGCGATCTCGTCGAGACGGGCGAACTCGCCCTGCTCGATGGTGAAGCGTGGATCGTCGATGGCGGACGCTGCGGCGATCGCCTGGGGGTCGCGATCGATGGCCAACAGGCGCCCTTCCGGGGCCAACCGGGCCAGAATGGCCCGGGAGTGGCCGCCGCGCCCGAAGGTGCCGTCCAGGTAGATGCCGCGCGGTTCATGGACCAGGGCAGCGACGGCGCCATCGAGCAGCACGCTGGCATGGCGAAAACCGCGGGAGGCGTGTTCAGGAGCGGGTGACGGCATGCGCTTCTCGATCGGCAAGCTGGAGGGGGACGGACGCGACGACAGGATTCGCGAGTGGGAGTCGGCCGATAAGCCGGGTTCTGTCGTGGACAGTCATTCATCTAGGGGCCGCGTCACCACGACCCTCGAGCAACCTACCCGAACCCGACGCGGGCCACGCCATGGGGTTCCTATTTGGTCTTGCTCCGAGTGGGGTTTACCTTGCCACGCACTGTTGCCAGGCGCGCGGTGCGCTCTTACCGCACCCTTTCACCCTTGCCGGCCTCCCGAAGGAGACGTAGGCGGTCTGCTCTCTGCTGCACTTTCCGTCGGCTCACGCCGCCCAGGCATTACCTGGCACTCTGCCCTGTGGAGCCCGGACTTTCCTCCCCTGGCCCGATCCGAGAACCGGGCCGGCGGCGACTGCCTGGCCAACTCCCGCGGCAAGCATACCAGCGCCTCGCCACCCCCTCAACAACCCCGGTGCAATGGAAGCGTTGCCACTGCTGGTTGGACGCGAGAGGCGACGGGGGCAGGTCGTAGAGGGGGGCCTATGCCAGGGATGGCATCGGTAGCGCCCAGGGAAGGGTTCACAGCGCCCCCTCGTAGACCTGCCGCCGGAAAGCCTTGATCAGTTACGGCTGGCTTCTCTCTTTTAATACCAGGGCGCGGGCATACCAGGTCTTCTTGGCGCCCCCCAGCACCCGGGACGCCACCGCCGCGACCTGCTTGACCCCCACCCCCTCGGCCAGCATCGCCCCGAGCAGGGCGTCGGCGTCCACCGCGGCGGTGTCGCCGTCGTCGCGGGGCGCGGCACCGGCCACCATGATCACGAACTCGCCGCGGGCCTGGTCCGGGTCGGTCGCCAGGCGCTCGAGCAGCTCGGCCGCCGTACCGTCGAGGAAGGTCTCGAAGGTCTTGGTCAGTTCCCGGGCCAACACCAGCCGGCGATCGCCCAGGCAAGTGCCGAGGTCGGCCAGGGTGTCGCGGATGCGATGGGGCGACTCGTAGAAGACCAGGGTCTCCTCATGGCCCGCCAGGGCCTCCAGCCGGCCGCGACGCCCGCCGCCCTTCGCCGGCAGGAAGCCCTGGAACAGGAAGCGGTCGGTGGGCAACCCCGCCGCAGAGAGCGCCGCCACCAGGGCACAGGGCCCCGGCACCGGCACGATGCGTCGTCCGCGGGCACGCAACTCGCGAACCAGCACGAAGCCCGGATCGCTGATCAATGGCGTACCGGCATCGCTGATCAGGGCGATCGAGTCACCGCCGGCAAGCCGCGCATCGAGCTGGGCGACCCGGGCCGACTCGTTGTGCTCATGCAGCGAGAGCATCGGCACCGAGAGCCCGAGGTATCGCAACAGCCGGCCACTGTGCCGGGTGTCCTCGGCGGCGATCAGTGCCACCTCACCCAGCACCCTGGCGGCACGAGGACTCAGATCCTCCAGATTCCCAATCGGCGTGGCGACCACGTACAATGTGCCCATACTCGAGTCAGACATCTCGGCTCCCCTGGCGCTTTCAGGACAAGGATGAATTCATGCGGAAAATGCCCCGCGGCCCCCTGGCCGCCGCGCTCCTGGCACTGTTCCTGGCCGGCTGTGCCTACCGGCCCGGCATCGTCGAGCGCATGCCCGACGACGATCCCGGGCGCCTGCTCGCACAGGCCCAGCAGCAGGCCCCGGAACAGGCCGCCCTCACCCGGCTCGAAGCGGCCGACATCCTAGCACGCCAGGGCGATCGCCCCCAGGCACTCGAGATCGCCGGCGACATCGACGATGGCCTGCTACCCGGCCGGGCCAGGGTGCGCTGGGCACTGCTGCTGTCACGGCTCGGCGAGGAACTCGACGACCCCTGGGCGGTGATCCGGGCCGGACAGGACCTCGACGCCCTCGACCTCTCACGCGACCAGGCCGACACCCTGCGCCGGCGCATGGGCCTGGCCCTGCTCGAGGTCGACGAACCCGGCGCTGCCGCCGAGGCGCTGCTGCGCGCCCAGGCCGACACCGGCCGGGAGGCACTCAACGACCCGATCTGGAAGGCCCTCTCGCGTCTCGATGGACGCGAGCTCTCGGCTCTGCGCGACGGCGCCGACGATCTCACCCTGGGCTGGCTGGCCCTGGCCGAGCTGGCCCGCAGCAGTGCCGGCGACCTGGAGCGCCTGTTCGGCCGCCTCGACGACTGGCGTGCGGGCCACCCCCGGCATCCCGCCGCACGGCGGCTGCCCGCCGACCTGCTGGCCCTGCGCGAGCTGCGCGGGATGGAGGTCGACCACATCGCCGTCTTCCTGCCCGAATCGGGCCCGCTGTCCGGCGTCGCCGGCGCCATTCGCGAGGGCATGCGCACCCACCACCTCAACGCCGCCGACGGCGGCAGCAGCGCCCGTCTGAGCTTCATCGACGCCAGCAACAGTGACCTTGCGGCCCTCTATCGCGAGGCCGAGAATCGCGGCGCCCAAGTGGTGATCGGTCCGCTCGACAAGGACCAGGTCACCGAGCTCGAGAACCTCGACAGCGTGCCGCTGCCGACCCTGGCCCTCAACTATGGTCATGGCGAGCGCAACCGGGCCCGGGGGCTCTTCCAGTACGGCCTCTCCGCCGAGGACGAGGCACGCCAGTCGGCGCGCCGCGCCTGGCAGGACGGCCACCGCCAGGCGGTGCTGATGGTGCCGGACAACGACTGGGGCCGCCGGGTCGGCGAAGCCTTCTGGAACGAGTGGCGCGAGCGCGGCGGCGAGGTCACCAATGCCGTGCGCTACGACCCGGAGAGCAGCGTCGCCAATGCGGTGCGCCCGGCACTGCGCGTGAGCGGCGAGCACGCGCGGCTGGGTGACATCGACATGCTGTTCCTGCTCGCCCTGCCCGAGTTCGCGCGCCAGGTCCCCCCGACCCTGGACTACTACTACGCCGGCGAGCTGCCGATCTACGCCACCTCGCATCTCTTCGAGGGACGCCTGCAGCCGCGGCTGGACCACGACCTCGACGATGTCCAGTTCATCGACATCCCCTGGCAGATTCCCGATGCCGCGGTGGGCGGCGAGGACGCCCTGCCCTTCACGACCAGCTACCGCCAGCTGCGCGAGGAGTCCGACCCGGCCCTGTTCCGACTGATGGCCATGGGGGTCGATGCCTATGAGCTTGCGCGCCGCCTGCCGCAGTTCCAGGCCCTACCGGACAGCGAGCTGTTCGGCGCCACCGGCACCCTGCGCCTGCGGGACGATGGCCGCATCCAGCGCCAGCTGCCCTGGGCACGCTTCACGAATGGCGTGCCACAGCCCATCCTGATCCCGGGGCTCTTCGATCTCGGCTCGAATGGCGATGGTGATGGCGAGTCCCCGTGATGCCCGGGCCCGCGGCGGCGCCGTCGAGCGCCTCGCCGCGGCCTGGCTGGTCGACCAGGGGCTCGACCTCGAGGCGAGCAACCAGCACGCCAAGGGCGGCGAGATCGACCTGGTGATGCGCGACGGCGAGGTGCTGGTGTTCGTCGAGGTTCGTCACCGCGCCGACACCCGTCACGGCCACCCGCTCGAGACCGTCACCGCCGCCAAGCAGCGCCGCCTGATCCGGGCGGCGCGTTTTTATCTCCAGCGCAACGGGCTATCATGTCCCTGCCGCTTCGACGTGCTGGCCGTGACCGGCCAGGCCCCGGCCCTCGACTTCCTGTGGGTACAGGGTGCCTTCGACGCGTTCTGACCGGCCACGCCAAACTGCTAAAAGGACCAGGAACCCAGCATGGATTTCCAGCAGCGAATTCTCGGCCACTTCAATGCCAGCATCGACACCAAGACCTACGCCAGTGAAGTGCTGCCGCCCTTCATCGAGGTAGCCAGCCAGATGATGGTGCAGTGCCTTGTCAGCGAAGGGAAGATCCTCGCCTGCGGCAACGGTGGCAGCGCCGGCGACAGCCAGCACTTCTCCTCCGAACTCCTCAACCGCTTCGAGCGCGAGCGTCCGAGCCTGCCCGCCCTGGCCCTGACCACCGACACCTCGACCCTGACCTCCATCGCCAACGACTACAGCTATAACGAGGTCTTCTCCAAGCAGGTACGCGCCCTGGGCCAGCCCGGCGACATCCTGCTGGCGATCTCCACCAGCGGCAACTCCGCCAACGTGATCCAGGCGATCCAGGCGGCCCACGACCGCGACATGACGGTGGTGGCCCTCACCGGCCGCGACGGCGGCAACATGGCCTCCCTGCTCGGCCAGGACGACTGCGAGATCCGCGTGCCGGCCACTTCCACCGCCCGCATCCAGGAGGTTCACCTGCTGGTGATCCACTGCCTGTGCGACCTGATCGACGAACAACTCTTCGGCGCAAGCGAGTAACTCCCATGACCAAGAAGTCCCTGTTCACCCCCCTTCTGCTGACCCTGGCGCTCGGGCTCGCCGGCTGCACCGCCGTCACCGGTGTCACCCACCCCGGCACCATCGACGAGAACTACCGCGAGCGCACCCTCGGCACCAAGGTCGAGGACGAAAGCATCGAGACCAAGATCAGTCACAACCTGCGGCGCACCGATGCCCGTCTGGGCGACGCCCGCATCAATGTCGATGCCTACAACGGCGTGGTGCTGCTGACCGGCCAGGCACCCAGCGAAGAGCTCAGGCAGATGGCAACCGACATCGCCGGCGAGGTACGCAACGTGCGTGAAGTGCACAACGAGCTGACCGTGGCCGCCAACCTGCCGGCCAGCCAGCGCCTCTCCGACACCTGGGTGAACACTCGCATCCGCACCAACCTGGCCAGCAACGAGTCGATCGACTCGGGGCGCATCCGGGTGATCACCGAGAACGCCAGCGTCTACCTGATGGGCATCGTCAGCCGTGCCGAGGCCGATCGCATCGTCGAGGCGGTGTCCCGAATCGGTGGCGTGCAACGCATCGTCAAGGTGTTCGACTACATCGATTGAGTCTTACCCTACCGGAACGAGAAACGGCAGGCCCCGGCCTGCCGTTTCTCGTTTGCCTCCCGCGTCGCCGGATCACTTGATGACCCGCAGCGAGGGACGCCCCTTGCGAGGTGGGGTCTCGCCGTCGGCACCCTCCTTCGACCGCGACTTCCCCGCCTCCGGATCGTCACCCGGTTCCTCGGCATCGACACCGGAAAGCGCCGGCTCCTCGACCCCGGCCGGCTCCGGCGCCATCGGCATGACGGGCTCGTGGCCGAACACCATGCCCACGCCGTTCTCGCGTGCATAGATCGCCACCAGCGCCGAGATCGGCACCATGATGCGCATCGGCTGGCCGCCGAAACGGGCGCTGAACCCCAGCGCCTCGTTCTCCATGAAGAGATCCCGCACCGCGGTGGGCGCCATGTTGAGCACGATCTGGCCGTTCTGCACGAATTGACGCGGCACCTCGACGCCCGGCTGCTCGGCATCGACGACGATGTAGGGGGTGAGCTCGTTATCCAGCAACCACTGATACAGGGCCCTGGCGAGATAGGGGCGACTCGATTGCATCATCTTTGCCCTCCTGCATTGGGGAACCCCGGCCCGCGGGCCAAGGTTCGTGTTCAGGGACGCATCTCACGCTCGCTTTCGCTCAGCGCGGCCTTGAAGCCCTCGCGGCCGAACACCCGCTCCATGTAGCTGGCCAGCGGCTTGATCTGCATCTCCGGCAACTCGATGCCCAGCACGGGCAGGCGCCAGAGAATGGGAGCCAGGCAGCAGTCGACCAGGGTGAACTCCTCGCTCATGAAGAACGGCATGTCCTCGAAGATCGGCGAGATGCCGATCAGGCTCTCGCGCAGCTCCTTGCGCGCCTTCTCGGCCTCCTTCCTGGGCGCGCCGAGGATCTGGTCGACCAGCGGGCACCACTCACGCTCGATGCGATGCATCCACAGCCGGCTCTGTGCCCGGGCCACCGGATAGACCGGCAGCAGCGGCGGATGCGGGAAGCGTTCGTCCAGGTACTCCATCATCACCTTGGATTCGTAGAGCACCAGGTCCCGGTCCAGCAGCGTGGGGACGCTGTTGTAGGGGTTGAGGTCGGCGAGCTCCGCGGGGTGTTGCTCGTCGGTGACCTCGACGATATCCACCGCCACGCCCTTCTCGGCGAGCACGATGCGTACGCGATGACTGAAGTGGTCATCGCCCCCGGAGTAGAAGATCATCGACGACCGCTTGGCCACTACACCCATGAAACAATCCTCGCATCAGTTCGAACCGGAATGATAACACGACAACCCCCACCTTGAGGGGCCATCGGGCGCCCGCTCCCCGGGGGATCGGACACACCACCTTACGCAAACCACCTTTTGCAAACCAAAGGGGCGCATGGCCCTCGGCCACGCGCCCCGGTCATCTCCGCCGGCGACGGATCAGTGGATGTCGCGCCAGTACTCGCGCTTGAGCAGGTAGGCAATGACACCGAAGATGAAGATGAAGATCAGCACCTTGGGCGCCAGGGCCTGGGCCTGCAGCTTGGACGGCTCGCCGACGTAGGCCAGGAAGTTGGTCAGGTCATAGACCGCCTCCTCGAACTCGTCGGGCTCCATCGCGCCGGGCTGGGTCACCTGCAGGACCTCGCAGGATTGGTACTTGCCGGTCAGGGGGTCGAGTTCGGCACCGTCGATGGGATGGTCGCTCTCGGCGCACACCTTCTCCTGCACGCCCTGCAACGGCTCGAGCACATTGGGCATCGCCACCAGATCGAAGACGGCATTGTTGACGCCGGTGCCGGTGCTGGGGTCCTTGTAGAAGCTCAGCAGGTAGGAGTAGATCCAGTCGGTGCCACGCAGACGCGCCTCGAGGGTCAGGTCCGGGGGCGGTGCCCCGAACCAGCTCTCGGCATCGCCGCGGTCCATGGCGATGTGCATCTGATCGTTGAAGGCCAGCGCCGGGGAGAAGATCAGGTTCTCCTCGACCAGGTCCTGGGGCATCCCCAGGTCCTCGGCGGCACGGGCGAAACGCTGGTGCTCCAGGGAGTGACAGCCCATGCAGTAGTTGACGTAGAGCTTCATGCCGTTCTGCAGTGACGCCTGGTCCTTGAGGTCGGGCGTCATCGAGTACGGCACGCTCGCGCCTCCCGCGGCCATGGCCGTGAAGGGCACCAGCGCGAAGAGCAGTGCGAACAGTTGCTTTTTCATTAGCCAGTCACCCTCTCCGGAACGGGTTTGGTCTTCTCCAGCCGGGTATAGAACGGCATCAGCAGGAAGAAGGCGAAATAGATGACGGTACACACCTGGGACAGCAGGGTGCGCCCCTCGGTGACCGGCAACACCCCGAGCACGCCGAGGATCACGAAACTGATCGCGAACAGGGCCAGCATCACCTTGGACATCCAGCCCTTGTAGCGCATCGATCGCACCGGGCTGCGGTCGAGCCAGGGCAGCACGAAGAGCACCGCAATGGCCGCGCCCATGCACACCACGCCGAGGAACTTGGCGTCGAGCCCGAATAGCGAGAAGGTGATGGCGCGCAGGATCGCGTAGAAGGGCGTGAAGTACCACACCGGTGCAATGTGGTCGGGGGTCTTCAACGGGTTGGCAGGCTCGAAGTTCGGCTTCTCGATGAAGTAGCCGCCACCCTCCGGGAAGTAGAAGATCACCACCGCGAAGACGAACAGGAACACGGCCACCCCGACCAGGTCCTTGACCGAGTAGTAGGGATGGAAGGGGATGCCGTCGAGCGGCTTGCCGGTCTCGTCCTTCTTGGCCTTGATGTCGATGCCGTCCGGGTTGTTGGAGCCGACTTCGTGCAGGGCGATGATATGCAGCACCACCAGCGCCAGGATCACGATGGGCAGTGCCACCACGTGCAGGGCGAAGAAGCGGGTCAGGGTGATGCCCGAGATCAGGAAGTCGCCGCGCACCCACTGCGCCAGGTCCGGACCGATGGCCGGAATCGCCGAGAACAGCGAGATGATGACCTGGGCCCCCCAGTAGGACATCTGCCCCCAGGGCAGCAGATAGCCCATGAAGGCCTCGGCCATCAGCGCCAGGTAGATCGCCATGCCGAAGATCCATACCAGCTCGCGGGGCGCCTTGTAGGAGCCGTAGAGCAGGCCGCGGAACATGTGCAGATAGACGACCACGAAGAACGCCGAGGCCCCGGTGGAGTGCATGTAGCGGATCAGCCATCCCCACTCCACGTCGCGCATGATGTACTCGACCGAAGCGAAGGCCCCCTCGGCGGAGGGGTTGAAGCTCATGGTCAACCACACGCCGGTGAGGATCTGGTTGACCAGCACCAGCAGCGCCAGGGAGCCGAAGAAGTACCAGAAGTTGAAGTTCTTCGGGGCATAGTACTTGGACAGATGCTCCTGCCACATCTGGGTGGCGGGAAAGCGGTCATCGACCCAGCGCATGAACCCGCGCTCCGCCTTGGCTTTGTTCGGGTTACCCATCAGGCAGTCTCCTCATCTTCGCCGACGACGATGATCTCGTCACTCTCGAAGCGATACGGCGGCACCTCGAGGTTGGTCGGGGCCGGCACGTTGCGAAACACCCGCCCTGCCAGGTCGAAGCGGGAACCATGGCAAGGACAGAAGAAACCGCCCGGCCAATCATCGACACCGACTCCCTCGGCATCGGGCTCGGGGCGAAAGAGCGGAGAGCAGCCCAGGTGGGTGCAGATACCGATGATCACGCCGATCTCGGGCTTGATGGAGCGCAACGCGCCGGTAACATAACCGGGCTGCTGCGGGACGTCGGAATCCGGATCAGCCAGTCGCGAGGCATCCAGCCCCTCGGTCAGCTCGATCATCTCCGGCGTGCGATTGATGACCCATACCGGCTTGCCCCGCCACTCCACGGTCATGCGCTGACCCGGTTCGAGCTTGGAGATATCGGCTCGTACCGGCGCACCCGCCGCCCTTGCCCTGGCACTGGGCTGCCAGGAAGCCACAAAGGGGACCGCTACCCCGACGGCACCCACCGCACCCACAACGGTGGTGGCACCCACGAGGAAACGGCGCCGACCCTTGTTCACGCCGTTGTCTGCCATTTCAGGTTTCTCCCATCAGCTTACCCGTTGTTCCATCACGGGCAGTAGAGCGTCCCGCGACCACGGATATCAAATGCGCACTATGTTAAGAAATCGTATCGCCCCGCACAAGGACAAGCCCCTTGACCAAGGTGGAAAAACGGCGACAATTTATTGATCAGGAACAAAAAAACGCCCAGGTCATGGGACCCGGGCGTTTTTCTCGCAGCAGCGACCGCTTAACGCTTGGAGAACTGCGGACGGCGACGTGCCTTGCGCAGACCCACCTTCTTGCGCTCGACCTGGCGGGCGTCACGGGTGACGTAGCCCGCTTCACGCAGTTGGCCGCGGAAGTCCTCGTTGTACACCATCAGGGCGCGAGTGATGCCGTGACGGATGGCACCGGCCTGGGACGAACCACCACCCCCCTTGACGGTGACGAAGACATCGAACTGGTTCAGGGTGTCGGTCAGCTCCAGCGGCTGGCGGACCACCATGCGACCGGTGACACGACCGAAGTACTGGTCCAGCTCGTGGTTGTTGACGGTGATCTTGCCGGTGCCCGGCTTCATGAAGACGCGGGCGGTAGAGGTCTTGCGGCGCCCGGTTCCGTAATACTGCTGTGTCATGGCGAAGACTCCCTCAGATGTTCAGTTCTTGCGGCTGCTGGGCAGCATGCGGATGCTCGGTGCCGGCATAGACCTTGAGCTTGGAATACATGGCACGACCCAGGGGACCCTTCGGCAGCATGCCCTTGACGGCGGACTCGATGATGCGCTCCGGCGCGTGCTCGACCAGCTTGTCGAAGGTCATGGAGCGCAGGCCTCCGGGATAACCGGTGTGGCGATAATAGGTCTTGGCCCTGGCCTTGTTGCCGGTGACCTTCACCTTCTCGGCATTGATCACGACGATGTAGTCGCCGGTGTCGACATGCGGGGTGAATTCCGGCTTGTGCTTGCCGCGCAGGCGACGAGCGATTTCGGTGGCCAGACGGCCGAGCGTCTTGTCCGTGGCGTCGACGACGTACCAGTCGCGCTGGACGGACTGCGGTTTGGCAGTGAACGTCTTCATGGATGAATCACCAGATCGATGTATTGGGTCCTGCCGCCGGAGCGCCCGGCATGGGACCATCCCTATTCTTCTTGGTTGCCCGCCTCGCAGAGACGGCGCAACGGTCGAGCGAGCGCGCATTCTACACGACACGCGGCGGGCAAGGGAAGAGCTGCGGGCTGCGGGCTGCGGGCTGGCTGCCAACTGCTTGAAGCTCGAAGCTCGAAGCTCGAAGCTCGAAGCTCGAAGCTCGAAGCTCGAAGCCAGACTCTTGCCTCCGGCATCTGAATCAAGATTTTTCTTCCAGCTTCCAGCTTAAGGCTTACAGCTCCCGGCGAAGCCGGGTCAGGGCTTGTGGGGTAGCGCCAGGTACTCGTGGGACTGCATCTCCTGGAGCCGTGAAAGGGTACGCTGGAACTCGAACTCGAGGCGGCCATCGACATAGAGCTGCTCGGCCGGCACCTCGGCGGACATCAGCAGCTTGACACCGCGATCATAGAACTCATCGACCATGTTGATGAAACGCCGCGCCTGGTCGTCGGTGGCGCCGCTCATGCGGGTCACGTTGGAGACCAGCACCGTGTGGTATTCGCGGGCCAGCTCGATGTAGTCGTTCTGGCTACGCGGCCCGTCGCACAGCTCGCGGAACTCGAACCACACCACGTCGTCATGGAGGCGCCGGGTGTGCAGCACCCGATGGTTGATCTCGATGGGCACGCCCCCCTCCCCCTCGTGGCCGGCGATCTCGCGGAAGCTGCGGGCGAGTTCCCGCTCGGCGGTGGTATCGAGCGGGGCATGGAATATCTCGGCCCGCTCCAGGGCCCGCAGGCGATAGTCGATGCCGGAATCGACGTTGACCACCTCGCAGTGGCGCTTGAGCAGGTCGATCGCCGGCAGGAAGCGGGCCCGCTGCAGGCCGTCCCTGTAGAGGTCGTCGGGCACGATGTTGGAGGTCGCCACCAGCACCACGCCGTGCTCGAAGAGCGCCTCGAGCAGGTTGGCCAGGATCATGGCATCGGTGATGTCCTTGACGAAGAACTCGTCGAAGCAGATCACCCGGGTCTCGGCGGCGAACTTGGCGGCAATCAGCTTGAGGGGGTTCTTCTCGCCCTTGTAGTGCTCGAGCTCGTTGTGCACCCGCTGCATGAAGCGATGGAAGTGGGTACGCATCTTGTCGGGAAAGGGCAGGGTCTCGTGGAAGGTATCGACCAGGTAGGTCTTGCCACGCCCCACGCCCCCCCAGAAGTAGAGGCCGGCGACCTCGGGCAACGCCGGCTCCGGCGTCTCCTCCCGACGCCCGAACAGCCCCGCCACGCGCGACTTCAGCCCCTTGCCGCCGAGCACCGCGCGCGGCCGGGTGCGGGGCCTGGCCACCAGTTCATCAAAGAGCCGCTGCAGATGCTCGACGGCCCGTTCCTGGGCCGGATCATACTGGAAGTCGTCACGTTCGAGGTCGGCGCGGTAGCGTGCCACCGGCGTGGCGGGACGGCTCGCGTCACGGGATGCTGACATGGTTGGCGATGCGCTCCTGGAAAGTCTGCGGCCTGCTCACGGCTTCGATGAGGAACGCATTATACGCGCCTGGCCGGCGCTTCGCATCGCCGGCTCCGCGTTGACCCGGCGCGCGGCCTCGGCCCTATAATGGGCCACCGGGCAACCCCGCCCTCGACACCGGCTCCGCCTCGCGCACCGGATCGTCCGACAGCTGCAGGGAGACACACGTGGACGAAAGCAACATCAACTGGGTACTGGCCATCGCCAGCCTGCTGGCCGGCACCGGTATCGGCGCATTGGGTTATCACCTGCTCAACGCCGGCGCCGCCCACCTGCAGAAGCTGCGCCAGCGCCTCGCGGAGCGCGACCGCGAACTGGCTGCCCTCAAGGATGGCGTCGACGACCATTTCGCTACCATCAACGGCCTGGTCGAGAGCCTCCAGCGCGACAGCGACACCCTGGCCAGGCGTCTCGAGGAAGACGCCGCCACCCTTGCCGGCCATGACCGTGCACGACGCAGCCTGGAAGTCACGTTCGCGGCCGAGGAGCAGGCGGCCAACGAGGAGTATGCCGCCCCCCGCGACTATGCCGACGGCACCGGCGGAACCCTTTCCGAGGATTTCGGGCTGAAGAGCGGCGAGACCGGCGCCCCGCAGCCTCCCCGCTACTGACCGACACCGCCTCACGCCCGAGGCGACGCGTGATACGGCGCCTTCAGGCCGGGTTGTCGATATCGACGAAACGATGCTCGAGGCGGTGCTCGCGGGCCAGCCACTCCCCCAGCGCCTGGACGCCGTAGCGCTCGGTGGCATGATGCCCCGCCGCCAGGTAGTGGATGCCCAGCTCCCGGGCCAGGTGGGTCGTGCGTTCGGAGATCTCCCCCGAGATGAAGGCGTCGGCCCCGGCCTCCCGGGCGGCGGTGATCAAGTCCTGGGCGCCCCCGGTGCACCAGGCGACGCGACCGATCTCGCCGCCGCCCGGCGCCTCGATCAGCAGCGGCTCGCGCGCCAGTCGCTCGCCCACATGACGGGCGAGCCCCCGGGCATCCAGGCCCGGGGGCGGCGCCCCCAGCCACAGCAGCCCCTCGCCCAGCTCGCCGTCGGCACAGCCCTCGACGCGAAAGTCCAGGCGCCTGGCCAGCTCGGCGTTGTTGCCCAGCTCCGGGTGGGCATCCAGCGGCAGGTGGTAGGCCAGCAGGCTGATGTCGTTGAGCAGCAGGGTGCGGATGCGGCGCTGCTTCATGCCGGTGATGGCCACCGGCTCGTTCTTCCAGAAGTAACCATGGTGGACCAGCACGAGGTCGGCACGCCAGGCCACCGCCTCGTCGAGAAGTGCCTGGCAGGCGGTAACGCCGGTCATCACCCGAACCACCCGATCACGCCCGGCCACCTGCAGGCCGTTGACGGTGTAGTCCCTGAAGCGGCCGGCATCGAGCAGGTGGTCGCAGGCGGCGACCAGGTCGTCACGGTTCATTCACACCTCCGGGCATCGGTGAATCGGCAATGTTACACTGTCGCCATTGTATCGACCGCGGCCCCGGGTCGCGACAAGCACCGCGAGAAGGAAACACCCCGCATGCGACGCAACCTGCTGCCGTACGTCTGGCCCGCCCTCATCGGCGTACTGCTGGCCATCGTGCTGCTCAATGCCTTCCCGCAGCTCCTGGGGCGCCCCGAGTCGCCGGTGACCGCGCCGCAACCCCCCACGGCGCCCGTCTCGCCGACCCCGGTGGACGCGCCTGCCGAGGAGGCGTCACGCCCCTCCCCCGAGCTGCGCCAGTCGGCCCCCATGGCACGCCAGCAGGGTCCGGTCACCTACTCCGAGGCGGTGGACCGTGCCGCACCGGCAGTGGTCAACATCTACTCCTCGCGGGTGGTCGAGCGCGAGCAGCACCCGCTGATGTCGGACCCCTTCTTCCGCCAGTTCTTCGGCGACGACCTGCCCAGCCGCCAGCGCATGCTCTCGAGCCTGGGCTCCGGGGTCATCGTCAGCGGCGATGGCTATGTCCTCACCAACCACCATGTCATCGGCGGCGCCGACCAGATCCGGGTCGCCCTGCGCGACGGCCGCGAGACCCTCGCCGAGGTGGTCGGCACCGACCCGGAGAGCGACCTGGCGGTGCTGCGTATCGGCCTGGACAGCCTGCCGGTGATCGAACTGGCGGACTCCGGCGACGTGGCGGTGGGCGACGTCTCGCTGGCCATCGGCAACCCCTTCGGAGTGGGCCAGACCGTGACCATGGGCATCATCAGCGCCACCGGTCGCGGCCATCTGGGCCTCAACGCCTACGAGGACTTCATCCAGACCGACGCGGCGATCAACCCGGGCAACTCCGGCGGCGCCCTGATCAACGCCGAGGGCGCCCTGGTGGGCATCAACACCGCCATCTTCTCGCGCTCCGGCGGCTCCCAGGGCATCGGCTTCGCGATCCCCGCCAATCTCGCCCGCAACATCCTCGAGGAACTGGTCACCCAGGGCCGGGTGATCCGCGGCTGGCTGGGCATCGAGGCCCAGGAGCTGAACCAGGAGCTGGCCGCCTCCTTCGGTCTCCAGGCACCCCGCGGCGTGGTGATCGCCGCGGTGGTCCCCGGCGGCCCCGCCGCCCAGGCCGGCCTGCAGCCGGGCGACGTCCTGCTCGCGGTGGACGGACGCCCGATCCTCGACGCCCGGGTAGCGATGAGCGACATCGCCGCCATCGAGCCCGGGGCCGAGCTGCCGCTGACGGTGCTCCGTGGCGGCGAAGCGCTGGAAGTCACCCTGGAGGTGGGCGAACGTCCGCCACCGGAGCTGCGCCGCCCGGAGCCGTGACCCCGCCCCCTCGACGACGAAGGCCCCGTCGCTGACGGGGCCTTCGTCGTTGCAGAGGACCATCCCCCTACGTCCGGATTCGATCCTGTTCCTTGAGACGATATTCGGCCGACCGGGCATGGGCGGTCAGCGACTCGCCTCGCGCCAGCACCGAGGCGATCCCGCCGAGCGCCGAGGCCCCCTGCGACGAGCAGTGGATGATCGAGGAACGCTTCTGGAAGTCGTAGACCCCCAGCGGCGAGGAGAAGCGTGCCGTGCCCGAGGTAGGCAGCACATGGTTGGGACCGGCGCAGTAGTCACCCAGCGCCTCGGCGGTGTAGCGCCCCATGAAGATGGCACCGGCATGCCGCACCTCGGGCAGCCAGCTCTCCGGGTCGGCCACCGACAGCTCCAGGTGCTCGGGGGCGATGCGATTGATCAGCTCGGCCGCCTCGGCGCGGTCGCGGCAGTGGATCAGCGCACCCCGCCCGGCCAGGGACTCGCGCACGATCGCCTCCCGTTCCAGGGTCGGCAACAGGCGCTCGATGGCCGCCTCCACCGCCTCGAGATGGGCCCTGTCCCAGCTCACCAGGATCGCCTGGGCATCCTCGTCGTGCTCGGCCTGGGAGAACAGGTCCATGGCCAGCCAGTCGGCAGGGGTACCGGCGTCGGAGATCACCAGGATCTCCGAGGGACCGGCGATCATGTCGATACCCACCCGGCCGAACACCGCCCGCTTGGCGGTGGCCACGTAGATGTTGCCGGGCCCGACGATCTTGTCGACCCGCGGTACCGTCTCGGTACCATGGGCCAGCGCCGCCACCGCCTGGGCCCCGCCGATGGTGAAGACATGGTCGACGCCGGCCAGATGGGCCGCCGCCAGCACCAGCTCGTTGAGCACGCCGTCCGGCGTCGGCACCACCATGACGATCTCGCGGACGCCGGCCACATGGGCGGGAATCGCGTTCATCAGCACCGAGGAGGGGTAGGCCGCCTTGCCGCCGGGCACATAGATCCCGGCACGATCCAGCGGCACGACCTGCTGGCCGAGCACGGTCCCGTCGGCCTCGGTGTAGTGCCAGGATTCGGGCTTCTGGCGCTCGTGGTAGAGGCGAATGCGCTCGGCGGCGGCGGCCAGGGCGTCACGCTGTTCGACGGGCAACCCCCGGTAGGCCTGTTCGAGACGCGCCGGCCCCAGGGTCAGCTCGGCCATGGAGGCGACCGCCAACCGGTCGAAGCGGTTGCTGTACTCGACCAGCGCCGCGTCGCCACGGACCTTCACGGCGGCGATGATCTCGTCGACGCGCCGCTGGATGTCGGCATCGGAAACGCCTTCCCAGGCCAGCAGGGCGTCCAGGCGGTCGTCGAAGTCGGCATCGGCGGTGGCGAGACGGGCGATGCCGGTGGAAGCGAGGGTCTTGGTCATGGGCGCGCAGCTCCCGTGGCTGTCGGGTCTTGTCTGAGCCTGATGCCAGGGCCGGGCCATGGCAAGGCATCAGTCGCTATCGGGTTGAGGTGGCACGACTCTCGCGACGGGCGGCCACGGCATTGCCGAGGCGCTCGATCAGCGGCTTGAGCCGGGCATGCTTCATGGTCATGGCCGCCTTGTTGACCACCAGCCGGGTGCTGATCGGGGCGATCAGCTCACGGGGGGCCATGCCGTTGGCACGCAGGGTGTTGCCGGTGTCGACGATGTCGACGATCTCGTCGGCCAGGTTCATCAGCGGCGCCAGCTCCATGGCGCCGTAGAGCTTGATCACCTCGGCCTGGATGCCCTGTTCGGCATAGTAGCGGCGGGCGACGTTGACGAACTTGGTGGCCACCCGGCGCCGGGCCCGGGCCGGCTCGGCCCCGGTGGGGCCGGCGGTCATCAGCCGGCACCGGGCGATCTCGAGATCGAGCGGCTCATAGAGCCCCTCGGCCCCGTGCTCGAGCAGCACGTCCTTGCCCGCCACGCCGAGATCGGCGGCGCCCAGCTGCACGTAGGTGGGCACGTCGGTGGCGCGCAGGATCACCAGCTTGACGTCCGCCAGGTTGGTGTCGAACAGCAACTTGCGGCTGGCGCCCAGGTCTTCGGCCGGGGTGATGCCGGCGTCGGCCAGCAGGGGCAGCGTCTCGTCCAGAATGCGGCCCTTGGAAAGGGCCAGAATCAGTTGTTTGCTCATGCTCTCGCCTGTCTTGGGAGCTAGCCGGGAATGCGACGGATATTGGCACCCAGCAGTTGCAGCTTCTCCTCGATGCACTCGTAGCCACGATCGATATGGTAGATGCGATCGACCAGGGACTCGCCGTCGGCCATCATCGCCGCCACCACCAGCGAGGCGGAGGCACGCAGGTCGGTGGCCATCACCGGGGCGCCGGAGAGGCGCTCGACCCCGGTCACCACGGCGGTGTTGCCCTCCAGGGCGATCTTCGCCCCCATGCGGTTGAGCTCCTGGACGTGCATGAAGCGGTTCTCGAAGATGGTCTCCACCACCCGGGCGGTTCCTTCGGCCACCGCATTGAGCGCCACGAACTGGGCCTGCATGTCGGTGGGGAAGGCCGGATAGGGGGCGGTGCGAACATTCACTGCCCGCGGCCGCCGCCCGCCCATGTCCGCCTCGATCCAGTCATCACCGCTGGTGATGGTAGCGCCCGCCTCCTCCAGCTTGGCCAGCACCGCCTCGAGGAGGTCGGCACGAGTACGGCGCACCCTGACCCGCCCACGGGTCACCGCCGCGGCCACCAGGAAGGTGCCGGTCTCGATGCGATCGGGCATGACGTCGTGGTAGCAGCCGTGCAGCCGCTCGACGCCCTCGATGGTGATGGTATCGCTGCCGTGGCCGCGGATCTTCGCGCCCATGGCGATCAGGCACTCGGCGAGGTCCACCACCTCGGGCTCCCGGGCGGCATTCTCCAGCACCGTGGTGCCCTCGGCCAGGGTCGCCGCCATCAGCAGGTTCTCGGTGCCGGTGACGGTGACGGTATCGAAGAAGATGGTGCCCCCCCGGAGACGACCGTCGACCCGGGCGCGAATATAGCCCCCCTCGACGCGAATCTCGGCGCCCATCGCCTCCAGGCCGCGGATATGCAGGTCCACCGGCCGGGAGCCGATGGCACAGCCGCCGGGCAGCGAGACATCGGCATGGCCGAAGTGGGCCAGCAGTGGCCCCAGCACCAGGATCGAGGCACGCATCTTCTTGACCAGCTCGTAGGGCGCGTCGCAGTGACGCACCTGGGCGCCGTTGAGCTGGATGGTCATCTTCTCGCCCATCACCGGCTCGAGGCCCAGGTGGCCGAGCAGCTCCAGGGTGGTGGTGATGTCCTGCAGGTGGGGCAGGTTGCCGATGGTCACCGGCTCCTCGGCCAGCAGGGTGGCGCAGAGGATCGGCAGGGCGGCGTTCTTGGCACCGCTGGCCCAGACCTCGCCGTCGGCGGGGCCATTGCCGGTAATGATCAATTTGTCCATGGGACCCGCCCGTCAGGCGCTGGTGTTTTCCGGCGCGCTCTGCCACTGCGCCGGCGTGTAGGTCTTGATGCTCACCGCATGCAGCGCACCCGAGGCGATCTCCTCGGAGAGGGCGCCATAGATGAGTTGCTGGCGTTTGACCGGCGACAGGCCGTCGAACACCGCCCCCACGGCCACCACCTGGAAGTTGCAGCCTTCGCCCTGGATATGGAACTCGCAGTCGTCGATGCGGGCCTCGAGCAGCGCCTTGACCTCACTGGGTTGCATGAACCGGAACTCCTGTGATGCATGAAAATGTCGGGCCATCGGTCGCGAGGCGACCGATGGCATGGATCGGGAATCCCGACATGGTAATGAAAAGCGCCGCTCTTGGCGATGCCGGCGATCCTCGCCGCCGGAGGAAAGCCGGTCGTCAGGCGGCCTCGTCCAGCGGCAGCAGGCGGTCGAGGCCGGCCAACCGGGTCAGGCGGATCAACGGCGGCGAGAGGCGCACGGCGCGCACCTTGAGGCCCGCCACCCGGGCACGACGGGTCCACTCCAGCAGCACGCTGAGCGCCGCACTGCTGACGCCCGCGACGCCGCACAGGTCGAAGTCGACCCGGGTACCGGCCGGCTGGTCGGCGAGCCAGTCACTCCCCGTGGCGGCCAGTACCGCCGCCACATCGAAGCCCACCACGCCACTCACCGCCAGCCCCTCGCGGCCGGCAGACAGGCGAACGCCCGACCGATCGAGCAGCAGGCTCATGCGCTGCCACCCTCCTCGAGCTCCTCGACGGCGATTTCCGGGGCCCAGCTCTCGATCACGGCGTCGTAGTCGCGGCCGTGCTCGCGCATGGCCTGATCGAACTGGTTGCGGAAGGTCAACCCGAGGTTGATGCCGTTGACGATGACATTGACCACCTTCCACTGGCCATCGCTCAGGCGCAGCGAATAGCTGACCGGATAGACGCTGCCGTCAATGGCCACCACCTCCATGGCCACGCTGGCCTGGTCCTCGTAGCGCTGGGGTTGTTGGTTGTCCAGTACCCGCAGCTCGCGGTAATCGAAGGTCACCAGCCCCTTGGTGTAGGTATCGATCAGTGTCTTGCGGAAGGTACCGGCGAAACGCGAGCGTTGCCGGGGAGTGGCATTCTGAAAGTAGCGCCCCATGACGCTCGCCCCGATGTAGCGGAAATCGGCGATGTCGTCGAGATTGTCGTCGACCAGGGCCTTGAGCTCGTCGACATTGTCGGCGAAATAGTCGCGGCGGCCCTCGATCTGCGCCATCAGTTCGTCAATGCTCTCGCGGATCACCTCTTCGGGCTCACGCTCGGGGGCCGCCTGGGCCGACAGGGACACCAGCACCAGACAGAAGCCGAGCACCACCAGGCGAAGGGAAGCAGGCAGTAAGGGCATCATCACATCTCCTCGTAAAGAATGCCGTGAACGACTAGCGCACGGGACGACTCAATCGCTGATCAAATTGGACACGAATTGCTGGATGAGTTCTTCGAGCACCACCGCCGACTGGGTATCGCGAATGGTATCGCCGTCGGCCAGGGTTTCGGGATCACCGCCCACCGAGAGCCCGACGTACTGTTCGCCGAGCAGACCGGCGGTGAGTATTGCCGCCGTGGTGTCCCGCGACAGCCGGTCCTCCAGCTCGGCATCGAGCTCGAAGATCACCCGGGCGTCATACCAGTCGGTATCCAGCTCGATGGCCGCGACCCGCCCCACCGTGACCCCGGCCAGGGTGACCCGCGCGCGCGGCTTGAGGCTGCCGATGTTGGCGAAGTTGGCCTCGAGGCGGAAGGTGTCGCTTGGGGCGGTTAAGGTCAGGCCACTGACGCGCAGCCCGAGGAATACCAGCCCCAGGATGCCGGCCAGCATGAACAGCCCGACCCCCAGTTCCATCATCTTGCTGCGCTTCATTGCGTTTCTCCGAACATCAACCCAAGTCTTGGCACATCGCACGTCCACGCATCGCGAGCCACCACCATCAGGACAGCCCCCCGAACATCACCGCGGTGAGCACGAAATCGAGGCCGAGCACCGCCAGCGAGGAGTAGACCACGGTGCGGGTGGTGGCCCGGGAGATGCCTTCCGCGGTGGGTACCAGATCGTAGCCCTGGAAGACCGCGATCCAGGTCACCACCAGGGCGAATACCAGGCTCTTGACCATGCCGTTGCCGATATCGGCGATGAACTCGACGCTGGCCTGCATGTTGCCCCAGTAGGATCCCTCGAAGACACCGAGCCACTCGACACCGACCAGGTAGCCGCCATACACCCCCACCACGCTGAAGCCGATGGTCAGTAACGGCAGGGCAACGACTCCCGCCCACAGCCGTGGTGCCACCACCCGCCGCAAGGGATCGACACCGATCATCTCCATGCTGGTCAGCTGTTCGGTGGCCTTCATCAGACCGATCTCGGCGGTCAGCGCCGAGCCGGCCCGCCCGGCGAACAGCAGCGCCGCCACCACCGGGGCCAGCTCGCGCAGCAGCGACAAGGCCACCATCTGGCCCAGCGCCTGCTCGGCACCGAAATCGACCAGGATGGTATAGCCCTGCAGCGCCAGCACCATGCCGATGAACAGCCCCGAGACCAGCACGATGGCCAGCGACAGGACGCCGACGAAGTGCATCTGCCGCAACCACAGGTACCAGCCTTCCCGGGACGGCACGCCAACCGCGGAGAGGAAGAGGAAGATTCCCGCCCGCCCCAGTGCCTCCAGCAGCTCGCAGCCGCGGCGCCCCAGGTGGGTGATGTGCCGGATCATCGCCGCCCTCCTGCGTCGAGGATGTCGGTGAAGAAGTCCACCGCGGGATAGTGGAAGGGCACCGGCCCGTCCGGCTCACCATGAACGAACTGGCTGACCCGGGGATCCTGGTCGACGTCGAGCCCCGCCGGCGTGCCGTGGGCCATCACCCGACCATCGGCGATCACGTAGACATAGTCGGCGATCGTGAGGGTCTCCTTGATGTCGTGGGAGACCATGACGGAAGTGAGGCCGAGCGCCTCGTTGAGCCGCTTGGTCAGCTGCACCAGCACGCCCATGGAGATCGGATCCTGGCCGACGAAGGGCTCGTCGTAGAGGATCAGCTCCGGGTCCAGGGCGATGGCCCGGGCCAGCGCCACGCGGCGCGCCATGCCGCCGGAGAGCTCGGACGGCATCAGCTCGCGGGCACCGCGCAGCCCCACGGCCTCGAGCTTCATCAGCACCAGGTCACGGACCATCGACTCCGGCAGGTCGGTGTGGACCCGCAACGGAAAGGCCACGTTCTCGTAGACGCTGAGGTCGGAGAACAGTGCCCCGCTCTGGAACAGCATGCCCATGCGCCGGCGCATGGCGAACAGCGCCTTGCGCGACTGGCGGTGCACGTCCTCGCCATCGATGCATACGCGACCCGCGTCCGGATAGAGCTGGCCGCCGATCAACTTGAGCAGCGTGGTCTTGCCGGTACCGCTGGGCCCCATGATGGCGGTGATCTTGCCGCGGTGAATCTGCAGGTCGACACCGCGGAAGATCTCCTTCTCGCCCCGCGAGAAATGCAGCCCCTCCACCACCACGAAGGGAGTGTCGCTCATCGGCTCGTGTCCCTCGAGAAAATTATCGAACATCGTATCCTAACCTTGCCTCATTACGCCACCACCGGCTCCCCCCGGCTTGCACCACGCCGACCGAGAACGTTTAATGGGCGCCCTTTCCGTCCTGGCCAGGGCCGTATCTGCCATGCTCGTTCCCCTCATCGTCGTACTGCTAGGCTTCATCGCCCTGTTGTGGAGCGCCGAGCGCTTCGTCGGCGCCGCCGCCGCGACGGCCCATCGGGCCGGCATGAGCACCCTGCTGGTGGGCATGACCATCGTCGCCCTGGGCACCTCGGCACCGGAGATCGTGGTCTCGGCGATGGCCTCGCTGGACGGCATTCCCGACCTCGCCATCGGCAACGCGCTCGGCTCGAACATCGCCAACCTCGGCCTGGTGCTCGGCGTGACCGCCCTGGTGGTGCCGATTCCGGTGCGCTTTTCCATCGTGCGTCGCGAGCTGCCGCTGCTGCTCGGCGCCACCGGCCTGGCCGGCTATGCCCTGGCCAACGGCATTCTTGGCCGCATCGATGCGCTCTTGCTGATCCTGCTGTTGGTGTTCAGCCTGTGGTGGCTGGTCCGCGCCGACACTCCCGACGCGGCCCCGGTGGGCGAGATTCCCGACATGCGCCTCCCCCGCGCCCTGTTCTGGCTGGTGCTGACCCTGGTGGTCATGGGCATCGGTTCGCGTGCCCTGGTATGGGGCGCCAGTGAACTGGCACGCGGTCTCGGGGTCAGTGAGCTGGCCATCGGGCTCACGGTGGTGGCCATCGGCACCAGCCTGCCGGAGCTGGCCGCCTGCGTGGCCAGCGCCCTGAAGCGCCACCACGACATCGCCATCGGCAATGTCATCGGCTCCAACCTGTTCAACATGCTCGCCGTGTTGCCGGTGCCGGGCCTGCTGGCCCCCGGCCTCATCGACCCGGCGGCGGGCAGCCGGGACTTCCCGGTCATGCTGGTCCTGACCCTGGCGCTGGGCATGCTGCTGCTGTGGCAGCGACGCGGCCAGCTGGGGCGACTCCCCGGCGGGCTGCTGGCGCTGAGCTATGCCGGCTATCTGACCTGGCTCGGCATCGCCAGCCTCGCCGCGCCAGCACCGGTCTTTTGAACGGAGTCACGCACTTGAGTGAAACTCAGCAACGGGCAACAATCATCGCCATGACGACAGACACCCCCCCCACCCGCAGCTCCCCGCTGCGCGACAGCGCCCGACGCACCCTGCAGCTGGAGCAGCAGGCCATCACCGCCCTCGTCGAACGCCTCGACGAGGGCTTCGACCGCGCCTGCGAGCTGATCCTGGCCTGCCGCGGCCGGGTGGTGGTGACCGGCATGGGCAAGTCCGGCCACATCGCCGGCAAGGTCGCCGCCACCCTGGCGAGCACCGGCACCCCGGCCTTCTTCGTCCACCCCGGCGAGGCCAGCCACGGCGACCTGGGCATGATCACCCCCGGCGACGTGGTGCTGGCACTCTCCAACTCCGGCGAGACCGCCGAGGTGACCGCCCTGCTGCCGCTGCTCAAGCGCATGGGCACGCCGCTGATCAGCATGACCGGGCGCCCCGGCTCGACCCTGGCTCGCCATGCCGATGCCCACCTCGACGCCGCGGTCGACCGCGAGGCCTGCCCGCTGGACCTGGCCCCCACCTCCTCGACCACCGCGTCGCTCGCCCTGGGCGACGCCCTGGCGGTGGCGCTGCTCGAGTCCCGCGGCTTCACCGCCGAGGACTTCGCCCGCTCGCACCCCGGCGGCAGCCTCGGCAAGCGCCTGCTGCTGCGGGTCGCCGACCTGATGCACCAGGGCAGCCGACTCCCCTCGGTACCGCTCGGCAGCCCGCTGCGCGACGCCCTGCTGGAGATCACCCGCCAGGGCCTGGGCTTCACCTGCGTGGTCGATGTCGACGGCCGCTTGTCCGGGGTCTACACCGATGGCGACCTGCGCCGCACCCTCGACCAGCACAGCGACCTCTCCGGACTCAGGGTCGACGATGTCATGACCCGGCCGGGCAAGCGCGTCGCCGCCGACATCCTGGCCGCCGAGGCGGTGCGCATCATGGAAGACAACCGCATCACCGCCCTGGCCGTGGTCGACGACGACGACCGGCCGGTCGGCGCCCTGCACATGCACGACCTGCTCGCCAGCGGCGTGATCTGATGCCCCTTTCCCCCAAGGAGTCCTCATGACCCTCGATTCCCCCCTGCTCGATACCCAACTGGTGGACCGGCTGCGCCGCGTGCGCCTGCTGGCCCTGGACGTGGACGGCGTGCTCACCGACGGCCGCCTCTACTTCCAGGCCGACGGCATCGAGATCAAGGCCTTTCACACCCACGACGGCCACGGTCTCAAGCTGCTCAAGCGTGCGGGGCTCGAGGTGGCGCTGATCACCGGCCGCGATTCGCCCATGGTCAGCCGCCGCGCTGCCGCCCTCGGCATCAAGCACCTCTACCAGGGAGTGGAGAAGAAGCTGCCCATGCTGCGCGAACTGTGCACCCGGCTCGGCCTCGAGCTGGACCAGGTCGCCTACTGCGGCGACGACCTGCCGGACGCGGGCGCCATCAAGCGCGCCGGGGTCGGCATCAGCGTGCCCGGCGCCCCCGCCTACATCCGCCGGCACGCCGACTGGGTCACCGACAGCCCCGGCGGCCACGGCGCGGTGCGCGAGATCTGCGACGTCCTGCTCCAGGCCCAGGGACACTGGGATGCCGTGGTCGACACCTACCTGCACGGAGCCGACTGAGGCCATGGCGCTGCGCCTGCCGCGACCGTCATTCCGGGTCTGGCTGTTCCTGCTGCTGCTGGTGCTCGGCGGCGTACTCGCCCTGCTCGACCAGCGCGCCTCCCGGGAGCCGGGGCCGGTGCCGCGCGACGAGGCCGGCGAACCGGACTACTACCTCGAAGGGGTTCGCCTGACGCGCTTCGACGCCGAGGGCCGGGCACACCAGCGCCTGGACACCCCGCGCCTGGTGCATACGCCCCACGACGATGTCACCCGCCTGCAGGCCCCGGCAGCCCGGCTGATCGACACCTCGGGGCGCACCTGGTTTGGCCATGGCGCGGTCGGCACCCTGGGCGCCGACGGCAACCCCCTCACCCTGTCCGGCGACGCCCGCCTGCGCGCCCCCGCGGAGCGCTGGCAGCTCGACACCGACATCCTGCACTTCGATGCCGACACCGGCCACGCCTGGAGCGAGACCGCGGCGCTGCTGCAGCAGCCGCCCCAACGCATGCGCGGTGAGCGCTTCGACGCCTGGATCCATGACAATCGCGTCCGCCTGACCGACAATGTTCGCGGCCACCATCCGCCCGAGACGCCCCCCACCGACGAGGACCCCGAGCCATGACGCAACAGTCCCCTGCCTCCCTGCTGGCCCCGGCACTGCTCGGACTAGCGCTCACGGTCCTGGCCACCCCCCCGGCGCTGGCCCTCGAGGGCGACGCCAGCGCCCCCATCGAGGTGGAGGCGAACCAGCTCGATCTCGACGACCGCGCCGGCACCGCCGTCTATACCGGGGAGGTGGACATCCGCCAGGGCAGCATGCGACTGACCGGTGACCGGGTCGAGATCCGCCGCAACGAGGCAGGCGAACTCTCCCACGCCATCGCCACCGGCGAGCGTGCCTACATCGAGCAGCAGCCCGCGCCGGACGAGCCGCTCGTGCGCGGCTGGGGGCGCACCATCGTCTACTATGTCGCCGAGCGACGGGTGGAGCTGATCGACCGTGCCGAGCTGCACCAGGCCGGCGACACCTTCGATGGCGGCTATCTGGAGTATTTCCTCGATCGTCGCGTGGTCCAGGCCCGCTCCGAGGCCGAGGGCGTCCAGGAGCGCCAGCGCGTGCGCATGACCCTGCAGCCCGAGCAGTAAGGGACGACATGAAGACACTCCGCGCCAGCCATCTGGCCAAGAGCTACAAGCGCCGCCGCGTGGTGCAGGACATCAGCCTCGCCATCGGTCAGGGCAGCATCGTCGGCCTGCTCGGCCCCAACGGCGCCGGCAAGACCACCTCCTTCTACATGATCGTCGGCCTGGTGCGAGCCGATGTCGGCGAGGTGCACATCGACGACCGGGACCTGACGCGAGCGGCAATGCACGAGCGGGCCCGGGCCGGCATCGGCTACCTGCCCCAGGAGGCCTCGATCTTCCGCAAGCTATCGGTGGCCGACAACATCATGGCGATCCTCGAGACCCGCAAGGATCTCGACCGCGCCGGCCGCCGCGCCCGACTCGAGCAGCTGCTCGAGGACTTCCACGTCACCCATATCCGCGACAACCTCGGCATGAGCCTCTCCGGCGGCGAACGGCGGCGGGTGGAGATCGCCAGGGCGCTGGCCACGGAGCCCGCCTTCATCCTGCTCGATGAGCCCTTTGCCGGGGTCGACCCCATCTCGGTGGGCGAGATCAAGAGTATCATCCGCCAGCTGAAGGCCCGTGACATCGGCGTGCTGATCACCGACCATAATGTGCGCGAGACCCTCGACATCTGCGACACCGCCTACATCGTCGGCGACGGCCGAATCATCGCCGAAGGCGATGCCGAGGCGATCCTGGCCAACCAGCGGGTACGGGAAGTGTACCTCGGCGAGGATTTCCGCCTCTGAGCACTGTCACCGCAACTTTCTGATATAAAGGCAATTATTACAAATAGGCATACTAATTGCCAATGGCACGCTTATTGCTAATAAAAGCCTTGCAAGACGACCGACAGCGGACTAGGGTGGAGGTTTTCGGCGAATGAGCACACACCTCTCATGGCCATGAAAGCATCTCTGCAACTGCGCGTCGGTACCCAACTGACCATGACACCCCAGTTGCAGCAGGCCATCGCCCTGCTGCAACTCTCCACCCTGGACCTGCGCCAGGAGATCCAGCAGGCCCTGGAAGCGAACCCCATGCTGGAGCTCGACGACGGCTTCGGCGAGCAGGCGGCGAGTGAGACGCCCGCTGACGACTGGGCCAGCGAAATCCCCAGCGAACTCTCCGTCGACAGCGACTGGTCGGACACCTATCAAGACCTGGGCGCCCCCGCCGGTGGCGGCGAGGGCCCTGACTTCGAACGCCAGGCCGAGGGCCAGAGCCTCCAGAGCCATCTCGCCTGGCAGTTGGCGATGACCGACCTGGACGAGCGCCAGCGGCACATCGCCGAGAGCCTGATCGACGCCGTGGACGGCGCCGGCTACCTGACCCAGCCGCTCGACGAATTGCGCGACGGGCTCAGGGGCCAGGGGCTCGAGGGCCTCAAGAGCCGCGAGGTGGAGCAGGTACTGCTGCGCCTGCAACAGTTCGAACCGACCGGCATCTTCGCCCGGGACCTGCGCGAATGCCTGATGCTGCAACTCGCCGCCCTGCCCGACGATACCCCGCTGCTGCCCCAGGCCCGCCGCCTGGTCCGCCAGTTTCTCGAGGCGCTGGCCGCCGATGACCGCCGCCTGCTCAGGCGACGCCTCGGCCTCGACGACGATGCCCTCGACGCGGTGACCGCCCTGGTCCGCTCGCTGGACCCGAGACCCGGCAGCCGCTATTCGGAATCCGCCAGCGACTACGTCATTCCCGACCTGGTCGCCCGTCACGACAGCCGCGGCTGGCAGGTGGAGCTCAATCCCGAGGCCCTGCCGCGGCTGCGCATCCAGCCCGACTATGCGGCGCTGATTCGCCGCGCCGACAAGAGCCAGGACAACCAGTTCCTCAAGGATCACCTGCAGGAGGCGCGCTGGCTGATGAAGAGCCTGTCCAGCCGCAACGATACCCTGCTACGGGTGGGGCGCGAGATCATGGCGCGCCAGCTCGACTTCCTCGAGCAGGGCGAGGAGGCGATGAGGCCATTGATACTGGCCGATATCGCCCAGGCCGTGGAGATGCACGAGTCGACCATCTCACGGGTCACCACCCAGAAGTTCATCCATACCCCGCGCGGGGTCTTCGAGCTGAAGTACTTCTTCTCCAGCCAGGTCAGCAACGGCGATGGCGACGCCCACTCGAGCACGGCGATTCGCGCCCGCATCCGCAAGCTGATCCAGGAGGAACCACCACGCAAGCCGCTCTCCGACAGCAAGCTGGTGGCACTGCTCGAGGAGGCCGGCATCAGCGTCGCGCGCCGGACTATTGCCAAGTACCGGGAAGCGATGGGCATCCCCTCCTCCAGCGAGCGCAAGCGGCTGAGGTGAGAAGGGGACGGCGACGACCATTGCGCTCTCCAAGGTTCACCCGGGAAGCGATGGGCATCCCCTCCTCCAGCGAGCGCAAGCGGCTGAGGTGAGGCATCGACAGCGCCCGGAGCACCCGTCACCAGTGGGTTTCCGGGCGCTGTCGCGGCATGCGCCAGGCGTTGCGGGCGTCGCCCTTCACGGGGGGTTTGCACGGCAGGAAAAAGGGTTACAATCGAGGCACCAATCGAAGGACGAAGGAGCGTGTCATGCAAGTCAACATCACCGGCCATCATGTGGAACTGACCGACGCCCTGCGTGACTATGTGAGCGAGAAGCTCACTCGCGTGGAACGCCACTATGACAACATCACCACCGTGCAGGTAACGCTCTCCGTCGAGAAGGCCCGCCAGCAGGCCGCCTGCACCCTGCATGCCGCCGGTGCCGATCTGCACGCCGAGGCCATGGACGGTGACATGTACGCCGCCATCGACGCCCTCGCCGACAAGCTGGACCGCCAGCTGGTCAAGCACAAGGAGAAGGTCCAGGCCCGCGCCCAGGGCGCCGGCGCCCGCTGATCCATCATGACACTCGAAGCCATCCTGCCCCCCGAGCGCACCCTCTTCGGCGTGCCCGGGGGGAGCAAGAAGCGGGTCCTGGAGTTCTTCAGCACCTTCATCGCCCAGAACACCCCGAGCCTCGACAGCCAGGAAGTCTTCGGCCGCCTGATCGGCCGCGAACGGCTGGGCAGTACGGGCATCGGCAACGGCGTCGCCATTCCCCATGCCCGCGATCCGCACTGCAAGGCACCCATTGCCGGCTTCCTGAAACTGGCCGAACCGATCGACTTCGACGCCATCGATGGCGAACCGGTGGACCTGATCTTCGTGCTGCTGGTGCCGGAAGAGGCAGACGATGCCCACCTCGCGCTGCTGGCCCAGGTCGCAGGCGTGATGAACGATGCCGAGACCCGGGGCCGGCTGCGCAAGAGCGCGAGCCAGCGCGAACTTCATGAACGACTCATCGAGGCGATCCGACGACAGTCCTCGGGCTGATCGCCCCTCACCGGGCCACCCGGCCAGCCACACGACCAGGAGACCCGCCATGCAGCTCGTGATCATCAGCGGCCGATCCGGCTCAGGCAAGTCGATCGCACTGCAGGCGCTCGAGGATCTCGGCTACTACGCCATCGACAACCTGCCGGCCATGCTGCTCGGCCCGCTGGTGGACGAACTCAGCAGCGACCACTCCCCCCACACCTCGATCGCGGTGAGCATCGACGCCCGCAACCTGCCCCATGCGCTGGAACGCTTTCCCAGCCTGCTGGAGGAGGTCCGCGCGCGCGGGATCGACGGCCAGGTGATCTACCTCACCACCGACGCCCGCATCCTGCTCGAGCGCTACTCGGAAACCCGCCGGCGCCACCCGCTGACGCGCGACAGCGACATGACCCTGGCCGAGGCGATCGACTCCGAGGAGACGGCGCTGGCCGAGATCCGCGACCTGGCCGACCTGGTGATCGATACCTCACGGCTCTCGGTGCACGAGCTGCGCCGGCGCATCAGCGACCAGGTGGCCCACCACCGGGCCGACCAGCTGACCCTGACCGTGGAGTCCTTCGGCTTCAAGCGCGGCGTGCCCCTCGACGCCGATATCGTCTTCGATGCCCGCTGCCTGCCGAACCCCTACTGGGATCCCCGGCTGCGCCAGGACACCGGTCGCGATGCCTCGATCATCGAGTTCCTCGACGGCTACCCCGTCGTCGGCGAGATGCATGACGACATCCTGGCCTGGGTGGAGCGCTGGCTGCCGGCCTACCAGGCCAGCCATCGAAGCTACCTGACCGTGGCCATCGGCTGCACCGGCGGCCAGCACCGCTCGGTCTACCTGGCCGAACGACTGGCCCGGCAGCTCGCCGGGCATTGCCCCAGCGTGCGACTGCGCCATCGGGAACTGGGCATCCACAACATCCTCCCCCGGCAGTCGGAGCCGCCACGGGCCGAGAACGACGACGAAGGAAGCTGAGGCGTGCCGCAACGCAAGCTCACCCTGAACAATCGGCGTGGCCTGCATGCCCGTGCCGCCACCAAGCTCGTGCAGTGCTGCCAGCCCTTCCAGGCCCAGGTCACCGTGAGCCACGCCGGCCGCGACGCCGACGCCGCCAACATCATGTCGTTGCTGATGCTGGCCGCCCCCTGCGGCACCGAGCTGACCCTCGAGGCCGAGGGCGAAGACGCCGAGGCGGCGCTCGACGCCATCGAGGCACTCTTCGATGCCAGGTTCGACGAGGATGCCTGACCCCTGTACGACGTAGGGACAGCGGCCGGGTGGGCACGGAAGACCGGCCTCAGCTGCCCGCCACCATCATCTCGTCGACGAGCCAGCTGCCGGTATGGATGCTGCCACGGGTGTCGATGTCGTCGCCGACTCCCGCCAGGCCCTTGAACATTCCCTCGAGATTGCCGGCGATGGTGAACTCCTCCACCGGGTGGCGGATCTCGCCATCCTCGACCCAGAAGCCGGCGGCACCGCGGGAGTAGTCGCCGGTCACGCCGTTGACCCCCTGTCCCATCAGCTCGGTGACCAGCACACCGCGTCCCATCCGGCGCAGCAGCGCCTCCTGGTTCTCCAGAGGGGCGGTGATACGCAGGTTGCGTGCGCCGCCGGCGTTGCCGGTGGTCTGCAGGCCGAGGCGCCTCGCGCTGTAGGCCGAGAGCATGTAGCTGGCCAGGCGCCCACGGTCGACGAAGACGTTGTCACGGGTCTGGACCCCGTCGTTGTCGAAGGGGCTGCTGGCCATGGCGCCGCGCTCCATGGGCCGCTCGCCGAGGCTGAACCACTCGGGGAAGAGCGGGTCGCCCAGGCGGTCGCAGAGGAAGGAGGCCTGGCGGTAGAGGGCGCCGCCGGCGATGGCGCTCATCAGGTGCCCCACCAGCCCGCTGGCGAGGGTCGGATCGAACAGCACCGGCAGGCGTCCGGTGGCCGGGCGCCGGGCGCCGAGGCGTCGCAGGGTCCGCCGCGCCGCGCTCTCGCCCACCACCTCGGGCGCCTGCAGGTCGCCGGGGTCGCGCGCACTGGTGTAGTCGTAGTCGCGCTGCATGCCGCTGGCATCCTCGGCGATCAGCATGCAGGAGAGCGAATGGCGACTGCCGCGCTGGCTGCCGAGGAAACCATGGCTGTTGGCGTAGACCCGCACGCCCTCGCCGCTGGAGAGCGAGGCGCCGTCGGAGCTGCGGATCCCCGCCACGCCGCGCCCGGCGGCCTCGCAGGCCAGCGCCAGCTCGATGGCGCGGTCGGTGGTCAGGTCCCAGGGGTGGTGGACATCGAGATCGGGCAGCTCGCGCGCCATCAGCTCGGCGTCGGCCAGCCCCGAGGCCGGGTCCTCGCCGGTATGGCGGGCAATCGCCAGCGCCTTCTCCACCGCCGCGCGGATCGAGGCCTCGCCGGCATCGCTGGACGAGGCACTGCCCTTGCGCGACCCGACATAGACGGTCACCGCGATGCCCTGGTCACGAGAGAGTTCGACGGTCTCCACTTCCCCCTCGCGCACGCTGATGCCGATCCCCTGGTCGACGCTGGCCCCGACCTCGCAGGCGTCGGCCCCCAGCCGCCTGGCCAGCTCGAGCGCCGCCTCGGCGCGGGTTTCCAGCAGCGCCTGCTGGGCGGCGGCATCGAAAGCCTGTGTCATGCGATTCTCCTCGTCGACCGGCCCCGCGGGCCGGTGGTCATTCATGATGCATTGCACAGCCCGCCGCTGCGGGCTGATATACTATCGGCCATCCCGACCTCAACCGATGGAAGCGGCATGTCCCAGGAATCCTCTCGTGAGCTGCTCGCGCAGATCACCCAGTCGGCCGACGAACCGCCCAGCAAGTCGCAGCTCAAGCGCGAGATGCACGCCCTGCAGGCCCTCGGCGAGCAGATCATCGCCATGAGCGAGGCCGAGCGCGCCCGCTTCCCCCTCTCCGACGACCTGCTCGCCGCCGTGGAGGAGACCTCGCGGATCCGCTCCCACGAGGGACGCCGGCGGCACATGCAGTACGTCGGCAAGCTGATGCGCCGCGAGGACCTCGCCGCCATCCAGGCGGTGTTCGACGAGGTCGAGCAGGAGAAGCTCCGGCGCGACCACGCCTTCCACCGCCTCGAGAAGTGGCGCGACCGGCTCATCGAGGAGGGCGATACCGCCGTCGAGCCCTTCATCGCGGAGTTCCCCGCCGTCGACCGCCAGGCCCTGCGCCAGCTGATCCGCAATGCCCGCCGCGAACGCGAGCTAGGCAAGCCGCCGACCAATGCCCGCCGGCTGTTCCGCCTGATCCGCGATACCGCGGGGCTGTAGACCTGGCACCTGCCCGAGCGCATGGCTCTCGTGCCCTTACACTGCCCATGTTGACGGCATGGCCCCTATGGGGTCAGACCCCAGCCAAGCCATCATCCCTGTCGTGGCGCTCCTCTCTCGCCGAGGCAGTCCCCGCCGGGGTCTGACCCCATAGGGACCGCCGACGCCGGCGGCCCTACACAACGCCTCACGACTGGGTGCCGCCGACGGTCAGCTCATCGAGCTTCAGCGTCGGCTGGCCGACGCCCACCGGCACGCCCTGCCCCTCCTTGCCGCAGACCCCGATACCGGTGTCCAGTTCCAGGTCGTGGCCGATCATCGACACCCGGCCCATGGCTTCCGGGCCGTTGCCGATCAGGGTCGCCCCCTTGACCGGCGCGGTGATCCTGCCGTCCTCGATCAGGTAGGCCTCGCTGGCCGAGAAGACGAACTTGCCCGAGGTGATGTCCACCTGGCCGCCACCGAAGCTCACCGCGTAGAGCCCCCGCTTCACGCTGCGCAGGATCTCCTCCGGGTCGTCCCGCCCCGCCAGCATGTAGGTGTTGGTCATGCGCGGCATCGGCAGGTGGGCGAAGGATTCGCGCCGGGCGTTGCCGGTGGGCGCCATGCCCATCAGCCGGGCATTGAGCTTGTCCTGCATGTAGCCGGTGAGGATGCCGTCCTCGATCAGGGGGGTGCACTGCCCCGGGGTGCCCTCGTCGTCGATGCTCATGGAGCCGCGTCGATCGGCCAGGGTGGCGTCGTCGACCACGGTGACGCCCGGCGAGGCGACCCGCTGCCCCATGCGGCCGGCGAAGGCGGAGCTCCCCTTGCGGTTGAAGTCGCCCTCCAGGCCATGGCCCACCGCCTCGTGGAGCAGGATGCCCGGCCAGCCCGGTCCCAGCACCACCGGCAGCTGGCCGGCCGGCGCGTCGACCGCTTCCAGGTTGACCAGCGCCTGGCGCACCGCTTCCCTGGCATAGCGCTCGGCGACATTCTCGTCGCGCAGCCGCGACATGGAGTAGCGTCCGCCCCCCCCGGCGCTGCCGCGCTCGCGACGGCCGTTCCTGACCGCAATGACACTGACGTTGAAGCGCACCAGCGGGCGGATGTCCGCCGCCAGGGTCCCGTCGCTGGCCCGCACCAGCACCACCTCGTGCACCCCGGTGAGCGAGGCGCTGACCTGAGCCACGGCGGGGTCGGCCGCCCGTGCCATCCGGTCGGCCTGCTTGAGCATGGCGATCTTCTCCTCGGCGGTCAGGCCGGAGAGCGGGTCCACGCCGCCGTAACGGCTGTCTCCCTGCACCGCCACCCGGGGGGCGACCGCGAGGCGGCTGCCGCTGCGCACGATGCCGGCGGCGGTGTGTCCGGTCTCGGCCAGTGCCTCGCGGGTGATCTGGTTGGAGTAGGCGAAGCCGGTCTTCTCGCCGGCCATGGCGCGCACCCCGACACCGCCGTCGATGTTGTAGCTCGCCTCCTTGACCTCGCCGTCCTCGAGCACCCAGCCCTCGTGCCAGCTGCGCTGGAAGTAGAGGTCGGCGAAGTCGATGCCCGGGCCCAGGGCATGCCCCAGGCCCGCGTCCAGGGCACCGACATCGAGCCCGCCCGGGGCGAGCAGGATGTCGGCGGCGTCTTCGAGCAGGGAGTGATGGCGTGATGTCATTCGGCACTTTCCACGGATATCTGGGGCGAGGTCCAGGGGCCCCGCACGCGGTAATGAACTCGGGTCACCCGGTCGAGGGCGTCGCCGAACAGGCGGTCGGCAATGAACAGGGCACCGCCGACCAGCGGCGCGCCGGCAATCACGGCGGCCAGCGGCAGGTTGCGGCTCACCGGCAGAGTGACGCCCAGGCGCTGGTCGAGTTCCCGCCGCACCAGGTTCACGCTGCCCTCCAGGGTGAAGAAGGTGGCCGGCCCTTCGACCTCCACCGGCCCCCGAGTCTCGAGAATTCCACCATACAGGGTCGCGGCGCCGGTGACACTGTCGAAGGCGGTGCCCTGGCCGGTGACATCGGAGAAATCGAGCCGCAGGCGACGCACCAGGTTGTCGACGTTGAGCAGCCCCACCAGGCGCGCCGAGGGCGACTCGATGTTGACGAAGCGCCCGTCGCGCAGCAGCACCTCGATGCTGCCGCGGGAGCGCTCCAGGGCGAACTGCCAGGGCGCGCCGGGCCAGGCGAGCTGGCTGGTGACGTGGGTCTCGCGGTTGCGGATCGCCACCGGTTGACCGAGCCGCTCCAGCGCGGTGCCGAGGTCGCGGCCATCCAGGTCGAGCCGCGCCCGGCTCAGGCTGTTGGCGGGGCCGGCGGCCTCCCAGATCAGCTCGCCCCGCGCCGAGACCTCGCCCAGGGTCAGCCCCAGAGGCGCGATGGTCAACCGCTCGGGCGTCGCCCGCCAGCGGGTCGTGAGCGGGCCGAAGCGTCGCCCCCGATACTCGATGTCGGCGACACGCAAGCGGCCGGCGGGCAACTGCTCGACCCAGTCCGGGAACGGCTCCAGCTCCGTCAGCGTGGCGACCTCGCCCAGCCGCGACTCGCTGTCGCCGGCCTCGTGGATCAGGCCGTCCAGGGTCAAACGCCTCAGCGCGACATCCAGGGGCTCGGCAAGTTGTGGCCGATAGTCGAGCTGTCCCTCGACCAGGCTGCCGTCCAGCGCCAGCCGCCAGCCGCCGCCACGCTGGGGCCGTCCGTCGAGATAGAGCGAGCCCAGGCAGCGCCCCTCATGTTCCAGACAGCTGGTCTCGAGCTCGAGGCCCCCCAGGGTCTCGACGAGCCCATCGCCGGCTCCGTCTCCCCGGCCGACATCCAGCGCCACGAGCGCCTCGCCCCAGGCGGCCAGGTCGAGCCGCGGCTGGTAGGCCTGCACCCACCAGCCCTCGCTTTCCGGCCAGGTCGCGCCCGGCGAACGACCGAGCCAGACCTGGCCCTGGCCGACCTCCGACCCGGCGAGTTCCCGCCAGCGCAGGTTCAACTGCTCCCCCAGGCGGCCCTCGAGCCGGCCGCCGGTCAGGTCCATGTCGAGCCGCAGCGGCTGGCGCGGCGCGGCCCCCTTGCCCAGCGGTGCCGGCAAGGCGATGCCCAGTCCCTCGAGCGAACTCGACAGGCTCAGCGTGCTGGCCTGTTCGCCGATCGCCAGGCGCCCCTGCCAGGCGAACTGGCCCTCGAGCAGGCGGTCGAGGGCGGCCGCTCCGGACCAGCTGGCCAGGTCGGCGGCCACGGCGGTGCCGGCCAGGTCGAGGCCACCGGCCAGGGTGTCGATCTCGGCGCGCACCGGCCCACCGAGCAGCCGGCCCTCGAGGCGCCCCTCGAGCCACCCCTCCTCGCCGCGCTGGCGCCAGGCCAGCGGCCCGTCGAGATCGCTGAAGACCAGCGCCAGCGGGCGGTACTCCAGCCGATCAAAGGCGGCGTCGGTGTCGATATCGAGCGCCAGCGCCTCGGGCTCGCCCAGCGCCAGCGCCAGCGCCAGCCGGCCCGCGGCACCACCCTCGCCCTGCCACGCCTCCACCGCCTCGATGCCTTCCACCGGCATCGCCAGCAGGTAGCGACGCAGCGCCTCGGCCGAGGCCTCGAGTTCGCCGCTCACCTCGAGGTGTTCATCGACCAGCGAGACCCGGCCGTCACGAGCCTCGACGCCGAGGCTCTCGGCCCGCGCCACGGTCGCTTCGAGCGTGGTGTCCTGCAGGGTCAGGCGACCCTCCAGCGCCTCCAGGGCCGGCCAGGCCGGCCCGAAGGGCAGCCGGCCTTGCTCGATGGTGAGCTCCAGGCCGAAGGAGGGAGCGACCCTGGCCGCGCCGCCGGCCAGCGGCACATGCAGCCGCAGCGAGCCCTCCGGCACACGCCCGGCCACTCCCGCACCCAGCCACTCGGTGAGCCCCTCGTCCATGATCTCGACCGGCAACCAGTCGAGCAGCGGGGTCTCGATGGCATCCACGTCGTGGAAGCCCAGCGTCAACCCGAAGCCACCGCGCTGCCCCCCGCCGACCGAAAGGCCGAAGCCGCCGCGGGCCTCGGCACCGTTCCAGCCCACCTCGAGATCACGACCGCTGACGAACCTGCGCGGCCCGTCGTAGGACCAGAGCACCTCGCCGCTGGCGTGGGAGAGCGTCATGGGGGCGGCAAAGACCTCGGGGAAGTGCAGCTCGGCGCCATCGCTGTCGACAAAGCTCACCTGGCCGCTCAGGTCCCGGGCCTCGACCCACATGTCGAACGGCCCCCCACCGGGGGCCTGCTTCCAGGGCGAGACCGCCACGTCCTGCAGCCCGGCCCGGGCCAGCCAGTGGCCATTCTCGCGCCCCAGTCCCAGCCCGGTCACGCGGCCACGGGGGGCCAGGGCGGCCACCACCCGCGACAGCGCCTCCGGCAGCGGCAGGCGGTCGCGCCAGGCGGCCAGCGAGCCCAGTTCGAACTCGCTGGTATTGAGCCACCACCCGGCGTCGCTGCGGCGCAGGTGCCAATAGGCCGGCAGGGCCGCCCCCTCCGCCTCGGCCAGCGCCTCCGGCGCGTTCCAGTCGGCGCTGCCGGCATCCCCCTCCAGCCAGGCCTCCCAGCCGTCATCGCGCCGCAGCCACTGGCCGCGGGCGTCGACATCCTCGAGCACGATGGTGCGCAGCTCGCCGTTGCGGTCATCATGACTCATCGCCAGTAGCGGCACGTCCAGGTCGAGGCGCGCATCGGCGAGACTGCCGCGATGCCAGCGCCCCCACAGTCGGGCGTCGCCGCTGGCCGCCTCGAGACGCAGGGGATCATTGCGCCCCAGCACCTCGGCCAGCCCCACCAGGCTGTCGAGCTTCATGTCGGCCTGCAGGGCGGCGCTGAAGTCGCGCAGCCCGGAGGGGCCGGGGAAGAGCTCCAGCGCCGCCTGCATGGCGAGCTGCTCCCGGCCCTGCTCCTGATCCTCGAGGCGCACCTCACCCTCCAGGTGGGCATGGCGGGCATCCCCGGTCAACAGCAACCGCGGTGCGTACAGCACCTCGCGCTGCTCCTGGCCATGCAGCACCAGGCGCAGGTCATCGACCCAGGCGCGCTGTCGCAGCAGCAGCCCGACGAGGAAGTCGAGACGCTCCAGGTCGAACGCGACATCGGGCTCGAGTTCGGGGGGGAGTCGGGCCGGGTCGGGCCAGTGCCAGCGCCGCTGCTGATCCTGATAGAGGTGCAGGGTCACCCCCTGCAGGCGGGCATCCTCCACCACCGGCACGCCTTCGCGCAGGCTGGCCAGGGTATCCAGCCGCAAGCGACCGCCCTCGACCTCGATCAGCGGAGTGTGGCCGAGGCCCTCCCGGGAACGGACGGTCAGGCCGGAGAGCTCCAGCACCGGGTCGAGCCGGGTCAGGCGGGTGTCGAGCTCGTGGATCTGCACCACGGCACCGAAGCGTGACGAGAGCAGTGCCTCGAGCCGCGGCGTGAAGCCCTCGGCCAGGCCGAGGGCCAGGCGCAGCAGCACCAGCAACAGGGCCACCAGCGCCAGCAGCAATGCCGCCAGCGTCAGCACCCAGCGCGACAGCAGGCGAATCCGGGGCATGGGCTTACATCAGCACGATGTCGTACTGCTCCTGGGAATAGTGGATCTCGACCTGGAAGCGAATGGTCTTGCCGATGAAGGCCTCCAGGTCGGCCACCGCCGCCGACTCCTCGTCGAGCAGTCGGTCGACCACCGACTGCGACGCCAGCACCATGTAGGTCTCGGGGCCATAGGCACGCTCCTCGCGCAGGATCTCGCGGAATATCTCGTAACAGACGGTCTCCGGGGTCTTCAGGGTGCCGCGCCCGTGGCAGGTCGAGCAGGGCTCGCAGAGCGTCTGCTCGAGGCTCTCGCGGGTACGCTTGCGCGTCAACTGGACCAGCCCCAGCTCGGTCACCCCGGTGCACTTGGTCTTGGCGTGATCCCGCTCCAGTGCCTTCTCCAGCACCCGCAGCACCTGACGCTGGTGCTCCGGGTCCTCCATGTCGATGAAGTCGAGGATGATGATGCCGCCCAGGTTGCGCAGGCGCAGCTGCCGGGCGATGGCGGTGGCCGCCTCGAGGTTGGTCTTGAAGATCGTCTCCTCGAGGTTACGATGCCCCACGTAGCCGCCGGTGTTGACGTCGATGGTGGTCATCGCCTCGGTGGGGTCGATGACCAGGTATCCCCCCGACTTCAGCTGCACCTTGCGCCCCAGCGCCTTCTGGATCTCGTCCTCGACGCTGTAGAGGTCGAAGATCGGGCGCTCGCCGGCATAGTGCTCGATACGCCCCACCGAATCGGGCATGAACTCCTCGGCGAACTCGACCAGCTTGACGTAGTTCTCCCGGGAGTCGATGCGCACCTTCTCGATCTCGTCGCGCATCACGTCGCGCAGGGTACGCATGAACAGCGGCAGGTCATCGTAGATCACGCTGGGCGCGGGCGCGGTGACCTTGCGCTCGCTCACCTTGCGCCACAGCCGCAGCAGGAAGTGCATGTCGCTGGTGAGTTCCTCCTCCCCCACCCCCTCGGCGGCGGTGCGCACGATGAAGCCCCCGCTGACCTCCAGCTGCTGTTCCGCCTGGGCCTCCTCGAGCACGGCGCGCAACCGTTCGCGCTCGCGCTCGTCTTCGATGCGCTGGGACACCCCGTGGTGGGGCGAGTCGGGCATGTAGACCAGGTAGCGGGAGGGCACCGAGAGGTGGGTGGTCAACCGCGCGCCCTTGGACCCGATGGGGTCCTTGGTCACCTGCACCACCAGGGCCTGTCCTTCATGGAGCAGCTGACCGATGGCGACCTGCTCCTCGGCGGGGGTGCCCGGCGGCATCACCTCATGGGCATGGATGAAGGCGGCGCGGTCCAGGCCGATGTCGACGAAGGCCGCCTGCATGCCGGGCAGCACGCGCACCACCCGGCCCTTGTAGATGTTGCCGACGATGCCCCGGCGTCGCGAGCGCTCGATGAAGGCCTCCTGCAGCACGCCGTTCTCCACCACGGCCACTCGGGTTTCCATCGGCGTCAGGTTGATGAGTACTTCACCGCTCATGCGGAAATCCTTGTCCGGAAATAATCTGAAAACATTATGACATAGCCCCGTCCTGGAAAGCCCCGCTCCAGAGCGGCACGCCCTGTCGCCTCAGCAGGGCCGCCGTCTCGAACAGCGGCAGCCCCACCACCGCCGAATGGCTGCCCTCGATGCGCTCGACGAAGACCGCCGCGAGCCCCTGGATGGCATAACCGCCGGCCTTGTCGGCGGGCTCCCCGGTGGCCCAGTAGGCGTCGATCTCATCCTCGCCGATCTCGCGCATGACGACCCGGGTCGACACCCAGGCGTCGAGCAGGCCGGCGGGGCCCGTCACCGCCGCGGCGGTGAGCACCTGGTGGTCGCGTCCCGACAGCGAGCGCAGCATGGCGGCGGCGTGTTCACGGTCGCGGGGCTTGCCGAGGATCGCGCCGTCGCGCACCACCGCGGTGTCGGCACCCAGGGTCGGCAGCGGCGAGCGCCGCGCCCCGGCCAGGGCCTTGGCACGGGCCAGGCGCGTCACGTAATCGACGGCCGCCTCCCCGGGCCGTGGCGTTTCGTCGACGTCCACCGGGCATACTTCGACCCGCACGCCGATCGAGGCGAGCAACTCGCGGCGGCGAGGCGAAACCGACGCCAGGCAGAGATCAGCGGTCACGCAGCCTCCCTCACTCTTTCGCCAGCCGGCGGCCCAGTGCCTCGAACAGCGTGGTCAGCCAGGGCCAGAGCACCGCCCCGATCAGCGAGGGCAGCAGGAACGACAGATGGATGGAGAAGGGCCCCAGCAGGGTGCGCAGCCACTGCTCGGCGAGTTGCACGGTGCCGAGCAGGACGAAGATCAGCACCGCCTGCTGAAGCAGCGAATAGGCCCGGAAGCGCGGATAGACCAGCGCGCAGAGAAAGGCCAGCAGCGACAGGATCAGGGCGTTCTGCCCCAGCGTCACCCCCTCGATCAGGTCGAGCAGAATGCCGAGGACGAAGCCGTGCAGCACGCCGACCCTGAGCGGCGCCTTCATGCACCAGTAGATCAGCATCAGCCCCAGCCAGTCGGGGCGCCAGATCTGCCAGCCATCGGCCAGCGGCATCACCTGCAGGCACAGTGCCAGCAGCAGGGTCAGCCAGATCCAGAGCAGGCTGGCGGATGACGACGTGGCCATCAGGGCTCCTCCTCGTCGCTGGGTATTCCGACCAGCCGGCGGGCCGCTTCCCTCGCCTCCTCGGAGAGCTCCAGCTCCCAGCCACCCTCTCCCGGCATCGGCGCCGGGGGCGGCGGGAACAGCAGCAGGAAGTGGCGCGAGCGCTGCAGCTGCGCCACCGGGGTAGCGGTGACCCGGGCGAAGGGCTGGCCGGGATCGTGGACCACCTCGGCGACCCGTGCCACCGGGTAGCCGGCGGGGAAACGACCGGCCAGCCCCGAGGTGACCAGCAGGTCGCCCTCGCGGATATCGGCGGTATCGGGCACGTGCAGCACGTTCAGGCCGTTGTAGTGGCCGGAGCCCTGGACGATGAAGCGCAAGCCGTTGCGGTTGACCTGCACCGGCAGGGCATGGCTGGCATCGGCCAGCAGCAGCACCCGGCTGGAGTAGGCCGACACCGCGGTAATCTGGCCGACCAGCCCCGAGGCATCCATCACCGGCTGCCCCACATAGGTACCGTTGCGTCGCCCGCGGTCGATCACCATCTGCTGGGAGAAGGGGTCGGCGTCCAGCGACAGCAGTTCGGCGGTGATGAAGGGCACATCGTTCTGACCGGCCGCCGACAGCAGCTCGCGCAGGCGCACGTTCTCGGCGGTCAGACTGGCCATGCGCTGCACCCGATGCGAGAGGGTCAGGATCTGCTCGCGCAGTCGACGATTCTCGTCCACCAGCGCACGCTGGTCGGAGAGCGCCAGCGAGCCCCAGTTGAGGACGTCGCTGGGTACGCTGACCACCCACTGGATGGGCGCCACCAGGGTGGAGAGCTGGGCACGGACGTTCTCCATGCGTGTAAAGCGCATATCGACGAACATCAGCGCGGACGCCGCCAAGGCGCACAGCAGCATGCGATAGACGGGCAGCGGTCCGTGCGAGAACAGCGGTTTAATATTCGTCCCCCCCGCACCTGGCCTGCGACCTGCTCAGAGCATCAGTCGCTGGACAGCAGCTCGAAGGTATGCTGGTCGATCATCTCCAGGGCCTTGCCGCCGCCCCGCGCCACGCAGGTCAGCGGGTCCTCGGCGACGATCACCGGCAACCCGGTCTCCTCGGCGATCAGCTTGTCCAGGTCGCGCAGCAGCGCGCCGCCACCGGTCAGCACCAGGCCCCGCTCGGCGATGTCGGAGGCCAGCTCGGGTGGTGACTGCTCGAGGGCGTTCTTCACCGCCGTGACGATGGAAGCCAGCGTCTCCTGCAGGGCATCGAGAATCTCGTGGGAATTGAGGGTGAAGCTGCGCGGAATCCCCTCCGCCAGGTTACGGCCACGCACGTCGATCTCGCGCAGCTCGCCGCCCGGGTAGGCGCAGCCGATCTCCTCCTTGATGCGCTCGGCGGTGGCCTCGCCGATCAGGCTGCCGTAGTGGCGTCGCACGTAGGCGGTGATTGCCTCGTCGAAGCGGTCGCCGCCGACACGGATCGACTCGGAATAGACGATGCCATTGAGCGAGATGATGGCGATCTCGCTGGTACCGCCACCGATGTCCACCACCATCGAGCCCTGGGCCTCCTCCACAGGCAGCCCGGCACCGATGGCCGCCGCCATGGGCTCCTCGATCAGGAACACCTCACGGGCCCCGGCACCTTCGGCCGACTCCTTGATGGCGCGACGCTCGACCTGGGTCGACATGCAGGGCACGCAGACCAGCACCCGCGGGCTCGGGGTCAGGAAGGTGCTCTGGTGCACCTTGCGGATGAAGTGCTGGAGCATCTGCTCGGTGACGGTGAAGTCGGCGATCACCCCGTCCTTCATCGGGCGGATGGCGGTGATGTTTCCGGGGGTACGGCCCAGCATGCGCTTGGCATCGGAACCGACCGCGGCCACGCTGCGCATGTTGCCGGACTGGCGGATCGCCACGACCGAAGGCTCATCGAGCACGATGCCGCGACCGCGCACGTAAATCAGCGTATTGGCCGTGCCCAGGTCGATCGACAGATCGCTGGAGAACAGCCCCCTCAAGCGTTTGAACATGGAAGTCGTTACCTAGTGCAGTCCGGGAACCCTATGCGGATGCAAACGGTATCACCGCGGCCCCCCAGCAGCAAGCGAAAGGCCCCGGCATGAGGCGCCCGCCGGAGCTGCCAGAGAGGCGCCGGATGTGGTACATTTTGCGGTCATTTCCATGACCCACCCCGTTCGAGGAACCCTGACCATGGCGCTTGAACACGCAGAGGTGATGCGGGCCGCCAGCCTGGCCCGGCTCGGCCTGAACGACGACGAGGCGGCGCGCTACGTGGACGACCTGGGTCGCATCCTGGCGATGGTCGACCAGTTGCAGAGCCTGGACACCGAAGGCGTCGCCCCCCTTGCCCACCCGCTGGACGCCACCCAGCGCCTGCGCGCCGACGAGGTGACCGAGACCAACCACCGCGACGACTTCCAACGCTGCGCCCCGGCGGTCGAGAAGGGCCTCTACCTGGTCCCCCGGGTGGTGGAATGACCCATCCGGCACCTTCCGTTCCCGGCAAGCTTTGACGGAGCCCTAGGCCCATGCATGACAAGACACTCAGCGAACTCGCCGTCGCTCTCGAGGCCGGCGAGTTCTCGAGCCGCGAGCTGACCGAGCACCTGCTCGCACGCATCGAGCGCCTCGACGGTGATCTCAACAGCTTTATCACCGTGACCGCCGAGCAGGCCCTGGCCGCCGCGGATGCTGCCGATGCCGCCCGCGCGGCGGGCAAGGCCGGCCCGCTCGACGGCCTGCCGCTGGCGCTCAAGGACATCTTCTGCACCCGCGGCGTCAAGACCAGCGCCGGCTCGAGGATGCTCGACAACTTCGTCGCCCCCTACGACGCCACCGTGGTCGAGAGGCTCAAGGCCGCCGGCACCGTGAGCCTGGGCAAGACCAACATGGACGAGTTCGCCATGGGCTCCTCCAACGAGAACAGCTTCCATGGCCCGGTGAAGAACCCCTGGGACCCCACCGCCGTGCCGGGGGGCTCCTCCGGCGGCAGCGCCGCCGCGGTGGCCGCCGGCCTGGTGCCCGCCGCCATGGGCACCGACACCGGCGGCTCGATCCGCCAGCCGGCGGCCTTCTGCGGCATCACCGGCCTCAAGCCCACCTATGGCCGGGTCTCGCGCTACGGCATCATCGCCTACGCCTCGAGCCTCGACCAGGCCGGCCCCATGGCGCGCACGGCCGAGGACTGCGCCCGGCTGCTGGGGGCCATCGCCGGCCATGACCTGCGCGACTCCACCAGCGTGGCCCGCGGCGTGCCCGACTACACCGAGGAGCTCGAGGCCCCCCTGACCGGGCTGAAGATCGGCCTGCCGCGCGAATACTTCGGCGACGGCCTCGACCCCGAGGTGGAAGCCGCGGTGCGCGAGGCGGTGAAGGTCTACGAGTCGCTGGGGGCCAGCGTGAGCGAGGTGAGCCTGCCGCACACCCACTATGCGATACCGGCCTATTACGTGATCGCCCCGGCCGAGGCCTCCTCCAACCTGTCGCGCTACGATGGGGTGCGCTTCGGCCACCGCTGCGACAACCCGCAGGACTTGATCGACCTCTACGAGCGGTCACGGGCCGAGGGCTTCGGCGAGGAGGTCAAGCGGCGTATCCTGATCGGTACCCACACCCTCTCCGAGGGCTTCTTCGACGCCTACTACAAGAAGGCCCAGCAGGTCCGCCGGCTGATCCGCCAGGACTTCCTCGATGCCTTCGAGGAGGTCGACGTGCTGATGGGCCCGGCCTCGCCGACCCCGGCCTTCGACCTGGGGGCCAACAAGGATCCGGTGTCGATGTACCTGCAGGACATCTACACCATCGCCGTCAACCTGGCCGGCCTCCCCGGCATCAGCGTGCCGGCCGGCTTCGTGGGGCGTCGCCCGGTGGGGCTGCAGATCCTGGGCACCCACTTCGCCGAGGCGCGCCTGCTCAACGTCGCCCACCGCTTCCAGCAGGCCACCGACTGGCACCGCCGCCGTCCGGCCATCGCCGAGGAGAATGTCTGATGCAATGGGAAACCGTGATCGGGCTGGAGGTCCACGTCCAGCTCGCCACCCGCTCCAAGATCTTCTCCGGCGCCTCCACCGCCTTCGGCGCCGAGCCCAACACCCAGGCCTGCGCCGTGGACCTGGGGCTGCCCGGCGTCCTACCGGTGCTCAACGAGGCCGCCGTGGCCATGGCGGTGCAATTCGGCCTGGCGATCCACGCCGAGATCCCCGAGGTCTCGGTGTTCGACCGCAAGAACTACTTCTACCCGGACCTGCCCAAGGGCTACCAGACCAGCCAGATGTACCACCCCATCGTCGGCGCCGGCGAGGTGGAGATCACCCTCGACGACGGCAGCACCAAGCGCGTCCGGGTGCACCATGCCCACCTCGAGGAGGACGCCGGCAAGTCGTTGCACGAGGACTTCCACGGCATGACCGGGGTCGACCTCAACCGCGCCGGTACCCCGCTGCTGGAGATCGTCTCCGAGCCGGACCTGCGCTCCGCGAAGGAGGCCGCCGCCTACCTCAAGGCGATCCATTCCATCGTGACCTATCTGGGAATTTCCGACGGCAACATGGCCGAGGGCTCGATGCGCTGCGACGTCAACGTCTCGGTGCGCCCGGTCGGCCAGGAGGCCTTCGGTACCCGCGCCGAGATCAAGAACGTCAACTCCTTCCGCTTCGTCGAGCGCGCCATCGCCTTCGAGGTCGAGCGGCAGATCGAGCTGCTGGAGGACGGCGGCCAGGTGGTCCAGGAGACCCGCCTGTTCGACCCCGACCGCGACGAGACCCGCAGCATGCGCACCAAGGAGGAGGCCAACGACTACCGTTACTTCCCCTGCCCCGACCTGCTGCCGGTGGTGCTCGACCGGGCCTATGTCGACCACCTGCGCGAGACCCTGCCGGAGCTGCCCGCCGACAAGCGCGCCCGCTTCGAGAAGGAGTTGGGCCTCTCCGCCTACGACGCCGGGGTGCTCTCGGCGAGCCGCGAGATGGCCGAGTACTTCGAGCGGGTCAAGGACGTCTGCGGCGACGCCAAGCAGGCCGCCAACTGGGTCCAGGGCGAGCTCTCGGGCGCCCTGAACCGCGAAGGCCTGCCGATCCAGCACAGCCCCGTCTCGGCCGAGGCGCTCGGCGAACTGATCGCGCGGGTGATGGACGATACCATCAACGGCAAGGCGGCCAAGCAGGTCTTCCAGGCCCTGTGGAACGGCGAGGGGGCCAGCGCCGACGAGGTGATCGAGGCCAAGGGCCTCAAGCAGGTCACCGACAGCGGCGCCATCGAGGCGATGATCGACCAGGTGATCGCCGACAGCCCCGCCCAGGTGGCCCAGTACCGCGACGCCGAGCCGGACAAGCGCGGCAAGATGATCGGCTACTTCGTCGGCCAGGTGATGAAGGCCTCCCGCGGCACCGCCAACCCCCAGCAGGTCAACGCGCTTCTCAAGGAGAAGCTCGACGCGCTCTGCTGAGACGCGACGGGAGGCTCGTCGTCCGGCGGCACCCGGACGACGGCCACCGTCTGAACAAGAGGACATCCGGATGTCGGACGATGTGGGCGCCCGCCTGCGGGCCCTGCGCACCCTGCGCGGGATCTCCCAGCGCGAGCTGGCCAAGCGCTGTGGCGTCACCCACTCCAGCCTGTCGCTGATCGAGCAGGGCAAGGTCAGCCCCTCGGTCAGCTCGCTGAAGAAGATCCTCGACGCCATCCCCATGAGCGTCGGCGACTTCTTCACCATGGACCTGGAGAGCCGTCGACAGGTGTTCTACTCGGCCGATGAACTGGCCGACGTGGGCAGCGGCGACGTGATCTACAAGCTGGTGGGCGCCAACCGCCACGACCGCGCCCTGTCGTTCATGATCGAAACCTACCCGGCCGGCGCCGATACCGGCCGCGAGATGATCACCCACCAGGGCGAGGAGGCCGGCGTGGTGCTGGAGGGCGAGATCGAGATCACCATCGGTGCCGACACCCGGCGACTCGGCCCCGGCGAGGCCTACTACTTCGAGACCAACGTCCCCCACCGCTTCCGCAACCCCGGCGAAATACCCTGTCGCCTGGTCAGCTGCACCACCCCGGCCCGGGCGTTCTGAGCCCCTCCCTGCTCCAGTATCCGGGCGAGCAAAGTGGTCGCTTGCCTGCTGCCCGGTTATACCGCATCCTGCCAGCAGGGCCCGATCGACAAGAGGCCGGCTGCAGGTGGCTGAAGGGAAAGACGTTGTCGAGGGCAAGCTCATGCCCATGCAGCGGATGCAATGCCTTACCCGAAGGAGGACATGACATGAAGACACGAATCCTGATTCCCCTGGCCCTGGCCATCGCACTGCTGCCCCTGGCCGTGATGGCCCAGGAAGCCGACGATGAGGTGGATGATGAGGTGGTCGTGGAGGAGAGCGAGCCCGCCACCACTCAGCAGGCTCAGGACAGCCTGGACGACGTACGGGAAGACGCCCCCGAAGCGGCCGTGTTCGGCCTCGACACTGCCCGCGAGGCGGTGACCGAGGGTGGCGTCGACGGCCAGGCCGTCAGCGACACCGCCAGCGATGGCCGCAGCACCGAGGCCGGCGACCCGGCCGGCAGCATGGGCGCTACCGCGTCCGATGGCCGCAGCAGTGCCGGCGGCATGGGCGGCAGTAGTGCTGGAGGCATGGGCGGCGGTAACGCCGGCGGCGGCGGTGCCGGCGGCGGTGGTGCTGGCGGCGGCGGCGGTGGTGCCGGCGGCGGCCGCAACTGATCGCCTGCTCACGTCCCCTAGCCATGACAAGGCCGGCTCCCTGGAGCCGGCCTTGTCGTTTCGGCTATCGCGACTCGGACGCCGGCTTGGTCATCGCCACCCCGTGAGGTATCGTCTGGCGACCGCCCCCCGTCACGAGTCACCCATGAAACACCCGCTGCCGCCCACCGGCGAGCTTGACCGCGACTTCCTTGCCGGCCGCGGCAGTGCCGGCTGGCACCGGCACCTGGCCGGCCTGATCCAGGCGGCAGCCAGCCGGGACTTCCCCGCCCGGCTGGAGCAGACCCTGAGAGCGCTGGTTCCCTTCGACACCATCCTGATCAACACCTACCACGGCCGCCAGCGGCCGCTGCTGATCCACGACGACTACCCGGCGGAGAGTCGCGCACAGGGCATCGACCGCTATCTCAGCGAGGCCTACCTGCTCGACCCCTTCTTCACCGCGGTGCGCGAGGGCCTCGACCGGGGCGCCCACCGGCTGCGGGAGCTGGCGCCGGACCGCTTCGAGTCGAGCGACTACTATGCCCACTACTACCGCGCCCTGGGGCTGGTGGACGAGGTCGGGCTCTTCGCCCGGGTGACGCAGGACGTGGTGATGGTGGTATCGCTGGGCTTCCGGGCGGACATGCCGCTCAAGCGGCGGGCGCTGCAGGCACTGCGCAACGCCTCGCCGGTCATCGAGGCCCTGCTGATCGACTACTGGAAATGGCAGGGCGGGCACTTCCAGCAGCACCTGGAGGCACAGGCCCCGGTGGAGGCCGCCTTCGCCAGCTTCGGTGCCGGCGTGCTGACCGCCCGCGAGCAGGAGATCGTGCGCCTGCTGCTCGCCGGCCACTCCACCAAGTCGGCCGCCCGGGAGCTCGCCATCAGCGACGGCACCGTCAAGGTCCACCGCAAGCACATCTACCAGCGCCTCGAGGTCTCCAGCCAGTCGCAGCTGTTCCGGCTGTTCCTCGACCACGTGGCGCTGGTCTCGCGCCAGCGCAGCGGTTGAACTACTCAGCATCGCCCGTCAGCTGACGGCGCTGCGGTTGGCGCGCTCCAGCAAGGCCTCGCAGAGCACCTGGGCGCCCAGGGCGCAGTGCTCCGGGGTGGCGTACTCCGCCTCGTTGTGGCTGATGCCATCGCGGCAGGGAATGAAGATCATCGCCGTGGGAGCGACCCGGGAGACCTGGACGGCGTCGTGGCCGGCGCCGCTCACCATGCGCCGCCAGGGGACGCCCTGGGCACGGGTGGCCCGCTCCACGGCCGCGATGCAGCCGGCATCGAAGGCCACCACCGGCGAGGCCCAGATCCGCTCGCTCGCGGTCTCCACGCCGAAGGCCTCGGCGAGGGCGGCCAGCTCGCGCTCGAAACGGCTCTCCAGGGCGTCCAGCTCGCCCTCATCGACATGGCGCAGGTCGACGGTGAGGCGCCCCTCGCCGGGAATGACGTTGCGCGAGGGGCTGTCGACCTCCAGGCAGCCCACGGTGACCCGGGTCGCGCCGCTGGTATCCGCCAGGGCATGGCCCTGCAGGCGGTCGATCAGTCGCGCCGCCGCGGCCAGGGCGTCGCGGCGATAGGCCATGGGGGTGGGGCCGGCATGGGCCGGCTGGCCGCGCAGGGTCAGGTCGAACCAGCGCATGCCCTGGACCCCGGTGACCACGCCGATGGCCTCGCCCTCCTCTTCCAGCACCGGGCCCTGCTCGATATGCAGCTCGAAGAAGCTCGCCAGGCGCGGCTCGCCCACCGGCATCTCGCCGGCGAAGCCGGTGGCCTCCAGGGCCTGGCCCAGGGTCACGCCGTCGCGATCCCGCCGCGACAGGGTGTAGGCCTCGCTGAACACCCCGGCATAGGCGCCGGAAGCCACCATGGCCGGGGCGAAGCGGCTGCCCTCCTCGTTGGTCCACACCACCAGTTCCAGGGGCCGCTCGGTGACCACACCCGCCTCGTGCAGGGTGCGAAACACCTCGAGGCCCGCCAGCACCCCGAGGATGCCGTCGAAGCGCCCGCCCCTGGGCTGGGTATCCAGGTGGCTGCCGGTGGCCACCGGGTCGAGATCGTCACGCTTACCCGGGCGGCGGATAAAGAGGTTGCCGACCCGGTCGACGCGCAGCGTGCAGCCGACCGCCTCGCACCACTCGATCAGCAGGCGCCGCCCGGCGGCATCCTCCTCGGTGAGCGCCAGTCGGCAGTTGCCACCGTTCGCGGTGGGGCCGATCTCGGCCATGGCCATCAGGCTCTCCCAGAGCCGCTGGCCGTCGATGGAAACCGTCATGGGGTGCCTCCCTGTACTTGTGAAGGGTACTTGTGAAAAGTGCTGGTTCGGTGAATCCGTGCCTCCACCCTAGGCCGGCCGATCGCGGTGCCGATATACCCCAATCAGGATATACCGGCGACTCCCTCACCCTGACTAGGCTGGCCCTGTCGGTCACTCCGAAACACCGAGAGAGGAGCCACCCCATGACAACGACAGCGACCCCCGCTCGCCCCGCCCAGCCGACGCGGCACTACGACGCCCAGGCGCTGTGGCAGAAGGACAAGGATCATTTCATCCACCCCTTCACCGACTACAGCCTCTTCCACGACAAGGGCTGCGACCTGATCACCGACAGCGACGGCATCTACGTCGAGGACGTCCACGGCAACCGTTTCATCGACGGCATCGCCGGCCTGTGGTGCGTCAACGTCGGCCACGGCCGCGCCGAGATCGGCCAGGCCATGGCCGAGCAGGCCACCCGCATGGCCTACTTCTCCACCTTCAACAACCTCTCCAACGCCCCGGCCGCGGAGCTGGCCGCCAAGCTCGCCAACCTGGCCCCGGCCCACCTCAACCACGTGTTCTACAGCTGCGGCGGCTCGGCGGCCAACGACGCCACCATCCGCCTGGTGCACTACGTCTTCAACCGCCTGGGCAAGCCCGACAAGAAGCGCATCCTGTCACGACGTAACGCCTACCACGGCACCACCTACCTGGCCGCCAGCCTGACCGGCATCGAGAGCAACAACTGGGACTTCGACACCCTCGACCACCTGGTCACCCATCTGAGCGAAGCCAACCTCTACCGCCGCCCCGAGGGCATGAGCGAGGCGGACTACTGCGACCAGCTGGTGGCCGAGCTGGAAGAGACCATCGAGCGCCTTGGTGCGGATAACATTGCCGCCTTTATCGCCGAGCCGATCATGGGCGCCGGCGGCGTGCTGATGGCGCCGAAGGGCTACCACGCCCGCATCCAGGCGGTGTGTCGCGCCCACCAGATCCTCTATATCGCCGACGAGGTGGTCACCGGCTTCGGCCGCCTGGGCCACTTCTTCGCCTCCGAGGAAGTCTTCGACACCCGGCCGGACATCATCAACGTGGCCAAGGGGCTGTCGTCGGGCTATGCGCCCCTGGGCGCCACCCTGATCTCCGATGACCTCTTCGAGGTGCTGGGCACCCCCCAGCGCCAGGGCGGCGTGCTGAGCACCGGCTTCACCTACTCCGGTCACCCGGTGAGCTGCGCGGCGGCGCTCGCGAACATCGAGATCATGGAGCGCGAGGGGATCTGCGCGAACGTGCGCGAGGTGGGGCCCTACCTGGAGCAGAAGCTCAAGACCCTGGCGGGTCACGCCACGGTGGGAGACGTGCGGGGGAGCCACTTTATGCTGGCCATCGAGAACGTCGCCGACAAGGCCACCAAGGCACTGCTGCCGGTGGAGGCGCGGGTCGGCGACCGGGTCGCCGCCGAGGCCCAGAAGCGCGGCCTGATCATCCGTCCGGTGGGCCACCTCAACATCATCTCGCCGCCGCTGATCTGGGACCGCGAGGTGGTGGACAGGGTGGTGGCGATCCTCGACGAGGCCTACGCCGCCACCACGGCCTCTCTAAAGGCCGATGGCTTCCTGTAACCCGCCCCGGGCCGGGCGACCGGCCCCTAGAGACCACGACCACAACGATAATTGTGAGTCTGACCCAGCTGCCCTATGTGCTGATCGCCGCGGCCATCGCCGCCGCCGTCTTCCTGATGGTGGGCCACCTGTGAGAACGACCATGACACACCCCCTCGAGACCGATAACGTCGCCACGCCGGACGGGGCACCCACCCCCGCGGCCCTGGGCTTTGCCATGCCCGCCGAGTGCGCCCCCCACGATGCCTGCTGGATGCTGTGGCCCCAGCGGCCCGACACCTGGCGCTATGGTGCCAAGCCGGCCCAGCAGGCCTTCGTGGCGGTGGCCAGCGCCATCGCCGAGAGCGAGACGGTGTATGTCGGCGTCAACGACGACCAGTACGAGAACGCCCGTCACCAGCTGCCACCCCGGGTGCGGGTGGTGGAACTCTCCAGCAACGACGCCTGGATGCGCGACGTGGGCCCCACCTTCCTCACCCACCCGGATGGCCGCCTGGCCCTGGTCGACTGGGAGTTCAACGCCTGGGGCGGCCTCGACGGCGGGCTCTACTTCCCCTGGGACAAGGATCGCCGCATCCGCACCAAGATCGCCGAGATGCTCGGCATCCCGCGTTTCGAGGCGCCGGTGGTGCTCGAGGGCGGCGCCCTCCATGTGGACGGCGAGGGCACCCTGATCACCACTGCGGAGTGCCTGCTCAACGCCAACCGCAACCCCTCCCTCGACCGCGCGGAGATGGAGCGGATCCTGCGCGACACCCTGGGGGTGGAGAAGGTGATCTGGCTGCCCCGGGGCTGCCATCTCGACGAGACCGACGGCCACGTGGACAACCTCTGCTGCTTCGTCGCCCCCGGCGAGGTGGTCCTGACCTGGTGCGACGACGAGACCGACCCCCAGCATGCCATCTCCCGGGAGGCCCTCGAGGTTCTCGAGGCCAGCCGCGACGCCCACGGCCGGCGCCTGAGGGTGCACAGGCTGCCCCAGCCGGGGCCGCTGCATATCGCCGAGGACGAGGCCAGCGGCATCGACCGCCTCAGCCACTCGCACCCGCGCCGGCCCGGCGATCGCATGGCCGGCTCCTACGTCAACTTCTACATCGGCAACTCGGTGGTGGTGATGCCGCTGCTCGATGCGGCCCATGACGAGACGGCCCGGGAGATCCTCCAGGGGCTCTTCCCCGGGCGCCGGGTGATCGGCGTGCCGGCCCGCGAGATCCTGCTCGGCGGCGGCAACATCCACTGCATCACCCAGCAACAGCCGCGGCCCTGAGGCAAGCCGCCAGAACGACGACGCCGGCCTCGAGGGCCGGCGTCGTCGTTCTGCTCACGCTCCCCGGGATCAGGTCGACAGCGCTATCCAGACGCTCTTGAGTTCCGAGTACTCCTCTAGGGAGTGGTGGGACTTGTCACGGCCGTTGCCCGACTGCTTGACGCCGCCGAAGGGCACCGTCTGGTCGCCGCCGGCCCAGTTGTTGACGAACACCTGCCCCGACTGCAGCCGGCGCGTCACCCGCATGATGCGGTCGATGTCCTGGCTCCACAGCCCCGCCGCCAGGCCATAGACGCTGTCGTTGGCCATGGCCACGGCCTCTTCCTCGCTGTCGAAACCGAATACCGAGAGCACCGGGCCGAAGATCTCCTCGCGGCCGATGGTCATGGCCGGGGTCACGCCGTCGAACACCGTGGGCGGGATAAAGAGCCCCTGGCCCTCGATGGCCTGGCCGCCGGCGCATAGCCTGGCGCCCTCCTCCACCCCCTGGCGGATATAGTCGAGGATGCGCCGGTGCTGGGCCTCGTCGACGATGGCGCCCATGAAACTGGCCGGGTCGAGCGGGTCGCCGGGCTGCATGGTCTCGGCGCAAGACAGGACCCTCTCGACGAAAGCCTCGCGGATCGCGTTCTCCACCAGCAACCGGGAGCCGGCGATGCACACCTCGCCCTGGTTGTGGAAGATGGCCGCGGCGGCATGGCGGGCGACCCTGTCGAGATCCCTGCAGTCGGCGAAGATAATATTCGGGCTCTTGCCGCCGCACTCGAGATAGACCCGCTTCAGGTTCGACTGGCCGGCGTACTGCATCAGCTGCTTGCCGGTGCCGGTGGAGCCGGTGAAGGCCAGGCAGTCGACCTCCATGGAGAGTGCCAGCGCCTTGCCCACGGTGTGGCCGAAGCCGGGCAGTACCTGGAAGACGCCGCGGGGAATGCCGGCCTCGCGGGCCAGCTGCGCCAACCGCAGCGCCGAGAGCGGCGACTTCTCCGAGGGCTTGAGGATCACGCTGTTGCCGGCGGCCAGCGCCGGGGCGATCTTCCAGGCGGTCATCATCAGCGGGAAGTTCCACGGCACGATGGAGGCCACCACCCCCAGGGGCTCGCGCAGCACCAGCGCCAGGCTCTCCTCGCCGGTGGGCGCCACCTCGCCGTAGAGCTTGTCGATGGACTCGGCGTTGTAGCGCAGGCAGGCGATGGCACCGGCGGTGTCGCCCAGCGAACTCGATACCGGCTTGCCCATGTCGAGGGTGTCGAGCAGCGCCAGCTCGTGCTTGTGGGCCTCCATCAGCTCCGCGAGCCGGAGCATGACCCTCTTGCGCTTGCCCGGCGCCAGCCGCGACCAGTCGCCGCGCGCGAAGGCCGCCCGGGCATGACCCACGGCGAGCTCGGCGTCGGCGGCGTCGCAGCTGGCTATGCGGGCCAGGGTCTCGCCGGTGGCGGGATTGAGGGTGTCGAAGGTCGCGCCGCTTGCCGCGTCGACGAAGGCATCGTCGATAAAGGCGCGGCTCTCCAGCGTCAGGGGCTGTGTCAAGGACTGTGCCAGGGCGTGCCAGTCGTCACGGGTCTTGGGGGCCTCGATGCTCATGCGCGCATCTCCTCTGTATCAGGTTCGCCGACGACATGCGCCGCGAGGCGGCGGGCGGTCTCGTCCAGGGCCGCGCGGGCCAGGCGCACCAGTTCATCGATCTCGCCACGGGTGATCACCAGCGGCGGCGAGATGATCATGGTATCACCCACCGAACGCATCACCAGGCCCAGCTCGAAGCAGAGGTCGCGGCACAGGTTGCCGGCGGTGAGCGACTTGTCGAAACGCCCGCCGCCGGCCTTGTCGGCCACCAGCTCCAGCGCCCCGACCAGCCCCAGCGAGCGGGCCTCGCCGACGATGGGGTGGTCGGCCAGTTCCGCCCAGCGGCGGGCCAGATAGGGGCCGAGATCATCGCGTACCCGCTCGACGATGCCCTCGGCTTCCATCAGCTCGAGGTTCTTCAACGCCACCGCGGCACAGGCCGGATGGCCGGAGTAGGTGAAGCCGTGGAAGAACTCGCCGCCCTCCTCGATCAGGGTGTCGGTGACGCGGTCACCCACCAGCACCCCGCCGATGGGCAGGTAGCCCGACGACAGCCCCTTGGCGATGGGCATCAGGTCGGGCTTGAGGTCGTAATGCACGCTGCCGAACCACTCGCCCAGCCGGCCGAAGCCGCAGATCACCTCGTCGACCACCAACAGGATGTCGTACTTCGCCAGCACCGCCTTCACCGCCGGCCAGTAGCTGGCCGGCGGGATGATGGCGCCGCCGGCCCCCTGCACCGGCTCGGCGAGGAAGGCGGCGACGTTCTGCTCGCCGAGCTCGAGGATCTGCGCCTCGAGGGCCTCGGCGCAGGCGCGGCCGAAGGCGTCGGGGCCCTGGTTGCGGTCTTCACCAAACCGCCCTTCACCAAACCAATAGGGCTGGCGCACATGGGCGATGCCCGGCACGCAGGGGCCGCCCTGGGCGTGCATGGGCGCCATGCCGCCGAGGCTCATGCCGGCCAGGGTGGAGCCGTGGTAGCCGTTCTCGCGGGCGATGATCCACTGCTTCTGCGGCTTGCCCTCGAGCGCCCAGTAGCGGCGCACCATGCGCAGCATGGTGTCGTTGGCCTCGGACCCCGAGCCGGTGAAGAACACATGATTGATATGCGCGGGGGCGAGGTCACACAGCTTCGCGGCCAGCCTGACCGCCGGCGGGTGGGTGGTCTTGAAGAAGTTGTTGTAGTAGGGCAGTTGCTGCAGCTGGGCGGTGGCGGCGTCCACCAGCTCCTGGCGGCCATAGCCGAGGTTGACGCACCACAGGCCGGCCATGGCGTCGAGGATGCGATGCCCCTCGCTGTCATGGATATAAACCCCTTCGGCGCGGGTGATGATGCGGCTCCCCTCCTCGCCCAGGGCCTTGAAGTCGGTGAAGGGATGCAGGTGGTGGGCGCGGTCCAGCGCCTGATACTCATGGGTGTGAACGTCGGGGGTCTGCATGGATGGAATCTCCGCAACGGGGTCGGTGGCCATCAGGCCGAGAGCGGGTCACGGGTCGGGGCAGCGGCGCGGCTCGACCGCCGCTGGCGACAGGCGCCGGCGAAGGCGTCGAACAGGGCGTGGTAGAGCGGATGCTCGCGGGGTCGCCACTCCGGGTGCCACTGCACGGCCAGGGCAAAGGCCGGCGCGCCGGCCACCGATACCGCCTCGATCAGGCCGTCGGGGGCCGTGGCCTCGGCGACGAGCCCCGGCCCCAGCTCGGCGATACCCTGCTGGTGCAGGGAGTTGACCCGGGCGCCCGGCCGGGGATAGAGCGCCGCGAGGACGCCCCCGGGCAGGATCGTCAGGTCGTGGGCCGGGGCATAGCGGGCCTCGCGATCGCCCGCCGGCTCGCGATGGTCGAGCAGGCCGGGCACCCCCTGCACCGCCTGGTGCAGGGTGCCGCCGAAGGCCACGTTGATCTCCTGGAAGCCGCGGCAGATGCCCAGCAGCGGCAGGCCGAGGTCCAGGGCAGCGGGAATGCACGCCAGCGCCACGGCATCGCGATGGGGGTCGTCGCGGGTATTCTCGGGGGCACGCTCGGCGCCGTAGCGCCGCGGCGCCACGTTGCTGTAACTGCCGGTCAGCAGCAGGCCGTCGAGATGGGCCAGCAGGTCGCCCTCCACGGCCTCCTCCCAGACCGGCAGGATCACCGGTGCCAGACCATAGTCGCGCAGGGCACTCAGGTACTTGTCGGTGACCATGTGGGCGGGGTGCCCCTCCACCTCACGGCGACAGGCGATCACGCCCACCAGGGGTCGGGTCTGCATCGCAGCCTCCTCGAAACACTCATGATGCGGGTTGTTATACTTTACTCAACATACCGCCGTTGATTTCCCTTGCCAACACACCGTTGATCAGGCCTCGAGCTTTTCGAGGTTAAGTAACTGATATAAAGATAAATAAAAAAGATTACCAGGGTGAGATTCTGGCGTAATCCCACGACGCCGTTGTAAAGGATTTGACAACACCAGTTCTCTGCCGGAAAGATACCCCCATCAACAACGAACCAGACTCCACAGGTGACACCATGTCGTCCTTACCCGTCGATGAAGCTCGCGACTTTCTCGAACGCCACCCCGATGTCGACAGCATCGACCTGCTGATCAGCGACCTCAACGGCGTGATGCGCGGCAAGCGCATTCCCCGCGACAACCTGGAGAAGGCGTGTCGTGACGGCGTCAACCTGCCGGCCTCGGTCTTCGCGCTGGATATCAACGGCAACACCATCGAGGAGACCGGCCTGGGACTCGCCACCGGCGACGGCGACCGGGTCTGCCGGCCGGTTTCCGGCACCCTGGTGCCGAGCCCCTGGCTGCGGCGGGGTCGCCAGGCGCAGCTGCTGATGACCATGGTCGAGGCCGACGAGACGCCCTTCTTCGCCGACCCCCGCCAGGTGCTCGTCCGGGTGCTGCAGCGCCTGCGCCGCGCCGGCCTGACCCCGGTGGTCGCCGTGGAGCTGGAGTTCTACCTGATCGACCGGGCCCGTACCGCCGAAGGGTTGATCCAGCCGCCGTGCTCGCCGGGCAGCGGCGAACGGGCGACCCAGAGCCAGCTCTACTCGATGCTCGAGCTCGACGAGTACGCCGACTTCCTCGAGGACATCCAGGCCGCGGCGCTCGCCCAGGGGCTGCCCCTGGACACGGCCCTCAAGGAGTGCGCCCCGGGGCAGTTCGAGGTCAACCTGGTCCACTGCGACGATGCCCTGGCGGCCTGCGACAGCGCCGTGCTGCTCAAGCGGCTGATCAAGGGCGTGGCCCTGACCCACGGCTTCGAGGCCACCTTCATGGCCAAGCCCTATGGCCTGGAGGCCGGCAACGGCACCCATGTGCACATCAGCCTGCTGGACGAGTCGGGGGCGAACGTCTTCGCCGCCGAGGATGGCGACCCCCTGGGCACGCCCCGGTTGCGCCAGGCGATCGCCGGCCTGCTGGCGCTGATGCCGCCCTCCATGGCGATCTGCGCGCCCAACCTCAACTCCTTCCGCCGCTTTCAACCCGGGCTCTATGTGCCCATGGCCCCCACCTGGGGCTACGACAACCGCTCGGTGGCCCTGCGCATTCCCTCGGGCCCCAATGCGGCACGGCGCATCGAACATCGCGTCGCCGGCGCCGACGCCAATCCCTACCTGCTGATGGCCACGCTGCTGGCGGGCATCACCTACGGCCTGGAGCAGCGCCTGTCGCCGCCCCCGGCCGTCAGCGGCAACGCCTACGAGCAGTTCGAGCCAAGCCTGACCAACAGCTGGCACCAGGCCCTCGCCCTGCTCGAGGCCGACGAGGTACTGGGCGAGGCCCTGGGCCACGACTTCCTCCGGGTGTTCGTGGCCAACCGGCGCGCCGAGCGCGCCCAGGCCATGCAGGAGGTCAGCCACCTGGAGTACGCCTGGTACCTGCGTCACGTCTGAGCGCCGTCACCGAGGCACGCCGATGCCCCGCGGGAAGCGCACCCGCCGGCCACGGCCCCCTGATCCTTCATGCCCTCCCCTGACGCCAGCGGGGCCGCTCGATGAGCGGCCCCGCTGGCGTCGAAGATACACGTCCAACGTCAGGCGTCGTTGTCTCCCTGCACCACCACCTGCCACTGCGGCTGCCCTTCCTCGAGCAGCACCCGGTCGCCCTGGGGTGGGCTGTCCAGACGGCTGGTCTGGATCACCTCGCCATGCTGCCAGGTGACCTCGTAGCCCTCGGTCTCCTGGTGGGTATCCACCACCGTCTGGCACTGCCGCTCGGTGACGCTCTGGGTCTGCATCTGGATCTGGGTCTGGGGCTGAGCCGCCTGGGCATGCTGACGGGCCTCGACGCGGTTCTGTACTTCGCGGCCGGCCAGGCCGCCACCCACGGCGCCGGCCACGGTGGCGATCTTCTTGCCACTGCCGCCGCCGATCTGGTTGCCGAGCAGGCCACCGACAATGGCCCCGGCCGCGGTCCCGACGATCCGGTGCGGATCGCGGCTACCGGCCGCCTGGCTGGACTGAGCGACGGGCACCTCCACGGGCACCTCCCGGTTCACCACCACGTCCTCGCACACCTCGCGGGGCGTCTCCACGGTGCGGGTCAGCGCCTCGACGCCGACGATCTCGGCGTACTGCGGCCCGCTCTCCTGCTGCACCTGCCAGGTGCCGAAGGCGAGGCCGCCCAGGCCCAGCACGGCCAGCGTGGTACCGACCATGATCGACTTGCTCATCTGTCACCTCCTTGCGGGCGCTCGGGCGCCTCTTGCGATGATGGAACATCGGCTCCGGGAGATGCGTGACACGGGAAGGGTTGCGATATCGGGTGGCGCTTCCTGCGCCTCCTCGAAGCGATGCCCTGAGTATATGCCTCCCAGGGGGACGACGACAGCAGGCGAAGGCGACTTCCATATTCTCTGACCAGCCGTCGGCGAACGACGACAGTCCCGATGCCCGAGTGGGCCCGGCCGCCCGCCGTCACCCACCGGGGACAACCGGGAGACGAGGGCGGGCCGAGTGGGTACCGCCCTCGCCCGACACGACGGCTCAGCCGGGCTGCTCGACGGTGGCGGCCTCCGACATCTCCGGCCCCTCGAGCCCGTGCCGCCGACAGTGCGCGGCGTGATGCGCGGCCAGCCAGGCACGGGTGGCGGCCGCCTGATTGAAGGTGTAGACATGCAGGCCGGCGATTCCGCCGTCGCCCAGGGCCGGGAACAACCCCTGCAGCAGGTCGTCGGGACGATAGAGGTCGGACTGCAGCAGGCGCCCGACCAGCCCCTTGCGGCGGCTCAGCACCCGGGTCGAGGCGCCCAGGCCGAGGCGCATGGCCACCGACAGCAGCCGGGTGCGGTCCAGCACGCCGGGGATCCCCGCATAGACCGGCAGTGTCATGCCGGACCGGCGCTGCCGTTCGAGCCAGGCCAGCACCGTCGAGGGCTCGAAGCACATCTGCGTGACGACGTAATCGGCCAGCGCCGCCTTGGCGTCGAGGACCCGCTGCAGGTCTGGGTCATCGAAGCGGTGATGGCCCTCGGGATAGGCGGGTACCCCGAGGCGGGCCGGCCGCGGCGACATGGCCGCCATGGCCTCGAGGAGCTCCACCCCGCCGGGATACTCCCCCGCGGGGCGGTCGGCGTCACCGCCCACCACGAAGCAGTCGTCGATGCCGGCGGCCAGCATGCGCTCCACCAGCCGTCGCAGATGGGCCGGGTCGCGGACCAGGCGAGCGGCGATATGGGGCACCGCCTGGAAGCCTGCCCCCACCAGCCACTCGGCCGCCTCCAGGGTCCGCTCGAGGCCGTGCCGTGGCGAGCAGGTCATGGTGACCACTGCGCCGGGTGGGAGGCTCCGGGCCGCCTCCTGCATGCCCTTGAGCGGCAGCAGCTCGTAGCGGGGGGCGGCCAGGGCCGCACAGCTCCTGCCGATTTCCTCGGCAGTGGTCAACCGCAGCAGGTCATTCATGGCTCAGCCCTTGGGGATTTCCTTGCGTGGATCATGGAACGGCTTCGGCACCACCACGGCGTCCTGCATCCCGGTATTGGCTTCGATACGCAGCGGCGTGCCGAGCTCGGCTTGGGCCGTCGGCACCATGGCATAGCCGATATTGCGATCCTGGCGCGGCGAGTGGGTGGCCGAGGTCACCTTGCCGATGCGCTCGCCGGCGGTGTCGTACACGGGGAAGACGTCGATCATCGAACCGTCGGTGAAGTAGCCGACGCTCGGCCCCTCGATCTCCACGCCCACCAGCTTGCGCGACACCCCCTCGGCCTTGATGCGCTCCAGCGCCGCGCGGCCGATGAAGTCGTCGTCGCCGCGCAGGTCGACCATCCAGTCGTAGCCCATGCCCACCTCGAAGGGGTTGGTGTCGTACCAGATGTCGCAGCCGAAGGCGAGGATCCCCCCCTCGATGCGGCGGATATGGCAGGGGCCGATGACCTGCATCTGATGGGGTCGCCCGGCCTCGAAGACCCGCTGCCAGAGGCGTTCGCCGTGACGGGTCGCATCGCGGAGGTAGATCTCGTAGCCGATCTCGCCGGAATAGCCGGTGCGTGAGACCACCACCGACATGTCGTCGAGCGCCGCCTCCATGAGGTGGTAATAGGGGATCTCCAGCACCCGTTCGCCGAACAGGTCGAGCATGACCTGCTTGGCCTTGGGCCCCTGGACCTGCACCGGCGCCACGTCCACCTCCCGGATGGTGACGTCCATGCCCGCGTGGTAGGCCAGCCCCTGGCACCACAGCAGCACATCGCTGTCGGCCAGGGACAGCCAGAAACGGTTCTCCTCGATGCGCAGCAGCACCGGGTCGTTGATGATGCCGCCGTCGGGGGCGGTGACGAAGACGTACTTGCACTGCCCCACCTGGCACTGGCGCATGTCGCGGGGCACCAGCATCTGGGTGAAGGCGAAGGCGTCCGTACCGCTGATCTCGATCTGGCGCTCCACGCCCACGTCCCAGAGGGTGACGCCCTGCACCAGGGCCCAGTACTCGTCCACCGGATCGGTATACAACCGCGGGTGATAGTGATGGTTGTAGACGCTGTACTTGCGCACCCCGTGACGACGGGAAGCATAGAAGAACGGCGACTTGCGGATCCGGGGATAGAGCAGGATCTCCGGTGCCGCCTGGCGGTGCTCGATGCTTTCGATGACCTGGGACATGATCATGTCTCCTTTCCGTTCCTGACCCGTACCGATTGGTCGCGGAGGGACGGCGAACGGCCGCCCTTGAATCGAAGCTAGCGCCGCCGACCCCACACCATGGCACCAGCGACGACGGCCACTTTGGTGACAGCGACACCGGCCCGGCCACTCTCGAGATCGGTGGATTCGTGACGCAACCGCCTGTCGCAGCGACGAAAGTTATCGTCGCCACGGGACAGCAACCGGACCCGGCTTGGATTATGTTGACGAGAGAGCGACGGGGTCGGCGGGCGGGTCACCACAGGAGAGCGGTCATGGCGACACTACCCAAGCGCGCGAACGCGGTGATCATCGGCCAGGGCGGCATCGTCGGCGCCTCGGTGGCCCACCACCTGATCGAGCAGGGCTGGGAGCACCTCGTGGGACTCGACAAGTCCGCCATTCCCTCGGACATCGGCTCCACCTCCCACGCCTCCGACTTCTGCTACATGACCTCCCACGACAAGATGTCGTGCTACACCACCACCTACAGCCAGCGTTTCTACGAGCGCCTGGGCCACTATCGGCGCATCGGCGGCCTCGAGGTGGCACGAGTGGGCGACGACGCCCGCATGGAGGAGCTCAAGCGCAAGGTCGCCTCGGGCAAGGCGTTCGGTACCCGTGCCCGACTGATCGGCCCCGACGAGGTGATCGAGCGCTTTCCCCTGGTGCAACGGGAGCTGATCCAGGGCGCCCTGTGGGACCCGGACGCCGGCCTGGTGGTGCCCCGCTCCCAGCAGGTCGCCGGCGAGTTGATCGAGGCGGCGGTGGCCGCCGGGCGGCTGCAGACCTTCCCCGATACCCCGGCGCTGGACATCGACGTCCGGGACGGCCATGTGCGCGGCGTGGAGACCGCCAGGGGCTATATCGAGACCCCGGTGGTGATCGTGACCTCGGGGATCTGGGGGCCGATCCCGGCGGCCATGGGCGGCGCGGCGCTGCCGCTGATGCCGGTGGAACACCCCTTGCTGTTCTTCGGGCCCTTCGATGTCTTCGCCGGTACCGGCCAGGAGATCGGTTACCCCCTGCTGCGCGATCAGGGCAACTCGGCCTACATGCGCGACACCGGCGACCCCGCCACCACCGAGGGCGGGCAGCTCGAGTGGGGTTACTACGAGGCCGCCGCCCCTCGCCTGGTGCACCCCACCGAGATCCTCGAACGCGACCGGGCACGGCTGTCGCCGTCGATGCGCGACCTCGAGATCGACCAGGTCATGCACGCCTTTACCCGGGCGGTGGAACTCACCCCCGCGCTCGGCGAACTGGGCTGGGATGAGAAGCACTCGTTCAACGGCCTGCTGTCGGTCACCAATGACGGCGGCTCCCTGGTCGGCGAATCGCCGGAGACCCGCGGCCTGTGGTTCTGCGAGGCGGTGTGGGTCAAGGACGGCCCGGGCATGGGCAAGGTGTTCGCCGACTGGATCACCCAGGGCCGCCCGGAACTCGACCCCTTCGGCATCGACATTGCGCGCTTCTACCCCGTGCAGAAGACCCCGCACTACGTCCACGGGCGCTGTCTCGAGATCGCCCGAAAGATCTACGACCCGCCGGTGCACCCTCGCGAGCCCTTCGAAACCGGTCGCGACCTGCGGCGCAGCCCCTTCTGGCCCAGGGAGAAGGAGCTCGGCGGCTACTTCATGGAGGCGGCGGGCTGGGAGCGGGCCCACGGCTATGCGGCCAACGAGCCCCTGCTCGAGCGCTATGCCGAGCGGGTTCCCGAGCGCCTCAACGAGTGGGACGCTCGCCACTTCTGGCGGGTCTCCAACGCCGAGCACCTCGCGCTGAGCGAGGACGTGGGCATGATCAACCTCTCCCACTTCGCCATCTTCGACGTCACCGGGCCGGATGCCGAGGCACTGCTGGAGACCCTCTCGGTGGCCCGGGTGGGCGGCGAGACGCCCCTCGGCAAGGGCGTCTACACCCACTTCCTGGACGAGGCCGGCGGCGTGCATGCCGACCTGACCATCGTGCGTCTCGCCACCGATGCCTTCCGGGTGATCTGTGGCGGCGACACCGGTCATCGCGACTACGTGTGGATGAAACGCCTGGCCGAGGACAGGGGCCTGACCCGCCTGCATCTCGAGGACCGCACCGACAGCCTGGCCACCCTGGGACTGTGGGGCCCCAATGCCCGACGCACGCTGCAGGCGGTCGCCGACGACCCGCAGGCGCTGGAGAACGAGCGCTTCCCCTTCGCCACGGCCCGCGAGATCCGCGTGCGCGGACTGCCGGTGTGGGCCTTCCGCATCTCCTACGTCGGCGAACAGGGCTGGGAGCTGTACATCCCGTTCAGCTACGGGCTCAGCCTGTGGGACCTGCTCTTTGATCAAGGCGTGACACCGGTGGGCATCGAGACCTACGCCAACAGCCGGCGCCTGGAGAAGAGCCTGCGACTGCAGAACGTCGACCTGCTCACCGAGTACAACCTCGTCGAGGCAGGGCTCGCACGCCCCAGGGTCAAGCCGGCGGACTTCCATGGCAAGGCCGCCTACCTGGCACAGCGCGAGCGCGAGCGACAGCCGGCCTACCTCTGCACCCTGACCCTGCAGGACAACCGCGACGCCAGGGGGATCCCACGCTATCCGGTGGGCCAGTCCCCGATCCTCGACCCGGAGAGCGGCGAGGTGCTCGTGGACGCCCTGGGGCGCCGCTCCTACGTGACCAGCATCGCCTACGGCCCCTCCGTGGGCAGGATCATCGCCCTGGGCTATCTGCCGGTGGAGCATGCCCGGGAGGGCCACACCCTCACCCTGGAGTACTTCGGCGAGCACTACCCGCTGACCGTCGAGGCCGTCGGCTATCGCGCCCTGTATGACCCGGACAATCAGCGCCCCAGGAGCTAGGCATTGTCCGAGAACTGTCTGCGCTCGGCCATACGGCGTTAAAAATCAGCCCAAAGTACTCATTGTTCACTCCTCGCCGGGGGGCGGGGTCGCCTCGGCGTGTTGGGTCGCGGCATCCGCCACCCGGTCGCTGCGCCGCTTGCGCTCGCGGCTGGGCGAATGGCCGAAGCGGTCGTGATAGCACTTGGTGAAGTGTGGTGGCGAGATGAAACCGCACGCCAGCGCCACGTCGGTGATCGGCATATGGGTCTGTCGCAGCAGCAACCGCGCCCGCATCAGGCGCAGGTCCATGTAGTACTTCAACGGCGGGCAGTCGACGTAGCGCTGGAACAGCCGCTCCAGCTGCCGCCGCGAGAGGTCGGCGTAGCTCGCCAGTTCGTTCAGCGACAACGGCTCCTGCAGGTTCGCCTCCATGAGGGTCGCCACCTCCTCCAGCTTGGGGTGGCTGTGGCCGAGGCGCACCCGCAGCGGGTTGCGCTGGTGATCTCCCACGTCCCGGATCCGCTCGTGGATGAACTCCTCGGCGATGGCCTCGGCCAGCTCCAGGCCCTGCTGGCGGGCGATGAGGGTGAGCATCATGTCCAGGGGCGAGATGCCGCCGGAGCAGGTATAGCGGTCGCGATCCATGACGAACAGCTGCGAGGTGAAGGTCACCTCGGGAAACATCAGCGCCTCGTGGATGCTCGAGAAGTGCTCCCAGTGCAGGGTACAGCGGTAGCCATTGAGGACTCCCGCCTGGGCGAGTACATAGCTACCGGTGCAGACCGCCCCCAGGGGGGTGTGACGTGCGGCCAGCCGGCGCAGCCATCGGAGGGTGCCGCGGTCGCAATGGTGTTGTACCTCCACCCCGGCACATACCACCACGAGATCCAGCGGTGGCGCCTTCTCCATGGCGTGGTCCACCCCGGTCTGCAGGCCGCTGCTGGCACTCACCGGGGCGCCGTCCCGGCTCACCATGTGCCAGGTGTAGAGCCGGCGGTCGGTGAGGTGATTGGCCATGCGGAACGGCTCCAGGGCCGAGGAGAAGGCGAGTTGGGAGAACCCCGGTACCAGGAAGAAGCCGATCTCGTAGTGGCCGTTCTCTGGAGTGGCAGTGGGCACCATCGCGTCTTCCTCCCGGAAATGAGTCCTCACTACGTTAATTTACCGACAGTTGATCCACGGCGATAGTTGCGTGGCCCGCTGATCCACGTCATCGAGATCGCACGGTTACACCAGGCCGCCCGCACGCTTCGGCAACCGCCGCTCCCCGGCGAAAGCGCTGGTCCTGCCAGGCTGCCTGTGTCGCTGTGGCCAATTCCCTTGACGTCGGTGAGCAAATCCGGCCGCGCCCGGGCGAGAATACTGAGCGTATTGCAACGCACATGGCTCGGTTGATACGTCAGGAGGCTTGGCGATGGCAATCACCCCGCAAGAAGTCAGGCACGCGCAGCCGTCGATGCCGGACAACCTCACGATCGCTCGTGATGCGCGACTCTGGCCCATCGAGGAGATTGCCCATCGCATGGGCGTGCCCGGCGAAGCCGTGGAGCCCTACGGCCGGGGCGTGGCCAAGCTGGACCTCGCCGCCGCGGACGCCCTCGCGGGGCGCCCGCGGGCACGCTACGTGGTGGTCTCGGCGATCACGCCCACCCCGCTCGGCGAAGGCAAGACCACCACCGCCATCGGCCTCGTCCAGGGCTTGCAACAGCTCGGCCATGCCGCCACGGTCGCCCTCCGGCAGTCTTCCATGGGGCCGACGCTGGGCATCAAGGGCGGTGCTGCCGGCGGCGGCTACAGCCAGGTGGTCCCCATGGAGCGCATCAACCTGCATCTGACCGGTGACATTCATGCGGTCACCGCGGCGCATAACCTGCTCGCGGCGATGGTCGACAATCACCTCCACCATCGCCATGGTATCGACCTGGACCCCGAGAACATCCGCTGGCAGCGGGTGGTCGACATCAACGACCGTGCCCTGCGCCACATCGTCACGGGGCTGGGCCCCCGCACCGATGGCGTCACCCGCCAGAGCGGCTTCGAGATCACTGCCGCCTCCGAGGTCATGGCGGTGCTCGCCCTGGCCGACTCCCTGCAGGACCTGCGGCGTCGCCTGGGCCGCATGGTGGTGGGCTACACTCGCGTCGGCGAGCCGGTCACCGCCGAGGAGATCGGGGCGGCCGGCGCCATGACCGCCCTGCTCAAGGAGGCGATCAAGCCCAATCTGCTGCAGACCCTGGAGCACGCGCCGGCGCTCATCCATGCCGGGCCGTTCGGCAACATCGCCCACGGCAACTCCTCCATCGTCGCCGACCGGATCGGCATTCATGGCGGGGATTTCCTCGTCACCGAGGCGGGCTTCGGCGCGGACATGGGGGCCGAACGGTTCTTCAACATCAAGAGTCGCGCCTCGGGGCTGGCGCCGGACGCCGCGGTGCTGGTGGTCACGGTGCGGGCGCTGAAGTACCACTCCGGGCGTTACCGCGTGGTGGCCGGCAAGCCGCTGCCCGCCGCCATGCAGGCGGAGAGCCCCGAGGATGTGCGCGCCGGTGCCGCCAACCTGATCAAGCAGATCGACAACATCCGTGCCCACGGTGTCACACCGGTGGTGGCGATCAATGCCTTCCCGTCGGACAGCCCCGGCGAGCACGCCGTCATTCGCCACCTTGCCGACGCCGCCGGTGCCCGCGCCGTGGTCACGACCCATGTCCGCGACGGTGGCGCCGGCGCCATCGAACTGGCCAGGGCCGTCATCGATGCCGCCGATAACGGCAGCGAGTTCCGTTTCCTCTATCCGGACGACATGCCACCTGACGCCAAGATCGAGCGCATCGCCACCCGGCTCTACGGCGCCGCCGACGTCGCCTTCGCCCCCGAGGCCCGCCGCCAGCTCGAGGCCTACCAGGAGCAGGGTCATGGCGGCTTGCCGGTGTGCATCGCCAAGACCCACCTGTCGCTCTCCTCGGACCCGACGCTGCTCGGCGCGCCCACCGGCTGGACCCTGCCGGTACGCGAGGTCCGGCTCTCCGCCGGGGCCGGTTTCCTCTATGCCCTGTGCGGCGACGTCCGCACCATGCCGGGCCTGGGCGCCGACCCGGCCGCCGCCCGGCTCGACATCGACGACAACGGCGAGATCACCGGGCTCTATTGAACCCGCTGCGGGCGCCGAGCTCAGATACCCAGGCGGTCGCGGGTCGCGTAGTACCAGGCGCCCAGTGCCGAGAGCGGCACCCGCAGCAGGCGCCCGCCGGGAAACGGCAGGTGGGGAATGCCGGCGAAGGCGTCGAAGCGCTCGCCCTGGCCATGCATCACCTCGGCGATCAGCCGGCCGGCCAGGTGGGTGCAGGTGACACCGTGGCCGGAGTAGCCCTGGGCGTAGTAGACGTTGCCGTTGATCACCCCGAACTGCGGCAGGCGGTTGAGGGTCATCAGGAAGGTACCGCTCCAGGCATGGTCGACCCCGACCCCGGCCAGTCGCGGAAAGGTCCTGAGCATCTTGGGCCGGACCACCGCCTCGATGTCGGCGGCGTCGTCGCCGCCGTAGTTGACCCCGCCACCGTAGAGCAGGCGGTTGTCGGCGGTCAGCCGGTAGTAGTCGAGCAGGTAGTTGCAGTCCTCCACCGCCTTGTCGTTCGGGATCAGCTCCCGGGCCAGCTCCTCGCCCAGGGGCTCGGTGGTGATGATCTGGGTGCCGCAGGGCATCGACCTGTCCTCCAGCGCCGGCAGCACCCCCTGCAGGTAGGCATTGCCGGCCATCACCACCCGCGCCGCCCTGACCACACCCTGCGGGGTGCGCAGCCGCACCGGCTCGCCGTGGCTCACCTCGGTGACCGGCGACTGCTCGAAGACCCGCCCACCCAGCGACTCGACGGCCGCCGCCTCGCCCAGCACCAGGTTGAGCGGATGCAGGTGGCCACCGGAGTGGTCCACCAGGCCGCCCAGGTAGCGCGCCGAGTTCACCTCGCGTCTGAGCGCCTCGCCCTCCAGCAGCTCGAGCTCACGGTTGCCGTAGCGCTCCCAGAGCGCCTTGTGCTCGCGCAGCCCCTCGAGCTGCCTGGCGTTGCAGGCGGCGAAGAGGTTGCCGTCACGCAGGTCACAGGCGATACCGTACTGCTCGATGCGGCGGCGGATGATGCGGTTACCCTCGAAGGCCATGTCGCCCAGGGCACGGGCGGTCCGGGCACCGTATTTCGCCTCGATCACGTCCATGTCGCGGCTATAGCCGTTGACGATCTGGCCGCCGTTGCGCCCCGAGGCGCCGAAGCCGACCCGGGCGGCCTCCAGCACCACCACCGACAGCCCCTGCTCGGCCAGGTGCAGGGCGGACGACATGCCGGTGAAACCGGCCCCCACCACGCAGACATCGCAGTCGATCTCGCCGGCGAGCGCCGGGCGCTCGGGGGCGGGGTTGGCGGTGGCAGCATACCAGGAGGCCACGTGCTCGGTGGCCGCCGTTGCCGTCATATCGCTTTCCTCAGTAAGATTCGTTTCTCGGGCTGATCCGTCGACAGGTCTTCGAGGAGGCGCTGTGACCTCCTCTTCGACCTGCCCCCGGCGCCCCTCGTCATGTCCAACTGCGATCGCCCTGCCCTAAACCCGCAGCAGCAGATGCTCGCGCTCCCAGGAGCTGATGACCCGGAAATAGGCCTTGTGCTCGGCGCGCTTGACGGCCAGATAGCTGTGAGTGAAGCGCTCGCCGAGGATGTCGGCCAGCGCCTGGCAGTCGTGCAGGGCATCCAGCGCCGGGCCGACGTCGTCGGGCAGCGTGTTGCCGCCGGACCAGGCCGAACCGAGCATCGGCGGGCGCGGCTCGAGCTGGCCGAGCAGACCCAGGTAGCCGCAGGCGAGCGACGCGGCAATCGCCAGGTAGGGGTTGGCATCGGCGCCGGCCAGGCGGTTCTCGACGCGCGTCGCCTCGGGGGAGGAGACCGGCACGCGCAGGCCCACGGTGCGGTTGTCCAGCCCCCACTCCACGTTGATGGGGGCCGAACCGCTGGTCTCGGTACGCATCAGTCGCCGGTAGGAGTTGACGTTGGGGGCGAAGAACGGCATCGCCGCGGGCAGGTAACGCTGCAGGCCCCCGATGAAGTGGTGGAACAGCGGGCTCGGCTGGTCGCCCTCGCCGGCGAACAGGCTGTGGCCGCGCTCGAGGTCCAGCAGGCTCTGGTGGATGTGCAGCGAGCTGCCCGGCTCACCCGCCATCGGCTTGGCCATGAAGGTGGCGTACATGCCGTGGCGCAGGGCCGTCTCACGCAGGACGCGCTTGAACATCACCACCTGGTCGGCCAGGATCAGCGGATCGCCGTGCTGGAAGTTGACCTCCATCTGCCCCGCCCCCTCCTCGTGGATCAGGGTGTCGAGGTCGAGGTCCATGGCCTCGCAGTAGTCGTACATCTCCTCGAACAGCGGATCGAACTCGTTGACCGCATCGATGGAGAAGGACTGGCGGCTGCTCTCCTGGCGCCCGGTACGGCCGATGGGCGGCTCCAGCGGGTAGTCGGAGTCGGTGTTGGTCTTGACCAGGTAGAATTCCACCTCGGGAGCGATGACCGGTTTCCATCCCCGCTCGGCGTAGGCCTCCAGCACGCGCCTGAGCACGTGGCGCGGCGCAAGCTCCACCGGCTCGCCGGTGAGGTAGTGGCAGTCGTGGATGATCTGCGCGGTGGGATCGTCCGCCCAGGGCACCAGGTAGATGGCGTTGGGATCGGGCACGAGCTCCATGTCGCGCTCGGCCGGGTTCCAGAAGCGGATATCCTCGTCGTCCGGGTAGCCCCCGGTAACGGTCTGGATGAAGATCGAGTCGGGCAGCCGCGGGCGTCCGCCGCCCAGGTACTTGCCGGCGGGCATGATCTTGCCCTTGAGGATGCCGGTCTGGTCGCTGACCAGACACTCGACCTCGGTGATGCCGTGGGTCTGGAACCAATCGTTGAGGAGCGGCTGCTCCTGGCGGTTACTCATGGGATTTTCCTTGCTCGTGGGAAGGCGGTCCCCGGCGCTGCCGGGGGCCTGCCGCTCAGCGAGACTGGACCTCGGACCACAGCTGCTGGAAGGTCTGCAGGGCATCGCCCTCCAGGCTGGGGGTGAAGCGCAGGCGCGCCATGTCATCCTCGCTGGGGGTCACCGGCGGCTGGGTGAGCACCTCGTCGAGATGGGGCTCGGCGGCGGCGTTGGGGCTGGCATAGTAGTTGTAGTTGGAGAGCTGGGCGCCCACCTCGGCATCCAGGATGAAGTCGATGAACTTGTGGGCCATGTCGGGGTTGGGCGCCTCGGCCGGGATCAGCATGGCATCCACCCACATCTCGGCGCCCTCGTCGGGGATCATGAAGTCCAGGGTCTCGAAGGTCTCCGGGTCCTCGTCCTTGAAGAAGAGGTAGTCGCCGTTGTAGCTCATGCCCACATGGGTGACGCCGCGGGCCAGCTGCTGCAGGGACGGCGTGCCGTCGGTGAAGCCGCTGAAGGTGTCGCGGCCCTTGGTGTCGATGATCAGCCGGGCGGCCTCCTGCCAGGCCTCGGGGTCGGTGCAGTCGTAACCGTGGCCCAGGTAGGCGCAGGCCGCTCCCATGCTCACCTGGCCGTCGCCCATCAGGGCGAAGGGATGTTCGGGGTTGACCTCGGGATCGAACATCAAGGACCAGCTCTTGGGGGCGTCGGGGAAGGTCTCGGTGTTGTAGATGATGGCGGTGGTGCCCCACTGGTAGGGGGCACTGTACTCGGCACCGGGATCGTAGCCGGGATCCCGGAACTGCTCTCTGACGTTGTCCAGGTTCTCGAGCTTCGCCTTGTCGAGCTTCTGCACCAGGCCGGTCTCGATCAACCGCGGGATGTAGTAGTTGGACGGCACGATGATGTCGTACTGGGAGACGCCGCCGGCGTTGAGCTTGGCGAACATCTCGGGCAGCGAGTTGAAGTAGTTCTGCACCACCTCGACGTCGTAGGCCTCCTCGAAGGCCTCGATGATCCCTGGGTCCATGTATTCGGTCCAGTTGAACAGGTAGATCTTGTTCTCCTGGGCCTGGGCGCTGCCGACGAGCAGCAGCCCGCCGAGGGACAGGGCCAGGGTGGTCGTGTGCATTGTCATGATGCTCTCCTCGTTTCCCCTTGGGCAGGATGCCGGCTCAGGCCGGCCGGCGGCGGCTGAACACCAGGCTGATGATGGCGGCGATGGCCACCGCGCCGATCATCAGGGTGGCGATGGCGTTGATCTCCGGCGATACCCCCTTCTTGATGGCGCCCCAGATGTAGATGGGCAGGGTCGCGCTCTCCGGCCCGGCAGTGAAGAAGCTGATGACGAAGTCATCGATCGACAGGGTAAAGGAGAGGAAGAAGGCCGAGATCAACGCCGGCTTGATGGTCGGCAGCATGAAGTGCACTACCCGCTTGGCCGGCGTGGCGTAGAGGTCCTTGGCCGCCTCGAACAGCGTGGGGTCAAGGCCCACGAAGCGCGAGTAGATGATCAACGCCACGAAGGGGATCTGGAAGGTGACGTGGGCGATGATCATGGTGGGCAACCCCGGCTGCAGCAGGCCAGTGAGGCGATGCACCTGCACGAAGAAGGCCATCTCCGAGATGCCGAAGACGATGTCCGGCAGCACGATGGGCAGGTAGATCAGCACGATCAGCCAGCCCAGCTTGCGGTGGCGATGGCGATACATGCCGTAGCCGATCAGGCAGCCGATCACCAGCGCGATCACCGAGGAGACGATGGCCAGCACCATGCTGTTGGCGAAGGCCGAGAGGATCTCTTCGTTGCCCAGCAGGCGGTAGTACCAGCGAAGCGAGATGCCGGTGAAACTCGCCGCGCTGTTGGAGGCATTGAAGGAGAACAGCACCACCACGGCGAGCGGCAGGTAGAGGAACGCCAGAGTGAACCACCAGAAGGCGGTCAGGCCGCGACGCAGGGTACGCTTTCTCATATCACTACCTCCTCGCCACCACCCAGGCGCTTGCCGATGCGACGCATGACGAAGAGCCCCACGAAGGTGGCGAGCAGCATCAGGATCGCGCCGGCCGCCCCCAGCGGCCAGTTGGACCCACCGGCGAACTGATTGGCCACCAGGTTGCCCAGCATCATGCCCTTGCCGCCGCCCAGCAGCTCGGGGATGACGTACATGCCGAAGGCGGGGATCGCCACCAGCACGATGCCCGCCAGCAGCCCCGGCAGGGTCTGGGGGAAGACGGCGTGCCAGAAGGCCCGCACCGGCGAGGCATAAAGGTCCTGGGCGGCCTCCACCTGGGCGGTGTCGAGCTTCTCGAAGGCGGCGTAGAGCGGCAGCACCATGAACGGCAGGAAGTTGTAGACCAGGCCCAGGGTCACCGCGAAGTTGGAGGGGTAGAGCCCCATGTTGGCGCTGATCAGGCCCAGCGCCTCGGCCAGCTCCGAGAGCGGGGTGCCGGGTGCCAGCAGGTTCATCCAGCCGAAGGTGCGGATCACCTGGTTGGTCCAGCTGGGCACCACCACCAGCAGCAGCAGGATGGGCCGCCACTTCTCGCGGCAGGTGGTGATGTAGTAGGCGATGGGATAGGCCACCAGCACCACCAGCCCCGTGGAGACGAGGGTCTGCCACAGCGAGCGCAGCAAGGTATAGAGGTTGCCCGGGCTCCAGCCCAGAAAGCCGAAGCCCGCCAGGCGCTTGAAGGACTCCAGCGACAGCGGCATCTCGGGCAGGCCGTAGGGACCATTGGTCATGAAGGCCACGCCCATCAGGTAGGCGCTGGGCAGCACCAGGAAGACCAGGATCCAGGTCGCCCCGGGGGCCACGGTGAACAGCAGGTGACGGCTCTCGCGCACCATGCCGCGGCTACGGGCAGAGGGGATCACGCCGGCATAGGACATGGTCGCTACCTCACTCGCTCAGGGTGACCAGGTCTCCCGGCGCCACCGTCACGGTGACCCGGTCGCCCCTCTCGGGCAGCTGCCGACCTCGGTTGTTGACCGTGGCCTGCAGGGTCGTCTCGCCGACCTCCAGACGATACTCGGCATGACTGCCGCGGTAGAGCCGTTCGGCCACGGTGGCAGGCAGGTGGTTGTCGCCCGCCACCTCGCCGGGCAGCAGGTCGAGGGTCTCGGGGCGGATCAGTAACAGCCCGCCCTTCCCCGGCTGCTCGGCGGTCAGCTCGCCCAGCGGCGTGCTGAGCCGGCTGCCCGAGCGGGCGGTGACCGGATAGAGGTTGTCGTGGCCCATGAAACGGGCGACGAAGGCATTGACCGGGTGCTCGTAGACCTCCCGGGGCGGCCCCACCTGCTGGATCACCCCGCCGTTGAGCACGGCGATGCGATCCGACATCACCATCGCCTCCTGCTGGTCGTGAGTGACGAAGACGAAGGTCATGCCCAGGCGCTTCTGGACCCGCAGCAGTTCCACCTGCAGCTGGCTGCGCAGGCCGGCGTCCAGGGCCGACAACGGCTCGTCGAGGAGCAGGACATCGGGCTCGTTGACCAGCGCCCGGGCCAGGGCGATGCGCTGGCGCTGGCCACCGGAGAGCTGGTCGACGCGGCGGTCCACCAGGTCGCCGAGCTGGATGAACTCGGCGATCTTCGCCACCCGGGCCTCGCGCTCCTCGGGGGGCATGCCGCGCATCTTCAGGCCGAAGGCGAGGTTCTCTCGCACCGAGAGGTGCGGGAAGAGCGCATAGGACTGGAAGACGGTGTTGACGCTGCGCCGGTGGGGCGGCACCTCGGTGACGTCGCGGCCGCCGATGGCCAGGCGCCCGTCGTCGGCCTCCTCGAGGCCGGCGAGGATGCGCAACAGGGTGGTCTTGCCGCAGCCGGAGGGCCCCAGCAGGGTGAAGAACTCGCCGGCCCGGATGGTCAGGTCCACCCCGTCCAGGGCCACGGTGTCGCGCCCGAAGCGCTTGTGCAGCCTCTGCATCTCGATGGAGGAGGCCTCGCGGGCCGACTCGACGGTGGCGGATCGCACCATCCGGGTGTCGGCGACATCCGCGGTCAGGGTGTCGGTCATGGGCTTGCCCTCTCTTGTTATTGCCGGCTCTTCACAGCCGATCGCGTAACTTGTAGAAGGTCGTGGCCAGCAGCAGCAGCGGCGTGCGCAGCCGCTCCCCGCCGGGGAAACGGCGGTGCGGCATGGCGGCGAAGACGTCGAAGCGCTCGCTCTGCCCGGCCACGGACTCGGCCATCAGCTTGCCGGCCAGGCCCGCCAGCGCCATGCCGTGGCCGGAGTAGCCCTGGGCATAGTAGAGATTGTCGCCCACGCGGCCGAAGTCCGGCGCCCGGTTGAGGGTGATGGCCACCTCGCCGCCCCAGCGGTAGTCGATGTGCATACCGCGCAGCACCGGGAAGAGGCTGGCGATCTTGGCGTCCATGCGTGCCTGCAGCCCCCGCGGCTCGCGGCCGGTGTAGCTCACCTCGCCGCCGTAGATCAACCGCCGGTCGGCGGAGAGGCGATAGTAGTCGAGCACGAAGTTGGCGTCGGACAGGGCATCGTTGCGCGGCAGCACCTGGGCGGCCTGCGTGGCCGACAACGGTTCGGTGGCGATGAGGTAGTTGGCGGCGCGCATGATGCGTCCCGAGAGCTCGGGGACGAGGCCGCCCTGGAAGGCGTTGGTGCCCATCACCACGAAGTCGGCGGTCACGCGCCCGGCGGGCGTGGCGACGACGGCCGGCTTGCCGCGACGGAGCTCGACCGCGGGGCTGCCGGTGTGGAGGACCGCACCGGCCTCGCGGGCGGCCCGGGCCAGGCCCAGGGTGTAGTTGAGCGGGTGCAGGTGGCCGCCCTCGCTCTCGAAGAGGGCGCCCGGGTAGGCATCGGTGACCACATGCTCGCGCAGGGCGTCACCCTCGAGCCAGGAGAGCGCCTGGTAACCGTAATCCCGGGCCAGGCGATCGCGGAAGGCCAGCAGCTCACGGACATGGCGCGGCCTGACCGCGGCGTGCAGGTAGCCCCAGGCGAGTTCGCAGGGGATGGCATGGCGGTCGATCAGCTCGGCGGTCAGCCGCACCGCCTCGCGGCTCATCTCCCAGATCGCCCGGGTGCGCTCGAGGCCCAGCGCCCGCTCCACGGTGGCGAGGTCGGTGCCGAGCCCCGGCAGGATCTGCCCGCCGCTGCGGCCGGAGGCGCCATGGCCGATCTCGGCGGCCTCCAGCAGCACCACCGAGTAGCCGCGCTCGGCCAGGTGGAGCGCCGCCGAGCAACCGGTGACGCCGCCGCCGATCACGCAGACATCGGCGCGCACCTCGCCCGCCAGCGACGGGCAGTCGCCGGGCTGGATGGCCACCTCGGGGTCAATGGAGTCGCGGTACCAGGAGGCGGCCCGCGGGGACATGAGGGGCGTGAAAGGGACCTGTGCCGTCATGCGCGCAGCGCTCGTTGTTATTCGTGATGCCGTCAGTTTGACACCAGGCGCCCCCGAGATGTCAAGTATTCAATAACAACAACATCCCACAACGGGTGCTCACCCGCACCGAAAAGTCGCCACACCGCGCGCCATGGAGGCTTATATAAGGGGAATCTGGCCCTATCGAGGTGGCCGAAAGCGAGGCAGCGCCGGCGGCCATGGCGTCAAGAATAGTTCATCAACGGCATCACCCGAACTCAGCCACAGACCGGGCAGGCCGGGTCCTTCGGCACCCGGAAATGGCGCCACTGGCCGGTGAGGCCGTCGAAGGTGGAAAGCCCACCCTGGGGCGTGCCGGCCCCGCTCAGCAACTTGATCGCCTCGAGCGCCTGGAAGCAGCCGATCAGCCCGACCAGCGGCGCCACCACACCATTCTCGGCACAGCGTAGCTCCTCGTCGCCCTCCTCGCCCGGCGGGTAGAGGCAGGCGTAGCAGGGACATTCGGGATCCCGGGGATCGAACACCGCCAGCTGGCCGGAGAAACGGATCGCCGCCCCCGAGACCAGCGGCACCCCGGCGGCCCGGCAGGCGGCGTTGATGGCATAGCGGCTGGAGAAGCGGTCGGTGCAGTCGAGCACCACGTCGGCGGCGGCCACCATGCTCGCCAGGGCCGCCCCCTCGAGGTGCTCGGTCACCGCCTCGATCCGGCAGCCGGGATTGAGCGCGCATGCCGCCTCGCGGGCCGACTCGGCCTTGTTGCGGCCGATGTCGACCTGGCCGTGGGCGATCTGGCGCTGCAGGTTGGAGAGTTCGACCGCATCGGCGTCGGCCAGGGTCAGCCGGCCCACCCCGGCGGCGGCGAGGTAGAGGGCCACCGGCGAGCCCAGCCCGCCGGCGCCGATCACCAGGGCGTGGCCGGCGAGCAGCCGCTCCTGGCCGGCGATGTCGATCTGCTCGAGCATGATCTGGCGGCTGTAGCGCAGCAGGTCGTCGTCATTCATGGTCGCGGGGGCTCCGTCGGGCAGGGCGGATCACTTGTCCTCGAACTCCTCGATGTCGGGCACATGCAGCGAGAAGTCCTCCTTGACCTCCTCCATCACCACATAGCTCTTGGACTCCTTGACCCCGGGCAGGGTCAACACCACGTCGCCGAGCAGCTGGCGATAGGCGGACATCTCGGGGATGCGGCACTTGAGGATGTAGTCGAACTGCCCCGAGACCAGGTGGCACTCCTGGATCTGCGGCAGCTTGGCCACGGCGCGGCGGAACTCGTCGAACACCGCCGGTGACTGGGTCTCGAGGCTGATCTCCACGAACACCAGCAGGTTGGCCTTGAGCGCCCGGGGGTCGAGAAGGGCCTTGTAGCCGCGGATGATCCCTGCTCGCTCGAGGCGTTTGACACGCTCCAGGCAGGGCGTGGTGGAGAGGCCCACCTGGGACGCCAGGTCGACATAGGAGATACGGGCGTTCTCCTGCAGGCAGCGCAGGATCTTGAGGTCGATGCGGTCGAGCGAGCGGGTCTTGGCTTTCATTGTCGTATGGGCAGGCCGGTCAAGGGTGGCTGGACACGCCGCCATGGCAGACGAATCGACTGAAAATCACCATGCCGGTAGCGACTCTCTGGTGTTCGGTCACGCAATCACGGCAGCATCTGGAATTTTTTCCTGCCACCAGATGTACCACAGGGGGCCGCGCGGCTCCAGTGCCGCACCGTCAACGCCGGGCATGGAGATACCGGCCCAGGCCGACCCGCTCACGGCCGGCCAGGTCGCACAGGCTCGCCACCTCGCCATAGCCCGAGGCGACGAGGGCGCAGCGCACCGCCGCGGCCTGCTCGCAGCCGTGTTCCAGCAGCAGCCAGCCGCCAGGCCGGAGGTGGCCCCGCGCCTCGCGCACCAGGTGATGGAGGTCGGCCATGCCCTCCCCCGCCGCCACCAGCGCGCTGCGTGGCTCGAAGCGCACATCGCCCGAGACCAGGTGTGGGTCGTCGGCGGCGACATAGGGCGGATTGGCGACGATCAGCTCGAACGCCTCGCCGGCAAGCGCCGCGAACCAGTCGCTCTGGCGGAACTCGGCATTGTCGAGGCCGTGCCGTTCGGCATTGCGCCGGGCCAGCGCCACCGCGGCCGGCTCCCGGTCGACGCCGAGCACCCGCCAGCCCGGACGCTCGCTGGCAAACGCCAGGGCGATGGCCCCGGTGCCGGCACCGAGGTCGAGCAGCCGCCCCCGCGGCGCCTCGGCCCGGGCCAGGGCCGCCTCGACCAGGACCTCGGTGTCCGGACGTGGAATCAGGGTGCTGGGGTCGGTGGCAAGCACCAGCCCCCAGAACTCCCGCTCGCCGGTCAGGTAGGCCACCGGCCGACCGGCGGCGCGGGCCGCGAGCAGCGCCTCGAAGCGGGCACGCTCGTGGCCCGGCGCCTCGCGGTCGCCCCAGGTATAGAGCCAGGTGCGATCGACCCCCAGCACGTGACACAGCAGCACCTCGGCATCGAGGCGCGCACTGGGCGAACCGGCCCGGTCCAGGCGCGCCGTCGCCCGCGCCAGCAGGGCATCCAGGCGCATCACGCCTCCTGCTGCAGGGCGGCGAGCTGCTCGGCCTGGTATTCATGGATCAGCGGCTCGATCACCTCGTCGAGCTGTTCGCCGCTGATCACCTCGCCGAGCTTGTAGAGGGTGAGGTTGATGCGGTGGTCGGTGATCCGCCCCTGGGGGAAGTTGTAGGTGCGGATGCGCTCGCTGCGATCGCCCGACCCGACCAGCGAGCGGCGGGCATCGGCCTGCTCCTGGCGACGGCTCTCCACGGCCGTCTGCCGGAGCCGCGCGGCGAGCAACGACATCGCCTTGGCGCGGTTCTTGTGCTGGCTGCGCTCCTCCTGGCACTCGACCACCACCCCGCTGGGCAGGTGGGTGATGCGGATCGCCGAGTCGGTGGTGTTGACGTGCTGGCCACCGGCACCACTGGACCGGAAGGTATCCACCCGCAGATCACCGGAGTTGATGTCGATGTCGCCCACCTCGTCGGCCTCGGGCATCACCGCCACGGTGCAGGCCGACGTATGGATGCGCCCCTGGGACTCGGTGGCCGGCACCCGCTGCACGCGGTGGGCGCCGGACTCGAACTTGAGCCGGGCATAGACCCCCTCGCCCTTCACCCGCGAGATGATCTCCTTGTAGCCGCCCTGCTCGCCATGGCTGGCGCTGACCACCTCGACCTTCCAGCCGCGTTTCTCGGCATAGCGGGAGTACATGCGGAAGAGGTCGCCGGCGAAGAGCGCGGCCTCGTCGCCACCGGTGCCGGCGCGCACCTCGAGAAACACGTTGCGCCGGTCATCGGGGTCCTTGGGCACCAGCAGCTGCTTGAGCCGCACCTCCATGGCCTCGAGACGCTCGCGCCCCTCGGCCAGCTCCATTTCGGCCAGCTCGCGCATCTCGGCATCGCTGTCGCCGGTGAGCTGCTCGGCCGAGGCGATATCGGCCTCGATGGCGCGGAACTCGCGCCAGGCCTCGACGAGCCCCTCGAGCTCGGCATACTCGCGGGAATAGTCACGGAAACGGGCCTGCTCGGCGATCACCTCGGGCTCCGCCAGCAGGGCGGCGAGCTCCTCGAAGCGCTCGGCGAAGGCGTCGAGGCGCTGACGCAGGGAAGCTTTCATTGGCAGTCCTATGGGGTCTTGTCGGATGAGCCGTCGAGCAGCAATGCCGTGGCGGCATCGAGCAGGTCGTGACGCTCGGCGGAGGCCGCCTCGCGCAGCGCCACGGTGGGACGATGCAGCAGGCGATTGGTCAACTGGTGGGCGAGGCGGCGCACCACCGTCTCGGGGTCCTCGCCGCGGGCCAGCCCGGCCAGCGCCTGCTGTTCGGAGAGGTCGCGCAGCGCCTCGGCCCGGGCGCGGTAGTCGCGGATCAGCTCGCCACCGCTGCGGATCCGCCGTTCGTGCTGCCAGGCACCCACGCCATGCTCGATCAGCGACTCGGCCTGGTCGGCGGCCACCTGACGGTGGCGACGATTCTCCTCGATCACCTCCTGTAGGTCATCGACGGTATAGAGGAAGACATCGCCAAGCTCGCCCACCTCGGGTTCGATGTCCCGGGGCACGGCGATGTCGACCATGAAGATCGGCCGGTGGCGGCGCTTCTTCAGCGCCCGCTCCACCATGCCCTTGCCGAGGATCGGCAGCGGCGCGGCGGTGGAGGAGATGACGATATCGGACCGCTCCAGCGCCGCGGGGATCTCGTCCAGGGTGATCGCCTGCCCGCCCAGGGCACCAGCCAGGCGCTCGGCGCGCTCGCGGGTGCGGTTGGCCACGGTGAGCTGGCGCACCCCGGCTTCATGGAGGTGGCGTGCCACCAGCTCGATGGTCTCGCCGGCACCGATCAGCAACGCCCGGGAGCGGGAGAAGTCGTCGAAGATGCGGCTCGCCAGGCTGACCGCGGCATAGGCCACGGAGACCGGGTTGCGGCCAATACCGGTCTCGGTACGCACCTGCTTGGCCACGGCGAAGGTGTGCTGGAAGAGCCGCTCGAGCTCACCGCCCAGCCCCTTGGCCTGGCGGGCGCTCTGGTAGGCATCCTTGAGCTGGCCCAGAATCTGCGGCTCGCCGAGCACCATGGAATCGAGCCCCACCGCCACTCGCATCAGGTGGCGGGCGGCGTCATCGTCGAGGTAGTGATAGGCACAGCGCGAGAGGTCCTCCACCCGGAGGCCATGGAAACGGCCCAGCCAGTCGAGAATCGCCTGTTCGCCGCTGGCACCGGTAACGCAGTAGAGCTCGGTGCGGTTGCAGGTGGACAGCACCGCCGCCTCGCGCACCTCGGGCAGGCCACGCAACTCATCGAGCGCCGACTCCAGCTGGGTGGGCGTGAAGGCGACCTGTTCGCGCACCTCCACGGTCGCGGTCCGGTGATTGATTCCAAGGGCAAGCAGCGTCATGCGTTCGGCGTCTTCACTAGTTCATCCGGCGGTGCGGGTCCACCCCCCCATCATCGAGGCGCCCAATTCTATCACAGCCCGAGCCGCCCGAGCGCCATGACCGGAGCGGTGACCTTTGCCCCGGGCAGCCAAGCCGTTATGCTGGCAGCTCGGCATCCTGAACGAGACTCGCATGCCCCCCGCACTCGACACTTTCCCCCGTTGTGCTCGAACCTGCCTGGCACCGCTGGCACTGGCGGCGCTGGTCGCCGGCTGCCAGGTCCTGCCGGCCGGTCCGCCCGGTCCGGCCAGCGAGCTGGACGACGACCCGCTGGCCGGCGCGCCCCCCGTCGAGCGCGGACTGGATGCCCGGGGCCTCTCCGGCCTGCTGACCGCCGAGCTCGCCGGCCAGCGCGGCGACTACCGGCGCGCCACCCTCGGCTACCTGGAGGGTGCCGAGCGCTACGGCTCGGTGGCACTGGTGGAGCGCGCCGCCCTCGCCGCCCGCTTCAGCAACGACCCCCAACTGCTCACCGACACCGCCGAGCTGTGGCGCACCCTGGCCCCCGACTCCGAGGCCCCGACCCGCCTGCTCGCCAGCTTGGCCCTGCAGCGCGGCGACTGGCCGGAGGCCCTGGCCCAGCGACTGCAGGTGGTCGCGCGGGGCGGCCAGGGCGAACTGGTCGCCTTTGTCGAGCTGGCCCTGGGCGAGGGTGCCGACCCGGCCCCGCTGCTGGAGCTGATGCGACGCCACCTGGCACGCCCGGGGGCCGACGAACACCCCCAGCACCATGATGCCGAGCTGGCCACCGCCCTGCTGGAGGTCGCCGTCGGCGACACCACCTCGGCCCAGCGCCGCCTCGACCGGCTAGCCGATCGTTCGCCGGAGCTACCGGCACTCTGGCTGGCCAAGACCCGGCTGGCCCAGGAGGCCGGCAACCACACCCTGGCCCGGGAGGCGGCCCGGCGCGGCCTGACCATCTCTCCCGGCGATCCTCGCTTCATCCTGATGCTGGCCCAGAGCGAGCTGCGGTTGGGCAACATCGGCGCCGCCGAGGCGCAGACCGACGCCCTGCTCGAATCCCGGGCCGACAATCAGGAGCTGCGCCTGGCACTGGCCCGGCTCTACCTGGAGGAGAACCATCCCGAACCGGCCCGGCGCCTGCTGTTGCCGCTGATCGGCGAGGACGACACCCCGGCGCAGGCCTTCTACCTGCTCGGCGCCATCGCCCAGGCCGAAGACGAGATCGACAACGCCCTCCTCTATTACCGCCAGGTGCCGCCGGGCGACGAGTTCCTGCCGGCACGCCTGAGCGCTGCCAGCATGCTGATCGAGGACGACCGCCTGCCCGACGCCCGCGCCTTCCTGCGCATCGAGCGCCTGCGCCACGAAACCTATTTCGCCGACCTGGTGTCGCTGGAAGTGGAACTGCTGGAGCGCGCCGGGCGCCCCGACGATGCCGACGCCCTGCTCGACCGGGAACTGGAGCGCACCCCCAACGACGAGGAACTGCTCTACCTGCGTGCCATGCGCGCCTGGGAGGACGGCGACCTCGAGGCCATGGAGCGTGACCTGGGCCGCATCATCGAGCGCAATCCCGACCATGCCACCGCCCTCAACGCCCTGGGCTACACCCTGGCCGACCTCGATATCGAAGGGCGCCTGGAGGAAGCCCGGGAGATGATCGAGCGGGCTCACGAGCTCGAACCGAACAACCCCGCCGTCATGGACAGCCTGGGGTGGGTCCATTTCCGCCTCGGCGACCCCGAGCGCGCCCTGCCGTGGCTCGAACGGGCCTACGGCGCCATGCCCGACCAGGAGGTCGCCGCCCACCTCGCCGAGGTGCTCTGGGAGCTGGATCGACGCGACGCGGCCCGCGCCCTGGTGCGCGAGGCCGTGGAGCGCTACGACGAACGCCCGGTGCTCGATGCGCTGCTCGAGCGCATCCCCGAGCTGGCCCCCGACCGGAGCCGGTGACCGACGGCGGCCCCCACGACGAGAGATGCCATGCCCACTGCCACCCCGCTGCGACGACTGACTCCCCTGTTGATCCTGGCCCTGCTGGCCGGCTGCGCCGGACGCGCCCCGGCCCCGGACGGCGACCGCGCCGCCGGCCAGTGGGAGGCCCAGACCACGCGACTCGAGCGCCTCGACACCTGGGTACTGGCCGGCAAGGCCGGCCTGCGCACCCCCGAGGAGTCGACCAGCGCCAACCTCGATTGGAGTCAACACCCCCACTACTACCGGCTGCTGATCAGCGGCCCCTTCGGCAGCGGTCGCAGTACCCTGGAGGGTCGCGAGGGGCGCTTCTCGCTGACCACCTCGGAGGGCCGCTTCGAGGCCCAGACGCCGGAAGCGCTGATGGAGCAACAGCTGGGCTGGTCGCTGCCGGTGAGCGCGCTTTCCGACTGGATCCGCGGCCTGCCATCGGAGACCAGCGCGCACCAGCTGGAGCGCGACGACCTCGGCTTCCCGCTGCGCCTGCGCCAGGACGGCTGGCAGATCGACTATCGCGACTGGATACTCGTCGAGGGGCTGTGGCTGCCACGCCGCCTGGTCATGGAGATCGACGAGCTGCGGGTGACGCTGGTGGTGACCGACTGGCGCCCGGTCGTCGACGATGCCTGAGCCGGCCCCCCTCACGCTGCCGGCACCGGCCAAGCTCAACCGGCTGCTGCTGATCACCGGCCGGCGGCCCGATGGCTACCATGAGCTGCAGACCCTGTTCCAGTTCCTCGACCATGGCGACACCCTGCACCTCGCGCCGCGCGATGACGGCGAGATTCGCCTGACGCCGGCACTCCCCGGCGTCGCTCCCGAGGCGAACCTGATCCTGCGTGCCGCGCGGGCCCTGCAGGCGGAGACCGGCTGCCGGCTCGGCGCCGAGATCCACCTGATGAAGCGCCTGCCCCTGGGCGGCGGCCTGGGTGGCGGCAGCTCCAACGCCGCCACCGCCCTGCTCGGCCTCGACCGACTCTGGGGCCTCGACCTCGACCTCGAGCGCCTGGCGACACTGGGCCTGGGGCTGGGGGCCGACGTGCCGGTCTTCGTGCACGGCCGGGCCGCCTGGGCCGAGGGCATCGGCGAGCGCCTCACCCCGGTCGAACTCGACGCCCCCTGGTTCGTGGTGGTCCATCCCGGCGTGGCGGTCTCCACCCCGGCGGTGTTCGGAGCGGCACAATTGACACGCGACACCCCCCCGATTACCATGGCGCGCGCACTGCAGGGGGGAGCGTCGAGCTGGCGCAACGACTGCGAGGCCACGGTGAGGGAGCTCTATCCGGAGGTGGCACGGGCACTCGACTGGCTGTCGAGCCGCGCCCCGACCATGCTGACCGGTACCGGTGCCTGCGTGTTCGCTCGCCTCGACAGCGAGGCCGAGGCGGATCGTCTCCGGGAAGACGCGAGCCGGCACTGGCAGACCTTCAAGGCACGCGGCCTCAGCCGCTCTCCTCTCCATGTCGTGCTGGGTCGATGAGTGCGGCACCGGCTCACAGGCATGACCCCCAGAGATCCCCAACACTGCAAAGGTGGCTGCGCGTGTCAAAATTGATGGTTTTCGCCGGGAACGCCAATCCCGAACTCGCCCAGAAGATTGCCGAGAGTCTGGACACCCGCATGGGCAACGCCACGGTGGGCCAGTTCAGCGACGGCGAGATCGCGGTCGAGATCAACGAGAACGTGCGCGGCAAGGATGTCTTCGTCCTGCAGTCCACCTGTGCACCGACCAATGACAACCTGCTGGAACTGATCCTGATGGTCGACGCCCTGCGCCGGGCCTCCGCCTCACGGATCACGGCGGTGGTACCCTACTTCGGTTACGCCCGCCAGGATCGTCGCGTGCGCTCCGCCCGGGTGCCGATCTCCGCCAAGATCGTCGCCGACATGATGGTCAAGGCCGGGGTCGACCGGGTCATGACCATGGACCTGCATGCCGACCAGATCCAGGGCTTCTTCGACGTGCCGGTAGACAACGTCTACGGCTCGCCGATCCTGCTCGACGACATCGAGCGCCAGAACTACGAGGACCTGGTGGTGGTCTCCCCCGACGTAGGCGGCGTGGTGCGCGCCCGCGCCATCGCCAAGCAGCTCAATGCCGACCTCGCCATCATCGACAAGCGCCGCCCCCAGGCCAACCAGGCCCAGGTGATGCACATCATCGGCGAGATCGACAACCGCACCTGCGTGGTGGTGGATGACATGATCGACACCGCCGGCACCCTGTGCAAGGCCGGCGAAGCCCTCAAGGGTCACGGCGCGCGCCGCGTGGTGGCCTACGCCACCCACCCCATCCTCTCCGGCCCCGCGGTCGACAACATCACCGGTTCGGTGCTCGACGAGGTGGTCGTCACCGATACCATTCCGCTGTCCGACGTCGCTCGTCGCAGCGGCAAGATCCGCCAGCTCAGCGTGGCCGGGCTGATCGCCGAAGCGATCCGCCGGGTCAGCAACGAGGAATCCGTCAGCGCCATGTTCCACTAGGGAACCAGGCGCCGGAGTAGCGCCCTTCGGGGCTTTCGGGAACGCTGCGGTCAGGTCGCGGGCCGCAGCGCTTCCCTTACATCAAGCAAGAGGCAAACCCATGTCCGATTTTACCCTCAACGCCAGCGTTCGTAACGACCTGGGGAAAGGTGCGAGCCGCCGCCTGCGTCGTGCGAACCTCCAGGTGCCGGCCATCATCTATGGTGGCGAGCAGGCTCCCCAGCCGATCTCCGTCGAGAAGGCCCCCTTCTACAAGGCGATCGAGGACGAGTCCTTCTTCTCCTCGGTGATCAACCTGGTGGTGGACGGCAAGAGCGAGCAGGTCGTCGTCCGTGACCTGCAACGCCACCCCTTCAAGCCGCTGGTCACCCACGCCGACTTCCTGCGCATCGACGCCACCCACGAGATCACCATCAACGTGCCACTGCACGTGGTGGGCGAAGAGACGTGTGTCGGCATCAAGGACCAGGGCGGCGAGCTGCACGTGCTCTCCAACGAGGTCCAGATCAGCTGCCTGCCCAAGGACCTGCCCGACTTCCTGGAAGTCGACATCGCCACGGTCGAGATGGGCACCACCCTGCACCTCTCCGACCTCCAGCTGCCGGCCGGTGTCACCCTGGTCGACCTGACTCACGGCGAGGAGCACGACAACGCCGTGCTGAGCGTGACCAAGGCCAAGGTCCGCGGCGAGGAAGCCGGCGAAGGCGCCGAGGGTGAAGGCGAAGAAGGCGAAGGCAGCGCCGAGTAATCGCGCCTGTCCGGGGCCATGCACGCATGGCCCTCCCCTTTCCGATCAAGCGCTGTCGCGCTTGATTTTTTTTGGAGGCAGCGACGATGAGCCAGGTCAAAGCGATCATCGGGCTGGGCAATCCCGGCGCCGACTACGAGGCCACCCGCCACAATGCCGGTGCCTGGCTGGTGGAGGCCGTGGCCCGCCAGGCCGGCGGGGAACTGCGCCCCGAGAGGAAGTTCCTCGGCCTGCATGCGCGGGTGCAGCTCGACGGCCATGACCTGCACCTGCTCAACCCGACCACCTTCATGAATCGCAGCGGCGGCGCGGTGGCAGCGCTGTGCCAGTTCTTTCGCCTCGCCCCGGACGAGTTGCTGGTGGCCCACGACGAGCTCGACCTGCCCCCCGGCACCGCGCGCTACAAGCAGGGAGGCGGTCACGGTGGCCACAACGGCCTGCGCGACACCATCAGCGCCCTGGGCAACGACAAGTCGTTCCATCGCCTGCGTATCGGCATCGGCCATCCGGGCGACGCCCGCCAGGTGACCCCCTATGTCCTGGGGCGCCCCGGCAAGGCCGAGCACACGGCCATCGAGGCGGCCATCGACGAATGCCTGGCCACCCTGCCCCTGGTGCTGGCCGGCGACTGGGCCCGCGCCATGAACCGGCTGCACAGCTTTTCAGCCTCCGGCTGACGAGTCAGCCATAAGCTTGAAGCCATAAGCGGTAAGTCACCCCCCTTCCGGGCCGGATGGGTTTTCTTGCGGCTTACAGCTTATGGCTTACAGCTCGGTCGAGTAGAATACCGGCCAATCGCCAATTTCGAACACGCTTTCCAGGAAGATCCCATGGGTTTCAACTGCGGTATCGTCGGCCTGCCCAACGTCGGCAAGTCCACGCTCTTCAATGCGCTGACCAAGTCCGGCATCGATGCCGAGAACTTCCCGTTCTGCACCATCGAGCCCAACGTCGGCATCGTGCCGATGCCCGACCCGCGTCTCGACGCCCTGGCGGAGATCGTCAAGCCGCAGAAGGTGCTCCCCACCACCATGGAGTTCGTCGATATCGCCGGCCTGGTGGCGGGTGCCTCCAAGGGTGAGGGGCTGGGCAACCAGTTCCTGGCCAATATCCGCGAGACCCAGGCCATCGCCCATGTGGTGCGCTGCTTCGACAACGACAACGTCATCCACGTGGCCAACCAGGTCGACCCGCGGGCCGACATCGAGATCATCAACATGGAGCTGGCACTGGCCGACCTCGACACCGTCGAGCGCGCGATCCAGCGCCTGGTGCGCGTGGCCAAGGGGGGCGACAAGGAAGCCATCGCCACCAAGGCGATCCTCGAGCGCATCCAGCCGCATCTGGCCGAGGGCCTGCCGCTGAGAAGCTTCGGTCTCGACGACGACGAGAAGCGCCAGCTCAGGAGCTTTGGCTTCCTGACGCTGAAGCCGACCATGTACATCGCCAACGTCAACGAGGACGGCTTCGAGGCCAACCCCTACCTCGAGGTGGTCAACGAGATCGCCGCCGAGGAAGGCGCCGTGGTGGTGCCGGTGTGCAACCAGCTCGAGGCCGAGATCGCCGAACTCGACTTTGATGAGCGGGCCATGTTCCTCGACGAGATGGGCATGGCGGAGCCCGGCCTCGACCGGGTGATCCGTGCCGGCTACCAGCTGCTCGGCCTGCAGACCTACTTCACCGCCGGGGTCAAGGAGGTGCGTGCCTGGACGGTGAAGGTGGGCGCCACCGCGCCCGAGGCCGCCGGGGTGATCCATACCGACTTCCAGAAGGGCTTCATCCGCGCGGAGGTCATCTCCTACGACGATTTCGTCACCCTGGGCGGCGAACAGGCCGCCAAGGACGCCGGCAAGTGGCGCCTGGAAGGCAAGGAGTATGTCGTGCAGGACGGCGACGTCATCCACTTCCGGTTCAACGTCTAGACAGGCTGCCGGCGGGGGCGCTTGACCTCCGGGGAGCGGATCCGTAGACTTCGCCCCCGTTGCAAGGCTACGTAGCTCAGTTGGTTAGAGCACATCACTCATAATGATGGGGTCCCCTGTTCGAGTCAGGGCGTAGCCACCAGATAACGAAACGCCCGCCTGGTTCGCCAGGCGGGCGTTTCGTTTTCGGGCTCCGGTGCGTTCTCGAGAGCGGCTTCGGGCGGCCAGCCTATCTAGCAGCTCGCCGCCCGCGGCTCGGAGCGTTAGGGCAGCTCGGCGCGATTGCAGAAGGCGGTCAGCACCCGGGCCAGCGAGGCCACGTCGCGCGCCCCCGCGGTCTCGCGGATCGAGTGCATCGCCCACTGGGGCACACCCACATCGAGGGTCGGCACACCGAGCTCGGTGGCGGTGATCGGCCCGATGGTGCTGCCGCACGCCATGTCGGCACGGGTGACGAAGGTCTGCACCGGTTCACCCACCTCGCGGCAGAGATCCCGGAACATGGCGGCCGTTGCACTGTTGGTAGCATAGCGCTGGTTGGCGTTGACCTTGATCACCGGCCCGCCGTTGATCGCCGGACCGTGGGCGGCGTCATGCTTGTCCGGGAAGTTCGGGTGAAGGGCGTGGGCATTGTCGCAGGAGATCATCCTCGAGGCCTGGATCAGCCGGATGAATCCCTCGTCGCCGGCCTCGCCGAGCTGGGCGTTGACCCGCTTGAGGACATCGCCGAGGAAGGGTCCCTGGGCACCGCAGGCGCTGGCGCTGCCGACCTCCTCGTGGTCGTTGGCCACCAGCAGCGCCCCCTGGCTGCCGTCGCTGGCCAGCAGCGCCTCCAGGCCGATGAAGCAGGAGAGCAGGTTGTCGAGCTGGGCGCCGGCGATCAGCTCCCCCTCGACGCCGACCCGGGAGGGCGGCTGCATGTCATGGAAAGCCAGCTCGACGTCGAGGATCTCGGCACCGGACAGGCCGTGCTGCTCGTCCAGCCAGGCCAGCAGCAAGCGCTCCAGGTCGGGCCGATCGCCTCCCTGGAGGAACACCGGCGCCATCTCGGTCTGGGCGTTCAGGGCGCGGCCGTTGTTGGCCTCCCGGTCGAGGTGGATCGCCAGGCTCGGGATGATCGCCACCGCACGGTCGACATGGAGCAGCACACCTTCCAGGTGCCCGTCGGGATGGCGGACGTGTACCCGCCCGGCCAGCCCCAGCTCGCGGTCGAACCAGGGCGCCAGCAAGGCACCGCCGTAGACCTCGACCCCCAGTTGCAGCCAGCCGGCGGCGGTCTGGGCGGCATGGGGCTTGAGCCGCAGCCCCGGACTGTCGGTATGGGCACCGATCATGCGCAGCGCTGCCAACGCCCCCTCCGGCAGCTGCAGGGCGATGATCGAGGAGTCGTTACGGGTGACGAAGACCCGCTCGCCGGGGGCGAGTTGCCAGGCCTCGGTCTCGTCGAGACGCCGGAAACCGGCGCCCTCGAGTCGTGCGGCCATATTGGCCACGGCGTGCCAGGGCGTGGGCGAACGGCGCAGGAAATCGAGCAATCGCTCGAGCAGGTCGTCCTGTGGCATAGGCGTCCTCAATGCAGGGGTCGTGGGGTGATACAGGGTCATACGACCGGGTCGAGCTGCTACAATGCCCGCTCGGTCCACGCAACTCGACAGCCGAGCGCGGGTCTAGGGAAGAAGTAGTGTACATGAAACCGGGAGTGCTTCATTGATGAGCCTGTTTGCCACCCTTGGCCGTTCGGTTGCCCTGGCGGGCCTGCTGATGGTCGCCAACACCGCCTTCGCAGAGCTGCAACCCACCGAGGCCCAGCGCCAGGCGGCCGTGGAAGTGGCCGAGTCGCTGCGCTATGGCCACTATGATGAGGTCAGCCTCGACGACGCCTGGTCGCACCGGGCCTTCGAGCGCTACCTCGACATCCTCGACGGCCAGCGCGCCTATCTGCTGCGCGAGGACGTGGAGGCCTTCCGCGACCTGGAAAGCACCATGGACGACGCCCTCATCGACGGCGACCTGGAGCGGGTCTTTGCCCTCTACCAGCGCCACCACGAGCGGGCCGAGTCGCGCTTCGAATGGCTGCTGACCAGGCTCGACGAGGCCACCACCTTTCGTTTCGACACCGACCAGCGCCTGGAACTGGAGCGCGAGGACGCCTCCTGGGCCGACAGCCAGGCCGAGCTGGACGAGCTGTGGCTCAAGCGCCTGAAGAACGCTGCCCTCACTCAGGTGATCGGCGGCCAGGACGACGACCAGGTGGAAGCCAACCTGCGACAGCGCTATGAAGGCCAGCTCGCCAGCTTGCGGCAGACCGAACCCGAGGACGTCTTCGGGCTGTTCATGGCCGCGGTGACCAGCAGCATCGACCCCCACAGCGAGTACCTCTCGCCACGGCAGGGCGAGTCCTTCGACATCCAGATGCGCCTCTCGCTGGAAGGCATCGGCGCCCTGCTCGAGTCCGACGGCGAGTACGTCAAGGTGTCGAGCCTGGTGCCCGGCGGCCCCGCCGAGCGCGCCGGCGTGCTGGAGCCTGCCGACCGCATCATCGCCGTGGGCCAGGAAGACGAGGAGAAGATGGTCAACGTGGTGGGCATGCGGCTCGACAACGTGGTCGAGCTGATCCGCGGCCCCAAGGGCTCGGTGGTGCGCCTCGACGTGGTGCCGGCCCAGGCCGTCGACATGACCCGCTCCAAGGTCGTCGAGATCACCCGCGACACCGTCAGCCTCGAGGACCAGGCCGCCAAGGGCGAGGTGATCGAGATCGAGCGCGACGACGGCGTGCACCGCATCGGCGCCATCAAGATCCCTACCTTCTACGTCGACTTCGACGCCTGGCAGGCCGGCGAGGAGGACTACCGCAGCACCACCCGCGACGTGGCCCGGGAGATCGAGCGCCTCAAGGAGGAAGGCGTCGAGGGCATCGTCCTCGACCTGCGCAACAATGGCGGCGGCGCCCTGCAGGAGGCCAACTCGCTGATCGGCCTGTTCATCGACCGCGGCCCCACCGTGCAGGTACGTGACGCCCGTGGGCGCATCAGCCTCTACGGCGACACCGAGACCGGCACCGTCTATGACGGCCCGCTGGGCGTGCTGGTGAACCGTCTCTCGGCCTCCGCCTCGGAGATCTTCGCCGGCGCCATCCAGGACTATGGCCGCGGCCTGGTGCTGGGCAACCCGACCTTCGGCAAGGGCACGGTGCAGACCCTCAACGAGCTGAGCCACGGCCAGATCAAGCTGACCCGTGCCAAGTTCTACCGCATCTCCGGCGACAGCACCCAGCACCGCGGGGTCGAGCCCGACATCATCTTCCCCAACCTGGTGGACCCGGAGATCATCGGCGAGAGCAGCCTCGACAATGCCCTGGCGTGGGATACCGTACGCGCCGTGCAGTACCGTACCTACGGCGAGCCCTGGAAGTACCTCGAGACGCTCAAGGACCGGCACCGCATCCGTGCCGACGAGCTGCCCAACTTCCGCTACCTGGAGCGCCAGGCCGAGCTGGCGAAGAGCAGGCGCGAGAAGACCACCAGCGTCAGCCTCAACCGCGAGCAGCGCCAGCGCGAGGTCGAGGCCCGGGAAGCCGAGCAGCTCGCCCTCGAGAACCAGCGCCGCCGGGCCCTGGGGCTAGACCCGCTCGAGGAGTGGATCGACACTCGGGACGAGGAGTCGGACGACGCGGACGAGCCGGTGGATCGTGCTCAGGTGCAGGAAGCCGCCCAGATCCTGCTCGACTATGCCCAGCTCGACGGCAGCTACCGGCTGGCCAACCGGGACTGAGCCCCTCCCCTTTCACCCTCGGAACGCGCCGGCCCCCGGCGCGTTCTGCTTTGCACGCAGGTCAAGGTCACCGGCACAACGAAGCGGCGCTACACCTCGAGGATGGTTCGTATGGGAATCCCGGCGCGGTTCAGGCCCGAATTCCGGAACAGGTCGGCAGCAGTCGGCCGCGAGGGGGTTATCCAAGGACTGCTTGGCGTGTCATTTCGCCCCCTCCCCCAAACACCCCCTACATAAGCCCCGGCCTGGCCGGGGCTTTTTATTCCCGGTGATCTTGTAAGCTGATTTCCGTCAAAAGCGATAGAGCAGGAAACGGCCCAATCTTCGGAAGGCGGGAACGGATTGGTACAGGCAGATCGTCAGACGGGTGGGCCATGACATCCTGGCGATCTGTGTCGGGTCGAGCCCGGTGAGTTCCTTCACGAGTTTGAGCTTGGGAACTTGGCGTTCGAGTTCGCGCGGATCGTCGATACCCCAGTGAAGGGAGGCGCCGGTTGCCCTGACCGGTGGGGCGAGCCTGAGCAGGCTAACGCCGAGCCGGCTGTAGCCGTCGAAGGCGAGTTCGCCACTCGGAAAACTTTCCGTGAGTGTATCGAGGAGGCGGAGCACTTCGTGCTTGCGGAGATAAGGGAGGAGGCCTTCGGCGATCACCATCGCCGGCTGGTCCGCGGGCACATCGCGCAGCCAGTCCGGGTCGGTGACGGATGCCCCGATCAGGTGACATCCATCGCGTTCCGGGTACAAGCGGCGGCGCAGCTCGATCACCTTCGGGAAGTCGACATCGAACCAGCGCACGCTGGTGGGCGGCTCGAGTCGGAACACCCGGCTGTCCAAGCCACAGCCAAGGTGCAGTACCGTCGCAACAGGGGTGTGGTCAATGAATTCACGTGTCCAGTCATCGAAGATCTTGGCCCTCAACGCCAGGCCGATCATGGGGTCGTGCGGGACGTTGAGTTTCGCGAAATCGTAATCGATCCGGCGAATGGTGTTGGCGGCGAACTCGTCCTTGAGCAGCGAGTCCGGCATGCGGCTCTCCATGGCCTTGGCATAGAGCGTGATGAGGAAAGTTTCCTGCTTTCCGCTCAGGGTGATCTTCTCGGCTGGCATCCGCGTCTCCCGATTCATAAGCACAGTGTAAGTAAGTGCTTACTGGGAAGACCAAGAAAAATTCGAAGAGCGTGACAAGCCTGCGGCCATTCGGGGGGCGGGGCGAAGTGAGGACTCGCTCCATTGTGGAGCAATGCAAGCATTTGATTTCGTGGATTTTCTGTGACTATGCAAGGGGAAGCGATCCGCTACTATGCTGATAACATGTAGCCAGAGGCAGGCGAGATGGTAATCGACGAAAGAAAGAAGTACAGGAAAATCATGCGGGTGGGAATGCTGATGGTGGCGGCGTTGATTGCCCTGGCCACGAGCGAGACGTGGGCCAATACGGCGCCATATGTGGCCACGCCCGACGGCGACGGTGTGCAACGTATCCGCCTCGTCGGTGGCAGTTATTTCTTCGAGCCCGAGCATATTCAGGTCAAGGCAGGCGTCCCGGTGGAACTGGTGGCCAGCCGGGAGCGCGGTCTTGTGCCGCATAACCTGGTGATCCAGTCGGAGGTGTTGGGGCTCGATATCGAAGAGGAACTGGAACGTGAGGAGAAGGTCATCCGCTTTACCCCTCAGGTGCCGGGTCGGGTGGTCTTCTATTGCGGGAAAAAGTTGTGGTTCCTGCCCAGCCACCGCAACAGAGGAATGTCCGGTGTGCTGGAGGTGGTGGAGTGATCCATGCTGCCGACGCCTTGCTGATGGAGGATTGAGCAGGCCCCGGAGGCCCGCATCCGCGAGTAGTCCGCCGGTGTTGGCGGTGGTGGTCTTGCCAACGCCCCCTTGGTGGAGAGCACCGCTATGATACGCATGCCAAATCCCCGTTCCTGGTGGATGGAACAGGTGATGACTCATGGCACTACGTCATTGAAAGCGTTAGCAAAAAGCTACGGTGCGGTGGGCTCCTATCGAGGAGTGACCGGTTACCGCGCTGTGCTCGCTGCCGAAGCTGGCTCCTCGAGCAGGACTCGAACCTGCGACCCAGTGATTAACAGTCACTTGCTCTACCAACTGAGCTATCGAGGAATGGCCGGTTACCGCGCTGTGCTCGCTGCCGTGGAGGCGAAGCTGGCTCCCCGAGCAGGACTCGAACCTGCGACCCAATGATTAACAGTCATTTGCTCTACCAACTGAGCTATCGGGGAATGGCCTCGAGCACGGGGCGTAGTATACGGATCGGGCGCGCCAGGTCAAGAGGGTTTGCCATGGGCCCCGGCGTAGAGGCAACGAAAAACGCCCGCACGGATCATGACCGGGCGGGCGTTCTCGAACTGATCTGGTGGCTACGCCCTGATTTGAACAGGGGACCCCATCATTATGAGTGATGTGCTCTAACCAGCTGAGCTACGTAGCCATTTTCCCGTTGCCGGCCAGGTTGCGCCGGACAACGGGGCTGAATTATGCACGCGGCCGGCCGACTTGGCAAGCCCCGAGCCCTGCTGTCAGGGCTATCGCAGATGGCGGTAACGCTCGAGGCTGTTCCGGCGACAGGTCGGCGAGGGGGCCTGTGTGCCCTCGCTCATCTATTTTTATTGATTGAACGTTCAATAAAAAAATGCCATGCTGAGGGTATCGGCCATCCTGCTCCCCGTGGGCAGCAGGATGAACCCCACCGGAGAGGAGTCAGCAAGGTGCCCAAGGTCGGAATGCAACCCATCCGCCGCCAGCAGCTGATCAAGGCCACCATGGCGGCCATCGACGAGGTCGGCCTGGCCGACGCCACCGTGATGCGCATCGCCCGTCACGCCGGCGTCTCCGCCGGCATCATCAGCCACTACTTCGGCGGCAAGGATGGTCTGCTCGAGGCCACCATGCGCCAGATCCTCAGCGATCTCGGGACCGCTGTGGCGGCACGGCGGCGGGCACTCGCCGACGAGTGTCCCCGGGCTCACCTCGGCGCCATCATCGACGGCAACTTCGACCGCAGCCAGATCACCGGGCCGGTGGCCAAGACCTGGCTGGCCTTCTGGGCGAGCAGCATGCACAAGCCGACGCTGCAGCGCCTGCAGCGGGTCAACGACCATCGCCTCTACTCGAACCTGTGCAGCCAGTTCCGCCGCCTGATGCCCCGGGAGGAGGCGCGACGCGCCGCCCGCGGCCTGGCGGCGATGATCGACGGCCTGTGGCTGCGTGGCGCCCTGACACCGGCGGGGCTCGATGCCGACCGCGCTCGCCGGCTGGCCCATGAGTACCTGGATCAACTGCTGGTCACCCATCCTTCGTCACCCCTTTCCTGAGAGGAGACCCCATGGCAACCCTCGACACCCAGACACTCTACATCGACGGCCGCCGGGTAGACGCCACCTCCGGCGAGACCTTCCCGGTCGTGAACCCCTTCGACGGCAGCCTGCTGGCCAATGTGCAGCAGGCCTCCCCTGCCGACCTGGACGCTGCCGTCGCCGCGGCGCGGCGTGGCCAGCGGGCCTGGGCCGCCATGACCGGCATGCAGCGCGCCCGCATCCTGAACCGCGCCGTGGGCCTGCTCCGCGAGCGCAACGACGAGCTCGCCGAGCTCGAGACCCGCAATACCGGCAAGCCGATCAGCGAGACCGCGGCGGTGGATATCGTCACCGGCGCCGACGTGCTCGAATACTACGCCGGCCTGGCCCCGGCCATCGAGGGCAACCAGATTCCGCTGCGCGAGAGCTCCTTCGTCTATACCCGCCGCGAACCGCTGGGGGTGGTCGGCGCCATCGGCGCCTGGAACTACCCGATCCAGATCGCCTGCTGGAAAGCCGCCCCGGCGCTGGCCGCCGGCAACGCCGTGGTCTTCAAGCCCAGCGAGGTCACCCCGCTTACCGCCATGAAGCTGGCCGAGATCTTCACCGAGGCGGGCCTGCCCGACGGTGTCTTCAACGTCATCCATGGCGACGGCCGGGTCGGCGCCCTGCTCACCGAGCACGCCGGCATCGACAAGATCTCCTTCACCGGTGAGGTCGGGACCGGCAGGAAGGTGATGGCCGCCGCCGGCGGCTCGACGCTCAAGGACGTGACCATGGAGCTCGGCGGCAAGTCGCCGCTGGTCGTCTTCGCCGATGCCGACCTCGACCGCGCCGCCGACGCCGCCATGATGGCCAACTTCTACTCCAGCGGGCAGATCTGCACCAACGGTACCCGGGTATTCGTCGAGCGCCCCGTCAAGGAGGCCTTCGAGGCGAAAATCAGGGAGCGCGTGGCGCGCATCCGCCCCGGCGACCCGCTGGACCCGGCCGTCAACTTCGGCCCCCTGGTGAGCTTCGAGCACCAGCAGAAGGTGCTCTCCTACATCGCCCTGGGCAAGGAGGAAGGCGCCACCGTGCTGGCCGGTGGCGACGCCTGGAACGACGGCGAGCGGGCCCGCGGCGCCTGGGCCGCCCCCACGGTGTTCACCGACTGCCGCGACACGATGCGCATCGTGCGCGAGGAGATCTTCGGCCCGGTGATGGCGATCCTCGCCTTCGACGACGAGGCGGAGGTGATCGGCCGCGCCAACGCCACCCACTACGGCCTGGCCGCCGGGGTCTTCACCGAGAGCCTGAACCGCGCACACCGCACCATCCACCGCCTGGAGGCCGGCATCTGCTGGATCAACACCTGGGGCGAGTCCCCCGCCGAGATGCCGGTGGGCGGGGTCAAGCAGTCCGGTGTGGGCCGCGAGAACGGCATCGAGACCCTCGCCCACTACACCCAGACCAAGTCGGTCCAGGTGGAGATGGGGCCCTTCGAGTCGGTGTTTTAACAGCGTCTTTCCGGGCCTTGCTAACGGCTAGGCTCACCTGACAAGGGGCGCCGGGGGCAGGTCGCAGCGAGGGTCTTTTTCCAGGGAAGGAAAAAGTAGCGCCCAGGGATGGGTTCACAGCGCCCTCGCGGAGGCCTGCCTCCGGGATAGCCCCGTCTCCGTTTCTGTTTTTTGGGAGATCGCCATGTCCCAGCTTCGCGAATTCGACTACGTCATCATCGGCGCCGGCTCCGCCGGCAACGTGCTCGCCACCCGCCTCACCGAGGACGCCGACGTCAGCGTGCTGCTGCTCGAGGCCGGCGGTCCCGACCACCGCCTCGATTTCCGCACCCAGATGCCGGCCGCACTCGCCTTCCCGCTGCAGGGCAAGCGCTACAACTGGGCCTTCGAGACCGACCCGGAACCGCACATGGACGGCCGCCGCATGGAGTGCGGCCGCGGCAAGGGGCTGGGTGGCTCCTCGCTGATCAATGGCATGTGCTACATCCGTGGCAACGCCCTGGACTACGACCACTGGGCCAAGGCGCCCGGCCTCGAGGACTGGACCTACGCCGACTGCCTGCCCTACTTCAGGAAGGCGGAGAGCCGCGACATCGGCCCCGACGCCTACCATGGCGGCGACGGCCCGGTCAGCGTCACCACGCCGAAAGCGGGGAACAACCCGCTGTATCGCACCTTCATCGAGGCCGGCGTGCAGGCGGGCTATGCCGAGACCGAAGACGTCAACGGCTATCGCCAGGAGGGTTTCGGCCCCATGGACCGCTTCGTCACCCCCCAGGGGCGTCGCGCCTCCACCGCGCGCGGCTATCTCGACCAGGCCAAGGGGCGTGAGAATCTCACCATCGAGACCCGCGCCACCACCGACGTCATCGAGTTCGACGGCAAGCGCGCGGTGGGCGTGCGCTACGCGCGCAAGGGCCAGGGGCAGCGGGTACGCGCCCGCCGCGAGGTGCTGCTCTGTGCCGGGGCCATCGCCTCGCCGCAGATCCTGCAGCGTTCGGGCGTGGGCAATCCCGATCATCTCGCCGAGCTCGATATCCCCGTGGTCCACGACCTGCCCGGTGTCGGCGAGAACCTCCAGGACCATCTGGAGATGTACATCCAGTACGAGTGCAAGCAGCCGATCTCCCTCTATCCGGCGCTGAAATGGTATAACCAGCCCGGGATCGGCGCCGAGTGGCTGTTCCTCGGCCGCGGCGTCGGGGCCAGCAACCAGTTCGAGTCCTGTGGCTTCATCCGCAGCAGCGATGAGGAGAAGTGGCCCAACCTGCAATACCACTTCCTGCCCATCGCCATCAGCTACAACGGCAAGAGCGCGGTGCAGGCCCACGGCTTCCAGGCTCATGTCGGCTCGATGCGCTCGGAGAGCCGCGGGCGCATCCGCCTCACCTCCCGCGACCCCGGGGCCGCCCCCAGCATCCTGTTCAACTACATGGCCACCGACAAGGACTGGCAGGAGTTCCGCGACGCCATCCGCCTGACCCGCGAGATCATCGCCCAGCCCGCCTTCGACCGCTACCGCGGCCGGGAGATCTCTCCCGGGCCGGCGGTGCAGTCCGACGCCGAGCTCGACGCCTTCGTGCGCGAGCATGCCGAGACCGCCTACCACCCCTGCGGCAGTTGCCGCATGGGCGAGGGCGACGACGCCGTGGTGGACGGCCAGGGCCGGGTGCACGGCCTCGAGGGGCTGAGGGTCGTGGACGCCTCGCTGTTCCCGGTGATCCCTACCGGCAACCTCAACGCACCGACCATCATGCTGGCGGAGAAGATCGCCGACCGGATCCGCGGCCGGGAGCCGCTGCCGAAGAGCGATGCCCCCTACTATGTGGCGGGCGATGCTCCGGCCCGCGAAGAACCCCAGCGCCGGCTCGATCAAGCCTGACCGTTCCCGCCATGGCTGCTAGTCGTGACGTGAGGCGAGGGGCGCCGGGGGCAGGCTGAAGAGGAGGTCATTTGCCAGGGATGGCAAATGTAGCGCCCAAGGACGGGTTCACAGCGCCTCCTCGCAAGCCTGCCGCCGGATCAGCCCTGGGAAGCATCCACCCGATTGGCCGGTTGCAGTAAAGTGGGCTAGTCTTCAAGAATTCAAACAACTGTTCGAATGACGTGTTCAACGACAGCACGGAGACGCCCCATGCTCACCCTGATTCTTCTCGTCCTCGCCGTGGCCGGCCTGCTGGTGGTCATGCGCCGCGAGGCGGGCGCCCTGCCCGCCGTCGGCGTACTCGCCGCCCTCGGTCTGGTCGGCCTGCTGTTCGGCTCGCCGGTGCTCGGCGTACTGCTGCTCATCGGCGCCGGCGGCGTGGCCGTGGCCGGCCTGCCGGTCCTGCGCATGCGCTGGCTCAGCCCCCGGCTCTTCGCCACCTTCAAGAAGGTCGCGCCGAAGGTCTCGGACACCGAGCGCACCGCGCTGGAGGCCGGCACCGTGGCCTGGGACGGCGAACTCTTCTCCGGCCGGCCGGACTGGCAGCGCCTGCTCGGCTACCGTGACGAGGGGCTCTCCGACGAGGAGCGCGCCTTCCTCGAGCACCAGTGCAGCGTGGCGGCCGGCATGTGCAACGCCTGGGAGATCGCCCGGGAGCGCGCCGACCTGCCCCAGGAGCTGTGGGACTACCTCAAGCGGGAGGGCTTCTTCGGCATGATCATCCCGAAGGCCTACGGCGGCCTGGAGTTCTCGGCCAAGGCCCAGTCACTGGTGCTGCAGAAGCTGTCGATCAGCGAGACGCTGATGGTCACCGTGGGCGTACCCAACTCGCTGGGCCCCGGCGAACTGCTGCTCAAGTACGGCACCCCGGCCCAGAAGGACCACTACCTGCCTCGCCTCGCCGATGGCCGCGAGATTCCCTGCTTCGGCCTCACCGGCCCCCGTGCCGGCAGTGATGCCACCGCCATTCCCGATACCGGCGTGGTGTGCCGGCAGCTGGTCGACGGCCAGGAGGTGCTGGGCCTGCGGCTGAACTTCGAGAAGCGCTGGATCACGCTGGCCCCCATCGCCACCGTGGTAGGGCTGGCCTTCCGCATGTTCGACCCGGACCACCTGCTCGGCGACGAGGAGGACCTGGGCATCACCTGCGCGCTGATTCCCCGCGATACCGCTGGCATGGAGATCGGCCGCCGCCACCACCCCATCGGCAGCCCCTTCATGAACGGCCCGATCAAGGGCCGCGACGTCTTCGTGCCGCTGGACACCATCATCGGCGGCCCCGAGATGGCCGGCCAGGGCTGGCGCATGCTGGTCGAGTGCCTCTCGGTGGGCCGCTGCATCACCCTGCCCTCCGGCGCCGCCGGCACCGCCCGCTACGGCCTGGGCTGGAGCGGCGGCTTCGCCCGCATTCGCCGCCAGTTCAACGTGCCGGTGGCCGAGATGGAGGGCGTGCAGGAGCCCCTGGCGCGCATGGCCGCGCTCTGCTACATCTCGCGGGCGGCCGTGTACCAGACCGCCAACACCATCGATCACGGGGTCAAGCCGGCGGTGCCCTCGGCGATCCTCAAGAGCCAGCTCACCGAGTTCCAGCGCCAGGCGCTGGGCGATGCCATGGATATCCACGGCGGCAAGGCGGTGACCCTGGGGCCGCGCAACTACCTCGGCATCGGCTACAGCGCCAACCCGGTGGCGATCACCGTGGAGGGCGCCAACATCATGACCCGTAACCTGATGATCTTCGGCCAGGGCGCCATCCGCTGCCACCCTTACGTGCTCGAGGAGCTGGCCGCCCAGGACGCCGACGACCTCCCGGCCTTCGACCGCGCCGTCTTCGGCCACACCGGGCTGGTGCTGGGCAACGCCGCTCGCGCCCTCACCCAGGGCCTGGGGCTGGGCAAGCCAGCGGTGCCCTTCGATGCCACCGCCGCCCCCTACGCCCAGGACGCCGCACGGCTCTCCGCCGGCTTCGGCCTGTGTGCCGACGCCGCCATGGCCAGCCTCGGCGCCAGCATGAAGCAGCGCGAGATGCTCTCGGCGCGCCTCGGCGACGTGCTCTCCAACCTCTACCTCGCCTCCATGGTGCTCAAGCAGTGGCACGACGGCGCCAAGGTCGAGGGCGAGGCGACGCTGCTCCACTACAGCTGCCGCTTCCTGCTCCATCGTGCCGAACAGGCCCTGGACGAGCTGTTCGACAACCTGCCCAGCCGCGCCCTGGGTCGCCTGCTGCGCGTCGTGGTCATGCCCGCCGGCCGCCGCTGGAAGCGCCCCCATGACGACCTGGCCCGCGAGATCGCCCAGGCCGTCTCGCGCGATACCGCGCTTCGCCGCACCCTGCTGGAGGCCACCTGGCAGGGCAGCAACGGCGCGCGCGACAACCCCCTGGCTCACTACAACGCCCTGCTCGCCGACTACGACCGTGCCGAGGCGCTCTACCGCACGGTCGACAGGGCCCACGCCGGAGGAGAACTGCCGATGCAGGCCCTGCACCCCGAGCAGCGCGTCGAGGCGGCCCTGGAGGCCGGCATCATCGACGCGGACGTCGCCGCCTTCATGCGGCGCTACGAAGCCGAGGTGCTGGAACTGCTCAGCGTCGACGACTTCGACTACGACGCCTTCGCCAGCGACAAGGCCTCTATCCTGCGCCATAACGCGGCCTGACTCGCGCCGCCCGAGCGGCGGCCCCCCGCCCCCTGAACGACGACGCCCCGACATCCGTCGGGGCGTTTTGATGACAGAAATAGGAAAGCACTGATTCGCGTCACGAGCGAAGCTAGGCTGGCCGCCGCCGGAACGGAGCAACCGGAGTTGACTGGCTGCTCAATGAGGATTGTGAGTACCGCCGGCGGCCAGGATATCAAGCGCAGTAGCGAATCACGCTTTCCTACAGCGGCCAGACCAACAGGATCATCGGCACCGCCACTGCCATCACCACCAACTCCAGCGGCAACCCCATCCGCCAGTAGTCGCCGAAGCGGTAGCCGCCGGGCCCCATCACCAGGGTGTTGGACTGGTGGCCGATGGGCGTGAGAAAGGCGCAGGAGGCGCTGACCGCCACCGTCATCAGGAAAGGGTCGATCGAGACATCGAAACCGTTGGCCAGACTCGCCGCGATGGGCGCCATCAGCACTGCCGCCGCGGCGTTGTTGATCACGTCCGAGAGCATCATGGTGATCACGAACAGTCCCACCAGGGTGACCACCACTGGCCAGTCGCTGCCGAGCGCCAGCAGGCTCTCGGCGATCAGCGCCGCCCCACCACTGCTCTCCAGCGCCTGGCCCACCGGGATCATGGCACCCAGCAGTACGAGCACCGGCCCGTCGATGGCCTGGTAACCGTCGCGCAGCGGCAGCACCCCCACCAGCAGCGAGATCAGCGCTGCCACGGAGAGCGCCACCGCGGCCGGCAACAGGTCGAGCATAATGGCCAGGATCGCCGCACCGAAGATGGCCAGGGAGACCAGCAGCAGCCGCGGCTGCCCAAGCGCCAGGTTGCGGCTGGCCAGGGGCAGGCAGCCCAGCGTCGCCAGGCTCTCGGTGAGCTCGCTCTCACCGCCCTGCAGCAGCAGCACGTCGCCGGGACGAAAGCGGATCTCCCGCAGCCGCTGCTTGAGACGCCCGCCGTCGCGGGCCACCGCCACCAGGTGCAGACCGAACTGGTTCTGCAGCCGCAGTTGGGTGACAGTGCGATTGACCATCATCGAATCGTTGCGCACCACCGCCTCGACCAGTTCGAGCCCTTCGGTATCGACCTCCTTCTTCTTTTTCTTCTTTTCCTTCTTCTCTTTTTTCTCCTTGCGGTGCTTCCTTCCCGGATTCTCTTGCACCGGCTCCGCATCGCTCTCCCGGGAAGCTGTCTCGTCGGCCGACACCTCATCCTCTTCGAGCTCGGCGCCGAGCGAAAGCCCGGCCTTGTCCTCGAGCAACTTCATCTCCTCGGGACCCGCCTCCACCAGCAGGATGTCGCCCTCCTGCAGGCTACCGTAGAAGGCATGGCCGGCCCGACGCTTCTCGCCCCGTACCACGGCCAGCACCGGGATGGTCTCCTCCAGGGCGTCGTGCAGGTCACGCAGCGTCCAGCCGATGGCCTTCGCCTCCTCGCCCACCTTGAGCTCGACGAGGTAGTTGGCAGTATCGAACATCTCCTCGGTGGAGGCCTTGCCGGCCCGCTGAGGCACCAGCCGCCACCCCAGCAGCAGAATGAAGACCAGGCCGGCCAGGGCGACCGACACCCCGACGGGAGAGAAGGAGAACATGCCGAAGGCGTCACCGGTGACGGCACGACGATAGCTGGCGATGATGATGTTGGGCGGGGTACCGATCAGGGTGGTCAGGCCGCCCAGCAGCGAGCCGAAGGCCAGCGGCATCAACAGCAGCGACGGCGAGGTGTCGTGCTCGCGGGCCAGGCGCATGGCCACCGGCAGCAGCAGCGCCAGGGCCCCGACATTGTTCATGAAACCGGAGAGCACCACCACGGTGCCGGTCAGGGCGGCAAGCTGCAGGAAGAGCCGCTCGCCCACCTTGAGCACCTGCTCGGCGATGACGTCCACCACCCCGGAGCGCTCGAAGCCGCGGCTGATCACCAGCACCGCCGCCACGGTGATCACCGCCGGGTGGCCGAAGCCGAGAAAGGCCTCCTGCGACGGCACCAGCCCCAGCATCACCGAACCCAGCAGGGCCGCCAATGCCACCAGGTCATAGCGGAAGCGTCCCCAGACGAAGGCCGCCAGCGTCAACCCGAGCACGATGAAGACCAGGGTGCTGTCGGCCATACCCGCTCACCTCCGTGTGGTTGCGCACTGCATCAAGCACAACAGCAGTACGCCTGAAAATCCAGCGCTTTCGATGATGCTTGCCGGGGCTGGCCATGAAAAACCCGGCCGAAGCCGGGTTTGTCGCTGCCCGCTGATGCCTACTTCCTCGCCATCTGCGTCAGCATGGCGTTGACGGCCTCGAGATGTTCGGGCTCGTTGTGGCACAGGCCCTGGAAGACCGCGCAGAGGTCGAGGAAGTCCTTGAGCTCGGTGCGCTGCGCCATCTTCATCAGTCGCTTGGTCAGGCGGGTGGCCTTCGGCGGCTGGGCGGCGATGCGGGACGCCAGTTCCCCCACGCGTGCCATCAGCGCCTCGGGCACCACTACCTCGAGCACGATGCCGAGGTCGCGGGCCTCCTCGGCATCGATCACCCGGCCGGTCAGGGTGAGCTCGAAGGCCCGCTGGTAGCCGATCAGGCGCTGCATGAACCAGGCGCCGCCGTCGCCGGGGATGATGCCCAGGTTGAGGAAGGTCTCGCCGAACTTGGCCTTGCTCGATGCCAGCCGCAGATCGGCCATATTGGCCAGGTCGAAGCCGGCGCCGATGGCCGGGCCGTTGACCGCGGCGATGATCGGCACCTCCACGTCCTGCAGGGCCAGCGGGATGCGCTGGATGCCCCGGCGGTAGCGGGTGGCCACCTCGGCCACACCGCCTTCGAAGTCGCCGCCGCGATTGGCCATGTCCTTGACGTTGCCACCGGCGGAGAAGGCGCTGCCGGCACCGGTGATTACCAGCACCGAGACGTCGTCGCAGCGATTCACCCACTGGGCGGTGGCGACGATGTCGTCGGCCAGGGCGCTGCCGGTCAGGGCATTGCGCACGTCGTGGCGGTCCAGGGTCAGGGTCGCGACGCGCCCCTCCAGGGCCAGGCGGGCGTCGGTGAGTTGCGGCAGTGTCGGGCTCATGCGCGGGCCTCCGCGTCGATGGATTGACGATCGACGATAACCCTGGCATCCACCACCGCATAGCCGTCCGCGTAGGCGATGACCGGGTTGAGGTCGAGCTCGGAGAGCGCCGGGTAGGCGTCGACGATGCTCGACACCTTGAGCAGCAGGTCGACCAGCGCCTCCTTGTCCACCGCCGGCTCGCCGCGGGCCCCCTCGAACACCTTCTTCGCCTTGATCTGCTCCACCATGGCGCAGGCATCATGGCGCGACAGCGGAATGGCGCGGAAGGCCACGTCCTCGAGGATCTCGACGAAGATGCCGCCCAGGCCGAACATCAGCACCGGGCCGAAGATCGGGTCGCGGATCACCCCGGCGATCACCTCCACGCCCTTCCTCGCCATCGGCGTCACCAGCACGCCCTCGATCTCGGCGGCCGGGGCATGGGCCCGGCAGGAGATCAGGATCTCGTCGTGGGCCCGGCGCAGGGCCTGCTCGCCGATGAGGTTCAGCTTGACGCCGCCGGCATCGGACTTGTGCAGGATATCCTTCGAGACCACCTTCATCGCCAGCGGGGTATCGCCGACCTCCTCACGGAACCGGGCCGCGATGGCCGCCAGTTCCGCCTCGCTTCTGGCGATGCGCTCGGCCGGCACCTCGACACCGTGATCCCGCAGCAGCTGCTTGGCCTCGTACTCGAAGAGGTCCCGCCCCTCGCCGCGGGCCCGCTCGAACATCGCGACCAGTGCCGGCCGGGGCGCCACGGCCGCCTCGCGGCTCTGGCTGTGCAACTGCGCCAGGTACTGGCCCCGCTCGCCCAGCGCGGCGAGGACCCGTACCGACTGCTCGATGGAGGCGTAGACCGGCAGGCCCGCCTCGTGCAGGCGACGCAGCGCCGGCGGCTTGATCGGCGTGTAGAGGCTGTAGATCACCAGCGGCTTGGTGGTGGCCTTGGACAGGTCGACCATCGCCTCGGCGCCGCGCATCTCGTCGCCCAGCAGCGATTCGGCGAAGCGGATGCTGTAGCCGCCGAACATGCCGACCAGGAAGACGCTGTCGACGTTGTCATCGGCGGCGACGATCTCCATGCAGGTGGCCAGCAGCGAGGGATGGGCATCGGTGGAGCCGGCCACGTCCACCGGGTTGAGGGTGGAGGCCTGGGGGAAGAGCACCTCGCGCAGACTCTGGCGTGTGGTGTCGCTGAGCTCGGCCAGCTCCAGCCCCGCCTCGGCCAGGCGATCGGAGGCGATGGTCGCCTGGCCGCCGCCGTCGGAGATCACCGCCACCCGCTTGCCGCGGGCCTTCTGCAACAGCCCCAGGCCCTCGGCCACCGGCAGGATCTCGTCGGAGTACTGCACCACGCTGACCCCGGACTGGCGCAGCAGGTCCACGGTCATGGTGTAGCTGCCGGCCAGGGCGCCGGTGTGGGAACTGGCCGCCTTCTGGCCCTGCTCGGTAGAACCGGACTTGTAGACCACCACCGGTTTCATGGCGGTGACCTCGCGGGCCACGTCGAGGAACTTGCGCCCGTCGCGGAAGCCCTCGACGTAGAGGGTGGCGACACGGGTGTGCACATCCTCGCCGAGATAGCGCAGGTAGTCGTTGAAGCCGATGTCGCTCTGGTTGCCGGGCCCCACATAGGTGCTGAAGCCCACGTGGCCGTTGTGCTGGGCCTCCAGCGCCAGCGACAGCAGCATGTTGCCGGACTGGGAGATGATGCCGACGTCGCCGGGCCTGACGTTGTCCAGCGCCAGCAGGTTGACGCGGTGATGCAGGTTGAAGATGCCCGAGGTGTTGGGCCCGATGATGCGCACCCCGTGCGCCTCGGCCTTGGCCATCATCTCGCGCTCGAGCTCGGCCCCATCAAAGCCGATCTCGGCGAAGCCGCTGGCGAGTATCACCGCCCCCTTGATGCCGCGACGGCCGCATTCGGCGATCAGCCCGGGCACCGTGGCGGCCGGGGTGCAGATCAGCGCCAGCTCCGGGCTGCCGGGGATCGCCGTGACCGAGGGCCACGCCTTGACCCCCAGGATCATGTCGGCCCTGGGGTTCACCGGATAGATGTCGCCGCGATAGCCATCCTTGACCAGGCCGGCCATGGCCTTGTAGCCGCGCTTGGTGGGGTCTGCCGAGGCCCCGACCACGGCGATGCCGGTGGGGGCCAGGATGTCGTGCAGGGGGCTGCGGCTGTCGAGATGTCCTTCGATGGGATTCATGTGGTGCTGACCTTGGCCCGAGGGCCCTTGAACGGTGATCGACGGGTGAAGATGGTTACTTGCCCTGGAACCGGGGCGAACGCTTCTCGGCGAAGGCGTCGACGCCCTCCTGCCAGTCCTCGGTGGTGGAGCAGGTGAAGACCGCGTCCAGCTCCTGCTGGAGCTGGCTCTCCAGGCCGGTATCGCTGCCCTGGTTGACCAGCCGCTTGAGCATGGCGATGGAGACCGGCGCCTGCCCGGCCAGCTGGCCGGCCAGGCGGCGGGCCTCGTCGAGCAGGGCGTCACCGGTCCAGCTGGCCGTCGCCAGGCCGATGCGGGCGGCCTCCTCGCCGTCGATGCGCCTGCCGGTGAACAGCAGCTGGCGCGCCATGTTGAGGCCGACCAGCTGGGGCAGGATCTTGGAGACGCCGCCGCCCACGCAGGTGCCGATGCTGGTCTCGGGGAAGCCGATCTGGGCCTCGTCGGCCATCAGGATGAAGTCGCAGGCAACCGCCATCTCGGCCCCGGCGCCCAGGGCATAGCCGTTGACCGCGGCGATCACCGGTTTCTTCAGCCGAAGGATCGCCTCGCAGACATCGTTGCCGAGCCGCAGGTACTGGCGCCGCTGGAACGGCGAGCGCTTGGCGCTGCCGTGCTCCTTCATGTCGGCGCCGACGCAGAAGGCCCGGCCCTCGCCGGTGAGGATCACGGCATGGACATCGACGTCGGCGGAGGCCACGGCCAGGGCATCGAGCAGCTCGGTGTAGAGTGTCTCGACCACCGCATTGAGGCGGTGCGGGCGGTTGAAGCGGATCTCCAGCACCTGGTCGTGGCGGCGGGTGATCAGGGTCGCGTAGTCGGGCTTGGGGGTGGCGTGGGGCATGCGGGTCTCGGCGGTAACGGACGAAGGGACGGCAACCGGAACAAACGTGTCATTTTTTCCTCGAGAAAGGCACGCCTGTTGTGGCCGCATGCTAGACGAAGGTCATGTGTCGGGTCAACACACACGTGCCATTATCTATTGGCATGGGATACGTTTGTTTCACCCATCCATCGTCCCCATGGGTTACAATGCGTCCTGCGCTTGCGCGGTCATGACAGGAATCAGGTGAGGAGAACAGTGTGCTGGAACAGGAGACCCGGCGTCCCGAGGCCCCCCTGGACGGCGCCGCCCGGCTGGATGCCGTCAACCAGCAACTCGCCGAGGCCTACCCGGAACTAAGCCCACAGCTCAAGCTGGCCGCGGGTTATGTGCTGGAGCATCCGGTCGAGATCGCCTTTCAGTCGATTCGCAAGTCGGCCGCCGCCGCCTGCGTTACCCCCTCGACCCTGATGCGCCTGGCCAAGCGGCTGGGCTTCGAGAGCTACGAGCAGTTCCGCGAGGTGTTCCAGTCGGCGGTGCAGGCCGGCCCGGTGGAGCTCTCGGGGCGAGCCAGCCACCTGCGCAGCCTGGCCAGCCAGACCGACGACCAGGTGTTCCTCGACGTCGGCGATGCGGCCTTCGACAACATCGGCCGGCTGTTCACCGCCGACAACCAGTCCCGGGTACGCGAGGCCGCCCGCCTGCTGCTGGGGGCCGGCAAGGTCGCGGTGGTGGGCTTCCGCGATACCTTCGCCTGCGCCTACCACTTCGCCTATGTGGGGCGCATCGCCATGCCCAACATCCACCTGGTCCGCGGCCTGGAGGGAGGGCTGCTCACCGAGCTCGCCCCCTTCGGCGAGGGCGACGTGGTGGTCGCCTTCGGCTTCGAGCCCTACTGCGCCGAGACCATCCGTGCGCTGGAACTCACCCGGGAGGCGGGCGTCAGCGCCATCGTGGTAACCGACACCATGCGCTCGCCGCTGGTGCCCGGGGCGAGCATTACCTTCAACGTGACCAACGCCACGCCCCACTTCTTCCCCTCGATTCTTTCGGCGATCACCCTGATCGAGGTGCTGCTGGCCGAATGCGTGGCCTTCGGCCCCGACGACCTGGTCGACAACGTGGCACGCTTCGAGTCGCGGATGCGGGAGATGGGCGCCTACGTCGATATCGAGTAGCTGGAAGCTGGAAGCTGGAAGCTGGAAGCTGGAAGCTGGAAGCTGGAAGCTGGAAGCTGGAAGGCAGCCTGTCGCCACCAATCCCTGTATCAAGGTCTTTCTTCTAGCTTCCAGCCGCGAAGCGGCGCTCTTCCAGCTTCAAGCTCCCGGCGAAGCCGGGTTCAAGGTATCAGGATGGTGGAGCCGATGGTCCGGCGTCCCTGCAGGGCCTCCTGGGCCTTCCCCGCTTCCGCCAGCGGATAGCGCTGGGCGATGTCGACCTTGACCTTGCCGCTCTCCAGCATCTCGAAGAGCTCGGCGGCCATCGTCTCCAGGCGTTCGCGGGTGTCGGCGTAACCGTTGAGGCTCGGCCGGGTGACGAACAGCGAACCCTTCTGGTTGAGGATGCCGATGTTCACGCCCTCCACCGGGCCCGAGGCGTTGCCGAAGCTGACCATCAGCGCCCGCGGCTTGAGGCAGTCGAGCGAGGTCTCCCAGGTGTCCTTGCCCACCGAGTCGTAGACCACGTCGCACCTCTCGCCACCGGTCAGCTCGCGTACCCGCTCGACCACGTTCTCCTTCGTGTAGTCGATGGTGGCCCAGGCACCGTTGCGCTTCGCCAGTTCCGCCTTCTCGGGAGAGCTCACGGTGCCGATCAGCTTGACGCCCAGTTCCCGCGCCCACTGGCAGGCGATGGAACCGACGCCGCCGGCGGCGGCGTGGAAGAGGATCGTTTCGCCGCCCTCGAGCCGACGCGTCTGGCGCAGCAGGTACTGCACGGTCAGCCCCTTGAGCATGCAGGCCGCCGCGGTCTCGAAGTCGATGGCATCGGGCAGCACCACCACCTTGGCGGCGGGCAGGGTGTGCCGCTCGGCGTAGGCGCCCAGCGGCCCCTGGGCGTAGGCGACCCGGTCCCCCGGCTTGAGGTGGCTGACCCCCTCGCCCACCGCCTCGACCACGCCGGCGCCTTCGGTCCCGAGCCCCGAAGGCAGCGACGGTACCGGGTAGAGGCCGGTCCGGAAGTAGATGTCGATGAAGTTCAGGCCGATGGCCCGGTTCGCGACCCGGACCTCGCCCGGCCCCGGCTCGGCTGGCGCGACGTCGGCGAACTCGAGCACCTCGGAACCGCCGGTGCGGGCAAACTGGATGCGCTTGGCCATGGGATGCTGTCCTGTGTATCGGGATGCTTAGGGAAGCACTGCACAAATGTCTGCGCGAGCGAATCGCTGCGTTGCGCGGTGCGCGGAATCCTCACATATACCGCATATGCTCCGGTTCCTGTGCTCCGTACGCCTTGCGCTTCATCTCGCTCGCCGATTTGTTCAGCGCTTCCCTCGCATTCGGGTTAGGGCCCTTTATCCAAACGCCGATGGCTCCGGGGGTCAAGTCAGGGGCCGATCCGTCGAGATCAGGCCCCGGAGGTTAAGGACGCCAACCCCTCGACGAAGGCCCGCTTCTCCGCCTCGAAGAAGCGAGCGTCGTGCTTGAAGCGGCGCAGCACCTCCTGCTCGTCGAAGGACAGCGTCGGCTTGAGTTCACCGGGCAGGGTCGCCGGATGCCGGCCGGACAGCCCCACGCGCTGGCCGCAGGCATCCTCGACCCAGCGCGAGATGCCGCACTCGCGCAGGAACGCCTCGTCGAGGTCATCCGTCGGCTCGACCCGCAGCGGCGCATTCAGCGCCAGCTCGCGAATCAGCCGCCGCCGGGGCTCGCGGCTCTCCACGAGAGACGCGCTCAGCGCCAGCGTCATGCCGTCGCCGGCCTCGTCGAGCACCAGCAGGGCCAGTGACAACGGCGCCTCGTCGTTGTCCACCAGCGCCCACAGCCGTGCCGCCTCGTTGGCAAACAGCAGGTGTCGCGTGCCACTGAACGCCACCAGGGGCGTCAAGCCCGCGGTCGTGCCGTGCACCGCCGCACACAACCGGGCCAGGCAGGCATCGCGCCGTTCGCCCGGCTCGAGACTCACCACCTTCATCGTCATCCCCCCGTGCCTGTAGACAGTCGCGCGAAGGCTAGCATATTCCTTCCGGCGACAGCCTGGCATATCGTGCAGTGACATCCTGCCGTCACCCCCGTGCAGTATGATCCCAGGCCGACCGAACAAGGAAGCGACGTCCATGCCACACCCCGCCATCGCCCTGCCCCGCCTGATGGCCCACCGCGGCCTCTCGGCCCATGCTCCGGAGAACACCCTGGCCGCCGTGCGGGCCGCCTTCGAGGCCGGTTGCACCTGGGTGGAGCTCGATGTGCAGTTGCTCGGCGACGCCACCCCGGTGATCTGGCACGACGCCACCGTGCGACGTTGCTCCGACGGGCGTGCACGGCTGGCCGACCTGGACTGGCCTCGCGCTCGCAGGCTGGACGCGGGCAGCTGGTTCGGCGACCGCTACCGTGGCGAGCCCATGGCCACGTTACGCGAGATGCTGGAGTTGCTCGACGAACTCGGCATGGGCCTCAACCTGGAGCTCAAGGTCACCCGCGGCCGCAATGCAGCGGCGCTGGTCGACAGTGTAGTGCCGACCCTGCTCGATGCCCTGCCCCCGGAGCGGCTGATTCTCTCCTCCTTCCACGATGGCGCCCTGGCCCGCGCCCGGGAGCTGGCCCCCCCGTCGCGGCTGGCCCTGGGCGTGCTGTTCGAGGGCATCTCCCGCGACTGGCGCTCGCGCTGCGAGGTGGTGGACGCCTACAGCGTGCATGCCGACTGGAAGCGGCTCAGCCGACGCGGTGCCCGAGCGGTGTGCGAGGCGGGCTATCGCCTGCTCTGCTACACCGCCAACGATCCCACGGCCTTCGCCCACCAGTGGGCCTGGGGGGTGGAGAGCGTGATCAGCGACGACCCGGCGTGTTTCGCCGGTCATCTGCCCGACGCCTGAGCCGCTCCGGAGCCCGGGGTCGACTGCATCACCGCGATGCCAGTAGACGTTCGATCCCCACCATGTCGAGGCACGCCTCCAGGGCATCGGCCAGCCGGTCGAGCTCGGCGAGGCGGTGGACGGCGTAGTCCACCGCCCCGCCCTCGCCGCCCAGGCCGCAGCGCGCCAGCAGCGCCGTGCAGGCCTCGGGGCGGTCGAACAGGCCGTGCAGGTAGGTGCCCATGACCTGGCCATCGTCGCTGACCGCGCCGTCCGGTCGCCCCTCCAGCTCGCAGAAGGGTCGCTCCAACGCAAGCCCCTCGCTGACGCCGTTGTGGATCTCGTAACCGGCGATAGGCTCCCCCTCCGACAGCAGGCGGCCCTCGACGTTGAGCAGCTGCTTGCCGGCCACCATGCGGGTGGTCATCGCCAGCAGGCCGAACCCCGGCGTGGAGCCGGCCGGCCCCTCGAGCCCCTCCGGGTCGTCGATCACCGTGCCCAGCATCTGGAAGCCGCCGCAGATGCCCAGCACCCTGCCGCCGAAGCGCAGGTGGCGCCGGATCGCGGTCTCCCAGCCCTGGCGGCGGAGCCAATCGAGGTCACTGCGGGTGCTCTTGCTGCCCGGCAGGATGAGCAGATCCGCCGGCGGGATGGGCTGGTTCGGTCCGACGAAGGTGAGCGCCACGCGCGGGTGCAGGCGCAGGGGGTCGAAGTCGTTGTGGTTGCTGATGCGCGGCAGCGCCGGGACCACGACGTGCAGCGCCGGCTCGCCCTCTTCCCGCCCCTCGCGGCCGATGCTGTCCTCGGCATCCAGCAGCAGCCCCGGCAGATAGGGCAGCGTGCCCATCACCGGCCTGCCGGTGCGCTGCTCGAGCCAGTCAAGGCCCGGCTGCAGCAGCGCCATATCGCCGCGAAAGCGGTTGATCACGAAGCCCCGGGTACGCGCCCGTTCGGAGGCCGAGAGCAGTTCCAGGGTGCCCACCAGCTGGGCGAAGACACCGCCGCGGTCGATGTCCCCCACCAGCAGCACCGGGCAGTCGACGGCCTCGGCGAAGCCCATGTTGGCGATGTCGTTGGCACGCAGGTTGATCTCCGCCGGGCTCCCGGCACCCTCGGCGATGACGACGTCATGGCGGCTCGATAGCGCCTGCCAGGCGGCCATCACCGCGGCCTTCGCCTCACGCTTGTAGGCGTGGTAGTCCAGGGCAGCCATATGACCCTGCACCCGGCCACGCAGGATCACCTGGGCGCCGCGGTCGCTCTCGGGCTTGAGCAGCACCGGGTTCATGTCGCTATGCGGCGCCACCCCGGCCGCCAGCGCCTGCAGCGCCGTGGAGCGGCCGATCTCGCCGCCATCCACCGTCACCGCGCTGTTGAGCGCCATGTTCTGCGGCTTGAACGGCGCCACCGACACCCCGCGCCGCGCCAGCACCCGACACAACCCCGCCACCACGGTGCTCTTGCCCGCATCCGAGGTGGTGCCCTGGATCATCAGTGTTGCCATGCTCGTTGCCGTCCCCTTGCCGTTGGTGGATTGCCCGCCGCCCCAAAGTGACACTATAGTATCACTTGCCACTCCCGAGACGGAGATTCCCATGAAAGTCGAGCTGGTGACCAATCTTAAACGCCAGGCCACCAAGATCCTGGCAGAACTGCACGACTCCAAGGAGCCGGTGCTGATCACCGAGCATGGCCAGCCCTCCGCCTACCTCGTCGATGTGGAAGACTACGAGTTCATGCAGCGTCGCCTGGCACTGCTGGATGGCTTGTCTCGAGGGGAACGGGCAGCTCTGGAGGGACGGACCTACTCCCAGTCGGAGGCGAAAGAGAAGCTGGGCAAATGGCTGAAGTAACCTGGACGGAACCCGCCCTCTCCGACCCGGAGGCCATTGCCGACTATATCGCCCTGGATAACCCCGACGCCGCCCGCAAGCTGGTGACAGCGGTCTTTGCCGCCACCGAACGCCTCGAGACCTTCCCTGGATCAGGCCGCACGCCCCCGGAACTTCCCGATTCCGTCTACCGGGAGGTCGTAGTGCCACCTTGCCGGGTCTTCTACCGCCAGGACGCCGATAGCGTGCTGATACTCCATGTCATGCGCGAGGAAAGACAGCTCAGGACCTATCTCTTGGGCTGACTACGAATCCACGCCTGCAAGCACCCGGCGCAACCCGCCACCACCGAGCTCTTGCCCGCATCCGGGGTGGTGCCCTGGATCATCAGTGTCGCCATGCATTACGTCTCGCCCCAGCCGGTACGCCCTTTGGAATAGCGAGACTCTACCCACCCGCCCTACTGCCCGCAATCCGAGGGGGAATGGCCTGCCACAATCAGTCGCCACACAATCTCCCGATGGATAGTCAACCAACGGAGAGACACGACTACGTCAGATTGACTTATCCTGCTGAATAAGACACGTTGATTCGGCCCATGCCGTCATCAGTTAGTCGCTATTCATTGGAGAATGACATGGAGCCGGTCATCCAGGAAGAAACATCGGGTTGCGGAATTGCGGCGAGCGCTGCCCTGGCGGGCGTTTCCTACCCCGAAGCCAAGCGGGTAGCCAACGGCCTGGGGATTCATGCCGAGGACAAGGCATTATGGTCTGATACTGAGCATGTCCGAACCCTCCTCTCGGCCTTTCAAATATCCATATCGCCTACGGAATCTCCATTCGAGTCCTGGAAGGCTCTGCCGGACAAGGCCTTGCTTTCAATAAAATGGCGTATGGAAGGAGACAAGCCATTCTGGCATTGGGTGGTGTTTGTCAGGCAAGGCGAACGCTCCTTCGTACTGGATTCCAAGAAGAGCCTGACATCACATATCCGACGGGATCTTTGGCGAATGAAACCCAAGTGGTATATCGAGGTGTATGATGACTACGGCACAGCATAGGGATGGGCCTGCCCTGCAGATCAACCTTCTCGTCTTGCGCTGCAAGGAGTTGGAGGCAAGCAAGCGGTTCTATGAGCTACTGGGCTTTCGCTTCTTGAAGGAGCGGCATGGAGACGGACCTATCCATTACGCCTCGCAGGATGCAGGGATGGTGTTCGAGCTATATCCGCTGTTCGAGAATGAAGCGGTGGACAATACACGGCTCGGCTTCATCATTCCGGATCTCGAAAAGGTTCTCTCGCACCTGGAGATTGCGAATCGGCATAAAATCGCCGGCAGGGAGGTCTACATCGTCCAGGATCCCGACGACAGGAAAATCGAGCTAATGGAGCGGACAACACAACCATCAGTTTCGTCGCTAGCGTCTTCAGCTGCTTCGAACCGGGCCATGTATCAGACGTAAGCCCTGATCAATCTTTCGAGGTGAGCATGCAAGGAAGCTGTCTTTGTGGTGTCGTAACGTATGAGGTCGATCGGCTCGATATGCCGATCGGGCACTGCCACTGTCGCACCTGCCAGAAGGCGCATGCCGCGGCCTTTGCGACCACCGCCGGCGTCGAGCGACAGCACTTTCGCTGGACAGCCGGTGAGCGACACCTCTCCCACTACGAGTCGTCAGCTGGTAAGCGACGCTGGTTCTGTTCGGTATGTGGTACTCACCTGATGGCGGAGCGAGCGGGACAGCCCCACCTCATCCTTCGGGTTCCGACACTGGACGAAGACCCTGGGATGCGCCCGACCGTCCATCTCTGGCGATCACATGACGTACCCTGGTTGGCGCATGGGGACGAGCTTCCGTCATATGACGAATGGCCGCCAGGGAGATAGAAATTGGACCGCTCCCCCCCCTGACCGCAAGCTTGCGATCCCCCTGACTCTCGCGTCCTGGTGACCCGCCTTCACGGCCCCGCCACCACCGAGCTCTTGCCCGCATCCGGGGTGGTGGCCCGAATCATCAAAGTGGACAATGACTTCCATCAACTGCTGTCATGTCGAGCGTCGATCGCCCGCTTCAAGGGAGTACTGGCCAGTGGCTCGCCCCAGCCATTGCCATGCACCCGCGCGGCCAGCGGCAGGCGTTGCCGCCAACCGGCGCGGGCGAGTTCCGGCCGGTCGAGGAAGTCGCCGACATAGCCCAGGCAGAGGTAGGCAAGCGGGTAGACCGACGCCGGCAGCGACAACACCTCGGCCAGTTCGGCCGGGTCGAGGATGCTGACCCAGCCGACCCCGATGCCTTCGGCCCGGGCCGCCAGCCACAGGTTCTGGACCGCCAGGCAGGTGCTGAACAGGTCCGTCTCGACGATGCTGTGCCGACCCAGCACGTGCTCGCCGCCACGCTCCCGGTCGCAGGTGATGCACAGGTTGAGCGGGCTCTCCAGGATGCCCTCCAGCTTGAGGCGGCGGTAGAGCATCCCGCGCGCCCCGGCATGGCATTCGGCCGCCCTGGCGTTCTCACGCTCGAAGATCCGATGCACCCGTTCGCGCACCTCGAGGCTGTCGATCACCAGGAAGTCCCAGGGCTGCATGAAGCCCACCGAGGGCGCGTGGTGGGCAGCCTCCAGCAGGCGCGCCAGCACCTCGGGCGGGATGGGATCCGGCAGGAACTGGGCGCGCACGTCCCGGCGCTCGTGGATGGCCCGGTAGACGCCGGCCCGCTGTGCTTCGGGGAAGGCGTGGTCGGGTCGCCCGCTCTGCTCTGCCATGCGGCTCTCTCCTGGAAATGTCATTGATGCTCGTGGCCCCGACGAAGCTGTCTAAGCACGTCTGTCACAACTCGACGAAAGCGATGAGCTGTTCCGGCGCTCATCTCGCGGGACGTTCGGAAAGGCGCTTTAAAGCTCGATCCCCTTCTGGGCCTTGACCCCCTGCTCCTTGAAGGCGTGCTTGACCACCTTCATCTCGGTGACGGTATCGGCCAGCTCGACCAGCGGCTCGGGGGCATGGCGGCCGGTGACGATCACGTGCTGCATCACCGGGCGGGCCTGGAGGTCGTCCAGTACCCGGTCGAGGTTCAAGTACTCGTGGCGCAGGGCAATATTGAGCTCGTCGAGCAGCACCAGGTCGTAGCTGTCGTCGGCCAGCATCCGGCTTGCCTCGGCCCAGGCGGCCTCGGCGGCACGGATATCGCGCTCGCGGTCCTGAGTGTCCCAGGTGTAGCCCTCGCCCATGACGTGATAGTCCACGCCCGGCAGCTGGCGGAAGAAGGCCTCCTCCCCGGTCTGGAACTTGCCCTTGATGAACTGCACCACCCCCACCTGCATGCCATGGCCCAGGGCGCGAGCGAGCATGCCGAAGCCGGAGCTGCTCTTGCCCTTGCCGGGGCCGGTGAGCACCAGCAGCACGCCCTGATCCTTGTCGGCGGCGGCGATGCGCTCGTTCATGATCTTCTGCTTGTGGGCCATGCGCTCGGCATGGCGCTGGGGATCGACCTTCTTCATTTCACTCTCCTGCGGTGTCGATAGGGCTATTCGATTGGCTCGGCAGCAGCGGCGCCCGGGCCAACAAGTAGGCGTCCATGATCCAGCCATGCTGCTCGCGCAGGGCGGAGCGGCGCTCGAGGATCGACGGGGCCACGTCAGCCAACCAGCCGTCGAGCAGGCTTTGCTTGTCCATGCCCAGGTAGGCGCCCCACCAGATGTAGAGGCCTTCGGGAGGCAGCGCCTCGAAGGCGCCTCCGCTGTCGAGCATGACTGCGACGCTGGCGGCATCGCCGGGCCAGCCGCGCTCACGCAAACGCCGCCCCGTGGTGATCAGGACCGGTTCGGCGAGCGCATTGAGGGGGATGCGGTGCTCGGCGGTCAGGACCTGCAGGCTGGTGATTCCCGGTACTATCTCTACCTTCAGGTCCACCTCGACCGCCCGGCCGGCGGTGCTTTTCATACAGCTTTTCATACAAGATCGGAGCCGCCCGGCGATGCGCAGGCTGCTGTCGTACAGCGACGGGTCACCCCAGATCAGCATGCCGACCCGTCCGCCCTGCGGCAGATGAGTCTCCATGAGCCCGGCCCAGACACGCGCGATCGCCCCGTGCCAGTCGTCCACCGCGCCCAGGTAATCGGCGCGGGCATCGCGTCGAGGCAGATCGAACTCCACGACCCGGGTCCGTGACGGATCGTCCAGGAGGTTCCGGCACAGCAGCCGGCGCAGGTCGACCAGGTCCGACTTGGCTTCCCCCTTGCGTGGCAACAGGATGAGGTCCGCCTCATTGAGCGCCCGCACGGCAGCCAGGGTGACATGATCGGGATTGCCCGTACCGATGCCGATCAGCGAGAGCTGGATCATGCGTCGCCTCCCATGTCTTCTGCGGTACCGGCAAAGGGCGAGTCCGCCGACTGGGGCCGAAAGCGACGATCATAGCCGACCGAATACAGGCAGCTTTCCTGGAAATCCTCACTTTCCAGAACGGGTCCCACCAGGATCAGTGCCGTCCGCTGCATGCGCTCGTCGACTCGGGATGCCACCGTCGACAAGCGCCCCCGGACCACCCGTTCATCGGGCCAACTGGCCCGCCAGACGATGGCGACCGGACAATCGGCACCGTAGAACGGCACCAGGTCTTCCACCACCTGGGCCAGGTGATGAATGGAAAGGTGAATCGCCAGGGTGGCACCGGTTTTCGCGAAGTGGGCCAGGGTTTCGCCGCCCGGCATGGCGCTGGCACGCCCCGGTGTGCGGGTCAGCACCACGGATTGCGCCACCCCCGGCAGCGTCAACTCTTGTCCCAGGGTGGCGGCCGCCGCGGCGAAGGACGGCACGCCCGGGGTAATGGCATAGGGAATGTCCCGCTCGCGCAGCCGGCGCAACTGTTCCCCCATGGCGGACCACACCGACAGGTCTCCGGAATGCAGTCGGGCCACGTCCAGGCCTGCGGCATGGGCGCTACGCATCTCGTCGATGATCTCATCCAGGGACAGAGGCGCCGTGTTGAGGATCCGGGCGCCTTCCGGGCAATGCTCGAGTACCTGTTCGGGTACCAGCGACCCCGCGTAGAGGCACACGGGGCAGGAGGCGATGAGATCCCGCCCCCGCAATGTCAGGAGATCCGGCGCACCGGGGCCGGCGCCGATAAAGTGTACCGTCATGCTGTCTCTCCCAGAGGGGCTCGCGCCACCGCCGCGGTGGCCAGTCGGTCATTCGAAATCAGCCGCGGCCCGAGCAATGCCGCACCGGGACCCGCCGCCAACAGGGCGACGGCCTCGGCGACGCTCCCCGTGCCCCGGGCCCGCCAACTGTACCTGGAGCGGGTGAGGGTGGTGGCCGTCGGCAGGGCGGCGTCGGCCACGGCGATCACCGCGAGCCCCCGGGCTTGGCCCAATGCCTCAACCAGCGGCCACATCGTCTGGGTCGCGGCCAGCCGGTCAACGGCACCGTAGTGTTCGTGGAGCCGATCCAGCGCATCAATCAGCGACGCCAGCAGCGCCCCTCGGCGAAAGCCGAAACCCGCCACTATCATCGAATCACCCGCCATTGCACGATGGGGTAGCTGGCCTTCCAGCCCCGCCGCGTGCCGATGGGAGCGGCGGCCGCCAGCTCGAGACGCAGCAGCTCACCGCCGGCCACCTGCTGCCAGTGAGCCAGCAAGGCCTCGGATTCCAGGGTCACCGCATTGGCCACGAGGCGAACGCCAGCCGGCAGACGCCGCCAAAGAGCTTCCAGCAGCGTTTCCGATAGCCCGCCCCCGATGAATACCGCGTCGGGCGGCGGATGATCGCTCAGCATCTGATCACTCAGTACGTCGGGGGCGCTCCCCTCCACCACCTCGAGCCAGTCGACGCCCAGCATTCGTGCATTGCGACGCGCCCGCGCCGCCCGCTCACTGGCACGCTCAAAGGCCACGGCCCGGTTGTCCGGGTGGGCCAGCAGCCACTCGATGGCAATCGAGCCCGACCCCGTGCCGATATCCCACAGCCGCTCCCCCGGTGCCGGGGCCAAGGCGGCCAGCGTCATGGCGCGAACGGTCTGCTTGGTGATCTGGCCATCGTGCTCGAACCATTCGTCCGGCAGGCCAGGTGTCAGCGGCAACGCCGGCCCATCACCGGCCACCACCAGGCCCACCGCGACCGGGTGGCGGATATCGCTAGGCAGGGCGGCATCTGCCCGCACGCTGCGGATGCGCTCGCCATCACCGCCCAGCGATTCCAGCACATGCAGCCGAGACGAGCCGAAACTGCAGCGCACCAGCAACGCCGCCAGTTCGGCCACCGCTTCCCCATCCCTCAGCAGCACCAGCAAGCGCCTTCCGCGATGCAGATATGGCCGGATGCGCGTCAGGGGTTTGGCATGCAGCCCCAGGCACGGGCAGCCCTCCAGCGACCAGCCCAGCCGCGACGCCGCCAGGCTGAAGGTGGATGGCGATGGCAGGGCCTGCCATTCTTCGATGCGCACATGACGCGCCAAGGTGGTGCCTGCCCCGAACCAGAACGGGTCGCCGGAAACCAGCATGACGACCCGGCGGCCGCGCTCGGCCAACAGTTGGGGGAGTCCGTCCGCGAATGGCACCGGCCATTCCCGCACCTCGGCAGCCAGAGGCGGCAACAGGCGCAGGTGGCGACTTGCGCCAAACACCACCTCGGCACCTTCCAGCGCGTCGCGGCTTGCCGGTGTCAGCCCCTTTGTGCCACCCTCGCCCCAGCCTAGAATCGTCAGCCAGGGAGCGTCGTTAACGTCAGCCACCATCTGAGTCCCAGAAAGGAGATGAGCTGTTCCGGCGCCAAGCCTCCGCGAGGGCGCTGTAAACCCCTCCATGGGCGCTACTTTTGCCATCCATGGCAAAAGACCCTCGCTGCGCCTTGTCCCCGGCGCTCATCTTGCCAACAGCTTGAATGGGAAAGGAGCTCAAGAAGCCCCAATGAAAGTCCTGATCCTGGGGGGCACCTCTGAAGCCAGCGCCCTGGCCCGCGCCCTGGCCGAACGATCGATCCCTGCCCTGTTCAGTTATGCCGGTCGAGTAAGCACTCCCAAACCGCAGCCGTTGCCCACCCGCGTCGGCGGTTTTGGCGGGGTGGAGGGCCTGGCCGCCTTCCTGGCGGACAAGCGCATCACCCATCTGGTCGACTCCACCCACCCCTTTGCCGAACGAATGAGCCGCAACGCCGTATCGGCGGCGCAGCGAAGCGGCATCCGCTTCATCGCCCTGACCCGGCCCCCCTGGGAGCCGATGGCCGGCGATCGTTGGCAACGGGTCGCCAGTGTCGACGCGGCGGTGAGCGCCCTGGCCGGTCCGCCGCAGCGGGTGCTGCTGGCGATCGGGCGCATGCATCTCGCCGCCTTTGCGGCACGGCCCCAGCACCACTACCTGCTGAGGCTGGTCGACGGACCCGAGGCCCCACCGCCCTTGCCCCGTCACAGTGTGACCATCGACCGTGGTCCCTTCACGCTGGACGGCGACCTGGCCCTGCTCCGGGAACATGGCGTCGAGCGCCTGGTGTGCAAGAATTCCGGCGGCAATGGCGCGGTGTCCAAACTCACCGCCGCCCGGCAACTGGGCCTGCCGGTGGTGATGATCGAGCGGCCGGCTCTCCCGCCGCGCCAGGAAGCCCATTCCGTCGACGCGGTCCTGGCCTGGCTCGGTCATAACTCCGACCCTGACGCCGAGCGCGGCGTATAAACCCACGGCTGCCCATCGCGCTCGATGCGGCGCGTCTGACTGGACCCCACCATCACCAGGGTGCGCATATCGGCCATTTCCGGCTCCGCCTCGGCCAGGGTCGTGATCCGAACGGATTCCTCCGGCGTGGAGACGGCCCGCGCGAACACGATCAGGCGCCCTGGCCCGCAGGCCTCCCGCAACACCTGCAAGGCGCGTGCGAACCCCTCCGGCCGCGCCCGGGAGCGGGGGTTGTAGAACGCCATGGCAAAGTCGGCCTCCGCGGCCAGCCGCAAGCGCTTCTCGATCAGGGCCCAGGGTTTGAGGTTGTCGGACAGGTTGATACAACAGAAATCATGTCCCAGCGGCGCACCTACGCGCGCACTGGCGGCCAGCATGGCGGAGATGCCCGGCAACACCTGGATGTCCAGCGCGCGCCACGTATGCTCTCCCGCCTCCAGCGCCTCGAAGATGGCCGCGGCCATGGCGAACACGCCAGGGTCACCCGATGAGACGATCACCACTCGACGGCCGTTGGCGGCCATCCGAAGCGCCTGTTCCGCCCGCCGGATTTCCTCGCGATTGTCCGAGCCGTGGCACGTCAGTCCCGGCCGCGGCGGCACCCGCTCGACATAGGGCACATAGCCCACTACATCGGTGGCATCCGCCAGCGCGGCAGACACTTCCGGTGTGACCATCACCTCGGCGCCCGGGCCCAGGCCGGCGACTTTCAGCCAGCCCCTCATGGTCGCCTCCCGTGGCCGTGGATCACCAGGATGGAAAAGTACGGGACGCTATCGCCGGCTTCGCGGAACGGCAGTATCCGCTCCTGCGGCATGGTGGCGTATTCGATCAGCCAGGCCTCCCCTTCTCGGCCAGCCCGGGCCAGCGCCCGCCTGAGCTTGTCCAGATTGCGTCCGATCTTCATCACCACCAGGGCGTCGGTCTGCGAGATGCGCTCGACCAGCGTCGCCTCCGGCAGTGTGCCCATCAGCACGGTCATGATGTCATCGCCCCAGGTCACCGGCTGCCCGGTGGCGGTCCAGGCGGCGGACATGCCCGTGATGCCGGGCACCACCGATACCGGCACCCGCCCCTGCAGGCGCGTATACAGGTGCATGAAAGAGCCGTAGAAAAACGGATCGCCCTCGCACAGCACCACCACATCGTGGCCCGCGTCAGCGATCTCGGTCAGTCGTGCGACGTTTCTTTCATAGAAGGCCGCCAGCAGCTCGTTGTAACGGGGGTCGTCGAACGGAATCTCGGTGGTGACCGGGTATTCCATCGGCAGTTCGGTAGCCTCGGCCGCCACCAGGCCTTCCACGATGCTGCGGGCATGGCCGGTTCGGCCCTTCTTGCGAAAATAGGCGACATGCGACGCCCCGCGGATCAGTCGATCCGCCCTGACGCTCATCAGATCCTGGCTGCCGGGCCCAAGGCCGACCCCGTAAATGGTTCCCTGCTTCATTCGCTACGATCCGCTATGGCATTGATGGCGGCCACCGTCACCGCACTGCCGCCGAGTCGACCGCGCACGATGCAGCAGGGTACCGAGGCGCTCTCCCAGAGGGCGTCCTTCGCCTCGGCCGCGCCCACGAAACCCACCGGACAGCCGATGATGGCCGCCGGGCGCGGGCAATCCGGCGCTTCCAGCATGTTCAACAGGTGGAACAGCGCGGTCGGCGCATTGCCGATCGCCACCACCGCACCGTCCAGGTAAGGTCGCCAGAGTTCCACGGCCGCTGCCGAGCGAGTGTTGGCCATGTCCCGGGCCAGGCCGGGTACCCGCTCGTCGTGCAGGGTGCAGATGATGGCGTTGTCCGTCGGCAGGCGCTTGCGGGTAATGCCCTCGGATACCATGCGCGCGTCACACAAAATCGGCGCGCCCTGCTCCAGCGCCTGCCGAGCCCGGTTCACCGCGTCGCCGCGGAAATGGAGGTGCGAGGCAAGCCCCACCAATCCGGCGGCATGGATCATGCGCACGGCCACCGGCTCTTCCTCCTCCGAGAAGCGCTCCAGTTCGGCCTCGCGACGGATGATGGAAAAGGACTCCCGGTAGATGGCCGGTCCGTCCGTTTCATAGACGTGAGGCATATCTTTTCTCCAAATGGACTAAAAGCTTCTTTCTCAACCGCGAGCTTTCCCGGCGCCAAGCCTTCGCGAGGGCGCTGCAAGCCTTTCCATGGGCACTACTTTTGCCATCCATGGCCGCCTTGTCCCCGGCACTCATCTTCCCGGACGTCTGGAAATGAGTTCTACAACCTCGGCTTCGCTGAGGCCGGTCGCAACCGGCGTACCATCGGCGCAACCGCCGACGATCAGGTCGAAGCCTCCGGCCCGCCCGGCCAGGCATAGCTCGGCGGGGGTCTGGCTGGCGCAGCCCTTGGCACAACCGGACACATGCACGCTGCCCTCGACCCGGCCTGCCAGTCGTTCGGCCAGGCCCAGCGTCTCGACACTCGCCTGTTCGCAATGGGGGGCGCCCGGACACGCTTGCATGGCCAGGCGCGGATCGTTTTCATCGTTCAGCAGGCCAGCGACCGACGCCGCCCCTGCGCATGCGGCGCCTTCTCCAGCCCCTTCCACCAGCAGGCGCCGCCAGGGCGTCACCCGCACGGCGGTTACCGCGGTTGGTTCGATCGCGGCACGCAGTGCCGAGGCCGGCGCCCGTCCAAACGGCAGGCCAACGACCCGGCCCCGGACATGGTGGCCCAGCGCTGGGCGGGGGCCGGCCTCGGCGGGCCGAATCGAGGCCGGCGCCCAGGATGGCAGTGGCGTCCGATGCCGTCGCATCCGTCCGGCCTGGCCTCCACCGCTGGCGACGAACCAGTGCGTCAGCCGCACCAGGTGCTCGACGGCGGCAGCGACCGAGTCCACGGGGGTGCCCAGCGCACGTCCATCGGCCCGGACTAATAGGCCGCCCGAAGCCCGCGGCTGCAAGGTGCCCGGTGCCGACCGCTCGATGCGGAAGTCCGCGGATACCTCGCCCAGCACCGGCGCATCACCGACATCGATGGCGATGCCCATCTTGTCCGGCAGTTCCGGCATCTCACCAAGGCGGGCCTGCAGCAAGCGGGCCGCCTCATGCGTGGCGTCGCCCGCTTGCCAGTCCGGTGCCAGCAGCAGTTGGGGCCGGCGCTCGGCGTGCGGGTCCGGGTCGACCAGCCCATGCTCGACGAGGAAGTCCATCAGCCCTGGCCAGGTGGCTTCCGACACGCCGCGCAACTGCAGATTGGCGCGACTGGTGAGTTCGATCAGGCCGCTACCGAAAGTCTCGGCCGCGTCACATAGTGCCAGCATCTGGCTCCGGGTGAGTCGGCCCAGGCGGGGACGTACGCGGACCAGCAGGCCATCGCCGGTCGCCATGGGTCGCCATGCCCCGGGACACCAGCCCTTGATGCGAGCGTCAGCCGGCTTATCCATCTTATTCATCATGGGGCCCCTGTCTCCTTGGCCTCATCAATCTGCAGCAGCAGGTCCTGCAGGTCGGGGCCCTGTTGGCCGGGGTCCTGCCACATCCCCCGCTGGACGGCTTCCAGTAACCGCTCGGCCATCTCCTCCAGCGCCGCCGGGTTATGCTCGCGCAGGAACTGCTGGTTGCGGCGATCCAGTACCAGCGCCTCGGTGACCTGGGTGTACTGATAGTCGGCCACCAGATCGGTAGTGGCATCATAGGCAAACAGATAGTCCACCGTGGCGGCCATCTCGAAGGCGCCCTTGTAGCCGTGCTCCCGCATGGCGTTGATCCACTTGGGATTGAGCACCCGGGAACGAATCACGCGGGCCAGTTCCTCCTTGAGGGTACGAATCCGCGGATGCGCCGGGTTGGCGTGATCGGCGTGGTAGATGACCGGCGCTTGGCCACCGAGGGAACGACTGGCATTGGCCATGCCCCCCTGGAACTCGTAGTAGCCGTTCGAATCGAGGATATCGTGCTCGCGGTTGTCCTGGTTCTGCATCACCGCATCCAGACCCTTGAGCTGTCGTTCGAAGGCCCCCCGGGCGGCGATTCCGGATTCCGGGAATTGGCCGTAGGCGTAGGCACCGGCACCGAGGTAGGCCTCCGCCAGATCGTCCGCGGTGTCCCAGGCGCGGTTGTCGATGAGCCGGTTCAGGCCGGTGCCGTACTCGCCGGGCTTGCTGCCGAAGACCCGGTAGCTGGCCTCCCGGGCGGCTGCGTCGGGCGATAGCCCTTGGCGTTCGAGTTCCTGCCGGCGCTCCAGCACCGCCGCGCGGATGGTGTTGCCGTTGCCTGGCTCCTCGTACTCGGCGACCGCCTGCACCGCGGCATCGAACAGGCGGATGACATTGGGAAAGGCATCGCGGAAGAAGCCGGACACCCGCAGGGTGACGTCCACGCGGGGGCGCCCCAACAGCATGGCGGGAATCACCTCGACATCGATCACCCGCTGCGAGCCGAGCGACCAGACCGGCCGCACCCCCATCAGGGCGAAGGCCTGGGCGATGTCATCGCCGCCGGTACGCATGGTCGCGGTGCCCCAGATCGACAGCCCCAGCCGGCGCGGGTAGTCACCGTTGTCCTGCAGATAGCGCTCCACGAACGCCTGCGCCGATTTCTCGCCCAGGGACCAGGCGGCGGGTGACGGAATCGAGCGATTGTCCACGCTGAAGAAGTTGCGCCCGGTGGGCAGGGTGTCCAGCCGCCCGCGGCTGGGGGCGCCGCTTGGTCCAGCCGGCACGAAGACGCCGTTAAGTCCGTCCAGCAGCGACTGGATCTCCATCTCGGCGCCACGCTGCATGGCGACCCAGAGCCGTTCGCGGGCATAGCGACACTGCGCCGCGGTGGCCGGATAGTCACGGGCCAAGGTGGCCAGGCAGCCCGGCGCCAGGACGTAGTCGGTCACCAGCCGATGGGCGAGCCGTTCCAGACGCTCACGGGTATCGGCGCCGGTGCGCCAGGCGGACGCCTCCAGCTCGGTCAGGACCGGTGGCCTCGGGCCGGTCCAGGGTTCGGCCCCGGCCGTCAGGGGATCGAAGTGCCTGCCGTCTTCCTGCAATCCCAGGTCGTCGGCCAGGTTGTGCAACAAGCCGCGATGGGCCGGCCCTTCTCCGCGTGGCAGTCTCAGGATGGCGACCAGGGTCCCCGCCAGCTTGTCCTGCGGCGGCAGGGTGCCCAGCACGTGCAAGCCATGGCGGATCTGGGCTTCCTTGATATCGCACAGATAGGTGTCCAGCTCGTTGAGCAGGCACTCGTCATCCACGCTATCCGCACTATGGGCCAGCTCCTGGTCGATACCGGTGCGGCGCAGATGCTCCAGGATCCGCTCGCGCAGCAGCGCCTCACGCCGCGGATCCATGCTCAGGGCCTGGTAATACTCGTCGGTCAGGGCTTCCAGTTCCGCCATGGCACCGTAGAGCTCGGCACGGGCCAGCGGCGGCATCAGGTGATCGATGATGACGGCCTGGCTGCGGCGCTTGGCCTGGGCGCCTTCGCCCGGGTCATTGACGATGAACGGGTAGAAATGCGGCACCGGCCCCAGGGCGATCTCCGGCCAGCAATCGGCGCTCAGTGCCGTGCTCTTGCCCGGCAGCCATTCCAGATTGCCGTGTTTGCCGACGTGGACCACCGCCTCCACCCGGTAGTGATCGCGCAGCCAGAGATAGAACGCCAGGTAGCTGTGGGGCGGCACCAGTGCGGTATCGTGGTAGGTCTGGGTCGGGTCGTCGATGAAATCTCGTTCCGGCTGGATCCCGACGAAGGTCTCCCCCAGGCGGATCCCGGCGATCATCAGGCGGCCCTGGCGGCACTTGGGATCCTCCGACGGCGCCCCCCAGCGCCTGCATACCGCTTCTTGAAGTGCTTCCGGCAGGGTCTGGAACCACTGCAGGTAGTCGTCGAGCCCGATGCTCTGCCAGCAGCCGCGTTGGTCCAGGACGCGGTGATCATTGGTGACGGTGCCCTGCAGCAGCCGGATCAGGGCATCGCCGTCGTCCGGCACGTCGCTCACCGGATAGCCCGCCGCGGCCAGCGCCCGCAAAATCTCTATCGTCGATGCCGGCGTATCCAGGCCGACCCCATTGCCGATGCGGCCATCGCGATTGGGATAATTGGCCAGCACCAGCGCCAGGCGCTTGTCGGCATTGGGCGCCTGACGTAAACGACAGAATCGCCGAGCCAGCTTGGCGACGAAGGCGGCGCGCTCGGGATGCAGGGCGTGGCGGGTCACCGATAGCTGGCAGCGCTCGCTGTAGAGAGCTTCCGCCTTGAAACCCACCGCCCGAGTGATGATGCGTCCATCCATCTCCGGCAGGACCACCTGCATGGCCACGTCGCGGCTATGCAGGCCGGCCACCTTGGCGCTCCAGTCTTCCTCGGTGCTGCTCGCCAAAATGGCTTGAAGCACCACCGGCCGCCCGACGAAGAGGCTGTCGGGGACGTCGAGGGCGTCCAGGTCGTCCGGATTGCGGTTGACGGAAAACCCGGTGGTGTTGACCACCAGCATGGCGCCCGTCTGTTCGATCAGGTGATTGACGAAGGCGACGCAGGATTCCTCCTTCAGAGACGCCACGGCCACCGCCAGCGGCTCGAGCCCCTGGGCTCGCAGCGCCTCGATCAGGCCGTCCAGCACGGCGGTATTGGCGCCCTGCAGGTGACTCCGGTAGAACAGCAGCAGACACACCGGACGTTCGGGGACCTGACATTCTCGCCATTCGCTCAGGGTCGCGTCCTGTCGCCCTGACGACTGGGGTGTGGAGAGAGGTGCGTAGAGCAGTGCCGCGGGAATCGCCTTGGGTTCCTGCCAGTCCAGTGCCAACCCCAGACACTGCGCGCCGACGAAACGCAGTAACTGCTCGGCATTGTCCACCCCGCCCTCTCTCAGGTAGCGCCACACTCGGTGGGCCGACTCGAAAGGCACACTGGAATCCTCCAGCAAGGCGTCGTCCGGCTCGTCACTGCCCGGCACCAGGATCAGCTGGCGCCCCTGGCCGGCGGCCGCCCAGGCCAGTAGACGCTCGTGGCCGTATTGCCAGTAGGCGCTGCCCCCCATCAGCGAGACGATCACCAGACGCGCCTCTTCCAGCACACGATCCTCGTAGAGATCGTAGGCGGCGGGCTTGACCAGGTTCATCCAGTTCGCGAGCCGTACCGTCGGGTAACCATCCCCGACCGTCGAGACCAGCCGATCGACCGCCTGCGCCAGGGCCGACAGGCTGCTGTCGGCGGCTGACAGGATCACGATCTCGGCAGGGCTCTGCTGCAGGTCGACGATGCCCTCATCGTCGACGAAGCCCCCGGGCTTGGCGGCGAAAAGGTGCATCAGGTGGTCGTCGCGATCTCGGCGCTCGCCAGGGCCGCGTGCAGGTCATGGCCGTCCAGCGCCTTGCCGATGATGACAAGCTGGGTGCGGCGCGGCTCGTCCTGCCCCCATAGCCGGTCGAAATAGCCGTCCAGGCGCTCCCCCACGGCCTGGATCACCCGACGCATGGGCTTGCCCGGAATCGCCGCGAAGCCCTTGGCCCGATAGATCTCGTGGGTTTTCAGCAGCTGCTGGAGCCTGTCCGCCAGGGCGTCGCCATCGACTTCCCCCAGCCGGATCACGCAGGAATCGAAATGATCGTGCGCGTGGTCGTGATGCGCCCCCTCGGCATGGTGGCGATCGTGGTGGTTCGCGATGCGGTCGATGTTTTCCTCGCTCGCCGCGCCGATGCCCATGAGGGCTTCCAACTGGGACGTATCCGTGGCCCGAGTCTGGTTGATAAAAAAGCTCTGGTCGATAAACAGGGTCTTCACGGATTCCGGCACCCGCTGGGCCACCAGTGCTTCCACCCGCGCCTTGTCGGCCGGCTCGAGCAGGTCGGTCTTGCTGACCAGCACCAGGTCGGCCGCGCTCAGCTGGTCGTCCAGCAATTCACGCAGGCTGGGATCATGATCCAGGCTTTCGTCGGCCCGGCGCTGAGCCTCCACCTTGTCGACATCGCTCGCGTAACGACCAGCGGCGACAGCCGGCCCGTCGACCACGGTGATGATGGCATCGACGGTGCAATGCTGGCGCACCTCCGGCCAGTTGAACGCCTGGACCAGCGGCTTGGGCAAGGCCAGGCCGCTGGTTTCGATCAGGATGTGGTCGATGTCGTCCCGGCGGGCCACTAGCTTTTTCATCACCGGCAGGAATTCCTCTTCCACCGTGCAGCAGATGCAGCCATTCGCCAGCTCGTAGATGCCATTTTCTGAGAGACCTTTATCTAAGGAACCACCGTCCTCGCCGCCCTCTTCACAACCCAAGGCGCAGCCGCGCAGCAGGCTGGAATCGATATCCTGCTCGCCGAATTCGTTGACGATGACGGCGATGCGCTTGCCGGTGACCTGGCGCAGAATGCTCGCCAGCAGCGTGGTCTTGCCGCTGCCCAGGAAGCCGGTCACCACCGTGGCGGGGATCTTGTTCAGTCGCATCCGTTGGATTCCTCAATGTCGATGGTCTGGCGTGCCGACACCGGGCCCTGCCCGAACAGGCAGGCCACGGCGGCGGGATTGTCAGGGAAGAACAGGTGCAGGTAGGACGCCGTCAGCCGTCGCTGGCGATAGATGGCCTCCCCCGGCGCGGGATGGCGCTGGCGCCGCCCATGGGCGATTGGCGCGGGTGTGCCCTCCGCCACCGAGCGGTGATGGGCATGGCCACGGATCGGCCCCTCCGGCAGCTCGGCGGTCTGCATCCCCTGACAGCCTCGCCGCCCTCGCATGGCGCCATGCCCGGGCAGCAGGCCCAGCATGGCGTGGGCCCGATCGTCGTAGTCCGTCAGGGTTTCCAGGCAATAGAGCATGCCGCCGCATTCGGCGAGGATGGGCTTGTCCGCGGCGAAGAAGCGGCGGATGTCATCCCGCATGGCGGCATTCGCCGCCAACGGCGCGGCGTGGAGCTCAGGGTAGCCGCCTGGCAGCCAGAGGGCATCGCAGGGGGGCAGGCATCCGTCGGTCAGCGGCGAGAAGAAACGCAGTGTCGCTCCCATCCGCTCCAGCAGGTCCAGGTTGGCCTGGTAGATGAAGCTGAACGCCGCATCCCGCGCCACTCCTATGGTATGGCCGTGAAGGATGGTCTGGCCGTGAAGCGCGGGCGGTATCGCCGTGTGATTGTCGGGCACCGCGTCGAAGGCGACCGGCGGCAATTGCAGGAGTGCCTCCGCCAGCCCCTCGGCCAGCAGCGCCTTGGCACCGGCCTCGAAGCGGGTTTCCAGGTCCTCGCGGATCTCATCGGCCTGCACCAGCCCCAGGTGCCGTTCGGGCAGGGCCAGGGCCGCATTGCGCTCCACCGCCGCCAGCAGAGGAATGGCGGCCGGCAGCGCCGCGTCGATCAGTTCCCGGTGGCGCTGCGAACCGCAGGCGTTGGCGATCAGCCCGGCGATGCGGATATCGTCACGGAACCCCGCCAGGCCGGCCACCAGCGCCGCCGCGGTCTGGGCCATCCCTTTCACGTCCATGACGATGACCATCGGCAAGTCGAACAAGGCCGCGAGATCGGCGCTGGACGGTTCGCCATCGAACAGGCCCATGGCGCCTTCCACCAGGATGAGGTCCGCCTCGAGGGCGGCATCAAACAGGCGCTGCCGGCAATAGGCCTCGCCGGCCATCCACAGATCGAGCTGGTCGACCGGCTGGCCCGAAGCCTGAGCCAGCACCAGGGGATCCAGGTAATCCGGACCGGTCTTGAAGACCCGTACCACCTTGCCCTGGTTGCGCAGCATCCGGGCCAGCGCGGCTGTCACCGTGGTCTTGCCCTGCCCCGATGCCGGCGCGGCGATGAAGACCGCGGGACAGGCCGCCCGCGCCGGCCCCCGGCCTGCCTCCGTATCGGAACGGCCCCTGGCTCGAATCAAGGCGTGCTCGGTCATGCTGACTCCATCCCGGACAACGGCCGGTACAGGGCGCCCAGTTGCCGGGCGATGAGGGCCCCCCGCCCCCGCTTGACGGCAGCCTGCTCGGTATCCACGACGACACAGTCACCGAGTGACGGCAGGCCGGCCAGGGATTGCCGGGTGCGACCGTCGGTGATGAGGTAGGTCCGGACATGCAGGCCGGCGTCCTGTCGCCGCCATTGGCGAATCAGCCGCGCCGCCCGCAGGACGGCGTCGCGGATCGGTGTGCCACCGCCACCGCCCGCGGCATCGAGCCGGCTGAGCATGTCCTTGGGCGCGCGTCGCCGTGGCAGGATCGACGTGACGCCGTCATTGCCGAAGCCCAGGACCACGATCTGCTCCCGGGCGGCGTAGGCCTGGCGCGCCAGCCGGTCGACCAGGCCCTTGGCCCGGCCCAACAGACGTTGGCCCAGGGTGGACGCGGAGGTATCCAGCAGGATGACATGCAACACCGGCTGCCCGGTGCGGGCCTTGCGATAGCGCAGTTGTCGCCAGGGCCAGTGCCCCCGGTTGGCGATCAGGGTGCCGAACCAGTCCGGCTGCTTCGCCTCGGCATGCGCCCGGCGCTGCCCCGGCTGGTGCCCCCGGCGCACTCGCGAGGACGGCGGCGTCGATGGCGAGGGTGTCGCGGGAGTCCCAGCGGAGAGCTCCGGCAAATCCGCTATCGGCACCCTCACGCTTTGCTGTGTCACCGGGGGCATGGCGCCCCACTGCCCCTGGGCCTCCGAGGCAGCGGTGTGGTCGGGGGTGGCGGACGAAGCCTCCCTGTCGGCGCCGGAATCCCCCTTCCCCGGGGGAGGCGGCGGCGTTCCGGACGGCGGAGGTGGCGGGGTGTGGTGAGTCGTACGGCGATGCGCCAGGACCCAGGGCGCGACCGTCTCCAGGTCCTCCTGGCCCACCGTGTTCGCGCCTCGCCAGGCGGCATGCGCCTGGGCCGCACGATGCCAGGTCACATCCGCCCGCAGGCCTTCGACACCCGCGGCCTCGCAACGCACCGCGATATGCTCGTAGACCCAGGGCTCGGTGGTGATCTCGGCCAGCGCCCGCTGCGCTCGCCGGATACGCTGGGTCAGTGACGCCTGGACGGCCTCATGGTGCGCCACATAGGCCTGCGGGTCGCGGTCGAAGGCCTCTCGCTGCTGCACGATGGCAATCCGTTCCCGGACGCTCAGCGCCGCGTCCTGCTCGAGGCAGAGGCCGAAACGGTCGAGCAATTGGGGGCGCAGTTCCCCCTCATCCGGATTCATGGTGCCGATCAGGCTGAAGCGCGCAGGATGCGTATGGCTGATGCCGTCGCGCTCGACGATATTGATGCCGCTCGCCGCCACATCGAGCAGCAGGTCCACCAGGGTGTCCGGCAGCAGGTTGACCTCGTCGACATACAACACGCCGCCATCCGCCTTGGCCAGCAAGCCCGCGTGGAAGGTCGCCTCGCGCTCGGAAAGCACCCGTTGAAGGTCCAGGCTGCCGGTCAAGCGGTCCTCGCTGGCGCCCAGCGGCAGGGTGACGAACGGCGGCCGACGCCCCTCGGCGTCATCGGGAAGGATCGCCGCCAGCGCCCGCGCCAGGGTGGATTTGGCGCTCCCCCGTGGACCGCTGATCAGCACGCCGCCCACCCGGGGATTGATGACGTTGAGCAGTAAGGCGGTCTTGAGCGCCTCCTGGCCGACGACGGCGGCAAAGGGAAACTCACACACGGCGGGCATCATGGCCTCGCATGAAAGCGGCAAGAGACGTCAGGGCGATGGCACACGACCGCCTGGCCGGCAGCCGACAGGAACGGGAAGCTCGTTGGAAAGGAAAGAAAGGAATCGCAGACACACCCTAATCCCCGGTGCCCACCGCACCGCCACTGGATGAAACGAAACGACGGGCCGGTCTCCGGGCTCAAGGAGGGCGCATTCGAAAGAGTCACGCCAACGCCTGCACCTTCCCGGCCCATGCCAGTGGTCTTCGCAGGCGACTCGCTCATTACCGTTGCGGGGGCAGCGATGGACTTGGCCGTACAGCCTCACCATACTTCCCGATTATCCCCTGCAGGCAGGGGCACCCATCTTCAGTCGGGCCATCCTAAAGCAATTGCCGCAACAGGCGCAATCGATGGCTAGCTTCCGTTCCATAAGACGGCCACGCCGCACTCCTGGTGCGCCTGGGCACCCCGCCGGGCAGGCACGGGGGGGCTCGGTTGCGGCCCGATGGCCCGATCCTCATGGGTATCTCAGGGCTTGTTTTTGCATGCGGTTTTATCACATGATCTTCGCCGCTCGCGATCAACACCCCGAGGTCGAGGCGAGCATCATCGCGGCATGGCCATGAAAAACACGGTATTAAGATCGAAAATCACAATATCGTGATCGGCCACCTCTTCCCAAAAACTCGGATAGAAATGCATGAACGTCGCTCGTCATATATTGGCAACGCTATCTCTTATCCCGGCTTTACATGCCATGGCCGATACCACTTCTTATCCACTGACGCTGACCAATTGTGGCATGGAAGTCCGCTTTCAATCCGCACCAAACAGCACGGTCACCGTCGGTCAATCGGCCACCGAAATCCTCTATGCTTTGGGGCTGGCCGACCGGGTCGCAGGAACCTCGGTCTGGTTCAATCCGGTATTGCCACAGTTCCGCGATGTCAATGCCGACATCGAGCGAATCGCCGACAATGATCCGAGTTTCGAGGCCGTGGTGAACAAGAAACCCGATCTCGTCGTCGCCCAATATGAGTGGCACATTGGCCCCACCGGCAGCGTGGCGACCCGGGGCCAGTTTCATGACTTGGGCATCGCCACCTACATCATGCCAGCCGATTGCGATACCAAGGACAATGCCACCGGCGGCGACGGCACCCGTATTGCCGCCTTCTCCCCCGATTCGGTCTACAAGGGCATCAACGAGCTGGCCACGATCTTCGACGTGCAGGACACCGGGGCGGCGCTGGTGGCCGACCTCGAGGCGCGCGAGGCGCGCGCTATCGCCAACGCCGAGGGTCTCGAGCTGCCGGAAGACCTGTCGGCGGTATTCTGGTTCTCTTCTCCGGAGTTGTCGGCTGCTCCCTACGTCGCCGGCCGGCTCGGTGCGCCAGGCTATATAATGGACAAGCTCGGCATTCGCAATGTGATCCAGTCCGATGAGGAGTGGCCCACCGTCGGCTGGGAGTCCATTGCCAAGGCCGATCCGGATGTCATCGTGGTGGCCCACATGGATCGTCGCCGCTACCCTGCCGACGCTGTCGATAAAAAGCACGAGTTTCTACACAGCGATCCCGTCACCCGCGAAATGGCAGCGGTGAAGAACGGGCACATCATTGAAATGGACGCCCATGCGATGAGCGCCACGATGCGCACGATCTTCGGCCTCGAGACGCTGGCCGATGCCCTGTCGACCCTGTCCTTCGACCGATGAATTCGGCAATAGCGCTGGGATCCCCGGCTCGCTTCCGATGGCGTTGGACCTGGCTGACGCCACTGATCCTGCTCATCGCCGTGATGGCGGGCACCGCGATCGGCGAGACGTCGATCCCGCTCGAGACGATCCTCAAGGTGCTGGCCAACCGGCTCTGGGGGGCGGGGTATGCCGTCGATCGAATCGACGCCGGCATCATCTGGAGCTACCGGCTCAGCCGCGCCATTCTCGCGGCCTGTTGCGGCGCCGGGCTGGCCTTGGCGGGCGTCGTCCTGCAGGCGCTGTTGCGCAACCCCCTGGCCGATCCGTTCCTGATGGGGATCTCCGCCGGCGCCTCGACCGGTGCCGTGGCGGTCACCATCACCGGGATCGGCGCCGGCGCCATGACGCTCTCGCTCGGGGCCTTTGCCGGGGCGGGTCTGGCCTTCGGCCTGGTGGTATTGCTCGCCCATGCTGCCAGCAGCGGTACAGGGGGCGGACGCGGTACCCAGGCCGCGGGGGCCATCATTCTGGCCGGCATTGCCGGATCGCAACTCTTCAATGCCCTCACCGCCTTCATCATCGCCAAGTCAGCGAGTGCCGAGCAGGCGCGCGGTATCATGTTCTGGCTGATGGGCAACCTCTCCGGCGTTCGTTGGGACGATGTCCTCCTGGGGCTGCCCGTCGCCCTGGGCGGTCTACTGATCTGCCTGTGGCACCGGCGTGCGCTGGATGCCTTTACCTTCGGCGCCGACAGCGCCGCCTCGATGGGCATCGCCGTGCGCAGCGTCCGGGGCATCCTGATTACCGCCATGGCACTGGTGACCGCCGTGATGGTCTCCAAGGTCGGCGCCATCGGCTTCGTGGGTCTGGTGATTCCCCATGCCATGCGCTTTCTCGTTGGCAGCCGCCACACCCGCCTGGTGCCTGCCTCGGCGCTGGCCGGCGCCGTCTTTCTGATCGGCTCGGACATCCTCTCGCGTATCCTCGTGCCGGGGCAGGCGTTGCCGATCGGAGTGGTCACTTCGCTGATCGGTGCCCCGGCTTTCGCCATGATTCTGGTTCGTGGGACGAAAATACGATGAAACTGGCCGCTGAACGGGTCGACTGGACGGTCCACGGGCACAAGTTGCTGGACGACGTCAGCCTCGCGGTGGAGGCCGGCGAAACCTTCGGCCTGATTGGCCCGAACGGCTCTGGCAAGACCACCCTGCTGCGAGTGCTCGCGGGGCTGCGCAGGCCGAAGAGCGGACGCGTCCTGGTGGACGGCCTGCCGATGACCAGGATGCGGCAACGTGACATCGCCCGATCCATCTCCTTCGTCGAGCAACAGGCGGAAACCCTCGATCGGATAGAGGTACGAGAGGCGGTAGCCCTGGGCCGGACCCCCTTCCTCTCACCGCTACGTTCGTGGTCGGACCAGGATGACGCCATCGTCTCCCGAGCCCTCGATGATGTCGGCATGCGACATCTGGCGGGCCGTCTCTGGCACACGCTTTCCGGCGGTGAACGTCAGCGCGTCCATATTGCTCGCGCCTTGGCTCAGCAGCCGAGCATCCTGCTGCTCGACGAGCCCACCAACCACCTCGATATTCGTCACCAGCTATCGATCCTCCAATTGGTCAGGCAGCTGCCGGTCACGGTGGTCATCGCCTTGCACGACCTCAACCAGGCCATGGACTGTGACCGCATCGGCGTGATGGATGCCGGGCGCCTGGTCGACATCGGCACACCCCGGCGGGTGCTGACGGCCGACAGGCTGCAGCGCACCTTCGGCGTGCACGCCGATATCCTCGACGACCCCCAGGATGATCGCCGGATCCTGCGCTTCCGCCACGCCCTATAAGTGCCCCCATCTCACGGTCCCGATGAATGAGGCGGTTTTACGCGGGCTTCGACGGCGAGCGGCGGTTTCAGGCTGCCGACCAACAGGGCGCTCAGCAGCGAACCGCAGGCGATCGCCAGTAGATAGAGAAACGGGTGTTGGACCAGCGGGATGACGAAGACGCCGCCATGGGGGGCCGGCAGCTGGCAGCCGAAGTACATCGACAGCCCGCCCGCCAGCGCCGAGCCGACGATGCAGGCGGGCAGCACCCGGAGCGGGTCGGCGGCGGCGAAGGGGATGGCGCCTTCGGTGATGAAGGAGGCGCCGAGCACGAAGCAGCTCTTGCCGGCGCGCCGCTCGTTGGCGCCGAAGCGGCTGCGGAACAGCAGCGTCGCCAGCCCCATCGCCAGCGGCGGCACCATGCCGCCGGCCATGACCGCGGCCTGGGGCAGGTGGTTGCCCGCCGCTATGGCGGCGATGCCGAAGGTGTAGGCCGCCTTGTTGACCGGCCCGCCTAGGTCCACCGCCATCAGCCCGCCCAGCAAGGTGCCCAGCAGGATCAGGTTGCCGATGCCGAGCGAGCCCAGCCAGTTCACCAGCGCGCTATTGATATCGGCCAGTGGCATCAGCAGCAGGTACATGATGCCGCCGGTCAGCAGCAGGCCGATCACCGGGTAGATCAGCACCGTCTCCACCCCCTGCAGGCTGCGCGGCAGATTGCGGCAGAGATGGCTGACGGCCAGCATCAGATAGCCGCCCAGCAGGCCGGCGATCATGCCGCCGATAAAGCCGCCGCCGGAATGCACCGCCATCCAGCCGCCGACCATCGCCGGCATGAAGCCGGGCCGGTCGGCGATGCTCATGCCGATGAACGCGGCCAGCACCGGTATCATCAGGCCGAAGGCGCCTTCGCTGCCCCCCAGGGTCATCAGCGCGGCCGCCAGTGGATGGTAGTTCGGGCTGTCCGGGTCGAACGCATCGACGCCGAACATTAAGGAGAGCGCGATCAGGATGCCGCCGCCGACGACGAACGGTAACATATTCGAGACGCCGTTCATCAGGTGCTGGTAGATGCCGGGCCGGGTCGCGGCCGGCCGGGGCGCGGCGGCGTCCCCTTCGCCGGTGTAGACCGCCGCCTCTCCGCTCAGGGCCCGTTCCAGTAGCCCCTTCGGGTCGTGGATCGCGTCCCCTACCGGCACCCTGATCAGCTTCTTGCCGGCAAAGCGATTCATATCGACCCGGGTATCGGAGGCGATGACGATCACTTCGGCGGCGGCAATCTCCTGCTCCGTCAGGCGATCCCGCTCGCCGATTGCGCCGCGGGTCTCGACCCGGATCGGCAGTTCCATCCGTTCGGCACAGACTTTCAGCGCATCGGCTGCCATATAGGTGTGCGCGATGCCGGTCGGACAGCCGGTCACCGCCAGCACTCGCGGCATCGGCGGGGCGGCTGCTGCCGCCGGCCCGGTGGCGTCGGCGCCAGCCTCGACGGCATTGCCGGCCTCGACGGCATTGCCGGCCTGCGCTTCGTCGGCCAGCAGCCTGATCAACTCGTTCGCACTCCCCGCCTGCAGCAGGCTCTGAATATAGTTCGACTCCTGCATATGCCGGGTCAGCGCGGCGAGGATTTCGAGATGTTCCTCGGCCACCGCCTCGGTTTCGGCAATCAAAAAGAAGATCCGGCTAGGCTGATTGTCGAGCGAGCCGTATTCGACGCCGTTCGGCGCGATGCCCAGGGCGATCGCCGGTGATCGGACCGCGTCGGTGCGTGCATGGGGGATGGCGATGCCCTTCTCGAGTCCGGTCGGAAACTCTGCCTCACGCTTGAGAATCGCCTCCTTGAACGCTTTCGGATCGGTCAGCTTGCCCGCTTTCGTCAGCACCTCGATCAGCTCATCGAGAATCTCTGACTTGGTGTGTCCATGCAGGCGCAGACAGATCGTATCGGTACTGAGCAGGCTGGTAACCTCCATCGCACTCACCGTCGCAGGTTATTGTTTGAAGTTTAGACGGTTTTCTCAACGGCTATCGGTGCAATGGCAGGCGCTCTGTTCTATCCCCGCGCGTCTTGGCTCAGTGAGGGGAGGACCAGTTCACGGACCTTCGGAGCCTCTCGCCCGTCGCCTCGCGGGAACGAAGACGGGGGCGCCGTCGACCTCGGCGGTGGCCAGGCGCTGGCCATACAGTCGCTCGATGGCGCTCGGCACCAGCATGGCATCTCGCGGCCCCCAGCAGGCCTCGCCGTCGGGATAGAGCAGCAGCAGGTGATCGCACCAGCGTGCCGCCAGGTTGAGATCGTGCAGGCACATCATCACCGCGTGGCCGGCACCGGCCTGCTCGGCGAGCAGTGCCATCACCGCGGTCTGGTGATGCAGGTCGAGATGGTTGGTCGGCTCGTCGGCCAGCCAGATGCGCGGCGCCTGGGTGAGTACCGTGGCGATGGCCAGCCGCTGGCGCTCGCCCCCGGAGAGGGTGTTCACCAGGCGATCGGCCAGGTGACCGACATCCAGCCGCGCCAGCGCCGCCTCGGCCAGGCGCAGGTCCTCGCCGCCCTCCATCTGCCAGGGAGACAGCCAGGGATGGCGGCCGATCAGGGCGGTCTCGCGCACCGTGGCGGGAAAGCCGTCCAGGCGCTCCTGGAACACCAGCCCCAGCTGCCGGGCGACCCGGCGGCGCGCAAGCGCAGACAGCGGCCGGCCATCGAGGCGCACCTCGCCGCGGCGTGGCGCGCGCAGCCCGGCCAGGGTATGCAGCAGGGTGGTCTTGCCGGCGCCGTTGGGCCCCAGCACGCCCCACACCTGTCCCGGCTCGAGGAGCAGGTCGAGCGCCCGGCCGTCGCCGCGCTGTGGCACGTCGATGACCAGTCCCTGCGTCTCGAGTCGGCTCATCAGCGGCTCCGGTAGAGCAGGTAGAGGAAGGTGGGCACGCCGAGCAGCGCGGTGATCACCCCCACCGGCAGCTGCTCCGGGGCGATCATGATGCGCGCCAGGGTGTCGGCCAGGACCAGCAGGATCCCGCCAGCCAGGGCACAGGCCGGCAGGATCAACCGCTGGTCGTTACCCAGCACCAGGCGCAGCATATGCGGCACCACCAGACCGACGAAGCCGATGCTGCCGGCGGTGGTCACCGCCATGGCGGTGAGCAGGCTGGCGGCGATGTAGATCGTCCACTCCAGGGGGCGCACCGCCACGCCCAGGGCGGCGGCCTGCAGCGGCCCGCGGGCCAGCACGTTGAGGCTGCGCCCCAGGGGGATCAGCAGCAGGCAGACCACCCCCAGCAACGCCAGCGGCGGCAAGGGGGTGCGCGCATAGGAGAGATCGCCCATCAGCCAGTAGAGCATGCCGGGCAGGCGATCGGCGGGACTCACCGCCAGCATCAGGGTGATCACCGCGCCCCAGCCGGCCGCCACCACCACCCCGGTGAGCAGCAGGCGCGAGGGGGTCCAGCTACCGGTGCCGTGGGCCAGGCCGAACACCAGCAGGGTGGAGACCAGCGCCCCGGCGAAGGCCGAGCCGGAGATCACCACACCGCCGAGCCCCGCCAGCATGGCGGCCAGCGCGCCCACCGAGGCGCCGCCGGAGAGTCCCAGCACATAGGGGTCGGCCAGCGGGTTACGCAGCAGCACCTGCATCAGCGCCCCCGCCACCGCCAGCAGCCCGCCGGTGGCGAAGGCCGACAGCGACCGCGGGACCCGCAGGTCGAGAATCAGGGTGCGCGGTAGGGCGTCGCCCTGGCCACGCAGCACCGCCCACAGGTCCGCCGGCGCCACGCTGGCGCTGCCGACGCCGACCGACAGCACCAGGGCGGCGAGGGCGGCCAGCAGCAGCACACCCAATGGCAGGCTCAGCTGGCGCATGGCGCCCGCCCCCGTCTAGCGACGCCCACGTGCCACCTCCAGTTTCTCGCAGAGTATCCGGCTGCCCTCGAGCAGCCTGGGCGTGGGCCGCTGGATCAGCGACGGCGGCACGAAGAACAGGTTGTCGCGGGCCACCGCCGCAAGGCTCGGGTACTGCTCCCAGTGGGTCAGCCAGTGACGGTTCTCCTCCCCCATGCCACCGGCAACGATCACTTCGGGATCGGCGGCCAGCACCGCCTCGTCATCGATGCGCGGTACCAGCCGGGAGAGCTCGCCGAAGACGTTGACGCCGCCACACATCGCCACCACCTGGCCGATCAGGTGCTCGTCGTTGACGCTCATCAAGGGCTCGTCCCACACCTGGTAGAAGGTCGTCACCGGCTCGGCATCGGCATGGCGCTCGGCCAGCGACGCCATGCCCTCGCGGAACTCCCGCGCCGCGCGCTCCCCCTGCGCCTCGGTGTCGGCCAGCCGTGCCAGGCGCTCCATGGCGCTGGCCACCCCCTCGACATCGCGCGGCTCGATATAGAAGACCGCCATGCCCAGCTCCTCGATGGTCTCGAGCTGCTCGGCGGGGTTGCCGGTCACCCAGCCGACCACCAGGTCGGGCTCGAGCGAGACCAGGGCCTCCAGGTCGACCCGGGTATGGCTGCCCACCGAGGTCACCTCCCTGGCTTCGGGAGGGTAGTCGCTGAAAGCGACCACCGCCACCACCCGATCGCCGGCCCCGGCGGCGTAGGTCAGCTCGGTGGCGCCCGGCGAGAGCACGGCGATGCGCTCCGCCGGGGCGTCCAGGCACACCTCGCGGTCGCGGTCGTCGGTGGCGCATACCGGGTCCCGCTCCTCGGCCTGGGCCGTGCCCGCGACCAGCCCCAGTCCCAAGCCCACGAAGGCCAGGCCCGGCAGCAGCAGGATCAGGCGCCGCATCGTCATTGGGCACCGTAGCGAACGCTGACGAAGGCAGCGCGACCGGCGTTGAGGAAATCATCCCCATCGAGGAACCTTGCCGTCGCGAAGTCCTTGTCGAGCACGTTCTCGACCGTCAGGCGGGCCGACCAGAATGGGGCGAACTGCCAGCCGGCACGCAGGTTGACCAGCCCGAAGCCGGGCAGGCGCTCCTCGTTGTCGGCGTCGTTGTAACGATGGTTCTGCACGATCCACGAGCCACCCAGCGACCAGTCGCCCAGCTCACGATCGACATCCAGGCGCAGGCTTCGTGAGGCGCGCCGCGGAAGGCGGTTGCTAGTCTCGCGATCTTCCGGATCGGTATAGGTCAATGCCGCCTGCAGGGTCCAGTTGGCGAGTTCGGTGCCGGCAGAGAACTCCACACCGCGAATGCGGGCCTCGTTGACGTTGAAGGCGGAAAACCTGCCATCCTGAAAGGTAAAGGCGATCAGATCGTCTATGTGGGTCTGGTAGGCCGCCAGATCCCAGAACGCATGCCGGTACCGACCGCGAACACCCAGTTCGAACGTCTCGGAGGTCTCGGCGTCCAGGTCGGGGTTGCCGAACCCGGGGAAAAAGAGGTCATTGAACGTCGGTGCCTTGAAGGCCGTGCCATAGCTGGCGCGCAGGGTATGGTGGGCGTCCAGCTCATAGCCCAGGGCCAGGCTACCGGTGACTTCATCGCCAAAGGCTTCGTTGTCGTCATGCCGTAGGCTGGCCTGCACCGAAAGCGGGGAAAAATCGAGCAGTCCCTGGGCGAAGACGGCGGTATTGTCGCGGCTGTCCTCGTCGAAATCCGTCGTGCCGCTGACCCTGTCCTCGCTGTGCTCGATGCCGACAACCAGCTCATGAAAACCGACGTTCAGCGTGTTCTCCCAGCGCGCTGTCTGTGTCCGGGTATCGAAGACCGAAAACCCGAATGCATCGATCGTATCGCTCTCGTCCCGCGCCTCGTTCAAGGTCAGGCGGCTGCGCAGATTATCGGTCACCGGCAGCTCACCGTAGATACCGGCCACCTGCTGGACGAAGTCGGTATTGGCAGGCGAGCCAAAGCTGTCGAATTCGGTATTGCCGCGGGCGCGCAATGCCAACAAGCCCAACTCGGTGCCTCCGTCGAAGGTATGCGAGAGGCGAGCCAGGCCGGAGGCATTGTCGTAACCCTTGTCGTCTCCACCACGCCGTACCGGAACGCCATCGGTATTGAAATGGCTGCCGGCAAAGCTGTAACGGGTGCCGCCACTACTGCCGGAGAGCCCGGCGCTGTAACGCTGGGTATCGAAGGAGCCACCACCCACGGAAATGTGTGGGTGAGGCCCGCCCTCTTCCGCTTCATGGGTGAACAACTGCACCACGCCGCCCACGGCGTCGGCGCCGTAGAGGCTGCCGCGGGGACCGCGCACGATCTCGGCGCGCTGGAACATTCGCGGGTCCAGAAACTGCCAGGCAGCGCCACCGGTGGTGGCCGAGCGCAGGCGGATGCCGTCGATCAGCAGCACATTCTGGTCGCTGTCGGTGCCGCGGATAAAGACGCTGCTGTTCTTGCCGAAGGCACCGTTGGTGGTCACATCCACCCCCGGCTGGCCGCGCAGCAGGTCGGTGAGGCTGACGGGATCCTGGCGGCGCAGGGTGGCCTCGTCGAGTAAGGTGACCGAGGCGAGGCTCTGGTCGGCGGTACGGGGCGCCAGGGTGGCGGTGACTAACAGGGGATTGAGGCGCAGCGACTCGTCGGTATCGGTTCCGGCGGACTGGGCCTGCAGCGCCAGCGGCAGGGCCGCCAGGCCGAAGGCGGCCAGGCCACGGGGGGCGTTGATTCCGGTTTTCATGAGGTGTCCCTTGCTCGCCGTGCCTACCCGCACGGTCGAATGGCGTTATATGCGCCGGGGGCAAGGGATCGAGGAAGAGGGAAAACGGGCGCCTGCCCTGCCTCATGGTCTCCCACCGCAACCCGGCATGATCTCTCGGGCCGGTCTCCGGGCTGACGAGCGGAAGCCATGTCTGGAACAGCGGGCTTCCCGGACGGCCACCTTCCCGTGCCTGGGCACAGTGGCATGAAGGCCGTTCTTGTCTCGATCACCGTTGCGGGGGCAGCGTCGGAATGGCGTCATGGGAGCGCGCACCGACTTCCCGTTTCACTGGCGGATGACTCCGCCAGCACCTGAGAGAGGAAGAAAGCTAGCAACCCCACCGGGGGGCGTCAACGCGCGTCTGCCCCGGGCTTGACCTGGCGCAGCCGCTGCACCAGGCCATGGCGCACATACCACACCGCCTCGCTGCGCTCGGCGACGTCCTGGGCCAGCCAGCCGGTCAGGTCGCGCAGGCGGCGCTCCTCGACGGCCATGGGCACGATGCCGCGCCCCATCTCCGGCAGGATCACCACCACCTCGACCGCCCTCTCCCGCTCGGCATCGGCGAAGGCATCGAGCGTCTGCTCCCACTCGCGGCGCAGCCCGTCGTCGGTCCGGGTGGCCAGTGCCGCCTCGATCCAGCCCGCCCAGCCGGTCACGACCAGCGGCTCGCCGGATATCGCCGTCTCGCGCCACCCCTCCAGCGGCGTGCCGGGCTCGAGCCGATGCCAGCGCGCCACGGGGAAGCGCTCGCTTACCGTGTCGCGCTTGCCGGCGCAGGCACCGCCGATGAAGAGCTGCATTGCCAGCCTCCTGTCCGGTAGACGAAAACGAACCGCCGCCCCTGGGCCTGCCCCACGCTGCCCCCCCAGAAGTCGATCGCCTCGAAACGCCTGCGTAGCTCGCGAATGACCCCGCCATGGGTCATCGCCAGCACCCGGCGGTGTCCGCCGGCCTCGGCGGCCACGAGCAGCTCGACCAGCCACGCCGCCAGACGCTCGCGCAGGGCGGCGGCGGACTCGCCATTCGGCGGCGCCCGCTCGCCCTGGCTGTCGATCCACTCGCGATACGCCGCCATCTCCTTGAGCTCGGCGTAACATCGGCCCTCGAAGTCGCCGAAGTCGAGTTCGCGCAGCCGGGCATCGAAGCGTGTCTCGACCTCGGACTCCCGCCCCTCGAGCACATGGGCCAGGGTCTGGCGACAGCGGGTCAGGTCACTGCAGTGGACGACGTCGAAGCGCTCTCCGGCCAGGAAGTCGCGGAGCCGATCCATGTCCGGGCGTGCCTCGGACAGCAGCAGCGGAATATCGCGCTGCCCCTGGTAACGCCGCTCCCGATTCCATGCCGTCAGCCCGTGGCGAACCACCACCAGCTCCAGGCGATCAGCAACAGCCATAGTTCTCCTCCCTCGATGGCGGCACCGACGATATCACCGTTGATGCCCTTGAAGGCGCGCATCATCACCGCACCATAGATCAGCAGAAAGCTCGGCAGGGCGACCAGCAAGCCGCCGAGCAGCCGCGGCCAGTCCGGCAGCCACGGCAACAGCAGGGCCAGCGGTATCGCCGACAGCCAGAGGTCCCGGCGGCCCAGGTGCGCTTTCCAGGCCCAGGCCAGTCCTTCGGCGCGCGCCGCCGGGGCCAGCACCAGCAGCGCCACCGCACCGAGGCGCCCCAGCGCCGGCACCAGGGCGAGCAGCGCCGGACTGGCTCGCGTCTCCAGCAGCGCCCATAGCAGCATGCCCTTCCAGGCCAGCAGGAAGACCAGCGCCAGGATGGCAAAACTGCCCACTTGCGGATCCTTCATGATCGCCCAGCGCCGGGCCAGGGGCGCATTGCTGCCCAGCGCATCGGCCACGTCCATCAGGCCGTCCAGGTGCAGGCCGCCGGAGAGCGCCACCCACAGGCTGAGCAGCAGCAGCGCCAGCAGCGGCGTGGGGACCCGGTCCTGCAGCACCAAGCTCACCCCGGCCAGGAGGGCGCCGAGCAGCAGCCCCACCAGCGGGTAGCAGCGCACCGCCCAGCGACTGGTGGCCGCATTCCAGGGACACTCGACCGGCACCGGCAATCGGGTCAGGAACTGGACCGCCAGCAGCAGTCCGTAGCTCGCACTCTTCATGTCACGTCCTTCCAGTCGATGGGCAGGCCGGCGACCACCTCGACCACCCGGTCGGCCTCGCGGGCCAGCTGCCGATGCAGCCGCTGCAGGAAGGCGAGATAGCGCCACACCCCGGGATCCCGCGGCGGCAGATCCTCGTTGAGGTCGTTGGAGACCACCACCAGGGCGATTGACTGCCCCCGGGCCCGGGCCAGCAGTGCGCCCAGCAGGCGTTCGCCCTCCGCCTCCGGGCCTCCCCCGCCGTAGAGCCACTGGCTGGCCCACAGGGTCAGGCAGTCGAGCAGCACGGTGCTGCCGGGCTCGACCCGGGCCAGGGCCTCGTCGATCGCCAGCGGTACCTCCAGGACGAGCCAGCCCGCGCCGCGCTCGCGGCGATGACGAGCGATGCGTGCCGCCATCTCGTCGTCCGAGGCCCGGGCGGTGGCCAGATAGTAACGCTGGCCACCGCGCCCCTGGTGCCACTCCCGGGCCAGCCGCTCGGCGAAGGTGCTCTTGCCGGAGCGCGCCCCGCCGCTGACGAAGGCGATCATCGCGACCGTCTCTCGGCCAGCACCGCCAGCAGCCGATCGTTGTCGGCGCGGCTGCGCAGGGCCAGGCGCAGCCAGCCGCCGTCGAGGCCGGGGAAGTTGCGGGTGTGCCGGGCCAGGATACCGGAGCGCAGCAGCGCCTCGAACAGATCATCGGTCACCGCGGGTCCCTCCGCCGGTTGCACCAGGAAGAAGTTGGCGCTGCTCGGGATCACCTCGAGGCCCGCGGCAGAAAGCCCGGCCTGCAGCCGCGGCTGCTCGGTCGCGAACCAGCGCCGGGTGCGGGCGAGGAAGTCGTGATCGGCCAGCAGCGGCGCCACCAGGCTGGCGGCGAGGTGGTTCACGCTCCAGGGCATCTGCAGCGCCCTGGCGCGCGCCACCGTCCCGGCGCTGCCGAGCAGGTAGCCCAGGCGCAGCCCGGGGATGGCGTAGAGCTTGGTCAGCGAGCGCAGCAGGATCAGGTTCGGCCAGGTCGCCAGCAGCGGCGTCAGGCGCTCGTCGGGCGTCACGAAGTCGATGAAGGCCTCGTCGACCACCAGGGTACAGCCCTGCTCGAGGCCGGCCGCCAGCAAGCGCTCGATCGCCCCGCGCGGGATCAGGCTGCCGGTGGGGTTGTTGGGCCGACACAGGAACAGTACGTCGCAGCGTGCCAGGGCCGCCCGGGCGGCCGGCTCGTCCAGCTCGAAGTGCTGCCCTGCCAGGCGGAGCGCATCGACCGGGAGGCCATGGTGGCGGCAGGCCCGGGCATACTCCGAGAAGGTCGGCTGGACGATGGCGGCCCGACCACCGGCGTGGAGCGCGGCGGCGAGCAGGATCGCCTCGGCCCCACCGTTGGTCGGCAGCACCTGCGCCGGTGTCACGCCTTCGGCGCTGGCGATGGCGGCGCGGGCCTCGCGATACTCCGGGTCGGGGTAGCGGGCCACGCCGGCGAGCGATTCCGCCAGCCGCCCGGGCAGCCAGGCCGGCGGTCCCAGCGGGTTGATGTTGGCACTGAAGTCGAGCACCGCGTGATCGGCGGGCAGGCCGAAGCGGGCCAGCAGTGGCGCCGCCTGGCCGCCATGGCCCGGCCACGGCTCGTCGGGTCGCGTCATGTCAGCCACTCCCTCGTCAGTAGCACCGGCAGCATTACCGCCAGGAACGCCAGCCAGCCCCCATGCATCAGGCGAATCGCCGCGCCGATATGGGCCGCGTGCAGCGCCTCGCGGGGCTCGCCCAGGGTGGCACGATGCGAGGCCACGCCAGCGTAGACATTGGTGCCGCCCAGCTGCACGCCCAGCAGCCGGGCCACTATCGACTCGGGCCAGCCGGCATTGGGGCTGGGATGACGCGGCGCCTCGCGGCAGGTGGCGGCCAGGGCGCCACGGGCACGCATGCCGGGCATGCCCCAGGCCGCCAGCCAGATCGCCAGCGCGGTGAGGCGCGCCGGCAGCCAGTTAACCAGGTCGTCGAGTCTCGCCGAGGCGTAGCCGAAGTCCGCGTAACGCTCGCTGCGATAGCCGACCATGGAGTCGAGGGTATTGACCGCCTTGTAGGCCAGCGCCAGGGGCGCCCCGCCGAGCAGTGCCCAGAACAGCGGCGCGGTGATGCCGTCGACGGTGTTCTCGGCCACGGTCTCCACCGCGCCCCGGGCGACCTCACCCTCGTCCAGGGCCGTGGTATCGCGGCCGACGATGCCCGCCAGCGCCTGCCGGGCACCCCGCAGGTCGCCCCGCGCCAGGGGCGAGGCCACCGCCCGGGCGGCATCGCCGAGCCCCTTGATGGCGAGAGTCGTGGCCAGCAGCCAGAGCTCCGCCGCCAGCGCCAGCCAGGGACCCAATCGGCCGAGCAGGGTGAGCAGCCCCCAGGCGAGGCCGTAGACGCCGAGCACCACCACCACCGTGAGCAGCGCGCCCCGGTAACGCCGCGCCCGGGCCGAACCGCGGTTCCAGGCCCGCTCGAGCCGGGCGATCACTCGCCCCATGCCCACCACCGGATGGGGCAGCCGGTGCGGGTCGCCAACCAGCAGGTCGACGGCGATGGCCGCCAGCACCAGGGCCAGCAGTGACAGGCCCAGGGGCGCCTGGCTCATGCCCGGTCGCCGCCGGCCACGCCGGCGTCGGCAAAGGTCGCCATCTCCGCCAGCATGCGGCAGGCGGCGTCCAGCAGCGGAAAGGCCAGCGCCGCCCCGGTGCCCTCGCCCAGCCGCAGGTCGAGGTCGAGCAGCGGCTCGGCGTCGAGCGCCGCCAGGGCCACGTCATGGCCCGGCTCCCGGGAGCGATGGCCGAAGACCAGGTAGTCGCGCACGTCCGGTGCGAGCCGGCAGGCCACCAGGGCCGCCAGGGTGGCGATGAAGCCGTCGACCAGCAGTGGCACCCGGCGCGCCGCCGCCTCCAGGCAGGCGCCGGTCATGGCGGCGATCTCCAGCCCGCCGAGGCTCGCCAGCACCCCGAGCGGATCGCCGGGGTCGGGGGCGCGGGCGACGATCGCGCCCTCGATCACCGCCCGCTTGTGGGCCAGGCGGACGTCGTCGATGCCGGTGCCACGCCCCACCAGCCGCGCCACCGGTTCGCCGGTCAGCACCGCCAGCACGGCGCTGCTGGCGGTGGTGTTGGCGATGCCCATCTCGCCGATGATCAGGCAGCGACAGCCAGCCGCGACGGCGCGCCCGGCGGCCCGCCGGCCCGCCTCGATGGCCGCCTCGGCCTCGGCCCGGCTCATGGCGTCCCGGCGGGCGAAGTTGGCCGTCCCGGGCCGCACCTTCTCGTCGACGACGCCCTCGCCGGCCACCTCGCTGGCCACGCCGACGTCGATCACCTCGAGCCGCGCCCCGATCCGGCGGGCGAAGACATTGATCGCCGCGCCGCCGGCGACGAAATTGGCCACCATCTGCGCCGTCACCTCCCGGGGAAAGGCGGAGACCCCCTCGTCGGCGATGCCATGATCGGCGGCGAAGACCAGCACACCGGGCGGCGTGACCCGGGGAAAGGGGTCGCCGGTCATCACCGCCAGGTCCACCGCGAGTCGCTCCAGGCGGCCCAGGCTACCCGGCGGCTTGGTCAGGGTGTCGAGGTAGGCACCCACCCGCGCGCCGAGGCGGCGGTCGGGTGCGGCAATGGGCAGGGGGATATCGGTCACGGGGTGGCTCCAGGCAAGTCGTCCATGTCGGGCCGCTCATGTTACCAGAGTCATGGCCGTCCTCCGCGCGACGGCTGGCATCTTGCCGACACCCTCCTATACTGTACAAACAAACAGCACAGGAGCCGCCATGAGCATGAACCGCCACCGCGACGCCAGGGTCCGCAAGGGGCGTGGCGCCACCTTCGACCCGCACAACCGCTTCGCTCCGTCCGTCAGCGAGGCCGTCGACGACGGCTGGTGGCAGGAGGCGGTCCCCGAGCGGCTGGCCACCGAGGTCCGCGACGAGCGCACCCGCAGCGCCCTGTCGTGGAACACCTCGCCCGACCTGCCCTTCGACCGCTCGCTCAACCCCTACCGCGGCTGCGAGCATGGCTGCATCTACTGCTATGCGCGCCCCAGCCACGCCTACTGGGACCTCTCGCCGGGGCTGGACTTCGAGACGCAGCTGATCGCCCGTACCGGGCTCGTCGAACGGCTGCGGGAGGAGCTGTGCAAGCCCGGCTACGTCTGTCGACCGATCAACCTCTCGGGCAACACCGACTGCTACCAGCCACTGGAGGCCGAGCGGGGAACCACGCGCGCCATCCTGGCACTGCTGCTCGAGTGCCGCCATCCCGTCACCCTGGTGACCAAGAGCGCCCTGATCCTGCGCGACCTCGATCTGCTGCGCGCGCTGGCCGAGCAGCGCCTGGTGCGGGTGATGGTCAGCCTGACCAGCCTCGACAGCGACCTCAAGCGCGCCCTGGAGCCCCGCGCCGCCTCGCCGGAGGCGCGGCTCAAGGTGATCCGCACCCTGGGCGCGGCCGGCGTGCCGGTGGGGACCCTGGCGGCACCGGTGATTCCCGGCCTCACCGACCACGAACTGGAAGGCCTGCTGGAAGCGGCCCGGGAAGCGGGGGCCGCCACCGCGGGCTGGATGCTGCTGCGCCTGCCCCGGGAAGTCGCGCCGCTGTTCGCGGCCTGGCTCGAGGCCCATTACCCCGAGCGGGCCGGCAAGGTGATGAGCCTGATCCGCCAGTGCCGCGGCGGGCTGGACTACGACCCGCGCTTCGGCCACCGCATGCGCGGTCGGGGCGTCTTCGCCGACCTGCTCGAACAGCGCTTCCGGAGGGCCTGCCGGCAGCTCGGCCTGAACAGCCCCGACAGCCCGGCGGCCATGCGCCTCGACACCACCGCCTTCCGGCCGCCCCATGCCCAGGGCGAGCTGTTCTCGTAGCCGGCCGGACAGTCAGGGAATCAGCACCGCGGCCCCGGAAAGCCGCCCCTCGCGCAGGTCGGCGAGCGCCTCGTTGGCCTGTTCCAGGGGGTAGGCACGGGTCTCGGTGCGGATCGGCACGCCGGGGGCCAGGGCCAGGAACTCCTCGCCGTCGCGGCGGGTGAGGTTGGCCACCGACTTCACGCAACGCTCCTCCCACAGCAGGCGGTAGGGAAAGGACGGGATATCGGACATGTGGATGCCACCGGAGACCACCACGCCGCCAGGCCGCACATGGGAGAGCGCGATGGGCACGAGTGCGCCCACCGGGGCAAACAGCAGGGCGGCATCCAGCGGCTCGGGGGGCGCCTCGTCACTGCCCCCGGCCCAGACCGCCCCCAGCCGCAAGGCGAAGGCCTGGGCGGTGGCATCGCCGGGCCGGGTGAAGGCGTGAACCCGCTGGCCGCGCGACACGGCGAGTTGGACGAGGATATGGGCGGCGGCGCCGAAGCCGTAGATGCCGAGCCGACGGGGTTCGTCGCCACCGGCGAGGCGCCAGGTGCGATAGCCGATCAGGCCGGCGCAGAGCAGCGGCGCGGCGGCCTGGGCGTCATCGCCGTGGACGGGAAAGCAGTAGCGGGCGTCGGCCACGCAGAACTCCGCATAGCCGCCGTCTCGGGTATAGCCGGTGAACGCCGCTCGCCCGCAGAGATTCTCGCGCCCGGCCAGGCAGTGGTCGCACTCGCCGCAGGTCCAGCCCAGCCAGGGCACGCCGACCCGCTGGCCGGGTGAAAGCCGCGCGACCTCCTCGCCGGGGGCGGTGACCTCGCCGACGATCTCGTGGCCGGGCACCAGGGGGAGCCGGGGCTCGACGAGCTCGCCATCGACCACGTGCAGGTCGGTGCGACACACCCCGCAGGCCAGCACCCTGAGCTGCACCTCGCCCGGCCCGGGCTCGGGCCGGGGGATCCGCTCCAGCCGCAGCGGCTCCCCCGGCCCATGGAGCCGCATCGCACGCATCTCGTTCATGGCCCCTCCCGCACTGTTTATCCCTACCTCAGGAGCATAATGCAGGCCGTTCGGAAAGGCGTCAGGCATTCCTCATCCACACGACTCGTGTCCGCACGACCACTTTCAGCTCACCACCACCTCGTAGCCGGTGAACTTGCGCAGGTTGATGACACCGCTGTCGAGGATCAGGTACTGGCCCTTGAGGCCGAGCAGGGTGCCGGTGACGAGGGGGTGCTTGTCGAAGTTGTGGGAGACCACCTTGGCGGGAAATTCCAGCACCGGGTACTCGAAGGCGACCGGCGCCTCGTCGAGGGGGCGGATGGCATCGGCCCCGAAGCGCTCGCGCAGGTTGGCGAGCCCGCTCTCCAGGCGCGCCAGCAGGCGGTCGCGCTCGGCGGCCAGGTCCATGCGCTCGGTCTCCCCCTTGAGCATGGCGCGCCAGTTGGTGCGGTCGGAGACCTCCTCCTTGAACAGCACCTCGACGAAGCCCGACTGCTGGCGGCTATCGACCTCGAGGACCGGCAGCGCCTGTACCGCCCCCTGGTCGAGCCAGCGGGTCGGTATCTGGGTGCGGCGGGTGATGCCCACCTTGAGCCCCGAGGCGTTGGCCAGGTAGACCACATGGGGCTGGAAGCAGTGGCGCTCGCCCCACTCCGGCTCGCGGCAGGTGCCCTCGAAGTAGTGGCAGAGCTCGGGCTTCATGATGCAGGTGTCGCACTGGGCGAGCTTCTTGAAGCAGGGGTAGCAGTAGCCCTGGCCGAAGCTCTTCCTGGTCGCCCGGCCGCAGTGGGTACAGGCGATGGCACCGGTCCACTCGAGCGCGAGCGGCCGGCCGAGCCGCGCGTTGAGGTCGAGGCGATGCTCGCCGGCCCGCAGGGTATAGCGCGCCACCTCTCCCGCAGCGCCGGGGGCGATGGCCAGCTTGGCCAGGCAGCCCTGCAGCGGGGTGACGGCATCGATCAGGGTCGTATCAGTCACGTCCGGCATCCCGGGCCAGGCCCGCGAGTTCCGGCGACACACCGGCCCCGCTGCTGGCCCCGCCACAGGTGCGCTGCTGGAGATAGCCGACCCGCTGCTCCTCGGCCACCTGGTTCTCCGCTTCGTAGCGGATCACCGCCTCGAGGCAGAGCTCGGTCTGCTCGGCGGTCAAGCGGCGGCCGTCCGGCCACTTGCGCAGGGCCACTGCCTGCTTGAGGCTGTCGTAGATGGCGGGCGTCATCTGCTGGATCATGCGCTCGAAGGTCATGTCGCTCATCAGCGTGTTCTCTCAATGGTGGCGGCGGGCACGCCCGGAATGATACCAGCCCAGCACCAGGCCCACGACCAGCCCGCCCAGGTGGGCCTCGTTGGCGACATTGCCGAAGCCCACGACGGCGGCCATGTCGGTCATGGTAAAGAGCATCCAGCCAAGCATGAAGACCACCAGCATCTGCGGCACGAAGAAGCCGCTGCGCGGCGCCCGGCGCGACATCAACCACACATAGCCGAGCAGCGCGAAGTCGACCCCGGACATGCCGCCGAACAGCACCGTGCCGGTGGCGTACTGGGCCAGGTTGGCACCGATGCCCGCGGTGAGCAGGATCGTCAGCATTCGCCCGCTGCCCTGCAGCACTTCCACCTGACGGCCGAAGTACCACAGCCATAGCATGTTGAAGATCAGGTGCATCCAGCCGAAATGCAGGAAGGCCGGCGACAGCAGCCGCCACACCTGCCCCGCGGCGAGCGCCTCGCCCAGGGTGCCGAAGGCCAGGCCACCGTTGACCACACCGAGCGGTACGATGGCCAGTGCGGCGATGACCCTGTCGCCGAACACGCCCATCACGGCGAACACCAGCAGACAGAGGGCGAGCGTGGCAGCGGCCACGGGTGCCTGGCGGAAGGGAACCATCAGGCTCTTGCCGCCGGAGGGTGCGGTGCGGCGCCGTTCCGGCATCAGCGACTCGCCGCGCTGCCAGCGCTCGAGCAGACGCAGCATCGCCTCGTGCTGGGCCGGATCGACCAGCCACAGCACCTGCCCCTCCGTCTCCTCGGTGAAGCGGTGGCCGATGCGGTGGGCCCACAGCGCCCGGCGCAGATCGCGGGTATCGGCATCATGGGGCAGCAGGATTACCCGGTACATGGCGACTCCAGCAGTTGTCGGTCCTGGTCTTGCGGCACGCCGGGGACGCGCACAGAAAAAATCCGGCGGAGGGAGCCGCCGGACAAGAGCAAGGGATCATTCAAGGGAACACCTACTCTGATGGCCTTGACGCCCGCGAGTTCAGTCCGTCGTCGGAATTTTCGAGTAAGGAATTGTATCAATCGAAATCGATCTCCCAGGGCTGTGGCCGGGCCTGCTCCTCCCGCGGCACGCGGATCCACACGAAGTGGTTGGCATCCAGCCGGCGCTCGCCGCTCCAGCGATAGGCCACCAGGCGGCCGAACTTGACCGCACTGTAGTCCAGGCAGGCGACATTGGCCGCCGGCAGCGCCGGAATCCCCTCGCACCAGTAGTGGCCGATGAACAGCGGCGGCTCCTCGGGGCCATAGTGGCTGAGGCGCGCGCGCTCCTCGGGGGAAAGCGGGCGCCGTTCCAGGTCGCCCGGCAGGTTGTCGGGCTGGAACACCACGTCGCCCCAGGTCTGCGGCTCGCGGGCCCAGAAGTGGGCGCGGAAGCTGCGCCGGGTGAAGCCGTCGCCGGAGTGGATCTCCACCCCCTCGGGCAGCGGGATATGGATACCGCGGGTGAGCCGGTCGAGGATGCGGAAGGCTCGGGTACCGGGCGTCACCGACTCCGCCAGGAACTCCTCGTCGATGCGGCCATCGGGGAAATCGCGCCGCAGCGCATCGATCAGCGGCTGGTCCCAGCAGGCGTGGACCACCCGCAGGCCATCGCGCTCCAGGCAGAGCGGAATCTCCAGGAACCAGGCCAGCGCCTCCTCCCACTCCTGGGGGTGGTCGCGGAACTGCTCCAGGGTCTCCTGGATGATGCGGTTGTGGCGCGGCGTATGCTCGCGCAGCCATTCCCGGCCGAGGCCAGTGGGCGCTCGATGGCAGTAGGCCAGGGCGTTGACCTCGTGGTTACCCATGACGATGAAGGCCTCGCCCTCCTCCACCATGCGCCGGGCGATGGTCACCGCCAGGCGGATGCGCGGCCCGCGATCGATCAGGTCACCGAGGAAGATCACCCGGCGGCGCGGATGGCGGTAGACCCCGCCGCGCTGGTGGTAGCCGAGCTTCTCGAGCAGGGCCGCCAGCGTGGCGCCGCAGCCGTGCACGTCGCCGATCAGGTCGTAACCTTCGATCCTGGCCTGTGTCTTCACGTCAGTCCCCCAGGCGGTTGCTCCAGCCCAGCTTGCTGCGCAGGACCTCGTAGAAATTGTGACCGAGGGGATGCACCAGTTGCACCCGCTGGGGCTTGCGACGGATCACCAGCACATCGTCGGGCTTGGCCACCGCGCGGGTCTGACCGTCGCAGCTGATGTGGGGGTAGGTCTGGTTGGTCTCGCCGATGTGCACGCGGATCTCGCTGGCGGCATCGATGACGATGGGCCGGCTCGACAGGGTGTGGGGGAACATCGGCACCAGGGTCACCACGTCGAGCTTGGGGTGCATGATGGGCCCGCCACCGGAGAGCGAGTAGGCGGTGGAGCCGGTGGGCGTGGCCACGATCAGGCCGTCGCTGCGCTGGCTGTAGACGAACTGGCCGTCGATGAACAGCTCGAACTCGATCATGCGCACGGCCTTGCCGGGATGGATCACCACCTCGTTGAGGGCATCGCCGCTGCCCGACAGCACGCCGTCGCGATACAGCTCGGCATCCAGCAGGAAGCGCTCCTCCACCTCGTAGTGCCCCTCGAGCACCCCGCCGACCCGCGCCTCGAGTTCTCCGGGAGAGATATCGGTGAGAAAGCCCAGGCGCCCGCGATTGACGCCCAGCACCAGGGTACCGCTATGACAGAGGGTGCGGGCGGCGCCCAATAGGCTGCCGTCGCCGCCGACCACGATCACCAGGTCGCAGAGCTCGCCGAGCATGCGCCGGCTGGCTTCGGGATGGCCGTGCTCGAGCAGTACCGTGGCGGTGCGGTCCTCGATGATGACGTGATAGCCGCTCTCGTCGAGAAAGCGGAGCAGACGCTTGAGGGTGTCGACCACCCTGGCGCTGCCCAGACGACCGATCAGGCCGATGTTCCTGAAACCACCACTCTTGCTCGATTGCATGCGCACGCCTCTCGCTTCGCGGCCGCTCATTATGGGGGCTGGCCGCAGGGCGGGCAAACGGCCTCAGGCCGTGGCGGGCGAGCGTCGACGCAGCCACCACTCGTTGAGCGCCAGTGAGGCGAGGATGATCGCCCCGCCCAGCGCCAGGCGCACCAGGTCGGCGTCGCGATTCCAGAGCACCAGGTTGACGGCGAGCCCGGCAGGGAGTGCAACGCCTCGCCCCCTAGCCGCGCCGGGGGGCGGCGTGAGCTGCGCCATCCCCCTCGCTCTCCGGGGCGGCGTTCACGGGCAGTGGATCGCCCTCCTCGGCCAGGTACTCCGCGAGGCGCGCCTGCGCCTGGTCGCCGAAGAGGATCTCGCAGGCTTCCTCCAGTCCGGGTGAGCGCCGGATGGTCTCCTCCGGCACCACCAGGGCGATCTTGGAGCGCCGGCGCAGGAAGTCCTCCAGGCGGGTGACCATCTCGCGGCGCCGGGCCTGGCGCAACTCGCAGCGCAGGTATTCGGTGCCCTCGATCAGCACCTCCCCCTGGCGCGGGTCCTGGCGAATGTCCTCGAGCATCTCCACCGCCTGGGCGCCATAGCGACGCCACAGCCGAAGGCTGAGCGGCTCGGAGGCGTGGGCGGCGGTCATCGCATCGAGCTCCATCAGCCGTGCCTGATGCATGAAGGCCTCCCGGACCGCGGCCGGAGGTTCGCCGTACCAGCGGTAGTCGGGATGGGGCACCGTCACCCCCAGCCGGCGCACCTCTTCGACGACCTCCTCCCCGACGTTGAGGCAGTCGGTGAGCTTGCCGCCGAAGATGCTCAGGTGCCGCGTCTCGTGGTCGATGTCGATGGCGTGCTTGCGCGACAGGTTGAGGAAGTCGCGGTCGTCGCCACCACTGGGCTTCACCGCCAGGGGCCGCACGCCGCAGCGGGTGGAGATGATGTCCTCCTTGCCCAGTGGCTTGTCCAGTTCGAGGCGCTTGTTGATGTTGTCGAGGACGAACCGCACGTCCTCCTCGGTGACCTCGACCTCGGGCCGATCCACGCGCGTGTCGGTGGTACCGATGCAGGTGCGCATGCCCATGGGAATCACGAAGAACAGCCGCCCGTCGTCGGCGAAGAAGGCCAGCACCCGGTTGCTGTCGGTCAACCGCGGTACGATCAGGTGGATGCCCTTGGAAAAGACATGCCGGTGTTCGGTGTGCTGACCGGAGAGGCGATTGTGCTGGTCGACCCAGGGCCCGGCGGCGTTGATCAGCACCTTCGAGCAGATCGTGAAGGTGGCACCGTCCATGCGATCCCGTACCTCGGTGACCCAGTGATCGCCCTCGCGCCGGGACCCCAGCGACTCCACGTAGTTGGCCGCCACGGTGCCGAAATCCAGCGCCCCGCGCACGAAATTGAAAACGAAGCGCGCGTCGTTGTCGTGGAGATAGGCATCGGAGTACTCGAAGCCACCCCGGGCATTTCGCGTATCGATGATCGGCTCCCGGGCCTTGATGTCGGCGGGGCGGAGGAAATGGGGGCGGCGCGTGAAGGCGCTGCCCATCAGCCAGTACAGCCAGGTGCCGGCCCAGGGGTAGAGCGGGTGGTGGCGAAAGCCCTTGTTGATGGTGGTCAGGAAGCGGATCTCCTGCACCGTGGAGGGGTAGCTGCGGATCAGGTGGTTGCGACTCTTGCACAGCTTGCGGACCAGCTTGAAGTCGCCGCTCTCCATGTACTTGATGCCGCCCCACACCAGGTTGGACGACTGCATGCTGGTGCTGCCGGCGAAGTCTCCCCGGTCGATGAGCGCCACCTTGGCCCCCTTGCCGCTGAGCGCCGCGGCGGCGGAGGCGCCGTTGATGCCCCCGCCGATGACCAGCGCATCGAAATCCCGGTCGCGCAGCTTGCGAATGTTGCTCTCACGTAGTTGCATGTCTGGCCCTTTTGCGAAGTAAGAGGCCCCGCTCGGCGTGCACCGAGCGGGGCCTCAGGAGCCTGTCGGACTTGACGCTGATCTACTGCGAGATCCGATCTTTCGGCCAATTTCATTCGATCTGATTCGTTAAATAGCGCGCTATTCGCCTCATCAGATCGATAAACTTGTCTCGAAATCCGAATCTCTCGCGACGATCGGTCAAATCCGACAAGCTCCCAGGTCCCGTTCAGGCAACCGGTCACACGTCTCGAGTCGGCCCCGGGACAGCCGGGGCGCAGGGCGGGTCAGGCGACCCGCCCGGTCATCAGTCGCGCGAACCGGTGGCCATCCACGCCTCCATCATCTCGTCGTAGGGGACGGTGGTGCCCTGGGGCATCTCGTCGTCGAGCCTGGCCTTGGGCGAACCCGGCTGGGAGAGCCAGGTCTCGGGGTCCCGCTCCTCGTTGAGGTTGGGCGCGTAGGACTCGAAGACCCGTGCCCGGGCCAGGCGCGCCATGATGCTGTCGAGATCCCCGGCCAGGTTGTCCAGCGCCTCCTGGGGCGAGATCTCGCCGTTCACCGCCGGCGCCAGGTTCTGCCACCACAGCGGCGCCATGCGCGGGTAGTCCGGCACGTTGGTGGAGGACGGCGTCCAGTTGGACTCGTTGGGGCTGCGATAGAACTCGACCAGGCCACCCAGTTGCGGCGCCATCTCGGTCATCTGCTCGGAGAAGATGTCGGACTCGCGGATCGGCGTGAGCCCGGCCATCAGCTTCTCCAGGGAGACCGTCTTGGAGACGGTGAACTGGGCAAAAAGCCAGGCGGCGGTCCGGCGATCCTCGGGCGTGGAATCGAAGAAGGTCCAGGACCCCACGTCCTGGTAGCCGACCTTCATGCCCTCCTCCCAGTACGGCCCCACGGGCGACGGCGCCATGCGCCACTTGGGCGTGCCGTCCTCCTCGGTGACGGGAAGGCCGGGATCGGTCATGTCGGCAGTGAAGGCGGTATACCAGAAGATCTGCTGGGCGATGTTGCCCTGGGCGGGTACCGGCCCGGCCTCGCCGAAGGTCATGCCGCTGGCCTCGGGGGGCGCGTACTTCTCCAGCCAGTCGACCATCTTGGTCACGGCGAACACCGCAGCCGGGGAGTTGGTAGCACCGCCACGGCTCACGCTGGCGCCCACCGGCTGGCTCTCCTCGTTGACCCGGATCCCCCAGTCGTCCACCGGATTGCCGAACGGCACCCCGGGGCTGCCCATACCGGCCATCGAGAGCCAGGAGTCATGGAACCGCCAGCCAAGCGACGGGTCACGACGCCCATAATCCATGTGGCCGTAGACCTTGCTGCCGTCGATCTCGCCGACATGCTCGGTGAAGAACTCGGCGATATCCTCATAGGCGGTCCAGTTGGTCGGCACGCCCAGGTCGTAGCCATAGATCTCGCGGAACTGCTCCTGGAGATCCTCGCGCTCGAACCAGTCATGGCGGAACCAGTAGAGGTTGGCGAACTGCTGGGTGGGCAACTGGTAGATGCTGCCATCGGGGCCGGTGGTGTACTGGATGCCGATGAAATCCTCGAGATCCAGCGTGGGCAGGGTGAAATCGGACCACTCGTTCTCCATCGCCTCGGAGATATTGATGGTGGTGCCATAGCGAATATGCGTACCGATGGCATCGGAGTCATTGACATAGCCATCGTAGATGTTGCGCCCCGATTGCATCTGGGTCTGCATGTTGTTGACCACATCACCCTCGCCGATGATGTTATGGGTCACCTCGATACCCGTTAGTTCGCCGAAGGCCTCGGCCAGCACATCTCGCTCGTAGATATGCGTGGTCAGCCCCTCGGCGACGGTCTTGATCTCCATGCCGCGGAAGGGCTCGGCCGCCTTGGCGAACCACATCAGCTCGGCGATCTGCTCCTCGCGGGTCAGGGTCGAGTCCTGGAAATGCTCGTCGACCAGGCGCTCGGCGATGGCCCGGGCATCGTGGTTGTCGGCGTGCAGGGCGGTGCTCGCCAGCATCACGCCGGCCGCCAGTAACGAGAGTCGCATTGTTATCGGTTTCATATTGACCTCTTGGGTTGTCGGGGTTCGTCCGTGAACGAGTGACTCCATGATCTTCGCTCAGCCCCAGCGCAGCAGTACCAGCAACCACAGCACCGATGCCGCCAGGGCCAGCCAGATGCTCAGCGGGGTGAAGCCCACCACCCCCAGGTGGATATAGGCGGCGGAAAGCAGGCCGATGAAGAGGCGGTCGCCCCGTGTGGTCGCGATGGGGAGAAACCCCTTGCGCTCCACACTCGGGGAGACGACCTCCCAGGCCGTCATGCCGACCAGCATGGCGGCGATGACCGAGAAGAAGACCGCGGTGGGAACTGTCCATACCATCCATTCCATTACGCCATCCTCCGGTTCAGGTACGGCCCAGGGCGAAGCCCTTGGCGATGTGGTTGCGAACGAAGTAGACCACCACGATGCCCGGCAGGATGGTCAGGGTGCCCGCGGCCGCCAGCGTTCCCCAGTCGATGCCGGAGGCGCCCTTGGTCTGGGTCATGACCGAGGCGATGGGCTGAGCGCCCGTGGAAGTCAGGGTGCTGGCCAGCAACAGCTCGACCCAGGAGAACATGAACAGGAAGAACAGGGTCACGCCGATGCCGGAACTGATCATGGGGATGAATATCTTCACGAAGAACTTCGGGAAGCTGTAGCCGTCGATGAAGGCCGTCTCGTCGATCTCCTTGGGCACGCCACTCATGAAGCCCTCGAGGATCCACACCGCCAGCGGGATGTTGAACAGGCAGTGGGCGAGTGCCACGGCGATATGGGTATCGAACAGCCCGACGGTGTAGTAGAGCTGGAAGTAGGGCAGCAGGAACACCGCCGGCGGCGCCATCAGGTTGGTCAGCAGCCAGAAGAAGAGATGCTTGTCGCCGATGAACTGGTAGCGGCTGAAGGCGTAGGCGGCCGGCAGGGCCACCGCGAGGCTGATCACCATGTTCATCATCACATAGGTGATGGAGTTGACGTAGCCCATGTACCAGTTGGGATCGGTGAAGATCTTGGCATAGTGCTCCAGCGTGAACGCCTCGGGCCACAGGGTCAGTCCCCCCAGGATCTCGGTATTGGACTGGAAGGACATGTTGAGCAGCCAGTAGACCGGCAGGAGCACGAACAGGATATAGGCGGTCATCAGGGTCCGGCGGCGCCACTGGCGCGAGACCGGACGGGCCTGGCGACGACGCTTGGCATCCGCGGCGGCGGCGCGCTTGCGGACCGCCTCGGGGGTCGTGGGCATGGCTTTGGTCATCTCAGGCCTCCTCGTTCTTGTGGTCTTTCTGCATGTTCATGATGGCGGTGTAGAACACCCAGCTGACCAGCAGAATGATCAGGAAGTAGATCAGGGAAAATGCCGCCGAGGGCCCCAGGTCCTGCTGACCGATCGCCATGGTGGTCAGCGACTGGCTGAGGAAGGTGGTCGAGTTGCCGGGCCCGCCACCGGTGAGCACGAAGGGCTCGGCGTAGATCATGAAGGAGTGCATGAACCGCAGCAGCACGCCGATTACCAGCACGTTGGTGAGCTTGGGCAGCTGAATGTAGCGGAACACGGACCACTTCGAGGCGCGATCGATGCGCGCGGCCTGGTAGTAGGCATCGGGAATGGAACGCAGGCCGCTGTAGCAGAGCAGCGCGATCAGCGGCGTCCAGTGCCAGACGTCCATCAGGATGATGGTCGCCCAGGCATCCACCGGGCTCGCCGTGATGTTGTAGCCATAGCCCAGCTCGCGCAGGCTCCAGCCCATCAGGCCGATGTCGCCGCGGGTGAAGATCTGCCAGATGCTGCCCACCACGTTCCAGGGGATCAGCAGCGGCATGGTCACCAGGATCAGCACGGCGGAGGCCTGCCAGCCCTTCTTGGGCATGATCAGGGCGATGCCGATGCCCAGCGGGACCTCGATGGCCAGCACCGTCAGCGAGAAGGCGAACTGGCGCAGCAGGGCGGCGTGCAACGCCGGGTCGTTGAGCATCTCCCGGAACCACTCGGTGCCCGTGAAGAAGCGGGTGTTGGCGTCGAAGACGTCCTGGACCGAGTAGTTCACCACGGTCATCAGCGGGATGATGGCCGAGAAGGCCACCAGCAGCAGCATCGGGAGAATCAGCCACCACGCTCGATTGTTGTAGACCTTATTCATGGTTGGTCTCCACGCGGTACTCGTCGACGTACAGGCCGACGTGGTTGTCGGGAAAGCGAAGGTAGGCGCGCCCCTCGGGCGGCTCCTGGTCCTCTTCGATACGGGCCTTCACGGCGTACTCGCCCAACCGCAGGTAGAGGATCGAGTAGGTGCCCAGGTCCTGGGCGTGCTCGACCACCGCCTCCATGCCGCCTTCCACCGGCTCGCCGGATACCTCGATGAACTCGGGACGGATACCCAGCTTGACGTTGCGCGAGCGGGCACCGGCCACGGCCTCCCGCAGGCGCGGGCCGACGGCGATGGGGGTCTCGCCGGCCATGACCCGATCGTCCCGGGTCGAGACCTCGAGGAAGTTCATCCCGGGGCTGCCGATGAAGTAGCCGACGAAGGTGTGATTCGGCCGCTCGAAGAGTTCCCGGGGCGTGCCGAACTGCACCACCTGCCCCTCGTACATCACCGCGATCTTGTCGGCGAAGGTGGAGGCCTCGAGCTGGTCGTGGGTCACGTAGACCATGGTGAGGTTGAAGCGCTGGTGGATCTCCTTGAGCTTGCGGCGCAGCTTCCATTTGAGCTGCGGGTCGATCACCGTGAGCGGCTCGTCGAAGAGGATCGCGGAGACGTCGTCGCGCACCAGGCCACGCCCCATGGAGACCTTCTGCTTCTCGTCGGCGGTGAGGTTCTTGGCCTTGCGCCTGAGCTGGCCCGTGAGCTCCAGCACGTCGGCCACCTCCATGACTCGCTCGCGCACCCGTGCCTCGGGCGTCTTCACGTTGCGCAGGGGGAAGGCCAGGTTGTCGTAGACCGTCATGGTGTCGTAGATGACCGGGAACTGGAAAACCTGGGCGATGTTGCGCGCCTCCGGGGGCAACGAGTTGACCCGCTCGCCGTCGAAGAGCACATCACCGCTGGAGGGCTCCAGCAGCCCGGAGATGATGTTGAGCAGGGTCGACTTGCCGCAGCCCGAGGGGCCGAGCAGGGCATAAGCGCCGCCCTGGTGCCAGACGTGGTTCATCTCGCGGATGGCGTAGTCCTCCGGCGATGCCGGAGTGGCCAGGTAGGAGTGGGCCAGGGACTTCAGCGTGATCTCGGCCATGTCAGATGCCTCCCAGGTGGGTCGGGATATGCACCACGGCCCCTTGCCGGTCGAAGGCATAGACCTTGTGGGTCGGGAAGTAGAGGGTCACGGGCGCATCGACGGCGAATTCGTGGACGCCCTCGAGATGTACCGTCATGTTAAAGAGGTCGTTGTGCACGTGAAGGAAGGTCTCGGAGCCGCTGATCTCCGCCAGGTCGACGGTCATCTTCACCTCGATGTCATCCTTGGCCCGGGGGGTCAACGAGAGATGCGAGGCGCGCACGCCGAAGCGATACTCCCCTGGCGGGAGCGAGCGCAGCTCGTCGTTGAGGGGGAAGTGCAGGCGCTTGTCGAAGGTCACCTCGGACCCGGAAATGATCCCCCGCACGATGTTGATGGGCGGCTCGGAGAACATCTCGGCGGTCAGGATGTCCCGCGGACGGTGATAGACATCCTCGGTGCGGCCGTACTGCAGCAGCCGCCCCTCGTGGAGCACCGCGGTATTGCCCCCCAGGGCCAGCGCCTCGGCCGGCTCGGTGGTCGCGTAGACGGCGATGCAGTTGCGCTCGCTGAAGACCGCGCGCAACTCCTCGCGAAACTCCTCGCGCAGCTTGTAGTCCAGGTTGACCAGCGGCTCGTCGAAGAGCACGACGTCGGCGTCCTTGACCAGCGCCCGCCCCATGGCAGTGCGCTGCTGCTGGCCACCGGACAGCTCGAGGGGCAGCCGCGCCAGGAGGTGCTCGATGTGCAGCATCTCGGCGATCTCGCGCACCCTGCGATCGATCTCGCGGCGCTCCACCTTGGCGAGCTTGAGCGGCGAGGCGATGTTGTCGTAGACGCTGAGGCCGGGATAGTTGATGAACTGCTGATAGACCATGGAGACATTGCGCTGGCGCACGGAGCGGCCGGTCACGTCCTCGCCGTCCATCAGCACCCGTCCCCGGGTCGGTGCGTCCAGTCCCGCCATCAGGCGCATCAGGGTGGTCTTGCCGGAAAGCGTACGGCCCAGCAGCACGTTGAACGAGCCGGGCTTGAGCTCCAGCTGCACCCCTTCGATGTGAGTGGCTCCACCGACCACGCGGTCGATGTTTTCTAGGATCAGGGACATGGCGTCCTCGTTGTCGTTGTTGTCGAGCTGGATGCGTGAAGCACGCTGTGCTCATGAACAGTGACCGATCCATCCCTCGCGGGGGCCAGGCCAGCTACTGTTCGATTTGCAACACACTCGAGCATTAATGTTCGTTTCCGATAGCGAGACTAGCCCAGCCAGTATCCCACGGCAATGCCGAAACACCCCCCAAGCCCCTAGACCTTGGTCTAAAAAAGGCGGGGTATCACGTATTTCTATATGTATATCAGACACTAAAGGGAACAGAAGAGATGAGACCTCACGACAAGGGGGAGTCGCCGAGGCCAGACAGCGGAGTTTCGCTTTCGATCAGGAAGGGAATGTACGATCACGGCATCGGCGGGTCACCAGCGCCCTTGCCGTCTCAGCCACCAGAGGGCATGGCCGACACCGGGCAGCCAGCCCAGCAACGTGAGCAGCAGGCTCAACGCCACCCGCTGCCCGCCACCCCGGGAGAGCCCCACGGCAAGCGGGGGCATCAACAGCGCCAGTGCCAGCAGGGCCGCGCGGGGTTCGGGTGACGCCGGCGCCGCGCCGTGCGCCGGACCGCCTGGCACCCGGTCGACTCGCGCACCATCACCGGCGGCGGGAGTGAAATGCTCCACGCCCCGACGTGACTCATGCTCGAGTGCCTTGCGATGAGCGTCGTGATCGATCTTCTGCTCGAGTTCCGAGGCGCCCTCGGCCAGCGCGTCGTGGTAACGCTCCCAGTCCTCCCAGTCATGGGGAGTACCGGCATGAGGACGGTGCTCGCCAGCTTCCCGGGCTCGCGACCAGGCCTTTTCCTCCAGGGTGTTGGGCCGCTCCTCGTCACGCTCTCCACTCAGCCCCTTCCTGGCGAGGTATTCACGGGCATCCACGGTGCGCCTCCATCACTCGGTTGAACTCGACTCGGGCCGGGGGTACACCCCGACCACTGATCGGATGTGTAACATATTGGAGCCGATGCCGCTCCCCGGGTTCCGGCGCACCGTACGCCATGCAGGTACGGGCCTCGCGAACCGTTGGTGGAGCCCCTTGCCGATCGCCCTTGGCAACCCCGCGAGTCGGCTATGCTGAACTCGAGACCCGGCTACGGGCCCAGTACAGCGCCGCAGGCAACCCAGCACCCCCGAGAGGAAAAGCCCCGGGACCGGCCGGCACGGCCCCCGTAGCAACAGGCAATCATCGCCGGCACAAGGAGACATGCCATGCCCAGCAAGGCCCCCACCATCGTTCGCGAGATCATGTCCCGTGACTGCTACCGGGTCACCGGCAAGACCTCGGTGTCCACCCTGGCCAAAGGCCTGGCACTGCATCGCCTGCCCGGGGTCCCCGTCGTCGACGAACGCGACCACTTGATCGGCTTCATCTCCGAGCAGGACGTGTTGGGCAAGGTACTGGAGAGTTCCTACCTCAACGAAGAGCCGCCGCTGGTCCATGAGTTGATGCGCAACGAGGTGCTCGCCGTGTCGCCAAACAAGAGCATCACCGACCTCGCCCAGGAGATGCTGGGGGCCAAACCCAAGGTCTACCCGGTGGTCGAGCAGGGTCGCCTGGTCGGCATCGTCACCCGCCGCGACGTACTCAGCGCCGTCCTGCGCATGCGCTACAGCTGACCCCCGCCGACGCCACCCGGTCGCCCGCCGGGTGACGTCGTCGTGTCGGCCGTTGCCCCCTCGGGCGCGCAAAGAAAAAGCCGCCCCGTTTCCGAGGCGGCAAGAATCGATCGAAACTGCGAGCCAGAACAACAGTGTTAGCGACTGCTATCGCATGCTGCTGCCTGTGCCCCCAGTCAGACAGCAACGAAGCGAAAAGTTCTCGAGCGGGGCAAATTTTTCTCTTCCTCCCGCCCCGGCGGCCTGATGGAACAGAAAAACAACCACTTAGCGGATGAGGACCACGAAAAGCACGAGACGGCTTGCAAAGCATAAGCCGTTGGATTTACTATCGAATCCGCCTCGCGGGTGTAGCTCAATGGTAGAGCAGAAGCTTCCCAAGCTTAAGACGAGGGTTCGATTCCCTTCACCCGCTCCAGGCACCATCCAACTAGTTGATATTCAATATTTTTCCTGCCTTTCATGGGGTTAGGTACTACAGGAATGGCTACACAAGTGGCTACACCTGCTCCCCGCTCCAATGATATCCTCGCCCTATCGACCGCCGTGCGATTGGGGGAAACCATCATGGCCAGAGGCAAGCCCACCGACACCCGCAGCCTTCGCCAGCGTGGCAACGTCTGGTTCATCCAGAAGCGGCTATCGCCAACCCTCGCCAAGCACCTGGGCAAGAAGATCCTCCAGCAGAGCACCCGGACGGGCGACCTCGACGAAGCCTGTCGGATACGGGACCGAGTGTTGGCCGACCTGGGCGACCTTGAAGCCCAACTGAAGGGCGAGGCCAGCCAGCTCCAACAACGGCGGATGTTCCTCCAGGCACGGGACCACTACCAGGGCACAGAAAACACACTCGTCAGTACTGATCCCCGCGACCCTGTGAGCCTGACCGAGATCATGGACCCCGAGAAACTGCCAGAGATCGAGCAGGACGCGCTTCGGAGCGTCTACCAGGGGGACACACCGGCCCGCTACCGTCTGACCCTGAGAGCGGCGCTGGAGGACTGGAAGGCATCACCGCTGGTGGAGCGCAAGCCTTCGACTCGTTCGAAGAATGAGCTGGCCATGGAGCGATTGCTGGCGCACCTGGGTGAGGATGACGTAACACTGATCTCCCTCGACCGCCGCCAGATCAAGGGCTTCATCACCTCGATGCTTGGCGAGGGCAAGACGAAGCAGACCGTGGCCAACTACCTGTCCGGGCTATCGGCCATCTGGCATCACGCCGAATACTCGATGGAAGAGGAACTGCCAAACGGCAACCCTTTCAAGGGTCACCAGCTCAAGCCCAAGGCTACCGTCAGGAGCTACGACCAGTTCACCCGGAGAGACGTAGCCGCCATCTTCAAGGCCACGGCAGAGAACGAAGGCATCTATCACCTACTCCCGCGTCTGGGCTTCTACACAGGCGCTCGGCTCGATGAACTGTGCTCGCTGAAGGTGACCGACATCATCCAGCGTCAGGGCATCTGGTGTCTGGCGATCCGCGAGGGGAAGAACCAGAACGCCACACGGGAAGTCCCGCTTCACCCTGAGATCAAGTCCCTTGTGATGGACCAACTACGTAGCGCTAAGGCTGCTGGATGCACGTACCTGTTCCCCGAAGCCGAGGCATCCACACGGAGCGACGGTAAGAAGGGTCCGAAGTTCTCCCAGTGGTTCGCCCGGCTGTCGAAGAAGGCCATCGTCAGAGGAGACCGGAAGCTCGGCTTCCACTCGTTCAGGACAACCGCCATCACCATCATGGGTGACACTGGAGTGAATGAATCGGTCATCGTGTGGATCACAGGGCATGAGCGAGGGCTTACTACCGCCAACAAGGTCTATAACCGGGGGCCAACCTTCAAGACAAGGCTTGAGGCGGTGGAGACGATACGGCTGGAGGCTCTGCACTGAGAACCTTCGGAGGCTTGGTAGACCTTGCGGGCGAAGGGTTGCACAAAATCAGCCAAAATGTGATTGATGGTAGATCACCGAAAAAGCTAGGGTCGTGACGAGGTCCGTACAACGCAGGGAGTAACATGGGATTCTTCACTCAGAACACAATGAGCCTTGATCAGATGACCCACCTTGTCACCTATGTGGCTGCCTCGACCATTGGCTTCTATGCCAAACAGGGAGCATGGGTTGATGAAGATTTCAGGCAGAAACTCGTTATGGCTTGGCTCCAAGAGAACGGACACAAGGCATCACATTGGAAACTAACCAAGCTGGCTCTAGCAGCAGACGGGGTAGCCAAGAAAACTGTCTTTGATACTCCAGAGCTAGTTGAAGCCTTACCGGGCTTCTCTGAAGATGACGAAGCCGAACTGTTCGAAGATCTCTACGTCACCAGTCGGCAAGCACTTCTCTACAAAGGCATCACCAACTGATCACCAAGCAGTGGAAAAACAAGACCCTGACCTTCCGCCAAGCAAGTTACTTCAACATGACGATGATGGCCGCTGCAACATCAACGATCTCCACAAGTCAGCCGGTGGTCATAATTTGCTCAAGTCATGTTTTTGAAGACCTATAATAATATTAATGGCTTGCTGTGTATTAGGTCACAGCTTGCCAGCTTCTTCTGAAACACGGACCTGATAGTTGACATTTAGCAAGGCGTCGCTGTCACCAATTGTCATGGCGTACAAGGAGATGTTAACTCCATTGCTATTGAACCAATCAGCCTCGGCTTCTTTCATAACTCCTAAGGGTTCTACTGAGTAATTAACCTCTTGGCCATACCTAGCGCGCAAGGCTTCGACAAGGGATTCAAAAACCAGCAACGTCGCGTGGAAATCTCTTTGTCTATCAAGGGATAGCGTGACTTGATTCAGTTCGCCACCAGAGAAGTAGAATTTCTTTCTGAATGACTCGCCGACTACCCTGTAGTCATCCCTCCTGACTAATTCCACAGCGCCTGTCCCTAGGGAGTCTCCTCCTTCTATCATTCTTGCTCCATCTGAAGCCTCAACGACCTCTTGAGGTGTCATCCCAACCTTTATGCCACCTAAGAACTCTTGGGCGAAAGCAAAGCTAGAGAGGCAAAAGGTGGTTATGCCGAGCAATGAAGCCAGTGATTTTTTCATTTCCTTCCCTACATTTGGTGAGCTTATCCGCTTTTTGTCATCAGCCTAAGCAATATTAGCACAGTCTGTTTACCTTTGCATGAAGCAGGGGTCATAAGGTGTACCCCGCGAGCCATTCAGAGGGAATCACATAGTACATGCTGAAGATCTTTTTATCGATATTTATTTACATTTCAGTTGTTTAGCATAGCCAGGAGATGCCGGATAAAATATCCACCTTCGTTGCTAGCCCCTCGACTATAGCCCCTCTCGCCCCATCATCCAGGTCGCCACCTCCCCCTTCAGATCATTAACCACAATGGTCATTTCGAGATTCGAAAAGTAATAGTTCTTGATGATAGCGGGGTTTCTCTTGGTAGCTGGGAACTCTTCCCATTCGCCAAATCGGGTGCGAAAGGTCTCGGGCTTCCAGGGGGTGCCGGGAAAGACATTATTCATCACCCACATCTGCCCTTCCTCTCGGTCGAGATAGGCCTCGGCGGATTCTCCCGAACCAGTGATCGCTAGTACTTGTGTCTCTGAAGCAATCGGTTCCCTGATATCTACGATCTTCTCGCCATCCCTGAATCCCCAGCGCGGATAGAAGGTCGCACCAACTTCATAGTCCCCTTGGGGAACCTCGGACAGCTGAAGCACTGCCTCCCCGCGTCCACCCCTAAGTGGTACGCGCTGACTTGTGCCAACAGCAAGGTCATCAGGCGCCTGTCCAACCAACCCTACCGAAACCATCACCTCGATATCCCCGGGGATGTTCGAGGTCAGCGGCACGATGAGCCACTCTCCGCTCTGCACTTCAGGAGTGGCTTTCAAATAGTAGTCCTCCTGAGCCGTCGCCGCTGTCGTTTCCGTGCGCGCCTCCTCTGTCGTTGCGGACATTTCCTCCGTGTCCTCACTACAACCGCTGAGCGTAAGGCTAGCGAGAAAAATTGCCACCACATTCAATCCCTGTCTTCGCTTTGACATCGTTTCTCCTTTGGCTGATCTTCTATCGCCATCCGCAATAACAGTAGACTAGCTGATGATCACCCAATGTAAGATATAGCCAACAAAGAGTGTCAGTTTATACCCATATGGCCAATACTGCCCACTTCGGCAAGAAGCCAATTAGCAGTCGTGGCGCCATGCGAAGTTAAATCCCGTGACGTATCTTCTGGCTTCGCCTAGTGCTTTCATCGAAGAATCTGTACGGCCCTGCGCGCCTCTCTGAGCGCATCCATCCGAGCACCCTGGCCTCCCCCGCCACGCTGGCAGAACTCCTCAGAGACGCTCTCTGGGCGTCATCAATTCTCCCTCACTTCAGGGAGAGCTGCCTCTCATCTCAAGCCGGAGCCGCTTCCCCACCTTCAAGAGGCCGTTCCCTTTCACAGGCAGTGATTGTGCCCACCTCAGGGAGAGAACCGTCAGCCTCAGTGAAAACCCTGCATCTCGGGAAGAGACGCGGCTGTGATAGGCGCTGATTAACTGCACTCAGCTCAGGGAGAGAGAAGCATCCCTTCGGACGCCCCTCAGGAAAAACCATGCACCTCAGGGAGGAAGAGTGATCCACGTTGCGCAGCGAGCGTACAGATCACCTCTCTTGGGAAGAGGGGGAATTGACCCTGACCTATGGGAGAGAACCGCCGGCGGTCTCAGGTGATTAGGGTGCACCTCAGGGAGGAATGAGACTCTCCCACCAAGCAATTACCCTGCACCCAAGGACGGAGCATGGCCATATCGGGTAAATACCAGACACCCAAGGAAGAGAGCGTCCTTCCACTCATCACAGCATTCAAGTAAGCCAGTCTCACTGGCGTTCGATGACGCTTCCACCACACACTACCTGACCTCTCATCAGTAGAGCCACCTACTAACCAAGCGCAGGACTGGGCCTTTCGTACGCCCGGTCAGGTAGTCCTGCGTCTACGGGCTTGTGGTGGGCTCGGCTGGTGCGTGGTTCTACTCATGAGGAAAGTACGATATGAGCAACACTATACATCTTGCATCCGCCCTGATGGGCTCCGGCAAGACACAGTCCATGATCAACGGCATTGAGTCAGACGACTGCATCATTGTGGCCGCGCCGAAGAAGGAACTGTGCCGGGAAATCTTCAAGTCCTTCAAGAGCCAACGCCAAGACCTGGACGTAGACCTAGTCAACTCCGATACCGTCTGCTCCGGCTCAACGGTCCTTTGTGAAGCCATCGACGCCATCAACAAAGTGAACACTGACACAGAGTATGCGGAGAGCTTCGGCATGTCGGGCAGTGTCGGCAAGGTTCTGATCCTGACTCAGGCCACCCTGGTAAACCTCCCGCCGGACATCCTAAGAGGGCAGAGCTGGACCTTGATCCTCGACGAGGTGCCGGACATCAAGGCGAGCGCCTACATGTTCATCTTCAAGGATCAATTCGAGAGGAACTTCTCCGACCACGTCTACATGGTAGACACGAAAACTGGTCGACTAGAGCTCAAGGACGGGATGGAGTTCGATGCCAAGGACCAGCTTTCGAAGGCCAAGGCTACCGACTTCAGCCACGCAGTCCTGATGTTCGAGGGACTGATCCATGAGACGTCCGAAGTCTCGCTTGAACCCAAGTCCAACGGGAGGCAGGTACTAAAGTCGGTCGGCTACCATGACTTCTCGCCTGTCTTCAGGGCGGCAAAGGAGGTCCATGTAATGGGGAATGCTATCGAGAAAAGCCTGTTCTACCTTTTCCTGAAGGCCAAGGGGTTTAGATTCGACGAATCCAAGTTCACCCCGAAATTCGATGGCTACAAGATGTCCCCTCGGCTGGTCCCCTTGCTGTCCGGGGATCGCTTCTCAAAGACAATGATGTTGACTCGGGAGAAGGACGGATCAAAGTCCGATACCTTCGACACGTCTACGGTCGGCTGGCAGATGCTCAAGCGGGCAATCGAGTACCACGAGGGAAAGCCCCTGCTCGTTCACATCTACAAGTGGATGAAGCCGTTCTTCAAGGCAAACACCTACCCGAACGTCGTGGTGGTTGATCTCGATAGCCGTGGCTTGAATCAGCATAGGCACTTGAACAGAACGGTTCACATGATCCATGGCAATGCTGCCCCGGTAGACTCCCAAATGAACAAGCGGATGCTGGAGCTGATGGGAGTTGACGTACAGGAGGGGCTTCAAGCTCTTCGGCATGAACGGCTCGTTGAGAAGATTTCTCAGACAATGCTTCGTACGGACATGCGAAACCTAGATGAACAGAAGTATCAGACCGTCTCCGTGATTCCCACGATGGGCCTTGTGGGTGCGGTCAGAGACAACTTGAAGATCGACTGTGAGGTTGATACTAGCATTATGATCGATCCACCTGAGCCAAGTGAGAAGTCACAGCCGAGCCATAAACAACAAGCTGAGCGACAGGCCAATCGAGAAGCCAGTGAGGCCAGGAGGATGAAGGCCGTGAAGCTGCTCAAGGAGGGACACACCATCTCGGCTGTAAGCAGAGCCGTTCCAGCGGATCGTAAGACCATCAGGAAGTGGTGGGCTCAGGAAGTACAGGCAGCTTGAGGATGCCGAGGGTGGGGAAAAAATGTCTTAGAGGCTTTAAGACAAAAAATCCCCATCGAGGCCACTAGTAGATCATCGAATCGATTCGTCTGTTAGCCTCATCTACGGAGGATGTTTCAACCGTGGTGAATACCACGAACAAAGTCCGTCTGTAGGGTTCGCCTTCAGGATGTCTGTCAGACGAGCCATGGGGGGTCGATGGTTGGACTGACACATGGTCCTGAAGATTGGTCCGATAACTCGCTTCGCTCGGGGCTGACATCATTACTTCCTTGGCTCCGCCGTAGACGCTATCGAAGACTTCCGGTCAGTCTCATCGATGACCCCCTCGTTCATCTAACAGCACGTCCAATGAAGTCGATAGACCTGCATCAGGCTATCCAGAAGGCTCGTCCCTTGAGCCATCCCTTTCGATCATCACCAGCACATTCTCGAAGGCAGTCGGTCAGACTGGCGGTTTCGTCCGTCTGCTGGTCCGTCTGTCTGAAAGGGAACCGACTGTCTCCGACAATGAGGACGAAACAATCATGGTTGCACCGAACACACTTGCCGATACCAATGGCCCGACCGTTACCATCAGCATCTACACCGATGGAGCCTGTACCAATAACGGTCAGAGCAATCCACAAGCTGGCTGGGGGGCTGTCCTACTCAGCGCCTCTGGGCATCGTCTGAAGATCGCCGACAAGCTCCAGGGCGAGCCTGTGACGAACAATCGAGCCGAGCTGACCGCCGTCATTGAAGCCCTGTCGGCACTGAAGAAGGCGTCAGACGTGGATCTCACCACCGACAGCGAATACGTTATGAACGGTGCCATAAAGTGGCTCAGCGGATGGAAACGGAAAGGCTGGAAGACGGCCAGCAAGAAGCCCGTCAAGAATGCCGACCTGTGGCAGCGGCTCGATGAACTGCTGGAGGTTCACTCCGTCCGGTTCCACTGGGTAAGAGGTCACAGAGGTCATCCAGAGAATGAACTCGCGGATGCCTTGGCGGTGGCTGGTGCTGAAGGCCAGTCAGTGAGGGAGTACGACCACGCCCCCGTCAGTCATCTCGGGCAGCGGGAAAGGTGATACCAGTGATGTGGTGAGCGGTGTTGAAGGTGCAGCACCAGAGGAACGGGACTCCTACCCGAATATCTTCGACTTCGTGTCCGTCCTTGAACTGGAGGAACGGGACTCCTAATCGATGATCTTCTGGCGGCCTCTGGGGTTTGCTTCCGGAAACGTTCACCGGGCTATTTTGTGGCGAACATCTAAGCCGGTATTGATGTATATAGAGCAGCGCGTTTACCCCACGGTGCCCTTGGTGAAGGTCCAGGCGAATCCAAGAAATTAATCTTTCGAGGCACCCACTGCTTATTTCTTGGACAATGTGCATCCGATGCTCTTGGTCAAAGCTGAGTAGTTGAGGCTTGCCGTACCTGCGAAGGCTAGCGTCGTGATGAGAATGCCGAGGGATAGATCAGGTCTACCCCTTCGACTGGTACTTACTCTTGTCTCTTGGTGGCTCGCTGAACTGTGCTGACACCACACCCGATGATGTCGGCGGTCTTGCGAACACTGAAGCCTTGCTCTCGAAGCTCCACGATCCGCCGATGTAGCCCTTCATTCACCGGACGGCCCTTGTAGCGTCCCTGTTCTTTGGCCTTTTGAATCCCTTCAGCCTGACGCCTCCGCCTGTCCTCATAGTCCTTGCGAGCGACAGCAGCCAGCATGTCTAAGAGCATGGCGTTCACTGCATCGAGCATCCTCCCGGTGAAGTCATCGCTGGCATTGACGGTCAAGGCCGTGTGGCTGGTCGGTAGATCGAGGGACACGACCCGAAGACCAGCACTCTGGATGGCTCCCTTGAGCCTGTCCCAATCGCCCTTCGTCAGGCGCGTCAGTCGGTCCACCTGCTCGACCAGCAGAACGTCTCCTGGCTGAGCATCGTCGATCAATCGCGCCAGCTCAGTCCTATCGGCCTTGGTCCCACTGTCGTTCTCCACGTACCACGAGGCGACTTTCGCTCCCTTCTCCTTGGTGAAGCTGGTGAGCGCCTCACGTGCACGGCTGGCGTTCTGGTCATCGGTGGAGGCTCTGAGGTAGGCACGGATGAACATGGTCAAGCTACTCCCTTGTATTCGCATGGGTGTGTTCACAATATGCGTACTCTTTTGGGTTGTCAACCATGGTATGTGAACACGGATAAGGGCGGAACTGAGGCGTAACCGCTGATGTACACACTAAGGAACACGCAAGAATGACAGTTCCAGATCGATACCGAGCAACCACAGACAATGCCTTGGAGCAATCCTCAATTTCTTACCGAGAACGTCTGGCATGATATGATTTTTTCATGCAGATTGAACGCCACCGTGAGTTAGCATCACAAGAAGGAGTAAACGATGTGGGATGAGATACCACAGATTGAGCACCACACTGCCTCAGGACTCCTGCAATACTTTATTGCTCAACAAAGTGCTAATATCATTTATAGAGGACTAGGGCATCAGGCTTGGACCCTTAGCCCATCAATTTCTAGAGCTACAGGCTCGCGTAAATTGGATGCTGTCTACGCCGATGACTCAAGAGCCTTCAAGGAAATTGCTTATTTAGCAAGATTCGTAAATGCTTGCGATGATGCGGGACTAAAAGTCGCTGGAGACAGTGACCAGCTTAGAGAGTTTCTCTTAGAGCCACGAGGTCCAAATAGTCGCGGGCATGTCGTGGATTTATTTCAGTACCCAAGCCTTTGGCCGTCAGATGGTAATGCTGTATTTCACTTTCTTGCACAAGCCCAACATCACGGTGTTCCCACACGACTCCTAGACTGGACAACCTCGCCGTTAGTTGCTTGTTACTTCACTGTTTCCCAAGCTATACATGAGCGAAGGAGGCTATTTTCAGAGAAAAAATATGCAAATCTAGCAGAGTGGAGACTGGCCATTATTGAGCTTGATACGATGCAAGCAGCACCATTCAACGAGACGTTTAGGATCAGACATGCTCCGGGCTCCACCAGCCAGAACTTGGCCGCCCAGAAAGGGCGCTTTACGTTTATCAAAGGGTTTGAGCTTGATAACCTTGATCTTTTGAATCATAGGCTTTCCCATACTTACCTGAAAAGACATCTTCTTCCTCTTTCAGCGGCATACAACTTGATGCGGCAGATCGAAATGTTAGGAGTGACTACAGCGACACTCTTTCCTGGCCACGACGGTGCTGCGAAACACTCAATTGAATCCATGCTGCTTGAGGACTTGGACCAAGAAATTAGGAACTCTTACGCCTTCAAGGGTAGCAATTAAAAATGCCACCATAGCCCCCGCGAGATTGACCGCAAGTTCAGCATATCGGGGGCATGGCTTAATTGGCGGGCGCCTTGTTCGTGGTCATCACCCACTTTATTTCGCAGTTCACCCAGCCCCAGAGGCAATGCCTGTGAGCATGGGGATAAACGGCCCGATGATCCCCATCACGTTAGAGCCAGTGCTGATGAACTGGCCGAGCTTCTGCGACATTGTTGGGCTATCTCCTTTAGCCTTCTCCATCTCATCCACCAAGGACGAGAGCTTTTCTCGCAACTCGGCATCATCAACCTGAGCAAAGAGTTCAGACCTAAGGTCATCGAAGACGCTGTCGCTAGTGTCAATTGTGATGTTTACCGAATGGTCAGCCGAGCTTTGGTTCACCCTCGCGTTTGGGCCATAGATGTTGTAGGTGACAGAGGGGGGAAGCTCGTCGACTGGAGTTTTATTGCCACCAGCAGCGACCGCATTGCTACCTTGCTCACCCTCTCTTCTTACATCCGCTTGAAAGTGAGGCGGGATACCTTGCAAACCGGGACTGTAACCGGGCTCATCAACAACATACCTCTCTGGCTTCCCGAAGGGCATCTCTCTGATCAGGACATCCCCCGGTTCAAGAGGATGCTTGGCCTGGAGATGAATCTTCCTCTTCTGTACCGATGCCTTGACCGGACCCAAGGTTTCACCGTCAGGCTTCTCGATCTTGACGCTGTCACGGTAAAGATCTTCCAGTCCCATGCTTTCCCCCTGCGTTCATTGAGATTTACAACACAGATACACAATAGCACTGAGGAGGTGCCACCTGGGATAACGCATCAACGCTGCCCCAGTCGGGTGGCGAGCCCCACAGACAGCGATTGTTGAACCCCCTGCCTGAGGACCGTATTATCAGGGAATCGGTGGCTACGCCAATGGCTACAGATGTGCCTACAGATGGCTACCGATGACAGATAAAGAGTTGATTTTAAAACACATTGTCGAATGACGGGCGATTCCCTTCACCCGCTCCAGGCACCATCCAACTAGTTGATCATCCGGATTTTTCCTACCTTTAATACGGCCCTGGTCAAGCGCGTGGCCGAGATGTGCGAACGTTACGAGCGCCCCGTGGCGACCTGGCAGCAGGCCCGCGAGATTCTCCAGCTCGACATGCCCTGAACCACGACCGGGTTTCGCGAACACGGCCGCCCGGCCCATCCCGGGCAGCCTGGCAATGAGTCACTCCATGGCACTGTTTCTACTCGTCTTCGCCGTCTGCCTGCTGATCTTCGGCGGCATGATCGCCATCCTGTTGTTCTCCCGCACGCCCCGCTACCGCACCGAACCTCGCCATCTGCTCGACCTGTTCGACAAGGCACTGGAGGACCGTGTCGACGAGGGCGAATGGAACGCCATCATCGACTACCCGATTCGCCATGACGACTACCTGGACGGCGTACGCCGGCGGGCCCGTCGGCTGATGGAGGAGCACGGCCGCCACTGGCGCAAGGCGCAGGGCAGCCCGCTGCTCGACAGCACCGGGCGGGAGGAACTCGCCGCGCTGCGCAAGCACCTCGCCGCCCATGCCGACCTGCAGGAGCGCCGGCGCCATGAGACATGAGTTCCGCCACCGCTTCGGCTAGAATGTGGGCTCATGCCGACACCGTCCGGGACGGGGACCGCCATGCCCAGCTTCATCCGCCAGATTCCCCTCGACACCGCCACCCAGCACCACGACCACGACTTTCACCAGGTCGTGATCGGGCTGCGTGGCCAGGCGGAATTCGAGATCGAGGGGCTGGGCGGCTCGATCACGGCGCTGTCGGGCTGCATCGTGCCGGCCAACCACGTGCATTACTACGCCGGCACCGGCGACAATCGCCAGCTGATCCTCGACCTGCCCGCCCAGGCCCCGTCGCTGACCGGCTTCCACCACGAGCTGGCACGACTGTTCGACGCTCCGCGCTTCTTCACCCTGGATGATCCGCTCAGGCGCTATCTCGACTTCCTGCTCCACGAACTGGCCGTTTCCCCGGCCTCGGCGACCGCCACCCAGGGCGACCGCCTGGCCGCCACCCTGCTGGGCTGCCTGCACGCCCGCCTGGCCGGTGGAGCCGAGCCCGACCGCCACCGGCTGGACCTGCAACACCTCGACCGCTTCATCGAGCGTCGCCTCTCGAGCCGCCTGAGCGTGGGCGACCTGGCCCGCGAGGCCTGCCTGAGCGAGGCCCACTTCCGCCACTGCTTCCGACAGCAGACGGGGCTCAGCCCCTGGCAGTACGTGCGACGCAAGCGCCTCGCATCGGCACGGCGGCTGCTGGCCGAGAGCCGGCTGCCGCTTTCCGAGGTCGCCGCCCTCACCGGTTTCGCCAACCAGAGCGCCCTCTCCAACGCCTGTCGCGAAGCCTTCGGCCAGTCACCCAGCAAGCTGCGACGGGTCGGGCATCCCGCGTCGTCGCGGACCGCGGCGCTCGCCGGGCATTAGACCAAGGTCGCACTCCAGGGCGCCCGCGCACCGATAACCGCAGAATCGACAAGAATCTCCGCGGAATCGGCAAGCAGCCATGCCCATCGCCTCCTAAAGTCAGGGTAAAGCCGTTTTACCTGGCGCATCACGCCTGCCACGAATCCGGCCCACCGCGTCAGACGACTCCACCAGGAATTCTTTCATGCTCAATTCCAACAACATGCTGAATGCCACCACCTGGCAGCAGGATCTCGACACCCTCTTCGCCCGCATCAGCGACCACTACGTGGTCGACGAGGACGCCTTCGTCGGCGAGCTGATCGACACCCTCAGCGCCAACCCCGAGGACTTCCGTCGCATCGCCGGCAAGACCGCCGAGCTGGTGCGCGAGGTCCGGGAGATGGATACCGCCGTCGACACCATCGACGAGTTGCTCCAGCAGTACAGCCTCGATAACCACGAGGGGCTGATGCTGATGTGCCTCGCCGAGGCGATGCTGCGCATCCCCGACAAGGCCACCGCCGATGCCCTGATCGAGGACAAGCTGGGCCCTGCCGACTGGAAGGCCCACCTCGGCCAGAGCGAGTCCTGGATGGTCAACGCCTCCACCTGGGGCCTGCTGATGACCGGCCGGGTGGTGACCCTGGACAAGCCGAAGGACGGCAAGCCCTCGAGCTTCATCAACAGGCTGGTCAATCGCATGGGCGAGCCGGTGATCCGCCGCGCCATGGTCGAGGCCATGAAGATCATGGGCAGGCAGTTCGTGCTGGGCCGCGACATCGACGAGGCGCTCAAGCGCTCCAAGCCGCTGTTCGACAAGGGCTACACCTACTCCTACGATATGCTCGGCGAGGCCGCCCGCACCCGCCGCGACGCCAAGCGCTACTTCGACGACTATGCTCGGGCCATCGAGCAGGTCGGCAAGACCAGCCGCTCGCTGTCCGCCAAGACGCCCACCCCCTCGATCTCGATCAAGCTCTCGGCGCTCCATCCGCGCTACGAGTTCGGCCGTCGCGAGCAGGTGCTCGAGGAGCTGGTCGGCAGCGTGCTGGAGCTGGCCGGCCTGGCGCGGGAGCTGGGCGTGGCGGTGACCATCGATGCCGAGGAGGTCGACCGCCTGGAGCTGTCCCTGGAGGTGTTCCGCGCCGTCTACGAGAGCGTCACCTGCCGGGGCTGGGGCAAGTTCGGCCTGGTGGTGCAGGCCTATTCCAAGCGCGCCCTGCCGGTGCTGCACTACCTCAACCGCCTGGCCGAGCATCAGGGCGACGAGATCCCGCTGCGCCTGGTCAAGGGTGCCTACTGGGACAGCGAGATCAAGGAGTCGCAGCAACTCGGCGTGGACGGCTACCCGGTCTACACCCGCAAGGCCGCCACCGACGTGGCCTACCTGGTCTGCGCACGCTTCCTGCTCTCCGACGCGACGCGTGGTCGAATCTTCCCGCAGTTCGCCACTCACAACGCCCATACCATCAGCGCCATCCTGGAGCAGGCCAACGAGGTCTCGCGCGCCTTCGAGTTCCAGCGCCTGCATGGCATGGGTGAAGCGCTCTACGACGCCGCCCTGAAGCGCGCCCCCCGGGGCACCTACTGCCGCATCTACGCGCCGGTCGGCGCCCACAAGGACCTGCTGCCCTACTTGGTGCGTCGCCTGCTGGAGAACGGCGCCAACTCCTCCTTCGTCCACCAGCTGGTCGACCCCAAGGTGCCGGTGGAATCGCTGTGCGTGCACCCGGTGGAGACCCTCAAGCAGCACAAGACCTATGCCAACAACAGGATTCCCTTGCCCAAGGACATCTATGGCCCTGACCGTCGGAACTCGAAGGGAGTGAACCTGAACATCAACAGCCAGTACCAGCCGCTGATGGACGCCATGGCCAAGCACATGGACACCCGGTACGAGGCCCGCCCCCTGCTGGCCTTCGACGTGGCCACCGACCCGGCCCTGGTCCACGAGGTCACCAGTCCCCATGACCGACGCCAGACCGTCGGCAGCGTGCTGTGGACCAGCAAGGAGCAGGCACAGCAGGCCCTGGACGCCGCCTGGGCAGCCTTCCCCCGCTGGGACGAGACCCCGGTGGCCGAGCGTGCGGCCATCCTGCGCCGCTTCGCCGACCTGATGGAGGAACACCTGGCCGAGCTGATGGCGCTGTGCTCCCGCGAGGGCGGCAAGCTGCTCACCGACGGCGTCGACGAAATCCGTGAGGCGGTGGACTTCTGCCGCTACTACGCGACCCGCGCCGAGGAACTGTTCGCCAAACCGACCCGCCTGCCCGGGCCGACCGGCGAGTCCAACGACCTGGTGATGGGCGGCAAGGGCGTGTTCGCGGCGATCAGCCCCTGGAACTTCCCGGTGGCGATCTTCTGCGGCCAGCTGGTCGCCACCGCGGTGGCCGGCAACACCGTGCTGGCCAAGCCCGCCGAGCAGACCTCGATCGTCGCCCACCGCGTCGTCGAGCTGCTCTTTGAAGCCGGCATGCCGCGGGACGTGGTCCAGCTGCTGCCCGGCAACGGCCCCACCGTGGGCAGCGTGCTGACCTCCGACCCGCGCATCACCGGCGTGGTGTTCACCGGCGGCACCGACACCGCCCAGATCATCAACCGCGCCCTGGCGGCACGGGAGAACGCCCCGCTGCCGACCCTGATCGCCGAGACCGGCGGCATGAACGCCATGATCGTCGACTCCACCGCCCTGCCCGAGCAGGTGGTGGCCGACGTCATCCAGTCCGCCTTCCAGAGTGCCGGCCAGCGCTGCTCGGCGCTGCGCGTGCTCTACCTGCAGGACGATGTCGCCGACCGGGTGATCGAGATTCTCGAGGGCGCCATGGATGAGCTGCATGTCGGCGATCCCCGCGAGCTGGGCACCGACGTCGGCCCGGTCATCGACGAGGATGCCCGCAAGGGCCTCATGGCGCATATCGAGAAGCTCAAGGGCGAAGGCCGCCTGCTGGCCGAGACACGGCTCGATCCGGCCCACACCGCCCACGGTACCTTCATCGCGCCCACGGCCTTCCGCATCGACGGCATCGATGCCCTGGAGCGGGAGCAGTTCGGTCCGGTCCTGCACATCGTGCGCTACAAGGCCAGCGAGATCGACAAGGTAATCGACTCGATCAACGGCCGTGGCTACGGGTTGACGTTCGGCGTGCACAGCCGCAACGAATCCTTTGCCGAGCTGATAGCGCAGAAGATTCGGGCTGGCAATGTCTATGTCAACCGCAATATCATCGGCGCCGTCGTCGGGGTCCAGCCCTTCGGTGGCCAGGGCCTCTCCGGCACAGGTCCCAAGGCGGGTGGTCCTCACTACCTGCTGAGGTTTGCCACGGAAAAGACGGTGACCGTCAACACCGCTGCCCTGGGCGGCAACGCGTCACTGCTCGCGCTGGGAGACGAGTGACCCCGCTCGTCGAATCGACAACAACATTGAAGGAACTCTCTAATGGTTGAAAACAACATGGCCATCGGCATCACCTTCGCGATATATCTGCTGGTGATGCTCGGCATCGGTATCGTCGCCTACAAGCGCACCACCGACCTCTCCGACTACATCCTCGGCGGCCGCTCGCTGGGCCCCTGGACCTCGGCGATCTCCGCCGGGGCCTCGGACATGTCGGGCTGGCTGCTGTTGGGCCTGCCGGGTGCCGCCTATGTCAGCGGCATCTCGGCCAGCTGGATCGCCGTGGGCCTGCTGATCGGCACCTGGCTCAACTGGCTGGTGGTGGCGCGGCGCCTGCGGCTCTACAGCTTCAAGGTCAGCGATGCCCTGACCCTGCCGGAGTACTTCGCCAACCGCTTCCAGGACAAGTCACATCTGCTGCGCGTGATCTCGGCGCTGTTCATCCTGCTGTTCTTCCTCTTCTATACCAGTTCCGGCCTGGTGGCCGGCGGCCGGCTGTTCGAGACGGTCTTCGGCTTCGACTACCGCACCGCGGTCACCGTGGGCACCCTGACCATCATCGTCTACACCTTCATCGGTGGTTTCCTGGCGGTCTCCTGGACCGACCTGATCCAGGGCCTGATGATGGCCGCGGCGCTGGCCATCGTGCCGATCATCGCCTTCGCCGACCTGGGCGGGGCCAGCGGGGCCGGCGCGGCACTGGCCGCCGAGAGCGAGCACATGCTGGCCTGGTTCCGGGATGCCTCTACCGGCGAGGCGCTGTCGGTCATCGGCATCGTCAGCTCGCTGGCCTGGGGCCTGGGCTACTTCGGCCAGCCGCATATCCTGGCGCGCTTCGCCGCCATCCGCAGCGAGCACGACATTCCCGCCGCCCGCGGCATCGCGGTGAGCTGGACCGCCATCGCCCTGGTCAGCTCCATCGCCGTGGGCCTGCTCGGTGTGGGCTTCGTTCAGCGCGACCTGGCCGACGGTGAGACGGTATTCATGGTGATGGTCAACCTGATCTTCCACCCGGTGATCGCCGGTATCCTGCTGGCCGCCATCCTGGCCGCCATCATGTCCACCGCCGACTCCCAGCTGCTGGTCTCCTCCTCGGCGCTGACCGATGACTTCTACAAGGCCCTCTTCCGCAAGGAAGCCAGCCAGTCAGAGCTGGTCTGGGTGGGCCGCTTCGCGGTGATCGCCATCGCCATCCTCGCCTACCTGCTGGCGCTCAACCCGGACGCCACCGTGCTCGACCTGGTTGCCTACGCCTGGGCCGGCTTCGGTGCCGCCTTCGGTCCCGCCCTGATCATGTCGCTCTACTGGCGCCGCATGACCAAGTGGGGGGCGCTCGCCGGCATCGTGGTGGGCGGCGTGACCGTGGTGCTCTGGGCCGAGTTCTCCGGCGGGCTCTTCGACCTCTACGAGATCGTGCCCGGCGTGATCTTCGCCTATATCGCCATCGTGGTGGCGAGCCTGGCCACCGAGGAGCCGAGCGACGCCATCACCGCCGACTTCGACACCTTCGACCAGGCCTGATCACCGGCGCCCAGCCCGCAAGCAACACATGAAGCCGCCCAGGAGGCGGCTTCATGTGTTGGTGGCCGGGGCTTAGAGCATCAGGGCACGGATCACCACCACCAGGGTAAAGCCGGCCAGTGCCACCAGGCTCCAGGGTGGCGTGGTCATCCGCCTGAGCCACGGCCAGCGGGCCTCCAGCCCGAGCGCCTGCATGAAGGCCGCGCCCAGCGCCCAGATCCCGAGCCCCACCAACGGTAGCCGCAGCGGCAGCGGGAGACCGCGCAGCAGCGCCGGCTGCAACAGCAACCATCCGGCCAGGCCCGCGGCGAGCAGGATGCCCCCCAGCGTTATCCAGGGCAGACATCGACGTGTCTCGATCCTCATCACGGCTCTCCTTGTCGCCTCCCTCTAGTCAAGACGATTCCGGCCGAACTGGCGAGTCACACCTGCTGCAGTGCAGAAATATTTGTACAAGTTTTGCAACACCTCATTATCCTCTCGCCGCCGCCCTGAGGGAGAACATCGGTGATACACTCGCTATATCAGGATCGCCACGGCCATAACAATTTTTTACAAGACTTTTAGAAACAGCGTTTCCTATAATGGGAACGTCCAATGCCCGCCGGGCTATCCGGTGAGAAGTTTCTGGCTCGAACTAATGGAGGAATCCCCTCATGAGCAAGACCAAACTGATCTCTGCCGTCGCCATCGCTGCCGGCTGCGCCTTCGCCAGCCAGGCCGCCCTGGCCTATAGCGCCGGTGACATCTTCGTCCGTGGCGGCATCGGCAAGTCCGACACCCGCTCCGACAACGGCGTCGTCGACAGCATCAGCAGCGGCGAGCGCGGCTTCACCTACGGTGCCGGCTACCTGTTCCACGACAAGATCGGCGTCGAGCTCAACGGTTCCGAGAAGATCGAGCATGACTTCTCCGCCGGCGACCTGTCCGGCAGCTTCGACCGCATGCCGGTCAACCTGCTGGTCAACTACTACCCGCTGGGTGGCCTCGACTCCCGTGTCCAGCCCTACGTCGGCGCCGGCCTCAACTACACTCGCTTCTCCGGCGAGCCGGAAGGCATCGACGCCCGCCGCAACTACGGTGCCGTGGGTCAGGTGGGTATCGATCTGGCCGTGACCGACAACTTCATGCTCAACGGCTTCGCCAACTACGCCGACGTCGAATCCCGCCTGTCGGTGGACGGCGAGCGCATCGGCAAAGCCAAGGTCGACCCGATGACCATCGGCGGCGGCGTGACCCTGCGCTTCTGAGCGCACCGCCCGTCATGACGAGGCCCGCCAAAATTGGCGGGCCTCGTGGCGTTTCCGGGTAGCGACACGACGTCAGCGGGGCGCATGCCGCGACAACCCCAGTTGCCCCAGGGCGTGGTCGTCGAGGCCGGCCACGGCCTCCACCGCCGCCAGGCGGCGGTGGTAGTCGGGGGTCAGGAAGGGCTCGCCGGCCAGCAGGTGCTCGAGATACTCCCGGGCCGGCCGCAGCGCCTCGGCGGTGGTGCCCTGCGCGGCGATATAGACCCAGGCCTCGATGGCACCCTCGCGGGTCGTCACCGGCAGGCGATGGCGATCGTACTCGCGAGGATAGCCCTCGAAGGGATCCATCAGCCGGATCTGTTCCGGGTGCTCGAGCTCGAACAGCGCCCCCTCGACCCGCGCCCCCGTCACCGGTGCCACGTTGGCATGGGCGATGCCCACGACCTTCGAGGCCTTGTCGAAGCGCAGGGCATGGTCGTGCAGGACCCCGGCGAGCACGCGGCGAGTATCGCCGATGCGCGCCGCGACCCGGGCCGGGTTCATGTTGCTGCCATAGGCGAAGTAGTAAGGCATGTCAGGTTCGGCTCCCGGTACTAGTTTTCGGTGACGAGGCGATCGATCTCCTCGACCACCTTGCGCATCAGCAACCGCTCGCTGGTCCGGGCCCCCTGCTGGGCCAGGTAGGCGTCCACCGCCGGCGCCACCTCGCACTTCGCCGGCAGGGGCGCGGCCTCCTCGACCAGGGCGTCCAGGCGAACGATGAACACGAAGCGCAGCCACTGGGGCAGCGCCATGGTGTCCACGCAGAAGGGTTGCACGCTCTCGAAGGCCTCGGGGTCGGGGCGCTCCATGCTCCACAGGTTGGTGGCCCTCATGGTGGCCTCGAGCTCCCGCAGTGCCTGCTCGAGCTCCTCGTGAACGGTCATGGGGTGTCCCTCCGGTATGTCTGTCCCTTCATTATCTCGCGCCCACCCGGTGAGGGCCAACCGGGATCAGAGACCCCCCGAAGCCGATGCTCGACCCACTCGGGCCCCAGGGAGGAGGTCGGTTCGTCGAACAGGATCACCTCGACCCGGGCCACGGCCAATAACCGCTGATCATGCCTGCCATAGGCCAGCTGTGCAGGAAGTTCATTCACAGAATCCCTGAACGTCCCTGTGGATAATCGTTGGAAAGGTGTGTCATACGCCGGTAAGCCGGGCCTTCGCCACCGCTGATCAGGAATTGACCAGCGCGGTCCCGCCGCCCTGCTCGCTGCGGGCTGACAGGACGCAGGCGCCACGGTAGAGTGCACGGTCCGAGAGGAGGGAGCATGCAACCGATTCACAGCCTTCATGATTTCTTCGTGCGCAGCGGCGCCGAGGTGTACCTCTACCACCTGGGGCGACGCGTCGAGCCCTGCCCCCTGGCGACCCTGGCCGCCTTCGAGGCCGACGAGCTCGCCTGGCCAACCCCCTGGCGGGGCGAGGCGCGCCTCGGCCTGGTGTTCCGCCTGGGTGACGTGCGAGATCCGCTGATCTGGTTCCTGGCGCTGCCCCTCGACGAACAGGGCCGGTTGGTGCCGGCACCGCGAGACGCCTTCGTCCAGCGCCTGCTCGAGACCCTGGGCCGCAGCGTCTCGGCCGTGGGCCGCGGGGATGGCGCCGAGGTCGACAACCTGATGCAGGACAACCCGCTGGCCTTCACGCCCGCCCTGCCCTTCCAGGCCATGCTGCACGCCCGGGCCAGCCTCGACCTGGGCCTGCCAGCCAGCCAGCACCTGGAGCCGGTGGAGGCCTATCTGAGCGGCCAGCAGGCGCTCGACTGGCAGGCGCTCGGCCTGCAGGGCCTGGCCGACTTCGCCGTGCGCATGGACGAGGAGGCGAGCCGAAGCCTGGCCGCTCGCCTCCCCGAGCTGCCCGGCCAGGTACTCGTCTCGCTGTGCTACTGTCTCGAACATGTGACCATCGACGACGACCTCGCCCGGGCACTGCGCCAGCGCGGGGAGGCGGCCGCCTCCGCCGGTGACATCGAAGGCTTCTGTGCCTGCGTGCGCGCCATGGGCGGCGCCTCGGCGACAATCGCCGGCCCCTGGTTCGACGCACTGCTCGACGACCCGGACGCCTGCGGCCCCGACCTGCTGGCGGCCATCGCCGGCCGTGGCTGGACGCACCTCGAGCACGGCGAGCGCCTGCCGCGCTTCCTCACGCGCCTCGCGGAGCAGCGGGAGGTCGACTTCGCCGCCCTGATACGCGACCTGGCGCTGGTGCCACGGCTGCGCCTGCCGGTACTGATGACGCTGCGCGAGGCCGAGGTGGACAGCGCCATCGGTCGTCGACTGGCCGGGCTGTCACGCTGAGCGCAGAGACCTGGGAGCGAGACGATGAAAGAACTGCCCTACACGCCCAAGGCGGTGATCGGCCGTCGCGAGATGATCACCCTGCCGGAGCTGCACCTGACCCTGTGTGCCAAGGCCGACACCGGGGCTCGTACGTCGGCGCTGCATGCCGAGGACATCGAGTCCTATGAAGAGGACGACCACCTCTGGGTCAGCTTCACCACCCGCAGTGCCGGCCCCGGAACCCCGGCGCACGTCTATCGCCTGCACCTGCATGACCGGCGCCTCGTGACCAGCTCCAACGGCCAGGCCGAGTGGCGCTACGTGATCCGCACACCGATGCGCCTGGGCGATCTCGAGTACCCGGTGGAGCTGACCCTGTCCGACCGGCGCAACATGCGCCACCCCATGCTGCTGGGACGCCGCGCCCTGCGCCGCCTCCTGGTGGCCCCCGGCGCCGCCTTCCTGCACGGCGAACCCTGACCCCCCGGCAATCGACCCGGAGTCCTGCATGCATATCGCGCTGCTGTCACGCAACCGCAACCTCTACTCCACCCGCCGACTGGTGGAAGCGGCCGAGCAACGGGGCCATACCGCTCGGGTGGTGGACACCCTGCGCTGCTACATGAACATCGCCTCGCATCGGCCCTCGATGCACTACAAGGGGCAGGAGATCGAACCGTTCGGCGCGGTGATCCCGCGCATCGGCTCCTCGGTAACCTTCTACGGGTGCGCGGTGCTGCGCCAGTTCGAGATGATGGGCACCTATGTGCTCAACGACTCGGTGGCCATCACCCGCTCCCGGGACAAGCTGCGCTCGCTGCAGCTGCTCTCGCGCAAGGGGCTGGGCCTGCCGATCACCGGCTTCGCCCACTCGCCGGACGACATTCCCGACCTGATCACCATGGTCAAGGGGGCCCCCCTGGTGATCAAGCTGCTGGAGGGCACCCAGGGCATCGGCGTGGTGCTGGCCGAGACCAACCAGGCGGCCGAGAGCGTGATCCAGGCCTTCATGGGCATGAAGGCCAACATCATGGTTCAGGAGTACATCAAGGAGGCCAGGGGGGCCGACATCCGCTGCTTCGTGATCGGCGACAAGGTGGTGGCATCGATGAAGCGTCAGGCGGCCGATGGCGAGTTCCGCTCCAACCTGCACCGCGGCGGCACCGCCAGCGTGATCCGCATCACCCCGGAGGAGCGTTCCACGGCGATCCGTGCCGCCAAGGCCATGGGGCTGCGGGTGGCGGGCGTCGACCTGTTGCGCTCCAACCACGGCCCGGTGATCATGGAGGTGAATTCCTCGCCGGGCCTACAGGGCATCGAGGACGCCACCGGCAAGGACATCGCCGGCCTGATCATCGAGCACATCGAGAAGAACGCCGCCACCCCGCGCAAGGCCCCCCCTAAACCCAAGGGTTAATTGCGGGAAAAGCGCCCGAACTTGTAAAAAGGGGAAATTAATCGCTCCCGGGGGTAGCAAAACAGTGTTTCCCCCGCCACAATCGCCGTCACCGGAGGAGGTGACCGCTCATGTTTCTCGACAATCGCCAAGTGGCGATGGACAGCGCCCTCGAGGCGCTGGCCGACAGCATCGACTACTTTCAGGACAATCTGGAGCGCCTGCGCCCATCCCTGCGCGACGCCCTCAAGCCCCACTACGAAGCCAGGGCGAAGTCGATGCACGAGTTGCAGGAGCTGGCCCGCAAGCACCTCGCCCTGCTGCCTCGAGATGCCGATGTCGAGCGAGACGACTACATGTGGCTGTGGAGTCGGCTGAAGAGCTTCGTCGGCAACGACAGCCAGGTGCTGATCGGCGAGCTGCTCGAACAGGAGCGGGTACTGATGCAGGCGCTCTCCACCCTCTTCACCCACCCCCTGCCCGAGCCCATCGAGCCGGTGATCGAGGAGTGCTTGAAGGGCTGCCGGGCACTGATCCGCGAGCTCTACGCCTCCCAGCAGCGTCAGCGCCGCTGACCGCCGGCCACCTACTCCTCGACGACGGCTCCGTCCAGCACCCACGCCTCCCAGGAGCGGGGCGCGATCTCCAGCGGCTCCAGCGGGCCGAGGAAGTAGGGCTCTCGGCCCCAGACGTAGAGATCCCCCAGGGTCGCCACCCGGGCGATCCATTCCCGCGCCTGCAGCCGCCAGACTCCCCTCACCGGCCGCGACGGCACCGCACAGCCGGTCACCTCGAGCCCCAGGGTGTCGGCAATGTACAGCGCCCGCGGCAGATGCCACGCCTGGGTAATCAACAGCGCCCTCTCCACGCCGAACACGTCACGCGCCCGGGTCAGGGTGTCGAAGGTACTGAAGCCCGCATAGTCCAGGGTCATGTCCTCGTCGCGGACATGGCGCCCGCGCAGGTCGCGCCACATGGTCACGGGCTCGTTGTAGAAACGGGTGCGGTTGTCGCCGGAGAGCAGCAGGTGGTCGACCCGGTCGAGGCGAATCAGGCGTGCCGAGGCGCTCATGCGGGCATCGAAGTGAGGGTTGCGGACGCCGCTGCGGGTCCAGTGGGAGGTGCCGAAGACGATGCCGACCCGCTCCGCGCCGCACAGCGGCAGTTCGTGCTCGATGCGCGCCTGGGTCTTGCCGAGCACCCAGAGGTTGCCGGCCACGAACAGCAGTGTCGCCAGGAGCAGCAACGCCCCCAGCGACATCAGCAACACCTTGAAGAACCTCAACAGCAGCGCGTGCATCGAACTCCCCGGCCGCGAGGCTAGAACATGCCCAGTTCCAGCTTGGCCTCGTCGCTCATCATCTCACGGCTCCAGGGTGGGTCGAAGACGATCTCGGTGTGCACCTTGCTGATCTGCGGGGCGCCGAGAATCTTGTTGCGGGCATCGGCGGCGATCACGTCGCCCATGCCGCAGCCCGGTGCGGTCAGGGTCATGCGGATGGTGACGATGCGCTCGCCGGTGATCAGCCGCTCGATCCGACAGCCGTAGACCAGGCCCAGGTCGACGATGTTGACCGGGATCTCCGGATCGAAGCAGGTGCGCAACTGGTCCCAGACGAACTGCTCGATCTCGTCGTCGGAGGCCGTCTCGGGCAGGGTCGGGCGCGGCAAGGCCTCGAGCCCCAGGGCATCCAGGTTGGCCCCCTCGATCAGGTAGAGCCGCCCCTCGAAGCCAACGCTGACCGAGCTGCCCTTGGCCTGCATCACGCTGACGAGGCTGTCCTCGACCAGGGTCACGGTCTTGCCGAAGGGAATGGAGATCGCCTCCACGTCGCGCTGCAGCGGCAGCGTCTGGCCCTTCTCGAGGCTGGCAATCTGCTCGATAGTGCTCATGGGGCTCCTTAGCGCACCATGCCGATGACCCGCTCCAGGGCCTCGGCGAAGACATCGACTTCTTCCAGGGTGTTATAGGCGGCGAACGAGGCCCGGCAGGTGGCATCGACGCCGAAGTGCGTCAGCAGCGGCTGGGCACAGTGGTGGCCGGTGCGGATCGCCACGCCGAGCTGATCGATCAGCAGGCCGATGTCCTGGGAGTGAGCCCCGTCGACCACGAACGACAGCACGCCGGCCTTGCCTGGTGCGGTGCCGAGGATGCGCAGGCCGTCGATGCGCAAGACACGTGCGGTGGCGTGCGCCAGCAGGCGCTGCTCCCAGGCGCCGATGGCCTCGAGGCCCAGGGCGTCGACCCACTTCAGCGCGGCGCCCAGGGCGATCACCTCGGCGATGGCCGGGGTGCCGGCCTCGAACTTGTGGGGAATCGCGGCGAAGGTGGTGGGCGTCTCGAAGGAGACGCTCCGGATCATCTCGCCGCCCCCCTGCCAGGGTGGCATCGCCTCGAGCAGCCCGGCCTTGCCGTAGAGCACGCCCGCCCCGGTAGGCCCGTAGACCTTGTGCCCCGAGAAGGCATAGAAGTCGGCATCGATATCGCGCACGTCCACCTTCTGGTGGGGCGCCGCCTGAGCACCGTCGACCAGGATCAGGGCCCCCTCGGCGTGGGCGATCGCCGCCATCTCGCGCACCGGGTTGACGGTACCGAAGGCATTGGAGACATGGTTCACCGCCACCAGTCGGGTGCGTGCGGTGAAAAGCCGACGGTAGGCGTCGAGGTCCAGCACGCCCCGCTCGTCCACCGGAATCACCTTGATCACGATGCCGAGCTCACTGGCCAGCAGCTGCCAGGGCACGATGTTGGAATGGTGCTCGAGCAGCGACACCAGCACCTCGTCGCCCGGCGTCAGGTTGGCCCGGCCCCAGGCGCCTGCCACCAGGTTGATCGCCTCGGTGGTGCCGCGGGTGAAGACGATCTCGCGGCTCTCGGCGGCGTTGAGGAAGGCCCGCACGGTCTCTCGGGTGCCCTCGAAGGCGGCGGTGGCCTCGTCGGCGAGGGTGTGCAGCCCGCGGTGGATGTTGGCGTTGTAGCGGCCGTAGTAGTCGTCGAATACCTCGATCACCTGCCGCGGGGTCTGGCTGGTGGCGGCGTTGTCGAGATACACCAGCGGCCTGCCGTGTACCTGGCGCGCCAGGATCGGGAAATCCGCGCGGACCGCTGTCACGTCGAGGGACGGAACATCAAGTGTGGTGCTGGTGGCCAGGTCAGTCATGGCTGCTTCCCCTCCTCATTGCTCGCCGAGTGCCACGGCGGTTTCCACCAGGCCGGCCAGGTTGAAGCGTTCGGGCAGCTTGCCGGCCACGGCCAGCTCGACCCGTTCGGACACGGCCTCGAGATCCACCTGCTCCATCACCTCGCCGGCGAAGGCCAGGGTCAGCAGGCCGCGGGCGGTCTGCTCGTCGATGCCGCGGGTGCGCAGGGCGTAGATCGCCTCCTCGTCGAGCTGGCCGGTGGTGGCGCCGTGGGAGCACTTGACGTCGTCGGCATAGATCTCGAGTTCGGGCTTGGTGTCGATCTCGGCGCGGTCGGAGAGCAGCAGGTTGGCGTTGTTCTGGTACGCCTCGATCTTCTGGCTGTCGCGCTTGACGATCACCTTGCCGTTGAACACGCCATGGGCGCGGTCGTCGAGAATGCCCTTGTAGTTCTCGTCGGAGAAGGTGTAGGGCGCGTTGTGGTTGACCAGGGTGTGGTTGTCCACGTGCTGGCGCCCCTGGCCGTAGAAGAGGCCGTTGAAGTGGGTCTCCGCCCCCTGACCGTTGAGGTCCGCCACCAGGTCGGTGCGCACCAGGCCGCCGCCCAGGTTCAGGTTGAACGAGGTGAAGCGGCTGTCGCGGGCCTGCTCCACCTGGATGCTGGCCACGTGCAGGTCGCCGAGCGGCGCCTCCTGCAGCTTGTAGTGGGTCAGGATGGCCCCGCGATCCAGCATGATCTCCTCCACCAGGTTGGTGAAGTTGGTCGCGGCCTCCTCGCCCACATGGTGCTCGATCACCGTGGCCTGGCTGCGCCCGCCCGCCTCGACCAGGATGCGCGGGTGGCTCATCACCGGCGCCTCGCCGGCCCGGGAGAGGAACTGCAGGATGATCGGCTTCTCGACCACGGTGCCCGGCGCCAGGCGCAGTACCGCGCCCTCCTCCATGAAGGCGGTGTTGAGCGCCGAGAAGGGCGAGAACTCGACCCCGGTCAGCCGCCCCAGCGGACCGCCCACGGCCTCGTGGTTCTCGACCAGCGCCTGCGACAGCGGCAGCAGCTGCACGCCGGCGGGCAGGTCGTCGAGCCGGGAGAGCGCCGCGGAGAAGACCCCGTCGACGAAGGTCAGGCGGTGCGCCTCGATGGGCAGCGTCAGGGCCGCCGCCGAGGCCTGGGAAAACTCGCCGTCGGTGGCCAGGGCGAAGTCGCCCCGGGCGATGGCGCGCACGTCGGTGTACTTCCACTGCTCGACGCGGCGATGGGGAAAGCCCATGGCCTCGAAGCGGGCGGCGCCGGCCTGGCGCCGGGCGGCGATCCAGGTCGGTTCGGGCCCTCGTGAAGCGGCGCGCTCGGCCAGGCGGTCGAGGAAGCGCGTCACATCGTTCTGAACATCGCTCATGCGGCGGTTTCCTCCAGCAGCCATTCGTAGCCGCGGGCCTCGAGCTCGCGGGCCAGCCCGGCATCGCCGCTCTTGACGATGCGGCCGTCGACCAGCACGTGGACCTTGTCGGGCACCACGAAGTCCAGCAGGCGCTGGTAGTGGGTCACCAGCAGGATGCCGCGATCCTCGGCGCGCAGGCTGTTGACGCCGTCGGCGACCACGCGCATGGCGTCGATATCGAGGCCGGAGTCGATCTCGTCGAGCATCGCCAGCCGCGGCTGCAGCACCAGCATCTGCAGGATCTCGTTGCGCTTCTTCTCGCCGCCGGAGAACCCCTCGTTGACGGCACGCTGCAGGAAGCTGGTGTCCATCTTCATGAAGGCGACCTTCTCCTTGATCAGCTTCATGAACTCCGGCGCCGGGATCTCCCCCTCGCCGCGGGCCGCACGCTGGGCGTTGAGCGCCGCCTTGAGCAGGTAGATGTTCTTGACCCCGGGGATCTCCACCGGGTACTGGAAGCCCAGCAGCAGCCCCGCCTGGGCCCGCTCCTCGATCTCCATCTCCAGGACGTCCCGGCCCTCGAAGGTGATGGAGCCGGCGGTCACCTCATAGCCGTCCTTGCCGGCGATCACCGCGGACAGGGTCGACTTGCCGGCCCCGTTGGGACCCATGATGGCGTGGACTTCCCCGGCGTTGACGGTCAGGCTGAGGCCCTTGAGGATTTCGGAACCCTCGACCGTGACGTGCAGATCCTTGACTTCGAGCATGTTGATTACCTTTGATCCAGTTTGCGCCGCCCGCGCGGCGCCGATACGTTCGGTGGTTTCCGCGGCGGCCTAGCCAACCGCCCCTTCGAGGGTGACATTCAGCAGCGCCTCGGCCTCGACGGCGAACTCCATCGGCAGCTCCTGGAAGACGTCCTTGCAGAAGCCGTTGACGATCATGCTGACCGCATCCTCCTCGGAGATACCGCGGCTCTGGCAGTAGAACAGCTGGTCCTCGCCGATCTTGGAGGTGGTCGCCTCGTGCTCGACGGTGGCGCTGCTGTTGCCGATCTCCTGATAGGGGAAGGTGTGGGCGCCGCACCGGTCGCCGATCAGCAGGGAGTCGCACTGGGTGAAGTTGCGCGCGTTCTTCGCCCGCGGCCCCACCTTGACCAACCCCCGATAGGACTGGTTGGCGCGTCCGGCGGAGATGCCCTTGGAGACGATGTAGGAGCGGGTGCCCTCGCCGATATGAATCATCTTGGTGCCGGTGTCGGCCTGCTGGCGGCCGTTGGTCACCGCCACGGAGTAGAACTCGCCGATGCTGTCGCGGCCGCGCAGCACGCAGGACGGATACTTCCAGGTGATGGCGGAGCCGGTCTCGACCTGGGTCCAGCTGATGCGCGAGCGGTCGCCGCGGCAGTCGCCACGCTTGGTGACGAAGTTGTAGATGCCGCCCTTGCCGTCCTCGTCGCCGGGGTACCAGTTCTGCACCGTGGAGTACTTGATGTAGGCGTCCTCCAGGGCCACCAGCTCGACCACCGCGGCGTGGAGCTGGTTCTCGTCGCGCATCGGCGCGGTGCAGCCCTCCAGGTACGACACCTGGGCGCGGCTCTCGCAGATGATCAGGGTGCGCTCGAACTGGCCGGTGTTGGCGGCGTTGATGCGGAAGTAGGTCGAGAGCTCCATGGGGCAGGTCACGCCCTCGGGCACGAACACGAAGGAGCCGTCGGTGAACACCGCCGAATTGAGCGCCGCGAAGTAGTTGTCCCCCTGGGGCACCACGGTGCCCAGGTACTGCTTGACCAGCTCCGGGTACTCGCGAATCGCCTCGGAGATCGAGCAGAAGATCACCCCCGCCTCGTGCAGCTTCTCCTTGAAGGTGGTGGCCACCGAGACGGAGTCGAACACCGCGTCAACCGCCACCCCGGCCAGCGCCGCCCGCTCGTGCAGCGGAATGCCCAGCTTCTCGTAGGTCTCGAGCAGCTTGGGGTCGACCTCGTCGAGGCTCTGGGGACGGTCCTCCGGCCGCTTGGGCGCGCTGTAGTAGGAGATCGCCTGGTAGTCGATGGCCGGGTAGTCCAGGTGCGCCCAGGAGGGCGGCGTCATCTTCAGCCACTGATGGTAGGCCTTGAGGCGCCACTCGAGCATCCACTCCGGCTCGCCCTTCTTGTTCGAGATGAAGGCGATGGTGCTCTCGTCGAGACCGGGCGGTACCGTGTCGCTCTCGATGTCGGTCACGAACCCTTCCTTGTAGTCGCGACGGACGAGCTGTTCCATTTCCTGACTTGCCATGATGCTTCCCCTCCCGGGCGGTTGGGTCGGCGAGCCGTGCTCGCCTCGGGTAATGAATCCGGTTCGGTGGGCTCAGGCCGTGTCGGCGGCCAGGCTCACGCTCTGTATGGGTAGCTGCACCGGCAGCTTGAGCGGCGCGGTATCGGCCAGGTGGGCCAGCGTCACGCTGTCGAGCAGGGTGCGCACCCCCAGTGAAACGCGCTGCCAGTTGTCGGCGACCCCGCAGGTGGCGGCGAGATCACAGTCGCCCTCGGCGTGGCTGCATTCGGTCATCGCTACCGGCCCCTCGATGGCGGTGATGATGTCGATGGCGGTGATCTTTGATGCCGGCCGCGCCAGGGAGTACCCCCCCTGGGCGCCGCGGTGCGATTCCAGCAATCCCGCCTTGACCAGCATCTTCAGGGTCTTGCTGACCGTGGGATGCGGCAGCTGCACCGCCTCGGCGAGCTCCGCCGCCGCATGCGACTGGTCGGGGTGCCTGGCGATATGCGCCATCACCACCGCGGCATAGTCGGTCAGCCGTGAAAGCTTGAGCATGCCTGACTCCTCAGGGCGCGGGTCTGGACGGACCCGCGATCGATTGGGGACCATTTTAGTCCTGTATGATTTCGATGTGAAGCCCCCCGACCACTTCTCGCGCGCAAGCGGCAGGATGCCGGCATGATCAGCGCCGATCCCATCAAAAACGCCAATCATTCTCATTTGCCACCGCTATCGATCCCCCACCACGCATGGATCGGAACCATCCATTCCACCCATTGCAGATCGTCATCCATTGCCAAAACAAATAGATAACCGGCTCTGCTAAGCTTGTGGCATTCGAACGGGTCAAGTCGATGGGCGTGGCGGAGGGCATCACCAACCTCTCGCACGCCGCTATCGCCCGCGCTCGCTGATCCGCGCGTTGATGGCCGGCTACCGGTAATGGGTTAACCTGAAGCCAGTACGGCACGCATCCTGCCCCAGCCATGGAGCCTCCCATGACCGATGTCCCGCACAACGCCCCCGGCCAGCACTGGAGCGCCAATGGCTATGCCCAGCACGCCGACTTCGTACCGGCCCTGGGGAGCGCCGTGGCCGAACTGCTGGCACCACGACCCGGCGAGCGTATCCTCGACCTGGGCTGTGGCGACGGCGCCCTGAGCGAGGTGCTGGCCGAGTCCGGCGCCACCCTGGTCGGGGTCGATGCCTCGGCCGACATGGTCGACGCCGCCCGGGCCCGTGGCCTGGATGCCCGGGTGGTGGATGCCCACAACCTGCCCTTCGATCACGAGTTCGACGCCGTCTCCAGCAACGCCGCCCTGCACTGGATGCTCAACCACGAGGCGGTGGTCGCCGGCGTCCGGCGGGCGCTGAAGCCGGGCGGACGTTTCGTCGCCGAGTTCGGCGGCCACGGCAATGTCGCCGCCATCTGCACCGCCCTGCTGGCGGCCCTGCAGGTTCGCGGCATCAGCGGCAAGGCCCGTTTCCCCTGGTACTTCCCCACCGCCGACGAGTATCGCGACTGCCTGGAGGCCGCCGGCTTCAGGGTCGAGACCCTCGAGCTGATTCCCCGCCCCACGCCCTTGCCCACCGGCATGGCCGGCTGGCTCGCCACCTTCGCCAACCCCTTCCTGCACGGCCTCGAGGATGACGTGCGCGAGGCGGTGCTGGACGACGCCCTCGCCTGGCTGGCCCCCAGCCTGTGCGACAGCCACGGCAACTGGACGGCCGACTATGTGCGGCTGAGACTCAAGGCACACTGCTGACGGGAGGCACCGCCATGACCCGGGGCCCGATCACGGTCTTCGGCGGCACCGGTTTCCTGGGCCGCGCCATCGTCCGCGAGCTGGCGGACGCCGGCCAGGCGGTGCGCATCGCCGCCCGCCACCCGGCCCTGCCCGACTGGGCCGAGGACGGCGACCGGCTCGAGCCCGTCACCGCCGATATCCGTGACGAGGCCAGCACGGCCGCCGCCCTTGCCGGCGCCAGCGCCACGGTCAATGCGGTGAGCCTCTATGTAGAGTCCCGCCAGGCGAGCTTCGAGGCCATCCATGTGGAAGGCGCAAGCCGCCTGGCGCGCCTGGCGCGCCTGGCCGGTATCGAGCGGCTGGTGCAGATCTCCGGCATCGGCGCTACCCCGCACTCGGCCTCGGCCTATGTGCGTGCCCGGGCCCGGGGTGAAGCCGCCGTGCTCGAGGCCCTGCCCAGGGCGATCATCGTGCGTCCCAGCGTGCTGTTCGGCCCCGGCGACGCCTTCCTCTCCACCCTCGCCGGCCTCACTCGCCTGCCGCTGATCCCGCTGTTCGGCCACGGCGAGACCCGGCTGCAGCCGGTGCATGTGGTGGACGTCGCCCGGGCCCTGATCCGGCTGCTCGGCGAGCCGCTCACCGAGCGCCGGCTGTTCGAGCTGGGCGGGCCGGACGTGATGCGCTACCGCGAGATCCTCGAACTGGTGCTGGCTCACCTGAAGCGCGACCGGCGGCTGCTGCCGGTGCCCTTCGTCGCCTGGCGGACGCTGGCGGCACTGGCCTCGGCCCTGCCCAGCCCTCCCCTGACCCGCGACCAGGTGATCCTGATGCAGCGGGACAACCTCGTCGGTGACGGCGTCGGCACTTTCGACGACCTGGGCATCGGCCCGCGTTCGCTGCGCGATAGCCTGCCGGAGTGCCTGGCCACCGAGTGAGTTCATCGACACCCGTTCCCCCGACAACCCTGCCCCGTCTATGCTGTAGCCACACACTTCGCCTGAATCGCCTTTTCGCTGCACACCCATGGAGCTTGTATTGTGGCCGACGAGAACAGCGTGATCGCCTTCTATGACGAGCGGATGCTGGCCCATGAACCGGATATCGAGGTGCCTTTCCTGCCGGGTCGCATGGACGATCGTATCCGCTCACTGTTGTCGGAGCTGGGCGTCCCCTGGAAGTATCCGGAACACCCCGCCAGGCTCACCGCCATCCGGCATCTTCTGGAACTCGAGCCGGTTCCCGGCGTGATCTTCGAGTCGGGCATGGCGGCGACGCGGGAGCAGCTGGGGCGCGTGCACACCAGTTCCTACCTGGACCACATCTTCGAGCTTCGCGGCCAGAGTGCCTGGCTGGATGTGGACACCACGGCCGTGTCACCCGGTAGCGTCGACGCCGCCGAGGTGGCCGCCGGCACGGCGATCGCCGCCGTCGAGGCCGTCGTCGAGGGAAGAGCCGAGAGCAGTTTCGCGCTGGTGAGACCCCCCGGCCACCATGCCGAGCCGGTGCGCGCCCGCGGCTTCTGCCTGTTCAACAATGTGGCGGTGGCCGCCGCTCATGCCCGCACGGCACTGGGCTGTGCGCGAGTGATGATCGTCGACTGGGATGCCCACCACGGCAACGGCACCCAGGATATCTTCTGGGCCGACCCGGATGTGCTGTTCTTCGACCTGCACCGCGCCGCCCCCTTCTATCCCGGCACGGGGGGTCTCGAGGAGATCGGCATGGGCCTGGGGGATGGCACCAACGTCAATGTTCCCCTCCCCGCCGACGCCGGCGACGCCGCCTACCTCAAGGCCTTTCGCGAGATCCTGGTACCGGCGGCCGACTGGTTCCAGCCCGACCTGATCCTGGTCTCGACCGGTTTCGATCCGCACAGCCATGACCTGGCCCTGGAGGTCTCCTATGACGGCTTCGCCGCCATGACCGGCATCCTCAAGGCCCTGGCCCGCCGGCACTGCCAGGGACGCCTGGTCTTCGTGCTGGAGGGCGGCTACAACCTGATCTCGCTGTCACGCGGTGTCAGGTCGGTGCTGCGGGTGCTGGCCGGCGACGAGCCGCCGGAACCCGGCCAGCGGGGCATCGCCGAGGTCGAGGCCGCGGCGGGCTTTCACCGCGCTGCCTTCGTCGGGCCACCCCCGGACTGACCCGGCGAACGCAGGGAACGGGGCCGGCCAGCCTCGCAGGTGGCACGCAAGCGACTTCCCGGATCACGATGCCGGGCTCGGGCCGGCGGAGTCAGTCGCCCAGGGCGGCGAGTCGCTCGGCCTGGACCACCTCGATCCAGTAGCCATCGCGGTCCTTGACGAAGACCACGTTCTTCATCTTGCCCTGGTCCGAGCGCTTGACGAACTCGACCTCGTTGGCGTCGAACCAGGCCTCGGCCGCCTCGAGATCGGGTACCGAGAAGCAGATATGGCCGAAGCCCTGGGGCTCGGCGTTGCCGTCGTGGTAGGCGAAGTCCGCCTGCTCCTCGGTGCCCCAGTTGTGGGTCAACTCCAGCACGCCGCGCTGGCTGAAGGTCCAGACCGTGCGCTCGCCGGTCGCTTCGGGCACGGTCTCGCCGGCTTCCGGCCGGGCCAGGAAGTAGAGCGAGAATTGCATCTCCTCGAAATCCAGCCGGCGCAGCACGCGCATGCCGAACACCCGGGTATAGAAGGCCAGCGCCCTCTCCGGGTCCTTGATCCGCAGCATGGTGTGGTTGAGGCGAAAGCCGTCGGACTCCGCTGTCGGCGACTGCACGCCGGGATACTGCTCACCCTGAAAGCTCATCTTGATCTCCTTTTCGCTGCACAGTGCGCGGGCACCCCGCCAGGCCGGGTGCCCGCTATCGGATTCAGGCCTCGTCTACCCGCCATGGTGGCCGTACTGGCCCAGGGCCCCGGTGAAGGGCTCCCAGGCACAGGGATCGAGAAAGGCTGCCATGAACGGCGGGCCCGGCGCCAGGGTCTCCCCTCGCCACCGGGCTATCCACGCCACGCGAGGACCAGCCGCCCGTGCGCGTCGAGCCGCACCCCGGTGCCGAACCGCCGCCCTTCCCGATTCAGCATCCGGCACAGCCACTGCGCCTCGTCGGGCGTCGCCCGGTTCAGGCGAAAGTGACGCAGCCGCATGGGCACCAGGACCAGCCGCGCCAGGCGGCCATCGGCCAGCCCGAGCGTCGGCAAGTAGAGCAGCACCAGATCACTGCGGAAGCCCTCGTGCCCGGAGATGCCTTCATAGTCATTGATCAGGTCGCCGCAGCCGTAGAGGATCAGCTTGCCGCGGTGCACCTCGATGCCCAGGGGGTGATGGGAAGAGTGCCCCCAGACGAGATCGACGCCGGCCTCGTCGACGAGCCGATGGGCAAAACGCCGATGCGCGCGAGGAATCTCGTAGCCCCAGTTGCCGCCCCAGTGCAGCGAGACCACGGCGAGGTCCCCCGGCTCCCGACGCCTGGCGATCTCGGTTGCAATGGCACCCACGGCATCGGCCGTGAGCTCGGGCAACAGGTGGATGCCGGGCCGCTCATCGGTGGCCGCCCAGGCCCTGGGGATGCCGCTGCTGGGTGCCCCCAGGGCCAGCAGCCATACCCGGCCCCCCGGCACGTCGAAGGGCACCGGCGCCAGCGCCTCTGCGCGGCGGCGCCCGGCCCCCACGGTGCGCAATCCGGCGCCTTCGAGCACCTCCAGGGTCTCGACGAGGCCATCCGGCCCCCAGTCGAGCACATGGTTGTTGGCCAGCACGCAGCCCTCCACCCCGGCGGCACCGAGCACGGGCAGGTTGGCCGGATGCATGCGGTAGTTGATGCCCTTGGGCTGGGCATCGTCGCTGGTGGTGACCGCCGTCTCCAGGTTGACCAGCCGCAGGTCCGGCGCCAGGCGGTCCAGTTCCTCCAGGGCATCGCCCCAGATGTAGGCGAAGTCCTGGGGCCGGGGGATGGGGCCGGTCGCCCGTTCGGCCAGCGAGACATAGCCGATGGCCGACGTCATGTACGATTCGAAGAGTCGGGGATCGCCGGGATGGGGCAAGACCTGGTCGATGCCGCGCCCGGTCATCACATCCCCGGTCAGCCACAGGGTCGTATCGGTCGCGTCGCGACGTGGGGAAGCCATCGGTGCATGCCTCCGTTATCGGATTCTCTGCGCCTCTTCCCCGGCCAGGGCCTGCTGGTGCTCGTACTCGCGCCGCTTCTGGTCGAGGTAGGTGGCCCGGTCGATCTCGAAGAGCTGGCGGGGGTAGCGCATCGTCAGGGTGAACCAGCGCTGCAGGCTGGCGTCGAGCCGTTCGGCCTCGGGCAGCATGCGGGTATCCAGATGCGCCTCGAGGGCCAGGTAGAAACGCATGACGTTGCGCTCGATCATGCCCCGGGTGCCGCCCACATGGGTCGGCTGCCCGTCCGCTCCCGTGCCTTCCAGCGTGAACCCCACACGATCGCGCCCACCGAAGGTGAAATAGCCACGCAGGGCGAGCCGCGCCCGCATGCCGAAGACCAGGGAGTAGCGCAGCTGGACCAGGCTGTGATCGTCGTCATCGGGCACCGCCCGCAACTGCAGGCGAAAGGCGCGGGTGCCGTAGGGCCCCTCGTCCCCCTCCAGTGCCACATCCAGGTAGCGCGGCTGGCGGGCGACGACCCGCCATCGCAGGTCGAGACGCTCGGCGTCCGCCGGGTTGGCCTGGTCCTGGCGCCCCACGAAAAGCGCCAGGGCAATGCCCTCGGCGCTCCCCCCCGGCCCGTGAAGGCAGCCCTTGACGTTCAGGTGCAGGAAGAGGATCTCGCACCAGGCCGCGGGCGAGGCGAGCTCCTCGGCGAGGCGCTCGAAGGGGTAATGGACCCGGGCGTGGACGCGGCCGCTCACCGAGTAGCTGCGCGCTTCCGACTCGACCTGCAGGGGCTCGTCGAAGGGGGAGCCGGCAATCACCTCCCGCCAGCTATCGCGCAGCCAGTCGTCCTGGGCCACGGCTGGTCCCGGCAGCAGCCAAGCCAGCCACGCCCAGAGCACCAGCCACACCGCCCAGGCGAGGCGATCCGCCCGGTCCGGGGGTATTCGCCGATATCCTCGTTCCATAGCGCCGGCGACTCCTGGATAAGGCCCTCCATCGGTGCGATGCATTCGGGCGCCTGGAGCACCTCCAGCTCGACGCCTCGGGAGCGCAGCAGCGCTTCCTCGCCGAGGAAGGTGCGGCTCTCGCCGATCACCACCCTCGGGATGCCGTAGAGCAGTGCTGCCCAGCTGCACCCGCCGGTTGCGCCCACGGTCGATGCCCACGCCCCGGTGCACCAGCACCGAGCCGATGGGAATGCCCCCTTCGGCGAGCCCCTGGCGGGCCTCCTCCCGGGCGGCCTGCATGTCCATGTCCACTCGTGAGGCTCCTGAGGCGGGACCATGCGAGTAGAGTACGTCGCCCTGCCCCCTCTCGCCAGGCCCCGTTTCGCCTGGCGCAGACAGCCCATGACGGCCACTCTTGCTAGGGAAGTTCGTGAAGAGGGAGGTATTTGCCCATGGAGCCCGAGAACATGACCGATCGCCCGATCCCGCCCCGCATCCTGGTCTTCGCCGGCAGCGCCCGGGAGGACTCTTTCAACAAGCAGCTGGCCCGCCTGGCCGCCGATCGCATCGAGGCGCTGGGCGGCGAGCCCACCTTCATCGACCTGCGCGACTACCCGTTGCCGCTCTACGACGGCGACCTGGAGGCCGAGAGCGGCCTGCCCGAGAACGCCCTGGCTCTGCGCAGGCTACTGGCCGAGCACCAGGGCCTGCTGATCGCCTCGCCGGAGTACAACGGCTTCATCACGCCACTGCTCAAGAACACCATCGACTGGCTCACCCGCCCCCATGAAGGCGACAGCGGGCTCAAGCTGTTCCAGGGGCGGGTCGCCGCGGTGGTCTCCGCCTCCCCCGGCGGGCTCGGTGGTATCCGCAGCCTGGCGCTGATCCGCCAGTTACTGGGCAATATCGGCGTGACGGTGCTGCCCGACCAGCTCGCCGTCGCCCGGGCCGCGGAGGCCTTCGATGACGACGGCAGCCTGGCAAGCGACGGCCAGCAGCAGAAGCTGGACACCATCTGCCGGCGGCTGATCGACACACTGGTCAGGCTCGGCGCCTGAGGCCCGCGATCCGGCGGGCCGGCCCGCAAAGTCAGCCATACTGACAGCGGAGCTTGGCAACCGGAGGCATCGGCATGGCGCAGGACGCACTCGATGGCCCTTTTCGTCATCGCTACCTGACCCACGAGGCGCTGACGCGACAGCTCGAGGAGTGGGCGCAGGCCTTCCCGCAGCTGGCTCGCCTGCAGAGCATCGGTACCACCCCCCAGGGGCGCGACATCTGGGTGCTGACCATCGGCCCCGAGCCGGAGCGTCGACGCCCCGGCGTCTGGGTCGACGGCAACATGCACGGAACCGAGCTGGCCGGCTCCAGTGTCGCCCTGGCCGTGGCCGAGGCAGCCCTGGCGCTGCACCTCGACCCCGAGGCCCTGCCAGGTGGCTGGCCCGAGCACCAGCGCCGCTTCCTGCGCGAGGTGCTGTTCTACGTCTGCCCGCGCATCTCGCCGGACGGCGCCGAGCAGGTGCTGCGCCAGCGCGGGTTCGTGCGCTCCGCCCCACGGCGCACCCCGGACAGCCCCGCCAGGCCCCACTGGCGTACCGAGGACCTGGACGGCGACGGCCAGTGCCGCTACCTGCGCCGACACGACGAGGCCGGCGACTTCGTCGAGTCGCCCGACCACCCCGGCCTGATGCTGCCGCGCCGGGTGGAAGACCCGCCGCCCTACTGGCGCCTCTATCCCGAGGGCGTGATCGCACACTGGGACGGCGTGACGATCCCCGAACCCGACTGGCTGCGCGATACGCCGGACTTCAACCGCCACTTCCCCTGGGGCTGGCGGCCGGAGCCCGATCAGCTCGGCGCCGGCCACTACCCTGGCGACGAGCCCGAGCCCCGTGCCGTCATCGACTTCGCCCTCGCCCACCCCAACCTCTATGCCTGGCTGAACCTGCACACCTTCGGCGGCGTGTTCATCCGCCCGCTCGCCGATGCCCCCGACGATCGCATGGACCAGCACGACCTCGCCCTCTACCGGCAACTGGCCGCCTGGGGCCAGTCGCTGGTCGGCTACCCCACCGTCAGTGGCTTCGAGGAGTTCACCTACGAGCCGGACACCCCGCTGCACGGCGACCTCACCGACTTTGCCTACCATCAGCGAGGCTGCGTGGCCCAGGTCTGCGAACTCTGGGACCTCTTCCACCGGCTCGGCCGCCCCCGGCCCGAGCGTTTCATCGATCACTACACCGCCTTCGACCGCGAGGAGATGGAACGACTGGCACAGTGGGACCTCGTCAACAACCACGGTCGCCTGTTCCACCCCTGGCACCCCCTGGACCATCCGCAGCTGGGGGCGGTGGAGGTCGGTGGGCTGGATGCCTGCATCGGCATCTGGAACCCGCCGCCGGAGATCCTGCCGGCGATCTGCAACGGCCTGGTCACCTACTGGCTCCAAGTCGCCTCCCTCCTGCCGCGGCTGGTGATCGAGGCGGTGCGCTGCACATCCCTCGGCGACGGCTACCACGAGCTGACGGTGACAGTGGCCAACCACGGCTACCTGCCGAGCTATGGCGTGCAGGCCGCCCGCGAACGGCCCTGGAACAGCGGTGTCGAGGCCACGGCCAGCGCCGTGGGCTGCCGGCTGCATGACCCCGGCCAGGCTCGCCAGGTGCTGGGTCACCTGGAGGGCTGGGGCCGCGGGCTGGGCGACACCGCCCAGATGCCCTGGTTCCAGCGCTCCCGAGGCAACGGCCACCAGGCCCGTGTATGCTGGGTGATCCTGGGCGAGGGCGAGGTGACCGTGCGGATCGGCAGCCCGCGGCTGGGTGAGGTGCACCAGACGATCCCGCTCCCCGGGGAGTCCGGTGCACCGGGCGCCTGCTGAGCGGCCGCGACGCCTCTGCCCATGCGGCGGGTGATGCCCCCAAAGGAGGAGCATGTGATGGACATAGCACTGAAGGACGTCACCCGCGAGAACTTCGAGGCCGTCATTGCGCTGGAGGTAGCGACATCGCAGCGTGACTATGTCGCTGACAATCTGTACTCCATTGCCGAAGCGAGCTTCCATCCGACTTATCATCCTCGCGCCATCTATTGCGACGGGGAAGTGGTCGGCTTTCTCATGTACGAATCCTTCGACCACGACGACCGGCCGCCTGCCTACAACATCTTCCGTCTCATGGTCGACCGACACCATCAGGGAAGAGGCATCGGGCACAGGGCCATGCAGTGCGTGCTGGACGAGATCAGGGCACAGGGCCCCTTCGAGCGGATCGCGATCTGCTATGTGCCCACCAACCAGGTCGCCCGGGACTTCTACGCCAGTCTCGGCTTCCAGGAGACGGGGCTGAGCGAGGAGACCGGCGAGGTCATCGCCGAGATCCGGGGGTGACGATGTCGCTCCCCCGTCGCCGACCCGGGCAGGCGCCCGGCGTCAGTCGCCACCCTGCCCGGCGGCGCCGAGCAGGCCCTCGAGCTCGCTCTCCCTGACGCCGAGCATGAGCAGGATCTGCCGTTGGGCGGCCTCGAGAAGGTTCCGCCGTTCCTCCTCCTCGGGCAGGCTCTTGGCGATGGCGACGGCGCCCACCAGGGAGGCGAGGATGGCGCGGGACTTCTCGGCGATGACCTGGCGATCGGGCTCGAAGGGCAGTTGCTTCAGGCGGCTCAGGGCGATGAGCCGGGTTTCCAGCATCTTCCTCATGCGCTGGTAAGAGGCCTCGAACAGGGTCCTGATCTCGGCGTTCTCGTTGCCTATCTCATTGAACAGCACCGTTTCCGGCCCCGGCTTGTGCTTGCGCTCCAGTTCCTGGAGGTTCCAGTAGTTGGCCACCAGGGCCGTCAGGTGCTTCACTGACAAGGGCCCCTTGACCAGTCGCGCCGCGCGGCTGCCCTCCAGGGTTTCATGGACGGAGGCATTGTAGAGGGCCTCCTTCGATGCGAAGTGGGCATAGAAGGCGCCATGGGTCATCTTCGCCAGCTTCATGATCTGCCCGATGGAGACCTTGTCGAAGCCATGGCGACAGAACAACTCGGTGGCGGACGTCAGGATGCGCTCCCTGGATCTCGCCTTGTGCGCTGCTGAATATGGCATGACCACCTCGCCGTCACGAGACTGAATATTATCTTGATCATATCTAGCCCGATGCTAGGTTGGCCGCGACCCTTGACCTTCAGGAGACACCATGGAATCACCGATCGTCATCACGGGCATGGGCATGATCAGTCCCCTCGGATGCGGCGTCAAGGCAGCATGGCGCCGCCTGCTCGAGGGGCGTTCGGGCATCGGCCCGATCACCCGCTTCGACACCGGCGACCTGCCGATCAAGATCGCCGGGCTGGTCCCCACGATCGGCGACGACACCGAGGCCGGCTTCGACCTCGACCGGGTCGCCGACAGCAAGGAGCGCCGCAAGCTGGAGCTGTTCAGCCTCTACGCCCTGGCCGCCGCCCAACAGGCGCTGACCCAGGCCGGCTGGTTCCCCGAGGACGAGGCCGGACAGCAGGCCACCGCAACCATCGTGGGCACGGGAATCGGCGGCCTTCCCACCATCACCCAGGCGCAGGACACCCTGGTGCAGCGCGGCTACCGGCGCCTCTCCCCCTTCACCGTGCCGGCCTTCCTGGCCAACATGGCGGCGGGCAACCTCTCCATCCGGTACGGCTTCCGGGGCCCGCTGGGCTGCCCGGTCACGGCGTGCGCGGCGGGCCTCCAGGCCATCGGCGACGGCATGCGCCTGTTGCGCAGCGGCGAGGCCGATGTCGCCCTGGTGGGCGGCGCCGAGGCCTGTGTCGACCCGCTCTCGCTGGCCGGCTTCCACGCGCTGAAGGCGCTCTCCACCGAACGGGATGAGCCCACCCGAGCCTCGCGGCCCTTCGACCGGGCACGCAACGGCTTCGTGATCGGCGAGGGAGCGGGACTGATGGTGATCGAGACCCTGGCGCACGCCGAGGCGCGTGGTGCGACGCCGCTCGCGATCCTCAGCGGGTACGGCACCAGCGCCGACGCCTACCACATCACCGCCGGACCGGAAGACGGTGCCGGCGCCGCCGCGGCCATCCGGGCCGCCCTGCGCATGGCACAGCTGTCGCCCGAGGAGATCGGCTACATCAACGCCCACGCCACCTCGACGCCCGTGGGCGACCGCGCCGAGATCGCCTCGCTCAGGAGCGTGTTCGGGGATAGGCTCGCGGGCATCCCGATCTCCTCCACCAAGTCGGCCACCGGCCACCTGCTGGGCGCCGCCGGCGGTATCGAAAGCATCTTCTCCAGCCTGGCGGTGATGCAGGACCGGCTCCCCCCGACCCTGAACCTGGAGACCCCCGACGACGACATGCGGGACCTGGACTTCGTGCCCGGGGCGGCGCGCGACCAGCTCACCCGGCACGTCCTGTGCAACGGCTTCGGCTTCGGCGGGGTGAACGCCGCCCTGATCGTCAGCAAGGTGTAGGGGCACACCCGGGGAGGACGGCGAGGCGGCCCCCGGTCACGGAAGCCGCCCTTCCCGGGCCAGACGCCGCCGCACCCAGCGGCGGTAGGCCCGTTCCAGCAGCGCCTTCACCCCGGGCAGGTCGAGCAACCAGGCCAGCGGCCTGAGCCGCGGCACCCGGCGCATCAGCAGGATATAGGCGTCGATGCCTTCCACGATGCGCCCGCGGTGATCCTCCACATGCAGCGACAGCAACGCCTCGCGGGGCTCCACGCCCCGCTCTCGCAGCCGGGCCGCGTTATCGGTGACATCGATCCACTCCACCGCCTCGGCCGCCCCGCCGGCCCACCGTTCATAGCGCGCCCGGTCGCGCCGGCAGCCGGGACAGACGGCGTCGTAGTAGACCTTGAGGAGGGGCAGATCGCTCATGGGGGCTCCCATCGCCGGCGGTGTCGGCCAATGTCGGGGTACGCCTCAGAGCGTACCATGACCCAGCCGCCCGGGCTTCCTGAGAACCCAGGTGCCTTCTTCATCTCCCGGGTTTCGGATATCGTGGATTGACCCGTTGACGCACACCTCTGTCGGGAGCGAGGTTCACCGTGGCACTCGAACCGGGACGGCTCTGGCGCAGCCGCTTCAAGAATGGCCTGCAGACCCTGCTGATCATGGCCGGACTGGCCCTGGTGCTCTCCGTGCCGGGCTATCTCCTCGCCGGCGCCGGCGGCGTGCTCCTGTGCCTCGCGTCGGCGCTGCTGGCGGTGTATTTCAGCGGCTGGATCCCGGCCCGCCTGATCCTGGCCAACGCCGGCGCCGGGCTGCTCCGCCCTCACCAGGCCCCGGAACTCTATCGGGTCCTCGATATCCTCTATCGTCGGGCCGGCCTGGAGATCGCCCCGCTGCTCTACTACGCCCCGTCGCGTGACCTCAACGCCTTCGCCGTGGGTAGCCGGCACGACGGCGGCATTGCGGTCACCGAGGGCCTGCTGCGGGCGCTGGACCTGCGCCAACTGGCCGGCGTGCTCGCCCACGAGGTGAGCCACCTGCGCCACGGCGACACCCGGGTGATGTCGATGGCCGCCGCCATGACCCGCCTGACAATCTGGGTGACGACCCTGGTGCAGATCAGCCTGCTGGTGATGCTGCCCCTGGTCATGGCCGGGGAGCTCGTCGTGCCGTGGCTGCCACTGCTGCTGCTGGCCCTTGCCCCGACCCTCAGCACCTTGCTGCAGCTCGCGCTCTCCCGCAACCGCGAATACACTGCCGACCTGGAAGCCGCCGCCCTCACCGGCGACCCCCACGGCCTCGCCTCGGCCCTGGACGTGCTGGAGCGCTACCACGGCAGCTGGCTGACGACGATGTACGGCCGCTACCAGCCCGCCTGGCTCGACTGGCTGCGCACCCACCCGCCGACGGAAACGCGCATCCGCCGGCTGCGGGAGCTCGGCGCACAGCCCCGACAGGCCGGCCCCCCTCCGGTCATCCGGATCCCCGCCGAGGAGCCCCCGATCATCCTCGAACGCCCCGGCCCGCTGGGCGGACGCTACTGGATCCTGCGGCGCTGACGGGCCTCCTGGTCGCGCCAGACCTCGGCGATCTCCGCCTTGCTGTGGCTGACCAAGCTCCATCAGCGCAGGATCCCCTCACCCAGTGGCTCGCCGCCGCCCCATGGCCTCGCAAGGCGGGAGTCGCATGGTCACCCGATTTTCCTCCGCACCTGGTCCAACGCCTCGGTCAGCTCCGGCGCCATGGCGATGGCGTTGCTCTCGTGGGCGATGCAGTCGGTGCTCCAGATCTCGTCGACGCCGGCGGCCTTGATCACCGCCAGCGCATCGCCGGCGAAGAGCGCATGGGTGATGGCCACATCGACCGAGGCGGCGCCGGCGGCGAGCACTTGCTCGGCGGCGCGGGCGAGAGTGTGGCCGGAGCTGGCGACGTCGTCCATCAGCACCACCCGGCGGCCGGAAAGGTCCAGGTCGGGAAGCTGGATCTCCACCTCCCGGTCGCCGTGGCGCACCTTGCGGCATACGCCGAAGTCGAAGCCGGTGACCTCGGCGGCACCCTGCACCCACTGCCGCGCCTCCTCGTCGGGGCCGAGCAGCAGCGCCTCGCGGCGTTTCCTGGCGATCAGCTCGGCCAGGCGTGGTGCGCCGGAGAGCGCGATGGCGTGCTCGATGGGGATCGCCTGGTCGAGGCGATTGATGCGGTGCAGGTGCGGATCCACGGTGATCACGGCGTCGAACAGCTCGGCGAGAAAGCCGCCGACGATGGTCTGGCTGACGATCTCGCCGGGGTGGAAGGCGATGTCCTGGCGCATGTAGGCCAGGTATGGCGCCACCAGCACCAGGCGTGTCACGCCCTGCCGCCGGGCATGGCGGGCGAGCAGCAGCAGCTCGATCAGCTTGTCGTTGGGGCGGTCGAGGCTGCGGTAGATCACCAGGGTGTCGGGAAAGGTGCCGGCCTCGGCGAAGGGAAGCCGGAGTTTGAGCTCCTCGTCGGGGAAGCGGTGGCGGTCGACGGCATGGGCGGCCAGGCCGGCGGTCTCGGCCAGGCGGGTGGCGGGGGCCGCCTCGTCGGGGAAATGGAGCAGTGCAATGGTCATCAGAACTCCACGTTCAAACGGGTGATCTCGTCGGCGCGTCCGAGGGTGACACCGCTGTCGCGCTCGCTGGACCGGTGGGCGAAGGCAAGCTCGTTGCGGTAGGCGGCATGCACGCGGTAGAGCGGCTGGCCGGCCCCTACCGTATCGCCGATGCGCACGAACGCATCGACCCCGGCACCGGCGGCCATGGGGGCGCCGGCCAGGTGGGCGATGCGCGCCAGCTTGAGGTTATCGATGGCGGTGACCACGCCGGCCGCGGGCGCCACGACCTCGAAGCTCTGGGGCGCCAGCGGCGGGTCGTCCGGGTCGAAGGGCTTCTCGCCCTGGGCGCGGATGATCGCCTGCATCTTCTCGAGTGCCCGGCCGGAGTCGAGGATGTCCCGGGCGATGCCGAAGCCGTCGCCGCCGCGCACGTCGGGGTCGAACTCCAGCATCCGCCCGGCCAGGCGCAACGACTTCTGGCGCAGGTCCATGGGCGCCTCGGGGTGGTTGGCGAGCACGCGCATCACGTCGCGGGCCTCGAGCACCGGGCCGATGCCACGGCCGATGGGCTGGCTGCCGTCGGTGATCACCACGTCCAGGGTCAGCCCCAGGCACTTGGCGACGAACTCGAACAGCCGGCGCAGCTGCCGGGCCTCGGGCATCGAGCGCACCTTGGCGTGGGGCCCCACGGGGATGTCGAGCAGCAAATGGGTGGAGCCGGCGGCGGCCTTCTTGGAGAGGATGGAGGCGACCATCTGGCCGGGCGAGTCGATGGCGAGCGGCCGCTCCACCGAGATCAACACGTCGTCGGCGGGCGAGAGCTGGCTGGTGCCGCCCCAGGCCAGGCAGCCACGATGGGTGCGCACGATATCGCCCAGGTCATCGAAGGGCAGGTCCACCCTGGCCAGCACCTCCATGGTGTCGGCGGTGCCCGAGGGCGAGGTGATCGCCCGCGACGAGGTCTTGGGGCAGAGCAGGCCATGGGCGGCGACGATGGGCACCACCAGCATGGAGGTACGGTTGCCGGGAATGCCGCCGATGCAGTGCTTGTCGACCACCGGGTGTTCGTGCCAGTCGAGCCGGCGTCCGACGCGACTCATGGCGTCGCTGAGGTAGAACACCTCCTCGCGGTCGAGCTCGCCACGGTTGCAGGCGACCACGAAGGCGGTCAATTCGATCTTGGAGTAACGCAGCTCGGCGATGTCATGGATGATGTCGCGGAAGTCATCCCGGGAGAGACGCTCGCCGACGAGCTTGCGGTGCAGGGCGGGAATCGAGGCCGGCGGCTCGGCCTGGGAGACGCTGACCGGGTGGCCCTCCCCCGCCCCCAGCGAGGCGTAGGCGTCCTCCGAGAGACCGAGCTGGTCGCAACCGACGATGGCGGTGTCGTCCACCACGTTGAGGCTCGCCAGGATGCGCTGGCCGTTGGCGCGCACCTCGACCTTGGAGAGCGCCTGGAAGCCCTCGGCACGATACAGCGCGCAGTCGCGGTGCAGGTAGGCGACGTTCTCGCGGTAGGTGTCGATGCCCACGCGCTTCAGCTTGAGCGGCGAGAGGGTATCGTCCAGAGCGTCGACATCGGGGCGGGTCTTCTTCATGGCGCCTTCCATGCAGCAGGAGCCGGCGCACTGGCCGCCCCCCTGTCACGAGTGTGACGGATGGCTCCATCCTAGCAGCGCCCCGATAAGGCGTCATTTGATCGGGCGCAAGAGCGCCCGGCTCGTCCCCTGCCGAGGCGAAGGCGTGGCCTCTCAGACCTCGCGGCCCAGCAGGGCCTTGTCGAACGGGTAGCGCGAGAAGTCGAAGTAGTAGCCATCTCGCCGGTTCGCTGCCGACCCCACCACTTTGGAGTTGTGCAGGAAGTAGCCGAGCATGTTGCGCGAGCCGGTGCCGTCTCGTCGGCGAGCAGGAGGGCCTGCCGCCCCAGGGTCAGGTGCTCAGGCCTTCTTGACGAACTCGGACTTCAGCTTCATGGGGGAGTCCTGGTTGCGGGAGGATCGGATGAGGCCGGAAGGCCTACACCGCCCGGCGATGCGGCACCAGCCGCGGTGACCCGGTGCGAGACGCCGCCTTTGGCGTTAGGCTGGCTGAACAGACATGAAACCCGACAGGACAGGACATGAGAGTCGCGATCATGGGCAGCGGTGGCGTCGGCGGCTATCTCGGCGCACGCCTGGCCGCGGCCGGCGAGGAGGTCACCTTCATCGCCCGCGGTGAGCATCTGGCGGCCATCCGCCGCGACGGACTGAAGGTCTCGAGTATCAAGGGTGACGTCACCATTGCCCCGGCCAGCGCCACCGATGACCCCGCCGCCGTGGGCGTGGTGGACTGCGTACTGGTCGCGGTGAAGGCATGGCAGGTGCATGAGGCCGCCGAGGCGATTCGTCCCATGGTCGGCCCCGAGACCCTGGTGGTGCCACTGGAGAACGGCGTCGAGGCGGCCGACATCCTGGCCGGGGTGCTGGGCAAGGGGCCGGTGCTCGACGGCCTGTGCGGCATCCTCGCCTGGCGTGAGAGTCCGGGTCATATCCGCCATGCCGGAGTCGATCCCTTCGTGCGCTTCGGCGAACGTGACAACCGGGCGAGCGAGCGCACCGCCCGGCTCAAGGCCGCCTTCGACAGGGCCGAGGGGGTGAGCGCCGAGGTCCCCGACGACATCCAGGCAAGCGTGTGGAGCAAGTTCCTGTTCATCTGCGCCATGAGTGGCATCGGCAGCATCAGCCGCGCGACGATCGGCGAGACCCGCACCCTGCCCGAGACCCGCGCGCTGATCGAACGGATACTGGCCGAGATCGAGGCCGTGGCCCGGGCCTGCGGGGTGGCGCTACCGGGCGACGCCGTGGCCCGGGCGATGCAGTTCATCGACGCCCTGCCTCCCGAAAGCACCGCCTCCATGCAGCGTGACATCATGGCCGGTCGGCCCTCCGAGCTGGAGTCCCAGAACGGCGCCGTGGTGAGGCTTGGACTGCAGTACGGCGTGGCCACCCCGGTCAATGCGGTGATCCACGCCGCCCTGCTGCCCCAGGAGAGAAAGGCCCGGGAGAACGCATGACGCTCCGCCGTGACGGGAAGGCCGCGTCACGGCGGGGGAGATCGGCCTCCTAGCCGCGCCGATAGGTTCCCACCAACCGGTTCATGCCCAGCAGGTGAGGCTCGACCTGCTTGAGCAGCTCGGCCAGCGACAGCCCTTCCGGCAGATCGGTGGCCTTGTCCAGGGCCAGCACCCAGAAGTAGTACTGGTGCACGCCGTGACCCTCCGGGGGCATGGGGCCACCGTAACTGGACTTGCCGAAGTCGTTCAGGCCACTGGTGCCTGCCGTGGTGCCCTCCTCCAGTGAGGTGGTCGATGCCGGCAGGTTGTAGAGCACCCAGTGCACGAAGCCGTAGCTGCCGTTCTGCACCAGGGGGGCATCCGGGTCATGGCAGATCACCGCGAAACCCTTGGTGCCCTCCGGTGCATCGCGCCAGGCCAATGCCGGCGAGACATCCTCGCCCTCGCCGGTGTGCTTCACCGGGATCGCGCCCTGCGCCTTGAAGGCGGAGCTTTCCAGTTGCATGGTCGAAAGTGCAAAGGCCATGACGATCAACCTCCTTGCTCGTTGAGTTGGCGGATTACGTGGGCGGGACGCCTCAGCGTCGGAGAAAGAGGATAGACTGTCAAATCATGAAACGCCTGCTGATCGTGGCCCATGCGCCCTCCCCCAATACGCTCAGGCTGCGCGAGGCCGCCGAGCGCGGCGCCCGCCACCCGGACATCGAGGCCGTCGAGGTGGTGGTCAAGCCACCGCTCGAGGCGGGACCCGACGACGTGCGCGCCTGCGATGCCATCCTGATGGGCACTACCGAGAACCTCGGCTACATGAGCGGCGCCCTGAAGGACTTCTTCGACCGCAGCTACTACCCGGTGTTGGAGGAGAAGCAGGGGCTGCCCTGCGCGCTCTACATTCGCGCCGGCCGTGACGGCACCGGCACCCGCCGGGCGGTGGAGAGCATCGTTACCGGGCTGCGCTGGCGATGGGCACAGGAGCCGCTCATCCTGCGCGGCGAGTGGCAGGAGGGATTCGCCGACCAGGTCGAGGAGCTCGGCCTCTACCTCGCCGCCGGGCTCGACAGCGGGATCCTGTGAGGCATCCCCCCGTCGAGTAGCGGGTGTGCCAGGTGGCCGGAGAGCGGCACCGTGCGGGGCAGGCGGCTATGCTTGGCTTGAGCGAGGTCATTCGGCTTCGCGCACCTTCCCTGACGGCACGCACGCCGCCGCCCGGCGGGCCGATGACCTCAACGGAGGGACGCCCATGCACACCGACAGAACAGCACCGCCGTGCGCCCCTGCTCGTCTCGCCCGGGCCAGCTGCCTGGCGGGCCTGCTGGCCGGGCTGCTGATACCGGGAGGCGGCTTCGCCGACGAGGAGCGAATCATCATCGGCACGGCGAGTTCGGCCGGCGTCTACCATGTCACCGGACGCGCCCTCTGCCGGCTGCTGGAGCCCCCCTGCACCGCCCGGATCAGCGACGGCTCGGCCGCGAACCTCCAGGCAGTGCGCGAGGGCGAGGTGACCGTCGCCCTGGCCCAGTCGGACCTCCAGCATTATGCCGTTTCGGGCATCGAGGGGTTCAGCGATGTCGGGCCGGACGACTCGCTGCGGTCGCTCTTCTCGGTCCATGGCGAACCCTTCACCCTGGTGGTCCGCCGCGACAGCGGCATCCGGGAGTTCGACGACCTGCGACAGCGTGCCGTCAATGTCGGCAACCCCGGCTCGGGCCAGCGCGGTACCATGATGAAACTGCTCGAGACCAAGGGCTGGACCCTCGATGACTTCAGCCTGGCCAACGACCTGCCCGCCGACCAGCAGTCGCTGGAGCTGTGCCACGGCAACGTCGATGCCATGGTCTATACGGTGGGGCATCCCAATGATTCGGTGGCACAGGCGATCCGGCTCTGCGACGCGGCCATCATCGACGTGGGTGGCGAGGCGGTCGACCGACTGGTCGAGGAGACCCCCTATTTCACCCGGACCACGATTCCCGCCGGCATCTACGCTCCCGACCAGCCGGCCGTCGAGACCTTCGGCGTGAGGGCCACCCTGGTCGCCTCGGCGGAAACCGACCCCGAGACCATCCATACCATCGTCGCGGCGGTCTTCGACGATCTCGATCACTTCAAGTCCTTCCATCCAGCCTATGGCGAACTGACGGTCGAGTCGATGATCCGGGAAGGACTCACGGCCCCGCTGCACGAGGGCGCCCTGCGCTACTACCGGGAGCGCGGCTGGATCGAGGGCGACGAGGATGAGGACGACACCCCCGACGAGAGCGAGGATACCGCGGAAGAGACGGCGCCCGACGAGCCGGACGACGGGGGCGAGGGCACCGACTGAGCAACGAAATGGCCTGCCACCAACGACGACGGCACCCCGCGGGGTGCCGTCGTTCAGGGGCGTGCTGCAGGCCGGTGTCGCTCTGCTGCTACTTCAGCCGCTCGAAGACGGTGGCCACGCCCTGCCCCATGCCGATGCACATGGTGGCCAGACCGAGGGTGGTGTCACGCTGCTGCATCACGTTGAGCAGGGTGGTGCAGATGCGTGCCCCGGAGCAGCCCAGCGGGTGGCCCAGGGCGATGGCACCGCCGTTGAGGTTGACCTTGTCGTCCAGGGCATCGAGGAACCCGAGGTCCTTGAGCACCGGTATCCCCTGAGCGGCGAAGGCCTCGTTGAGCTCTACGGTCTGGATGTCGTCGCTGGTCAATCCCGCCGTCTTGAGCGCCCTCTTCGAGGCCGGCACCGGGCCGTAGCCCATGATCGAGGGATCGCAGCCGGCCACCCCGGTGGAGAGCACCCGGGCGATGGGGGTGAGGCCCAGGGCCAGGGCGCGCTCGTGGCTCATCACCGCCATGCCGGCGGCACCCACGGAGAGCGCCGAGGAGGTACCGGCGGTGACGGTGCCCCCCCGCGGGTCGAAGACCGGCTTGAGCTCGGCCATCTTCTCCAGGCTGGCATCGGCGCGGATCACCTCGTCGCGGTCGACCCGCACCTTGAAGCCGCGCTGGTCGTGGCCCTCGATGCCGATGATCTCGTTGTCGAAGTAACCCTTCTCCATGGCGGCCTGGGCGCGCTGGTGGGAGCGCACGCCGAACCGATCCTGCTCCTCGCGGGTGACGCCGTGCATCTTGCCCAGCAGCTCGGCGGTCAGGCCCATCATCATGGCGGCCTTGGCGGTGTGCTTGCTGACCGCCGGGTTGACGTCGGCGCCGTGCATCATGGAGACGTGCTCCATGTGCTCGACGCCACCGATGATGTAGAAATCGCCCATGCCGGCCTTGATGTTGGCCGCGGCGATATGCAGCGCACTCATCGAGGAGCCGCACAGGCGGTTGACGGTCTGGGCCGGCACGCTGCTCGGGATGCCGGTCATGACCGCGGCGTTGCGGGCGATGTTGTAGCCCTGCTCGAGGGTCTGGTTGACGCACCCCCAGATCACGTCGTCGACCTCGGCCGGGTCGAGGCCCGGGTTGCGCTCGAATAGCGCCTGCATGACGGCGGCGGAGAGGTTCTCGGCGCGCACGTGGCGGAAGGCACCGTTCTTCGCCTTGGCCATGGCGGTACGCACGGCGTCGACCACCACGATGTCTCTCGGATTCAAATTCATTCTTCCATCTCCTGTTCGTGGTGGGTTCAGCCCTGGGTCTTGGTGGAATAGAAGCGCTCGCCGGCCTGGGCCATCTGGCGCAGCCTGTCGGTGGGGGCGTAGAGCGGTCCCAGTTCCTCGGCCAGCCCCTCGGCCCGTTCGACGAACGCCACCACGCCCATGGCGTCGATGTAGCGCAGTGCGCCACCGCGGAACGGCGGGAAGCCGATGCCGTAGATCAGCGCCATATCGGCTTCTGCGGCGCTGCCCACGATGCCATCCTCGAGGCAACGCACCGTCTCCAGGCACAGCGGCACCATCATGCGGGCGATGATCTCCTCGTCGCTGAACTCGCGGCGCTCCTTGGCCACGCCCTTGACCAGCTCGATGGCGGCCTCGTCGCTGACCTTCCGCGGCTTGCCCTTCCTGTCTTCCTCATAGGCGTAGAAGCCCTTGTCGTTCTTCTGGCCCAGGCGCTCCTTCTCGACCATCAGTTGGATGACACTCTTGCCACCCTCGCCGCCCATGCTGGCCATGCGCTCCGGGAAGCCTTCGGCCATCACCTCGCCCGCGTGCACCGCGGTGTCCATGCCGACCACGTCGAGCAGGTAGGCGGGGCCCATGGGCCAGCCGAACTTCTCCATCACCTTGTCGACGCGCTGGAAGTCGGCGCCCTGCTCGACCAGTTGGCTGAAGCCGCCGAAGTAGGGGAAGAGCACGCGATTGACCAGGAACCCCGGGCAGTCGTTGACCACGATGGGCGTCTTGCCCATGGCGCGGGCGTAGGCCACGGTGGCCGCCACGGCGGCGTCACCGGTCTTCTCGCCGCGGATCACCTCGACCAACGGCATGCGGTGCACCGGGTTGAAGAAGTGCATGCCGCAGAAGTTCTCCGGGCGCTCGAGGTTCCTGGCCAGGCGAGTGATCGAGATCGTCGAGGTGTTGGAGGTGAGGATGGTCCCCTCGCCGACCACGCCTTCCACCTCGGTGAGCACCGCCTCCTTGACCTTGGGGTTCTCGACCACCGCCTCGACCACCAGGTCGACGCTGCCGAAGTCGCCATAGGAGAGGGTCGGGCGGATGTTGGTGAGCCGCTCGGCCATCTGCTCGGTGGTCAGCTTGCCCCGTTCGACCTGCTTGGCGAACAGCTTGCGGGCCTCCCTGAGCCCCAGCTCGATGGCCTCGCCCTTGATGTCCTTCATCAGGATCGGCGTGCCCTTGGAGGCGCTCTGGTAGGCGATGCCGCCGCCCATAATGCCGGCGCCCAGCACCGCGCTCTGCTTGACGGCTTGGGCCTGCTTCTCGTACTTGCCGGCCTTCTTCTTGACCAGCTGGTCGTTGAGGAAGAGCCCCACCAGGTTGTAGCAGACCTCGGTCAGGGCCAGCTTGGCGAAGGCCTTGGCCTCGATCGCCTGGGCGCGGCCGCGCGCCTCGCCGGCGCCCTTCTGAATCACCTTGATCGCTTCGATAGGTGCCGGGTAGTGCGGGCCCGCCTTGCCGGCCACATAGCCCTTGGCGGTCTCGAAGGCCATCATCTGCTCGATGGGACCCAGCTTCAGCGGGCCGGTCTTCTCCTCCCGGCGGGCCAGGTAGTCGAGATCGCCGGCTTTGGCCCGGGCCAGGATGTCCAGCGCCGCCGCCTCGAGTTCCTCGCCCGGCACCACGACGTCCACGGCGCCCATCTTCAGGGCGTCGGCCGCCTTGTTCTCGCTGCCGCCGGCGATCCACTCGATGGCGTTGTCGGCGCCGATCAGGCGCGGCAGGCGCACGCAGCCGCCCCAGCCCGGCAGGATGCCCAGCTTGGTCTCGGGCAGGCCGAACTTCGCGCCCTCGGCCATCACGCGGAAGTCGGTGGCCAGGGCCACCTCGCAGCCGCCACCCAGCGCCAGGCCGTTGATGGCGGTGACGGTGGGGAACGGCAGGTCCTCGATGGCGTTGAAGATGCCATGCACCCGCTCGAGCATGGCCTCGATCTGGTCCTCTCCCTGCTCGAACATGCCATGGAACTCGGTGATGTCGGCACCGACGATGAAGACGTCCTTGGCACTGCCGATCACCAGCCCCGCGAGGCCGCTCTCGGCCTGGAGCGCCTCGACCACCTCTTCCAGCTCGGCAACCACCGCGCTGGAGAGCTTGTTGATGGACTCGTCCTTCAGATCGAAGGTGAGCGTGGCGATGTCGTCGCCGCTGCGCGCCACCGAGATGGCCTTGCCTTGATAGATCATCCGCGAATCTCCACGATTTCATACGACCGTTTGAATGCGCACAGCTTGGTCCACTCCGACGGCGACGTCAAGCCCCCGCTCTCCTTGCCCCGCCCGCCACGACGACCCGCGACGATATGACAGGTCCCCGTCGCCCGGACCAAGCTGGTAGGATCCGAGTCTGGTTCTGTTCAGGGTAGTCGACACGCCTATGCCTCCTCCCTCCGGTTCCTCCCCGGCCCCCGCCAGCCTCGACTCACCGCGGCTGCACCGGCTGCATGAACGCATCGAGCGGTTGATCGAGCATATTCGTCCCTGGAGTTGGCTGTGGCCGCCGATCGCCTTCGCCGCCGGGCTTGGTAGCTTCTTCCTGGTCGACCGCCAGCAATGGCTGGGAGCGCTGCTCGCCCTGGGGATGCTGCTGGCCTGGTTGCTGCTGCTCTCGGAGAGCCTGATCGGCCGCCTCATGGCCCGCCGCGGCTATCCCACCCTGCCCCGCGGGGTCACCACCTTCATCGCCCAGATGATCCACCAGGAGACCCTGTTCTTCTGCCTGCCGTTCCTGCTGGCCACCACCGTCTGGGCCAGCGGCCAGGCGCTGTTCACCCTGCTGTTACTGGCCATGGCGGTACTCTCGATTCTCGACCCCCTCTATTACAAGCTGGCCGATCGCCAGCGCTGGCTCTACTTCGCCTTCCACGCCCAATGCGTCTTCCTGGTGGTGCTGGTGACCCTGCCGACCCTGCTGCATCTGAGCACCGGGCAGAGCCTCAAGCTGGCGCTGGCCGCCATGCTGCTCTTCAGCCTGCCGAGCCTGCTGCACCTGTTCCATCCCCGTCGGCCTCGCGGCTGGCTGGCGTTACTCGCCCTCGTGGGCATGCTGGCCACCCTGGCCTGGGCCGGCCGGGTCTGGGTGCCGCCGGCGAACCTCTGGATCACCGCCACGGCACTCTCGCCCAGCTTCGACACCGAAGCCCGCGAGCCCCGCGACAGCCTGCGCCTGACCCCCCGGGCGCTGCAGGCCTCCGGCCTCTATGCCTACACGGCGATCCGCGCACCGCGCGGGTTGCGCGAGGAGGTCTTCCACGTCTGGCGGCACGAGGGCGAGGCGATCGACCGGATCCCGCTGGTGATCGAGGGCGGGCGCGAACAGGGCTACCGGGCCTGGAGTCACAAGCAGAACTTCCCCGAGCACGTGGCGGGCCGCTGGCGTATCGACGTGATGACCGACAGCGGCCAGCGCATCGGCGTGCTGCGCTTCACGGTGAACGAAAAGAGCGGGACCCTGGCCGACGGACGTATCCAGTCGCCCCCGGGGCTGCCCGGGCTCGACTGGCGCCGGCTGATACCGGGCCAGGGGCAGGCGGCTTCGGAAGCGGACGACGCCCCGCGGGAAGGACGCAGCACCGAGGAGACGGATCGGGACGAGACCGATGGTGACGCCGCACCGGCGGAAGGTCGTGAAGAGGCTGCCGAGCGTCGTGCCGGGGAGGAAGCCAGCGAGGCAGACGCCGCGGCACGGGCGGCCGACGAGGACGATCCGGCGGCAGACGAACGGTAAGCGTGCTTGCATTACACGCTGGGTCTACGGACAATCCAGCGAAGCCAACCGGAACCCAGAGTCCCATGCATCAGAACATCGGCTTACAGCTGACCCGAGTCCCGCGTCTGTGGCGCGCCGTCATCGATCAACGTCTGGCCCCTCTGGGGCTGACCCAGACCCGCTGGGTCACCCTCTACACCCTGTGGCGACTCGGCGACGGCCAGCCCCAGTGCGACCTGGCCCGTGCCATCGGTGTCGAGGCCCCGTCGCTGGTGCGCACCCTGGACCAGCTCTCCGAGCAGGGGCTGATCGCGCGCCAGCCCTGCGACCAGGACCGCCGCACCAAGCGTGTCTACCTCACCCCCGAAGCCACGCCTCTTCTCGAGCGCATCGATGCGGTGGTGACCCAGGCCCGTACCGAGATGCTGGCCGGGCTCAGCGACGAGGACGTGGAGCAGCTCGCCGGCCTGCTCTCACGCATCGAGGACAACGGCCTGGCCATCCAGGCCCGCGAAGCGAGCGACTGAGGCCCGTCACGTCCGGCGACCGACGGAAACGTCCGACATCCCGGGGTCGTCGGGGCGCCCGGCCAGGCCGTCGCGCAGGGCCGTGAAGTCCTCCAGGTAGGTGGCGAAACGCGAAAAGTCCTGGGACTCCCACCACCAGAGGGTCAGGGCGCGGTGATTCGACTCAATCACCAGGGCATCCCGGGGCAGTCGCGACAGCAGCCCCCTGAAGCGCTCCTCGAGGGCCTCGGGCAGTGGCCGCAACGGCTCCTTGCGCCAGCGCCAGCCGTGAGCATAGGGCTTGAGCGAGTCGGCGGACTCGCTGTCGCGTACCAGCACGAAGTCCGGGCCGGGCCGTTCCTGGGGATAGTGCCAGCGGTAGGCCGGCATGGCGGTTCGGGTGTCGTGCAGCGGCGGCGCCTCCAGCTTGATCGAGAGGCCGGTCTTCATCGCTTCGCTGCGCAGGTCGGCGACCCGTCGCTGGCGCGGGCTCGGCCTGAGCCACATCACCGGCGAGACCACCAGCATCAGAACGAACAGTATGATCAGCCAGGTCATGCTCTCTCCCGAATGGCGCTTGATGCGCAAATCTTGATGCAAGTCGTTGTCGTGGTTCGTCAGGCGTCCTAGAGTGGAAGCATCACCAGTTGCTGGACGTCTGCCGGAGATCCACACCATGAGCAACGAGTATCGTCACGTCCTGGTCGCCGTCGACCTGACCAAGGACTCCCACAAGGTACTGGAACGCGCCGTACAGATCGCCGAACGCAACGAGGCCAAGCTCTCGATCATGCACACCCTCGAGCCGCTGGGCTTCGCCTATGGCGGCGACATCCCCATGGATCTTACCAGCATCCAGGACCAGCTCGACGAACACGCCAAGCAGCGCCTGGCCGAGATCGCCGACCCCCACGTGGCCAGAGAGGACCAGCACGTCCTGGTGGGCATGCCCGACACCGAGATCCACCGTTTCGCCGAGGAACAGGGGGTCGACCTGATCGTGGTCGGCTCCCACGGCCGCCATGGCTTCGCCCTGCTGCTGGGCTCCACCTCCACCGGCGTGCTGCACGGTGCCCAGTGCGACGTGCTCGCCGTGCGCGTGGGGAAGAAGGGGGAGGAGAGCGCCGAGTAGGCTCCTTCTTTCCGAGTATCAGTCACATCATCCTTTAGAAAGCGAAGGATTCGCGTCACGAGCGAAGGTAGGCTGACCGCCGCCGGAGCGCAGCCACCGGAGTGTAGCCTGCTACATGAGGATGGCGAGCACCGCCGGCGGTCAGGATATCGAGCGCAGTAGCGAATCATCGCTTTCTTACTCTCCAGCCGCCATCGCCTCCAGCTCCATCCACCGCTCCATGGCGGCATCCAGCTCGGCCTGCCGGTCACTCAGCGCCTGCAGGGTCGCTGTGACGCGCTCGGCATCCTGCTGGTAGAACGACGGCTCCCCCACCCGGGCCTCGAACACGGCCACCTCGGCTTCGAGCCGCTCGATCTCGGCCGGCAGGCCGTCGAGCTCGCGCTGCAGCTTGTAGGAGAGCTTGGCCGGCTTCCTCACCGCCGTCGCCTTCGGGGCCGGCTTCGCCTGTCCGGCCATCTCCTCGGTGGTCCGGGCCGGCTCGGCCCCCTGGCGCGCCGCACCCTCCCAGGGGGCCGGGGGCAGCTTGCCGCCCTGGCGCACCCAGTCGCTGTAGCCGCCCACGTACTCGCGCACCCGCCCCTCCCCCTCGAAGGCCAGCACGCTGGTCACCACGTTGTCCATGAAGGCGCGGTCATGGGAGACCAGCAGCAGGGTGCCGTCGAAGTCGAGCAGCAGCTCCTCGAGCAGCTCCAGGGTCTCGACGTCGAGGTCGTTGGTCGGCTCGTCGAGCACCAGCACGTTGGCCGGCTGGGTGAACAGCTTGGCCAGCAGCAGGCGGTTCGATTCGCCGCCGGAGAGTGCCTTGACCGGCTGGCGCACCCGCTCCGGGGTGAACAGGAAGTCCTGCAGGTAGCTCATCACGTGGCGGTCCCGGCCCCCCACCGTGACCCGGTCGCTGCCCTGGGCCACGTTGTCGTAGACGCTCTTCTCGGGCTCGAGCCCCGCACGCAGCTGGTCGAAGTAGGCCACCTGCAGCTTGGTGCCGAACTGCACCTGGCCCTCGGTGGGCTCGAGCTCGCCGAGCAGGATCTTCAGCAGGGTGGTCTTGCCGGCACCGTTGCGGCCGATGAAGCCGATGCGGTCGCCACGCTGGATCTCCAGGCTGAGGTCGCGGATCACCGCCTCGTTGCCGAAATACCGGGAGACGCCCTTCAGCTCGACCACCCGCTTGCCGGTGCGCTCGCCGCTGTCCACCGACAGATTGGCCTTGCCCTGGCGCTCGCGACGCTCGCTGCGTTCGCGGCGCAGCTGCTCCAGCGCCCGCACACGCCCCTCGTTGCGGGTGCGCCGGGCCTTGATGCCCTGGCGGATCCACGCCTCCTCCTGGGCCAGCTTCTTGTCGAACTCGGCGTTCTCGCGGGCCTCGACCTCCAGCTCATGGGTCTTCTGTTCCTGGTATTTCGCGTAGTCGCCGGGGTAACGCCCCAGCCGCCCGCGGTCGAGCTCGAGGATCGCCGTGGCCAGCTTCGACAGGAAGGTCCGGTCGTGGGTGATGAACAGCACCGCCCCGTTGAAGGCGGCGAGCTGCTCTTCCAGCCAGGCGATGGTGTCGAGGTCCAGGTGGTTGGTCGGCTCGTCGAGCAGCAGCAGGTCGGGCTCGGCGACCAGCGCCCGGGCCAGCGCCACGCGGCGCCGCCAGCCACCGGAGAGCGCGGCCATCTCGGCGTCGGCCGGCAGGCCGAGGCGGGTCAGCACCACGTCGATGCGCTGGTGGAAGGTCCAGCCGTCGATGGCCTCGAGCCGGGTCTGCAGCTGCTCCATGCGACGCATGTCCGGGTCGGCCTCGTGAATCAGGTGGTGATACTCGGACAGCAGCTTGCCGGCCTCGGGCAGCCCCTCGGCGACCGCGTCGAAGATGGTCTGGCCGGTGGCCTCGGGCAGGTCCTGGGCGAGCACGCCGATCTTCAGCCCCGGCGCGCGCCAGATGCTGCCGCCGTCGGGAAGGATCTCGCCGGCGACCAGCTTGAGCAGGGTCGACTTGCCGGTGCCGTTGCGCCCCACCAGCGCCAGGCGCTCGCCCTTCTCCAGCACCAGGTCGGCGCCGTCGAGCAGCACATGGGTACCATAGGACAGTTGCAGCCGTTCCAGACGTAGCAGGGTCACTCGCTCACCTCATCGCATTCCGAAGGCGGCTAGTGTAACGCATGGCCGGCTCGAGGTGATCCCGGTCGCGTGTCCCGGGACCCGATCCCGAGTACAATGCGGCGCGCCCGGATTGCTCCGGCCTTCAAGACCAGAGGAGTTCCGCCTTGGTGGATCCGACCGAGACCTTCGACGATTTCCTGCCCGAGGCGCTGCGGCTGCGCTCGCCGGCGCCGCTGGTGGACATCGGCGCCAACCTGTCCCACGACAGCTTTTCCCGTGACCTCGAGGCGGTACTGGCTCGCGCCCGGGCGGCCAACGTCACCACCCTGATCCTCACCGGCACCGACCGGGAGCATGCCGAGCAGGCGGTGGCGCTCGCCCGCCGCCTTCCCGGCCTGTACGCCACCGCGGGGGTACACCCCCATGACGCCAGCCGCTGGGACGCCGCGCTGGCGCGGGCCATGGGGGCGCTGCATCGCCTACCCGAGGTGGTGGCGGTGGGCGAGTGCGGCCTGGATTTCAATCGCAACTTCTCCACCCCCGCCGAGCAGGAGCGTGCCTTCGAGGCCCAACTGGACCTGGCGGCGCAGAGCGGCAAGCCGCTGTTCCTCCACGAGCGGGATGCCGGCCGGCGCATGCGCGAGATGCTGCACGCCTGGCGCGACGACCTCGCCGATGCCGTGGTGCACTGTTTCACGGCGGACCGCGACACCCTCTACGGCTACCTCGATCTCGACCTGCACATCGGCCTCACCGGCTGGCTCTGCGACGAGCGCCGGGGCCATCATCTGCGCGAGCTGGTCGGCGAGATCCCACTGCACCGTCTGATGGTGGAAACCGATTGTCCCTACCTGCTGCCGCGCAATTTACCTGCCAAACTCAAGGGTAGACGTCACGAGCCGGCACTGTTGCCGTGGATCGTGCGGGAGATCGCCCACTGGCGAGGCATCGCGGAACTCGAGCTGGCCCGCGCCACCACGGCCACCAGCCGGGCCTTCTTCCGCCTGCCGGCCGATCAGGCACAACATGACGCTCAACCCGAGGAGCAATGACATGGATGAGGTTCCCGGCTTCATCGCCGTGGAGACCGGCGACGACGGCGGCCTGCCGCTGGCCGTCGCCTGGACGCTGCGCGATGGACGCATCAAGCACACCCTGATCCAGCCCGATGACGACTGGCTGAACGAGGAACTGGTTTCGCTGGGCGGGTACAGTCTCGAGGAGCTCAACAGCATCGGCGTGAGCCCGCTGGACGTGATCCGTGAGCTGGAGAACGACCACTTCAGCGAGACGCTCTACACCGCCGGTGTCGGTGACGACGAGGCCGCGCTCTCGCGACTCTTCGACACCTATGGCCTGGACCCCTTCGTCGAGCTGGCCCCGGCGGAGACCCTCTATGCCGCCCTGGACCCCGGCGACTGGTCGCGGGCCCGGGGCGAGCTGTTCGGCGAACTGGGGCTGGAGCCGCTGCGGCCGGAGCACGAGGTCGAGGTGATGCTGCTACTGCACCAACGCCTGGGGCTTCCCGACTAAGCGCCTAACCAACCACCAGGTTCCGCTGCGCCTCGATGCCCATGCTGATCAACAGCGGGTCCTCTGCCTGGCGGGCCTGGAAGGCCGCCTTGTCGTCCAGCCCCTGCCAGCCGAGCTGGATCAGTGCCTGGGCCGTGGCGCCGCCCAGGGTGGCACCGGGGCCGGGAATCACGATGCGGTCCGGCGCGAACTCGCGCACCCCGACGCGCAGCGCCGCGGTGAAGTCATAGGGCGCCACCAGCTGTTCGCCGAGGGTGTAGTCCCAGAGCGCCTGGGGATCACTGCTCCAGGGCGTCCAGACATGGCCGCGACCGTCGACCAGCGGCACCCGCGGCGCCCGGAAGGGGGCGGCGGTGAACCGCTCACGGGCGGCGTCCCTCACCTCCCGCTGCAGCGGGGTATGGAAGGCGGCATGCTGAGGCAGCCGCAAGGGGAAGCGCTCCCGCGGCGGCAGCGCCTCGCTCAGCGCGGCCAGCCCCGCCTCGTTGCCGCCGAACACCAGCATGCCGCCCAGCTCGATCGACAGGTAGAGCTCCCGCTCCTCCTCGCCGTGCAGCCGCCCGATCAGCGCCAGCAGCTCACGGCGCCGCGACCATTGCGGCCGCCACTGCTCGTCCACCCAGGGGTAGAGCAGCTGACCGCCGATCAGGGCTTCCTGCATCATCAGCCCCATGCTGCCGATCAGCGTGAAGGCCTCCTCGTGCTCCAGGGCGCCCCCCGCCGCCAGGGCGATATACCACCCCATGGAGTTGCCGGTGACCGCGACGATCTCGTAGCGCCCGGGGTCGATGGCCAGCAGGTCGGCGAGGGCACAGGCGTGGATCAGCGGTGCGACGTGCTCGCCTCGCCCGTGCAGGCTCTGGCGAAAGGGCATCTCGCCGTCCAGCTCGCTCAGGGTCGGCAGCCCCGCCTCGCGCCGCCGGGCGTCGAAGCGCGTCAGCCACTCGCTGCCGGCGGCGTGCCGGAGCAGGCTGCCCCATTCGGTCTGGTTGTAGGTACCGCGTCCCGGACAGACGACCAGCAACCGTTCGCGCGTCCCGCTCATGCCTCATCGCTCCCTGCCAGTGTTCCCTGGGCCGCCTCGTCGGCAGCCTTTTCCTCCTTGCAACCGGACCTCACCAGGTGTCGCGCCCGCTCGGCGATCGCCTCGCTCGACGGCAGGGTCACGGTGGCGGCCCGGCCCAGCGGAATGAAGCTGTCCTCGGCGGTCAGGCGATGCAGGCGGCGGCTCTCGACGCCACGCTCGACCAGGGCGGTGACCAGTTCCTCGCTGATCGAGCCCGAGCGCCGGCACTCGTCCACCACCAGGACCTGGTCGCAGTCGGCCACCCGGTGATACACGGCGTCGTGGTCGATGGCGGTGAGCCAGCGCAGGTCGACGATGCGCGGGGCAATGCCTTCGGCCTCGAGCCGCGCGGCGGCCTGACGGGCGAGGTAGACCCCGTTGCCATAGGTGACGATGGCGAGCTCGCGCCCCTCGCCCCAACAGCCGAGTTCGCCCACCGGCAGGCGATGTTCCGGCCCCGGGTCGGCGAAGCACCACCGCTGGTCGCCCTCCTCCAGCAGATCGCGATGGTGGTAGAGGGCGATGGGCTCGAGCAGGACCACGATGCGCTGCTCCTCGTCGGCCAGGCGCACCGCCTCCTGCAGCAGCCCCACGGCGTCGGCGGCATTGGACGGGCACGCCACCAGCAGGCCGGGGATGTCGCGCAGCACGGCGATGGCGTTGTCGTTGTGGAAGTGGCCGCCGAAGCCCTTCTGGTAGCCGAGCCCGGCGATGCGCACCACCATGGGGTTGGTGTATTGACCATTGGAGAAGAAGCTCAGGGTGGCGGCCTCTCCGCGCAGCTGATCCTCGGCATTGTGCAGGTAGGCGAGGAACTGGATCTCGAGGATCGGTACCAGGCCGTTGTGGCCCAGGCCGATACCGAGTCCCAGGATGCTCTGCTCGTCGAGCAGGGTGTCGATCACCCGATGGGGGCCGAACTGCGCCTGCAGCCGCTGGGTGACGCCGTAGACGCCGCCCTTGCGGCCGATGTCCTCGCCGGCCATCACCAGGTGCGGGTAGCTGGCCATCAGGCGCTGCAGCGCCTGGTTGAGCAGCTTGGCCATGGGTGCGGGCGTGGCGTCCACCACCTCCTCCCGGGGGCGGCGTCGACCGGGCCGGGGCGGCGGCACGATGCTCGCCATGACCTGCTCGGCGGATACCAGCCTGGGGCGGCGAATCGCCTCCTCGGCCACGTGGGCGACGCGCTCGCCCACCGACCGATAGAGGGCCGCGATGTCATCCGTGTCGAGCACGCCATGTCGCTGCAGCAGGCCGGCGCTGACCAGCAGCGGGTCGCGGGCCTCGTCGGCCTTGATGCGCTGCGGCGTCATGTAGGCCTGCTGGGCATCGGAGCCGGCATGGCCGAACAGTCGCACGCAGCGCATGTGCAGGAACACCGGCTGCTTGCGGGTCCGGGCGATGCGCTCCGCCTCACGGGCGGCACGCCAGGTGTCGAGCAGGTCGAGGCCATCGCAGCTCAGGTAGTGGAAGCCGGGGCGTGCGCGCATGCCGGCCTGGATCCAGCCCCGGGGCGTCGAGGTCGAGATGCCGATGCCGTTGTCCTCGCAGATCATCACCAGCGGCATGGGCGTACCCTGGTAGGCCGCCCAGGCGGCGGCATTGAGCGCCCCCTGGGCGGTGGAGTGGTTGAAGGAAGCGTCGCCGAAGCTGCACAGCACCACGCTGTCGGCGGGCCACTCGCCGCCCCCGCCCAGGCGCCGCCACAGCCCGAGGCTGTAGGCGGCGCCCACCGCCTTGGGCAGGTGCGAGGCGATGGTGCTGGTCTGGGGGGGCACGTTGAGGGCACGGGACCCCAGCACCTTGTGCCGGCCGCCCGAGATGGGATCGTCGGCCGAGGCGGCGAAGCTCAGCAGCAGGTCCCACAGCGGTGTCTGCCCCGGCACGGCGCGGCTGCGCTGGATCAGGAAGGCGGCATCACGGTAGTGCAGGAAGGCGGGATCGGTCGCCCGGAACGCCCGGGCGATGGCGGCGTTGCCCTCGTGGCCGGCGCTGCCGATGGTGTAGAAGGCCTCGCCCCGGGCCTGCAGCCGCCGGGCATGCAGGTCCAGGTGGCGACTCATGAGCTGGGACTCGAACAGCTCGGCCAGGGCGGTGGCACTCAGGCCGACATCGCCCAGCCGCCAGGACCGTTCGGGTCGGGGCCAGTCGCCGTCACGCAGGGCGGCGTAGAAGCGGTTCTCCTGGGGCAGGCGGTCCCGGGGCGGGCTGTGGTGAGGCGGGCTGTGATGGGGCAAAGGGGCGGCCACGATGAAAGACTCCCGTCGGCATGGTGTATTGCCTATAGCCTAGCGCGCGAGCCTGACAAAGGAATAATATCGATATCCTGCACCAGCTACAGGATACCCCTATGGATGTACGCAGCCTGCGCTACTTCATCGCCGCCTTCGAGGGCGGTTCGATCAGCGCCGCCGCCCGGCGCTGCCACGTGGCCCAGCCGTCGATCTCGGCGGCGCTGAGCCAACTGGAAGAGCGGCTCGGCACGACGCTGTTCGAACGTCACCGCCGCGGCATCACCCCCACCGAGGAAGGACAGCGGCTCTATCCGCTGGCACAGCAGGTCAGCGAGGACCTGCAGGCGATCACGCGGCTGTTTCGCCGCCCCTCGCCGACCATGCCGGTGCGCCTCGGGCTGATGCGCTCGCTGGGGGCCAGCCGCATGACGACGCTGCTCAAGGAGTACATCGGCCAGGGCGACAACCTGGCGCTGACCCTGGTCAATCCGGAGGAGCCCTGCGACGCCCGCATCATCGGCGAGCAGGAGCTGGCGCCCCAGGAGGCGTTTCAGCCGATCTGGTACGACCGCTACCGACTGGCCCTGCCCGGCGGGCACCCGCTGCTGCTGAAGGGCAGGATCACGCTCGACGACCTCGCGGAACTGCCCTTCATCTGGCGCCACCCCTGTGCCGCCATGGAGCGGCTGGCCGACGCCCTCAACGAGGCCGGCGTGCGCTGCCAGGTCAGGGCGCGACTGCGCACCATCGAGTACACCCTGGGGCTGGTGGCCGCCGGCATCGGCGCCTCCCTGGTGCCGGCCTGGCCGGAGATTCTCGCCCGCCACGACGTCCAGTGCCGCCCCCTCGAGGGCCTGGACATTCACCAGACCATCGGCGTGGCCTACCCGGCCCGCGGCGCCACCCCGGCCCTGGCGCCATTGCTGGCGCTGGGTCAGCAGGCCTGGGAAGCGAGGGGGCGGACCGGTGTCGCCAGGTGACGGCGCCCCGCCTCGAGGGCCCTGGCCAGATCGAGGCCGCCGCGATAGAAGCCCTCGAGCGCCGTCCGGAAGGCCGCCGCCCGGGCCGGCAGGCCCTCGCGCTCATAGCGCGCCGCCCGCGCCTCGACCCGCGCACGGAAGGCGTCACGATCGACCGCCACCTCCCCGCCCAGGTTGTCGACGCTGACATGGAAGCGCAGCCCGCAGGCCTGCGAGAAGAGCAGTTCCAGGGCCTGGGGCGCCACCTCGACGGCCTCGAAGCCCTGCTGTTCGGCGGCGTCGCGTCCGTCGGGCAGGTACCAGTAGCCGTAGTCCTCCAGCTCGCGCCGCCGGGCACCGGCGATGCACCAGTGACTGATCTCGTGGAGCGCGCTGGCGTAGAAGCCGCGGGCGAAGATCACCCGATGCCAGGGACAGGCAGCGTCGGCCGGCAGGTAGAGAGGCTCGTCGCCACCACGCACCAGCCGGGTGCCGAAGGGCTCCCGGAAGAGGCCGTCGAACAGCGTGATGACATCCTCGAGTCGATGGGTCACACAAGCTCCCTGTAGGCGGAATCGGGCCAGGAAAGCGGGCCATTATAGGGGTACGACGGCCGAGGCGAAAATTGGCAACGGCTGATAGACTAACCGGTTCGCCCCGCGGTGTCGGGGCCATCTCTCGACCCATGCCTGGAGCACTCCCCTTGGCCCAGTTTGCCTCCGACCTTCTGGCCGCCAGTCGCAAGGAAGCGCGACCCCTGATCCGCCTCGCCCTGCCCATCTGCGGCGCCCAGCTCGCCCAGGCCGGCATGAGCGTCGTCGACGTGATGATGACCGGCCGGTTGAGCGCCACCGACCTGGCCGCGGTATCCGTGGGCTCCAGCCTGTGGCTGCCGCTGATGCTGTTCATGACCGGCACCCTGATGGGGCTCACGCCCATCGTCGCCCAGCTGCTCGGGGGCGGACGCCTCGCCGGTATCCGCCCCAACGTCCACCAGGCGCTGTGGGTGGCCCTGGTGCTCGGCATCGCCGCCGCGGGGCTGCTGTGGTTCTCGGTGATGCCGATCTTTCGCCTGTTGGGCGTTCCCGGTGAGGTCGCCAGCGGCGCAGCCGCCTACCTCGCGGCGGTGGCCTTCGGCATGCCGGGGGTGGCGCTGTTCCAGGCGCTGCGCGCCTTCTCCGACGGCGTCAACCATACGCGACCGGCGCTGTGGATCAGTCTGATCGGGCTCGGCGTGAACATCCCCGGCAACTTCGTGCTGATCTATGGCGGGGCTGGCCTCAGCGGGCTGTTCGGCACCTGGCTGCCGGGCTGGGTGCAGGCGCTGCCGGCGCTCGGCGCCCTGGGCTGCGGCATCGCCACGGCGCTCTCCATGTGGGTGATGGGCCTGGCAATGAGCGCCTATACGCACAAGAGCCCCATCTACGGCGACATCGAGCTCTGGCACACGCCGACGCCGCCGCGCTGGCGCCTGATCGGCGGCTTGCTCTACGTGGGCGTGCCGATCGGCGTGGCGATCTTCGTCGAGGTGACGCTGTTCACCCTGATCGCCTTGTTCATCGCCAGCCTCGGCGAAGTGACGGTGGCGGCCCACCAGGTGGCGCTGAACTACACCTCGATCCTGTTCATGCTCCCGCTGTCGCTGAGCATGGCGCTGACCGTGCGGGTGGGCAACACCCTGGGGCAGGGCCGGCCCGAGTTCGCCCGCCTGGTGGCCTGGAACGGCATCGTCATCAGCCTGCTGGTGGCGGGGCTCAACAGCCTGCTGCTGTGGCTCACCGCCGAACCGGTGATCGCGCTCTATACCCACGATGTGGCGGTGCAACGCCTGGCGCTTTCGCTGGTCATATTGGCCATGATCTTCCAGGTGTCGGATTCGCTGCAGGTGAACCTGGCCGGTGCCCTGCGCGGCTACAAGGACACCCGCGTGATCATGCTGATCACCCTGGTGGCCTACTGGCTGGTGGGGCTGGGGGGCGGGCACTGGCTCGGCACCCGGGGGCCGTTCGGCTGGACCGAGCCGCTCGGGGTGCACGGCTACTGGATCGGCCTGATCGCCGGGCTCAGCGTAGCGGCCCTGCTCCTCGGCGAGCGCCTGCGGCGAATGGGCAAGGCGGTGGCGCATGGGCGACTGGAACTCCCTCGGGACTGAGCGATGCACCCGCCACTGGCCATGGCTGGTGCTAGTGGCCGCCCTGCTGGTCGGCTGCGGTGGTAGCGCTGGCGGCGAGAGCGACACCCTGCTGACCGAGTACCAGCAACGCCTCGCCGCCAGCCTCGGGCTCGAGGCCCCCGCCCCCCGCTCACCCGACAATATCGGCAGTTTCCCCGACAAGCGCGAGCGCCTGCTCGAGATCCCCGAGACCCGCGACGGCATGCTCAACGTCTATGCCCTGCGCGAGTGTCATATCACCAGCCTGGTGGCCGGACGCAACAACCAGCTCGGCCGGGTGGCGCCCGCCAGCCAGCGCTGGCTCTATGAGCTGGAACTGTGGCGCCGCCTCGATGCCTGCTGGCGCAGCGAGGTGCCCGAGACCCTCGCCGAGAGCGACCGGGAGCGCCTGGCACGGCTCACCGAGGCCAAGACGGAGCAGTTGCCGCGGGTCAGCTGGAACGCCCTGTTCGACTCGAGCGAATGGGCCGACAGCTTCTCCCGCGCCAGTTCGCCGCTCTCGCCGGCGGAAACCCGGCCCCATGACGACCAGCTCGCCGCACTGGCCTACCTGCGTGACACCACCCTCCACCAGTTCGATCCCGGCTGGCAGCCCGACTCGGCGACCCTGGAAGGCCACCTCAAGACGCTGCGGACCCGGCCCTTCTCCGCCGAGCTGCTGCGCACCCTGCTGCTGGCCGAGCAGCGCCTGGAGGAGGCTTCCGAGTTGCTCGAGCATTCCCTGGAGCGTAGCTGTTCCCGCTTGTCGGGATTCCCCGACGCGCTTCACCAGTCGCCCGAACACGCACGACTGGAGGCCTGGCTCGCACGGCTCGAGAAGACCGCCAGGGGCTGGCTCGGTGCCATCGACGAACTGCTAGCGGCCCAGACCGAAGGGCCCGAGCCGGTCGCCGACTATCGCCGTCGCTGGCTCTCGCTGGAGGCCCCCGAGGCCCCCTTGCCGGCGTTCGACGCCGCCCGCGAGCGCCACGAGTCCCTGCGGGAGGAGCTCGCCCGCCGCTGCCGTTTGCCCCGAGGGGCTTAACCTGCGAGAGCGACTGTGCTATTGGTTGTGCAACGAGTGACGCAGTGCGCTACCGTCCGGCCCAAGGGCCTGCCGGGCTTGAGCGATCGTGGCGAGCATCCCTGGTTTCGCAACGGATCAGCGTCAGGCCCGACGGCCCCCAGAAGCCGATGCCGTGAACACGCAGCACGTGGAGGGAGATCATGGGTATCCCGCTGTCACCCCGCCCGGCCCAGGTCATCGACCTGGAGATCATGCGCCAGCGTCAGCGTGCCAGGCGCCGCCTGATCCGCCTGGCTCCCGAACTGGATAGCCTGGAGATGGTCTACCGGCTCGCCTCCAGCCCCGACACCCTCTATGGCATGCCACTGCTCGCCTGGGGCCTGCGCGAGGATGGCGAGGTGGTCGGACTGGTGCCCTGGATGGAGGCGCTGACTCCCTGTCACCGCCTGGATGACCCCGAACACGGCAGCTTCGTCGGGTATCGCGATCCGGAGACCGAAGAGCTCTTCGAATCGGCCCCCGAGCACAAGGTACTGGAGCTCGAGCACGCCGCGGCCTACTTCGACTACGAAGACACCAGCGAGACCACCCTCATCCAGCAGCTCCCCGAGACCCAGGGCACCCACGCCCTGTGCATGGACGAGGGCGACGCCCCCTGGCAGCTCAAACAGGTATTCGGCTGGCGACTCTACAACGATGGCTCGGTGGAGGCCTTGCTGGCCGACGAGCGACTGGTGGACTCGACGCCGATCCTCCCCGGTGACGCCTGCCTCTACCCCGGCCACAGCCGTCATCGGGTGGTCTACTTCTTCCAGCGCCGGATCGCCAACCGCATTCGCCGCGAGGATCCCGCCACCCTGGAGGCACTGGCGCTGATGGTGATGCCCGATGACGAGACCGGCCCGCCGTCGGGCTGAGCCGAGGGCCGTCGCTTACCCCAACCGGATAAAGTAGAGATAACAGCCATCGAGCTCCTGCTGATGAACCAGCTCGTGTCCGAGGAAGCTGCAGAACCTGGGTACGTCCCGGGTGGTCGCCGGATCGCTGGCGACCACCTTGAGCACTTCGCCGGCACGCATGTCGCGCACCTTGTTGTGCATCAGCATGATCGGCTCGGGGCAGTAGAGCCCGGTGGTGTCGAGTTCTGCTTGATAATCGGGCGGGGAATCAGTGGAATCAACCATCGATGACCTCGTCGTGGGAAGCAATCAGTAGGGAGCAACTAGATGATCAAGATCATTATCGAACGTCGCATCATGCCCGGACTCGAGGAGGAATACGAGGTAGCCGCTCGTGAAGCCATGCGCCACTCCCTGGGTGCACGCGGCTTCGTGGGCGGCGAGAGCCTCGTCGAGCTCGGGCACAGCGACCGACGCCTGATGATCACCAAGTGGCGCGACCTGCGCGCCTGGAAGGAATGGTACACCAGTGAGGAGCGCGCCCGGGTGATACAGCGTCTCCTGCCCCTGCTGACCGAGGACGAGCGCATCCGGATCTACGAACCCACGAGGTAGCCGGACGCCCGCCACTCGTCAACGGTGCGGATCAGTCCGTGATCCGCACGTGCACCGTCACCTCCTCACGATCGTGATAGAGGTGACGGCAGCCGATCTCTGCCGCTATCCCGGCCTCCGCCAGTGCCTGCGCGAGACGCTCGAGGCAGGAGGCGACCTCGGGCCAGCGCCGCCGCATCGGCAGCTTGAGATTGAACACCGCTTCGCGACACCAGCGCCGCACCAGCCAGCGCTCCATCATCGCTTCCACCCGGGACGGCTTGTCGACGATGTCGCAGACCAGCCAGTCCAGACGATAGGGTGGTTCCCAGACGAAGCCATCCTCACGCAGGTGTTCCACCAGCCCCGTGGCCATCAAGGCCTTGTCCATGGGGCCGTTGTCGATGGCATAGACGTGCATTCCGCGCTTCGCCAGTTGCCAGGTCCAGCCGCCGGGAGCGGCGCCGAGATCCGCGGCCTGCATCCCTTCGGCCAGTCGCGTGTCCCACTGCTCCCGGGGCACGAACTCGTGCCAGGCCTCCTCGAGCTTCAGGGTCGAGCGACTCGGGGCACTGTGGGGGAAACGTAGCCGGCGAATGCCCCCCGGCATCTCGCTGCGGTTACCGGGGAAGCTCATGCCCAGCTGTACCCGGTCGCCGGCCCCCCAGAGCAGATGCAGGCGCCGCCCACCGGCCTTGCGCCGCAGCGCCTTGCGCTTCTTCAGCACCGACTCCAGCGGTCGGTTCAGTGCCTTGATCAGGCCAGCCAGCGCCTTGCCGTCATTGGTGTCGGGCGTCTCCTGCCAGAGCGACTCGAAGCTCCAGCCGCTGGCCACGACCTGTTCGACGATGGGGGTCAGGCGGTCCTCGCGCGCAAGTGACAGCGGCGGCAGTGCCACCAGGCTCTGGCGCGCGAATACCAGGGACATCAACGGCAGCTCGCGATGCAGGGCATTGACCGGCTCATCGCCCTCGACCCGGAAGCGCACGAAGCCGGCATTGGCATCGAAGAGCGCCTGCCCCGTCCACCCGATGGCCTCGGCCTTCTCGGTGATCTCGGCGGCAAGATCCGGTTCGAACCCCGGGCGGCAATAGCACAACAGTTCGACGGGAGACGTCATGCGTCTTCTCCCGACTTGCCAGGCGATTCAGCGGGCGAGCCCGACGTCAGCACGTCCTCAATATCCTGTAGCTGCACATTGAGGGCATTGGTCGAGATCTGGATCTCCCACAGGGAATAGACCAGCGAGACAGACAGGCTTAGCAGGCTGATGCCGAACAGCACCATACCGGTGAATTCCAGCGACAGGAACAGTGCAAACATCGAGAGGGTACACAGCAGAAAGCTCATCACTCCGGCCAGCTGCATGCGCTTGGTCAGCGAAATCCGCTGGCGTAGCAGCAGGATCTGTTTGGCATTGACGTCCTGGTGCTGGTTGCGTTCCTCATCGGCCAGCTTGCGGATCAGCTGGGCCAGCACCAGGAAACGGTTGGTATAGGCCAGCAACAGCAAGGAAATGGCGGGAAACAGCAGCGCCGGGGTCGTCAGGGTCAAGGCTCGGCTCCAGAAAGGCATGATCGGCAAAGCTCGCTATCTTATCAGCCACGTTTCCTGCCGGCGACTCGACTCCATGGGGAGGCCCCTAAATGAAGAAACCCCAGCCTCGAAGGAGGCTGGGGTTTCGGGATAGGTGCCTGACGCCCCTTCTCCCACTGCGTGGGCTTGAGCCAGGGTTCGGGGCGCCGTTTCGCGGCAAGCATCAGATGTTGTCGCGCGGCACGGTTTCATTCCAGGTGGTGGAGAAGACGCGCTCATCGCCCTCGTAGGCATCAACGGTGGCATTCAAGTGGAAGTGTGTCGGCGTCGAGGTCAACTGCGTGCGAGTGGCCACGACGATGCGCCAGTCGCCTCGCTCGAAGCTGCGGCTATTGACCACCTCACCTCTCAACGTGGCGTAATCGTCGTTGGCATAGCGATAGCGCTCGGTGACGTCGTAGCCAATGGTGAGGCCCAACTCGTCGAGGCGCCACTGGCCATCGTTATCGATGACCTGCAGGGTGGCCTCGTTGGTGGCCAGGTTGAACAGTACCGTCCATTCGCGATGCGCCGGCACGAGCAGCGTCGTCGTCGGCCCCGGCGCCACTCGTGGCACGCCGAGATCGAGCAGGCCGGCATCCGCCTCCCGCAACGGGCGCGAAGGGAGCAGGAGACGACCGCCGGGGTGAAGCGTCAGAGCCGCGGGAACCGGCGACGGCCAGGCCAGCGGCCAGTAGGACGTCGAGATGGCCACCCGGATGCGGTTGCCTGCCGGAAACCGTTGGGCGACGTGATTCAGCCGCACCGAAACCCGATACCGCTCACCAGGGCGAACCGGTTCGGGCCGGGCATGCCCGCCGCGGTGGCTCAGGTTCAGAAGGCCGTAGGTGACGAGCGTCACCGTGCCTTCGGAGCCGATATCGGACAGCCGGACGGCGACCATCGCCTGCGGCTGGTCCGCCGACAGTTCGAGTTCGACCACCGGCTGCCCCAGGATCTCGACGGCCTCCTCGAGCGGCGCCGTGTCGAAACACAGCGAACCGCCATCCTCCAGGCGCTGGTCGGTGGGCAGATCGGTGCTTTCCGAGTAGCTGCACCACTTGCCGGCGAACATCCCCACGCTGAGCGGGCTGCGGATCTCGAGCGGAGGCGCATTAGTGACGGCGTTGTCACCACCCGGTTCGAGCCGCCCCGGGGTCAAGACATAGGCCCGGGTCTGAAGGCGCCGGCTCGGCCATTCGTCCTCGGCCACCCAACGCCCGGGGCGATCGTCACTGATGGGCGATACGCTGTCCTGCATCCAGGCCCTCAGCATCGGCTCGGCGTCGACACCGTCATCGATGTCCTTCAACCAGCGGTCCCACCAGCGTACGCATTCGCCGAGGAAGTCGATGGAGGGACCGGGACCGCCCATGTGCGGATACTTGTGGCCCCAAGGGCCCACCAGGCCCTTGCGCGGTACGTCGAGATGGCGGATCAGCCGGAACACGGTGTTGCAATAACCGTCGGCCCAGCCGCTGACCGCGAACACCGGGCAACGAATCGCCGCGAAGTCCTCGCAGACGGACGCATGCTGCCAGAACGCGTCGCGCCGCTGGTGCTCCAGCCAGGTCTTGAGCCACGGTCCGCTTTCCTCGAGGCGCTGGAACCATAGATCGCGCCAGCGTTCGCCGACGATGGCCGGGTCCGGCGGACAGGCGTTATAGGACAACATCACCGAGGCCCACGACAGGTTGTCCGTCAGCAGACAGCCGCCCATGTAATGCACGTCGTCGGTATAGCGGTCGTCGGACGAGCAGACGGTGATCACGGCCTGCAACTCGGGCGGTTGCAAGGCGGCGATCTGCAGACCGTTGAAACCGCCCCAGGAGATACCGATCATCCCCACACGGCCATTGCACCACGGCTGGGCGGCGATCCAGCGGATCACCTCGACGCCGTCGGCCAGTTCCTGGGGCAGGTACTCGTCGTGAAGTACGCCATCGGAATCGCCGCTGCCGCGCAGGTCCACGCGCACGCTGGCATAGCCGTGACGAGCCAAGAAACCGTGGATTTCACTATCACGCACGGCCCTGAAGTCGCGCTTGCGATAGGGAATGTATTCGAGGATCGCGGGAACCGGGTGGTCCGTGGCATCCGCGGGAAGCCATAACTTGGCGGCCAGGCGACAACCGTCGGGCATGGGGATCCAGCTATTCTCGATGACCGTCACCGCGGCCGCGTGCCCATCGTTCATTTCGCGTTCCCCCGACTATGGGGCCGGCACCGATGCCGGGCCAGTGGAAGCCTTTTTATCGTATATCATTAGGACATGCATCGCCGTTGCGGCGCACTCTCCTCCACAGGCCCCACAGAGGGTGCCATGAAAATCGTCCATGACTTTCCGCGCGAAGTCCGGGTCATAGAAAACGTTTGGATTCCCATGTCCGATGGCATCCGGCTGGCGGCTCGCGTCTGGCTACCCAGCGACGCGGAGCATAGCCCCGTACCGGCCATCCTGGAGTACATGCCCTATCGCAAGCGCGATTTCACGCGCCTGCGCGACGAACCCCTGCATCGCTACTTCGCCGGGCATGGCTATGCCTGTATCCGGCTCGACCTGCGCGGCAGCGGCGATTCCGACGGGCTGCTGCTGGACGAATACCTGCAGCAGGAACTCGATGACGCCGTCGACGCCATCGACTGGCTGGTCGCCCAGCCGTGGTGCAACGGCGAGGTCGGCATGATGGGCATCTCCTGGGGCGGCTTCAACGCGCTCCAGGTCGCCGCCATGCGCCCCGCGCCGCTCAAGGCCATCATCACCATGTGCTCCACCGACGACCGCTACAGTGACGACGTGCACTACCAGGGCGGTTGCCTGCTCAACGAGAACCTCGGCTGGGGTTCGGTCCTGCTGTCCTGCGCCACCACGCCCCCCGACCCCGACATCGTGGGTGGCGACTGGCGTGCAAAGTGGCGCCACCGGATCGACAACGCGCCGTTCTACCCGTTGGTGTGGATGCGCCACCCGCAGCGTGACGAATATTGGAAGCATGGTTCGATCTGCGAGGACTTCGGCGCCATCGCCTGTCCCGTCTACGCGGTGGGTGGCTGGGCCGACGGCTACGTGGATGCCATTCCGCGCCTTATGGCCGGCCTGAAGGTACCGCGCAAGGCATTGATCGGACCGTGGTCGCACGCCTTCCCCCACGCCGCCCTGCCCGGCCCGGCCATCGGTTTCTTCCAGGAGGCGCTGCGCTGGTGGGATCACTGGCTGAAGGGAATCGACAGCGGGCTCATGGACGAACCCATGCTGCGGGTATGGATGGAGGAATACGTGCCGCCCGCCCCGATGCACGCGGAAAGGCCGGGCCGTTGGGTGGCGGAGGAAACCTGGCCATCGGGACGCCTGCAACCGCGCACCTTCTACCTCAACGTGCTGTCGCTGGGCGAACGCCCCGACAGCGAAGACCGGATGCGGATCGCTTCCCCGCAAACCACCGGGCTGGCGGCTGGGGACTGGTACGGCTTCGGGGCGGAAGGCGAATCGCCCACGGACCAGCGTGAGGACGACGGCAAGTCGTTGGTCTTCGACTCCGACCCCCTGACGGAGCGCCTGGAAATTCTCGGCGCTCCCATCGTCTCACTGGAACTGGCAGCCGACCGCCCTGTCGCCTACGTTATCGTACGCCTCAATGATGTCGCCCCCGACGGCGCGTCCGACCGGGTCAGCTACGGCATTCTCAACCTGACCCAGCGCGACAGTCGCGAACATCCCGAACCGCTGGAGCCCGGGCACCGCTATCGTGTGACGGTGAAGCTGAACGACATCGCCTATGCCTTCGCCCCCGGACACACCATCCGCCTGGCGATCTCGACCAGCTACTGGCCGGTGATCTGGCCGGCACCGGAGCCCGTCAACCTGACCCTCTACACCGGTACCAGCCAACTACGGCTTCCGGCACGACCGCCGCGCTCGGAAGACGCCGAGCTACGAGTCTTCGAACCGCCGGAGCGCGCTCCCATGCCCGAGATGACGACGCTCACCGTCGCGCCCCTCCGCCGTCAGGTCGAGCGGGACCTGACCACCGGCATGACGGTCTACCGCATCTCGACCACCGGCGGAGACTTCGGCGACGCTGCCCTCGCCCGGATCGAGGATATCGACCTGACCGTCGGCTACACCATCACCAAGACCTACCGCATTCACGACTACGACCCGGAGCTGGCCGAATCGACGGTCGAACAGACCACCACGCATCGACGTGGCGACTGGTCCACGCGACTGGAGTGCCGCACGCAACTCACCGCAACACCGCAGAGCTTTCGCATCCGCGGCATACTGAAAGCCTACGACGGCGGCACGCTATTCGCCCGCCGCGACTGGGACGAGGAAGTCGCCCGCGAGCTGCTGTGAATAACCCATACGTCTCCGTGGTGTGCCGCCAGGTCAGGACGTCCCGCCGAGTTCGTAGCGCGCTGCCGCCGCCTCGAGGATCAAGCTCAGCAGCTCGTGATAAGGGTAGCCGGCCCACTCGGCCATCAGCGCCAGCTTGCCGTCCCAGTACCAGGTTGGATTGGTGTTGGCATCGAGCAGCCGGGGTTGCCCATCCTCGCCTTCGCGGAAGTCGAAGCGGGCGTAATCACGCAGCCCCAGCCGACGGAACAGCTTCACGGAATAATCGACCAGTTGGCTCCACTTGACGTCGTCGATCTCCGCGCGACGGAAACTCAGCTTCTTCCAGTACGGCGAGTCAGGGTCGGCTTTCGAGCCGTAAGTGAGGATCGGCGGCAGAACGGGGTCGAGAGCGCTATAGTCGATCTCCAACGGCGGTAGCACCGTGAAGCCTGTCTGGGGATTGCCGACCAGCCCCACGGTATACTCCGGGCCGGTCAGGAAGTCCTGGATCAGCGCATCCGCGACCGCAAGCTCCTCAGCCAGCCAGCGCAGATAGGCCTCCGCCTCGCTGGCGTCATGCACCACGCAGTCCCGCGTGATGCCGAAGCTTCCACCACTGCTGTTCGGCTTGATCAGGCAGGGATAGATGCTCGGCAGTACCAGAGGATCGGCGGACAGCTCCACGTAGGTCTCGTTGGGCACGGGAATCCCCTGCCCAGCCGCCAGCGCACGAACCAAGGCCTTGTCGGTGGTCAGGCTGATGCTCATCGGGTCGGCACCGGTATAGGGGATATCGAGGATTTCCAGCAATGCCGGCACATTGCGCTCCAAATCCCAATCGTTGCGGAACCCGGTATCGCAGAAGTTCAGCGCCAGATCGGGAGGATGAGTGCGCAGGTCGTCGATTAGCCTGGCATGGTCATCAAGGTAGCTGAAGCGATACCCCGATAGGCGCTCCAAGGCACGGCGCAGTTGCTCGACCGCCTCGAGCTCCTCGGCACCGAACACCCCATCGACGGCATAGGCATACGGTAGGCGGGGGTCGCCGAGCAGCACGGTCACGTTCAGGTGTTGCATCCGATAGTCCTCCCCCTTTCGCCAACTCACGCAAGGTAAGAAAAGTATACGCCAGGCTCTGGCATGACCGAGGTATCCGTCCGGGTGCCCGGCTTTGCCGCTTGGCCTTGCGGATCCGAGTCTGAACGAGGTTGGTATTCAGGCCGTGTGCAGGGCGACTTGGGCGATGGAGACGCCGGCTGGAGGCAGGCAGCCACGATCTTGGCCCTGAACTCCGGGAAGAAATGAAAAAACCCCGAACACGGATGTGCTCGGGGTTTTCTCTGAAGAAGTGCCTGACGCCTCTTCTCCCACTGCGTGGGCTTGAGCCAGGGCTCGGGGCGCCGCTTCGCGGCTTTGCATCCCTCGCCCGTTCGCGCCTGACAAGGCAATGCCTTGTCCGGGCGGCGCTCACCCTACTCTCGCATGGGGGTGAGACCGCCCGGCCCTTCGCGGCACCGCCGCGAGGGCGGTCGAACGCCCCGAGCCGGCGAGGGGCCGGTCCGCGAAGCGGCCCCACGAGATAAAGCGCGGGTCTCCCCATGCCCATGAAAAAACCCCGAACACGGATGTGCTCGGGGTT
>NZ_PDOG01000001.1:634357-802448 GCF_003202205.1 Halomonas sp. LBP4
AGGGCGCACGCAACCCCCCTGCAATTAAAAAAGATAGTCCACTCCTCGCCTCTCTGCCATGACTCCCGCCAAGTTTCTTTCCCGGGTACCAGGCTGGTGCCGAAGCACCCCGCCAGCGGTCACTGGCGTAGCGGCATCCAGGTCGGGCAGCCTCTCCTTCGAAGGGGGCGCGCATTCTGACTTCGGGGCGCTGCTCGCCGGACGGGATCAGATCACGAACAGGTCGACGAACCTGTGCACCGGGGTGCTCTCCAGGCGTGCCTGATCCTTGCACAGCTCGAAGATCCGTGCACAGCGGCCGGACGGGAAGCGGGTGGCCAGGTTGCGCCTGAACTTCTCCTCCAGCACCGGGATGCCCTCGGCACGACGCCGACGGTGACCGATCGGGTATTCGACCTCGACCTTGTCGGTTGACGTGCCATCGGTAAAGAACACCTGGATGGCATTGGCGATGGAGCGCTTCTCGGGATCGTGGTAGTCACGGGAGTAGCGCTCGTCCTCGACCACCTCCATCTTCCCGCGCAACTCGTCGATGATCGGATGGGACTCGTGGAACTCGTCCTCGTAGTGCTCGGCCACCAGGTTGCCGAAGGCCAGCGGCACGGCGGTCATGTACTGCAGGCAGTGGTCACGGTCGGCCGGGTTGGCCAACCTGCCGGACTTGGAGATGATGCGGATTGCCGAATCGTGAGTGGTCAGCACGATCCTGTCGATATCGTCGAGACGCTCCCTGACCTGCGGGTGCAGGGTGACGGCCGCCTCGCAGGCGGTCTGGGCATGGAACTCGGCCGGAAAGGCGATCTTGAACAGCACGTTCTCCATCACGTAGGTGCCGAAGTCACGCTGAAAGGAGAACTTGCGCTCCGTCTCGGGCTTGAGCTTCTGGTCCTTGTTGGTCTTGGAGAACAGGATGTCGTAGAAGCCCCACTGCGGTGCCGTGAGCACGCCGGGGATGCCCATCTCGCCGCGCAGGGCGATATCGGCCAACCGGACCCCCCGCGATGTCGCATCCCCTGCCGCCCAGCTCTTGCGCGAGCCGGCGTTCGGGGCGTGGCGATAGGTGCGCAGGCTCTGGCCGTCGACCCAGGCATGGGACAGGGCAGAGAGCAGCTGCTCGCGGTTGCCCCCCATCATCCTGGCGACCACGGCGGTGGACGCCACCTTGACCAGCACCACATGGTCGAGACCGACCCGATTGAAGGAGTTGTCCAGCGCCAGCACCCCCTGGATCTCGTGGGCCATGATCATGGCCTCGAGCACCTCGCGCACGGTCAGCGGCGCCTCGCCCTCGGCGACACGCTTCTGGGAGAGGTGGTCGGCCACGGCCAGGATGCCCCCCAGGTTGTCGGAGGGATGCCCCCATTCGGCGGCCAGCCAGGTGTCGTTGTAGTCCAACCAGCGGATGATGGCCCCGATGTCCCAGGCCGCCTTGACCGGGTCGAGGCGGAAGGAGGTGCCGGGCACGCGAGCGCCATGGGGAACCACGGTACCCTCGACCAGCGGCCCCAGGTGCTTGGTGCACTCGGGAAAACGCAGCGCCAGCAAGCCGCAGCCCAGGGTGTCCATCAGGCAGTTGCGGGCGGTATCCAGCGCCTCGGCACTCTCGATCCGGTACTCCAGGACATAGTCGGCGATCCTCTGCAGCTCGACGTCGTAGTCCGGACGCACATTGGCTTCCACCGTCGTACTCATGGGTCTGCCTCCTCTTCAACCGCCGGGGATCGAGGACGCCCCGAGCACTCTCACTATAGGTGACCGCTGCCACCCGGACAGAGGGCTCGGGGAAGGTCTGCTAAGGAATCGCTAGAAGCTGTCCCCCGGCACGTGTACCCCGCCCTCCATCAACACCCGTGCACTGCGGCTCATGATCGCCTTGGTGACCGTCCACTCGCCATTGACCCGACTGGCCTCCGCACCCACGCGCAGGGTGCCGGAGGGATGACCGAAGTGCACGGAGTTGCGCTCGCCGCCGCCCGCAGCCAGGTTGACCAGGGTACCCGGTACCGCCGCCGCGGCGCCGATGGCCACGGCGGCGGTGCCCATCATGGCGTGGTGCAGCTTGCCCATGGAGAGCGCCCGCACCAGCAGGTCCACATCGGATGCCTTGACCGGCTGGCCGCTGGAGGCGACGTAGTCGACCGGCTTGGCCACGAAGGCCACCTTCGGCGTGTGCTGGCGGTTGGCGGCTTCATCGACATGCCGGATCAGGCCCATGCGCACCGCCCCATGAGCGCGGATGGTCTCGAACATGGCCAGGACCCTGGCGTCGCCGTTGATCGCCTCCTGCAGCTCGGTGCCGGTGTAGCCGATATCGGCGGCGTTGACGAAGATGGCCGGGATGCCGGCATTGATCATGGTGGCCTTGAGGGTCCCCACCCCCGGCACCTCGAGGTCGTCGACCAGGTTGCCGGTGGGGAACATCGCCCCCTCCCCGTCGGCCGGGTCCATGAACTCCACCGGCACCTCGGCCGCCGGGAAGGTGACGCCGTCGAGCTCGAAGTCGCCGGTCTCCTGCACCGCACCGTTGGTGATCGGCACCCGGGAGACGATGGTCTTGCCGATGTTGGCCTGCCAGATGCGCACGACGGCCACGCCGTTCTCCGGAATGCGCTCGGGGTCCACCAGGCCGTTGCTGATGGCGAAGGGCCCCACGGCGGCGGAGAGGTTGCCGCAGTTGCCGCTCCAGTCGACGAAGGGCTTGTCGATGGCGACTTGGCCGAACAGGTAGTCGACGTCGTGATCGGGGCGCTCGCTCTGCGACAGGATGACCGTCTTGCTGGTGCTGGAGGTCGCCCCGCCCATGCCGTCGATCTGCTTCTGGTAGGGATCGGGGCTGCCGATCACCCGCATCAGCAGCCTGTTCCGGGCCTCACCGGGCACCCGGGCGGCCTCGGGCAGGTCCTGCAGGCGGAAGAAGACGCCCTTGCTGGTGCCACCCCGCATATAGGTGGCGGGAATCCTGATCTGGGGGGCATGTGCCATGGAAATCGCTTCCTGTGGACAGGGAGGGGGTCGACCCGGGCCTGGTAGGCGCCGGGTCGACAAGAGGGTTCAACCGATGACAGTCGGTACCCGGCTCAGCCGACCGCTTCCGCCTCGGCTTCCAGGAAGTCCTGGGCGAAGCGCTGCAGCACGCCACCGGCATCATAGATCGACACTTCCTCCTGGGTATCCAGTCGGCAAGTCACCGGCACGTCCCGGCGGTCACCGTTCCGGCGGGTGATGACCAGGGTCAGGGTGGCACGCGGCGTGAACTCGCCGATCACGTCATAGGTCTCGGTGCCGTCGAGGGCCAGGGTCTCGCGGGTGGTGCCAGGCTCGAACTCCAGCGGCAGCAAGCCCATGCCGATCAGGTTGGTGCGGTGGATGCGCTCGAACCCCTCGGCGACGATGGCCTCGACACCGGCCAGTCGCACGCCCTTGGCGGCCCAGTCGCGGGACGACCCCTGGCCGTAGTCGGCCCCCGCCACGATGATCAGCGGCTGCTTGCGCGCCATGTAGGTCTCGATGGCTTCCCACATGCGGGTGACCTGACCTTCCGGCTCGATCCGCGCCAGTGAGCCCTGCTTCACCTGGCCGGCATCATCCCGCACCATCTCGTTGAGCAGCTTGGGGTTGGCGAAGGTCGCACGCTGGGCCGTCAGGTGATCGCCCCGGTGGGTGGCGTAGGAGTTGAAGTCCTCCTCCGGCAGGCCCATCTTCGCCAGGTACTCACCCGCGGCGCTGTTCGCCATGATGGCATTGGACGGCGACAGGTGATCGGTGGTGATGTTGTCACCGAGCACCGCCAGCGGACGCATGCCCTTGAGGGTGCGCTCCCTGGCGAGTGCCCCTTCCCAGTAGGGGGGGCGGCGGATGTAGGTACTCTGCGGGCGCCACTCGTAGAGCGGGCTCACCTGGGCACGCGCGCCCTTGTCCACATCGAACATCGGGATATAGGTCTCCCGGAACTGTTCAGGCCTCACGCTCGCCTTGACGATGGCGTCGATCTCCTCGTCGCTCGGCCAGATGTCCTTCAGGGTGACGGGGTTGCCGTCCGGGTCATGGCCCAGCACGTCCTTCTCGATGTCGAAACGGATGGTCCCGGCGATCGCGTAGGCCACCACCAGTGGCGGCGAGGCCAGGAAGGCCTGCTTGGCGTAGGGGTGAATCCGCCCGTCGAAGTTGCGGTTGCCGGACAGCACCGCCGTGGCATAGAGGTCACGGTCGATGATCTCCTGCTGGATCATCGGGTCCAGGGCGCCGCTCATGCCGTTGCAGGTGGTGCAGGCAAAGGCCACCACGCCGAAGCCGAGGTCCTCGAGCTCGGGCAGCAGCCTGGCCTCTTCCAGGTACATCCTGACCGTCTTGGAACCCGGCGCCAGGGAGGACTTCACCCAGGGCTTGCGGGTCAGGCCCAGCCGATTGGCGTTACGGGCGATCAGGCCGGCCGCCACCATGTTGCGCGGGTTGCTGGTGTTGGTGCAGCTGGTGATGGCAGCGATGATCACCGCGCCATCGGGCATCTTGCCTGCCTCGTTCTCCACCTTGCCGCTGATGCCGCGCGAGGCCAGCTCAGAGGTCGGCAGCAGGGCATGGGGGTTGGAGGGGCCGGCCAGGGTGCGCGGCACGCTGGACAGGTCGAAGGTCAGCACGCGCTCGTACTCGGCGTTCGCCAGGCTAGCGGCCCACAGGCCGGTCTGTCTGGCAAAACGTTCCACCAGCGCCACCTGGTCGTCGTCGCGACCGGTCAACCTGAGGTAGTCGATGGTCTGCTCGTCGATGTAGAACATCGCCGCGGTGGCACCGTATTCCGGCGTCATGTTGGAAATGGTCGCGCGGTCGCCCACGGTCAGCCTCGAGGCACCCTCGCCGAAGAACTCCAGGTAGGCCCCCACCACCCGCTCGCGGCGCAGGAACTCGGTCAGCGCCAGCACCATGTCGGTGCTTGTGATGCCCGGTTGCAGCCTGCCGGTCAGCTCGACGCCGATGATATCCGGCAGGCGCATCCAGGAGGCACGGCCCAGCATCACGCTCTCGGCTTCCAGGCCGCCCACCCCCACCGAGATCACGCCCAGGGCGTCGACCATCGGCGTATGGCTGTCGGTGCCCACGCAGGTGTCGACGAAGGCCACGCGCTTTCCCTTCTCGTCGGGGCGCACCTGCACCACCGGCGACATCTTCTCCAGGTTGATCTGGTGCATGATGCCGTTGCCGGGCGGGATCACGTCGACGTTCTCGAACGCGGTCTTGGTCCAGTCGATGAAGTGGAAGCGGTCGTCGTTGCGGCGATCCTCGATGGCGCGGTTCTTCTCGAAGGCGTCCTTCTCGAAACCGGCGTGCTCCACGGCCAGGGAGTGGTCGACGATCAGCTGGGTCGGGACCACCGGATTGACCTTGGCGGGGTCCCCTCCCTTGTCGGCGATGGCGTCACGCAGGCCGGCCAGGTCGACCAGCGCGGTCTGACCGAGGATGTCGTGACACACCACGCGGGCCGGGAACCAGGGAAAATCGAGATCGCGCTTGCGTTCGATCAGCTGCTTGAGCGACTCGGTCAGCATGGCCGGATCGCAGCGCCGCACCAGGTTCTCCGCCAGCACCCGGGAGGTGTAGGGCAGCGTGTCGTAGGCACCGGGCTGGATCGCCTCGACGGCGGCGCGCACGTCGAAGTAGTCCAGCTCCGTGCCGGGCAGGGGTTTGCGGTAGTCAGTGTTCATAGCATCGGGCCGTCATCGCCGGGTTGCGAAGAGAGAAAGGGAAGCGGGGCAAGGGAATGGCAGCGACCGCCGGGCGGCCGCTGCACGGGATCGAGATCAGTCACGCTCCTCGATCGGTACCCATACGCTATGCTCGGGGCCGACGTAGTCCGCGCTCGGGCGAATGATGCGGTTGTTGGAGCGCTGCTCGAACACATGGGCACACCAGCCGGTGACACGCGAGCAGACGAAGATCGGCGTGAACAGCTTGGTGGGGATGTCCATGAAGTAGTAGGCGCTGGCGTGGAAGAAGTCGGCGTTGCTGAACAGCCTCTTCTCGCGCCACATGACCGCCTCGACACGCTCGGAGACCGGGTAGAGCACGCTGTCGCCCACGTCCGCGGCGAGCTTCTTCGACCACTCCTTGATGATGGCGTTGCGCGGATCGGACTCGCGGTAGATCGCGTGGCCGAAGCCCATGATCTTTTCCTTGCGTTCGAGCATGCTCAGGATCTCGCGCTCGGCCTCGTCCGGGGAGGTCCAGTTCTCGAGCATCGCCATGGCCGCCTCGTTGGCACCGCCATGCAGCGGGCCGCGCAGCGAGCCGATGGCACCGGTCACGCAGGAGTGCAGGTCGGAGAGGGTGGAGGCGCAGACGCGTGCGGTGAAGGTCGAGGCATTGAACTCGTGCTCGGCATAGAGGATCAGCGAGACGTTCATCACCCGGGCGTGCAGCTCGCTGGGGGCCTCGTCGCGCAGCAGGTGCAGGAAGTGGGCGCCCACCGACTCGTCGTCGGTCTCGGTCTCGATGCGCACGCCCTCGTGGGAGTAGCGGTACCAGTAGCAGATGATCGATGGCAGCACCGCCAGCAGGCGGTCGGAGACGTCCTGCTGCTCGTCGAAGCGCTGCTCGGTCTCCAGGTTGCCCAGCATCGAGGCGCCGGTGCGCATCACGTCCATGGGGTGGGCAGAGGCCGGAATCTGCTCGAGCACCGCCTTGAGCGCCTGGGGCAGGCCGCGCAGGCCCTTGAGCTTGGTGATGTAGGCATCGAGCTCGGCCTGGTTGGGCAGCTTGCCCTTGAGCAGCAGGTAGGCCACTTCCTCGAAGCGCGCCTTCTCCGCCAGCTCCTCGATGTCGAAGCCGCGGTAGGTCAGGCCAGAGCCGGTCTTGCCGACGGTGCACAACGCCGTGCTGCCGGCACTCTGGCCACGCAGGCCGGTACTACTGACGGATTTATCTGCCATGTCGTGTCTCCTCGTCTTGCACTTGGCTGTCGTATGCGTGCTTGTCGTGTCGTTATTGTCGGGCGTCCGCCACAGCATCCGGCGCGCCTCGTCGCCACCCGTCTCGGCACCCGTCAATCGGCGCCTTCCTCGAAGAGGGCATCGAGCTTGCGCTCGAAATCGTGGTAGTTGAGAAAGTCGTAGAGCTCGTCGCGGGTCTGCATCAGCTCGACCACGTCCTTCTGGTGCCCCTGGTCGTGGATGCTCTGGTAGACCTTGAGCGCCGCCGCGTTCATGGCGCGGAAGGCCGACAGCGGGTAGAGCACCATGCGACAGCCTACCTCACCCAGCTCCTGCTGGCTGAACAGCGGCGTAGCGCCGAACTCGGTGATATTGGCCAGGATCGGGGCGTCGATGCGCTCGCAGAAGGCGCGGTAGTCATCGAGGGTGTGCACCGCCTCGGCGAAGATGGCATCGGCACCGGCCTCGATGCAGGCGTTGGCACGCTCGATGGCGGCATCCAGCCCCTCCTTCTGGAAGGCGTCGGTACGCGCGATCAGGTAGAAGTCGGGGTCGCGCTTGGCATCGGCGGCGGCCTTGATGCGATCGACCATCTCGGCCTGGGAGACGATCGCCTTGTTGGGACGGTGACCGCAGCGCTTCTGGGCGACCTGGTCCTCGAGGTGCACCGCCGCCACCCCGGCACGCTGCATCTCCTTGACGGTGCGCGCGATGTTGAAGGCGCCGCCCCAGCCGGTGTCGATGTCCACCAGCAGCGGCAGCTCGGTGGCGCCGCAAATGCGGTGGGCGTCCTCCACCACGTCGTTCATGGTGGTCATGCCCAGGTCCGGCAGGCCGAAGGAGGCGTTGGCCACACCGCCACCGGACAGGTAGATCGCCCGGTGACCGACGCGCTCGGCCATCATGGCGGTGTAGGCGTTGATGGTGCCGACGATGGGCAGCGGGCGGCTGGCCTCGAGGGCGGTGCGGAAGCGCGCACCCGGTGTCTGTTGCGTCATGCGATCTCTCCTCGTGTCGTCGGAGCCGGCCTCAGGCGGTCGTCTCGTCTTCCTGTGTCAGAATGGCGGCATAGCGGTCGGCGACATTGGCCCGGGAAGCACTGACGTGCCGGCGCATCAGCAGTTCGGCCAGCTCGGCATCGCCGGCCTCGATGGCATCGACGATGCGGTGATGCTCGACGAAGGCGCGCTGGGGGCGCGAGCCGCTGGCGCTGAACTGGGTGCGATAGAGCCGCACCAGGTAATAGAGGTCGTCACAGAGCAGCGTCATCAGCATGCGGTTGTGGCTGCCCTGGACGATACGGAAGTGGAAGTCCAGATCGCCCTCGCGCTGATAGTAGGCCTCGCCACGCTTGAGGTCGCTCTGGCGCTCGTGCAGCGCGAGCACCTCGCGCAGCCCAGCGACCTCCTCGCTGGTCATGTGTTCGGCGGCCAGGCGGGCCGCCATGCTCTCCAGCGCCTCCCGCACGTCGAACAGTTCCAGCAGCTCCTTCATCGACAGCTTGACCACCCGCGCCCCCACATGGGGCACCCGCTCGATCAGGCGATGCGCCTCCAGGCGACGCATCGCCTCGCGCAGTGGCCCGCGGGAGATGCCATAGGTCTTCGACAGCCCGGGCTCGGTGATCTTGCTGCCCGGCGCCAACTCGCCCCTGACGATGGCGCCCTGAAGCTGCTGGAAGACCCGCTCGGCCAGGGTGCGTGCCTCGGGGGTAGCCTGTTCCGGTACGATTGAGTTCATGGCAATTGTCGACAATTGGGTGGTAAAAGCACTTTAATCACTGACCCTGAGGCGGTCAACCATCGACTCGGCGCAACATCCTACATCTTTGGTTGTAGACAACCCGCCAGCCAGACCGGACAATGTCGACAATCGCCGTCGCCTCGTTGACAGGGCATCACTGCCCCGAGGGGGCAACGGGAGGGACAAACCGGGGCGCGATGCCTAGAATGGGGCGCCTGTTCAGGGAAGGCACGTTGATGACACCACGACTCGAGATCACCCCCCTGCCCCATCGTGAAGATCCGCTGGCCTACTTCACGGCGCTGCGCCACCGCCCCGGTGCCGTACTGCTCGACAGCGGGCGCCCTGCTGCCCCGGGAGGCCGCTATGACATCCTCAGCAGCGACCCGCTGGGCCTGCTCGAGATCGATGCCGAGGGCAGCGTACACGGCGACCCGGCACTCGCCGGTCTCTCCCCCTTTGCCGCCCAGCAGGCCCTGCTCGATCGCCTGCCGGCGACGGTGCCCGACAGCGACCTGCCGTTTCTCGGCGGCCTGATCGGTTACTGGAGCTACGACCTGGCGAGCCAACTGGAGCCGGTCGCCGGCCGGGCGCAGCGGGTGGTCGACCTCCCCTCGAGTCGCGTCGGCCTGCATGACTGGGCACTGATCCAGGATCAGGTGCGCCGGGAAACCTGGCTGGTGGCCACCCCCGAGCGGCGCCGGCAGGTAATCGGCTGGCTGGACGAAGCGCCCTCTCCGACCGGTGACTTCCGGCTCACCGACGCCTTCACCGGCGAGCTGGACCGTGACGGCTACCTGCGGCGCTTCGATGCCGTGCAGCGCTATATCCGGGCCGGCGACTGCTACCAGATCAACCTGGCCCAGCGCTTCAGCGCCCCTTACGAAGGCGACCTGTGGGCCGCCTACCTGCGCCTGCGGGAAGCCACGCCGACTCCCTTCGCGGGCTACATGGCCTGGAACGACAAGGCGATCCTGTCGCTCTCGCCCGAGCGCTTCCTGCGCTGCCTCGGCGGCCAGATCGAGGCGCGCCCGATCAAGGGCACCCGCCCCCGCGGCGACACCCCCGAGGAGGACCGGCGTCTCGCCAGGGAGCTCGAGGCGAGCCTCAAGGATCGTGCCGAGAACGTGATGATCGTCGACCTGCTGCGCAACGACCTGGGCCGGGTCTGCCGGCCGGGGAGCGTCCGGGTACCGCAACTCTGCGGGCTCGAGAGCTACGCCAATGTCCACCACCTGGTCAGCGTGGTCACCGGCGAGCTGGCCGCGGGGCGTCGCCCCCTGGACCTGCTGGCCGCGGCCTTTCCTGGCGGTTCCATCACCGGCGCCCCCAAGGTGCGGGCCATGCAGATCATCGACGAACTCGAACCCTGCCGGCGCAGCGCCTACTGCGGCAGCCTCGGCTACGTGGACGTGCGCGGGCGCATGGACACCTCCATTGCCATCCGCACCGCCGTGGCCGATCGCGGCCGCCTGCATCTCTGGGGCGGCGGCGGCCTGGTGGCCGACTCCAGGGGTGAGGACGAGTACGTCGAGACCCTGGACAAGATCCGCCACCTGATGGATGCCCTGACGGCCACCGACACTCAGCACGATATGGAATAAGCGCCGACCTTTTTCTTCCTTTTTGATATATTCATCCAATGAAACGGTATTGGGGGACGCTCCGCAGGCTTTGGTAGGGTAGGGCCAATTGTCGTCAACGACCTGGAGCCCCCCATGGCATCATCACTCGACGCTATCAACAGTGAACTTGGCAAGGACCCGGAAGCGCTGATTCGCTGGGCCCTGGAACAAGGCGAACGCCCCATCTGCACGACCAACTTCCGCCCTTTCGAGGCGGTCATCCTGCACATGGTCACGCGCCAGCGGCCGGACATCCCGGTGGTGTGGATGGACAACGGCTACAACACGGAAGCCACTTACCGCTTCGCCGACGAGCTGGTCCAGCGGCTCGACCTCAACCTGATCACCTATCTGCCGCGCCGCTCACGGGCTCACCGGGAAGCCGTGGAGGGGCCGATGCCGGGCATCGAGGATCCTCGCCACGAGGCCTTTACCCGGGAAGTGAAGCTGGAGCCCTTCGAGCGGGCGCTGCAGGAAATGGCGCCGGATGTCTGGTTCACGGCGCTGCGCGCCGAGGACACGCCGGAGCGCGCGCGCATGGCCCCCGTCAGCCGCAATGCCGGTGGCCTGCTGAAGGTGTCACCGCTGCTGCACTGGAGCGCCCGGGACATGTACCAGTACCTGCAGGCCCACGACCTGCCCAACAATTTCGACTACTTTGACCCCACCAAGGTCGAGGAGAAGCGCGAGTGCGGCCTGCACCTGCAGCACTGAGCCGGCTCAACGCACCGGCAGCATGATGCTCTCGAACAGCCCCTGTTCATGGCGTGGCCCCGCGGTCATGGCGGCATCGACCAGGTCGCGGTCCAGGTGCGAGGCGAAGCGCTGTAGGAAGTCGTACATGTAGCTGCGCATGAAGGTGCCACGACGAATGCCGATCTTGGTGGTGGAGCTCTCGAACAGGTGCCCGGCATCGAGCGCCACCAGATCGGTGTCCTGTTCCGGATCCACCGCCATGTGGGCGACGATCCCCACCCCCATGCCCAGGCGCACATAGGTCTTGATCACGTCGGCATCGGCGGCGGTCAGCACCACGTTGGGCGTCAGGCCACGGGCCCTGAAGGCGTCGTCGAGCTGGGAGCGGCCGGTGAAGCCGAACACATAGGTGACCAGCGGATGTGCGGCCAGCGCCTCGAGAGTCAGGGTCTCGAGCTGGGCCAGGGGATGCCCCCTGGGCACCAGCACGCAGCGGTTCCAGCGATAGCAGGGCAGCAGCACCAGGTCGTTGAACAACTCCAGCGATTCGGTGGCAATGGCGAAATCGGCCTGGCCGTCGCTGACCATCTGGGCGATCTGCTTGGGTGTGCCCTGCTGCATGTGCAGGGCCACGTCCGGATACTTGCGGGTGAAGTCGCGGATCACCGGAGGCAGCGCGTAGCGAGCCTGAGTGTGGGTGGTGGCAATCGACAGGCTGCCGCGGCGCTCGTCGCTGTGTTCCTGGGCCACTTCCTTGATATTCTCGGTCAGGCGCAGCACCTGGCCGGCCAGCTCGATGATCGCCTGTCCCGCCGGCGTGACCCGGGTGAGGTGCTTGCCGCTGCGGGCGAAGATCTCCACGCCGAGCTCGTCCTCCAGCAGGCGAATCTGCTTGGAGATGCCCGGCTGCGAGGTAAAGAGGCTCTGGGCCGTCGCCGACACGTTGAGATTGTGACGTGTGACTTCCCAGATATAGCGCAGCTGCTGAAGTTTCATGGTGGACTCGGCTCCCTCTACCGCCCGGCGATGCGATACACGATAGTGATTAAAGTGGCATCATGTAATCACTATATAGCATAAAAGAAAACCGGCCAGATCGGTCCTCCTCCCGGCCCACGATAGTCGGGAGCTATGGCCCGACTAGCGGGCCGCCATTTGCCAGCGACCCGGTCGGCCGCTAACATCAGCCGACCAGACACGCCCCAGGCGTGCCACCCCGATCCCCTCGATGCAGCGCAACGTAACTGGAGAATCACATGGCCAACAACGTCGATGTCACCAATGCCAACTTCGAGCAGGAAGTCCTCAAGGCCGAGACGCCGGTCCTGCTGAAGTTCTGGGCCCCCTGGTGCGGTCCCTGCAAGGTGATGGCACCGGTGGTCGACGAGGTCGCCGAGGAGCGTACCGGCAACCTCAAGGTCGTCAGCATCAACGTCGACGACGCCCCGGAGATCGCCGCCGAACAGGGGGTGCGTGGTGTCCCCACCGTGATGCTGTTCAAGTCGGGCAGCAAGGTGGCCTCCCTGGTCGGTGCCCAGTCCAAGTCGCAACTGGCGCAGTTCATCGATCAGAACGCCTGATCGGTTCCCGCTGGAACGGCCACTTCGCCCCCGGCCCCGGCCCCGGCCGGGGCGAAGTCGTTTCGAGACCCCGCGGTTGCCTCAGGCCCCGCCATCGCGTTGCGAGGGTGGCTGGTCGGCATCCTCGATGTCGTCGTCGACGAAGCGCTCGCCGGGTCCCAGCAGGTGGGCGATCCAACGGGTATCGGGATGGCTGTCGAGGGCGATCTTGAGCGTCATGGTGAGCACCACCGAGAGCAGCATGCCCACGGCGCCGAACACCCAGCCCCATACCACCAGGGACAGGAAGGCCACGAAGGTCGAGAGCCCCAGCGCTCGCCCCATGACGCGCGGCTCCACCAGGTTGCCGAGCACGAAGTTGATCACCAGGTAGGCCATCGCCAGCGTCAGCGCCGGAAGCGGGCCGCCATCCTGCGATACCAGCAGCAGTAGGACGGGCGGGATCGCGGCGATGGCCGAGCCGATGTTGGGGATGAAGTTGAGGGCAAAGGCGAGCACGGCCCACAGCAACGGGAAGTCCACGCCGACCAGCACGCAGGCCAGCCAGACGAGTGCCCCGGTCACCAGGCTGATCATCGTCTTGACGGCCAGGTAACGCTTGAGCGTCAGGCTGAACTCGCTGAAACGACGCAGGCTCGGCGCCGGATTGGCCAGCGCCCGCGAGACCTTGTCGCGGAAGTTGAGCGTCTCGAACAGCATGAACACCACCAGCAGCGCCACCACCATGCTCTGCACCAGCAGATTGCCCAGCTCACCGAGCAGCGCCGTCACCCAGACGCCATCGTCCTCGATCTCCAGCAGCCTCGCCAGGCGTTCCGGGTCGATGGCGAGCCCCATGGTGGCGAGCCGGTCGAGGAGGCTCAGGTAGTACTCGTAGAGGCGCGTCTCGATGCCCGGCAGGGCCTCGACGAAGGTGCCGAAGCTGTTCACGACCAGCAGCCCCAGCAGGGACAGGAAGGCCCCGATCACCAGCAGGGTGAGCCAGACCGCCAGACGCAGGCTCAGCCCCAGGCGATGGAGCCACTGCACCGGTGCCGTACAGACCACCGCGATGAACAACGCCAGCAGCAACGGCACGATCAGGTCCGACCCGGCCTTCAGGCCGGCAATGATGATCACCAGGGCCGCCAGGGCCAGGATGAGGTTGAGGGGAACGGTCCGCAAGGACTCGTCGTCCGGAAGGCGCATGCCGGGGTCCCTACCAGCCAGTGAACGCCCATGATGCCGCCTGCCGGGCGCGGGTACAAACCGTTTGAAACACCACGGAGAAGGTGCAGATTCGATGGACGCCGTCCCGACCACGGAACCACGGCTGACGTCGGCGCTCGAAGCGGGGCACGGTATCATGCCGCCGTTTACACTGCCCGTCGCAAGGAGGCTTCCATGTCGCTCGCTCTCTTTCCCCGGCATCTGCTGCTGGGTGCCCTGCTCGTCGTCACTCCGCTGATCGCCACCCCCACGCTGGCCGAGGAGTCCCGCTCGCGGCTCGATGTCCAGGCCGAGGCCCAGCTGGACGTGATACCCGACCGCGCCACCCTCAGCGCCCGCCTCTGGGAGCGCACGCCGGCCATCGCCCGGCGAGACGCCACCGCCAACGACCCCGACGCCCTGCGCGAGGCCCGCGACCGCCTGGAGGCGCGTGCCGCCACCCTGATCCGCACCCTGGAAGAGGCCGGCCTGGAGCGCGAGGCGATCAGCGCCGGCTCGCTGAACGTGCAGCCCGAACACCTGCCCGGCGAGAGGCACGGAGACGACGATCGCGAGACGCTGATGCGCACCCGCCTCGAGCGCCCCTTCCGGGTCGAGATAGAGGACCTGGAACGCCTGCCGCTGCTGCTCGATGCCCTGACCGAGGCCGGTGTCGATGCGCTGGATGGCGTGACCTACGACCTCGCCGACCGCGACGCCGCCACCGACGAGGCGCTGGTCAAGGCACTGGTGAAGGCCCGTCACAAGGCCGAGCTGATGGCCGAAACGCTGGGCGTGTCGCTGGGCCCGGTGACCAGCATCGCCGAGACCCGCGCCCCGATCTACGCCCCGCGCATGATGGCCATGAGCGCCGACGCCAGGGAGAGTGCCCCCCAGGGCGAGTATCGCCCCGGCACCATCACCATGGAGGCGGGGGTCAGCGTCAGCTGGGATATCGAGCCGTAGCGCCGAGCAGAATGCTCGCGGATAAAGACTGGAGCAAGCGGCGCCGGGGACGGGTCGGAGCGGAGGTCATTCCTCAGGGAAGAGGAATGTAGCGCCCAGGGAAGGGTTCACAGCGCCTCCGCGCAGGCCTGTCGCCGGGAAAGCCGCGACGACAGGCCCCTGATGCTTAGACGTTGATGGTCGCGATCCCGCCCATATAGGGCCGCAACACCTCCGGAATGGTGATGGAACCGTCGGCGTTCTGGTGGTTCTCCATCACCGCGATCAGGCAGCGCCCCACCGCCAGGCCGGACCCGTTGAGGGTATGCAGCAGCTGCGGCTTCTTCTGCTCGGGGTGGCGGAAGCGCGCCTGCATGCGCCGTGCCTGGAAGTCCTCGCAGTTGGACACCGAGGAGATCTCGCGGTAGGTCGACTGGCTCGGCAGCCATACCTCGAGGTCGTAGGTCTTGGCGGCGCCGAACCCCATGTCACCGGTACAGAGCGTGACGACACGATACGGCAGCTCCAGCGCCTGGAGGATCGCCTCGGCGTGGCCGCGCATCTCCTCCAGCGCCTCGTAGCTGCGCTCGGGCTCGACCATTTGCACCATCTCGACCTTGTCGAACTGGTGCTGGCGGATCATGCCGCGGGTGTCGCGGCCGTGGGAGCCCGCCTCGCTGCGAAAACACGGCGTGTGGGCGGTGAGCCTCAGCGGCAGCGCCTCGTAGTCGAGGATCTCGTCGCGGGCGAAGTTGGTCAGCGGCACCTCGGCGGTGGGAATCAGGTGATAGCCGCGCTCGTCGTCGAGGCGGAACAGGTCCTCGCCGAACTTGGGCAGTTGCCCCGTTCCGAAGAGCGAGTCGGCGTTGACCATATAGGGCACATAGCACTCCTCATAGCCGTGCTCGAGGGTCTGCTTGTCGAGCATGAACTGGGTCAGCGCCCGATGCAGCCGCGCGATGGGGCCGCGCATCACCGAGAAGCGCGCGCCGGTCAGCTTGGCCGCCAGGTCGAAGTCCAGGTCATTCCTGAGCGCCCCCAGGTCCACGTGATCCCTGACCTCGAAGTCGAAGGCCCTCGGCGTGCCCCAGCGGTGCAACTCGACGTTCTCCTCCTCGCTCTCGCCCACCGGCACGCTCTCGTGGGGCAGGTTGGGCAGGCCGCTGGTCACCTCGTCCCATTCGACCTGCACCTCGGCCAGCCGCGCCTTGGCGGCATCGAGGCGATCGCCCAGGTCGCTCACCTCGTCGAGCAACGGCTGGATGTCCTCGCCCGAGGCCTTGGCCTTGCCGATCGCCCTGGAGCGGGTGTTGCGCTCGCTCTGCAGGGACTCGGTCTCGGCCTGCAGCTCGCGGCGCCGGGACTCCAGCGCCTCGAGTCGCTCGGTGTCGAGGACGAAGCCCCGCTTGGCCAGTCGTTGGGCGACCATCTCGAGGTCGCCGCGCAGCAGTTTGGGATCGAGCATGGAATCCGGTCCGTTGCAGTCGGTGAAATCAGGGCGCTCATTGTAGGCAAAAGGCCGCCCGGGTGCTACGCGATACCGACGCACCGGGATGCGCCCCACCGCCCTGTCGCGGTAAAGTAGGTCCATCCCTTCTGTCCGCCCGGCATTACCCTGGTATTGCCCCGGCGGCGCCACCACCGAATACGACACCATGATCGCACGACTGGACACCGCCGACTCGCCCACCCTCCCGGGCCAGGACGCGCCTTACCTGCGCTTTCTCGAGGCCCTCGAGGCCGCCGGCTTCGAGGGCGAGATCGCCCCCGACTATGCCAACCGCACGGTACTGGCCACCGACAACTCCATCTACCAGCGCCTGCCCCAGGCGGTGCTCTACCCCAGGGGGGCGGAGGATCTCGAGCGCATCGCGCACCTCGCCGGCCAGGTGGAACATCGCCGGGTAGTGCTCACCCCACGCGGTGGCGGCACCGGCACCAACGGCCAGTCGCTCACCGACGGCCTGGTGGTGGATGTCTCCCGGCACATGAACCGCATCCTCGACATCGACGTCGAGAACCGCCGGGTGCGGGTCCAGGCCGGGGTGGTCAAGGACCAGCTCAATGCCGCCTTGAAGCCCCACGGGCTGTTCTTCGCCCCCGAGCTCTCCACCTCCAACCGGGCGACCATCGGCGGCATGATCGCCACCGACGCCAGCGGCCAGGGCAGCTGCGAGTACGGCAAGACCCGCGACCATGTGCTGGAGCTCGACAGCGTGCTGCTGGGCGGCAAGCGCCTGGTCAGCCGCCCGGTCGACGACGGCGAGCTGGAGGCCCTCTGCGCGCGCGACGACGCCACCGGCCGCGCCTACCGCACCGCCCGCGAGATCATCGACACCCAGGGCGAGCTGATCACAGACACCTTCCCGCCACTCAACCGCTGCCTGACCGGCTACGACCTGGCGCACCTCAGGGACGCGGAAGGGCGTCTCGATCTGAACAGCCTGCTGTGCGGCGCCGAGGGGTCGCTGGCCTTCACCAGCGAGGCGGTGCTCAACGTGCTGCCGATTCCCCGGCATTCGACGCTGGTCAACGTGCGCTACGCCGGCTTCATGGACGCCCTGCGCGATGCCAAGGCGCTGATGGCGAGCAGCGCGGCGCCCACCTCCATCGAGACGGTGGACGACACCGTGCTGCTGCTGGCCATGGAGGACTTCGTCTGGGACAGCGTGGGGGAGTTCTTTCCGGCCGGGGAGACGCCGGTACGCGGCATCAACCTGGTCGAGTTCAACGACGACGACCCCGAGCGGCTGAATGAGCGGGTCGCGGCCTTCTGCCGCCACCTGCAGGAGGACGCCGGCGTCGCGCGGCTGGGCTACACCCTGGCCGAGGGGCACGACGCCATCAAGCGGGTCTACGGCATGCGCAAGCGCGCGGTGGGCCTGCTCGGCAATGCCAAGGGCGAGAAGCGCCCCATCCCCTTCGTCGAGGACACCGCGGTGCCCCCGGAGCACCTGGCGGACTTCATCACCGAGTTCCGCGCCGCCCTGGATGCCCGCGGCCTGGCCTACGGCATGTTCGGACACGTGGACGCCGGGGTGCTGCACGTGCGCCCGGCCATCGACATGAAGGACCCCGAGCAGGAGCGGCTGATTCGCGAGGTCTCCGACGAGGTGGCCGAACTGACCCACAAGTACCACGGCCTGCTGTGGGGCGAGCACGGCAAGGGCGTGCGCTCCGAGTACGCGCCCAGCTTCTTCGGCGCGCTCTACCCCTGCCTGCAGCGGATCAAGGCCGCCTTCGACCCCCACAACCAGTTGAACCCCGGCAAGATCGCGACTCCCGATAGCGCGCCTATCCAAACCCTCTCCGACGAGGGGGCATCGGGGGCAGGTCGCAGGGTCGGAGCCCTTAGCCCGCCCGGCGCCGTCACGGAACAGGCCACCGAGGCACAGCCGGTCAAGTGGGTCGACCCGGGCCTGCTGACCATCGACGGCGTGCCCACCCGCGGCCAGCTCGACCGCCAGATCGACGAGCGTGTCTGGCAGGCCCACAGCGCCGCCGTCTACTGCAACGGCAACGGCGCCTGCTACAACTACGACCCCGATGACGCCATGTGCCCGTCGTGGAAGGCCACCCGCGAGCGGGTCCAGTCGCCCAAGGGGCGCGCCAGCCTGGTGCGCGAATGGCTGCGCCTGCAGGGCGCGGCCGGCATCGACCTGGTGGAGGAGTCGAGGAAGAAGCAGGCCGAGGGCGCCTGGGGCTTCATCAAGGACTTCCCGCTGCGGCTCAAGAACACCCTGGCCCAGCGGCGCGGCGAGGCGGACTTCTCCCACGAGGTCTACCACGCCATGGCCGGCTGCCTGGCCTGCAAGTCCTGCGCCGGCCAGTGCCCGGTCAAGGTCAATATCCCCGAGGCACGTTCCCAGTTTCTCGAGGTCTACCACGGCCGCTACCTGCGCCCGCTGCGCGACTACCTGATCGGCGGCCTGGAATTCCTGGTGCCGACGCTCTCCAAGGTGGCGCCGCTCTATAACGCCGCCCTCGGCAATCGCCTGGTCGACCGCCTGCTGGCCGGCCCCATCGGCATGGTCGACAGCCCGCGACTGTCACGGGCCAGCCTCGACAAGCAGCTCAAGGCCTGGGGCGTCGCCGAGGCCACCCCCACCTCGCTCGGCCTGCTCACCGAAGCCCAGAAGGCCCGCAGCGTGGTGATCGTCCAGGACGCCTTCACCAGCTACTTCGAGGCCCGGCTGGTGATGGACATCGTCGAGCTGCTCGCGCGGCTCGACGTGCGGGTCTTCGTCGCCCCCTACTCCCCCAACGGCAAGCCGCTCAACGTCCAGGGCTTCCTCGGCGCCTTCGCGCGCACCGCCGAGCAGCAGGCCCGGCGGCTGCGCACGCTGGCCGAGTTCGGCGTGCCCCTGGTGGGCATCGACCCGGCCATGACCCTCACCTACCGCCAGGAGTACGTGAAGGCGCTGGGACCGGAGGCCGTGCCCGAGGTGCTGATGCTCCAGGAGTGGCTGGTCGCTCAGACCCCGACCCTGGCCTCCCGCCTCGCGCCGGCACGCCGCGACGACGATACGTCACCGGCAGGCTACCGGCTGCTCTCCCACTGCACCGAGGCCACCAACGCCCCGGGCAGCCCCAAGGCGTGGCAGCAGGTGTTCACCGCCTTCGGCCTCGAACTCGAGCTGGTCGCCACCGGCTGCTGCGGCATGTCCGGCACCTACGGCCATGAGGCGCGCAACCGCGCAACCTCCCGAGCCATCTATGGTCTCTCCTGGCAGAAGGTCGTGGAAGACGCGGCCAACGCCGGACGCCTGCTGGCCACCGGCTACTCCTGCCGCAGCCAGGTCAAGCGGCTCTCCGACCGGGCCCTGCCGCACCCGCTGCAGGCCCTGCTCACGGAGCTCAAGCGGCGCGGCTGAGCCAGCACAAAAAAGCGCCTACCGGTAAAACCACCGGTGGACGCTTTGTCTAATTCACTCAGGAGCCCATCGAGTCTGGATTCAGGAAACAAGAGGCGACCCCATGAACCGCACCCTGATCCTGATCGGCCTGCTCATCGTCGCCATCGGCCTGCTCTGGCCCTGGCTATCCAAGCTACCGCTTGGCCAGCTCCCCGGCGATATCGTCATCCGACGCGAGAACTTCTCCTTCTACTTTCCCATCACCACCATGATCCTGGCCAGCCTGGTACTGTCGGGGGTATTGTGGTTGTTCAATCGGTGAGAGACGAGAAGTAATAATCTAACGCCGCCAACACGCGCAGCTTTTGAGTGGAGGCGAAGCCGCTACGGAAAAGCTGTCGCCGCAATTGGCCCGGTTATGACTTTATGCGTTTAGCATGCTTTTTGACCACCAGATCATAGGACTCATTCAGCAAAGGAGCCAAGTCTTCGATCATGGTTTTGTCAGGATTGAGAACACATACCCAAGACATCCACGCATAGACTGCAACCAAACCCCGATACTGGTCAAGAATGTACTCCGAGATTTCCTTTTCCCGCACTTTACCGCCTTAGTCATAACGCCGCGCACACCGGTGCGAGCTTGCGAGCGTCAGGCGGCCGAAGGCTGCGCAGTGCTGCGCTTGGTCATGTGTTTGTGTGAGGTGTGATGGTATTTACCTGACAGTCGGCCGCTGACAGCAAAGTGGCCATAGTGCCCCCCGTGGGTTATAGAACGAGTGTCTGACGCTCGGCTGTAACACCATGAGGAAACCACTATGACCACCGAGGAAAAGGTAGCACGACGCAAGCTCAGCCTCCTAGAGCTGGCCAAGGATCTCCAGAACGTCAGCGTTGTAACCAGGGACGAATATCGACCACGCGCATCCCTGCCGCTTGCGCCGCTTGGAGCCCTGCATCCCCGTCCTCAAAAGCCACGCAGTCCCTCGGGGTGACCGCGATCCGTTCCGCCGCCATCAAAAATACATCTGGTGCCGGTTTTGGGCGGCCAGCCTCCTGCGAACTGATCACCGCGTCAAACAACTCAAGAATGCCAATCGCTCGCAAGGAGGTTTCCGCCGATGCCTTGGTACTCCCAGTTGCCACTGCCATAGGGAGATGCCGATGAAAGCGGCGCGCAATGTCGACCACCGCCGCCACGGGGCGCAGTGCACTGGTCGGTAGACTGTGAAAATAGGTATCACGTTCCGCCGCGATACTCTTGGCATCGACCGTCAGTCCTTTTTCCGCGGCCAAGCGACGGACGATCTCGTCCACGGGCACACCAGCCCATTGATAAAAGCGCGCCTCCGTGAAGTCCAAGTTGTGACGGCGCAGGACGGTTACCCAGGCGTGGTAATGCAAGGGCATCGAATCGACAAGGGTGCCATCGCAATCGAAAATCAACCCTCGGCACCCCAGAGGCAAGGCCCAGTTCATCGTCGTCGCTCCTATGATGATGGCGATAGTGGCGGCGGGCCGTCGGCCCACACCCCCCATGCCTGCAATAGAGCTACTTCCGCCCTACCCTGCACGCTGCGATGGCGCCGCCATCCATGCGGTAGTCCCTGCGCTTATTGCAATCACGCTGCCTTAGCCTCTGAGATTACGCAGGCAGGAGGGGTTGTGCAAAACGGGGGCGACACGCGGTTCAACGCGACTCGCATGGCGAGGCCTGAACGGCGCAGCCAGATGACGCCACCGGAGCGAGGCGGCGTTCGATAGCGGGTATCAACGACAACGGGGCCGCCCAGCAGGACGGCCCCGTTGTCGTGTCTTCGGCCTCTTCAGAAGAACAGCCGCCGCAGCGCCTCGCCGGGGTCGTCCTCGCGCATGAAGGCCTCCCCCACCAGGAAGGCGTTGACGTCGTGCTCGCGCATGCGCAGCACGTCGGCCTGGGTATGGATGCCCGATTCGGTGACCACGGTGACGCCGGCGGGGATGCGCGGCAGCAGCTCCAGGGTGGTCTCGAGTCGGGTATCGAAGGTGTGCAGGTCGCGGTTGTTGATGCCCACCAGGCTGAGGTCGAGCTTGAGCGCCCGGTCCAGCTCCAGCACGTCGTGGACTTCCACCAGCACGTCCATGCCGAGCTCCACGGCCTGGCGGTGTAGGTCGGCCATCTGGACGTCGTCCAGGGCCGCGGCGATCAGCAGGATGCAGTCGGCGCCGATGGCCCGGGCCTCGCTGACCTGGTAGCCGTGGGTGATGAAGTCCTTGCGGATCACCGGAAGCGAGCAGGCCTCACGGGCCTCGACCAGGAAGTCCTCGTGGCCCTGGAAGAAGTCGGCATCGGTGAGCACCGAGAGGCAGGCCGCGCCGCCCTTGGCGTAGCTGGCGGCGATCTCCGCCGGGTGGAAGTCCTCGCGCATCACGCCCCTGGAGGGTGAGGCCTTCTTGATCTCGGCGATCACCGCCGGGTCGCCCTCGGCGATCAGGCGCTCCAGCGCCGCCACGAAGCCGCGCGGGGCATCCTGCTCGCCGGCCAGACGCAGCAGCTCCTGCTCGGGGACGGCACGGCTCCGCTCGGCGACTTCCTCATCCTTGCGGGCCAGGATGCGGGTCAGGATGGTGGGGGTACCTCCCCGGGAAGACGTCATATCGAACTCCTTATCGAGGAATGGCCAAGGGGATAGCCGGGCAATCCCTACTGCTGGTAGACCCGGGTGAAGAGGGCCAGCTCGCGGAGCTTCTCGAGCGGCATGTGGGAGGCCTGGGCATCCTGGGCCAGCACCACGCCCTCCTTGAGGTTGTCGGCCACGCCGGCCGCATAGAGCGCCGCCCCGGCGTTGAGGGCGACGATATCCGCGGCGGGCCCCTCGCCTTCGAGGGCCTGCTTGACCAGGCGCAGGCTGTCCTCGGCGGTCTGCACGCGCAGCGGATCCAGCGACTGGCGCTCGATACCGAGCTCCTCGGGGGTGATGACGTACTCGCGGATCTCACCGTCCTTGAGCTCCGCCACCTGGGTCGAGCACGCCAGCGAGATCTCGTCGAGGCCATCCTCGGCGTGCACCACCAGCACATGCTGGCTACCCAGGCGCCGCAGCACCTCGGCCATCAGCGGCACCAGCTCGGCGGAGTAGACACCGAGCAGCTGGTTGGGAGCCCCGGCTGGATTGGTCAGCGGCCCGAGGATGTTGAACAGGGTGCGCACGCCCATCTCGCGGCGCGGGCCCACGGCGTGACGCATGGCCGGGTGGTGGTTGGGGGCGAACATGAAGCCCACGCCCACCTGCTCGATGCAGCGCGCCACCTGGCCGGCGTCCAGGTCGAGGTGGATGCCGGCCACGGCGAAGAGGTCGGCGCTGCCCGAGGAGGAGGAGACGCCGCGGTTGCCGTGCTTGGCGACGTGAGCGCCGGCGGCGGCGACCACGAAGCTGGCCGCGGTGGAGACGTTGAACAGGTTGGCGCCGTCGCCGCCGGTGCCGACGATGTCGACCACGTTCTCGGTGTGGAGCGTCACCGGCTTCATCAGCTCGCGCATCACCTGGGCGGCGGCGCTGATCTCCTCGGCGGTCTCGCCCTTCATGGCCATGCCGATCAGGAAGCCGGCGATCTGGGCGTCGCTGGCCTCGCCGGTCATGATCTGGCGCATCACCTCGTGGGTGTCGGCGAAGCTCAGGTTCGCGCGGCGCATCACCGCGGCGATGGCGTCTCTCATCTGCATCGGATGGGTCTCCTCTCGCTCAGCGGCGTTTCAGGAAATTGGCCAGCAACTCATGCCCCTGGCGGGTCAGGATCGACTCGGGGTGGAACTGCACCCCCTCGACATCCAGCTCGCGGTGACGCAGCCCCATGATCACCCCCGGGGTGACGTCGTCGTCATCGGTCCAGGCGGTGACCTCGAGGCATGCCGGCAGGTTCTCCCGCGCCACTATCAGGGAATGATAGCGGGTCACCTCCAGCGGATCCTCGAGCCCTTCGAATACCCCCTGCTGGCCATGGCGGATCCGCGAGGTCTTGCCGTGCATCACCCGGGGGGCCCTGACCACCTGGCCGCCGTAGACCTGGCCGATCGCCTGATGGCCGAGGCAGACGCCGAGGATGGGCAGCTTCCCGGCAAAGTGGCGGATCGCCGCCATGGAGATACCGGCCTCGTTGGGCGTGCAGGGCCCCGGCGAAATCACCAGGTGACTGGGCGAGAACGCCTCGATCTCCTCGAGGGCGATGGCGTCGTTGCGGTGGGTGACCACCTCGGCCCCCAGCTCGCCCAGGTACTGCACCACATTGAAGGTGAAGCTATCGTAGTTGTCGATCATGCAGACTTTCATGGTCTTTCTCTCTCTCGCACCTCGGGGCGCTCGCCCGGCCATGGCCGGCGGTGGATAAGGGGCGTGGCGCCTACTCGAGATTGTCGAGGCCACGTTCGGCCATGGCCACGGCGCGGAACAGGGCGCGTCCCTTGTTGAGGGTCTCCTGCCACTCCATCTCGGGCACCGAGTCGGCCACGATACCGGCGCCGGCCTGGACGTGGAGCTCGCCATCCTTGATCACCGCGGTGCGGATGGCAATGGCGGTATCCATATTGCCGTGCCAGGAGAGGTAGCCCACGGCGCCGGAGTAGATGCCGCGCTTGACCGGCTCCAGCTCGTCGATGATCTCCATGGCGCGGATCTTGGGCGCGCCGGAGAGCGTTCCCGCCGGGAAGGTCGCCCGCAGCACGTCCATGGCCGACAGCCCGGGCTTCAACCGGCCGGTGACGTTGGAGACGATGTGCATCACGTGGGAGTAGCGCTCCACCACCATCTGGTCGGTGACCTTCACCGAGCCGGTCTCGCTGATGCGCCCCACGTCGTTGCGGCCCAGGTCGATCAGCATCAGGTGTTCGGCCACCTCCTTGGGGTCCCCCAGCAGGTCGGCCTCCAGCGCCCTGTCCTCGTCTTCCGTCCTGCCCCGCACCCGGGTACCGGCGATCGGCCGCACGGTGACCTCGCCATCCTCGAGGCGGGTGAGGATCTCCGGCGAGGAGCCCACCACCTGGTGGTCGTCGAGGTTGAGGAAGAACATGTAGGGCGAAGGGTTGAGGCTGCGCAGCGCCCGGTAGAGGTCCAGGGGCGAGGCCCGGTAGGGGATCGACATGCGCTGCGAGGGCACGCACTGCATGATGTCGCCGGCCAGCACGTACTCCTTGATCGTCTCCACCGCGGCCTTGAAGCCCGCCTCGGTGAAACCGGAAGTGAAGTGCCCCTCCTCCACCGCCGCCCGGCCGGTGCCGGGGCTGATGGTGTTGAAGGTGGCGCTGCGCAGGCGGGTCTCCAGGCGCTCGAGCCGGTCCAGGGCGCCCTCGTAGGCCGCCTCCTCGACCGGGTCGGCATGGGTCCAGAGGGTCAGCCGGCCGGAGAGGTTGTCGAATACCACCAGGTCGTTGCAGACCATCAGCAGGATGTCCGGCACGCCGATGGGATCGGGCTTCTCGACGCCCCGCAGGCGCGGTTCGATATAGCGGATGGTATCGTAGCCAAAGTAACCCACCAGGCCGCCATCGAAACGTGGCTGGTCGTCGAGTCGCGGCACCTTGAAGCGCGACTGGAACTGCTCGATCCAGGCCAGCGGATCCTCGACTTCCGTGGCGCCCTGGCGCTCGCCATCGACGACATGAGTGACGGTGAAACCACGCACCTCGATGCGCTCGCGACACGGCAGGCCGATGATCGAGTAACGCCCCCACTTCTCACCGCCCTGCACGGACTCCAGCAGGAAGGTCCAGGGCTCGTCGGCGAGCTTCAGGTAGGTGGACAGGGGCGTGTCGAGATCGGCCAGCACCTCGCGGGTGACCGGAATGCGGTTGTAGCCGGCCGCCGCCAGCTCATGGAAACGTTCGGGGGTCATCATGCCCGGATCCTCGATGATGGAAGTCGGCGATGGTGGTATCGGAGACGAGCGGCAGCCCGCTCAGCGGTGGAGCGTCACCATCGCCAGCCGCCGGGCACGGCGAGCGGCGCAGTCGGGAAGGCAGCAACCGTCAGGGGGTCACCGCCACGAGAGGAGAGGTCATCCAGCGTCATGCGGCCGTCCATCGAAGCGTTTCCCGCGCGGGGAAGTGTGATAGCGAAAACATATTGACCAGGCAGTGCTCATAGCGACAGCCAAAGTTACCCTAAACGAGTTCCGCCAGCGATTCAACCACGGCATCGGGGCCGCTGTCGCGCACCGGCTCCCCGTGATTGTAGCCATAGGGCACCGCCAGGGTGCGAAAACCCGCGGCCCGGCCCGCGGCGATGTCGTGGCGCGAGTCCCCCACCATCAGGCAGGCCTCGGGCGCCACACCAAAGTGGGCCGCCACGTGCCGCAACGGCGCCGGGTCGGGCTTCTTCTGCGGCAGACTATCGCCGCCCAGGCAGAGGGCGAAGTGATGTTCGAGCCCGAAGCCCGTGAGGATGGGCGCGATAAAGGCATACGGCTTGTTGGTCACCAGCGCCAGGGGCACTGCCTTCTCTCGCAGGGCGTCCAGGCACTCCCGCACCCCGGGATAGAGGCGCGTACGCGAGCCGGGGTCGTGCGCGTAGTGTGCGAGGAAGGCATCGTGGGCGCGAGCCAGCAGGGCGCTGTCGATATCCGGCGAGGCGCCGGGGACTGATCGTAGAGGGGGTCCTATGCCAGGGATGGCATCGGTAGCGCCCAGGGAGGGGTTCACAGCGCCCCCTCGGAGATCAGTCGCCGGATCAGCCTCGCCGCTTCTGGCGAGGACCGCATGACGCAGAGCCCGCTCCATCAATACCAGCGAGCCGTTGCCCACCCAGTCGCGCACTCGTGCCTCGCCGGCGACCGGCAGGCCCAACTCAACCAGGCTGGCGTCCACCGCCACCGCCAGGTCGGGTACCGAATCGATCAGGGTGCCATCCAGGTCGAAGGCCACCAGGGACACCCCTTCCAGCAAGCGATGCATCGCCACTCCTCCTGCGCGGTTGTCACGGCACTCTACCCGGCCAACGGGCTTCATGCATGTAATATTACGAAAAAAATATGCGCCACGACGCCCCGGACCATAGGCAGCCGCCGCGGGGGCCGCTATGCTGGAAGCGTTTTCATCACCCTTCCCTATCACTTTCACTCAGGAGTCTCCCATGACACCACCCCGTATCGTGGTGGTCGGCGGCGGAGCCGGCGGCCTCGAACTGGTCACCCGCCTCGGCCGACGCCTCGGCCGGCGCGGCAAAGCCGAGATCGTATTGGTGGACCGCAACGCGACCCACATCTGGAAGCCACTGCTGCACGAGGTCGCCACCGGCGCCCTGGATTCCGGGCTGGACGAGATCGCCTATCAGGGGCACGCCCGGGCCCACGGCTACCGCTTCCAGCGTGGCACCCTGTGCGACCTGGACCGGGAGACGCGCACGCTGACCCTGGAGCCGATCCACGACGACGACGGCGCCGAGGTGCTGCCCCCACGGACCTTGACCTACGACGAGCTGGTGATCGCGGTGGGCAGCGTCAGCAACGACTTCGGCACCCCGGGGGTGAGTGACCACTGCCACTTCCTGGACAGCCCCGGCCAGGCCGAGGCCTTCCGCCGCAACATGCTCAATGCCTTCCTGCGCTACAACGCTCTGCCGCAACACCGGAACCCCCGGATGGTGGTGGGCATCGTGGGCGCCGGCGCCACCGGCGTGGAGCTGGCCGCCGAGCTCTACGACGCCTCCCAGATGCTCAACAGCTATGGCTTCACCACCCTCGAGAGCGAACATCTCGAGGTGCACCTGATCGAGGCGGCGCCGGGCATCCTGCCGGTCCTGCCCGACCGCATCAGCCGGGCGGTGCATGCCGAACTGGAGCGCCTGGGCGTCCGGGTGCACGTGGCGACACGGGTCATCGAGGTCGAGCCATCCGCCATCGTCACCGCCGACGGCAAGCGGATCGAGACCCACCTGAGCGTCTGGGCCGCCGGCATCAAGGCCCCGGCCTTCCTCTCGGCACTGGGCCTGACCACGGAGCACAACCACCGCCTCAAGGTCGATGCCACCCTGCAGAGCATCGACGACCCGCACATCTTCGCCTTCGGCGACTGCGCCAGCTGTCCCCAGGCGGATGGCTCGATGGTCCCGCCCCGGGCCCAGGCCGCTCACCAGCAGGCCGAGCGGCTGTATCGCAACCTGCGGGCCCGGCTCGACGGCAGGCCACTCAAGCCGTTCGTCTTCCGGGACCGCGGCTCGCTGATCTCGCTGGCCCACTTCGATGCCATCGGCAGCCTGATGCGCGGCGCTTCGGCACGCAGCCTGTTCATCGAGGGCCATCTGGCCAAGTTCTTCTACGCCTCGCTCTACCGCATGCACCAGCGCGCCATTCACGGCAGCCTCAAGACCGCCCTGATGGTGGTGGTGGATGGGCTCAACCGCTTCCTCAAGCCGCGCATGAAACTGCACTGACTCCGGCACCGCCAACGACCGGGGCCGCCGAATCTGCCGGCGGCCCCGGGCCGCGGCGCGGCGACCCAACGCTCGAGGGCGGCCTCCTGGCTAACGGTGTCGCGGATGGCCCGCTTTCGGGCGATCCGCCAGCCAGGCGCGCTTCTCCGTCGCCGGGAGTCGCTTGAGCCACGCCTCGAGGCGCAGCGCCTCGCCGCGGCTGCCCACCGCCTCGTGGTGGACCAGCCGCAGGGGGCCGCGGCCTCGCAGCGCCTTGGCCCCACGCCCGGCACGATGCTGGGCCAGGCGCCGGTCTACGTCGGTGGTGATGCCGGTATAGAGGGCGCCGCCGGCGGTCTCTATCATGTAGAGGTGCCACCGCGGGGTCGCCGGCCTGTCGTTCACCGGATCCCGGCCAGCTGCTCGCGGAACTCGCGGATCACGCTGTCGTAGCGGTGCGGGTCGGCCTCGCTGCCGGCCTGGAACACCGCCGAGCCGGCGACGAAGGTGTCGGCCCCGGCCCGGGCGATCTCGGCGATGTTGTCGACCTTGACGCCACCGTCGATCTCGAGGCGGATATCGAGCCCCGAGGCATCGATGCGCTGACGCGCGGCACGCAGCTTGTCCAGGGTGCCGGGCAGGAACGCCTGGCCGCCGAAGCCCGGGTTCACGCTCATCAGCAGCACCATGTCGACCTTGTCCATCACATGATCGAGGTAGGCGAGCGGCGTGGCCGGGTTGAACACCAGCCCCGCCTTGCAGCCACCGTCGCGGATCAGCTGCAGGGAGCGGTCGATGTGGTCCGAGGCCTCCGGATGAAAGGTGATGTAGCTCGCGCCGGCGTCGATGAAATCGCCTATCAACCGGTCCACCGGGCGCACCATCAGGTGCGCGTCGATGGGCGCGGTGACGCCGTGTCTCCTCAGCGCCTCGCAGACCAGGGGCCCGATGGTCAGGTTGGGCACATAATGGTTGTCCATCACGTCGAAGTGGACGATATCGGCACCGGCGGCCAGCACATTATCCACCTCCTCGCCCAGGCGGGCGAAATCGGCGGAGAGGATCGAGGGGGCGATGAGAAAGTCGCGGGGCGCATCGGTCATGAAAGTGTCCAGGCGGTTGCTCCAGGAAGGCTGCATTCTACCAGAGCCGCCACGCCCCGGCAGAACAGCAGCGAAATCGACCCACCTTGCGGTGCCACACATATATTTCAAAATCGAATACAAATCACGAGTGTAATACCCTCAACGCAATCCTAGCCTTCACGTCAATATCCTGCATACCCGGAGTGAACCTCATGCCCCTGCTCCCCCTGTTTCACCGTGGCGTCGTGGGTACCGCTCTGGCCGTCGCCCTCGGCACCGGCCTGGCGACGCCGGCCGTGGCCGCCGAGCGCGAGCTGCTCAACTCCTCCTATGACATCGCCCGCGAGCTGTTCGCCGCCCTCAACCCGGAGTTCCAGGCCTGGTGGCAGGACGAGCACGGCGAGGAGGTCGAGATCAGGCAGTCCCACGGCGGATCGTCCGCCCAGGCTCGCGCCATCCTCCAGGGACTGCGCGCCGACGTGGTGACCTACAACCAGGTCCCCGACGTCCAGGTGCTGGCCGATGGCGGCATGGTCGCCGAAGACTGGCAGGCACAGCTGCCCAACAACGCCTCGCCCTACTACTCCACCACCGCCTTCCTGGTCCGCCGGGGCAACCCCAAGGAGATCGAGAACTGGGACGACCTGGTGCGCGAGGACGTGGAGATCGTCTTCCCCCATCCCAAGACCTCCGGCAACGGCCGTTACACCTACCTGGCCGCCTGGGGCTTCGCGGATGCGGAATTCGAAGGTGATGAAGAGAAAATTCACGACTTCATGCGCACCTTCCTGCGCAACGTGGCGGTGTTCGACACCGGCGGCCGTGGTGCCACCACCAGCTTCATCGAGCGCGGCGTCGGCGATGTCCTGGTCAGCTTCGAGTCCGAGGCCAACAACATCCGTAGCGAGTACGGCGAGGAGGACTACGAGGCCATCGTGCCGCCGGTCAGCATCCTGGCCGAGTTCCCGGTCGCGGTGGTCGAGTCCAACGCCGAGCGCCATGACAACCTCGACCTGGCCCGGGGCTACCTGGAGTACCTCTACAGCGAACAGGCCCAGCGCCTGCTTGCCAGCTTCAACTACCGCGTGCACCACGAGGCGGTGGTCGAGGAGTTCGCCGAGCGGTTCCCGGAAACCGAGCTGCTGAAGGTCGAGAACATCGTCGGTAGCTGGGAAGCGGCCATGGAAGAGCACTTCGCCGGCGGTGCCCTGCTGGACCAGCTGCAGCGCCGATGATCACCAGCCGCCAAGATAACGCACTCAGCGATCAGTCGCGCCGGCCTGGCGGGCCCAGTACATCAGCGTCTCCTGTTCGCCCGTCAGCGGGTCCTCGCGCTCCCCGCAGACCTGGAAGCCCAGCCGCAGGTAGAAGGAGACGGCCCGCACGTTGCGCGAGTAGACGCACAGGGTGATGCGGCGGCGGCGCTCCATGGCATGGGCCATCAGTTGCGTGCCGTGACCATAGCTCTGCACCTCCGGGTCGACGAACAGCGCCTCGAGGTGGTCGTCGTTGAGGGCAGCGAAGCCGATCACCCGACGGCCGGCTTCCAGCACATGCAGCTCGGCGGTGGGCAGATGGTCGCGCGCCATCTCCCCGGCCCGCGCCTCCCAGAAGTCGGCGGGAATGAAGTCGTGGGCCCGGCGCGAGGCTCGCAACCAGATGTCGACGAGGAGCGGTATGTCCTCGGGCGTCGCGGGTCGAATCATGGTGGCCATCCGTTGGTCTATCGCGACAGTGTAACCCTCGGGCCGTACGCCGGGAATTCCTGCGCTCGTCGCGGGGCGATATACTCGCGGGACATCCTCCCACCTGACCTCTCGGAGTACCCGGATGCGTCGTCGCCACCTCCTTCGTCTTTCCGCCGTGCTGCTCGCCGGTCTCTGGCTGGCCGGTTGCGCCAGCCCCCACTACCTGCAGCTTAACCCGAAGCGCAGTGCCGCCGTGCCGCAGACCGGCAGCGGCCAGCAGATCACCGTGGTGGCCGTCGACGGCCGTGACAGCGAGGTGATCGGTACCCGCAGCGGCAGTGCCATGTCCACCGCCACCATCACGGTCAGTGCCCATGAGCTGGTGCCCCGGCTCCAGGCCGAGGCCGAGCGGGCCGTGCGCGAGATGGGCTTCACCCCCACCACCGAGCGTGCCCAGGGGCGACCCAGCCTGACCCTGACGCTCGATCACCTCGGCTACGGGCGCGGCCAGAGCCGCCCGGTGATCGACGAGGCGCGCCTGGAGGCGGTGTTCATCGCCGAAGCGGTCAACGGCGGCAACACCTATACCGGCACCTACACCTCCCGACGCACCCAGAGCTTTGCCTTGCGCCCCGACCGCGACACCAACACCCGCATGGTCAACGACCTGCTCTCGGATGGCCTCGACCGCGCCTTCCGCGACCCGGAGCTGGGGCGGCTGCTGGCCAGGTGAAGTGCGCTGCGCCGTGACATGAGAAGGGCGCCCCGCGGGGCGCCCTCGTCGTTGTCAGGCTGCTAGATCGAGGGACCTCGCCTCACCAGGGCCCAGACGCTCTCGCGAAAGCCGCTGCCGGCTTCCGGTTCGCCATCCTCCAGGTGGGTGACCTGGAAGTTGGGCTCGAACAGCTCGCGCACCTCCTCGGCGGTCACGCTGAAGGGCGGCCCCCCCTCGTCGCCGGGGGCCCGGGTCAGGCTGATCAGCAGCCCCCGCGCGCCCGGCGGGATCAACTGGGCGAGGTGGAAGGCGTAGCGCTGCCGGGTGGCGGGCGGCAGGGAGATCAGCGCGGCGCGATCGTAGAAGGCACCGACCTCCGCCGCCTGCTCGATGTGGAAGTGGAAGAAGTCGCCGCACCACAGCTCCACGTTGCCCTGGCGGCAGACGTCGAAGCCATCCTGCCGATAGCGCGAGACCTCCCCCGACCCCGCGGCGACGAACTGTTCGATGGCCTCGGGAGCGAACTCGATGCCCAGTACCGGATGGTCATGCTGCCCCAGCCAGCGCATGTCCAGGCTCTTGCCACACAGCGGCACCAGCACCTTGGTGCCGGGCGTCACGCCAGGCAGGGGCCAGTACCGTACCAGCGACGGATGGGGCTGCTCGCGGTGGAAGCCGATACGTCCCTCCCGCCAGCGGTCGAGCCATTCGTTGGCCATCTGCTCTCCTGCGCGTGCGGGCTCAGAACCAGCGGTCGCGCTTCTTGCGACGGCGCGGCAGGTGGGGAACGATCAGGCCGACCAGCAACCCGCCCCCCGCTACACCGCCACCGTACATGAAGTAGCGCAGCAGCAGGTCCTCCTCCTGGGTGTCGAGGCGTGCCTGGAGCCGGCGAATGGTACTGCGCGACTGTTCGGCCTCGGCGTCGAGCTCGCGGTTACGGGACTCGAGTTCGTCGATTCGCTGCTCGCTGGCTGCCAGGGCCTCGGTCATCGAGGCCACCCGGTTCTCCCACTCGCCATTGATGCCATCGAGCTCGTCGGTCAATTCGGCCACCCGGGTCTCCAGCTCCGGCAGGCGCACCTGGGCGCTGGGCACCTCCTGCAGCTCGCTGCTCAGCACCCAGACGGTGTTGTCGTCGCTATTGCGCACCCGGGTATAGTCGCCGCTGGTCTCCAACACCGTGACCGGTTCGCCGGCGGTCAGGGTGCCGATGATGCGGTAACCGTCGGTGGGACCACTGCGCACGTAGGTGGTGAGTGAGTCGGACACCCACCGGGTGCCATCGTCGACCTCCTGGGCGTGCAGCGGCAAGGCCAGCAACCCCAGGGCCACGCCCATGGTCAAGAATCTGAAATCGTGTTTCGTCATGCCGTCGTCCTGGCTGTAACTAGCGGGATCCGCTCCACCGCGACCCGTCACCGTCACCGGCTTCCTTCCGGCAACGGCACGATGAGACAACGCCGGGAAGGCACACTGCCCGGCCCTGGCAGTTTTCCACAGCTTCTGTGGACAAGTGCCGGGAAAACCGCTGGAAAGCCGCCGACGAGGGCCGCCCTGCCCGGCTCGCCCTCCCCTTGGTCATTCCGTGACCAGGCATCAGCGCTCGCCCCTGGGCGGAGGCGCGAAGGGTCGCGGAAACTCCGCTACCCTGCCCTCGCTCTTCACCGCCCTCGGCGGGCCCTCACGCTCCACCTCGTCGATCCGCACGATGGCGTTCAACGGCAGATAGCTGCGGCTGACACCGTCGAAGGTACGCCGCAGCTTCTCGGCAGAGGGATCCACCACCAGCTTCGAGACATCCTCGAAGACGAACTCCTCGACCTCGATGAAGCCCCAGAGCTCGCTCTGGAAGATCTCGCGGACATAGAGCTCCCAGACCTCGCCCTGCTGGTGGAATACCACTCGATAGATCGGTTTGGCCGCCATGATGGTGCCTGTTCCTCGCCTGTCGCCCTGAAATGCAACGCGCGGCGCGCGCGTGTCGCGAGGCGCCAAGGGTACCATAGTCGGCCACGGCGCACCCGGGCGTGCTGGCCCCTCGCGGGGTGCCCGCGTATAATACAAGCCATTCGAATGGCCGTCTCCGGCCACAGCCTCGCGAAGAGCTCGCGACTCCCATTCATCCTCATCGGTGACAGACGTCGGGCGCCAGCCGCCACGACCCTATTCTTATGGCGAAGAAACTCTTCATCAAGACGCACGGCTGCCAGATGAACGAGTACGACTCCGCTCGCATGGCGGATCTGCTCGGCGAATCCCACCAGCTTGAGCTCACCGACGACGAGCGCGATGCCGACGTCATCCTGCTCAACACCTGCTCGATCCGCGAGAAGGCCCAGGAGAAGGTGTTCCACCAGCTCGGCCGCTGGAAGAAGCTCAAGGAGGCCAACCCCGAGCTGGTGATCGGGGTGGGCGGCTGCGTCGCCAGCCAGGAGGGCGAGGCGCTGCGCAAGCGCGCGCCCCACGTCGACATGGTGTTCGGCCCCCAGACCCTGCATCGGGTGCCGGCGATGCTCGACTCGCGCCGCAACGACCAGATCTCGGTGGTCGACGTCACCTTCCCCGAGATCGAGAAGTTCGACCACCTGCCCAAGCCGAGCTCCGACGGCGCCACCGCCTTCGTTTCGGTGATGGAGGGCTGCTCCAAGTACTGCACCTTCTGCGTGGTGCCCTACACCCGCGGCGAGGAGGTCTCGCGACCCTTCGAGGCGGTGATGGACGAGGTGATCCACCTGGCCGACCAGGGCGTGCGCGAGATCAACCTGCTGGGCCAGAACGTCAACGCCTATCGCGGCGAGAACCGGCTCGGCGACGAGATCGACCTGGCCGAACTGATCGGCTGCGTGGCGGCGGTGGAGGGCATCGATCGGGTGCGCTTCACCACCTCGCACCCGGTGGAGTTCTCCGACAGCCTGATCGAGGCCTATGGCGAGATCCCCGAGCTGGTCAGCCACCTGCACCTGCCGGTGCAGGCCGGCTCCAACCGCATCCTGGCGGCCATGAAGCGCGGCCACACCGTCGAGGAGTACCTCGAGAAGATGGAGCGCATCCGCGCGCTGCGCCCGGACATCAGCTTCTCCTCGGACTTCATCGTCGGCTTCCCGGGCGAGACTGAGGAGGACTTCGAGGCGACCATGGACCTGATCCATCGTATCGGCTTCGACCACTCGTTCAGCTTCGTCTACTCGGCGCGACCGGGCACCCCGGCGGCGGGCCTCGACGACGATACCCCCGAGAGCCTCAAGAAGCAGCGTCTGGCGATCCTCCAGGAGCGCATCAACCAGCAGGCGATGCAGATCAGCCGCCGCATGGTCGGGTCGACCCAGCGCATCCTGGTCACCGGCTTCTCGCCCAAGGACCCTGGGCAGCTCTCCGGACGCACCGAGAACAACCGGGTGGTCAACTTCCGCGCGGCCAACCCCTTCGATCTGATCGGCTACTTCGTCGACGTTGAGATCAGCGAGGCGCTGCCCAACTCCCTGCGCGGCGAGCTCGCCTCGCCGGAGTGCTACTGACGCTAGACGCTCGCCAGCGAGGAGCGCCGGGGGCGAGCCGAAGAGGAGGTCCTACGCCAGGGATGGCGTCGGTAGCGCCCAGGGAGGGGGTCACAGCGCCTCCTCGCAGGCTTGCCGCCGGATCAGCTCCGAGCTTTTCTCTGCGGCGCATGCATTGCCCCGGCGACCGCCGGGGCAGTAAGCTGAGCCCACATACACAACGCACGGATCCCCCTGCCTTGAGCCAGCCAGCCACCCAGGCCAATCGCATCATCACCCTGAACCTCGAGCCCAATGATCCCCGCCGCCTGGCCAACCTCTGCGGCCAGCGCGACGAGCATCTCAAGCTGGTCGAGTCCCGGCTCGGCATCACCCTGCGCAACCGCGGCAACATCTTCCAGCTGGCCGGCCCCAGCCATCGCGTCAAGGCCGCCGCCAACGTGCTCGAGCATCTCTACCGCGAAGCCGAGGCCGGTGACCTGACCCCCGATACCGTGCATCTCTTCCTGCAGGAATCCGGCCTCGAGGCCCTGGACGAGGAGGAAGGCCCCGACCAGGAGGGCGAGGTGCTGCTGCGCACCCCGCGGACGGTGATCAAGCCCCGCGGGTTCAACCAGCAGGGCTACGTCCAGAGCATCCGCGCCCACGACATCAACTTCAGCATCGGCCCGGCCGGCACCGGCAAGACTTACCTGGCGGTGGCCGCGGCGGTGGAGGCGCTCAACCAGCAGGAAGTGCGTCGCATCCTGCTGGTGCGCCCGGCAGTGGAGGCCGGCGAGAAGCTGGGCTTCCTGCCCGGCGACCTGGCCCAGAAGATCGACCCCTACCTGCGTCCGCTCTACGATGCCCTCTACGAGATGATCGGCTTCGAGCAGGTCGCCAAGCTGATCGAACGCCAGGTGATCGAGATCGCGCCCCTGGCCTACATGCGCGGGCGCACCCTGAACAACGCCTTCATCATCCTCGACGAAAGCCAGAACACCACCCGCGAGCAGATGAAGATGTTCCTGACGCGTATCGGTTTCGGCTCCACCGCGGTGGTCACCGGCGACATCACCCAGGTCGATCTGCCCCGTGGCCAAAGCTCGGGGCTGATTCAGGTCCTCGAGGTGCTCAAGGGGACCCCCGGCATCGGCGTGACCCACTTCGCCGCCAAGGACGTGGTGCGCCACCCGCTGGTGCAGCGCATCATCGAGGCCTACGACCACTTCGAGGCCGAGCAGGAGGCCGCCGAGCGCTCCCGCCGGGAGGCCCGGGAGCAGAAGCGTGAAACGCTCCGCCAGGAGCGCATCGACCACGACCGTGGCAACGGAGCGCAGAGAGACTCATGAACGCCCCGCTCGTCGACCTCCAGGTCGCCATCGAGGCCGAAGGCCTGCCGAGCCAGGCCGAACTGGACACCTGGGTGGCCGCCGTCCTGGCCCGCCACGACGTCGCCCCAGGCTCGGAGCTGACGGTGCGCCTGGTCGACGAGGCGGAGAGCCGGGCCCTGAACCGCGACTACCGCGGCCGCGACACCCCCACCAATGTGCTCTCCTTCCCCTTCGAGAGCCCGCCCGGCATCGAGCTGGCGCTGCTCGGCGACCTGGTGATCTGTCATCCCGTGGTGGTCCGGGAAGCACGCGAGCAGGACAAGTCACCGGGGGCTCACTACGCTCATATGGTGGTGCACGGCACCCTGCACCTGCTCGGATACGACCATCTCGAGGAGGCCGAGGCCGAGGCCATGGAGGCGCTCGAGCGCGAGATCCTCGCCGGCCTGGGCATCGCCGACCCCTATCATGCGGACACCCGCGATGACCCCGCCCCGCTGGGCCCCGATACCGAGGACAAGAGAGCCGACGCATGAGCGAAGACCGATCGACCAGCCAGGGCGGCAAGTCCTGGCTCGAGAAGTTGTTCAGCGCCCTTTCCAGTGACAACGACGAGCCCAGTTCGCGGGACGAACTGCTCGATTTCCTGCGTCAGACGGCCAGCCGGCTCAAGCTCGAGCAGGACGCCATGATGATCATCGAGGGCGCCCTGAACATCAGCGACCAGCAGGTCCGCGAGGTGCTGATCCCCCGCTCCCAGGTCACCGCCATCGCCCTCGACCAGCCCCTGGAGGAGTACCTGCCGGTGATCCTGGAGACCGGCCACTCCCGCTACCCGGTGATCGGCGAGAACCTCGACGAGGTCAAGGGCATCCTGCTGGTCAAGGACCTGCTGCCGCTGCTGCGGCGCGGCCAGGAGAACGGGCTGCCGTTCCGGCTCGAGGAGGTGGTGCGCCCGGCCATGTTCGTGCCCGAATCGAAGCGCCTCAACAGCCTGCTCAAGGAGTTCCGCGACACCCACAACCACATGGCGGTGGTGGTCGACGAATACGGCGGTACCGCGGGCATCGTCACCATCGAGGACATCCTCGAGCAGATCGTCGGCGACATCGAGGACGAGCACGACATCGACGAGGAGGAGGACATCCGCGAGCTCGGCGAAGGCCACTACGCCATCCGCGCCCTGACCCCCATCGAGGATTTCAACGAGCGTTTCCAGACGCGTTTCTCCGACGAGGAGTTCGACACCCTGGGGGGGCTGGTCATGCAGCGCTTCGGCCACCTGCCCGGCCGGGGCGAGCATACCGAGATCGGTGGCTGGCGCTTCACGGTGCTCAACGCCGACAACCGTCGCATCCGCCTGCTGGAAGCCCAGCCCTGCGACCAACCGGGCGACGACTGACCCGGGCATTACCCCAAGGATGGCCAAGATGCATGAACTGCGCTTCTCCCCGGCCCTGGGCTGCCTGCTGGCCCTGGCCGCGGGTGTCCTCACCACCCTGACCGCCTCCCCCTTCGAGCTCTGGTGGCTGGCCCCGGTGGCCGCCGGCCTGGTCTATGCCGGCCTGCCGGCCCTGACCCCCGCCCAGGCCGCCCTGCGCGGCTGGTGCTATGGTGTCGGCCTGTTCGGTTCGGGGGCATCCTGGGTCTATGTGTCGATCCACGACTATGGCTATACTGGCGTCCCCCTGGCGCTGTTCCTCACCGGCCTCTTCGTGGTCGCCCTGGCGCTGTTCTTCGCCGCCACCCTGTGGCTCTACCGCCTCCTGTGTGGTCCCCGGCTGGCGTTCCTCACCTTCGCCGGTGCCTGGGTGCTGGGCGAGTGGCTGCGCACCTGGCTGTTCACCGGCTTTCCCTGGCTGTTGCTGGGCAGCGGCCAGGTGGACTCGCCACTCGCCTCCTGGGCGCCGGTGGTCGGGGCCTACGGCCTGTCGCTGATCACCGCGCTGACCGGCAGCCTGGGCATCGAGATCCTGCGCCGACGCTGGTGGGCACTGGCGCCCATTGCCGCCCTCTGGCTCACCCCGCTGGCCCTGCCGACCCAGTGGACCACCCCCAGCGGTGAACCGGTGCGCGTCGCCCTGTTGCAGGGCAACCTGCCGCAGCTGATCAAATGGACACCCGAGGGGCAACGCGTCGCCGCCAACACCTACGGCGACCTGACCCGCGAGCTCGACGACACCATCGACCTGGTCGTCTGGCCCGAGGCCGCCCTGCCGATGTTCGAGGACGAGGCGCGGCCGATCCTCGAACGTGTCCAGGCCAACCTGGCACCGGCAACCGCCCTGCTCACCGGCATCCTGCAGCGCGAGGCACGCGGGCTCTACTACAACAGCGTGATCGGGGTGGGCGATGTGGACGGCCAGTACCGCAAGGAGCACCTGGTGCCCTTCGGCGAGTACCTGCCGCTGGAGAACCTGCTGCGCGGCGCCATCGCCTTCTTCGACCTGCCGATGCCGGCCATGACCCCGGGCCCCCCGGGCCAGAAGCCGATCCGCGCCGCCGGCCTGACCCTCGGCAACGCCATCTGCTACGAGATCATCTACGCCGACCTGGTCGCCGACCGCGCCCGGGACGCCGATATCCTGCTCACGGTCTCCAACGATACCTGGTTCGGCGCCTCCCTCGGCCCGCTGCAGCACCTGCAGATGGCCCGTCTGCGGGCCCTGGAGAACGGCCGCCAGGTGATACGCGCCACCAGCAACGGGGTCACCGCCATCATCGACCCCCTGGGCAACGTCACCGCCAGGGCACCGCAGTTCGAGGTGGCCACCCTCACCGGCGAGGTCACCGCCATGCAGGGCCTGACACCCTTCACCCGCACCGGCAGCTGGCCCGTCTGGCTGCTCGCCGGGCTGATGATAGTGCCGGGGCTGCGCCTGCGGCGCTGAGCTCGAAGCTCGAAGCTCGAAGCTCGAAGCTCGAAGCTCGAAGCTCGAAGCCAGCTTAAACCCGGAAATTGCCAACGAACGAAAACACCCCGAAGGTTGGATTGGGTGTCCAACTTTCGGGGTGCAGTTCAGTGCCGGTGGGGGTGTTTTTCTTACGGCTTATAGCTTATAGCTTCAAGCTCCCGGCGAAGCCGGGGTCTCGCCCAACACTTCGGGAATGGTCATCTTGACGTAGCGCCCCGGGGCCGGCTCGAGGATATCCAGCTCTCCCTCGCCGGGCTGGCGCGCCGGCACCATCTTCTCCGCGTCGACATAGCCGTTGGAGGTCATCCAGGCCTGCCAGTGGGGCCACCAGGAGCCCTCCTGGTGCTCGGCACCGGCCAGCCACTCCTCCGGTGTCTCCGGCAGTGCATCGTTGGTCCAGTAGCCGTACTTGTTCCGGCTCGGCGGGTTGACGATGCCGGCGATATGGCCCGAGCCACCCAGCACGAAGGTCACCGGCCCCTTGGGCAGCAGCGCGCCGTAGTAGGTGCTGTTCCACTTGGCGATATGGTCATCGCTGGTGGAGATGAAGTAGCTCGGCGTGGAGATCTTGCGCAGGTCGATCTTCACCCCGTCGAGCTCGATGCCGCCGGGCTCCACTAGGCGGTTCTCCAGGTACATGTGGCGGAGGTACCAGGCGTGGGTACCGGCCGGCAGGTTGGTGCCGTCGGTGTTCCAGTAGAGCAGGTCGAAGGGGGCCGGCATCTCCCCCTTGAGGTAGTTGTTGATGTAGAAGGACCAGAAGAGATCGTTCTCGCGCAGCAGGTTGAACGAGAACGCCATCACCCGCCCGTCCAGGTAGCCGTCGCGCTCGAGCTTGGCCTCGAGGCCGGCCAGCACCGGCTCGGAGAGGAAGACGCCGATGTCGCCGGGATCGCGGAAGTCCTGCAGGGTCGCCATGTAGGTCACCGACTTCACCTTGCGCCCACGGCGGGTGCTGGTGAGGTAGGCGACGGTGGAGGCGGCCAGGGTGCCACCGATGCAGTAACTGAGCAGATTGACCGATTTCTCTCCGGTGGCCTGTTCGATGGCCCCCATCGCGGCGATCGGCCCCATCTGCATGTAGTCGGCCCAGGTCAGGTCGCGCTGCTCGGGGCCGGGGTTGCGCCAGGAGATCAGGAACACCGTATGGCCCTGGTCCACCAGCCACTTGACCAGGGAGTTGTCCTGGCGAAGGTCGAGGATGTAGTACTTGTTGATCCAGGGCGGCACCATCAGCAGCGGCGTCTTGAAGACCTGCTCGGTGGTGGGGCTGTACTGGATCAGCTGGATCAGCTCGTTCTCGTAGACCACCGAGCCCGGGGTCACGGCGATATTGTCGCCGACCTCGAAGGCGCTGCGGTCGGTCATGGCGACGTTGAGGCCCTCGGCGGAATTGGCCAGGTCCTCGCGCAGCCGGGTCAGGCCGTCGATCAGGTTCTGGCCGCGGGTCTCCAGGGTCTTGCGCATCACCTCGGGGTTGGTGGTGACGAAATTGGTCGGCGCCATGGCATTGACCACCTGGCGGGCATAGAAGGTCAGGTTGCGCTGCCGCTCGGGGTCGAGACCGTCGAGGCCCTCCACCAGATCCTCGACCATCCGCGAGAACAGCAGGTACTGCTGCATGATCGCCAGGTAGTGGGGGTCGTTGGTCCAGGCCTCGTCGTTGAAGCGCCGGTCGCCCTTCGCGGGGGTGACCAACGGCTCCATCGCTTCGCCGGCCAGCGCCCGCATGCCCTGCTGCCAGAGCTGGAACTGGTCCTGGAGCAGCCGTGACTGGGCCTGCCACAGCAGGGAGGGGTTGCGCATCAGCGACTCGGCTCCCGCGCGGAAGCTCTCGCGCATGTCATCATAGACGGAGTCGGCGGCATCGCTGGGCGCCATCCGCTCCATCATTTCCTCCATCAAGGCTCGATACTCCTCGCCGACCGCCTTGAGCTGCGCATTCCAGGCCTCGAGTTCGGCCTGTGTCGGTGCTTGCACCCCTGACTGCATTGACCCCTCCTGACTTCTTGCCGGCTGATTGCCATCAACATATGAAATATGCAAAGCCGCTCCCCGGCACCCGCAATGCGGGTGCCGGGGAGCCGCTGTGGGTGTGGCCGGGCTCGGTCACACCACCTCAGTGCCGTTTCGCTCAGCTCTTGTTGCTGCTGCCGCGCGTGGACTGGCTGGTGGCCTTGGCCGATGCGGACTTGTCGCTGCCGCCGGCCTTTTCCGCCTGCTCGGCCTGCTCGGCCTGCTCGGTCGTCTTGGTCTGCTCGGCGAAGAGTTGCTCGAGCTGGTTCTTGAACTCCAGGCTCATCTCGCTCATGGCACGGGCATCCTCCAGCATCTGCCGGGAGAGCTCGTTCATCATCTCGGCCTGGCGGGTGCCGAAGTCGCGCATGTCCTCGGCATCGCTGATTTCACTGGCACTGCGCATGCGCTCGGTACCCATCTGGCTGTAGCGCTTCATCGACTCCAACTGGTACTGGGTCATCTTCTCCATGTTGTCGAGCATCAGGGAGTTGATCCTGCGCATCGGCTCGAAGAACTGGCGGGTCTGCTCGTTGAAGGCGTCGGTCATCTTGTCTGACATGGCAGGTACTCCTTGTGGGGGTGTCTAGCTGGGTGGTAGGGCCACCCTTCATGTTGCACTGCACCAAAGAGTAGTCTGCCGGGGGCCGAGTTGCAATACGATCCTGGGCGAATCCGGCAGACGATTAGCCGTCCCCCCCCTTGGTGCGGGAGCGGGCACTGGCCGTGGTGGTCTTGCGCTCACCCCGGGAAGAAGCCGGGTTATCCTCACCGGCCTCGCCGTCGCCCGGGTCGCCCTTTCCGCTCCGCTGGGCCGCACCGGCACCGGCCTGGCGCAGCATGTCGAGCATCATCTGCTGGTAGGTGCCGAAACTCGCCAACCCCTGGGAGAGTCCCTGGGAAAGCCCCTGCGGCAGCCCCGGTTGCTGAAGGAAGGGTTGCATCAGGCTCATGGGGTCATAGCCCTCCGCCCCGGACTCCATCTGCTGCTGGATGCGGCTCAGCAGGTCCTTCTGGAAGGCCTCGACATCCGGCAGGCCCAGCGCCTGGCGGAACTCCTCGGGGGTCAGGTCGAACTCGACATTGATCTTCATGGCAGCACTCTTGGTCGTCGTGATTCCAGTGTAGCAGCCATCACCGATGCCACGGCTCAACGCAGCCGCGGCGTCTCGACACGGACCTCGGCGTTCTGGCCGCGATGGCGCAGCAGGTGGTCCATCAGGGTCAGCGCCATCATCGCCTCGGCGATGGGCGTGGCACGAATACCCACGCAGGGGTCGTGTCGCCCCCGGGTGACCACCTCGACGGCATTGCCGTGGACGTCGATGCTGCGCCCCGGGGTGGAGATGCTGGAGGTGGGCTTGAGCGCCAGGTGGGCGATGATCGCCTGGCCGCTGGAGATGCCGCCCAGCACGCCGCCGGCATGATTGGAGAGAAAGCCCTCGGGGGTCATCTCGTCGCGGTGCTCGCTGCCGCGCTGGGCCACCGCGGCGAAACCGTCGCCGATCTCCACCCCCTTCACCGCGTTGATGCTCATCAGGCCGTGGGCCAGCTCGGCATCCAGACGATCGAAGACCGGCTCGCCCAGCCCCGGCGGCACGCCCTCGGCCACCACCGAGATCCTGGCGCCCACCGAGTCCTGGTCGCGGCGCAGCTGGTCCATGTAGGCCTCGAGCTCGGGAACCCGCGCCGGGTCGGGGCAGAAGAAGGGGTTGTCGCCGACCGCCTCCCAACTCCGGAACTCAATGGTGATGGGGCCGAGCTGGCTCATGTAGCCGCGCACCCGGATGCCCTGGGTCGCCAGGTACTGCTTGGCGATGGCCCCCGCCGCCACCCGCATGGCGGTCTCGCGGGCGCTGGAGCGGCCACCACCGCGGTAGTCGCGGATGCCGTACTTGTGCTGGTAGCTGTAGTCGGCGTGAGCCGGACGGAACTGGTCCTTGATCTTCGAGTAGTCCTTGGAGCGCTGGTCGGTGTTCTCGATCAGCAGGCCGATGGGTGTGCCGGTGGTCACCCCCTCGAAGACGCCGGAGAGGATCCGCACCTGGTCGGGCTCGCGGCGCTGGGTGGTATGGCGCGAGGTCCCCGGGCGGCGGCGGTCCAGGTCACGCTGCAGGTCGGCCTCGGTGAGCGGCAGCCCCGGCGGGCAGCCATCGACGATGGCCCCCAGCGCCGGGCCATGGCTCTCGCCGAAGGTGGTGACGGTGAACAGCTTGCCGAAGGTATTGCCGGACATGGGCGCTCCTCCTGGTATCGGGAGATCGGTAGCGGGTGATCAGACGAAGGACGCCGCATGGGCGTCGAGTTCCGCGGCGGTCAGGGCGAAGACGCCCTGGCCGCCACGCTCGAATTCCAGCCACAGGAAGGGTACCTCGGGGAAGGCGGCCTCCAGGTGGCGGTCGGAATTGCCGACCTCGACGATCAACACACCGTCGTCGGTGAGGTGCTCCCGGGCCTGGCACAGGATGCGCCGCACGATATCCAGTCCGTCGCGGCCCGCCCCCAGCGCCAGGGCCGGCTCGTGGCGGAACTCGGCGGGCATGGTGACCAGGTCCCGGGCGTCCACGTAGGGCGGGTTGGAGACGATCAGGTCATAGCGTCGGCCGGCGAGCCCGTCGAAGAGGTCCGACTCGACCGCCCTCACCCGTTCGCCGACGTCGTGGCGGGTGATGTTGATCCGCGCCACCTCCAACGCCTCCGCACTGATGTCGGCCAGGTCCACCTCGCAGCCGGGCAGGTGCAGCGCCGTGGCGACACCGATGCAGCCCGAGCCGGTGCAGAGGTCGAGAACCCGCGCCGGCGGCTCGTCGGGAAACCAGGCGGCGAAGCCGTGCTCGATCAGTTCAGCGATGGGCGAGCGCGGTATCAGCACCCGCTCGTCCACGCAGAAGGGAAAGCCGGCGAAGAAGGCCTCGCCCAGCAAGTAGGGCAGCGGGCGACGCGTCTCGACGCGGGCACGCACCAGCGACACGATGCGCGAACGCTCCATCGGCAGCAGCCGAGCATCGAGCACCGCGGGATCGACGTTCCAGGGCAGGTGCAGGGCGCCCAGGGTCAGGGCCACCGCCTCGTCCCAGGCGGAATCGGTGCCATGGCCGTAGAAGAGCCCGGCCAGGTGGAACTCGCTGGCGGCCCAGCGCAGGCAGTCACGCAGGGTGACGAAGCCATCGCAAAGCTCGCTGTCGGAGAGCTGGAGCGTGGAGGTGGAGACGTCGTTGGAAACGGCCACGTGGCATCCTGTGGTTGACGGTTGCGGACGGCAAGAGAGGGTCCGATTGTACCCGGCCGAGCGGTTCACAGCCACGCTCGACTCGCTATACTGGCGCTCCCTGATCCCATCCGAGTGCCCCATGAGTCGACACCGCCACCACCCGGACGACGACGACATCGAGGCCTTCCGCCAGGCCCTGCGCGAGGCCGGCGTGCGGCCGATCGAGACCAATCGCGCCGACCCGGGTCGTCACCGCCGTCCCGACCCTTCCGCCGCCGAGCGCCGCGCGGCGGCCACCGCCGCGCGCGACGACCAAGGCACGGGGCGAACCTCCGACGGCCGGGTGGAACCGGTGCGCCCCTCGGAGGCGCTCGACTTCGCACTGCCCGACCTGCCCTGGCGGACCCGCAGCCAGCTCAAGCGGGGCAGGATCGCCTGGGAGGTCGGCCTCGATCTGCATGGTTACACCCTGGAGGAGGCCCGCCGCGAACTGGAAGCCTTCCTGCGCGACGCCGCCGCCGAGGGCCGGCGCTGCGTGCTGGTGGTACACGGCAAGGCCTGGGGCACCACCAGCGACTTCCCGGTGATCAAGAGCCACGTGAATGCCTGGCTCAGGGAGTGGCCCGGGGTGCTGGCCTTCTGCTCGGCCACCGCGACCGACGGCGGCACCGGGGCGGTCTACGTGCTGCTGCGACGGCGCGGCCGGGACGGCTAAGGCCCGCCCGTCTCCCCCTCGTCGGGCAACTTCGGCGACTCCACCACCAGTGCCTGGGTGCTGCCCAAGGCCCGGTGCTTGCGGCCCTCGTAGTTGTCGAGCGCCTCCATGGCCAGCCGCTGGCCCAGGCGAATCAGCGCCTCGGCACGGTGGAACTCGTAGGCGCCGCACACCGTCTTGGGCACCTCGATCAGCACATCCGGGGGATAGCCGGCTACCTTGTACTTGGCCAGTGCCGCCTGGGTGATGTCGAACGAGGCCAGGATCATGTCCAGCCGGCCCCAGGCGCGGCGACCGACGGCCTGGTCGTCCTCCTCCTCGGCCGCACTGGCGGGGCTCAACCCGTCGAGCAGCCGGCGGGTGGCGTCGCGCACGTCGTCCATCCAGCCGCTGAACTGCTGCCCCACGACATCGCGGCGGGCGTCGTCGCGCGGCTCGTCCTTCCCCTCGTCCGGTTCATCGTCGGCCAGCAACTCGTCCAGCGTCACCGGGCGCGGGCTATGGGCGGTGGTGTTCACCGCCAGCACCAGGTCGGCATGAGCCGAGACGAGGGGAATGATCGGCAGTGGATTGAGCAGGCCGCCGTCCACCAGCACCTGGTCGCCACGATGCACCGGCGTGATCACCCCAGGCACGGCGATGGAGGCGCGAATCGCCTCCAGCAGCGGCCCGCTCTGGAACCAGACCTCGCGCTGGCGTACCAGATCGGTGGCTACGGTGGTCAGCGGGACCGGCAGATCCTCGATGCGGGTGGCGCCGATCAGCGACTCGAGCTTGCTCATGACCTTGCTGGCGCGCATGGCGCCCATGGGGCTCCAGGTGACGTCGACCAGCCGGAGCACGTCGAAGTAATCGAGCCGGCAGACCCAGTCGCGGTAGGCCGGCAGCCCCCCCGCCGCGTAGATGCCCCCCACCAGGGCCCCCATGGAGCAGCCGGAGATCGCCACGATCTCGTAGCCGCGGGCCTCGAGCACCTCGATGACGCCGATATGGGCGTAGCCACGGGCGCCGCCGCTGCCCAGCACCAGCGCCACCCGCTTGCCCTCGTTCCCCTGGTCCACACGCCGCCCATTCATCGGACTGTCCTCCCCGTCGACCCCCTCAAGTCCTGCACCAGTCGACGATGGCCCGGGCCACGCCTGCCACGGCCACCGGCTCGAGGTGCAGGTGATGGCCGCCCGGCACTACCCGACGCTCGAGCCGTGGCACCGCGGCTCGCGCCCGGGACGCCAGCTCGCGACTGCCGAGGATGCCAGCCTCGCCCTCCACCAGCAGCACCGGACACTCGATGGCGGACAGCATGGCGAGCGCCTGGGCGGGACTGAGCCTCACCGGCGAGGGACGCAACAGCCGACCATCGGTGCGCAACCGCCAGTGGCCATCCGCCAGTGACTCCAGGTTGCGCGCCACCAGCGGTTCGGCCGTCTCGGCGTCGATGGGGGTGGCACCGCCGGCCACCCGGGCCGCCACCGCCGTCTTGATATCAGGATAGCGCGGCGCCGGTGAGACGGGGCGGCGATGTCCCAGCAGTCCCTTGCGCAGCTGCCGCGGCGCCTCGGCGGCCTCGGTGGTCACCGCGCCGAGCCCGTCGAGCAGCACCAGGCGTCCGATGCGCTCGGGCAGGGTCGCCGCGGTCAGGCAGGCCACCCCGGCGCCCATGGAGTGGGCCAGCAGGGTCGCCTGCTCGAGCCCCAGGTCGTCACAGGCATCGAGCAGGTCATGGCAGTAGTCCCAGAGGGCGTAGTCCCCCTCTCCCGGCAGGTGATGCGAGAGGCCGTGCCCACAAAAGTCGATGGCCAGGATGCGGATACCGAGCCGCTCGACCAGGCGTGGCGCCAGCCGGGAGAAACTCGCTGCATTGTCGAGCCAGCCGTGCAGCGCCAGCCAGGTGGGGGCGCCGTCATCGCCCCAGCTCAGGGCGGCGAGTCGCCCCCCGGCGAGGCGCAGGGATCGGGAATCGGACATGGTCAGTCGTCCAGCAGGGTGTGCAGGGTCGCCAGCAGGGCCTGACGGGTCTCGTCGGGATACTCCATGGGAAACATGTGGGTCCCCGGTACCAGGGACACCGGCACGCCGTGGCGAGCCAGACGCCGGCGTCGGCGTGGCGTGAGCAGGTCGGAATCGGCGCCGGCCAGCAGCCCCACCGGCACCGTCAGGCGGCGCGGCAGACTGCCCAGGTGGTCGGGCAGATGGCGGAAGATCTCCACCTCGACCTCCGGGTCATAGACCAGTGCCGCCCGGCCATCGTCCAGCAGCCGGGTCCCCCCCTCGATATAGTCGCGCAGGGCCCGCTCGGTGAAGCGCCGGAACAGCCCGCGGCGGCGCAGGTACTGGCCCATCGCCTCGCGGTTGGGCCACACCGTGCGACGTCCCCGCGTCTTGCCGGCCGGGGTGACCCGGTCGACGAAACCGAAGCACTTGGCCGCCTTCATGGCCCAGGCGTCGAGGCCGAGCATCAGCGGTGGGTCGAGCATCACCACGCAGCGAAAGCGCTGGGGAGCGGCCTCGGCGGCCATCGCCATCAGCACGCCGCCCATGGAGTGTCCCACCCCGATCACTGGCCCCTCGAGGGTGGCCAGGTGCTCGAGCAGTTCGTCGCGCAGCGCCAGCCAGTTATGGCCGACCGGAAAATCCGGGTGATGCCCGAGACGATCCAGCGGGTGCAGGTCGAAGCGCTCGGCCAGCGGCGCCAGGAAGCTGCGATAGCTGATGCCCGGAAAGCCGTTGGCATGGGCGAAGACCAGGGGATCGCGATGGGGAGAGTGCATGGGCATGGTGACGTGTCCTGACTAGCGGTAGCAGACTAACGGGTTTACCATCGAACCGGTAGGGTAACGCAAGAAGCAAACATCCGTTTTACCCCATTCCGATCCGGTCGTGCCAGGAGAGATCGTGCCCAAGCCCCGCGACACCCGCCTTCGTAACCGCCTGTTCTTCGCCACCGTGATCGCCGCCGTCGTGGTCGGCCTGTGGCTGGCCCGCTGATGGGGCTGTTCGAGGTCTTTCTCGGTACCCTGGAAGTCACCCTGCCGGTCTTCGCCATGGTGTTCGTCGGCCTCGTCCTCAAGCGTCTGGGCTGGATCGACGCCGCCTTCATCGCCACCGCCTCCAGCCTGGTCTTCAAGGTCACCATGCCGGTGCTGCTGTTCCTGAGCATCGTCAGGGCCGACCTGGCCTACGCCCTGCAGCCCGGCCTGATCGGCTACTTCCTGGCCGTCTCCGTGCTCGGCTTCTTTGCCGCCTGGGGCTGGGCGAGACTCCGCTACCCCCGGGAGGAGATCGGCGTCTTCGTCCAGGGCACCTTCCGCGGCAATGTCGGCATCGTCGGCCTGGCGCTGGCTGCCAGCATGTACGGCGACCACGGACTGTCACTGGGCGGCATCATGGCGGGATCGGTCATCGTCGTCTACAATGTGTTGTCCTCGATCGTCCTCGCCCTCTACAGCCCGAGCGCCGACTCCGACCTGCGCTCCCTGCTGCTGGGGCTATTGCGCAACCCGCTGATCCTCAGCGTCATGGTCGCCCTCCCGGTGGCCTTTCTCGCCCTGCCCCTGCCCGCCTGGCTGGTGACCTCGGGCGAGTACCTTGGCTCCCTCTCGCTGCCGCTGGCGCTGATCTGCATCGGCGGCACCCTCGGCGGCACGGCCATCCGGCACGACGGCCGCCAGGCCCTGTATGCGGGGCTGTGGAAGCTCGTCTGGCTGCCGCTGGCCGGCACGGTCGGCGCCTTCCAGCTCGGCTATCGCGACGCCGAGCTGGGCATCCTGTTCCTCTTCCTGGCCAGTCCCACCGCCGCCGTGGCCTTCGTCATGGCCAAGGCCTACGGCGCTAACGAGCGGATGACGGCCAGCATCATCATGCTGACCACCTTCGGTTCCATGCTGACCATCAGCCTCGGCGTATTCGCCCTCAAGGCCCTTGGCGCCATCTGAGGCGCACGCGCTGATCGGGGCCACAAAAAAGGCGGCCCGCAGGCCGCCAAAAACTCCCATCACTCACTCGCGTCGGGGATCACTCGCGCTTGCCGTCCACCAGCCGGGACACGCCCAGCGGGTTGTCGTCCCGGAGTGCCTCGGGCAGCAGACCCGCGGGCAGGTTCTGGTAGCACACCGGGCGCAGGAAGCGCTGGATGGCGGCGCTGCCCACCGAGGTGGTACGGCTGTCCGAGGTGGCCGGGAAGGGCCCGCCGTGGACCATGGCGTGGCACACCTCGACGCCGGTGGGCCAGCCGTTGGCCAGCACCCGGCCGGCCTTGCGCTCGAGCACCGGCAGCAGGGTGCGGGCGGCCTCGACGTCGCCGTCGTCCAGCTGCAGGGTGGCGGTGAGCTGGCCCTCCAGATGCTCGGCCACAGCCTTGACCTGGTCGAGGTCGTCGCACTCGATGACCAGCGAGGCCGCACCGAACACCTCGGCCTGCAGCGCCTCGCTTTGCAGGAAGTCGGCGCCGCGAGCGGCGAACAGTGCGGTCTGGCACTGGTGCGGCCCCTCGCCGGCCGGGCCGCGGGCGATCTCGCGGGCCTCGCCGGCGAGCTGACCCACGCCGTCGGCATAGGCGGCGTGGATGCCCGGGGTGAGCATGGTCTGGGCGGCGCTGCCCTTGACCGCCTCGCCGGCGGCTGCGACGAAGGCGTCCAGCGCCTCGCCCTTGACCCCGATCACCAGCCCCGGGTTGGTGCAGAACTGCCCGGCGCCCATGTTGAGCGAGGCGACGAAGCCCTCGGCGATCTCGCGGCCGCGCGCCTTGAGCGCCTCGGGCAGCAGGAACACCGGGTTGATGGAGCTCATCTCGGCGTAGACCGGGATCGGCTGGGGGCGAGCCTGGGCCGTCTGCTGTAGCGCCAGGCCGCCCGACCGCGAGCCGGTGAAGCCCACCGCCTGGATGCGCGGGTTGGCGACCAGCGCCTGACCCACCTCGCGGCCGGCGCCGAACAGCACCGAAAAGACGCCCTCGGGCAGGCCGCACTTGGCCACCGCGGCCTGCACGGCGCGGCCCACCAGCTCGGAGGTGCCGGGGTGGGCGGAGTGGGCCTTGACCACCACCGGGCAGCCGGCGGCCAGGCTTGATGCGGTATCGCCGCCGGCCACGCTGAACGCCAGCGGGAAGTTGGAGGCGCCGAACACGGCGACGGGTCCCAGGGCGACGTGGCGCTGGCGCAGGTCGACCCGCGGCATCGGTTGACGCTCGGGCAGTGCCGGGTCGAGGCGCACGTCGAGCCACTCGCCGGCGCGCACCACGTCGGCGAACAGGCGCAGCTGGCCGCAGGTGCGGCCGCGCTCGCCCTCCAGGCGTGTCCGGGGCAGGCCGGTCTCGGCCATGGCACGGGTGATCAGGTCATCGCCCAGGGCCTCGATCTCGGCGGCGATGGCCTCGAGGAAGGCCGCGCGGTCCGCCAGCGAGCTCTCGCGGTACGTGGCGTAGGCGGTCTCGGCGAGCTCACAGGCCCGGGCGACCGCGTCGCGGTCCAGGCCCGGGTAGTCCGGGGCCAGGGCCTCACCGCTGGCCGGGTCGATGGCGCGGATGACGGCCTGGTCGCCGGTGACGGCGCTTTGGCCGATCTGGGAAGTGCCTTGTGGAGTCATGCTGTCTCCCTTGGTTTGCGGGGTTCAGTTTTCCTGATACTGCGCGTACATGTTCCGAGCCCGGTTGAGGTGCTGGAACATGGTCTCCTTGGCCGCCTCGCCGTCGCGGGAAAGGATCGCCTCGAGGATATAGGCGTGCTCCTCCTGGACCCGCAACAGATAGCGCTCGGAGGCGGCCGGGTTGATATCGATGCTGAGCAGCTTGGCCCGCGGAATGCCGCTGGGGCTGAGCTGCTCGTAGAACTGCTCGAAGAAGGGGTTATGGGTGGCACGGGCGATGGCATGGTGGAACTCGAAGTCCTCCACCCTGGCCAGGGACTGCTCCGCCTGGGCCTTGATGAAGGCGGCATGCGTAGCCTCGATGAGGCGCCGGTCCTCGTCGTCGTGCCGCAGGGCGGCCAGTTCCGCCGCCGCCGGCTCCAGGGCCAGGCGCAGCTCGAGGACATGCAGGATATCCTCCACCGTGGTCGGGTTGATGCGCTCCGCCGGCCGCGCCTCGACGACCGTCGAGCGCAGCACGGTGGTACCCACTCCGCGGCGCGTCTCCACCAGCCCCAGCGACTTGAGGTGAGTGATCGCCTCGCGGATCACGGTGCGGCTGACGCCGAAGGAATCACACAGCTGACTTTCGGTGGGAAGCTTCTCACCCACCTTGACCTTTCCCTGAAGGATCAACGTCTCGAGTTGATCGGCGACGTGGACGGAGAGACTTCCCTGTTTCGCCACCTTATGCAAATCCAACCGCGCGATTCCTGCTGGCATTTCCCTACCCTCTGCCATGAAAAAACGCCCTCGACCAAAAGTATGACTTTTAGTCTAGCAGCCGGGTCGCCCTCAACGCACCAGCGCCGGCCGCTTGGGATCGAATTCCCAGCCGGGGATCAGGTACTGCATGGCCATGGCGTCGTTGCGCTGGGTCACGTCGAGGCTCTGGTAGAGGCGATGGGCCTCCATCAGCTTCTCCTCGTCCAGCTCGACGCCCAGGCCCGGCGTCGAGGGCACCTTGAGCTTGCCATCGCGGATCGGGAACGGGTTCTTGGTGATGCGCTGGCCGTCCTGCCAGATCCAGTGGGTGTCGATGGCGGTGATCTCGCCGGGGCAGGCCGCGGCCACATGGGTCATCATGGCCAGCGAGATATCGAAGTGGTTGTTGCTGTGGGAGCCCCAGGTCATGCCCCACTCGTTGCACAGCTCGCCCACCGCCACGGCGCCCTGCATGGTCCAGAAGTGGCAGTCCGCCAGCGGGATATCCACTGAGTTGAGCTGCACGGCGTACTGCAGCTGCTTGAAGTCGGTGGCGATCATGTTGGTCGCGGTGGGCAGGCCGGTGCGCTTCTTGAACTCGGCCATGGTCTCGCGGCCCGAATAGCTCTCCTCCTGGCCGCAGGGATCCTCGGCATAGCTCAGCAGGTCGCGGATCGGCGTCAGCACCCGCACCGCCTCGTCGAGCTTCCAGGCGCCGTTGGGGTCGAGGGTCAGGCGCGCTTCGGGGAAGGCTTCGTACAATGCCCGGATGCAGGCGGCCTCCTCCTCGCCGCGCAGAACGCCGCCCTTGAGCTTGAAGTCCTTGAAGCCGTAGCGCTCATAGGCCGCCTTGGCCAGGTTGGCCACCGCCTCCGGGGTCAACGCCTCGCGGCAGCGCACCTCGTCCCAGGCATCCTGAGGATTCTCGGCCTTGGGATAGGGCAGATCGGTCTTGGCCGGGTCGCCGAGCAGGAACAGGTAGCCCAGGGCCTCGACCTCGTCGCGCTGGCGGCCGTACTGGCCCAGCAGGTCGGCCACCGGCATGCCCAGCGCCTGGCCATAGAGGTCGTAAAGGGCCGACTCGAGGCCGGTGATTACGTGCACCGCCACGCGCAGGTCGAAGGTCTGGCGGCCCCGCTCCTCACGGCCGTTCTGTGCCAGCAACAGACGGACTTGATTCAGCGTTTGCTTGATATCGTTGATCTGCGAGCCTTCCACCAGCTCGCGACACTGCTCCAGCCCCTTGAGGATACCGGCGCTGGAGGGGATCTCCCCGACCCCCTGGTTGCCGGCGTCATCTTCCAGGATGACGACGCAGCGGATGAACCAGGGCGCGTGCCCGCCGCTGAGGTTCAACAGGAAGCCATCATAGCCGGCCACGGGAACGACGCGCATGCTCTTGATCTTCGGAAACATCAGTCTCTTGCCTCTTGAATTATCGGCCCAGGCGGGATGCCTTCCTGTTGGGCTCAGGTCACGGGTGCCGGCTTGAACAGCACCAGATCGTTGTGGATGCCGAGCCGGTTGGCCGCCAGGGCACTGACGGCCTCGGCATCGGCCAGGTCGCCGTGAACCCGCTCTTCATGATCGGCGGCCTCACCGAGATCGGCCACGTCCGACAGCCGCACCCAGCGTGCCAGCCTCGTCAGATGAGGGCGAAGGGCCTGCCCCAGGCCGCCGGCGGCCCCCGTCACCAGGATTCGGTTCAACATGCCAACACTCCTTTTGATGTCCAGGACGACCCACCGGTCACGCTGGCCCTGTAGGCGGCACAGATCATGAACCAGGCGCTGCTGCACCCGGCGGGAATCAACGCGCGCTCGGCCTGGCAGCGTCGCCCGGCCGCATGACGACGCTGCGACGGCAGGCGGGACAATTACCTATCATGTGTAGATCCATCGGATTACAGCAGCATGATCCAGATGATGATACCGGTGGCCACCAGGCCGGCGATCTCCGGCCAGAAGCCGAAGCGAAACTGGTTGACCTCTTCCGGTGAGTCGCTGATGGTCAGCTCGTCGTCCTGGCGAGTCAGCTCGTCATTGCGCATCTTCATGGTCGATAATACCTCCTAGCCGAACATCAGGTTGGGCAGCCACAGCGCTAGCTGCGGGAAGAATAGCACCAGCGCCATGCCGATCACCTGTAGGCCGATGAAAGGTAGCACCGCGCGGAAGATGTGCTGCAGCTCGACTCCCTCAGGCGCCACGCTCTTGAGGAAGAAGCAGGCCGGGCCGAACGGCGGCGAGAGGTAGTAGATCTGGATGTTCATGGCGAACAGCACGCCAAACCACACCGGGTCATAGCCCAAGCCCACCACCACCGGGGCGAAGATCGGCACGGTGATGAAGATAATCGCGATCCACTCGAGGAAGGTCCCCAGTACCATGACGATCAACATCATGATAGCAATAACGGCCAGCGGCGGCATGTCGAGCCCTTCCAAGAAGCCCGTCAGAAAACTGACACCGCCAATGAGGTTATAGATACCCACCAGGCTGACCGCCCCAAGCACTAGCCAGATGATTGAACCCACGGTCAGCGCCGTCTGGCGCATGGCGTCGCGTATCATGCGGTAGGAGAATTGCTTGAGGATCGCGGCGATAATCATCGCGCCCACTGCTCCCATGGCGGCGGCCTCGGTTACCGTGGTGATGCCGGTGTAGATGGCCCCCAACACACAGCCGATCAGGATGAACGGCAGGATCGCGCCCTTGAGATACTTGAGGCGCTTGTACAGCGGAAGCGCGGTCTCGGGAATGTCATTGATCGGCGCCAGCGCCGGATTGAGACGGCAGCGAATCAAGATATAGGTGATGTAGATGGCGGCCAGAATCATGCCCGGCACGACACCAGCGGCAAACAGCTTCGTTATCGAAACTTGAGCAGCAAGACCGTATACGATCATCACCACCGAGGGCGGAATCAGAGTAGCCAGCGCGCCGGCGGCGCAGATGATGCCGATCGACAGGTTGCGATCGTAGCCCAGACGCAGCATCTGCGGCAGGGCGATCAGGCCCAGCATGACGATCTCGCCGCCCATGATGCCACTCATCGCGGCGAGGATTACCGCCACCACACAGGTCTGCACGGCTACCGAGCCACGCGCCCGGCCGCCAAGAATCGACATGCTGTCAAACAGCGAGTGGGCGATACCCGAGCGTTCCAGCACGTTGGCCATGAACACGAAGAACGGCACCGCGACCAGCTCGTACTTCTCAAGCACATGGTAGACATTGGACGAGACCAGGAAAAGGCCATCCGGGCCGTAGAATAGCAGTGCAGTGACCACCGACACCGCTAGCGTGGTGACCCCCAGCGGAATGCCGAAGGCCATCAGCGCCAGCAGCGCCAGGACGATCAACAAGGTGACGACTTCGATACCCATTATTCGGTCTCTCCCTTGGCCTGGTCCTCGAACCAGTGAACCACGTTGGCGAGCAGCTGCAGGAGGTACAGGAATGCCCCCACCACCAGGATCGGCTTGAGATAAGCTGGCAACAGCGGGTTGAAAGAGCTACCGCTACGCTCGCCACCATGCAGCGCCATCATCGCCGGCTCCCAGGTGGCCCAGATCAGCGCGGCCAAGGCGAAGATCGCCACCCCCAGCGAGACCAGTTCCATCTTCTTCCACACATGAGCGGGCACGACCAGTTCCATCATGGTGATGGCGATATGCCGCTTGCGCTGGGTCACATAACCGCTGGTCAGCACCCAGCCGGTGGCGCACAGCGCCATGACCGTCTCGAAGGTCCATTGAGTCGGCGCATCGAAGGCGTAGCGCATGACCACCTCGAAGGCAGACAACACGATGCAGGCAAAGAACAGCACGGCGCAGGCATAGCCGATGAAGGCACTGATACGGTCCATGCCTGCCGCCAGTCGGCTGAGTAGTCGCATAGCAGACTCCAGTGAGAAAAAAGGACCACGACAATGCCCTCTGCCGTGGTCCGGAAGGTGACGAATCAGTTCTGCTGATCCTGTTCAGTCGTGGCAGTGTCCGTCCCGGCACCATCTTCGAGCAGGCCAGCTTCACGCATATACTCAAGGTGAGCCTGCAGGGCCTGCTGAGCCAATTCGCTCCTCTCGCCAAACTCTTCCCAGGCACCTTTGGCGATCTCGCGGAACTGGTCACGCTCTTCCTGCGGCCAGTCGATGACCGTCATGTCATCCTCTTGCTTGTCACGGGCCACCAGTTTCTCATCTTGCTCCTGCACCGCACTTGCCAGGTCGCTGAAAGCGTCGTAGAACCACTGGTTCAGGGCCTGCTGGTCCTCCTCGCTCAGCGACTCCCAAGTTTGCTGGTTGAGCGTAAACTGCTGCGACGACATGCTGTGGATCCCAGGATAGATTGGGTACTTGGCGATGTCATGCAGGCCCGAGGCGTCGTTGTTGACGTAGGCCGAGGCATCGGCGGCATCGACCACACCCTGCTGCAGCGAGGTGTAGACCTCGGAGAAGGGAATATTGACCGGCGTCGCCCCAGCCCGCTCGAAGACGGCTGCCGCCAGGCCTTCCGGCGAACGGATCTTCACTCCCTGGAGGTCCTCGACGCTACGAATGGGTACCGCTGCAACCAAAGCCTCTCGCTTGTAGGGACCGCAGCCGACTACCTGGACTTTGCCATCTACTTGGGCATCGATAGCATTCTGTAGTGCCTCTTCCCCACCACCGTTCTGACAGAAATCGAGGAACTGTGAGGGTTTATCGTAGCCGGCAATCAGGTCACCCATTAGAGCAAAAGCCGGGTCCTTACCGGTAAAATAGGCTGGAGCGGTCATATCACCATCCAGCAGACCCATGGCTACGGCTTCGATGGTCTCCTTGTATGGAACCACGCTTCCGATGGGCATCAGGTTGATGGTGACATCGCCGCCGGTCATCTCCTCGAGCTTAGGTGCCCAATTTTCCTGGAGATACTGATAGGCGAAATCGCCGGAGTTGAAGGAGGTTTGGACCTTCAGATCCTCTGCGGCCTGAACGGTACCAGCGACAGCCAGAGTAGCCGTCGCCAGGGTGATGGAATGAGCTAAGGTGCGAATTTTCATGTCGGTATCCTTGTAGCTATTGTCGGTTAAACAACGAAATGCCTCCACGAGGCGTCAGAAGCGAGGTACCTTCCCTGTCCAAGTAGAGTCGTACTTCTGCATTTCCTTCACATCGTGACGCGAACGAATGCCACACTCCTGATAGTTATGTGCCAGTTGCTTAAGAGCGTCGCGATCCAGCTCGACGCCCAGCCCAGGCACATCGGGGACGCGCACGCTGCCATCCTCGAAGGCGATCTTTCCGCCCACGATGACCTCTTCCTCCTGCCAGGGATAATGGGTATCGCAGGCATAGGAGAGATTGCCGATCGCCGCGGCGGCATGGGTCATGGCCATCAGGCTGATGCCGAGGTGGGAGTTGGAGTGCATGGACAGTCCCAGCCCCCAGGTCTCACAGATTCGGGCCAGATCCCGGGTCGCCTGCAACCCGCCCCAATAGTGGTGATCGGAGAGGATCACATCCACGGACTGCTTGGTAATCGCCTCGGGGAAGTCGAAGAAGCCGATCACGCACATGTTGGTGGCCAATGGCATGGTGGCCGACCGATGGACCTCGGCCATGCCGTCCTTGCCGGGGGCGGGATCCTCGAGGTACTGCAGCAAGCCTTCTATCTGCGGCATCAGGCGCTTGGTGGTCTCGGGCGTCCAGCCTCCATTGGGATCAATGCGCAGCGGGTGCTCGGGGAAGGCCTCGCGCAGGGCGCGGATCGCCGCCAGTTCCCGCTCGGGCTCGAACACGCCGCCCTTGAGCTTGATCGACTGGAAGCCGTACCGATCGATCATCTGTCTGGCCGAGCGCACGACGTCTTCGGGGGTCAGTACCTCTCCCCAGGCATCGACCCAGCCGTCCTGGCTAAACTGGTGCCGCCCGTACTTGTAGAACAGGTAGGCGCTGTAGGGGACGGCATCGCGCACCTTGCCACCCAACAGGTCACAGACGCTACGCCCGGTGATCTTGCCCATCAGATCCAGGAAAGCGACTTCGAAGGCGGCGAAGATGCGTGGCAGCGTGGTTGCCTGATTGGTTCCTGGCGCCAGTTCGATGCCGCCCTGTTGTGGCTCACTATCGGCGCACTGTTCGATGATGGCCTTCAGCTCATTGAGGTGGAAGACATCGACGCCTTCCAGTCGGAATGCCACCTTCTGCAGCTGCGATAGGGTCTGCTCGTCGCCATAGGACTCGGAGAGGCCGTAGCGTCCGTCCTCGGTGACCACCTCGATGATCGAACGAAGCGCCCAGGGTTCGTGAATACCGCTCACGTTGAGCAGAGGTGGATCGCGGAAGGCGATCGGGGTGACGACGACGGATACGATACGGGACATAACCTTACTCCAGGTTCGACGAGAAATGGCAAACGCTGCGTTACAGGCCGTCAGCGAACTTGATCAGTGACGCGAGCTGCTGGCGCTCCTCGGAAGTCGGCATGGTCAGGGGCACGCGCACACTGCCCGCCGGACGGCCGATAAGCTCGGCACCGGCCTTGATCAGGCTGACGGCATAGCCCTTCTTGCGATCCCTGAGGTCCACGAAGGGAATGAAGAAGTCGTTGGTGATCTGCTTGACGGCTTCACTATTGCCCTTGCGCAGTTCCTTGTAGAAGGTCACGGCCATGTCGGGCACGAAGTTGAACACCGCCGAGGAGTAGGTGTTGACGCCGATGGACAGATAGGCCTCGGCGAAGATCTCGGCGGTGGGCACGCCACCCACGTAGACCAGGCGATCGCCCACGGTCTTGACGATCTTGTTCAGCGCCTGGATGTCGCCCTTGCCGTCCTTGAGGCCGACCAGATTGGGGCAGGCCTCGGCCAGCGCCTGAACGGACTCGGCCTCGAGGATGCCGTTGCCGCGGTTGTAGTAGATGACGTTGAGCCGGGTCGCGTCGCAGATCTGCCGGGCGTAGTCGACCAGGCCGTCCTGCGGGCACTCGGTCAGGTAGGGCGGCATCAGCAGGATACCGTCGGCGCCGGCCTCCTCGGCCGCCTCGGCGAAGGCCTTGCCGCTCTCGACGCTCAACCCGGCGCTGGCGATCACCGGCAGCTTGCCGTCCACCGTCTCCACGGCGACGCGCACGATCTCGCGGAACTCGTCGAGCGACAGGCTGAAGAACTCGCCAGTGCCGCCGGCCACGAAGACCGCGGAGATGTCGTGGCTGATGAACCACTCCAGCCGCCGGCGATAGCTCTCGGCGTCGAAACGGCCCTCCTGGTCGAAGTCGGTGATGGGAAACGACAGCAGGCCGTCACCGATGGCTTGCACCACTGCTTGTCTGGAAAACTTCACGCAACCGTCCTCTTGCTTATCGGGGCCAGGGACTCCCCGACCGCCTCTACGGGTGACTGACAACGCCTCGTTGTCATACATCATACAAACTAATCGTCACTTCCAGCCTCGGCAAGCTCGATTGGCCAAATTGCGACTAAAGTTGGAGAGAGGCTCGGACTGAGACGTCGCCAGCTGTCGGCGGTACCATAGGCGGCCATCGCGACCCCACCACGGAGCCCCTGGATGGACCTCGGCGACCTGCTGCTCGACAGCCTCGACATCACCCTGCCCGTCTTCGTCATGGTCTTCGTGGGCTACCTGCTCAGGCGGTTCGGCATGCTCGGACACGACTTCGTGACCACGGCCTCGCGCCTGGTCTTCCGCGGCTCCATGCCGGTGATGATCTTCCTCAGCATCATCGCCGCCGACCTCGACACCACCCTGAACCCGCGAATGCTGGGCTTCTTCGCCGCCGCCACCCTGGGCGGCTTCCTGCTGAGCTGGTGGTGGGCCCACCACCGGACGGACATCGCCGATCGCGGCGCCTGTATCCAGGGCGCCTTTCGCGGCAACTGCGGGATCGTCGGTCTGGCCCTGGCGGCCGGCATGTACGGCGAGGCGGGCCTGTCGACGGGTGGGCTGCTGCTGGGGGTGGTGATCCTGACCTACAACGCCTTCTCGGTGATCGCCCTGGCGCATTACCGGCCCGGCAGGCACGCCGACTGGCGCAGCATCCTGGGGCATATCCTGCGCAATCCACTGATCCTGGCGGTATTCACCGCCCTGCCGGTGGCAGCACTGGACCTGAAGCTGCCGGGCTGGCTGGCGACCTCCGGCGACTACTTCGCCTCCATGACCCTGCCCCTGGCGCTGCTGTGCGTGGGCGCCACCCTCTCCCTACGGGCCCTCCGTCGCTCGGGCTGGATCACGGTGGAGACCGGCCTGATGAAGATGGTGGTGCTGCCGGCCCTGGCCACCGGGGCCGCCCGGCTCGCCGGCTTCGAGGGGCGCGAGCTGGGGGTGATGTTCCTGTTCTTCGCCAGCCCCACCGCCGCCGCGGCCTTCGTGATGGCCAAGGCGATGGGCGGCAACGCCGTGCTCACCGCCAACATCATCGCCCTGACCACCCTGATGGCCAGCGTGACCATCACCCTGGGGGCCTTCAGCCTGAAGGCCGCCGGGGTGATCTAGGCGAGGTCCGCCGGCGCGGTAAAGCGCACCAGCCGTGCACAGCCCGCCGCCCACACCTCGGCCGTGAGCTCCGCCACGGCGGCGGTGGGGAAGCCCGGGCCGCGATCGTCCCGCCCTTCCACCAGCAGGCCCGCCAGGGCGCCGACCAACGGCATATGGCTCACCAGCATTAGCGGGCCCTGCCCTGCCTGCTCGAGCAGCCAGTCGACCACCGCCTGGGGCGGATCGTCGGGGGTGAGGATCGACAGCGACTCGACCTCGTGGCCGAGGGCCTCGGCGATGGCATCCGCGGTCTGCCGCGCCCGCCGGTAGGGGCTGGCCAGCAGGCGCAGGCCGGCCAGGTCGTCACGGCCCGCCAGCCAGGCCCCCACCCGTCGGGTCTCGTCCAGGCCCCGTTCGGTCAGGGGGCGATAGATGTCGGGGCTGCCCGGGCTCGCCTCGCCGTGGCGCATGATCAGCAGTCGCTCAGCCATGGGGGCCTCCGTCGTCGCGATGGGCCTGGCGCACGTCCTCCCGGGAGAGGATGAACTCCACGTCGCTGCTCTGCTCGCCGAGCATCAGCATCCGTGCCATCTCCTGGGCCGGCACGCCCTCGAACAGCACCTGGTAGAGGCCCTCGGCGAGCGGCATGTAGACACCGTCCTCGCGGGCCTTGTCGCGGACCAGGCGCACGGTGTTGACCCCTTCCGCCACCTGGCCCAGCGCCTCGACGGCCTCGTCCAGGGTGCTGCCCTCGCCCAGGGCCTGGCCCACCCGGTAGTTGCGCGACAGGCTCGAGGAGCAGGTGACGATCAGGTCGCCGACCCCGGCGAGCCCGAGGAAGGTCATGGGGTTGGCGCCCTGGTCCACGGCGAAACGGCTCATCTCGGCCAGCGCCCGGGTCATCAGCATGCTGCGGGTGTTCTCGCCCATGCCCAGCGCCGCCGCCATGCCGGCGGCGATGGCGTAGATGTTCTTGAGCGCCCCGCCCAGCTCGACGCCATAGCGGTCGTTGCTGGCATAGACCCGGAAGTAGTCGCAGCCCAGGGCGGTCTGCACCCGGGTGCGGGTCTCGGGGTCGTCGCTGGCGATCACCGTGGCGGTGAGCTGCTTCTGGGCAATCTCCGTGGCCAGGTTGGGCCCCGAGATCACGCCGATATGCGGAAAGCCGGTCTCCTCCTCGAGGATCCGGCTCATCAGCTTGAAGCCCTCTTCCTGGATCCCCTTGGTGGTACTGACCAGGATCTGGCCGGCATGGAGCCAGGGCCGTGCCTGGCGCACCACATCGCGGAAGGCCTTGGAGGGAATCGCCACCAGCACCAGGTCGGCCCCCTCGAGTACTTCCGCCATCACCGTGGAGGCGACCACGGCCGGGTTGATGGCGTAGTCGGGGAGGTAGCGGCCGTTGCGGTGCTCGCGGTTGATCTGTGCCGCCAGGTCGGGGTCGCGCAGCCACTGCCGCACCCTGGCCCCGTTATCGGCGGCGATGCTGGCCAGGGCGGTGCCGAAACTGCCGCCGCCGAGCACCGCCACTCGCATGGGTTCGTCTGACATGGTCGCCCCTGGAGGTTGAGGTTGAGGTTGAAGTGTAACGAAAAACGCCCCATCGAGGGGCGTGCCGTGGTGAAGCGGGAACCCGGGCCGACGATTCGACCCGGGTGGAACGCCTCAGTCGATCAGGTGCAGCAGCGAGTCGATGCTCGCCCTGGCATCGCCATAGAACATCCGGGTGTTCTCCTTGTAGAACAGCGGGTTCTCGATGCCCGAATAGCCGGTACCCTGGCCGCGCTTGGAGACGAAGACGTGCTTGGCCTTCCACACCTCCAGCACCGGCATGCCGGCGATGGGGCTGTTGGGATCCTCCTGGGCGGCCGGGTTGACGATGTCGTTGGAGCCAATGACGATCGCCACGTCCGTATTGGGGAAGTCGCCATTGATCTCGTCCATCTCCAGCACGATGTCGTAGGGCACCTTGGCCTCGGCCAGCAGCACGTTCATGTGCCCCGGCAGGCGACCCGCCACCGGGTGGATGCCGAAACGCACCTCCTTGCCGGCGGCGCGCAGCTTGCGTACCAGCTCGCTCACCGCATTCTGGGCCTGGGCCACGGCCATGCCATAGCCCGGCACGATGATCACGCTGTCGGCATCGTTGAGGGCGCTGGCCACGCCGGCGGCGTCGATGGCCACCTGCTCGCCCTCGATCTCCGCCGCCGGCCCCTGGCTGCCGCCGAAGCCGCCCAGGATCACGCTGACGAAGTTGCGGTTCATCGCCTTGCACATGATGTACGACAGGATGGCACCGGAGGAGCCCACCAGGGCGCCGGTGACGATCAGCAGATCGTTGGACAGCGTGAAGCCGATGGCCGCCGCCGCCCAGCCGGAGTAGCTGTTGAGCATCGACACCACCACCGGCATGTCGGCGCCGCCGATGCCCATGATCAGGTGGTAGCCGATGAAGAAGGCCAGCAGCGACATCAACAGCAACGTCCAGAAGCCCGCGCCGCTCAGGTAGAGAATCGCCAGCAACAGCGACAGTGCCGCTGCCCCGGCATTGAGCATATGGCCGCCGGGCAGCTTGCGCGGCTTGCTGTCCACCTTGCCGGCCAGCTTGCCGAAGGCGATCACCGAACCGGTGAAGGTCACCGCGCCGATGAACACGCCCAGTACCACCTCGATCTGCAGGAAGGTGAGCTCCGCCGGCGTCTTGGTGGCCACCAGGGCGGCGAAGGCGGAGAAGCCCTCGGTCGAAGACTCCGCGAGCTGGGTAGCCAGTACACGGCGCCGCTCCAGGTCGGCGTTCCAGCCCACGAACACCGCCGCCAGCCCCACGAAGCTGTGCAGCGCCGCCACCAGCTGCGGCATCTCGGTCATCTCGACCTTCTTGGCCACCTGCACACCGATCACCGCGCCGACGATCATCATCGGCACCATCCACCAGTAGCCGCCGATGCCCGGTCCGAAGGCGGTGAAGACCACCGCCACGGCCATGCCGACGATGCCGTACCACACCGCCCGCTTGGCCTTCTCCTGGTTGCTCAGCCCCCCCAGGGAGAGGATGAACAATACACTCGCCGCGATCGCCGCGGCAGATACAAATCCCTGACTCAACATCTCGTCTCTCCGCCGCTCAGGATTTCTGGAACATGGCGAGCATCCGGCGCGTGACCTGGAAGCCCCCCACGATGTTGATGGACGCGATCAGTACCGCGATCGCGGACATCAGCACCACCAGGAAGCTACTCGAGCCGATCTGCAGGATCGCCCCGAGGATGATGATGCTGGAGATGGCGTTGGTCACCGCCATCAGCGGCGTATGCAGGGAGTGGCTGACGCCCCAGATCACCTGGAAGCCCACGAAACAGGCCAGCACGAAGACGATGAAGTGCTGCATGAAGGACACCGGCGCCACCTGGCCGAGCAGGAGCATCAGCGCTCCCCCTACACCGAGCATCGTGACCTGGCGCTTGGTCTGGGCCAGGAAGGCGGCATGCTCGGCGGCCTTCTTCTCCTCCGGTGTGGGCTCGGGTTCCTTGGGCTTGGGCTTGGCCGCGGCGATGGCCTTGACCTTGGGCGGCGGCGGCGGGAAGGTGATCTCGCCCTCGTGGGTCACCGTGGAGCCACGGATGACGTCGTCCTCCATGTCATGCACGATCTTCCCATCCTTCGCGGGGGTGAGATCGGTGAGCATATGGCGGACGTTGGTGGCATAGAGCAGCGACGCCTGAGTGGCCATGCGCGAGGGGAAATCGGTGTAGCCGACGATGGTCACGCCGTTGTCGGAGACCACCTTCTCGTCGGCGCGGGTCAGGTCGCAGTTGCCCCCCTTCTCGGCGGCCAGGTCGACGATCACCGAGCCGGGCTTCATCGCCTCGACCATGTCCGCCAGCCACAGCTTGGGCGCGGGACGGCCCGGAATCAGCGCCGTGGTGATGACGATGTCGACATCCGGCGCCTGCTCGCGGAAACACTCGAGCTGCTTCTCGCGGAACTCGGGGCTCGAGGGCGCGGCATAGCCGCCGCTCTCCGACCCGTCCTGGCTCTCGTCGAAATCGAGGAACAGGAACTCGGCGCCCATCGACTCGATCTGCTCGGCCACTTCGGGGCGCACGTCGAAGGCGCGCACCACGGCCCCCAGGCTGGTGGCGGTGCCGATGGCGGAAAGCCCCGCCACCCCGGCACCGATCACCAGCACCTTGGCCGGCGGCACCTTGCCGGCGGCGGTCACCTGGCCGGTGAAGAAGCGCCCGAAGTTGTTGCCGGCCTCGATCACCGCCCGGTAGCCGGCGATGTTGGCCATGGACGACAACGCATCCATCTTCTGCGCCCGCGAGATCCGCGGCACCATGTCCATGGCGATGACCGTCGCCCCCTGGGCGCGGCATGTCTCGAGCAGGGCCTCGTTCTGGGCCGGCCAGATGAAGGCGATCAGCGTCTGACCCTGGCGCAGGCGACCGGCCTCCTCCTCGGAGGGCTCGCGCACCTTGATGACCACCTCGGCCTCGCGCCAGAGTGCCTCGGCACCGTCGACGACGGTGACCCCGGCCGCCCGGTAGGCGTTGTCATCGAAGCCCGCGGCAGTCCCGGCTCCGGCCTCGACGAGACACTCGTGTCCCAGTTTCTGGATCTGCTGAGCGCTCTCGGGGGTCAGCGCGACGCGCGCCTCACCCTTGGCGAGCTCCCTGGGTGCACCAATCTTCACGTTGGATCTCCCGGTTGGTTATTGACATTTTGCATGCGTCAGACCGTGTATTCATACCTGACGATGCCGCATTGCACAACCGTCAGGAGAATGAAGGGCAGCCCTCGAATGTAGCACTATATGACTGACGAGTCAGGGAAAATCCACGAAATGACGTTGACGTAAAGGAGAGAAGGACCAACCCCCTGACGCACGCAGGCCGCCCGAACGCGGCCTGCGTGGAGGTCAAGTATCGCTCGATGAAATGGTGATCAGGCGCTCAACAGGGCGTTGAGGCGCTTGACGTAGGCGGCCGGGTCATCGAGATGACCGCCTTCGGCGATGATCGCCTGGTCGAGCAGCACATGGGCCAGATCGGTGAAGGCATCGCCGTCCGCCGACTCCAGCCGCTCGACCAGGGGGTGGGCCGGATTGAGCTCGAGGATCGGCTTGACCTCGGGCAACGGCTGGCCGGCGGCCTCCATGATGCGGCGCATCTGGTAGCCCATCTCATGCTCCGGGAGCACCACGCAGGCCGGCGAATCGATCAGGCGATGGGTGACCCGCACCTCCTGGGTCTGCTCGCCGAGTGCTTCCTTGACCCGCTTGACCAGGGCCTCCTTCGCCTTGGCGGTCTCCTCCTGAGCCTTCTTCTCCTCTTCTCCCTCGACCTCGCCGAGGTCCAGGTCGCCCTTGGCCACGTCGACGAAGCCCTTGCCATCGAATTCGGTCAGATGGCTCATCAGCCACTCGTCGATGCGGTCGTGGAGCAGCAGTACCTCGATGCCCTTCTTGCGGAAGATCTCGAGATGCGGGCTGCTCTTGGCCGCATTGAAGCTGTCGGCGACGATGTAGTAGATCTTGCCCTGCCCCTCCTTCATGCGCCCGACATAGTCGGCCAGGGACTGGTCCTGGGTGGCACTGTCGGTATGGGTGGTGGAGAAACGCAGCAGGCCGGCGATCTTGTCGCGGTTGGCGAAGTCCTCCGCCGGGCCCTCCTTGAGCACGCTGCCGAAGGCGTTCCAGAAGCCCTGGTAGGCCTCCTTGTCCTTGGCCAGCTTGCCGAGCATGTCCAGGGCGCGCTTGGTCAGGGCGCTCTTGATCTTCTCGACCTTGGGATCCTGCTGCAGCAGCTCGCGGGAGACGTTCAGCGACAGCTCGCGGGTGTCGAGCACGCCCTTGATGAAGCGCAGGTAGAGCGGCAGGAACTGCTCGGCGTCGTCCATGATGAAGACGCGCTGCACATAGAGCTTCACGCCACGGGCGCCGTCGCGCTCATAGAGGTCGAAGGGCGCGCGGCCCGGCACATAGAGCAGGCTCACGTACTCGAGCTTGCCCTCGACCTTGTTGTGGCTCCAGGTCAAGGGATCCGCGAAGTCGTGGGCCACGTGCTTGTAGAAGGCCTTGTACTCGTCGTCGGAGATCTCGCTCTTGGGCCGCACCCAGAGCGCGGTGGCCTCGTTGACCGTCTCCCAGACGGTCTTCTCGCTGCCCTCGACCGGCTTGCCGTCCTCGTCCTTGTCGGTCTCGACACGCGGCATGCGCACCGGCACATCGATATGGTCGGAGTACTTGCGCACCAGGCTCTGCAGACGGAAGTCGTCGGCGAACTCCCTGGCGTTCTCCTTGAGGTGGAGGACGATCTCGGTGCCGTGGGCCGGGCGCTCGACGTCGGCGACGGTGAACTCGCCCTCGCCCTTCGAGTGCCACTCCACCCCCTCGCCGACCGGGGTGCCGGCCTTGCGCGTACGCACGGTGATGTCGTCGGCGACGATGAAGCCGGAGTAGAAGCCGACGCCGAACTGGCCGATCAGCTTCGCATCCTTCTGCTGCTCGCCGGAGAGCTGCTTGAGGAACTCGGCGGTGCCGGAGCGTGCGATGGTACCGAGGTTCTCGATCACCTCGGCACGGTTCATGCCGATGCCGTTATCGCGCACGGTGACGGTGCCCGCCGCCGGGTCATGCTCGATCTCGATGCGCAGTTCGCTGTCGTCCTCGTACAGGGCATCGTTGTCCAGCGCCGCGTAGCGCAGCTTGTCGCAGGCGTCGGCGGCGTTGGAGATCATCTCGCGCAGGAATATCTCCCGGTTGGAGTACAGGGAGTGGATCATCAGGTGCAGGAGCTGCTTGACCTCGGTCTGGAAGCCGAGGGTCTCTTCATGGGTGGCTGTGGTCATGTGTCTCGGACCCCTCTTTCGACATGACGATGGTGGCGATTCCACCGGTTTGGAACTGACGTCGATATGGGGCCCGGTACCGGTTTTTCAAGCGCCGGCTGCCCCCGGGTCGCCGAGCACGAAGTGCAGCAGCAGGGAAGGAGAACTTCAAACGATCGTATCAAGGCGGACGCTCCCCGTCGCATCGACCCTCGCCGGAGGGCGGGTCGCCACCCTCCCGGCGTGCCCGCCAGATACGATACCCCTTCAGGCGGCGATCGACCCGGGTCAGCAGCCAGCCGACGATCACCACATCGTCCACCAACCCCAGCATCAGGAGCATGTCGGGAATCAGGTCCAGCGGCGAGACCAGGTACGCCAGGGCCGCCAGCATCCACAGGAAGGCCGCCCAGGGCACCGGCCGGTAGCGGCGCAGCAGCACATCACGGGTCATGGGCAGGAACAGCCGCAGGGCGCGGCCCATCTCTCCCAGCACACGGGAGCGGCGGCGCAGCCGCTCCATCAGGAACCAGCCACCGAATCTGGCCATCTCGACCTCCTTGCCGGCATGCGGGAACACCGCTACACGATAGGGTATCCCCCCCTGCGACGGACAGCCGGTGTCTGTCGGGTAACGGCGACACTACTCAAGCGCCCTGCCATCGGCCACCATGGCGGCACTGCCGACCGCGAACCCCAAGAGGTCACGATATGCCCCTGTCATTCGGTCACTGCAAGGCCCTGATCGCCGCCACCCTGTGCTGCCTGCCGCTGCTCGTCCAGGCTGATGATCGCGCCATGCGCGACGCCCTGGAGGCGGCCCGCAACCAGGAGTGGCAGAAGATCGACCAGGCGGCCATCGACGACCACCTGCTGGCCGGCTACGTGGAGTACCACCGACTGCGCCACCGCCTGCCCCAGGCGGAGCCGGCCCGAGTGCTCGATTTCATCGAGCGCCACGGCGACTCACCGCTGGGCGAGTGGATGCGCGGCCAGGCCATCGCCCGCTACGGTCACGCCGGCCGCTTCGGCAGCCTGCTGGCGGTGGCCGACGGCGTGCCCGAGGGCACCGCCCGTCAGTGCTACTACTACACGGCCCTGCTCGGCCGCGACCCCAGGGCCGCCGCCGAGGGGGGGCGGGAGCTGTGGCGCGTCGGCCGCTCGCAGCCGGATGCCTGCGACACCCTGTTCCTTGCCCTGCGCAGCCGGGGCGAGATCGGCGAGCGGGAGATCTGGGAGCGCAAGATGCTCGCCTGGCAGGCCGGCGAGACCGGGCTGATGAGCTACCTGGGCAGGATGCTAGGCAGCCGCTGGCAGGAGGCGCGTGACACCGTGGAGCGACTGCAGAAGGACTACGCCGCGGTCACCCGGGTACCCACCTGCATCGGCCCCGACTGCCAGGGCAGCAGCGCGCTGTTCGCCGCCGCCATGCACGGCTTCAACCGCGCCGATACCGAGGCCGCCCATGAGGCCTGGCGCAAGATCGCCCCGCACCTGGAACTCGACGAGCCCAGCCGCCTCGCCATCGAGCGCGACCTGGTGTTCTACTCACTGGTACGGGACATCCGCCAGAACCGCGCCTGGGTCGACGAGGCCCTGGTCGGCATGCCCGATGCCGAGTTGCTCGAGCTGCGAGTACGCACCGCCCTGGCCGAGCGCGACTGGCGGGGGGTCATCGACTGGGTCCACCGCATGCCCGACGCACCGCGACAGGAGGCCCGCTGGCAGTACTGGCTGGGCCGTGCCCTGGAACAGCTCGGCGACACCGCCACCGCGGAGACGGCCTATGCCGCCGCCGCCGACGAGCGCAGCTTCTTCGGCTTCGCCGCCGCCGATCGCCTGGGCCGGCCCTATGCCCTGAACCTGGAGCGCAACGGCTTCGACGACGGCTTCCGTGAGCAGGTCGCCCGCTGGCCGGCGGTGCAGCGCACCGAGGCGCTGATCCGCATCGGCGAGCAGGGCCTGGCCAACAGCGAGTGGCACGCCGCCGTGGCCCGGGCCACGCCCCGGGAGGCGCGCGCCCTGGCCGACTATGCCCAACGCCGGGGCTGGCACGCCAAGCTGGTGCAGACCACCATCACCGGGCAGATGTGGGACGCCCTGGACTGGCGCTTCCCCGAGGCCTACCGCGAGCATTTCCTGCACTGGGGGCGTGCCACCGGGGTCGACCCCTACCTGCTGATGGGCATCGCCCGTCGCGAGAGCGCCTACAATCCCGAGGCGCTCTCGCCGGCCGGCGCCCGCGGCCTGATGCAGATCATGCCGGGTACCGCCACCCAGCTCAGCCGCCAGCTCGGCATCAGCGATCCCGGCCCCCATGGCGTGCTCGACCCGGCGCTCAACATCCGGCTCGGCAGCACCTACATTCGCGACATGCTCGACCGCTATCGCGGCAATCGCCTGGCCGCCACCGCCGCCTACAACGCCGGCCCCGGCCGGGTCGACCGCTGGCTGCGCGACGCCCCGGAGGAGTTCGACCTCTTCGTCGAGAGCATCCCCTTCCGCGAGACCCGCGCCTATGTCCAGGCGGTGCTCGCCTACCGGGCGATCTTCGAGAGCCTGGCCAACGGCGGCAACAGCGAGGGCGTGGCGGTGCTGAGCCCCGCGGAGACCTCCGTGCGCTACGACCGCTCGCTGCTGGCCCGCAACTAGGCCTCAACGCCGCGAGCTTCGAGCTTCGAGCTTCGAGCTTCGAGCTTCGAGCTTCGAGCAACATGTTACGACCACATAGCCCGTAGCCCATAGCCCGTAGCCCGTAGCGATGTCAGCCTGGCTGACGTGCCAGCGCCAGCTTGACCCCGAAGGCGATGAGCACGCCACCGGTCACCGCGTTGAGCCACCTGGCGAAGGCGCGGCTGGTCAGCCAGCGCCCGGCGCTGCCTACCATCGCCACGATGGCGATCTGCCACAGGTTGGCGATCACGAAGTGCACCCCGGCGAGCCACAGCGACTTGACCAGCGCCGGGTCACCCGGGGCGATGAACTGGGGCAGGAAGGCCATGTAGAAGACCACCGTCTTGGGATTGAGCACGTTGGACAGGAACCCCTCGCGCAGCGGCAGCCATACCGGCACCGCGCGTCGCTCGCCGCCGACGCCGGCCACCGGCAGCCCCTGGCCGCGCCGGGCGGCAAGCAGGCTGTTCCCCCCCAGCCAGACCAGGTAGGCGGCACCGGCCAGCTTGAGCAGCCCGAAGGCCCAGGCCGACTGCAGCAGGATCAGCGAGATGCCCAGCGCCGAGACGGCGGCATGCACGAAGAGCCCGCAGCAGATCGCCAGGCTGGTGAGAATGCCGTCGCGCATCCCTCCCCGGGCGGTGTTGCGGATCACCAGCAGGGTATCGACACCGGGACTCATGGTCAGCAGGGTGATGGCCACCAGGAAGGGCCAGAAGTGTGCGTCGATGAACATGGCAGGACTCGCGAGGGTGATCGGGAAAGGCGGCCGGCGGGTGCTGGACGCCTGGGGGGTTTCCATCTACAGTGAGCTTGCGGGCGGTTGCAACGGTTCCCCCTGCGGCAGCCCGGTTGACGCAATCGGGGTGCCGGTGCACCATCCGCGGCGTTGGTCAGCAAGTAAAAAGTCGTCAGTTGTACTTCGATTCCTTCGATACACCCAGTGCGCACTTCTTCCTTGCCTTGCCCACGCACTTGGGGCGCTCGATCCGACATCGTGTGCCCGGCACGATCATTACAGTATGTTAAGGAAATCGACAATGGCAACTGGCACTGTCAAGTGGTTCAACGACACCAAGGGCTACGGCTTCATCTCTCCCGACGACGGCGGTGATGACCTGTTCGCGCACTTCTCCGAAATCCAGGCTGAAGGCTTCAAGACCCTGCAGGACGGCCAGAAGGTCACCTTCGAGGTCACCCAGGGCAAGAAGGGCCTTCAGGCCTCCAACATCCGGATCGCCAACTAAGGGAGCCATCCCTGGCAACCCGGCGCCGGTTGCCGACCCCGTCTGACGACGACATCGCCAATCGGTGCGTTGCGGCCCGTGAAACAGGAAGGCCCACCTCGCGGTGGGCCTTTTTCATGGGCGGCCGGGCGCCTCACTCCTCCTCCTCGACCTCCATGGGCTCGAACTCGGGGCTTTCCTCCTGCTCCTGTTCCACCTCCTCGAACTGCTCTTCCAGGCGGCGCTGGGCCTCATCGAAACGGCGCTCCTGCTCCTCGATGATGGCATCGATGTCGCTGCTGGTGGGCTCCCCGGCCTGGGCGGCCTCTTCATCCAGCCCGAACTCGTCGCGCTCCTCGAGGGGGTCACTGGACGGCTCGAGGTCGGTCGGATCCTCCATGGGCTCGAACTCGGGGCTTTGCTCCTGCTCGGCCTCCTCGAATTGCTCGTCGATGCGGCGGCTGGCCTCCTCGAAGCGTCGCTCCTGCTCCTCGATGATGGCGTCGACATCATCACGGGTCGTCTCGCCGGGAAGCGCCTCGTCGCCTTCCAGGCTGGTGTCGGGCGACTCGCCGAGGGTCTCGGCATCGGCATCGACCCCGGCGCCCCCCTCCACCTCCGCCTCGCCATCGGCGGGCGGCGGTGCCTCGGCGGCCGCGGGCTCGTCATCGTCCATCGTGGCGGCCGGCTCCTCCGCCTCCTGTTCCATCTCCTGCGCTTCCTCGGTCTCGGCAGGGGTCGACTCGTCATCGTCGCCGTTGCCGCAGCCGGCCAGCCCCAGGGCGAGCACCATGGCCGCCACCAGAGGCATCCAGGGTTTCATTGCCATCCTCTTTCTCCTGACGAAAAGCATGACATTGCACCAGAGCGACACCGCCCCCGCAAGGCGAGGCCGGGATTCAGGTGGCGAACAGCTGTCCGGCAATGTCACGGAAGGCCTTGAACTCGATGGCATTGCCGCTGGGGTCGCGGAAGAACATGGTGGCCTGCTCGCCGGGCTCACCCCGGAAACGGATGTGGGGCTCGATCTCGAAACGCACCCCGGCCTCGGTGAGGCGGTCGACCAGCGCCTCCCAGTCACCCATTTCCAGCACTACCCCGAAGTGTGGCACCGGCACGCCGTGACCGTCCACGGGATTGCGGTGATCGTCGCTTCCCCGGTCGCCGAGGGCCGGGTTCAGGTGACAAACGAACTGGTGGCCGTAGAGGTTGAAGTCGATCCAGGTATCGCTGGAGCGACCTTCCGGGCAGCCCAGCAGCTCGCCATAGAAGCGACGGGCCTCGGCCAGATCGCGAACCTGCACGGCGAGATGAAAGGGAGTGAGCATCGCGGTGCCTCCAGGTTGTCATTGCCGGTGCCCTCCATCATGCCGCGGCAGGGACCGGCTGGCCAGGTGGCCGGTGAGCCGCCGGGCCTCGAAGAACCCCATGGAGCCGCCCGCCTCAGAAGCTCACGCGGGGAGCGGCCTGGATCTCGGCGCTGTCCGCGAGCTCCAGCAGGGCGGCGTCCTCGCGATGGCCCAAGGGGCCGGCCAGCAGCACCGGTGGAAAGCTCTGCCTGTAGCTGTTGTACTGCATCACGGCATCGTTGAAGGCCTGGCGGGCGAAGGCGACCCGGTTCTCGGTGCTGGTGAGGGTCTCGCTGAGCTGGCGCATGTTCTCCGAGGCCTTGAGGTCGGGATATGCCTCCATCACCACGTTGAGCCGCCCCAGTGCGGCCCCCAGGGCGCCCTCGGCACCGGCCAGCTCGGCCATGGCACCGGGTTCGCCGGGCCGGGCGGCGGCGGCCCGGAGGCTGGCCAGGGCCCCGTTGCGCGCCTCGGTCACCGCCTGCAGGGCCTCCCGCTCGTGACTCATGTAGGCCTTCGCCGTCTCCACCAGGTTGGGAATCAGGTCATAGCGGCGCTTGAGCTGCACCTCGATCTGGGCGAAAGCGTGGCCGTAGCGGTTCTGCAGCGTCACCAGGCGGTTGTAGATGGCAACGCCATAGGCCAGCAACACGCCCACGGCCACCAGCAGCACCAGCACCACGATCGTCGAGATTTCCATGCACGTCTCCTCGTTACGACGCGGCACGAGCGGCGAGCCAACCATGCCATTGGCCGGTGCCATTCCCGGACCAACCTCTTTACACTCTACCCCGTGCCATTTTTGTCGAACAGGGACCGTCGATGATCGATGCAGCCTTCCTACTTGCCGCCTTCATCGGCGGGCTGGCGGCCATGGCCGTGCGGCTGCCTCCACTGGTGGGGTTTCTCGTTGCCGGCTTCGCCCTGAACGCGCTGGGCTACGACAAGACCCCACTGCTCGAGCTGCTGTCCAACACCGGTGTCACCCTGCTGCTGTTCACCATCGGACTGAAGCTGGATGTGCGCACCCTGCTGCGCCATGACGTCTGGGGCAGCGCTTCCCTGCACATGCTGGGCTCGACGCTGCTGCTGATGTCCCTGCTGTCACTGTTCAAGTGGCTGGGGCTCGGGCTGCTGGCCGAGGCTGGCTGGCCGACGCTGGCGCTGCTGGGTTTTACCCTCTCCTTCTCCAGCACCGTCTTCGTGGTCAAGGTACTGGAGAAGCGCAGCGAGACCCAGACGGCCTATGGCCGCCTGGCCATCGGCGTGCTGATCATGCAGGACATCTTCGCGGTGCTCTTCATCACCGCCTCCACCGGCGAGCTGCCGAGCCCCTGGGCCCTGGGGCTGCTGCTGCTGATCCCGGCCGCCCCTGGACTGCGCCGCCTCCTGGACCAGCTCGGCCATGGCGAGATGCAGCTACTGTTCGGCATCCTGCTGGCCCTGGTGCTGGGCTACGCCTTCTTCGAGTCCGTGGGCGTCAAGGGCGACCTCGGTGCCCTGGTCATCGGCCTGCTCCTGGCCCCCCACCCCGCAGCCCAGAACCTGGCTCGCTCCATGTTCAACATCAAGGAGCTGCTGCTGGTGGGCTTCTTCCTGGGGATCGGGCTCACTGCCATGCCCGATGCGAGCCACCTCGGCATGGCCCTGGCCCTGGTGGCCGTGCTGCCCCTGAAGAGCCTTCTCTACCAACGGATCTTCATGGGCTTTCCCATGCGCCCGCGCACCTCGGTGCTCGCGACGCTGAGCCTCTCCAACTACTCGGAGTTCGGGCTGATCGTCGGGGCCATTGCCGTGTCCACCGGCTGGCTGAGCGAGGAGTGGCTGGTGGTCCTGTCGCTGGCCGTGGCCATCAGCTTCGCTAGCTCGGCAATGATCAATGGCGCCAGCGAGAGCATTTACCGCTGGCTCGAGCCTCGACTGCCGCAGCGTGCCCCCAGCCAGTTGGCCGCCAACGACCGCCCCATCGAGGTGGGGGATGCCGAGGCCGTGGTGCTGGGCATGGGGCGCATCGGCCGCAGCGTCTACCGGCGCCTGCAGAAAGTGTATGGTCTGCGTGTGCTGGGCATCGACAGCAACCCCAATAGCGTGAAGCTACTCCGCGAACGCGGTTTCAATGTGCTGGAGGGGGATGCCGTGGATTCCGATTTCTGGGACAAGCTGCTGATGTCCCGCGACGTGCAGATGGTGGTGCTGGCCATGCCGCACCACGCCGGCAACCTCGTCGCCCTGAAGCAACTGCGCTCGCGGGAATTTCCGGGGCGCATCACGGCCGTCGTGGAGTTTCCCGAGGAGATCGAGCCGATCCGCGAGCTGGGCGCCAATGCCGTCTTCCACGTCTACGATGAAGCCGGACGCGCTCTGGCTGACAGCGCCGCCGAGGAAGCCGGGATCTCGCCCCTGTCTCGGCAGCTCGGCTGACAGCCCGTGCCGCTTGCCAGCCAGAGGCGTTTGCGGCTTGATGGCTAGGGGAACCCCGGGCAATATCCTGCCGGACCATCCCGATGAGTGACGCTTGCGTCGAACATGGCTGTCCTGGAACCCCTTGAGCATGGAAGACGTCTTCACCTGGCTGGGCGGCGCGCTCGGCGACCTGATCCGCTTCATCGTCGACCTGTTGCGCGGCTTCTTCGCCAATCTCGGCGATTCGGCCCGGAGCTTTCTGCGCGGCCTCTCCGAGTCGCTCGGCATCGCCCCCTCGCTGATCAGCCTGCTGGTGCTGATCGTCGGCCTGTGGCTGCTGTGGAAGGGGCTGGCCGCCATCCTGCGCCGCGCCTTCGTCGTCGCCCTGATCTGGCTCGTACTTGGCGTGACCGTGCTCAGCTGGCTGATCAACTGATTGGGCGGGTACTTTGCCGCTGCGCTCGACGGCCGTTGTGCAGGACAAGAAGCGCCGCCCGATGGGCGGCGCTGTCGTTACCGATCGTGCGTTGGCTCAGGCGAGAGCCTTTTCGACCACCTCATACACATTCGGCGAGAGCTCCTCGGCGCGAATCCGCTCGAGCTCGCCCTTCATCAGCGCCTGGCGGGCCTCGTCGAAGCGCTGCCAGCGGGTCAACGGCGTGATGAGGCGTGCGGCGATCTCCGGGTTGAGCCGGTTGAGCTCGATCACCACGTCGGCCAGCAGCCGGTAGCCCTCGCCGTCGAGGCGATGGAAGTTGACCCGGTTCTGGCCGGCGAAGGCACCGATCAGGGCGCGCACCTTGTTGGGGTTCTTCAGCGAGAAGGCCGGGTGTCCCATCAGGAACTTCACCCGCTCGAGCACGTCCGGCTGGGGGCGGGTGACCTGGATGCTGAACCACTGGTCCATGACCAGGGGGTCGTGGGCCCACTTCTCGCCGAAGGCCTTGAGCGCCGGATCGGCGATGTCGTCCCGGCTGCTGTGTACCAGCAGGGTCAGGGCATGACGCACGTCGGTCATGTTGTGGTCGGCCGCGAACTGCTCGCGGGAGAGTTCGATCGCCTGTTCGTCCTCCAGCGCCATCAGGTAGGAGAGCGCCACGTTCTTCAGGCTGCGCGCGGCGATCTGCTCGGGTTCCGGGGCATAGGGGACGTCGGAGCGATTCGCCTCGTAGAGGCGCAGGAAGTCGTCGCGCAGGGCCACGGCCAGCGACTGCTCGACGAAGTCACGGGCGGCATGGATGGCATCCACGTCCACCAGCGGCTGCTGTTCGGCGATATAGGCCTCGGAGGGCAGGGTCAGCATCTCGGCGAGCACCGCCTTGTCCTCGGGGTCGGAGGCCAGCAGTCCGCGGAAGGCTTCCACCACCCGGGGGTCCATCACCTTCTCGACCCCGTTGCGGTGGGCGGCGATCAGGTCGTCCAGCGCCAGCAGGGCCAGGCGCTGGCCGGCGTCCCAGCGATTGAAGCCGTCGGCGTCGTGCTGCAGCAGGAAGGCCAGGTCCTCGCGTCCATAGGGGAAGCGTAGCTTGACCGGCGCCGAGAAGCCGCGCAACAGAGAGGGCACCGGGGCTTCGGCGACATCGGTGAAGACGAACTCCTGCTCCGTCTCGCGCAGGTGGATGACGGCGTCACTGCCCAGCGCCTCGCCGCCGAGGGTCAGGGACAGGTCGCGCCCGGACTTGGTGCCCACCAGCCCCAGGCGGATCGGGATGTGCAGGGCCTGCTTCTCCGCCTGGCCGGGGGTGGCCGGGGTGCGCTGCCGCAGGACCAGCCGGTATTCGCAGCTGGCGTAGTCGTATTCGCCGTGGGCGTCGATCTCCGGGGTGCCGGCCTGGGAGTACCAGAGCATGAAGCGGGAGAGGTCCTGGCCCGAGACCTCGCTCATGCAGCCGACGAAGTCCTCGATGGTCACCGCCCGGCCGTCGAAGCGCTCGAAGTAGAGGTCGCTGCCACGACGGAAGGTCTCCCAGCCCACCAGGTTGCAGAGCATGCGCACGATCTCGGCGCCCTTCTCGTAGATGGTCAGGGTGTAGAAGTTGCCGATCTCGATGTAGTGATCGGGACGCACCGGGTGGGCGGTGGGGCCGGCGTCCTCGGCGAACTGGGCGGTGCGGAAGAAGGAGACGTCCTCGATGCGCTTGACCGGTGCCGAGTTGGTGTCGGCGCTGAAGCACTGGTCGCGGAAGACCGTGAAGCCCTCCTTGAGGGAGAGCTGGAACCAGTCGCGGCAGGTCACCCGGTTGCCCGACCAGTTGTGGAAGTACTCGTGGGCGACGATGCCCTCGACCCGCTGGAAGGCGGCGTCGGTGGCGGTGTGCGGATGGGTCAGCACCGCCGCGGAGTTGAAGATGTTGAGCCCCTTGTTCTCCATGGCGCCCATGTTGAAGTCGTTGACCGCCACGATCATGAACAGGTCGAGGTCGTACTCGCGGCCGTAGGTCCGCTCGTCCCAGGCCATGGCGCGCTTGAGCGAGGCCATGGCGTGATCGGTCTTGCCGAGGTTCTCCTCCTCGACCCAGATCTGCAGGGCCACCTCGCGCCCGCTCATGGTGGTGAAGCTGTCCTCGACCTTCTGCAGGTCGCCGGCCACCAGAGCGAACAGGTAGCAGGGCTTGGGGTGGGGATCCTCCCAGGTGACGAAGTGGCGATCGCCCGGCAGCTCTCCGCGCTCCACCGGGTTGCCGTTGGAGAGCAGCACCGGCAGGCTCGCGGCGTCGCCGATCAACGTGGTCGAAAAGGTCGCCATCACGTCCGGGCGGTCGGGGTAGAAGGTGATGCGCCGGAAGCCCTCGGCCTCGCACTGGGTGCAGTACATGCCGTTCGACTGGTAGAGCCCTTCGAGGGCGGTGTTCTCCTTCGGCGCGATCTCCACCTCGGTATCGAGCAGGAAGGTCTCCGGCACCCGGTGCACGGTCAGGCCGCTCTCGGTGAGGGTGTACTCGTCCGCGCCGAGCGGCTGGCCATCGATGGCGATGGCCTTGAGCGCAAGTTGCTCACCGTCGAGTTCCAGCGATAGCCCGGGCTCGCGCTCGGGGTGGCGTTCCAGGTGCAGCCGCGCCTTGACCCGGGTGGCGGCGGGATCGAGAGCGAACGTCAGCTCGGTGCGGGTCACGCGGTAGGCGGGAGGGCGGTAGTCGCTGAGGTGGATCGGCTGCGGTTCGGACATCGAGGTGGCTCCTGTCGAGAATTGCCGGCCATTGTACGGCCCCCCCGCCCCCTATCTCAAAGCGCCTCGTCTCGAGGGATTTCGGTCGAGACGAGGCAACCGGTGCCTCAGGAAGCGACGACGGGTTCCGGGCGAGTGACGATCCATACCCCCACCAGGAAGAGCCCGGCGATCAGGGCGAATTTCAGCCACGCCACGCTGACCGTGAGGGTCAAGACCAGCATCGAGAAGGCCAGCATGCCGGTGGCCAGCCACTTGGCATGCCGGGGAATGGCGCGCTCGCCCTCCCAGGCCACCACGGCGGGGCCGAAGCGTGGATGCTCGCGGATCCACAGGGCGAAGCGCGGCGAGCCCCGCGACGCGGCCCACACCGCCAGCAGCATGAAGCAGGTGGTGGGCATCAGCGGCACGAAGACCCCGATCAGGCCGAGCGCGAAACTGATCCAGGCGATGGCGATAAAGACGGCACGTTGCAGCGTCGGCATCGAGTGCTCCCTCCCTCTCCCTGATCATTCATTGAAGCCCAAGGCGCCCGGCATGGCCAATCGCGATGCCCTATGGGACGAGGAGAGGCAACCTATGGTCCGGCCACGAAGAGAGACCCGCGGCATTCGGAAAGCGCGGGCCCGCGTAGCGGCGGGCCCGTGACGGTGGGCGAACGCTCAGCCCTGGATGGGAATCTCGCGGCGTGACGCCTTCGCCTCCGGGGAGCGCGGTACGCTGATCCTCAGCACGCCCTTGGCGAAGGAGGCCGTGATCTCCTCGACCCGGGCGTCCCCCGGCAGGTCGAGCACCCGCCGGAAGCTGCCATAGGAGCGCTCGACGCGCTGGTAGCGCTCCTCCCGGGTAGTGCTCTCCTGGCGCTTCTCGCCCTCGATCACCAGGCGGCGGTCGTCCAGGCTCAGCTTGACGTCCTTCTCCTCGACGCCGGGCACCTCGACGCTGATCTCGTAACGGTCGTCGTGCTCGGCAATATCGAGGCTCGGGCGCAGCAGCGCGGGCATGTCACCGAAGCGACTCTCGAGCGATGGCATGCCGAACTGGCGCATCATGCCGTCCATCCAGCGATCGAGTTCCTGGTGCATGCTCGTCAGCGGGGTCAGCTCGCCACGCCGAGGTTCCACGGTCCCGGTCGGTGCATCGGCACTCTCGCTCTTGAACCAGTTCCAGGGAGAGAATTTCTGCAGGTTCATCTGCCACACCTCCTTTCTCGTCTGTCGAAGATGCTCCACGGCAAGAACTCTGCCATTCGGCATCTTCAGAATTGGTGGCGGCAGGGCGCTTTTCAAGAGGCATGAACGGGCGGCGTGACCTGGGTCAAGAAAGCCCGGGACCGGCCCGGGCAGAGACGCCGGGACACCGCGGATCAATCGCGGAAGTTGTCGTACTGCAGCGGCAGGTCGGGGCCTCCCTCGCCCTTGAGCAGGGCCATGACCGCCTGCAGGTCGTCGCGCTTCTTGCCGGTCACGCGCACCTTCTCGCCCTGGATCTGGGCCTGGACCTTGAGCTTGGAATCCTTGATGCGCTTGACGATCTCCTTGGCCTCCTTCTGCTCGAGGCCCTGCTTGAGGACTACCTCCTGGCGGGCGCGCACCCCGGAGAGCACGGGATCCTTGACGTCCATGCAGCGGGCGTCGATGCCGCGCGCGATCAGCTTGTTGCGCAGCACCTCGAGCATCTGCTTGAGCTGGAAGTCGACCTCCGCCTCGAGCGATACGGTCTCGCCATTGAGCTCGAAGCTCGCGGTGACGCCCTTGAAGTCGAAGCGCGTCTGGATCTCCCGGTTGGCCTGGTCGACGGCGTTGCTGGCTTCGTGCTTGTCGAACTCGGAAACGATATCGAAGGAGGGCATGATGCGGTCCTGGTAGCCGATGGAAATGGAAGGGTGAGTCTATCAGCCCACGCGCTCGACGGCCTCGACCGTCGGCGCCAGGGTCTTGACCATCTGCCAGCCGGCACAGCCATCCGCGTAGTAGCACTCGAGCCAGCACTCCAGACGAAAGCCCAGGCGCCGATAGAGCCCCAGCGCCACCCGGTTGTCGGCACGCACCTCGAGGCCCAGCCGCTCGGCGCCCCTCGCCAGCGCTACCTGCTCGAGCGCCTCGACGAGACGCCGGCCCAGGCCCTCGCCCCGAGCCGCGGGGTGCACGCAGAAGGAGTAGAGTCTCGCGCGCCGGCTGCCGCGGCGAAACAGCAGGGTGCCATAGCCCAGCAGCCGGCCCTCCTCGCCCTCGGTCCCCGGGCTCTCGGCCACCAGGGTCACGGCGTGGGCGCGGTTGAGCAGATGCCAGAGCTGGCGACGACTGAAACGGTCACCGGTGAAGGCCATCTGCTCAAGGCGATGGAGGTCGTCCAGGTCCCCGGGACGGGCCTGGCGCAGGGTCACGGTCATCTCATGCCTCCAGAGGTCACGGCCGTGATTGTGATCATGCTCGATACGCTTGTCAGCGCCCGTGATCATGAAATCTTTTCACCAACCCCGCCGCTTGTCGAGGACCGGGCTCAAGGGCATGCTGACTGCGTTCCGGCGGCCCCCCTGCCGCCCCTCCTCGCCCGGCTGGAGCCCCCATGTGCCCCCTGCGCATCGTCGTCGACCGTCTGGATGACTGGCAACCCTACTACCCTTCCGAGGACCTGATCGGTGCCGAGGACTTCCTTGCCCAGGATCACCGTCATCGCGATGCCGACGATCGGGACCGTACCACCCACGTGATCAACCTGAGCAGCGACCTCGACTACCTGGGCAGCGGCTACTATGTTTCGCTGCTGGCCCAGGCCCGTGGCCAGCGGGTGCTGCCGACGGTGGAGACGCTCAACGAACTGTCGCGCAAGGCACTGATCGACCTGCGGCTCGACACCCTGGCCCCGCTGCTCGGCGACCTGGCCCGGCAGGGGTCCCTGGCCGGCGACAACCTGACCCTGCGGGTACTGTTCGGCGAATGCCGCGAGCCGGCGCTGGCCCGGCTCGCCCGCAAGCTGTTCGAACGCCTGCCCTGCCCGCTGCTCGAGGCGCGCCTGGTGCGCCGCCATGACCTCTGGCGGCTGGCGCGGCTCAGGCCGATCCGGCTGCGCGACCTCGCCGCCGAGGAGCAGGACCTCTTCGCCAAGGCGCTCAACCGCCACTCGCGCAAGGTGTGGCGGACGCCCAAGGCACGCCGCCGCTACCGCTTCGACCTGGCGATCCTGGTCGACCCGAACGAGGCCCTGCCGCCGAGCAACCGCAGTGCCCTCAAGGCGTTCATCCGGGCCGGTCGCCGGCTCGGCATCGACGTCTCGCTGATCACCCGCCGCGATGCCGGCCGCCTGGCCGAGTTCGACGGCCTGTTCATCCGTGAGACCACGGCCCTGGACCACCACACCTACCGCCTGGCCCGGCAGGCGGAGCACGAGGGACTGGTGGTGATCGACGCCCCCCGCGACATCCTGCGCTGCACCAACAAGGTCTATCTGCATGCCCTGCTGCGTGCCCGCGGCGTGCCGGCCCCGGAGGGCGCCCTGCTCCAGCGTCGTGACCGCCGGCCGCTGGCCGAGCGGATCGCCGGCCTGTCGTTCCCGCTGGTGCTCAAGGTACCGGATGGCTCCTTCTCCCGGGGGGTGGTCAAGGTCGAGTCGCCCGCGCAACTCGAGCGCGAGGCCGCCCGGCTGTTCGATGCCTCGGCCCTGCTGCTGCTGCAGGAGTGGCTGCCCACCGACTACGACTGGCGCATCGGCGTGCTCGACGGCCGGGTGCTGTTCGCCAGCCGCTACTACATGGCCCGCGGGCACTGGCAGATCTATGACCACTCGGGCCCGAAGGTGAAGAGCGGAGGCTTCACCACCCATGACCCGACCGAGGTGCCGGCGGACGTCCTCAAGGCCGCGCTCAAGGCCACTCGCCTCATCGGCGACGGCTTCTATGGGGTCGACCTCAAGCAGGCCGGTGGGCGCGTGGTGGTGATCGAGGTCAACGACAACCCCAACGTGGACGCCGGGGTCGAGGATGCGGTGCTCGGCCGCACGCTCTATGAGCAGATCATGGGCGTCTTTCTCGCCCGGATGGAGGCCCGGATTCGCGAGGGCGCCTGAGCAGCGTCACCACGGCGGACGGTCCCGCGCGTCGGGCGTAGCCTCGCCCCCTGGAAAGTCATGCCACATCAGTACCTTGTGTCGCCTTCACCGCCCCCTGTTGCCGATCGGCAACAGCCAACTCCCTGATCTGCAAGGCTCCTTCGATCTCGCGCCCGATCTGTTGCCTCACGGTGACGGATCGGGCGTTCCCGCGCGGCGACGCCATCCGAGCCTAGCCCCCAACCCACTGATTTAGAAGCCTCCTTGAAACCTGGCCTGATTGTTGCCTGAGGGTAAGGTCGACGACTCACGTTTTCGGCCCTTTCGCGTCACCGCTTGCCGGCAACCCCGGCGGCAGGCTGGCGTGGTGCACATGGAGCGGCCCAACAGCAAGGAGCAACGACGACCATGAGGATTACCATCTTCGGTTCCGGTTATGTGGGGCTCGTGACGGGAGCCTGCCTGGCCGATGTCGGCCATGACGTCATCTGCGTCGACGTGGACGTGGCCAAGGTGGCCCGACTCGAGGCCGGCGAGGTGCCGATCTTCGAGCCCGGCCTGGAGAGCCTGATCCGCCAGAACCAGGCCGCCGGACGGCTACGCTTCACCACCGATGCCGCCAAGGGTGTGGCGTTCGGCCTGCTCCAGTTCATCGCCGTGGGCACTCCCTCCGACGAGGACGGCAGCGCCGATCTGCGTCATGTGCTCAAGGTCGCCGAGACCATCGGCCGGCACATGACCGACTATCGCATCATCGTCGACAAGTCGACGGTACCGGTGGGGACGGCCAGCAAGGTGGAGCGCGTCATCGCCGCCGAACTCGACGGTCGCGGCGTCGAGCTGGAGTTCGATGTCTGCTCGAACCCCGAGTTCCTCAAGGAGGGGGCCGCCATCGAGGACTTCTCCCGTGGCTCCCGGATCGTGGTCGGGACCGAGTCGGAACGCGTCAGGCGCGCCATGCGCGAGTGCTACGGCCCCTATAACCGCCAGCAGGAAAAGCTGATGTTCATGGCGGTGCGCAGCGCCGAACTCACCAAGTATGCCGCCAACGCCATGCTCGCCACCAAGATCAGCTTCATCAACGAGATCGCCAACCTGGCCGAGCGCCTCGGCGCCGACGTCGAGGAGGTGCGCCACGGTATCGGCAGCGACCCGCGCATCGGCTACAGCTTCATCTATCCCGGCTGCGGCTACGGCGGCTCCTGCTTTCCCAAGGACGTCAAGGCGCTGGCCCACACCGCCGAGGCGGCCGGCTATCCGGCCGAGATGATCAATGCCGTGGAGCGCGTCAACGGCCGTCAGAAGGGCAAGCTGTTCGAGAAGCTCTGCGCGGCCTTCGACGGCCAGCTGGCCGGCAAGACCATCGCCCTCTGGGGGCTGGCCTTCAAGCCCAACACCGATGACATGCGCGAGGCGCCGAGCCGGGCGCTGATGGAGGCGTTGTGGGAGGCTGGCGCCCGGGTACAGGCCTTCGACCCCGAGGCAGCCGAGGAGTGTCGCCGGTTGTATGGCGAGCGTGACGACCTGGTCCTCGCCGAGCGCCGCGACGAGGCCCTGGAGGGTGCCCATGCTCTGGTCATCTGTACCGAGTGGAAGGCCTTCCGCACCGTCGACTTCGACCTGCTGCGCGAGACCCTGCTCGAGCCGGTGGTGGTCGACGGCCGCAACCTCTTCCATCCCGACAGCGTCAAGGCCGCCGGGCTCGGTTACTACGCCATCGGCCGGGGCGACTCCGTGCGGCCCGTCCTGGCCTGAGGAGTCGAGATGTCGAAACCGCCCCTTGATCGCGCCGTCGCCAGCCGGGTGACGGAGCTCACCGTCCTGGTGCTGATCCTGGCCATGCTGGTGGTGGTGATCGTCGAGCTGCCGCGGGAGGTCTTCGATGCCGAATCGAAGAGCTTCTTCTTCGCCATCGGTGCCGTGGGCGCCTGGCGCTACTCCTGGTGGCTGGTCCAGGCCCTGCGTTCGGCGTGGTACAACCGCCGCCTCTTTCCGCGGCTGCGGGCCGAGGCCGATGCGGCCGCGGAGGTGTCGCGGCCGCCGGAGCTCTACGTGCTCTGCACCTCCTTCCGCATCGACCCGGAAGTGAACTTCCGGGTCTACGATGCCCTGGTGCGCGAGCTCGTCGACTATGGCGTGCCCACCACCCTCTTCGCCTCGATCTCGGACCGCACCGATGTCGATGTCATCACCCACGTCATGGACGACCACGGCTGGCCCGGCAACGTCGAGGTGCGCTACATGTTCCAGAAGGGGGACGGCAAGCGCTCGGCCATGGCCGAGGTGCTGCGGGCGATCTCGCGTCGGCTGCCGGCACCCGGGGCGCTGCTGGTCTCCATGGACGGCGACATCCGCCTGGAACCCGGTACCCTGGAGCGTTCGCTGTCCTTCTTCCAGGCCGACCCGGACCTGGGGGCCCTGACCACCAACAACAGCGCCATCGTCACCGGTGGCGACGCCACCCGCGAGTGGTACGACCTGCGCTATGCCCAGCGCCACCTGGTGATGAGTTCGCTGTCGGTCTCCAACCGCTTGCTGGTGCTCACCGGCCGCTACAGCGCCTTCCGCGCCGACCTGGCGGTGCAGCCGGACTTCATCGACCTGGTCGAGAACGACCAGGTCGAGCACTGGCGCTTCGGCCGCTTCAAGTTCCTCTCCGGCGACGACAAGTCGACCTGGTTCTGGCTGCTGAAGAACGGCTGGCGGATGCGCTACATCCCCGACGTCTACGTCTCGGGGTTCGAGGAGCTACCCGACCGGCGGCGCTTCTTCGCCTCGACCACCGACCTGATGCGGCGCTGGTACGGCAACATGCTGCGTACCAGCGACCGGGCCATCGCCCTGGGGCCCCGTCCCATGGGGATGTTCGCCTGGTGGAGCCTGGTCGACCAGCGGCTCTCCATGTGGACCACCCTGATCGGGCCGACGGTGGCGCTCCTGGTCACGCTCTTCGTGCGCCCCTCGTTCATCTTCGCCTACCTGCTGTGGATCCTCTTCACCCGTGGCATCGCCACCCTGATCCTGGCCTGGCAGCGCGGGCGCTACAGCCTGCTGTGGATTCCGCTGATCTACTACAACCAGGTGTGGGGCGCGATCCTCAAGACCTATGTCAGCTTCCGCTTCAACCGCCAGAAGTGGTCGCGCCAGGGGATCTCCGCCGGCGAGCCCGGCGACCCGGTGGCGGCGCGCCGCCAGCGCCACATGGGGCATCTGCTGCACGGCTTCGCCTACGGCGTGCTGCTGTTCGTGCTGATCCTCACCACCGGCGTCCTCGCCCCGCCCGACCGCATGTCGCTCTCGATCGCCAGGGACACGGGCGTCACGGGTTCCGAGACTCCCGAGAACGTCAACCGCTGGCTGTCGCAGGTCATCACCACCCTGCCCGACGGCGGCACCGTGCAGCTGCCTGCCGGCAGCTTCCGGGTGAACGAGGCCCTGCTCGATGCCCTGGAGAATGGCGAGACGATACGGGCCGAGCGCATCGACGGTGCCGACGGCACGCCGTCCACCACCCTGGCCCTCAGTCCGGCGGTGGCCGCCCATATCGAGGGGCCGGATGGCGAGGCAATCGAAGACACGGCGTCCTGCACGCCCGAGACGAACTGCGCCCTGACCCTGGAGCAACGGCGCCTGCCCCTCGTCAACGTACGCCTGAGGGTCGAGGCCGACCCCATCATGGAGGCCGTGGCGACGGCCGGCCCTTGAGCAAGGAGACAACAACGGATGGCTGACCATTATTCCGATCCCCGCGATCAGGACCGACACGAACCCACCCTGGGGGGCGCCCCCGACGACGACCGCTACCCGGCATGGGGCGGGGTTCCCCATGACCGTGCCCGCCAGGCGAACGGCGACCGGATCCAGCATGAACGCCGTGACGAGCGGCGTCATATTCGTGTCTCGCCGCCCTTCCGGGTCAGGCTGGATGACGGCACCACCCTGACCGGGGCCGACGTGTCGCTGGGCGGCTTCGCCCTCTACAGCGACCGCGCCTTCCAGCCCGGCGAGACGGTCTCGGCGTCGCTGCTGATGATGGCCGGCCCCACCGAGCTGATCATCCCGCTGCGCGCCGAGTGTCGCCGTGCCGTGCCCGAGCCGAACGGTCGCGGCTACAAGGCGGGGTTCGAGATCGTCGACATGGAGCCACCGCACCGGGAGCTGCTGCGCCAGGTGATCCGCAGTTGCCTGAGCGGACGCACCGCCAGTGTCGAGGCCCTGATGGCCGGCGAGGATCCCCAGACACCGCGCAAGCGCCAGGCCGGGGTCGCCAAGCCCTTGCCCTCGTCACGACCACCGCGCCCCATGCGCCGCTACGTGATCCTGTTCGGGGCCATCGGGGTGCTGGCGCTGGTGGCCGCCGCCACCGCCTATCGCAACTTCATGATGATCGAGCCGAGCTTCGCCGCGGTGACCGCGCCACGCATCGATATCCGCGCCCCCGGTCCCGGCATCCTGGCGGCCCATGACCTCCAGGCCGGCGACCGGGTCGAGCGTGACCAGTTGCTCACCAACGTCGAGAACAGCGACCTGGAGTCGGACCTGATCCTGGCCGATGCCGCCCAGCGCTACAACAACCGGCTGATCGAGAACCTCCAGGAGCACCTCGATGCCGGCGGCCAGGAGGTCAGCCTGGCCAACTCCGCCCAGCCGGCCAGTGGCGACACCCTCACCTTCGAGTCGGTCTCGCCGGAGATCGCCCGGGCCCGCATCGAGCAGTTCGAGACCGCCCGTGACTACGAGAGCTCACGCATCACCGCCCTGGAGGCGCGCAAGGCCAACAACGACATCTACAGTCCCTGCGACTGTCTGGTGGCCTGGGCACTGAGCAGCGCCGACGGCACCTACATCAACGAGAGCGAGCGGATCATGACGCTGATCCGTACCGGTGAGGACGACGTCCTGGTCGAGGCGCTGGTGCACATGAGCGACATCGATCGCATCGAACCCAACCAGCTGGCCTATATCGCCCTGCCCAATGCCACGGAACCGATCCGTGCCCGGGTACGCAACGTCGCCCTCGACGTGGAACGCCAGCCCCGTGCCGGCTTCCCCAGTTGGGTCCGCCAACAGCAGAACGTGGCCAGCGTGCTGCTGGTGCCCGAGCGCGACCTCCCGGCGGAGAGCGTCGGTCAGCCGGTGGACGTGCGCTTCACCGAGGCCCCGCTGCTGGGTGCCACCGCCGAATGGGTCTGGCAGGGAGCCCGCGCCGTGATCCAGCTGGGTGATCGCATCTATCGCGCCGCCATGGAGGAAGACGACGGCGACACCGGCTGAGGCGTCGCCACTCGATCAGACCCCGCGACGCCAGGCGTCGCGGGCGACCCTATCCAGCCAGGAGACACCATGACCTTGGACGCTGCACCATTCGCCCGCCCCCTCACCGGCCTGCCGCTGGCCTTGCTGCTGATGGCCGTCACGCCCTGGACGGCGCAGGCCGACGATATCGACGAGGCCTCGCTGGGGATTCCCGGGGTCGAGGCGTGCTCGGCGCGCTACACCGAAATCGATGCCCCGCGCCCCAGCGCGGCCGGCAACGGCCATGACGCCATCCGCGAGGGCTTCGACACACGACGCCACTGGGGCACCAAGCAGAACGTGGACCGCCTGGGAGCCGACCAGACCGGCCTCGGCGAACCCGGCCTGCGGGTCCACTATCCCGCGGACACTTCCTCGCCGGGTGACGGAGAGAAGGGCGGCGCCGGTTTCTACACCGAACCGGCGGCCCTGGCCGGCGCCGAACGCGCCTGCCTGACCTACCGGGTGCGCTTCGAGCCCGGCTTCGACTTCGTCAAGGGGGGCAAGCTGCCTGGCCTCTACGGCGGTGAGGCCCCCAGCGGCGGCGAGACCGCCGACGGCGAGAACGGCTTCTCCATGCGCCTGATGTGGCGCGAGCAGGGCCAGGGTGAGCTCTACGAGTATGTGGTCGACCAGACAGGCACCTCGGTGGGCCGAGGCACCTGGACCTTCCCCAGCGGCCAGTGGGTGACCATCGAGCAGGAGATCGTGCTCAACGACCCGGGGGAGAGCAATGGTCTGGCTCGGCTGTGGATCGACGGCCAACCGGTGCTCGAGCAACGCGACATCGTCTATCGCACCACGCCGGACCTGACCATCGACGGCCTGATGTTCTCGACCTTCTTCGGCGGCAGCGGGAACGAGTGGCGCACGCCTCGGGACCAGTACGCGGATTTCGCCGCCTTCCGGCTCTATGTGCCGACGACCTGACGTCACCCGGTCTCGCCATCGACGGTCCAGTGCCACCGTCCAGTTCCACCGTCCAGATCCAGCAGGGAGCGACCCCCACCATGCCCCATGTCCGACGCCGAGCCCTCCTGTCGCGCTGCCCGAGCCCCGCGATCCTGGCGCTGCTGTTCGCCGGGTTCGCTGGCGTGGCCAGTGCCGACGAGAACGAGCTTCTCAGCCGGGAGGAGCGGGAAGCCCTGGACCTCTCGGCATACCGGGTCAACGAACCGGACGCCGGCTACTTCGACGTCGCCGCCCGCATGGCCGAGCTCGAGCAGACCGACAACTCCATCCTGCTGCAGGAGCTCGATGAGCTCTCCCAGGGGCCGAGCTGCCAGCAATTGCTGGAGTACGAGCCCATCACCACCCGGGTGCGAATCCCGGGCTACTACCCCAATCCGGAGGAGTGGGAACTCGCCTCGGAGCCGCTGTTCCGCTTCGAGGACAACGTCTCGATGCTGGCAGGCTCCTTCGTCGCCAGTGGCGATCCCTACTATGCCGAGTGCCTGATCCGCTTCCTGGACCACTGGGCCGAGTCCGAGGCGCTCACCGACTTCCACTACGACTCCATGCAACCCCAGGCCTGGTTCGCCACCGAGTCGATGCTGTTCGCCGCCGGCATGGCCTACGCCGTGGTGCGCCCCTACGTCGAGGGCCTGGAAGAGGAGCGCGAGCGCCTGGAAGCCTGGCTCAACGAGCTCGCCCACCTCCACGCCGACATCCCCGGCGACGCCGAGAACAGCTGCTGCAACAACCACTTCTATCGGCGTGCCCTCTACGGCAGCGTGATCGGCGTGCTCACCGAGGACGACGAGCTGTTCCGCTTCGGGGTCAGCGCCATCTATTCCGCCCTGCACGACATGACCGACGACGGCGCCTTCCCGCTGGAGGTGAACCGTGGCCGACGCGCCACCCACTACCAGAACTATGCCCTGCTCTACCTGGTGACCAACATGCAGGTCATCTCCCGCCAGGGCTACGAGGAGATCTTCGACCTCGAGATCGAGGGCAAGACCCTCCGCGACGGCGTCGATTTCCTGTTCGAGATCCTCGAGGATCCGGCGGCGCTCGGCGACTATGCCCCCCTCGAGCAGTACACCGGTTTTCTCAAGGATCCCCAGTACTTCACCTGGATGGAGATCTACCAGACCCGCTACGACGACCCACGCATCGAGGATTTCGTGACCCGGGTGCGCCCCCTCTACAACCGCAGCGCCGGGGGCTACGCCACACTTTACTTCATGCCACCCGATGCCCAGACCCACGTCTTCCGGGACGAGGAACAGCGCCAGACCGAGGCCTTCCGCGGCCTGGGCCAGCAGTGACGCCCGCGGTCGTCCCCCCGCTCAACGAGGAACCCTCCATGAAGAAGACCGCCACTACCTTCCGCCCTTACGCCTCCTTGCGGCTCACAGCCTCGGCCGCCCTGCTGGCCTTGCTCGCCGGGTGCGTCGCCCCGGGACAGCCGAACGACAGCACCCGTGGCGTACCGGCCGGCTACACCGACTGGTTCGATGGCGGCCCCCAGGCCGACATCGAGGGAGATGACTGGAGCAGGATCGGCCGCATCCAGGAACTAGTCGAGGTCGGGCAGTACGACGAGGCCATCGAACGCCTCGAACCGCTGGTGGCCCGCCACCTTCCCCCCGCCTACTACGAGATGGCCAAGCTGTATGACGCCGGCGAAGGGGTCGAGCGGGATCCCGCCGAGGCCGCCAGGCTCTACGGCAAGGCGATCGAGTTGCCCTCGCCGGTTCTCGGCAACGCCTCGCTCAACCTCGCCAAACTCTACCGGGAAGGGGACGGCGTCGAACGCCACGACGTGCTGGCCTACTACCTGCTGGACCAGGCCGTGAACGAGGGCGTGGAGCGCGCCGAGCCGATGCTGGCGGCACTGCTCGCCGAGGGCGGCGAGGGGGTCGGAGCCGACCCCGAGCGGGCCCGGGAGCTCTATGCCCGCGCCGCCGAGCGGGGAGACGCCCAGGCCTTGCAGGCCCTGGCCGAGGCCCATGGCCCCGGCGGCTGGCTGCCGGAAGAACCGGAACGCGCCATGGATTATGCCCAACGCTACGCCGCCATGCTCGAGGAAGAGGCGGCTGCCGGCGATACCAACGCCATGCGACAGCTCGCCGGGCTTCACGCGCCGGACGGACTGCTCGGCGACCAGCCGGAGCGGCGCCGACAGTGGCTGGTGCGCGCCGCCGAGGCCGGGGATGAGGACGCCCTGGGCCAGGCCGGCAGAGCCATGATGGAGAGCGACCCTCAGCGCGGCAGGGAGCTGCTCGAGGAGGCGGCCAACCGTGGTGATGTGGACGCCATGACGCAGCTGGGCCGGCTGCTGCTCGACCCGGAAGTGGGACCGACCCAGCGAGTCGAGGCCGAGCGCTGGCTGACCCATGCCATCGAGGCCGGCTCGGTGGATGCCATGGTGGTCCTCGGGGCGGCACTGATCGATGAAGCCGGCGAACGGAGCAATCTCATGGGGCCGGACCGTCTGGATGGCGACACCGGCAACGACGCGACCGGTTCCCTTGCCGACACGGCGATGCGCCCCTCTCCCGACGTCAGGCGTGGCATCGAGCTGCTCGAACGGGGCGCCGAGCAGGATGACCCGCTGGCCCTGGCGTATCTCGGGGACATCTACCTCGGCGATGAGCTCGTACCGAGCCAGCCCTACCTGGCCATGGAGTACCTGGAACGTGGCCACGAACTGGGCCACCCCTGGGCCACCGAGCAGCTCGGTGCCGCCTATCTCGAGGGGCGGGGCGTGCCCGCCGACGGCCGTCGGGCCGAGGAACTGCTGAGGGAGGCCGCCGAACGAGGCCAGAGCGGCGCCCTGCGCCTGCTCGGCGAGGCCCATCTCGAGGGCGAGGTGGTGCCCTTCCACCCCAGCCGTGGCGAGGAGCTGCTCCAGGCGGCGGTGGAGGCCGGCGATGCCAGCGCCATGACCACGCTCGGCGAGGCCTACCTCGCCGGGCCGCTCGAGGAGCACCCCGGCCGCGGGCTGGAGCTGCTCGAGCAAGCGGCCCACCAGGGCGACGCCTATGCCATGGTGGTGCTGGGGCGCGCCTACCGTGAAGGCCAGGGGCTGCCGCAGGACCTCGACGCCGCCTCCCGCTGGCTGACCCGGGCCCGGGATGCCGGGCATGCCTCCGCCGACGAGGCCCTGACCCGGCTCAACCGGGATCGCGGTGCCCAGGGGGATATCCGCGCCCTGGTCGAGGCCGCCGAGGACGGTCACCCCGGCGCCATGGCCGACCTGGGGCGCGCCTTTCTCCACGGCGAAGGGGTCGAGCAGAACCGCGAGTATGCCCGGGCCTGGCTCGAGCGCGCCGCCAACGCCGGCCATGCCGGCGCCAGGGCCGACTTCGGCGAGATGCTGCTCGACAGCGACCCCCAGCGCGGCATGCAGCTGCTGCGGGGCGCGGCCGATGCCGGCCACCAGGGCGCCCGCCTCGCCCTGGGACGCGCTTACCTCACCGGCGAACACGGCGAGGTCGACGCCGAACAGGGCCTCGCCTACCTGCGTCCCGCCGCCGAGGCGGGCAATCCCCACGCCGCTCAGCTGCTCGGCCAGGCCTATCTGGAGGGCAAGGGTGTCGAGGCCGACCCGGACCAGGCCGAGGAGTGGCTGACCCGGGCGGTGGAGAGCGGCGATCTCTCCTCCCGCGCCAACCTGGGTCGCGTGCTGCTGCGCGGCGAAGACGGCATGCCGCAGGATGTCGACCGGGGCCTGACCCTGCTGCAGGAAGCCGCCGAGGCGGGCCATGCTGGCGCCCAGGCGACCCTGGGCCGCGAGTACCTGCGCGGCGAACTGCTCGAGCGCGATTCCCGTCGCGGGGCCGACTACCTGCTGCAGGCCGCCCACCAGGGCCACGCCAGCGCCCGGCTGGCCCTGGCCGAGGCCTACCTGTCGGCCCACGGCCTGGAGAACGCCAACCGCGAGCAGGCGCTGCTGTGGCTCGACGAGGTCATGGAGGGCGACAGCGACATCGCCCTGGAGACCCTCCACGACCTGCTCTCGGACGATATCGCCGCGGCCGAGTGACCCTGCCTCGCGGCACACGCCCACCGCAAACGCGCAAGGCCGGCACTGGATGCCGGCCTTGCGCTGAAGGGTGATCACGTCACGGGGCCAGGCCCCGGGGCGCGTTCAGCCCTCGAAGGGGTTGCGCAGCACGATCGTCTCGTTGCGGTCCGGGCCGGTGGAGATGATGTCGATGGACGTGCCCACCTTCTCCTCGAGGAAGCTGATGTAGGCGCGGGCGTTGGCCGGCAGGTCCTCGACGCGCTTGGCCCCCAGGGTCGACTCGCTCCACCCCGGCAGGTCCTCGTAGAGCGGCTCGAGGGCCTCGTAGCCTTCGGAGTCCACCGGGGTGTCGAGGACCTCGCCGTCCTTGCTGCGATAGCCGACGCAGACGCGGATGTTCTCCAGCCCGTCGAGCACATCGAGCTTGGTCAGGCAGATGCCGGAGACCGAGTTGATCTGCACCGCATGGCGCAGGGCCACGGCGTCGAACCAGCCGCAGCGACGCGGCCGTCCGGTGGTGGCGCCGAACTCGTGGCCACGCTCGGCCAGGTGACGGCCGTGCTCGTCGAACAGTTCCGTGGGGAAGGGGCCGGAGCCGACACGGGTGGTGTAGGCCTTGGTGATGCCCAGCACGTAGTCGAGGTAGAGCGGCCCGACGCCGGAGCCGGTGGCGGTACCGCCGGCGGTGGTGTTGGAGCTGGTGACGAAGGGATAGGTGCCGTGGTCGATGTCGAGCAGCGAGCCCTGGGCGCCCTCGAAGAGGATGTTCTCGCCGGCCCGTCGCAGGTCGTGGACCAGGCCCACGGTGTCGCACACCATGGGACGCAGCTCCTCGGCCATTTCCATCGCCTCGTCGAGCACCTGCTGGAAGTCCACCGGTGCCTCGCCGTGGTAGTTGACCAGCACGAAGTTGTGGTAGTCGAGCACCTCGCCGAGCTTGGAGGCGAAGCGCTCGCGGTGCAGCATGTCGCCCAGGCGCAGCCCGCGACGGGCCACCTTGTCCTCGTAGGCCGGACCGATGCCACGACCGGTGGTGCCGATCTTGGCCACGCCGCGGGCCTTCTCGCGGGCCTGGTCCAGGCGCACGTGGTACGGCAGGATCAGCGGGCAGGCCGGCGACAGGCGCAGGCGCTCGCGCACCGGCACGCCCTTGGCCTCCAGCTCGCGGATCTCCTTGATCAGCGCCTCCGGCGACAGCACCACCCCGTTGCCGATCACGCAGGTCTTGTCGGGCCGCAGGATGCCGGAGGGGATCAGGTGCAGGACGGTCTTCTCGCCGTCGATGACCAGGGTGTGACCGGCATTGTGCCCGCCCTGGAAGCGCACCACCGCGGAGGCGGATTCGGTGAGCAGGTCGACCACCTTGCCCTTGCCTTCGTCACCCCACTGGGTGCCCAGTACGACTACGTTCTTGCCCATTGTGCTCTCGTCTCTCGTTGCGGCGCCGCGCTGCCCGCGCCGCGCCCATGTCAGGCCCAGGGCCGTCCTCGATGACCGGCGTACCGGTCGGGCCCGCCGTTGTGAAACCTACAGGGAGCGCGGCTCCCAGCGGCCGTCGATCCGCTCCAGCCGCCGGTTGCAGCGGTGCTCCCCGGGGCCGGTGCGCTGGCCGGGCAGCGCCTGGACGACCCGTTCGCCCCGCTCGCGCAGGGCGGCGATGGCCTCCCGCAGCCCCTCGCCCTCGGCCGGGGCCCAGACGCCGTCATGGGCCGGCTCGCCGAGCGCCAGGGTGGCCAGCAGCTTGAGGTCCATGGAGCAGCCGGTGGCCGGCCGGGCGCGACCGAAGGCGCGGCCGGTATCGTCATAACGGCCGCCCTTGGCCAGGGCCTGGCCGTAGCCGGGCACGTAGGCGGCGAACATCATGCCGGTGTGGTACTGGTAGCCGCGCAGCTCGGCCAGGTCGAAGTAGGGCTCGACCTCGGGATGCTGGGCCTGGACCCCCTGGTGCAGGGCGCGCAGCTGGTCCAGCGCCGCCCCCACCGCCGCCGGCGCCTCGGCGAAGGCCTCGCGGGCCTCGTCGAGCACCTCGGGGCCGCCATGCAGGCGCCCCAGGGCCATGAACATCCCGGCCAGGGCCGGGTCGCGGACGGACTCGGCGACCCGGGCCGCCAGCTCGCCCGGCGACTTGAGCTCCAGCGCCTCGAACAGCGCCCGCTCCTGTTCGGTCGCCAGTTCGGCGGCCTGTACCAGGCTACGGTAGATGCCGATGTGGCCGAGCGCCAGGTGGATCTCGTCGGCACCGGCGGCGACCAGGCTGGCCAGCGCCAGGTGCAGGATCTCCACGTCGGCCTCGAGACCGGCATGGCCGAACAGCTCGACTCCGACCTGCACCGGACTGCGCCCCCCCTGGTGCTGGTCGGCCTTGGCCCGCAGCACGTTGGTGCAGTAGCACAGGCGCACCGGCCCCTGGCGCTGCATGGAGTGGGCATCCATGCGTGCCACCTGGGGGGTGACGTCGGCGCTGACCCCCATCATGCGGCCGGTCAGCTGGTCGGTGAGCTTGAAGGTCTGCAGGTCCAGGTCGGTACCGGTACCGGTCAGCAGCGAGTCGAGGAACTCCACCGGTGGCGGCATCACCTGGTCGTAGCCCCAGCGATGATAGAGATCGAGCAGCGCCCTGCGCAGCTCCTCCATGCGGCTCGCCTGGGGTGGCAGTACCTCGTCCATGCCGTCGGGCAGCAGCCAGCGGTCAGCGATGGTCATGTCTTTTCGTCCTGCAACACGATGAATGGCCAGGGAAACATGCTCCGGCGAGCGGCCACGTGCGGTGCTCGCGCGGAGGGGGACGGGGCCACAAAAAAACCGGGCCACGCCCGGTTGGAGGAGTCTACCACGTTTGCGCCCCGGTTGAACCCTGCCGGGCGGACTGCCGCCATCGTGTGATGGCGGCGGTCCGAGCACCGGGCGCGGGCCTAACCGGCCTCTCCCGGCGCCCTACTCCTCCGGCGGCAACAGCGCATCAGCCTTGAGCCCCCGGTTCGTCGGGCTCTTGAGGTAGCGGAAGAAGTCGCTGGAGGGGTCCAGCACCAGCATGTTGCCGTCTCCCGAGAAGCTGTTGCGATAGGCGTTCAGGCTGCGCCAGAAGGCGAAGAACTCCTCATCCTGGGAGTAGGCCTCGGAGAAGATCGCCGCGGCCTCGGCGTCCCCCTCACCGCGCAGGGTCTCGGAACGCTCCGTGGCCTGGGCCAGCAGCACCTGGCGCCGACGGTCGGCGTTGGCGCGGATGCGCTCGGCCTCCTCCTGGCCCTGGGCGCGCCACTCGCGGGCCTCCCGCTCACGCTCGGAGCGCATGCGATCATAGACCGCCGAGGAGACGTCCTCGGGCAGGTCGATACGCTTGACCCGGATGTCGACGATCGCCACGCCCAGTTCCTCGCGCATCAGGGCGTCGAGGTCGTTGGCCGGGCCGGTCATCAGGTCGTCCCGACGCTCGGCGATGATCTGCTGCAGGTCGAGGCGACCGAACTCGTTACGCAGGCTCTCGTCGACCCGCGGCTGGATCAGGCGCGTGGCCATCATCTCGTCGCCGGCGGTGGCCTCGTAGTAGCGGGTCGGGTTGACCACCTGCCACTTGACGTAGGAGTCGACGATCACCGCCTTCTGCTCCAGGGTCAGGTAGCGGCTGGGGTCGGTATCCAGAGTCAGCACCCGGGTGTCGAACTTGCGCACCGTCTGGGTGACCGGCACCTTGAAGTGCAGCCCCGGCTGGATGTTCTCCTCGACGACCTCACCGAAGCGCAGCTTCACCGCACGCTCGGTCTCGTCGACCACGTAGAGGCTGTTGCTGGCCAGCCAGGCGGCGGCCGCCAGGCCGCCGACGATGATCAGGGAACGATTGTTGATCATTTAGCGGCCCTCCCTGCGGATTCCACTGCTGTTGGTGCTCCCGGTCGATGATTGGCTGCCGCGCAGGCGCTCGAGCACTCTCGGATCGAGCTCGCCCTCCTCGCCGCGGCGCTCGGCATCGGCAGTCCGCTCGCCGCCGCCGTTGCCCATCTGGTCCAGCGGCAGGTACATCAGGGGGCTGTCGTCGGCCACGTCGACCAATACCTTCGGCGTGCTGCCGAAGATCTCGGCGATGGCGTCCAGGTAGAGACGCTCGCGCATGATGGCCGGCGAGTTCTGGTACTGGGCGAGCAGCGCCGTGAAACGGTTGGCCTGGCCGCGGGCCTCGGCCACCACCGACTCACGATAGCCCTGCCCCTGCTCGACCAGGCGCTGGGCCTGACCCTGGGCCTCGGGGATGATGGCGTTGGCGTAGGCCATGCCCTGGTTGATGGTCCGCTGGCGGTCCTCGCGGGCCCGGATCACGTCGTCGAAGGCATCGATCACCTGGGCGGGCGCCGAGGTGGACTCGATGTTGATGGTCTGCAACAGGATACCGGTGCCGTAGCTGTCCTGGTAGGACTGCAGGCGGCTGGCCACGGAACTGCCGAGGATCTCGCGCCCCGAGGTCAGGATATCGATCATGTCGGTGCCGCCGACCACGTGGCGCAGCGCGGAGTCCAGGGCGTTCTCGATGGAGAGCTGCGGGTTGCGCACGTTGAGCACGAAGTCACGGGGGTTGTTGACCTGGTACTGGGCCGAGATCTCGACCTCGACGATGTTCTCGTCGCGGGTCAGCATCGACTGGGTCTGGGTCAGCGAGCGCACCCGGGTCACGTTGACCATGCGCACGTCGTCGATCAGCGGCGGGTTCCAGTGCAGCCCGGGGTTGACCACTTCCTGAAACTTGCCGAAACGCAGCACTACGCCGCGCTCGGACTGGTCGACCAGATAGAAGCCGGTGGCCGCCCAGATCGCCAGAGCCACGATGATCAGCAGGCCCGGCAGGGTGAAGGCGTTGCGCGGCTTGCCTCCGCCCCCCTTGCCACCACTGCCGCCGCGCCTGCTGCCACGCCCCCCGAGCATGCTGTTGAGCTTGTCCTGAAACTTCTTCAGGGCCTCGTCGAGATCGGGGGGGCCCTGATTGCCACCGCGATTACCGCCCCCACCATTGCTGCCGCCACCGCGTCGGCCACCACCACTCCAGGGGTCGTGCTGGTTGCCACCACCAGGCTCATTCCAGGCCATACGTCCTCTCCCACTATGCGTTGCTTCCCGCCACCAGAGCGGCTCCGTGGCGGGCATCGGTTGCGATCCTGTGTGCGCCGTTCGAGCGACGCCTGTCGACCTTGTCGTTATCGTGCGGGTCCCCGTCATGGCCGTGACAGGGGCACGGTTCGTCGTTGGTTCAACCCTCCCAGACGGGCCGCTCCTGCAACTCCCTTGGCAGGTAATCGTCGGGGCGCTCGCCGAGGCGCGCCATCAACTGCAGGAAGTCGCGCCGCGGCAGCCGCACTTCGAGCAGGATATGCCCCCGATCGTCGAAGGCCTCCTCGCGCACCGCCCCCAGCTCGTGCAGGCCGGCACGCAACCGGCCCTGCTCGGGCGTCAGGGTCAGCTGCACGTCGATCACATCCTCGGCCAGGCACTCGGAAAGCGCCTGGCCCAGCAGCTCCAGGCCACGCCCCTCGCGGGCCGAGAGCCAGACCACCTCGGGGCACCCCTCGCCGTCGCGTTCGATGCGCGGGGCACTGTCGAGCAGGTCGATCTTGTTCATCACCTTGAGCATCGGCACGTCCAGGGCGCCGATCTCGTCGAGCACCGTCTCGACCTGGGTCACGTTGAGGTCACGATCGGGATCGGCGGCATCGATCACGTGCACCAGCAGGGACGCCTCGGCGGCCTCCTGCAGGGTGGCACGGAACGCCTCGACCAGCTTGTGTGGCAGATGCCGGATGAAACCCACGGTATCGGCCAGCACCACCGGCCCCACGTCCACGACCTCGAGACGACGCAGGGTCGGATCGAGGGTAGCGAAGAGCTGGTCGGCCGCATAGACCTCCGCCTCGGTGAGGGCGTTGAACAGCGTTGACTTGCCGGCGTTGGTGTAGCCGACCAGCGAGACGCTGGGAATCTCGGCCCGGGACCGCGCACGGCGATTCTGGCTGCGCTGGCTGCGCACCCTGTCGAGCCGCTTGTGGATCGACTTGATGCGCGCACGCAGCAGGCGACGGTCGGTCTCGAGCTGGGTCTCCCCCGGACCGCGCAGGCCGATACCGCCCTTCTGGCGCTCCAGGTGGGTCCAGCCCCGCACCAGGCGCGTCGACATGTACTCGAGCTGGGCCAGCTCCACCTGCAGCTTGCCCTCATGGGTCCGGGCCCGCTGGGCGAAGATGTCGAGGATCAGCCCGGTACGGTCGAGCACGCGACACTTGAGCTCACGCTCGAGGTTGCGCTCCTGGGAGGGGCTCAGGGCATGGTTGAAGATCACCAGCTCGGCGTCGTGGACGACCATCGCCTCGCGCAGCTCCTCCACCTTGCCCGATCCCACGAAGGTTCGCGAATCGGGCCGGTGTCGGCTGCCGGTGAGTAGCGTGGCCGGCTCCGCGCCGGCGGAGCGCACCAGCTCGAGGAACTCGCCAGGGTCCTCGCGCTCCTGTTCGTCCTGGAAATCCACATGGACGAGTACCGCCGTTTCACCGGCGTCGGGACGTTCAAAAAACAATCAATACCTCACGCATTGTTTTCCGGCTGCGCGGCAGGGTCCTGGACCGGCAGGCGCACATTGCGCGACGGCACCACGGTGGAGATGGCGTGCTTGTAGACCATCTGACTGACGGTGTTGCGCAGCAGGATGACGAACTGGTCGAAGGATTCGATCTGTCCCTGAAGCTTGATGCCGTTGACCAGGAAAATCGATACCGGAATGCGCTCCTTGCGGAGGATGTTCAGGTACGGGTCTTGAAGGGACTGCCCTTTGGACATGTTGCTCTCCCTGAATTGTCTCTGGGGGTTGATGTTATGCTCGGTCACGCCGCAAGCCAGTCGGCGCCTTGACTGTTACCCGAAGGGGCCTGGTCACCCGGCCACTCGAAAGGATTATCTTACGCTAACTGCCGAATTCGCGCACGAGTTTCAGCACTTCGCCCCTGGGGTCGGGGCCCAGGCTGTCCACCCAGTGCAGCCCGGCCCAGCCGCGCATCCAGGTCAACTGGCGCTTGGCCAGCTGGCGGGTGGCGACGATGCCGCGGTGGCGCAGCGCCTCCCGATCGTATTCGCCATCGAGAAATGACCAGGTCTGACGATAGCCCACGCTCTTCATCGACGGCAGCTCGGCGTGCAGGTCGCCACGGGCCCGCAGCGCCGCCACCTCCTCGATCAGGCCGCCCTCGAGCATCGCCTCGAAGCGGGTTGCGATGCGCGCGTGCAGCTCCCGACGGTCGAAGGGTGTCAGCCCTATCGACAGCACACGCCAGGGGAAGGTTTCCGGGCGCTGGGCCTGCCACAGCTCGGAGAGGGTCCGCCCACTCAGGCGGTAGACCTCCAGCGCGCGCATCAGCCGCTGCGGGTCGTTGGGATGGATGCGCGCCGCGGAGGCCGGATCGACCCGGGCGAGTTCCGCGTGCAGCGCGGCGAGTCCGCCCCGCTCGACGTCACGCTCCAGCTCGGCGCGCACCGCCGGGTCCGACGAGGGCAGGTTGGCCACCCCGAAGAGCAGTTGCCGGAGGTACATCATGGTGCCCCCCACCAGCAGCGGCACCCCGCCGGCTGCGCTGATCCGTCGCATCTCGCGCAGGGCGTCCTCGCGGAAGTCGGCCGCCGAATAGGGATCGGCCGGGTCGCGGATATCGATCAGCCGGTGTGGCGCCCGCGCGAGCTCGGAGGCACTGGGCTTGGCGCTGCCAATGTCCATGCCACGATAGACCATGGCCGAGTCGACGCTGATCAGCTCCAGGCCGAGGCGCTCGTGGAGTTCGATGGCCAGGTCGGTCTTCCCGGCGGCGGTGGGCCCCATCAGCAGGATGGCGGGGGGGCGGGAATCGCTCACGTGATCTCCTGATACTGGTACGTTTGCCACCTGCGCAGTAGGCCTGCGATTGGCGGCAACTCTCCAGCGCTGACGCTCCCTTTGGGGTCAGACCCCGGCGGTGTCGAATCCGCTCGCAACCTGCACGAAGATGGGCCTGCTGGCCCGGCCGGGGTCTGACCCCAAAGGGGCCATGCCGCCGACATATGCCAAGAAAAGGTCGTCAACACCGGCAACTCGAGGCCAGGCTCGGTATGAAGCCGCCCACGCTTTGCCGTTCGCTCACTGCCCCCTCAGGAAGAGGCGGTCCAGTTCCTTGAGGCTCATCTCGGCCCAGGTCGGGCGGCCATGGTTGCACTGGCCGCTGCGCTCGGTGCGTTCCATGTCGCGCAGCAGGGCGTTCATCTCCTCCAGCGTCAGGCGACGGTTGGCGCGCACGCTGCCGTGACAGGCCATGGTGGCGAGCAGCTCGTTGATGTGTGCCTCGAGGCGGTCGGAACGACCGTAGCGCTCGAGATCCGCCAGCATCCCGCGGATCAGTGGCTCCACATCGGCATCCGCCAGCAGCACCGGCAGCTGGCGCACCAGCAGGGTCTCGGGGCCGGCCACGTCGAGCTCGACGCCGAGCCGGACGAAGGCCTCGCGCTCGGCCTCGGCGGTGGCCACCTCGGCGGCGCTCGCCGCCAGGGACACCGGCACCAGCAGCGGCTGGACCTCCAGCTCGCCGCCGTGCACCTGGGTCTTCATGCGCTCGTAGACGATGCGCTCGTGGGCGGCATGCATGTCCACCACGATCAGGCCGCGCTCGGTCTGGGACAGGATGTAGATCCCGTGAAGTTGGGCGATGGCGTAGCCGAGGGGGGGCGCCCGGGTGGCGTCCTCTTCGGGCAGCGCCGGGCGCGAGACCTCCGCCCTCGCCGCCACCCCGGTGGGAACCTGGCGCTCGCGCAGGGCCACGCCGGCGGCGGTGCCGCCCGCCCCGGGGGCGGCCGGCTGCGGTGTCAGCAGCTGCTCCTCGTGGCCGGGGTGCAGTGCCCGATAGCCGTCCATGAAGGCGCGGACCCGGTCGGGCGTCACTCTATCACGGGCACCATCACCGGCCCCCTCGCCCACGTCGTCACGCCCGTGCAGTGCCATGGGCTGCTGCTGCCAGCGCCCGGGGCTCTCGCCGACCCCCTCGCCGACGCCGGCCGACGCGGCGGCGGGCTCGGCCCGCGCCTCGTCCTCCGCCACCTCAGGGCCGCCGGCGCGGGCCTCGCCCAGGGCACGGTGCAGGCTGGAGAAGAGGAAGTCGTGGACCATGCGACCGTCGCGGAAGCGCACCTCGTGCTTGGTGGGGTGCACGTTGACATCCACCACCAGGGGGTCGACCTCGAGGTAGAGCACGAAGACCGGATGGCGACCGTGGAAGAGCACGTCGCGATAGGCCTGGCGAATGGCGTGGGCCACCAGGCGGTCGCGCACCACCCGGCCGTTGACGAAGAAGTACTGCTGGTCGGCCTGGGCCCGGGAGTGGGTGGGCAGCCCCACCCAGCCCCACAGGCGCAGGCCGCCGGTCTCGAGGTCCAGGTGCAGGGCATTGTCGAGGAAGGCGCGGCCGAGCAGGGCGGCGATGCGCCGCTCGCGGGCGACCATGTCATCACCGGGACGCAACTGGTGGAGGGTCTTCTGGTTGTGGCGCAGCACCCAGCCGATGTCGAAGCGCGACAGGGCCTGGCGACGGAAGGCCTCCTCCACGTGGCCGAACTCGGTCTTCTCGGTGCGCAGGAACTTGCGGCGTGCCGGGGTATTGAAGAAGAGATCGCGCACCGTCACCGAGGTGCCACGGGGATGGGGTGCCGGGGAGACCCGGGGCTCCATCTGGCGCCCCTCGGCCACCACCCGCCAGCCCTCACGGGGGTCGTCATCGATATTGGAGATCAGCTCGAGCCGCGATACCGAGCTGATCGAGGCCAGCGCCTCGCCGCGAAAGCCCAGGCTCGCCACGCCCTCGAGTTCCTCGAGGGAGGCGATCTTGCTGGTGGCATGGCGCGACAGGGAGAGCGGCAGGTCCTCCTCGCCAATGCCGCTGCCGTCGTCGCGCACGCGGATCGAGCGCGTGCCGCCATTCTCCAACTCGACCTCGATGCGGCGGCTGCCGGCGTCGATGGCGTTCTCCACCAGCTCCTTGACCACCGAGGCGGGACGTTCGACCACCTCGCCGGCGGCGATCTGGTTAGCCAGCCGCGGGTCGAGGACCCTGATGCGTCGCTGCTCTGTCATATCGCTCCTCAAGACGAGCTGCGGGCTACGAGCCGCGAGCCACGAGCCAACCCCTGCTCGAAGCCCGAAGCTCGAGGCTCGGAGCTCAAGAACGGGGGATCCGGATCAGCTGTCCGACCCGGATCACGTCACCGTTGAGTTCGTTGGCCTGCTTCAGCTGGGCCACCGGTACGCCGTGCCGGGCGGCGATCTCGGAGAGGGTATCACCGGGCCGGATCCGGTACTCGTTGCCGTCGGTGCTGCGATTCTGGTCGCGCTGCCAGGCCAGCAGGCTGGCCGGGGGCGGATTGCGCTGGAAGTGGTCACGCAGGCCACCGAAGATCGCCCGGGCCAGGCCCTGCTGGTGGGAGGCGTCGCGCAGGCGGCGCTCCTCGTCCGGGTTGGAGATGAACCCGGTCTCGACCAGCAGCGAGGGAATGTCCGGCGACTTCAGCACCATGAAGCCGGCCTGCTCCACCCGCGACTTGTGCAGCCGGTTGATCCGCCCCAGCTGGTCGAGCACCTGCCCGCCGATGGTCAGGGAGTCGTTGAGGGTCGCGGTCATGGTCAGGTCGAGCAGCACGCCGCGCAGCACCTCGTCCTTGTCCTCCAGGGACAGGTTGCCGTCCACCCCGCCGATCAGGTCGGCCCGGTTCTCGCTGGCCGCCAGCCACTGGGCGGTCTCCGAGGTGGCGCCGCGCTGTGACAGGGCGTAGACGGAGCTGCCGTTGGGCCGCGGGCTGTTGAAGGCGTCGGCGTGGATCGAGACGAAGAAGTCGGCCTTCTGCTCGCGGGCGATGCGGGTGCGCTGGCGCAGGCCGACATAGTAGTCGCCGTCGCGGATCATCACCGCGCGGAAGCCCTCGGCCTCGTTGACCAGCGTCTGCAGCCGACGGGCGATCTCCATCACCACGTCCTTCTCGCGAACGCCGCTGGGGCCGATGGCCCCCGGGTCCTCGCCGCCGTGTCCGGGGTCGATGGCGATGATGATGTCGCGCCGGGGATGGGGCTGGGCCTGCTGCAGGGTCACCGCCGGTTCCGACGCCACCTCGGTGCCACCGGCGCCGACCCGGGCGCGGTTGGCGACGATCTCCTGCTCACGGATCATCGCTTCGATGGGGTCGATGGGGTCCTCCACGGCGCTTTCGCCCGGATACTCCAGGTCCACCACCAGGCGGTGCCCATACTGGTCGTTGGGCTCCAGGGTGAAGTGGCGCGGCTCCACCTCGCGCTCGAGCTCGAGCACCACCCGCAGGCCCTGGCCGTCGCGAACGCCGGTACGCACCCGGCTGATGGCGCTGCCGGAGAGCTCGAGCCGGTCGACGTCGGCCTCGAGGCGGCTGTCATCCAGGTCGATCACCAGGCGTCGGGGATTGTCCAGGGAGAAGACATTGGCCCGGGAGGCGGCGGAGAGATCGAAGACCAGCCGGGCATGGTCCGGGGCGGCCCACAGGCGAATGTTCTCGACCTGGCCGGCACCGGCGACACCGGCCGCCAGCCAGGACAGCATCAATAGCGCCACCGACAGCAGACGGCGACCGAACGAAACCTTCCTCATGGCGCCGCCCCACCCTCCATGTCGACGAAGCTCCTGTCACCCTGCCACTCCGGGGCGGCGGCCAGCCGTTCCAGCACCCGGCGGCCATGGTCGCTGAAGGCCTCGAGCCGCGCCTCGCGGCCCGTGCCGGCCAGCACCAGGGTCACCACCAGGTCGGGCGTCGGCAGCCAGCCCTCGCCACGCTCGGGCCATTCGATGAGGCAGAGCGCCTCCTCGGCCAGCAGGTCGCGACCACCGATGAACTCCAACTCCTCGGGGTCGCCGAGGCGGTAGAGGTCGAAGTGGTGGATGCGCGCCCCGCTGAGCTCATAGGGCTCCACCAGGGTATAGGTGGGGCTCTTCACTGCGCCCCGGTGTCCATGGGCCCGCAGGATGCCGCGGGCCAGGGTGGTCTTGCCGGCGCCCAGCTCGCCCTCCAGATGCACCCGGCCGTGCCCCCGCAGTGCCCGCCCCAGGCACTCGCCGAAGGCGACCTGGCGGTCTTCGTCATCGAGTCGCAGCTGCATGGTCATCGCCAGTCCCGGGGTTGATCAACAATTGCGCATAGGATGCCAGATCACCGGCCAGCAGACCACGCTCGCCGCTGTCGTCGGCCGCCATGTCGGCGGCCAGGGCGTGCACCAGCACCCCCAACCGGGCGACCGTCTCCAGGGGCAGGCCCTGGGCGAGCAGGCCGCCGAGAATTCCCGAGAGCGCATCGCCCATGCCGCCACTGGCCATCCCCGGGTTGCCGAAGGGACAGACGGCGAGCCCCGCCGGCCCGGCCACCAGGGTGCCGGCGCCCTTGAGCACCACCACCCCGCCGCGGCGGCGCTGTAGCTCGAAAGCCGCCGCCGGCCGGTCGGCCTCGACCGCTGCTGCGCTGATGCCCAGCAGGCGCGCCGCCTCGCCGGGGTGCGGGGTCAGGATCCAGTCATCGCGGCGCTCGCCCGACCAGCGCGTCGCCAGCAGGTTGAGGCCGTCGGCATCCACCACCAGCGGCTTGCCGGCCTGCAGGGCGGCCTGCAGCATGCCCTGTCCCCAGCTGCCCTGCCCCAGCCCGGGGCCGACCACCAGCACGCCAGCCAGCCCGGGCAAGTCCCCGAGGTCGGCCGCGCCGCGCACGCCGTGCACCATCACCTCGGGCCGACGGACCAGGCTCGCCGTGACATGCGCCGGGGCCGTGGCCAGGCTGACCTTGCCGGCCCCCAGCCGGACGCAGGCCTCGGCGGCGAGCAGCGCCGCGCCGCCGAAGCCGGGCGCCCCGCCGAGGATCAGGGCGTGGCCGAAATCGCCCTTGTGGGCGTTGCGCTCCCGCGGCACGAGCCAGGCGCCGATTAGCCCGGCGTCGAGCCGGCGGGCCGCGGGCAGGAGGTCCGCCTGGGCCTCGGCATCGACCCCCAGGGCTCGGAAGTCCAGCTCGCCGACATGGGCCGGCGCCGCCCCGGTATGCAGGCCGAGCTTGTCGCCGATGAAGGTCACCGTCCGGGTCGCCCGCACCGCGGCACCGAGCACCGCTCCGGTATCGGCATGCAGCCCCGAGGGAATATCGATGGCGAGCACCGGCAACCCGCTCTCGTTGACGGCGGCGATGACGTCACGGATGTCACCGCGCACCTCCCCGCCCAGGCCGGTGCCGAGCAGGGCATCGACCACCAGTTCGCCGCGCAGGGTCAGGCCCGGCCGCCAGGGCTCGACGCCCACGCCGGCGGCGCTCGCCATCTCGGCGGCGCGCCGGGCATCGCCGGCCAGGTCATCCACCGTCTTGAGCAGGATGCGCTGCACCACCAGGCCCTCGGCGGCGGCCAGGGCCGCCAGCACATGGCCGTCGCCACCGTTGTTGCCGCCGCCGCACAGCACGGTGATTGCGCCGGCCCCGGGCCAGCGCGCCTTGAGGCTCTGCCAGGCGGCCATGGCCGCCCGCTGCATCAGGGCGAAGCCGTCGACCCCCGCGGCGATGGTGCGCCGGTCGAGCTCACGCACCTGGTCGGCGCGGTAGAGCGGGCGACCGCGACGCTCCCGATGATCGAACGACTCGATGGACATCCGGTGTCTCCCCTGAACGTGATGCTTTACCATGGAGTGTAAGTGCTTCACGCCTCGCGCCAAGTCCCCCGGCAGCAGAATAAGCGCCGGGGCCCGTTCTTGCTCATTCTTTTCACCAATCACGGTTTCCCGATCATGAGTGCCCTGGCGCCGATTCCCGACACCCCGCCCGACCTCCAGGCCCTGGCCGACCGGATCAGGACCTGGGGGCGTGAGCTCGGCTTCCAGCAGGTGGGCATCACCGACACCGACCTGGCCGAGGACGAACAGCGCCTGCAGCGCTGGCTGGCCGCCGGCCACCACGGCGAGATGGGCTTCATGGAAAAGCACGGCAGCAAGCGCACCCGCCCCGCCGAGCTGGTGCCCGGCACCCTCCGCGTGATCAGCGTGCGCCTGGACTACCTGCCCGCCGAGGTGGAGACCGCCAAGGTGCTCGGCCGGCCGGAGATCGCCTATGTCTCCCGCTACGCCACGGGGCGCGACTATCACAAGCTGATGCGCAAGCGCCTGGCCAGCCTGGCGCAGCGGATCGAGGCCGAGGTGGGCCCCTTCGGCTACCGCGCCTTCGTCGACTCCGCCCCGGTGATGGAACGGGCGCTGGCGCGCAAGGCGGGGCTCGGCTGGTTCGGCAAGAACGCCATGCTGCTCAACCCCAGGGCCGGTTCGCTGTTCTTCCTCGGCGAGCTCTACACCGACCTGCCGCTGCCGGTGGACGAGCCCTTCGAGGGCGACCACTGCGGCAGCTGCAGCGCCTGTCGCACCGCCTGCCCCACCGGGGCCATCGTCGAGGATCGCGTGGTCGACTCCCGGGCCTGCATCTCGTATCTCACCATCGAGCTGTTCGGCGCCATTCCCGAGCGCTACCGCGAGGCCATGGGCAACCGGGTGTTCGGCTGCGACGACTGCCAGCTGGTCTGCCCCTTCACCCGCTTCACCCGCGTGACCCGCGAGGCCGACTTCGCCCCCCGCCATGACCTCGACCGAGCCAGCCTGGTGTCACTGTTCGCCTGGGGCGAGGAGGAGTTCCTCGACAAGACCGCCGGCAGCCCCATCCGCCGCATCGGCTACGAGCGCTGGCTGCGCAACCTGGCGGTGGGGCTCGGCAACGCGCCCTGGAGCGAGGCGGTGGAAGCCGCCCTGATGGCCCGCCTGCCCTACCCCTCCGACCTGGTGCGCGAGCACGTGCGCTGGGCGCTGGCCCGCCAGCGGCAGAAGCGCCGGGCGTTGATCGCCAGCACCTGAGCATAGCGCCTGGAAACGCGGCTTTACCGGCGACAGGTCTCCGAGGAGGCGCTGTAGACCCCTCCATGGGCGCTACATTTGCCATCCATGGCAAATGACCTCCTCTCCGACCTGTCCCCGGCGCCGCTCACACGCTGCCCGTTGCCTGCCAGGCGCTTGTAGCTCGCCGCTTGGTGCTGGCCCGAAGGGCCTACTCCTCCTCGTCGCGCTCCGTGCCCGGCAGACGCAGGAAAGTAGTGCGGTAGTGCGCCAGCTCGGCGATCGACTCGCGGATGTCGTCCAGCGCCAGGTGCGCGTTGCGCTTGCTGAAGCCCGCCAGGGCACCCGGGTTCCAGCGCTTGGCCAGTTCCTTCAGCGTCGAGACGTCCAGGTTGCGGTAGTGGAAGAACGCCAGCAGTTCGGGCATCTCGCGCTCCAGGAAGCGACGATCCTGGTGCACGCTGTTGCCGCACATCGGCGAGGTGCCTGGCTCGACGTGCTCGCGCAGGAACTCGAGGGTGCGGCGCTCGGCCTCGGCGGTGTCGGTCGTGCTCTCCTTGACCCGCTCGGCCAGGCCCGACTCGCCATGGGTCTTCTGGTTCCAGTCGTCCATGGCATCGAGCAGGCCAGCGGGCTGGTGCACGGCGATCACCGGCCCCTCGGCCACCAGGTTGAGGTCGTTGTCGGTGACCAGGGTGGCGATCTCGATGATGCGCTCGCGGTTCGGGTCGAGGCCGGTCATCTCCAGGTCGATCCACACCAGGCGCTGCTTGCGCGGGTCACGCTTTTCGCTCGTCTCGGACATGCGGGGGGTTCCTTGCTGGGCGGCGCTGCGGCATGGTTGACGACAGCGGGCACCCTGGGTGAGTACAATACCGTCATTGTACCGAGCTTCGGGCCCCCATGAGCAAACGCAAGTTGAGCCGCCAGCAGCGCTGGCGCATCGAGAAGATCCAGGCCGAGCGCGCCCGGCGCGCCGAGCAGCTCGACGCCCGGGACGTCGACAGGCTGGCCGCCGGTGAATATGGCCCCGAGCAGCGGGGCCGGGTGATCGCCCACTTCGGCCGCACCCTGGACGTCGCTCCCGAAGGTGGTGGCGATGCCGTGCGCTGCCATCTGCGCGCCAACCTCGAGGGGCTGGTCACCGGCGACCGGGTGATCTGGCGCGCCGCCCGGGACGGCAGCGGTGTGGTGGTGGCGAGGGCCGAACGCGACAACGTGCTCGAACGCCCCGACGCCCGCGGCCAGCTCAAGCCGGTGGCGGCCAACATCGACCAGATCCTGATCGTCTTCGCCGTGGAACCGGCGCCCCATGCCAACCTGATCGACCGCTACCTGGTGGCCGGCGAGGCCACCGGCATCGCCCCGGTGCTGGTGCTCAACAAGATCGACCTGCTGCCGGAGGACGGTGGCGAGCTGCGCGAGCTGCTCGGCCGTTACGAGGCGCTGGGCTACCCGGTGGTGACCACCACCACGGCGCGCGAGGGTGGCCTGGCGGCCCTGCTCGCCCGGCTGGCCGGTCGCACCTCGGTGTTCGTCGGCCAGAGCGGGGTGGGCAAGTCCTCGCTGATCGATCGTCTGCTGCCGGATGAGGAACTTCGCATCGGCACACTGTCGAAGGACTCGCGCAAGGGCACCCACACCACCACCACGGCGCGCCTCTACCGGCTGCCCGCCTCCGCTGGTGGCGAACTGATCGACTCGCCGGGGATCCGCGAGTTCGGCCTGGTCCACCTGGACGAACAGCAGGTCGCCGAGGGCTTCATCGAGTTCCACGACCATCTGGGTCGCTGCCGTTTCCGCGATTGCCGCCACCGCCATGAGCCGGGTTGTGCCCTGCTGGCGGCCGTGGAGCGCGGCGAGATCCACCCCGAACGCTTTGCCAGCTATCGACGCATCGTCGACACTCTCGACGAGAGCTGAGACAAGAACGTCAACGTCGACGCCCCCGATTCGGGCCTGAGGTTAGGAGAGAGTGCCATGAGTTCAGAAGACAACCTGTTGCCGCTGATCGTCGAGCCCGAGCGGCTCGCCGAGCACCTGGACGAGCCGTCGCTGCTGATCATCGACGTGCCGCTCAAGGCCGAGAGCTATGGCCAGGGCCATGTGCCCGGCGCCGTCTTCCTGGATCATCGCCTGCTGCTGAGCGGCGAGGGGGAGGTGCCCTGCAAGGTGCCCTCCACCGAGGCGCTCTCGCGGCTGTTCTCCTCGCTCGGCCTGACCCGCGACACCCATGTGGTCGCCTACGACGACGAGGGCGGCGGCTGGGCCGGTCGCCTGCTCTGGACCCTGGAGCTGATCGGCCACACCCGCTACTCCTACCTCAATGGCGGCATCCACGCCTGGCGGGAGGCCGGGCTGCCGGTCTCCACCGAGCCCCACGCCCCCGCGCCCAGCGACTACGAGGCCGAGATCCTGCATCCCGAGGTGGCCATCGATCGCCTCGAGATCATGGAGCGCCTGGGCGAGAAGGGCTTCGCCGTCTGGGACGCCCGCTCACGGGCCGAGTACGACGGCGAGAAGGGCAACAACAAGCACCTCGGCCATATCCCCGGCGCGGTCAACATGGAGTGGACCGAGGCCATGGACCGTGAGCGCGCCCTGCGCATCCGCGACTATGCCGAGCTGATCACCGAGCTCGAGGCCCTGGGCCTGACCCCGGACATGGAGGTGGTCACCCACTGCCAGAGTCACCACCGCAGCGGCTTCACCTGGCTGGTGGGCAAGGCACTGGGCTTCGAGAAGATCCGTGGCTATGCCGGCTCCTGGAAGGAGTGGGGCAACCGCGACGATACGCCGATCGAGAAATAGGCCCGAAGAAGAGGAGGCACCATGCGGCCTGCCGATGGGGAGGCGTATTCACCAGCGCCGGTGTAGCCCTCGGCGCCGGGATCAAGCCGGCCATCGGTGCCTACGGAAGCGGCCTCGTCCCTGCGCCGCTGTCTGGCCATCAACCAACCATGGGGTGAACCTGCAAGCTCACCCCGGTCCGAATTCAGTTCAAGAGAATCCCCGTCTTGTCACTTGCCAAGCTCTTCGCCCTGATCCAGTACCCCCTGCCCCACCACCTGCTCTCGCGGCTGGTGGGCCGGTTCGCCGAATGCCGCCTGCCGTGGCTGAAGAACGTCCTGGTCCGCGCCTTCATCAAGCAGTTCAAGGTCGACATGACCGAGGCCGCCGAGCCCGACCCGACCGCCTATGCCACCTTCAACGACTTCTTCACCCGCGAGCTCAAGCCGGAGGCCCGCCCCCTCGGCGAGGGCGTGGTCAGCCCCGCCGACGGCACCCTCTCGCAGTTCGGCGCCATCGAGGCCGGCCAGCTGTTCCAGGCCAAGGGGCACCGCTTCTCGGCCATGGAGCTCTTCGGCGGCGACGGCGAAGCGGCCAGGCGCTACCTGGGCGGCAGCTTCGCCACCGTCTATCTCTCGCCGAGCGACTACCACCGGGTGCACATGCCACTGGCCGGCTCCCTGACCGAGATGGTCTATGTGCCGGGCCGGCTGTTCTCGGTGAACGCCGCCACCACCGAGCACGTGCCCAACCTCTTCGCCCGCAACGAGCGCCTGGTGTGCCACTTCGACACCGAGTATGGGCCCATGGCGGTGGTATTGGTCGGCGCGATGATCGTCGCCGCCATCGAGACGGTATGGGCCGGCCAGATCACACCGCTCTCCGGCGAGGTGCGGCGCATCCGCTTCGACACCCCGGTACGGCTCGCGAGGGGCGAGGAGATGGGCCGCTTCAAGCTCGGCTCCACCGTGGTGATGGGCTTCGCCGAATCGGCAAGCTTCGCCGATCTCGACCCCGGCGCCAAGGTGCGGATGGGTCAGTCGCTCGGTAGTCTTCCCCCCTGCGAGGGCTAGCAACGCGGCGTGGCGAAGGCCATAACTTCCGCCACGTCTGCCCTGCCCAGGGCCAGCTGGACCAGCCGGTCGATGCCCAGGGCCACCCCGCTGCCGGCCGGCATGCCGTGCGCAAGCGCCGTCAGCAGCCGCTCGTCGACATCCACCTCGGGCAGGCCCAGCCGACGGCGGGCGGCGTTGTCCTCGGCGAAGCGGGCGCGCTGCTCCCCGGCATCGGTGAGCTCGTCGTAACCGTTGGCGAGTTCCAGCCCCGCCAGGTAGACCTCGAAGCGCGACGCCACCCAGGCGCCATCCTCGGGGTCGCGATGGCGCCGGGCCAAGGCCGCCTGGCTTGCCGGGTAGTCCACCACCACGTCCAGCCCGCCCCGGCCGAGGGTCGGCTCGATCGTCAGGCTCATCAGCAGGTCCAGGCAGTCGTCGCGGGAGGCATCGCTCATCTCGAGTCCGCCCGCGTCGCCGGCCAGCCGCTGCAGTTCGGCAAGCGGAGCCGTGAACGGGTCGCGCCCCAGCGCCTCGCGGAACAGCTCGCGGTAGCGGCGCCGCCGCAACGGGCCCGGATCTCGCCCCAGCACGGCACGGATCAGCTCGGCGGTCTCCTCGATCAGCTCATCGAGGGCGAACCCCGGCCGATACCACTCCAGCATGGTGAATTCGACGTTGTGGCGCCGCCCCACCTCGCCGTCGCGGAAACTGCGCGCCAGCTGGAAGATGGGGCCGCTGCCGGCGGCCAGCAGCCGCTTCATGTGGAACTCCGGCGAGGTCTGCAGCCAGAGCCGCTCACGGCCGGCCGGCGTCGTGGCCTCGGTGCACAGCGAGGCCAGGTGCACGTCGGTGCTGCCGCCGTGCCCCAGCACCGGGGTCTCCACCTCGAGCACCCCGCGGCCGGCGAAGAAGGCCCGCACCTCGGCGAGCAACCGCGCCCGCTCGCGCAGGGTCTCGAGGGTGGCAGTGGGCTGCCAGTCGCTTGCCATAGCACCATCCTCTACCTACGCGAAGGCCACGCCGAAGCGTGGCCTTCAGGAGCCGCGCCTTGCCCGGCGACAGGCCGTCGCGGAGGCGCTGTGAACCCTTGCCTGGGCGCTACCTTTGTCATTCCTGACAAATGACCTCCGCTTCGCCCTGTCCCCGGCGCCGCTCGTAGCTCCTAGCTCTTAGCTCAATACAATCAGGCGCGAGAGACGTACTCGCCGGAGCGCGTATCGACCTTCAGCACCTCGCCCTGGTTGATGAACAGCGGCACGCGGACCACGGCACCGGAGGAGAGGGTCGCCGGCTTGGAGCCGCCCTGGGCGGTGTCGCCCTTGAGGCCCGGGTCGGTCTCGACCACCTCCAGCTCGATGAAATTGGGCGGGCTGACGGCGATGGCGTTATCGTTCCACAGGGTCACGGTGTAGGGCACCTGCTCCTTGAGCCACTTCTCGGTGTCGCCCAGGGCCTTCTTCTCCACGGCGTACTGCTCGAAGGAGCCGTCGGTCTTCATGAAGTGCCACATGTCGCCGTCGGTATAGAGGTACTCCATCTCCAGCTCGAGGACATCGGCGCCTTCGAGGGATTCGCCGGACTTGAAGGTCCGCTCCCAAACGCGGCCGGTGATCAGGTTGCGCAGCTTGACGCGATTGAACGCCTGTCCCTTGCCGGGCTTGACGAATTCGTTCTCGACGATGGTGCAGGGATCGCCGTCCAGCATCACCTTCAGACCGCCCTTGAATTCGTTGGTAGAATAGTTCGCCATGATCTCTCACCCATATTCGGGCGCGCCGCCGGCCAGTGCCGGTGGCGCACCCAAGCAAACGAAGTTCGACGAGGGCTCGCCCCTCGCCCGCATTGACTGGTGTGCCGCATGATAACCCGAAGCCCCGCCCTTTTGCAGCGTCCCGACCGGGAGGCCCGGCCGCTGGCCCTCGCCGCCCCCTGGCAGACCCAGCTGTCCCGGGCGATCCGCGACCCGCACGAGCTGTGCCGGCGCCTCGGCCTGGATGACGCCTGGCTGCCGGGCGCCGAGGCCGGGCACGGCCTCTTCGAGGTGCGGGTGCCGGAGGCCTATCTCGCACGCATCCGCCCCGGCGATCCCCACGACCCGCTGCTGCGCCAGGTGCTGCCGCTGGCTGCCGAGGCTGCCTCGGCCAGCGGCTTCGTCGACGATCCGCTGGCCGAAGCCGACCACGCGCCGGCGCCGGGGCTGATCCACAAGTACCGGGGACGCGTGCTGCTGATCGCCAGCCCCGCCTGTGCGGTGAACTGCCGCTACTGCTTCCGCCGTCACTTCCCCTATGAGGACAATTCGCCCTCCCGGGCCCAGTGGCAGCAGTCGCTGGGCTATCTGCGCGAGGACGCCTCGATACGGGAAGCGATCCTTTCCGGCGGCGACCCCCTGGCCGCCAGCGACCGCCGGCTCGCCTGGCTGGTGGAGCGGCTCGAGGCCATCCCCCACCTGAAGCGGTTGCGCATTCACACCCGGCTGCCGGTGGTGATCCCCGACCGCATCGACGGCGCCCTGCTCGACTGGCTCGCGGCCACCCGATTGCAGAGGGTGATGGTGCTGCATATCAATCACCCCGGCGAGATCGACGACGCCGTGGTCGCTGCCTGTGAACGACTGAAGCAGATCGGCGTGACTCTGCTCAACCAGAGCGTGCTGCTGCGCGGCGTCAACGACGACGTCGGCACCCTGGCCGCGCTCTCCGAGCGGCTGTTCGAGGCGGGGGTGCTGCCCTACTACCTGCATGTGCTCGACCCGGTGGCCGGTGCCGCCCATTTCGACGTGCCGGATAACGAGGCCCGCGAGCTGGTCGCGGGCCTGAGAGAGATGCTGCCGGGTTTCCTGATGCCGCGGCTGGTGCGGGAGATCCCCGGTGAGGCCAGCAAGACGCCCTTATAAGCTGTAAGCCTTAAGCCGTAAGCTATAAGTTAACCCCCCAAGGCATGACACCTTGGGGGTTTCTTATGGCTTAAAGCTTTCAGCTTATGGCTGCCGACCGGCGAAGCCAGTCAGGCCAGCGTGGCCGCGGTCACATTGGCCGCCGGTTCCGCGGTGGAAACGTGGCGGTTGATGGCGCTCATCACCGCCTTCATGGAGGCGCTGGTGATGCTCTCGTCGGTGCCCACGCCGAACACCGCCTTGCCGTCGATGCGCACCTCCACGTAGGCGATCGCCTCGGCGTCCGCGCCCTGGCCGCGGGAGTGCTCGTGGTAGTCGATGATCTCGACGTCATGGCCGGCCGCCGCCAGGGCCTTGATGAAGGCCGCCAGCGGGCCGTTGCCCTCGCCGCGTATCGCCTGGCGCTCGCCGTTCGCCTCGATGCTCGCCTCCAGGCTCACCCGGGGGCTGTCGGGCTCGGAGGAGAGCCGATGGTTGATCAGCGCGAAGGGCGCGCGCCGCTCCAGGTATTCGTCGGCGAAGGCCTGGTAGATCATCTGCGAGGTGATCTCCTTGCCCGTGCGGTCGGCGACCTCCTGCACCACCTGGCTGAACTCGATGGAGAGCCGACGCGGCAGCTCGATGCCGTGCTCCTGCTCGAGCAGGTAGGAGACCCCGCCCTTGCCCGACTGGCTGTTGACCCGGATCACCGCCTCGTAGCTGCGCCCCACGTCGAGCGGATCGATGGGCAGGTAGGGCACCTCCCAGACCGCATCGGGGTTGGCGCGCCGCTCGGTCATGCCCTTCTTGATGGCATCCTGGTGGGAGCCGGAGAAGGCGGTGAAGACCAGGTCGCCCACATAGGGGTGGCGCGGGTGCACCGGCAACTGGTTGCAGTACTCCACCTCGCGCATGATCGGCGTGATGTTGGAGAAGTCGAGCCCCGGGTGCACGCCCTGGGTGTAGAGGTTCATGGCGAGGGTGACGATGTCAACGTTGCCGGTGCGCTCGCCGTTGCCGAACAGGGTACCCTCGACGCGGTCGGCGCCGGCCATCACGGTGAGCTCGGCTGCGGCCACGCCGGAACCGCGGTCGTTGTGCGGATGCACGCTGACGATCAGGCCGTCGCGGCCCTTGACGTTGCGGCAGAACCATTCGACCTGGTCGGCGTAGTTGTTGGGGGTGGCCACTTCCACGGTGGCCGGCAGGTTGACGATCATGCGCTTGTCGGGTGTGGCGCCGTAGGCCTCCATGACGGCCTCGACGATCTCCCTGGCGAAGTCCATCTCGGTGGTGGTGAACAGCTCCGGCGAGTACTGGAAGGTCCAGTTCGTCTCCGGGGCCGCCTCCATGCGGCTTCGAATCTGCGCGGTTGCGTCCACGGCGATCTGGATGCACTCGGGCTTGCTGACGTTGAACACCACGCGGCGGAACACCGGGTCGGTGGCGTTGTAGACGTGGACGATGGCGTTCTTCGCCCCCTGCAGCGCCTCGAAGGTGCGGTCGATCAGGTGGGGGCGGGCCTGGGTCAGCACCTGGATGGTGACGTCATCGGGCACCTTGTCCTGCTCGATCAGCGCACGCACGAAGTCGAAATCGGTCTGGGAGGCCGAGGGGAAGCCCACCTCGATCTGCTTGAAGCCGACCTTCACCAGCAGGTCGAAGAAGCGCTGCTTGCGCTCATGGTCCATGGGGTCGATCAGCGACTGGTTGCCATCGCGCAGGTCGACGCTACACCACAGCGGGGGAGTCTCGATGCGGCGGTTCGGCCACTGGCGGTCCGGCAGATCGACGGCGACGAAGGGGCGATACTTGGTGGCGGGGTTGTCGAGCATCATGGTGGCATTCTCCCTGGGCTGGCGACGCTGGTGTTCGGAAGTCGGGCGGCATTCAGAAACGGCAACGCCCCGGATGCATCGAGCATACCGGGGCGCCGGGGCACGCAGCAAAACGATTCGCGCGGCCGACAACGACCATGCGAGAACCGCGACTACTGCGGACAAGAATTCGGACGGAAGACATTTCGACACCTCGACTGACCTGGACTCAAAAATGCGATGCGCAGCGCATCACCCGGCACGATCAAAGGCCGGTTAGTAGTCGTAGGTCCAGGCTGGGGTGACGAAATTCAGTGTTCATGCTCCCTAGAGAATCAGCATGCGACGCCCTTGTCAAGCCGGGCCGCCATTTCTGTCCTCATGGCGCCTCGGCTTCGGCATGGCGCCACCAGTGGAACAGGGCCTCCGGCTCGCGGCCCCGAAACGACGGCCGGCGTTGTCCAGGGCCAGCTCGGCGAAGGCCGCGAAGTCGCTGTCGCGGGCATCGAGGCCGGATGACTCCTTGTCAGGCACAGGCGGCGCGGGAATGGTCCCCTATTCGCCCCGCCGCTCGAGCAGCGCCTCCATCCGCGAGAGCTGGTCGCGCATCTGGCGCACGTCGCTGCGCAGGCCGTGCAGCTCGGCGGCCTCCCCCGTGCCGCTCTCGAGCTCGATCTGCGCGCTCTCCTTCTGCATCACGTCGAGCACGATGCCGATCATCATGTTGAGGAAGATGAAGGCGTTGAGGAAGATGAAGGTCAGGAAGTAGATCCAGGCGTAGGGGTAGTGCTCCATGATGGGGTAGAGCACCGCGGTGGCCCAGCTCTCGAAGGTGGCGACCTGGAACAGCGTCAGCATGGCCAGCGAGATGTTGCCCCACAGCTGCTCGTCGACGCTGGCGAACAGGAAACTGCCGATGGCGCCGTAGATGTAGAAGATGATGAACATCAGCAGCGCCACGTAGCCCATGCGCGGGATCGACTTGAACAGCGCCGCGATCAGCATGCGCAGCTCGGGGATCATCGATACCAGGCGCAGCACCCGGAAGATCCGCAGCAGGCGCGCCAGCAATACCATCTCCGAGTCGTCCAGGGGAACCAGGCTGGCGGTGACGATCAGGAAGTCGAAGACGTTCCAGCCCCGCTTGAAGAAGTCGCGCAGGCGCTTCTCCGCCGCCATGCGGATCAGGATCTCCACCAGGAAGAACACCGTCACCGCCGTGTCGAGCAGCAGCAGCCACTCCTGGAAGGGGCTGACCTCCTCCTCGTAGGTCTTGGCGCCGATCAGCAGCGCCGAGACGACGATGATGGTGATCACCGTCAGCTCGAAGGCCTTGTGGGCGCGCAGCCGCTCGAAGCGGCCGCGCCAGGTCTCGAAGGTCGTGCTCACGGCCCTACTCCTCCAGATCCACCTGGCGATAGCCGATCAGGTAGAGCACCGCATCGAGGCCCAGGGTCGAAATGGAGTGGCGGGCCTGGCTGCGCACCAGCGGCTTGGCACGGAAGGCGATGCCGAGCCCGGCGGCGGCCAGCATCTTGAGGTCGTTGGCACCGTCGCCCACGGCGATGGTCTGCTCCATGGCGAACCCCTCGCGCGCGGCGATCTCGCGCAGCAGCGCCGCCTTGCGGTCGGCGTCGAGGATCGGCTCGCGCACCTCGCCGGTGACCTTGCCGTTCTCGATTACCAGCTCGTTGGCATGGATCTCGTCGAAACCGAGCCGCTCCTGCAGGTGGCGGGCGAAGTAGGTGAAGCCCCCGGAGAGGATCGCGGTGCGATAGCCCAGCCGCTTGAGCTGCGTCATCAGCCGCTCGACGCCATCCATCAGCGGCAGCTCCTCGGCGATCTCGGCGAGCACCGACTCATCGAGTCCCTTCAGCTTGCTCATGCGCTCGCGGAAGCTCTGCTGGAAATCCAGCTCGCCGCGCATGGCCCGCTCGGTGACCGCGGCGACCTCGTCGCCGACGCCGTGACGCCGCGCGAGCTCGTCGATCACCTCGGTCTTGATCAGGGTGGAGTCCATGTCGAAGCAGACCAGGCGACGGTGGCGACGCCAGATGGAGTCCTCCTGGATGGCGATGTCGACGCCATGCATGGCGCCCAGCGCCAGGGCCTTCTCGCGCAGGGCATCGAGGTCGATCTCCTCGCCGCGCAGCCAGCATTCCACGCAGGCACCGCTGATGCTCGCGTGTTCGTGGGGCACGCCGCCGTCCAGCGGCTCGCGGCCGGAGAGGCGATGGATCAGTTCCACGGTCAGGCCATGCTCGGCGGTCAGCGCCCCCACCTCGGCGAGGATCCCCGCCGGCAGGTGCGGCGCCAGCAGCGTCAGGATCAACCGCGGCTGGCTGGCGTGGGCACTCCAGCGCTGATAGTCCTCGGCGCTGACCTGGATCGCCTGGACGTCGAGACCCAGGGCGTCGCCGGCGGCGGTCAGGGCGCCCTCCAGGTCGTTGTCCTGGCCGAGCCCCACCAGGGCCTCCAGGGAGAGCATGTCGAAGGTCACGCTCTGGTTGATGTCCAGCAGGCGGGCGCCGCTGGTGGCAAGGGCCTTGCCCAGGCCGGCCAGCTGGCCGGGACGCGCCGTGCCGGTGGCGCGAATCAGTACTCGTCGTGTCATGGTTGCCTCAAAATCCGAGCGTACCCAATACGCTGATTGAGGCGGCTTTTCCGGGGACAGGCCTGCGCGGAGGCGCTGTGAACCCCTCCCTGGGCGCTACCTTTTCCTTCCCTGGAAAAGGACCTCCGCTTCGACCTGTCCCCGGCGCCGCCTACATGGCTGCTGCCATTCTTCAAACTTCCGGCATCAAGCTTTCCAGCCGGTCGACCTTCTGCAGGCCACGGGGCAGCTTGCTGCCGCGCCGGCCGCGCTCGCCACGATAGTAATCCAGATCGGCGGCCTTGAGGGTCAGGTGACGCTTGCCGGCATGCACCACCAGCGCGCTCCCGGCGGGCAGCACCACCAGGTCGCGCACGAACTCCTCGCGCCGGGCGGCTCGCGCGCCCGGGATGTCGATCATCTTGTTGCCCTTGCCCTTGGCCATCTCGGGCAGCTGCTCGAGGGGGAAGACCAGCAGCCGCCCCTCGTTGGAGACCGCGGCCACGCTGGCGCCCTCCTCGTCGGGCACCGCGCAGGGGGGCAGCACGTTGCAGCCCTTGGGCACGCTGAGCACCCCCTTGCCCGACTTGTTCTTGCCGACCAGCTCCTCGAGGCGGGCCACGAAGCCGTAGCCGCCGTCGGAGGCGAGCAGGAAGCGCGCCGTGGGCGGCGCCAGCATCAGCCCCGCCATGTGCGCCCCGGCCACCACGTTGACCCGGCTGGTGACCGGCTCGCCCTGGCCGCGGGCGCTGGGCAGGTTGTGGGCGGCCAGGGTATAGGCACGGCCGGTGTCGTCGAGCAGCACCAGCGGCTGGTTGGTCTTGCCCCGGGCCGCCAGGGCGAAGCGGTCGCCGGCCTTGTAGGAGAGCCCGACGGGGTCGATCTCGTGACCCTTGGCACTGCGGATCCAGCCCTTCTCGGAGAGCACCACGGTGACGGGGTCGGCGCCGACCAGCTCGACCTCGGAGAGCGCCCGGGCCTCCTCGCGCTCGACGAGGGGCGAACGGCGGGCGTCGCCGTACTCCTTGCCGGCGGTGCGCAGCTCCTCCTCGATCAGGTCGGTGAGCCTGGCCTCGCTGCCGAGCAGCGCCTCGAGGTGCTGGCGTTCGGCCTCGAGCTCGTCCTGCTCGCCGCGAATCTTCATCTCCTCGAGCTTGGCCAGGTGGCGCAGGCGCAACTCGAGGATCGCCTCGGCCTGGCGGTCGCTGAGCCCGAAGGCCGCCATCAGCGCGGGCTTGGGCTCGTCCTCCTCGCGGATGATGCGGATCACCTCGTCGATGTTGAGGTAGGCGATCAGCAGGCCCTCGAGGATATGCAGGCGGTCCTGCACCTTGCCCAGGCGATGTTCGAGGCGCCGGCGCACGGTGGTGCGGCGGAAGCGCAGCCATTCGCCGAGCAGGTCGGGCAGCGACAGCACCCGCGGGCGGCCGTCGAGGGCGATCACGTTCATGTTGACGCGGATGTTCTTCTCGAGATCGGTGGTGGCGAACAGGTGCGCCATCAGCGCCTCGATATCGACCCGGTTAGAACGCGGCTCGATCACCAGCCGGGTCGGCTCCTCGTGGGTCGACTCGTCGCGCAGGTCGGCCACCATGGGCAGCTTCTTGGCCTGCATCTGGGCGGCGATCTGCTCGAGCACCTTGGCGCCGCTGACCTGGTAGGGCAGCGCGGTGATCACCACGCTACCCTCCTCGCGCATGTAGCGGGCGCGCAGCTTCACCGAGCCGCGGCCGCTCTCGTAGAGCTTTCGCAGGTCGGCCCGCGGGGTGATGATCTCGGCTTCGGTGGGAAAGTCCGGCGCCGGCAGGTACTGGCCGAGATCCGCCGTGGTCGCCTCGGGGTGGCGCAGCAAGTGACAGGTGGCCTCGACCACCTCGTTCACGTTATGCGGCGGGATATCGGTGGCCATGCCCACGGCGATGCCGGTGCCGCCGTTGAGCAGCACATGGGGCAGCCGTGCCGGCAGCACCACCGGCTCGTTCATGGTGCCGTCGAAGTTGGGGGTCCAGTCGACGGTGCCCTGGCCGAGTTCCGAGAGCAGCACCTCGGCGAACTTCGACAGCCGTGCCTCGGTGTAGCGCATGGCGGCGAACGACTTGGGATCGTCGGGGCTGCCCCAGTTGCCCTGGCCGTCGACCAGCGGGTAGCGGTAGCTGAACGGCTGGGCCATCAGCACCATGGCCTCGTAGCAGGCGCTGTCGCCGTGGGGGTGGAACTTGCCGAGCACGTCGCCGACGGTACGCGCCGACTTCTTGTACTTGGCGCTGGCGGAGAGTGCCAGTTCGCGCATGGCGTAGACGATGCGCCGTTGCACCGGCTTCATGCCGTCGCCGATGTGCGGCAGCGCCCGGTCGAGGATGACGTACATCGAGTAGTCGAGGTACGCCTTCTCGGTGTACTCGCGCAGCGAGAGGCGCTCGACATCGCCCTCCGCCACCTGGATATCCATGGTCATCGATTGACCCCTTTCATGATTTCATGGCCGTTGCCGTGCAGCACCAGAGCCCATTCGATCCAGCCGCCGAGGCCGCGCCCTTGGGGTCAGACCCCGGCAGGGGGCGAATCCGCTTGGTGCTGCTGCGGTACTGGCCTTCCCATGTCGGCGGCATGGCCCCTTTGGGGTCAGACCCCGGCCAAGACCATCCAGCCCGTCATGGTGCACGTTGCTAGCGGAATATCCCTCCGCCGGGGTCTGACCCCAAAGGGAACGCCAGCGCTGGCGACCAACCGCTCGGCGCTATACCTCTATGTCCGCCAGGTTGCCGTAGTCCTCCAGCCAGCTCTTGCGGTCGGCGGAGCGCTTCTTCGCCAGCAGCATGTCCATCATCTCCATGGTGCCGTCGCCGACCTCGCGGGTCAGCTGCACCAGGCGCCGCGTCTCGGGGGCCATGGTGGTCTCGCGCAGCTGCAGCGGGCTCATCTCGCCCAGGCCCTTGAAGCGCTGGACATTGGGGGTGCCGCGCTTGCCCTCGAGCTTGCGCAGGGTCGCTGCCTTCTCGCTCTCGTCCAGGGCGTAGTGCACCTCCTTGCCGAGATCGATGCGGTAGAGCGGCGGCATGGCGACGTAGACATGGCCCGCGTCCACCAGCGCCGGAAAGTGGCGCACGAAGAGCGCGCACAGCAGGGTGGCGATGTGCAGCCCGTCGGAGTCGGCGTCGGCGAGGATGCAGATGCGGTGGTAGCGCAGCTTGGAGAGGTCGTCGCTGCCCGGGTCCATGCCGATCGCCACGGCGATGTCGTGGACCTCCTGGGAGCCGTAGATGTCGTGGGCCTCCACCTCCCAGGTGTTGAGGATCTTGCCGCGCAGCGGCAGGATCGCCTGGGTCTCGCGGTTGCGTGCCTGCTTGGCGCTGCCACCGGCCGAGTCACCCTCCACCAGGAACAGCTCGCTGCCGGCCGGGTCCTGGCCCGAGCAGTCGGCCAGCTTGCCGGGCAGCGCCGGCCCCGAGGTGACCTTCTTGCGCGCCACCTTCTTGGCGCTCTTCTGGCGGCGCTGGGCGGCGCTGATCACCAGCTCGGCCAGCGCCTCGGCCTGGTCGACGTGGTGGTTCAGCCACAGCGAGAAGGCGTCCTTGACCACCCCGGAGACGAACCCGGCCACGGTGCGCGACGACAGCCGCTCCTTGGTCTGGCCGGCGAACTGGGGGTCGAGCATCTTCACCGAGAGCACATAGGAGACCCGCTCCCAGAGGTCCTCGGCGGTGAGCTTGACGCCCCGGGGCAGCAGGCTGCGGTACTCGCAGAATTCGCGCAGGGCCTCGAGCAGGCCGGCGCGCAGGCCGTTGACATGGGTCCCGCCCTGGGGCGTGGGGATCAGGTTGACGTAGCTCTCCAGCAACGGCTCGCCGCCCTCCGGCAGCCACTGGATCGCCCAGTCCACCCCCTGCTCGTCGTCGGCGAAGTGACCGACGAAGGGCGAGGCCGGCAGCACCTCATAGCCGTCGGTGGCCTGGGCCAGGTAGTCGCGCAGGCCATCCTCGTACTGCCAGACGCTCTCGCCACCGTCGGCCTCGACCAGCACCACCCTGAGCCCCGGGCAGAGCACCGCCTTGGCCCGCAACAGATGCTTCAGCCTCGCCAACGACAGCTTCGGGCTGTCAAAGTAGCTCTCCTCGGGCCAGAAGCGCACCACGGTGCCCCGGGCCCGCCTGGCGCAGCTGCCGATCACCGCCAGCGGGGACGCCAGCTCGCCGTGCTCGAAGGCCATCCCGTGGCGGCTGCCGTCGCGCAGCACCTCCACCTCGAGCCGCTTCGACAGGGCATTGACCACCGACACCCCCACGCCGTGCAGGCCGCCGGCGAAGCGGTAGCTCGACTGGGAGAACTTGCCGCCGGCATGCAGCCGGGTGAGGATCAGCTCGATCCCGGACACGCCGTGTTCCGGGTGGATGTCGATGGGCATGCCGCGGCCGTCGTCGGTGACCTCGATGCCGCCGTCCTCGAACAGGCGCACCGTGATCTCCTGGGCATGGCCGGCCAGCGCCTCGTCGACGCTGTTGTCGATGACCTCCTGGACCAGGTGGTTGGGGCGACTGGTGTCGGTGTACATGCCGGGGCGCTTGCGCACCGGCTCGAGGCCGGAAAGCACCTCGATGGAGCTGGCACTGTATTGCGTCATGCGTCATCCACATCCTGATGGGTGATGCGCCCGGGGGCCAGTCGATGGCCACCGTGGGCGAAGATCGCCGGCAGGTAGTCGGCCAGCGCCGTGAAGCCGTGGTCGCCCCCGGGGTGAAGGATGGTCCGGGCGCCGCGATAGAAGGCGAAGGCATCGGCCGGGTCCAGGGTCTCGTCGGCGCTGCCCAGCAGCAGCAGGTAGCGCGCCGGCGTGACGCCCCGCGGGGTGAGCGCCTCGAGCTCCTCGAGATGCGCGGCCTCGACGAAGAAGCGCTCGCCGGTATACTCGTTGACGAAGGCCTCGCCGACCCAGCCCACCACCAGCCGGGCCGGCTCCACCGCGGGATTGATCAGCGCCGCCGGGAGGTCGTGACGCTCGGCGACCAGCGTTGCCAGGAAGCCCCCCAGGGAGCTACCCGCGACCAGCGGGTGCGGCCCCAACCCCTCGAGCAGCGACTCGGCCAGCCGCAGGGCCGCACGCGGCCGGTGGGGCAGCTGCGGTGTCGCGCAGGGCAGCCCCAGGGCGGCGCAGGCGGCGCGCATCAGCGCCGCCTTCGGCGAACCGCTGCCGCTGTTGAAACCATGCAGATAGAGCACCCCGCTGGCCGGCGGCACGCCCAGGGCCGCACTCAGCATACCCCAACCCCTGTACAAACAGCCAGCCTCATCGCAAACCGGTCTCCGCCGCCCGCTCGGCCTGCCACACGGCCTCGATCAGCGCGCGGGTGGAGTCATCCATGGCCTCGAGGCCCTGATGGCTCTCCAGGATGCGCTGGGTCTCGCCGGCGATCTTCTTGCCCAGCTCCACCCCCCACTGGTCGAAGGGGTTGATCTCCCAGATGGTGGCCTGGACGAACACCTTGTGCTCGTAGAGGGCGATCAGCGCCCCCAGCGTCGCCGGCGTCAGCCGCTCGAGCAGCACCGTGGTGGACGGCTGGTTGCCACGGTAGCGCTTGTGGCCGGGACGCGGGCCGTCGTCCTCGACGGCGTCGTCGCCGAGCATCAGCACCCGCGACTGGGCGAAGCAGTTGGCCAGGGTCAGGCGGTGCTGGCTCATCAGGTGATCGCGGGTCGCCTCGTCGGTCACGTCGTCATAGCGCACCAGGGGCGCGATGAAGTCGCACTCCACCGCCTGGGTGCCCTGGTGCAGCAACTGGTAGAAGGCGTGCTGGGCGTTGGGCCCGAGCTGGCCCCACAGCACCGGGCAGGTAGAGTAACCCACCTCACGACCGTCGTGGGTCACCGACTTGCCATTGGACTCCATCTCGAGCTGCTCGAGATAGGCGGCGAAGTACTCCAGGCGGCCGTCATAGGGCAGGATCGAGTGGGCGCGGATGTCCAGGAAGTTGACGTTCCAGATCCCCGCCAGGGCCAGCAGCACCGGCAGGTTGTCGGCAAGCTCCGCCTCGCGGAAGTGGCGGTCCATGGCGTGGGCCCCGGCGAGCAGCTCGCGGAAGTTGCCCATGCCGACCACCAGGGCGATGGGCAGGCCGATGCCGCCCCACAGCGAGTAGCGCCCGCCGACCCACTCCCAGAACTCCAGCTGGTGATCCGGCGCGATGCCCCAGTCGTTCATCTTCTCGGGGCTCGCCGAGACGCCGATGAAGTGCTGGCGCATCACCAGGCCATCGTCGACGCCTTCCTCCTGGCCCAGCCGCGACATCAGCCAGTCCCGGGCGGTACGGGCATTGGAGAGGGTATCGATGGTGGTGAACGACTTGGACGAGAGCACGAACAGCGTGGTCTCGGGGTTGAGTCGCGAGAGGTAGTCGGCCAGCTGGGAGCCGTCCATGGTCGAGGCGAAGTGCACCTCGATGCGGTGCACGCCCTCCGGGCGGTAGTCGGCCAGGGCGTGGGTCACCATCAGGGGGCCGAGGTCGGAGCCGCCGACCCCCAGGTTGACCACATTGCGAATCGCCTTGCCGGTGGCACCGCGCCACTGGCCGGCATGGAAACGCTCGACCATGGTGGCCATGCGATCCAGCGTCGCGTGCACGCCGGGTACCAGGTCCTCGCCCTCCACCACCAGCAAGGCATCCGCCGGCAGGCGCAGGGCGGTATGCAGCGCCGGGCGATCCTCGCTCACATTGACCCGCTCGCCGTCGAGCAGGGCGCGGCTCGCCTCGGGCAGGCCGGCCTCCCGGGCCAGGTCCAGCAGCAGGGCGAAGGTCTCGTCGGACCAGCGCTGCTTGGAGAGGTCCAGGGTCAGCCCCGCCGCGTGGCGGGTGTAGGCCGCATGGCGGCCGGTCGCAGCGGCGAAGAGGTCACGCAGGTGCACGCCGCGCATGGTCTCGGCGTGGGTGGCCAGGGCGCGCCAGGCCCCGCGCTGGTCGATCGGGAGTTGGGTCATGGTTTCCTCCTGACATCCTGTCGTGCAGCCGGGGCGAGGGAGACGTAGAATGGGCGTCCATTTCCGCACGATTTCCGGCTCGGCCCATGAGTGACGCATCTTACCGTGACGCGATCTTTTCGACACCCCTCGATCGGATGGCGCGCTTCTCCTTCGACGAGCAGGTCGTCGCCTGCTTTCCCGACATGATCCGCCGCTCGGTCCCGGGCTACGGCCAGATACTCGGCATGCTGGGGCTGATCGCCCGGCGCCACCTGCGCCACGGCGCCCACGTCTACGACCTGGGCTGCTCGCTGGGGGCCGCCGGCCTGGCACTGGCCGGGACGCTGCCGCCGGCCGCCTTCCGCTATACCGGCGTGGACCTCTCGCCGGCCATGGTGGCCCGGGCCCGGGAGACCCTGGCCGCGGAGTGCCCGGAGCACGCCGTCGAGATCGTCGAGGGCGACATCCGCGAGCTCGACTACCGCCCCTCGGGGATGATCGTGCTCGACTTCACCCTGCAGTTCCTCGCCCCCGAGGATCGCGATGCGGTGATCGACAAGCTCTTCGCCGCCCTGGAGCCCGGCGGCGTGCTGGTGCTCTCGGAGAAGATCGTGGCCGAAGATGAACAGGACAATGCCTGGCTGGTGGAGCGCTACCACGACTTCAAGCGCGCCAACGGCTACAGCGAGCTGGAGATCAGCCAGAAGCGCACGGCGCTCGAGAACGTCCTGGTGCCCGACACCCTGGCCGCCCACCACGAGCGCCTGGCGCGGGCCGGTTTCCCCCGCTCGCAGACCTGGTTCCAGTTCCTGAACTTCGCCTCCTTGATCGCCTTCAAGGACGCCCGGTACGGGGAGACCTGACGTGCCCATTCCCGCCGAGCACCGCGAGCTCTACCAGGCCTTCCTCGACCAGGGGCTCGACACCTGGCTGGCCCGGCTGCCCGACCAGCTCGCCCGCGGGCTGGACCGAAGCCGCTACGGCGACCTGCCGGCCTGGGAGAAGGCGGTGGCCAAGCTGCCCGCCCTCCCCGAGGCCCGCGAGGTGTCCCTGGACGGCGATACCGTCAGCGTCGACCTGGCGCTGACCGACAGCCAGCGCCGCCGGTGCGAGAACCTGCTGCGCAAGCTCGCGCCCTGGCGCAAGGGGCCCTACCGCCTGGGGGGCATCCACATCGAGACCGAGTGGCGCTCCGACTGGAAGTGGCGGCGCGTGGCGCCGCACCTGGCGAACCTCGCCGGCCGGCGGGTGCTCGACGTGGGCGGCGGCAGCGGCTACCACGCCTGGCGCATGAGTGGCGCCGGTGCCGCCTTCGTGCTGGTGATCGACCCCTCGCCGCGCTTCTTCTGGCAGTTCCGGGCCGTACGCCACTTCATCGGCGATGCCGACGGCTGGCGCACCCACTTCCTGCCGGTGGGCATCGAGGAGGTGCCCGAACGGCTCGCCTTCTTCGACACGGTGTTCTCCATGGGCGTGCTCTACCACCGCCCCTCGCCGCTCGAGCACCTGCTGCAGCTCAGGGACGCCCTGCGCCCGGGCGGCGAGCTGGTGCTCGAGACCCTGGTGGTCGAAGGCGACGCCACCAGCGTGCTGCTGCCCGGCGAGCGCTACGCCGCCATGCCCAACGTCTACTTCCTGCCCTCCTCCGCCGCCCTCTGCCACTGGCTCGAACGCTGCGGATTCGACAACGTGCGCGTGGTGGACGAAGCGGTGACCACGACCGACGAGCAGCGCGCCACCGACTGGATGACCTTCCAGTCGCTGGCCGATTTCCTCGATCCGAACGACCCGAGCAAGACCCGCGAGGGCTACCCCGCCCCGCGGCGGGCGGTGGTCATGGCCAACCGGCCACGCCCTTGATGCTGGGGCCCGCGGCTTTTCCGGCGACCGGCCTACGCGGAGGCGCTGTGGACCCGTCCCTGGGCGCTACATTCTTCATCCCTGAAGACTGACCTCCGCTTCGCCCTGTCCCCGGCGCCGCTCATGCAGAGCCTTCGGCCTTGATGCATTGAACTGGCCCTTCACCCTCTCAGATCAGCTCGAAGCTGGGCGCTTAGCGCCTGAGGATCACCAGCCACCGCCCCAGGTTGAGCAGGCTGGCCAGCGAGGCCGCCACATAGGTGAAGGCGCAGGCGGTGAGCACATGGCGGGCGCCGGGCATGTCGTAGGGCGGGATGTACTCCTTGAGTAGCGGCAGGGCCCGCTGGAAGCTGGCGTCGAACTCCACCGGCAGGGTCACCAGGTGCACCATCGCCGCGGTGCCGAAGCTGATCACCGCGGCCAGCAGCACGATCAGCATGCCGCCCGGCATGCGAGTAAGGACGAACAGGAAGGGGGCGGCCATCATCAGCAGCGCCCCGAGCTTCTCGGCCTGCTGGGCCACCGCCACCAGCCGGGTGCGCGCCAGCAGCGGCGCATAGCCGTGGTGGTGCTGGATGGCGTGGCCCACCTCGTGGGCCGCCACCGTCACTGCGGTGAGCGAGCGCCCCGCGTAATGCTCCCGGGAGAGCCGCACCCGCCGCGCCTGGGGGTCGTAATGATCGCCCTGCTCGGTGAGTTCCACCTCCACCCCGTCGATGCCGAGCCGCTTGAGCAGGTGCTCGGCGAGCTCGCCGCCGGTGCCCGGGTAGTCGTCCCGCGGCCGGGCATGCCGCTTGAGCACCCACTTGGCCCAGAGGTTGGGCAGCAGGAAGATGGCCAGCAGCAGGGCGATCACCAGCAGGATCATCGGCAAGGGCTCCGGCTTCCAGTGTGCAAGGTTGGACCCAGCCTGGCAGCACCAGTTTCCTCGGGGCTGATCCGGCGACAGGCCTGCAAGGGGCGCTGTGAACCCCTCCCTGGGCGCTACCGATTCCCTGCTGCGCTTTCGCATCCTGCTTCGCTTGCAGGGCCGGGGTTGGCCATCCATGGCCAACCCGTTCGGCGGGAAGAACATTCACTGGATGTTCTTCTGATTCCGCCTCACCCATGGAATCGGACCCCCTCTTCGGCCTGTCCCCGGCGCCCCTCGTCACGCAATTCCGGCAGGGGTTTACCGAATCAGCTCGCGGATGTCCCTCGCCTCCCAGTGCGGGAAGTACTTGCGCACCAGCGCATTGAGCTCCAGCTCGAAGCCGGCCCAGTCGACCTCGCCGTGGGCCTCGGCGGCCCCCTCGGCCGTACCGCGGATCATCCCGGCGCCGACCGTCACGTTGGTCAGGCGGTCGATGACGATGAAGCTCCCGGTACCCGGACTGGTGGCGTAGTCATCCAGCGGCACCTCGGCGGTCAGTTCGACCCGGCAGCGGGCGATGGCGTTGAGCTCGAGACGCTCGGTGGCATGGCGCTCCAGGGTGTTGACGTCGACCTGGTGGTGGATCGCTCCCACCTGGCCGGCAACGGAGCGTCCGGCCAGGCGGATGTCGTACGACCGCCCCGGGGTCAACGCCTCCTCGTGCATCCAGACGATGTCGGCATCGAAGGCACTCGCCATGGCCACCTCGGCGTCCGCGGCAACGAGCCAGTCACCGCGGGAGATGTCGATCTCGTCGTTCAGGGTCACGGTGATCGCCTGGCCGGGGTAGGCCGCGTCCAGGTCACCGTCGAAGGTGACGATGCGCTCGACCGTCGAGGCCTTGCCCGAGGGCAGCGCCTTGACCGCCTGGCCGGGGCGCAGCACGCCCGCCTCCAGGGTACCGGCGTAGCCACGGAAGTCGAGGTTCGGGCGATTGACGTACTGCACCGGCAGGCGCAGGTCGGTGAGGTTGCGGTCGCGGCTGACCTCCACCCCCTCGAGCAGTTCCAGCAGCGCCGGGCCCTCATACCACGCCATGGCGGCGCTCTTGTTGACCACGTTATCGCCCTTCAGGGCCGACATGGGCACGAAGTGGATGTCCTCGGCCGAGAGCTGCTCGGCGAAGAGGCGATAGTCGGCGACGATCTCGTCGAAGCGCGCCTGGTCGAAGTCGACCAGGTCCATCTTGTTGACCGCGATCACCAGATGCCGGATGCCCAGCAGATCGGCGATGAAGCTGTGCCGACGGGTCTGGGTCTGCACCCCGTAGCGGGCATCGATCAGGATGATCGCCAGGCTGGCGGTGGAGGCCCCGGTGGCCATGTTGCGGGTGTACTGCTCGTGCCCCGGGGTGTCGGCGATGATGAACTTGCGCTTGTCGGTGGAGAAGAAGCGGTAGGCGACATCGATGGTGATGCCCTGCTCGCGCTCCGACTGCAGGCCATCGACCAGCAGCGCCAGGTCGACCTCCTCGCCGGTGGTACCGCTCTTCTTCGACGCCTGAGTGATCGCCGCGAGCTGGTCGTCGAAGATCATCTTGGAGTCGTGCAGCAGCCGGCCGATCAGGGTCGACTTGCCGTCGTCGACGCTGCCGCAGGTGATGAAGCGCAGCAGGTCCTTGTTCTCGTGCTCGTGCAGGTACTGCTCGATGTTATCGGCAATGAGTGTCGATTGGTGTGCCATCAGAAATAGCCCTCGCGCTTCTTCTTCTCCATGGAGCCCGCCTGGTCGTGGTCGATGGCGCGGCCGCTGCGTTCGCTGGTGCGGGTCAGCAGCATCTCCTGGATGATCTCGGGCAGGGTGGCGGCCTTCGACTCCACGGCGCCGGTCAGCGGGTAGCAGCCGAGCGTGCGGAAGCGCACCCACTTCTCCTCGGGCTTCTCGCCGGGCTCGAGCGGCATGCGCTCGTCGTCGACCATGATCAGCATGCCGTCGCGCTCCACCACCGGGCGCGGCGCGGCGTAGTAGAGCGGCACGATGGGAATCTGCTCGAGGTGGATGTACTGCCAGATGTCCAGCTCGGTCCAGTTGGAGAGCGGGAAGGCGCGGATCGACTCGCCCTTGTTGACCCGGGCGTTGTAGAGGTTCCACAACTCGGGCCGCTGGTTCTTCGGGTCCCAGCGATGGAACTTGTCGCGGAAGGAGAACACCCGCTCCTTGGCACGGCTGGCCTCCTCGTCGCGACGGGCACCGCCGAAGGCGGCATCGAAGCCGTACTTGTCCAGCGCCTGCTTGAGGGCCTGGGTCTTCATCACGTCGGTGTAACCGCTGCTGCCGTGATCGAAGGGGTTGATACCGGCGGCCCGCCCCTCCTCGTTGATGTACTCGATCAGCTCCATCCCGGATTCTGCCGCCATGCGATCGCGGAAGGCGATCATCTCGCGGAACTTCCAGGTGGTGTTGATGTGCATCAACGGAAACGGCGGCGGCCCCGGATAGAAGGCCTTGCGCGCCAGGTGCAGCATCACCGAGGAGTCCTTGCCGATGGAGTAGAGCATCACCGGGTTGCGGAACTCGGCCGCCACCTCGCGGATGATGTGGATCGACTCGGCCTCGAGCTGCTCGAGATGGGTCAGCCGACGCGGCGTGACGGCGCCAACCGACGTCGCGCCACTGGCCTGGGCGGCCGATTCGCGGTTCGGTGCCTGACGTGTCGGTGCAACATGAGTGGTCATGGCCCGGCTACCTCGCAAGACGTTGGGCGTGAGATCATGCGCCACAGATTAACGCCGGATTGATAATAACCCAAAAGAATTAATAACTATCTTTTTAGAACGAAAAAAGATGCCCAGATTCACGGCTCGACGCGCTCCACCCAGGTCGTCAGGTCGCCGGCCTCGAGGTCGACGACCCGATAGCCGGGGCGCGATGCCTCGTCGACGGCGAAGGTCTCGGCGCCGGGCAGGAACTGGTCGGTGGTGGAAGGGCAGCCGTAGACCGCCACCGCCCCCGCTTCCAGCCGCCGCTGGCTGGCGAAGGCCTGGTGGATATGGCCGCAGAGGACCGCCTTCACCTGACGATAGGCCGCCAGGGTCTGCCAGAAGGCCTCCCGGTCCAGCAGGCCGAGCTCGTCGAGCCAGGCCGAGCCGACGGCCAGGGGCGGGTGATGCATCACCAGCAGGGTCGGCCGGTCGTCCTCCTCGAGCCGGTCGGCCAGCCAGCCGAGTCGCTCGGGTCCCAGCTCGCCGTGGGGCTGGCCACTGACCCGGGTATCCAGCAACAGCACCCGCCAACTGTCGAGTTCCAGCTCGTCGGGCAGCTCGCGGGCCTCGGCCATCAGCGCCGGCTCGTCGTGGTTGCCCGCCAGCCAGAACCAGGGGGCGTCGAGCGCTCCGAGGGTACGGACCGCCAGCCGGTAGGAAGCCGCGGTCTCGTCCTGGCTGACGTCACCGGTCACCAGCACCATGTCCGGCCGCTCCCGGTTGACCGCCTCGATCACCGCCTCGAGCTGGCGCAGCGGAAAGCCGGCCCGGGAACGGGCCCGGGGGTCGGCCTGCAGATGGCAGTCGCTGATCTGGACCAGTCGCATCAGAGCAGCATCTCCTCAGGGCAGCCTATTCATCAAGGTAGTTCTGGCAGGTCGAGGGAGTGGCCGTGGGCCAGTCCATGCTCCAGCCACTCGCCGAGGAAGCGGTTGAGTTGCAGCTTCTCGTCGGGTTGATGCATGCGCGCATTGGGGTAGCGGTAGCGGCCATGGAAATGGCGTTGGCGCTGGAAGTCGGTGACCTCGGCCATGCGCACGTCGTGGTAGAGATGCACGCGCATGCGCGGGGTCTCGATCAGTTCGTCGAGCACGCCCTGCTGGGAGACCCGAGCGATGGTGGTGTAGGGGGCCTGCTCGAGCACCTCGATGCACAGTGCCCCGAGCCGTCGACCGCCACGGAGCAGCTCGACCTCGCGGATCTCGCCGGCGTCCAGCGCCCCCAGCAGCCGGGTCAGGCGCAGGTAGTTGACGGTGCACTCGCCCTGCAGACTCTTCAGGTCGGTGACATAGGCTGTTCTCGACACGCTACCTCCTTGCTCGCAGTGATGCGCGTTCGCCTGCCAGCCAATGGAAGGCGATCAGACACATGGCATTGTCGAGTCGCCCGGCCTGGAGGAGTTCCCACGCTCGGGTAAACGGCAACACATGCACGCGGATGTCCTCGTGCTCCTCGTCGAGCCCGTGCACCCCGCCGAGGCCACGGCTGTCGACCAGACCACAGAACAGGGTGACGCGCTCGTCACAGGCCCCGGGACTGGGGTAGTAGACATGCAGCTCGATCAGTTCGCCCACCTCGCAGCCGGCCTCTTCCCGCGCCTCGCGGCGAGCGACCTCGGCGACGCTCTCGCCCCGCTCCACCAGCCCCGCCACCACCTCCAGCTTCCAGGGTGACGCGGGGTCATCGAACGCACCGGCACGGAACTGCTCGATCAGTACCACGGCGTCTCGCTCCACATCATAGAGCAGCACGCCCACGGCGTCGTGGCGATGATGTACCTCGCGCACCACCTCGCCGCTCCAGCCGCCCTCGAACAGGCGATGGCGCAGGCGCAGTTCCTCCAGGCGGAAGAAGCCCTGGTGCAGGCAGCGCCGCTCCAGCAACTCGACGTCGGCGGCCGTGAAGGACGCCAGCGCGGTGAGATCCTGGTCGTGCGGGTGACGGGGGTCGCTCATGCCGATCTCCGGGTCGCAGGGTGGCGACCATTATCATGACCCGGAGGGGGGATGCCAACCGCCGCGGTCATCGATGCCTTGGCGCCCCTTCACCGATGGCGTATGTTTCAACTCTCACCAGCAGGAGGGACCAGCCGGATGAAAGGCCGCAACATGACGCGCTGGCGCGACCCGGCCAAGGATCCGCGCCAGGAGCCGAAGAGCAACCTGATCACCGCCGAAGGCGCCGACCGCCTGCGCGGCATTCTCGACCACCTGTCGCGGGTCAAGCGCCCCGCGCTCTCGGCCAAGGTCGGCGAGGCGGCGGCACTCGGCGACCGCAGCGAGAACGCCGACTACACCTACAACAAGAAGGAGCTCAATCGGGTCATCGCCCGGATCCGCTACCTGACCAAGCGCCTCGACGAAGTGCAGGTGGTGGATCGGCTCCCGGAGGACACCGACAGGGTCTACTTCGGCGCCTTCGTCACCCTCGAGGACGACGACGGCGAGGAGACGCACATCCGCATCGTCGGCCACGACGAGACCGACACGGCGAAACGCTGGATCAGCGTCGACGCCCCCCTGGCCAAGGCCCTGCTCGGCAAGTCGCTGGACGACGAGGTGACCGTCGCCGCCCCCGGTGGCGAAACGAGCTATATCATCACCGGGATCGCCTATCGTGACCCCGCAGGCAGATAGGCGCCTTGCCGCGGCGGTCGACGCGTTTCGACGACAACAGCACCCATTGACTATCACCAACTTGCAGTGAAACACCTCAACTTGTTGCCGGCCGGAGACAGTCGCCTCCGGCCACCCTGACGCGCCCCACGGCCCCGAGCCCCCCCAATGCATCCCATTGTTTTTATGTAAAAAGCATACTAATGGCGCCGATATTGCAATGACACAGCAGGCGAGCGATGCCGCTCGCCACCTGGACAAGCGTCATAGCATTGGAGGCACACCATGAAGAAGCTACTCATGTTACCTGCGGCCCTTCTCTTCGGTGCCAGCGTGGCTTTCGCGGGCGCGGACAAGTTCGCGGATCTCGATGCCGATCAAGATGGCGCCTTGAGCGAGGAGGAGGTCGCAACCGCTGAAGGCCTGGATTTCGCAACCGCGGATGCGGATGGAAACGGCTCCCTGAGCGAGGAGGAGTTCAAGGCCGCGACAGAGGACACGGAAGGCTAGCCGTTATCCGACGCCCCCTACTGCCCTTGACCCGCACGTGGCAGCCGGCCAAGCCGGCTGCCACGTGCGGGCAGGGTGACGCCCAGCGATCAGCTCCTCCGGGCCGAGGAGGCGGATCCCACCGACTGGCCCCTCAGGTCGAGGCCCGATAGACCCGGAAGCGGCGGTCGTCGGCGAGGATCTCGAAGCCGCCGAAGGCACGCTCGAGCAGATCCGGGTAGGGCAGGAAGGCGTTGGCCACGATCACCAGCTGGCCACCGGGCAGCAGGTGGTCAGGCGCCTCGAGGATCAGCCGCGCCGCCGGGCCATAGTCGATGGCCCGTTCCTGGTGGAAGGGCGGGTTGCTGACGATGGCCGCGAAGCGCCTTTCGCCGAGTGCGGCATAGACGTCGCCGACCCGCGCCTCGCCGGCCAGGCCATTGGCGGCGAGCGTGCGGCGGGTCGCCTCCACGGCACAGGCGTTGACGTCCACCGCCGTGACCCGGGCCCCGCGCCGGGCCAGCCAGGCGGCCAGGATGCCGTCGCCGCAGCCCATGTCCAACACCTCGGCCTGCCCTTCCGGCAGCACCGCCGGCAACCGCTCCAGCAGCAGTCGGGTGCCGTCGTCGAGCTTGCCGTGACCGAACACGCCCGGGTGACTGACCAGGGTCAGCCCCTCGGCCTCGAACGACGACCAGGCCGCCTCGGGGTCGAGGCCGACCCGGCCGAGGCGCGTCTCGAACAGCGAGCAGCGCCGGGCGGTGTCGCGCTTGCGACAGCCCAGCCCCAGCGCGGCCAACACCTTGAGCACCCGCTTGATGCCCCCCTGGTTCTCGCCGGCGAGTTGCAGCGGCGTGCCCGGTGGCAGCACCGCACAGAGCCACAGCAGCCACCACTCGCCCAGCGCATGGCTCTTGGGCCAGAACAGCACGACGCCGGGCACGCCGGCACCGACCCTGGCCGGCAGGCCGTCATCGAAGGGCGAGAAGGCCGGCCGGCCCCGGGCGCGCCAGGCCTCGAGCACCGCCGCGTCGACGCTGACCGCCGCGCCCTCGCCCGCCTCCAGCCAGCCGTCCCGTGGCGGTCCCACCCACCACCAGCCGCGGTAGTCGAGGGCCTGGCGTTCCAGCAACTGGCAGACAGGGGTCTCGGCGCTCATGCAGGGGGCTCCTGGGGTCGGATCGAGGAAGGCTCGAGGGTGTAGAGCAGGTAGCGACCCAGCCGCCAGTGGGGGTCGACGCGGCAGTAGCGCTGCTCGAGGGCGAGCAGGCGTGCCCGGTCGGCATCGGACGGTGGCGGCTGGCGCAGGTAGTCGTGGAAGACGCGGATGCCCGCGACCGCCGAGATCGCCAGCCCGTTCTCGGCCGCCCAGGTCTCGATCTGGCCATGGGTCAGCGGCGAGATCGGCGTCAAGCGACGGCGCCGGCCGGTGCCCTCGAGGCGGTCGGCCAGGGCCTTCTCCAGGTTGCCCTTGACCACGTTGGACATCCGCAGCGCGTCGCGGTTGAAGACCATCAGCGAGAGCTGGCCGCCCGGCGCCAGCAACCCCGCCAGGGTGGCGAGCGCCGCGCGCGGGTCGGCCAGCCACTCCAGCACCGCATGGCAGGCGATCAGCCGCCAGGGGCCGGGGGCGCACTCGGGCAGGGCCTGCAGCGGGACCTGGAGCAGGCTCACCGGCTGTCCGGCCAGGTGCGCCCTGGCCCGCTCGAGCATCTCGCCGGAGGGCTCGGCCAGGGTCACCGCATGGCCGCGCCCGGCGAACCAGGCGGCCAGCTGGCCGAGGCCACCGCCCACGTCGAGCACCGGCTGAGCGTCGAGGGCGAGCATCTCCGGCAGCAGCCGGTCGAGCAGCGCCAGGCGCAGCTCGCCACGGGCCGCGCCGTAGAGGCTGTCGGCAAACTTGTCGGCCAGGCCATCGAAGTGGCGGTCGCCGGCCGGGGAAAGGGGCGAAGGGGTATCGGACATGCCGGCCTCATCGGGCGGGTTCGTCGGCCATTCTACCCGGGATCGGCCCGCGACTCACCGCTCGCCGCGCGGGGCAGCCGATGCCCCCAGCCGCTGTCGGCCTCGAGCTCGGCGGCCAGCGCCAGCAGACGACGCTCGTCGCCCATGGGGCCGATCATCTGCACCCCCACCGGCAGGCCGTCCCGGGTGACATGCAGCGGCAGCGACATGGCCGGCTGACCGGTGAGGTTGGCCAGTTGGGTGAAGGGAGTACGGCACAGCGCCTCCCTGGCCAGGCGGTGCAGCATGCCCGCCTTCAGCGCCAGGGGAGCGGCGCCCGGCAAGGTCAGCAGCGCCATCAGCCGCTCCTTGCCGGCATCGGGATAGAGCTCCCCCAGGCGCGGCGCCGGGGTCGCCGCCACCGGCAACAGCAGCACATCGAAGCGGCGGTGGAACTCGCCCATGGCTCGCGCCACCCGGTTCCAGTAACGCTTGGCGAGCTCATAGTCCCGCGCCGACAGCCAGCGCCCCAGCCGGCCGATGGCCCGGGTCGACGGCTCGATGTCGAGCCGTCCCACCGGCACGCCGGTCTGCTCGCTGATCCAGGCCAGGTCGGCGGCCAGGTGACCCAGGTAGAGGGTCAGGTAACTGTCGGCCAGCCGCTCGCCCTCGGCGGGGGGATCGCACCACTCCACCCCGTGGCCCATCGCCTCCAGGCGGTAGGCGGCCTGCTCCACGGCGTGTCGCACCTCGGGGGCGAGCCGGGTGCCCAGCGGCGCCCCCAGTGGCTCGCCCAGGGAGACGGCGACCCGCAGCCGCGCGGGAGGCCTGGCGATGGCGGCCAGGAAGCCCTCCTCGCGGGGCAACGGCTGTGGCGCCCCCTCGTCCATGCCGTTGATCTGGTCGAGCAGCGCCGCGCTGTCCCGCACGCTGCGGGTCAGGGCGTGTTCCACCACCGCCCCCTGCCACACCTCGGCGTACTGCGGGCCGAGGGGCACCCGCCCGCGGGAAGGCTTGAAGCCGAACAGCCCACAGTGGCTCGCCGGGATGCGAATCGAACCGCCACCGTCGCCGGCCATGGCCAGGGGCACCAGCCCGCCGGCCACCGCCGCAGCCGCACCGCCGCTGGAGCCCCCCGGCGAGTGCCCGGGCTTCCAGGGGTTCAGCGGATGGGCAAAGGCCCGCGGCTCGGTGATGCCCATCAGCCCCAGCTCCGGGGTCGCGGTCTGGCCGAGGATCACCAGTCCCGCCTCGCGCAGGCGACGCACCAGGGAGGCGTCTTCCGGCGCCCGCCAGTCGACCAGGGCCGCGCTTCCGAAGGCCAGCGGCTCGCCGGCAATGGCCATCAGCAGGTCCTTGGTCAGGGTCGGCACCCCGGCGAAGGGCGACCCCGGATCGACCCGGCGCCCCTCCTGCTCGGCCCGTTCGAAGCGACAGCGCACCACCGCACCCAAGCGTGGATTCTCCGCCTCGATGGTGGCACAGGCCGCCGCGAAGACCTCCTCCCGGCTCACCTCGCCGCGACGGATCAGTGCCGCCAGCCCCAGGCCATCGTAGGCGCGATACTCGCTCGGCTCCATGGCATCTCCCTTCCCGCCTGACTCTCGTTCGGATCCCTCGAGAGCGCGAGCCCCGAGCCGACGGGTTTATCTCATTCGCGCGAACGCTTATAATGCGCCGCGCTTCGCCCTCTTAGCTCAGCAGGATAGAGCAGCCGCCTCCTAAGCGGCAGGTCGCAGGTTCGAATCCTGCAGAGGGCGCCACCCTCGATCGGTCGCGGCCTCCTTCTTCAGCCTACACCCTCAGCCTCAACCTCGGGCCGGCTGCCGCGCACCACGTACTGGTGATCGCCTAGTCCGCTGCCTATGCTGTTCCCAGCCCCTGTGGCTGGAGCGACACCCGGGGCAACCAAGCACAGGACCGCCATGCCTCGCCGGAGCCCGTCACATGGTCAAGTTCCGTCTCCTGCCCGCCCTCGTGGCGGGAATGGTACTCTTCGCCGCCAGCCTGCCGAGTACCGCCCAGGCAGCCGCCGACGACTACTACGCCGGCAAGACCATCCGCATGATCATCCCCTTCTCCCCGGGGGGCAACACCGACACCTTCGGCCGCCTGATCAGCCGCCACCTGGGACGGCACATCCCGGGTGAGCCGACCATCGTGGCCGAGAACATCACCGATGTCGGTGGCCTGCTGGGCAGCAACGAGTTCGCCGAACGGGTCGACCACGACGGCACCACCCTGCTGGCCGCCTCCGGCCACCTCAACCTGCGCGCCATCCTCGGCCTGCGAGGCCTGCGCCTCGACCTCGACGCGCTGGAACCGGTGGTCGCCGCCCCCATGGGTCATGTCACCGCCCTCTCCACCCGTGTGGGTATCGAGGAGCCCAGCGAAGTGCTCGAGGCCCAGGGTCCACTGACCAAGGGCATCACCGATCCGATCGGCCTGCTCGAGTCGCTGGTGGCCCTGGAGCTGCTCGGCATCGACTACCGGGCGGTGCCCGGCTATGGCAGCCGCGGCGCCACCCGCAACGCCTTCGAGCGCGGCGAGCTGATGCTCAACACCCAGAGCACCTCGTTCTACCTCGAGAAAGTGGCGCCACTGGTCGACCAGGGCCGTGCCATGCCGCTCTACGCGATCGGCTATATCGACGGGGACGGCAACCCGGTCCGTGACCCGGCGCTGCCGGGGCTGATCACCGTCCCCGAACTCTACGAGCAGATACACGGCGAGATGCCCTCCGGCATCGTCTGGGAGGCCTTCAAGGTCACCGTGTCGCTGGTGCAGAACGCCCGGGGTACCCTCTGGACCCACGACGACATCCCCGAGGAGGCCATGCGGGCCCTGCACCTCGGCGTCGAGGCCATGGCCAACGACCCGGCATTCCAGGCGGCCAGCGCCGAGGTCCTCGAGGATTACGAGATAATGCGCGGTGACGACCTGGGCCAGCTCGAGGCCGCCATGGACGCCGCCTCGCCGGAGGTGCTCGACTTCCTGCGCGACCTGCTCGGCAGGCGCTTCGGCACCGAGTTCGAGGGGTGAGCCCCGACCGGCAGGCCACGGCACCATGATGCCCAGCGAGGCTTGCGCGGTCAGGCGACCTCGACCAGGTTGCGGCCGGCGGCCTTGGCCCGGTAGCTGGCCGCGTCGGCACGCCGGATGACGGTCGCGGCCACCCGATCGCCCTCCTGGAAGGCGGTGACGCCGACGCTCAGGGTCACCCGGTACTCGTGGCCCTGATACCGCACGCGGATCTCGGCGACGGCCTCGCGCAGCGTCTCGGCGATGCGCCGGGCCTGTGCGAGCGTGCAGCTCGGCAGCAGCACCCCGAATTCGTCACCCCCCTGGCGGGCCACGTGGTCGCTGCGGCGCACCTCCCAGGCCACCACCTGGGCGATGCGCCGCAGCATCTCGTCGCCCAGCGCATGGCCCCCCTGGTCGTTGATCGGCTTGAAGCGGTCGAGATCGAACAGCATCAGCGCCGAGGGTGTGCCGGTCTTGTGCCACTCGGCCAGGGCCTCCTCGAGGCGACGCTCGAAACCGCGCCGGTTGAGCAGGCCGGTGAGGGGATCGTGCTCGGCCTCCCAGCGGCGCAGCGCCTCCTGCTGATGGCGCTCGGTGATGTCCTTGACCGTGCCCACGAAGCCGATGGTCCGTCCATCGACGGCCACCTGGCTGGCGTGCACCTCGAGCCACAGCAGGTCGCCATCGGCGCGAAGGTAGCGGAACTGCCTGAGGAAGTCGTCACCGGTCTCGAGGCTGTGTTGCCACAGGTCGGCGGCGGCGGGATGATCCTCGGAGTGGATGTGCCTCACCCACGCCGACTCCTCCCGGTCGGTGAAGCCATGGCCGGTCAGGGCCGTCAGCGCAGGGTTCATGTAACGGATGCTGCCGGCCGTGTCGGTGACGAACATACCCAGCGGCGACGACGACAGCACGCCATCGAGGAAGGCCTCACGGTCGCGCAGCCGTTCCAGGGCCGCACTGCGCTCGCCCTCGACCCGGTTGAAGGTGCCGGCCAGCCGGCTGATCTCGTGCATCCGGGTCTCGAGCGTCACCCGGCGGCGGCGCCCCTCGCCCACCTCGTCGATCTGCCTCTCGAGCCGGTGCAGGGGGGTCAGGGCATGACGCACCAGCCACCACATGAGCGGCAACAGCAGCAGGGCGAAGCCGACGCCGAACCACCAGAGCTCGCGAAACAGCCCCTGAAGGGGCGCATGCACCTGCTCCGCGGGCAGGAAGACACCGACCACCCAGTCGGCGGGCCAGACCTGGCCGAAGGACTGGTAGGCCTTGCCGCCGTGAATCAGCGGGGCCACGGCCTCGCCCTGCCAGCCGTCCAGCGCCTGGTGCAGCCTGGGGTTCTGGTCGGCGGAAGGCACCGGCCGCAGCACCAGGGAGGAATCGGGATGATAGAGGATGGTCCCCGAGGCCGTGGCCACGGCGGCGAAGCCGCCCGAGCCGAGACGCCGTCGGTGCAGCAGCTGGAACAGGCCCCCGGAGTGAATGTTGACGAAGCCCCCGACGAAGCCGGCGAACTCGCCGTCCTGCGATCGCGGCACCACGAACATCACCAGCGGCATGTCGCTGGCCCGGCCGATGAAGGGTTCGCTGACATAGGGACGGCGCACACTCTTCACGAAACGGAAATACTCGGTCTCGGCCGTGGACAGGCCCGTGCGCCCCCTGACCACGGGCCAGTCGGCCAGTATCTCGCCCTCGGCATCCGCTACCACCAGGCCGTCGAACCACTCGAGCAGGGCGTCGTTGTGCCGTAGTTCGCTGCGCAGTGCCTCCTCGTCGGACGGCGCCTCGTCACCGGGATGGGCCGCCTCGTCGAGCCTGCTGGACAGCCGCTCCAGCGCGGTCAGGCGGTTATCGACCTGGACCGTGATCTCCTCGGCGATCAGGTGCGACTCGTAGCTCAGGTGCGTGAAGTTGGTCTGGCGTACCAGCTTCTGCCCCGCCAGCCAGCCGCTGCCCAGCAGCAGCAGGGCCACCACCACCCAAGTGGCCGCCAGGCCGATCATCAGCCGCCCCTGGAGGGAGAGAGCCGAGCGGAGGAGAAACCGGAGTCGAGATAGCAAACGCCGCTCCCGGGTGCGTTAGTGATTACCGATTCGTATGGGCATCGGAAACCAGATGATCGCGCAGGTCAAGCACGGCCTTGGCGCGAATAGCCAGGCCGGATGGCCCCTGTCCCGCCTCTCCCTTCATCTTCTCGACACCCGCCCACGAGAAAGCCGGCCCTCGAGGGGCCGGCTTCTGTGTACTGAGGGGTATCGCTACATCAAGCGGCGGGCCGCTTAGAAGTGGTAGCGAACGCCGGTCAGCCAGTAGACATTGTCGCGCACATCACGCAGGTTGTCGGCAAAATCGCTGCCGGTGGTCTCGCTGTCGATGATGGTGCCCTGGTCGGACTCGTGGACCTCGGCGAAGACGTCGAAGTTGCTGGAGACCTTGTAGTAGGCGCCGGCAGCCCAGGAGTTACGACTGGTGCTCAGACCTTCAGCCTCCTGAGCGGCCTTGAAGTCGCCCTGAGACTCGATGCGGTAGTAGTCGAGGTTGAAGGCCCAGTCGGCGACGGCATAGGTCATGCCGACACCGATCTTGTCTTCGAACTCGGCCTGGTACTCGTAGCCCAGACGGCCGGAGAAGCCCGGCACGAACTCGAAGGAGGCGGTACCGCCGTAGATGTTCTCGCCGATGCCGCCGGTGCTCTCGCGATCCTCGGCGTAACCCAGGCCCAGGCGCAGCGGGCCGGTCTCGTAGACGGCACCACCGGCGGTGTTGATCTTGGAGGAGTTGCTGCCCTCGGAGCCAGCCTCGTTACCGTTACCGCTGAAGTGCTTGCCCATCAGGAAGACCTGGAAGCCCTCCAGGTTCGGGGTGATGTAGCCGACGGAGTCGCCGCGGGCCTGGTGGCTGCCGCCGGTGAACTCGTAGCCGCGATTCAGGTAGACATCGAAGGGCGCGCCGACGGTATTCAGGTAGAAGCTGTCGAAGTTACCGGCCTGGAGGGTACCGAGGGTGTTGCTGCGCAGGCCCAGGAAGCTGTTGCGCACCTGCTGGCCACCGCGGTTCACTTCGTCCAGCTGCGGGCGCAGCTCGAAGTTACCGAAGGCCGTCAGGTCGGAGCTGAGCTGCTGGCTGCCGCGCAGGCCGAAGCGGGAGAAGACGTCGACAAACTCGGAGCCGTTGATCTTCTCGTCGTCTTCGTTGACTTCTTCACCACCCCCCTGGACACCCAGGGCGATACGGCCGTAGAGGTCCAGACGGGTGCCATCCTGGTCGTAGACGGTAGCGGCCTGAGCGGCAGCTGAAGCGCCCAGGGCGCCGGCGATAGCAGTCGCTAACAGTGTCTTTTTCATCGCGATAGTTCCTTTGACTAGCTTACTGTTTCGATCGTTACTGCACGATTCACCGGAGTGAATGCAGCCGGCTTGCCGGGCATGCTCTTTTTCCACCTTTCCTGCGCGACTCCCTCCCGGGAGGATGGCAGGTGGCGCGGCACCACCTCAGCGAAGCCTTGTTATAGTCCAATGCTCGCAGGGGAACTCTATACCGGGATTTTCGGGAACGCAACAAGAAAAAAACACTGTTTTCCTTCGAGGCGCACCGGATCCACGGAACTTTCCCCCACGCTGGCGGCCAGCGAGCCCTCCCGGCTGGCCGGCCGCCGCTGCCGGCTGGCCGACGCGAGTCGACCGAATACAGCCCAGGCAGCGATGAGCGGGTGTATGATGCCCTGCGAATATGACGGTGGCAAGTCAAGGCGGGACGAGGACAGGGCTATCGCAGTTGACTGTCGCGAGGGGCGCCGGGGGATCAGCCCCGAGCCATGCGGCTATCTGCGATAGCCCTGGGGACGAGGGGCGGCGGGGGTCAGCGGTCGTTGTGCTTGGCCAGCAGGGCGGAGAGCTTCTCTTCCAGGGTGGCGGGCGCCTGGGCGGCCGACGCCTCGGGGCCCGCCCGACCGGGCTTCTTGGGCGGGGAGGCGTCGCCGGGGGCCTGCCGCCCCTCGGCCCGTGCCGGGTGCCGCTGGGGCTTGGCCCGGGGCTTGCGACGATTGGCCTGCAACTGCTCGAGCTTCTTGCGGGCGTGTTCGGCGGCCTCGGCGTCGACACGGCCGGCGGCCTGGCCGTCGAGGTCGATGCGCTCGGCGTCCTCGCGCACCGACTTGAGGTAACGCGGCAGGTTGACGTAGCAGGCGAGCGCCCGGCGCACCAGCTTCTCCGGCCAGGGCTCCCGGGCGGCGAGCTCCTCGTGGATACCGACCTTGAGCGGTCGGGTATGCCCCTTGAAGAAGGTCGAAGCGTAGCGCTGGTACCACTCGGCGAGCAGCGCCTGGGGCGACGGCGCCTCGCCGATGGGCAGGTCGCTCTGGGGACTGCGTGCCGGCTCGCCCGCCGCCGCTTCGGCCGCGGCCGGCTGGCCGGGGCCCGGCTCGTGCGGCGCGTCGGGCATCGTGCGGGCCGCTCCCCTGGGGCGGTGGCCGATCAGCGCCGACAGCCCCTGGGCGCGGCGCGCCGGCATCGCAAAGCCGCCGCCCGGTTCGCCCGCGACGAGCTTGTCGTGCAGGTGGCGATTGTGCTCCTCCAGCTCGCGGTTCTGCTCGTCGAGCTCGCGGTTTTCTTCCACCAGCTCGCGGCGCTCCTCGAGCAGCTCCTGGCGGTTCGCCTCCAGCTCGGCGAGACGGCGCTCGAGTTCGTCGCAGCGCTGCACCACGCCACGCTGGCTGGCCAGGGCCTCCTCGGCCCGAGCGACCAGCTCGGCATTGTGCGCCTCGAGCTCGCTGCGGCGGCGTTCCAGCTCGGCCAGGCGGGCCTGCATGGCCGACTGCTGCACGCGGGCCTCGTGCAGGGCAGCCAGCAAGGTCTCGGCACGGTTCTCCAGTGCCGCCAGCAGACGGTATGAGCGTTCCTCGATCAAACCCTGACCCTCCAGGCAAACTCGTCGTCACTCGGTATGGCGCATTCAGCTGTAAGTCTGTGCCAGATGGCGGGCCATGACAAATGTCGTTGAATGGCGACCATAGGGTATGCCGTCGCCGCGTCGACACCGCCTATCGGCGGCGGTAGTGCACGAAGCTGTAGGCCGGCTGGCCGTCGGCGGGCTCGCCGGGCACCCGCTGCACCTCTTCCCAATCGGCCATGTCCAGCTCGGGAAAGCGGGCGTCGCCCTCCACCTCGATATCGACCTCGGTGAGATAGAGCCGCGAGGCCAGCGGCAGCGCCTGGGCGTAGAGCTGGGCACCGCCCATCACCATGATCTCCTCACTGGCATCGATGGTGGCCTGCTGGTCGGCCAGGGCCAGGGCGGAGGCGAGATCATGGCAGACCCGCACGCCCTCGGGGTGGAAGTCGGGGTCGCGGGTCACCACGATATTCAGGCGTCCGGGCAGCGGGCGGCCGATCGACTCGAAGGTCCTGCGCCCCATCACCAGCGGCTTGGCCTGGGTCATGCGCTTGAAGAACTTGAGGTCCTCCGGCAGGTACCAGGGCAGCTGGTTGTCCACGCCGATCACCCGGTTGCGGGCCAGGGCGGCGATCATCGCGATGGGAACCAGGGTCTCGTCGGTCATACGGCCACCTCGGCCTTGATATGGGGATGCGCCGCGTAGTCCTCGATGGCGATATCCTCGAAGCGGAAGGCGAAGAGATCGCGCACCGCGGGGTTGAGCCGGAGCCGCGGCGGCGCCAGGGGCGTGCGGGAGAGCTGCAGCTCGGCCTGCTCCAGATGATTCAGGTAGAGGTGCGCATCGCCCAGGGTGTGGACGAAGTCGCCGGGCTCGAGCCCGCTGACCCGAGCGATCATCGCGGTCAGCAGTGCGTAGCTGGCGATGTTGAAGGGCACGCCGAGGAAGATGTCGGCACTGCGCTGGTAGAGCTGGCAGGAGAGCCGCCCCTCGGCCACGTAGAACTGGAACAGGCAGTGGCACGGCGGCAGCGCCATCTCGTCGACCAGCGCCGGGTTCCAGGCCGAGACGATCAGCCGCCGCGAGCGCGGATTCGCGCGGATCTGCTCCAGCAGCCTGGCGATCTGGTCGACGTGGCCGCCGCGCGGGTCGGGCCAGCTGCGCCACTGGTAGCCGTACACCGGGCCGAGATCGCCGTTCTCGTCGGCCCATTCGTCCCAGATGCGCACCCCGTGCTCCCTGAGGTAGGCGATGTTGGTGTCGCCGCGCAAGAACCACAGCAGCTCATGGATGATCGAGCGCAGGTGCAGCTTCTTGGTGGTCACCAGCGGGAAGCCCCGCGAGAGGTCGAAGCGCATCTGGTGGCCGAACAGCGAGCGCGTGCCGACCCCGGTGCGGTCGTCGCGCTCCACTCCGTGCTCGAGCACGGCGCGCATCAGGTCGAGATAGGGCTGTTCGAGGGCGAGCGGCGTCTGGTCGGTCACGGCGTTCATCTGGGCTGATAAGTGGGTCAGTTATTCTACAGGCTGGAAGCTGGAAGCTGGAAGCTGGAAGCTGGAAGCTGGAAGCCAGCGTCTCGCCACCAAGGCCCGGAGAACGGGTTTTTCTTCCAGCTTCCAGCTTATTGGCTTATCGCTCCCCGTCAGGGGATCGGCTGGCGGCGCGACCAGAGGATCAGCAGGAGGCCGAAGGCGATCATCGGCAGGGTGAGCAGCATGCCCATGGTCACCCAGCCGAAGGCGATGAAGCCGATATGGGCATCGGGCAGGCGCACGAACTCCACCGCGAAGCGGAACACGCCGTAGAGCAGCAGGAAGAGCCCGGAGACCAGGCCGCGGCGCTGCGGCCGGGCCGAGACCCACCACAGCACCGCGAAGAGCACCGCGCCTTCCAGCAAGGCCTCGTACAGCGCCGAGGGGTGGCGCGGCTCGGGGCCCATGCCGGGAAACGGCATGCCCCAGGGCAACTCGGTCACCCGGCCGGGCAGCTCGCGGTTGATGAAGTTGCCGATGCGCCCGGCGCCGAGGCCGATCGGCACCAGCGGCGCCACGAAGTCGGTGAGGGTGAAGAAGGCCAGCCGCTTCTTCCGGGCGAACCAGAGCGCCGCCAGCAGCACCCCGGCCAGGCCGCCGTGGAAGCTCATGCCCCCGTCCCAGACCCGGAAGATCCACAGCGGGTCGGCCAGCCACTGGCCCATGCCGTAGAAGAGCGCATAGCCCAGCCGGCCGCCCAGCACCACGCCCAGGGCGGCGTAGAACAGCAGGTCACCGACGTCGTCATGGGTCAGGCCGATGCGGGCGGCCCGCCGCCTGCCCAGCCACCAGCCGGCGACGAAGCCGATCACGTACATCAGGCCGTACCAGTGGACCTGGAGCGGTCCCAGGGAGATGGCCACGGGATCGATGTCGGGATAGCTGAGCATGGATGTCCTCTGGAGCTGGAAGCCGTAAGCCGTAAGCCGTAAGCCGTAAGCCGTAAGCCGTAAGCCGTAAGCCGTAAGCCGTAAGCCGTAAGCCGTAAGCCGCGACACTACCACCCGGAGTGCCATAGGCAATGGTTTTTCTTATAGCTTAAAGCTTATGACTTACAGCTATAAAAGAAATCTCAGCCCACCAGTGCCAGTGGGGCGACGAAGGCAGGACGCGGGGCATGGGTCGGGTCACGAGCACACTCACGACGGCTCGCGCTCCTCCCGGGTATCAGGCAGCCACCGCCGCACCATATCGATCAACGCCTGGGGGCGATAGGGCTTGGCCAGATAGTCGTCCATGCCTGCCTCGCGGAAGCGGCGCCGGTCGGCGTCGCTGGCATTGGCGGTCAGTGCCACCAGGACGCTGCGCCGGCCATCGGCCCGGGCGGCCTCCTGCTCGCGCCAGCGCAGGCTGGTCTCCACCCCATCGATCTCGGGCATGAAGATATCCATCAGCACCAGGTCGAAGGACGCGCGAGCGAGCCACTCCAGTGCCTGCGCCCCGGAGGTGGCGGTCTCCACCGCCAGCCCCTGCCCCTCCAGCACCTGCTGGGCCAGCATCAGGTTGACCGGCCCGTCATCGACGATCAGCACCCGAACGGTCCGGCTACGCTGTGCCCTCGCGTCCTGCGCCGGGGGCTCGCCGGCCAGATTGGCCAGCAGCAACGAAATGTCGGCCAGCCGCTCGCGCAGCTCCAGCACGGCCGAACGGCCGGCGCCGTCGCGCCGGGCCGAAGCGGCATCCTGGTCCAGCACCTCGCCCAGGGAGGCCATCAGCGGTTTCATCTCCCGTCGCAGGTGGCTCAGGTAGCCGGACTTGAGCCGCGACTCCTCCCGGGCCCGTTGCCGCCCGACCAGCAGTTGGTCGAGGCGCCGCTCCCGGTGCTCGAGGTCGTCGAGCAGCACCAGTGCATGCCCGCGGTCGTCCTCCAGGCGGACCTGCAACCAGCGGGATGACGGGCTCCTGGCCCCCTGGGGACGCACCACGAGCCGTTCGCCATCGCTCTGCGACTCGTCGACGGGCAGCAGCTGGCTCACCACCAGCCCGCGCAACCCGCCCTGCTCCAGCAACTCCTCCATGGCCGCATTGGCGACCAGCACCCGGCCTCGGGTGGCCAGCAACGCCGGCCGGCTGCTGGCCGCCAGCATCCTCTCGAGGTGCGGGGCCCTGGCCTGCTCATCGAGCAGCGCGGCCATGCCATCGAGCAGTCGCGACAGGCGCCGTGCCGGATCGCGCTCCGTCGAGGCGCCTTCCGGCAAGGCTTCCGGGGCCAGCAGGTCCGGGCGGGACGCCGTCAGGTGCCGCTCGCCGGTGGCCAGCTGCTCGTCGAGGGCCGTCTCGCAGGTTGCCAGGCGCTGACGCAGCAGGGTCAGGAAGACGAGCACGTTCATGCTGCTGCCCAGCAGCAAGGCCAGCATCAGCCAGAAGGTGGTACTCCAGGAGGCATGGGACGGCATCATCCACCACAGCAGCACGCCGACGATCAGACAGAGTGCCACCAGGACACCCTGGGCCAGCAGCACGGGCCAGAGGATGGGTCGGATCAGTCGTGACCAGAGGCGTTCCTTGCTTGATTCGACTCGCATTGTCTTCCCGGGAACAGGTGCGATGATGCCACGAGTGTACGCCGCCGGCTTGCCCCTGTCATGACGCCGGCGATCTTGCTCGACAGGCTTCCCCTCGGCGCACCGGGACGCTAAGCTGCCGCCATGTGCCTGATTGCCTTCGACCATCGCCCCGGCAGCGCCTGCCCGCTGCGCCTGGTGGCCAACCGTGACGAGTTTCACGCCCGCCCCGCCGCGCCGCTGGCCACCTGGAGCGATGCCCCCCACATCATCGGGGGACGCGACCTGGAGGCCGGGGGCACCTGGCTGGCCGTGCATCGCCGCGGCCGCTTCGCCGCCGTCACCAATGTGCGCGACCCGCGCCTCAAGGTGCCATCCGGCGCCCCCAGCCGCGGGGCCTTGGTCCGCGCGGCCCTGGAATGCGACGACCTGCCGGCCTGGCTCGACCGGCTTGCCTCGGGCGAGGGCCACCATTATGCGGGCTTCAACCTGCTGGCCGGCGACGGCGAGCGGCTCTGGCATCTGCACCGCGGCCTCGACGGCCTCACGCTGCAGGCGGTGCCGCCTGGCCTGCACGGGCTCTCCAACGCCAGCCTCGATACCCCCTGGCCCAAGCTGATTGCCGCTCGCCAGGGGGTCGCCGCCAGCGTGCGCCACGGCCACTGGCCGGACGACGCCCTGGCGGCCCTGGGCGACCCGCACCCCGCCGATGACGACCAGTTGCCGGAGACCGGCGTGGGGCTCGAGCTGGAGCGCCGCCTCTCCTCCCCCTTCATCGTCGGGCAGGACTACGGTACTCGCGCCATGAGCTGGCTCGCCTGGCACGCCGACGGGCGGATAGAAATCGGCGAGCGGCGCTTCGGCCCCGGGGGCGTGGCGCTGGGAGAGAACGAGCTGCGGGTCTCGACGAGCCGGAAGGCGTAAGCTCGAAGCTCGAAGCTCGAAGCTCGAAGCTCGAAGCTCGAAGCTCGAAGCTCGAAGCTCGAAGCAGCCTGGATTTCCCGCCCAAGGTGTCAAGCCCTTTCTTTCCAGCTTCAGGCTTACGGCTTCAAGCTCCGGGCAAAGCCCGGTCAATCCCTCGGCGGCAGCAGGTGTGCCAGCTGCCACTCGCCCAGTTGCGCGCTCAGGTGGCGACGCACCGCCGCGGGGGTGTCCAGGCACAGGGTCTCCTCGACCAGCTGGCGAGCGGCCTTCAGGGATACCCGGCGAATGGCGGCCCGCACCCGGGGCAGGCTCGGGGCGTTCATCGACAGCGAGTTGAAGCCCATGCCCATCAGCAGCAGGGCCCCGGCCGGGTCGCCGGCCAGCTCGCCGCACACCGAGATCGGCATCCGCAGCGCGGCCGACTCCGTGGCCAGTCGTGCCATGGCCGACAGCACGGCGGGATGGCAGGCATCATAGAGTTCGGCAACCCGTGGATTGTTGCGATCCACCGCCAGCAGGTACTGGGTCAGATCGTTGCTGCCCACCGAGAAGAAGTCGACGCGCTCGGCCAGGGCGTCGAGCTGGTAGAGCGTCGCCGGCACCTCCAGCATCACCCCCACCCTGGGCCGGTTGACCTCGACCCCCTCCTCGCCCAGCTCGATGATGGCCCGATCGAGCAGCTTCAGGGCGTCGTCGACCTCGTCGACATTGGTCACCATCGGCAGCAGCACCTGAAGGTTGTCGAGCCCCACGGAGGCGCGCAGCATGGCACGCAGCTGCACCATCAGCACCTCGGGGTGGTCCAGGGTGACGCGGATGCCGCGCCAGCCGAGGAAGGGATTGGCCTCCTCGATGGGAAAATAGGGCAGGTCCTTGTCGCCGCCGATATCCAGGGTGCGCATCACCACCGGCAAGGGCGCGAAGCTCTCGAGCTGCTTGCGGTAGAGCCGGGTCTGCTCCTGCTCGCCGGGGAAGCGCTCGGTGATCATGAACGGCACCTCGGTGCGATAGAGCCCCACCCCGCTGATGCGGTTCTTCAGCGACGCCGCGGCCTCCACCGCCAGGCCGGTATTGACCATCAGCGGCATGTCGTAGTCGTCCGGCGTGCGGCTCGGCAGATCCTGCTCGTGCTCAAGCACCTCGGCCAGGGCCCGCTCCTCGTCGATCAGGCTCTGGTAATGGCTTTCCAGCTCGGCCGAGGGGCGCACGAAGAGCCGCCCCCGGTGGCCATCCAGCACCACCCGGGCGCCCCCCAGCCGCGACAGCGGCAGGTCGACCATGCCGAGCACCGTGGGAAGGCCCATGGCCCGGGCGATGATCGCCACGTGGGAGGTGCTCGAGCCGCGCACCGAGACCAGCCCGGCCAGCTTGTCTCGCGGCACCTCGCCGAGCATTGCCACGCTGATCTCGTCACCCACCAGGATGGTACTGTCCGGATAGACGTCGGGGGTCTGGGGCGTCTCCTCCTGGAGGTGGGCCAGCACCCGGCGCCCGAGATCGCGCACATCGGCGGCCCGCTCACGGAGATAGTCGTCATCGACCCGCTCGAGGTACTGCACGTGACGTCGCACCACGTCGGCCAGTGCGCCGGGGGCCCACTGCCCCTCGCGGATACGCTTCACCACCTCCTGGGAGAGCGCCGCCTCGCCCAGCATCTGCTGGTAGACCTCGAACAGCGCCAGCTCCTGGGCCGAGATGCGGCTGGCCAGGCGCTCCCCGGCGGAGCGGATCTCCTCGCGCACCCGGTCGATGGCCTCCCGGAGCCGGGTGATCTCGTAGTCGACGTCGGCGGGTATCAGGTCCGGCACGCTGTTCAGGTCGGCGGGCGGGGCGATCACCACCACCTCGCCGATGGCCATCCCCGGCGAGGCGGCCACCCCGGTGAACATGGCCTGGCCATCGAGGCTCGGCCGGGTGAAGCTGCCGGTGGCCAGGGCGTGGGCCAACACCCCGGCCAGCTGTGCCGCCATGGTGACCAGGAAGGCCTCGTCCTCCTCGTCGTAGCGGCGCTTCTCGGCCTGCTGCACGACCAGCACGCCGAGCGTGCGGCGCTGGTGGATGATCGGCACCCCGAGGAAGCTGGAATAGCGCTCCTCACCGGTGGCCTCGAAGTAGCGGAAGTGCGGATGCGCCTGGGCATCCTCCAGGTTGAGCGGCTCCTCGCGGCTCGCCACCAGGCCCACCAGCCCCTCGCCCTGTGGCAGGGTCACCTGTCCCACCGCCTGGGTGCGCAGGCCGATGGTCTCCATCAGCACCAGTTGGCCGAGTTCGGCATCATGAAGATAGAAGGAACAGACATCGGTATGCATCGCCTTGCGGATGCGGCGCACCATGGTGGACAGGGCCACGTCCAGGTTGCGAGCCCCGTTGACCTCCTGGATGATGCGGCGCAAAACCTCGAGCATTGGCGTCCTGGTGTCCATTCGTTGTTCTCTCTTGCCTCGCCGGGAGTTCACTGACCCTGTCAGACCCGGCCGCCGCCACGGTGTTCCTAACCGTGGCCGAGAGCCAGCCGTTGGGCCCGCGGGGATAGCTCCCGCAGGGCACGCCGGTAGACTTCTCTCTTGAAGGGTACCACCTGCCCCAGGGGGTACCAGTAACTGACCCAGCGCCAGCCGTCGAATTCCGGCTTGGGGGAGCCATCCATGCAGATCCGGTTCTCCTGGCAGCGAATCCGCAGCAGGAACCACTTCTGCTTCTGGCCGATGCAGACCGGCCGTGAGTTGGTGCGAATCATGCGTCGCGGCAGGCGGTAGCGCAGCCAGCCCCGGGTGCAGGCAAGGACCTCGACGTCATCGGCGGTGAGGCCGATTTCCTCGTACAGCTCGCGAAAAAGTGCCTGTTGCGGTGTCTCGTTCGCCTTGATGCCTCCCTGGGGAAACTGCCACGCATTCTGCCCTACCCGACGCGCCCAAAGCAGCTGCCCCTGTTCGTTGGCGATGATGATGCCAACATTGGGGCGAAAGCCGTCAGCGTCGATCACGGGCTTCACCTTATGAATCCACAATTGGAACCATTCTTCCACAAGGCCACGAAGCGCATCAATACACTCTGCGTCGCATGCCGACGGCTCGCAGCCGAGGAGCGGTTCTGCCATAATCGCCAGCCTTCGCATCTGACCCCATACCGACTTGTTGATAATCAATGAGGAGTTGCCGTGAGCCTGGCCATCTTCGACCTGGACAATACGCTGCTGTCGATCGACAGCGACCATGCCTGGGGCGAGTTCCTGCTGGAGCAGGGCGCCGTGGATCCGGTGGCCTACCGGGAAGCCAATGATCGCTTCCTGGCCGACTACGAGGCCGGGACCCTGGACATCCACGCCTTCCTCGAGGTGGCCCTGAAGCCCCTGGCGGAGCACAGCCCCGAGCAGCTCGCCGCCTGGCACCAGCAGTTCATGGCCAGCAAGATCGAGCCGCACATCCTGCCCAGGGGCGAGGAGCTGGTGGCACGCCACCGTGCCCGCGGCGACATCCTGTTGATCATCACCGCCACCAATCGCTTCATCACCGGCCCCATCGCCGAACGCCTGGGAGTGGACAACCTTATCGCCGTGGAGCCGGAGATCGTCGACGGCCGCTACACCGGCAAGGTGAGCGGCACCCCCAGCTATCGGGAAGGCAAGGTCGAGCGCCTGGAGGCCTGGCTGGCCGACAAGGAGCTGACCCTGGACGACGCCTGGTTCTACAGCGACTCCCACAACGACCTGGCGCTACTCGAGCTGGTGGAGCACCCGGTGGCGGTGGATCCGGACCCCACCCTGCGCGAGGTGGCCGAGCGGAAGGGCTGGAAGATCATCAGCCTGCGGGATTGATCCGGGCTTCGCCCGGATCAGAGCTGGAAGCTGGAAGCTGGAAGCTGGAAGCTGGAAGCTGGAAGCTGGAAGTCAGAACATAAACCAAGACGCATAAAGAAACCCCGCTCAGGTGAATCCTGGCGGGGTTTCTTTCTTCCAGCTTCAAGCTTAAGGCTTAAAGCTTACCCAAGCAGGTGCTCGACGGCGGCACGCTCCTGGCGCAGCTCGTCTTCGGTGGCCTTCATCTTCTGCTTGCTGAAGTCGTCGAGCTCGAGGCCCTGGACGATCTCGTAGGCACCGTTCTGGCACACCACCGGGTAGGAGTAGATGATGCCCGGCTCGATGCCGTAACTGCCGTCGGCCGGGATCGCCATGCTGACGATGCCGTTGCTGCCCAGCGCCCAGTCACGCATGTGGTCGATCGCCGAGGAGGCGGCGGAAGCGGCAGAGGAGGCCCCGCGCGCCTTGATGATGGCGGCGCCGCGCTGCTGCACGTCGGGGATGAAGGTGTTCTCGTACCAGTCGCGCTCGACCAGTTCGGCGGCGGGGGTACCGGCCACCTTGCAGTGGGCGATGTCGGGATACTGGGTGGCGCTGTGGTTGCCCCAGATGATCATGCCTTCCACGTCGGTGACGTGCTTGCCGGTCTTCTGGGCCAGCTGGGTCAGGGCGCGATTGTGGTCCAGGCGGGTCATGGCGGTGAACTGGCCCGGGTCCAGGTCCGGCGCGTTGCAGGAGGCGATCAGGGCGTTGGTGTTGGCCGGGTTGCCCACCACCAGGACCTTGACGTCGCGGCTGGCGTTGTCGTTGAGCGCCTTGCCCTGGACGGAGAAGATCGCCGCATTGGCTTCCAGCAGGTCCTTGCGCTCCATGCCCGGGCCGCGCGGACGGGCACCGACCAGCAGGGCGTAGTCGGCATCCTTGAAGGCGACGTTGGCGTCGTCGGTGGCGACGATGTCCTGCACCAGCGGGAAGGCGCAGTCGTTGAGCTCCATCACCACGCCGTTGAGGGCCTCCAGTGCCGGGGTGATCTCGAGCAGTTGCAGGATGACCGGCTGGTCCTTGCCCAGCATGTCGCCGGAGGCGATGCGGAAGGCCAGCGAGTAGCTGATGTTGCCTGCGGCACCGGTGATGGCAATACGGACGGGGTCTTTCATGGTGGCTCCTTGGGTTGTCAACGCGCGGGTTGTCGCCATGCGAATGAGCCGGGCGGAGCGGTGCCCGCCCGGGATTCGAACCGCCAAGATGGTATGCCTGCAGTACCTAAAACTCAATTCGACCTGCGACTAGGAGGCCCCTGCGCCAAGGCGTGTCCCCGACTCGAGACACCCTCGCCGCCACTGCGCTATCCTGTGTCGATTGCCCGCGCCCTCGCCCCCGAACATCGTGCCGAACCAGGGAAGGTCCGAATGTCTCGCCCTCGCCCCCCGCTTTCCGTGCTGCTGGCCATCGGCCTGGTGCTGGTGCTGCTGCTGTGGCTCGCCCTGGGCGACTTCGAGCGGTTCCGCGACACCGCGCCCCTCGCCGGCGAGGCCGAGGTCTCCGAACCGCCGCGCGTCGAAGTGGTGGAGCGCCTGGCCGAGGACCATGCGCCGCGACTCGTGGTGCAGGGCCAGCTCGAGGCCCATCGCGAGCTGGAGCTGCGCGCGCGCCAGGCCGGGCGGGTGTCGACCCTGCCCGTGGCCCTGGGCAGCCGGGTGGCGCGTGGCGAGGTGCTGCTCGAGATCGCCAGGGACGAGCTGCCCGAGCGGCTCGAGCAGGCCGAGGCGGAGCTCGCCCTGGCCAGGGCGGAGCTGGCCGGGGCCGATGAGCTGCGCCGACGCGACCTGATCTCCAACATCGACTACCTGCGCCTGCACAGCGGCGCCGCCCGAGCCGTGGCCGAGCTGGCCGCGCTGCGCCGCCAGCTCGACGAGACTCGCCCCGCCGCCCCTTTCGACGGCGTTCTCGACCGCCTCGACGTGGAGCCCGGCGACCTGCTGCAGGTCGGCGAAAGCTGGGGCCGCCTGGTGGACGACAGTCGCCTGGTCGCCAGCGGCCGGGTCCCGCAGCGTGAGGCCCAGGGCCTCACGCCGGGCCTGGACGCCGAGCTGCGCCCGCTCGACGGCTCGCGACTCACCGGGGAACTGACCCATGTGGCCAGCCGCGCCGACGAGAGCACCCGCAGCTTCCGCATCGAGGTGGCTGCGGACAATCCCGCACGGCGCCGCCTGGCCGGCGCCAGCGCCAGCCTGATCGTCACCCTGCCGGTGCGCCGGGTCCACCGCCTCTCGCTGGCCCTGCTCGAGCTCGACGAGGCGGGCCGGCTAGCGGTCAAGCACCTGGACGACGACGACCGCGTGCGGCGCGACCGTGTCGAGCTGATCGACGCCGACGCCGGTGAGGCCCGGGTGGCCGGCCTGCCCGAGCGGGTGCGCTTGATCACCCTGGGCGGCGGCTTCGTCGCTCCCGGCGACCGGGTCACGGCGGTTCCCGCCGAGACCATGCCGGAGCCGGCGAACGCCCTCTCGGGACCGGAGCCGCCCTGACATGCGCTCCCTGATCGAGGCGGCGCTGGATCGCTGGCGCACCACCCTGCTGCTGCTGGTCGCGCTGCTGCTCGCCGGCCTGGCGGCCTGGCAGGCGGTGCCCAAGGAGGCCAACCCCGACGTCCCCATCCCGCTGATCTACGTCTCCATGACCCTGGAGGGAGTGAGCCCGGAAGACGGCGAGCGCCTGCTGATACGGCCCATGGAGCAGGAGCTGCGCGGCATCGAGGGGGTACGCAAGGTGACCTCCCAGTCCAGCGAGGGCCACGCCTCGGTGATGCTGGAGTTCGATGCCGGCTTCGACCCCGACCAGGCCCTCACCGATGTGCGCGAGCAGGTCGATATCGCCAGGAGCGAGCTGCCAAGCGAGGCCGACGAGCCGCGGGTGAGGGAGATCAACGTGGCGCTCTTCCCGGTGCTCTCGATCGGCCTCTCCGGCCCCCTGGAGCAGACTCGGCAACTGGCCCTGGCCCGCCGGCTCGAGGAGGAGCTCGAGGGCATCGCCGAGGTGCTCGAGGTCGACATCGGCGGCGAACGCGAGGACCTGCTGGAGATCGTCGTCGCCCCCCTGGTGCTCGACAGCTACGGCGTCGACTTCGACACCCTGTTCAACCAGGTCAGCCGCAATAACCGCCTGGTGGCGGCGGGCAGCCTGGACACCGGTGCCGGCCGCGTGGCGCTCAAGGTGCCCGGGGTGATCGAGCGCCTCGAGGACGTGATGGCCATGCCGGTGAAGGTCGACGGCGACCGGGTGGTGACCTTCGGCGACGTGGCCTGGATCCACCCCACCTTCAAGGATCCCGAGGGCTTCGCGCGCATCGACGATCAGCCGGCACTGGTGCTGGAAATTACCAAGCGCACCGGGGCCAATCTCATCGCCACCATCGCCCGGGTGCGCGAGCGGCTCGAGCAGGGCCCGGACCTGCTCCCCGAGGCACTGGAGATCACCACCATCATGGACCAGTCCACGCTGGTCGAGCAGTTGCTCGATGAGCTGCTCAACAACGTGCTGACCGCGGTGGTCCTGGTACTGATCGTGATCCTGGCCGCCATCGGCGTGCGCAACGCGCTGATGGTGGGCCTGACCATCCCCGGCGCCTTCCTCACCGGCATCCTGCTTATCTGGGCCATTGGCTACACCCTCAACATCGTGGTGCTGTTCGCGCTGATCCTGGTGGCGGGCATGCTGGTGGACGGTGCCATCGTGGTCAGCGAGCTGGCCGACCGCCACCTGCGCCAGGGCCAGGTACCGCGCGAGGCCTGGGTCAACGCCGCCGCGCGCATGAGCTGGCCGGTGATCGCCTCCACCGCCACCACTCTGGCGGTCTTCGTGCCGCTGCTGTTCTGGCCCGGCGTGGTGGGCGAGTTCATGAAGTACCTGCCGACCACGGTGATCCTCTCCCTGCTCGCCTCGCTGGCCATGGCCCTGGTGTTCCTGCCCACCCTGGGCGGCGTCTTCGGCGCCCGCGCCTCGCGGACGGTAAGCGCCGAGGAGATGGTCACCCTGGGCGGGCGCCTCTACCGCGGCCTGCTGGCCCGGCTGCTGACCAGGCCCGGTTGGACCCTGCTCGGCGCCCTGCTGCTGATGGGACTGATCTACACCGCCTATGCCCGCTTCAATCACGGTGTCGAGTTCTTCCCCAGCGTCGAGCCCGACAGCGCCCAGGTGCTGGTGCGCTCCCGCGGCGACTTCTCGGCAATCGAGAAGGATGCGGTGGTGCGCCGTGTGGAGGCTCGACTGGCCGGCATGAGCGAGGTCGAGGCGATCTACGCCCGCTCCTTCGCGACCCCCGACGAGCAGATCGGCAGCGACGTCATCGGCGTGCTGCAGTTCCAACTGATCGACTGGCAGCAGCGTCGCCCGGCCAGCGCGATACTGGCCGACATGGCCGGGCGCACCGCCGACCTGCCGGGCATCCGGCTGGAGTTCCGCGAGCAGGAGGCGGGCCCCGGGGCGGGCAAGCCCATCGTGCTGGAGGTGAGTAGCCACGACGATGCCCTGATCGACCGCACCGTGGACGAGCTGCGCCGGCGGATGATCGAGCTGGGCGGCTTCCGCGACATCGAGGACAACCGTAGCCTGCCCGGGGTGGAATGGCGGGTGATGGTGGACCGCAAGGCCGCGGCGCGCTTCGGCACCGACGTGGCCACGGTGGGCAGCGCCGTGCAGCTGATCACCACCGGTCTGCAGGTGGCCAGCTATCGTCCCGCCGGGATCAACGACGAGGTGGACATCCGGGTGCGCCTGCCCGAGGGCCACCGTTCGCTGGACCAGCTCGGGCGGCTGACCCTGAACACCGTCCGGGGGCAGGTGCCGATCTCCCACTTCGTGACCCTGGAGCCGGCGCCCAAGGTGGGCACCCTGCACCGCATCGACGGGCGCCGGGCGATCACCCTGGAGGCCGACGTGGAGGAGGGCTACCGACCCGACGAGCGGCTGCATGCCCTGCTCGAGGCCGCCGGCCCGGCCCGCGAGGGAGTGATCGTCAACGTGGCCGGCGAGCGGGAGGAGCAGGAGGAGGCGAGCCGCTTCCTGATCACCGCCTTCCTGGTGGCCGTGGCGCTGATGGCGCTGATCCTGGTCACTCAGTTCAACAGCTTCTACCAGGCGGCGCTGGTGCTCTCGGCCATCGTCTTCTCCACCGCCGGGGTGCTGCTGGGCCTGCTGGTCAACGCCCAGCCCTTCGGCATCGTCATGGTGGGCATGGGCATCATCGCCCTGGCCGGCATCGTGGTGAACAACAACATCATACTGATCGACACCTACAACCAGCTGCGTGGCGAGGGGCTCGCTCCCGCAGAAGCGGCGCTGGAGGCCGGGGGGCTGCGCCTGCGCCCGGTGCTGCTCACCGCCGTCACCACGGTGCTGGGGCTGATGCCCATGGTGCTCGAGGTCAACGTCAACCTCTTCGCCCCGAGCCTGGGGCTGGGCGCCCCCTCGACCCAGTGGTGGACCCAGCTCTCCAGCGCCATCGCCGGCGGCCTGACCTTCGCCACCGGGCTGACGCTGCTGCTCACCCCCTGCATGCTGGTGCTGGGGGCGAAGCACAGGAAGGAAAGCGTGTAGGAGAGGCTATGGCGGCCACTGCGGGGGCGCCTGCCGGCGCCGATCGGCAGAGCCAAGTTCCTGCATGGCAGGCATCTGCTCGCCCTGGAGGAGTTCTTACAGGGCAGGCATCGATCACCCTGTGGGAAGCCACGCTCTGCGGCGCTGGCGGTCATCTGTCAGGCGGGCGCCAGCAGCAGGGTCGGTGTCGGTGGGCACCGCACTTTCAGACCCGGGTCTGCGCCCTGGCCTCTTCACGGGCGGCATCGGGGGCATGGGCCGCATGCAGGCGGGCGATCAGTTGATCCTCCAGCATGAAGCGCTCGGTGAGCCCCTTGACCAGGCGATCGATCCAGGCCGGGAGTCGCGCCAGGTTCTGCTGGCAGCGCATCGGGCTCTCGTAGTCGGCATCGAAGGCGAGAACCAGCTCGGTGGACATCTCCAGGCGCTCCAGCAGCCGGTCGGCGATTCCCAGTGCCTCGTCGTCGTCGAAGGCCCTGGCCTCTTCACGCAACTGGGGGTAGATCTCGAAATGGCCGGCACTGATGTAGTCCATCAATAGCTCGCTGAAGGCGTCGATGCGCGACTTGCTCACCGCTTCCAGCTCGGCATCGCAGGCTTCCTTGAGTTCGAGGAAGTTGACCAGCAGTTCGCGACGCTCGTCGAGCCAGCGGTCGATCAGGTCGTGCACGCCACCCCAGCGCTCAAGCGCGGTCTTGCAGTCTTCCAGCATGGGGCCTCCCTTGCTCGATGATGCCGATGACGTCATCCGCCCGGCCGTCGAGTCCACAGACTCACCCCTGCCGGGGCCGCTGTCAATCCCGTTGCTCGAGGAGATCCGCCTGCCGGCCGGTTCTCTCTAACGCAGGGCTCACGTTCGGGTGTCACTCATGCCCGATCGTCGCGAGAAATACGGATTTCGAGTCGAATTTATCGATCCGATGCCGTTGTCATAGCAACCTTGTCATGGCGACTCGACCGGCGCATCCGCCCGCTGCCGTTCCCGAAAGGCGGTGAGCAGCAGCCCCAGCGAGGCCAGCGCCAGCACCAGGAAACCGATCAGGGTCCAGCCGGGCAGCGAGATGCCGAGCAGCAGGAAGTCGATCTCGGCACACTCGCCGGAGCCCGAGAGCACCATGGACACCACGTCGCGCAGCGGCAGGATATCCATCATGTAGTCGAGCCCGGGACCGCAGCTGGGCACCTCGTCGGCGGGCAGCGACTGCAGCCAGAGATGGCGCCAGGCCACGGTGATGCCGCCGGCCACCGCGGCCAGCGACAGCCCCCCGTAGAGGCCGGCGCCGAGCCGGCCCCCGGGGTTGTGGATGGCGGCGACGCCGAACACCGTGGCGGCGGACAACACCGCCACCCGCTGGAAGATGCACAGGGGGCAGGGCTCGAGCCCGCCGAGGTGCTCCAGCCCCAGGGCCACGGCCATCATCAGCACACAGAAGGCGAGCCCCGCCAGGCTCCACTGGCGAACGGAGAGATGAGAGAGTACTTGGGTCACGAGGCGTCCTCGTTGCTCAGCCGGGACTTACGGGCACGGGTGAAGTAGTGGGCCAGGAAGTCGTCGAAGCCCTCGACGTCGGCGGCCTCGATATCGCTCTGCTGCTGGTGAGAGGTCTCGACCAGCTGATCGAACAGCGCCTGGCGGGCGGGGTCCAGGGGCTCCTCGCGCAGCCGCTCGCCCTGCCCCCGGGCGATCGCCAGCATGGCGTCGCTGAACTCCTCGCCGCGCTCGCGCAGGCGGTCGAGCAGCATGCCGGACGGGGTCAGCGACGGGTCGTCGAGTCGCGGCCGCATGGCGGCCACCGCCTCGCGATGGGGGCGGCCCTCCTCCAGCAGGTCGAGCAGGTCGGCGACCTGGCCGACCTCGCCGAGGATCTCGTCCCCCCAGTCGGCGATCGAGCGCTGCCGGCCATGGTGGGTCAGGCGCAGCTCGGGGTCGCGGCCGCGCTCGACGACCAGCCGACGGTTATCGTCGAGGCGGTCGCACTCCTCGTCGGGGATCCAGGGGCTCTCGGAGAGCAGGCACCACATCAGGAAGGCATCGAGGAAGTGGATCTGTGCCTCGTCGATGCCCAGGGTCAGCAGCGGATTGAGGTCGAGGCAGCGCACCTCGATGTACTCCACCCCGCGGGCCTCCAGGGCCTGGCTGGGGGTCTCGTCATGGCGTGCCACCCGCTTGGGGCGGATGTCGCTGTAGTACTCGTTCTCGATCTGCAGGATGTTGGCATTGAGCTGGCGCCACTCGCCGTTCTCGTGCACGCCCAGGGCCTGGTAGGCCGGCCAGGGGGTGGAGATCGCATGGCGCAGGGTATTGACATAGTTGGCGAGCGAGTTGAAACAGATCTTCAGCTGGGCCTGGACCTTGTTCTGGTAACCCAGGTCGGACATGCGCAGGCTGGTGGCATGAGGCGAGACCAGGGTCTCGTCACCCTGGGCCTCGAACCTGTCGGGCACCTCGCCGCCGGCCAGGAAGCTGCGGTCCAGGGCCGGCGAGGCACCGAACAGGTAGAGCAGCAGCCAGCTGTGGCGACGGAAGTTGCGGATCAGCCCGAAGTAGCGCGCCGAGCGGTAGTCGTTCATCGGCGTGCCACCGGCGCCATCGAGCTCGCGCAGCTGCTGCCAGAGGTCGTCGGGCAGCGAGACATTGTAGTGCACCCCGGCGATCGCCTGCATGATCCGTCCATAGCGCACGTCGAGTCCCTTGCGGTAGACGTGCTTCATGGTGCCCACGTTGGAGTCGCCATAGTCGGCGATGGTCACGCTGTCGTTGCCGTCGAGCCTGGCCGGCATGCTGGCCGGCCAGATCAGTTCGCTGCCCAGGTGACGATAGCTGAAACGATGCAGGTCGGCGAGAAACGCCATGGCGTCGCCAGGGCGGCTAAAGACCGGGGTGATGTACTCCAGCAGCGCCTCGGAATAGTCGGTGGTGATGTGCGGATGGGTGAGCTTGGACCCCAGGGCGGCCGGGTGTGGCGTGGACGCGATGCGCCCCGCCTCGTCGACGCGCAACCCCTCCTTTTCGATGCCGCGGCGCAGGCGACCGATCAGCCCCCGTCGGGCGGGTTCCTTGAGACGCTCGATGAGGGTAGCGAGTGTGTCGGACAAGAGAATACACCCCATGTCGTGGAAGCCGGCCGGAGGGGCGCGCTTCACGGTTCGCAATCGTTGCGGGTGCCCGACGGCCTGCCGGGCACCCATGAAACGTCAGATTATGGTGCCGACAGGCGGCGATTCAAGGTTAGCCTGCTTCGAATCTCGGGCTTCGGGCTTCGGCGAACTATCGAGAGCGGCTTCGGGCATCGGGCAGCAGTGTTGCTCGTGGCTCGTGGCTCGTGGCTCGTGGCTCGTCACGCTAGCGCTTGCGCTTGGCCTTGAGCAGCGCCGCCCCCAGGGCGCCCACCTGACCGGCCGGCTCCGCCGGCTGCCCTCCCTTGCGCGACGCCTTGCCCTGGCCGCGACGGCGCTCGTCGCCATCGCCGCGGCGCGGCTTGCCACCATCCAGCTCGCCGGGCTGGTCGTCGAGGCGCATGGAGAGCCCGATGCGTGCACGCTCCAGGTCCACGCTCATCACCTTGACCTTGACGATGTCACCGGCCTTGACCACCGAGCGGGGGTCCTCGACGAACCTCTCGGAGAGCGCCGAGATATGCACCAGGCCATCCTGGTGGACGCCGATGTCGACGAAGGCGCCGAAGTGGGTGACGTTGGTGACACTGCCCTCGAGCATCATGCCCGGCTCGAGGTCCTTGAGCGTCTCGACGCCCTCGCGGAACTCGGCGGCCTTGAACTCGGGGCGCGGGTCGCGGCCCGGCTTGTCGAGCTCGGCGAGGATATCGCTGACGGTGGGCACGCCGAAGCGCTCGTCGGCGAAATCGGCGGGCTTGACCGCCTTGAGGGCGGCGCTGTCGCCGATCAGGCCGGCGAGCTCCCGGCCGTTGTGCTTGGCGATGCGCTCCACCAGCGGGTAGGCCTCGGGGTGCACGGCGCTGGCATCCAGCGGATTGTCGCCGTTCATGATGCGCAGAAAACCCGCGCACTGCTCGAAGGTCCGGGGCCCCAGCCGGCTCACCTCGAGCAGCTGCTTGCGGCTGGTGAAGGCGCCCTCGGCGTTGCGCCGGGCGACGATGTTCTCGGCCAGGCCCGGGTTGAGGCCGGCGACCCGCGAGAGCAGCGCGCTCGAGGCCATGTTGAGATCCACCCCCACGGCGTTGACGCAGTCCTCGATCACCGCCTCCAGGCTGCGCGACAACTGCAGCTGGGAGACATCGTGCTGGTACTGGCCCACGCCGATCGACTTGGGCTCGATCTTGACCAGTTCGGCCAGCGGATCCTGCAGGCGGCGGGCGATGGAGACCGCTCCACGGATGGTGACGTCGAGGTCGGGCAGCTCCCGGGAGGCGTACTCCGAGGCGGAGTAGACCGAGGCGCCGGCCTCGCTGACCATCACTTTCGAGAGCGCGCGCCGGCCGGCGAAGGCCTTGACCAGGTCGCCGGCGAGCCGGTCGGTCTCGCGGCTGGCGGTGCCGTTGCCCACTGCGATCAGCGCCACGTCGTGCCGTTCCACCAGCCTGGCCAGCTCGGCCAGGGAGGCGTCCCAGGCGTTGCGGGGTGCATGGGGATAGATGGTGGCATGCTCGAGGAACTGGCCGGTGGCATCGACCACCGCCACCTTGCAGCCGGTGCGCAGGCCGGGGTCGATGGCCAGGGTCGCCCGGGGCCCGGCCGGGGCGGCCAGCAGCAGGTCCTTGAGGTTGGCGGCGAAGACCCCGATCGCCTCCTGCTCGGCGCGCTCGCGCAACCGACCCAGCAGCTCGGTCTCGAGGTGCGTGTAGAGCTTGACCCGCCAGGTCCAGCGCACCACGTCGGCGAGCCACTTGTCGGCGGCGCGGCCCTGGTCGCGGATATCGAAGTGCCTGGCGATGGCCACCTGGGCCGGATGGATCGGGGCCTCCTCCTCGCCGGGCAGGCGGATGGCCAGGGTCAGCACGCCCTCGTTGCGGCCGCGGAACATCGCCAGCGCCCGGTGCGACGGGGCCTTGGCGAGCTTCTCGTCGTGCTCGAAGTAGTCGGAGAACTTAGCGCCCTCGCGCTCCTTGCCACCGATGACCCGAGCGCTGAGCTCGCCCTCGTCCCACAGCCGCTCGCGCAGCCGGCCCACCAGCTCGGCGTCCTCGGCGAAGCGCTCCATCAAGATCTGGCGGGCGCCGTCGAGTGCCGCCTTGGCGTCCTCGACGGCCGGGGTGTCGCCCTCCGCCGGGCGCAGGTAGTTCGCGGCCTCGGTCCCGGGGTCGAGGGTCGGGTCGGCCAGCAAGGCATCGGCCAGCGGCTCGAGGCCTGCCTCGCGGGCGATCTGCGCCTTGGTGCGCCGCTTCTTCTTGTAGGGCAGGTAGAGGTCTTCGAGGCGCTGCTTGGTGTCAGCGGCCCGGATCAGGCCGGCGAGCTCGTCGGTGAGCTTGCCCTGCTCGTCGATGGCGGCGAGCACGGCGACCCGGCGCTCCTCCAGCTCGCGCAGGTAGCCCAGGCGCTCGTGGAGGGTGCGCAACTGGGTGTCGTCGAGGCTCCCGGTGACTTCCTTGCGGTAGCGGGCGATGAAGGGCACGGTGGCCCCGCCGTCGAGCAGTTCCACGGTGGCCGTGACCTGCTGCGGGCGAACGGCGAGCTCCTCGGCGAGGCGCGTGATGATGCGGTTGGTGGCGTCCATGTAACCCCTTCGCTGATGCACGAGAACGAATCGCGACAAGGTACCACAAGCCCGGCTGCGCCGGGAGCCGTAAGCTGGAAGCTTAAGGCTTCAGCCCGGCTATGCCGGGCTGAAACGCAAGGCCAGGCCGTTGTTGCACCAGCGCAGGCCGGTGGGCTCGGGGCCATCTTCGAACACGTGGCCCTGATGGCCGCCGCAGCGGGCACAGTGGTACTCGGTGCGCGGGAAGACCAGAAAGTAGTCGACGCTGGTGAGCAGGTGCCCCTCGACGTGCTCGAAGAAGCTCGGCCAGCCGGTGCCGGAGTCGTATTTCATGGCACTGGTGAACAGCAGCAGGTCGCAGCCGGCGCAGCGGTACTCCCCGTCCCCCCACTCCTTGTCCAGCGGGCTGGAGAAGGGTGGCTCGGTGCCCTCCTCTCGCAGGATCTCGTACTGTTCGGGGGTCAGCCGCTCACGCCACTCGGCGTCGCTGAGCTCCAGCGGCTCGACGCCGGGGGCGGCGCTGAGCTCCAGCTTGGGACGCGCGCCGGCCAGACCCGGCACCAGCCCGGCCAGACCGCCCGCCCCCAGCATTCCCAGGAAATGGCGTCGTTGCATGACAAGCCTCCCGCGTTGGGTATCGCCGTTTCTCCCTATCCCTACGCCTCGACAGGCAAGGCAATCCGGATGCATGAAGAAAACGGGGGAAGGGCGCGTGCCCTTCCCCCGTTCAGACCGCCGGCGACACCGGCGGTTCGCTGTCGAACATCACCTCAGATCAGGCTGGGCCCGGCCTTGACGATGGCCTCGTTGACGCCGTCGAACTTCTTGAAGTTGTCGACGAACTTGGCGGCCAGCTCGTTCAGCTGGCGGTCGTAGGCGGCCTTGTCTGCCCAGGTCTCGCGCGGGTCGAGCAGGCGGGAGTCGACGCCCGGCACGGACACCGGCACCTCGAGGTTCAGGCCGTCGATGTGCCGGGTCTCGATGTCGCGCAACACGCCGGACTGGATGGCGCTGATGATGGCGCGGGTGGTCGGGATCGAGAAGCGCGCGCCCCCCTCACCGTAGGCACCGCCGGTCCAGCCGGTGTTGACCAGGTAGACCTGGGCGTCCCTGGCCGCCACGCGCTTGACCAGCAGATCGGCGTATTCGCGCGCCGGGCGCGGGAAGAAGGGCGCCCCGAAGCAGGTGGAGAAGGTCGCCTCGAGACCGGCGGAGGAGCCCATCTCGGTGGAGCCGACCTTGGCGGTGTAGCCGGAGAGGAAGTGGTAGGCCGCGGCTTCCTTGGAGAGCACCGAGACCGGCGGCAGCACGCCGGACATGTCGCAGGTCAGGAAGATGATGGCGTTGGGCTCGCCGGCGCGGTTCTCGGGCACGCGCTTGTCGACGTGCTCCAGCGGATAGGCGGCACGCGAGTTCTGGGTCAGGCTGTCGTCGGTGTAGTCGGGCTCGCGGCGATCATCGAGGACCACGTTCTCGAGCACGGCACCGAACCTGATCGCCTTCCAGATCACCGGCTCGTTCTTCTCGGAGAGGTCGATGCACTTGGCGTAGCAGCCGCCCTCGATGTTGAAGACGGTGCCCGGCCCCCAGGCGTGCTCGTCGTCGCCGATCAAAAAGCGCGCCGGGTCGGCGGAAAGGGTGGTCTTGCCGGTGCCGGAGAGGCCGAAGAACAGGGTGGTCTCGCCGTCCTCGCCGACGTTGGCGGAGCAGTGCATGGGCAGGACGTCGGAGGCCGGCAGCAGGAAGTTCTGTACCGAGAACATCGCCTTCTTCATCTCGCCGGCGTAGCGCATGCCGGCGATCAGCACCTTCTTCTGGGCGAAATTGAGGATCACGCAGCCGTCGCTGTTGGTGCCGTCACGGGCCGGGTCGCACTCGAAGAAGGGAGCGTTGAGGATGGTCCACGCCTCCTTGGCGGAGGGGTTGAACGCCTCGGGGCGCACGAACATGGTGCGACCGAAGAGGTTGTGCCAGGCCGTCTCGGTGGTCACCCGCACCGGGAGGTAGTGAACCGGGTCGCTGCCCACGTGCAGTTCGGAAACGAAACGCTCGCCGCCGTTCAGGTGCGTCTCGACGCGCGCCCAGAGGGCGTCGAACTTGCCGCTGTCGAAGGGACGGTTGACGCTGCCCCAGTCGATCTGCGCACTGGTGGACGGCTCGTCGACGATGAAGCGGTCCTTGGGCGAGCGGCCGGTGCGCACACCGGTGTTCACCACCAGGGCACCGTTGGCAGCCAGGCGGCCTTCGCCACGGGTCACGGCACGCTCGATCAGCTCGGCGCTGCTGAGGTTGACGTGGGCCTGGGCGGTGGCGGCCTGCTGCACACTGGCAGCCTGGGAAGCGGCTTGGGTCGTGGTCATGTCGATTCCTGGGCCTTGCGGCCGGTTCTCTCTCGTTTGCCGGGCGTCGATGACGCATCGGGTGTCGTGCCACCGATCGCCGGGTGCGGGTATTCCCGTCTCGTTGTGGCGGCGATCGTGCCGATGAAAAGCGGCGCCATTATGGCAAAAAGAGGGCCGGCGGGAAACGCCGCTCTTGGCCGAACTTAATGTAGTTTTACTACTACATCGAAGCCGTTCGCTACAAAATCGATTGTGCCATGCAGCATTGCCCTGCCGGCTCTCACCGCCGCCGACAACCGCCACGTCAATGCAGGGTGGGCGGCGAGCCATCCGGCGAGGCGAGCAGCGCCTCGATCTCGGCGGCCGGGAAGTGGTAGCGGGTATGGCAGAAGTGGCACTGGGTGTCGATGCTGCCCTGCTCGGCCAACACCTCGCGCAGCTCCTGCTCGCCCAGGGTCAGCAGCGTGGAGGCGATGCGTTCGCGGGAACAGGTGCAGCCGAAGTGCAGCGCCCTGGGGTCGAAGACCCGCACGGTCTCCTCGTGATAGAGGCGGCGCAGCACCTCGAGCGGCTCGAGCCCCAGCAGTTCGTCGCTTTTCAGGGTCGCGGCGAGCTGCTGGGTGCGCTCCCAGGCATCGGCGTCCCGGTTCATCGACTCGTCGGGCAGGCGTTGCAGCAGCAGGCCACCGGCACGGGCCCCGTCGGCGGTGAGCCACAGCCGGGTCGGCAACTGCTCCGACTGGGTGAAGTAGTCCTCCAGGCAGCTGGCCAGGCTGTCCCGGTCGAGCGCCACCACGCCCTGATAGCGGTGCCCTTCCGTCGGATCGATGGTGATCATGATCTGCCCCTGGCCGAGCAGCTCGCGAAAGCCGGTGTCGTCACCGGGGATCGGCCGGTCCTCGGCCAGGCGGGCGATGGCGCGCAGCTCGCCGCCGGGGTTGGACTCGGCCATCAGCAGCGCGAGGGTCCCCTGGCCGCGCACCTCGATGCTCAGGGTGCCGTCGAGCTTGACCATATCGGTGAGCAGGGCCACGGCGGCCAGCAGCTCGCCGAGCAGGCGGTTGACCACCGGGGGATAGTCGTGGCGCTCGAGCACCTCGGCGTAGGCCCGCTCGAGGGTGACGATCTCGCCGCGCACATTGGTGTTGTCGAAGAGGAAACGCTGGATCTGGTCGGTCATGAATCTCTCTGTCTAGTCGTCGTCCTGCCGACGCTGGAAGCGCTGGATCTCGCGGCGCTGCTTCTTGTCGGGGCGCTTGAGGGGATGCTGCATGGCCTGGTTGGTCAGGCGGCGGGCCTCGGCCTCGCGTTCGCGGCGCGCGACGCTCTCCGGCGTCTCGCGGTAGAGCTCGCGGGCCTCGGGTGCGCCGCGGCGCTGGTCGGAGAGCGCCACCACTTCGACCTCCAGGATGTCCCAGCCCTGGGGCACGCGGACCAGGGCGCCGATCTCGACGCTCTTGCTGGTCTTGGCGCGGGTGCCGTTGTAGTGCACCTTGCCGCCCTCGATGGCCTTCTTGGCGAGCGCCCGGGTCTTGAAGAAGCGGGCCGCCCACAGCCACTTGTCGAGCCGCACGCTATCCATGGCCACTCCCCTCTTCTGCCGTCGGCGGGAGGTTGCCGGGCAGGATGGCGGCGAAGCGGTCCAGGGCGATGAACTCCTCGAGGTCCTTCTCGGGGCGGGTGCTGTCGGGCCGCTTGATGCCCAGCAGGTAGCGAATGCCGAACTCGCGGGCGCTCTCCAGCACCGAGGGGTTGTCGTCGATGAACAGGGTGCGGCTCGGATCGAAGGGCTCGACCTCCTGCAGCGCGAACCAGAACCCCTGCTCCTCCTTGGGCACGCCGAGGTCGGCCGAGGAGACGATGGCGTCGAGATAGGCCTCGAGTCCGGTGAGCGGCAGCTTGAGCTCGAGGCTCTCGCGGTCGGCATTGGTGGCCAGCACCACCCGGGGGTGGGCCCGCCTGAGCCACTTGAGGAAGTCCAGGGCATCGCCGCGCAGACCGATCAAGTGCTGTATCTCGCGCTTGAGGGCGACGATGTCGACATCGAGCTCGCGGCTCCAGTAGGCCAGGCTGTACCAGTTCAGGGTGCCCTTCTCGTGGAGGACCCGCGAGCGCACTTCCTCCTGGGTGGCCTCGTCCAGGCGGTGCAGTTCCACATAGCGCCGAGGCAGGTGCTCCAGCCAGAAGTGACTGTCGAAGTGCAGGTCCAGCAGTGTGCCGTCCATGTCCAGCAGGACGGTGTCGATGGCGCGCCAGTCGATCATCGCGGCTCCGGATGGCGTCGGTGGTGGCGAAAGGCATGATATTGTACCCAATCGATGCCGACGGCGCATTCCACCCACTCGACGACCCAGGGCAATCGCCGTTACCCAAAGCGAGAGGCGCCGGGGACAGGTCGAAGAGGGGGTCCGATTCCAGGGGTGAGGCGGAATCAGAAGAACATCC
>NZ_PDOG01000001.1:802458-1017047 GCF_003202205.1 Halomonas sp. LBP4
CTCGACGACCGCTCAATGGGAGAGCCCATGTCAGATTCCCCCGGCCCGTACAGCCCCCGTGCCGACAAGTCCTGGCCCGAGAAGCCCAGCGTGCTGGCGCGCCACTCGGTGGCGAGGAGCCGCCTGTTCCATGTCGAGGCGCTGGAGCTGCGCTTCTCCAACGGCGAGGAGCGCACCTTCGAGCGCCTCACCGGCAGCGACCAGGGAGCGGTGATGATCGTCGCCATGCCCGACCCCGAGCACGTGCTGCTGATCCGCGAGTATGCCGCCGGCTTCGAGGACTACGTACTGACCCTGCCCAAGGGGCTGGTCGACCCCGGCGAGGACATCGTCAGCGCCGCCAACCGCGAGCTGATGGAGGAGTGCGGTTTCGGGGCCCATCGCATCGAGCCGCTGGTGGAACTGTCGCTGGCGCCCAACTACATGCGCCACCGCATGCAGGTGCTGCTGGCCACCGACCTGTATCCGAGACGGCTGCCCGGCGACGAACCGGAGCCGCTGATCGTCGAGACCCACGCCCTCGACGAGCTCCCGGCGCTGCTGGCCAGGGAGGACTTCCACGAGGCCCGGGCCATCGCCGCCCTGTTCATCGCCCGGGAACGACTGCGCAACGAGGCAGAACCCCCGACGCTCTGGTAGGCGAGCGGAGCGCCGGGACGCCCTCGTGCCGGGGCTCAGTGGGTGTGGAGTCGCTTCCTGAGGCCATTACCCTCCTTCAGCTTCAGCCAGCGCCCCTGGCGATAGCTGTCGAGGCCGGTCTCCAGCAGCGTCATCACCTCGATGGCCTCGTCGATGTCCACCGGTACCGGGGTGGCATGCAGCAGGTGGTCGGCGATGCCGGAGTAGTAAGCCAGGTAGTCGCCGGGCTGGCAGCGCAGCTCGCGAGCCACCGGGCTGGCGTCGTCGCCCTCGGCCAGGGTGAGGCTGGCCAACACCGGGTCCTCCCCCCACTGCGGCGAAGGTGCCTCACCGGCCTTGAGACGGTCCTCCTGGGGGTCGAGGCCATATTTCACGAAGCTGCCCCGGGTACCATGGACCCGGAAGCGCGGCGTCGGCTCGGCGGCCAGCGTACTGGCCTGAAGGCTGACCCGTAGCCCGTCGTACTCCAGCAGCGCCAGGAAGTCGTCATCCACCTCGGCAGCGTCGCGTACCGTGGCGAGATCCAGCAGGATCGCTCTGGGCATGCCGAACAGCTCGCGGGCCTGGTCGAGCAGGTGCGGGCCGAGGTCGTACCAGATGCCGGCGCCGGGCCCGTGCTGCTCGCGCCAGCGGTCGGGAACGTTCGGCCGGAAGCGATCGAAGCGGGACTCCAGGGCCACCACCCGACCGAGGGTATCGTCCTTCACCAGCCCCTTGAGGGTCAGGAAGTCGCTGTCCCAGCGCCGGTTGTGGAACACGCTGATCATCCGCTCGGCTTCCTCGGCCTGGGCCTTGAGCAGGCGTGCCTCGGACAGCGTGATGGTGAACGGCTTGTCGACCACCACATGCTTGCCGGCGTTGAGCGCCGCCTTGGCCAGCGGGAAGTGGGTGTCGTTGGGCGTGGCGATCACCACCAGGTCGATGTCGGCCCGGGCGAACAGCCTGGCGGCCTTGTCGACCACCGCCACCTCGGGCAGGTCGGCATGCACCCGCTCGGCATCGCGGCTGACCACGGCGGTCAGCTCGAGCCCGGGGGCCGACTGGATCAAGGGGGCGTGGAAGGTCCGGCCGGCCATGCCGTAGCCGACCAGGCCGACACTCAGAGTATGGGTTTTCATGGTCGGGGTTCCTTGCGGAAGGGAACAGAAGGAAACCCCGGCGCTGGGCCGGGGTCGGGTTCGGGGTCGGGGCCGTTCAATCGAGCCTGGTCAGGTCGCGCACCGCGCCCTTGTCCGCCGAGGTGGCCAGCAGCGCATAGGCCCTGAGCGCCGCCGAGACCTTGCGGTCACGCTGGATGCTCGGCTTCCAGGCATCTTTGCCCTTGGCTTCTTCCGCCTCGCGGCGCGCGGCGAGCTCGGCATCGGTCAGCTTGACGTTGATGGCGCGGTTGGGGATGTCGATCTGGATGATGTCGCCGCTCTCGACCAGGCCGATGGCGCCACCCGCCGCGGCCTCCGGCGAGACATGGCCGATGGAGAGTCCCGAGGTACCGCCGGAGAAGCGCCCGTCGGTCATCAGCGCACAGGCCTTGCCCAGGCCCTTGGACTTGAGATAGGAGGTCGGATAGAGCATCTCCTGCATGCCGGGCCCCCCCCTGGGACCCTCGTAGCGGATCACCACCACCTCGCCCTCGGTCACCCTGCCCTCGAGGATGTGTTCGACGGCCTGGTCCTGGGACTCGACCACATGGGCCGGCCCCTCGAAGACCAGGATGGAGTCGTCGACGCCAGCGGTCTTCACCACGCAGCCGTCCTGGGCGATGTTGCCGAACAGCACCGCCAGGCCGCCCTCCCGCGAGAAGGCATGTTCCAGGTCGCGGATGCAGCCGGCGGCGCGATCGCCGTCGAGGCTCGGCCAGCGGGCGGCCTGGGAGAAGGCCTCCTGGGTGGGGATGCCGCCGGGGCCGGCCTTGTAGAATTCGACCACCTCGGGGCTCGGCGAGCGCATGATGTCCCAGTCGTCCAGGGCCGCCTTGAGGGTGTCGCCGTAGACGGTGGGCACCCGGGTATCGAGCACCCCGGCGCGGTCGAGTTCGCCGAGGATCGCCATGATGCCGCCGGCGCGGTGGCAGTCCTCGATATGGTACTGCTGGGTATTGGGCGCCAGCTTGCACAGCTGCGGCACTTCCCGCGACAGCCGGTCGATGTCGGCCATGGTGAAGTCGACCTCGCCCTCCTGGGCAGCGGCCAGCAGGTGCAGGATGGTATTGGTGGAGCCCCCCATGGCGATGTCCAGGGTCATGGCGTTGGCGAACGCCGCCCGGGAGCCGATGGCCTGCGGCAGCAGGTGGCTCTCCCCGCCCTCGTAGTAGCGCTTGGCGAGATCGACGATGCGCTGGCCGGCCTCCTCGAACAGGCGACGACGGTCGGCGTGGGTGGCCAGCACGGTGCCGTTGCCCGGCAACGCCAGGCCCAGCGCCTCCATCAGGCAGTTCATGGAGTTGGCGGTGAACATGCCCGAGCAGCTGCCGCAGGTCGGGCAGGCGCTGCGCTCGATCTCCTCGATCTCCGCGTCGCTGTAGCGGTCGTCGGCGGCGGAGATCATGGCGTCGATCAGGTCGATGCCGTGGTCGAGCAACTTGGTCTTGCCCGCCTCCATGGGCCCGCCGGAGACGAAGATCACCGGGATGTTCAGGCGCATGGCGGCATTCAGCATGCCGGGCGTGATCTTGTCGCAGTTGGAGATGCACACCAGGGCGTCGGCGCAGTGGGCGTTGACCATGTACTCGACGCTGTCGGCGATGATGTCGCGGCTCGGCAGCGAGTAGAGCATGCCGTCGTGGCCCATGGCGATGCCGTCGTCCACGGCGATGGTGTTGAACTCCTTGGCCACCCCGCCGGCCTTCTCGATCTCGCGGGCCACCAGCTGGCCCATGTCCTTCAGGTGCACGTGACCGGGCACGAACTGGGTGAAGGAGTTGGCCACGGCGATGATCGGCTTGTGGAAGTCGTCGTCCTTCATGCCGGTGGCACGCCACAGGGCGCGGGCGCCGGCCATGTTGCGGCCGGCGGTGGTGGTGCGGGAACGATACTCGGGCATGGTGTCCTCTGTGCGCTTACGCCGTCTTGGACCGCCCCACGCTCAGGAGGGGCGGCCCGACGGTCTCGGTGTCCAGGTTGGCCGTTGATTCTGGCACGAGCGGCGCGGCCTTGCCACAAGTGGGAAGCGACGGGAGGATGCTAGCAAGTACCTGCTGACGTGAGCGGCGCCGGGGACAGGTCGATGCGGAGGTCTTTTTCCAGGGATGGAAAAAGTAGCGCCCAAGGAAGGGTTCACAGCGCCTCCGCGAAGGCCTGTCGCCGGGAAAGCCGCGTTCCCAAGCCTAAGAGGCCAGCCGGCCGCTGCGCTCACGATCCCGGGAACGAAACCCTGGCACTTCGCTTGCGGCCAACGCGTCGGGCCGGATCGAGGTCCCTCTTGCCGGCCCTAAATCGGCATCCCTGCCGATTTCCGCGCGCCGCTGCGCTCGTAGCCAGCGTTCCCGGGTAGATATCGCTTCGCTGCAGCGCCCGACGGCCCTCATTCGCTGCTCATTCCAAGCAGCTTGGCGCCTTCAGCCGAACACTACCCGCGCCACGTCAGGGTAGCGGCCGGCGAAGTGCACCGTCATGCCCTCCTTGAGGAAGTCGGGCAGCTCGTCGAAGTCGCGGCGATTGGCCTCGGGCAGGATCACCTCGAAGATGTCGCTTCGGCGAGCAGCGATGATCTTCTCGCGGATGCCGCCCACCGGCAGCACCTGGCCGGTCAGCGTCAGCTCACCGGTCATCGCCAGCGACCGGCCGATGGCGCGATGCTTGGCCAGCGAGAGCAGCGCCGTGGTCATGGTCACCCCGGCCGAGGGGCCGTCCTTGGGCGTGGCGCCTTCCGGCACGTGCAGGTGCACGAAGGCGGAATCGAAGAAGTCGGCATCGGCACCGAACTCGTTCAGGTGCCCCAGCACGTAGCTGTAGGCGATGTTGGCCGACTCCTGCATCACCTCGCCGAGCTTGCCGGTGAGCTTGAAGCCGCGGTCGAGCGCATGCACCTTGCCGGCCTCGATGGGCAGGGTCGCCCCGCCCATGGCGGTCCAGGCGAGCCCCGTGACCACCCCCTCGCCCTGGAGCACCCGCTCCTTGCGGAACAGCGGCGCGCCGAGAAACGCCTCGAGGTTGTTCACCGAGACCCGCACCGATTGCTGGCCATTCTCCAGCAGCTTGACCGCCGCCTTGCGCACGATGCGATGCAGCTGCTTCTCGAGCTGGCGCACCCCGGCCTCCCGGGCATAGCCCTCGATCACCTGCTTGAGCGCGGCCTCGGTGAGGTTGATACGCTTCTTCGGGATGCGGTCGCGCTTGAGCAGCTTGGGCCAGAGGTGGTGCCGGGCGATCGCCAGCTTCTCCTCGGCGATATAGCCGGCGAGGCGGATCTGTTCCATGCGGTCGAGCAGCGCCGGCGGGATGCTGTCCAGGGTGTTGGCGGTGCAGACGAACAGCACCCTGGAGAGGTCGAGGCGCACGTCGAGATAGTGGTCGAGGAAGTCGACGTTCTGCTCGGGGTCGAGCACCTCGAGCAGCGCCGAGGCCGGGTCGCCCTGGAAGGACTGCCCCAGCTTGTCGATCTCGTCGAGCATGATCACCGGGTTCTCGACCTCGACCTCCTTGAGCGCCTGCACCAGCTTGCCCGGCATGGCGCCGATGTAGGTGCGCCGATGCCCCTTGATCTCGGCCTCGTCGCGCATGCCGCCCACCGAGAAGCGGTAGAACTGACGCCCCAGCGCCTCGGCGATGGAGCGTCCGACGGAGGTCTTGCCCACCCCGGGGGGCCCCACCAGCAGCAGGATCGAGCCCCCCACGTCGCCCTTGAAGGTGCCCTCGGCGAGGAACTCGATGACCCGCTCCTTGACGTCCTTGAGGCCGTCATGGTCCCGGTCGAGAATGGCCCGGGCGTGGGGGAGGTCCAGGTTGTCGGCGCTGTGCACGCCCCAGGGCATCGAGGTCAGCCAGTCCAGATAGTTGCGGGTGGTGCCGTACTCCGGCGAGCCGGTCTCCAGCACCGAGAGCTTGTCGAGCTCCTCCTCGATCCGCGTCAGCACCCTGGGCGGCACCGTCAGGCCCTCGAGTCGCTCGCGGAAGGTGTCGACATCGTTCTCTCGGTCGTCCTTGGAGATGCCGAGCTCGCGCTGGATCACCTTGAGCTGCTCGCGCAGGAAGAACTCGCGCTGGCGCTCCTGCATCTGGGCGTTGACCTGTTCGCTGATCTCGCTCTGCAGCTGGGCGACGTCGATCTCCTTGTGCAGCAGCGGCAGCACCTTCTGCATCCGCGTCACCACCGGCAGGGTCGCCAGCACATCCTGCAGCAGGTGTCCCTTGGCCGAGGTGATGGCCGCGGCGAAGTCGGTCAGCGGCCCCGGTTCGTGGGGGCTGAAGCGGTTGAGGTAGTGCTTGAGCTCCTCGCCATAGAGAGGGTTGATCGGCAGCAGTTCCTTGATGCCGTTGATCAGCGCCATGGCGTAGGCGCGGGCCTCGTCGTCCTCGGCGTCCACCGGCTCGCGGGGATAGCTCACCTCCACCAGGTAGGGCGGCGTCTTCGACAGCCAGCGCCGGATCCTGAAGCGCTGCAGCCCCTGGGCGATGAACTGGATCTGCTGCTCCTCGCCCTGCAGCTTGTGGACCTTGACCGCGGTACCGACCTCGGGAAAGTGCTCGTGCCCGAGCTCCTCGACGGCGGTCTCGCCGACGAAGGCGAGCCCCACGACATGGTGCGGCGTCTTGCCGACCCGGCGCATGGTCTCCTCCCAGCGCTCGCGGTTGATCACCAGCGGCTGCACCTGGGCGGGAAAGAACGGCCGGTTATGGATCGGCAGCAGGTAGATGCGCTCGGGCAGGGTCTCCCTGGCTGGCACCACGGCGTGGCCGCGGCCTTGCTCCTCCTCGTCGAAGGGAAGCTCGTCCCCGTCATCGTATGGCTCCCGAGCCCAGCCCGGGACCTCCGGGTCCCCGGGGCGCTCCTGATCGTCGCTCATGGCGTGTCGTCCTGATCCGAGTTGTGTACGCAAGCAAACTGGTTAGAGGAATGCGGGCGACAGGTACCGACTTCAAGTCGCGAGGCCCACGACAACGTCGCGGCTCAACGCCACAGCGGCGGCAGGGGACGCCCGTTGACCCGCACCTGGCCGCGCACCACGTCGATCTCCAGGGTGCGGGTATCCAGCGGCAGGCCGAGCCACAGGGCCACCACCGTGGGCACATCGTGCCAGGTGAAGTCACCGTCCAGCCGTGACAGCCAGCGCACCCGCTGCCGCTCGTCATCCAGCCCGAGCAGGCTGAGTTCGTCGAGGTGACGGGCATCGAAGAACAGCGCGCCGTCGCCGTGGACCGCCAGGCCGAGCATGGGGCTGTCCAGGTCCACCGCGGTGACATCGAGACGCGGCGAATCCTGCAGCATGGCGATCAGTCCCGGCTCCAGCCTGGCCAGGAGTTCGCGCCCTTCCCGGGCGGCATCACCCCGGGCCGCCTCGTCGCGCAGCTCGGCCAGCACGCCACGCAGGGCATCGGCGTTGATCCGCGAGAGCGCCATTCCCACCCGGCCGGTGAGCAGCAGCTGGTCGGCGGCCTGCACCTCGCCGATGGTCAACTCGCCGTCGATGCTCAGCTCGCGCTCATCGAGATGCATCAGGCTCCGGTAGACCAGGTCCCGCGCCTCCAGCTCCAGGTCGGGCTGGCGCCAGGCCAGGCGCTCGGTGCGCAGCAGGTCGCGCTGGGTGAAGTGGTGGGCGCCGGCGGTGTAGGCATAGCGGCTCTCGAGGACGACCGGGCCCGCCTCGAGGGTGGCCCGGCCGTCGCTCAGCTTCAGCGCCTCGATGCGGGCCAGCAGGTGCCAGTCGCCATACTCGCCATCGAAGCGGATCTCGCCACCGGCGAAGTCCAGCTGACGCTCGCCCTGCCGGGCGATGAAGGGCGCCAACTGGATGTTGCCGTCCAGAGTGCCACCGAGGGTGCGGTAGCTGGCGCGCCAGCGCGGCGGTGTGGAGGGCAATGCATCGCCGAACAGCCGCACCTGATGCGGCCCGAGGCGCGGCATCACCTGGCCGTCGACGCGGGTGCTGAGCACGCCATGGCGCGCCTCGTAGCTGAGCTCGAGCTGCCAGGCATCGCCCAGCAGGGGGGCCAGCCGAATGGTCCCGCTGGAGGTCAGCCAGCCCCGCTCGATATCGGTGCGTTCCACCACCAGCTCGCCCCGCGCCTCGAGGTCGTCGATGGCCCGGGCGAGCTCCCGCTCGAACAGCAGCCCGGCGACGAGCTGGGCCACCGCCCAGACCACCGCCAGCCCCACCACCACCGGGACGATCAGTCGTTCCTTGCGCATCGCGGCCTCCCCTCCCCTGGATGCCGGCACCGGCAACCCGCTACCGAGACTCAGGCCATCGCAAGACACCGAGGCATGTCGCAGGCCACACGCACGCACATGGCGCCGTGTATCGACATGTTACCGATTCGTCTCGTCAGTGTAACCATAACCACAGGTGCATCGTGCTCCAGGCGTAGATGCCGGCGAGCACATCGTCGATCATGACCCCGAAGCCACCGGCCACGCGGCGGTCTGCCCAGCGGATCGGCCAGGGCTTGAAGACATCGAAGATGCGGAAGACGACGAACCCCCACAGCGCGGCCTCCCAGGAAAAGGGCACCGCCGCCATGGTGATCCAGTAGCCGACGAACTCGTCCCAGACGATGCCGGAGTGGTCGTGCACCCCCAGGTCGCGGGAGGTCTTGTCGCACAGCCAGATGCCGGCGATGAAGGACACCGTCACCAGCGCCAGGTACCAGTTCAGGGGCAGTTCGGAGATCAGCCAGTAGAAGGGAATGGCCGCCAGGGTCCCGAAGGTGCCGGGGGCCCAGGGCACGGCGCCGCTGCCGAGCCCGAAGGCGAGGAAATGGGTCGGACGGTGCCAGACGCTGGCCGGCGCGCGGTTCATGGCCTCTCTCCCTGGTCAGGCTGGCCCTGGAAGTGCTGCCAGCCGCCGGGGACGCCGTCTTCCGCCCCGACCACGCCCGGCGTGTCGGTGATCCGGCCGATCACGGTGAGCGGCAGGCCGAGGGCGGCCAGACGCCGGCGGGCCTCGTCCAGCCGCTCGGCGGGCAGCGTCAGCAGCAGCTCGTAGTCATCGCCGCCGCCCAGGGCGGCCCGTCGGGCCTGCTCGTCACCCAGGGCCGCCACCAGCCCCTCGGCCAGCGGCAGGGCCTCGAGTTCGAGCTCGGCGCCCGCGCCGGAGGCCTCGAGGACATGCCCGAGGTCGGCCAGCAGGCCGTCGGAGATGTCGATGGCCGCCGTGGCCAGCCCCAGCAGGGCCTCGCCGGCCGCCAGCCGCGGCTGGGGCCACAGGTAGCGCACCAGCAGCGGATGGGCGGGGTCGCGCTCGCCCCGCTGCCACAGTGCCAACCCGCCGGCCCCGCCGCCCAGGGCGCCGGTCACCGCCAGCAGGTCGCCGGCACGGGCCCCGCCGCGGGTCAGGGCGGCCCGGGGGGCGACCTCGCCCATCACGGTCACGCCGATGGTGGTCGCGCCCCGGGTCACGTCGCCCCCCACCAGGGCGGTGCCGGTGGCGGCGCACAGCGCCCGGAAGCCCCGGGAGAAGCCCTCCAGCCAGGCATCATCGGCCCGGGCGAGGGTCAGCGCCATCAGGCACCAGCGGGCACGGGCGCCCATCGCCGCCAGGTCGCTGAGGCTCACCGCCAAGGCCCGGTGGCCGATCGCCTCGGCCGGCGCCGCATCGGGGAAGTGCACGCCGGCCACCGAGGTGTCGACGCTGACCGCCAGGCGTTGTCCCGGGGTGGGGGCGAGCAGGGTGCAGTCGTCGCCCACGCCCAGGGCCACCCCGGCCTCGGGGGCGGGGGGCGCCGGCGTGAAGTAGCGGGCGATCAGTTCGAATTCGTTGTGCATCCGGCGGCAACCTTCAGCGGCGACGGGCGGCGACCTCGGCGGCACGCAGCCGCCCGGCGAGCTTGTCGAGGATGCCGTTGACGTACTTGTGCCCGTCGGTGGCACCGAAGGACTTGGCCAGCTCGACACCCTCGTTGATCACCGCCCGATAGGGCACCTCGAGACGCCGGGAGAGCTCGTAGGTCCCCAGCCGCAGGATGGCCAGCTCGATGGGATCGAGGTCCTCGAGGCGACGGTCGAGCAAGGGGGAGATGGTGGCGTCGAGTTCCGCCTTGAAGCGCACCACGTTGTGCAGCAGCTCATGGAACAGCGCCAGGTCGGCGATCTCCATGACCTTGCGCCAGTTCTCGTGGTCCTCGAGGTCGTCGTCGGCCACCTGGCTGCGGAACTCCGCCTCCACCGCGGTGATCGACTTGCCGGTCATCTGCCACTGGTAGAGCCCCTGCACCGCCAGCTCACGAGCGGCGCGCCGCGACAGCTGGGCCCTGGAGGGTGTGCGGGAGGTGCGCTCGTCGCTCATGCCTCACCCCCGTCATCGTCGCTGAAGCAGCGCAGCAGCGAGACCATCTCCATGGCCGCCATGGCCGCCTCGGCACCCTTGTTGCCGGCCTTGGTGCCGGAGCGCTCGATGGCCTGCTCGATGGAGTTGACGGTGAGCACGCCGTTGGCGATGGGGGTATCGAACTCGAGCTGCAGGTTGCCGAGGGCCGCATTGCAGCCACCGGCCACGTACTCGAAGTGCGGGGTGCCGCCGCGGATCACCGCGCCCAGCGCGATCACCGCCTCGGGGCGCACGACCTTGAGCACCCGCTTGACCGCCAGCGGCAGTTCCCAGGCCCCGGGGACATGGACGATATCGATGTGCTCGCCATCGACGCCATGGCGCACCAGGCTGTCCACGGCGCCCTCGACCAGGCTGTCGACCACATGGTGGTTGAAGCGACCCACCACGATCACGTAGCGGCCATCGACGTCGACGAAGCTGCCTTCGACTTGGGAAATCGGTTGCATGGTTCCAGGTTCCTCGTGAATCCCGTCCTGCTGAATCCGCAGGGGCACGGCCGGTGCCGTGCCGTTGATGATCGTCGTTCGTCGGTCTCAGGCGCCGGGGACGTCGTCCTCGGGAGCCCGGTCCTCGGGCCCGAGCCGCTCGACCACTTCCAGGTCGAAGCCGGAGAGTGCCGAGAACTTCCACGGCGAGCTGAGCAGGCGCATGCGGCCAACGCCCAGGTGACGCAGGATCTGCGAGCCGGTGCCGATGGTCAGGTAGTTGCCGGCGCCGTCGGAATCGCTGGTACGCGGGGGACGGCGGCGCTCCAGGAACACCTCGAGGTAGTCGAGGAAGTCCTGGCGCGGACGGCCGTCGTCGAGCAGCACGAAGACGCCGTGATCGGCGCGGGCGACCTCCGCGAGGGCGCTATGGGTCGTCCAGTGGCCGCCCTCGCCCTGCTGCAGGCCGAGCAGGTCGCGCATGACGTCGGCCAGGTGCACGCGCACCGTGGTCAGCGCCTCGGGGGTCGGGTGCCCCTTGACCAGCGCCAGGTGGTGGGCGCCCTGGATGCGGTCGCGGAAGACGTGCAGGGTCAACTCGCCGAAGGCGGTGTTCACCGGCGTGGCCTCCACCGGCTCCACGGTCTGCTCGTTGTGGATGCGGTAGTGGATCAGGTCGGCGATGGTACCCATCTTCAGGCCGTGCTCGGCGGCGAAGCGCTCGAGCTCCGGGCGGCGCGCCATGCTGCCGTCGTCGTTCATGATCTCGCAGATCACGCCACTGGGGTCGAGGCCGGCCAGCGCCGCCAGGTCACAGGCCGCCTCGGTATGGCCGGCACGGCGCAGCACGCCGCCGGGCTCGGCCATCAGCGGGAAGATGTGGCCGGGCTGGACGATGTCCTCTGCCCTGGCGTCACGGGCCACCGCGGCCTGCACGGTGCGCGCGCGGTCGGCGGCGGAGATGCCGGTGGTCACGCCCTCGGCGGCCTCGATGGAGAGGGTGAACTTGGTGCCGAAGCCGGTGCCGTTGTCGCGCACCATCAGTGGCAGCCGCAGCCGCTCGCAGCGCTCGCGGGTCATCGGCAGGCAGATCAGGCCGCGGGCGTGACGCGCCATGAAATTGATGTGCGCGGCCTCGACCTTCTCGGCGGCCATGATGATGTCGCCTTCGTTCTCGCGATCCTCGTCGTCCATGAGGATCACCATCTTGCCCTGACGAATGTCCTCGATCAGGTCTTCGATGGGGGCCAGGCCCCCGGAGGAGGAGGAGTGCACCATGGAATCTCCAGAAATTCAGCGTGGCGGATGTCGTGACGCGGCGACGGTCGGGTCGCCGGCGCGCAACGCCCCGCCTCGAAACGGCGTCAGGGTACCGTGGCGCGGCGTCGGGCGCCAGTTCTGGCTTCGGGCTTCGGGCTCCAAACTATCTCCGTCTTATCGGGGTGGTTACCAACCGCTCGCAGCTCGTGGCTCGCCTAGCGAGGCCGGGCGGTGATGCGCCAGTCGCGGCCCACGGCCCGGATATCGAGGATGTCGAGCGGGCGCTGCTGGGCCATGCGCTCGAGCCCCGGCAGGGCGAACAGCGGACGCGCCTCGCCGCCGAGCAGGGTCGGGGCCACGAACAACTGCATCTCGTCCACCAGGCCGGCGTCGAGCATGGCGCCGGCGAGCGTCGCCCCGGTCTCGAGCAGCACCTCGTTGACCTGCTCCACCTCGGCCAGGTGACGCAGCAGGGCATGGAGGTCGACCCGGCCGTCGGCCGCCGAGGGCATCACCACCACCTCGGCGCCGGCCGTCTCGAGTCGCTCGCGCCGTTCGGGATCCGGGTCGGCACGGGTCGCCACCAGGGTACGGCCGGGCTCCCGCAGGCAGGCCGCCGCCTGGGGCAGGCGCAGGTGGCTGTCGACCACCACCCGCAACGGCTGGCGCCCGGCGATGAGTTCCGCCTCGTCGAGCTCGAGCTGGGCCGGCCGCACGGTGAGCCGCGAGTTGTCGAAGATGATCGACTCCACGCCGGTGAGTACGGCGCTGGAACGGGCCCGCAGTCGCTGCACCTCGCGCCGCGCCTGGGGGCCGGTGATCCACTGGGACTCGCCGGAGCGCATCGCGGTACGCCCGTCGAGGCTCATGGCCATCTTCAGCCGCACGAAGGGACGGCCATGGTCCATGCGCATGATAAAGCCCGGATTCAGCTCCCTCGCTTGATCCTCCAGAATGCCCACGTCGACGTCGACGCCGGCCTCGCGCAGCATGGCGATGCCGCGGCCGGCCACGGCGGGGTTGGGGTCGGCCATGGCCACCACCACCTTCTTCACCCCGGCCTCGATCAGCGCCACGGCACAGGGGCCGGTTCGCCCCTGGTGGGAGCAGGGTTCGAGGGTCACGTAGGCGGTGGCGCCCCGGGCGGCCGCGCCGGCGGCGCGCAGGGCATGCACCTCGGCGTGGGGCTCGCCGGCACACCGGTGGAACCCCTCACCGACCAGGCGGCGATGCTTGACCAGCACGCAGCCGACGCGGGGGTTGGGATCGGTGGTGTAGAGGCCCCGGCGAGCCAGCTCCAGGGCCCGGGCCATCCAGGCTTCGGGGGTCTGCTTGGCCATGGGAATCCTTGCTGGAGTGGGAAGGCGTCAGTCCTGGGGGTCGTCCGGGCGGAAGCTCGGCTCCTGGGCCAGACGGTCGATCTCGGCGCGGAACTCGTCGATGTCCTGGAAGCGGCGATAGACCGAGGCGAAACGGATATAGGCGACCTGGTCGAGGCGCTTGAGGGCGTGCATCACCTCCTCGCCGATGTCGCGGGCATGGATCTCCCGTTCGCCGCGGGCCCGCAGGGTCTGGCGGATGCGCTCCACCGCGGCCTCGATCGATTCGGCGCTGACCGGGCGCTTCTCCAGGGCGCGCAGCATGCCGGCACGCAGCTTGCTCTCGTCGAAGGTTTCCCGGGAACCGTCGCCCTTGACCACCCGCGGCATGACCAGCTCGGCGGTCTCGTAGGTGGTGAAGCGCTCGCCACAGGCCACGCACTGGCGGCGGCGACGCACCTGGTCACCCTCGGCCACCAGCCGGGAGTCGGTCACCTTGGTGTCATGGGTTCCGCAGAAGGGACAGTGCATCGATGGATTCCGGGGTCGACGTGAAGTGAGCGATCTCGCATTGTAACGGCTTGCGGGGTCAGCGCCCAGCATGCACCCGGTTGGCACATGACCTGCAAGGGAAGACACGACGCCTGCGGCGTACGACATCCCGGCCAATCGACGGATTTCCCATGACGCTCTCCCGCTCGCTCTCCCGCCCCCTGGACGAGACCGCCTTCATCGACCGGGCCCGCGCCCGCCTGGCCTTCCTCTATGGCCCCCGCGCCGAGGAGGTGCTGCGGCGCCTGCTGACCCTGCTTTCGCACCGGCGTGGTGCAATGCCGGCTCGCCGGCACAGCAAGCCGATGCCGCTGTGGAGCGAGCGCGACCAGTGGCTGATCACCTACGGTGACAGCCTGCTCGACGGCGACCGACCGCCATTGGAGGCGTTGGAGACCTTCCTCGAGGCGCGCCTGCCGGAGACCTTCAGCGGTATCCACCTGCTGCCGTTCTTCCCCTGGAGCAGCGACGACGGCTTCTCGGTAATCCACTATCGCGAGGTCGACCCGGCGCTGGGCGACTGGTCGCATATCCGACGGCTCGGCGAACGCCGGGACCTGATGGTCGACCTGGTGCTGAATCATGTGTCGCGGGAATCGCTGTGGTTCGTCGACTACCTGAGCGGCAGCCTGCCGGGGCGCGACTTCTTCATCGAGATGGACCCGGCCACCGACCTCTCGGCGGTGGTGCGCCCGCGCAGCAGCCCGCTGCTGGTGCCGGTATCGACCCGCCGCGGCACCCGTCACCTCTGGGCGACCTTCTCCGAGGACCAGATCGACCTGAACTTCGCCAACCCCGACGTGCTGCTGGAGTTCGTCGGCATCCTGCTCTTCTATCTGGAGCAGGGCGCCCGGGTCATCCGCCTGGACGCCATCGCCTACCTCTGGAAGGAGGTCGGCACCCCCTGCATCCACCTGCCCCAGACCCACGAGGTGGTGCGACTGCTGCGCGCCATCATCGACCACATGGCGCCGGGCACCCTGCTGCTCACCGAGACCAACGTGCCCCATCGCGAGAACCTCAGCTACTTTGGTCTCGATCGTCTTTCGGACGGGGGCCTCGATCGTCTTCCCTCTCCCCCCGACGAGGCCCATCTGGTCTACCAGTTCCCCCTGCCGCCGCTGCTGCTTCACACCCTGACCAGCGGCGAGGCCGGCACCCTGGCCAGTTGGCTCGAGAGCCTACCCGCCCTGCCCCCGGGCTGCAGCTACCTCAACTTCACCGCCAGCCACGACGGCATCGGGGTACGGCCGCTCGAGGGCTGGCTGCCACCCCACGAGATCGAGGCACTGCTGGAGCTGATGCACCGCTTCGGCGGCTTCGTCAGCATGCGCGCCGACGCCGACGGGAGCGACAGCCCCTACGAGATCAACATCACCTGGTTCGAGGCGATGCAGGGCACGCACCGCGGCCCGGACCCCTGGCAGGTGGAGCGTTTCCTGTGCAGCCAGCACCTGATGCTGGCGCTGCAGGGCATCCCGGCGCTCTACCTGCACTCGCTGACCGGCACCCTCAACGACCACGAGGGTGTCGAGCGCAGCGGGCGGTTGCGCTCGATCAACCGCCGCCACTGGCAGCGCGACGAATTGGACGAACTGCTCGACAGCCGCAACACCCCGACCCGAGAGGTCTTCCTGGCCCTCAAGCGACGCCTGGCGGTACGTCGCGAGGAGCCCTGCTTCCATCCCGATGCTCCGCAGCGCGTCGTGCCCTCGGCCGCGGAACTGCTGGTACTGGAACGGGGCCCGCTGGCGGATGGCCGCCGCCTGCTGGCGATCCACAATGTCAGCGACCGGCGCCAGCCGCTGGGCCTCGCCGTTCTCGGCCGGCACCGCTGGTTCGACCTGCTGGAGAACGCGCCCTGGCAGCGGGGCGAGAGCCTCGCCCCCTACCGCAGCCTCTGGCTGGTATTGCCCGGCGATGACATCGTCGAGGACGGGTGAACGCCCTGGGGTGACCGAAGAGAGGATGCCGGAAGGAAGGCAAGGGGATGACGGCATGCTAATGTCAGCGGGACAGCATGCCCACGAATGGACAAGAACCACGACATGCGCTCCCTCCCTCTCGCTTTCCGCGCCGGCCTGCTGGTGTTCGCCGCGGCGGCCCCGGTGCTGGCCGACGATCACTGGCCGGCCCCGGTCCAGGCCCTCGCCGACCAGGGCCTGACCATCCATGCCGAGTTCTCGGCCCCCGGGGGCCTGACCGGCTACGCCGCCAGTGCCCAGGGACGCGAGCTCGCCGTTTATGTCACCGCCGACGGTGAGCATGCGGTGGTCGGCACCCTGGTGGACGCCGAGGGCAACGACCTCTCCAGCGCCCCGCTCGACGAGCACGTACGCGCGGCCCAGACTGCCGAACTCTGGAAGAGGTTGGAGAACAGCCACTGGATCCTCGACGGCGACCCCGATGCGCAACGGGTGGTCTACACCTTCACCGACCCCAACTGCCCCTTCTGCCGGCAGCTCTGGAAGGAGGTGCGGCCGTGGGTCGAGGCCGGCGAGGTACAGCTGCGCCATATCATGGTCGGCGTGCTGGGCCAGGACAGCCCGGCCAAGGCGGCCGCGCTGCTGGGGGCCGACGACCCCGCCTCGGCGTTGCACGAGCACGAGAGCGGCGAGTCGATCGCCCCCTCCGCCCAACCCCGGGAGATCGAGGAGCAGGTCTACGACAACAACCAGCTCTTCGAGGAGCTCGGTCTGATCGCCACCCCTACGACCATGGCACGCGACGGAGACCGCCTGATACGCACCCAGGGCATGCCCGACGACGAGCATCTGCTCGAGCTGATGGGTGGCGCGGCACCTTGAGCACCGTGCGCCATCCCCGACAGGCGGAACCTCAGGCCCGGGCGGGAATCGCCCGGGCCAGGAACCAGCCGGCGATCATCGCCACCAGCATGGCGAGCAGTGGCGCCGTGAGCCCCCCAATGGAGGCGAAGGCCGGCCCCGGGCAGTAGCCCGAGAGTCCCCAGCCGATGCCGAACAACGCGGCGCCGCCGATCAGTCGTCCGTCCAGGTCCTGCCGGGTCGGCAGCTGGAAGGCCTCGGCGAAGAGCGGGCCGGGACGACGGAAGACCAGCCGGTAGCCGATGAAGGTGGTCACCACGGCGCCACCCAGCACGAACATCAGCGTCGGGTCCCAGGCACCGAAGATATCCAGGAAGCCCAGCACCCGGGCCGGGTCGGTCATCCCGGAGATGCCCAGGCCGAGGCCGAACAACAGGCCGGCGATATAGCCCATCAAGGTTCTCATGCCCCACCTCCGATCAGGTGCCGCACCACGAAGACGGTGACGATGGCCGTCACCAGGAAGGTCACCGTGGCCACCATCGAGCGCACCGACAGCCGCGACAGGCCGCAGACGCCGTGGCCACTGGTGCAGCCACTGCCGAGCCCGGTGCCCGCCCCCACCAGCACACCGGCGACGAGCATCGCCGCCACGCCGCCGGCCGGCTCGCCAACCACCCCATCCGGGCTACCGGCCACATTGCCCAGCCCGCCACCAAGCAGCATCAGCACGATAGGGCCACTGATCAGGCCAAGCAGGAAGGTCAGGCGCCAGGCGCTGTCGCCCTTCGGCCTGACGGTGATGAGATTGCCGATGATCCCGCTGATGCCGGCGATACGACCCAGGGTCGCCATCAACCAGGTGGCCGAGAGGCCGATCAGCACACCGCCGACCAGCCCCTGCAGGCTCGCTGTCACATCCACGATGCGTCTCCTTCGATTGTGCAATGTCATGGGTGGGCTGCCAGCGGGTCGCCGGCCGGCCCTCAGAACCGGTTGATCGGCACCTTGAGGTAGACCTGGCCATTGTCCTCGGGGGGCGGCATTTCCCCGGCGCGCATGTTGACCTGCACCGAGGGAATGATCAGCTTCGGCATGCCGAGGGTCGCGTCGCGCTCGGTGCGCATCCTGACGAACTCCTCCTCGCCGATGCCCTCGTGGACGTGCACGTTGAGGGCACGCTGCTCCGCCACGCTGGTCTCGTGCTGGTACTCCTCGCGACCCGGCGCCTTGTAGTCGTGGCACAGGAAGAGGCGGGTCTCGCCCGGCAGCGCCAGCACCTTCTGGATGGAGCGGTAGAGCGTGCGCGCATCGCCGCCGGGGAAGTCGCAGCGCGCGGTGCCGTAGTCGGGCATGAACAGGGTGTCGCCGATGAAGGCGACATCGCCGATCACGTAGGTCAGGCAGGCCGGGGTGTGGCCCGGGGTATGCAGCACCCGCCCTTCCAGGTGGCCGATGGTGAAGGTGTCGCCCTCCTCGAACAGGCGGTCGAACTGGCTGCCGTCGCGGGCGAACTCGGTGCCGGCATTGAAGGCCTTGCCGAAGACCTCCTGGACCACGGTGATCTTCGCACCGATGCCGGTCAGCCCGCCCAGCGCCTCGTTCAGGTAGGGGGCGGCCGAGAGGTGATCGGCGTGGACATGGGTCTCGAGGAGCCACTCCACGGCCAGGCCCTCGCGCTCGATGAAGGCGATGATCGCGTTGGCGGAGCGCACGTCGGTACGCCCGGAGGCGTAGTCGAAATCCAGCACCGAGTCGAGGATGGCGCAGGCGTGGCTCGAGGGATCCTGCACCACATAGCTGAAGGTGTTGCTCGGATGGTCGAAGAAGTGGGTGACAATGGGTCGGGCCGCGGTTGGCTTGGACATGGAAGGAACCTCCTGAATGTCGCTGCCTCACGAGATGGCGACAGCATACCCGAAAACAGGTTCTAAGATTAGATTATTTAATTATATAGAAGCGAGCCGACCGTCGCCGTCGTTATCGAACTCGACCACCGTCGGCGCCGGTAGGTCTCCAAGGGTAGGGCACGGTCATATCTCGATGCGGTCGCCGTAGGCAGGAATCTCGGCCTCGATGCCGCTCTCGGCCAGGGTCCGCTTGAGCACCTGCTGGGCCCCCGGCTCGCCGTGCACCAGGTAGAAGCGCGGCGCGTTGCGGAAGGCCCCGGCCCAGCCGATCAACTGGCTCTGGCCGGCGTGGGCCGAGAAGCCACCGAGGGTGTGCACCCTGGCCTTCACCGCCAGGTCCTGGCCGAACACTCGTACCCGCTCGGCCCCGTCGACGAGCTGTCGGCCGAGCGTGTCGGCGGCCTGGAAGCCGACGATCACCAGCCGGGTGTTGGGCTTCTCCAGGTTGTAGCGGAAGTGATGGGTGATGCGCCCGCCGTTGCACATCCCCGCCCCGGCAATGATGATCGCCCCCCCATGGATGCGGTTGATGGCCATGGACTCCTCCACCGTGCGGGTCAGCCGCAGGATCGGCAGGTACCGGCTGGTGTCGCCGCTGGCGGCCACGTTGAGCACCTTGAGATCCTCGGGGTCGAGCGACTTGCGCGCTCGCTGGTAGAGTTCGGTGACGCGGATCGCCAGGGGGCTGTCGAGGAACACCATCTGCTGGCGCAGTCGCCCCTCATGGTAGAGCACGCTGAGGTGGTAGAGGATCTCCTGGGTGCGCCCCACGGCGAAGGCAGGGATCAGCACGTTGCCACCATCGGCATGGGCCTCCTCCAGCACCCGGGCGAACTCCTCGAGGGTCTCGTCCAGGGGGCGGTGGTCACGATCGCCGTAGGTGCTCTCCATCAGCACCAGGTCGGCATCAAAGACCTTCTCGGGATCCTTCATCAGCACCGAACCGGGGTTGCCCAGGTCCCCGGAGAAGACCAGGCGCTTGGCCTGGCCGCCGGAGGGGATGGTCAGCTCGACGATGGCCGAGCCGAGGATATGGCCGGCGTCGCGGAACACCAGGGTCGCGCCGCCGGGCAGCCTGACCGGCTGACCGTAGGGGTGGGACTCGCAGAGCGCCAGGGTGCGCTCAACGTCCTCGAGCTCATAGAGCGGCTCGACCGATGGCTTGCCGTTGCGCTTGCGCCACTTGTTCTCCCACTCGAGATCCTTGGCCATGACGAAGGCGGCATCGCGCAGCATGATGTCGAGCAGGTCCCGCGTTCCGCGGGTGCAATGGATCGGCCCGCGGTAGCCCTCGCGCACCAGCTTGGGCAGCAGCCCGGCGTGATCCAGGTGGCCATGGGAGAGCACCACCGCCTCGAGTTTCCCGGCCAGGGCGCCGAAGGGCCTGGCGTTGGCCTCGTTGGCATCGGCCCCACCCTGGTGCAGCCCGCACTCCAGCAACAGCCGGTGGGAGCCGCCGTCGCCATCCACCTCGATGAGGTATCGCGAGCCGGTGACCTCGCCGACCGCCCCCTGGAAAGTCAGTGTCGACATGGCGTTTCGATCCTTTCCCTGCGAACCCATGCCTTCAGCATACTGGATCAGGCCGGCTCGCGCGCAGCCCGCCGCGGGCTCGGTGGCGCGGACTTGCGCTGGATCACACCTGGCCGGCGCTGTCGCGCTCCACGGCCTCGGCCAGGCGATCCGGCAGATCGGGAATTGCCGCCTTGACCCGGTTCCAGCTGGGGATGAAGGGCCGCTCGCCGGGGTTGTCGAGGAAGGCACTGCCCGCCTCGAGCAGGTTGGCGGCGAACAGTTCCACCGCGCGCTCCTCGCCGTGGCGATCCAGGCTCAGGCCGTTCATCACCGCATCGTGGTCGTAGGCCTCGATCAGGTCCAGCGCCAGGCGGTAGTAGGTGGCCTTGAGGGTGCGGAAGCCCTCGGCGCTGAAGGTCACACCCTGGGTGGCCAGCTTGCGGTAGAGTGCCTTGGCGATGTCCAGACTCATGCGGTTGAGCCCGCTCGAGGCGTCCTCTTCCGAGACCGGCTGGTGCTTGTGATCGTAGGCGTCGGCCAGGTCGACCTGGCAGAGCCGCTTGGTCGAATAGTTGCGGTGCACCTCGGAGAGCACGCCGATCTCCAGGCCCCAGTCGGCGGGGATGCGGATGCCGTCGAGCACCTCGGCACGCATCGAGAACTCGCCGGAGAGCGCATAGCGGTAGCTGTCGAGGTACTCCAGGTAGGGCAGCGGCCCGTGCATCTTCTTGAGCGCCCGCAGCAGCGGCGTGACCATCAGCCGCGACACCCGGCCGTTGAGCCGCCCCTCGGCGATGCGCGGGTAGTAGCCCTTGCAGAACTCGTAGTTGAAGTGGGGGTGGGCCACCGGATAGAACAGCCGCGCCAGCATCCCCCGATCGTAGGTGAGGATGTCGCAGTCGTGCAGGGCAACCACGGCGCCACGCTGCGAGGCCTGGACATAGCCGGCACAGTACCAGACGTTGCGGCCCTTGCCGGGCTGCTGGGGGGCCAGCCCCTGCGCCTCCAGCTCGGCATCCAGCGCCCGCAGCCGGGGGCCGTCGTTCCACAGGATGCGGTGGTGCTGGGGCAACGTCGAGAAGAACTCCCGGGCGTGGAGAAACTGCGCGCGGTCGGCGCGATCGAGGCCGATCACCACCTCGGCGAGGTAGGGCACCCGGGCGATCTCGTCGACGATGTGCGCCAGCGCCGGCCCCTCCAGCTCCGAGAACAGCGACGGCAGGATCAGGCTCATGGGCCGGCGTGCCGAGAAGCGCACCAGGTCGTCCTCGAGCTCGGCCAGCGGACGGCGGGTCAGGTTGTGGAAGTCGGTGACGATGCCGTTCTGGTGGAAGTCGCTCATGTCGCCTCCCCCGAGGCTTCACGCCTGGACACCTCACGCGCTTCCCGGACCTCCGCCGGAATCACCCGGCGGTCGGCTCGCCCCCACCAGTAGGCCACCCCCTCGGCCCAGCCGGCGGGTCCGGTCGCCTCGCTGCGATAGAGCGCCGGCTGCTGCGGCGACACCTCGAGCCCGTGACAACCGCGGATCACCACCGCCTGGTCGACGCGCTCGAGCATGGCGATATCGTTGGGGCCGTCGCCGAGCCCCAGGGTCAGGGGGCGGCTGCCGCGCAGCGCCTGGAAGCGCTCGATCAACCAGCTCACGGCGCTGCCCTTGTGGGACTCGCCGGTGACATGCCAGAAGCGCCCGCCACGGACCAGGCGCAGGCCATCGCCCTCGAGTCCTTCCCGAAAGGCCACGAGCCCGTCGTCGTCATCGGCCCAGACCAGCGGTTCGCTGCCCTCGCGCATCCGCGCCAGCCGCGCCTCAGGTTCCGCCAGGCCGGTGAAGCCGGCCAGCTCCTCCAGCGACATCTCGCTCATGGTGGTGAAGCGCACACCCAGCCGATCACGCCACACCGCGAGCCGCTTGCGGATGAAGCCGATGTCCACTCCCAGGGTCTTGATCACCAGGCCGTCGGGGCCGGGGCCGCGGTCCAGCCGGGCGTGGCACCAGGCCGGCGGCAGCCCGGCCACGGCGCCGTTCTCGGCGATGAAGGGCGTATCCATGAGGCCCATGGCCTGGCGCAGCGGCACGATCTCGCTGCGGGTCTTGCTGGTCACCGGGATCACCGGCACCCCGAGCGTTGTCAGCCGGGCGAGCCAGGGCCGCGCAGTCGACCAGTCGTAGCTGTGGTGATCGAGCAGCGAACCGTCCAGGTCGGTGAAGAGCAGGCGCGGACGAAGCGCGGGGTCCTGGGTGACCGAGTCACGGGAAGCGTGCTGGGGCATGGCGTGTCCGGCTCCATGGTGGTGAAGTCGTCATGCCTGATGCAGGGAGCGTGCCAGCCTAGCGATAACCGGCACGGAACGGCGTCTCACCACCGACCGACCGGCAGCGGCGCCGCTGCCGGATGACGGCGCACACCGGAGAAGCACATGAAAACGCCCCCTCATGGTGCACCATGAGGGGGCGTCGAGTGCGGGGCGCTCTCGCGCCCGGCCCATCAGCGATAGACGGGGAAGCGGGTGCAGACGGCCTCGACCTTGCCCTTCACCTCGGACTCGATGGCGGCGGTGTCGGCGCCTTCGGCCATGACGTCGAGGATGTCGCAGATCCAGCCGGCCAGCTCACGGCACTCGGCCTCGCCGAAGCCGCGGGTGGTCACCGCCGGGGTGCCGATGCGCAGGCCCGAGGTGACGAAGGGGCTCTGCGGGTCGCCCGGCACGGCGTTCTTGTTGACGGTGATGTGGGCACGGCCCAGGGCGGCGTCGGCGTCCTTGCCGGTCAGGCCCTGCTTGATCAGCGAGAGCAGGAAGAGGTGGTCCTCGGTGCCGCCGGAGACGATGTCGAAGCCGCGCTCGATGAACACGCCGGCCATGACCTGGGCGTTGGTCACCACCTGCTGCTGGTAGGCCTTGAAGCCGGGCTCCATGGCCTCCTTGAAGCAGACCGCCTTGGCGGCGATGACGTGCTCCAGCGGGCCACCCTGGCCACCCGGGAAGACCGCGGACTGCAGCTTCTTCTCGATGTCGGCATCATTCTCGGCGGAGAGGATCAGGCCGCCGCGCGGGCCGCGCAGGGTCTTGTGGGTGGTGGTGGTGACCACATGGGCGTGAGGCAGCGGGCTCGGGTAGACCCCGGCGGCCACCAGGCCGGCGATGTGGGCCATGTCGACCAGCAGGAACGCCCCCACCTCGTCGGCGATCTCGCGGAACCTGGCCCAGTCGATGACCTGGGAGTAGGCGGAGAAGCCGGCGATGATCATCTTCGGCCGGTGCTCGCGGGCCAGGCGGGCCACTTCCTCGTAGTCGATGCGGCCGGTGGCATCGATGCCGTACTGCACGGCGTTGTAGTGCTTGCCGGAGAAGTTGGGCCTGGCCCCGTGGGTCAGGTGGCCGCCGGCGTCGAGGCTCATGCCCAGCACGGTGTCGCCCGGCTTGACCAGCGCCTGGAAGACGGCGCTGTTGGCCTGGGAGCCCGAGTGCGGCTGGACGTTGGCATAGCTGGCGTCGAACAGCTGCTTGGCATAGTCGATGGCCAGTTGCTCGACGATATCGACGTACTCGCAGCCGCCGTAGTAGCGCTTGCCGGGATAGCCTTCCGCATACTTGTTGGTGAGCTGGCTGCCCTGGGCCTCCAGCACCCGGGGGCTGGCGTAATTCTCGGAAGCAATCAGTTCGACGTGTGCTTCCTGACGAGCGACTTCCTTCTGCATCGCATCGAACAGGACGTCATCGAAACCGGCAATCTGCATGTCACGGCTGAACATCGGCGGGAAACCTCGCATCACGGGGAAAGCTGAGCTGCGCATGATACCCCAGCCCATGACGGCTTTCACTTGAAAGGCCGTCATGGGCATCACCATCTTTTCTCATGCAGGCTTTAGCCAGACTGCAGCGTCAGCGGGTCTCGACGCTCAGCGAGAGCTTGTCGGGCAGCGCCATGGGATCGCCGGCCCAGGTCTCCAGATTGCTCTCCGCCGGCAGGGTGATGCCGACGTCCAGTTCCTCGGCGGCACCGGCCATCAGATCGACCAGCCCCGTCAGGATCGCCTGCACCTGGGGGCCGAACAGCATGCCGAAGCCCTGGGCCTGGGTACGGACCTGCTCGAGGTACTGGGCCTCGGTGACGCCCTCCATGGCCGCGCCCAGGGTGGCCAGGCGGCCGAACAGCCCCTGGTCGGCCAGCGTCAGGTGGATCTCGCCGCCCAGCAGCGTGGCCGCCTCCAGCCGGTCGGCATCGGAGAAAACCGCTTCCGGCGACACGCCGTCGGGCAGCACCACGGGCAGCTCGATATCGATGAGCAGGCGCAGGGCCTCATGGACGGTCACACGGCTGTTGCTTCTCAGGATGCTGCGACCGCCCTCCTCCTCCCAGTCGCCGAGGAAGGCCGCATCCAGGCGCAGCTCGCCGCTGCCGTCGGTGAGCACCTTGCTGGCCATACGCAGCTGGGCCCGCTCCTGTTCCGGGGCGAGCTCGATCATGCGGGCCAGATCGAGCCGGATGCCGTCGAGGCTCAGGCCCCCGACGCCGTCGCTGAAGTCACCATCGAGGTCGAGTTCCGCCAGCGTCGCCACCAGGCGGTCGGACGCGATGTCGATGTCACGGATGGCCAGTAGCTCCAGGGTCTCCTCCCCCGCCCCCTCCAGCCCGGCCAGGCCCTCGAGGCGCAGGGAACCGAGGGTGAAGGAGCCGGCCCCCAGGTCGCCGAGGTCCTGCCCGGTGCCGGCCACCTCGGTGATCTCCAGCATGCCGATGGCATCATGGGACAGCGACTCGCCGCGCACCCTGGCGATGGTCAGGCGACCCCCGCCCTCGCGGAAGGCCGCCCCCTGGAAGAGCTCCTCGGCGAGCTCCGAGGCCAGGTCGATGACGATGTCGTCGATGGCCAGGCTGCCGATGCGCACCTCCTCCGGTGCCAGGTCGCCATCGAGCGGGAAGACTGCCCGGGACGGCTCGCCCAGCACGATGCGTTCGGCGGTCATCAGCGGCAACTCGGTCAGGCCGTCCTCGAGCCGCAGCCCCTCGAGGATCACCTCGTCCGGGCTGTCGTAATCGCCCTTGACGATATAGCGCGCGAGGCGCAGGCGCTCCCCCTCGTCGGTCTCGAAGACCAGGTCCTCGGCGGTGGCACGGCGGCGCAACAGCGCCCCGGATACCTCGCCGAGCTCGACACTGCCGTGGTCGCCGAACATGGCACGCAGGTCGGCCTCCAGGCGCTCTGGGTCGTCGGCCAGCGCCGGGGCAGCGGCCAGCAGCAGGGATGCCCCGGCGATCAGGGGCCAGCGGGAGTCAAGCACGGAACACCTCCGATGTGAGCGGTCGATCTGGTTGAGTCTACCCCGAGAGCCCGAGCCCCGCCCCGTGCAGGGGCCGGTGGCTCAGGTTTCGCCGAGCAACCCGAGGCTCGCGGCCGGCGCCTGACGGCGCAGGCCGCGGGAGAGCAGGTGACCGATGGTGCCGATCGCGAGCGCCCCACCCAGCGGCAGCACCAGCCACAACCAGCCGTGCAGCCGCGGCGTCAGGTCGAACCAGGCCAGGTAGATGGCAGCGGTGGCGAGCTCGGCCAGCAGCGCCCCCATCAGCCCGCTGGCCAGCCCCAGGATGGCGAATTCGGCCCCCTGGGCCCGGGAGAGCAGCCGGTTGCCGGCGCCGAACACCCGCAGCAGGCCACTCTCGTGGGCACGCACCGGCCGGCTGGCGGTCAGGGCCGCATAGAGCACGCTGACGCCGGCCAGCAGCACGAAGCCGAGCACCAGCTCCACCGCCCGGGTCACCTGGGTCAGCACCTCGCGTACCTGGCCGAGGATAGCATCGATGTTGAGCAGCGAGACCCCCGGGAACTCCCGCACCAGGCGGCGCTGGGTGTCGCCATCGTCGCCGTCCAGGTGGAAGGCGGTGATATAGCTGTGACCGAAGCGCTCCAGTACCCCCGGGGGAAAGATCACGTAGAAGTTGGGCCGGAAGCTGTCCCAGTCCAGGTCGCGCAGGCTGGTCAGTTCGCCGACGATCTCGGCCCCGCCGATGGTGAAGGTGAGGGTGTCGCCGAGGGCGAGTCCGAAGCGCTCGGCCAGGCCGTCCTCCATGGAGATCGGCACCCGTTCGGCCCGGGTACCGGCCCGGGACTCGGCCTCCACTGCAGCGAACCAGCCGGCCGGCTCCTCCAGGGTATCGAACCACTGTCCCGCGACCAGCCGGTTGCCCTCGGGAAGGGTCTCGCGCCAGGTCAGGTTGAGCTCGCGGCGCAGGGCGTTGTCGCCGCGAGCCTCCGCCGGCACCGCCTCCCGCGGCGGCCGGTCGTTGATCGCGGTGATGCGCCCGCGCACCATCGGATAGAGGGCACTGCGCGCGTCGGCGGCGTCACCCAGGGCATCCTCGAAGGCCTCACGCTCGGCGGGCTGGATGTTGATGGCGAAGTAGTTGGGGGTGTCCTCGGGCAGCTGGTCCTGCCAGGTGGTCAACAGGTCGCCGCGCACCAGGGCGATCATCGCCATGGCGAAGAAGGTCACCGAGAAGGCGAGCAGCTGGCCGAGGCTGGCACGGCGCCGGCGGGCGAGCTGCTGGCCGCCCAGGCGCAGGGCCTGGGCCAGCCCGCCCTCCTGGCCGCCCCGCCGCGGCAGCCGTGCCGCGAGTCGCAGCACCGCCGACAGTAGCAGCGCACCGAGGCCCCAGAGCACGACCAGCATCACCAGGCCACCGAGCAGCAGCCCGGCGGAGAGGCCGAGGTCGCCGGAGTAGAGCCACAGCAGGCCACCGAACACCAGGGCCGCCACGGCCACCACCAGCCAGGCCGAGACCGGCAGCGGGTCAAGCTCGCGACGCAGCACCTTCAGGGCGCTGACCCGCTTGAGCCGCAGCAGGGTCGGGCCGGCGAAGCCCACCAGCACCGCCAGGGCGGTGAGGATCCCCAGCCACAGCGGCAGGCCCCCCGGCGGCGGCAGCGTGAGCGGTAGGAAGGTGGTCAACAGCTGCAGCAGCGCCGCCTGGCCGGCCAGCCCCAGGGCCGCGCCGAGCAGCGAGGCCACCAGCGCCAACCACAGCAGCTGCAGCGCGAACAGACGGGTCAGCTCGGCCTGGGTGGCACCGAAGCAGCGCAGCAGGGCCGCGGTATCCAGGTGGCGGTCGACATAGCGCCGCGTGGCCATGGCCACCGCCACGCCGGCGAGCAGCACGGCGGCGAGCCCCGCCAGGCTCAGGTATCGCTCGGCCCGTTCCAGGGCATTGCCGAGCTGGGGCCGGTCACGGCGCACGTCGCGCACCTCCACCCCGTCGCGGCGCAGCCGTTCGAGCAGCGGGGCGAGGCTATCCACCGCCTCCGCCGAGCCGGCAGCCAGCAGCTCGAACTCGACCCGCGAGCCATCCTGCACCAGGTGGGTCTCCGCCAGGTCGGCGGCATGCATCATCAGGCGCGGGTTGAAGTTGCCGAAGCCGGCGGACTGGTCCGCCTCGCGCTCGATCAGCCCCCCCACCCGGAGTTCGCTTTCCCCCAGCCGCACGCGGTCGCCGATCTCGACCTCCAGCAACAGCGCCAGACGCGGCGCCAGCCAGGCCTCGCCCGGGGCCGGGCCCTGGGCGAGCCGTTCGACGCCCTGGCCGAGGTCCACGTGGTTATGGCCGTAATGCGGGTAGACCGAGTCGACGACCTTGAGGCTGGCGGGCTGGAAGGCATCGTCGTGGCTGACCATGGAGACCATGTCCACCTGGTCGCTCAGGATCAGGCCGGCCTCTTCCAGGGACTGGCGGATCTCGCTCGCGAAGGGACGGCCCTGCTCCAGTACCAGGTCGCCGCCGAGCAGCTGTCCCGCCTGGCGGGTCAACCCCTTGTCGAGGCGGTCGAGGAAGAAGCCGATCATGGTGGAGGCGGCCACCGCCAGGGCCAGGGCCACGAACAGGGCGCGCACGTCGGCCGCCCGCAGGTCGCGGATCAGGCCGCGGGCCGAGAGCCGCAGCATCCGCAGCGCGCCGGCCAGGAGGGAGCTGCCGCTCATGCGCTCACCTCGTCGCGGGCCAGCTCCACCAGCCGGCCCTCCTCCAGGCGCAGGCAGCGATCGCAACGCCGGGCGAGCGCATGATCATGGGTCACCAGCACCAGGGTGGTGCCGGCCTCGTGGTTGAGGGCGAACAGCTGCTCGATGATGCGTTCGCCGGTGGCCGGGTCCAGGTTGCCGGTGGGCTCGTCGGCGAACACCAGCTCGGCGCCGGTGACGAAGGCCCGCGCCAGGGCGACCCGCTGCTGCTCGCCGCCGGAGAGCTGCTTGGGCAGATGGTCGAGCCGTTCCCCCAGGCCCACCCGGGTCAGCCAGTCGCAGGCACGGGCCTCGGCGTCGGGCTGGGGGGTGAGCTCCAGCGGCAACAGCACGTTCTCGAGTGCGGTGAGGGTGGGCAGCAGCTGGAAATTCTGGAACACGAACCCCACCCGGCCGGCACGCAGCCGTGCCCGACCATCCTCGTCCAGCGCCGAGAGCGGCTGGCCGAACAGCTCGAGCTCGCCACCGGTGGGGGCATCGAGCCCGGCCAGCAGCCCCAGCAGGGTCGACTTGCCGGCACCGCTCTGGCCGAGGATTGCCACGCTCTCTCCGGGGAACACCGTGAGCCGCAGCTCACTCAGAATGGTGAGCCGCCTCTCGCCGCTCTGGACCTGCTTGGACAGGTGGTCGGCGTGTAGAATCGGGGAGGCATCCGCTCGCGAGGTGATGGACATGGTAAAGGGGTTCCCTGAGCGTTGGGTCGGCGCTGGCCAGATTCACGCTGTTCCGGTACAGGCGGGTCGGGTCTGCGCCGATCTGTTGCGTGGTCATGCGTGGCGCCTCGGTTGGCCGGCCCGGCGGCAGGCACTCGCCTGGCTGGCACTGCTGCTCACCCTGGCGGGCGGCCCGACGCTGGCCGAGGGGCGCCCGGTACTGCTGGTCATGGGCGACAGCCTGAGTGCGGCCTACGGCATCGAGCGGCACGAGGGTTGGGTCAGTCTGCTGGAAGAGCGCCTGGACGGGAAGGCACATGTGGTCAACGCCAGCATCAGCGGGGAGACCAGCAGCGGCGGCGCCAACCGGCTTCCCGAGCTCCTCGGACAGCACGAGCCGGACATCGTTCTGCTCGAGCTGGGCGGCAACGACGGCCTGCGCGGCCTGCCACCGGGCCAGTTCGAGGCCAACCTGGCGGGCATGATCGAGCAGAGCCAGGCGGCCGGCGCCGAGGTGCTGCTGCTCGGCATCGACATCCCGCCCAACTACGGCCAGGCCTACCGCGACGCCTTCACCGGGGTCTTCTTCCGGCTCGCCGAGGAGTACGAGCTACCGCTGGTGCCCTTCCTGCTCGAGGGCGTGGCGCTGGAGGACGACCTGATGCAGCCCGACGGCATCCATCCCACCGCCTCGGCCCAGTCGATCCTCCTCGACACCGTCTGGCCCGAGCTCGAGCCGCTGCTGGAAAACCACAACACAGGCCTCGCCGAGCAGAGAGTCGAATAGCGCACGGTCCATTCATGGACTAAAATCGGACCAATCGCCACCCATCAGGAGGCGCGAGCCATGCGTACCGAAACCATCAGCTACTTGAAACAGAATGCCGCGACGCTGGATGTCGAAGAGCCCCTGGTCATCACCCAGAAGGGCAAGCCCACCTACGTCGTCGAGTCCTATGCCGCCCACGAGCGTCGCGAACAGGCCATCGCCCTGCTCAAGCTGCTGAGCCTGGGCGAAAAGAGCCGTGAAGAGGGCCGGTCCATGTCGGCAGATGAGTTCCTGGAGAAAGTCAGGGCCCGTCACGCCGTCAGACGAGGTGAGGCGATGTGACGGTCCCTGACATGGATGTCATCATTGAAGAGACAGCGGACGCCTCACTCGAAACCTGTGAAAACTTCTTGCTTGACAGGGTGGAGTTCCCGTTGGACAGGGTAGAAGCCATCTCCCTGCACCTCATCACCACAACGGTTGAACGGCTCTCCACTCAGCCCCACACCTATCCAGTCTGTCGGCTCGCCCTTGAACTCGGTATCAGCCACTACCGCGAACTGCTGATCGATAGCTACCGTGTCATCTATCGTCTCTGGCCCGAGCAGGAGCAGGTCTCCGTCTACCTGTTTGCTCACCAGCGCCAGGACTTCAAGCAGCTGCTGTTCGAGTATCAGTTGCTCTACTGAGCCGATGCCGGTGCCGGGCTCTTCTGCCACTGCTGCAGCCCCAGGCCGCCCAGGATCAGCACCAGGCCGACGAGAGTCGACGGCAGGATCGGCTCGCCGACGATGAAGAAGAGCAGCACCAGCGAGACCGGCGGCGAGAGGAAGATCAGGTTGGCGACCCTCGCCGTGCGCGACACCCGATGCACCGCCAGCTGCCACAGCACGAAGGCGATGCCCATCTCGAACAGCCCCACGTAGACCCCGGCCCCCAGGCCCGCCCAGCCGTGCCACTGCAGGCCAGGCCCGGCCAGCAGCAGCACCGTGAGTACCGGCACCCCGACGCTGAAGTTCTGCCACTGGGCCACCAGCGGCGAACGATGATCGCGGGCGTTGAGCAGCCAGTAGAGCGCCCAGAGCAGCGTCGAGGCCAGCGCCAGGCCGACGCCCAGCGGATCGGCGAAGGCGACATCGAACACCGCCCCGCGGGTGGCGATCACCCACACGCCCGAGTAGGCCACCAGCCCGGCGAGCACGTCGATGCGGGTCAGCCGCTGGCCGAGGATCGGCACGGCGAGGAAGGCCATGGCCAGCGCCCAGGTGTAGTTGAGCGCCATGGCCTCCTGGCCGGGCAGGCGATCATAGGCGGCGAACAGCACCAGGTAGTAGGCCACCGGGTTCATCAGCCCGGCCCAGGCCGCGGTGCGCCAGCCCCGGCCGAGCGCCTCGCCCAGCAACCCCTGGCGGGCCACCAGCACGCCGATCAGCGCCCAGGAGACCAGCGAGGCGATCCACATCAGCTCCAGCGGCGACATGTAGGAGAGCGCCACCTTGAAGGCGGTGGCGACGGTCGACCAGAGCGCCACCGCGCCCAGCCCGAACAGCATGGCCTGACGTTCCTGTGTCATGGTGCTTCCCCATTATCTGGCAGCCCGCAGCCCGCAGCCCGCAGCCCGCAGCCCGCAGCCCGCAGCCCGCAGCCCGCAGCCCGCAGCCCGCAGCCCGCAGCCCGCAGCCCGCAGCCATTGTACCCTAGCGATCGATATGCCCCAGGTCGCGCTGCGGATCGAGGTGATCGCGCACCGCCTGCTTCAGTGCCTTGATATCGGGGAAGCCACCGTCGCGCTTGCGCTCCCACAGCGAGACACCGTCGAGCAGTATCTCGAAGTCACCGCCGTGGGAGGGCACCAGGGCCACCTCCTCGAGGTCCTCACCGAAGGTCGAGAGCAGCTCCTGGGCGTACCAGGCGCTGCGCAGCAGCCACTGACACTGGGTACAGTAGTGGATGCGAATACGTGCCATGTCATCTTCCCGTCGCAACAATGGATGCCGTCGATGATACCAGCCCGGGAGCCATCATGGCGGCGCGAGAGTGTCCTGGCGGCTCGGCGTTAGCGGCGGCCTGGCCCAGTGGCTCGGCACCACCTGGCTGCTGGCGGTGCTGACGGCCACCGCCCTGGCCGCGGCCGGCAGTGCCGAGCGGCTGCCGGAAGTGGCCCAGGGCGCCGACGCGTGCCGGAAAAAAAGTCGCTGGGGGGCTTGCCCTGGGTCGCCGGGGGCGATATATAGCCAGCAGGCAACCGCCGTTGCCGGCTGACGCTTCAGGGTCCGCGCATTCGGACGAGAAGCGATACCGAATGGCACTCGGTCATGGGAGGGCATTGCATGAGCCATGAACCCCAGGTCAACGATTCGCTCGACGACGAGCAGGACTATCAAGAGGCGGTCAACGACGACGACTACGGTCGCTCGCGCCCGACCAGTCGCGCCGACACCCTGCGCGCCCGCCGCCGCGTCGAGTCGCTGCTGGAAGAACGGCGCCTGCGACGCGCCATCGAGGATGACTGGATGCTCCTCGACGACGAGGAGGAGGAAGAGGAGTAACGTCCTCTCCGCCTGGGTCGGCCGGGTCGTGCCGCACGGCCCGCCGGCCGGGGTCTCCCCCGGCAGGACGTGCCCGGGAACCGGTGCCCCCGATGCGCGGCTGGCCTTTCCCCTGCCCGGCCACTATCATCGTGGCCACTGAAATCCCCCAACCAAGTGGCATTCCATGGCGCAATACGTCTACACCATGAACCGGGTGGGCAAGGTCGTGCCCCCCAAGCGCGAGATCCTCAAGGACATCTCGCTCTCCTTCTTCCCGGGCGCGAAGATCGGCGTGCTGGGTCTCAACGGTGCCGGCAAGTCCAGCCTGCTGCGGATCATGGCCGGGATCGACACCGAGTACAACGGCGAGGCTCGCCCGATGCCGGGCATCAACGTCGGCTACCTGCCCCAGGAGCCGCAGCTCGACGACGACAAGAACGTCCGCGAGACCGTGGAAGAGGCGCTGGGTGCCATCAAGGAGGCCCAGGAGAAGCTCGACGCCGTCTATGCCGCCTACGCCGAGCCGGATGCCGACTTCGACGCCCTGGCCAGCGAGCAGGCCAGGCTCGAGAACATCATCGAGGCCGCCGACGCCCACAACATCGAGCGCAAGCTCGAGGTGGCCGCCGAGGCCCTGCGCCTGCCGCCCTGGGAGGCCCGGGTCGGCCACCTCTCAGGCGGCGAGCGCCGTCGCGTGGCGCTGTGCCGGCTGCTGCTCTCCAGCCCCGACATGCTGCTGCTCGACGAGCCCACCAACCACCTGGATGCCGAGTCCGTGGCCTGGCTGGAGCGCTTCCTGCACGACTACTCCGGCACCGTGGTGGCGATCACCCACGACCGCTACTTCCTCGATAACGTGGCCGGCTGGATCCTCGAGCTCGACCGCGGCCAGGGCATTCCCTTCGAGGGCAACTACTCCGGCTGGCTGGAGGCCAAGGAGAAACGTCTCGAGCAGGAGGCCAAGCAGGAGGCCTCGAAGAACAAGGCGATCAAGCAGGAGCTGGAGTGGGTGCGCAGCAACGCCAAGGGCCGCCAGGCCAAGAGCAAGGCGCGCCTCAACCGCTTCGAGGAGATGCAGTCCGGCGACTTCCAGAAGCGCAACGAGACCAACGAGATCTACATTCCGCCCGGCCCGCGCCTGGGCGACAAGGTCATCGAGTTCCACGGTGTTGCCAAGGCCTTCGATGACAAGCTGCTCTACGAGGACCTCTCCTTCACCGTGCCCAAGGGGGCCATCGTCGGCATCGTCGGCGGCAACGGCGCCGGCAAGTCGACCCTGTTCAAGCTGATCAAGGGCGTCGAGCGGCCGGACGCCGGCGAGGTGGTGATCGGCGAGACCGTCGACATCGCCTACGTCGAGCAGCTGCGCGACGCCCTCGACGATAGGCAGACGGTGTGGGAAGCGGTCTCCGACGGCCAGGACATCCTCAACATCAACGGCTACGAGGTGTCGTCACGGGCCTATGTGGGGCGCTTCAACTTCAAGGGCAACGACCAGCAGAAGTTCCTCAAGGACCTCTCGGGCGGCGAGCGCGGCCGGCTGCAGCTGGCCCAGACCCTCAAGCAGGGCGCCAACGTGCTGCTGCTCGACGAACCGTCCAACGACCTTGACATCGAGACCCTGCGTGCCCTTGAGGAGGCCCTGCTGGCCTTCCCCGGTTGCGCCATGATCATCTCCCACGACCGCTGGTTCCTCGACCGCGTCGCCACCCATATCCTCGCCTTCGAGGGCGATTCCCGGGTGGTGTTCTTCGAGGGCAACTACCAGGAGTACGAGGAGGACCACCGCAGGCGCGTCGGCAACGACACCCCGCACCGGATGAAGTACAAGCGAATAGATGCTTGAGGCCCTGCGAACCAGCCTGCTGCCGCGGCTTTCCCGGCGGCAGGCCTTCGAGAAGGCGCTGTGAATCCCTCCTTGGACGCTACATTCGCCATCCATGGCGAATGACCTTCTCTACGGCCTGCCCCCGGCGCCGCTCACGCAGACAACAGCCCCACCGCCGTAAGTGTGTGGGCTTCCCTCTTCCCTCTTCCAGGCGCGCAGCGCCGCTCTTCCAGCTTGAAGCGAAGCTTCAGTAGAACCCCGGCTCGCCTGCCGGGCGCGTCTTGAAGCGTCGGTGCAGCCACAGGTACTGCTCCGGATGCTTGCGGATCGCCCCCTCGATGAAGGCGTTTACCCTGGCTGCATCCGCCACCTCGTCGCCACTGGGAAAGTCCTCCAGCGGCGGCAGGTACTCCAGGGTATAGGTGCGGTCGTCGGGGTTGCGATGGAACATCAGCGGCATCACCGGCGCCCCGGTCATGCGGGCGATCTTGGCGGTGAGCTTGATGGTCGCCGCATCGATGCCGAAGAAAGGGGCGAAGACGCTGGCGTCGCGGCCGAAGTCCTGGTCCGGTGAATACCAGACGGCATGGCCCGCCTTGATCCGCCGCACCACCCCGCGCAGATCACGCCGATCGATGGCGGTACCGAAGATGCGGTTGCGCGCCCGGGTCATGAAGCGCTCGAAGAGCGGGTTGTTGTGGGGCCGGTAGACCGCATCCGCCGGGAAGAACAGCGAGTGCAGGGCGCCGCCCAGGTCGAGGGTCGAGAAGTGCACGCCGATGATCAGCGCCCCCCTGCCCTCGGCCCGCACCCGGGCCATGTGCTCCTGCCCCTTGAAGGTGACCCGGTGGCGTAGGTGCTCGGGGTCGCGACACCAGCCGGTGGCCGTCTCCAGGACGCCGATGCCGTTGGCGATAAAGGTCTCGCGCACCAGTCGGCGATGCTGCTCGTCATCCAGTTCCGGGAAGCACAAGCGCAGATTGGTCTCGACGATATGCCGGCGGCGCGGCACCAGTCGCCAGACCAGCAGCCCGAGCCCCTTGCCGGTCCATAGCTTGAGCCGCCAGGGCAGCCAGGCGGCGACATACATGGCCCCGATGGCCAGCCAGGTGGGCCAGAAGCGGGGGTGGGCGAAGGAGCTGGGGTAGTCTTTCCGTGACATGCGGCGGTCCGTCAATCAAAACCGCCATGATACCGCCTCGGCACCCGCGGTAGCACCCCGGTGAGCAGGGTATAGCTGATGGTGTCGCAGTGCCGCGCCACTTCGTCCGCCGGCAGCACCTCGCCATTGGCGGCGCGCCCCCAGAGCACCACCTCGCTGCCGATCTCGGCCTCGGGAATGTCGGTGATATCGACCGTCAGCATGTCCATGGAGACCTTGCCGGCGAGCGCCGTGCGGCGCCCCTCGACCAGGACCGGGGTGCCGTCGACGGCATGGCGGTCATAGCCGTCGCCGTATCCTGCCGCCACCACGCCGATCCGCGAAGGCCGCGGCGCCTTCCAGCGCCCGGCATAGCCCACCGGCTCGCCGGCGGCGAGCTCACGGACGGCGATGAGCCGCGAGCGCAGCGTCATCACCGGCTTCAGCCGCCGGCTCGCCTCGCTGGAGGCCTCCAAAGGGTCGCCGCCGTAGAGCATCACGCCGGGGCGGTTCCAGGCGCCATGGGCCTCGGGCCAGGCCAGGGTCGCCGGCGAGTTGGCCAGGCAGGTGGGAGCGCCCAGCCGCCCGGCCAGTGTCTCCAGCAGCGTCATCTGACGCTGGAAGTAGCGCGGATCCAGGGAATCGGCGGTGGCGAAGTGGCTCATCAGGTGCAGGTCGCAGGCGTGCTCCGGCGCATCTGCCAGACGCCCCCAGGCCGCCTCGACCCGCTCGGGGGGAAAGCCGAGTCGATGCATGCCCGAATCCACCTTGAGCCAGACCGGGATCGGCCGGGCCGGCCGCCGGGCCAGCAGGGCGTCCAGCTGCCAGTCGCTGTGTACCGCCATCCATAGCCCCAGCGCCTCGACCCGCTCGAGTTCGCTGGCCTCGAAGACCCCCTCGAGCAGCATGATCGGCGTGGTGATCCCCGCCTCGCGCAGGGTCACCGCCTCCTCGAGGCAGGCCACGGCGAAGGCCGGGGCCAGGCCCTCCAGGGCACGGGCGCAGGCCACGGCACCATGGCCGTAGGCATCCGCCTTGAGCACCGCCAGGGCCCGGCTGTGGGGGGCCAGGTCGCGGGCGAGACGGTAGTTGTGGCGAAGGGCGTCGAGATCGATGTCGGCGATAAGCGGCCGGGTCATGGTCGGGGTCCTGGAGCGTCCACGGGGAATGCCACGATTATCCACCAAAGACCAAGCCATTTCATGGCAAATGCTGCTGACTTGACCATCTAGGGCAGTACGAACGGCATATATAGGCGCACCTAGACAGGTGAATTACCTGCGCGGCATGGGACAGTGGAATGCCGGTGCCGGAGGCCCCTCCGGCACGCGACGTCACTCGAAGATGGCATCCAGCGAGAGCCCCTGCTTGTCGAGCAGGCGGCGCAGCTTCTTGAGCGCTTCCACCTGGATCTGGCGCACCCGCTCCCGGGTCAGGCCGATCTCCTCGCCCACCTGCTCCAGTGTCGCCGCCTCATGGCCGCGCAGGCCGAAGCGGCGCACCACCACCTCCATCTGCTTGTCGGTCAGTTCGGCCAGCCAGTCGTCGACGTGCTGCTTGACGTCGCCATCGACCAGCGAGGACTCGGGCCCGTGGTCGTTGTCGTCGGCCAGGGTCTCGATCAGCGGCTTGTCGCTCTCGCCGCCCATGGGATAGTCCACCGAGGAGACCCGCTCGTTGAGTCCCATCATCTTCTTGACGGTCTCCACCGGCTTGTCGAGGTAATCGGCGATCTCCTCGGCGGTGGCCTCGTGGTCGAGCTTCTGGGTCAGCTCGCGGGCCGCGCGCAGGTAGATGTTGAGTTCCTTGACCACATGGATCGGCAGACGGATGGTGCGGGTCTGGTTCATCAGCGCCCGCTCGATGGTCTGGCGGATCCACCAGGTGGCGTAGGTGGAAAAGCGGAAGCCGCGTTCGGGGTCGAACTTCTCCACCGCGCGGATCAGGCCGAGGTTGCCCTCCTCGATCAGGTCGAGGAGCGACAGGCCGCGATTGAGATAGCGACGCGCGATCTTGACCACCAGGCGCAGGTTCGACTCGATCATCCGCGAGCGTCCCATGGGATCGCCCTTGCGGGCCAGGCGGCCGTAGTGGACCTCCTCCTCGGGCGTCAGCAACGGCGAGAAACCGATTTCGTTGAGATAGATCTGGGTGGCATCGAGGCTGTGGTGGTAGTTGCGGTCCTCGCGGCTCAGCGCCTTCTCGAAGGCCTCGTCGTCGCTGATGGTGTCATCCTCGGTGTTGGCCACCACCTCCCCCACTTCCTCGATGCCCTCGTCGTCCGAGCCCTCGTCCGACTCGAGATTCACATCCTGAAGGTCCCGTTCAAGCATGCTCATCGGTTGCTACCCCATGGTTGCGACTTGTCGCCGTATGGCTCCCGCACAGGAGGATCGGCGCTTGCGGTTATTATTGTGTTACGTCCCGGTGGCAATGAATGCAGCATTTTGCCCGACGAGCCGCCGCGCTCAGCGCGACGGCAGGAATTCCAGGGGATCCTGAGGCTGGCCGTCCTTGCGCACCTCGAAGTGCAGCCGGACGTCCTCGGCGTCGCTGTCGCCCATGGTGGCGATCACCTCTCCGGCCTCGACCACATCGTTCTCGCGTACCCGCAGGCTGTCGTTATGGGCATAGGCGCTCAGGAACTGGTCGTTGTGCTTGAGCAGGACCAGGTTGCCGTAGCCCCTCACCCCGTTGCCGGCATAGACCACGATCCCGGGCCCGGCTGCCCTGACAGGTTGCCCCTTTTGCCCGGCGATATCAATGCCGGCGGTGATGGTCGAACCCTCACCGAAGCGCCCGACGATCTCGCCGTCCACCGGCCACCGCCAGGCCACTTCGTCGACGGGCGTGTAACGGCGTCCATCGCGATCCTGGCTCGGCTCGCTGGCCCCGGCCACCGCTGTCCCCGCATCGGGCTGCGGTGCTGCCTCCTCCTGCCGTTGCTCCGCTACCGGCGCCGGCTCGGGGTCGGCTTCGGCCACCTCGCGGCTCGGCTCCACCGCCGGCTCGGCGGCTTCCTGGGGCTCCGCCTGACGCGCGGCCTGCTCTTGTGCGGCGCGTCGCTCGGCCAGGTCCCGCTCGCTCAGCGCGCCATCGGCGCCGGGGCTGTCGTAGTCGTAGACCGGACCTGGTCCCTGGCCCGACCCCGTGACCCCGGCGGCGCTCTCCATGGCCACCTCGCTGGGGCCCTCGCCCTCCCGCTCCTGCTCGAGGCGCTGGGCGGTCAGGCGGCGATTGCGCTCGATGGCCTCCTCGTCGGGCAGCAGCCAGTCCATGTCGCTCCCTGGCTCGGCGGGAACCTGCTGGCCGCCGATCCCGGTGGCCACCACGCCGCGGTCGCCAGAGGCCTCGCCGGCAGACGCCCGGGCAGGGGCTTCCCCCTCGGGGGTCAGCGCCAGCTGCTGGCCGGGCTGGATCTGGTAGGGAGGACTGATCCGGTTGAGCCGCGCCAGGTCGCGGTAATCCATGTTGTGCCGCCAGGCGATGCCATAGAGGGTGTCGCCGGCCTCCACGGTGTAGCCGCCGGCCGCCGTGTTCTCGCGGCTGGCGGAGAGGTCCTGGACCTGCACCGGCGGGGCCTCGCCCTGCTGGGCGGCACACCCTGCCATGGCCAGGGCCAGGCCGGAAATCAGCAATACCTTACGCATCGGAGCCTTCCTCCTTGTTGTCTGACCGATGAGAAGCGCCTGGCCCATGGAAAGCGCCGGCCTCACGGGAGTCAGGGGATACCGGCCCTGCCGGTGGGGCAGGTCGTCCGGTACGGCCGAGCAGCAGCACCAGGGCCGCCCCGACCAGCGCCAACGCCACGACCGCCGTGAGCTGCGCGGCATCGCCGGTCAACTGGGCATAGTCGCCCGGGGTCAGGTAGCGGTAGTCCAACGGAATCATCTGCCCATCCGGGCCGAGCCGATAGCGTACCAGTTCCCGCCAGGGCCAGAGTACCGGTAGCGAGCCGACGATGAAGCCGACCAGCAACTGCAGGGTGGCGGTGTGATGGTGGCGCAGCAGCCAGGAGAGCAGGCGCGAGAAGAAGAACAGGCCGATCAGGCAGCCCAGCCCGAAGATCGCGATCAGGCCCAGGTCGAAACTGCGGATGCCCTGCATCACGGTGCCGTAGAGCCCCATGGTCAGCAGCAGGAAGCTCCCCGAGACCCCCGGCAGCAGGAGCGCACTGATGGCGATGGCGCCCCCCACCACCAGCATCAGGTTGGCGCTGCCGAGCAGGGTGATCAGCGGCATCAGCGACGGCAGCCAGTGGGCCAGCAGCAACCCGGCCACCAGCGGCAGGAGGTGCCACCACTTCCAGTCGGCGGGATGGCAACTGACCACCACCGCCGACGCCGCCACCAGGCCGAAGAAGAAGCCGTTGAGCAGCAGGGGATGGCCGTCCATCAGCCACACCACCAGGTGCGCCACGCTGACCAGGCTGGCGGCGATCCCGGCCAGCAGTGGCAGCACGAAGGCGAGGTTGAGGTGCACCGCCAACTGCGGCAGCCCCCCCCGGCGCCAGGCGACGAAGGCGCTGGGGCCGAACTGCTTGATCGAGTGGATCAGCTCCTCGTAGATCCCGGTGACGAAGGCGATGGTCCCGCCGGAGACGCCGGGTACGGCGTCGGCGGCCCCCATGCCGGCGCCCCTGAGAAAGATACCCAGATGTCGCTTCAACGAATGACTCCTTCCAGCAGCGGCACGAAGCGTACCGACTCCAGCCGCTGTTGCTCGAACTGGTTGCCCTGGCGCTGCACCCGGGTCAGCCACTGGCGCCCCCGGGCATCGGCCAGGGGCGTGATCAGCACCCCCTCCTCGCCGAGCTGGGCCAGCAGCGGCTCGGGCAGTTCGGAGGCGCAGGCGGTCAGCAGGATGACGTCGAAGGGGGCCGCCTCCGACCAGCCATGGCCGCCGTCGGCCAGACGCAGCCGCGCCTGGTGGGCGCCCAATCGCCGCAGCCGCTGTCCCGCGCGACGGTGCAGGGCATTGATCCGTTCCACCGACCAGAGTTCCGCTACCAGCCGCGACAGCACCAGGGTCTGGTAACCGGAGCCGGTGCCGATCTCCAGTACCCGGACGGGGCTCTCCTGGATCACCAGCTCGGTCATCCGCGCCACCATCCACGGCTGGGAGAGCGTCTGGCCGTGGCCGATGGGCAACGAGGTGTCCTCGTAGGCGCGGTGGGCCAGCGCCTCGTCGAGGAACAGGTGGCGTGGCTCCCGGGCCATCACCTCCAGCACCCTGGGGTCGCGGATGCCCTGGGCGGCCAGTCGAGACACCATGCGGTCACGGGTTCGCTGCGATGTCATGCCGATCCCTTGCAGCAGATCGGGGCGTAGATCAGGTGAGTGCATCCAGCCAGCCCTGCACGTCGTCGAGTGCCGCATGCCGGGTGAGATCGGTCTGCAGCGGGGTGATGGAAACGAAGCCAGCCTCCACGGCGGCGAAGTCGGTGTCCGGTCCGTCGTCGGCGTTCTCGCCGACGGCGGCGATCCAGTAGCGCACGCGGCCACGCGGATCGCGTACCTCCAGCGGGCGCGCCGCCGGCCCGCGATAGCCCATGCGGGTGACCCGGAAGCCCCGGATCTCGTCCCAGGGGAGGTCGGGCACGTTGACGTTGAGCAGGCTGCGCGGCGGCAGCGAGAGCTGGTCGGCCGCCCCCACCAGGCTGGCCGCCACCCGACCGGCGGTATCGAAGTGACGCGAGCCGACCAGCGACATGGCGATCGCCGCCATGCCCAGGTTGCGCCCCTCCATGGCCGCGGCCACGGTCCCCGAATAGAGCACGTCGTCGCCCAGATTGCCACCGTGATTGATGCCGGAGATCACCAGGTCGGGCTTCTCGTCCCAGACCCCGTTGACCCCCAGGTAGACGCAGTCCGCCGGCGTGCCGTCGACGCTGTAGAAGCCGTTGTCCAGGGCGGTGAGCGCCAGCGGCCGGCTCAGGGTCAGGGAGTTGCTCGCCCCGCTCTTGTCGCGATCCGGTGCCACCACGCGCAGCCTGGCGTGGCGGGCGAGGGCGTCATGCAGGGCGCGCAACCCCGGCGCATGCACCCCGTCATCGTTGGAGAGCAACAGTCGTCGCATCGTCATTCCTCGCTTGCCTCGCCCCCGGTCACAGGCCGGGGTGCATGATCAATTCCCGCAGCACCGCGGTGGCGAAGGCGCCCCGCGGCAGCGCAAACGACAGCCACAGCTCGCCGTCGCCCCGTTCGAGGGCCGGGTCGGCCAGGCGCAGGCGCAGCGCCCGGCGGGCCAGGCGTACCCCGGCCCGCTCGAGTCCGCGGCACAGCGCCGGATAGCGCTCGGGCAGCGCCGCCTCGAGGGCCCTCGCCGCGTCGCCGGCCACCGAGTCCCCGGTCCCCCAGAGCACGCCGCTGGGGTGCAGGTCGAGGCGCTCGGCCCGGGCCGACAGCTCGGCGTCGGGGGTCGCCACCGAGAACTGGCTGGCGGTGCCGTCGAGCATCACCACCTCGCCGGGCAGCGTCATCGCCCAGTTGCCCGCGCGAATGCGTGCCGCCAGCAACTCGTTGAACAGGAAACTGCGCGCCGCCGAGAGCAGCATGCCGTCGCGGTCGTCGCGCTTGCGCCAGCCACGGGCCAGCAGGGCGCGGGCCCGCAGCAGGTTGCGCCCGCCGGGGCCAAAGCGCTGGGGGCCGAAATAGTTCGCCACGCCGTGGCGACAGAGCCAGTCCCAGCGCGCCGGCAACCCCGGGTCCTCGACCGCCGCCCCGGTGAGCCGCAGGCGGAAGCGGTTGGCACGGTGCACGCCGCGCTTGAGCTTGCGTGGATGGCGCCCCCGGTCGAGCACCCGGATGCCGAGGGCGGCGAGGCGCTCGACCAGCGCCTCAGGGGCCTCGCGGCCGGGCAGCTGGACCGAGAACCACTGGCGGGTCACGGCGACGCGATCCTTCATCCCGGAATAGCCGACCTCGCGGGGCGCGACCTCGCAGAGCCGCGCCAGTTCGCGGGCCACCATCGCCGTGGTCAGGTCACGCTTCTCGATCCACAGCCAGAGGTGCTCGCCCTCGCCCTCCGGGGCGAAGTCGAGGCACTCCTCGACCGCGAAGTCCTCGGGACAGGCCCGGTAGTCGCCGGCGGCCGGCGGGCCGAACTCGCCATCCAGCACCCGGGGCCAGGCCGGCGGCCAGTCGATGGGGTCGCCCACTGGCTCAGTCACCCCCTGCCCCCCGTCGCAGCAGCAGGACCACCGCCTCGGCGGCGATCCCCTCGCCGCGGCCGGTGAAGCCGAGCCCCTCGCTGGTGGTGGCCTTGACGTTGACGGCGGAGGCCTCGACACCGAGGTCCTCGGCGATAGCGGCCACCATGGCGGCGATATGCGGGGCCAGCTTCGGCGCCTGGGCGATCACGGTGGCGTCCAGGTTGCCCACCCGGTAGCCGGCCTCCTGGACCAGCGCCACCACCCGGCGCAGCAGCGCCCGGCTGTCGGCGCCGGCCCAGGCCGGGTCGGTGTCGGGGAAATGGCGGCCGATGTCGCCCAGCCCACAGGCGCCGAGCACGGCATCGCAGACGGCGTGCAGCAGGACGTCGCCATCGGAGTGGGCGACGAAGCCGTGGTCGAAGGGCAGCCGGACGCCGCCGATCATCAGGTGGTCGCCCTCGCCGAAGCGATGGACATCGACGCCGTGGCCGATTCGCAGCATGCTGTTCTCACCCACTCAGGTCGACTCCTCGGTGATGGACGGCGAGGCCGCCTGGGCGGCCAGCACCAGCGCGGCCAGGGCCAGGTCCTCGGGATGCGTGATCTTGAGATTGTCACGACGCCCGGCCACCAGCCGCGGCGCCTGCCCCAGGGCCTCCACCGCCGAGGCCTCGTCGGTCACCGCGAGGCCTCGTGCCAGCGCCTCCCCCAGGGCCCGGCGCAACAGGCCATAGCGGAACCCCTGGGGCGTCAGGGCGTGCCAGAGCCCCGCCCGGGACTCGGTGGCACTGACCCGCCCGGCGCCATCGTCACGCTTCATGGTGTCGGCCACCGGCGTGGCGAGCAGGCCGCCCACCGGATCATCGGCGAGCACGGCGTGGAGGCGCGCCAGGTCGTCGACGGTGACACAGGGACGGGCCACGTCGTGGACCAGTACCAGGTCGTGCTCGCCGGCGTCGCCGGCGATGGCGTCCAGGGCATTGATCACCGAGTCGACCCGCTCGGCCCCGCCGGGCACCCGGCGCCAGTCGGCGAAGGGCACCCAGGCCGGATCGAAGTGGCGGTCATCGGCCTCCAGGCAGAGGCAGAGACGGGCCGCGGGGAAGGCCTGGTGCAGCCGTGCCAGGGTATGCGCCAGCACGGGCCGGCCATGCAGGCTCAGGTACTGCTTGGGCCGGTCGGCGCCCATGCGCCGGCCCCGCCCCGCGGCGGGTACCACCAGCCAGGGCGCCTCGCTCATCGGCTCGCCTCCGTGGCCGGCGACGCGCCCGCGACTCGACTGGCACTGGCCTCGAGCCGGGTCGCCTCCACGGCGACGCCCGGCACCCAGAAGAACTGCTCGTCGGTGCGCACCATGCCGATGTCGCTGCGCCCGCGCTCCTCGATGGCGTCGAGGCCGGTCTTGAGGTCGACCACCTCGGCGGCGAGCCGGGCATTGCGGTCACGCAGCGGCTTGTTCTCCGCCTCCAGGGCGGCGACGCGCTCGCGCACCAGGGCGAGGTCGCGGATGCCCCCCTCCCCCAGCCACAGGCGATACTGCAACAGGGCGAGCAGGACGATCAGCACGATGGCCAGCCACTTGAGCATCCGGGAATTCCGTCTCGACACGACAATGGCAGGCATTATGCCACCTTAGTCCGCCGCCCTCACGCCCGAAACGGCAGTGCCTGCTCCGCCGCCCGGCGATAGGCGTCGACGTGAACGCGCTCCTCGGCGCAGAAGCGCGCGATGGCCGCGCGCAGCCCGGGATCGGCGATATGATGCAGGGAGCGCAGCCGCCGCGGCGCGAAGCCCCGGGCCAGCTTGTGCTCGCCCTGGGTGCCGGGATCGAAGGTGGTCAACCCCTTGGCCAGGCAGTGCTCGATGCCCTGGTAGTAGCAGGCCTCGAAGTGCAGGCAGTCGGCCACCACCTCGCTGCCCCAGTAGCGGCCATAGAGGGTGCGAGCCCCCTGCAGGCAGAGCGCCGCGGCCACCGGCCGGCCGTCGAGGCGTGCCTGGATCAGCACCAGGGCCTCGGGCAGGGTACGGCGCAGGCGCTCGAAGAAGTCGAGATTGAGGTAGCCGTGCCGGCCCCGCTCCAGGTAGGTGATCTCGTAGCAGCGGAAGAAGTGGGCCATGGTGCCCGCGTCGATCTCGCCGCCCTCCAGCCGCTGCAGGGTCAGGCCCTGCTCGGCCACCAGGCGACGTTCGCGACGGATCGCCTTGCGCCGCTTCGAGGTCAGCGCGGCGAGAAAGCCGTCGAAGTCGCCATAGCCGCGATCCCGCCACTGGAACTGCACGCCATGGCGCACCAGCAGCCCGGGGCGGGCCGACCGCCAGGCGTCCACCTCGGCCTCCTCGGCGAACAGCAGGTGCCAGCTGGAGAGCGCACTCGCTTCCCAGGCCGGTGCCAGCAGCGCCCTGGCCTCGCCCGGGTCGATCCCCGGCGCCAGCGCCAGCCGCGGCCCCGGCGCCGGGGTGAAGGGGATGGCGCTGAGCCCCTTGGGATAGTAGCGTCCGCCGGCCCGCTCCCAGGCCTCGGCCCAGGCCCAGTCGAAGACGTATTCACCGAAGGAGTGATGCTTGTGGTAGTGGGGCATGACGCCGACCAGCGCCTCGCCCTGCCAGAGCGTCAGGTGGCGCGGCACCCAGCCGGTGGCCGGCCCCACCGCGCCGCTGGCCTCCAGCGCATGCAGGAACTCGTGGCGCAGGAAGGGGTGGTCGTCGTCCACCAGGGCGTTCCACCGCGAGGGCGACACCGCCTCGATGGCAGGCAACTCCTTGAGGATCAGCTCGGACATGGGGTCTCCCGCGGCGAAGCCATGGAGGAAGCGGCTGACAAGCGGCCGGCCGAAGGCCTACATTGTGCGCAGACCTTGCCGCCCGTTCCACTGCCGGTTTTTCCACATGCCAAGGGAGATGCGCATGGCCAACGCCCGTGACCTGCAGGCACGCCTGGACGCACAGCGCCACGCCTTCGCCGCCGAGCGCTTTCCGTCGCTGGCGACCCGGCGCGACCGCCTCGCCCGCCTGGCGACCATGACCCGCCACCACCGCGACGAGATCGCCCGGGCGATCCGCCAGGACTTCGGCCACCGCGCCGAGGCCGAGACCCGCCTGGCGGAGGTCGCCACCGTGCTGCAGGCCGTGCGCCATGCCCGCCGCCACCTCAGGCGCTGGATGCGCCCCAGGCGTGCCGCGATGCCGTTGCGGCTGTGGCCGGCCCGCGCCCGCGTCCATCGCCAGCCGCTGGGGGTGGTGGGCATCATCGCCCCCGCCAACTACCCCTGGAACCTGGCCCTGCTGCCGGCGGTGGATGCCCTGGCCGCCGGCAACCGGGTGATGATCAAGCCCAGCGAGCAGACCCCCACCACCAGCGGACTGATGGCGAGGCTCGCGGCGCGTTATTTCGCCGCCGACGAGCTCTGCGTGGTGACCGGCGAGGTCGAGATCGGCCGCGCCTTCGCCGCCCTGCCCTTCGACCACCTGCTGTTCACCGGCAGTGCCCGCATCGGCCGCGAGGTAGCCCGGGCCGCCGCCACCAACCTCACCCCGGTGACCCTGGAACTCGGCGGCAAGACCCCGGCCATCGTCGCCGACGACGCCGACCTGGAGCACGCTGCCCGGCGCATCGCCTTCGGCAAGTGGCTCAACGCCGGCCAGACCTGCATCGCCCCGGACTATGTGTTGATCGACGAGCCACGCCTCGGCGCCTTCGTGGAGGCCCTGGGCCGATCGGTGAAGCGGTTCCACCCCCGCGGCGCCGCCGGCGACGACTACACCGCCATCCTCGGCGAGCAGCACCGCGAGCGCCTGGATGCCATGCTGGAAGAGGCACGGGATCACGGCTGCCGGGTGATCCCGCTGGGCGAGCCGGTCGAGCTGCGCGAGGGGAGCAAGCTGCCCCCGACCCTGGTGATCGATCCCCACGAAGGGCTTATGCTGATGCATGAGGAGATCTTCGGGCCCTGGCTGCCGATCCTGGGCGTGCGCGACCTGGACGCCGCCCTGGCCTTCATCCAGCAGCGGCCGCATCCGCTGGCGCTGTATGCCTTCACCGATGATCCGGCACGGCGCCAGCGCCTGCTGCGCGAGACCCACTCCGGCGGCGTGGTGTTCAACGACACCCTGTGGCACAACGCCGTGCCCGCGCTACCCTTCGGTGGCGTGGGTGAGAGCGGCATGGGGGCCTACCACGGCGAGGCCGGCTTCCGGCGCCTCAGCCATGAGCGTGGCGTCTTCCTGCAGAGCCGGCGCAGCGCGGCGGGGCTGCTCGACCCGCCCTACCGGCGCTGGCTGCTGCGGCTGCTGGGCCTCTGAACCAGGGAGTACGACGAATATCGCAGTAATAAAACTACAAACATGACCGCCAACCGCGTAACATTGACAAAAAGCCGGATCAATTTTTGGTAAGTTTACTAAATAGCCAACACTCGATTCCGAGGTGCCCCATGGCCAGCACGACCCCCGCCCTCAACGACACCGTCGCCGACGTCACCCGCCGCATTCGCGAGCGCTCCAGTGAACGCCGCGCCCTCTACGAGAGCCGCATGGCGGACCAGCACGGTCGCGGCGTGCACCGCGGCGAGCTTTCCTGCGGCAACCTCGCCCACGGCTTCGCCGCCTGCGGCACCGAGGACAAGAATTCGCTGAAGATGATGAACAGCGCCAACCTGGGCATCATCTCCTCCTACAACGACATGCTCTCGGCCCACCAGCCGCTGGAGACCTTCCCCGAGACCATCAAGGCCGCCGCCCGCGCCATGGGCTCCACCGCCCAGTTCGCCGGCGGGGTGCCGGCCATGTGCGACGGCGTGACGCAGGGCCAGCCGGGCATGGAGCTGTCGCTGTTCTCCCGCGACGTGATCGCCATGGCCACCGCCGTGGGCCTGTCCCATAACATGTTCGACGCCGCCCTCTATCTCGGCGTGTGCGACAAGATCGTCCCGGGGCTGTTCATCGCCGCGGCGCGCTTCGGCCACCTGCCGGCGATGTTCGTGCCCGCCGGGCCCATGCCCAGCGGCCTGCCCAACAAGGAGAAGGCCCGCATCCGCCAGCTGTTCGCCGAGGGCAAGGCGAGCCGCGAGGACCTGCTGGAGGCCGAGTCCGCCTCCTACCACAGCCCCGGCACCTGCACCTTCTACGGCACCGCCAACTCCAACCAGCTGATGATGGAGATGATGGGCCTGCACCTGCCCGGCACCTCCTTCGTCAACCCCGGCACCGAGATGCGCGAGGCGCTGACCCGTTTCGCCACCGAGCAGGCGATCCGCAACACCGAGCCCGGCGGCGACTACCGCCCCTTCTACCGGCAGATCGACGAGCGCGCCATCGTCAACGCCATCGTCGGCCTGCTCGCTTCCGGGGGCTCCACCAACCACACCCTGCACCTGGTGGCCATGGCCGCCGCCGCCGGCCTGACCATCACCTGGGAGGACTTCACCGACCTCTCCGCGGTGACCCCGAGCCTGATGCAGGTCTACCCCAACGGCCAGGCCGACATCAATCACTTCCAGGCCGCCGGCGGCATGAGCCTGCTGATCCGCGAGCTGATCGGGGCCGGCCTGATCCATACCGACATCCCCACGGTGTTCGGTACCGACATGACCGCCTACTCCCAGGAGCCCTTCCTCGAGGACGGCAAGCTGGTCTGGCGCGAGGGGCCCACCGAGAGCCTCGACCCGGAGGTACTGCGCCCGGTGGCCGAGCCCTTCGCCCCCACCGGCGGGCTCACCGTCTTGAACGGCAACCTCGGCCGCGGGGTGATCAAGGTCTCCGCGGTCAAGCCCGAGCACCGCCTGGTCGAGGCGCCGATCAAGATCTTCGAGGACCAGAACGACCTCAAGGCGGCCTTCGAGGCCGGCGACCTGGACCGTGACGTCATCGCCGTGGTGCGCTTCCAGGGTCCCAAGGCCAACGGCATGCCGGAACTGCACAAGCTCACCCCCTACCTGGGCGTGCTGCAGGACCGCGGCTACAAGGTCGCCCTGGTTACCGACGGCCGCATGTCCGGCGCCTCGGGCAAGGTGCCGGCGGCCATCCACATCAGCCCCGAAGCGCTGGATGGCGGGCCGCTGGCCAAGCTCAAGGATGGCGACATCGTGCGCCTCGATGCCGACAGGGGCAGCCTCGAGGTCAAGGTCGACGCCCATGAGTGGACCGAGCGCGAGCTGCGCATCGGCGAGCTGGACCACTACCACGTGGGCCTCGGTCGCGAGCTGTTCGGCGGCTTCCGCCACCTGGCCATGCGCGGCGAGGAAGGGGCCGGCGTGTTCGGCGGCTTCGAGGCCGACGACCTGGCACGCCAGGAGGGCCAGATCCACGAAGACGACGCCTGAGGAACCGCCCGATGACTCGACCCGCGCTTATCGGCGGAAAAGACACATCCACGATGACCCGACCCGCCCTGATCGGCGATATCGGGGGTACCAATGCACGCCTTGCCCTGGTGACCCCGGGCGCCTTCGAGCCCCATGACATCCTGAGCCTGCCCTGCGCCGACTACCCGGGGCTGGTCGAGGCGGTCCGCGACTACCTGGGCCGGGTCGGCGCCACGGGGGAGAGCGCCCCCCGTGAGGCCTGCCTGGCCTTCGCCTGCCCGGTCCGCGGCGACCGGGTGAAGATGACCAATAACCACTGGACCTTCTCCCGGCACGAGGCGCAGCAGGCCCTCGACCTCGAGCTGTTCAAGGTGATCAACGACTTCACCGCCCAGGCACTGGGCGTGCCCCATGTGGCCGACGCCGAGCTGGTGGAGGTGCAGCCGGGCACGGCGGTGCCCCATGCCGCCCGGCTGGTGATCGGCCCCGGCACCGGCCTCGGCGTGGCCGGCCTCTTCCCCGGCCGCCACGCCTGGATCCCGCTGCCCGCCGAGGGGGGGCACGTCACCTTCGCCCCCACCGACGAGCGCGAACAGAACCTGCTCAGGCACTTCCGCAACCGCTACGGCCGGGTCAGCGTCGAGCGCATCCTCTGCGGCCAGGGGCTGCTCGACCTCTACCTGGCCCACTGCTCGCTCAAGGGTGCACCACCGCGCTACGCGACCCCGGCCGAGGTCACCGAAGGGGCCTCCGGCGGCGACCCCGTGGCCCGTGATACCCTGCTGCGGTTCCTGAAGATCCTCGGCGACGTCTGCGGCGATGCCGTCCTGACGCTCGGCGCCCGCGGCGGGGTCTACCTGTGCGGTGGCATCCTGCCACGGCTGCTCGACTGGCTGCCGCAGAGCCGCTTCTGCGAGGCCTTCACCGCCAAGGGACGCATGAGCGCCTATACGGCGGCCGTGCCAGTCCGGGTGGTGACCGCCCCCTGGACCGGCCTGCTGGGCGCCGCCGAGGCCCTGCACAACGAAGAAGTCGAGTGACCCGAGGGGTTGCCTGACCGAGGAGGTCGAATGATTCCCGCAAGCCTGCGAGCGCTGCTCGACGAGACTCGCGGCCAGCGCCGCGCCGAATGGCAAGGCCGCGAGCTGTGGCTGGCCAATGAGCCCTGGGGCGAGCTGGCGGTATCGCTGCAGGGCGCCCAAGCCCTGCACTATTTACCAGCGCCCACCCCCGCGCGAGCTGAAGGCTCTTTTCCGGCGCCCGATGCCGCGCCAGCCGAAGGCTCTCGACCCGCCGATGAGCGCGGCGACGGCTGGCTGTGGGTGACGCCCACCCCCCAGGCGTTGCCCGGGGCGATCCGCGGTGGCATCCCGCTGTGCTGGCCCTGGTTCGCCGACGAGCACACCGCCGACGAGTCCCCGGATCGCAGCGGCCCGATGCACGGTCCGGCGCGCAAGGCCGACTGGCGGCTCGACGCCGTGGACGAGCACGAGGGCGGCGTGGAGCTGCATCTTTCGCCGCTGGAGCGCCTGCATACCCAGTTGGCTCCCCGTGCGGTGATCCAGGCCAACGGCCAGCGCCTGCACGTGGAGCTGATCACCGAGCACGTCGGCGAGACGCCGGTGAAGATGAGCGGCGCCCTGCACAGCTACCTGGCCGTGGCCGACGCCCATGCCTGCCGCGTCGAGGGGCTGGCCGGCGCCCGCTACCTGGACAAGCTGGCCGGCTTCGCCGAGCGCGAGCAACAGGGGGAGCTGGGGGTCCGTGGGGCGCTCGACCGCCTCTATCACAGCAACGCCGAGCTCGTGCTCGACGACGGCAGCCGCCGGCTGCGTATCGCCCGCCAGGGCAGCGACTCGGCGGTGGTCTGGCACCCGGGCGACACCCCGCCCGGGGACACCACGGTGGAGGCGGCCCGCCGCTTTCTCTGCGTGGAGTCGGCCAACACCCGCCTCGATCCGGTGTGGCTGGTGCCCGGTGCCCAGCACCTGCTGGGCACCACCCTCTCCCTGGACGCCGGAGAGGGCGCATGAGCGGGCCCGACGCCTTCCCGGTGCCCTTCCTGCTGGGCATGATGCGGCTGCACGAGGAACCGGCGCTGCATGACCCCGCACGGCTGGCCGACTGGATCGAGGCCCGCCTCGACCAGGGGCTCGACTGGTTCGACCACGCCGACATCTATGGCGACCGCCAGGGCGAGGCACTGTTCGGCGCCGCCCTGGGTGCCCGCCCCAGCCTCGCCGGCCGGGTGAAGGTCGTCACCAAGGCCAGCATCATCACGCCGGAACGCGACGCCTCCCCCCTCCGCGTCAAGCACTACGACAGCTCGCCGGGCTATCTCGAGCAGGCCATCGATGCGTCCTTGGCGCGGCTCGGCGTGGAGCGGCTCGACCACTTCCTGCTCCATCGCCCCGACCCGCTGATGGACGCCGAGGCCACCGGCCGGGTGCTGGACGACGCCATCGCCGCGGGCAAGATCGGCGCCGCCGGCGTCTCCAACTACCTGCCCGAGCAGTGGCGCCGCCTGCAAGGTGCCATGCACCAGCACCTGGTGGCCCACCAGCTGCAGCTCTCGCTGGACCACCCCGCCCCGCTGTTCGACGGCAGCTTCGATGCCCTGCTGGCCGACGGCCTGGCACCGATGATCTGGTCCCCCCTGGGCGGTGGACGAGTGCTCCAGGGCCCGGCGCGCCCGCTGCTGCTGCGGCTGGCCGACGAGCACGGCGTGACCCCCGCCGGCCTGGCCCTGGCCTGGCTGCGCGCCCTGCCCGGCCGTCCGGTGCCGGTGGTCGGCAGCCTCAAGGCCGAGCGCCTCGAGGCCCTGGTCACGGACGCCGGCCTCGCGCTGGAACGCCCAAGCTGGTATGCCCTGCTCGAGGCCGCCCGCGGCCATGAGGTCGCCTGAACCGGCCGCGCCACCCGAACCACGACGCATCCCAACAACGACACCACCAAACAGCGACGCCACGAACCACTATCGAGGACACCCCCATGACCCCAGTGATCGCCTTCGGCGAGGCCCTCGTCGACATGCTCTCCAGCCGCCTCGGCGACGCCGCCGAGGGCCCCGAAACCTTCACCCCCTATGCCGGCGGGGCACCGGCCAACGTGGCCGTGGCCTGCGCGCGCCTGGGCGTGCCCAGCCGCTTCCTCGGCATGCTCGGCGAGGACCACTTCGGCGACTTCCTGGCCAGTGAGCTCGCCACCCACGGCGTCGACACCAGCGGCGTGGTACGCACCCGGGAGGCGCGCACGGCGCTGGCCTTCGTCTCCCGCGACGCCCAGGGCGAGCGCACCTTCGACTTCTACCGCCCACCGGCGGCGGACCTGCTCTACCGCCTGGAGCACCTGCCGGCCGGGGTCTTCGCCGAGCCCGCCATCGTGCACTTCTGCACCAACAGCCTGACCGAGCCGGAGATCGCCGAGACCACCCTGGCCATGGCCGAGATGGCCCGCCGCGCCGGCTGCCTGGTCAGCGTCGACGCCAACCTTCGCCACAACCTCTGGGACGGCGGCATGGCCGACATCGGCCTGGTCACCCGCCTGCTCGACGCCGCCGACCTGCTCAAGCTCTCCAGCGAAGAGCTCGACTACCTGCGCGCCGACCATACCCGGGACGGCTGGCTGGCCGAGCGGCTCGCCGCCGGGGTGAAGTTCGCGGTGATCACCGACGGCCCCGGCGAGGTGACGCTGAAGGGCATCGGCCTGGAGGACCGGGTAAGCCCGCCCAGGGTCCAGGCGGTGGACACCACGGCCGGTGGCGACGCCTTCATCGGCGGGCTGCTGGCCGAGCTTGCCGAACACGGTATCGATGGGGACTGGTACCAGGACATGGCCTTCCTGCATCGGGCGGTGGAGATCGCCTGCCGCTGCGGCGCCCATGCCGTGACCCGGCCGGGTGCCTATGCCGCGCTGCCCGACCGCCAGGACCTGGAACGCCTGAGACGCTGAGCCCTAAGCGTAACCGACCGGAGAAACGCCCATGCCCTATCTGGCCGATGCCTCGCGCTACGAGACCATGCACTATCGCCGCTGCGGCCGCAGCGGCCTGAAGCTCCCGGCCCTGTCGCTGGGGCTGTGGCACAACTTCGGCGACGTCGATGCCCTCGACAACCAGCGCCGGTTGCTGCGCCGCGCCTTCGACCTGGGCATCATCCACTTCGACCTGGCCAACAACTACGGGCCACCGCCGGGCAGCGCCGAGCGCAACTTCGGTCGCCTGATGAAGGAAGATTTCGGTCCCTATCGTGACGAACTGATCATCTCGACCAAGGCGGGCTACCCCATGTGGCCCGGCCCTCATGGCCAGGGCGGGTCGCGCAAGTCGCTGCTGGCCAGCCTCGACCAGAGCCTCGCCCGCATGGGGCTCGACTACGTGGATATCTTCTACTCCCACTGCGTCGATCCCGAGACGCCGCCGGCGGAGACCGCGGGCGCCCTGGCCAGCGCCGTGGCCCAGGGCAAGGCGCTCTACGTGGGGATTTCCTCCTACTCGGCCGAGCGTACCCGGGAGATCGCCGGCCTGCTGCGGCAACAGGGAGTGCCCTGCCTGATTCACCAGCCGGCCTACAACCTCTTCAACCGCTGGGTGGAGGAGGAGCTTCTCGACACCCTCGCGGCCGAGGGCATGGGCTGCATCGCCTTCACCCCGCTCGCCCAGGGACTGCTCACCGACAAGTACCTCGCCGGCATTCCCGAGTCGGCACGCATCAACCAGCCCGGCGGTGATTCGCTGCGTCCCGAACACCTGAGCGAGGAGAACCTGGCCCGGGTGCGGGCACTGAACGTCATCGCCGAGCGCCGCGGCCAGCGGCTGGCGCAGATGGCCCTGGCCTGGCTGCTGCGCGACCCGCGAGTCACCTCGGTGCTGATCGGTGCCAGCCGCCTCGCCCAGCTCGAGGATAACGTCGCCGCCCTGGATAACCTGGACTTCAGCGACGAGGAGCTCGCCGAGATCGACCGGCATTCCGTCACTGACGCCGGCGTCAATCTCTGGGCGCCCTCCTCTCGGCGCTGAGCATCGCCTCACCGGGTCGGCTGGCTGGGTTCAGGCCGAACAGCACGCCCCGCGCATGGGGGGCGTCATGGGGAGTCCGCTCGCCATTGAGATGGGGCAGGAAGAGCAGGCTCACGCGCCCCGGCGGCCACGTCGCCGGCGCCACCGGGGTGGCGCATCCCCTGCCTTGAACACTCTCCGGTGCCGGCTCAAACCAGGGAATGGTACGCCATCTCCGCGACCCGGCACTCGCCGGCCGCGACCGCCAGGGCCTGCGGGTGCCCCGCCGGCTGGGCGAAGCTCAGCTGGGTGATGGCGAGCCGGCCGCCGTCGAGCAGCAGCTCCAGGGAACCGTCGTCCACCAGCCACTCCAGTTCGACGCGCCGGCCGGCCAGGCGACCGACCGCCTGGTCGTGGGGGAAGTGGGTGTCGAATTCGTCATCCCCGTTCTGGCCCCGGCGCCGATGATGCACCGCGACCCCGGCCTCGTCGGCGACCAGCTCCAGCGCCTGGTGCCCACCCTGCTGAAGATCCAGCGATACGCTCGCCCCGGCGGTGAGCTCCAGCACCATCCACCCATGGGCGCTCCGGGCCCCGCCTTCGAGCAGCACATGGCGACCGACAGCCAGCGGCCGTTCCGGCGTGGCGACCTTAGCCGCTTCTGCGGCCCGCGCCCGCCACTCGCCGGCGAAGGCCTGGCGCAGCCGCACGCCCTCGGGGGTCGCTGCGAGCGACACTTCCCGGGGGAAGCTCATGGCGCCCCGCCACCCCGCCTCGGGGATGCGATTGGCGTAGAGCCAGTTGTTCATCCAGGCGATGGCCAGGCGCCGGCCGTCCTCGGCGGGCACGTCCGACCAGCTCTGCACGGCGTAGAAGTCGCGCCCCTCGTCCATCAGCAGCACGGTCTCGGCCGGATGGTCGTTGTGGAAGCACTCGCCGTCGAAGTGGCCGACGAAGTACTGGGTGAAGGAGCCGAAGGCGTCCTGCTCACCGGCCCCCACGCCCACCACCAGCACCCAGCGCGTCGCCGGCTCACCTTCCGCCGCGCCCTCCACGGGCAGCTCGAAGAGATCCGGACACTCCCAGGGACCGTCGGTATGGCGCCCCTGCCCGTCGCCGAACTCGCTGGCCAGGCGCCAGTCGAGGAGGTTGTCGGAGAGATAGAAGCGGATGACCTGGCCGCAGGCCAACGCCATCACCCAGCGCCGGCTGGGCGCGTGCCAGACCACCTTGGGGTCGCGGAAGTCCTTGAAGCCGGGGCCGGCGATGATCGGATTGCCCGCATGCTTCTGCCAGCTGCGCCCACGGTCGCGGCTGTAGGCCAGGCACTGCTCCTGGACATAGTCGTCGGGATCCTCGGACGCCACCCGATGCACGGTATAGAAGGCCAGCAGCCCCGGCTCGCCGTCGAACAGGCCGCTGGTGTCGTGCCGGTCGACGATGGCGCTGCCCGAGAAGCACATGCCCTGCTCGTCCGGCACCAGCGCCGGCGGCAAGTGCTCCCAACTCACCAGGTCGCGGCTCACCGCATGCCCCCAGTGCATGGGGCCCCAGACGCGGTCATGGGGATGGTACTGGTAGAAGAGGTGGTACTCGCCGTCGAAGTGGACGAGGCCATTGGGGTCGTTCATCCAGCCCTGGGGCGGGGTGAAGTGCAAGGCTGGCCGCCGCACGCTCGGCGGGGTGTCGACTACGGTCGTCATGATCGGTCCTTGTCGATGGGGCATCGCACGCGCGATGCGGTATGGGTCGTGTCTCCGCCCGCCAGGAAAGACAACGTTGTCTTTCCTGGCGAGAGCAATAAGGGCTATTGAAGCGGCCGCTCAGGCGGTGGCCGCCTCTCAGGCGGTGGCCGCCTGGCCCGGTTCCTCGTCCTTGAGTTCCCCGGGCACCTTGTGCGGGCTGATGTTGCGCCCGTCACCATCGAACAGCTGGCATATCTGCCGGGAAAAGCTGACCCGACGGTGGTCCTTCGGCTGGATATCGCTCAAGCCACCGACCTGCAGGGTGATGGCGTCCCCTCCGATATGGCGGGCATAGACGAAGGTACTGCCACCGAGATGCTCGACCACCTCAACATCGATGGCCAGGCGGATATCGGCCCTGTCATGTTCGAGGATATGTTCGGGACGGATGCCCAGGGTCACGCGATCGCCGCTGCGCAGCCCCGTGGCATCGGCAGGCATGTCGATGCGTTCATCGCCCGGCAGTTCGAGCCTCAACCGGTCATCGGCCACGTCAAGCACCCGGCACTCGAAGAAGTTCATGCGCGGCGAGCCGATGAAGCCCGCCACGAACTCGTTGACCGGGTTGAGATAGAGTTCCAGGGGGCTGCCCACCTGCTCGATACGACCATCGCGCAGCACCACGATCTTGTCGGCCATGGTCATCGCCTCGACCTGGTCGTGGGTGACATAGACCATGGTGTTGCCCAGGGCGGCGTGCAGCTTGGCGATCTCCACGCGCATCTGCACGCGCAGTTCCGCATCCAGGTTGGAGAGCGGCTCGTCGAACAGGAAGACCTTGGGATTGCGCACGATGGTACGGCCGATCGCCACCCGCTGGCGCTGGCCGCCGGAGAGCGCCTTGGGCCGACGCTCCAGCAACGGTTCCAGCTTGAGGATGGCGGCGGCCTCCTCGACGCGCCGGTCGATCTCGGCCTTGTCGAACTTGGCCATGCGCAGCCCGAAGCCCATGTTCTCGCGCACCGTCATGTGCGGGTAGAGCGCATAGGACTGGAAGACCATGGCCACGCCGCGCTGGGCCGCGGGCAGGTGAGCGACGCTCTCGCCGCCGATGCGGATGTCGCCCTCGCTGAGTTCTTCCAGCCCGGCGATCAGCCGCAGCAGGGTAGACTTGCCGCACCCCGAGGGGCCGACGAAGACCACGAACTCGCCATGAGTGACATCCAGGTCGATGCCGTGGATGGTCTGCACCTCGCCGAAGCGCTTGACGACGCCTTCGAGTTGTAGATCTGCCATCTCGTTTCTCCTCGTGTCGTGGGCCGTCTCGCCTCACGACAGCTGATGTTCGTATGAATGTTGGCCGGCTCAGCCCTTGATCCCGGCGCCTGCCAGGCTGCGCACGAAACGCTTCTGGAAGATCATGAACACCACCAGCACCGGCAGGGTGATGAAGGAGGCGTAGGCGAAGATCTCGCCCCACTTGGTCTCGCGGCCGAAGAAGATCTGGATGCCCGGCATCACGGGACGCGCCGCCTCGCTCTGGACCGCCATGATCGGCCACAGGTACTGGTTCCACATCACCATGAAGTGGAGGATCGCCACGGTGGCGAAGACCGGCCCCGACATGGGCACGATGATGTGGCGGTAGATCTGGAAGGGGCTGGCCCCATCCAGCTTGGCGGCCTCGTCGAAGTCCTTGGGGATGTCACGGAAGAACTGGTAGAAGAGGAAGATGAAGAAGGCGTTGGCCACGAAGGGCAGCATCTGCACGTGCCGGGTGTTCATCCAGGACCCCTCGAGCACCAGCCTCCCCTCTTCCCAGCCCAGCGAGGGCAGCTGGGAGACCAGCAGCAGCATCGGTACCACCACCGCCTCCAGCGGGATGATCATCAGGGCGATCACCGCCGAGAGGATCAGCTTCTGGCCCCGCCATTCCAGCCGCGACAGCGAGAAGGCCAGCAGGCTGTTGACGAAGAGTCCCATGACGACAGTGCCGCCGGTGATCAGCAGGGAGTTGAGGAAGTAGTGGCCGATCCGGCTCTTGTCGAAGACGCCCTGGTAGTTGTCCAGGGTCAGCTCGCCCACCGGCAGGATCGCTCGCAGCGAGTAGAGGTCGGTGAAGATCGCCGACTCCGGCTTGAAGGAAGAGACGATCATGAACAGCAGCGGGAACAGGAAGAGGTAACCCAGCCCCGCCAGCACCAGGTACCATCCCAGGGTCTTGAGTCGCTTGTTGGCGGTCATGTCACTTCGCCTCCCGGGCGTCGAAGAATTTCTTCTGCAGCAGGGCGATCAGCAGGATCACCAGGAAGAACACCACGCTGATGGCCGAGCCATAGGCGATGTCCTGCTCGCGGAAGCCCTTGGCGACGGCGTGGAACATCACCGTGGAGGTGGAACCCTGGGGACCGCCACCGGTCATCACGTCCACCTGGGTGAACAGCCCGAAGGCCTGCACCGTGGTGCTGAGGATCACGAATACCATGGTGTTGCGCAGCCCCGGCAGGGTGATGTGCCAGAACTGGCTCCAGCGCCCGGCCCCGTCGAGTTCCGCCGCCTCGTAGAGGTCCTGGGAGATGCCCTGCAGCCCCGCCAGGAAGATCAGCATCTGCACCCCGCAGGCCTGCCAGGCCGACATGATGACGATCGACGGCATCGCCCAATCGGAATCGCCCAGCCAGTCGATGGGCCCCACCAGGCCGAAGGTCAGCGCCTGCAGGTAGTGGTTGAGCACGCCGACGTCGCGGTGGTAAAGGAAGGTCCAGACGATGGACACCACCACGATGGAGGTCACCACCGGCGAGAAGAAGATCGCCCGGAAGACACTGATGCCGCGCAGTTGCCGGTTGATCAGCAGCGCCAGCCCCAGGGCCAGGCCGCACTGCAAGGGCACCACCAGCATCACGAACAGCAGGGTGTTGAGGAACGACTGGATGAAGCGCGGGTCCTTGGCCAGCAGCACATAGCGCTTCTCCCCCCACTGCCAGCTCGTGAACTCCCGATACTCGCGGTAGGCCGGGTCGCCGCGCAGCACCGTGCGCAGCGACGGGAACTCCGGTTCGCCCCCGGCATCGCGCACCACCTCGCCCAGGTCGCTGCGCTCGGCCTCCTGGACCAGCCAGTCGACGCTCAGCAGGCGCTCGTAGTTCCGCAGGCCCACCCATTCGGCCGCATTGGGCGAGAGCAGCCGCTGGTCGGTGAACGACATGCCCACCGCCATCAGGAAGGGCAGCACCAGGAACATGAACAACCCCAGCAGCGCCGGAAAGCTCAGCAGATAGCCGTAGCGTCGTTCCCGGCGCCTGGCCTGCCGGAAGTCGGTCGCCCTGCCCGCCCCGGCGGCGTCTGCCGACAGCCCGACGGATTTCGTCTCATTGATGCTCGAGTGCATCGCGCATCCTCCTCTCGATGCGGGCCCCGGAGACGCAGCGTCCCCGAGGACCCCCTCTTCATTCGTGGAAGCCATAGTCCCGATTGTCGGCAATATCGCGCTCGATGGTGTCTACCGTCTCATCCAGCGACTCCTGCACGTCACGACCGTCGCGGCGGCAACAGATAATCCAACAGACAACGTTGTCATCGGCGTGCCGGCGAGCCAAACGGGGGCGGGATTCTTCATGAGGTTCACCTTTGTTATTCAGAGAAGGTGGTTATCGTAGTGAGGACATCCATGGGGACGGCGTCACCGGCCGCCAGGCGCGGTCGGTGACCGCAAGAACTACTCGTCCATGCCGTAGCCGTGGTTGTCGGCGATATTGCGCTCGATGGCGTCCACCGCCTCGTCCAGGGCGGCCTGGACATCGCCGCCGTCGCGGATGTCCCGGGCCGCGCGTTCGAAGACGCTGGAGATGATCGGATAGGCCGGCGTCTCGGGACGCAATTGGGCACGGGCCTCGGAGTAGTCATAGAAGAAGCGCCACTGTCCGCCTTCGCGATAGTGCTCGGTCAGCGCCGCCCCCGCCTCGGAGGCCGGGATCATGCCGGCCCCTTCGGACATGGCGGCGATCTCCTCGGGCTGCAGCTGGAATTCGATGAACTCGGCCGCCCCTTCGGGTGACTGGCAGGCGGTGGTGATCCCGGTATGCCAGGAACCGCCGCCGATCACCGAGCCATGACCGAAGTCCGGCACCGGCATCACCACCAGATCATCCCCCCACTCGTCCGGATAGGCCGACGGCTCCAGGAAGCCATAGTTGACCGCCACCCGCCCCTGGACGAAGCCTCGGTCATCGCTGGGGTTGCGGTCCACATAGCCCTCTTCGAACAGGGACTGGAAGAAGTCGCCCCAGGCCACGGCCTCCTCGCCATTGAGCACGCCCTCGGCATAGAGGTAATTGCTGCGGTCGATCTGATCGCCGCCGAAGCTCGACAGCCAGGGACCGAAGGCGTAGGAGTACCACTCGCCGCTCCATCCCGCCTGCAGATCCAGCGGGTAGAGGAAGTCACCGCTCGCCTTGAGGGTCTCCAGCGCATCGAGGAACTCCGCCTTGCTCCAGGGCTCGTCGAGGGTGGCGATACGGATGTCGTGTTCCTCGAGGACCGAGCGCCGCGACAGCAGCGAGAGCGCCACCTCGTACTGGCCGGCCGAATAGATCCGACCGTCGTAGGTTCCCTTGGCGGTATCGATCAGGCCATCCAGGGCCGCCTGGTCCACCAGGCCGTCCAGGGGCTGCAGGAACCCCGCCCAGGCGAAGTTAGGCGCCACCGGCTGGTCGATATAGAGCAGGCAAGGCAGGTCTCCCGCCACGGCGGCGGAGGTCACCGTCTCGGTATAGGAGCCTTCGGGAATCATGCTCATCTCCACCCGCCAGCGCTCCTGGGACCGGTTGAAACGCTCGACCGCCGCCTTGCTGACCTCGATCTCGGCGATGTTGCCGGTCTCGTGGCGCCAGAGCTCAAGGGTCTGGGGGGCCGCCATGGCCATGGGCGCGGCCAGGGCCATGGCGGAAGACAACGTTGTCATTCTGATGCTGAACTGCTGGGCGTGCTTCGTAACTTTCATGGTAGTGACTCCTGGTTGAGATTGCTTGTTGTTGTCAGAGGCCGTCGGTGACGGCCGACTCGGAGAGCGAGGGATGGCTCGGCATCCCGGCGACCCGGTGCGACTGCCGTTCGACCCGTACGAAAGGCAACCGCACGATGCCCGGCTCCTGTGGCCCGGCCAGCAGGCAGTGCATGGCCTGCTGGCCCATCTCCAGGTGGGGCAACCGCATGGTGGTCAATCCCGGCGTCAGGAAGGTGGAGATCGGCCGCTGGTCATCGAAGCTGGCCACGGCCAGGTCGCGACCCACGCACAGTCCCCTGCAGGCCAGGGCCAGGTAGAGCTGCATCGCCGTGCTGTCCTGGCCACACAGGATCGCCGTGGGCCGCGGCGAACTCGCCAGCAGAGCATCGATCGCCCCCTCCACCGTGGAGCGTTCATCACCGTCCGGGGCTCCCACCAGAGCGGGTTGAATGAGCGCCTCGTCCACCCCGATACCGGCCTCCTCCAGGACCTGCCGGTATCCGGCGAGACGCAGAGCAGCCGCCGCCAGCCTGGGGTTGAGCCCCAGGTAGGCGATGCGTCGATGCCCCTGGTCCAGCAGCAGGCGGGTCGCTTCGCGCGCCGCCCGCTGCTCGTCGGGGAGGAAAGTAGGCACCTTGCCCCCCGGCGCGAAACCGTTAGCCAGCACCGAGGGCACCATGCCCATTTCCCTGGGCAGTTCGACTTCCCGGTGGTAGTCGCAGGCGTAGAGCAGCCCTTCCACCCGGCGCTCCAGCAGCATGTCCAGGGCCCGCTGGCGATGGCAGAAGCCGGCATCACGATCGATGTTGACGACCATCAGGACCTTGTCGTGGGCATCGGCCACCTGCTGGGCACCGCGCAGGATGTCACCGGCGTGCGGCTGGGTGGTGACCCGGTCGGAGATGAAGCCGATCACCCCCGAGCGCTGGCTGCGCATGGTGCGCGCCGCACTGTTGGGGCGATAGCCCAGCTCCCCGATGGCCTTCAGCACCTTGCCGCGGGTCTCCTCACGAACGGCGGGGTCGTCATTGATCACCCGCGATACCGTCTTGAAGGAGGTTCCCGCCAGGCGAGCCACGTCCTTGATCGAGACCACATCGATACCCTCTCGGCGCTCTGATGGTGCGCCAAACGACAACGTTGTCGCAACTCTAGAGGATGGATGACAACCTTGTCATTACGACTTTGGTCTAGGGACGGCTTTCAGAGGGCGATATTCCAGCGTCCTGACCCGGCACTCGCCGGCCGCGACCGCCAGGGCCTGCGGGTGCCCCGCCGGCTGGGCGAAGCTCAGCTGGGTGATGGCGAGCCGGCCGCCGTCGAGCAGCAGCTCCAGCGAGCCGTCGTCCACCAGCCACTCCAGTTCGACGCCCCGGCCCGCTGTCGCTGGACGCCCTGGCCGCGGGCGTGGCACGCCTGCTCGCTCCTCCTTTGCCTGCCGCCGGTGAGGCCTCGGCCCTGACCTACCGGCTGCTGGCGACCCTGGTGGACGGCGCCCGGGCCGGGGCGCTGGAGCACGCTGCCGGCCCGCCGGCCGGGGTAGCCAAGGCACTAGAGCATATTCAGGCGGCGCTCCACGCCGAGCCCCCCGATGCCGAGCGCCTGGCCGAGCTGGACGTGCCGGCCCTGGCCCGGATCGCCGACCTCAGTCGTGCCCACTTCAGTCGCCGCTTCAGCCGGGCGGTAGGCATGGCGCCGGGGGAATACCTGATGCAGGAGCGCATGCGTCGGGCCGCCGAGCTGCTCGCCCGCCGTGACGCCTCGGTGAAGGCAGTAGCCCTGTCGCTGGGATTCTACGACCCCAACTACTTCGCCAAGGCGTTCCGCCGCGCCTTCGGTCTCTCGCCCCGGGAGTTCCGCTCCAGCGGCATGTACCTCGATATCCGCCGCCATGGGGACGGCGGCTAAGCGCCGCGTCCCGGCACCTCTCGATCACCCGACTGAGATTGCCCTGGCTCGATATCGCCCCGAACTTGCCAAAATGTCTGACATTTAATAGGCTATCCTCATCGTCACTAGTAAGGAGCGCGTCCCCATGACCCTGGATGGCCTGCCCCACCACGGCGGCGGCGCCGAGGAGCTGGCCCGGCTGCTGGCCCGGGCCCTGCTCGCCGGCCGCTGGCAGCCCGGCGACGCCTTCCCTCGCGAGCTGGATCTCTGCGCCCATTTCGCGGTGAGCCGCAACCAGGTGCGCAATGCGCTGGCCAGCCTCACCGCCACCGGCCTGATCGAGCGCACCGCCGGCCGCGGCACGGTGGTCCGGGCCGTCGTCGACTGGCATCTGCTCGATCCACTGATGAGCGAATGGATGGTGGGACTCGCCGACCCCGACCCCCAGCTGGTACGCGAGATCTTCGCCTTCCGCTACTCGGCGGAGCCGGTGGTGGCCAGGCTCGCCACCGAGGCCGCCGAGGCCGCGGACCTCGAGCGCCTGGAGGCCGCCTTCCAGGGCATGACCCGTACCGCTGGCGAGCCCGAGGCGCGCGGCCTGCACGCCGAGTACGACGTGGCCTTCCACGACGCCATCTACCTGGCCAGCCACAACCTGGTATGGCGCCAGATGGGCCACCTGCTGCGCCCCTCGATCATCGCCCTGATCCAGAGCTCCCAGGCGCACGTCCACCAGGAGCACGAGAGCCTGGACGACAGCCTGGCGCGCCACGGCCGGGTGCTGGAGGCGATCCGCCGTCGCGACCCGGCCGCCGCCGAGCACGCCGCCCGCGAGGTGCTGCGGCGCACCGCCATCGACCTGGGCATCGTCGACGCGCCGGCCGAATCCACACACTGACCCCGAGGAATCCCCATGAAGATCACCCGACTCAAGACCTGGCAGGTGCCGCCGCGCTGGCTGTTCCTCAAGATCGAGACCGATGAGGGCTGCTACGGCTGGGGCGAGCCGGTCATCGAGGGCCGCGCCGCCACCGTGGAGGCCGCCGTCCATGAACTGGCCGACTACCTGGTCGGCCAGGACCCGCACCGCATCGAGCACCTGTGGAACACGATGTACCGCGCCGGCTTCTACCGCGGCGGCCCCATCCTGATGAGCGCCATCGCCGGCATCGACCAGGCGCTGTGGGACCTCAAGGGCCGCGACCTGGGGGTGCCGGTGCACCAGCTGCTGGGCGGTACGGTGCGCGACAGGATGCGCATGTACGCCTGGACCGGCGGCGACCGCCCCAGCGAGGTGGGCGCCGGCGCCAGGGCCCTGGTCGAGCAGGGCTTCACCGCCTTCAAGATGAACGGCACCGCCGAGCTTGCGATCGTCGACTCGCACCGCAAGATCGACGAGGCGGTGGCCCGGGTGGCCGAGGCCCGCGACGCCGTGGGCCCCGACGTGGGCATCGGCATCGACTTCCACGGCCGGGTGCACCGCCCCATGGCCAAGGCGCTGCTGCGCGAGCTGGAGCCCTTCCACCCGATGTTCGTCGAGGAGCCGGTGGCCCCCGAGCATTTGCCCTGCCTCAAGCAGATCGCCGGCGGGCTCGGCTATCCGCTGGCCACCGGCGAGCGGCTGCACACCCGCTTCGAATTCCGCGACCTGCTGGCCGACGGCATGATCGACATCGTCCAGCCCGACCTCTCCCACTGCGGCGGCATCAGCGAGGGGCTGAAGATCGCCGCCCTGGCCTCGGCCCATGACGTGGCGCTGGCCCCCCACTGCCCGCTCGGCCCGCTGACGCTGGCCACCTCATTGCACCTGGATGCGGTCTCCCACAACGCCTTCATCCAGGAGCAGAGCATGGGCATCCACTACAACCGCGACAACGACGTGCTCGACTACCTGGTGGACAAGTCGGCGCTGACCATCGAGGACGGCTTCTGCGCCATCCCCCAGGGGCCGGGACTGGGCGTGGAGATCGACGAGGCCTTCGTCGAGGAGCGGGCCAAGGTGGGCCATCGCTGGCGAAATCCGGTATGGACGCATGAAGACGGTTCCATCGCCGAATGGTAAGGGAGGCAGACATGAACGCAACCATCGCCGCGCGCCTGGCCTGGGTCGGCGTGGACTGGGGCTCCAGCAACCTGCGCGCCTGGGCCATGGCGGACGATGGGCAGGTGCTGGCCCACGCCGGCAGCGAGCGCGGCATGCTCTCCCTGGCCCCTGCCGAGTACGAGGCCGAGCTACTGCGGGTGATCGGCAATTGGCTGCCCGCCACGGGGCGCGTGCCGGTGCGGGTGTGCGGCATGGCCGGCGCCCGCCAGGGCTGGCGGGAGGCCGCCTACCTGCCGGTGCCGACCCGGCTGGACGGCCTGGCCCGTGGTGCGGTCACGCCTCCCGTCAGTGATCCTCGCCTGGAGATCTCGCTGCTGCCGGGGCTCTGCCAGCACCCCGACGACTCCGGACGGACCTTCGATGTGATGCGCGGCGAGGAAACCCAGCTGGCCGGCCTGGCGGCCCGCGAGCCCGGCTTCTCCGGGACGGTCTGTCTGCCCGGCACCCACGCCAAGTGGGCGCGTCTGGAAGGCGGCGAACTGTGCCGCTTCGAGACCTTTCTCACCGGCGAGCTCTATCGACTGCTGGCCAGTCACTCGGTACTGGCGCACTCGCTTGGCGATGACGACCCGACCCATCCCGCAAGCCGCGAGGCCTTCGTCGACGCCGTGCGCGACGCCGTGGCCGCCCCCCAGGCCTTCAGCGCCCGGCTGTTCGGTATCCGCGCCCAGGACCTGCTCGATGCTCGGTTGCCAGCGGGGGAAGCGCGGCGCGCTCGGCTGGCCGCGCGCCTCTCGGGGCTGGTGATCGGCCTGGAACTGTCCGAAGCCTGTCGCGAATTGCCGCGCGACAGCGTCGTGACCCTGATCGGCAACGCGGCGCTGTGCGCCCGCTACGCTCTGGCCCTGGAGGCCCTGGGATACGCAAGCCGGCACCTGGACGGCGAGACCGCGGTACTGGCCGGCCTGGGGCTGGCCCATGCCGCCCTGTCCGGCTGATGCTTACCAAGGAGATTCCTGCATGACCCTGCCCCTGATCGGTATCCTGCGCGGCGTCACCCCCGAGGAGGCGGTGGCGGTTGGCGAAGCGGTACTCGCCGCCGGCATCACCACCCTCGAGGTGCCACTCAACTCCCCTGCCCCCCTGGAGAGCATTCGCCGCCTGACCAAGGCCCTGGGCGACCGCGCCCTGGTGGGGGCCGGCACCGTGCTGACCCCGGCCCAGGTGCGCGACGTCCAGGCCGCCGGCGGTCAACTGATCGTCTCGCCCAACTGCCGGCCGGCGGTGATCGAGGAGACCCGCCGCCTGGCGATGGCCAGCTGGCCCGGGGTGGTCACGCCGTCGGAGGCCTTCGACGCCCTGGACGCCGGCGCCACCGGCCTCAAGCTGTTTCCCGCGGTGCAGGTGGGGCTCGAGGGAATGAAGGCGGTGCGCGCCGTGCTGCCTGCCGGCACCCTGCTCTATGCCGTGGGCGGCATCGGCGTGGACAACTTCGCCGCCTGGCGCGCCGCCGGTGTCGACGGTGCCGGCCTGGGCGGCGCCCTCTACCAGCCCGGCCAGTCCCCCGAGCGGGTGGGCGAACAGGCCCGGGAACTCGTTGCGGCCTGGCGGGCCGCGGGAGGCGAGGCATGAGCCTGCCGACCTGGACGGCCAGCCTGGCCGTGGACAGCCGCTGCGAACTGGGCGAAGGGCCCCAGTGGCACGCCGCCATGGGCCGCCTCTACTGGTGCGATATCCTCAATGCCCGGCTGCACTGGCTGGAGGTGGCCTCCGGCGCCACCGGGCACCATGAGCTCGACCATAGGGTCTCGCTGGCCGCCCCGCTCGAGGACGGCGGCCTGCTGCTGGTGGGCGAGGACCGATTGAGTCGTCTCGACCCGACGACCGAGCATATCGAGCGCTGCTGCAACTTCGAGGCCGATAACGCCGTCACCCGCAGCAACGACGCCCGCGTCGACCGCCACGGCAGCCTGTGGCTCTCCAGCATGGGCAAGGCCGCCGAGCCCGGCGCCGGCAGCCTCTACCGCCTGCATCGCGGTGAGCTGGTCAAGCTGCGCTCGGGCCTGACCATCCCCAACGCCCTCTGCTTCTCCCCCGGCGGTGAGTTCGCCTGGTTCACCGACACCCCGACCGGGGTAGTGATGCGCTGGGCCCTCGATTACCAGGGCTGGCCGGTGGGCGACCCGGCGCCCTGGGCCGACTTCTCGGCCCACGCCGGCAATCCCGACGGCGCCGTGGTGGATAGCGAGGGCCACCTGTGGCTCGCCCTGTGGGGCGCCGGCAGGATCGTCCGCCTGGACCACGACGGCCGCGTGGTCGGCGAGGTGTGCCTACCGGTCTCCCAGCCCTCGTGCCCCGCCTTCGCCGGCCCCCAACTCGACCGGCTCTATATCAGCACCGCTCGGGAGCACCTCACCGCCATCGAGCTGGCCGGGCAGCCCCTGGCCGGCGGACTGTTCGTGGCCGAGGTGGGCGTCCGCGGCCTCGCCGAGCCGCCTCTGCGACTCGCGTAACCTTCTCTCTAGGCACCGAAAACGCTCACTCCGAGGCAGGCGGGCGTTCCTTCATAGGGCCAGTGCCTCTGCGAGCCGCCCGGTTCTCCCGAGCTCTTCACTCATTACACTAGACATTAGTCGTAGACAAAGACCCCGTTTGAGATGAGCAGAAATATCAGATACAAAGATGGAGGTGCAGGTCAGTGCCCGCCGTTAGGCTATTCAAGGCGTCTCGCTTCAGCCCATGCACGGTCGAGAGGCGAGCTCGGCCCTGGGATCGATGCCACTGAGGGGTTAGGCATATTCCGTAAATTTACGTCGGAGGATTTGCAAGACCCGTCGTAAACGATTACTTTTGGCGACGGCATCGAACTGAAAAACCAGAACAACTTTTTTACAAAGTTAGCGTAAAATCATGAACCTGCTAAGCATCACCGAGCTTCCACTTCACTTCCTTCGCAGCCTGCCCTGGCAGCCTGCCATGCATGATTGTTTGTAAAGTTTACTAGATAGCAGACTCACAACTTTCCGGAGTCGCCGCTTCGTCTTGCCCCGGCAGTGCGAAGCACAGGGAACGGCGTCTCCCCAAGAACGGGGCAGGCAACAGTGAGGTTCCTCCTCGTGGCAACGGGGTCTTGGCCCCAACAAAAACCACCTGGATCAAGAGAGAAGAACGAAGATGACTTTTACTTTCAAGAGCAACGCAACCCGACACACCCTCACGCTGGTTCCCGTGGCGGCCGCCCTCGCCCTGGCCGGTCCGGCGCTGGCCCAAACCAATGACACCTCCCTGTCCTTCGACGCCAATGTCGAGATCGATACCGATGTGCTGGGCGGCAAGCAGCGCACAACCAATTACGACATGGGCGGCCGCCTGGAGTTTAACCTCTTCGGCGAGCATCGCGTGGGCGACCACTTCGTGCGGGGCCGTGGCACCGCCCTGCTGCTGAAGGATGGTGATACCGCCACCGACGACATGTGGGGCATGGTGGGCAGTGAGCGGTGGGATGTGCAGATCGGCCGCTTCGAGGGCTTCGACCTCTTCCCCAAGGGCAAGGACACCATCCTCGAGCATGCGGGAGATGTCGAGGTCTTCGAGGCCAACGGCGCCCGCGGCCGCGCCGATGATGGCGGCCAGTTCGCCGCGCATTTCCACCCCACTGACGCACTCTCCTTCGAGCTGGGCACCATCTACGCGGAAGGCGACAAAACCAAGGCCTTCACCGGTGTGCGTCCGGCCGTGTTCTATGCCGGCTCCGGCTTCTCCGTCACCGCCGGCCTCGAGCACGTCAAGTTCGACGAAGAAACGAACGGGGTTACTACGGAAGCTGTCGACCATAACGGCGCTGGCCTGAACCTCGCCCTCGACGTGGTCGATGCCCGGGTCAACCTCAACGCTGCCTACAAGGACGACAACCTGGACAACGATGTCGACGATGTCCTCACCCTGGGCGCCAACGTCATCTATGGCCCCTTCGGCGTCGGTTATATCCACTCCCGCGAGGACGACTCCAGCGACTCCGACCCGCATGTCAACAGCCTCTATGCTGCCTATACGGTGCCGTTCTTCGCCCTGGAGAATGCCAACGTGACGTTCGCGGCCACCTCCTCATACACCAATAGCGCCGGCGGTAATGACGAGCTGCACGGCGGCCGCGTTCGCTTCTTCTACGCCTTCTGAGCGCCATGACATCGCCCAGGGAAGGGCGGTGGCTTACTGATTCGATCCTCCCCCGCTCCCCCTGGGTCGCGGGGGTTTTGCTTGCCCGCCGTGAGCTCGGGAGTCAATCGTTGACGATCATGACCCCCGGCGAAGCGGTCAGGCCGTGCTGGTAAAGATTCTCGGTGTATACCCGGTTGAACTCGCCGATCAGCTCTGCCGGGCGCTCGCCGTCGATCTCGCGCTGGTAATCGCTCGTCGACTTTTCAGACAAGCCGAATCCCCATGGTGCAGCCCTTGCAACACTGGAAGCGGACCCTGTCGGCCCTGTCCGCAGGCAAAAAAAACCCGGCCAGAGGACCGGGGGGGAAAGGACAGCGACCGGCTGTCGAGAGAGCACATGAAACCTCGGGATGGACCAGGCGCCTCAGTGGTGGAAGCGGGTGGCCGCCTCGCGGGCGAGTTGGCGGATACCGCTCCAGTCTTCGGCCTCGACCAGCGACTTCGGGGTCAACCAGGACCCCCCCACGCACATCACGCTCTTGAGCGCCAGGTAGTCCTCGGCGTTGTCCAGGTTGATGCCACCGGTGGGACAGAAGCGCGCATCGGGCAGCGGGCCGGCGAAGGCCTTGAGCGCCTTGACGCCGCCGCTGGCCTCGGCGGGGAAGAACTTGAAACGGCGGTAGCCGTACTGCCAGCCGGTCATCAACTCTGAGACGGTGGCCACGCCGGGCAGCATCGGCACCGGGCTGGTGACCCCGTAGCGGTAGAGCGCCTCGGTGGTGCCGGGGGTGACGATGAAGTCGGCGCCCACCTCCTCGGCCTGGCGGTACTGGGCCGGGGTGAGCACGGTGCCCACGCCGATGCTGGCCTGGGGCAGCGCCTCGTTGATGCGCTTGATCGCCTCCAGGGCACAGTCGGTGCGCAGGGTGATCTCCAGCACGGTCAGGCCGCCGTCGTAGAGGGCACGGGCCAGGGGCACGGCGTCCTCGACGCGCTGGATGGCGATGACCGGGATCACCTCGGCCTTGAGGCAGATGCTGTCCAGTTCGGTGGTGCGGGTCGAGGGCAGCTGCTTGTCGATGCTCATGATGTCACTCCGGAATTCAGGGGGCCCAGTAGGTCGCCAGCGGGCAGGAAAGAAAGGCGCGAATCGGCAGCTCGCGGCTGTCGTCGCCGGCCAGGGCCCGGGCCAGCACGGCGCGCTTGTCGCCGCCGCTGATGTGCAGCACGTGGCGCCGCGCCTGGTGCAGGCGGTCGGCACTCAGGGTGATGCGCGGCTGTGGCTGGCTGGGCGTGCGCACCGCCACCGCCGCGGCGTCGGTGGCCAGCGCCAGGGCGAGCTCCTGGCTGTCGGGAAACAGCGAGGCGGTATGGCCATCGCCGCCCATGCCCAGGATCACCACGCTGGCCGGCCAGGCCAAGCCTTCGACCCGCTCGGCCACCGTGGCGGCGCCCTGCTCGGGGGTGGGGTCGGCGGTGGTCAGCGGCACGAAGGTGGCCGCCGCCGCCGGGCCCTTCAGCAGGTGCTCGCGCACCAGGCGGGCGTTGCTGTCAGCCGCGTCCTCGGCCACCCAGCGCTCGTCGGCGAGTGTCACCTGGACGCGCTCCCAGGGCAGTTCGCGGGCCGCCAGGGCCTCGAAGAAGGGTACCGGCGTGGAACCGCCGGAGACCACCAGCAGGGCTCGCTCCTGTGTCGCCAGGTCCTGCCGCAGGGCCTCGGCCACCGCCTCGGCGAGTTGGGCGGCGAGTCGTTCGCGGGAAGCGTCACTCATCTCAGTAATCCTCGTACCAGCTGCAGCCATCCTGGGTGATCATGGCGGTCTTGAGAGAGTCGCCACCGGTCCCCGGGGCCGGTCGCTGTTCCTTAGTAGTCTTCATACCAGCTGCGGCCATCCTGGGTGATCATGGCGATGGAGGCCACCGGCCCCCAGGAGCCGGCCGGGTAGCGGCGCGGCAGCTCGTTACGGTCCTCCCAGGCGGCAATCAGGCTATCGCACCAGCGCCAGGCGTGCTCGACCTCGTCACGACGCACGAAGAGGTACTGCTGCCCCTTCATGACCTCGAGCAGCAGGCGCTCGTAGGCATCGGGGATCCGCGTCTTGGGGAAGGCGCTGTTGAAGTCCAGGTGCAGGGGGCCGCGGCGCAGGCGCATGCCCTTATCCAGGCCGCTGTCCTTGGTCAGCACCTCGAGCGCGATACCCTCCTCCGGCTGCAGGCGGATCACCAGCTTGTTGGCCGCCAGGCCGCGCTGGTCGGGGTCGAAGATGTAGTGGGGCTGCTGGCGGAAGTGGATAACGATCTGCGACAGCTTCTCGGGCATGCGCTTGCCGGTGCGCAGGTAGAAGGGCACGCCGGCCCAGCGCCAGTTGGCCACGCCGGTCTTCATGGCCACGAAGGACTCGGTGTGGCTCTCGGTGTTGGCGCCCTCCTCTTCGAGGTAGCCGGGCACGGCCTGGCCGTCGATGGTGCCGGCCACGTACTGGCCGCGCACCACGTCGCGACCGAGCATGTCGTCGGTGAACGGCTTGAGCGCCTTGAGCACCTTGACCTTCTCATCGCGGATGGCGTCGGCATCGAGGTTGGCCGGCGGGTCCATGGCGATCAGGCAGACCAGCTGCAGCAGGTGGTTCTGCACCATGTCGCGCAGCTGGCCGGCGTCGTCGAAGTAGCCCCAGCGCCCCTCGATGCCCACCTGCTCGGCTACGGTGATCTCCACGTGGGAGATGTGGTTCTGGTTCCACTGGGTGCCGAACAGCGGGTTGGCGAAGCGCAGGGCGATCAGGTTCTGGACCGTCTCCTTGCCCAGGTAGTGATCGATGCGGTAGATGCGCGACTCGGGGAAGACGGCGCCGATGGCGTCGTTGATCTCGGCCGACGACTCGAGGTCGTGGCCGATGGGCTTCTCCACCACCACCCGACTCGCCTCGTCGAGGCTGCCACTGGCCTCGAGATGGCGGCAGATGTCGCCGTAGATCTTCGCCGCCACCGAGAGGTAGACCACCATGGGGCGGCCGGCGTCCTGGCGCCACTCGCGGATGGCGGCATAGCCCTCGGGCTGGGTGAAGTCGAGCTGGATGAAGTCGAGCCTCGCCAGGAAGCGTTTCAGCGACGCGCGATCGAGCTCCTCGGCCTTGACGCGAGTCCTCAATGACTCCTCCACCCGGGCCTTGAAGCCATCGACATCGAGCTCCTGGCGCGCCAGGCCGAGCAGGCGGGTGCGCTCGTCGAGCAGCCCTTCGCGGTCGAGCTGGTAGAGCGCCGGAAACAGCTTGCGCTGCGACAGGTCGCCGAGCGCGCCGAACAGCGCCAGGTCGATGTCCGTCCTGGCCGCCTGGCCGGACCGGGTGTGATGACTCATGTCAGCCCCCATCTGGTTAACTTAACAAAAAAATAGCGCATCACAGGGCAAAAAGGCAACTTTTTTCTGTAAACTTACAAAACAAATCGCTTCGACGTGCGCCCCGTTGGCCCAACGGGGCGCACCACGCTAGGATAGTCAGCATAATGTAGTTAAATGACTACATCACCCACTCCGGCTTCAATCCTGTCGCGCCAGCGGCGCCCCGCGTCATGGAGACCCTCCCCCATCATGGCCAGTCACGACCTGCTTGATCGCATTCGCCTACGGCTCGAGGAACTCAACCGCTCCGAGCGCAAGGTCGCCGACGTCATCCTCGCCGACCCCGGCTCCGCCACCAGCATGAGTATCGCCACCCTGGCACAGGCCGCCTCGGTAAGCGAGCCCACGGTCAACCGTTTCTGTCGCAGCTTCGATGCCAAGGGCTACCCGGACTTCAAGATCAAGTTAGCCCAGAGCCTGGCCGGCGGCACGCCCTACGTGAGCCGGGCGGTGGAACCCGGCGACGGTGCCGCCGACTACACCCAGAAGATCTTCGGGGCGACCATCGCCGCGCTGGACGAGGCCCGCCGCCAGGCCGACCCGGTCCGCATCGAACGGGTGGTCGACTACCTGATCCAGGCCAAGCAGATCCACTTCTTCGGGCTCGGTGCTTCGGGGGCGGTGGCCCAGGACGCCCAGCACAAGTTCTTCCGCTTCAACCTGCCGGTCACCTCCTACGTGGATGTCCTGATGCAGCGCATGGTGGCCGCCGCCTGCCATACCGGCGACGTGGTGGTGGTGATCTCCTGGACGGGCCGCACCCGGGAGCTGGTCGACATCGCTCGCCTGGCCCGCGAGAGTGGCGCCGTGGTGCTCGGCATCACCGCGCCGGGCTCGCCGCTGGCGCGGGAGTGCACCGAGACCCTGGAGGTCACCACCCCCGAGGATACCGACTATTATATGCCGATGACCTCACGCATGATCCAGCTGGCACTGGTCGACGTCCTGGCCACCGGCGTCACCCTGCGCCGCGGCGAGGACTTCCTCTCCCACCTGAAGAAGATCAAGGACAGCCTGCAGGAGACGCGCTACCCGGCCCACGACCGGCACTGACCCCGGCCGCCCCCCTGCACGGGAGGGGGCGGCAGTGGCGGCGAAGGCGTCAGCCGGCGAAGGCAGCGTAGATAATGGCCACCAGCACCACCAGGACGACACCGGCGGGCAGCGCCCCCTTCCAGGGCGCCAGGTCGACCTCTCCACTGTCCTCGTGAACCCAGGGCGTGGCGAGCGGACGCAGCCGGCCGATGAGCAGCATCAGCGCCACCAGCAGCACGAAGACCGCCGCCACGAAGTGAAATTCATGCATGACCAGCGGCAGCTTGTCGAACGGCGGTACGAAATATCCGGCGGCGATCAGCAGGCAGCCGCCCACCAGCGCGACCTTGGCCGCCATGGGCGGCACGCGGCGGGTCAGCAGGCCGACGATCACCACCGCCAGGATGGGGATGAAGTAGATGGCGTTCATCTTCTGCAGGTAGCCGAAGAGACTCTCCTGGCCGGCCAGCAGCGGCGCGATGGTCATGGTGACGACGGCCATGATCCAGCCGAACACCTTGCCCGACTTCACCACCTGCTCGTCGGTGGCGTCCTTCTTCAACACCCCCTTATAGATGCCGAGGCTGAAGATGGTGGTGGTGCTGTTGAGCGCCGAGTTGAACGACGACAGGATGGCACCGACCATCACCGCGGCGAAGAAGCCGGTGAGATAGGGCGGCAGCACATCGAACACCAGGTGGCCATAGGCCTCATCGGCCCGCACGCCCTGGTCGGCGTAGAGGTGGTAGGCGATGATCCCCGGCAACACCAGGTAGAGCGGCCCCAGCAGCTTGAAGAAGCCGGTCAGCAGCACGCCCTTCTGCCCCTCGGCCAGGGTCCTGGCAGCGAAGGTGCGCTGGATGATCTGTTGGTTCGTGGTCCAGTAGAAGAGGTTGATCAGGAAGACGCCGGTGAAGAGGGTGAAGAAGGGCACCTGCTGGTCGGCCCCGCCGATGGAGTTGAGCTTGTCCGGGTCGCTCGCCTTGAGGATGTTCCACCCCTCCAACACGCCGCCGTCGCTACTCACCGCCTGCAGGCCGAAGTAGACGATCACGAAGCCGCCAATCAGCAGGCCGACGCCGTTCAGGGTATCGGAGACCGCAACGGTGCGCAGACCGCCGAAGAGCGCGTAGATGGCGCCGATGATGCCGACGAGCCACACCGTCAGCCACAGCAACACGGTGGGCGATTGGATGCCGGTGAGCCCCTGGAGGTCGAGCATGCCCTGCAGCCCCATGGCGCCGGAATAGAGGATGATCGGCAGCAGGATCACCGCATAGGCGATCAGGAAGATCACGTTGGTGATCAACTGGGTACCGGCATCGAAACGGATCGCCAGCAGCTGCGGGAGGGTCGCGATGCCGCTCTTCAGGAAGCGGGGCAGGAAGAAGAGTGCCAGGGCCACCAGAGCGATGACCGCCACCACCTCCCAGGCCATCACGCTCAGGCCGTCGCTGAAGGCGGCCCCGTTGAGCCCCACCATCTGCTCGGTGGAGAGGTTGGTCATCAGCAGCGAGCCGGCGATCAGCGGGAAGGTCAGGGTCCGGCCGGCGAGGAAATAGCCGCGGGTACTCTCGTGGTCGTCGCGGCGGGTCAGGCGCCAGGTGATGAAGGCGACCAGTCCCGTGAAGAACAGGAAGGACAGCAGGGTGAGAGCATGCATGGAGATCTCGCTCCGGTGATCGGCGTGGATGTCACGGCCCGAGCCACGGGCCGCAGGAAATGTCAGATATTAAGAGCGTGCGTCATTTTAGATAGATGACTCGATTCCTGAATGCGACTTTAGTCGAACATTTGGCAGTATATTTCGGAATATTGCATACATACCCTCGCCGACGGGCAGGCCATGATGTCACTCTGCCACCCCTGGATCTGCCGGAGGCTACCAGGCGACTGGCCACAGGGGGGGGCTGAACCAATAAGGTGTCTTTGCCAGCCGACCCTGCCGGTGGTTCGACACCGCGACGATTGGCGCCGCCAGACACCCGAGTCGATACCTGATAGCTCAGGTGCTGCACTTGATCATTGACGGGTCATGGAATGGAAGGAGCCCGGTGGTACCAGCAGTTCGATGCCTTGACATTAGCGCCTCAGACATCCGAAATGCATTGCCATGGATTGGGTAGCACCACCATCGCACTACTCTGCTATGAACAAACAATGGCACAAAAAAAACCAGGCTATGCCTGGCTAGATCACTCAATGTCTACCACGATATCCTTGCCTCATCTCCCTATATCCTGGCGACACTCCATGCGTGCCGTCAGATAGCATCCATGCGCGTCGTCAAATAGTAGCGCTGGGACCCTCTTTGCGTTCCACTGAGAAATTTCCCACTCACCTCCAGCATATAGAAGCCGGGATTCAGCGCTTGATCGAGCGTGAAACGCCCGCCTAGACGGCTGCCCCTGGCGATGATGTTGTCGTTTTCATCGTACAGGGTTCCACGCAGAATGACTTTATTGGGACTCGTTGCCGACCAGAGATGCGTGCGCACCTGCATCCGCGTCGGCTCCTCGATATCGAAGACATAGCGATCGATACCCATGATACGCTGATGCTGCGATGGGCCCTCTGGGAGTGGAAGCACCCCGTCGCGCTCGGCCACGACGCTGATGGGATCGAGGGTGACAGCCCCATTAGCATTCTCATTGGCCACAACGTTTCCCATTCCGCCCAGCAGCAGTGCTGTGACCAGCGCGACACCTTTTCCTGAAATAGTCATCGTCGCTCTCCTTCCATTAGCCTGATCGTCATACCGTTGACCCGGCAATCAGGCTGAGTGATATATCGTTGTTTCTTGCATTTTTGTAGAAGAGATGCCCGATTACTTACACGGCACATCAAGGCCTATAGACCGATTCACTATATCCATATCCATACTTTTTCCGCCCCCATGCGAAGGGCCACGGCTGCGTCAGCGGTTCGCCTTCAGACCATGGCGTCGCAGGTGCCCGGAAGCGTTGTCATGGCTCGTCCACGGCGCCCTGCCGAGCAGTTGCTGGATCGATCGGCCGGGGCGCCGAGCACCAGGCAGGCTGCGTGCCACCCTCGGCGCCTGCATGGTGTTTGCCAACGAGGGGCTCCGTCAGTGCTGGGCACGATCAGCCCATCTCGTCGCCTTTCGACGCCGGCAGCCCCGTGGCAGACCACCAGGCCTCCCCGGGTAAGACGCGCAACCTTCCCGTATGCCTGTTGGATTTACGTCATGGTGTGCCATTCCGAGGCACCACCCTCGGGAACAGCGCCAGTCCGGCGCTGCGCGCCCTGCCTGGCGCACCAAGAAAAAGCCAGGCTATGCCTGGCTAAATCACTCAATGTCTACCAAGGCTTCCTCGCCTCATCTCCCTATATCCTGGCGTCACTCCATGCGAACTGTCAGATAGCATCCATGCGGGTCGTCAGATAGTAGCGCTGGGATCCTCCTTGTGTTCCACTGAGAAACTGCCCTTTCACGTCCAACGCATAATAGCCGGGCTCCAGCGTTCTATCGAACGCAAAACGTCCGCCCATAGAACGCCCTTCGGCGACGACATTATCATTTTCATCGTACAGGGTTCCGCGCAGAACCACGTTATTGGGACTCGTTGCCGCCCAGAGATGCGTGCGCACCTCCATCCGCGTCGGCTCCTCGATATCGAAGACATAGCGATCGATATCCATGATACGCTGATGCTCCGATGGGCCCTCTGGGAGTGGGAGCACCCCCTCGCGCTCGGCCACGACGCTGATGGGATCGAGGGTGACAGCCCCATTGGCATTCTCATTGGCCACTACGTCTCCCATTCCACCCAGCAGCAGTACTGTGACCAGGGCGGCACCTCTTCCTGAAATAGTCATCGTCGTTCTCCTTCCATTAACCCGATCGTCATGCCTTTGACCCGGCGATCAGGATGAGTGATGTATCGTTGCTTCTTGCATCTTTGTAGAAGAGACGCCCGATTACTTACACGGCATATCAAGGCCTGTAGTCCGATTCTCCATATCCACACTTTGCCGCCCCCATGTGAAGGGCCACGGTTGTGTCAGCGGTTCGCCGCCTTGACCATGGCGCCGCAGGCGCCCGGAAGTGTAGCCATGGCTCGTCCAATGGCGTAGTGTCGTGAGGGGCAACTCGCCGCTTCTGCTGGAATAGCAGGCTGTCAGCCGGTTGCACTCTCTCGCCCTGATGGGAGCAGTGGCATTCGGCGTGGAGGCGGGCCTGCCAGTGATCTGGCAGGGTCGGGACGGGGCCCCGCCGAGCGGGTGCTGGTCGATCGGCCGGGGGAGCCGAGCACCTTACGCTTGTCTGAAGAATCGGCGAGCGATGGCCAGACAAAGCTTAACAGCGCCAGTCAGACGTACCAAAAAAATGCCAGGCTATGCCTGGCTAAATCACTCATTGTCTAGCGAGATTTCCCATACCGCCATATCCTGGCGTCAATTCACAGGAGTCGTCGGAGTCGTCAGATAGTAGCGCTGGCCTCCTCCTTGCGATCCATCGAGAAATTCCCCTTCCACCTCCAGCGCATAGTGGCCGGGCTGCAGCCTTTCATCGAACGTAAAGCGTCCGCCGACAGGTTCCCCTACGGTGACGAGCTCATTGTTTTCATCGTACAGAGTTCCACGCAGCTTTACTTTATTGGGACTCGTTGCCGTCCAGAGATGCGTACGCACCTGCATCCGCGTCGGCTCCTCGATCTCGAAGACATAGCGAACGACACCCAAGACACGCTCGTGATCCGACCGACCTTCTTCGATCCGGAGTGGGATTATTCTCATGTCTTCGGCCTCGGCGATAACGCTGATAGGCTCGAGGGTGACAGCCTCATCATCTTGCGCGACAGCAGTGGCCACAAGGCCGCCCATTCCACCCAGCAGCAGCGCTGTGACGAGTACGGCACCTTTTCCTGCAATAGTCATCGTCGTTCTCCTTGCCATTAACCTGATCGCCATGCCTTTGGCCCGACGTTCAGGATGAGTGATTCAATAAATCCCTTACATAGGTTAGCATCACTCAGCACGGCATGCAGACTTGCTGTGTAGTGCGGACCAGAAGGATTCCAGCCCCCACTGCCAACCGAATCGGCGAGCCGCCCTGAAGAACTGGCAGTATGTCGTCCTCCTCTCACCTGGCGTAAATGCGTATTGCCTGGCTCAAGCGGAAGCGAGTCACCTGTCGATACGGCTGAAGCCTGCACTCAAGTCACACATATCGTTATCCTTGCATCTTTGTAGTAGAGATGCCTGAGTCCTTACACTCAAGGCGTGCAGACCGATTTGCTATATGCTTATACAAACTAATCCATTGAAGAAATCAATAACTTGAAAATTATAGGCGGTTACGGAACATCGCCCGCGGCAACACGAAAACGGCAAGCTCCATGCTCTTTGCCGAGATCGGTAGCCGATCCAGGCCACTGCGCCCGACATGGGGCAGCGCCATCCAGGCCTCCCCGTCGCGGCAATGCAGCCCTGTCTCGACAGGCTGAGCTCATGTCGGCGGTAACGCAGGTGCTGACTGGGCCACCAGCGACGACGAGAAGTGCTCCAGCACGCCCAATTGCAACCGCAGCCCGCTCCCTCGGGCATTCCCGGATCGGGACTCGAGGATGCCTCCAGGCTTGGATCAGTAGCTGTATTCGCCGAAGACCAGGGCCGTGACGGTGATCTCGACCTTCAGCTCGTCGGCGGGCATGGGGGCACAGACACAGGTACGTGCCGGGGCGTGGCCGGTGGGCACCCAGTCGTCCCACACCGCGTTCATGGCGGCGAAGTCGTGGCCATCCTTGAGGTAGATCGTCGCCGTCAGCAGATGCTCGCGGTCGGATCCGATCTCGGCCAGCAGCGCATCGACACGCGCCAGCATGCTCTCGGTCTGCTCGGTGATGTCGCCATGGCGCGCCTCGGGGCCGGCCACCTGGCCGCACAGGTAGGCGATACCGTTGTGGATCACGGCGCGGCTCATGCGCGCCTTGGTGTCATGCCGAACGATCGTCATGTTTTTCTCCTGGAAGACGAAACATACGCAGCGAATCCACCTGCTTCGATGCGTAACAAGCAGTCTATTCTACCCCATCACTCGGCACAGTCGATGCATTTGAGTACCAGCGGGTCCCACTCGAGCCGTTTCGTGGCGATCCATTCGCCGCACCCAATGCATTCGCCGTACTCGCCCCGGTCGATGCGGGCCAGGGACGTCGTGATGCGCCTCAGCGCCAGTTGCCGCCGCTCCTCCTCGGCCTTGGCCATGGCCTGCCCCTGCAGGGCATCCATGCGTGACAACCGCCCCACCGAGGTCTGGTCGAGTGTCACGGTATCGCGCGCCTCACGGCTCGACTCACTCTCCTCGAGCAACTCGGCACGCATGGCCAGGAGTCGTTCGCGAACGGCCTCCATGGCCAGTTCAGGATGATTCAAGGTCACCTCCTCGCCACCAGGCGCTCCGACGCGTCCCGGCAAGCTGCTATCATGCGTGACTTTCCATCATACGACGGGCCGTGATCCGGCCGGCCTGACGACATCTTGCCACTCCCACCCGGTCACTGCCTACGGAGGTATCATGGGCTACCGCACCCTGTTGCGGGAACATCGCGGCCTGCTCGGCATCGCCTTCCTGGCGATGTTCACTTCGAGCCTGGGCCAGAGCTTCTTCATCGGCCTGTTCCAGGCACCGATCAGTGCCCGGCTGGGCTTCAGTGCCGGCCAGTTCGGCAGCGCCTACGCCCTGGTGACCCTGGTCGCCGGTTTCGCCATGCTGCGCCTGGGGCCCAGCATCGACTGGGTACCGCCGCGGCGCTTCGCCCTGATAGTGCTCGGCTCGTTGCTGACCGGGGTGCTGCTGCTGACACTGTCGCCCTGGTGGGGGCTGGGGCTGCTCGGCCTGGGCCTGGTGCGCCTGTGCGGCCAGGGGATGATGACGCATCTGGGCAACACCCTGGCGGGGCGCGAATTCGTGGCCATGCGCGGCCGCGCCCTGGGCCTGGTAAGCATGGGCATCATGCTCGGCGAGACAGTACTGCCGCCGCTGATGGCAGCGCTGCTGGTATGGCTCGGTTGGCGGGAACTCTGGTGGCTCTTCGTGCTGGTGCTGGCCGGGCTGTGGGTACCGCTGCTCGCACGCGGCCCCTGGCCCAGGGCACCGCGCCAACGCCCGAAACGCGGCCAACGCCGTGATGGCCCGCGCCCCTTCCGGGAACGGCGTTTCTGGTGCCTGCTACCGCTGCTGATGATCCTGCCGGTGACCATGACCGGGCTCTTCATCTACCAGGCACGCATGACCGAGGACCTCGGCAGCACCCTGGGCGTCTACGCCCTGGCACTGACCGGCATGGGGCTGGCCAAGCTGCCCGGCGCCCTGATCGGGGGGCGCTGGGTCGACAAGCTGGGGCCGGTGCGCCTGGCCCGTCTCTACCTGCTGCCCTTCGCCCTGGCGCTGGTGGTGGCCATCGTCATCGGCGGCCATCTCGGGGTCTGGGCGCTGATGGTGGGTGGCGGGCTGGCCATGGGCGCCCAGGAATCCATCGCCACCAGCCTGCTGGTGCGGCTCTGGGGTGCCGAGCATCTCGGCACGGTACGTGCCACCCTGAGCGCCTGCATGGTCTTCTCCACCGGCGTCGCCCCGGCGGTACTGGGCGTGGCGCTGGACCTGGGCGCCGACTTCTCTCTGGTGCTGGGCGGCATGCTGGCGTTTCTGGCCATCGGCTGGACGCTGGCCCAAGGGGTGCTGGCCAGCCCGGCAGCGCAGGCCACCGACGCCTGACGCGATACCGCCGGCCCCGGGGCCGGCGGTATCGTGCACTTCAGTCGCTGCCGGGAATCACCGGAGCAGCAGCACCGGTACGCCCGCCTTGCGCAGCATGGCCGTGGTGGTACTGCCCACCAGCAGGTGGCGGATGCGCGAGTGGCCATAGGCGCCCATCACCAGCAGGTCGATATCGTGCTCGGCCTGGTAGGTGCGCAGGGCCTCCTCCACCTCACCGGCGCGGATCGCACCCTCGGCCTCATGGCCGGCATCGCGCAGCGTCTTCAGCGCCCAGTCGAGCTGGGAGCGGTTGTCGCCGGTCTCGGCGCCGACGATCACCACATGGCAGGGAATGCCGTTGAACAGCGGGCTCTTCGCCAGCATCTCCACGCCCTTGCGGGTGGTCTTGCTGCCGTCGAAGGCGATCATCACCTGCTCGGGCGTCTTGAAGGTCTCGGGCACCATCAGGATCGGCCGGTGCAGGGTGCGTACCACCCGCTCGAGGTTGGAGCCCAGGTGCTCGCTGGCCTGGTGGGCGGTCTCGCCGCGCTTGCCCATGACCAGCAGGCGAATCTCGCTTTCCAGCTCCTCGAGCGTCTCCACGAGAGTGCCGTTGCGCTGGCGGGTGGCGGGCTCCGCCACACCATCCTCGATGGCCCGCTCCCGGGCCGCCTTGAGCATCAGCCGGCCCTGCTCCTGGGCCACCTTGGCGCGCTGCTCGTCCAGGGTGGCCAGTTCCTCGAGCAGATGCTCGCGAGAGCCCAGCCCGATGTTGCCGGAGAGGTCCGCCTCGGCGGTCTGGGGATGGTTGTCCACCACGTGCAGGAAGGTCAGCGGCGCCTCCAGCGCCAGACTGGCCCAGGCGGCGTAGTCGCACACCCCTTCGGAGAATTGCGAGCCGTCGATGGCGGCCATCACCTGATCTGTCATCTTGTCGTTTCCCAAGCTGGCGTGGGTTGGCGCGGGTCCGCTCGAGGCAACCCGCCATTATACAAGTTCTACACCATCGGGCCGGTGCATCACAGGGGCGCGCCCAACCGATGGCCCCGAGGCTTGCCGCGGGTCAATGACCGCCCATCAGCTTCTCGACGGCCTCCGGGTCGTCGTGCACCGCATAGCGATCGACGATGGTGGCGCTGGCCTCGTTGAGGCCGATCAGCTCCACCTCGGTGCCCTCGCGGCGGAACTTGATCACCACGCGATCCAGGGCCTGGACGGCGGTGATGTCCCAGAAGTGGGCCCGCGACAGGTCGATGGTGACCTTCTCCACGGTCTCCTTGAAGTCGAAGGCATTGCCGAAGCGCTCCGAGGAGGCGAAGAACACCTGGCCCACCACCTTGTAGATGCGATGGCGGCCTTCGTCGGTCTCCTCGCTGCCGATATAGAAGATGTTGCCCACCTTGTTGGCGAAGTTCATGGCGGCGATCAGCACCCCGACGAAGACGCCAATGGCCAGGTTATGGGTCCCCACGGTGACCGCCACGGTGACCACCATCACCATGTTGGTGCTCATGGGATGCTTCTTGAGGTCGCGGATGGAGCTCCAGCTGAAGGTACCGATGGCCACCATGATCATTACTGCTACCAGGGCCGCCATGGGGATCTGCGACACCCAGTCGGCGAGGAAGACCACCATCAGCAGCAGGGCGACACCGGCGATCAGCGTCGACATGCGGCGGCGACCGCCCGACTTGATGTTGATCACCGACTGGCCGATCATCGCGCAGCCGGCCATGCCGCCGATCAGGCCGGCACCGATGTTGGCGATGCCCTGGCCCTTGCACTCGCGGTTCTTGTCGCTCCGGGTGTCGGTCAGGTCGTCGATGATGGTGGCGGTCATCATCGATTCGAGCAGGCCGACCACGGTGAGCATCAGCGAGTAGGGCAGGATGATCATCAGCGTCTCGAGGTTCAGCGGCACCTCGGGCCACAGGAAGACCGGCAGGCTGTCCGGCAGCTCGCCCATGTCACCCACGCTGCGGATCTCCATGCCGGTGATCATGTAGACGGCGGTCAACACCACGATGCAAACCAGCGGTGAGGGAATCGACTTGCCGACCACCGGCACGTAGGGGAAGCCGTAGATGATCGCCAGGCCGGCGATGGTCATGGCATAGACGTGCCAGGTCACCCCCGTCAGCTCCGGCAGCTGGGCCATGAAGATCAGGATCGCCAGGGCATTGACGAAGCCGGTGACCACCGAGCGCGAGACGAAGCGCATCAGGTCGGCGAGCTTCAGGTAACCGGCGATGATCTGCAGCACCCCGGTGAGCAGGGTGGCGGCCAGCAGGTACTCGAGGCCATGCTCCTTGACCAGGGTGATCATCAGCAGCGCCATGGCGCCGGTGGCCGCCGAAATCATGCCGGAACGGCCGCCCGTGAAGGCGATGATCACGCAGATGGCGAAGGAGGCGTAGAGGCCGACCTTGGGGTCGACGCCGGCGATGATCGAGAAGGCGATGGCCTCGGGGATCAGCGCCAGTGCCACCACGATACCGGCGAGCGTGTCGCCCTTGAGGTTGGAGAACCAACTCAGTTTCATTTTTTCGTACATGCTGCGGTCCAGTCAGGGGTGATTGGAATGCCGTGAGGCGCCAGGGTCTGTCGTCGCATGCCACGCCTTCGGCCTCGCCGGGTCAGGCGCGGCCGTGGCGGGCATGTCGCGAGGGATCATTCACAGGGAGGGCGCAGGGGCCCCGGGACATCAGCGTGATGTCGGGCGATGACGAGCCGATGAAGGCATCATCGCCGGAAAGGAAGGAGGTTGCGCTAGGGCGGCGTGGCCAGCCCTGTCAGGGGGGTCATCACGTGTTGTCGGTCCCTTGCACTTTATCGACGAGGCGTCGTTAGACGAAAGTCTAACGTTCGCTCCCGACAAGAGCGCAAGAGTCTACCAGAGATCATGCTGCAGTGCACCCGGGGGCTCTGGCCGGGTCAGGCGTCGTCGCCGCTGTCCGGTGTCGTCTTGCCGGTGCGCGCCTGGGCCGCGGGGGAGGCCTTCATCTGCCGGAAGGCCTCCATGATGTCCATGGGCAGCGGCACCACGATGGTCGAGGCATTCTTGTTGCTCATGTCACTCATGGTCTGCAGGTAGCGCAGCTGCAGGGCGGCCGAGTTCTCTGACATCACGTTGGCCGCCTCGACCAGTTTCTTCGAGGCCTGCAACTCGCCCTCGGCATGGATCACCTTGGCGCGCCGTTCGCGTTCGGCCTCGGCCTGGCGGGCAATGGCACGGATCATGCTCTCGTCGAGGTCGACGTGCTTGATCTCGACGTTGGCCACCTTGATGCCCCAGCCCTCGGCGGAGCTGTCGATGATCTCCTGGATGTCGTCGTTGAGCTTGTCACGTTCCGAGAGCATCTCGTCCAGGTCGTGCTTGCCGAGCACCGAACGCAGGGTGGTCTGGGCCAGCTGGCTGGTGGCATTGACGAAATGCTCGACCTGGATGATGGCCTTCTCCGGGTCCACCACCCGGAAGTAGAGCACGGCATTGACCTTGACGGTGACGTTGTCCTGGGAGATCACGTCCTGTTCCGGCACGTCCATGGTGATCACGCGCAGGTCGACCACATCCATCTTCTGGATGCCGGGGATGACGATGATCAGGCCCGGCCCCTTCACCGCCTGGAAACGGCCGAGGAAGAACACCACGCCGCGCTTGTACTCCGGCAGGATACGGATCGAGGCCGCAATCAGCATGAGCAGCAGGACGACCGGAACGAGATAGGAAATCAGCATGACGGGTTCTCCCTGTACGGCTTGAACAGTACGCCTTGAACGATACGACGCGAACGCTTCAGTCGTTCCCGCCTCGGTCACTCTCCTCGAGCGGCGACACATCGACGGTCAGCCCGTCGATGGCCTGCACCCGCACGACCTGCCCCTTGCGCAACGGCCGGGAGCTGCGGGCATTCCAGCGCTCCCCGCGCAGCCGGACATGCCCCTGCCCCTCGAAATCCTCCAGCACCGTGGCCTCGCTGTCGACGAGCTCCTCCTCGCCGGTTCTCACCGGCCGACGCCGGAGCCCCACGAAGCGCGTCATGACCCACAGCATCAGCACGGCGGCCAGCAGGGCGATGCCGCCGATCATCGGCAGCGAGACACTCAGGTTTTCCGCATCCATCAGCATCACCGATCCGATCACGAAGGCGACGATGCCGCCCATTCCCAATATGCCGAAACTGGGCATCAAGGCTTCGCCCACGATCAGCCCCAGGCCCACCAGGATCAGCGCCAGCCCCGCGTAGTTGATCGGCAGCACCTGGAAGGCGAACAGCGCCAACAGCAGCGAAATGATGCCGATGGTGCCCGGCACCAGGCTCCCCGGGTTGGAGAGCTCGAAGATCAGCCCGTAGAAGCCGATGATCATCAGGAAATAGGCGACATTGGGATTGGTGATCACCGAGAGCAGTTCGGTACGCCAGTCCGGATCGAAGCGCACGATGACCAGGTCGGCCGTCTCCAGCGTCCGTTCGCCATGCTCCATCACCACCGTTCGGCCATCGATCTGTGCCAGCAGGTCGTCGATGTCGCCGGCCACCACGTCGATGACATTCCTTTCCAGCGCTTCGCGAGAGGTGAGGTTGACCGCCTCGCGCACCGCCTCCTCGGCCCAGTCGGCGTTGCGACCATGGCGGTCGGCGAGGCTGCGGATGTAGGAGACGGCATCCTCGAGCACCTTGCGCTCCATGGCCGACTCGCCGCGGCGCGGGCCCTCCGCGGCCTCCTCGCTGGCCTCGTCATCATCGGACACGGCTTCCTCGTCATCGCTGGCAGCGGCATCGTCACCGTTGGCGGCCGCACCGTCATCGCCGGTGGCGCGCTCTCCCTCTGCGCGGATATCGCCGCCATTGCCGTCATCCTCCTCCTCGTCGTCGCCCAGCCCCGGCAGGCCTCCGCCGCCGATCTGCACCGGCGTCGCCGAGCCCAGGTGGGTGGCCGGGGCCATCGCCGCCACATGGCTGCCGTAGAGCAGATAGGTGCCGGCACTGGCCGCACGGGCACCACTCGGCGAGACATAGATGGCGACGGGGACGGGTGAGTTGAGCATGCTGCGGATCATGCTGCGCATGGAGGCATCGAGCCCGCCGGGGGTGTCCATCTGCACCACCACCAGCTCGGCATTGTCCTCCTCCGCCTTGCGCAGCCCGCGCTGGAAGTAGTCGCTGATGGCCGGCCCGATGGCCCCCTCGACGGTCATCACCAGGGCGATCCGCTCCTCCTGCTGGGCCGCGGCCTGCCAGGTCAACAGACCACCGAGCATCAGGCACAGTAGGCTGAGCAGCAGCGTGCTCCTGGCCATGGCCCCGCGGAGTCCACTCGTCATAATGTGCCCTGCCCTGCGTCTTCTGCCCTTGAGAGTCGCGATGGCGTACCCTGGTTCAGCCGTTGCCGATATCAGCGTAGGCAGAAGAGAGTCACCACCGCAACAGAAGGACGACATGACGCCAGGACAACGCGACGGCTTGCCCCCTCAACTCACGCCGGCCTGCTCCGACCGGCCCCTTTCGTCATCGATCGTATGACGCTATTCAGAGGTCACGCTCAGAGGTCATGCGGCTCGCCCGCGAAGCGCTTCTGCACCTCCACCATATAGGCCGCCAGGGACGTCAGCTTCTCGCCACCCCACTCCAGCGGCTCGGCCGCCATGGGCGCCACCATGCAGACCTGCACCATCTCGTCGGCGTGAACCTCGGGCATACCGAACTGGCTGCTGGCCATCGCCACCTGATGGGGGAAGGGCTGCTCGAAGGTGGCCTTGTAGCCCACGTCATCGCCATCGCTACCGTGACAGGAAGCGCAGGACAGGCCATTGGTGCTCAATGAGGTGTCGTAATAGAGTTCCTCGCCGCGCGCCAGCAGCTCCTGCGGGTTCTCGTCCGTCTCGCTGTAGTCGGGTGTGTAGCCGTCGGGACGCCGTACCTCGGCACTCGAGCCGGCTTCGGCCTCCCCTTCCGCTTCTCCCTCGGCCTCCCCCTCGGCTTCCGCTTCTCCCTCGGCTACGGCATTACTGCTGGCGAGCAGAAGTGCCGCTTCGGAAACGGGGGCAAAGCCTGCCTCGGTCGAGGTATTGCCCGCCGTGGCCTGCAATGCCGCTCCGCCGGCCACCAGCGCCAGTACCGGGGCCGTGTAGGCGAACTGTCGGCTCAGGCGGCCTAGCAGTCTGCGGCGTTTGTCGTCATGCTGTGACATGATTTCCACCTCCGTGATGAAATTTCAGGTCAATCTATTGTTTATCAGGGCTATTCGCTTGGAGACCCCCAGGGTCATGTCGCACCGCGGCTTGCCAGCGGTCTGGTTTGGTAGGCAATGGACACCATTACTTACAACGCACGGATTCACCTCACCGCAGGCTGCTGGTCCCGTCGTGCCATCACCGGTGTATTGCCGCCAGGGATGTAAGGAAACCAGCACTCGCTCGACCATCCACTGACCGACCATCCCGACCTCGAGGAAGGCCATGCCGGATTACGTTTCCTCTCCCATCTCCCCGGAAACCCGACACGACCTGTGTGATCGCCTGGCCGTGGCGCTGACACGGGCCGGTCGCCACGCGGAGATCCATTCGATGCAGCTGATGGCCGACACCGGTCTGGCCCACCACCATGTCTGGCTGGTGCGCGATGCCATCGACTGGGTCGCACGCCTGCCCAAGCAGAGTCAACTGGGGCTGGAGGCACGGGCCAACCTCGATTACCAGGCGGCCTGCTTCGCCCGGGCGAGCGAGAGCGGGCACACCCCGGCGCTGCACGGTGTGCTCGCCCCTTGCGCCGAACTGCCCCGCGGCGGCCTGCTGGTCAGTGCCATTCGCGGCCGTCCGGCACGCCTGCCGGACGATCTGCCGGCCATCGCCGAGGCATTGGCCGGCCTGCACACCCTCGAGGTGCCGCCGCCCGGGCAGCACCCGCCGCTGCAGGCACCCCGGGATCCCTGGGCCGCCATGTGCGATGAGGTCGAAAAGCAGGCCGATTTCCTGGACCGGGCGAACCTGGCGCCGGAGGTGCGACGTCGCATCGAGGCCGAGCTCACCGCCCTGCCGCAGCGACTGCCCGATGCCGAGCCCCGGCTGATCAGCTTCGATGCCCACCCGGGCAACTTCCTGGTCACCGACTCCGGCCGCGCCGTGCTGGTGGACCTGGAGAAGTGCCGCTACGGCCTGCCCGGCTTTGACCTGGCCCATGCCAGCCTCTATACCTCGACCACCTGGGACCTCGTCAGCCGTGCCGAGCTGTCACCGGCGCAGGTGGCCGATTTCTACCGTCACTGGATCACGGCGACGGGCTTCGACGGCGACCCCTCGGTCCTGCTGGCTTGTCGCCGCGCCATGTGGCTCTGGTCGCTGACCTGGTGCGCCAAGTGGAGAGCCAGCCATCGACATTCCCAGGATGCCCATGCCCGCGGCGAGGACTGGTCCGCCGAGCTCAGCGACGAGGCGCTGATCGCCCATGTGCGCGACCGGGTCGACCACTATCTTTCCCTGCCAGCCATCACGCATGTGCAGGATGAATTCCGCACCCTCGAGGGCGCGCTGAATACCGCCATGAATTGAAGAAGGATTCCTTCGATGCCGAGTCGTACCCTCGCCACCGCCCCGCTCGCCCTGCTGCTGTCGATGCCGCTGCACGCCGCCCCGGATCCCGCCGACTGGGACGCCGTGCTCGACGAGGCCCGCGGCCAGACCGTCTACTGGAATGCCTGGGCAGGCGACACCCGCACCAATCGCTATATCGAATGGGTCAACCAGCGCATGCAGGACGAGCACGATGTGACGGTGGTGCATGTGAAGCTCGACGACACCAGCGCCGCCGTGTCGCGGGTCCTGGCCGAGAAGTCCGCCGGGAACCGCGAGGACGGCAGCATCGACCTGATCTGGATCAACGGCGAGAACTTCGCCGCCATGAAGGCGGCCGACCTGCTGTTCGGCCCCTTCGCCGAGCGGTTACCGAATTTCGCGCTCACCTACCCCGAGCACAACCCCGAGGTGGTCACCGACTTCACGCTGCCCACCGAAGGCTTCGAGGCGCCCTGGGGCAAGGCCCAGATCACCTTCTACCATGACAGTGCAGAGATCGAATCCCCGCCCCGTGACATCGAGGCACTGCTCGCCTGGGCCGAAGCCAACCCCGGCCGCTTCACCTACCCCCGCATTCCCGACTTCACCGGCAGCACCTTCCTCAAGCAGGCACTGATCGCCCTGAGCGACGCCGACGAGGCCCTCTACGCCCCGGTGGAGGAGAGCGACTTCGCCGCCGTCACCGCCCCGCTGTGGGACTACCTGGACAGCCTGCATCCCCACCTGTGGCGCGGTGGCCGGCAGTTCCCCGCCAGCGGCCCGGAGATGCGCAACCTGATGAGTGACGGCGAACTGGCGCTGGCCTTCACCTTCAACCCCTCGGAACCGGCGGCCGCGGTGGCCGACTTCGAGCTCCCGGCCACCACCCGCAGCTATGTGCTGGATGGCGGGACCCTGGGCAACGTGCACTTCGTCGCCATTCCCTTCAACTCGCCTCACAAGGCCGGTGCCATGGTGGTCGCCGACTTCCTGCTCTCCCCGGAGGCCCAGGCCCGCAAGCAGGACCTGGCGATGTGGGGCGACCGCACCGTGCTGGACGTGGCGCGCCTCGATGAGCAGGCCCAGGCGCTCTTCGCCCTGGACGAGGAGAATCCGGCCATGCTGCCTGCCGACGCCCTGGCGCAGACGCTTCCCGAGCCGCACCCGAGCTGGATGACTGCCCTGCAGGAGGCCTGGCGCGAGCGCTATGTGCGTAACTGATGACGGTGGTCCCCTGCGCCACGGCCGGTGACGAGGCGCGACCGGGATGATCCTGCGCCTCGCTCCCGCCTTGATCGTCACCCTGCTGGTCGGCCCCATCCTCGCCGGCCTGGCCATGGCCATTCTGCCGGCCTTCGGCTACCTGCCGGCACTCGGCGGCAACGCCTTCAGCCTGGCGCCCTGGCGGCAACTGTTCGCCCAGCCCGGCCTGTGGCGTTCGGTGGCCATCAGCCTGGCCAGCGGCCTGGTCACCACCGCCGTGTCACTCGTCGTGGTCCTGCTGTTCCAGGCCGCCGCCACGGGAAGTCGTCTGGATCACTGGATTCGCCGGCTGGTCTCGCCGCTGCTATCCATTCCCCATGCCGCCGCCGCCTTCGGCCTGGCGTTCCTGATCGCCCCCTCGGGCCTGATGGCTCGGCTGGTCTCGCCGGGGCTGACCGGCTGGGAGCGACCGCCGGATCTGCTGATCGTCCAGGATCCCTGGGGCCTGTCGCTGATGGCGGGGCTGATCATCAAGGAGATCCCCTTCCTGCTGCTGATGAGCCTGGCGGCCCTCCCCCAGCTCGATCCCCAACGGCGAGTGGCCATCGCCCGCTCGCTGGGCTACCGGCCGACCATCGCCTGGCTGAAGGTTGTCGCCCCGGTGCTCTACCCGCTGATTCGCCTACCGGTCTACGCCGTGATCGCCTACGCCACCTCGGTGGTGGACGTCGCGCTGATCCTCGGCCCCACCCTGCCACCGACGCTCAGCGTGTCGATCCTCACCTGGTTCAACGACCCCGACCTGAGCCGGCGCTTCATGGCCTCGGCCGGTGCGGTGCTGCAACTCGGCGTCACGGCCTCGGCACTCGCGACCTGGTGGTGCCTGGAGCGGCTTGTCGCCCGACTGGGGCGTGGCTGGATCAACCGTGGTGGTCGCCAGTCCGGCGAGCAGCCGCTGCGACTGGTCGGCAAGGGGCTGATCCTGTTCGCTGCGCTCACGGCTTTCGTGGGCATCGGCAGCCTGGCGCTCAACTCCGTCGCCGGCTTCTGGCGTTTTCCCGACGCCCTGCCCCAGGGTTTCACGGCGGCTCACTGGCTCCGCGCGGTGCCTGCGCTATCCAGGCCTGTGACGTCGACGGCGATCATCGCCGCCGCCTCGACGCTGATCGCCGTGGTCCTGACCCTGGCGGCACTCGAGAACGAGCAGCGCACCGGGCACCCCCCTGCCCAGGGGCGGCTCCTTTCCGCGCTGGGACTGCTCTACCTGCCACTGATCGTGCCGCAGATCGCCTTCCTGTTCGGCCTGGTGGTGGTCATGGAGTCGCTCGGTACCCGACCGCAGCATGGTCTGGTGATCTTCGGCCACCTGCTGTTCGTGCTGCCCTATGTGTTCCTGTCACTCTCCGAGGCCTATCGGCGCTTCGACCCGCGTTGGTCGCGGCTGGCACTCACGCTCGGCGCCTCCCGCAACGCCACCTTCTGGCGGGTGCGCCTGCCGATGCTGACGGCCCCGCTGCTCACCGCCATGGCGGTGGGGCTGGCGGTGAGCATCGGCCAGTATCTGCCCACCCAGTTGCTCGGCGCCGGTCGCGTGTCCACCGTGACCACCGAGGCGGTGGCCCTGGCCGCCGGCGGCAACCGGCGGGTGATCGGGGTCTGGGCGCTGGTCCAGGCCTGCCTGCCGCTGGTGGGCTTCACCATCGCCATCGGCCTGCCACGGTTGATCTGGTCGCAACGACGGGGAATGCGGGGAGTGCCATGAACGACAGCCATCGACTCGAACTCGAGAATATCCGGATCACGCTGAACGACGCGCCCCTGGTGGAGCTCGACACCCGGATCGGCCCCGGCGAGGTGCTCACCGTGATGGGCCCGTCAGGCTCGGGCAAGTCGACCCTGCTGGCCTTCGTGGCGGGCTTCATGGCCCCGGCGTTCCAGGCCACGGGGCAGGTGCGGCTCGACGGCCACGACATCACCCGGCTGCCGGCCGAGCGGCGCGGCATCGGCCTGCTGTTCCAGGATCCGCTGCTGTTCCCGCATCTCTCGGTGGCCGGCAACCTGCGTTTCGGTATGCCACGAGCCACCCGCAACAGGGCTGGCAGAGTCGAGGCCGCCCTGGGGGAGATCGGCCTTGCCGGGTTCGGCGACCGCGACCCCGCGACACTCTCCGGCGGCCAGAAGGCCAGGGTGGCACTGATGCGCCTGCTGCTGTCCGAGCCCTGCGCCGTGCTGCTCGACGAGCCCTTCGCCGGTCTCGATACCCACCTGCGCCACGAGATGCGCCAGCTGGTGTTCACCCGCCTGCGCGAGGCGGGCCTGCCGAGTCTGCTGGTCACCCATGACCGGGAGGACGCCGAGGATGCCGGCGGCACGCTCATCGAGCTATCGGCCTGAAGGCGTCCGTCACACCTCTGGCAACGCATCCTCGGTCTCGCGCCAGGCCAGGCGCCGAGGGTCGAAGCCACCGGCGAGCGCCGGCTTGACGATCTCGAAGTAAGGCGAGAGGTCGAAGTCACGGGGCGTGAACAGGCTGTAGTGTCGACGCTGCAACACCCGGCGCTGGCACCCGACACAGCGCCGTGGGTCGTCCTGCCACTCCTCGAAGGGCAGGATCGGATACCTCACCGACTGGAAGGCCTGGGCGATCAGGGTCGAGCAGATCGCCCGGGTGGGATCACCGCTGCCCAGGGACAGCATGCGTCGGCGCCAGGGGACCGGCACAGGGGGCAACGGCAGCAGGTAGCGGGCCAGGTCGAAGATGTTGTGCAGATCATAACGATGCCCCACTCGTCTGCAGGCGTAGGTGACCAGCCGCTCGATATCCTCCTCACTCAACCCCAACGGACGGCAGATGCGCAATGGGTAGCCGTCGAACTGTTCGAGACCAGCCAGCCGCACGCCCTCGGCGAGATCCGCCTCGACGAGGCACTCTCCTCGCGTCGCACCGAACAGATCCCGACACGCCGCTTCTCCCACATAGAGTGCCGCATGGGACCAGGTGGACTGGGTAAGGTACTTGATCACCGTACTCAACCGTGATGATCCCTCGATCAGCAGGACGTCACCGGGTTCGAGGCAGTCCGGGATGCCCTCCTCGATGGGGATCGAGGCACGGTGCCAGGGCCGCGGGCAGGAGAGCCAGCAGCTCAGCATGTAGCCGACGCGATTCAAGAGTGTCATGGCTGATCCTCCCTCCCTTCTCCCCATCACCTGAGCGTCATGTCCCCGGGTCCACCGGACAGGCATACCCTCCGCCTCACTCGGGCGCGGAGACACTCCAGTCACTGAGGAATGAGGTAATACCATTCAAACTTGTCATGACATTTCTCCCTTGAGCGAGATCGTCGGGATCACGTGATGCCAATCCATATCATTTAGTGGCAGAAAGCATCCCCCTCCTTACTCACCCGTACCGCGACCAACACCCTGATGGTGCGGTAAGGTTCGAGGCGCCGGCACGACACAACACCGACAAGTCGACCGCCACGACTCCGGACAGACCGCCCGCCATGCCAGCAACGCCGCGACTGAGCATCATCATCCCCGTCCTCGACGAGGCAACCACCATCGAGAGCCTGTTGACGCAGTTGCTGGGATTATGGGTGTGTGGCGCGGAGCTGCTGGTCGTCGATGGCGGCAGTCGCGATGATACCGTTGCCCTGGCCACACCGCTGGCAACGCGTGTGCTGCACAGCCCCCCCGGACGCGCCGCTCAGATGAACGTGGGCGCCCGCGTGGCCCGAGGACAGCAGTTGCTGTTCCTGCACGCCGATACGCACCTGCCACGCCGCGCCGATCGCCTTGTCGACGAGGCCCTGGCGGGAAACCGATGCTGGGGACGCTTCGACATACGGCTCACCGGCCGGCACCCCATGCTGCCGGTGATCGCCGTAGCCATGAACCTGCGTTCACGCCTCAGCGGGATCGCCACCGGCGACCAGGCCCTGTTCATGACCCGCGAGGCCTTCGATGCCGTGGGTGGCTTTCCCGACCAGCCACTGATGGAGGACATCGAGATGTCACGCCGGCTCAAGCGCCTCTCTGCCCCGGCCTGCCTTCACCACAAGGTCGTGAGCAGTGGCCGGCGCTGGGAGACCCATGGCGTCTGGGCGACGATCCGGCTGATGTGGCGGCTGCGCTTTCGCTACTGGCGTGGCGTGTCGGCCGACAGCCTGGCCCGGGAGTATCGCCATGTCCGCTGACTTCCCCCTGGCGATTCTCGCCAAGGCACCGATCCCCGGCGAGACGAAGACCCGGCTGATCCCGGTGCTCGGCGCCGAAGGCGCCGCCCGGCTGCATGCCGCCCTGCTGTGTCACACCCTGGAGGTCGCCATCAACGCCACCGCTGCCCACCAGATCACCCTGTGGACGGCGCTGGATCACAGCCACCCGCTGTTCCTCGAGCTGGCCGACCGCTACGACATCGAGCTGCGCGCCCAGCCGGAAGGCGATCTCGGCGACCGGATGCACCGGGCACTGTCGACGATGAAGGGCTCGGGACTGCTGATCGGCAGCGACTGCCCGGCGCTCACGCCGACGCTGCTCGCGGAGTGTCATGACGCCCTGGAGGAGGCCGAGGTCGTTCTTCTCCCCGCCGAGGATGGCGGCTACGGCCTGGTGGGCGTCAGACACCCTGACGCCCGGCTCTTCCAGGACATCGCCTGGGGCACCGCAGAGGTAATGGCCACCACGCGTCAGCGTATCGAGGCCCTCGGCTGGCGACTGTCCTGTCCGGCCAGGGTCTGGGATGTGGACCGGCCGCAGGACCTGCAGCGCCTCGCCCTCGGCTTTCCCCGCCTTGGGCGCTGCCTGAAAGTCGAATAGATGATTTGGGCAGCACCGCTGCTCGAAGGGCGAGCGGCAAGGATGTCGCGGGTGCAAAGACGGGATTTACGGGGTGTAAATGAATACTTTGAGCTGGCTTTTAACGCCAGGCATGCCGCCTGGCGTTCCCTGAGCGCCAGGTCGCTGCGTGCATCGAGGATGAAACGACAAAGACAAGCTGTCTTGCCATAATGGACGGACTAGCATGACCCCTGACAGCATAACTCGGGAGCGAACACCACATGACGGACGAGACGATCCGCCAGGGGGACGACGGCATGACCGAATCGGCTAGACGCATGGCACGCCTGACGGCCGTGCGGCCTCGACTGCTCTCCTTCGCCCGCCTGCACCTGCGTGACAACGCCCTGGCAGAGGATGCCGTGCAGGAGGCGCTGATGGCAGCCATCGAGAAGGATGCGAGTTTCGCCGGACGTTCCGGCTACGAGACCTGGGTCTTCGGCATTCTCAAGTACAAGATACTCGACACGCTGCGCGTCCAGAAACGACAGGGGCGCTGGCAGCCCCTGGATGATGAAAGTGACGACGACGCCATTGATCGCCAGTTCCAGCAGAATGGCCGCTGGCAGGACGATGCCCGCCCCGGCAACTGGGGAGAGCCTGACGTCACCTTCGAGAACGAGCATTTCTGGCAGGTGTTCGACGCCTGCATGACTGCCCTGCCGGACAATATCGCCCGGGTCTTCTCGCTTCGCGAGCTGATGGGGCTCTCTACAGAAGAGATCTGCCAGGAGATCGGCATCAAGGAGAACAACTGCTGGGTGATCCTGCACCGCGCCCGGCTACGCTTGCGTGCCTGCCTGGAAAAGCGCTGGCTGAAGGAGGAGACCATATGATGATGTGCAAGGAGGCGACCCGCCTGATGTCACTCAAGCTGGATCGCCGCTTGACGTTCCAGGAACGACTCTCGCTACGCCTGCACCTGATGATGTGCGACGCCTGCCGTCGCTGCGACGAGCAGTTCACGCTACTGCATGGGATCGGGCAGCGCTTCGAGGCCGCTCTGGATGACAGGACGCCGCCCGAGCGGCGGGACTAGGAGCCTGTCGGAATCAGTCGCCCGCGGCCCGGGCGGCAATGCCCGACAGGACCTCGGCCACCCGCTCCAGAGGCAGGTCACAATCTTCGAGATCGTGGCGCCGGCACGTCAGCGGGGGCTTCCCTCCCCGACCAGCCGTCGCAGGCTGAGCCACAGCCCGGCCACCAGCAGCAACAGCGCAATGGGAATCAGGAACGGCGTCAGACTGGCCAGGACCCCGGCAATCGGCAGCCCCAGCCAGATGAGCACTATGGGAGCGCAGCAGGCCCCACCGGCCAGCAGCGCCGGAATCGCCGCCAGCAGTCCGGTACTCGACCCGCTCAGACCGCACTGCCGCGGGGTTCGCCAGAGCCACCAGCCGGCCACGATATTCAATCCGACCAGCAACCCCATGGAAACAGCGAGCAGGGTATTCAGCGGGCTGAAGGTCCACACCAGCGCTCCCAGGGTGAGCAGCCCCACCGGCTCGAACTGAAACAGGCCCCGCGCCTGGAAGACCCGTTCCCAGGCGGGAAAGGTGGCCTGCCAACCACCCGCGCCGCCACCGGCGATGTCGCCGGTCAGCCACAGGTAGAGCAGCGCATAGGCCGCCATGACGGCGCCTGCCGCGCCGGCCGAGGTGGGGCGCGAAAGCATCCTCAGGATGACTCGGGCAAGCGGTTTCATGGTGCCTCCTGCCCCTCATACAGATAGGTATCGGGGTAGAAGGCGGCCCAGGCGAACCACATGGCCTCGAAGCCATTCACCGCCTCGAGCGAGTCGATGCCCGGCCCGGTGACGCCTTCGGCTGTGAAGTCGAGCTCGGTCGGTCGAATCTCCAGACCCTCGGGATTGTGGAAGGCCCAGCCAGTGTCCAGCCCCGGGTCATGAATGACGGTGTAGCGACGCTCGCCCAGTGTGACATCGACCACTCCCTCCTCGCGTAGCGCCTCACGGGTGATGGCCAGTGCGCCCTCGGGACCACGCACACCGAACACTTCGGTCTTGGGCGGAAAACGATCATCGCGTTGCATCACCGGGAACAACCGGCGGCTGTCGGGCGCATAATAGCCGCTGGTGGGGTTGTAGCTTCCGTAGGGGTCGCGTCGATAGTTGCGCACGAAACCGGTCTGATCGGTCAGCACCTCGGTCTCGGGATGGCGTGCCTTCCAGGCCCCCCAGGTGGTCCAGAATACTCGGAGCTCCTCGAGCCCCTGGCCGGCCAGGGGCCCGTCGATGGCCACTCCCAGGATCTGGGGCCACTCGCTGTCCGTGGCGCGGTCATACATGATCAAGTTGCTGTTGACCAGCTTGCCGGAGACGCCGAGCTCGGTCTCGCCACGCTTGAAGCCCAGCGCGGTGCCCGTCAGGGGGCAGTAGGTGATGCTCAGCGCCTCACCGCCCAGTTCGTCATTGACGATCTCGTGCCAGACCAGGATGCGCTGGGGATAAGCCCGGGCCTGGCCGCGATGGTAGACACCGATGACCTTGTCCCCATCCTTCAGCGTCGCCTCTCCCGCTGACTGAAAGCGCGGGCGATCGATGGACGGGATACCGTCCTTGCCGGGCCCTCCGGCACGGACGGCCTCCCGAAAAGACGCCAAGGAGTGCACCACAGGCACCGTGGGTGTCTCCTGGATGGGGGGGGCCGCTGCCATGGATGACAACGGCACAAGGCTCAGGGCGATGCCCAGCGCTGAATAGCGCAGCATACGCGGTATCATGGCATCCTCCTCTGCCGGTCCCATGCCGGCCACGCGCCTGCTCCGGAACCGGTGACACGTCTCAACTCAAGGGATGGTTCACCAACACGTGACCGACTTGAATCAGTGGTTCCACATCGGTGAAGCGGGGAATGTCCTCGAAGATGGTGCTGCCCACGGCATCGATCGCGGTCTGGAAGCCTTCAAGAGAATCGAAACCAAGATGCGTCACGATATAGTAGGGAGACCCGGTATCGCTTCCCTTGGCTACACGCATGAATCTCATCCCGTGCCCATCCAGTAAACGCGCCACCAGCGCGGCATGCTCGCCAAGGTAATAGCCATCGTCGAAGCGCATGCCATCCCGGTTCGGGTACATCACCAGTACATCGATCATCTCTGTGCCCCCTCTATATCGCCTCATCATCCCTGCAGCACCAGGCAACGGCGCCGGTCCCCCGACCGTCACTGCCCCGCGGCCCTCTCTACTTGGTGGAAAGATCGCCTCCTTCATTACACGCGGCGCTTCCCGCATGGCCGTAGCCCTGCCCCGCACTTCACAAGCCGCCGACGAAGGAGCGGTGTAAGGAGGAGCAAGGACTGACGACTGAACCCTCATGGTTCCATGCCCCCATCACGCTGGTTCGCTCTCCTGACGCCAGCCCGGGCAGGAAAGACAACATGAATCCGATCACGGCAGAGGGCATTCGGGTCCATATGCAGCGGCTGGCGACCGATGACCTCTGCCACCAGGCAGGGCTCAAGGAAAGCAACTTCGATTCTTCACCAAATGAGATCAAGCCTAGGCATCGAGGAAGACTGGCTCACGGAGAAATATGATGTTCAAGATGATGATGTGCAAAGAGGCGACTCGCCTGATGTCCAGACAACTTGATGCCCCTCTGACATTCCAGGAAAAACTTTCACTCAAGCTGCATCTTGCCATGTGCGATGCCTGCACACGCTGCAATCAGCAGTTCCGGCTATTGCACCAGGCCGGAAAGCATTTCGAAGTATTCGATTGCTCAGTGGACAGGCACACCACTCCAGGAAACAAATGACAGGACTGGACCCGCTCCTTGGCACTATGATTGCTAAGGTGCTCCATAGGACATTGGCGATGAAGCGAATCTCGGCATTAGCCATCTGCTTTAGCATGGCCTCGGACGGAGACGCGATTTCCACCCGACGACTTGCTATGGTACATGGCACTATCGGCATACTCGAGCAGACGTTCAAACCGATCGCCATGTTCAGGATAGGACGCCACGCCGATGCTGATACGTGGTTCGTCACCCTTGTCGGTAGCGACCAGACGCTGCATCATGATTCTTGCCCCATCCGCATCGGTGTCAGGAAGCAGCATCACGAACTCATCCCCACCATAGCGCGCCAAGAGGTCACTGCTTCGCTTGCAGTCCTGAAGTTGTCGAGCCAAGGCCAGAATAGCCTGATCGCCTGCTCCATGGCCGAGGCTATCATTGATGACTTTCAGTTCGTCAATATCGATGACTACCACGCTGTAGGGGCGGCGAGAACGCTGGGCCAGCGCATGAATAGGCTTGACCAGGTCATCAAAGGCTCGGCGATTAAAGAGACCCGTCAAGGAATCCAGACTGGCCATATCCAATAGCATCCGATTGGATACATGAATGGCATTGACCAACGCCGACGTAAGGTAACCGACTATCAAGAACGCGATGATGTTGGTGCCGAACAGTGTCAGATTAGCAGGCGTCATGACACTCCCTCCGGCAAGATGAAAAAGCAGCAGGGTGCAAGCGGCAATCGCAACCACCTCAAGCAATGTCGCCAAGACCCCCAACGTCAAGGCACTAGTCACCACTGCCAGCAGATACAGGCTCATCATCGGCCCGGTCACGCCTTCGGTGCGATAGAGAAACCAGGTGATGAAACCGATCATGACCCAGGTATGCATCGCCAGTAGCCAACGCTGTCTTTCACCGAAGAAGCTCAAGCGACTGGCCACCAGGCTGAAACCGAAATAGGCAGAGGTTGCCACCACGAGCCCCCAGCCGCCCTCATCCGGAGTGCCAATGATCACCAAGTACAGGGCAACCAGCGAAACCAGCAACCACTCGACCTGATGCAAGCCTGTCGTGAACCCCTGAATCTGCACACGCCTAGAATCCCATACCAGTGGTGGAAAAGGGCCTTGATGGGGCATTAGGACACCTTCTTATTAGTGAGGCTTTCAAGCTCACGACGACTTATCGTGAGCCGGCGGACATCGGAATCGCCTTATGATTTTACCATGCCACAAGGCAGGATTCACCATAAACCCTTCCCCCTACCACCCACCTTGTACAATAAAGAGGAGACAAGGCGGGTCCACACGCAAGGAACCCATCCCATATCCAATGCATCGACTCGCCATTTAATCGGACTTTGTATTGAAAATAACATGGAGAAAACCGTTCAAGCAGACACTCATGTCCACCTTGCCACATGGCTGACATGCTGGCCAGGCTGCGCCACAAATCATGGAAGACGATTAACAAATAGCCACAGAATTCGCCAGCGAGATGGGTCGTAGCGGGGGCGTAAAAGGTTCGGCTGGTTGACGCACCGGCCTGAGCCCGCCGGTCGTGCCGAGCGACCCCAGCAGTCACAGAATATTGCAGGCCAACTGGATAAGATGCGGGATCAGGTCGTTGGCGGCCAAACTTTCCCTATGGCTGGCGCTCCGGGTCGAGATCAGCCTTGATTTCACCGCCGAACGGCTGAAATGATCTCTTATTATCCGGTAAGGAAGTCGTCGATTATGCGACCAAGACGGATTGCCTGCATCCTCATGACACAGCGAGACGTAGCCTCGATGATCAAGCCCCTGATCCCGGTTGGCGTGCTGCTACTGGCAAGCTGCCTCTCCCTGGCGGCCGACGAGCTCTCCTTTTCCGCCGAGGCGATGATGGCCTGGCCGACACGCTCCTTCGAAGGCGAGACGGAGTACCGGCTCGTCGAGCGAGATGGCACTCGAGTGCTCCAGGCCAGAGCCAGACAACAGGCCTCGGCGAAGTATCTGGAAAAGGAGGTGGATCTGGACCGCACGCCCTACCTCCACTGGTGCTGGCAGGTATCGGGGATCCATCAGGGGCTCGATGAAACCACCAAGGCCGGGGACGACTATCCGGCGCGGATCTATGTGGTGCGGAAGACGGGGATCCTGCCCTGGCAGGTCCAGTCGGTGAACTATGTCTGGGCTTCGAGTCAGCCAGCGGGCTCGGACTGGCCCAATGCCTTCACGTCACGCGCCCGGTTACTGGCCCTTCAGGGCGGGAAATCGCGCGTGGGTCAATGGGTAGCGGAAGTCAGGGACGTGCGAGAGGACTTCGAGACACTCTTCGGGGAGCGCGCCAGCCGTGTCGATGGGGTGGCAGTGATGAGCGATGGTGACAATGCCGGTGTCGATGCCACCGCCTGGTACACGCATTTGGGATTCTCGGCCAGTGACGATCCGCCCGAGTGTCCATGAGACATGAAGCCCGGCACCTGGCCGACAGTCGGCCAGGTGCCGGCGTTCAAGAGCCGCAGTTACGGCGCGCCACCCAGGAGGCAGGCCGAGTCCGATGCCTGGCATCCAAGGCAAACCGATCCTCTTCCCGGAATGCCATCACCACGAGACTGCCGGCGAAGATGATCAGGGAGGGATAGAACAAGACGTTGGTGCCTTCAAGGAACCATCCCCAGGGATCGATCACCGAGGCACTGACCGCCAGCAGCGACGCCCCGTTGAGCAGAAGTTGCAGCGGATAGACCCAGCGCCTGGCCAGTCCGATGATCACCAGCAGGCCGATCAGTATCTGGCCGGCGCCGGCCAGCGGCAGCAGGGTCCCGCTTGCCAGGACCCCGGAGTAGAAGTTCTCGGCAATGGCCCGGCTGTGATCGACATTGAGGATCTTGTTCACGCCCCAGACCAGCAGTAGCCCCCCCAGCGATACCCTCAGCAACAATAGACTCGCGATCTTCGTCATTTCGCCTCCTCGATATTCCGGAGCATTTCTACGGCCTGTTACGCCACATCGGGCGGCAGGCAGGCGCGGACTTGGTCGGTCTGGTCGCGGGTTCCTTACAGGCGGGCGGAGGCGATTACCGGCAAGTCGGCCACCATCCGCAGCGGCAGCGAGCTACTCTGTCCCCTCCTCTGCTCGACTCGCGATGGCCGCGAATACGGCATCGAGCTCGCGGCCGATCTCCTCCAGCGCCTCGCCGCCCTCCTCGACATAGGGGGCAAGGACATGACTCGGGGTCTTCCAGGACAGGGTGGCGCTTCCGTCGTCGTTCTCGGTAACGTAGAAGCGGATGGGCGCCTCGATCATGGCAGGGACACTGAGACGCAGGGTGCGCACGGCGAAATCGTTACGAAAGACGCCGACCACCCGATTACCGGGAATAGACTCGCCACGCCTGGCCGCGGCCTCGGTGGGCCCGGCTTCCGTCACGATGAACATCCCTTCGGCCTCGACGGCGTCGCGCAGGGCCTCCAGCAGCTCGGCATAGGCGAGTGAGGTGGGGACCACCTCCCACCCCTGCTCGGGCCAGCGAGTATCCGCCGTCACGGGCGCGGCCAGCAGGAGCGCCAGGAGCCATGTCGCCAGTAGCGCCCGAGCCATCAGGCACTCCTCGCCGACACCGGGACAGAGGCTTCACGCTGCCAATGCCGCAGCGTGGAAGGGTGGACCCCGAACGCCTCGGGCAGTGCGATGCCGATCTGCTCGGCCAGCAGTCCGAGGATCGCCATGTGATGAATGGTGTGGCTGGTCAGGAAGGCGAGTTCGCGCGCCAGGCTGGTCTCCAGCACCAGCGCGCCGTCGCCGACGGGATAGGTCTGGCCCAACCGAACCGATGGACGCCGGTCGACCAAGGCCGCCAGCACGGCCTCGATCTCGGCCAGGCGGCGAGCCGCCTGGTGCGGCCACTGCTCGAGGAGCTCGTCGCGACGGCGCCGCTCGTAGTCGATGACATCGCCATCGGCCTCCAGACCGCTCAGCAAGGCATCGTAATGGTCGATGATATGGCGAACGTGCTTGCCGAGCGTATGGCGACCGTGGTGACCGAAGGCCTGGCGGTAGTGCTCCGGCTCCAGATCGCCGACGAAATGCCTCAACTGTGACAACGCCAGGAGGTTCTCCTCGATGAGCCCCTCCTGCGGCGGGAAAGACCTGTGTGCTGTGGGCGACATGGCGGTTCACCTGTTGATCACAAGTAAGGAAGCCGTGGCCGGCGCCTGTGGCGTCCGGCCCGGCCACCCGTTCAGGGGCCTGAAGAACAGTTACCCCTCGGCTTCGGCTCAACCCTCGGCTTCACCTTCTCCTTCTCCTTCGCCTTCTCCTTCACCTTCGGCTTCACCTTCTCCTTCACCTTCGGCTTCGGCTTCGGCTTCGGCTTCACCCTCGGCCTCTGCGTCTCCTTCGGCCTGGGCTTCCGCCAGCATCAGGGGCGCTTCCTGGCCACTGGTGAAGGCCGGATCGGCCGACGTCTCGCTGGCCACGGCCTGGAAGGCCGCGCCACTGGCCACCAGCACCAGTGCCGGGGCCGAGTAGCCCAACTGGCGGCTGAGCCGACTCAACAGGCTACGACGCTTCTCGTCTTGCAGTGTCATGATAATGACCTCCATGATGACAAAAGGGCGACATGCGACAGCATGTCATCGTGCAATGAAGGCAGCCCTCGTGGCTGGCTTCTCCTCGGCGTCACCGCTTCACGCGGCGCCGCGCTATGCTCGTGCACCTGCCGGTGCCAACAGTTCTCAGCCATTGGCCGTGGCCGTGTCGGACCGGCTGGCACTGGTTCCCGGCTCGCCAAGCGTGGCCAGCCAGGCGGCAACCGCCGTCGGGGATGGCTCCTCCTCGCCAGGCGACAGCGAGCGACGGTCAAGCCCGGAGAGCCACTCGCCGAGCGCCGTTACCGTGTGCGCGTCCAGTGGCGCGCCGGTGACGGAGACGCAGCACGGCAGCAGCGCACCCAGGACGTCCAGCGAGGAGGCCGGATCCAGTGCAGCGCCCGGACTCCCGTCGGGGTGCATACACAGCACACTGCGGATCTCGACGCTCTCGGGCACCCCTGCCGGGCTGCCGACGGCCACTTCCGGCATGGGCAGCCCCAGCGGCTCGACCCTTGGCGCCCCCGCCATGGTCAGCCGCAGCCCCCGTGCCAGGACGCCACCCGACGCCGACACCAGCTGCCGCAAGGCATCGCCGCTCTGCTCCCCGGCGGGGAACAGGCAGAGCACCCCCGAGCCCTGTGGTGTGACCAACAGCCCGGCATCGATCACCAGGCGATCCGCCGTGGCGGCCTGGCGCACCAGGTGGGCCAGCAGCGCCGAGCCGAGTTGCGCCAGCGTCAGTCGCGACGCCAGCACCTCGCCGTCGGTCGCCAGGGTGTAGCCTGCCGGATCGCGCAGGACCTCCAGCCGCGGCAATCGACTCGCCGCCTCGTCGCTCAGCGGCACGAGCCGCCCCTCGAGCAGGTCCGATAGCCGGGCGCTGGCGGGGGCGCTGTCGACATGCAGGGCCCAACGCCTGCCATCGAAAGCCAGTTGCATGGCCCGGCCCGACGAGGCCACCGTCGTCGGCGTCGGGCGCGACTCCCCTGCGCCGGTCGTCGGCGACGCCGGCACGGCCATGCTCCCCTGCTGGCACAGCAGGCCGGCACGGCACCAGCGGGCCAACGTGGCCCACACGTCACGGCGCAGCGCCTGATGGTCCGGAGGGGGATCGCCTTCGGTAACCGCTGCACGGGCCAGCTCGAGGGCAATGGCGTCGGGATCCAGCCCCTCCGTCGCCAGCAGCCAGATCAGCGCCGCCGAGTCGTTGGGCCGGTAGTAGCGACCGGTATGGGTGGCATAGAGGGCGAGCTGGTCGTCATCCAGCAACTCCGCCACATGGCGGCGCTGCAGCACCGGGCGGGCGACGGCGCGGCCCGCCAGGCCATCGGCCAACTGGATGTCGGCCAGCGCCGGCAGTGAGAAGTACGGCAGATAGCGCGACGGTTCCGCCGCCGGGAACAGGCGCTGGAAGTCTCCGGCACGCGCCAGCTCCGCCTCGGCCTCGGCGACCAGGCGGGCGCTGACGTCGGCACCGGACGACTCGTCTGCCGGCGGCGCGGCGCCATCGATGTCCAGCAGCGAGATCATGTCCCGGACCAGGCCACCCTTGACGGCCTCCTCGATGCGCCCGCCACTCTCCGGCCCGGCACAGATGCCCAGCGACGGACTGAGGTTGCACTCGAGAATCCAGGGCTTGAGCGTGTCGTCCACCAGGCAGTCGAGCCCCAGCAGCTCATAGCATCCCCGAGGGTCGGCGCCAGCCCGGGCGGTGCGCTGTCGGATGGCATCCACCGCGGAAATCACGGTCAGGGCAACCAGATCGTGGATCCGGGCAAAGAGCTGGTCGTCGTCATGGCCCTGATCGCGGAGCCACTGGCGATAGCGGTCGAGGTCGATGAACTCCACCGGCACCTCCGCCCGAGCGTTGAGGGCGTTGATGTCCGGGTTGGTCAGCTGGCTGTAGGGGTTGTCGGCATCCTCGGGGTCCCAGGGTTCCGAGGCCAGCTTGGCGAACCCCTGGCGATAGAGATAGACGCGCAGCGGCTCGATAGCCGAAATCAGTACATAGAGCCGCAGGACATACTTGTGGCCCCGGATCGTATGGGGATTGGCGAGGTACTCCTGGACCATCCAGTCTGGTGCCAGGGGGGCCTCGGCCACATCGCGCAGCACCCTGATACCCTTGCCCTTGGAGGCATTGGTGGGCTTGAGGATCCAGCGCTGCCCCGGGTTCGCCAGGGCCGCCTCCTGAAGGGCATGATAGTCATGGGGCATTACGTAGGCCCGGGGGAAAAACGCCAGCCGCGCTGCCAGTTCACTGTCGGCACCGTGGCTCTCGCGAATGCGCTCACGCAGCACCGCCAGGCTGTCGTGGAGCCGGCTCTTGACGGTGAGCGCCGCATTGCCCGGAAAGTGGTTGAGCCTGCGCTGCGGCGAGACCCGGTGGAACTGCTCGGCATCGGGCATGCCCGTGACCCAGCCGGCGTCCCAGTGGGTCTCGTCTCCTGCCTCCCAGCCCAGTTGCTCCAGGGCCTCACAAAAAAACCGATCCTGCTCGGCGGCCCGCTTGCCACCCAGCCAGAAACGCCGTGTCGGCGAGTGCTGCTCCGTCATTCCCACGCTCTCCTGCTCGGCCGTCGCTGTTGTCGTGTGGTGCACCGTAATGGTTACGTCGTCGCTCGCCCCCCGTCCTTACAGCGATAACAACCGAAACGCGATCTGTCGCGGGGTTGATTTATGGACTGATCGGTACTAAATTCCAGGGCATGACACGAGGACGCCCCATCGCATTCAGCCCCGACGCGGCCACGAACGCCGCCATGCAGGTCTTCTGGGCCCGTGGTTACGAGAGTGCCTCGACCCGCGACCTGCTGGAGGCCATGAACATCTCGCGCAGTAGCCTCTACCAGGCCTTCGGCAACAAGGAGCAACTGTTCCTCGAGACACTGCGCCGCTACCGCGGCAACCTGATCGGCCAGCTGAACCGCCGGCTCGAGGCCTCACCCTCGGCCATGGCCTTCCTGGAGGGCCTGTTCGGGGAGACGGCCCGGGAGGCCGGCAGCGAGCGTGCCGGCCTGGGCTGTCTGATCTTCAATTCGGCCAGTGAGCTCGGCCAGCGGGGCGACCTCGCGGCCAGCGAGGCCAGGCGCAGCGTGGAGGCCATCACCGGGCTATTCCAGGAGGCCGTCATGCGGGCCCAGGCCGAAGGCGATATCGCCGCGGACCGCGATTCCCTGGCACTCGCGACCTACTTGACGCTGGGCATGGCCGGCCTGCGCACCCTGCTCAAGTCCGGTGCCGATCGCGCACAGGTCGAGGCTGCCGCACAGTTGCTCCTCGACACGCTTCGCTGACGGCGCCTGATTGAAGCCGTAAGGTTTTACGCAACATATGGACCAAGTGATCCATATATGACCCGACACCCATCGCGGTGTCCCACCATGCGACAGGAGGTACCCCATGGCAGCCGACTATCAGATGCGACTCGCGCCCCAGACCCTCGACAACGCCGACGCCAAGGCCCGGCCGCTGCTCGAGCAGGCCAACGCCAAGCTGGGTTTCGTGCCCAAGATGTACGAGGGCATGGCCAAGGCACCCGGGGTCCTGGACACCTACCTGCATGGCTATACGCTGTTCCGCGAGGAATCCGGCTTTGCACCGCCCGAGCAGGAAGTGGTGCTCCTGACCATCAGTCGGCTCAACGGCTGCGACTACTGCATGGCGGCCCACAGCATGCTGGCGGAAAAGATGTCGCAGGTACCCGCCGATGTGCTGGAGGCCATCCGTAATGACCAACCCATCCCCGATGAGCGCTTGGCGGCCCTGAGCACGTTCACCAAGGTGATGTTCGAGACCCGCGGCATGCCCACCCGGGACGACGTCAAGGCCTTCCTGGACGCCGGCTTCGAGGAGGCGCAGGTGCTGCAGATTGTGCTGGCGCTGGCCGTGAAGACGCTCTCCAACTACTCCAACCACGTCAATCATCCGGAACTCGACGAGGCCTTCGCCGGCCACGCCTGGAAGGGCTGACCGCCCCTGCCCCCGGCATTCACGGCCGGAGCGTTGTGCCGGGAGGTATCGCGGCCGGTGGAGCTGGTGAAACAGGACCTGGATCGGCTGGTGAACTGATCCCTCGGGAGCATGGCGATGCATCACCATGCTCCCGCTCGATCATCCTGACCGCGAGACATGGCGGTTCAACCGAGCCTTTCGGCCAGGCCGTCGAGATCCGCCACCGTCATGTCGGGCTCGATGCCCCAGGGGTCGAAGGGGGCATCCAGGCTGCGGCGCACCCAGGCGGCATGCAGGCCGGCATGCCGGGCGCCGATGACATCGAAGGGGTTGCTGGAGATCAGCCAGGTATCGCCGGGGGTGACCTCGAGCCGGTTGCGCAGGTGCGCATAGACCGCCGGGTCGGGCTTGAAGCGCTTCACCTCGTCGACGCTGATCACCGTCTCGAAGTGCTCGAGCAACCCGGCCTGCTCGAGTAGCCCGGCGACCGCCTCACCGGTGCCGTTGGAGAAGGCCACGCAACGCACCCCGGCCGCGGAGAACCGTGCCAGTGCCGTGGCCGCCTCGGGAAAGGCCGGTAGCCGGGCGTAGGTGGCCATCAGGTGGTCCTTGTCGACGTCCGCCAGGTGGGTCTGCAGGGCGCGGTCAGTGAACTCCAGCGCCTCCCGGGTACATTGCGAGAAGGCCACATAGGCCCCCATCAAGCCCCGTCGGAAGCTGTATTCGAGCTGCTTGTCGCGCCAGCGCCGCGAGAACTCGGCGGCCAGCGCCGCCTTGTCGGAGGCGGCGAGCCGCTCCTCCAGCTCGGTGACCACGCCATGGGTGTCGATCAGGGTCCCGTAGACATCGAAGGCCAGTACCGTTGCCATCCGCTCAGCTCCTTGGATTGACGTGTTGCAATGCCAGCAGCATGGCGCCTGACGGGCGCGGACTCAAGAGGGCGGCGAGAAGGCCACCGCTTTGATCGGCGCCGGCGCCAGCCCTGCCATTCCCTGGGGGCCGGGGCTGGGCGCGTCGCCTGGCTGGACCTTGACCCAGGATGTACTGCAGCTGTCGTGCTGAGCGGCATGAGCGACATCATGGCCGGTAACGGGTGTGCGCCCCTTGCCCCCGTACCATGGTACGGCCATTAATCTATCCTCATAGACGTGTACGGGTGCCGCCATGAGTGACATGACCATTGGCAAAGTGGCTAAAGCGGTGGGTGTCGGGGTCGAGACGATTCGCTTCTACGAACGACGCGGACTCATCGAACAGCCCACTCGGCCGGAGGGGGGAGGATATCGCGTCTATCCGGGCGAGACGGTGCGGCGGGTGCATTTCATTCGACGTGCCCAGGAACTCGGTTTCTCCCTGCGCGAGATCGCCGAGCTGCTCATGCTGCGTACCACCCACAGCGCCGATGCCAGCGACGTGCGGCGGCGTGCCACCGCCAAGCTTCAGGATGTGGACCAGAAGATCGAGCGGCTCCAGCGTATCCGCCAAGGGCTGACGACGCTTCTCGACAGTTGTCCGGGAGAAGGGCCGCTTCAATGCTGTTCCATCCTCGACGCCCTGGAACACGACGAGGTACTGACCGGCGAGCCGACCAGGAGAAAGGAGAAAGGCATGCAGACAGTGAGACTCACCATCGGCGGCATGCACTGCAACGGCTGTGCGGAGATCGTCCGCCAGATTCTCGAACAGCAGCCGGGGGTCAAGGGGTGCTCGGTCTCCCATGAGAATGGTGAGGCCAGGGTGGCGGTCGACGCCTCACGGGTCTCCGGCGAGCAGCTCGTGGAGGCGGTGCGCGGTGCGGGGTACTCGGCAAGCATCGCGACAGAGGCAGACTAGCGCCTTGGAGTTTGCGACTGCCTTGCCGCTGGCCTCGCCGGACGCATGCCACGCTGGACGGGTGCCGTACTGGTGACGCTGGGTGGCTGGACCCTCTGGCTGGCGTTCTCCTGGACTTGATGGGCCGACCGGCGCCTCCTCTCCAGTGTCTTCCCGCATCGATGCCCACCGGCGCTTGACTCCGTAGTCAAGTACGGGCCCTACCCTTGGAGCATGACCTCATCAGATGAGGGGACAACCATGCATACGGCAACCTCAGCGACACCGGAAGACTGCCTCCAGCCATGGCACCTGGAGCCGACCGATGAGCCGGATATCCGACGGGTACGGGCGCACATCGGCGGGCTGCATTGCTCGCTGTGCACCGGCACCATCGAGCGCGCCCTGGGGCAGAAGCCGGGGGTACGCCGAGTGGCGGTCAGCCTCACCCACGAACAGGCCCTGGTGGAATACAACGCCCGCGAGACCAGTGCCGAGGCGCTCATGGGCACCCTGCAGGGCATTGGCTATCGTCTCAGCGATCCCCGCAAGGTCGAGCCCTACGAGCGCCAGGAGCGCGACTTGGCTCGCGAGCGCAACCGCTTCCTGGTGGCGCTGGCCGCCAGCCTGGCGGCGGTGGGCCTGATCGTCGATCCCACATCGCCCTGGACCCTGGGGCTCTCCACCCTGGTCTACGTCAGCCTGGTGATCTTCGGCTATGCCGTCCTTCGCGGCCAGGGCACCGGAGCCGCCCTGGGCGGTAGCGCCCTGTTGGCCCTGGGTGGCCTGGCCCTGTTCGGGCTGCGCGCCGGGAGCATGCTGGCGGGCCAGGAGGCGATCCTGGTGGCGGTCCTGGCTGTGTCAATGGTGTTCGGTATCGCCCGGCAGATGCTGGTCATGGCCTATCAGGCCCTGCGGCGGGGCATTCTCAACCAGCATGTGCTGGTGGAGATCGGGGCCTTTGCAGGACTGGTCGGCGGCGGCATCGGCCTGGCAGTGCGGCCCGACGGCTACCCCACCGCCGCCTTCTTCGCCGTCTCGGTCATGGTGCTGACCTATCATCTCTTCTCCGAGTGGCTCTCGCTGATCGTCAAGACCCGCAGCTCCCAGTCGGTGCGCCGCCTGCTGGACCTGCAGCCGGAGACCGCCCATGTCATTGAAGAAGGCGGCGAACGGGATCTGCCCGTGGAACGGGTGGAAACCGGCTTGCGGGTGCGTATCCGCCCCGGTGAGCGTATCCCGGTGGACGGCGAGGTCATCGCTGGTGTCTCGGCCGTGGATCAGTCCCTGGTCACCGGCGAACCCCTGCCGATCGAGAAAGGAGTGGGCGACTCGGTGGTCGGCGGCGCCATCAATGGCACCGGCACGCTGGTGGTGCGGGTGACGGCTACCGACGAGGCGAGCTTCCTGCAGCAGGTGGTACGCAGCCTGGAAGATGCACGGGCGCTCAAGCCTGGCCTGCTGCACCTGGTGGACCGGGTGCTGCGGGTCTATACCCCCACGGTGCTGATCGTCTCTGCACTGGCCTTCGTGTTCTGGATGAGTGCGCCGCTGCTCTGGGGAGCCGCGTCCGACCTGGAACGGGCCGTGTTCGCCGCCCTGACCGTGCTGGTAATGGGCTATCCCTGCGCCGTGGGCATCTCCGCCCCGCTCTCCATCGTGCGGGGCGCCGGCGAAGCGGCCGACCAGGGGGTGCTGATGCGCACCGGCGAGTCCTTTCAGGCCCTGCGGCGCGTCACCACCGTGGTGTTCGACAAGACCGGCACCCTCACCGAGGGACGCCCCGCGGTACGCGATGTCACCAGTGTCGATGGCGACGAAGGCACGCTGCTGTCGCTGGCTGCCGCGGTCGAGTCCGCCTCGGAACATCCCCTGGGGCGTGCCGTGGTCGAAGCGGCCCTGTCACGGGACCTGGCGATACCCGACGTAGCCGAGTTCCAGGCGCACTCCGGCCGCGGCGTCACCGCCCGGGTGGACGACGAACCGGTATGGGTCGGCAGCCCGACCTTTCTCGTCGAACAGGGCATTGACCTGGCACCGGTGAACGATGGCATCGAGATTGCCGAGCGCCAGGGCCAGACGGTCATCGTCGTCGCTCGTGGCGAACGACTGCTGGGGGCCATCGCCCTGGGCGACGGCCTGCGGGCCGACGCCGCGGAGACCGTGCAACGGCTCCATTCACTGGGCATTGACACCGCGCTGGTGACCGGCGACAACGCGCGCACCGCCCGCCATATTGCCGAACTGGTGGGCATCGAAACCGTCCACGCCGGCGTACTGCCGGAGCAGAAGGCCGACCTGCTGCGGGAACTCCAGCGGCGGGCACGGGTCGCCATGGTCGGCGACGGCATCAATGACGCCCCGGCGCTGATGCAGGCGGACGTGGGCATCGCCATGGGCAGCGGCACCGACATCGCCATCGACGCCGCCGACATCATCATCCTCAACGCCCGGGTGGGCAGCGTGGTGACCGCCTGGCGGATCAGTCGCTGGGGGTATCGCAAGATGCGGCAGAACGTCTCGCTGGCCTTCCTGTTCAACGGCATCGGCATCCCGCTGGCGTCCACCGGCCTGATCTACCCGGTGTGGGCCATGGTGGCCATGGCCGCCAGCGTGACCACCATCTTCATCAATTCGCTATGGCAGCGGCCATCGCTGCTGTTCGACGCCGTGGCCAGCGTGCGCTCGAAGGCGTCGTGAAGCCATGGCCCCAGACATCCGCCCAGGAACCCCTCGTGGGGGTTGGGCAGAACAACGCACCGCTCAACGAGGTAAGCCATCATGACATCCAGGATTCACGCCTTATTGCTGGCACTGGTTGCCGCTGTCATCTCGACGGTGGTCCTTGCTGCCGGACCCAGTTACCAGATCGAGGTCGACGGACTCGCCTGTCCTTTCTGCGCCTATGGCATCGAGAAGCAGCTTGGCAAGATCGAAGGGGTACAGACGATCGAAACGGACATCCAGGCCGGCAGGATGATCGTCACCATGGACGACGGGCACACGCTCGACGAGTCGCGCGCCGAACAGGCCGTCGATCGGGCCGGGTTCACGCTGGGCAGCTTCGAAGCACTCGACGCCCCAGCAACGACCAATGATCAATGACGAGGGGGCATGATTCATGACGCACTGTCGGCGCAAGACAGCCGCCGGTCCTCGACTATTGGCCGTGGTGGCGATAATGGCGCCCGGCCTGGCTCAGGCGGCTCCCCAGACCTTCAACACGGCGCTACCCGTCGCGGAAGGCAACCTCGTATTCCGCGAGCAGTTCTTGTACCGCAAGGCCGATGATGACCCCAGCCCTGCCCGCCGGGACCTGAGGGTCATCGGTGCCATCACGGTGCTCGGTTACGGCCTGACCCGTGATCTCGCCCTGTTCGGCGCCCTTCCCTATCTCGACAAGGAGCTCGATCTCGATGGCCCCGGCGGGCAGCGCCTCGAGCGAAGCAGCCGTGGGCTCGGCGATGCGCGCCTGTTTGCGCGCTACACGGCGTTTAAGGACGACGCGCCGGGCCGCACCTTCCGCGTGGCGCCGTTTCTCGGCGTGGAAACGCCGACCGGAGACGACGATGAGCGGGACCGGTTCGGCCGGCTGCCGCAGCCGCTGCAGTCCGGTTCCGGCTCCTGGGACCCGCTGGGTGGCGTGGCCCTGACCTACCAGACGTTGGCCTATCAGCTCGATGCCCAGTTCGCCTATCAGGCCAACACCGAGGCCAACGGTTTCGAGTTCGGTGATGAGGCGCGTCTCGACGGCTCCTTCCAGTACCGCCTCTGGCCGCGGAAATTGGGTAGCGGTGTGCCCGGTTTCTTGTACGGGGTGCTGGAAGCGAACCTGATCCACCATGAAAAGAATGAGATGAACGGGGTGCGGGATGCGAACTCAGGGGGAACCCAGCTGTTCCTTTCACCGGGCCTGCAATATGTGACCCGCCGCTGGATCATCGAGGGCATTGTCCAGCTCCCCGCCGCCCAGGACCTGAATGGCACGGCGCTGGAGGATGATTTCACCACCCGGATGGGTTTTCGTATTAACTTTTAGGGGTTTTCATGCAAGCAAAGCGATTGTTCAAGGTCGGGGCGATCGTCACAGGCCTGGTGGCGGTTGCTGCCATTGCCTCCTATGCTGCCTTCGTGCCCCGAGTGAAAGGACCGGGCCATGAGTTCGTCGGCGCCTGGGGGAGCCAGGGCAGCGAGCCGGGGCAATTCGACGATCCGACCGGCGTTGCCGTCACCGCGGATGAAGTGTTTGTCGCCGATGCGCGCAATGGGCGAATCCAGGTCTTTGATCACGAAGGGCAATTCAAACGTGAATTCGGCACCCCCGGCGATGCCCCCGGCGAACTCGGGCGACCGATGAACCTGACGATCCATGAGGAAAAGCTCTATGTGCCCGAGTACATGAATGACCGCCTTCAGGTCTTCAACCTGGCTGGTGAGCCCCTGGATATCATTGGTGGCCCCGGGGAGGGACCCGGCGAATTCGATGCCCCGGGCGGTGTCGCCGTTGCCGCGAGCGGCGACCTGTTCGTGGCCGACTTCTACAATCAGCGCGTACAGCAGCTAGGCGCGAATGGTGAGTTCATTCGCCAATGGGGCACGACCGGCGAGACCGGGCGAGGAGCCGGCGAGTTCACCTACCCTACCGATGTCGCGCTCGCCACCGACGAAACGCTCTACGTGGCGGACGGCTACGGTAACCGCGTGCAGGTGTTCGACGCCGATGGTGAATTCCTGCGCAAGTGGGGTGGCCCCTTCGCCATCGGCCTCTATGGCCCGTTCAACGGCTGGCTCACCACCGTGACGGGCATCGCCATAGGGCCGGAGGGGCGGGTGTTATCCGCTGACTTCTACAATGACCGGGTCCAGGTCTTCACCGCCGAGGGAAAGTTCCTCAACACCTTCGGCGAAACAGGCGACGGTCCGGGACAGTTCCATCACGCCATCGCCCTGGATGTCGCACCGGACGGCACGGTATTCGTCGCCGACTTCCAGAACAATCGCATCGAGAAATGGCGACCGGTCGACGATAGGGTGAAATGAACAGAAGGGGAAATAAACAGAGCATGCAGCCCCGCAAGCCGTCGATGAATCACGACTTTCGGGAGCGGCGGTGAAGTGCATCAGCTCTGGCGATTATCACGGGAACCACGCCAATGGACCTTCGGCGAGAACGACATCACCAACGCCTGCAGCGTGCCTGGCGAATCAGCCCTCCCTTCTTGCTGACCGCTGGGTTCATGGTGTTAATCTTGGTGGGAACGGCACTGCTCAAGCTACCGCTCGCCGTGCACGCCCCCCTTTCATGGGGCGAGGCCCTGTTCACCGCCACCTCGGCGGTGACCGTTACCGGCCTGGTCGTGACCGACACCGGCCCCAGCTTCAGTATCTGGGGCGAGGCCGTCATCCTCGTATTGATGCAAGCCGGTGGTCTGGGGCTCATGACATTCGCCGTGCTGGCATTGCTGTCACTCGGTGGGCGTGTCAGGGGCAGGCGTTACCTGGTCGCGAGCACCCCCTACAACGAGACCCACCCTCGGGACGTCATACGCACCGCCAAGGCGGTGGTCAAACTGGCGCTTGTGATAGAAGGCATCGCCCTGGTGCCCCTGGCGCTGGTCTGGGTGCCCGAGCATGGCTGGCTTCAGGGACTCTGGTGGTCCCTGTTCCACACGGTTTCTGCCTTCAACAATGCCGGCTTCACCCTTTCACCCGACAGCCTCATGGCCTACGCCGGGAACCCGGTCATCAATATGGTGATTCCCGCCCTCTACCTGATCGGAGGACTGGGCTTCATCGTGGTCATCGGGATTCTCGACTATCCCCGCAGCCGACAACTGGACATCAACGTCAAGGTCGTGCTCTTCGGTACCCTGGTGCTGAGTGTCATGGGAGCCGCCATGATCTACATGCTGGAGTCGGACAATCCGGCCACCCTGGCCGCGCTACCCGGTCTCTCCGATCAGCTATGGGCCTCCTGGCTGCAGGCCACGACACCGCGAACCGCGGGTTTCAACAGCCTCGACATCAGCGCCCTCACCCAGCCCACCAGCCTCGTGCTGATGCTGCTGATGTTCGTGGGTGCAGGCGCCAACGGCACCGGCAGCGGCATCAAGGTGGCCACCCTGTTCGTCCTGCTCGCCGCCACCTGGGCCTACCTCCGGCGCCGAAGCCAACCCACGCTGTTTTCACAAGCCATTGACACGACCACCCTGCTCAAGGCGCTGGCCGTAGCGGTCATGGCCGTACTCGGCATCTTCATGGGCACCCTGGCCCTGTCCATGACCGAAGACGCCGACCTGCTGACGGTTGCGTTTGAAGCCACCTCCGCCCTTGGCACCGTTGGCCTGACGCAGGGCTTGACGACGGAGCTTTCCGGTGGGGGCCAGGTCATCATCATGGTGATGATGTTCGTGGGGCGCGTGTGTCCGCTGACGGTGGCCTATCTGGTCGGCTCCGCCTTTGCTTCCTCCCGGGACTCGATGCAGTCGGAGCTGCAGATTGGCTAATCTTTCTTAAGAAACCCTACTGGACCTCCACCACGGCCTGGAGTGCGACACCATTCCCAAGCGCCTGGCGGCGATCGGCGAGGCCATCGAGACCGCCTTCCGCGCCGAAGGGATCGAGGTACTCAAGTTCTGCGCCCAGACCTTCTCCAAGGACGTCAAGCAACTGTCCTGCTGCGCGGGATGAGCGATAAAGAACAAGCGTTGCAGCGGCACCGATTGACCTTCCCCATGGCGGGTAATGGCAGCGGATAAGGCCGAGGTCACTGCATACGCTACTGGTACAGGAGAGAAAAGGCGCCACTCGTTCAAGTGGCGCCTTTTTGACACTGGTTTTTCAGAAATGGGTCTTCAGAAATTGTATTGGGCAGCGAACTGCAGCCGGGTGTTACCTTCCTCATCCCGGCTCTTAATCTCCTTCCGGGCGTGTGACACTTCGAACATCAGCGTTACCGGGTCGGTCAACTGGTAGAAGTGGCTGAAGTGGATGCTTTCGAGCTTGCGGGTGGAATCGGGGAAGAGATCGCGCGGTCGATCCCCCCGCACCTGACCATAGGACAGGCCCGAGCTGAACTTCGGTGTCCACTGCTGAGCCACGGCGGCGTTGAAGCCATAGGCCTCGATGGTTTCCAGCTCGCCATCGCCATCGATAAAGGCCGCACCGATGGAGTCGCTGCCGTCATCGACTCCGTTGGCGGTGTAGAGGTAGCGGCCGATACCGTCGCCGTAGATGGCCCCGGCCATCAGCCTGGTGCTGTCGGTCACGTCGATGTTGCCCGCCAGCAGCACGCCATAGCCGATGGTGGAATCATCGCCGGACGCAGCGGCATCATCGGTTTTCAGGCGTCGCACCACCGCGGCGGTTTCGACCGCGGCCCCCTCGCCGTCCCAGTGGTAACGCGCGGCCGCGTCCGGTGCCGTGTCACGCGAGCCTGCGAACCCGGTACCCTCGGGGTTTTCCAAAGCGACAGACAGGTCGCCGGGGCCGGCCGGCAGGGTATAGCGCAGCTGGGCCTGGCGAATGAAGCTCACCCCCACCGGGCCATCGAAATCGACGGTGGTGGGATAGGCCGCGAAATGCATGAAATTCGTCCAGGTCTGGCCGGCCAGGAGGCCCGCCACCTCGCCATAGGCATGGCGCAGCCGGAAGCTGCGGGCATTGGTGAAGACCTCGTTGCCCCCAACCCCGAAGAAGTCACCCTCGATATGGGTGGTGGCGTCCCCCAGGAGCGTCGGCGTGGAGCTCTTGATATAGAGCCGCGACTGGCGGGCATGGGCCCGGAACGAGGTGTCGCTGTCGTCATCGGTGGCATCGATACCATCGGCAAACAGGCTATCGCCGAGATCCTGGTCCAGGTCGTAGATGGCATCGAACTTCGCGTATCCGCCGATCTGGAAAGAGGTATTGGTGCCAGGAATCATGAAACTTCCCGGTGTGTCGCCGCCGGTGACCACATTGTCGGGGACCCTTTCGCGTTCGCGCGCCTCGGCGGTCGCTCGTTGCTGCTCGCTTTCCAGGCGTTCGATCTGGCGCTGCATGGCCTCCATCTGTGTTCTCAAGGCCTCCAACGTAGCGTCCCGGTCTTGCGCCAGGGCGGGTGGCGCCAGCAACAGCGCTCCACTGAGGCCCAGCGCACCGCCCCACAGTGGAAAGATTTTTTTCCTATGGTGAGTTCCCATGACGATTTTCCCCTTGTGATTTCCCATGACGATTTTCCCTCTCCCTATCTTATGGTTGTTAAAGGCGCACGATCTCTCCTCGATGCATGCTCCCTTTCATCGAGGCATGCGCCTCGCCAGACACGTCAGTGAAACGTGCCTGGTGAGGCGAGTCGTCATAACACCCTCAGACTTACAGAAAAAACCGTGCTTTATTGTCTCTTTCATTATTCCCCTGGCGTGTGTAGTGATCGGTCCCGACGACAACAGCATCAACGACGAACTCCCACCAATCTTGAAAAGCCGCGAGCCTGGTCGACAGGCCGGCAAGCATGCCCCCATTGACAGTGATGCGTCGTTTTCTCCTTTGCAGCGTCCGAACAGTGTTCTCGGGACCTTATGCCCTAATGTAGTGAGGCGATGGATATTGTCAAATTTGGTGCACAACGGTCAGGCCGCGCCCCCTGTCTGACTGACCGGTTACCTGCATCCTTGACAGCGCCGATGCGGCCCACGACCAGATCTGGCAGAAGCCCCAGCAACAGCGGCTAATGGGCTGTAAGGACTCTCACCGCATCGCGACCAAGGCCTCCACAGGTAACACGATAGCCGCTTGGTCAGGAGGTTTCGGGAATGTCAGACCAGAAGATCCTTTCGCGCCGCTACTGGTTGGGCGGTAAGCGCGCCGCCGAGCAGGATCGGTTCTTTCGGGAAGCGCTCGATCCGCTGGGCTGGGAGCAGGGTGACGCCGATCACTGGGATGCCGGGTGGTTCACCGGCATGCCCGACCCTGCCCAGTTCAAGCGAGTATCGCCACAGCGCAAGCTCAACCACTTTCCCGGGAATAGTGCCCTCACGGTGAAAAGCCGCCTGCACGACAGCTTGGCCGCCATGCGGGCTCGAGTCATCGAGACGTTCGGGCCCACGCACGAGGCCGTAGCGCGCCTGGACTTCTTTCCTCGGGTCTATTCCATGCCGAAGGACTACCATGCCTTTCAGCAGGCAGCCCTGTCAGCCCCCGACAAGCGCTGGATTCTCAAGCCCAAGAATAAAGTGGTGGCCTCGCGATTGACGCTGGCCAAGCTTGGTCCGGCGGTGATCGCCTACCTGGCCCGAGAGGCCGCCTCGGCTCATCGCATGACTGCGCCTGACGCCGCTCATGGACACGTATCGACCCTGGACACCTTGGGTGCCCTGCTGCCGTCCTGTTTTACCGCCGACGGCAAGCCGCTGGATACGGCCACCGTGACAGCGCTGGCCGACTGGCTTTCCCGTTGCGAGCGGCGCGCGGTCGAGGTGGATGACGAGGCCGATTCGGCTCAGGTGCTGGCCGAGTCATTGAAAGAGTTCCTGGCGCCCCAGCATGCACCAGCCGGGATCGCCGCAACATCGTGAAACCGCTTATTCCGCTGCGTATTCAGCGATACATGCCAAGGAGATGACAATATGCAAAGTGATATCACCACGCCCCATAAGGACCCGTTGCCTGTCGAGCGGCATGCGCACTGGATACTTCGTTTCGCCCTGGCCAGCGTCTTTCTTTACCTGGGGATTGACAAGTTCATGGGCAGCGGCATCGGGGCATTTTCCCGCCTGATGGAGCTGCCTGTGGTGCTGGGAACTGCCGTGGCGCTCGGAGAGATTACCGCCGGGCTCCTGATCCTGCTCGGTGGGATGATGGCTAATCCGTTGGGCGATCTGGCCACCCGGTAAGGGGCGCTGATCATGGTCCCGCCCCTGCTGGGCGCCATTTTCATGGTGTACTGGGGACAGTGGCATTTCATGGCCACAGCGATGCATCCGCTGGGCGGCATGATGTTTCAAGCCACTCTCGTGCTAGTGGCGGCGTACCTGATGGCCAAGGGCAACAATGCCTGAGCAAACCGCTTCCCTGCTGGGTCACTGCGGCCAGGCCAGGGACTCTTTCATCAAGTTACAACCCTGGCGCACTGGACCAGGAGCACATATGTCGGATGACAAGCGGCGAACCCTTCTCGAAAGCCTGTCAAAGGGCATCGCCTATACGGTACCGGTTATCGTGCTGGCCACGGGCGGCTCGGCTCTGCACGCGATCTATGCCGACACTGCCACCGAAAGCGGCTATCAGATGATGGCCGAGGGTGAGGCAGAAGGTGAAGCCGAGGCTGAAGGCTGATCCCTCGTCCAACGTCTGAATGGGAAGCTGGAGCCTGGAGGCATGCGAAAGACTGGCTCTGGCTTCCCTCCCTCCCCCTTCCACCACTCTGACTGCACTGCATAGCGGACAGACTCAGAGAACCAACGGGAAAGGCACCATGTCATCCATTACCCACATGCCCTCATAGGAAATGGAGGAACTCATCGAGGAGAACCTCCAGGCCCTGTCGCAGCTCAAGGACTTCGTGGCTGAGCTATCGCCGGTACACTACCGGCAAGCGTTCGGCGACCATGGACGGCACACCCTGGGCAAACACATTCGTCACCTCATCGATCATTACGATGCCTTGCTGGGTGACGGTACCTTGCCCGCCGACGCCACGATCGACTACGAGCATCGCCAGCGCGATACGTCTCTCGAACAATCGCCGCTTCGTGCCGCCCAGCGTCTGGCCTGGATCGAGAGCAGGCTGCAAGGGCTAAAGCGAGAGTCTGTCCATGACGCCCTCCAGCTGGCATACCCTGCCGGCGGATCCACTCTGGATCTTGGTTCCAGCCTGGGACGTGAACTGGCCTTCCTGACCAGTCACACCATTCATCACATGGCGATCATCGGTCTGTTGGCGGAAAGCCTTGGCATCGGCCTACCCGAGGAGTTTGGCGTCCACCCCTCTACGCTGCGGCACTGGCAGCGTGAATCGGCCGAACATTCCGCAAGGAGTGCCTGAAGAAGCCCCATGACCTGCCAGATTCCGAGCACCGCATGAGTCTGAGCCGTCGTTCAGGTTCCTGGCACCTTCCTTAGTCGCCCACCAGGCGCGACAGGGCAAAGCCGGCAATCGCCGTGTCCTGTACCCCGGTACCGGTCAGGTCGCACACCGTGATGGTGGCGTCCGACAGGCGCAGCCGCTGGCCCTCGGCAATCACACGGCCCAGCTCGTGCACCTTGAAGGGGGCCTCCTTGCCCCCCAGTGCCTTGAGTTCGCCGTTGCTCTCGCTCTGGGCACGGGTGTCGCAGACGAAGGCATCGGCGCGGGTCAGCACCGACTCGTCGAGTTCGCGCTTCTCGGGACTGTCCGAGCCCATGGCGGTGACGTGCACACCCTCGGGGAGGTCCTGAGCCCACAGGAGCGGCTCCCGCGACGGCGTGGTGGTGACGATGATGTCGGCCCGCTCGCAGGCCGCATGAACGCTGTCGTGGATGTTCACCGCGAGCCCCCGGCCCCGCATCGTCTCGGCATAGGCCTCGGCGGCCTCACGACGGCGGGCCCAGACGTCGACGGTGTCGATGTCGCGCACCAGGCGCAGCGCCTCGACCTGGCGCTCGGCCTGCTCGCCGGCCCCCAGCACCGCCACCCGGCGACTGTTCGTCCGGGCAAGATGCCTGGCGGCGATGGCGCCGGCGAGCGCGGTGCGCACCAGGGTGAGATAGCCCGCGTCGAAGAGCACGGCGTCCACCAGGCCGGTCTTCGCCGAGAACACCATCATCAGGCCGTTGAGGCTCGGCAACCCCAGCTTCGGGTTGTCGAAGAAGCCCGGGCTGACCTTGATGGCGAAGCGCTCGGCGCCGCGGATATGGGCGGTCTTGACGTCGACCTCGCCGTTGGACTCCTCGATGGCCATGGAGAGGATCGGCGGCTGGACGACCTCGCCGCGGCCCAGGGCGGCGAACCCCGCCTCCACGGCCGCCAGGGCGCCGTGGTCGATATGCACGGCCGCGGCAATGGCATCGTGGTGATAGAGTTGCATGAAAATCTCCAGACGGAAGAGGGAAGAACAAAGCCCGTAGCCCGTAGCCCGTAGCCCGTAGCCCGTAGCCCGTAGCCCGTAGCTTATCGTCCCGCCAGCGCGCGGGCCCGGTCGAGGGTCTCGAGCGAGACGCCGTTGCCGGAGAGGATCAGCGCCACCTTCTGGCCGTGCACGTCCAGGCCATGCTCGGCCAGGGCGGCGAAGCCCACCGCCGCCGCACCCTCCACCAGCAGCTTCTCGTGCTCGAGGATGTCGACCATGGCCTGGGCGATGGCGCCTTCCGAGACCTGCAGGTGGTCGTCCATCACCTCGCGCACCAGGGCGAAGGTACAACGATTGTCGAGCCCGATCCCGCCGCCCAGCGAATCACCGAGGCTTTCGACCTCCGCCACCTCGATGGGACGACCGGCCCGGAGGCTCTCCCACATGGCCGCTCCCGCCGACAGGCTCACCCCGGTGATGCGTGTCGCCGGGCGGATCGTCTTCACCGCCGCACCGATGCCACCCAGCAGACCGCCGCCGGAGAGCCCGACGATGACCCGGTCCAGCTCGGGCCGATCCTCCATCAGCTCCAGGCCGATAGTGCCCTGGCCCGCGGCAATCAGCGGATCGTCGAAGGGCGGAATCAGCGTCATGCCCTGCTCGCGCACCAGTCGCTCGACCTCGCCGAAGGCCTCGTCCTGGCTCTGGCCGACACGCCGCACCTCGGCGCCCAGCGCCTCGATGGCCCGGACCTTGTTCTCCGGCACCAGCCGCGAGAGGCAGATCACCGCCGGCACGCCGAGGCGCGCGGCGGCATGGGCCACCGCCCGGCCGTGGTTGCCGGTGGAAGCGGTGGTCACCCCGGCCGAGAGCGACTCCCGACCATGCCGTTCGATCAACGCCGCGATCATATTGGTGGCGCCACGCAGCTTGAAGGCACCGGTCGGCTGGCAGGTCTCCAGCTTGAGCAACACCTCGGCGTCGAAGCGCGCCGACAGCGCCGCCGAGCGGACCAGCGGCGTGCGCACCACCTCGCCGGCGATGCGCCGGCGGGCCTGGTAGATCGCCGCCAGCGTCACGCCGTGTCTGGACTCAGCCATTGAAAGGTCTCCCGATCCCCATCCGGATACTCTTCACCATACAAGAACGCCGCGGGGGACACCCCGCGGCGACAGGCCCCCACGCCGGTTCAGGCGGCCTTGATATCGCCCGAGCGGAGCAGCTCGTCGGCCACCCTGCCCACGGCGCGACTGGCGCGGGCGACGATCTCGTCGACCTCGGCGCGGCTGGTGGTGAGCGGCGGCGCGAAGCCGAGTATGTCACCCTGCGGCATGGCACGGGCGATCAGGTTTTCCTCCAGCGCCGCGGCGGCGATGCGCGGGCCGACCTTGAGCGCCGGATCGAAGGCCTGACGCCTGGCGGGGTCGGCGGCGAACTCCAGGGCGGCCAGCATGCCCACGCCACGCACATGGCCGACGATGGGGCTATCGCCGAACGCCTTCGCCATGGCCTGCTGCAGGTAGGCGCCGGTCTCGGCGGCGTTGGCGGTCAGGCCCTCGCGCTCGATGATCGCCAGGTTGGCCAGGCCGGCGGCACAACCCAGGGCGTGACCGGAGTAGGTCCAGCCGTGGCCGATGGGGCCGAACTCGCCGGTGCCCTGCTCGAGCACCTTCCACACGCGGTCGCCGACGATCACCCCGGAGAGCGGCTGGTAGGCGCTGGTCAGCCCCTTGGCCACGGTGATCAGGTCGGGCTTGATACCGTAGAAGTGACTGCCGAAGTCGGTGCCGATACGCCCGAAGCCGCACACCACCTCGTCGGCGATCAGCAGCACGTCGTACTTGGCGAGCACCGCCTGGATCTCCGCCCAGTAGCCCTCCGGCGGCGGCACGATGCCACCGGTGCCGAGCACCGGCTCGCCGATGAAGGCGGCCACGGTGTCGGGCCCCTCCGTGAGGATCATCTCCTCGAGCTTCGTCGCACAGTGCTTCGAGAACTCGCGCTCGGTCATGCCTTCGAGCTCCGCCGCCCGCTGGTAGTAGAACGGCGCCTCGGTATGACGGATGGTCTCGATGGGCAGGTCGAAGTGGTCGTGGAACGCCTTGAGGCCGGTCAGCGAGCCGGAGGCGATGCCGGAGCCGTGGTAGCCGCGCATGCGCGAGATGACCTTCTTCTTCTGCGGACGACCGAGCACGTTGTTGTAGTAGCGCACGATCTTCAGTTGGGTCTCGTTGGCATCGCTGCCGGACATCCCGTAGTAGACCTTGGACATACCGGGGCCTGCCAGCTCGAGAATCTTCTCGGAGAGCGCGATCTGCGGCTCGTTGGAGTGCCCCACATAGGTGTGATAGTAGGAAAGCTCCAGGGCCTGCCGGTAGATGGCTTCGGCCACCTCGGTGCGGCCATAGCCGATGTTGACGCAGTAGAGGCCGGCGAAGCCGTCGATGAACTCGCGGCCGTCCTTGTCGACGATGGTGATGCCCTGGCCGCCGGTGATCACGCGGCCCGGCGCATCGCCATGGGCGAAGTCGCGCAGGTGGGTGGAAGCGTGGAAGGTCACCTTGCGGTCGCGCTCGATCAATTCCTTGTGCTGCTGGCTCATCACGTTCTCTCTTCTGTCAGGCTCCCCGGCTCCGCCGGGGAGGTGTTCAATTCTTTAGTGCTGCTCTCTGCTGCAGATGCCGGGGCAGTCCATCGAGCGATATCTACCCAAGGGCGCTGGCGCGAGCGTAGCGGCACGCGGCGATCGACAGGGATGTCGATCGAGAGCCGGCAAGAGGGACCTTGTTCCGGCTCGACGCGTAAGCCGCCAGCGCAGCGTCAGGGTTTCGCCCTTGGGCATCGCGAGATAGGCTGCGCTGGCAGCCCATAACGCTAGCTGCCGGAAACAGAACCAAGCCCGCCCAGGCAGTAATACTTGGTTTCCAGATACTCGTCGATGCCGGTGATGCCGCCCTCGCGCCCCAGCCCCGACTGCTTGACGCCGCCGAAGGGCACGGGCGGGCCGGTCATCTTCACCGAGTTGACGCTGACCATGCCGAACTCCAGCGCCCGCAGCAGCTTCCAGATGCGGCGGATGTCGTGGGTATAGACATAGGCGGCCAGCCCATACTCGGTGTCGTTGGCCATCTCGATCACCTGATCGTCGTCCGAGTAGGCGGTCACCCCGGCCACCGGCGCGAAGTTCTCCTCGCGCCACACCATCATCTGCGGCGTCACACCGGTCAGCAGCACCGGCATGAAGAAGTTCTCGCCCGGGGCCTGGCCCTGGTCGCCGGCCACCAGGGTGGCGCCCTGGGAGAGAGCGTCGTCGACGATGGCCGCGGCCTTGTCCACCGCCTGGCGGTGGATCAGCGGGCCCAGGTCGACCTCGCTCTCCAGGCCGTTGCCCACGGTCAGGGCCGCCATGCGCTCGACGAAGTGCTCGACGAAGGCGTCGTGGATCGACTCGTGGACCAGGATCCGGTTGGCCGCCAGGCAGTCCTGACCGGCGGTCTGGAACTTGGCCGCCACCGCCGCAAAGGCGGCTTCCCGGGGATCCATGTCCGGCCCGACGATGAAGGGCGCATTGCCCCCCAGCTCCAGCGACACCCGCTTGACGGTGCCCGCACACTGCTCCAGCAGCAGCCGGCCGACCCGGGTGGAACCGGTGAAGGAGAGTGCCTTGATGCGCTCCTCGGCACACAGGATCTTCGACACCTCGGCCGCCTCACCCAGCACCACGTTGAACACCCCGGCCGGGATACCGGCGCGTTCGGCCAGCTCGGCCAGCGCCAGGGCCGAGAACGGCGTCTCGCCGGCCGGCTTGACGATCACCGGGCAGCCGGCCGCCATGGCGGCGGCGGCCTTGCGGGTGATCATCGCCAGCGGGAAGTTCCAGGGCGTGATCAGGGCGGCGATGCCCACCGGCTCCTTGAGGGTGCCGAGGGCGGCATTGGGGATATGGCTGGGGATGGTCTCGCCGAAGGTACGCTTGCCCTCCTCGGCGAACCAGCGCACGAAGCTGGCACCGTACTCCACCTCGCCGCGGGCATCCGGCAGCGGCTTGCCCTGCTCCAGGGTCATGATGGTGGCCAGGTCCTCGCGGTGGGCCTGCAGCAAATCGTACCAGGCCAGCAGGCGCTCACAGCGCTCGTCGGCACGCAGCGCCCGCCAGTGCACGAAGGCGGCATTGGCGGCGTCCACGGCCTCGCGGATCTGGTGAGCCTCCAGCCAGGGGATGTGCCCGATGGCCTCGCCGGTGGCCGGATCGAACACGGCCGCCTCGCGGCCACCGTCACCGTGGGTCCACTTGCCGTCGACATAGGCATACTGGCGGAACAGACGCGGATCGACCAGTGCGTTGGACAGGGTCTTGGACAGTTTCATGCGGGACCTCCCCTTGCACACCGGCGACGAGATCGAACGCCGGTGATGACGAAAACGACCGGCGGCCCGCAGGCCGCGCGATGAAGTCATGGTAAGGGAGGTCGTCGCTCAGGACTTTCCGATAACCCCGCCGGCGTCGACAGGTTTTTTTGTCCTCGACCGGGAAGTGGCGGTTTTTTCTGCGGGGCCGCTGCCAAGGGCAGCGGAGCGGGGTCTATCCTCCGCGGGGGCGGCCAGGGCCGCCTCGGTGAACACCAGCAGGCCGAGCTCGGGGCGATAGCCGTGGATCTCGGTCACATCGAGTGCCTGCAGGAAGGCGAGGATCGCCTCGCTGACCACCTGCCCCGGCACCAGCACCGGGAAGCCCGGCGGATAGGGGATGACGAAGCTCGCCGAGACGGCGTCACGCCCGCCCCGCATCTGCGCCTGCAGCTCGCCGTTGTCGAAGCGCAGGTACTCGGTGTTCTCCTCGTCATAGCTGAGGAAGTAGGCCCGACGGATGTCCCCTTCCGGGGTGTCCCCGGCGGAATCGGGGCGGAAGGCGTCGTGGAAGCGGCTGAAGTCGGGCAGCGGCGGCAGTTCCTGGGTCAGGGAACGCACCCGGTTCTCGATGATCCGGCGTTCGGGACGGCTGCTGTCCTCCCAGCGGCTGTCGAACTCCTTGGCCAGCTTCATCAGCACGTCGAGCAGGTAGGCGATGGCCCCCCGGGAGGTGCCGATGTTGGTCATGAACAACACGGTGTTGCGCGAGGTCTTGTTGATCTGGATGCCGTACTTGTTCATCAGGTACTCGTTCTTGAAGGTGTCGCCGTCGACCCCGGTCGCGCCGATGGCGATGGTCACCCGGGTCGGGTCGACCACGAACTCGTCCCGGGCCCAGGCCGCCTCCATCTGGTTCCAGCCGGTCACCGGGTCGTAGTAGGACTCCACCCCCGACTCGCGGTAGGCCTCGGGCACCATGTCGCTGTTCTTGAGCACCCGGAAGTACTTCTGCAGCAGCGGCTGGGTATAGAGTTGCTCGCGCAGCGACAGCGCCGTCTCGACCTGGGCATGCACCAGCTCGAAGCCCTCCATCTCCGCCTGCATCCGCCCCACGTCCAGCGACGCCACGATCTGGTAGTTGGGTGAGGTCGACGTATGGGTCATGTAGGCCTCGTGGAACGGCGCCTCGACCTTCTGGCGGAAGTCCTGGTCCCAGACGTGGATCATCGAGCCCTGACGCAGCGAGGTCAGGGTCTTGTGGGTGGAGTGGGTGGCATAGGTGCGGATGCGCACCTCGTCGGGATCGGGCAGCAGGCGACGCTCGAGCCAGGTGGCGTCATCCTCCAGGTCGAGGGCGTCGAACTCGGCCTTCCAGGCCGTATACTCCTTGCGGTAGCTCTCGCTGCGGTAGCGGTCGCGCAGGCTGCGCGCCGTGTGCATGGCGGTGCGCGGCCGGTAGGTGGGGTTGAAGGTGGCGAAGGCGAACCAGGCCTCATCCCACAGGAACACCAGGTCGGGCTTGATCGCCAGGCACTCCTCCATCACCCGGCGCACGTTGTAGACCACACCGTCGAAGGTGCAGTTGGTCAGCAGCAGCATCTTCACCTTGTGCAGCTGGCCGGAGCGCTTGTAGCGCAGCAGGGTCTTCTTGATCTCGTGCAGCGGCACGGCGCCGTACATCGAGAAGTCGTCGAGCGGGTAGGAGTCCAGATAGCTGACGTGGGCCCCGGCCAGCACCATGCCGTAGTGGTGCGACTTGTGGCAGTCGCGGTCGACCAGCACGATGTCGCGGGGCTTGACCAGCGCCTGCACCACGATCTTGTTGGCCGTCGAGGTGCCGTTGGTGACGAAGAAGCTCTGCCGCGCGCCGAAGGCCCGGGCGGCATACTCCTGGGCCTTCTTGATCGGCCCGTAGGGCTGCAGCAGGGAGTCGAGCCCGCCGGAGGTGGCCGAGGTCTCGGCCAGGAAGATATTGATGCCGTAGAAGTCGATCATCTGCCCGGCCCAGTGGGAGCGGGTCACCGACTTGCCCCGCGAGATGGGCATGGCATGGAAGACCCCGGTGGGCTTCTTGCTGTACTCGCGCAGGGCATCGAAGAAGGGGGTGCGATAGCGGCTGTCGATGGCCCGCAGGATGGTGTGGTGCTGCTCGATGTAGTCGGTCTCGCGGTAGAAGATGCGGTTGAAGTAGCGGATGTCACGACTCGCCGTGGCCTCGACGTCGCCGCTGGTGACCAGGAACTGGTCGATCTCGGGGCGCAGCTCGTGAATCATGCTGCTCAGCAGGATGCTGCGTTCGGCCTCGGTCTGGGTCTCCAGCGCCTTCTCCGACAGGCCCTCGAGGTAGTTGCGCAGGGCGCTGAGGTTGTACTTCGACTTGTAGGGAAACTCGTAGCGGATCAGGCAGGCCTGGATATTGGGGTTGACCAGCACGGCGATCAGAGCGTCCTCGAAGCTGCGTACCGTGACCACGTCGTAGACGAACTTGTCCTCGGGACGGCGCATGTTGCGGAAGGCCTCGCGGACCACCTCCTCCTCCTGGGCCGAGAGGTTGTCGACGATCAGCAGCTCGAAGTAGGGCTGGGCCGAGCTGTTGGAGGCCGGGTGGCCGCGCCGGAGCTGGGCCAGGGCATCGAGGGTCTCCAGGTCCTCGGCATCGGCGTCGGTCTCGCTGAGGTCGACGTGGCGACGGCGGTAGGACTCGCTGATCAGGGCCCGCACCAGGCGCTTGACCACCTTCTCCAGCAGCACGTACTCCTCGCGGTCGAACAACGCCCAGAGATGGCGGAAGTCCTCCTTGGAGGGGAAGGCGTGGTAGTCCTCGACGATCTCCAGCCGCGTCAGCTTGACGTCGATGGCCTTGATCAGGTTCTTCGCCCGGCCTTCGTCGCTCAGTTTCACCAGGATGCCGAGGTCGCGCTTCAGGGCATTCCAGGTGTCGGCGCGCAGCTGGGAGATCTTGTGGTAGAAGCCCAGCGCCGTGTAGGGAGTTTCCGAATAGCTTTTCTCTTGCATGACGACACCTGCCTCTCGTGTTGATATCGATGGTGCCGGGGTCGACGCCCTGCCAGGACGTCTCCGCCCTCAGCCGGTGATCAGGTGGCGCGAACCGTAACGGATCGCCAGGCGCTCCTCGTGAAAGTCGTCGAAGGAAAGGTCCAGCCACTTGCCGGGCCAGTGGTACTGGGCGCGACCGGTACGGGGGCGATAGACCGCGGTGTAGACGGTGCCCAGGCCGCGCTGGTAGTCATGGCGGAACAGCGGCGGCGAGAAGAAGGCCGAGACCAGCCGCTCCTCGGTGGTCGCCGCGTCGTCCACCAGGATCGACAGCTGGCGCTCGCGGATCAGGGTCTCCGAGGCCAGGGCATGGGCATACCACTCGATCTTCTTCTGATGATTGGTGGCCACCGCCACGCGCCGGATGCTGGCACGGCGATCCGGGGCGATCATCGCCGTGACGTAGCGCCCGGCGCTGTCGGCCACGGTGATGTTGTAGGCCATGTGGGTCGGCACCCGGGCCAGCACCTCGGCGGCCTGGGGCACGCTGTCACAGAACTCCAGGATGTAGCGCAGGATGATCGGCGCCCCGAAGCCGTCGCCAACTACCTTGCGGCCGCCGAAGGCGAGCGATACCGCGAGCCCCCGGTCGTTCATGCCGTCGAGCACGCCCCACAGGCAGTCGGACATGGCGATCACCCGGCGCTCGTTCCAGCGGCTGTAGAAGATGCTGCCCTCGCACAGCTCCGGCGGGTAGTCGTAGTTGCGCGCCAGCACCGTCGCTCCCGGCCGGGCAAGCACCGCCTGGGAGCAGCCGGTGATGTAGGGGGGCGGCCGGTAGAGGCTCAGCAGTCGCGCGGCCAGATCGCCTCCACCAGCCAGTTCGCAGAGCGCCTTGTAGGTGTCCAGCAGCTCCGGCATGTGGCGGCGCAGGGCGTTGTAGCAGGCGAGATACCCCGGCCGCTCGCGCTCCCCCTCGCTGAGGTACCACTGCTCGTAGGCCGGCCAGTGGTAGTCGAACAACGACTGCCACTTGGCCCCCGGCGCCTCCTCGTGCACGGTGCGAAAAACCAGCGTCTTGTCCATGGCATTCTCCGCCCCGCCGCCCCCGGGCGGCGGGGCCGCACCCCGCTCAGAGAATCTTGAAGTTACCGCCGCCGACGGCATGACTGACGGCGACCTCCTCCACCACCGGGTCCTGCAGCGACTGGCCGGCGTATTGACCGCGAATACCCTCGATCCAGGCGCGAGCCCGTTCGGTGAGCTGGAAGTCGTCGTCCATCAGTCGCCCGCGGGTGATCAGGATGCCCAGGTCGGCCCCCTCGTAGCGGAAGTCGCCGGTACCGCTGATGCGCAAGAAGAAGGCCTCCTTGTCGTTCTCGGCGGCGTGGGGGTGATAGCTGTAGTGGTCATAGCCGATGCTGCCGTCGTCGTTCATGCGCCAGACTCCCGAACGCGGCGCCGAGGTCACCAGGTCGACGCTCTCGTCGGTGTGCTTGATCACCAGCTGGCTCCAGCTGTCGATGCTGTCGGGGTGCGCCCAGCGCTCGTTGATCTCCTCGATGTCGAGATCGAAGTCCAGCTCCGAGAACTCCAGCAGGTGGAAGAGGAACAGCGGGATGTCGGAATGGGCGAAGGCCGCCACGTTGGTCAGCGAGCTGGCCCCGGTGACCCGCGGGTTGAGTTCGCCGAGATAGACGTCGCCCGAGTCCATGTCGATCAGGAAGTCGAGCTCGAAGTAGCCGCGGTAGCCCTCCTCGCGCAGCGCCTCGCCGAACTTGAAGGTGTACTCCCGGGCCTTGTCGCGCACCTCCTGGCTGAAGGCGCCGGCGAACATCTCGTTGCCGCACCAGCCGCCCTTGTAGGGGGTCAGCGACTTGAAGCCCACCAGCTCGGTCATCAGCGGGCCGACCACGGTGCCGCAGCGGGTGGCACAGGCCTCGATGGCCGAGCCGCGGCAGTTGATGCGCTTCATGATCTTGACCTCGGGCTCGGCTTCGATCTCCTCGGCATGCTTGTAGTAGTCCTCCTCGCTGGCGATGAAGAAGGTGGTGTGGCCGGAGTCGCCGAAGGCGGTCTGCACCACCAGGTCGCTGCCCAGCTCGCGGCTCACCTCGCGCAGCTCCTGGTAGCTGCCCACCCGGGCCAGCACATTGGGCACGCTGGGCACGCCGGCCTTGTTGCCGATGCGCACCGTCTCGATCTTGTTGTCCATGCGGCTTCGCAAGGCCGCCGGCGGGAAGGCGACCCTGAGCCCCAGTTGCTTGCACACCTCCTCGGTGTGCTCATCGAACATCAGGAAGGTGGCCACACCGGCGTTGTCGCCGGAGGCCCTCGACTGGATGAAGTCGATGACCTCCTTGTGCTCGAGCAGGTAGTTGTTGATGTCCTCGATGCTCTCGAAGTCGCGGGGGAACTTCTCCCTGGGCACGAAGACGTTGCGCTGCTGGCCATCGAAGCAGTCGATGTAGTTGATATGGCGGAAGGTGTTCACCCAATCGCCGATCCCCAGCAGATTGAAGTTGGTGGCCGAGATGAAGTAGATGGGCTCCTGATTGTTGCGGAAGTGGCGGCGGACATCGGCAATGCTTGTTATCTTGCTCATCGTGGTCGCTCCATCGGTGGCGGAAACGGACTCGGCGCGGATGGGTTCCTCGTGGTGGGCTCCGGTCGCGGGTGAACCGATCAGGCGGCGCAGGGCCCGTAACAAGCGTTCCAGCATGGTGATCTCCTTGTTGGCTGCGCCGCCCGCAGGCGGTGGGTCAGTGCTCCTCGATGTCGGCACGCACCGGCTTGGCCAGCGGGCCCAGGGTGTCGAGGAAGGGGGTCGAGCCGGTCTCGCTGCGGTACACCGAGAAGTCGACGCGACGGTCGCGGAAGCTCTTGAGCGGCTGGCCGAGGCCACGCAGGCCGGTCTCGCGCTCGCGGCGCACCCGGGTGAGGTCGACCTCGATGGGCATGACCTCCTCGCCGGTACCGGCCTGGTGGATGACGTCGCCGGAGGGGCCGACCACGATGGAGCGGCCATTGCCGATGGCGCCGGCGCCATTGATGTCGAAGAAGTAGCACTGGTTGACCGCGGCGTTGGTGCGGGCGATGGCCAGCTCGATGTCGCGGTCGATGGTGTCGGTCATGGTGGGGTGCAGGATCACCTCGGCGCCCAGGGCGGCGAGGGTACGGGTGGTCTCGGGGAACCACATGTCATAGCAGATCGACACCCCGAAGCGGCCGACATGGGGTACGTCGAAGGTGACGAACTCGCTGCCGCTCTCCACCCCGGCCTCGTAGGGCCGGAAGGGGAACATCTTGCGGTAGCGGGCCACCACCTGGCCGTGGGGGTTGATCACCGAGAGAGTGTTGTAGATCCGGTCATCCACCCGCTCGAACATCGAGCCGGGAATCAGCCAGATGCGGTGCTGCTCGGCGAGCTGGCAGAACAGCGCCTCGGCGTTGCTGGGCATCGGTTCGGCATGGTGCGGCGAGGCGCCCATGGGCATCAGCTCGCTGAAGACGACCATCTGCACCTGGGGGAAGCGACTCATCAGCACGTCGACCCGATGGCGCATGGCCTCGGTATTGTCGCCGTGGTGCAGGGCATACATCTGCACGCCGGCAATGGTGAAGTAGGACATCGTGGTTTCTCTGCGTCAGGCGATCTCGAAAACTTCCAGGGCGCCATCGAACTCGGACCGGCACCGTCGGAAAGCGTGCCGGTGGGATCGCCCGGCATGGGTGAGCACTGGCTCACCCTCCACGGTCAAGCTTAAGCCAGAATCGGCCTCCGTGATATCAACGCTGAACTTTCGCTCGCGCCGCCGCCACGACGCGGCCCGCGGGATCGCCGGTGTCAGGCGAAGTCGCGGGGCTCGAAACCGGGAGCGGGTCGCTTCACCGTCTTGGTGACGATGTAGGTGAAGTAGCGTTCGATGCCGGCGTCACCGGTGAGCCAACGGTCGATCAGTCGCTGGTAGGCATCGATGGAGTCGGCTTCCACCTTGATCAGGTAGTCGACGCCCCCGCCGACCGCCACGCACTCGGTGACCTCGGGGGTGGCGTGCACCAGCGCCTCGAAGCGGGCGAAGCTCTCGGCGTTGTGCTGTTTCAGCTCGATCTGCACCCACACCGGGGTGCGCTTGACCAGCGCCTCGGGATTGATCCGGGCGCTGTAGCCCTCGATGATGCCGGCCTTCTCCAGCCGCCGTACCCGCTCCCAGCAGGGGCTGACCGAGAGGTTGATCGCCTCGGCCAGCTTCGACTTGGTGATGCGCCCGTCCCGCGACAGGATCTCGAGAATCTTCAGGTCATAGCGATCGAGCTTCATGCGTTTCCTGCTTCTGAATGTGGCGGGCCTGTTCAGCCCAGCGAATCGACGACTTCGGCGATCACGGCGATGGTGTCGCCCATATTGACCTGCGCCGGGAAGCGGCGTGCCGCCAGCACCCCACTGCGGCTGGCGCGGTACTCCACCGGCGGCGTGCCGCTGCGGGTCAGATCAAAGACGCGGGCGATCACCTGCCCCGCCTCCACCGCCTCGCCCAGCGCCAGCGTCAGCTCGAGCAGCCCACTGTGCTCGCTCTGCACATAACAGCTGGCATCGGGCATGTCGAGATAGACCTGGGGCGCGTCGGGCATCTCCACCTCGCCGGCCATCAGGCCGAAGTGGATCAGGAAGTTGCGCACGCCGCGCTCGGTGATGGCCAGGCTCTGCGGCGTCGAGGTGCCGCCGCCGCCGAGTTCGGTGGCGACGAACACCTTGCCCTGGCTTTCCACCGCGGTGTCGAACAGCGCCGCGGCGTCGAGCTCGAACATCATCACCGCATAGGGGGCCCCGAAGGCCTTGGCGCCCTCGAGGGCCTGGCGCTGCTGCTCGGCGTCCTCCAGCACGTGGGAGGCGGCGAAGGGGATGATGTCCAGGGTGCGCCCACCGGAGTGCAGGTCGAGCACCACGTCGCTCATCGGCACCATCACCCGGGTGAAGTAGTCGGCGATCTTCTCGGTGACCGTGCCGTCCGGGTCGCCTGGGAAGCTGCGATTGAGGTTGCCGCCGTCGAGCCCGGAGGTGCGCTTGCCGGCCATCACCGCCGGCTGGTTCATGCAGGGCACGATGATCACCCGGCCGGTGACGTCCTCGGCGCGCAGGGTCGAGGCGAGTTTCATCAGGGCGGTGATGCCCTCGTATTCGTCGCCGTGGTTACCGCCGGTGAGCAGGGCCGTGGGGCCCTGGCCGCTCTTCACCACGGTGAGCGGGATCATCACCGCCCCCCAGGCCGACTCGTCGGTGGAGATGGGCAGCTTGAGGAAGCCGTGCTGCACGCCGTCGGCGTCGAAGTCGACGGTGGCGCTGATCGGGCTTGAGCGCAGGGGGGTGGGTCGCTTGGTCATTGAGTGGTCTCCATATTCTTGCACAGATTGCCGCGATCCAATTCTCGGGGCCAATGCAGACACGACACGGGGCTTACCCGGCGGCAAACCTGCGAGGAGGCGCTGTGAATACTTCCCTGTACGCTACTTTTGCCCTGCGGCGCTCTCGCATCCTGCTCCGCTTGCAGGGCCGGGGTTGGCCATCCGTGGCCAACCCGCTCGGCGGGAAGAACATTCACTGGATGTTCTTCTAATTTCCGCCTCGCCCCTGGCAAAAGACCTCCTCTTCGGTTTGCCCCCGGCGCCCCTCCGTTGGCTGCGTTTCGGGCTCAGCGCACGAACAGCTGGCGCGGGAAGTCGGCCAGGGTCTCGGCGCCGGTCTCGGTGATCAGGATACTCTCGGTGATCTCGAGCCCCCACTCCTCCTCCCACAGCCCGGGCATGAAGTGGAAGGTCATCCCCGGCTTCAGGATGGTCTCGTCGGAGGGACGCAGGCTCATGGTGCGCTCGCCCCAGTCCGGCGGATAGCTGATGCCGATGGAGTAGCCGCAGCGGGCGCCGCCGCGGTCGAAGCCGTACTTGTCCATGGCCGCGCCCAGCGCCATGGCGATGTCGGCGGTGCGATTGCCGGGCCTGGCCACCTCCAGGCCGTTCTCGATGCCCTCCAGCAGCGCCGACTCGGCGCGCACGAACTCCTGGGGCGGCCGGCCGAGGAACACCGTGCGCGACATGGGGGCATGGTAGCGCTTGTAGACCCCGGCGATCTCGAAGAAGGTGCCCTCCCCCTCGCGGAAGGGGGTGTCGTCCCAGGTGAGGTGGGGCGCGGCGGCGTCCTTGCCGGTGGGCAGCATGGGCACGATGGCCGGGTAGTCGCCGCCGTAGACCCGGCCCGCCGGATCCGTCCAGCCCTCGATGCCGACCCGGTAGATCTCCGAGACCAGCTTGCTCTTGGGCAGCCCCGGCTCGATCACCTCGAGGATGCGCGAGTGCATGCCCTCGACGATCTTCGCGGCGACGCGCATGTACTCGATCTCCTGGGGCGACTTGATGGCGCGGCACCAGTTGACCAGCCCATTGGCATCCAGGAAGCGCGCATGGGGCAGCTCGCGCAGCAGGCTCTGGTAGGCCTTGGCCGAGAAGTAGTAGTTGTCCATCTCCATGCCCACCACCCCCTGGTGCCAGCCACGGTCGGGCAGGATGGTCTGGGCGAGGTAGTCCATGGGGTGCATGTCCGGATTCTGCACATAGTAATCCGGGTAGTAGGTGATGTTGTCCGGATCGATCCAGCAGGTCCGCAGTGCCCCGTTGGCGTCCATGCGCCGGCCGTACCACACCGGCTCACCCTCCAGGCCGACCAGCACGCACTGGTGGACGTAGAACGACCAGCCGTCGTAGCCGGTGAGCCAGGCCATGTTGGACGGGTCGCTGACGATCAGCACGTCGATGCCCCGACTGGCCATCTCGGCGCGCACCTTCCACAGCCGGCTGGCGTATTCCTCACGAGTGAAGGGCAGGGAAACCTGAATCATGTGGCCACTCGCCATCGCATCACCAAGAACCGGCCATCTTCCACCTGGGAGAGGGCCGGGCCGCAGGGGTAACGGTCACTGGCAAGGAGTGATCCCTCGTCGCGACAATTGTCATGATGCTTTATGATGTGGACCATGACAATTGCCAGTCAATGCCGCTAGGCGGATACTAGCACCCCCCATTGGCTGGCGGTCAAAGGCTTTATTGCATCATGACAATTGATCTGACCCCCTACCTGACCGAGGCAGGCCCCAAGTACCTGGCCATCGCCCGGGCGCTATCGGAAGCGATCCGCCAGGGCGAACTCACGCCGGGCACCCGACTGCCGCCCCATCGCCAGCTGGCCGAGACACTCGGCGTCAGCGTACAGACGGTGTCACGGGCCTACGCCCAGGCCGAGAAGATGGGGCTGGTCCAGGCCCGTGTCGGCAGCGGCACCTGGATCAACGCCCTGGACGATGCCCGGGAGTCGGCCTACCTGCGCGGCCACGAACCGCGCCACGAGCCCCTCTTGATCGACCTCTCCATCGCCCACCCGGTCTGCCCCCCGGGCCACCACCTGCGCTTTCGCCAGGCGCTGGCCGAGCTGGCCGAACACGCCAGTCCCGAGGTGATCACGGCCAACCGGCCGATCGCCGGGCTCCTGCACCAGCGCGAACGCGCCAGCACCTGGCTCGCCACTCGCCTCCGGGTGCCCGGGGATGTCGACGACCTGATCCTCTGCAACGGTGCCGCTCACGGCCTGATGCTGGCGATCTCCACGGTGGTCCAGCACGGCGACCTGGTGCTTACCGAGGCGCTCACCGATCACGGCCTGATCGCCCTGTCGCGCACCCTCGGCTTCCAGCTGCGCGGTGTGTCCATCGACGACGAAGGGGTGATCCCCGAAGCTCTCGACGTGGCCTGTCGCCGCTTCAAGCCCCGCGCCGTCTGCCTGACCCCCACCCAGCTCAACCCCACGGGCGCGACCATGAGCGAGGCGCGCCGCGATGCGGTGGCCGAGGTACTCGAGCGACACGGGGTGTGGCTGATCGAGGACGATGTCCATGCCCTGCTGGAAGCACCGGGGCTGACGCCGCTGACCGCCCGGCTTCCCCAGCTCGGCTTCCACGTCACCAGCCTGACCAAGGTCACGGTGCCCGGACTGCGGGCGGGCTACCTGACGGTGCCCCGCGGCCAGTTGCACCACACCCTGCCGCGGATGCGCGCCACCACCTGGATGGCCACCCCGCTGGTCTTCGAGCTCGCCCACCTGTGGCTGGCGGACGGCAGCGTCGAGGCCCTGGCGGCCGAGCAGCGCGAGCTGCTCGGCCAGCGTCAGCGGCTCGCGGCCCGCCGGCTGGGCCGCCACCCCTTCGTCTCGCGCCCGAGCAGCCTGCACCTGTGGATCACCCTGCCCGGCGCCTGGCGCGCCGAGGAGCTCCAGCAGCATGCCGAGCAGGAGGGGCTGGCCATCACCACGGCGGTGCCCTTCATGGTGGAGCAGACCCCGCCGCCGCGGCGCATCCGCGTCAGTCTCGGCGCCGAACCCGACATCGCCCGGCTCGACGAGGGCCTGGCTCGCCTGGCCGGCTTGCTCGACGAGGCGCCACCGCCCATGATGCAGATCGTGTACTGAACCCACCGCGACTCAGCAGAGGGAGCCGGCATGCGCGTATTGCTCCATATCGACGACGCCGAGACCTGGCGCGATGCGCTGGCCCAGCGCCTGCCGGATGCCGAGATCGTCACCAGTGACGCCCCCGCCGAGGAGCGCCGCGACATGGACTACCTGGCGGTCTGGAAGCCGCCAGCCGAGCTGCTGCGCGAACAGACCCGGCTCAAGGGCATCGTCAACCTGGGGGCCGGGGTCGATGCCCTGCTGGACAATCCCGGCCTGCCCGAGGGCGTGCCGATCGTCAAGCTGCGCGACGCCGGCATGAGTGATCTGATCGGCGACTATGTGCGCTATGGCGTGCTGCACTTCCAGCGCGACTTCGACCGCTACCGCCGCCAGCAGGCGCGCCACCAATGGCGTGAACACGCCGTGGTCGACAAGAGCGACTGGCCGGTGGGGGTGCTGGGCCTCGGCGCCATCGGCGCCAAGGTGGCCGGCATGATCGCCGCCGACGGTTTCCCGGTGCACGGCTGGAGCCGCTCGCCCAAGACGCTCGAGGCCGTCACCTGCCACCATGGCGACGACGGTCTCGTCGAGCTGCTCGGCCAGGTCCACACCCTGGTGCTGCTGCTGCCCGACACCCGGGAGACCCGTCATGTCATCGACGCCGAGGCCCTGGCCGCGCTGCCCGAGGGGGCCAGCCTGATCAATCCCGGCCGCGGCACCCTGATCGACGAGCGAGCCCTGCTCGCGGCCCTGGGGGAAGGCGAGCAGGAGGGCCGGCTGCGCGGCGCCATCCTCGACGCCTTCCCCGAGGAGCCCCTGCCGGCCGACAGCCCCCTCTGGTCGCATCCCCGGGTCTGGGTCACGCCCCACATGGCCGGGCCGACACCGCTCTCGGCGGCACTGGACCAGGTGGCCGAGGCGCTGCGCGCCTTCGAGGCCGGTGAGTCACTCGACACCGTGGATCCCGACGCCGGCTATTGAACCTCCGGAACCTTGACCTCATCCCTACAAGAAAGGCGACACAGGCGATAGGCTGGAAGTGATACCCATCGACCTCCCTGGAGGTGCACGATGACTAGGCAAGTGGACTATGGCCCCCATGACGCCCTGCTGGTCGTGGACATGCAGAACGACTTCTGCGAGGGCGGCGCCCTGGCCGTGAGCGGTGGTGCCGCCCTGGTGCCGGGCATCAACGCCGAGATCGACGCGGCCCGGCGTGGCGGTGCCCTGGTGGTCGCCTCCCGTGACTGGCACCCCGTCGACCACGTCAGCTTCGCGCACCGCGGCGGCCCCTGGCCGATACACTGCGTCCAGGACACCGAGGGCGCGGCCTTCCACCCCGACCTCGCCCTCCCCGAGGGCACCATCCGGGTCAGCAAGGCCACGGCCTTCGACCGCGACGCCTACTCCGCCTTCGACGGCACCGGACTCGCCGACTACCTGAAGGAGAAGGGCGTCGAACGGGTGGTCGTCTGCGGCCTGGCCCTGGACGTCTGCGTCAGGGCGACGGCCCTGGCGGCCCGCCAGGCCGGCTTCGCCACCCTGCTGCTGGGGAACCTGAGCGCGGCGGTGGATGCGCAGGCCGGCGAGGCCTGTCGACGCGAGTTCGAAACCGCCGGCATCGAGGTCCATCCATGAGCGAGCCGATTCCCGTCCAGGTCGACGACAGCGACCTGGCCCTGCTCACCGACCTCTACCAGCTCACCATGCTCCAGGCCTACTGGAAGGAGCAGATGCACGAGCAGGCCACCTTCAGCCTCTACTTCCGCAAGCTGCCGCCGACCCGGCGCTTCATGCTCGCCTGCGGCCAGCAGCATGCCGCCGCCCTGGCCAGCCGGATCCGCTTCACGCCGTCGGCGCTTACGCGGCTGGCCGGCACCGGGAAGTTCGACGATGCCTTCCTCGACTGGCTCGCCGGCTGGCGCTTCAGCGGCGATATCTGGACCCTGCCCGAGGGCACCCCGGTGTTCCAGAACGAACCCTTCATGGAGGTGGACGCCCCCATCGCCGAGGCCCAACTGCTCGAGAGCCTGATCATGAACCTGGTACAGCTCGAGACGGTGCTGGCCTCCAAGGCGGTGCGCATCGTGATGGCGGCCCGCGACCGCCCGGTGGTCGACTTCGGCCTGCGCCGCATGCACGGGGTCGACGCCGCCGTACGCGGCGTGCGCGCCTACCGCACGGCCGGGCTGGCCGGCACCAGCAATGTGCTCGGCGGCCTGCGCCACGACCTGGCACTCAACGGCACCATGGCCCACAGCTACATCCTCGCCCACGACGACGAACACGCGGCCTTTCGCGCCTTCGCTCGCCACTATCCCGGCACTACCCTGCTGGTGGACACCCACGACACCCTGGAAGGGGTACGCAAGGTGATCGAGCTGATGCGTGACGATCCCGGGGTGCGGGTGAGTGCCATCCGGCTCGACTCCGGCGACCTGGGCGAACTGGCCAAGGGGGCCCGCGCCCTGCTCGACGAGGCCGGTCATCCCGAGGTGAAGATCGTCGCCAGCAGCGGGCTCGACGAGTACAAGATCGACGACCTGCTCGAGGACGACGCCCCCATCGACGCCTTCGGCGTGGGCACCGAGATGGGGGTCTCGGCGGACGCCCCGGTGATCGACCTCTCCTACAAGCTGGTGGAGTTCGCCGGCACTCCCCGGGTCAAGCACTCGCCCGGCAAGATCAACCTGCCGGCGCGCAAGCAGCTCTATCGTCGCCTGGACGCCGACGGACACTATGCGGGCGACGTCATCGCCCTGCGTGACGAACCGATCGAGGAGGGCGAGCCGCTGCTGGCGCCGCTGGTGCGGGGGGGCCGGATCGATGAGGCGGCACTGGCCCGGGCGGACCAGGCCCGGGAGCGGGTGCGGGACGCCCTCGAGCACCTGCCCGGCGAAGTGAGGAGCCTGGCATCCGGCAAGAGTGGCTACCCGGTCGAACTCAGCCCGGGGCTGAAGCGCCTCCAGTCGTCGACCTGATCCCTTCCGACCATCGAGGTGGGGGACTCGGTCGTCCCGACCACGACGATGCCCCAGCCTACAGCAGCGCGTCGAACTGGCTGAGCCAGGCCGGATGCGCCGGCCAGGCGGGCGCCGTGACCAGCTTGCCGCTCGACACGGCCTGGTCGACCTCGATCTCGGCATAGTCGCCGCCGGCCAGGCGGACTTCCGGCGCGCAGGCCGGGTAGGCCGAGACCCGGCGCCCCTCCAGCGACACCGCCGCCGCCAGCAGCTGGGCACCGTGGCAGATCGCGGCGACCGGCTTTTCATGCTCGAAGAAGTGACGAACCATCTCCAGTACCCGCTCGTCGAGGCGCAGGTACTCCGGGGCACGCCCACCGGGGACCACCAGGCCATCGTAGTCGGCCACCTCGACCTCGGCGAAGGTGGCGTTCAGGGTGAAGTCGTGCCCCGGCTTCTCGGTGTAGGTCTGGTCGCCCTCGAAGTCGTGGATGGCCGTACGTATCCGGTCCCCCTCGCGCTTCTCCGGGCAGACGGCATCGACCTCGTGCCCCATGGCCTGCAACGCCTGGAAGGGCACCATGATCTCGTAGTCCTCGACGAAGTCACCGGCAATCAGCAAGAGTCTGGCCATGGGAAGGTCCTCCGTGTGAAGGGTCGTGACGGAACTGTCGCGACCTGCAGGCAGAAGCGTAGCAGCCCGTCGACCACCCCGCCCGAGCGTGCAACAAGGGTGCAGCGGGGAACCGGAACCGTGCTCCGCGGTTCACAGCCCTGTTGCCTCAACCCACTGCCGTGCCACTGCCACGGGGAGACCCGCCATGCCCCACCCTTCGAGTCTTCTGTCCCCCTTGCTGCTCCTGCTGCTGACCCTGACGCCGGCGGTCCCCTCCGGAGCACACGCGGCGGCTCCTGGCAAGCAGGCAGCGGCGCTCGAGCACGGCGCGGAACCCCGGCCCTTCACCGCCAGCTACCGGCTGGAGGTGCGTGGCTGGCCCAGCGCCACCATCGAGCATCGCTTGACCCGCGAAGGTGGCCACTGGCAGAGCCGCATGCGTGCCGCCATCGCCGTGGCCCGGGGCAGCGAACGCAGCCGCTTCATCATCACGCCGGACGGGGTGCGCTCGGTGAACTATGCCAGCGGCTACTCGCTGTTGGGCATCGGTGGCGACTACCGGCTCGGCAGCGACGAACTGGCCGAGCGACCGGACCGCCAGACCGCCCTGTTCGAGCTGTCGCGCCGCGCCCTCACCGGCGACTGCCAGGACGCCGCCTGTCGGCTCGACTACCAGGATCACCGCGGCCGCGGGGAGCGGCTCGACTACCGGGTGCTCGACCGCGAGACGCTCGCCCTGCCCGCCGGGGAGTTCGAAGCCGTCAGGGTCGAGGCCAGCGACCCCGAGAAGCCCCAGCGCCGGCTGCTGTTCAGTTTCCACCCCGAGTACCCCGGACTGCTGCTGGCGGTGGAATACCACCGCGACGGCAAGCGCCAGAGCCGTCTGTCGCTGACCGAGCTGGCCCGGGCCGACTGACATTCATGTCGCTGATCCCCCATTCGGGAAAAGCCGTTCCCCTCTCCCGCGGGCTTCTCTAGAGTAACGGGCCTCACGGCCGCCGACGGCGGCCCTATTGCCGGGAAGGGAGTCTCGATGCTGTCCGGTCTGCTGATCGTGCTGTTGCCGTTGGTGCTGGGCTATCTGGTGCCGGTTCGCCATGCCCGGGCCATGGCCCTGATCAATCACGGGGTGAACGCCTCGGTCTACGTGATCCTGCTGCTGATGGGGGTGAGCCTCGCCGGACTCGAGGACCTCGCCAGCCAACTCTCGCGCCTGGGCGGTCAGGCCCTGCAGCTGTTCGCGGTGATCAGCATCCTGAACCTGGCAGGCCTGTGGTGGCTCTCCCGGCGGCTCGGCCTGCGTGCGGCTCCGTCGCGGGTGGTGCCCGGCGCGCCCACCAGCAAGCTGGCCGCCATTGCCGGCTCGCTCGCGTTGGTGGGCGTGGTGGTGCTGGGCGTGCTGCTGGGCCTGGCCGGCGGCGGCCTGGCCGGCGGCGGCCTGGCCGGCGCGGCGCTGTTCGCCCGGGCCGAGACCCTCGCCGAGTGGGTGCTCTACGCCCTGCTCGCGCTGATCGGCTGCCAGTTGCGCAACTCCGGCATGCCCCTGCGGCAGATCCTGCTCAATCGCTTCGGCCTGGCCATCGCCACGGTGCTGGCCGTGACCTCGCTCGCCGGCGGCCTGCTGGCCGCCCCCCTGCTCGACCTGGCCTGGAACGAGGGACTGGCCATGGCCGCCGGCTTCGGCTGGTATTCGCTCTCGGGGATCCTGATCGGCGACCGGCTCGGGCCCCTGCTCGGTGGGGTGGCCTTCTTCAACGACCTGACCCGGGAGCTGCTCGCCTTCGTGCTGATCCCGCTGGTGATCCGCCGCCACGCGGCACTCGCCATCGGCTACGGCGGCGCCACCTCCATGGACTTCACCCTACCGGTGATCCAGCAGCACGGCGGCGTGGCCTGCGTGCCCATCGCCGTGGTCAGCGGCTTCATGCTGTCGCTGCTGTCGCCGCCGCTGATTCTGTTCCTGCTCTCCCTATGATGGGCGGCCTCCAACCGCCGGCGCCCTCTGCCCGTAGCCCGTAGCCCGTGGCCCGTGGCCCGTAGCCCGTAGCTCGTAGCTCGTAGCTCGTAGCTCGTTAGCCCAAAGTCTAGGTTGAACTTCGCGCCACGAAACGGCTAACTGGGCGCCACTGAACTTAATCGTTTAAGTTCACGCGATGACTGGCACCACCGACAGCCCTATCCATACTCAAAACAACAAGCCGACGAGGAAACCACCATGCTCAAGAAACAACTGATCACCGCCATCGCCCTGGCTGGCGCTACCACTGCCGGTACCAGCCAGGCCCAGGCCGCGGAGCTGACCATCTCCTGCGGCGCCGTGGGGGCCGAGCTCACCCTCTGCCAGGAGGGCGTCGCGGCCTGGGAGGAGCAGACCGGCCACGAAGTGGATATCGTCTCCACGCCCAACTCCTCCACCGAGCGCCTGTCGCTCTACCAGCAGATCCTCTCCGCCCAGTCCGACGACATCGACGTGATGCAGATCGACGTGGTGTGGCCGGGCCTGCTGGCCAACCACCTGCTCGATCTGAACGAGACCCTCGGTGCGGATGCCGCCGAGGGTCACTTCGAGACCATCGTCACCAACAACACCGTCGACGGCCGCCTGGTGGCCATGCCCTGGTTCACCGATGCCGGGGTGCTCTACTATCGCAAGGACCTGCTCGAGGAGTACGGCTTCGAGCCCCCCGAGACCTGGCAGGAACTGACCGAGATCGCCACCGAGATCCAGGCCGCCGAGCGCGAGGCGGGCAATGACAGGATGTGGGGCTATGTCTTCCAGGGCCGTGCCTACGAGGGCCTGACCTGCAACGCCCTGGAGTGGATCGCCAGCTATGGCGGCGGCAGCGTCGTCGACACCGACGGCGAGATCACCATCGACAACGAGCGCGCCGCCGAGGCCCTCGACCTGGCCGCCACCTGGATCGGCGAGATCTCCCCGGACGGCGCCCTCAACTATACCGAGGAGGAAGCCCGTGGCATCTTCCAGAGCGGCAACGCCGTCTTCATGCGCAACTGGCCCTACGCCTGGTCACTGGCCCAGAGCGAGGACAGCAACGTGCGCGACAAGGTCGGGGTGGTCAAGCTGCCGCACGGTGCCGAGGGCGAAAGCGCGGCCACCCTGGGCGGCTGGAACCTGGCGGTGTCGAAGTACAGCGAGCATCCCGAGCTCGCCGCCGACCTGGTGGCCTTCCTGACCGGCGAGGCCGAGCAGAAGCGTCGCGCCATCGAGGGCGCCTACAACCCCACCCTGGCCTCCCTCTACCAGGACGAGGAGGTGCTCGAGGCCGTGCCCTTCTTCGGTACCCTCTACGAGACCTTCACCAACGCCGTGGCTCGCCCCTCGGCGCCCACCGGCGACAACTACGGCCGCGTCAGCAACAGCTTCTTCAACGCCGTGCATCAGGTGCTCTCCGGAGACCTCAGCGGTGCCGAAGCCGTCGCCCAGGTGGATAGCGAACTCTCGCGCATCAAGCGCCGTCGCTGGTAACCGGAGGTCATCATGACGATTCAAGCAACCGACAGCACCCCCGCGAAGGGGCGCCTCGCCCAGGCGGGCCATCATCGTGGTACCAAGGTCCGCCGCCAGCGGGTCCGCGCCGCCTGGACCTTTCTCGCGCCGATGCTGGTGGCACTGGTCTTGGTCGCCGGCTGGCCGCTGCTGCGCACTTTCTACTTCAGTTTCACCGATGCCTCGTTGTCCGACACCGCCGGCGCAGCGCTGATCGGTTTCGAGAACTATCTCGTCTATGACGATGGCACCTGGTACGGCCTGCTCGCCGACCCGGTGTGGTGGCGATCGGTATGGAACACGGTGTTCTTCAGCGTCGTCTCGGTGTCGCTGGAAGTGGTATTCGGCATCATCGTCGCCCTGCTGCTCAACGCCGAGTTCAAGGGCCGCATGCTGGTGCGTGCCGCCGTGCTGATTCCCTGGGCGATTCCCACCATCGTCTCGGCGAAGATGTGGGCCTGGATGCTCAACGACCAGTTCGGGATCATCAACCACATGCTGATGGCGATCGGCATCATCGATTCGCCCATCGCCTGGACCGCCAGCGCCTCCTACTCCATGTGGGCGGTGATCATGGTCGACGTCTGGAAGACCATCCCCTTCGTCGCGCTACTGGTCCTGGCCGCCCTGCAGATGCTGCCCAAGGACTGCTACGAGGCGGCAGAGGTCGACGGCATCCACCCCGTGCGCGTCTTCTTCAGGGTCACCCTGCCGCTGATCACGCCGGCCCTGATGGTCGCGGTGATCTTCCGCCTGCTCGATGCCCTGCGGGTGTTCGACGTCATCTACGTGCTGACCTCCAACGCCACCAGCACCATGACCATGTCGATCTACGCCCGCCAGCAGCTGGTCGAGTTCCAGGACGTGGGCTACGGCAGTGCCGCCTCGACGATGTTGTTCCTGATCATCGCCCTGGCCGTGGTGATCTATCTCTACCTGGGTCGCCGTCAACTGGGAGTCGACCAATGAACCAGTATCAGCTGATCAAGCTCGCCAAGCGGGTCGGGCTCTACGCCCTGATTGCCGTGGTGATGGTCTATGCCATCTTCCCCTTCTACTACGCCGTGATCACCTCGCTGAAGCCGTCCAGCGAGCTGTTTCGCGTCGACTTCTGGCTGTCGTCGCTGGACTTCGGCAACTATGTGCAGATCTTCACCCAGAAGAGCTTCGTGCGTGCCATCTTCAACTCGATCATCGTCTCGCTCTCGGTGGTCTTCATCGCCCTGCTGCTGGGCATCACCGCCTCCTATGCCCTGGGTCGGGTGCGCTTCCGCGGCCGCACCACGGTGATGCTGACGATCCTCGGTGTCTCCATGTTCCCCCAGGTGGCCGTGCTCTCCGGGCTCTTCGAGGTCATCCGCACCCTGAACCTCTATAACAACCCCGGTGGCCTGATACTGAGCTACACCATCTTCACCCTGCCCTTCACCGTCTGGGTGCTGACCACCTTCATGCGACAGCTGCCCATGGAGCTGGAAGAGGCGGCGATCATGGACGGCGCCACCCCCTGGGTCATCATCACCAAGGTATTCCTGCCGTTGATGTGGCCGGCCATGGCGACCACCGGCCTGCTGGCCTTCATCGCCGCCTGGAACGAGTTCCTGTTCGCCCTGACCTTCACCCTCACCGACGACCAGCGCACCGTGCCGGTGGCCATCGCCCTGATCTCCGGCGGCAGCCAGCACGAGCTGCCGTGGGGGGCGATCATGGCCGCGTCGGTGACCGTCACTGTCCCCCTGGTCATCCTGGTGATGATCTTCCAGCGGCGCATCGTCTCCGGCCTCACTGCCGGCGCCGTCAAGGGCTGATCCATGCTTTCAAGGACCTCCAACATGCAAGACAACCTGACCTGGTGGCGCGGCGGCGTCATCTACCAGATCTACCCGCGCAGTTTCATGGATGCCAACGGCGACGGCATCGGCGACCTCAAGGGCATCACCGACAAGCTCGACTATGTCGCCTCGCTGGGCGTCGACGGCATCTGGCTGTCGCCCTTCTTCACCTCGCCGATGCTCGACTTCGGTTATGACGTCAGCGATTATCGCGACGTCGACCCGATGTTCGGCACCCTGGGGGATTTCAAGGCCCTGCTCGCCCGAGCCCATGAGCTGGGCCTCAAGGTGATGATCGACCAGGTGATCAGCCACTCGTCCGACCAGCATCCCTGGTTCCAGGAGAGCCGCCAGAACCGCACCAACGCCCGCGCCGACTGGTACGTGTGGGCCGACCCCAAGCCGGACGGCACGCCGCCCAACAACTGGCTGTCGATCTTCGGCGGGCCGGCCTGGACCTTCGATTCGCGTCGGCGTCAGTACTACCTGCACAACTTCCTGACCAGCCAACCGGACCTCAACTTCCACAACCCCGAGGTCCGCCAGGCGAACCTGGACAACATGCGCTTCTGGCTGGAGCTGGGCGTCGACGGCTTCCGCCTGGACACGGTCAACTTCTACTTCCACGACGCCGAGCTGCGCGACAACCCGCCGGTGCCGGCCGGCAAGGCCAAGACCCTGGGGGCACCGGACAGCAATCCCTACACCTGGCAGCGCCACGTCTATGACCTGAGCCGCCCCGAGAACCTCGACTTCCTCAAGGACCTGCGTGCCCTGATGGATGAGTTCCCCGGCACCACCACGGTGGGCGAGATCGGCGACGACAATCCGCTCCAGCGCATGGCCGAGTACACGGCCGGCGGCGACAAGCTGCACATGGCCTATACCTTCGACCTGCTCAACGACCCGCACTCGCCGGCCTATATCCGCGAGGTGATGGAGCGCTTCCAGCGGCTGGCCGGCGACGCCTGGCCGTGCTGGGCGCTGTCCAATCACGACGTGGTGCGCAGTGCCACCCGCTGGGGCCAGGGCGAAGATCCCGTGGCCTACCCCAAGGTGGCGCTGGCCCTGCTCTTCTCGCTGCGCGGCAGCGTCTGCCTCTACCAGGGCGAGGAGCTCGGCCTGCCCGAGGCCGAGGTGCCCTTCGAGCGCATCCAGGACCCCTACGGCAAGGTGCTGTGGCCGGAGTTCAAGGGTCGCGATGGCTGCCGCACCCCCATGCCCTGGACCGACAGTGCCCAGGGCGGCTTCACCGCCGGTGATGTGGAACCCTGGCTGCCGGTGGTGCCTCGGCACCTGCCGCTGGCCGTCGAGTGCCAGGAAAAGGCCCAGGAGTCGATCCTCAATGCGACGCGGCAGATGCTGGCCTTCCGGCGCGCCCACCCGGCGCTGGTCGATGGCGCCCTCGAGCTGGTCGACGTCGGCGACGACCTGCTCGGCTTTATCCGCGAGGGGCATGGCGAACGGCTGCTGTGCGTCTTCAACCTCGGCGCGGAGAGCCTGAGCACGACGCTACCGCAGCCCGGCATCCCGCTCCAGGGCCATGGCTTCGCGTCGCGCCTCGATAACGACACCTTGACGCTGGCGCCCTATCAGGCCGCCTATCTCCAGCTCGATACCTGACACACCACACAAGAATGCCGGCCTCGCGGCCGGCAAGGAGTCGCAAGATGGCAAGCGTGACCCTGGAAAAGCTCAACAAGACCTTCGGCCACACCCATATCATCAAGGACGTCGACCTCAAGGTCGCCGACGGCGAATTCGTGGTCTTCGTCGGGCCCTCCGGCTGCGGCAAGTCGACCCTGCTGAGGCTGATCGCCGGCCTGGAATCGATCACCGACGGCGAGCTGAAGATCGCCGACGGCGTGGTCAACGACCTGCCACCGCGCGAGCGCGGCGTGGGCATGGTCTTCCAGTCCTACGCCCTCTATCCGCACATGACGGTCTACGAGAACATGGCCTTCGGCCTCAAGCTGGCCAAGATGGCCAACGAGACGGTGGACGACCGGGTGATGGCCACGGCCCGCATCCTGCAGCTCGAGGAGCTGCTGCACCGCAAGCCCAAGGAGCTCTCCGGCGGCCAGCGCCAGCGGGTGGCCATGGGCCGCGCCATGGCCCGCGAACCGCGCATCCTGCTGTTCGACGAGCCGCTGTCCAACCTGGATGCCTCGCTGCGCGTGCAGATGCGCAACGAGATCGCCCGCCTGCACTACCGCCTGGGTTCGACCATGATCTACGTCACCCACGACCAGGTGGAAGCCATGACCCTGGCCGACAAGATCGTGGTGCTGCGCGACGGCCGCATCGAGCAGGTCGGCAGCCCCCAGACCCTCTACCAGCAGCCGGCAACGAAGTTCGTGGCGGGCTTCATCGGCTCGCCGACCATGAACTTCATGCCGGCCGAGCTGATGCATAAGACCGTCAGCGGCAGCAACGAGGGCTGCCGGGTAACGGCGCCGGGCCTGGGCGAACTCGCCCTGCCCCAGGATGCCAGCGGCGAGAGCAAGGGCGCCAGCCTGTCGCTGGGCGTGCGCCCCGAACACCTGCGCCTCGACGAGGCCCACGGCGACAACAGCTTCGAGATCGTCAACATCGAGTACCTGGGCAACGAGGTCTATGTCTACCTCGAACCCAAGGTCGGCGAGACCCTGCTGATCCATCGCAGCGAGGCACCCAGCCGCTGGACACTCGGTCAGCGCGTGGCGCTGGTGCCCGACCTGGAGCACGTTCACCTCTTCAACGGCCAGGACCAGGCATTGACCGTCAAGACCACGCGAGCCGTGGCCTGACGGCCATATCGGCGTCCGCCGGTGACCCCTTTACCGCCGACGCCGCAGCGTTACCCGGCAAGGGGCTTCCCGACCGGGAAGCCCCCTGCCTCGTCAATGGCCCGAGCATCGAGCAGGCGACCTGCCGGGCGGCAACGACAAGACCCAGCCGGAGAACCCGTCGTTGCCGGCCCCTGGCATCGCCATGGCGCTTTGCCATCGATCCACAGGCGCGACGTCGACCGGGATGCCCTGAATCGCTTCAGCCTTCGCGGCGACTTCTCAAACCAAGGTCTAGGTTGCCCCTGTCGAAGATGGGCGACTAGTCTGCAGCAGACTTAAACGTTTAAGTCCTGACTGACATCGACCTCCACAACGACAATCACGGAGAACCTCCCATGACTCACGTTTCGATCCCCCACCAGCGTGCCGGCCATCGCCTGCTCAAGACGGCCACCGGGGCGGCACTGCTGGGGGGCACCTTCCTGGCCGCTCCCCATGTCCTGGCGGAGGAGATCTCCATCGCCTGCGGCACCGGCGATGCCGCCGACTACTGCCCGATCGCCGCCGAGCAGTGGGCCGAGAAGACCGGCAACACCGTTCAGGTCGTCTCCACCCCCAACAGTGCCACCGAGAAGCTGTCGCTCTACCAGCAGCTGCTGGGCAGCGAGTCCAGCGATATCGACGTGCTGATGATCGATATCGTCTGGCCCGGCATGCTCGATGACCACATGGTGGACCTCTCCGAGTACCTGCCCGAGGACGCCACCGACGGCTTCTTCCCGGCGCTGGTCGACAACAACACCGTCGACGGCCGCCTGGTGGCCATGCCCTGGTTCACCGATGCCGGGCTGCTCTATTACCGCAAGGACCTGCTGGAAAAATACGGGCACGAGGTCCCCGAGACCTGGCAGCAGCTGACCGAGATCGCCCGCGAGGTCCAGGCCGCCGAGCGCGCGGCCGGCAACGACGATTTCTGGGGCTTCAGCTTCCAGGGCCGCGCCTACGAGGGCCTGACCACCAACGCCCTGGAGTGGGTGGCGAGCCACGGCGGCGGCACCATCGTCGACGACGAAGGCAACGTCACCATCAACAACCCACGCGCCGCCGCCGCGCTGGACCTGGCCGCCAGCTGGGTCGGCGACATCTCCCCCGAGGGCGCCCTCAACCATACCGAAGAGGAGACCCGCGGGATCTTCCAGTCCGGCAACGCGCTGTTCCTGCGCAACTGGCCCTATGTCTGGTCGCTGGCCAACGGCGAGGACAGCGAGGTGGCCGGCAAGGTCGGCATGGCGCCGCTCCCCCATGGCCCGGAGGGCGAGTCGGTCGCCACCCTGGGCGGCTGGAACTGGGCCGTGTCGCGCTACTCCGAACACCCCGAGCTGGCCGCCGACCTGGTCGCCTTCATCACCTCGAAGGAGCAGCAGAAGGCACACGCCATCCAGATGGGCATGAACCCGACCATCGAGGCGCTCTATCAGGACGAGGAGGTACTGGCCAGCAACCCCTCCATGAGTGAGCTCTACGAGACCCTGGTGGGCGGCGTGTCGCGTCCCGCCACGGTGACCGGCGACGCCTACGCGCGGGTCTCCAACGCCTTCTTCAACCGCGTCCACTCGGTGCTCTCCGGTGACCTCGACGGCGAAGCCGCCGTGCAGCAGCTCGAGGGCGAGCTGCGCCGCCTCAGCCGCCGCTGGTAAGCCGGCTTCCCGCTCACCCACGACCCAGGGAGGGCCACCAGGCCCTCCGCCACTTCGGGAGGTATTCATGACCCTGTCCCAGCAACGCCCGAACGACCGAACCGACTGGTGGCGCGGCGCCACTATCTACCAGATCTACCCGCGCAGCTTCCTGGATGCCAACGGTGACGGCATCGGCGATCTCAAGGGCATCACCGCACGGCTCGACCATGTGGCGAGCCTCAATGTCGATGCCATCTGGCTGTCGCCCTTCTTCACCTCGCCGATGGACGACTTCGGCTACGACGTGGCCGACTATTGCGATGTCGACCCCATGTTCGGCACCCTGGACGACTTCCGTGCGCTGGTCGAGCGCGCCCATGAACTGGGCCTGCGGGTGATCATCGACCAGGTGCTCTCCCACAGCTCCGACCAGCACCCCTGGTTTCAGGAGAGCCGCCAGGACCGCACCAACCCCAAGGCCGACTGGTACGTCTGGGCCGACCCCAGGCCCGACGGCACCCCGCCCAACAACTGGATGGCCGCCTTCAGCGGCCGCGCCTGGACCTTCGACGCCCGGCGCCGCCAGTACTACCTGCACAACTTCCTGCCCAGCCAGCCGGACCTCAACTTCCATAACCCCGAGGTGCAGCAGGCCCAGCTCGACAACCTGCGCTTCTGGCTGGAGCTCGGCGTCGACGGCTTCCGCTTCGACGTGGTCAACTACTACTTCCACGACCCCGCGCTGACCGACAACCCGCCCATGCCCCGCGAACGGGTACAGCCCGGCAACCCCCAGAGCTACCAGTTCCAGCAGCACAACATCGAGCAGCCGGAGAACCTGCCCTACCTGGAGCGCATCCGTGCCCTGCTCGACGAGTACCCGGGCTCCACCACCGTGGGCGAGATCGCCGGCAACGACCAGCTGCCGACCATGGCCGCCTATACTCAGGGTGAGTCGCGATTGCATATGGCCTACACCTTCGACCTGCTGGGCTCCACGGGCGACGCCGCCGAGCTGCACGACGTGCTGGCGCGCTTCCGGGAGCTCGGCGAGGACACCTGGCCGTGCTGGGCACTCTCCAACCACGACGTCGAGCGCAGCGCCACCAGCTGGGGCGAGGAGCGCGCCCTGCTGGCACTGACCGTGCTCTGCTCGCTGCGCGGTAGCCTGTGCCTCTACCAGGGCGAGGAGCTCGGCCTGCCCGAGGCCGAACTGGCCTATGAGGACCTCCAGGACCCCTTCGGCATCAACCTCTGGCCCGAGGTCAAGGGCCGCGATGGCTGCCGGACGCCGATGGTCTGGGAGGATGCACCGAACGGCGGCTTCTGCCCGGAGGGCGTGCCCCCCTGGCTACCGGTCTTCGCGCGCCACCGGCCCCTGGCCGTGGAACGCCAGGACCAGGCGCCCGACAGCCTGCTGAATCGGGTACGCCAGCTGCTGAAGCTGCGCGCCGACAGCGATACCCTGCGCCAGGGCGAGCAGCAATTGATCGCCCCCGAGGCGCTGCCCGAGGACGTCTTCGGGGTGGTACGCCAGTCGGGCGGACAACGCCTGCTGTGCCTGGCCCATCTCGGCCAAGAGGGTGCGGCACGGGTGCGACTCGACGACCTGGTGCCCGGCGCCAATGGCTGGTCGAGCCTGGCGCTGCCGGGCATGGCCACGCCGCAGCTGGAGGGCCGCGAGCTGGGCCTCGAACCCGGCCAGGCGACCTGGCTGGCCATCACCTGAGCCACCAGCGGTCGGCGGCTGCCTCGGCGCCGTCCGACCGACTGGCCCCTCGCCCCTCGATACGCTATGCTAGGCTGCTAACTAAATCGTTAAAGCTAACCACCCGGAGCCGAGTCGTCCTGTGTCCCCCCCACGCCGTACCACCCTCAAGGACCTGGCGCGCGAGCTCGGTGTCTCCACGGCGACCATCTCCAACGCCTTCAATCGCCCCGACCAGCTCTCGCCGGCCCTGCGCGAGCGCATCCTCGGCGAGGCAAAGCGGCTGGGCTACCGGGGTCCCGATGCCAAGGCGCGCAGCCTGCGTACCGGCCGCTCACGGATCATCGCGGTGGTGCTCGCCGAGAGCCTCACCTACAGCATCAACGATCCAGTGGCCAGCGAACTGCTGTCCGGCATCGCCGAGGTGCTGGATGCCCATGGCCATACCCTGCTGCTGCTCTCGGGTCGCCAGCACGTCTCCCAAGTGCCCGGCTCGGCGAGCATCGCCGACGGCTTCATCGCCTACGGCCTGATGCCGCCAAGCCTGATGGTCTCGGCCGACCTGCCCGCCCAGCGCCCCCTGGTGGCCATCGACTTCAGCCCTGCAGGCTACCCCACCGTGCATATCGACAACGAACCGGCCAGCTACATGATCGCCCGGTATGCCCTGCGCACCCCGGCGCGCCGGCCGGCGCTCGTCAGTCTCCGGCTCACCGCCGAGCCCTGCAATGGCCGCATCACCGAGGAGCACACCCTGCTCCCTCCCGAGAGCAGCATCACCCGTTCACGATTGGCAGGTTTCCATCGGGCCCTCGAGGAACGGGGTTTCACACCCTCGGACGCGCCCATGTGGAATATCGAGGAGAATACCTTCGAGGTATGCGCCCCGGTGCTCGAGGAGATCCTCGACCTGCCCGACGACGAGCGACCCGACCTGCTGCTGTGCATGTCGGATCGCATCGCCCTCACCGCCCTCACCCTGGCCGAGCAGCGCGGCCTGCGCATCCCCGAGGACCTGCGCCTCACCGGCTTCGACGGCATTGCCGAGGGCCAGTACCGGGCCCCGCGGTTGACCACGGTGCGCCAGGACAGCGTCGAGAAGGGCCGCATCGCCGCGCGCATGATCCTCGGCCTGGCGCCCTCCGAGTCGACCCTGCTGCCCACCACGCTGATCGTCGGCGACACCGCGCCCTGAGGTTGGCCGGCCCCTGCTTGCCGGCGCTTGCACCTTGCTTGCACAGTGCCTGACCAATGGCTGCATCGCCTTCGGCGATGCTGTGGTCTCCGTTCTTCCGTCTCGAGTCGCCCATGAGCCCCCGCCTCCCCCGTCCCGCCGTGTCCCGCCTGGGCATCAAGCTGTTCGTGATCATCCTGGTGGTCAACGTGGTCATCTCGGTGCTGGTCTTCCTGGCGGTGTCACGCAGCCTCGACCGCGGCTTCATCGAATACCTCGACACCACCCAGACCAACCGCGCCGAGACCCTGGCCGAGGGCCTCGGTGAGGAGTGGGCCCGGCGCGGCGACTGGCAGTGGTTGCGCGCATCTCCCTCCGCCTGGCACCGGCTGGTCCGTCAGCAGCTATGGCCGGGCGAAGGGCCGCCGCCCCAGGGCTTCGAGCGCCGCCTGGGCGATGCCAGTAACTTCGTGCTCCACGACGCCCGCGGCCTGCCGGTGATCGGCCTGCCCCCGGCGCCGCCCGACGAGCATGCCCCACCCCCCGAACTACGCTGGCTGCCCATCGAATACGACGGCGAGCGGGTCGGCACCCTGGGCTATCGTCCCCCCGAGCAGCTGATGGCGCGCATGGACCGCATCTTCCTGGCGCGTCAGCAGCGCAACCTGACGATCATTGTCGGCTCCCTGGGCATCGCCTCGCTGCTGCTGGCCGGTGGTCTCTCCTGGTGGCTCGGCCGGCGCACCCGCAGCATGGCGCTGGCCACCCGGCGCCTCACCGAGGGCGACTACAGCATCCGCCTGCCCGAGCGGGGCCGCGACGAGCTCTCGCGGCTGGCCCACGACTTCAACGTCCTGGCCGGCACCCTGGAGGCCAGCCGAGCGGCGCGCTCCCGCTGGGTCTCCGACATCGCCCACGAGCTGCGCACCCCGCTCGCCGTGCTGCGTGGCGAGATCGAGGCGATGCAGGACGGCATCCGAGCCCTGGACCAGGACAACCTCCACTCCCTCTCCCAGGAGGTGGGCCAGCTCGAGCGCCTGGTGGCCGACCTGCGGCTGCTCTCCCAGAGCGACGCCGGCGCCCTCGAGGTCCAGCTCGCCCCCCTGGATCTGGCCGAGAGCCTCGCAAGCCGGCTGGAGGAAGCCCACGGCTGGCTCGACGACAGCGGCATCACCCTCGAGACCGAGATCTCCGGCAAGGCCTGGATCCGCGGCGACATCCAGCGCCTGCGCCAATTGTGGAACAACCTGCTCGACAACACCTGCGCCTACACGCACGCCCCCGGCCGGCTCCGGGTGAGCGTGCAGCCACTGACGGACAGGGTCCGGGTGACCTGGGAGGACAGCGCACCGGGCGTACCGCCACCGGAACTGCCGCGGCTGACCGAGCGACTCTACCGGGTCGAAGGCTCGCGCAGCCGCGCCAGCGGCGGCAGCGGTCTGGGGCTCTCCATCGCCACCGCGCTGGTCAAGGCCCATGGCGGACGCATGATGGCCTCGCCATCGTCGCTCGGTGGGTTATGCTGGATACTGGAGTTTCCGGCACTCGACGCCCCGGGATTCAGGGAGAAACATGCATGAACCACCACGACACCCCACCGGACACCATCCTGATCGTCGAGGACGAGCCCAAGATCGCCCGGCTGGTGGCCGACTACCTGGAGGGCAACGGCTTCGCCACCCGGCACCTCGACCATGGCGATGCGGTGCTGCCCTGGCTCGAACACGCCAGGGAGGACAACGCAGCACCCGACCTGGTGTTGCTCGACCTGATGCTGCCGGGCACCGACGGCCTGACCCTGTGCCGCGAGATCCGCCAGCGCTGGCCGCGGCTGCCGGTGATCATGCTCACCGCACGGGTCGAGGAGGTGGACCGCCTGCTGGGCCTCGAACTCGGCGCCGACGACTACATCTGCAAGCCCTTCAGCCCGCGGGAAGTCGTGGCCAGGGTCAAGGCGGTGCTGCGCCGCAGCCGGGCGGCCCTGGCCCCCGCCACCACGACCGGCAGTGACCTGGTGCTTGACGACGATGGCTGGCGGGCACTGGCCGACGGCCAGGACCTGGGCCTGACCGCGGTGGAGTTCCAGCTGCTGCGGGTGATGATGCACGCCCCCGGCCGGATCTTCTCCCGCGACCAGTTGATGGATCACATGTACCGCGACCACCGCATCGTCTCCGAGCGCACCGTGGACAGCCACATCAAGAAGCTGCGCAAGAAGATCGGCGAGGTATGGCCGGAGCGGGAGATCATTCGCTCGGTCTATGGCGTGGGCTACAAGTACCAGCCGGAGGAGTAGCCGGCCGCCCGGCCCCGGGCGGCCGATGCACGGCCTTTGCACCTTCGCTGCATGCCCCTTGCACGGCGGCGGGCGAGACTGCCATTGTCAACTCAAGCCCTTCCAGGAGTGCCACCATGAACATCTCCCTCTCCCGCAAGCTGCTGCTGCCCGCCCTGCTCGCCGTCGCCATCGCCCCGCTGGCGCTTTCCGCCACCGCCGGCCCCCAAGGTGAAGGGCGCCCGGCCGGGTACGAGCAGTACCAGGAACAGCGCGAGGCCAAGCGCCAGGCGCTGTTCGAGCGCGCCGGCCTCGACGAGGCCACCCGCGAGGCCCTGGAAGAAGCCCACAACGAACACCGTCAGGCCATGCGCGAGCTGCACCGGGAGCACCGTGAGCGCCTCGATGGAATCCTCGACGAGGAGCAGCGCGAGGCCCTCGCGGAGGCGCGCCGCGAGATGCACGAGGAGCATCGCAGCGAGTGGCGCGAGAGCCGTCGCGCCGCCATGCAGGAGCGCCTCGAGGCGCTGGTCGACGGCTGGGAGCTCAGCGACGAGGAGCGCGAGGCCCTGCGCGAGGCCCGCGAGTCGATCTACGCCGACCTCGAGGCGCTACGTGGCCGGGACTTCGACTCCCGGGAAGAGCGTCGCACCGCCATGCGGGAAATGCGTGAACAGCACCAGGCCAGTCTGGCCGAACTGCTCAGCGATGAGCAGCTCGAGGAGCTCAAGGCCGCCTTGAAGCCGCACGGCGGAAAGGCCCATGGCAAGCGCCACGGCCATTACCACCACGACCATCACTGGGGTGACGACAAGCACGCTGAAAAGGATGAGGACCGCAACGACTGACCTGCCCGGCGCTTCCTGCGTTCGCCCCGGCCCGACCTCCGTGTCGGGCCTTTTCGTGTGCCGACGCCGCCAGTTGTATGACACGCCCGGCAGCCAGAAGACGATGCCGGGGAAATTGTGTTGTAGAGGATCGCCACGACCACCAGCAGCCTGGCACTCCCCGGGCCGGCTGCCACCCTGCCTCCAACCCAGGGTTGCAGCCGACAGCAGAAGCGCGTATTTTATTTGAACGATCAATCAATAAAAATCATTATGCCGACCATTCATCCCGTCTCATGTCCAGCGGCGACATTCGAGGGTCCGGGGCTAGCCAAGGCGTACCGATTGACGTTATTTTGATTGTGCGTTCAATCAAAATAACGTTCCAGCACCTTCGAACGCCCGCACGACAGCCCTGCCCACCCGTTGCCCGACGGCGTGAGACTCGACATCAACAACATTCAGGGAGTCAGCCCCATGGCGCATGACATTACCCACCCCGAACGACGGGATCGTCTCAATCCGGCCGTGTTCCACGGTTCGGTTGCCGGCATCCTGGTCTTCCTCGTACTGACCATGCTCTTCACCGAGCAGGCCGGTGCCTTCTTCGATGCCGGCCTGGCCTGGGTCAGCGAGACCTTCGGCTGGTACTACATGCTGGCGGTCGTGGCCTACCTGGTCTTCGTGATCGCCATCGGCGCCTCGCGCTTCGGCAGCATCCGCCTCGGCCCCGACCACTCGCGGCCGGAATTCTCGCTGCTCTCCTGGTCGGCGATGCTGTTCGCCGCCGGCATCGGCATCGACCTGCTGTTCTTCAGCGTCGCCGAGCCGGTGGCCCACTACCTGGCGCCGCCGGACATGACCCCGGAGAGCCAGGAGGCGATGCGCGCCGCCGTGGTCCAGACCTTCATGCACTGGGGGCTCTCCGGCTGGGGACTCTACGTGCTGATGGGCATGGCCCTGGCCTACTTCAGCTATCGTCATCGCCTGCCGCTGGCCATCCGCAGCGCCCTCTATCCCCTGCTCGGCAAGCGCATCCACGGCCCCATCGGCAATGCCGTGGACATCACCGCGGTGATCTCCACGGTATTCGGCATCGCCACCAGCCTGGGCATCGGCGTGATGCAGCTCAACTACGGCCTCGCCTACATGTTCGACGTGCCGGAAAGCCTCTCGGTGCAGGTCATCCTGATCGCCCTGGTGGTAGTGCTGGCGACGATCTCGGTGGTCAGCGGCGTGGAGAAGGGCATCCGCCGCCTCTCCGAGTTCAACATGCTGCTGGCACTGGCGCTGCTGCTGTTCGTGCTCTTCCAGGGCCACACCCTGAAGCTGCTCGACATGGTGGTGAACAATGCCGGCGACTACTTCTCGGGCTTCGTGGCCAAGAGCTTCGACACCTACGCCTTCGCCGGCGACGCGGCCAACGAGTGGAAGATGTGGTGGACGATCTTCTTCTGGGGCTGGTGGATCGCCTGGACGCCCTTCGTCGGCCTGTTCCTGGCGCGCATATCCCGTGGGCGTACCATCCGCGAGTTCGTCGCCGGTGCCCTGTTCATTCCGCTGGCCTTCATGATGGTGTGGATGTCGGTGTTCGGTAACAGCGGCATCGACCTGGTCGCCAATCAGGGTATCGTCGAGCTCGGCGAACAGGCGCTGAACACGCCGCAGACCACCATGTACACCCTGCTCGAGCACTACCCCTGGGTCGGACTCACCGCCGCCGTGGTCACGGTGCTGGGCATCGTCTTCTTCGTCACCTCGGCGGACTCCGGCGCCCTGGTGCTGGCCAACTTCACCTCGATCCTGTCCGACGTGAACCACGACGCCCCGGTGCGCCTGCGCATCTTCTGGTCGGTGGTGATCGGCCTGATCACCGTCGCCCTGCTGATGGCCGGCGGCCTGGCCGCCCTGCAGAGCGCCGTGGTGATCACCGCCCTGCCCTTCTCGCTGGTGATCTTCGCGATCATGGTCGGCATGTACAAGGCACTGAAGCTGGAGGGTCGAAAGGCCGATGCCCGTCGTCGCGTCTCCGGCACCGCCCCGGGCGGCGACTGGCGCGAGCGCCTCGACCGCGCCCTGGACACCTCGACCCGGGCCGGCGCCGCCGCCACCATCGAGCACGCCATCCACCCGGCGCTGACGCAGTTCGCCCAGGAGCTGGAGAGCCGCGGCCAGGAGGCCACGGTGACCGAGGAGCCGCTCGAGGGCGAGCCCCTGCCGAGCCTGACCCTGCAGGTGCAACTGGAGAATGCCGCCAGCTTCGTCTATCAGGTCTGCCCGCACCGCATGCGTACGCCGAGCTTCCTGCCGGTGGATGACGACTACTATGTGCGGCTGGACGTCTACCTGGCCGAGGGCGGCACCGGCCAGGACCTCAACGGTTATACCCGCGGCCAGGTGATCGGTGACGTGCTCTCGGAGTACGAGCGCCACCTGCACTTCCTGGCGCTGACCGACGAGGGCGGCAACGTCCAGGCCATGCCCGGCGCCGTGGGCGAACCACCCGTCGAGGCCACCCAGGCCTGAGCCGCGGCTCGTTCCCTCCTGCGATAACGGCGACGCCCCCGGGCGTCGCCGTCTGTCGTCAGGGACGCGGCAACTGCCTGTGACCAGGCGTCCTCTCCGACCACACCCAGGGCGTGATCTGGCTGGGACACAGTAGGGTATCTTCATCGGCGACTGATTGGCAGCATCGCACGAGACACTGCCAGGCCTCGACTAGACTGAGAGCCATCTACCGCTCATGGAGCGAAACGACTATGAGTAACCGATTCATCGAGGTCATCACCGACTATCCCACCACCGAGGAAGAGTACGTCCTGCTGCTGCATCTCGACCAGATCGCGCAGATTCGTCCCGAGATCGAGGCGGAAAACGAGCCGCGCCACGAGCCGGTGGCCGTGGTCACCCTGACCAGCGGCGAGATGGTGATCCTCAAGAACAGCTTCAAGAGTGTGGTCAAGCGGCTCTCCGAGGCGAAGATGGTGATGCGGCCCTGAGCGCTCGCCCCTGTGGCCTGACGCCCTATCTCCAACAAGCGCAGCGGGGGCTCACCGGCTATCGCCATGAACAAGGCAATTGCCGGTGAGCGGGCGTCCTCTCCGGCCCCCGCACCGCTTGGGTGCATGACGCCCCACGGCGACGCTCAGGCGTCGCCGTGTACAGGCAGCAGGCCCTCATCCACCCTTGCTGATCTCAAGCCTCGGCGACATTGATGATCATCATGGGGATCGAAAGGTGGTGCAGGACATCCTCGGTCACGCTGCCTTCAAGCAACCGCTTCACGCCAGCACGTCCGTGGCTCGCCATGGCCACCAGCGCCACATGCTGCAGTTTGGCGAGTTCCACGATTTCCTCGGCCGGCTTGCCGAAGTGGATGGCGACCGAGACGTCGTACCCCTTCGATCTCAGGTCAGTGATGTCATCCTCCAATTCACGACGAAGCTTCTCCTCGAAGGAGCTCCATTCCGTGTCCCGGAAGATGGGATGAGGATCCGCTTCCTGGTCCAATGTCGTCACGACACCATAGGGCCCCAGGATCATCGGCCGAGAGGTGACGTTGCTCAAGTCGAACTGGCTGGAGGGCACCGGGGCGGCCCGCAACAGGAGAATCTCATAGCTATCGGGGCTGAAGAATTCACACACCGGCAGAAGAATCTTGCGGCTGACGTCCGAACCGTCCATCGGAATGAGGATCTTTCGCTTGTCCATCGTGCCTGCCCTATACATGAAAAGGTGGTGATGATAATCGCTTACACGCTCTATCGATTACCTTAGCCCATGGCCCGGATCCGCACACTGCCCGCTGCTGAGCCGCCGCAAGCACAGGGGAAGGATTATTCCTCGTCACACGAGGGGCCTGCCCTCTACCTGACGTCACAGCGACAAGAGGGGGCGACGCGCGCGTCGCCCCCTCTTGTCGTTCAGGCCTCGCCGATCATTTGCCTTGCAAGGTGGCGATCAGCCGCCGCGCACCGCCACGGTCGCGATGCTCGCCGAGCCAGAGGCCCTGCCAGGTCCCCAGCGCCAGGCGGCCGCCGCGCACCGCCAGGGTCAACTGGGTACCGAGCAGGCTGGCGCAGATATGGGCCGGCATGTCGTCGGGGCCCTCCAGGGTATGGCGAAAATACGGCAGGTCGCCGGGAATCCGCTCGCGCAGGAAGGCATCCAGGTCGTGGCGCACGTCCGGGTCGGCATTCTCGTTGAGCGTCAGCGACGCCGAGGTGTGCAGCAGCTGCAGGTGCAGCAGCCCCGTCGACACCTCCCGCAACCCGGGCAGACCGTCGACGACCTCGTCGGTGATCAGGTGAAAGCCGCGCGAGCGCGGCGTCAGTCGCAGTTCCTGCTGCATCCACATGGCGGACTCCTCCCGTTCGGACAGCCTGTATCGCCATCCTAACAGGCCGGAAGTCTGGCAGAGAGTGCCGCAACGTCGACGCGACGTGCGGCACAAGAGGGATCATGGCAACGGGTCGGTCAGTTGCGTGGGTCATCCGCCGGGTCTAGGTACTCGATGCCCCAGGGCCCCGTGCCGTGGAGCTGGATGACGGTCTCGCCCTCGGCGTAGCCGAACATGGGATCCCCCGGCGACATGATGGCGTAGCCGCCCACCGGCAGCGCCTGGGTGGCGTCGGGATCGAAGCTCTCGCCATGGGCGAAGTGCAGGGTGCCCTCGAGCACCGTGACCCGCTCATAGGCCGGGTGGACGTGGGGCTTGATCTCGTAGCCGTCATCGAGACGGATACGCAGGGTGAAGGGCTCCTCCTCAGCCAGGTTGCCCTCGATGATGGCAATTTCCGCGCCCTCGCCCATGGAACCCACCGGCCCCCACTCGAGCGCGTCGGGGGTGCCGATCAGGTGCCCGTCGCCCTGGTAGGTGTCGGCCTGCAGGGCGCCGCCGGCGGCGGCCAGGATGAGCCCCAGGGTGATGGCAGTGGTAGTGAGCGTGTTGTGCATGATCATGCTCCTCTCGAGTGTGCATGTGAGGGGCACGGCACGGGTGCCGTGTTCGCCGAGGACGCGGGCACCACTGCAATTGTTCCCATCCCCACCGGTGGCATCCGCTGGGAACCATCGCGCCGCTTGCCGCGTCCCTGCCGTACCGCTTGCCTACGCCAGCCGGGCGGCCCATGCTCGAAGGAGCCCCTTATGCCCCTCGCCCATCCAGTCACCCTGCCCTCGCTGCCATGGTGCCCCACCCAGGCCGCGGAGGAGACGAGGCCGACCATGAGCGATCGCCATGCCGATCCGCGGCAGTGGTTCGAAGCTCGCCTGGAGCCGCTCCTCGACCGGCTCTACGGCACGGCCCTGCGCCTGACCCGCGACCCGGATGACGCCGAGGACATCGTCGCCGATGCGGTGGGCAAGGCCTGGCGGCGCCTCGACGAGCTGCGCGACCCGTCGCGCTTCGACGCCTGGCTATTCCATATCCTCACCAACACCTTCATCAGCGAGTGGCGTCGGCGGCAGAGCCGCCCCCGGCCCCCGAGCGGCACCGAGCCGCCGTCCCCGGACGACCTCGACGCCGGCGACTTCACCCTCTTCCAACAACTGCATCAGCCCTTCCTGCTCTGGTGGGGCAGCCTGGAGGAGCAGTTCTTCAACAGCCTGCTGCAGGAAGACCTGCAACGCGCCCTGGATGCCCTCCCCGCCCCCTTCCGGGTGGCGATTGTGCTGGTCGAGGTGCAGGGCTATACGTATGAGGAGGTGTCGCGCCTGCTCGGGATTCCGCTGGGCACGGTCCGTTCGCGGCTGAGCCGGGCACGCTCCCTGCTGCAGAAGGCGCTCTGGGAGCAGGCCAGGGAAGCCGGCGTGACCTCCTGCCACCCGGGACAGGGAGGGCAGCGATCATGAGCACCAGAGAGCCGAGCTGCGAGGAGGTCATCGAGCGGCTCTTCGACTATCTCGACCGGGAGCTGGATCACCTGCAGGCGGCCGATATCGAGCGACACCTGAGTCGGTGCCGCGACTGCTTCACACGCGCCGAATTCGAGAAACGACTCCGGGCCAGGGTGGAAGCCGCCGGCACGGTGAAGGCCCCGCCGCGCCTGCGCCACCGTATCCGCGATCTGCTCGACCGGTTCGACGACCAGGCGGATGTCCCTGACCCGTGAGGAGAGCCCTCATGGTAGCCATACTCGGGTACTCACCCCGGCAGATCAGCGATGCCGTCCAGGGCATGTACAGTGCAGTGGCCGACACGCCGGACTCTCCCTTCCACTTCCCGGTCGGTGGCTCGGCCTGCCGGGCGCTGGGCTACCCCGAGGAGCAGCTGGCCGGTCTTCCGCCGCCACTACTGGCTTCCTTCGCCGGCGTCGGCTACCCCTTCCGGGCCGGAGCCATTCGCCCCGGCGACCGGGTGCTCGACCTCGGTGCCGGCGCCGGCAACGATTCGCTGATCGCCGGCCGGCTCGCCGGGCGCGATGGCCGGATCATCGCCCTGGATCTCACCGCGGCCATGACCCGCAAGCTCAAGCGCACGGCCGAGGATACCGACAACCTTCACGTGGTCCAGGGCTCGGCGGAATGGCTACCGCTGGCCGATGCCAGCGTCGACAGCATCACCAGCAACGGCGCCCTCAACCTGGTGCCGGACAAGCGTCGCGCCGTGGCCGAGATGTTTCGGGTGCTCAAGCCCGGTGGGCGCCTGCAGCTCGCCGACGTGGTGATCCATCGTCCGGTCTCGGTGGACTGTCACGAGGATCCACGCCTGTGGGTCGAGTGCGTGGTGGGGGCCACCGTCAGGGAGGAGCTGCTGGCGCTGTTCGCGGAGGCCGGCTTCGAGGAGATCGAGGTGGTGGGCAGCCACGACTACTTCGCCCTGAGCCCCAGCGCCCAGACCCGGGAGGTCGCGGCGAGCTTCGGTGCGCACGCCATCGAAGTCGGCATGCGCCGCGGGGACTCGGCACCTTCGCGCCTGCGGCAGTGGTGGCGGCGGCTCGACCCCAGGCGCTGGTTGCTGCTGCTGCGCCGCCGCGGGCTGCTCGGCATCGCGGCCCTGTGCCTGGCGCTGGTGAGCTGCTATGGCACCCTGGCGCTGGTCGGCCTGCTGCCGTTGCTGGGCATCGGCCTGGCCCTCGACGAGGGAGCCTGGGCCCTCGCCATCGCCGCCTTCGTGCTGCTGACCCTGGCGACGCTGGCCGCCGGCATCCGGCGCCATCACGCCTTCGGTCCGACGCTGCTGGCGACGGCGGGCAGCGCCACCATCCTCTACGCGCTGTTCGTCGACTATCGCGCCTCGGTCGAACTGGCCGGCTTCGTACTGCTGGCCGCCGCCGCCCTGTGGGACCTGCGCCAGCGGCGACGCCAGGAGGCCAGGGTGCTGGGGCTGGGCTAGCAGGCTCAAATCAAAAAAGGGGCGCGACTCGCGTCGCGCCCAAGCTTCTCACCGCTTACAACCCACGCTTGCCTTACGAGAGAGCCTTCACGGCGTCATGGCCACGGCCTCAGAAGAAGCCCAGCGGATTGATGTCGTAGCTGACCAGCAGGTTCTTGGTCTGCTGGTAGTGCTCGAGGGCCACCTTGTGGGTCTCGCGGCCGACACCGGACTTCTTGTAGCCACCGAAGGCGGCGTGCGCCGGATACTGGTGGTAGCAGTTGGTCCAGACGCGGCCGGCCTGGATGCCACGCCCCATGCGAAAGGCAACGTTCATGTCGCGGCTCCACACCCCGGCGCCGAGGCCGAACTCGGTGTCGTTGGCGATGGCCAGCGCCTCGGCCTCGTCCTTGAAGGTGGTCACGGCGACCACCGGACCGAAGATCTCCTCCTGGAAGACGCGCATCTGGTTGTGGCCCTTGAGCAGGGTCGGCTGGATGTAGAAGCCCTTCTCGAAGGCCGGGTCGAAGCTCTCCTTGTCGCCGCCGGCCAGGAATTCCGCACCCTCCTCGCGGGCGATGTCCATGTAGGACATGATCTTGTCGAACTGTTCCTGGGAGGCCTGGGCGCCGACCTGGACGTCGGTATCCAGCGGGTTGCCGCGCTTGATCGCCAGGGTGCGCTCCATGACCTTGGCCATGAAGACGTCGTACATGCTCTCCTGGATCAGCGCCCGCGACGGGCAGGTGCACACCTCACCCTGGTTGAAGAAGGCCAGCACCAGGCCTTCCACCGCCTTGTCGATGAACTCCGGCTCGGCGTTCATGATGTCGGCGAAGTAGATGTTCGGCGACTTGCCGCCCAGTTCCACGGTGGAGGGGATGATGTTCTCGGCGGCGCACTTGAGGATGTGCGCGCCCACCGGGGTGGAGCCGGTGAAGGCGATCTTGGCGATACGCTGGCTGGTGGCCAGGGCCTGGCCCGCCTCGGCGCCATAGCCGTTGACGACATTGACCACCCCGGGCGGCAGCAGGTCGCCGACCAGTTCCATCAGCTTGAGGATCGACGCCGGGGTCTGTTCGGCGGGTTTGAGCACCACACAGTTGCCGGCGGCCAGCGCCGGGGCCAGCTTCCAGACGGCCATCAGCAGCGGGAAGTTCCAGGGAATGATCTGCCCCACCACCCCCAGCGGCTCGTGGAAGTGGTAGGCCACGGTGTTGGCGTCGATATCGGCGGCCGTGCCCTCCTGGGCGCGAATGCAGCCGGCGAAGTAGCGGAAGTGATCGACCGCCAGCGGGATGTCGGCGTTGAGCGTCTCGCGCACCGCCTTGCCGTTGTCCCAGGTCTCGGCCACGGCGAGCGCCTCGAGGTTGGCCTCGATGCGATCGGCGATCTTCAGCAGGAGGTTGGAGCGCTCGGTGGCGGAGGTCTTGCCCCAGGCGGGAGCGGCGGCGTGTGCGGCGTCCAGCGCCAGCTCGATATCCTCGGCGGTGGAGCGCGGGATCTCGCAGATCACCCCGCCGTTGACCGGACTGATGTTGTCGAAATACTGGCCCTTCACCGGGGCGACGAACTCGCCGCCGATATAGTTGCCGTAGCGTTTCTCGAAGGAAACGACCGATCCTGCACTACCGGGGTTGGCGTAGATCATGATGTGCACTCCTGCTCTGTTGGGAGATCTCTGGTGATTCGGCGGTCGGCGATGCGTCGTAGTCGTTGACCGAACCTGTGTAAGAGCCTAGCGAAATCTGGTTGGCGGCCCATGCTGCAATGGGGGGTAACGACAGGGCCTTTGGTCGTAGTCTTCAGGAAGTGCCCGATGGCTTGCCGAGTCACCGGGCCCCCTTGGGTTACCTTACTGCTCGCTGGGCAGCTTGAAGGTCCACAACATGCCGCCCTGGTTGAAGTCCTTGACGACCCTGGCCACCTCGCCACCCCATAGCGGCACCGCACCACCCCAGCCCGATGCCACGGAGATGTACTGCTCCCCGTCCATGGTCCAGGTGATAGGCGTGCCGACGACGCCGGAGCCGGTGTTGAAGCGATACAGCTCCTCACCGGTCTGCGCATCGAATGCCTTCAGGTAGCCCTCGGGCGTGCCGGTAAACACCAGGTTGCCCGCCGTGGTCATCACACCGCCCCACAGCGGAGCCGTGTTTTCATAGCGCCAGACTTCCTCGCCGGTCCTGGGATCGATGGCGCGGAGGACGCCGATGTAGTCATCGTTGACCGGCTTGATGGTGAAACCGGCGCCGAGATAGGCCGCGCCCTTCTTGTAGGAGACCGGCTCGTTCCAGATATCCATGGCCCACTCGTTGGAGGGCACATAGAACAGGCCGGTATCCTGGCTATAGGCCATGGGCATCCAGTTCTTGCCACCGAGGAAGGCCGGCTGGGCCAGCACGGGCTCGCCCTTGTCGCCTTCCGTATCAGCCGGGTTGCCAGGCCGGCCGCCCTCGGCATAGATCGGCCGCCCATTCTCATCGAGTCCCTCGGCCCAGGTGATCTCGTCGACGAACGGGAAACCACGGAGGTAACTGCCGTCGGTGCGGTCGAGGACGTAGAAGAAGCCGTTGCGATCGGCGGTGGCGGCCGCCTTGACGATCCCGCCATTCTCTTCATAGTCGAAGGAAATCAGCTCGTTGACGCCGTCATAGTCCCAGCCGTCGTTGGGCGTGGTCTGGAAGTGCCACTTGATGCTGCCGTCGTCCGGATCGATGGCCAGCCGCGAAGACGAGAACAGGTTGTCCCCCGGGCGCAGGTGCGAGTTCCAGGGCGCCGGGTTACCGGTACCGAAGAAGAGCGTGTCGGTGTCGGGGTCGTAGGTGCCCCCCAGCCAGGTTGCCGCACCACCGGTCTTCCACATATCGCCCGGCCAGGTCTTGCCGGCCTCACCGCCGGAGATGCCGTTCTCGACGGCTTCGCCATCCTGGTAGACATAGCCCATGTGCCCTTCAACGGTGGGGCGGGTCCAGAGCTTGTCACCGGTGTTCGGATCATACGCCTCGATCTTGCCGACGATGCCGAACTCGCCACCGGAGACACCGGTGATCAGCTTGCCCTTGACGATGATCGGGGCAGCGGTGATGGAGTACCCTTCCTGGTAATCCGCCACTTTCTTGATCCATACCACCTTGCCCGTATCCTTGTTCAGGGCGACCAGCTTGGCATCGAGGGTGGCGAAGAAGAACAGATCGCCATACAAGGCGCCACCACGGTTGACCACGTCACAGCACGGCATGATGCCATCCGGCAGACGGGCATCGTATTGCCAGATCTCCTCGCCGGTCCTGGCATCGATGGCATAGGCGCGCGAATAGGAGGCGGTCATGTACATCACCCCATCCTTGACCAGGGGCTGGGATTCCTGGCCCCGCATCTTCTCGCCGCCGAAGGAGAACGCCCAGACCGGCTGCAGGGACTTGACGTTGTCGGTGTTCAGAGTATCGATGGCACTGTAGCGCTGGCCCTGCAGCCCCATGCCGTAGCTCACCACGTCATCGGCCGTGGTGTGATCGTTCAGGATGTCCTCATCGGTGACCGCATAGGCACCGGAGGAAACGGCCAGCGCCAGGGCGCTGACGACAAACTGCTTACTGATTGGACTCGATCTCATTGTTGCGCTCCCACTTCTCTTGTTTTCACGTTTCCGCAACGAACCGGGAACTCTTCCCGCCTCTTGGGTAATTCTTGGCGGCAAGCCCTCATGCAACAATCGAACTCTCGCACAACATCCCTCATCACTTGGTAGTAAGACCCTCAAGGGCATAAAAAAACCGCAGGAGTAACCTGCGGTTATTGATCGCCAGCAGATCGAGGAGTTGCCGCCGCTAAGTGCCTAATGAAAAGTTTTCGCGTATTCCATGTGTGAGAAACTCACTCTTTTCAAATGGTTGATAAACCCCCAACATTTGAAAACCTGTATTCAGGCACTTATTCGGGAATCAGGAGCAGCGCCGCTTTCAGGGTCTCATCGCTATGGTTCCTCATCGCCGACACCCAGGATCTCCTCGTAGAACGCGGGCATGCCGTAGCGCAGTCCATGACGCTCGAAGATGTCTGCCATCTCGCCCTCACGCACCATGCGATCCACGATCGCTTCGATCGCATACCCCAGCTGCCGGTGCGTGTGCTTGACCGCCATGCCGACATCCCAGGCCTGCTTGCCCATCCCCGGGAAGCCATTCTCTGCCGCCGCAAACCCCTGGCCGGCATGGGCTCCCAACTCGTGGTCGATCTCGGCACGCATGCCCATGACCGCGCTCACGTCACCGTCGGCCATGGCCCGGAAGGCCTGGCGGACGCTGCTGAAGTGGTGCGTATTGTCGCGCAACCGGCCGCCGAAGGCTGACGTCAGGTAGGTGGCCGGCAGGGTGTCGATCTCGACGCCGATGGGGTGATACTGGAATACGGCCAGCGTCCCCACGGAGTCGATATCGCCGGGATCATAGGCGATCTGCCACCGCTCCTGCTGGTAGGGGCCGAACATCACGACCTGATCATTGATCACCTCGCCGGTGGAATCGCGCATATAGGCGTATTGCTTGTCATACGGCACGCGCAGCATGACATCGGCGATACGCCGCTTGGCCAGGTAATGCCCTTTCCAGATATTGTTGCGCAGGTCGTCTTCCAGGGTTTCGTCGGGGGTGATCCAGTGCACCCGGAACTCCACCTCCAACTCTTCCGCTATCCGCTTGCCGATGTCGATGTCGACACCGACCGCTTCTCCCTCCTTTTCATAGGAGTAGGGGGGGAAGTCCCGATAGACCCCGACGTTCAAGTACCCCGACTCGATGACGATGTCATAGGGCCGCTCGGGTGCCCGATCGAGGACCGACTCGCCGGCCTGTGCCGATACGCTCAGCACCAGCGCCAAGACAGTGAACCACCGAGTCAGCAACATGACACCTCCCCCCTCGTTTTCAGTGACTGCCAATTCACTCCTTGACGGACTCGACATACGTCTTGATCGCCCAGATGGCATTCTGGTCCAGGTTGCTCTTGAAGGAGGGCATTCCCCGGTCGGTGCCGTTCAGCACACGACCGATGAAGTATTCGTCATCCCACTCTTCGAGTTCGCGCAAGTCCGGCGTCAGCCCACCCGACTGGGCCTGAATACCATGACAAGCGGCGCAGTTTCCGGAGTACCCGCTTTCACCGATCTTGATCGCCTCCTCGTTGTAGTCGCCATGCTCGTTGCCGGCCCGGAACGGGTTTTCCATCAATGGCTCGGAACTCAACTCGGGGAGACTGCCGGTATCGACCTCCTGTGGGGTCACATTACCATGGCCCATCACCAGCGCCGCCCACCCGAACAGGCCAGCGGCAACACATGCTTTGAGTGGAGAAGGAACTGCCATACCGAATACCTCTGTTGGATAGCTGTGGGCCGATCCACCGCTGTCGATAGTGGGGGTCGGCGATCTGTTCCCAGTCTAGAAACCCTTCCCCGCCCTCTGAATACCACTTTCGGGCCTTCAACCCTGTTCCTTGGTAGTAGCCCCCTTCACCTCATCGTTGATGGCAGCGCTATTCCTGCTGGCGGTCCTCGAACGCAGGAAATAGTTCCTTAGTACAGGCGTATTGCTACTTTCTGAATATTTCCGCTTTCTCCCGCCTTCCCTAAGCTCGAAGCATAACGACAAATAGCGAGGCTCCCCATGTGCACTCCCCTGAAAGTTCCCCTGGCCATGCTACTCGCGTTGTGGCTGTCGGCGCCGCTGGCAGCATTCGGACTGGATATTCCCATCGGCTATATCCAGTGGGTGCCGGACCAGGGCCCGGTGCTGTCCAACGTCACCCCGGAACCGGAAGACGCGGGTCTGCGGGGTGCCGAGCTGGCCATCGAGGACAACAACACCACCGGCCGATTCCTGGAGCATCACTACGCCCTGACGTCGCGGGTGGTGGATTCCGAGGACCAGGCACAGGAAGCCCTCGAGCAGATGCTGGATGAGGGAATCACCCTGTTCGTGCTGCGCGTTCCGGCCGACACGCTGGGCAGCATGGCGGAAAAGACGGCGGGTGAAGCGCTGCTCTTCAATGCCGGCGCCAAGGACGATGCGTTGCGCATTTCAACGTGCCACCCGCACGTCGTACACACCCAGCCGAGCTACGCGATGCTCACGGATGGCCTGGCACAATGGCTCAACCTGCGGCGCTGGAAGCAGGTCTTCCTGATCACCGGCCCGACCGACAGCGACACGGCCTGGGCCGAGGCCTTCCGCCGCTCGACGCGGCGTTTCGGCGTGGAGATCGTGACCGACAAGCCCTGGACCTTCGACGCCGATCTGCGGCGTACGGCATCGCAGGAGCTGCCCCTGTTCACCCAGGCGGACGACTACGATGCCGTGGTGGTGGCTGATGTGCGGGGCGACTTCGGCGAGTACGTGCCGTTCAATACCTGGCTGCCGCGTCCGGTGGTGGGCACGCAGGGCATGTCGCCGGTGGCCTGGCACCGGGTCATCGAGAGCTGGGGGGCCGCCCAGCTGCAGAACCGCTTCCGCGAGCTGGCCGGCCGTCACATGAACGGTAACGACTATGCCGCCTGGGCCGGCGTGCGCTCCGTGGGGACCGCCGTGACGCAGCTCGATGCCGCGGATGCCGGCCCGATCCGCGACTTCCTGTTCTCCGACGACTTCCAACTGGCCGCCTTCAAGGGCCGCAAGCTCAGTTATCGCCCGTGGAACGGCCAGCTCCGCCAGCCGATCCCGCTGGTCCACCCCCAGGGGCTGGTTGCCACCGCGCCGTTCGAAGGCTTCCTGCACCCGGTCACCGACCTGGACTCCCTCGGCTACGACGAAGCGGAGAGCGACTGCCGCATCAACTCATAGGCAGCCAGTGACCTCCCATTACGGCATGAACAACCCAAGGAAAACTCACATGAAGAATATTCTCCGTGCGACTGCCCTGGTCGCCCTGTTCGGACTCTCGGCTCCGGCCCTCGCCAGCCTGGCCTATGTCTCCAACGAGAAGGACAACAGCATCTCGGTGATCGATATCGACTCCCTGGAAGTGGTCGAGACGATCCCGGTCGGCCAGCGCCCCCGAGGCATCCTGCTGTCCAAGGATCATACCAAGCTCTATATCTGCGCCAGCGACGACGACACCGTGCAGATCATGGACCTGGAAACCCGCCAGATCGTCGATACCCTTCCGTCGGGTGAAGACCCCGAGCAGTTCGCCCTGCATCCCAACGATCGCTGGCTGTTCATTGCCAACGAGGACGACGCCATCGTGACCGTGGTGGATGTCGCGACCAAGGAAGTATTGGCGCAGATCGACGTCGGCGTCGAACCGGAAGGCATGGCGGTCAGCCCGGACGGCAAGTGGGCGGTCAATACCAGTGAAACCTCCAGCATGCTGCACTGGATCGATACCGAAAGTTTCGAGATCAAGAAGAACATGGTGGTCGGCCAGCGCCCCCGCCACGTCGAATTCAGCCAGGACGGCAAGATTGCCTGGGCCTCTGCGGAAATCGGCGGCACCGTTCACATCATCGACGTGGACGAGCTGGAGGAGATCCAGACGCTGGACTTCAAGATCCGCGGCGTCAACCAGGACAAGGTACAGCCGGTGGGCATCGAGCTGACCTCGGACGGCCGCTATGCCTTCGTGGCGCTCGGGCCGGCCAACCATGTGGCGGTCGTCGACGCCCAGAGCTACGAGGTCCTCGATTACCTGCTGGTCGGCCGGCGCGTATGGCAGCTGGAGCTGACCGAGGACGAGAGCCAGCTGTTGACTACCAATGGCGTCAGCGGGGATGTCTCGGTGATCGATGTCGACAGCCTCAAGGTCACCAAGTCCATCGAGGTTGGCCGCTACCCCTGGGGCGTGGTCGTTGCGCCATGACCACCGCCGCCGATCGCACGAAGCGGGCTCACCCCATGCTCGAGGTTGACGACATCAGCCATCGCTATGGGGCTCACCAAGCGCTCGATCGGGTGGGTTTCTCTCTGGAGCAGGGCGGCTTTCACGCCCTGCTCGGCCCCAACGGCGCCGGCAAGAGCACCCTCATCGCCCTGATCACCGGCCTGCTGCGCTGCCGGAGTGGCGAGATCCGCGTCGCCGGTCGTTCACTGTCGCGGCGTGCGTGTGAAGCGCGCCGACAGCTGGGCGTGGTTTTCCAGCAGCCGACCCTGGACCTGGATCTCAGCGTGCGCCAGAACCTGCTCTACCATGCCGCGCTGCACGGCCTGGGCCGGCGCGTGGCGCAGGAACGCAGCGACCGCGAGCTCGCCCGCCAGCACCTCGAGGCACGTGCCGACGACAAGGTGCGCCGGCTCAATGGCGGCCATCGCCGGCGCCTGGAGATCGCCCGTGCCCTGCTCCACGACCCTACCCTGCTGATCCTCGACGAGGCCAGTGTTGGCCTGGACACCGCCAGTCGCCAGGCCCTCAACGACCATGTCCGCGCTCTATGCCGGGAGCGCGGCATGACGGTCCTGTGGACGACCCACCTGCTCGACGAGATCGCCCCGGAAGACCCGGTAGTGGTGCTGTGCAGCGGCCGGGTGATCGCCGACAGCCGCGCCCAGGCCCTGTGTACCCATACCGGCACCCATTCGCTGCAGGATGCCTTCAGCCGCCTCACCACCCGCCCTGTCGTGACGGAGGACCCACCATGAGCGCCATCGCCTACCTGCACTGCTTCCTGGGCGTGAGCGGTCGCGAATGGCGTCGCTTCGTCCAGCAGCGCACGCGCTTCTTCAGCGCCCTGGTCCGCCCACTCTTGTGGCTGGTGGTGTTCGCCGCCGGATTTCGCGCCGTGCTGGGCATCTCGATCATGGCACCCTACGACACCTACATCCCCTACGAGGTCTATATCACTCCCGGGCTGTGCTGCATGATCCTGCTGTTCAACGGCATGCAGGGGTCGCTGTCGATGGTCTACGACCGCGAGATGGGCAGCATGAAGGTGCTGCTGATGAGCCCGCTGTCACGCCCCTTCCTGCTGCTCTCCAAGGTGCTGGCGATCTCGCTGGTGTCGCTGGTACAGGTCTACGCCTTTCTCGCCATCGCCTGGTGGTACGGCATCCGGCCGCCGGCCTGGGGCCTGGCCACGGCCATGCCGGCGCTGCTGCTGGTGGCGCTGATGCTCAGCACGCTGGGATTGGTGCTGGCCAATGCCATCCGCCAGTTGGAGAACTTCGCCGGGGTGATGAACTTCGTGATCTTCCCGCTGTTCTTCCTCTCCTCGGCACTCTACCCCTTGTGGAAGATGCAGGAAGCCGGGCCTTGGCTGTACCGGCTGAGTGCCTACAACCCCTTCACCCATGGGGTCGAGCTGGTGCGCTTTGCCCTCTACGAGCAACTGGCGATGGCCCCCCTGCTGTGGTGCCTGGGATTGACCGGCCTGTTCGGGCTGGTCGCGGTGACGACCTTCAACCTGCAGCGCGGGCAGGGCCTCTGACCGACGTCCCTGCCGGCCTGGGTGAGCCTGTGGCAGGAGCGCTGGCCGCAGGTGACCATCCTGGTGGCCAGTCTGGTGGTGTTGACGGTGTTCTTCGCCCGCCAGCACCATTACAGCCGCTACCCGAAACTGCTGCACCGGTTTCGCTGGGGATTCTTGTTCTTCACTTTGTTCTTCATCGGTTTCTACGCCCAGGGCCAGCTCTCCGTCGTGAATATCTTCACCTTGCTGCTGTCCCTCTACGACGGCTTCGAGATTGGCACCTTCCTGTTGGACCCGGTGATCTTCATCCTCTGGACCTTCACCTTCATTACCCTGTTCATCTGGGGCCGCGGGCTCTTCTGCGGCTGGCTGTGCCCGTTCGGGGCAATGCAGGAGATGGCATCCTGGCTGGGCAAGACACTGCGGGTCCGCCAGCGCAAGGTGCCCGAAGCCTGGCACCGGCGACTGATCCACCTCAAGTACCTGATCCTCGTCGGCCTGGTCGGCACCTCCTTCCACTCCCTTACCCTGGCCGAACAGTTGTCGGAAGTGGAGCCCTTCAAGACCAGTCTGACCCTCTACTTCTGGCGCTACTGGCCATTCGTGGTCTACGCCGTGGGGCTGCTGGTGGCGGGCATGTTCGTGCACAAGTTCTTCTGCCGTTACCTATGCCCGCTGGGGGCAGGGTTGGCGGTGCTGGGCAAGTTCCGTCTGTTCAGCTGGCTGGAACGGGTCAAGCTCTGCGGCCAGCCCTGTCAGACTTGCAAGAACCAGTGTGAGATCAACGCCATCCGCACCGATGGCCGGATCGATTACAACGAGTGCATCCAGTGCCTGGAGTGTGTGGTGATCCTGCGGGACGACACCCGGTGCGTGGACAGCCTGATCCAGCAGAAACGGCAGCGTCGCGCCCGGATCCAGGCGGTGAATGTTGGTGTGTCGTGAAATGCCGTCGCCGCCTGGCTCACGCCACCGGCCCGACCATGGCGTGTGCGCAGGCTCGTAGCGCCAAGCCCGTGCCCGTGCCCGTGCCCGTGCCCGAGAGAGATCCTACCAGCGGCATGCGCCCTAAGTACCGGTCAATCGCGACCATCGGCATATATCGGCGCCAGGCCCGGACCGGCTAGGCTTCTCCCATGGCTCCGTGCGTGACGCGACTTCCCGACAACGGCAGTGCGATCACGCCAGGTACATCACCCGAGGAGAACCGCAATGCCTGTCCGTCCATCCACCCATCCGCCAGTCTCCGTTCCCTCCGTTACGGCTGCTGGCCGCCGGGGATGAACCCACCGAGAGGAGTTCCTGGTCATGTCCCGATTCCCCCTCACTAGCACTCCGGCCCGGGCCGCCATGCTGGCACGGTGCATGTTCGGCAACGGCACCGCCGCAGACGACGGCACCCGACAGGACGACACCGGCCTCGGGTCCCTCGACCCGAAGACCGGTGGTGGCGGCCCCATCGCCGGCATGGCAGATCCTGCAGAGGGCGAGGCGCTGGAAGTCAGACCACCTTGCTCTCCAGGCTGCGCAACTTCCGGGTAATGCCTGCCACGTCACCGCCGCTCGCCAACCGCTCATCCCACTGCAACCGGGCCGGCTGACCATTGAGGTACCAGATCCGGTTGGCGAGTCGCCCAGCGTCCCGGGCATCGTGGGTGACGCAGATCATCGCCATGTGCGGGCGCGCGTCCAGCAGCGTGCCTACGAGGTTCTGCAACGCCTGCGCCCGGGGAGGATCGAGCGACGCGAAGGGCTCATCGAGCAATAGCAAATCCGGCTGGATCGCCAGGCAGCGCGCCAGCGCCGCGCGGCGCGCCATGCCCAGCGACAGCTGATCCGGCAAGTGCTCCGCGCACCCGGCCAGGCCCACCTGGGCCAGCAACGGCTCTACCTCGTGCGCGGGTACCCCCACCAGCCTCAGGTTCTGGCGCAACGTTCGCCACGGCAGCAGGCGGTGCTCCTGGAACAGGTAGCCGATCCGCAGACCTGCCCTCCTCCTCACCGCCGCGGCGGGGAATTGCTGTTCCAAGCCGGCGATGACATTGAGCAGGGTGGTCTTGCCGATCCCCGAGGGTCCCAGCAGGCAGATGCGATCCCCCTCGGCAATGCGCGTGGCGATATCGCCCAGCACGGGTTGGCGGGACATGCGCGCCTCGATGCAGAGTTCAAGCATGACGCACCCCGGCCGTCCGCCAGCGCGATGCCCGACGCTCCAGGGGTTGCAGCACGGCCAGCTCGATCACCTGCACCACGGCAATGAACGCCAGGCTATAGGCCAGAATGCTGGCCACATCGAATACCTGAAACGCCATATGCAGCTGAAAGCCGATGCCGTCGGAACGGCCCAGCAACTCCACCACCAGGACAATCTTCCAGATCAGCGCCAGCCCGCCCCGGGTCGCCGCCATCAGGTAAGGAAACAGCTGCGGGGTCCACACATGGGCCAGGCGCTGCCAGCGGGTGAAATGATACACCTCGGCCATCTGCTCCAGCCGGTTGTCCAGGCTGCGGGCCCCCTCGCGCACGGTCACGGCCACATTGGGCACCTTGTTGATCACTACCGCCAGCACCGCCGCGGCTTCCACCAGGCCCACCCAGACATAGAGCAGGATGATGGTGACCAGGGCGGGCAGATTGAGGAACAACACCAGCAACGGGTCCAGCAGGGCATTGACCAGCGGCGCGCGCCCCATCCACACGCCAAGCAGCGTGCCCAGCGCCATGGCCAGCGCGAAGCTGAGCATGACCCGGCGTAGCGTCACCCCCAGATGATGCTGCAGTTCACCCGCCCTTACTTCTCCCCACAGGGTCTGGAGCACGGCCAGGGGGCTGGGCAGCAGGGCGGAATCCAGCAGCGCGGCCACCAGCCCCCAGATAAGCAGCGCCGCCGGCAGGGCGATCCAGCACGCCCAGGGCGCGGTTTTCATGGTGCTCTCCGCGACGCATCAGCCCGGTAGAACAACCGATCGGGCAGCACCTCATCCGCCTCGGCACCGGTCAACACGAGCAACCGCTGCAGATCGCTGATGCGCTGATCGTCCAGCGCTGCCGGGGTGCCGGCAACGAAGCCCTGGCGCAGCGCCTCGAAGTCGGCATCGCCCTCCACTCGCATCAGCGGCCGGATGGCCTCCCAGCGTGACGCCTGCTCAGCCAGTTGCCGCTTGGCCTCGACCAGCGAGCCGGCGAAGCGATCCAGCAGGTCGCGATGCTCGCGTGCCCACGACTCGCGAAACACATAGCCCAACACCGGCAGGTCCCGATCCAGCGACAGGGCATCGAGCAGGTCCGCCATCTGCAATGCCGTGCGGACGCCCCCCGCCGCCTTGAGCTTGGCGGCGAAATGCCAGTAGGTGACCAGCACGTCGACCCTGCCCCGCCGCATGGCTTCATTGAGCAGCGGCGGGGCCGCATAGCTCACCTCGGCCTCCCGCTCCAGGTCCAGGCCCTGCTCGGCCGCGACCCTGCGCAACAGGATCCAGCCCTTGCTGTCCGGGCCACCGGCCACGCCGATCCGCTTGCCCCGCAGGTCGTCAATCGACTCGAAGCGCGCGTCCTCGGCCACCAGGATATCGCCAATCTGCGATGAAAAGGGCAGGTACAGGTAGGGTTCGCCCTGATCATAGCGGGCCTGAACCCACAGCAGGTCGGCAACGGCGCCCTGGACATCCCCACTGGAAACGGCAATCCGAGAGGCCGGTAAATGGGGCACCAGACGCACCTCCAGATCATAGCCTGCCTGCCTGTCCAGCCCCAGGCGCTGGATATGATCCAGTTCCCAGTGGGCGGTACCGAACTGCAGGACACTCAGCTTCAGCACCGGGAGTTCCTCCCCCAGCACCGGGGCGCTCCACAGGTTGATGACGCCCAGGCTCACCACTAGGACCGCCAGCAATCGGCAGCGCAGAAAACGGCGCAGGTCGCGCCATGACTTGCAGAAATATCGGCTCATGTCTTGCACGATACGGAGGGTGTTTATACGCCAGAATAGTACTTTGGTGCCTCTTTTGTTGAGACAATGGTGGCATTCCCAAATGCGCAACTCATATCGTTCAATGGATGGCACCATAACAACGACTTGAGGTGCATCCATGGTGGCCAGGATCATCCTCAGCCCCCCTGATTTTGCTGTCCGCTTCATGCTTCGCCGGGCCCGCCACATCCCTCGCCGCCGATGCCGGCCAGCGCCGCACTCAAGCCGACCCACTGTTTTCCGAAGATGGCTATCGTATCGACCGCTATCGCCGCCCCACGCCGGCGCTGATCGCCCCCGGGAGAGGCCGCGATGGATAACCTGGCCCATACTCCTGATAATAACGACCCCGATAACAACGACGACCATCAGGGCCCTGCCATGTACAAACTACTGATCGCCGACGATCATCCCCTCTTTCGCGAGGCCATCGGTCGCGTCATCCGCGATGGCTTCGAGGATAGCGAGATCCTCGAGACCCAGGATCTCGAGTCGACCCTGGCGCTGACGCAGCAGCACGAGGACCTCGACCTGATCCTGCTCGATCTCAACATGCCGGGTATGCACGGGCTATCGGGGCTGCTCCAGTTGCGCAACGAGGCGCCGACCATCCCGGTGGTGATCATTTCCGCCGAGGAGGAGAAACAGGTGATCCTGCAGGCGGTGACCTACGGCGCAGTGGGTTTCATCACCAAGTCGTCGCCCCGGGAGCAGATGACCCACGCTATCGCCCAGATTCTCGATGGCAACATCTACCTGCCTTCGGACATCATCCGCGCCAGCGGCACCGCCCGGCGCAATTCGCCACGTGACGAACACGCCATCACCACCCAGCAACTCGAGGCCCTGACCCGCAAGCAGCTGCAGGTGCTCGAGCACATGACCCGCGGCGAATCCAACAAGATGATCGCCTACCACCTCGATATCGCCGAGACTACGGTCAAGGCCCATGTCTCGGCGATCCTGCGCAAGCTCGGCGTGCACAACCGGGTCCAGGCGATCCTCTCGGCCAGCGATATCGACTTCAGCGCCTACCTCAAGCGCGGCCCGCGACCAGGCGACTGAGCGCCATGCGCAGCTTGAGCGGCTTGACCGGCTTGTGCAGCAGCGCATAGCCCAGCTCGCGCATACGCTGCTTGAGATCCACGCTGTGGTTGGCGGTGATCGTCATCACCGGCAGCGGCACCTGGCGCCGGGCATTGATACGCTCGGCGACCGCCAGCCCGGTATCGCCATCGTCGAGATGGTAGTCGACGATCAGCACATCGGCGGGGGCCGTGGCCAGGGCCACCTGCTCCGCCAGCGCCGCCTCGCCATCGGCCACCCAGACCTCGCAGCCCCAACGCGTCAACAGCACGCGCATGGCCTCGCAGATATCGGCATCATTGTCGACCACCCAGATCCGTCGCCCCTCCAGCACGGTCTCGCCCATCGCCGCCGCCGGCGCCTGGGAAAGCTGGCTGCGTGGCGCCAGTTCACCGTAGGGCAGGCGCACACTGAACAGCGAACCACGCCCGGCGATCGAGGACACCGCAAGCGGATGCTCGAGCATGCGCGAGATCTTGTCGGCGATCGCCAGGCCCAGCCCCAGGCCACGGTCCTGGCGCTTGCCGGCCGCCTGCGAACGGCGGAACTCCTGGAAGATCACCCCCAGCTCCTCGGTGGCGATGCCCATACCGGTGTCGCCGACCATGATCTCCAGGCCGTCGGCACGCCGCCGGCAGCCCAGCAGGATACGCCCCTCGCCGGTATAGCGAACGGCATTGGTGAGAAAGTTGCGCACCACGCGGGTCAGCAGCTGGGCATCACTGCGCACCACCGCACTGCTGGGCACATAGTCGAATCCCAGTCCCTCGCTGGCCGCGACCTGCCGGTACTCGCGGGCCAGGCCATCGAGCAGTTCGGCCACCGGAAAGGCATCGACATCCGGGGTCACCACCCCGGCATCGAGCTTGGAGATGTCGACCAGGGTCCCGAGCAGGGTCTCGACATCCTTCAGCGAGCGGCCGATCTGGTCGATCAGCTCACGGCCGCCCGGCGCCACGTCCTGCTCGCACAGGGCGCCGGTAAACAGCCGCGCGGCATTGAGCGGCTGCAGCAGGTCGTGACTGACCGCGGCCAGGAACTTGCTCTTCGACAGGTTGGCCGCCTCGGCCTCGGCCTTGGCCTCGCGCAGGCGCTGTTCCGCGGCGGCACGCTCGGCGATCTCCTCGCGCAACTGGCCGTTGACCTGGGTCAGCTCGGCGGTGCGCTCGCGCACCCGTTGTTCCAGGTTCTGGTAGGCCTGATGCAGGGCCTCGGCGGTACGCCGGCGCTCGGTGATATCGCGGATCAGCACGAACAGTCCGATCACCCCGCCCTCACTGTCGTAGTGCGGCACATAGGCGCGCAGCAGCACCCGGTGTTCGCCACTGGCGCTCTGCTCCGGGAACTCGAAGGAGACGCTCTCCCCGGCCAGGGCCCGGGTCAGATAGGGGCGCAGCCGGGCACAATGCTCCTGACTGTGCAGGGCCTCCATCTCGCCGCCCAGCAGCAGGTCGCGCGGCCAGCCGTACCACTCTTCATAGACGCGGTTGGTAAACACATAGCGCAGGTCGTGGTCGAGGTAGGCGATCATCGCCGGCAGTTCGTCGGTGATGGTGCGGATCCAGTGTTCGCGTTCACGCAGGGTCTCGGCGTGACGGATACGCTCGGTGACATCGGTATAGGTCAACACCTGACCACCGCCGGGCATGGCGTGCCCGCGCACCTCCACCACCCGGCCATCCTCGAGCCGACGCTCGCAGGCCGCGGTCACGCCCTCGGCATCCATGGCGTCGACCAGTTGGCTGGAATGACACAGCGCGGCGAGCGGATGTGGCACCTCGAGTGACTCGAGTCCGGTCAGGTCGCGAAAGCGCTGGTTGCACATCTCCAGCATGCCGCTGGCGGTGACCACCGCCACCCCCTGGGAAAGGCTGTCCACGGTGGCCTGCAGCAACCGCGTCTTCTGCGCCAGGGCATGCTCGCGCTGGGCATGCTCGTGACGCTTGAGCTCGGTGATGTCGACGTACAGGATCACGCGGCCACCGCCGCGGGTGGGCCGCTGATGCACCTGGACCCAGCGATTGTCGTGCAGGCGGTAGACGGTGCGCCCGTCGCGGCGCCCCAGCTGCTCGCTGATCACCAGCCCCGAGCTCAGCGCCAGCCGGCGCAGGTCGTCCAGGCGCATGCCCTGGCGGATACGAATACCCGCCGGTCGCCAGAATTCGGCGAAGCGGCTGTTGAACCGCTGGATGCGCTGATTGGCATCGAACAGCACGAAGGCGTCGGTGATGCTCTCGATGGCATCGATGAGGTGCTGGCCGGCGGTCTCCGCCCGCTCGCGAGCCTCCGCCAGCAGGCGATTGCTGGCGCGCAGCTCATGGGTGGTCTGGTTGAGCGCCTGGGTGCGCTCGCGCACCTGCTCGGCGAGCAGCACCGAGTGCTCGAAGGCGGCATACGGCCCACTGCGCGGCAGGTTGCTGGCCTCGACACGCTCGATCAGGGCGGCGTTGATGCGCTTGAGCTTGGCGATCTCGCGCTCGAGTTGCCGCTCGCGCTCGCGCTCGCTGCCGTCAGCCGCCGCGACGTGACTGGCCAATGACGACTCCGGTGAAGGTCTGGTTGAGGTGCATGCCATTGCACTGCTCTCCATAGGTGTTGAAGCCCACCACGCGATAGGCACGCAGCAGTGACGAGGCAGCCTCACTCTCGCCGTCCGATTCGATCTCCAGGCGACGCAGGAAACAGTCGCAGCCGATCACCAGCCGTGGTGGCCCCAGTCGCGCGACGATGCCGTCGAGGACCTCCCGCAGGTCATCGAGGATCGGTGCGGCGCGCATGGCGGTCAGCACGATGCCGTTCTCCACCGCACAGTAGAAACTCAGGCTGAGATCCTCGTTGACCCGCTGGATCGAGCGCACATAGGTCTGGTCGTGCAGACGTACCGCCAGCGGATGGCGGGCGAAGGTCTCCTCGTCGAGCTCCTCGACCCGCCGTCCCACCAGCCGGGCGTACTCCTCGGCGGCGGGCTCGGCATTGAGTTCGATGACCCGGCGGTTCTCGCGGTCGGCCGCGGTGACCACCAGCTTGTCGGCCAGCGGCCGCAGGTGGTGGGTGGTGAAGACCTCGAAGTCGAGCGCTGTATTGAGCATCACCACCACCGCGGCGCCGGTACGGAAACCGCCGTTGCCGTAGACATGGGTACCGGCCAGGCGGTTGTCGTCGCCGGCGCTACCGCCGAAATGGGGAATGCCGCCGAGCGCCGCATTGAGGGTCGCCAGCACCCGCTCCTCGCTGGCCGACAGGCCGTCGAGCAGCGTCAGGGCGAAGGTATGCTCCTTGATCGGCGCGATGCCCGCCTGCCGGCAGTGGTCGAGCAGGCGGTCGGTCAACTGCTGGGCGGCCAGCAGCGAGACCTCGTCGAGGTCATCGATCACCGCGTAGTCCAGCGCGAAGGCGCGCTGGTCGAAACCGATGGCGGTGATACCGCCTCGGCCATAGCCCTCATTGGTGATCTCGCCCGCGGTGGTGCAGCCACACAGCCTCACGCCACCGAAATGCTGCTCCAGCGCCTGCCCCAGGGCCGCGAGGTCGTATTCCGCCGAGCAGAAGAACAGCACGCCCCCCAGCCAGGGGTGCAACAGGCGGCTCGCCAGGTCCTGGGCGGCCATGTCCGGGTCCCGGGACCGCGACTGGGCGATCAGTACGGCATCCTGTCGAGCGGCGATACCGGCTGGCGGTGTCGGAAGGTCGATGTCCATGGGCGGCTCTCGGCGTAGAAGGGCTGACTCGAAGTATAGAAAGCCCCCGACTCACTGGATATGCCACTTGGGTGCCGTCCCAGGCCCCCCGGTGCCACTACCAAGGTAGTAGTCGTGCCACCAGACTGCGGGGGAAGGCCCCAGCGCCTCAGCCACGACAGAAGACCCGCGACTCCCGGGCATTGCGTGACACCAGCTCGCCGAGGCTTCGGGCCTCGCCGTCGGCCTCCGCGCGGGCAGCCTCGATCAGGTGGTGATCCGGCGACCGGTCGCAGACCGGGTCGGTGGCGGAGAGGTCGCCGGTCAGCAGGTAGGCCTGGCAGCGGCAGCCGCCATGGTCCTGGTGGCGTTCGTCGCAGTCGCGACAGGGAGCCGGCATCCAGGCATCGCCGCGGAAGCGGTTGAAGGCGGCACTCTCGTACCAGATCGCCGCCAGCGAGTGCTCAGGCACACGGGGGAAACGCATCGGCAGGTCGCGGGCGCTATGGCAGGGCAATACCGTGCCGTCGGGGGCCACGGTCATGAAGATCGCTCCCCAGCCGCCCATGCAGGCCTTGGGGCGATCCTCATGATAGTCGGGCACCACGAACAGCAGGCGCATGTCCCGGCCGCGGGCCGCGAGTGTCTCGCGCCAGCGTGCGGTGGTGGCCTCCGCGGCCTCGATCTGGGCGCGGCTGGGCAGCAGGCCGGCGCGGTTGAGCTGCGCCCAACCGTACATCTGGCAGTTGGCCAGTTCCACGGCATCGGCGCCGAGGTCGTCGCACAGCGCAATGATGGCATCGAGGTCATCGATGTTGTGGCGGTGCAGCACCACGTTGAGCACCATCGGGTAGCCGGCGGACTTGACCGCCCGCGCCATGGCCAGCTTCTTGGCATGCGCCTTGGGCGAGCCGGCCACCGCCGCGGCGACCTCGGCATCGCCGGCCTGCAGGCTGATCTGGATATGGTCGAGGCCGGCCTCACGCAGCGCGACGATGCGTGCCTCGTCGAGGCCCAGCCCCGAGGTGATCAGGTTGGTGTAGAAACCCAGCTGGCGTGCCTCGGCGACCAGCGCCTCGAGGTCGTCACGCACCAGGGGCTCGCCACCGGAGAAACCCAGCTGTACGGCGCCCATGGCACGCGCCTGGCGCATCGTCTCGATCCACTCGTCGGTGGAGAGTTCGTCGCGGTGCGCGGCGAAGTCCAGCGGGTTCGAGCAGTAGGGGCACTGCAGCGGGCAGCGATAGGTGAGTTCGGCGAGCAGCCACAAGGGGGCGCCGACCGAGTGATCGCGAGGCGTCATGCGGGGGTCGCTCATGTCGCCTCCGTCTCGCGGATCCAGCCCTGGTGCAGGGCGTCGGCGACGAAGTCGTGAACGTCGCGCTCCAGCCCCTCGTCGGCCTCGGGGTAGCGTTGGCGCAGCGCCGCGAGCACCGCGGCCAGGTCACGCTCGCCGTCGAGCAGGCCGAGCACGGCGCCGGCACTGTCGTTGAGCTGCACCATGCCCTCGGGATAGAGCAGCACATGGCGCCCCTGGGCCTCCTCCCACTGCAGGCGCCAGCCGGGTTTCAGGCGATAGACGGTCGCGACGTTCATGACAGCCCCCGATGATGGACGCGCCGGTCGGTGACGCTGTGATAGGGCGCCCGGTCGAGCTGGTAGGCCAGCGTCATGGCGTCGAGCATCGACCACAGCACATCGAGCTTGAACTGCAGGATCTCCAGCGCCCGTTGCTGGGTCTCGACCGTCGTGCACACCGCCAGCGCCACCTCCAGGCCGTGCTCGACGTCGCGACGCGCCTCCTTGAGCCGCTTGCGGAAGTAGGCGTAGCCGGCCGCGTCGATCCACGGATAGTGCCCCGGCCAGGTATCGAGCCGGCTCTGGTGGGCCAGGGGAGCGAACAGCTCGGTCAGCGAGGAGATCGCCCCCTCCTGCCAACTGGCGCGACGCACGAAGTTGACGTAGGCATCCACCGCGAAGCGCACGCCGGGCAGCACATGCTCCTGGGCCCACAGCTCCTCGCGCGACAGGCCCACCGCCTCGCCGAGCGCCAGCCAGGCCTCGATGCCGCCGGCGTCGTCGCCGTGACCATCATGGTCGAGCAGCCGCTGGATCCAGCGCCGGCGCGTCGCGGCATCCGGGCAGTTGGCCAGCAGCGCGGCGTCCTTCTGCGGAATCATCACCTGGTAGTAGAAGCGGTTGGCCACCCAGCCGCGGATCTGCTCGGGCGTGGCGCGGCCCTCGGCCATGTCGACCTGATAGGGGTGGTGGATATGGTAATAGTCGCCCTTGGCCAGCAGCGCGGCGCGGAAGGCCTCGGGCGACAGCGGCGCGGTGGCGGCGGGTGAGGTGGCGGGGGTTGCAGTCATGGCAGGCTCCCGGCAATGCCGATTCACAGCGTCAGTCGCATGCCGTCGTAGGCGACCTCGATGCCGTGGGCATCGAGCGTGGCCCGCTCGGCAGAGGTCGCGTCGAGAATCGGATTGGTATTGTTGATATGGATGAGGAGGCGGCGGGTGGTCTCGGGCAGGGCATCGAGCTCGGCGATCATGCCCCCTTCGCCGGCCAGCGCCAGATGGCCCATCTCCGCCCCCGTCGACTGCCCGACCCCCAGGCGCTGCATCTCGTCGTCGTGCCACAGGGTGCCATCGATCAGTACACAGTCGGCCCGACGCATGAAGCCGCGGACCTCGTCGGTCAACCGGCCCAGCCCCGGGGCGTAGAACAGCGTGGCACCGCCGGCGTCGTCCTCGATGAACAGTCCGAGGTTATCGCCCGGAGTGGGCGAGCCGCGACGCGGCGAATAGGGCGGCGCATTGCTGTCCAGTGCCACCGCGGTGAAGCGCAGCCCGGGGCAGCTCGGCACGGTGAACGTCGCCTGGCGATGCTCGCCGTCGAGCAGGATCGGCTGCCAGCGCAGTCCCCCTTGCCAGTGATCCAGCATCGGGAACAGCGGGAAACCGGTGCTCAGGTCGTGATGCACGCCGGGCGTGCACCATACATCCAGCGGGCAACCCTCGCGCAGCGACAGCAGGCCGGTGACGTGATCGATCTGGGCATCCACCAGCAGCACCTCGGCGATGCCGCTGTCGCGCAGCCCGCGGCGCGGATGCAATTCGGGCGTGGCGGCCAGCTGGGCACGGATGTCCGGCGAGGCGTTGCACAGCAACCAGCGCTGGCCATCGCTGCTGATGGCGATCGACGACTGGGTACGCGGCGTGACGGTCGGCTCGCCCTGCCGTGCCCCCCGACAGTTCGGGCAGTTGCAGTTCCACTGCGGCAAGCCGCCGCCCGCTCCGGACCCCAGTACCAGAATCTGCATGCGTGATCTCCTCGTTGGCTCGTGCTCGATGCCCCCGGTGGCCCGGCGCTGTTCCACAGCGCCGGGCCGGGTCGTGGCCTTCAGCGGTTGGCGATATAGAGGGTGACCTCGAAGCCGAGACGCAGGTCGGTATAGCTAGGCTTGGTCCACATGGGAATGCTCCTCTGATGGGCGGTTTGTCGTTGGCAACTGCCAGGTACAGTTAAGCATCCTCGCCGCCCCGGCGACCCGGTACTTTGGAAGGAATCGGGCTCGTCCCTTGGTGCCCGGGCAAGGGTCGCGCGCCCCGGCGACTCGCCCCACCGGGCGAGCGTCGCCATTCCGGCGAGCATGAACCCCTCTGGTACTTTGGGCGACATGACGGTGAAGTTGACAGGTATCAAGGGCAGGGACGGCCCGGGGGGCCTACCCTGTGCTGACGGAGCCCGGAAGAGGCCCGAGTGACAAAAGGAGAGAAACCCGTGCCACCGCTCACTTCAAACGACACCACCCACGCCTGCCCGACAGATGAACAACTTCGCCTCGCCCACGACCACGAGCACCGCGAGATGCAGCGCTATCGCGGCCTCGCGCTGAGCTTTCTGCCCACGCGCCCCCGGGTCAGCCGGCTGATGGCCGCCATCGGCGTCGAATGCGAGCAGCGACTCGCCGCGCTGGAGGTCCTGGCCGACCACCTGCAACTGCGCCACTGCCTGCCGGTCGCCCGTCCCCGCCGCTTTCGGTTGCCGGAAGCCCACCGTCTCCATCTCTTCATCGCCAACGACGCCATGGCCTGCCAGGCCCTGGGCTATGCCCTGGCCGCCGCCCACCACTCGCGCCAGTTCAGCGAGCTGCTGGTGAAGTTCTGCCACACGCCGGAACTCGAGGCCCTGCTCGAGCGCTTCGTCGAACAGAAGCGCAACGAGTGCCGTCTGCTGGAAGAGGCCCAGGACTCCGCCTACGCTGCCTCCGCCTGGGCCTGATCACGACGTACGCACCCGCTGCTCGAGCACCATGATGGTCCAGTCGCCGCTGCCGCCGCATCATGGCGATTCACGGGCATCGAACGCAGAACGCCCCCGGATCCTGGCGACCCGGGGGCGTCTCGTTGCACCGCCAGGCTGTCAGGCGTTGGCCTGGCTGGCCTGGATGGCCACCGCCTGCTCACCACGCTTGATCGCCGCGTAGCCCAGGCCGGTGACCAGGGAGCCGATCACGATGGCCGCCAGGTAGAGCAGCACCGGGGTGATGGCGTTGGGGATCAGCAGCACGAAGATGCCGCCGTGGGGCGCCATCAGCTTGGCGCCGACCAGCATGGAGAGGGCACCGGTGATCGCGCCGCCGGCGATGCAGGCCGGGATCACCCGCAGCGGATCCTTGGCGGCGAAGGGAATGGCGCCCTCGCTGATGAAGCACAGGCCGAGGACGAAGGATGCCTTGCCCGCCTCACGCTCGGGCTCGGAGAACTTCGACTTGGCGACGAAGCTGGCGATGCCCATGCCGATGGCCGGGACCATGCCGGCGGCCATGATCGCCGCCATGGGCGCGTAGGTCTCGGAGGCCAGCAGGCCCACGCCGAAGGTGTAGGCGGCCTTGTTGACCGGCCCGCCCAGGTCGAAGCACATCATGGAGCCGAGCAGGATGCCCAGCAGCACGGCGTTGGCGGAGCCCATGTTCTCGAGGAAGGCGGTCAGCGCCGAGAGGATTCCCGCCACCGGCTCGCCGACGATGTAGATCATCACCAGGCCGGTCACCAGGCTCGCCACCAGGGGAATGATCAGGATCGGCTTGAGCGACTCGACGCTGGACGGCAGCTTGACGCGCTGGGCCACCGCCTTGGCCACGTAGCCGGCCAGGAAGCCGGCCAGGATACCGCCGATGAAACCGGCGCCGATATTGGCCGCCAGCATGCCGCCGATCATGCCCGGGGCGATGCCGGGGCGGTCGGCGATGGAGTAGGCGATGTAACCGGCCAGCACCGGGATCATCAGGGTGAAGGCGGTACCGCCGCCGATCTGCATCAGGGCCGCGGCCAGCGTGCCCTCTTCCTTGAAGGCCTCGATGCCGAACACGAAGGAGAGCGCGATCAGCAGGCCCCCGGCCACCACCATGGGCAGCATGAAGGAGACCCCGGTGAGCAGGTGCTTGTAGACCCCCTTTTCCTTGACGCTCTTCTGGGCCTCGCCCTTGCCGGAGGAGGCGGTGCCGGTGTTTTCCACCTCGGCCTGCTCGAGGGCCGCCTCGATGGTCGGCTTGGCCTTCTTCAGGGCGTTGCCGGTGGAGGTGCGGTAGATGCGCTTGCCGGCGAAGCGGGTGGGATCCACCTCGATGTCGCAGGCCAGGACCACCACGTCGGCTTCCGCGATCTCTTCTTCGGTCAACTGGTCCTGGGCACCTACCGAGCCCTGGGTCTCCACGCGGATCGCATGGCCGAGTGATTTCCCGGCTTCACTCAGGGCTTCCGCGGCCATAAAGGTATGCGCCACCCCCGTCGGGCAGGCGGTCACGGCGACGATCCGTCGGCCGCCCGAAGCGGCCTGCGGTGCGGCGGCCTCGTCCTCGGCGGGCGGCTGGAACTCGGAGGCCTCGCGGCTGGCCCGCTCGAGGAAGGCGCGCGGATCGGGCAACGCCTGGTCGATGGCCGCGCGATAGAGCCGCTTGCCGGCAAAGCGCTGGGGCGCAGGCACATGGTCGGCGGCCACCACCACCAGGTCGGCATCGGCGATGGCCTCGGCAGTGACCGGCGTGAGCGGCTCGAGCTCACCGTGCATCTCCACATGGGTCTGCCAGCCGAGTCGCTCGGCGGCCTGTTCGAGGCGGCGGGCGGCGAGGAAGGTGGTGGCCATGCCGCTGGGGCAGGCGGTGATGATGATGGTCTTCATACGAGTGCTCCCCCTGCATCGACATCGTTGAGACGGCGAACGCGGGTCTGTTGTTGGAGTTGAGGAAAATCAGGGGCGCGAGGGTCTCCCACACCCACATGGCGAACGGCTTCGGCGGAGAGTGCCGTGGCCAGCCGCAGGGCCTGGTCGGGCGGGTGCCCCGAGAGCACCCCGTGCAGCATGGCGGCGACCAGGGTATCGCCGGCACCCACGGTGCTGGCCACGTCGAGCCGCGGCGGCAGCGCCTGCCAGGCGCCGCGCCGGCTGACCCAGAGCACGCCCTCGGGGCCGGCGGAGATCAGCGCCTCCTCGACCCCCTCGGCATAGAGCCGGAGCGCCGCCCGGAGCCGGGCATCCGGCGTCGTCAGGGGCATACCGGCCCAGCTGGCGAGTTCGTGCTCGTTGGGCTTGACCGCGGCGGGTCGAGCCCCGATGGCGGCCATCAATGCCTCGCCGCTGGTATCGACCCACACCGGCAGGTCGACCGAGCGCAGGCGGCCGATCAGATCGGCGAGGCCCGCGGGGGCCCCCCCCGGCGGCAGGCTGCCGGCGATCACCACCGCCTGGGGCCGGCGCACGGGATCTTCCGCGCAACCGTCGAGCCAGTCGAGCAACCGCTGCCAGGCCTCGGCACCGATGGCCGCACCGGGGCCGTTGATGTCGGTGACCCGGCCATCGGCCTCGGCGACCTTGGCATTGATGCGGGTCTCGCCGGGCACCCGGATGAAGGCGTCTTCCACCCCCATGGCCTCGAAGGCGCGCAGGAAGGGGCCGTCGTTGTCGGCCCCGAGGAACCCCGAGACGGTGACCTCGTGGCCGAGGCCGACCAGCACCCGGGCCACGTTGACCCCCTTGCCGGCTGCCGTCAGGTGGCTCTCGCGGGTGCGATTGACCTCTCCGGGCACCAGCCGCTCCAGGCTCACCGACAGGTCCAGGGCGGGGTTGAGGGTCAGGGTCAGGATCCTGGCCATCAGCGCACCTCCAGGGCGTCGCGTACCGCCTCGCTGGTGGCCTGGGCCAGGGCCAGCTCGGCCTGGGCCCGGGCGTCGGCCAGGTCGAACTCGCGCAGCCGCGCCTTGACCAGCGGCACCTGGCGGGCGCTGACCGAGAGCTCGTCGACGCCGAGCCCCACCAGCACCGGCACGGCGATGGCGTCACTGGCCAGCTCGCCACACACCCCCACCCACTTGCCCTGGGCATGGGCGGCCGCGACGGTCATCTCGATCAGCCTGAGTACCGCCGGATGCAGGCCGTCGGCCTGGGCAGAGAGCTCGGGATGGTCGCGGTCGATCGCCAGGGTGTACTGGGTCAGGTCGTTGGTGCCCACCGAGAAGAAGTCCACCTCGGCGGCCAGGCTCGGCGCCAGCAGCGCCGCCGAAGGCACCTCGATCATCACCCCGAGCTGCACATCGGTGGTGCGCTCGGTCTCGGGGATCTCGGCCAGCAGACGGTCGTGGATCGCCTTGGCCTGACGGAACTCGGCGAGGTCCTTGACCATCGGCAGCATGATGCGCAGCGGCCTGCCCACTGCCGCCATCAGCAGGGCGCGCAGCTGGGTCTCGAGCACCTCGGGGCGGGTCAGCGCCAGGCGGATGCCGCGCAGGCCGAGGAAGGGATTGTCCTCGTGGGGCACCGGCCAGTAGGGCAGCGGCTTGTCGCCGCCCACGTCCAGGGTACGGGCCACCAGCGGGCGGCCGTCCAGGGCATCCAGGGCCTCGCGGTACTCGCCGATCTGGGTGTCGAGATCCGGCACCTGGGCATGGGCCATGAACAGGAACTCGGTGCGCAGCAGGCCGATGCCCTCGGCGCCGCGTTCCACGGCATCCGCGGCATGGGTGGTGTTGCCCAGGTTGGCGGCGACCTCGACCCGGTGGCCATCGCGGGTGTATGCCTCCCGGTGGCGTGCTTCCCAGGCTTCGGCCTCGCGGCGCTCTCGCTCGGCCAGGCGCTGCTCGGCGGCCTGGCGGCGCTCGGCGGAGGGTGCCGGGGTGACCCGCCCGCGCTCGCCGTCGAGGATCAGCTCCACGCCGTTCTCCAGGGTCAGCACCCGCTTGCCGGCACCGACCACGGCGGGAATGCCGAGTGCCCGGGCGAGGATGGCGCTGTGCGCGGTGGCGCCCCCCCGGGCGGTGAGCAGGCCGCGCACCCGGCTGGTGTCGAGACGCGCCACATCGGAGGGACCGATGTCGTCCATGACCAGAATATAGGGGTTATCGGGCGGCTCGGGCAGCTCGACCCGACAGAGGATGCCCAGCACCCGCCGGCCGACGTCACGCAGGTCGGCGGCGCGCTCGGCCAGCAGACGGTCGGCGAGCATCTCCTGGGCGTGGGCGGAGGTCTCGATGGCGTTCCACCAGGCGGCCTCGGCGGAGCCCCCCTCTTCGATGCTCTCGCGGGCGGCCTGCAGGAGCTCGGGGTCGTTGAGCATCTCCTCGTGCATGGAGAGGATCTGCGCCACCTCGCCACCGCGGGCCTGCTGGACCAGGGCCTCGAGCTGCTCGGCCCCTTCGCGGATCGCCTGTTCGAGGCGACGCAGCTCGACACCGGGATCCGAGGCCCGCTCGGGATAGTCGAAGCGTGGCGTGCGCAGCACGAAGACCGGGGCGATGGCCAGGCCCGGCGAGGCGGCCACCGCGGCGTGGGGTTCATCGGCGGGCAGCGGCTCCGGCGGCGGGGTATCCTCCTCGCGCGGCTCGATCCGCTCGCGACTCTCGTCGAAGGGCAGCACCTGCTCGCCGAGGCCCTCGGCCACGGCGTTGCAGACTGCCTCCAGCGCCCGGTCGGCGCCCTCCCCCTCGGCGGAGAACACCAGCGGCTGCCCGCGCCGGGCGCCGAGATTGATCACCTTGGTCAAGCTGGTCGCCGAGACCGCTTCGCCGCCGCCCTCGGCCAGGCGCACGCGGATCGGCAGGCCCTGCTCGCGCGCCACCTGGATCAGCTGCTTGGCCGGGCGGGCGTGCAGGCCGTGGGCGTTGAGTACCCTGGCCTGCCGGGTGGTGGCCACGGCGGACTCCCCGGCGAGCCGCGCCAGGACGGTGGCGGCATCGGCCTCGCGCAACTCGTTCGCCGCGCCATTCTCCAGCAGGGCGAGGATGCGCTCCAGCAGGCCACGATGGGTATCTTCCCGGGTGGCCAGGCAGAAGACCCCGGCCACCGCCTCGTCGTCCTGCTTCAGGAGCGACTCGGGCGTGGCCAGCGACAGTGCCGGCGCCGCGACACCACGATCGCTGCTGACCAGCCACAGCCCCTGGCCGAGGTCCCGCGGCGCGCGTTCGGTCACGGCGGCGACGAAGTCGCTGCCCACGCAGCCGGCCTGTCGCAGACGGGCGGCGCCGGCCAGCGCCAGTTCCTGGCGGTCACGGGCGGGAAAGCCCAGGCAGAGGGTGTCGGCATCGAGGCGCGCCTCGACCACCGCCTTCGACAGCAGCCCGGCGATCTCGCCGCAGGAGTCGGCGGCGGCCAACCGTTCGGCCACCCCCTCGCGGTCCAGCACATGGGTCAGCTGGCGCAGGATATCCAGGTGCTCGTCGCTCTGGGCGGCGATGGTCACCAGGACATGGACGCGGTTGCCGTCGTGCCACTCCACACCGGCCGGAAACTGCAGCACCCGAACACCGGTGCGGCGCACGTGCTCGCGGCTCTCGGGCGTGCCGTGGGGAATGGCGATGGCGTTGCCCAGGAAGGTCGAGGACTGGGCCTCGCGGTCGAGCAGGCCATCACGGTAGCCGGGCGCGACCAGGCCGGCCTGGTGCAGGGCGTCGGCGGCACTGTTCAGTGCCGCCCGCCAGTCATCGGCCCGGCAATCGAGCAGGATGTCTTCCTGGCGTAGGGTCAACATGGGGATCTCCTGTACGCTCGGGTGACGCGGCGGTGATCGCCTGTCGCTCAGCCCCGGGAATCTTGCCGGCTGAATCGTGTCACCTACAATGATGTAAATGCTGGATCGATTCGATCTGTTTGGCAAGCCCCTTTTTCTACGACTTTGGCAGGGGGCACCAGGTCCCGACTTGGCATAGAATGTCCCCATTCCCGACAGAGGTTCCCATGACACTCGCTGAAGTAGCCCGCCTGGCCGGGGTCTCGCGCACCACGGCCAGTTATGTGATCAACGGCAAGGCCCAGGAACGGCGTATCAGCCAGGAGACCGTCGACCGGGTGATGGCGGTGGTGCGCGAGCACCGCTACCGGGTCGACGCCCAGGCCGCCGCGCTGCGCCGCGGCTCCAGCCGGATCCTGGGGCTGATCATTCCGGATCTGGAGAACGTCAGCTATGCGCGACTGGCCAAGCGCCTGGAGCGCGGCGCCCGGGAGCGGGGCTATCAGCTGCTGATCGTCGGCTCCGACGATCAGCCCGAGAGGGAGCGGGAGCTGGCCCTGGCGCTGCGTGCCCAGCGTTGCGAGGTGCTGATCACCGCCAGCTGCCTGCCGATGGAGGATCCCTTCTATCGCGAGCTGATGGCCGATGGCCTGCCGGTGGTGGCGATGGACCGCGGCTTCGATCCGCGGCACTTCGCCAGCGTGGTCAGCAACGACCGGGAGGCCGCCGAACGGCTGACCCGCTCAGTGCTCGACGATGACGTGAAACGCATTGCCTGGCTCGATGCCGTGCCGCACCTGTCGATCAGCCAGGAGCGTCGCGCCGGCTTCCAGCAGGCGCTGGCCGGCAGCCATGCCGAGGTGATCAGCGCAGCGGCCGAGCGCTACGACCGTACCGAGGGCGCGCGCCTGATGCGCGAACTGCTCGACCGCCATGGCCTGCCCGATGCGCTGGTCATCGCGTCCTACACCCTGCTCGACGGGGTCTTCGATGTGCTGCTGGAGGATGGAGGCCTGCCCCAGGCGCTGCGCCTGGCCACCTTCGGCGACAATCGCCTGCTCGACTTCCTGCCGCTGCCGGTCAACTCGGCGGTACAGGATCACGAGCGCATCGCCGCCGCGGCCCTGGTCAGTGCCCTGGCCGCAGCCCGGGGCGAGTACCGCCCGGGCCAGCAGGTGATCGCCCGTACCCTGAGGTGGCGACTGCCGGAACGCACGCCTCGCGCGCCTGCCCCCTTAACGAGTCGGTGACCAGGCCTCCAGGTCCGAACAGGTGGTCGTCAGGCAGCCGCGCAGGGCCCCCAGGACGGCGGCGGCCTCCGCCAGTCGCCCATCCCTGCCAATGTGTTCCAGACGCAGGGCCAGACCGGCCACCTTCACCGCTCCCAGGCTCGAGGACTCTCCCTTGAGCTGGTGAGCCAGTCCCCTGACGCGCTCCGCGTCCTCCTCCGCCACGGCCCGCTCCAGCTCCGCCAGGCGGTCGGTGGCCTGGCGGCGGTAGAGCGCGATCAGCGCTGCCAGGCTCGCGTCCCCGAGGCTCTCCTGGAGGGCCGCCAGCGCGGCCGGGTCCAGCGGCTGATCGGCGGCGACCGGCCCTTTCGGCCTGACGGGCAGCGTGCCGACATGCTTCAGGTGGCGATGCAGGGTCGCCACCAGCGCATCCTGGAACAACGGCTTGGTCAGATAGCCGCTCATGCCGGCCGCCAGGCAGCGGGCCTGCTCGCCACCGGGGCCTCCGGCGGTCATCGCCACGATCGGCACTTCGGCCGACCAGCCGTCGCGCTGGCGCAGGCGACGGGTCACTTCCAGGCCGTCCAGGTCGGGCATCTGAACGTCCATGAAGATCAGGTCGAAACGCTCCCGGGTCACCCGCTCCAGGGCATCGCCGCCGCGCTCCACGAGGCTCACCTTGCAGCCGAGGCGCTCCAGCATCGCCACCGCCACCTGCTGGTTGACAGGGTTGTCCTCGACCACCAGCAGGCTCGCTTCGTCGAGATGCACCGGGCGCGGCGCCGGCTCCTCGCCTGCCGTCAGCAGGGGCTCGAGCGGAGCCGCCACCAGCGGCAGCGTGAACCAGAAGCGGCTGCCCAGGCCGGGCTCGCTCTCCACGCCGATCTGCCCGCCCATGGCCTCCACCAGGCGGCGGCAGATCGCCAGGCCGAGGCCGGTGCCGCCGAAGCGACGCGCGGTGGAGGCCTCGCCCTGCTGGAAGGGCTCGAACAGCCGGGACAGCTGGGCGGGCTCGATGCCACAGCCGGAATCGATCACCTCGAAGCGGATCCGGTCCGTCCCGCCGGCCGACACTTCGAGGCGGATCTCGCCCTCGGTGGTGAACTTGATGGCATTGGAGAGCAGGTTCAGCAGTACCTGGCGCAGGCGGCCGGGATCGCTGACCACCCGGGCCGGCAGCTCGGGATCCAGGCGGCTGACCAGTTGCACGCCGCGGGCCTCGGCACGGTGGGTGAACAGCGCCATGGCTCCGTCGGCCAGCTCGGCGAGCTCCAGCGGGCGCGACTCCAGCTCCAGGCGACCGGCCTCGATCTTCGAGAAATCGAGCAGGTCATTGATCAGTTCCAGCAGCAGGCCGGCACTGTCGTGGATGGTGTCGGCGTAATGGCGGGCGCGCCCCTCCAGCGGCTGGTCGAGGAGCAGGTCACTCATCCCGATCACCCCGTTGAGCGGCGTCCGGATCTCGTGGCTGACCGTGGCGAGGAACTCCGACTTGGCCTGGCTGGCCGATTCGGCGCTGCGCGCCGTGACCTCGAGTTCACGACTGAGCGCCTCGAGGGTACGCCGGGCGGCAGCATTGTCGCGGGCCTCGCGGAACAGGAAGACCACCACCAGCAGCGCCGCCACGCTCATGGCCAGGATCAACACCAGCAGTAGCGCGTAGAGCGTCTGCAGCTGCTCACGCTCACGGGTGCTCGTGTCGGCCAGGTGGCCGTTGAGGGCGATGATCAGCCGCTCGGTGCTCACCCCCAGGGCCTCGAGCTGCCGGTCCAGGGCGAGCCGGACGTCGCTGTCCAGGCTCTCCAGCCGTTCGATACCGGCATCCAGCGCCTCGATCCGCTCCTCGATCTCGTCCATCAGCCCGATGGCCACGGGGATGGTATCGATCAGCTCGGTGATATCGCCTCCCCGCAGCAGGGTGAGACGGCTGTAGAGCAGCTCGAAGCGCAGCCTCAGCTCCTCGAGGTTGCGGTCCCTCTGCCCCAGGTAGTTGCGCAGCTGCACCGTGTCGCGGTCGAGCTTGTAGGCATGCCAGGTGGTATCGCCGCCCACGCTCTGGGCCAGGCTGTCCTGTCGCCAGGAGACCAGTCCGACCACTACCAGGGCAGCGGCAAAGAACAGCAGCGCCGCCATGGCACCCAGCTTCAGGCGCAGGGGGTAGAGCATCGATGACAACATCCGGGGATCAGCCCACCCGGGGCTCAGGGCACATGCAGGCGCTCCACCTGCCAGACCGAGCGGAAACGGATCGTCTCGGTGAGCAGTTCGGGATGATCATCGAAGGGGTAGAGCACGAACAGCGGCCCGAAGTCGCGGATCGCCATCTCCTCGCCGTTGCGCGTCATGGCCAGGATGACGTCATAGTCATGCAGGTCGGAGACGGGAATCTCGGCTTCGTAGTCGTTCAACGCCCGTACCCGCACGCGATCGCCATTGGCGCCGACGGCCGCCAGCACGGCCCTGAACAGCGGCCCTTCGTAGCGTCCCGGCCCACTGTGCCAGGGCGTGTGCGTCTCTATCACCATCGGCGAGAGGGTCATGAGCATGTCGCGGTCGAAGCGGGCCTCGTCTCCCACATTGGGGTGGTCGATGTCGCCGCTGACGGTCAGGATGATCTCTCCGGTGGGCGGCGGCAACGCGGAAGCTGCGGCCGATACGGAGGCCAGCAGGACGGCAACGATCAAACCGAGCAGAACACGCGACGTGGCTCTCTGGCACATGAAATCGATCCTGTAAGAGCTAATGGATGCCGCCAAGACTACGCGATTCGCGGGCAAAGGTCAGGGGCCGTACGCGATATGCAGGCGCTCAGGACGAGGGCTCATCGTCCCCGGGCGCCGTCTCGTGGACCGCCTCCAGGCCGTCCAGAAGACGCTGCAGACGATCGACCCGTACCTCGAACACGGCATTGCGATGCAACTGACGCGCCAGCGGGATGAGCTCGGGGTCGCCCAGCTCGGCCTCCTCGAGCTGGGCGTGGTAGGCCTCGATGAACGCCAGATCGGCGTCGCGGCTGGCCTGCCAGGCCAGATCACTCGCTTCCAGCGCCTCCCGCGCCTCGCCGCCGAGCACACTGGCCAGGCGCGCCGTGAGACGCTCGACCTCGTCCTGCCACTGCGGCTCGGCGGCTTCGGCGCAGGCCAGCATCGACTCGGGCAGCCAGTCGCCCTCCTCCATGCAGCCATCGATCCGATGCGCGATGGGATGACTGGCCGGTGCCGGTGGCGCCTTGACGCGCTCGGCAAGCGCCGGCACGGCCAGCAGGCAGAGCGCCAGCAGGCCGGAGAAACGGAGAACGGAAAGCGGGTTGGAAAGCGGCTGTAGCATGGTGGCATCCGACGGCCCAGAACGAAGGGGGCGATGAACGCCCCCAGCATAGCCCTGCCCGACAGGGAGCGCGAACGTCCCCCGAGGTTGCTCGTGGCCCGTTAGCCGGACAGTTCCTCGGCGCCCTCCACCGGATCGATACGCACCAGGTCCTCATAGGCATGCCAGCTGGCGTGCCCGAGCACCGGCAGAATCAGGGCCAGGCCGATGTAGAAGGTCATCACCCCGACCAGCACGCAACCGGTGAGAATGACGGCCCACAGCAGCATGGGGCGGAAGTTGCGTGCCACCGAACGCACGCTGGCCTCGATCCCCTCCATGAAGGTCAGGTCCTGGTCCATCAGGGTCGGAATCGCCACCACGCTGATGGAGAAGGCCCCGAAGGCCAGGATGCCACCGATCACGGTGCCCACCGCGATCATGCCCAACCCTTCCGGGGTGGTCAGCAGCGAAGCGTAGAGGGTTGCCGGACTGGGCACCTCGAAGCCGAAGAAGAGGGCGAACAGCAGGGTTGCCAGACGGATCCAGGCGAGGAAGAAGATCATCATCATCACGCCCATCATCGCCAGCTGACTGGCGTGGGGACGCCAGGCACCGAAGGCGTCACCCAGGTGCGGGGCGCGACTGGCCTCCAGGGCCCGGCTGATGCCGTAGGACCCCACGGCCACCAGTGGCCCCAGGAACATGAAGCCGGCCACCAGCGGTAGTAGCCAGTGCCAGAGGTCGAGGGTGATGGCACCGGCGGTGATGGCGATACTCAGCCCCACCCAGAACATCCCGTAGGCCAGGCTGACGGCCGTGGCCCGGCGGAAATCCTCGAATCCCGCCGCCAGCCAGGCCCGCGGCCTGTCCATGCCCACCGGGTTGATGGTGATCTTGACCCTGGGCGCTGCAGCCTTGTCGTGCGCTTTTGTTGGTGCCGCCTTCATGGTTCACCCCTGTATTCCGCCAGAACAGTATTCCGCCAAAACAGCTTCCGCCGAGTACAGCCCGTCGAGGCCGGGCCTGGTATGGCGACATCCGGCATGCGCCCTGATGCCACCGTCCGTCTCCATTGGTACAGCTTCAATGTAGTTGACCGCGGTTATTCCTGCCGTCTCGCTGGCCAACGCAGCGAGGCGCCCCCGTCAGGCATCAGCGTCTACCTGACGATCATCACCGAGATCCTGGTGTGATGCACCACATGCTCGGCATTGGGGCCGAGCAAGTAATCGGCGAACTTGCGCTTGCTGTGGGACGCCATGACGATCAGGTCGACATCGAGCTTCTTCGCCGCCTTGATGATCGCCTCCCAGGGCGAGCCATCGACGATCACGCTCTGCACCTTGATGTCATCCGGCACATGCTCCTCGATGAACTTGTGTTGCGCCTCCGACAACGCCTCGTGAGCTTTCTCGGCGAAGCCCTCCGGGAAGTAGGAGCCCACCAGCGGCATGCGGTAGTCCGGCAGCACCGTCACTACGTGCAGCGAAGCGCCGAAACTGCGACACAGTGCCAGTGCCGTGGGCAGCGCCTTCTTCCAGGAGCTCTCCTCGTTGAGGTCCACCGGCAACAGGATCTTGCTGTACATGGCGCGGTCTCCTTCAGACTGTCGCCTCGGCGGCGCTGTGATCACGCCGCCGGCGCTGCATCAACACCACCAGCCCGAACAGCACGAAGGCCGGTATCCATATCCACTCCTTGGTCCAGCGGTCCACCGGCGCCAGCACCTCGAGGATCTCCTGGTCGAAGTCGAAGCCGAGATCGGCGGCCTGGCTGCCATAAGCGACCATGTCGACCATCGCACGCCCGTCCTCGATGATCAGCTCCATCCCCAGATTCTCCAGACGCTCCTCGCCCGACTCGCCGGCCGGCACCGGCAACTGCATGTAGCTGGTCACGGGATCGCCGAAGGCATCCTCGCCCCGGATCTGCAGGCGCAGCGTGCTCTCCTCGTCGACATCGCCCAGCGCCTCGACGATCTGCCCGGGCGGTATGGACTGGTAGGGATCATGGATCATGTCCATCCAGAATCCCGGCCGGAACAGGGCAAAGGCCACAACCAGCAGCAGGATGGACTCGTACCAGCGGCTGCGGGTGATCATGAAGCCCTGGGTGGCCGCGGCGAAGATCAGCATGGCGATGGTCGCCACGACGAAGACAACGATGCCCTGCAGGACGGTGACCTCGATGAGCAGCAGATCGGTGTTGAAGATGAACAGGAATGGCAGCGCCGCGGTGCGCAGGCTGTAGTAGAAGGCCTGGAAGCCGGTGCGGATCGGGTCACCGCCGGAGACGGCCGCCGCGGCGAAGGACGCCAGGCCCACCGGTGGCGTGACATCGGCCATGATGCCGAAATAGAAGACAAAGAGGTGCACGGCGATCAACGGCACCAGCAGGCCGTTCTGTTCGCCCAGTTGGACGATCACCGGTGCCAGTAGCGCCGACACCACGATGTAGTTGGCTGTGGTGGGCAGGCCCATGCCGAGGATCAGGCTGAGCACCGCGGTGAACAGCAGGATCAGCATCAGGTTGCCCATGGAGAGGATCTCCACGACGTCGGCCAGCACCAGGCCGACCCCGGTCTGGGAGACCGCGCCGACGATGATGCCGGCGGTGGCCGTGGCGATACCGATGCCGATCATGTTCCGCGCACCGGTCACCAGGCCGTTCCACAGGTCCATCAGGCCCTCGCGGATGTCCGCCGCCAGGTCGCTGCGACCACGGAAGAGTGCCGTGACGGGACGCTGGGTGACGATGATGGCGATCATGAACATCGTGGCCCAGAAGGCGGACAACCCCGGCGAGAGGCGCTCGACCATCAGGCACCAGATGAGCAAGATCACCGGCAGGATGTACTGCAGGCCGACCATCACCGTGGGCTTGGTCTGTGGCAGCTTGAAGATGGGCTCGTTGGGGTCATCGAGCTCCAGTTCGGGATAGCCCGAGGCCACCTTGAGCAGACCGACATAGACGGCCGTCAGCACCACCGCCACCACCCAGGGGGTGGCGTCCCCCAGCAGGGGCTTGAGCCAGCCCAGGCCGTAGTAGACCACCAGGGCCACGACCATCATCATCAACAGGCCGCCGAGGAAGCCGACCACCTTGCGAATCAGTGGCTTGGGCGGGTTGCTGCTCTGCAACCCCTGCAGCCCGGCCTTGAGGGCCTCGAGATGGACGATGTAGATCAGCGCGATGTAGGAGATCAAGGCGGGCAGGAAGGCGTGCTTGATCACTTCGACGTAGGAGATCCCGACGTACTCGACCATCAGGAAGGCCGCCGCCCCCATCACCGGCGGCATGATCTGGCCATTGACGGAGGACGCAACCTCCACCGCGCCGGCCTTCTCGGCGGAGAACCCGACCCGCTTCATCATCGGCACGGTGAAGGTGCCCGTAGTCACCACGTTGGCAATCGACGACCCCGAGATCAGGCCGGTCATCCCCGAGGCCACCACGGCGGCCTTTGCCGGCCCGCCCTTGTAGTGCCCCAGCATCGAGAAGGCGACCTGGATGAAATAGTTGCCTGCCCCTGCCTTGTCGAGGAGGGCGCCGAACAGCACGAAGAGGAACACGAAGCTGGTCGAGACCCCCAGGGCGATGCCGAACACGCCCTGGGTAGTCAGCCACTGGTGATTGATCAGGCCAAAGAGGCTGACCCCCCGGTGGGCCAGCACTCCCGGCATATAGGGGCCGGCCAGGGAGTAGATGATGAAGATCGAGGCGATGATCATCAGCGGCGGCCCCAGGGCCCGTCGCGTCGCCTCGAGCAGCAGCAGGATACCTGCCACGCCGATGATGACGTCCTGCAGGATCGGCGCGCCCGGACGCTGGGACAGTTGTTCGTAGAACATGAACATGTAGGCACCGCAGAAGGCCGCAGCCGCCGCGAGGACCCAGTCCTGGACGGGAATGCGATCACGGGGCGAGCGCTTGAGTGCCGGATAGGCCATGTAGGCCAGGAAGAGGGCGAAGGCCAGGTGAATCGAGCGAGCCTCGGTGGCGCTGAAGACACCGAATCGCAACACGAACGGCAACGGGGAGGCGATCCACAGCTGGAACAGCGACCAGGCCGCCGCAATGCCCAGCAGCAGCTTGCCCGGTGTACCGGCCGGCCTGCGGGCTCCCGTGTCGCTCGAGGCGACCATGTCCTCCAGGTCGACATCCGCCGTGTCGGATGCTTTCTTGTCGTCAGTCATAGCTAGCTAGCCCTGCCCACAGTCGATTGACGTGTCTCCCATCTCGGGTATCGCTCTCGCCGACCCCGCTTTCGGCGCCACCAACGAGATGCGCGGACCCCCGCAGGGGTCCGCGCACCGATCATCGAAGGTGAAGCCTGCTCATGACGGGATCACTCGATCCAGCCCTGTTCGCGATAGTAGCGTGCAGCACCCTCGTGCAGCGGTGCGGAGAGCCCCGAAGAGATCATCTCTTCCGGCTCCAGGTTCTCGAAGGCCGGATGCAGGCGCTTGAAGCGATCGAAGTTTTCGAACACCGCCTTGACGGCCTCGTAGACGATTTCCTCGTCGGCCTGGGCGGTGGTCACGAAGGTGGCGGCCACGCCGAAGGTCGGGACATCCTCGTCGTTGCCCCTGTAGAGCCCGCCGGGAATCACCGATTTGGAGTAGTAGGGATACTCCTCGACCAGGCCTTCGATGGCCGGGCCATCCAGCGGAATCAGGCGTGAGTCGACGGTAGTGGTGGCCTCCTGAATGGAACCGTTGGGGTGACCCACCACATAGACCATGGCATCGACATTGTTGTCGGCCAGTGCAGCGGCCTGTTCGGCGGCATCGAGCTGTGATGCCAGCGAGAAGGTGTCCTCCGTCCAGCCCTTGGCATCCATCACCACTTCCATGGTATTGCGCTGACCGGACCCCGGGTTGCCGATATTGACGCGCTTGCCTTCCAGGTCGTCGAGGCTCTCGATGCCGGAGTCGGCGCGGGCCAGCAGGGTCAGTGGCTCGCCATGGACTCGGAAGACCGCACGCAGATCCTCGTAGGCGTCGCCCTCGAAGTTGCCGGTGCCGTGGTAGGCCTGGTACTGGACGTCAGACTGGGCAACCCCCATGTCCAGCTCTCCGGACTTGATACCATTGATGTTGGCCACCGAGCCACCGGTGGACGGCGCGTTGCAGCGGATGTTGTGCTCATCGCTGCCACGATTGATCAAGCGACAGATCGACTGACCGACCACGTAGTAGACGCCGGTCTGGCCACCGGTACCGATGGTGATGAAGCGCTCCTGAGCCACTGCCGGCGCGGAGAACATCGCGGCACCCAGCAGTGCGCCGGTAAAGGCAGCAGCGGAGAAAGCATGGCGTTTCATGAACACACCTCTTGACGTTGTGGACAAGCGTTGCTGATTGGCGGCCTGGTAACCGATGACCGCCGACGGTTAGACCGTACTCTTCTACTTTAGCGAAAAAAACGCCTGCTTGATGCGACCTTTTTACGGCATGTTCGCAGTCTAGTCTCCACCAACGTTTAGGGAACGTTAATTTTCACGGCTTCCGAGAGTCGCAATCACGGGGAGACACCGCCTCCCCGCGTCCCTCAGGACGCCTTCATGATCAGCGCCTGCTTCTCGTCCTTCATGGCCGCGAACTCGGCCTCGTAGAAGAAGCGCTCCTCGCCCAGGGCGGGCTCGAGATGATTGAGCCAGGTGGCGGCCTCGTCGTACTTGGCGAAGAAGGGCCGCTGCACCCAGTCGCTGTCGCGCCCCTGGATGAAGCGCAGCACGAAGACCTTCTCGCCGTGGATCTCCGCCACCCCCTGGATCTCCACCTTGCCCGGATCGGCGGACATCGACGGCCCCCGGGCGGTACGCGCCAGGCCCGGCACCTGTTTCATGGCCTCGCGGTAGATCTCCCAGGCGCGCACCAGCGGCACCTCGAAGTAGTGGCGGGCACCGGTGTCGCGCTCGACGAACATGTAGTAGGGAATCATCCCCAGGCGCACCTGGGTGGTCCACATGCGCGCCCACTGGTCGGCGTCGTCGTTGATGTGGCGGAGCAAGGGCGCCTGGGTGCGGATCTCGGCTCCGGTGGCGCGGATGCGGCGGATCGCCTCGCGGCAGATGGGGGTGTCCATCTCCTTCCAGTGGTTGAAGTGCGCCATGAAGGCGACGTGCTTGCCTGCCGCCGTCAGCTCGCGGAACAGCTCGAGGACATCCTCGGCGTCCGTGTCGGTGACGAAGCGGTAGGGCCAGAAGGTCAGGCTCTTGGTGCCGATGCGGATGTCCTGGACGTGGTCCAGCTCGGGCGCCATCAGCCCCTCCAGGTACTGGCGCAGGTGCTTGGCCTTCATCACCATGGGGTCGCCGCCGGTCATCAGCAGGTCCGTGACCTCGGTGTGCTCGGCCAGGTAGCGATGCAGCGAATCCGCCTCGCTGGAGGCGAACTTGAGGTCCTTGTCGCCGACGAACTGCGCCCAGCGGAAACAGAAGGTGCAGTAGCTGTGACAGACCTGGCCCTGGCTGGGGAAGAACAGCACCGTCTCGCGGTACTTGTGCTGCATGCCGGGCAGCGGCTCGCCATCGAGCAGCGGCAGGTTGAGGTCCATCTGCCCTGCCGGGTGAGGGTTGAGCTCGCTGCGGATGCGCTCGATCACCGGCTTCATCTCGGCCGTGGTCGCCTCGCGGCGCATCAGCGCGGCGACCTCGTCGAAGTGCTCGGGCCTGAGCATGCCTCGCTGGGGGAAGGTGAGCTGGAAGACCGGATCCTCGGGGATGTTGTTCCAGTCGATCAGCTCCTCGATCACGTATTCGTTGACGCGAAACGGCAGCACCTGGCTGACGACCCGCATGTCGAAACGCAGGTCGTCAGGCAGGCTCTGGATCGCCTCGATCTTGTCGAGCTGGCGATGGGTATAGACCTTGAACTGACGGGCCGCGAAGACGTCGGCCTGGGAATCGCCGAGCTCGATGTTCACGCGTTGGTTCATGCCACCTCCTCCTCTGTAGTCTCGCACGGCTCGGGGAAGCGCCCTGCGCGACAACTGATCACAGCCGGTGCGCCGGTCGAGGACCGGCGCACCGTGAGTTGTTCGGGGGGAGGCCATTGGTACAGACCTGGCGGGTGACTTGCAAGTTTCTGCGCCGATTTGCAACGAATGTCGCGAAACAAAACACAAAACGCAACGAACCATTCATGGCAGGCACTCACGGGAGGAGCCCCGGCCTTGATGCCCCGCTACGGTGGGCACCAGACTGAAGACGCAGTCCCTACCAGGAGGAAGGAGACAATGAGCGCGACCATCGAGTGTATCCGGGGCGATATCGCCCACCAGCCGGATATCGACGCCGTGGTCAATGCCGCCAACGCCGAGTTGCGCATCGGTGGTGGCGTGGCCGGGGCCCTGCATCGGGCCGCGGGCCCGGGGCTCGAGGAAGAGTGTCGCCCCCTGGCGCCCATCCAGCCCGGCCAGGCGGTGATCACCGGCGCCCACGGGCTACCCAATCGCCATGTGATCCACTGCCTGGGGCCGGTCTACGGCATCGACGAACCCTCCGACGAGTTGCTCGCCGCCTGCTACCGCCATGCCCTGCTGCTGGCCGAGCGGGAAGGCATCGCCTCGGTCGCCTTCCCGGCGATCTCCGCCGGCGCCTTCGGCTACCCCGCGACCGAGGCCGCACGCATCGCCCTCTCCACGGTGATCCGGACGCTGCCCGAGTGCCCCGGCATCGAGCGGGTACGCTTCGTGCTGTTCGACGCCGCCAGCGCCGAGCTGCACCAGCGCACCCTGGAGGCCTTGCAGAAAGGGTGAGGGTAGAACCCCCCTTGGCGGCCAGGGGCGATCTCGGGGCCAGGCGCAGAGCCATTGGAAGGCGATCGACGCCCTCTCCGGGGCATCGGGCAGGCCGATGCGGATATGGCCATGGCGCGCGAGCCGAAGCGGCCGCCGCTGCCGAGCTGATATGCTGGAGCCTGTGCTAACCGACATCAAGGACGAAACGTGCCACTCCGGGATCTGCTGCTGGGCCTCTCCGTCATCGCCATCTGGGCCCTGAACATCATCGTCATCAAGGTGGGGGTGGCGGAGATGCCGCCGCTGCTGATGACCACCCTGCGCTTCATGCTGGTGGCCGCCCTACTGGTACCCTTCCATCCGGTGGCGCGCCACCAGTTGCCCTTCCTGTTGCTGCTCTCGGTAACCTTCGGCACCCTGCATTTCGCGATGCTGTTCATTGGCCTGGGCCAGGCGGAAGCGGGAACCGGCGCGCTGCTGGTGCAGATGGGCACGCCCTTCGCCACGCTGCTGGCGGTGATCTTCCTCAGGGAGCGCCTGGGACCCAAGCGCCTGGTCGGCTTGATACTGTCGTTCGCGGGCATCGTGGTCCTGGCCGGCGGCCCCACCCTGCCCTCGCCGCTCCCGCTGGCCTTGTTGCTGCTCAGCGCCCTGGGCTGGGCAGTCTCACAGTTGCTGATCAAGCGCGGGCCGAATATCGCCCCCATGGCACTGGCCGGCTGGGTGGCGCTGTTCGCCGTGCCCCAGGTGGCGCTGGGCTCGCTGCTCTTCGAGCATGACCACCTCGAGGCCATGCGTCGGGCGGGCTGGGCCGGCTGGGGGGCCGTGGTCTACACCGCGGTGATGTCTTCCATTCTCGCCTACGGGCTCTGGTACGGCCTGCTGCGCCGCCACCCGGTCAACCGCGTCGTGCCCATGACCCTGCTGGTGCCGGTGCTGGCGGTGCTGCTGGGGGTACTGTTGCTGGGCGATACCCTGGGCATCCACAAGCTCGCCGGCGGCGGCCTGGTGGTAGCGGGCATCGCCCTGATCGTGCTGCGCTTCCGGCCGAGGCGAATCGAGGCGTGAATCCCTAGGCGGGGTCCTCAGTCACGTCGACCAGGCACTGGCTGCCGCTGCCCGGCCAACTGACGCAATCGCCCTCGGCGACGCCCTGCTCCGCGAAGTAGCCGGCGTTGACCTCGAGGGCCGCTCGGTAGGGCACCCCGGGATAGGTGACCGGACACTCGCCGGGACGCTCCGAGTCGCAGGGCTGCATCTGGCGGATCGCCACGATTCGCCCGTCTGCGTCGATGAAGGCGATATCCAGGGGAATCCGCGTGCGGTACATCCAGAAGCCGTTGCGCGGCGACTGCTCGTCACGATAGAGGAACAGCATGCCGGCCTCGGCATCGAGGTGATCCCGGTCTCTCAGTCCCTGGCCACGCTGGGGCAGAGTACGGGCGACCTCGACCCGCAGGCGATGGGGGCCCTGCTCGCTGTGCAGCACCAGGGTCACGGTGTCCAGCGGGCCGGGGCCCTCGGCCAGCAGGGACCGCGGGAGCAGGGCGGCGGTCGGCACCAGGGCGGCGAGGCCCAGCAGCAGTCGGCGTCGGGTCGGGTTCATGTCGGAGTCCTCGCATGGGTATCGATGGTGCCGCCGAGGGGCATCAGGTGGATGCCTGTGGCCAGAAGCGACACCTGAACGGTCTCGCCACGCGCCAGGCCGTTGCGGCGCGCGGCATGGGTGGATATCTCGAAGCGCAGGGTCTCCGACCCGTGCGCGAAGGCAAGCGATACCGAGGTGATGCCTCCCAGCACCACCATCTCGACCACCTGCCCGGATACCGGGTTCTCGCGCTCGCCCAGCGAGGGGCGCCCGCGGCGGTGCAGCACCACGTCGGAGTGCGGCAGGTACCAGGCGACCCGCTGGCCCGGCGCCAGCGCCTCCAGCCCCCGGGCAACCTCCAGCGCCCAGGGCCCCCACCGCAGGCGACGGTGCCCGTCTGCCTCCACCACCTCGCCCTCGAAGACGTTGTGACGGTCCAGCAGCCGGGCCACCTCGGGGCTGGCCGGGCGCCGGAACAGTGCCTCCGGGACATCCTGCTGCAGGCTGCGGCCGGCATGCAGCACGCAGAGCCGGTCGGCCAGGGCGGAGGCCTCATCCAGGTCATGGGTGACCAGCACGATGGGGATGTGGATCTGCTCGCGCAGCAGCGCGAGCTCCCGCTGCAGGCGGCGCCGGGTGACCTGGTCCACCGCCGAGAAGGGTTCGTCGAGCAGCAGCACCCGTGGGCTTCTGGCCAGGGCCCGGGCCAGGGCGACCCGCTGGCGCTGGCCGCCGGAAAGCTCGGCGGGATGACGCTCGGCCAGCCCCTCCAGGCGCACCCGGGTGAGCCAGGCCTGGGCCTGGTCGCGGCGCTCGGCGTTCGGCAGGTGGTCAAGCGCCACCATGACATTGGCCAGGGCGCTCAGGTGGGGGAAGAGCGCATAGTCCTGGAACACCAGCCCCACCCGGCGCTGCTGGGGACGCAACGAACGACCGCTGGCGGCGTCGAACCAGGTCTCGCCGGCACAGCGCACCCGCCCGCCGGCCGGCCGGTAGAGGCCGGCGATGGCCCGCAGCAGGGTGGTCTTGCCGCTGCCGGAGGGACCCACCAGGGCCAGCAGCTCGCCGGGCCGACAGTCGAAGTCCGCGGCCAGGGGAATCGGCCCGGGCTGGTGCAGGCTGACTTCCAGCCTCGCCTCAGGCATGGCGAGCGACGGCTCAGACACGGCGCCACCTCCGTCGCCCGGCGAGACCGTAGACCACGCCGATGGCCAGGAAGGAGACCAGCAGCAGCATGGCCGACATGATGCCGGCACCGGCCTCGTCGAAGGCCTGGACGCGGTCGTAGATGGCGATGGCCAGGGTGCGGGTCTCGCCATCGATGGAGCCACCGACCATCAGGACCACGCCGAACTCGCCCAGGGTATGAGCGAAGGTCAGCGCCAGCGCCGAGACGATCCCCGGCCAGACCAGCGGCAGCTCGATGCGCACGAAGGTCTGCCAGGGCGAGAGGCCACTGCACCAGGCCGCTTCGCGCAGGTTGGGGGGGACCGTCTCGAAGGCGCGTTGGATCGGCTGCACGGCGAACGGCAGGTTGGCCACCAGCGAGGCGAGCAGGATGCCGCCGAAGGTGAAATTGAGCCCGCTACCGGCCAGGCGTTGCCAGAAGGCGCCGAAGGGGGCATCGGCGCCGAACGACTGCATCAGGTAGAAGCCCAGCACCGTGGGCGGCATCACCAGCGGCAGGGCGACGAGGGCCTCGAACAGGGGTTTGCCGCGGGCTCGAGTGGTGGCCAGGGCACGCCCCAGCCAGAGGCCGAACGGGATCAACAGCAGGCAGGTGCCGACCGCCAGGCGCAGCGAGACCGAGAGTGCCGTCCAGTCCATCAGGGTCGTGTTTCCGTATCCATGTCGGCCTCGCCGGGCAACAGGAACCCGTACTGTGCGAGGAGCTCACGAGCCTCTGCCTCCTGCAGCCAGGCGTAGAAGGCTCGGGCCGTCTCGCCGGCGCCGTCGACCAGCACCATGCGCTGTACCAGGGGCTCGTGCCAGCTTTCGGGGATCAGCACGTGCTCGCCGCGCTCGGCCAGCGTCGGCGCCAGCACCAGGGAGTAGGCCACCAGGCCGCCACGGGCATCGGCGGAGAGGGCGAACTGGGCCGCCTGGGACACATTCTCGCCCAGCACGCGCAGGTCGGCGCTCTGTGCCCAGAGCCCGGCGTGTTCCAGCACCTGGCGCGCCGCCACGCCATAGGGCGCATGCTCGGGATTGGCGAGGGCCAGCCGCGGCCTGCCCACACCGGCAGCGTGGGCGGCGATGGCCTGGCGCACGCCGCCGAGTGGGTCGTCGGCGGCCGGCAGGTCGTCATGATCGGCCCGCTGCAGCCAGGCCAGGCGGCCGATGGCATAGACCACCCCCGCGTCCTCGGTGCGGCCCTCCTCGTGCAATGCCAGCACATAGGCCTCGTCCGCGGAGAGGTAGAGCTCGAAGGGAGCGCCCTGACTGATCTGGCGGCGGAAGTTGCCGGAGGAACCGAAGTTGAGGCGCAGACCGCGCCCGGTCTCTTGCCGAAAGCGCTCGGCCGCCTCGGTGAGGGCGAACTGCAGATCCGATGCCGCCGCCACCGTGGGCACGTCCGCCTTTGCCGATAGCGGCAGCAGCGACAGCAGCCCGAACAGCAGTGCCTGACATCCCGCTTTCATCGCGCCCCCCGGTGATCCGCTCGCAAGGCGGCTCCCGGGCCGCCGACGACGGCATTGTCGGCCACGGAGGCGACGCGGACAAGGCGGAGCCGCCAACAGGGTGCCTGGCCCTGACCCCGATCAAGCCCGGCTCAGGCCTCGGCCGGACTCGGCCGGCCGAGGATCGCCATCAGGTCGGTCTCGGTCTCCCGGGGACCGAGATCGAGCAGGTCCTCGAGCGCCCGCAGGTGCTCGTCGATCACCCCACGCGCCTTCTCCGGCTCGCCGGCGCGCAGCCGTGCCAGCAACCGGGGATGGTCACCGTCCAGGTAACAGGAGGCAAGCGATGGCCGCTTGTAGAGCGCGATGACGATCGAGGTGCGCAGGATCAGGTCGGTGAGCATGGCGCCGAGCACGCGATTGGGCGACAGCTCGGCCACCTGGTGGTGGATGGCCAAGGAGTGCTCGATGCGCGCCGGTTCGTCGCCGCACTGGTGAGCCTCGATCTCGCGATGCGCCTCCTGCTCCAGTGCCGACAGTGCCCCGTCGTCGAGCTGGCCGGCGAGCAGTGCCACCACTTCGCCCTCCACCAGGCGCCGGGCGGCGAAGGTTTCCCGGGTCTCCTCGATGCTGGGGGCACGCACCCGGGCCACCTGGTTCGGGCGCTGGTCGACCACGTGGTCGGCGGCGAGCCGGGTCAACGCCTTGCGGACCACCGAACGGCTCACGCCGAAGACCTCGCCGAGGGTCACCTCGGGCAGGCGGGTGCCGGGGGGCAGACGCTGGGTCAGCACCGCCCTGCGGACCTTGTCGACGATATGCTGGTCGCTGATGCGTACCCCCGCCGCCACGGCGGCCTGCACGTCTTCCTGCCAGGCGTTGCTCATGATGCCCTCTCTCTCGTCTCACCTCGCCGACACCTTCGCATGTTTCCCCTCTGCTGACCACATCTTGTCGATTTATTGTATACAACAATACTGGCCTCGTCACCGCACAGACCGGGGGACGGGGCCCGCCCGGGATGCTCAGAAGCAGGTGATCATCTCCTCGATCACCTCCAGGCGTTCGTCCGCCAGGCAGATGCGCCGCCACTTGTCGAAGGTCAGGCAAGGGTGCGAGACACCGAAGGCGATGATATCGCCCACGCGCACGCCGTTGCCGACCGGCTCACCGTCCTCCTCCGGCTCACCGGGCAGTCGCAGGAAGGCGTGCTGGTCCATCAGCTTGACCACCTCCATGCCGGCCACCGACAGCGGCCTGCGGGGGGAGCCGCCCTCGCGGTAACGCCGCAGCGGCTCGGGCAATCGATCGCCGCCGACGTCGCGACGCCCCATGGCGACGATGGCCAGCCCCGGCTCGGGCAGCGACTGCACCTGGGCGAACACCTCCAGGGCCGGCTCGAGGCCCCGCTCCAGCTCCGGGCGGCGGCCCAGCACCTCTTGCTGGGCCTCGCGATAGAGGCCGTGGTCGTGCACCACATAGCAGCCTGGTCGTAGCACCGGCACGAAGTGGGAGCTCAGGTGCGCCTCGCGGAACACCTGGGCGATCAGGTCGTACCAGGCCGACCCCGAGGCGGTGATCAGCGGCTCATGCAGCTCGATCAAGCCATCGTGGTCCAGCGCCTGGGCCGCCTCCACCAGTTGCCAGGCGTAGTCGCGGACGGCATGCTCCGGGTCGCGACCGTAGACTACCCCTTCGTAGCCCTCGAGCCCGGCCAGCACCAGGGCCGGCTCGGCGTCGATCAGCTCGCCCAGCGCCATCACCTGGTCGTGATCACGGCAGCCGCAACGGCCTCCCCCCACGCCCAGTTCGATCAGCACCTGCAGGCGCAGGTCCTGGGCGGCGAAGTAGCGCCCCAGTTGGCGTACGTTGTCGGCACCGTCGACGACGCAGTAGAAGTCGGCCCCCGCCTCGATCAGGTCGGCGACGATCGCCATGTTGGCTTCACCGACCAATTGGTTGGCCATCAGCAGCCGCCCGACACCATGCACGAAGGCCGCCCGGCACTGGGCCGCCGTGGCCAGGGTGATGCCCCAGGCGCCGGCCTCGAGCTGTCGCCGGAACAGCGCCGGCGTCATGGTGGTCTTGCCGTGCGGCGCCAGTCGCGCCCCGTGCTCGGTAGCGAAGCGCTGCATCCACGCCAGGTTGTGTGCCAGGGGCGCCTCGAACACCACCGCCGCCGGCAGGCTGACCCCACTCAGCAGATCGGGGGCCGTCTCGACGGTTCCCTTATCGCAGCGCCAGGTCGTCGGCGCTGTCGGCATCTCGCTCATCATGTCGCTCCTGAAAGGCCATCGAGGGCCGTCCGTAGTTCGCTTGCGCGGCTCTCCAGGATACCGAAGGCCTCGGCGGCACCCACGAGGTCACCCGACCGCGCCAGGGCCTCGAGCTGCAGCGCCGCAGCCCCGAGCGCCTGGCCACCAACGACCTGGGCCGACCCCTTGAGGGTATGCGCCGCCCGGCGCAGGGTCGCGGCGTCGTCCCGGGCGATGGCCTCCTCGATCTCCTGCATCAGCCTGGGGCACTCGTCCAGGAACAGCTCGACCATCTCGTCCAGCAGCTCGCGGTTGCCCTCGAGACGCCGCAGCGCTTCCTCTCGATCCAGGCAGGGGACAGCCTCGCCATCACCACTCGGCGCACCGTCCGTCGGCGCCGGAGGCTCGTGCGATGTCCCGCCGGCCGCCGGCTCCTCGACGGCCCGGAACAGTTCGGCGGCCCGGAACGGCTTGGTGACATAGTCATCCATGCCCGCGGCCAGGCAGCGCTCCCGATCCTGCTTGGTAGCACTGGCGGTCATGGCCACGATCGGCACATGCTCACCGCTCTCGCGCTCTCGCTCGCGGATCGCCCGGGAGGCGGCGAGGCCATCCATCACCGGCATATGGATGTCCATCAATACCACATCGAACGCTTGCCGCTCGACGGCGTCCAGGGCTTCGGCACCGTTGCAGGCCAACTCGACCTCGTGGCCGCGCTGGGTCAGCAGATCGATGGCCACCCGCTGGTTGGTGAGGCCATCCTCCACCAGCAGCACCCGCCGGGCGATCCAGTCGCCGGGGAGCTCGTGGGAAACGGGCACCGCCTGGCCGTTCGCGATGGCGACGCCGAGCGCCTCGGCGACGGCATTCAGCAGCTCCGACTGCTTGACCGGCTTCATCAGCAGACGCGAGATCTGCAACCGCCGGCGCAGTGCCGCATCGCCGGCACGCATGCCCGAGGAGAGCATCAGGATCCGCATCCCGGCCAGTTCGGGGCGTTGGCGCAGCCTGTCGGCGAGCTCGTAGCCGTCCATGCCCGGCATCATCACGTCGAGCAGGGCGAGCGGGAAGGGAGACTCCACGGCACGCTCGACGACCTCTAGGGCCTTTTCACCATTGGCCACCGCGGTGGGCCGCATCCCCCAACTGGCCAGGATCTCCTCGATAATCATGCGGTTGGTGCGATTGTCATCCACCACCAGCACGCGCTGGCCATGCAGCCCCAGCGGCTGCCGGAAGGCCTCGTCGCGCTCCACCGGCAGGCGGAAGTCGACGCTGAACGAGAAGCTGCTGCCATGCCCGCCCGGGCCGCTGGCGAGCCGGATCCGCCCCCCCATCATCTCGATCAGCTGGGCGGCGATGGACAGTCCCAATCCAGTGCCGCCGCTCACCCGGGTGGTGGAGGTATCCGCCTGGCCGAAGGCCTCGAAGACCCGCTGGCGCTGCGCCTCGGGAATGCCGACGCCGGTATCGCGCACCTCGAAGGCGATCCGCGCGCGGTCCTCGTCGAGTGTCTCGAGCCCCAGGTCCACCACCACCTCGCCGGTGTCGGTGAACTTGATGGCGTTGCCCACCAGGTTGACCACCACCTGGCGCAGGCGCACCGGGTCACCGAGCAACCAGTCGGGAATCTCCGGCGGGATATGCACCGCCAGCTCCAGTCCCTTCTCGTCGGCGCGCAGCGCCATGGTCTGCAGGGTATCGCCCAGGGTGTCGCGCAGGTGGAAAGCCACCGTCTCGAGCTCCAGCCGCCCTGCCTCGATCTTGGAGAAGTCGAGGATGTCGTTGATCAGCCCCAGCAGCGTGTCCGCCGATTTCTGGATGATCGCCACGTACTCCGCCTGCTGCTCGGTGAGCTCGGTACGCTCGAGCAGTTCGGCCACGCCGATCACGCCGTTCATGGGCGTGCGGATCTCGTGGCTCATGTTGGCCAGGAATTCGCTCTTGGCCAGGCTGGCCTGCTCCGCCGCATCCCGGGCGCGGCGCAGCTCGTCCTGAGAGCGGCGCAGCTCCACGGCAGTGGCCTGGAGCTCGGCGGTGCGCTCGTCGACCCGCTCTTCCAGGCGGTGACGGTGCTGCTCGAGCTCGGTGATGTCCGAATAGACGGCGACATAGCCGCCATCGCCGGTACGATGTTCGCTGATCTGGATGCATGCGCCGTCGCTGCGCACCATATGATAGGGCCCGCTGGGATGGCGATGCTGTTCGAGTCGCTCGGCGATCCACGCCTCGCTCGACGCATAGCCCCGGGGAGTGAGGCCACGCTCGGCCACGGCGCGCAGCAGGTCTTCGAAGTTCACCCCCAGCTCGACCACATCGCCCGGCGTGACGAAGTGCTCCTTGAAGCGGGAGTTGTAGAGCACCAGCCGGTCGTCGGCATCGAACAGGGCGAAGCCCTCGGCGATGGATTCGAGGGCTTCGGTGAGCTGGTCGCGCGCCGCCTCGGCACGAGCCTGGGCCTCCTCGGTCAGCATGACCTGGGCCTCGAGATGGGCGCGCTGGGTCTCCAGCTCGGTGATATCGGTATAGATGGCCACCACACCGCCATCGCCGGTCCGCCGCTCGCTGATGCGCAGCTGTCGGCCGGTGGCGGTGCAGACCGTGAAGGGTGGGCCCGGATTGCGGCGCTGGGCGAGGCGCCAGGCGATCCACTCCTCCGGCTCCCGGTCGCCGATGGAGATGATCTTCTGGTAGACCACCGTGCGGATCAGCTCCTCGAAATGCATGCCCGGCTTGACCAGGTCAGGCACCCCCGAGTACTCATCCCGGAACCGCGAGTTGCAGATCACCAGGATGTCATCGGCGTCGTAGAGGGTGAAGCCCTCGGAGATCGACTCGAGCGCCTCGATCAGCTGCTGACGCAGCAGGCAGCAGGGTGCCATCTCTCGTGGCCGTTCGGGCTCGGTGGTCATGCGACGTCCCCCTCATTCCAGGCGGATCAACCGCCGCGCGGCTAGGAGCTGCTTCGTTAAAGAGCCCGCTATGCGCCTCATCAGATCGATAAACTTGTCTCGAAACCCGTGTCTCTCGCGACGATCGGTCAAACCCGACAGGCTCCTAGGGAAAGACGCCGCGCAGCAGCTTGGCTTCGGTCACCCGCGAGGCGCCCTCGACCAGCGCCGCCGTGCGCATGTCGAGCTTGTCCTGCCGGGCCCGACGCAGCGTACGCTGGAAGGCATCCAGCAGGATCGCCTTGAGCCGACCGTTGATCTCGTCGAGGGTCCAGGTCAGGTTCTGTATGCCCTGCACCCACTCGAAATAGGACACCGTCACCCCCCCGGCGTTGCCGAGGATATCGGGCAGCACGAAGATGCCGCGCTCGTGGAGGATATCGTCGGCCTCGAGCATGGTCGGCCCGTTGGCGCCCTCGGCCAGCAGCCGGCAGTTGATGTCGGCGGCGTTCTCCACCGTGACCTGGTTCTGCATGGCCGCCAGCACCAGGATGTCGCAGTCGAGCTCGAGCAGCTCGTCATTGTCGAGCGCCTCGGCATCCCCATAGCCGGCCAGCACCCGGTGTTCGTCGATATGGGCCTGCAGCGCCTCCACCGACAGTCCATCGGGGCGATGGAGCGCGGAGGAGACATCACCCACCGCAATGATCTTCACGCCCAGCTCGGCGAGAAAGCGCGCCGCATGGCTGCCCACATTGCCGAAGCCCTGGACCACCGCGGTCGACCCGGCGAGCTCGAGCCCCAGGTGCGCCGCCGAGGCCTCGATCAGGTAAACCAGGCCACGCCCGGTGGCCTCCTTGCGCCCCAGCGAACCACCCAGCACCACCGGCTTACCGGTGACCACCGTCGGCACCGCATGCCCCACCTGCTGGCTGTAGGTGTCCATCACCCAGGCCATCACCTGCTCGTCGGTCCCCAGGTCCGGCGCCGGAATATCCTTGTCCGGGCCGATCATGTCGATGATCTCGGTGGTATAGCGTCGCGTCAGGCGCTGCAGCTCCGAACTGCTGAGCGCGGTGGGATCGACCCGCACGCCGCCCTTGGCGCCACCGAAGGGCAGCCGCATCAGGGCGCACTTCCAGGTCATCCAGGTGGCCAGGGCCGCCACCTCGCCCAGGGTCACGTCCTGATGGTAGCGGATGCCGCCCTTGGTCGGCCCCATGGTGAGGACGTGCTGGACCCGGTAGCCGAACACCGTCTCCACCTGGCTGTGATCGTCGCGCAGGAAGGGGAAGGAGACCATCTGGGCACGCTGCGGGAACAGCAACCGCTGGCGCACGTTGTCGTCCAGGTTCATGTACTGGGCGGCCTTGAGGAATTGCTGCTGGGCCAGGCGGAACATCGGCGAGTCCCATTCGCCGCCCCTGGCCCGGGCTCGGGCCAGGGTGTAGCGAACCGCACGCCCCAGAGAGGCACCCTTGAGATGCGACTTGACCAGGTAGTCGTAGGCCCCCGACTCCACCGCCCGAGCCGCCAGCTTGACGTCGTCGAGGCTGGTGAGGATCACCACCGGCACCTGGGGTGCCACCAGGCGGACTCGCCACAGGGTCTCCAGCTCCTGGCTGTCCGGCAGCACCAGGTCCAGCAGCACGAGATCCACGTTGCCCTGGGCGAGGCGTTTCAGGCCGGTGTCGAGACGTTCCACCGCCTCGACGTCGCACCGTAACTGGACATCGGCCTTGAGCAGCTGCTGGATCAGGCGGCGATGCAGCGCATTGTCCTCGATCAGCAGCAGGTGTATGGGGGTGGCGGACATGATCGAAGCCCTCGCGGTGAGCCGAGCTCGGCCAGCACATCCTGAATCCCGCCCGGAGCCCGACACCCCCGGGCGGGTCCCGTTAGCCTAAGCGTAGGCCAGACGGGCGTTATCGGCGCCCCCTTGGGAGCCCAGGGCTATTGCAGTTGACTGTAGCGAGGGGCGCCGGGGGCAGGCCGAAGAGGAGGTCCGATTCCAGGGGTGAGGCGGAATCAGAAGAACATTCACTGGATGTTCTTCCCGCCGAACGGGTTGGCCATGGACGGCCAATCCCGGCCCTGCAAGCGGAGCAGGATGTGAGAGCGCCGCAGGGAATCGGTGCCCAAGGAAGGGGTTACAGCGCCTCCTCGCCGGCCTGCCGGCGGATCAGCCCCGAGCAATGCTGCTATCTGCGATAGCCCTGCTTGGGAGCCTGTCGGGCTCGACCGACGGCCCCTACCCGACCTCGAGGATCTTCAGGGTGTTGGTACCGCCATGGGCGTTCATGTGGTCGCCTCGGGTCAGGATGACATGATCGCCGGGTTCGGCAATGCCTTT
>NZ_PDOG01000001.1:1017710-1057103 GCF_003202205.1 Halomonas sp. LBP4
GATGGGGGCGTGGGGGGGAAGCGTCATGGTGTCCTCGGCAAGACCAGGATGGCACGGAAATCGTTGACGTTGGTGCAGGTCGGCCCGGTGACGATCAGATCGTCGAGGGCCTCGAAGAAAGTATAGGCATCATTGCGTGACAGGTAAGCGATCGGGTCAAGACCCGCCTCCCTGGCACGGCCCCAGTCGCCGGGACCGAAGAGCGCGCCGGCGTTGTCCTCGGAGCCATCGATGCCGTCGGTGTCGATGGCGAGCGCGTGGATCCCCTCGGCGCCCTTGAGGGTCTCGAAGAGCCCCAGCAGATACTCGACGTTGCGGCCACCGCGGCCCGCGCCGCGCACCGTGACGCTGGTCTCGCCGCCGGAGAGCAGCAGCAGTGGCCGTTCGAGGGTGTCACGAACCCCCAGCGCCATCCGCCCCTGGGCACGGCCGAGCTCGCGGGCCTCGCCCTCCAGGTCATCACCCAGCAGCCGCACCTCGATGCCGCAGTGCTCGGCGGCCGCCCGGGCGGCCTGCAGGGCATCGCGGGCCCGGGCCAGCACCCGCGAGGCGTCCCGGGCAAATCCCGGCGCATGCAGCACCGCGGAGCCGTCATCGTCGAGAAGATGGTGGCGTATGGCATCCGGCAGGGCGATGGCATGGCGCTCGAGAATCGCCAGGGCATCCGCCGGGGTCGAGGCATCCGGCAGGGTCGGTCCGGAGGCGACCAGGGTCGGGTCGTCACCGGGGACATCCGAGATCAGCCAGGTCAGCACCCGCGCCGGATGGGCCGCCACGGCCAGGCGCCCACCCTTGATCGCCGAGAGGTGGCGACGCACGGTATTGATCTCGCGGATCGGGGCACCGCAGCGCAGCAGCTCGCGGTTGATCGCCTGCTTCTCGGCCAGGCTGATGCCCGGGGCCGGCAGGCTCATCAGCGCCGAGCCACCGCCGGAGATCAGCGCGATGACGAGGTCCTCCTCGCCGAGCCCGGATACGGCCTCGAGCATGCGCCTGGCGGCCTGCTCGCCGAGTTCGTCGGGCATGGGGTGCGAGGCTTCCAGCACCTCGATGCAGCGACGGGATGCCTCGTGGCCCCGTACACCATGACCATGGCGCGTGACCACCAGACCACTCAGGGGAGCCGCGGGCTGGCGCTCCTGCCAGGCTCGCTCCAGGGCGGCGGCCATGGCCGCGGCCGCCTTGCCGGCCCCCACCACGACGGTGCGTCCCGGTGGCGGTTCGGGCAAGACCTCGGGCAGCAGGGCATCGGGGTGGACGGCGGCGACGGCGGTGTCAGCCAGTTGCCTGAGCCAGGCACGCGGGGCCATCGCGTCGCCGAGGAGCTCTGGCCTGCAGGACTCGGGCTCGCCAGGCGCTGGTTCCAGGGTCCTGGAGGGTGAAATCGCGGACATCGGGTACTCCTCGCCGCCTCCGGCAGCAACAGGAAGGAAAGGGGTAGAAAGCAGAGGGAGACAAAAGGACCCGGCGACGGGCGGGGTTTCGGAAGGAAGAACCCGCCGCCGGGCAAGGCCACCTCGCGATGGCCGGGGCAGACGACGACCCGACGCCTGCCCCCAGGGAGCAGTCACCTCCCCCGTCTTTCGCCGACCAAGCACGAAGGCCGGCGAAAAACCTCTTCGGCCGTGAAACCACCTGCCGTGGGGCGGTTGTTCCACGCGCCCTCAGGATGGCTCAGGGCGGTGCGTCCGCTCAGGAGCCGACCTCATGATCGGCCAGCGCCTCCAGCGCCCGCAGGATACCGGCATGATCCCAGTCGGCGCCGCCGTGGGCCGCGCAGGCCTGGAACAGCTGCTGGGCATTGGCGGTACCGGGCAGCGCCAGGTTGAGGCTGCGCGCCCCTTCCAGCGCCAGGTTGAGATCCTTCTGGTGCAGGCGGATGCGGAAGCCCGGGTCGAAGGTGCGCTGGATCATGCGCTCGCCGTGGACGTCGAGGATCTTCGACTGGGCCAGGCCGCCGAGCAGCGACTCGCGCACCTTGGCCACGTCGGCGCCGGCCTTCGAGGCGAACAGCAGGCCCTCGGCCACGGCCTCGATGGTCAGGGCGACCACGATCTGGTTGGCGACCTTGCAGGTCTGGCCGGCACCATGGCCGCCGATATGGGTGATGGTCTTGCCCATGATCTCGAGCAGTGGCCTGGCGCGCCCGAAGCCCTCCTGGGTGGCGCCGACCATGATGGTCAGGGCCGCGTTGATGGCGCCACCCTCGCCGCCGGAGACCGGGGCGTCGACGTACTCGCCGCCGGCATCGGTGATGCGCCGGGCGAACTCCTGGGTGGCGATCGGGGCGATGGAGCTCATGTCGATGACCAGGGTGCCGGGCTTGAGCCCCTCGACCACCCCGCCCTCGCCGAACAGCACCTGCTCGACGTCGGGGGTGTCCGGAACGATGGTGATGATCACCTCGCTGGCCTCGGCCACCGCCCGGGGATCGTCGAGCTCCTTGATGCCCTTGGACGCCAGGGTCTCGTCGAGCGTGCCGCGCTTGACGGTGGTCAGCTCGTGGCCGGCGTCCAGCAGATGCCCCGCCATGGGGCGGCCCATGATGCCCAGGCCGATGAATCCGATCTTGCTCATGATGTCTCTCCTCTGTCTTGCTTGTCGTTGCGCCTTGATGCGGCTTTTTCGTGGCATACGCCGGCGGCATGGCCCCTTTGGGGTCAGACTCCAGCCAAGCCGCCGGGCCTGTCATGGGGCACGTCTCAGGCAGTGAGTCTCTCCGCCGGGGTCTGACCCCAAAGGGACCGCCAGCGCTGGAGAGCCCCCCAGAGCGTCTTCAGCCGCGCACCGCATCCAGCCAGCCCAGCCCCTCGCGGGTGGTGGTCTTCGGCTTGTACTCGCAACCGATCCAGCCCCGGTAGCCCAGTCGATCCAGGTGGGCGAACAGGAAGGGGTAATGGATCTCGCCGGTGCCGGGCTCGTGGCGGCCGGGGTTGTCGGCGAGCTGCACATGGGCGATGCGATCCAGGTGCCTCTCGATGGTCGGGGCGAGATCCCCTTCCATGATCTGCATATGGTAGATGTCGTACTGCAGCTTGAGGTTTCGGCTTCCCACCTCGTCGAAGATCGCCAGGGCCTGCTCGGTGCGGTTGAGGAAGAAGCCCGGGATGTCGCGGGTATTGATGGGCTCGGCGAGCAGCAGGATGCCGGCGGCCTCGAGCCTGTCGGCGGCGAAGCGCAGGTTGTCGATCAGGGTCTCGCGGGCCTGCTCGTCGCTGACGCCCTCCGGCTGGATACCGGCCAGGCAGTTGACCTGCTCACAGCCCAGCGCCGTGGCGTACTCGATCGCCTTGTCGACGCCAGCGCGGAACTCCTCGACACGGTCCGGGTGGCAGGCGATGCCCCGCTCACCGGCGGCCCAGTCCCCGGCCGGCAGGTTGTGCAGCACCTGGGTCAGGCCGTGGGCGTCGAGCCGCGACTTCAGCTCGGCGGGCGAGTAGTCATAGGGAAAGAGGTATTCCACCCCCGTGAAGCCGGCGTCGGCGGCGGCCTCGAAGCGGTCGAGGAAGTCCTCCTCGGTGAACAGCATGCTGAGGTTGGCGGCAAACTTGGGCATAGCGTTCTCCTTTGGGTCGTTGCCAGGGCTATCGCGGTTAACGTCTCGGTGCTCAGGTAGCGGGGCTGATCCGCGGACAGGCCTGCGCGGAGGCGCTGTAAACCCTTCCCTGGGCGCTACTTTTTCCTTCCCTGGAAAAAGACCTCCGCTTCGACCTGCCCGCGGCGCCCCTCGACGTGTCTTGGCTGCGATTACCCTGAGGTCGTTGCGGGGAGCGGTCAACGCCGCTCCCTCCGTCGTTGATCGTTGCCGTTAGGTCAGGGCGGCGATGGAGGTCGGCGCATCGGCAACGTTCTCGGCCAGGGCCTCGAACTCGTTGACGCCGTCCAGGTCGGTTCCCATTGCGATGTTGGTCACCCGTTCGAGGATGATCTCGACCACCACCGGCACCTGGAACCGACGCATCAGGTCCCGTGCCTCGGCGAAGGCCGGCGCAATCTCCTCGGGCTTGGTGACGCGCAGCGCCTTGCAGCCCAGCCCTTCCACCACGGAAACGTGATCGACGCCGTAGTCGTTGATCTCCGGGCAGTTGACGTTCTCGAACGACAACTGCACGCAGTAGTCCATGTCGAAGCCGCGCTGGGCCTGGCGGATCAACCCCAGGTAGGAGTTGTTCACCAGCACATGGAGGTAGGGCAGCTTGAACTGGGCGCCGGCGGCCAGCTCCTCGACCATGAACTGGAAGTCGTAGTCGCCGGAGAGCGCCACGATCTCGGCGTCCGGATCGGCACGCCGTACGCCCAGCGCCGCCGGAATGGTCCAGCCCAGCGGGCCGGCCTGGCCGCAGTTGATCCAGTGGCGCGGCTGGTAGACGTGCAGGAACTGGGCGCCGGCGATCTGCGACAGCCCGATGGTGCTGACGTAGCGGGTGTTCTTGCCGAAGACCTTGTTCATCTCCTCGTAGACCCGCTGCGGCTTGACCGGCACTTCGTCGAAATGGGTCTTGCGCAGCAGGGTGCGCTTGCGCTCCTGGCACTCTTCCGCCCAGCCGCTGCGATCCTTCAGCTTGCCGGCGGCCTTCATCTCCCGGGCGACCTCGACGAACAGCTCGAGCGCCGCCCTGGCGTCGGACACGATGCCGTAGTCGGGGCCGAAGACCCGACCGATCTGGGTCGGCTCGATATCCACATGGACGAACTTGCGCCCCTGGGTATAGGTCTCCACCGAGCCGGTGTGGCGGTTGGCCCAGCGGTTGCCGATCCCCATCACGAAGTCCGAGGCCAGCATCGTCGCATTGCCGTAACGGTGCGAGGTCTGCAGGCCGACCATGCCCGCCATCAGCGGATGGTCATCGGGAATGGTGCCCCAGCCCATCAGGGTCGGGATGACCGGCACCCCGGTGAGCTCGGCGAATTCGGTGAGCAGCTCGCTGGCATCGGCATTGATGATGCCGCCGCCGGCCACGATCAGCGGCCGCTCGGCCTCGTTGAGCATGGCGATCGCCTTCTCGGCCTGGGGCCGGGTCGCGGCGGGCTTGTAGGCCGGCAGTGGCTCGTAGGTGTCGGGGTCGAACTCGATCTCGCTCATCTGCACGTCGATGGGCAGGTCGATCAGCACCGGGCCGGGGCGCGAGGAACGCATCAGCTGGAAGGCGTGCTGGAAGGCCCGCGGCACCTGGGCCGGCTCCAGCACGGTCACCGCCCACTTGGTGACCGGGCCGGCGATGGCCTGGATATCCACCGCCTGGAAATCCTCCTTGTGCAGCCGGGCGCGGGGCGCCTGGCCGGTGATGCAGAGGATCGGGATGGAATCGCCCGAGGCGGAATAGAGCCCGGTGATCATGTCGGTGCCGGCGGGGCCGGAGGTGCCGATGCACACCCCGATGTTGCCGGCCTTCGTGCGGGTATAGCCCTCGGCCATGTGCGAGGCACCCTCGACGTGGCGGGCCAGGACATGGTCGATGCCACCGAGCTTGCGCATCGCGGCATAGAAGGGGTTGATGGCGGCGCCGGGCACTCCGAAGGCAACATCGACGCCCTCCTTCCTGAGCACGTGAACGGCGGCTTCTGCGGCGGTCATGCGAGCCATGGAGATTCCTCCTGTGAGTGGCCTTGTTCTTGTGGAGAGTTGTTATTGGAAAATATTTCTGTATACGAGACTAGGACCGCCCGAATGAGGCGTCAACATTTACTGGAAAATATTTTCATAATTTTTTTTGGGCGCGAAAAAACCCAAGCAATATCAATTGCCTGGGTTAGTTAGCCTGCGAAAAATCTGACCGATTGGTCAGCCCGGAGAGCGTCATCCCTCCCGACGCCCCTTGCGACGCGTCAGTTCTGGTCCAGCACCACCTCCCCGATACCGGCGAAGCTCAGCGTCGCCCGCTGCCCGGCACGCCCCCTCGAAGATGGCGGTGGTCATCACCTCGCCAGCGGCGAAGCCCTCGCCACTGGCGCGGATCCGCGCCTTGACCCTGTGCACCAGCAGCGGCACCGGCACCGGCCGCAATGCTCTGCTCTCGGGTCACGGCTCAGAACCCCTTGGCGGCGCCGCGAGGCCGGGCCGGCTGCGGTTTGTCGCACTTGAGAAACCGGCCATGGCCCGGGGCGACGCTGGGCTCGCCGTCCCGGGAGACCACGCCGCCCCGGCACAGGGTCAGCACCGGGCGACCGGTGAGCTCGAGCCCCTCGTAGGGGGTGTAATCCACCGCATGGTGCAGGGTCTCGTTGCGTACCGTCATGCGCGCCGCACTGTCCCACAGGGTCAGGTCGGCGTCACTGCCGATGGCGATGGTGCCCTTGCGCGGGTAGAGGCCATAGATCTTGGCCGGATTGGTGGCGGTCAGGGCCACGAAGCGGGTGGCGTCGATGCGCTCCTTGAGCACCCCCTCGGAGAAGAGGATCGGCAGCCGCGTCTCCAGCCCCGGGATGCCGTTGGGGATATGGTGGAAGTCGGCATGCTCGCCGTGCAGCTTCTTGCCCTGGGGGTCGTCGTAGCGGAAGGGGGCGTGATCCGAGGAGAAGACCTGGAAGACGCCGTTCTCCAGGGCCTGCCATACCGCCTCCTGGGCCTTGGGGTCCCGGGGCGGCGGGCTGCACACGCACTTGGCGCCCTCGAAGCCCTCCTGGTCCAGGTCGGCGGAGGTGAGCATCAGGTACTGGGGGCAGGTCTCGCCGTAGACCCGCAGGCCGCGGCCCTGGGCCCAGCGGATCTGCTCGATGGCCTCGGGGCCGGAGACATGCACGATCAGGATCGGCACGTCGATCAGCTCGGCCAGCGAGATGGCGCGATGGGTGGCCTCGCGCTCGGCGATCGCCGAGTGGGCCTCGCCGTGGTAACGCGGGGCGGTCTTGCCCTGGGACTCGAGCAGCTCGGTGAGGTAGGCGATGCAGTCGGCGTTCTCGGCGTGGATCATCACCATGCCGCCCTCGCGGCGGGCCATGGCCAGCACCTCCAGCACCTCCCGGTCGTTGAGCTTGAGGTCGTCGTAGGTGAGGTAGATCTTGAAGGAGCTGTAGCCCTCCTGGATCAGCGCCGGCAGTTCCTCCTTGAGCACCGTCTCGGTGGGGTCGGTGACGATCATATGGAAGGCGTAGTCGATGGACGCCTTGCCGTCGCTGCGGCGGTGGTAGTCCTCCACCGCGGCGCGCAGGCCCTGGCCCTTCTGCTGGGCGGCGAAGGGAATCACCGTGGTGGTGCCGCCGCAGGCCGCCGAGCGGGTGCCGGTCTCGAAATCGTCGGCCATCACGGCGCAGTCGCCGAGCGGCTGATCCAGGTGGCAGTGGGCGTCGATGCCGCCGGGCATCACCCAGAGGCCGGCGGCGTCGATCACCTCCTCGGCGCCGGAGAGGCCCTGGCCGAGGGCGACGATGCGCCCGTCCTTGATGCCGATATCGGCGTGGTAGCGATCGGCGGCGGTGATGATCAGGCCGTTGGTAATCAGGGTATCGAAGTGACTCATGGGACATTCCTTGCAATATCGAAGGGCGGTCAGCCCATGGCGTTGGGCAGCCACATCACCAGGCCGGGCCAGGCGATGATGGCGAAGACGAAGGCCAGCATGATGGCGAAGAAGGGCAGGCTGCCGAGCATCACGTCGGCGATGGAGCCGCGCCCGCGCACCCCCTGCACTACATAGAGGTTCATGCCGATGGGCGGGGTGATCAGCGAGATCTCCATCATGATCACCAGGAAGATGCCGAACCACACCGGGTCGAAGCCGAAGCTCACCACCATGGGCACCACGATGGGCACGGTGGCGATCATCATCGACAGGGTCTCCAGGAAGCAGCCCAGCACCAGGTAGAAGAGCACCAGCGCCAGGATCAGCCCCAGGGGAGTCAGGCCCAGGTCGGCGACCCTCTGGGTCAGTACCTGGGGAATGCCGAGGATGCCGACGATGTAGTTGAGGAAGAAGGCGGCGACGATGATCAGCATGATCATGGCGGTGGTACGCGCCATGGAGAGGAAGCACTCGTTGAGCATGCCGAGGGTCAGCTTGCGGTTGAGCGCCGCCACCACCAGGGCGGCCATCACCCCCAGGGCCGCCGCCTCGGTGGGGGTAGCCCAGCCCGAGTAGATGCTGCCAATGACGATGGCGAAGACGAAGGCCGGCGGCAGCAGGTCCATCATGGAGGCGAGGCGCGCCCGCAGCGGCACCCGCGGTTCCGCCGCGCCGGCCACGCCGGGGCGCAGCAGGCTGAAGGCCATGATCGCCAGCATAAAGGCCGCGGCCAGCGCCAGCCCCGGCAGGATGCCGGCGATAAACAGCTTGCCGATGGAGGTATTGGTGATGGCGCCGTAGATGATCATGTTGATGCTGGGCGGGATCAGGATGCCCAGGGTGGCCCCGGCGGCCAGGGTACCCAGCGCCAGGCGCTCGCTGTAGCCGCGCTCGGCGAAGGCCGGCAGGGCCACGGTGCCGATGGTGGCGGCGGTGGCCACCGAGGAGCCGGACATGGCGGCGAACACCGAGGAGGCGCCGATATTGGTATGCAGCAGGCCCCCCGGCATGCGCTGCAGCCACACCGAGAGGGCGTTGTACATGCGCTCGGTGATGCCGCTGCGCAGCAGCAACTCGCCGAGCAGGATAAACAGCGGGATGGCGGTAAGGATAAAGTCGTTGAGGGTGCCCCAGAGGGCATCGCCGAAGGAGTAGAGCAGCGGCGTGCCCAGATACATCAGGGTGCCCAGGGCGGCCACCGAGAAGATCGCCACCGCCACATGGATACCGGCCGCCATCATGCCCAGCATGACCAGGAAGCCGATCATTACCTCGAATGCACCGATCATAGCTGCGGACTCCCCTGGCCGGTGGTCGGAGTGGGTTCGTCGGCGTAATCGTGCTGCGCCTCGTCGAGTTCATCCTGGGTGGAACGCGGCCCGAACTCCCGGTTGAGGGCGTCGGCCTGGCCGCGCACCAGCAGCCCCAGGGCGCGCAGCGCCAGCAGGCTGGCCAGGGCGGCGAAGACGCCGAGGCCGATGACCCAGAGCCCCTGGGGAATCCACAGCGGGGTCTGCAGCGGGGTACTGGCCAGGCTGCCGAACTCCAGGGTCTCGTGCAGGGTGCCCACCGCCCGCCACAGCATGAACAGCGAGAAGCCGGCGAGCAGCAGCATGGCGGCGGCATTGAGGGGCGCCTGCAGGGCCCCGGGCAGGCGCACGATCAGCATGTCGACCCGGGTATGGGCGCGGTGCAGCAGGGCATAGGCGAAGCTGAAGGAGACGCCGATGGCCAGCACATAGCCGCCGATCTCGTCGACGCCCTGCAGGGAAAAGCTGAACAGCTTGCGTGCCAGCACCTCGAAGGTGATCAGCAGCGACAGGCCGAGGGAGGCATAGCCGGCGGCGAGGGCGGCGCCATGCGCCAGCCGGCGAGCCCAGGGAAAGGATGGCGGGGAAACCATGGAAACCCTCCTGGGCGCCCCGGGCGTCGGCCCGGGGCGCACGGTCACGGATGTTTACTGGATGCTGAGGCCGGTGGCATCGCCCACCGTCTCGTTCCAGGCCTGGGCACACTCGGGGTACTGGCGGCTGCAGGTCTCGGCCCACACCGGCAGCACCGCCTCGCTGGCGATCTCCTCGACCAGGGCTCGGGAAGCCGGGTCGATCTCCACCAGGCGCATGTCGTAGGCCTGGTGATCGCTGCAGCTGGCCTGGCCGGTGTTGCAGGCGATGGCGTCGTCGTTGACGTCATAGGCCAGCTCCCACATCTGCTCCTCCAGGCGCACGAAGGCCTCGGTGAGCTCCTCCTGCTGGGCCGCATCGAAGCGATTCCAGGTATCCAGGTTCATGAAGTGGCCCTGCACCGAGTAGGCCAGCGGCAGCGGCACGAAGGTGTCGGTGACCTCGGGCCACTTGCCGTTGTTGCCGGCGGAGGGGGCGGTGACCCCGCAGTCGGCCACGCCGCGCTGCAACGCCAGATAGACCTCGCTGAACTGCAGGGTCACCGGGGCGGCGCCCAGGCCCTGTACCAGGCGCGACATGGAGGGGGTGAAGACCCGCACCTTCTTGCCTTCCAGGTCGTCCACGCCCTGGATATCGCCGTTGCAGAACATCATCTGCGGGCCGAAGGGCCAGAGGGTCATCAGCTTGGCGTTGAAGCGCTCCTGGAGGCGTTCGTCGAAGCGCTCGCGCACCGCATCGATGGCCTCGCGCTGGGCGTCCAGGTCCGGGGCCACGCCGGCCAGGTCGATGCCTTCGAAGAAGGGCTCGTCCCGGGAGGCCATGCCGATCTGCACCGACATCACGTCGAAGGAGCCGGAGCGCAGCAGGCGCAGGGCATCGGCGGCCTCGACGCCGATGGCGTCCATGGGGTTGTAGATCACCGCCAGGTCGTCGCGGGCATCCAGCTCCTGGAAGAAGGGGCGCTCCACCCCCTCCACGTGCAGGGTATTGCCGGAAAAGTTGCCCACGCTGCGCAGCAGGGTCTCGGCCTGGGCCAGGCCGCCGAGCAGCAGGCCGCCGGCCAGGGATACGCCGAGCACGATGCGTTGGGGAGTCGGGGTTGGCATGGGGTCACCTCGTGATTGGGATTGTTGATGGTGGTCTTGCCGTTGCGTCTTGCCCGTGTCGGGCGTCCCCGCGCTATGCCGCCAGGCGGGGGTCCTGGAAGAGGCCGCCCCAGCCGGTGATCCGGGCGGGGTCGAGGCCGGCCAGCGTCAGGCATTTCCACACCGTGACGCTCACCGAGTCGTAGATCGGAATGCCCAGCTCCTGCTCCAGCTCGGCCACGATGCCGGCACCGCGCAGGTTGGTACACAGCAGGGTGATGGCCTGGGGCTCGCCCTTGGCCACCTCCCGCACCAGGTCCGCCAGGGTCGCCTCGTCATATTCCGAGAAGGAGAAGTTGCCGCGGTCATCGAGGTGGCGCTCCGCCACCACCTCGATACCCTCGGCGGCGTAGTTGGCGACGATCGCCTCCTGAATGTCCGAGAGATAGGGGGTCACCAGCCCCAGCCGGGTCACCCCGGTGCGCTCGAGGACCTCGTTGAGGGCCAGCACGCTGCTGGTGGCCGGCACCCCGGTGGTCTCGGTAATCGCGGCGCATAGCCGGCGGTCGCTGTCGAAGCCCAGCCAGCTCGCCGAGGTGCCGTTCCAGGCGATCACGTCCATGCGGGCGTCGTTGAGCAGGGTGGCGGCCTCCAGCAGCGGCGCCGGGTCGAACTGCGCCAGGGCCCGATCGCTCAGGGAGATCTCCTTGACGGTGAAGCGCTGGAAGTGGGCCGTCGCCTCGGGCATCAGCCCGGCGAGCAGGGCCGCGGTATAGGGCTCGAGCACGGTATTGGAAGAGGGCGTCAGCATGCCCAGCAGGGTGCGATTCATGGCGGCGCGGTTCCTCGTTGTGGTTATGATCGGGAAGGCAGATATACTAAATACTGTATTTTGAATTCAATTTGTCCGCCCCTAAGACTTGCACATCGCCGAGATTTTGCAAGTACACTTTTACCCACCCCGCCATCGCCCCCGGGATCGGGGCCAGCCACGGGAAGGAGAGCTGCCATGACCGAGATGCCGACGCTTCGCCGACCGCGCCCCGCCGCGGACGAGGCCTCACCGAGCGCGCCGCTGCGCCGCCTGTCCCTCTATCAGGTGGTGGCCGAGCGGCTGCGCCATATGGTGCTGGAGGGCGAGCTGGCCCCGGGCAGCCGCATCTCCGAGAAGCGCCTCTGCGAGGCCTTCGAGGTGTCGCGCACCCCGCTGCGGGAGGCGCTCAAAGTGCTGGCCAACGAGGGGCTGGTGGAGCTGCTACCCAACCGCGGCGCCCAGGTGACCGAGGTGGACCCCGCCGAGGTCCACGACCTCTTCGAGGTGATGGCGGCCCTGGAGGGCCTCTCCGGTCACCTGCTGGTCGCGCGCGCCAGCGACGCCGAGATCGCCGAGATCCGCACCCTCCACGAGCGGATGCTGGAGCTGCACCGCCGGCAGCGGCGCCGGGAGTACTTCGAGGCCAATCAGCGGCTGCACCGGCGCCTGACCGAGCTCGCCGGCAACCGGGTGCTGCTCGAGCAACAGGGCCAGCTGACCCACAAGATCACCCGGGCCCGCTATGCCGCCAACCTGCAGCAGGGGCGCTGGGACGAGTCGGCCCAGGAGCACGGGGTGATCCTCGCCGCCCTGGAGGCGCGGGACGCCGCGGCCCTCTCCGCCGCCATGGCGGAGCATATGCGCCGCACCGGCGCCGCCGTCCTCGCCGGCCTGGCCGCCTCACGCCCCTGATCGCCCGAACGAAACGAGGAAGACCCGGCTGTCGCCGGGTTTTTAATTTATAAGCACCTGAAATAAAACAAACAACAAAAAAACAGTATTCTGTATTTTGTATTTCTGGCGAAGCTGTCCTATGGTGAATCCAGGCCGCCGATCGCGGCGGTGACTCTCCCCACCAGCCAAGGACACTTCCATGACAACAACAAACCGTCTTGCCCGTCGTTCCGCCGCCCTGCTGCTGGCCCTGGGCCTGGGCAGCCCGCTGCTGGCCGGCGCCGAGACCCTGCGCTTCGGCGGCAACTTCACCGATGACCACTCCAGCAGCCGCGCCATGGAACGCTTCCGCGACGCCCTGGCCGAGCGCACCGACGGCGACCTGACCGCCCAGCTGTTCCCCAATATGCAGTTGGGCGGCGCCGGCGAGAACGTCGACCAGGTCGCCTCCGGCGCCATCGCCGGCACCTGGATCGGTATCTCCTACCTGTCGCGCACCGTCCCCGAGCTGGAGGCCCTGAGCCTGCCCTTCGCCTTCGCCAGCCGCGAGGAGGCCTTCGCGCTGATCGACGGCGAGATCGGCGAACTGCTCGACGAGGAACTGGCCGAGAAGGGCTTCGTGGCCCTGGGCTACATGGAGCTGGGCTTCCGCCACGTCACCAACAACGACCGCTCCCTCGAGACCCTCGACGACTTCCAGGACCTCAAGCTCCGCCTGCAGCCCAACCAGACCCACCTGGATACCTTCCGCGCCATCGGCGCCAACCCGGTCTCCATGGATATCAACGAGGTCTACGGCGCCCTGCAGCAGGGGGTGCTGGACGGCCAGGAGAACCCCTATAGCATCATCAGCACCAAGCGCCTGGACGAGGTGCAGGCTCACCTCTCCGATACCGGCCACTTCTACGACTTCATCGTGGTGGCGGCCAACCGCGACACCTTCAATCGCCTCGACGAGGAGCAGCGCCAGGCGGTGCGCGAGGCCATGGACGAGGCGGTGGCCTGGCAGCGGCAAACCGCCGCCGAGGAGGACGAGGCCGCCCGCCAGGAACTGATCGAGCGCGGCATGCAGTTCACCCCGATCAGCGACGAGACCCGCGCCGCCCTGCGCGAGGCCAGCCAGGGCGTGGTGGACGACCTGCGCGACAAGATCGGCGCCGAGATCGTCGATCGGGTACTCGAGGAGCTGGCGTCATGACACCCGCCTGGCACCGGCTGGAGGCCTATGCCTCCAGCCCGGGCAAGCGCCACTTCCTGCATGGTCTGTCGCTGCTCGACCGCACCTCCTATTACACCATCCTGGTGGCCATGGGCGTGATGACCACCCTGGTCTCGGCCCAGGTGTTCGCCCGCTACGTGATGGGCACCTCCATCGACTCCGCCGACGAGCTCTCCCGGCTGTTCTTCGTCTGGGCGATCTTCCTGGCCATTCCCCACGGCATCAAGGTGGGCATCCATGTGGGCATCGACGCCCTGGTGACCCACTTCCCCGCGGCGCTGCAGCGGCGCCTGGCGCGGCTGATGGCCTGGATCGGCGCCGCCATGATGGCGGCCCTGTTCTGGATCAGCCTGGGCGCGGTGGCCGACAAGTGGCAGGAGCTGATGCCCACCCTGCCGATCACCGCCGCCGTCTTCTATATCGCCGTACTGGCGTGTGCCGGCCATAGCTGCCTGCACCTGATCGCCCAGGCCCTGGGCCTGGAGCCACTGCCCAGCGCGCCCGACCGCCGTGGAGGAACCCCCTCATGACCCCGGCCATCATCTTCACCTTCCTGGGCTTCGCCCTGCTGCGCATGCCCCTGGCCTTCGCCCTGGGCCTGGCCTCCCTGGTGGGCCTCTATGTGGGCGGCATGGACTTCTCGGTGCTGCCCCAGCGCATGATGCACTCGGTCAACAGCTTCCCGCTGATGGCCATCCCGCTATTCATGCTGGCCGGCGAACTGATGGTCGCCGCCGGCATCCTGCAGCGCCTGGTGGATTTCGCCAATTCGCTGATCGGTCGCGTGCATGGCGGCCTGGCCCATGTGGCCATCGTCGCCGGCATGGTGCTGGCGGCGGTGAGCGGCGCGGCCGTGGCCAGCGCCAGCGCCCTGGGCAGCTCCCTGGTGCCCTCCATGCGCCAGCAGTACGGCACCGGCTACAGCAGCGCCGTGGTGGCCTCCGCCGCCAACCTGGGCGCCATCATCCCGCCCAGCAACGCCATGATCGTCTACGCCCTGATGGCCGGCTCCTCGGTCTCGGTGGGTGGGCTCTTTATGGCCGGTGTGGTGCCGGGGATCATTCTCGCCCTGGGCTTCATGGGGCTGGCCAGCTTTATCGCCATGCGCCGCCGCTATCCGCTGGGTGCCGAGGGAGTGATCGGCCTCAGGCATGTGCTGGTGCAGACCTGGCGCGCCCTGCCGATCCTCCTGATGCCCATCGTGGTGGTGGGCGGCATCGTCGCCGGCGCCTTCACCCCCACCGAGGGGGCCGCCATCGCCGTGGTCTATGCGCTGCTGATCGGCTTCTTCGTGACTCGCAAGCTGCGCCTGGCCGACCTGCCCAAGGCGATGTTCAATGCCGCCGTCACCGCGGCCATGGTCGGCGCCCTGATCGCCTTCGCCTCCACCATGACCTTCGCCTTCACCATCGACCTGATCCCCATGCAGCTGACCCAGTGGCTGCAGGACTTCACCCAGGAGCCGCTGGTGTTCCTGCTGCTGGTGATGGCACTGCTGATCGGGGTGGGCATGTTTATCGAGTCGAATGCCGCCTACATCATGCTGGTGCCGCTGTTGGCGCCCATCGCCCTGGCCTACGGTATCGACCCGCTGCTGTTCGGCTTCCTGTTCGTGATGAACCTGGTGGTGGGGATGATGACGCCGCCGGTGGGGGTGCTGCTGTTCGTGATGTGCGGCATCTCCAAGATCAGCCTCAACGAACTGATGAAGAGCGCCTGGCCCTTTATCGCCTTCCAGTACGCAGTGCTGATCGCCTGTATCGCCTTCCCCGGCATCGTCACCTGGCTACCCCGGGCCCTGGGTTACTGACCGCCTCTTCCTCCAGCCCCGTTCGGACGGGGGCCGGAGGCTCTTTCTTCCCTCGCCGTGGGCCCGCCCACCGCGTGAAAAAACAAGCGAGCACGCCATGAAACTCCTGGTCATCAATCCCAATATCTCCACCGACGTTACCGCCCTGATCGAGCGCGAGGCGCGGCGCAGCACCCGCCCCGGCACCGAGCTGAGCATGGCCACCGCGCCCTTCGGCGTGGCCTATATCGAGACCCGCGCCGAGGCCCAGATCGGCGGCTACGCCGCCATGCAGCTGGCCGCCGAGCGCTACGCCGACCACGACGCCGTGATAGTGGCCGCCTTCGGCGACCCAGGGCTGACCGCCCTGCGCGAGATCCTGCCGATCCCGGTGGTCGGCATGACCGAGGCGGCCCTGGTCAGCGCCTGTCAGCAGGGCAGCCGCTTCTCGGTGATCGCCATCTCCCAGCGCATCCAGGCCTGGTATCGGGAGACCATCGCCAGCTACGGCTTCGCCGATCGCCTGGCCAGCATCCGCGCCCTGGACGAGCCCCTTGCGCATATCGGCCGGGTCCAGGAGGACCAGGGCGAGCGCCTGGTGGCCCTGGCCGAACGGGCGGTGGCCGACGACGGCGCCGATGTGCTGATCCTGGCCGGCGCGCCCCTGGCCGGCCTGGCCCGGAGCGTGGCCGAACGCCTGCCGGTGCCGGCCCTGGATGGCGTCACCTGTGCCCTGCACCAGGCCCAGGCGCTGGTCGACCTGGGGGCCACGGCGCCCACCGCCGGCAGCTTCGCCGCGCCCCCCGCCAAGCCCTGCCAGGGGCTGCCGGAGACCCTGGCCCGCCTGGTGGGGCGCAGCGGCCTGACGCCCCCCGCCTGACTGGACATCCCCCCTCGCTGAGGGAGAATGGACCGAGGCCCTAAAGGAGCATGCCCATGAGTACGGAGTCCTCCACGGGGGTGACACGCATCGTTACCCCGTCCCTGGCGGAAGAGGCCTACCTGGCCCTGCACCGGCGCATCGTCCGCGGCCAGCTGCCCCCGGGGGAGACCCTCCTGGAGCCGGCCCTCTGCGAGGAGCTGGGGATCTCCCGCACTCCCCTGCGGGAGGCGCTGAAGCGCCTGGCCGGCGAGGGGCTGGTGGTGATGCCACGCAACCGCCGCGCCCGGGTGGCGCCCATCGACGCCAAGGAGCTGGAGCACCTCTTCGAGGTGGAGGCCGGCCTGGAGAGCCTGGCCGCCGGCCTGGCCGCCGAACGCATGACCAATACCGAGCTCAAGCGCCTGGAGAGCCTGCAGGAGCGCCTCGAGCGGCTGCTGGCCAAGGGCGACCGCAACGCCTACTTCGAGCTCAACCAGCGCATCCACGGCCTGATCGTCGCCGGCGCCAAGAATCCGGTGCTGGAAGAGACGCATCGCGGCCTGCTGGGCCGCCTGGAACGCGCCCGCTACCTGGCCCTGGATCGCCTGGGGCGCTGGGAGGAATCGACCCAGGAGCATCATGAGATCCTCGAGGCACTCAAGGCCCGTGACGGGGAGCGGGCTCGCCGCCTGCTGGCCGACCATGTCCAGCATACCGGCGATGCCATCGCCGCCATCAACTGCCCCCGCCCGTGACACCATGCCCCGTGGCACCTTGAAAAAGGGGCCCTCCACACGGAGGGCCCCTTTTTATCGAGTCATCAAGCTCAGTACCTCGGGCGTTCGGCCCAAGGCATTCACTCCAAGGTCACCCTCACCGCCAGTGGATACTCGTCGCAGTTGTTGCCCTCGCCGCCACGGTTGACCACCAGGAACTCTCCTTCGCGCTCCAGCACCGACTGGATGGCGTGCCAGGTGCCGGCGCGGTAGTTGACCCCTTGGCGCCCATCGGTGATGAAGGCACGCACCTCGGCAGGGTCGATGGCATCGCCCGGCGGCGCGACGACCACGAGGAACCGTTCCTCATGCAGCGGCATGAAGGCCTGGCTGCCCAGCGGATGGCGGTCGAGGAAGTCGAGTTCCAGGGGCAACGCACACGGACGCAGGAGACGCCATTGGTCTAACTGGTCCTCCCCGAGCATCACGGGACAATGGAAGGTCGACGAGCGCCTCTCGAGCAAAGGTTCAAACCATCAGCTGGCGCCTCAGATCGATAAACTTGACTCGACATCCGTATTTCTTGCGACGATCGATCGGTCAACTCCGGCGGGCGGCTAGACTGCCGCGCGTCGCTTGCCTTCGAACAGGCGGTCGCGCGACCCGGTCAGGTGCTGACGCATGAGATCACGCGCCAGTTCGGGATGGCGTTGCTCGATCGCCTCGGCGATGGCGCGGTGCTCTTCAAACACATGTCGCAGGCCATCGGGCGTCGTCTTGAGCGACAGCCCGTGAAACTGCATGCCGACGGCGATGTGGTCTTCCAGTGCCTCCATCGCCGTCGCGTAATAGCGGTTTCCCGACGCCTGTGAGATCGCGAGATGAAACTGGAAGTCTGCGTCCTCGCGGTGCCGGCGACGGTTGGTTGCGTCACGCAGCATATCCAGGGCAGCCTTGATGCGTTGGAGGTCTTCCGCGTTGTGCCGTTCGGCAGCCCGGGCCGCTGCCTCCGGTTCGACACTGAGGCGGAAATCATAGCAATCTTCCAGATCGGCGATGTTCTCTATCTGGCCGAAACCCAGCGGCTGTCGCAGGCCGAGGCTTCGTACGAAGCTGCCCGCGCCGCGCCGCGAATAGATCAGTCCTTGCTCGCGAAGTTTCTGAAGCGCGTCCCGCACGATGGGGCGAGACACCTGAAACTCGGCGGCAAGCTCATGTTCGGTAGGCAGACGCTCGTCGGGTTGGTAGGACCCCGACTTGATCGCACGCTGCAGATGGTCGTAGACCATCTCGCCTAAACTACGTCGTCCCGAGGTCGGGTCCCGTCGATCACTCATGCGGCTGTTCCGTTATGTCGTGCAGACCATTTCGGCGACCCTGGCAAGCGTGTCATTCACGCCGAAGCCGCCCGATTTAGTGATGAATATAGTACCTCCGGCGCGACAGGCCGGGAGCCCAGGAAGCACTTCACCCAGCAGTTCCATGACCAGAATACCACGGGCTTGCAGCACGGCCTCCGCCGTCGCGCCACCCGTCAGGAGCAAGGTCACGGCGCCGGGTTCCACGAGCTGGGCCAACGACGCGGCCAGGCTGGCCGCCACCGTCTCGCCCGCGACCGAACCGGGCCCTGAAACGGCCTGCAACACCATCAGTCGCGCTGGTTGTCCCGGCGCTGCGACCAAGCAGCCGTTCGGTGCCGGAAGATGCACGGCATCCGGGTGCGCTGCCAGTAGCGACTCGATCTGAGCCAGGGTGATCGCATCCCGCGACCCTGCGACAACGCACAGCGCCGGGGGGAAGGAGAGTGGCGCATCCTCCGGGTTGCGACGTTCGGCCATGCGCCGCGCCACCCGTTCGGCCAGAGTGCGCGCGCCGAGCAGCAGGGTATCGGGATCGGTCGCGTCAAGCCACCGGTCCATGTCCTCGTCATGCGCGATGTCGGGAATGCAGGCGCGGTCGGCATGGTGGCCGAGGGCGGCGGCCACCGATATCGGCGAGTCCACGCCGAAGCCGCTGACGCACCCATTGCGCACGACGCGCTCGAATAGCGGGATCGCCGGCATGGCGACGAGTCGGCGGAAGGGGATTTCGTCAAGCTCGGCGGCGATCGGCCCCTTGAGCCGGGAGTCGACCTTCTTGAAGATGGGGGTGCCGGCAGGCAGTGTCGCCACTACCTGCGCTACCCGCCGTCTCGCTTCATCCGGGGAGGCGTCGCGCGTTTGCGTCGAGATGGCCAGGATCTCGGGGCGCCCCTCGGCTAACACGCGATCGATGGCCTCTGGCGAGGTCACGGCAAGGGTCCGCAAGCCATATCGTGCGAACGCCGCGCCGGAGTCGAGCGCGCCGGTCAGATCGTCGGCAACGATCGCCAGTCTCGGAAGTTCAGTCGTGGGCGCCATCGCAGCTCTCTTTGGGAATTCGCTTGATGATTGATTGCACGTCACCGCTTGGCCTGGCGACTCGCTCGACCGGCCATCAGGGAGATGGCCTGGCCGAGGTGGCATCGGCATGCCCCCTGCGGCCAGCTCGATTGCGGCATGGGCATCAGTTCCCTTGGCCGGGTGTGTACAACCGCCGGTGAGAAGCCAAGCGCTGCGATCTAAAGCGCGGCACGGTATATCTCGAGCACGTCGCCGACGGTCATGTCGCGTGGGTTATTGTCCATAAGCCGCCGGATGCCGTGTGCCTCCTCGGCCCAACCAGGCAGGTCCTGCTCTCGGGCACCGTGTTTGGCCAGGCGCATCTCGACGCCGAGGTCCCGGCAGAAGGCATGCGCTGAAGCCAGCAGTGTCTCGGGCGAGCCGTCGAAGTCAAGCCCCAGCGCCGCGGCGATCTCATGGGTCTTCTCGGGCCGCACCGGCGCATTGTAGGCCAGCACATGCGGGAAGATGATGGCATTCGACAGCCCGTGCGGCAGGCCGAGCCGCGTGCCGAGCGGATAGGCGAGCGCGTGGCCGGCGGCGGTATTCACCGGGCCGAGGCAGATCCCGCCGTAATACGAGGCGAGGATCATGCCGGCGCGCGCCTCGGTATCCTGACCATCGGCGACCGCACGGGGCAGATACTTTCCGATCAGGGACATCCCCATCCGCGCATAGCCGTCGATCAGGTCGTGCGCCTTGATGTTGGTGAATGCTTCGACACAATGCGCCATCGCATCGATCCCGTTCGCGGCGGTCACGGCGGGCGGTACCGAGTAGGTGAGCACGGGATCGAGTACGGCGAAGTCGGCCAGCAGGAACGGGCTTTCCACCGCGATCTTCGATTTTGTCTCAGGGTCCGTGACCAGTGCACGAATGCCTGCCTCGGATCCGGTGCCGGCCGTAGTGGCGACTTGGGCGAGGGTGGTGCGACGGCCCTGCACGCGGTTCGGCCCGGCAACGTCCCTGAGCGTCTGCTCACCGTCCCAGAGTGCGGCGACCAGTTTGGCGATGTCCATCACCGACCCGCCGCCGAGGCCCACGACCAGGTCGGGTCGGCAATCGCGGGCTACGGCAATCGCCCGGTCGAGTGCCGTGGTGTCGGGCTCTGGCGGAATGTCTGCGAAGACGGTGACCTGCCCCGGCAACTCGAGGGCGTCGACATAGCCCGCCGTGTGCTCACCGGCGATGACCAGCGGTCGCCGGGCCCCTGTCGCCCATGCCCCCAGGCGGGCGGCGGCGCCAGTGCCGACTTCCAGTTGCTGGGGTTGATGAATGGTGATCGGGTTGTCGATTGCGGTCATGCTGCCCCCTCATGCTCGAGTTCTTCCATCTGCGCCCAGACCGACGCACGTTCTTCGTCGTCAAGTTCAACGAACGGCGGGCGGACGCGGGTCCAGCCGTCCCAGCCCCGGCGTCGGGCGAGCATCGCCTTGACGGTTGGCAGCTGGACATAGGCGTTGCTCAGTTCGCGCCACGCGTTGATGCACGCTTGCGCCGCCGCGACCTCTGCCTCTCGCGTGGGATCCTCCCACCCATCGAAGACGACCCTCAGGTCCGACGCGACCAGGTTCGAGCTGGCCGTGATGCAACCGGCGCCTCCCGATTGCAGCAAGGGCAGCATCAACGGGTCGGCCCCGGCCATCACGGCACAGTCCGGACACTCGGCGATGGTGCGGCGCATGTTGTCGAGGTCGCCGGAGCTGTCCTTCACCCCGACCACGATCCCGGGATAGGCGGCTTGCAAGCGAGCGATGAGCTGCTGCGAGATCGCGACCCCCGACATCTGGGGAATGTGATAGAGAATCACCCGCAGCCGGTCGTCGGCGACCCGGTCGATGGTCTCGGCGTAGGCACGGAAGAGCCCTTCGTCGCTGACGCCCTTGTAATAGAAGGGGGGCAACAGCACGACCGCCCGAACACCGGCTTCGACCGCGTGGCGAGTCAGGGCCACGGTGTCCGTCACGCTGGTCTGTGCAGTCCCGGGAAGCAGCCGTGATGGGGCGATGCCCGCCTCGATGACGCGGTCGAGGAGGTCCTGCCGCTCCCACAGGCCCAAGGAATTCGCCTCGCCGGTCGTGCCGAGGAGGGCGATACCGTCGCAGCCCTCCTCGATCAGGGCGTGGCAGTGATGGGCGAAGGCGGCGTGATCCGGGCTGCCGTCCTCGGCGAAGGGGGTCGCGGCGGCACAGAACACGCCGCTGATGTCGTGAGTCTTCATTGACACCTTCCTGCCGCCAGTTTGCGCGCATAGGCGATGGCGGCGTTCATGTTGGTGTGGTTGGCCTTGCCGGTACCGGCGATGTCGAAGGCGGTGCCGTGATCCACCGAGGTGCGGTCGATCGGCAGTCCCACCGTGACGTTGACGGTCGTGTCGAATGCCACGAGCTTGATGGGAATATGGCCCTGGTCGTGGTACTGCGCGATCACCAGGTCGAAGCCGCCCTGATAGGCGCGGTAATAGACCGTGTCGGCCGAAATGGGGCCCTCGACGCTGATGCCCTCATCCCGTGCCTGGGCGATGGCCGGCCCGATCTGTTCCACGTCCTCGTTGCCGAAAAGGCCGTTCTCGCCGCAATGGGGGTTGAGCCCTGCGACGGCTATCCGTGGCGTCTCGATCCCGATGCGTCGCAGGTGCGCGTGTCCCGCGCGGATCGTGTCCAGCACACGCTCGGGCGTGACGCGACCGATCGCCTCCTTCAGCGAGACATGGGTGGAGACGTGGATCACCTCCAGCCGTTCGGATGCCAGCAGCATGAAGGCCGAATCCGCCGCCGTCAGGCTACGCAGCAGGCCGGTGTGGCCATCGTAATGGTGGCCGGCGGCGTTCAGCGCCGCCTTGTTGATGGGGGCCGTGACGATGCAGCCGATCGCGCCGGCCTCGGCCGCGCGCACCGCCGCCTCGATGAAGCGGAAGGCGGCGTCGCCGGCCGCGGGGTCGAGTCGCCCCCAGGGTAAGGGTGCGCCTGGCACGTCCAGATCCTCGACCAGGCCAGAGAGATCGAGCGAGGTGCCGACCACCTTCTGGGCCGCCTCGAGCGTCGCCAGGTTGCCGAAGACGCGCGTTTTAGCTCGCTGTTCGGGTGTCATCTCGGCCAGTGCCTTGACCGTTATCTCGGGACCGACCCCGACCGGGTCGCCCATTGTGATGCCGATGATGTCGTTCATGCGATTGCTCCGTTGATCCAATCGAGGCTGAGCCGAACGTGCTTGATGGCCCGCCGATACAGGGTGTAGGCGATGTCCACCTGACCATCGGCCCGCTGCAGGATGACGGGGTAGGACAGCTCCTTGTTGCGGCCGTCCACCGAGTTGTTGGAAAGACAGGTACCCGGGGCGTCCTCGATGACGATGCGGTGCGGGAAGCTGCGGCCACCGTCCTCGGACAGGCAAAGCGTCAGCGGCGCACGCGGCACGCCCCAGGTCGGCAGGCAGCCGCCCACGGCGTCGGGCCGGTCGTCGTCCTCGCCCAGTTCGTCATAGAGTGACGCGCGCCGGTCCTGGGACATCGCCGCCGAGACCGGATTGCAGACCATGGCGATTCGCCCATCGGCGAGTCGCGTCACGCCAATCGAGGAGTTGTTGTTCGGCACGTCGGTGGGGACGGGGGGCGTCCAGGTATGGCCGCCATCGAGGCTTTCCGAGCGGTGCACGAAATCGGCCTGACGTCGACGATAGAAGGCCGCCAGCCGGTCGTCCCCGAGGGGCACGGGTGACATGTGAACCGCGCCTAGCGAGTCCGGCACGTCCTCGACCGTCCAGGTGTCGCCCCGGTCGGTCGATACCGACATCGCGGCCGTGTCGTGGCTGCCACTCCAGCGTTGCCCTGGGCGAGGATTGCAACGAAACAGCGGCAGCATCCATGCACCATCGTCTCGGATGCGCAGGGGGGCGCGGATAAAGGTCCCATCCGGCAAGCCGATGTCGCGGCATGGGCCACTGGCGACGTGGCCACCATCCAACTCGAGTCGGCGCATCATCACCCGCGCCTCGTCCTGGTTGCCGGCGGGCTGGGCCGTGTTGAACAGCATTATCTCGCCCTCGGGCGACGTGAAGATCACCGGGTTCTGCTCGGACCGGACCGGGTCGTCGGTGAGGCGTTGCGCAGGCCCCCAGGCATCGGCGCCCGGCGCCAGTACCGAGGCGTGGATCGAGATGTCCGACTTGCCTTCGAGCGTTCCGCCGAACCACGCGCAGAGCAATGCGCCATCGGGAAGAACGGAAAGGAAAGCGGCATGATTCTGCACCGCCGATGACGGCAGGATCGCCTCCATCCCGCCGGGGCGAGCGACCAGCGTTCCGTCCATGCGGGCTGCGATTTCGTCGGGTGTCATTCGTGCATTCACTCCATGCGTCATTGGGGCACTCTCGCTGCCCGGTGACGGTGAGCATCGTCATGATCAAAGATGTTGTCAAGTTAACTGGGAAGCCACCACCTATAGACCAAAGGATAAATATTGATTTTTATACTTATAAATCAATAATTTAAAAATGGTTAAAAACAGGCAGTATTGGCGATCCCATTTATTGATTGACAACTTCTTGAGGGGTGAGCCATGGTTCGGAGGTATTCCACAGGCAGGAGGAAACCCGATGCCGGCGACATGCCCGGGGAATGGCACCACAGCGAACAACGCGACACTCGCCGCCTTGCTGGTCGCCGGTGCGGCGACGCTCAGCGCCGTCGACGCCGTGCTCGTGCGCCTGGTCTCGGCCGAGGTCCACCCCTTCGTCATCGGCTTCTTCCGCAGCGTCTTCGGCCTGCTCGCCTTCGCCCCCTGGATCGTGACCCATCGCCGTCTCCTGGCGACGAACCACCGGGCGCTCCATGCGGTGCGGGCGGTGCTGAAGCTGCTGTCGCTGGTGGCCTTCTACGCCGCCTTCGCCGCCGCCTCGCTGGCCGATGCGACAGCGATCATGTTCACCGCCCCCATCTTCCTGACGCTGGGCGCGGCGCTCTTCCTGGGCGAGCGGCTGGGGCCGGGGCGGATCGTCGGCGTTCTCGCCGGCTTCGCCGGGGCACTGATCGTGCTGCGTCCAGATGCCGGCACCGTGTCGCCGGCCTTGCTCTTCGCGCTGGCCGGCGCGGCACTGGTCGCGGTGGCGCAACTGATGCTCAAGTCCATGTCGGCGCGCGACAATACCGACACCCTCGTCGCCTGGAACCTGATCGTCACGGCGCCGCTCGCGCTAGTGCCGGCAGTGTTCTTCTGGACCACGCCGTCTCCGGCGGTCTTGGGGCTCCTGATCCTTCAGGGCGTGCTCGGTGCCATCAACATGGCGATGATGACCCGCGCGTTCAGCCTGGCGGACGCATCGCTGGTTGCACCGATCGACTTCCTGCGCCTTCCGGCGGTGGCGCTGCTGGGCTTCGTGATGTTCTCGGAAATCCCCGACACGGCCACCTGGATCGGCGCCGCGATCATCGTGGGTTCCGCTCTCGTCGTATCGAACGGCGAACGGCTCGTGCGAATCGTGCGCAATAATCGCTAGTAAGCCATATCGCTCAGCGCTTGCGGCGGAGGCAGCGACGCCGCGGGCCGTCTCAACAACACGCTGCGAAATATCAGGAGAAAGGGAATGAAACCCAACCATCTATTGATCGGCGCTCTGCTCGCGTCGGCGTCCTTCGGCCCGGCCATCGCGCAGGAAAACAAGAACGTCACGGTCGTCCTCGCCGAAGAGACCGACCTGGTCGAACCCTGCATGGCAACCCGTTCGAACATCGGTCGAGTCGTCCTGCAGAACATCTCGGAGACACTGACCGAGCTCGACGTACGCGACGGCGGTGGCGGCATCAAGCCACGCCTCGCGGAAAGCTGGGAGCAGGTGGACGACAACACCTGGCGTTTCCACCTGCGCCGGGGTGTCACCTTCTCTGACGGGTCCAGCTTCGACGCCGAGGATGTCAAGCATTCATTCGCTCGCGCGATGAGCGACCAGATCAGCTGCGAGATCGCGCGCTACTACAGTGGGATGGACATCACGCCGGCCATCGTCGACGAGCATACGATCGATTTCACGGCAGAGCCGGCGCAACCCATCATGCCACTGCTGATGTCGCTGCTGACGATCGTCCCGTCGGAGACGCCGGTCGAATTCACCCGTGAGCCCATCGGCACGGGTCCCTACACCCTGGCGGAGTGGAACCCTGGCCAGAACATCCGGCTGGAACGGCGCGACGATTACTGGGGCGATACGCCCGAGGTGAGCGGCGCGACCTATCTGTTCCGGCAGGATCCGGCCGTGCGTGCCGCCATGGTGGAAACGGATGAGGCCGACATCGCCCCGTCGGTCTCTGCCATCGAGGCGGATGATCCTGAACTCGATCATTCCTATCCGAACTCGGAGACCCTCTACCTCCGGCTCGATCATGCGATGGCGCCGCTGGATGATCGCCGGGTGCGGCTGGCCATCAACCATGCCATCGATCGCGAGGCCTTCGTCGGCTCGCTGCTGCCCGAGGGCACCGAACTGGCCACGGCCATCGTGCCGCCGACGACCCAGGGCTGGAACGCGGAGCTGACTCCGCCGGCGTACGACCCCGAAAAGGCCCGCGCACTGCTCGAGGAAGCCGCTGCGGAGGGTGTGCCGGTCGATCGAGAGATCACCTTGGTCGGCAGGACGGGCAACTACCCGAATGTCACGGAGGTGATGGAAACGTTGCACTTCATGCTGTCCGACGTCGGCTTCAACGTCGATCTCCAGATGTATGAGGTCGCCGAGTTCGAGAACCTCTACTCCAAGCCCTATCCCGAGAATCGCAATCCGCAACTCGTGGCGGCGATGCACGACAATGCGCGTGGCGATGCGGTCTTCTCGATGTACTTCAAGTATCACTCCGAAGGCCGTCAATCCGGCATCGCGGATGCCCGCGTGGATGAGCTGATCGCCCAGGCGACCGCGGCGACCGGCGAGGAGCGGGCCAAGCTCTGGTCGGAGCTCTTCGGTTACCTTCACGATGACGTCGTGGCCGATGCGCTGCTGTTCCACATGGTCGGGTTCGCTCGCGTCAACGAACGTCTCGACTGGGAGCCGACGATTGCGACCAACAGCCAGCTACAACTGGCAGACATCGCCTTCGAATAACAACCTCGAAGCGGGGCGATCGGCATCGCCCCGCCTACCCCAAGACCAAGGAGACGCCATGAAACGCATGATTGGACAACGAGCTGCGGCGAGTTTCCTCGCGCTGCTAGGGCTCGTGGTGCTGGTGTTTTTCCTGTCCCGGTTGACCGGGGACCCGGCCGCCCTCTACCTGCCCATCGATGCCTCCCAGGAGATGCTCGAGAACTTCCGTGAGATCCACGGCTTGAATGACCCGCTGCTGGTCCAGTTCGGCAATTACGTCACCGATCTCCTTCGCCTGGATTTCGGTGAGTCGATCCGCAAGGCCCGCCCCGCCATCGATGTGGTGCTCGAAGCCTTCGTGTGGACCTTGCAACTGGCACTCATCACCATGGCGCTCGTCACCGTCACTGCCGTAGTACTTGGCTCACTCGCGGCCTTCCGGGTCGGCGGATTGTTCGACCGGCTGACTTCGCTGATCTCGCTCGTCGGTGCCTCCGCCCCCGATTTCTGGATCGCCATCGTGGCGATTGTGCTCTTCTCTGTCCAGCTGGGATGGCTACCCACCTCGGGCACCGGCAGCGTCTGGCACTGGGTGCTACCCGTCGCGGTACTGTTCGTACGGCCCTTCGGGCTGATCCTGCAGGTCGTACGGGGCTCGATGATCTCGGCGCTGACCTCGGCCTATGTCAAGACGGCGCGGGCCAAGGGCGTTCGCAACCGCCCGATCATCTTCGTGCATACGCTGCGCAACGCCATGCTGCCCGTCATCACGGTGATCGGTGACCAGGCGGCGGCGATGCTGAACGGCGCCGTCATCGTCGAGACGATCTTCGGCTTTCCCGGCGTCGGCAAGCTGATGATCGACTCGATTCTCCAGCGCGACTTCAACGTGATCCTCGCCTCGATCGTGGTCACCGCGCTCGCGATCTTCATCATGAACCTCCTGATCGACATGGCCTACGCCGTGCTCGATCCTCGGATCAGGTACTGACCGATGATAGTTTCCGCACCCGTTCCCGATACCAACCACCGGCCGGCACAGCGCCTGTTCACCGTGCTGCGCATGCTATGGGCCGACAAGTTCGCTTTCTGTGCCGCACTCTTCCTGTTGGTCATCTTCGCCTGCGCCCTGCTCGGCCCGGCCGCTCTGTCCGAAGCGGCCTCCCAGGTGAACCTGCGCGGACGCAACGCGCCGCCGTTCTCGCTCGAAAACGGCTGGCAGTTCCTGCTGGGGGGAGATGCCCTTGGCCGCCCACTGCTCGCTCGTATCATTGTCGCGGCGCAGAACACGATCATGGTCGCTGCCGGGGCGGTCGCCTGCTCGATGGTGATCGGCACCACGCTCGGCCTGATCGCCGGCTATGCGGGGCGTCGCGTGGGGCAGGTCATCATGCGACTGGCCGACATCATCATGTCGTTTCCCTCGCTGCTCCTGGCGGTCATCGTGCTCTACATCCTCGCCCCCTCGGTCGGGAACCTCATCATCGTGCTCGCGATCACCCGCATCCCGATCTATCTGCGCACGACGCGCGCCGAGGTCCTGGAGATTCGTGAGCGGATGTTCGTGCAGGCCGCCCGCGTCATGGGCGCGTCCACGCCGCGCATCGTGTTCCGGCATATCCTGCCGGTGATCGTGCCGACGCTAATGACCATCGCGACACTGGACTTCGCCTTCGTGATGCTGGCCGAGTCCTCGCTGTCGTTCCTGGGTATCGGCATCCAGCCGCCCGAGATCACCTGGGGCCTGATGGTCAGCCAGGGCCGCTCCTATCTGACCACTGCCTGGTGGCTCGCCTTCTGGCCGGGCCTGGCCATCATCCTGACAACGCTTTCGCTCAACCTGCTATCCAACTGGCTGCGTACTGCCCTCGACCCGGTACAGCGGTGGCGCCTTGAACTGGGAGGCAAGAAGACATGACCGACCATCTGCTTGAGGTCCAAGACCTGTCCGTGCAGTTTCATTCGGCCGCGGGTACGGTGAACGCGGTGAACGGGGTAAGCTGGCACCTCGACCGTGGCGAGACACTGGCCATCCTGGGCGAGAGTGGCTCCGGCAAGTCCGTTTCCGCCTCCGCGATCATGAACCTGATCGACACCCCGCCCGGGGAGATCACCCAGGGCCGCATCCTGTTCGAGGGGCGCGACCTGCTCACCGCGAGCGCCGAGGAGCGTCGGGAGATCAATGGCTGCCGGATCGCGATGATCTTTCAGGACCCACTGAGCCACTTCAACCCGGTCTACACGGTGGGCTGGCAGATCATGGAGACGCTCACGGCCCACGGTCGCCCGAAGGAAGAAGCCCGCAGCCGAGCCCTCGAACTGCTGCACCGCGTGGGCATACCCGAGCCGAAAGCGGCGATGGACCGCTATCCTCACCAGTTCTCCGGTGGCCAGCGACAGCGCCTGATGATCGCCATGGCGCTCGGGCTCCAGCCCGACATCCTGATCGCCGATGAGCCGACCACCGCACTCGACGTGACGGTTCAGGCCGAAGTGCTTGCCCTGCTCGAAGAACTCCAGCAGCAAACGGGCATGGGCCTGCTTCTCATCACCCATAACCTGGGCGTCGTGGCCGAGACCGCCGACCGGGTCGTGGTCATGGAGGGCGGGCGGATCGTCGAGCGGGGGACGGCGCGCGAGGTTTACCACAATCCCCGTCACCCCTATACCTGCAAGTTGATCGCGGCCGCGCCTGGCAAGGGGGAGATGCGTGATTCTGCTCTCTCAGGGGAGCCACTATTAAGGTTGGAGAAGGTGTCGAAAAGCTACGGCACTTTCACCGCGCTCAAGGGGGCGTCCTTCGACCTCAGGGCCGGTGAGACGCTGGCGATTGTCGGGGAAAGCGGCTCGGGAAAATCGACGCTGGCCAAAACGCTCCTGCGTCTGGAGGAGCCCTCGGGTGGCCGCGCGCTGTGGGAGGGCGAGGACCTGTTTGCCAAGACGCCTCGTCAGATGGCCCGGGTACGGCGCCAGTTGCAGATGGTCTTCCAGGATCCGACCCAGTCGCTCAACCCACGCATGTCGGTGTTCGACCTGATCTCGGAGGCGTGGGTCATCCATTCCGAGATATTGCCTCGTGCACAGTGGCGGGACCGTGTGCTGCAGTTGCTCTCGCAGGTCGGACTTCAGCCCGAGCACGCCGCCCGTTATCCTCACCAGTTCTCCGGCGGCCAGCGACAACGCATCGCCATCGCTCGGGCGCTCGCGCTGGAGCCGAAGCTCATCGTCTGCGACGAGGCGGTCTCGGCGCTCGATGTGTCGATCCAGGCGCAGGTTATGGACCTTCTGGCAAAGCTTCGTGAGGAACTCGGGATCGCCTTCATTTTCATTGCCCACGACCTGCCCGTGGTGAGGGATTTTGCCGACCATGTGATAGTGATGAAGAACGGCAAGATCGTCGAGCAAGGGACAGTGCGCGTCATCTTCGACAACCCACGCGAACCCTATACGCAGAGGCTGCTTGCAGCAGGCCTCGATCCCGACCCCGACGTGCAGGCAGCGCGGCGCGAGGCTCGAGAAGCGCTGGAACGGCGTGCTCCGATGCAGGAGCCTGCTTGACGTGGCGAACGGCGCGCCCGGGCCGCAGATCCTCTTCGGCGCGTCGTACTTTTATCACCTTATTCCTCAGCCAAGGCCGGGCGACGGACGTCCGGCCGTACCGGAGATATGCCTATGACACTGCAATCGCGATCGCATGCGTCGGCCCTCGGTTATTTCAAGTGGGCTTTTGTCGTTACCAGTGCTGGGCTTGCCCTGGGTGGGTGGTTCGGCTGGCAGATGACGGGCACGATCGGCGGTGCAGCCTCGATCTTTTTCATCTGCTGCGTACTGGCGGTGCTGGAAATCTCGCTGTCCTTCGACAACGCGATCGTCAACGCCAACAAGCTCAAGGACATGACGCCGAAATGGCAAAAGCGTTTCCTGACTTGGGGTATCCTCATCGCCGTCTTCGGCATGCGCGTTCTCTTCCCGCTCCTGATCGTGGTGATCGCGGCGAAGATCGGCCCGTGGCAGGCGGTCATGGTCGCCGCCTCGCAGCCCGAACAGTACGCAGCCATCATGCACGACGCCCACCTGCCCATCGCCGCCTTCGGCGGCACCTTCCTGATGATGGTGGGTCTGAAGTTCTTCTTCGATCATGAAAAGGACATCCACTGGGTCCACGCGCTGGAGGAGTGGGCCAGTCGCTATTCCTCGATCCGCGGCATCGAGATCGCTATCGTGCTTGTCATCATGCTCGCTGTTTCGCGCTTCCTCCCGGCAGGTGAGATGATGGTGTTCATTCGTTCGGCGGTATGGGGGCTCTTGACCTTTCTCGTGGTGGAAGTCTTGAGCGGCATCCTCGACATGAAGGAAAAAGCCTTGTCGGGCGCGGCAAAGGGGGGCTTGGGCGCCTTCGTCTATCTCGAGGTACTGGACGCCTCCTTTTCCTTCGACGGCGTGATCGGTGCCTTTGCACTGACGCAGAATATGATTGTCATTGCTATCGGGCTGGGGATCGGCGCCATGTACGTCCGCTCCATGACCATCATGCTCGTCGAAAAAGGCACGCTATCGCAGTACCGCTACCTTGAACACGGCGCCTTCTACGCGATCCTCATCCTGTCGGTCATCATGTATATGCAGACGCTATACCATATTCCCGAGGTCATCACTGGTCTGGCCGGCGCAGGGCTGATCGGCGTCTCGCTTGTTTCCTCGATTCGGTGGAATCGCAAGAAAAGCAGGGCTGAACTGCAATCACAAGCCTGAAAAAGATGGCCATGGAACGTCCAGCTCCCACCGCCAGGCGGCCCATCACCAGCCCGCTGCTGGCGGAAGATGCCTGCCAGGTGCTGCGCCAGTGGATCGTGCATGGCCGTCTGGCGCTGGGAGGAATCGACCCAGGAACATCACGAGATCCTCGAGGCACTCAAGGCCCGGGACGGCGAGCGGGCCCGGCGCCTGCTGGCCGATCATGTCCAGCACACCGGCGATGCCATCGCCGCCATCAACCGCGGTTGATCCTGCCGTCGAACACGACGGCACCCGCCGAGCGGCGGGTGTCATCGTGTCAGGGCCTCTGCCCGGTCGCATGACCGGGCAGGGTGCATCAGCCGCGCTTGCTGTAGGGCAGCGCCATGTGGCGATTGACGTCCTTGTACAGCAGATAGCGGAAGGGCCCCGGGCCACCCGCATAGCAGGCCTGGGGGCAGAAGGCGCGCAGCCACATGTAGTCGCCTGCCTCGACCTCGACCCACTGCTGGTTGAGGTGATAGACCGCCTTGCCCTCGAGCACGTAGAGGCCGTGCTCCATGACGTGGGTCTCGTCGAAGGGAATCACGCCGCCGGGCTGGAAGGTGACGATGGTCACGTGCATGTCGTGACGCAGATCCTCCGGGTCGACGAAGCGGGTGGTGGCCCAGCGCTCGTCGGTATCGGGCATCGGGGTCGGGGCGATGTCGTTCTCGTTGACCACGAAGGCCTCGGGTACCTCGATGCCGTCGACGTATTCGTAGGCCTTGCGGATCCAGTGGAAACGCACCGGGGCATCGGATTCGTTGCGCAGCTGCCAGTCGCTACCCGGCGGGATGAAGGCGTAGCCGCCGGGCTCCATGTGATACTTCTCGCCGGCGATGGTCAGCACCGTTTCGCCCTCCACCACGAAGAGCACGCCCTCGGCGCCCGGGTCGGTCTCCGGACGCTCGCTGCCGCCGCCGGGGGAGACCTCCATGATGTACTGGGAGAAGGTCTCGGCGAAGCCGGACAGCGGACGCGACAGCACCCACAGCCGGGTGTTCTCCCAGTGGGGCAGCTTGCTGGTGACGATGTCGCGATAGACACCCTTGGGAATGACCGCGAAAGCCTCGGTGAACATGGCGCGGTCGGTGGTCATCACCTTCTGGCTGGGATGGCCGCCCTGGGGGGCGTAGTACTGACGCTGACTCATGGGGTTTCCTCTTGTTCGCTGGTAGAGGCGACGACCTCACCTTCCGGCAGGGTCACGCGGATGCCGATGGGGTGCTCGTCGCAGTTGTTGCCCTCGCCGCCGCGGTCCACCACCAGGAACTCGCCCTCGCGCTCCAGCACCGACTGGATGGCGTGCCAGGTGCCGGCGCGGTAGTTGACGCCCTGGCGACCGTCGGTGACGAAGGCCCGCACGCTGTCGGGGTCGATGGTGTCGCCGGGAGGAGCCACCACCACCAGGAAGCGCTCCTCGTGCATCGGCACGAAGGCCTGGCTGCCCTGAGGATGGCGCTCAAGGAAATCCAGCTCCAGCGGCACACTGACGGGTTGGCTGACGAAGATGCTGATCAACGCCCGCGCTTGCTCGCCGAGGGTCTCGACCCTGGCCAGGTCGTGATAGCGACGGGTGCGGCCTGCATTGATATGGAAATAATCGGACGTGCGGGTATCGATCACGTCGCCGAAGGGCGCGAAGGCCTCAGGCGTCAGGGGACAGGCCTCGAGTTCCAGCATACAACCTCCTGTGTGGGAGAGGCTCACCCTCCCGGGAATGAGAGACGGCCGAGGCGGACACATCCCAAGGCGCCGACGCCTTCGCTCGCCACGAAGTCTCCTCGAGCACCAGGCATTGACCTCCGGGCCATCCGGTACCCTCATCTTAGCTTCTGAAACACAGATTTCAATATAGCTTGCCAAGTGAAAAAATAATTGTGGAATTTTTTTCCATAATGGGCTTCAATCGAATCCAGACGCAGCAGCCGAGGAGGAAGACACACCGAGCACCCCACGCCCCATGAGGTCGTGTCCCATCAGTTGACCACTGTTTCGTGAGGACCGGATTCAGGTCACCGCGGTCCCCTTGTGCAATCCCGAGCCCATCCACCCGGCAAGGGTGACGATGCGACTCCACTCAGATCCAACAACAATCCGAGGTCTTGTATGTCTCAACAACCTCAAGCCAGTGAAGCCGAAGCCGTTTTCAACAAACCCAAGCGAGCATTTCAGATACCCCATATCTACGCCATCCTGTTCGTCTTCATCGCCATCGCGGCGGTGGCGACCCACTTCGTGCCGGCCGGCGAATTCGAGCGGATCCCCGGCCCCGCGGGGCGCATCACCATCGATGCCGAGTCCTTCCAGTTCGTCGAGCCCAACCCGACCGGCATCGTCGACTTCATGCTGGCGATACCCAATGGCCTGATGAGCGCCGGCGAGGTGGTATTCTTCACCTTCATGATCGGCGGCATGTTCATGGTGTTGCGGCGCACCGGCATCATCGAGATCGGCGTCGACAAGCTCAGCCGCCAGTTTGCCGGCCGAAGCCTGCTGATGATCCCGGTGCTGATGACGGTGTTCGCCGTGGTCGCCACCATCATCGGCACCCAGGAGCTGGCGCTGGTCTATGTGCCAGTCATCCTGCCGCTGATGATCGCCCTGCGCTTCGACTCGGTGACCGCCGCCGCCGTGGCGCTGTGTGCCACCACCGCTGGCTTCACCACCGGCATCCTCAACCCGATCAACACCGGGCTGGGGCAGCAACTCTCCAACCTGCCGCTCTACTCCGGCTTCGGCCTGCGGGCCGCCGCCTTCGCCATCGTGTTGGGTGCCGGCATCTACTTCGTCATGCGCTATGCCCGCAAGGTCCAGGCCAGCCCCGAGCTCAGCCTGATGGCCGGTGACGAAGACGAGGCCGAGAAGCGCTCGCTCTACCAGCATGCCACCGACGAAGGCGCCCTCATGGCCAACGGCCGCCAGAAGCTGGCCGCCATCGCCACCTTCGCCTTCTTCGGCCTGCTGGTCTACGGCGTGCTGCGCCAGGGCTGGTTCATGATGGAGATGGCCGGCCTGTTCATCGTCATGGGCATCGTCGTCGGCCTGATCGCTGGCCTGACCACCGAGCGCATCTGCGAAGCCTTCAACAAGGGCTTTCGCGACGTGCTGGTCGGCGCCATGATCGCCGGGGTGGCCCGCGGCGTGGCCGTGGTGCTCGAGGATGGCCAGATCATGGATACCCTCGTCTTCGGCCTCGGCAACCTCGTCGGTGAACTGCCCACCCTGCTGTCGGCCATCGGCATGTATTTCTCCCAGCTGGCCTTCAACTTCGTGGTGCCCTCCGGCAGCGGCCAGGCGCTGGTCACCATGCCGATCATGGCCCCGCTCTCCGACCTGATCGGCGTGACCCGCCAGACCGCGGTGCTGGCCTACCAGCTCGGTGACGGGGTCGGCAACATCCTCTTCCCGACCTCCGGCTACTTCATGGCCACCCTGGCCATCGCCGGTGTGCCCTGGCAGAAATGGGTGAAGTTCTTCTTCCCGCTGTTCTGCGTCTGGGTGCTGATCTCCATGGGCTTCCTCGCCTTTGCCCAGGCCACCCAATGGGTCGGCTGATCGCCTGACCCTCGCCCCTGCAGCCAGCCACCAGGCCCCACCCGGTATCACCGGGTGGGGCCTGGTGCCGTATGGGATTGCCGCCCGCACGATTCGCCCCCCGTCCTAACGGGTCGCCGGGGCCGGATGGTGCTCGGCCCAGTGGCGGGCGATGTCCACGCGGCGCGTCACCCAGACACGATCGTGGGCCTCGATATGGTCGAGGAAGCGCTGCAGGGCGCGGAAGCGTCCCGGGCGGCCGATGAGCCGGCAGTGCAGGCCCACGGAGAGCATCTTCGGCGCCTCCTCCCCTTCCGCATAGAGCACGTCGAAGGCATCGCGCAGGTAGGTGAAGAAGTGATCCGCGGTGTTGAAGCCCTGGGGAGCGGCGAAACGCATGTCGTTGCTGTCCAGGGTATAGGGCACCACCAGATGGTCATGCAACTCGCCCTGGCTGTCTGCCTCGCGGGTCCAGAACGGCAGGTCGTCGCCGTAGTAGTCGCTGTCGTAGAGGAAACCGCCCTCGTCGAGCACCAGGCGGCGGGTGTTGGGACTGTCACGGCCGGTGTACCAGCCCAGTGGCTTCTCGCCATAGAGGCGCTGGAAGATCGCCATGGCGCGCTGCAGGTGCTCGCGCTCCACTGCCTCCGGCACCTCCTGGTAATGGATCCAGCGGTAGCCATGGCAGGCGATCTCGTGCCCCAGCTCCTTGAAGGCATGGGCCACCTCGGGGTGACGCTCCAGGGCCATGGCCACCCCGAACACGGTCAGCGGCAGGCCACGGCGCTCGAACTCCCGCAGGATACGCCACACGCCGGCCCGCGAGCCGTATTCGTAGATCGACTCCATGCTCAGGTGGCGATCGGGAAACGACGGAGCGCCGATGATCTCGGAGAGGAACTGCTCGGAGCCGGCGTCACCGTGCAGCACGCAATTCTCGCCGCCCTCCTCGTAGTTGAGCACGAACTGCACGGCGATCCTCGCCTTGCCCGGCCAGTTGGCATGGGGCGGCGTACGGCCATAGCCGATCAGGTCACGGGGATAGTCAGAAGACGTAAGCTGGGTCATGGCGCAATTTCCTGATTGTTATGGACACTCGACAGGAGTGATCGGTGCGGCAGCGCGTGGATGGCGGCCGGGCGCATAACCCCGGGTGGGTACAGCCCCTCACGGGGCACCGCCACCACTGCGATAGCCCGCGACAGTAGCGGGCCAGGAATTTATGTATACAAGAAAAAGATAGGGTGTGTTCAATGCGACTGCAACCCCTTTTCCGCCTTTTCCTGCCACCGACGCCTGTGGACACCACTCCAGCGGTGATACAAGCCCGCCAGGGCACCCCGTGGAGAGAGACAGGTCATAATGTATACAATCATGACATATAATTGTCGCCAAAAAGAAGGGCGAATCAGGCTAGCGACCATGGTCTAGTAGGCAGCCCTGGCCGAAAACATCTCGAAATACGCCTCAACCTTTTGTTTCCAAACAGATATTCCCTCTCCTGGCAGGTTTCGCTCCACGACTTGCAGGCAAAACAAAAGCCATCTATTTTGTGTACAAAGACATTTTACGTTGTTCACAAGAGATACAAGAGAGCCAACGCCATGCATATCCGCGTCATCAACCCCAACACCACCGCCAGCATGACGGCGACGATCGGCGAGGCCGCACGCCGCATCGCCGCGCCGGGTACCCATATCTCGGCGACCCAGCCCGACGACGGGCCGGTCTCCATCGAGAGCCACTTCGACGAGGCGATCAGCGCCGTGGGCGTACTCGAGGAGGTGCTGGCCGGGGAGCGCGAGGGCGTCGATGCCTACGTGATCGCCTGCTTCGGTGATCCGGGGTTGATGGCGGCCCGCGAGCTGACCCGGGCACCGGTGATCGGCATCGCCGAGGCCGCCTTCCACATGGCCAGCCTGATCAGCACCCGTTTCTCCATCGTCACCACCCTGGGGCGTACCGGCATCATCGCCGAGCACCTGCTCGAGCAGTATGGCTTCCGTCACCACTGCCGCCGGGTGCGGGCCGCGGAGATCCCGGTGCTGGACCTGGAAGAGAATGGCGACGCCTCGCTGAACCGCATCATCGGCGAATGCCGCCTGGCCCGTGATGAGGACGGCATCGGCGCCATCGTGCTGGGGTGTGGCGGCATGGCCGACCTCACCGACGAGATTGCCCGGGAAGTGGGCCTGCCGGTGGTCGAGGGCGTCACCGCCGCGGTGAAACTGACCGAGGCGCTGGTGGGACTGGGGCTGGGCACCAGCAAGCATGGCGACCTGGCTTTTCCGCGTCCCAAGGCCTTCACCGGACGCTTCACACACCTTTCGGAGCTGACACCACGGCGCTGACCCGAACAACGCACCACCACGACACAGCACCACAACGACAAACCCAAGCCACTGAGCACGCCGCAAGCATCGCCACCCGGGCCGTCGCCCGCCGGGGCATAACCACAACATCGAGCAACGACTTGCGAGGACAACACCATGAGCCACCCCAACCCACAACCCACCACGGCCGACACCGACATCCCGGTATCCGGCCAGACCGTCGCCCATGACGGCACCAAGGCGCCCGGGGACGAGTCACTCGCTCCCCAGCAGACCCGCATCATGGGCCGGGCCTCCTACTTCCTGGCCTGGTTCGGCGGCTGCGTCTCGATCGGCACCTTCGCCATGGGCTCCAGCGTGGTCGGCACGCTGAACCTGATCCAGGCGACCCTGGCCATCGCCATCGGCTGCTTCGTGATCGGTATCGCGCTCGCCATCAATGGTGCCGCCGGCTACAAGTACGGCATCCCCTTCATGGTCCAGGCGCGCAGCGCCTTCGGCTTCGCAGGTACCCGCGTCCCGGGACTGGTACGCGCCGTGCCGGCCATCGTCTGGTACGGCTTCCAGAGCTGGATCGGTGCCGGCGCCCTGAACATGGTGTCGGCCACCCTGTTCGGCTTCGATAATCTGGTGTTCTACTTCATCACCTTCCAGTTCCTGCAGATCGGCCTGTCGGTGATGGGCTTCCAGGGCATCAAGTGGCTGGAGAACATCGGCAGCGCCTTCATCCTCGCCTCGCTGACCTACATGTTCTATGCCACGGTGCAGCGCTACGGCGACGAGCTGTCGGCCAACCTGCTGACCATGGAAGGCTCCTGGGGCCTGCCCTTCTGGGGCGCCACCATGCTGTTCCTGGGCATCTACAGCACCATGATGCTCAACGTCAGCGACTACTCCCGTGAGCACAAGCACGGCACCGGCCCCGGCATCCTGACCACCATCTATGCCATGTCGATCCTGCCCTGCACCCTGTTCATGGGCCTGATCGGTTTCATGGTCTCCGAGGCCACCGGCACCGCCGACCCCATCCAGGTATTCGCCAACGCCGTCGACAACACCCCGCTGCTGATGACCACCCTGCTGTTCATCGCCTTCGCCCAGGTCACCACCAACGTGCTCAACAACGTGGTACCGCCGACCTACGTGCTGATGGACGTGTTCAAGATGAAGTTCCCGGTCGCCACCGTGATCGTCGGCCTGCTGGCCTTCGCCACCTTCCCCTGGAAGCTGGTGCAGCCCGAGTCCGCCGCCGGCCTGCAGCTCTTCGTGCAGACCTACTCGGCGTTCCTGGGTCCGATCTTCGCCATCCTGGTGGTCGACTACTACATCATTCGTCGCCGTACCCTGGATCTCGGCAAGCTGTATGACCAGGCCGGCCCCTACCAGGGCGTCAACTACGCCGCCCTGATCGCCACTGCCGTCGGCATCGCCGCCGCCCTGAGCTTCTCCGCGGTCTCCTGGTACGCCAGCCTGATCCCGGCCGGTCTCACCTACTACCTGCTGATGAAGCACTGGGCCCCCTGCCAGCGCTTCTGTAGCTGATAGTACCCCGCCTGCCCATGAGCCGGGCAGGCGGGGCCCACCACAACAACCACAATGGTGATCCCGATGAAAGATAGCGATCTGGATATCCAGAGCATCGACCCGACGCTCTATAACGCGGACCTGGCCCCGATACCGCACAGCAAGCGCACCTGGGGCTGGTTCGAGATCTTCAACGTCTGGTCCAACGACATCCAGAGCCTGTTCGGCTACACCCTGGCGGCCTCGCTGTTTCTCTCATATGGACTGAATGGCTGGGCGGTGATGGCGGCGATCATCCTGGCCGGCGTCATCGTGATGTATCTGGTCAACCTGACCGGCAAACCCAGTGTAAAATACGGCATCCCCTTTCCGGTGATGATCCGCGCCAGCATGGGGGTGCGCGGGGCCAACCTGCCGGCCATGCTTCGGGCGATCATCGGCATCTTCTGGTACGGGGTGCAGACCTATTTCGCCTCCACGGCGGTGGCGCTGCTGATCACCGCCCTGTTCGGCGCCGGCGACGGCTCGACCTTCCTGGGCCTGTCGGGCGTGGCCTGGGTGTCGTTCGTGATCGTGTGGTTGTTCCAGATCGCGATCTTCTGGCAGGGCATCGACCGCATCAAGCACTTCCTCAACTGGGCCGGCCCGCTGGTCTACCTGGTGATGGTGGCCTTGATGATCATCGTCTGGGTCCAGGCCGGCAGCGAACTGCTGCCCGCCATCGGCACCATCTTCAGCGGCGACGGTAGCCACTCCGGCAGCGCCATCGCCGCCTTCCTGGCCATCGTCGGCACCATGGTCGCCTACTTCGCCGCGGTGGTGATCAACTTCGGCGACTTCACCCGCTTCGTGCGCAGCGAACGCGAGATGAAGCTCGGCAACCTGCTCGGCCTGCCGCTCAACGTGGCCTTCTTCTCGTTCATCGCCCTGATCATCACCGCCGGCACCCT
>NZ_PDOG01000001.1:1058111-1233116 GCF_003202205.1 Halomonas sp. LBP4
TCCGCCGGCCTACGACCTGGCCAACCTCTTTCCCAGCAGGATCAGTTTCAAGATGGGCGGGCTGATCACGGCGATCATTGCCTTCTTCATCGGCGCGCTGTGGGTCTCGGTGATCAGCCAGATCGGCGTGCCCGGCTTCGTCAATGCCCTCGGCGCCATCATCGCCCCCTTCTACGGCATCATCGTGGTCGACTATTACCTGGTGAGGCATCAGCAGCTGGATATCCAGCAGATGTTCTCCTCGGCCCCCGACAGTGCCTATTACTACGTCAAGGGCTGGAACCACAAGGCCCTGATGGCGTTCGGGGGGGCCGCGCTGTTCTCGATCTCCTCGGTGTGGGTCCCGGCCCTGGCGGCGCTGAACGGCTATGCCTGGCTGATCGGCGCCGGGCTCGGCGGCCTGTTCTACTACTTCCTGATGCGCAACCACAAGGTCATGATTGCCCCGACCCGGCCGTAAGCGCGCTCCTGCCCCTTGGCCGCGACACCCCCGAGCCGGCTGGCCCGGGGGTGTCGCCCGGGAAGCGGACGGAAACGGCTACGGTTCCAGTGAGTTCAGTACCCGCAGGGCACAGCACGCATGCAGTCCCAGCAGGACGACGGTGGTCGGCAGGTACACGAACAGCCAACCCGCATACTCCTGCCGGTAGAGAATGATCGACGGAAACACCACCACCAGCAGATAGAAGACGCCCCAGAAGCCATGGGCCGCGTGGGCGTGGTAGCGCCGGAACCAGTCCGGCCAGCCGCCGGCGATATGGAACAACTCGCCTCGATCACCGGCGGCACGGTTGAGGACCCGCTCCAGCGCTTGCATGCGCTGCAGATGGAAGAAGAAGATCGACTGCTTGAGCAGGTCGAAGAACATCACCAGCACGATCACCAGCAGCAGGACGAGGAAGCCGACCGGGGTCACCGGCTGCTGAAGCTGGGCATCCAGTTCGAACAGGCGCGCCAGGGGATCCCACGCCAACAGGGCCCCGATGGAGCCGAACAGGCGGATATCCCCCAGCGAACGGTGGATATAGTCGTTGCAGACCTCACTGAGCCGCACGTACTCCTCATAGACCCGGCCCAGGGTGATCTCTTCCGGTGCGTCATCTGGCGGTAGGGGCACGGCAGTACCCCCCCGAGAGGCTCGACCAATGATCTCAGTATGGCGTGGCCGGGAGGGCTTGCCAGCGCCGCGCCCTCAGGCGCCGAAGATGCTTGTGCAGACCGGGCGCCTCTTCCTCTTCCTCGACGCTCGAGAGCGACGCCTCGCTGGCCTTGAAGTGGCGGTGCACGCAAGCGGCGCCGACTGGCCAGCAGTCAGTGCAGTCGGAATCAGCCGTTGCGGAGCGGCGACAGGTTCAGAACGGCTGCCTGTATACAGTAAATTAGGCAATATACGACATATGCCATGCAGAGAAGCACCCACTTATTGTATACTTAAATGAGCTGCGACAACAATCAACAACATGTCACACCTCATTGTTTATAAAAGGCTTTTTGTCGACATGGTAGAAACAAAACCTTGCAAGCATGAATCCCATTGTCTATCCTGTACACGTATCAAAAGATCATTGTTCACAAAACAAAGGATCAAGAGATCGCCACCGATGTCTTCGCCAGCTCCCTTCTCCTATACGGCAGACTGCCTGACCAGGCTGGCAGGGAGACACCATGGCATGGAGTTCTCCTCACCGTGACCACGGCGAGTGTCCCGCGTGCGGCACGTCATCCGTCACCGCCGGATATTCCAATGAGATCATCGGATCCTCGAGAGAAGCAGAGGTAATCATGATGGATAGCCCGAGTCGAACCTGTTTAATGCCAACAAGCATCCATGAAAGTAAACTCGCAGACTGCCCCCCATAATAGCCCTCATCGAGCAGCAACTGGCTGCATAGAATCGGCTAAATCAAAAAAGCGAAAAATCGCCAAGATTGGTTTCGTCAAACATGACGGAGGCACCTTCTGCTGGGCGACACTGGGAACCAACAAGCACAACAGGAGCTTCACACTCTCGACATCCATCGCTTAGAGGCACAGCCAACTTTTCATGAGTCACTTTCACTTTGGCGACCATAGTCAGCCAAGGTTTATTTGGTGTGCCCGTAATATAAACGAAATTCCCAACCCCCTTCTGGCACCATTCAACGCGTAGAACTGGCCCTATCAAACACCAAGATTTTCAACCTATATTCTAAAAACAATCAGACAACCACCACCCCCCATACCCTGGCCATCAACACTCGACGACAGCAAAGAGGAAGAGTAAGCAAAACAATAAACTGCAACCCGAAAAAGACAAAAGAGTCAAGGAGAAAAAATGAACAAAATCAACAAGTATCTGGTACTACCCATAATCACCAGCAGCACATTATTTACAACGGTTCAGGCCAACACCATTACATGGTCTGACACCTCTGACATCTACTCCATGGACCCACACGGACAGGCTATCAGTCCGACCCTAGCATTCCTGCATCATATCTACGAACCTCTAGTTCGATACAACAAGGAACTTGAGATCGAACCCTCTCTGGCGACAGACTGGGAGGTGGTTCGCCCGGACCTGTGGCGTTTCACATTGCGCGAAGGTGTCACCTACCACAATGGAAATAGCTTTGATGCCGACGATGTCGTTGCATCACTCAAGCGAGCCATCCACCCAGACTCTCCCTTAAGAGGCAACCTTCCCGCCGTCTCCGATGTCAGGAAGGTAAACAGCCACACTGTTGAAATTGAGCTGAATGGCAGCTACCCCCTTCTGCTGAACGACTTGACCAATGTCTACATTCTCGACAAGGACTGGATGACCGAGCATGGAGCCCTTGACCCCGTAGACCCGACCAAGGGGGACAGGAGCTACAGTACGACAAACACCAACGGCACCGGCCCCTTCGTTCTCGAGTCACGTAGACCGGATGCGGAAACCATACTCACCATCAATGAGGACTGGTGGGACGATGCTCAGCATAACCTGACCCGAATCGAGTTCACCCCCATCTCGTCAGATGCAACACGCGTTTCAGCTTTGCTTTCTGGGCAGATCGACATGATGCTGAGTGTTCCACTCCAGGATGTCTCGAGACTGGAGAGCTCCCAAGGTTATCAAGTTCATGAGATTGCCGGACTCCGCACCATCATGCTGGCTCTCAATCAATCGGCGGATAGGCTTGGCCAGAATGGCCTGGACAGTAACCCCCTACAAGACCTGAGAGTCCGCAAGGCGCTCTACCAGGCCATCGACATGGACCTGATTCGTGACAGGCTGATGCGTGGAAAGTCACGTAACACGGCCTTGCCCGTCGCTCCAGCCGTACCGGGCTACGATGCATCACTTGACGAGCGCTTCCCTCATGATCCGGATGCTGCCCAGCAGCTGCTCACTGAAGCCGGCTACCCGGACGGGTTCACTGTCGGACTTGACTGTCCCAATGACCGATACGTGAGGGATGAGGAAATCTGCCAGGCGATAGCCGCCATGTGGGCGAGGGTTGGCGTCAATGCCAGGGTCAATGCACGCAACTCGAGCAACCATTGGCAGGAGGCGCTTAACGGTGGATCTGATATCTGGATGTTTGGCTGGGCGACCCTGCCGATGCTCGACTCCTTCAGCATCCTTTCTCAGGTCATCTCCAGCCCCAACAACAACTACGGCGCCTGGAACCCGGGAAACTATCAGAATGATGAGGTCAACTCCCTCATCGAGAAAATCGCGGTCGCCCAGGATGAAGAAGAGCGACTTGCGATGATTGCCAGAGCGTTCGAGCTTTCCAAGGCCGATATACCGTTGATTCCTCTCCATCAGCAACCGCTGATCTGGGCCACCAAGGACAATATCAATGTACCGCAGACGCCGGACAACAAGGTCAGGCTCTGGTACGCAACCGTCGAGTGATCTTCGGGTATTCGTCAATGAGTGGTAGCCATTGCTGGCTGCCACCACTCAGACTCTGACCTGGCAACGGTAAAGGGCATAACAATGATTGCATTTCTAATACGCCGACTCCTGCAAGGATCGATGGTAATGTTAGCCGTCGCCTTTATTGCCTTTTCGATGTTCAGCTTCGTTGGTGACCCCGTCACCAACATGCTCCCCCAGGATGCGACCCTGGAACAGCGCACAGCACTTCAGGAGCGACTCGGCCTGAATGAATCGCTACCCGTACAGTTCGGGAAATTCGTCACGAATGCGGTCCAGGGAAACTTCGGCATTTCCTATCGTAACCAGAGGCTAGTATCGGACCTCATCGCCGAGCGGTTTCCCGCCACGATGGAGCTGGTGTTTGCTGCAGTGGTCATGTCGCTTGTCATCGGCATCCCAATGGGGGTCTATACGGCTCTCAAACGAGATAGCTGGCTTAGCCATCTGTTACAAGCACTCTCCTTGACGGGTATATCCGTGCCTACCTTCGTGACCGGCATCCTGCTGATTCTGGTGTTTTCGGTATGGCTGAACTGGCTTCCCTCCTTTGGACGCGGGGAAGTGGTAGAGCTTGGCTGGTGGAGTACTGGCCTGTTGACGGTCAGTGGTATCAAGGCAATGATCATGCCGGTCATCACACTATCACTCTTCCAGATAACATTGATCATGCGCCTAGTGAGAGCCGAAATGCTGGAGGTGCTAAAGACCGACTATATCCGCTTTGCCAGAGCACGCGGATTGACAAATCGTGTCGTCAATTTCAGCCATGCGCTGAGAAACACCCTGATGCCTGTCATCACCATTACCGGGTTGCAGATCGGTGCCTTGATCGCCTTTGCCATCATCACCGAGACCGTCTTTCAGTGGCCGGGGATGGGGCTGCTTTTCATGCAGGCCGTCAGCTTCGTCGATATCCCCGTCATGTCTGCCTACCTGGTCATGGTTTCGCTGATTTTTGTGGTGATCAATACCATCGTCGACATGCTGTATTTCGTGGTTGACCCGCGACTCCGTGTCGATACAGGACAGAACAAGGCTGGCGCCTGAGGAGCTTATCCATGAATTCCGAAACGCAAAGACTCAACAGCGGCTGGCACCGGTTCATCGATAGCGACCTGCTCTATAGCTTTCGCCGCTCACCCGTCACTATCGTCGCCTCCGTCGTGGTATTTACCCTGATCCTTGCCGCGCTCCTGGCCCCTTGGATCGCACCACACGACCCCTTCGACGTCAGCACCTTGAGCCTACTCAACAGCGAGCTTCCGCCGGCATGGGTCGAGGGAGGGGATGCGACCTTCCTGCTCGGTACCGATGGACAGGGCCGAGATGTACTGTCGGCAATGCTCTACGGTGCACGTATCTCCATCCTGGTGGGCCTGTCGAGCGTGGCCTTCGCCATGGTACTGGGCGTGTGCCTTGGTCTGCTGGCCGCCTATGTCGGGGGAGCGGTCGATGCCACGATCATGCGTATTGCCGACATCATGATCAGCTTCCCTCCGATCCTGGTGGCATTGCTGATCAACGGTGTCGCCAGAGGGATCCTGCCTCCGGAAATGCAGCATGATGCCGTCATCTTCGTGCTCATCCTCGCCATCGGGCTGACCACCTGGGTTCAGTATGCACGTACCGTACGTGGCTCCACCATGGTCGAGAAGAATCGCGAATATGTGCTTGCCGCCCGGGTCATCGGCCTGCGCTCCCGCACGATCATGGCCAAGCACATCCTGCCCAATGTCATCGGTCCCATCCTGGTGGTGGCCACCGTCAATCTCGCGATTGCCATCCTCATCGAGGCGGCCTTGTCATTCCTGGGTGTCGGCATGCCCCCCACCGAGCCATCTCTCGGCACCCTGATCCGGATCGGCAACGAGTTCCTGTTCTCCGGTGTCTGGTGGGTGGTCATTTTCCCCTCCATCGTGCTGGTACTGCTCGTCCTGTCGGTGAACCTGCTGGGCGACTGGCTGCGCGATGCGCTCAACCCCAAACTTCGCTGAGGGTAACGTTCATGACTGCACAAGAGGCAACCCCCCCGGTCCTGGATATCCGTGATCTACACATCGAGTTCGATACGCGACGCGGGGTTCTGAAAGCCATTGATGGCGTCTCCATGCAGATAGCGCCGGGAGAAATCCTCGGTGTCGTGGGCGAATCGGGAGCCGGCAAGTCATTGACCGGAACCGCGATCACGGGCCTGCTGGAGAAGCCTGGGCGCATCAGCACCGGAGAGATCCGGCTGGAAGGCAAGCGCATCGACAACCTCTCTCAGGAGCAGATGCGACGTCTGCGTGGCAGGGAGATCGGCGCGATATTCCAGGACCCGCTGACCAGCCTTAACCCCTTGTATACCATCGGGCACCAGCTCGTGGAGACGATTCGCACCCACCTGCCCATGAGTATGAAGGAAGCGCGTCAGCACGCCATACGCATGCTGGAAGAAGTCGGGCTTCCCGCCCCCGAGACGCGGATCGACCAGTATCCCCATCAGTTCTCTGGCGGCATGCGGCAGCGCGTGGTCATCGCCCTGGCCCTGTGCGTGGAACCGAGGCTGGTCATCGCCGACGAGCCGACCACGGCGCTGGATGTGTCGGTCCAGGCCCAGATCATTGCGGTACTCAAGCGACTCTGCAGAGAGAAAGGCACGGCGGTCATGCTGGTGACGCATGACATGGGCGTGATCGCCGAGGCAGCCGACCGCGTCGCCGTGATGTATGCCGGCCGCCTGGTGGAAGTCGGCCCCGTGGCCGATGTCGTCAAGCAGGCCAAGCACCCTTATACGCGGGGGTTGATGAACTCCATTCCCACCATCCTCAACGATGTCGATCGGCTGGAGCAGATCGAGGGCTCCATGCCAAGACTGGCGGCCATCCCGGACGGATGCGCCTTCAATCCACGCTGCCCCCATGTCCTCTCACGCTGCAGGACCGAGCGCCCGGACCTGATCGCCGTGGAGAACAGTGAAGCCGCCTGCTGGCTCGTCGAAAACCCGGTGATCCACGAGCGACACACGCCGGCCACCCCAACCACCGGCCCCGTGGCCGATCACTGCCGAGGAGCCAACGCATGAACATGACGCAGGAAATCTACAGGGCCACGGGAACGCAGACTGACTCCCTGGAGGACGCATCCAGCAGGTCGACACAGGCTCCCATCTTCCGTATTACCGACCTGAAGCGACATTTCGATGTGTCCCCTCCCCTGCTCAACCGACTGCTCGAGCGCAAGGAAAGACAGGTGGTCAAGGCAGTGGACGGTGTCAGCTTCGATATCTATCGCGGCGAGACCTTCAGCCTGGTCGGGGAATCCGGTTGCGGCAAGTCCACCATCGCAAAGCTGGTAGTCGGGCTGAATGAAACCACCGAGGGCAGTATCGAGTTCGAGGGGAAGGATATCGCGACGCATAGCCGCCAGGACATGGATGCCGTCCGCCATCGCCTTCAGATGATCTTTCAGGATCCTTATGCCAGCCTCAATCCTCGGTGGCGGGTTCGGGATATCATCGCCGAGCCGCTCCACGTCTTCGGCCTGCTCGATGGCAAGAAGGTCATCGACGAGCGTGTGACGGCACTCCTGGAATGCGTGGGACTCAATTCCCAGGATGGGGAAAAGTATCCCCACGAATTCTCCGGTGGCCAGCGCCAGCGCATCTCCATCGCAAGGGCCCTCGCCAGCAATCCGGAGTTCATCGTCTGTGACGAGCCCACATCGGCGCTCGATGTTTCCGTGCAGGCCCAGATCCTCAACCTGATGAAGGACCTGCAGCGCGAATTTTCGCTAACATACCTGTTCATCAGCCATGACCTGTCGGTGGTCTACCACATCTCCGATCGGATCGGCGTCATGTACCTGGGGCGGCTGGTGGAAGTCGGCACCAAGCATGAGCTCTTTCGACGCCCCCAACATCCTTACACCCGCATGCTGCTCGACTCCATTCCCGACCTGGAGATGACCGGGCGCGCCCGCACCCCGGTCGGCGGCGAGGTGCCGAGCCCGCTCGCTCCCCCGAGCGGCTGCGCCTTTCATCCCCGCTGTCCCCACGCCAACGAGCGCTGCAAACGGGAACAGCCCAGTCCGATCCACAATGTCGCGCACGGCTTCGTCGCCTGTCATGCCGTTGAGGAAGGCCGACTCATCACCAAGGCCTGAGACAGCCACCTCGAGACAACTCAAGGAATCCCAATGGAATTCGACTTCAGCCAATTGAGCAAGAAGGAGCGCTACAAGCTCCTGGTCAGCTTCGTCGTCCCCAGGCCCATCGCCCTGGTGACCACCACCGATCGAGCAGGCATCTCGAATGCCGGCCCGATGAGCTTCTTCAACGTCTTCGGCGACGACCCCCCGATCCTGATCCTGGGTATCCAGCACCGTCCGGACGGGCGCTACAAGGACACCACCCGGAACATCCACGACACTGGTGAGTTCGTGGTCAACCTGGTCAATGAGCACATCGCTCACCCGATGATCACCACCTCCCTGGACTTTCCTCCCGAGGAGAACGAGGTGTCCGCCGCGGGCTTGACCCTGACACCCAGCCGCACACTGTGTACCGGCCGCATCCTCGAAGCGCCGGTGGCAATGGAGTGTCGCAAGACCGAATCGCTGGAATACCCCAATCGCTCGGTGATCGTCGGCGAGGTGCTGCACATGCACGTCCAGGATGAGTATATCGACCCCCAGACCCTCAGGGTTCGTCCCGAGGCCTATCATCCTCTGGCCCGACTCCACGCCGACGCCTACCTGCTTGCCCAGGCCCAGTTCGAGTTGCCACGCCCGAGCCTCGAGGCATTTCTGGCCTCCCGCGAGCGGGAAGCCTGCGAAGACACGCTGTCCGTGGACGACGGCATCAACTGATTGGCAGGGAGACGGTCATGGCTGAATCATTACTGTTGCAGAACGTACGCCCGCTCGAGGGTGATCGCGTCGACGTCCTGGTGATCGATGGCGTGGTGAAACAGGTCGGCGCCGGCCTCGAGGCACCGGGCAGCAGGGTCGTCGATGGATGCAATGGCATTTTGTTGCCCGGTCTGGTGGATGCCCACACCCACCTGGACAAGACCCACTGGGGGCAGGCGTGGCATCGACACAGCGCCGGCCCCACGATCCAGGAGCGCATCGAGGATGAACGCCACGTCAGGAAGGCCCTCGGCTACTCACCGGAAGAGCAGTCGACGAATCAGGTGCGTCAAGCTATCGCCATGGGCACGACCCATATCCGGACCCATGTCGATATCGACACCGAGATCGGCCTGGCCAATCTCGAGGGGGTGCTGGCCACCCGGGATCGCTTCCAGGAAGCGATCAGCCTGCAGGTCGTGGCCTTCCCCCAGAGCGGCCTACTGGTCCGTCCTGGGACCGAGGCCCTCATGGCCGAGGCGATCAGGATGGGAGCCGACCTCGTCGGTGGCATCGACCCGTCCAGCATGGACCGCGATCCGGTACGCCATCTGGACACCATCTTCGCCATCGCCGACCGGGCCGGCGTGGGCATCGATATCCACCTCCATGAACCCGGCATGCTCGGCGCCTTCGCCCTGGAACTCATTGCCGAACGCACGACGGCACTGGGCATGCAGGGCAGGGTCACCGTGAGCCATGCCTTCTGCCTGGGCATGGTGGATGAGGCCTACCTCGAGCGCCTCACCAGATTGTTGATCGATAACCGCATCGCCATCATGACCCATGGCCCCGGCGACATCGTCTTCCCCCCGGTACGGCGCCTGCACGAGGCCGGAGTCACGCTGTGCTGTGGCTCCGACGGGATCCGTGACTCCTGGGGCCCCTACGGCAACGCCGACATGCTCGAGCGCGCCATGCTGCTGGCCTTCCGCAGCGGTTTTCGCCGGGATGAAGATCTGGAGCTGGTACTGGATATCGTCACCCGCGGTGGCGCGCACGTGATGGGGCTCGCGGATTACGGCATTGCCCCGGGCTGCCGGGCCGACTTCACTATCGTGGCCGGCGAGACACGGGTCGAGGCGATCATGAATCGCACATCACGCATCGCCGTGGTCAAGGGCGGCCGTCTGGTCGCCACCGATGGCGAATGCCTTGTCTGAACAAAGGAGACCGCGATGACGAGGACGATGATCACCGGCCGCTACGTCATTGGCTTCGACGGTACCGGCCATGAAATTCTCCACAACGGCGAGGTCGTCTACGAGAACGACACCATCGTTCATGTCGGCTTCGGCTATGAGGGGCCTCTCGACTACCGCATCGATGCCGGTAATGCCGTGGTTGGTCCGGGCTTCATCGACCTCGATGCCCTGGCGGACCTGGACTCGACCATTCTGGGCTTCGATAACGCCCCGGGGTGGCGTCACGGTCGAGTCTGGGCGAGCACCTACGTCGAACGAGGGCCCCGCGACGCTTACACGCCGGAAGAGGAGGATGCCAAGAAGCGCTATGCCTTCGCCCAGCTCCTCCTCAATGGCATCACCACGGCGCTGCCCATCACGTCACTGCTGTATCGGGAATGGGGGGAAACCTACGAGGAATTCGCCCGTGCCGCGGCCATCGGTGCCGACTATGGTCTGCGCCTTTACCTGGGGCCGGCCTACCGTACCGGCGCCTCCATGATTCACCCGGAAGGGCATTTCGATATTCACTGGGATGAACCGCGCGGCATGCGAGGCCTCGAGGAAGCCATCGAGTTCGTCAAGGACTACGATGGGAGAGCCAACGGCCTGATCCGCGGGATGCTGGCCCCCGACCGCATCGAGTGCTGTACTCAGGAGCTTCTCGAACGCACAGCCGATGCAGCGAGCGCCCTCGACTGCCCCGTGCGCCTCCACTGTTGTCAATCCCCCCTGGAAGTCGAGACCGTGGAGGCGCGCTTCGGCCAGTCCTCGATCGAACTGCTGGATCACAGCGGATTCCTCGATCACCGTGTCCTGCTGCCTCACGGTATCTACCTGGGGGGACGACACCCTACGGAAGGTTCGGTGGAGCGAGACCTAGGTATGCTCCAGAGCAGTAAAGCGTCACTCGTGCACTGTCCACTGGTCAGTGCACGAATGGGGCGCGTTATGAACTCGTTCGCCAAGATGCAACGTTACGGCATCAATGTCGGCATGGGCACGGATACGTATCCTCCCGATATCGTCACGAACATGCATGCCGGTATCATGATCACTCGGCTTCTGGAAGGGGATGAAACGGCCTGTTCGGCAGCCGACTACTACAACGCCGCCACGTTGGGTGGAGCGAATGCTCTGAATCGTCCTGATTTGGGAAGACTTGCACCGGGAGCCAAAGCCGATATCACAGTCTTCGATCTGAGTGGATTCCATCTCGGGCAACTAATTGACCCTATTCAGACTATGGTGATGAGTGGTTCTGGACAAGACTTTACACTAGTAATAGTAAATGGAAAGACTGTTATGAAAGAGCGACAGATCGAAGGTATAGACCTTAAAGATCTTGCAAGTGAGGCACAACAACAATTTGATCGACTGAGAAGCTCCTACCCAGAGCGTACTCACCTCCACCCCCCAGAGGACGAAATATTCCGAAGTTCATTCCCATCAATCAAGAAAGGTATATAATTGTAGACTCCCGGATAAATAATCCACGAGAGATCACCTCTAACGACATATTGGCTAGATGTAGGATCCCGGATGATCAGTTGAACATCCGGGACATGTTCTCCGCCGACCCCGACGGGGCCTACCACTACGTGAAGGGCTGGAACCAGCGGGCGATCGGCGCCTTCGTCCTCACCGCGCTGTACTCGATTTCCTCGGTCGGGGGTCCGGCACTGGAGGCGCTCGGCGGCTACGCCTGGCTGATCGGCGCCGACCGGGGCGAGCTCTTCTACTACTATCTGCTGATGCGTGGCCACGGCACCGCGACGCAAGGCGCTCGCTTAGCGGAATGAGGCCAGCCGGTTTGCGCAAGGCGCGCAAGGCCGAGCCAACTGAATCATGACGTGAGCCGCCGGCCATGAAATTGAAATTTCAGGGCCGGCGCTTCTGTGTTAGGTTGAGAAAACGAAGGGCGTGATGCCGTCTCCCACGGTACTCGCATGACGCGCCATAACGCCTCGCTGCCAAGAGGACAGATGATGAACGGCAAGGCACCGAACACCCCGGAGAGACCTCGCTCCCTCGAGGCCAGGATCCAGGAACACCTCTCCGAGCTGCCCTCCAGCGAACGCAAGCTGGCCGAGCTGATCCTCGACTTCCCGGGGGAGCTATCGGCCTATAACGCCACGGAACTGGCCAAGCTAGCAGGAGTGTCCAAGGCCGCCGCATCGCGGCTCTTCAAGCGGTTAGGCTTTGCCAACTTCGAGGAGGCTCGCCGCCTGGTCCGCGACATCAAGCAGTGGGGCTCACCGATCTATCTGCATGAGCGTCAACAGGACTCGTCCCCGCTGCCCTCGGAAAGCCAGTCGTTCCTGAGCGATCATGTCGCGGCCCTGACGCGGACCTTCGAGCAACTGGATGAAGAGGACATCGAGGCCGCCCTGCACCGCATCGTCGAGGCGCGCCGCATCTGGCTGGTCGGCTTTCGAAACAGCTATTTCATGGCCGCCTATGCACGCTGGCAGTTCATTCAGTTCCGGCGGCAGGTCCACCTGCTTCCCCATGCCGGGGAAACGTTCGGCGAGCATGTCACGGAGTTCGGAGAAGATGATCTCCTGATCGCGGTGGGCATGCGTCGCCGTGTCCCGGAGCTGGCACGCGTCATGCACGCCGCCCATGAGCGCGGGGTGCCCGTGCTCTATCTGACGGACTCCCTGTCCAGCGACAAGAAACCCGTCGCCACCTGGACGCTGAGCTGCGACATCTCGAGCAGCTTCCTCTTCCATACCTATGTCGGCCCCATGGGGCTTATCCACTACCTCAGCGTCCAGGCGGTGCGACTGGCCGGCAAGTCGGGCCGCGTTCGCCTGGAGGACATCGAGATCGCCCACGAGCAGGTCCGTGACTTCGACTGACAGCCACTCTCCCTAGGCACGCCTTGCGTCGCGGACCGCGAGCACGATGCCCAGGATCACCAGGGGGGCGGCGACCAGCGTCCAGGGGCCCGGCAGTTCACCGAGAAAGACGACCGAGAGCGCGGCGCTGAGGAACGGCACCAGGTAATAGACGTATCCGGCCTGGGCGGCACCGATCAGAGCCACGGCCCGGTTCCAGCAGACGAACGCCACCAACGACGCCGCGATGCCCGCATACCCGATGAGAAAGAGGTTCTGGCCACTCCATTCCGGCATGCCCACGACGGCGACTCGCCAAGCGAACAGCGGGAGCAGCAGCAAGGTTCCCATCAGGAAGGAACTCCCGATCAGTACCATGAAGGGCAGCCTGCCGAGTAACCGCCGAAACATCACCGTGTAGATCGCGAAACAACTGGCCGCCAGGGTCATCCAACCCAGCCCACGTCCCATGTCCACGGTCAGATCGGCGGAGCCACCATCCCGGGCAGACAACAGGATGCCGCCCGCCGCCAGCAGCATGCCCAGAATACCCATCCAAGACACCCGCTCCCCGAGGAGAATCACCGACAGCAAGAGAATGAGGATCGGTGCGGCGGCGTTCACCAGGGACATATGGGTGGCGCCGATATGGTTGCCGGCAATATAGACGCTTGTGTTGAAGGCGGTGATGCCGAAGAAGGAGGCCACCACGATCCCTTTCCAGCTCACTGCCAGAGCCCGCCGAGCCGCAAGCAAACGGTTCGCCATGAACGGCAACAGCAATGCCGTGGCCAGGCTCCAACGCAGGAAGGTGAGAGCGATGGGATCGATGCTGGCCGAAGCGGCCCGAGCGGCAACGAAGTTGCCTGCCCAGATCGTGGTGGCCAGCAGGGCCAGCATGCCTCCCTGCCAGATCCGAGCGCTTCGATTCGACTCATCCTGCATCCTTCCCTCCCACCCGCTGGCCTGGCGTCAGCATTACGAGACCGCTCATCCCTGTCGTCGCGACAAGCGAAGGATCGCCTGATCACTGTTGGATGAGCCCTCTGACCCGGATCGAGGGGGAAGGCCTCGGTGATCCTCTCTCCATCAGCACTACATTTTCAATGCGGCTCATTCAAGAAATTATTGTCTCATTTTCTTTCGTATACCAAGTGGAACTCGAATCAGCGCCATCGTCACATGTTTTAGTATACAAAAAATTATCAATAAGTTAAAGATTTTATATATCAGTTTATTAACCACATTCCGACAACCCTCTCAAGGCAACGCAAGCCTCCTTGGGCCGACCGGATCGGCCCTGAAACATTGGAACCAAATACATTGACAATACGAAATTCATGTTTTAAACCTGAATCTACAACAACAACCAAAAGGTCCCGGCGATCCCGCGTCGTGTCCGAGGAGGAGAAGGTGGAAAAGGTCAGCCTCAAGGCACTGGCAATGAGCCGGTCCCTCAACCGCTGGGTCGAGCGGTTGTGCGTGGCCCTGGTGATCGTGCTGGTTCTCGATGTATGGCTGGGGATCCTGGCCCGTTACGTCCTGCCCTGGAATCTCACCTTCACGGAGGAACTGGCCCGCTACCTGATGATCTGGGTCGCGCTCCTCGCCATCTCGACCGGCATCTGCTATCGGCAGCACGTCGGCGTGCTCATCCTGTTCGACTGTTTCCCGCGCCCGATGCGTAAATTCCTGGCCCTGAGCTTCGACGTGATCGGCTTCGCCTTCTTCGCCTTCATGTTCTTCTATGGCCTCGGCTACGTGGAGCGCGGCTTCTCGCAACTGACCATGATCTTCGGCATGCCCAGGGGCTATCCCTACCTCATCATTCCCGTCGCCTCGGGCCTGGCCTGCCTGCAGTTTGCCCTCGTCGCCGTCTACGACTTCTTCGCCCCCGACCCGCACCCCGCGGCGGAACGAGCCTGAGGTAACGTCATGATCATCGTAGCCATCATCTTCTTCGGACTCCTGATACTCGGCATGCCGGTCGGCATCGTGCTGGGCGTGGCCGGCCTGGTCGGCATCATCGACATGGGCGGCGGCCATTTCCTGGCCATGGTGCCGGACCGCTTCTTCTCGGGGCTCAACCTGTTCCCGTTTCTCGCCATGCCCTTCTTCATCCTCGCCGGCGAGATCATGAATCGCTCCGGGCTGACCCTGAACCTGGTCAATTTCGCCCAGTCCCTGGTGGGCTGGCTGCGCGGCGGCATGGCACACTCGAACATGCTGGCGTCGGTACTCTTCGCCGGCCTCACCGGCTCGGCCACCGCCGATGCCGCGGCCTTCGGCAATACCCTGGTACCGGCCATGAAGAAGGCCGGCTACACCGGCCCCTATGCCTGCGCGGTGACCGCAGCGGGCTCGATCATCGGCCCGATCATCCCGCCTTCCACCCTGGCCATCATCTATGGCTCCCTGATGGGGGTGTCCATCGCAGGACTGTTCGCCGCCGGCATCATCCCGGGCTTGCTGCTGTGCCTGGTATGCATGTGCCTGATCGCCGCCACCGGGCGTCGCCTAGGGCTGCCCAAGTCCGATCAGCGGCCCAGCCTGACCCTCATCCTCAAGGAGTTCCGCGGCAGCCTGCTGGCCCTGATCCTGCCGGTGTTCATCCTCGGTGCCATCCTGACCGGGATCACCACGCCCACCGAGGCCGCGGCCCTGGCCGTACTCTATGCGCTGGTGGTGGGCGGCGTGATCTATCGCAACATCACCTGGAAGGACCTGTACGAGATGCTGGCGCGCACGGCGCTGATCACCGGGGTGATCTTCTTGATCATCGCGTCGGCGACCATTCTCGGCTGGTGGATGACCTTCAACCAGATCCCCCAGCTGATCGCCGCCGGCTTCCTGTCCATTTCGGACAGCCCGGCCGCCATCGTCGCCATGATCATCGCCCTGCTGCTGGTCATCGGCCTGTTCATGGACATCAACGCCGCCCTGATCATCCTGGCGCCCGTGCTCGCCCCCCTGACCCTGACCATCGGCCTCGAGCCAGTGCACGCCGGCATGATCATCATCCTTGCCCTGACCATCTCGCTCATGACACCACCGGTCGGCGCCTGCCTGTTCGTCCTGGCATCGGTCACCGGCGAGCGTATCGAGGAAATCACCAAATCCCTGTGGCCCTTCATCCTCGTCGAGATCGGCGTGCTGCTCGCCGTGGCCTACTGGGAACCGATCGCTTTGACGATACCCCGCCTGTTGGGGCTGGCCAACTAGGGCGCGACGCTGCTACCCCGCCCGCGGACGGGGGATCTCCACCCACCATGCATCGCAACAACAACACCACCGGAGAAGCATCATGAAAGCACGGATTACCACTACCCTCACCGGCCTCGGCCTGGCCCTGGGGATCGCCGGCGCCGCCGCGGCCGCCGAGACCACCATGCGCATCGCCCACGTCAACCCGCCGGAAATCATGGCCAGCAACGCCGGCGCCCTATCGGCGGTGTTCAAGCAACTCGTCGAGACCGCGAGCAACGGCGAGATCGAGGTGACCATCTATCCGGCCGGCCAGCTCGGCAAGGATGCGGAGGCGATCGCCCAGGTGCGCCAAGGCATCATCGAGTCCTCGATTTCCACCGCCGGTGGCGTTGCCGAGCATTACCCGAGGATCGGTGTGTTTGACATCCCCTTCGCCTTTCCCAACATCGGCGTGGCCAACGAGGTCATCTCCCTGGAGAGCGAGTTCGGCCAGATGCTGGCCGAAGATATCAACGAGGAGACCGGGCTGAAGGTGCTCGGTTTGCTGGACAGTGGCGGCTTCTTCCAGTTCACCAACTCCCAGCGTCCCATCACCTCACCCGAGGACATGGACGGACTGCGCATCAGAACGATGACCCTGCCCACCCACGAGGCCCTTATCAATTCAATGGGGTCCCGGGCCACGCCCCTCGCCTGGGCAGAAGTGTATACCGCCCTGCAGACCGGGGTCGCCGATGGGCAGATGAACCCCATCCAGCAGACCGCCTTCGCCAAGTTCGACGAGGTCCAGGACTACTTGACGATCAGCAATCACCTGATCACCCCCTATGTCTGGTTCGTCAACCAGGACTTCTATGACGGCCTGCCCGAAGAGCATCAGCGCATCATCGACTGGGCCTCCAAGGTCGCCGTCGACGCCGGCCGCGCCATGTCCCGGATCATCGAGGCCTCCGACCAGGGCCTGCCCAAGCTGGCCGATTCCATGGAGGTCAACACCATCACGCCGGAACAGCGTGAGGCCTTCGCCGCCTCGGCCCAGCCGGCCGTGCGCCAGGTCATCGAGGAAACATACGGCGAGGAGGGGGTTGCCCTGCTCGAAGCGATGCTCTCCTCCATCGAGGAGGCCCACGCTGCACAGCGCTAATGCCCCCTGTCGCGACGGCGCCAGTCGGCCTCGGCCGGCTGGCGCCGTCGCGTTGCGTTACCGCTTGGGAGGATCAGCCCGAGAAGATATGGTGCAGGTCGGGCGCCTCGTCCTCCTCCTCGACGATCGAGAGCGAGGCCTCGATGGCCTTGAGGTGGCGGCTCATGAAGGCCTGGGCGCGTTCGCCATTGCCGGCTTCCAGGTGGCCGATCAGGTCGTCGTGGTCATGGGATTCGCAGCCCAGGTGGCCGGCGTTGCCGTAGACGGCGAGGATCAGCGAGGAGCGCGAGCAGAGCCGACCGACGAACTCGGCCAGGGTGGCATTGCCCGAAAGCCGGGCCAGGCGCTCGTGGAAGGCGGCGGAGAGCTTGATCGCCGTGCTCTGCTCGCCGGACTTCAGCGCCTCGCGCTCGCGCCGTGCCATATCACGCAGCTCGCGCACGTCGGCCTCGGTGATGCGCCGGGCGACCTCCGGCATCAGGCCGCACTCGATCATCTGGCGGGCGTCGAAGACGTCCTTGGCCTCGTCGGCCGTGGGACGGGTGACACTGGCGCCACGCCGCGGCGTCAGGGTGACCAGTTGTTCCAGGGCCAGGCGCTGGAGGATCTTGCGAATGCCGGTACGGCTGACGCCGAACACCTCCGACAACGCATCCTCGCGCAGGCGAGCCCCCGGCTTGAGCCGGTGCTCGATGATGGCATCGCTGATAGAGCGGTAGATGGCATCATGGCGTTCGGCACCATCACCATTCTTGCCCAGGCGAGTTCCGGCAGGCTTGCGCTCGGCCACGGTCTGGCGCTGGTTCATGAAGCTCTCTCCTTCGACCCCTGACTGCTCTCATTGTATACGCTAAGCGCCCCGATCGACGACTGTCTCGAACACGACGGCCCGCCGTAGCGGCGGGCCGTCGAGAGGCGCATCCATGGCGGTATCAGTCGCTCCAGGCGGCGATGGTCGCACGCTCCTCGTCGGTCATGCCGGTCATGTTGCCCAGCGGCATGTAGCCACTCCCCACCACCTGCTTGATCTGCTCCATCTGACGGTGGACCTGGTCCTCGGTGTCATAGGTGATACCGGCCGGTGCGGAGCCGAAGCCGGGCTGACTGGGTTCCCGGGAGTGACAGGCCACGCAGCGATTCTCGACGATGGCATGCACCTCCTCCAGGCTCGGACCGGCATCGGCGGTGTCGCGCGCCACCGCTGGACCGCTGGCCGGCGCGGCGATCCACAGCGCCACGGCGAGCAACAGCACCCCCGCGGCGGGATAGGCCGGCTGGATCTTTCCCGAGTGCATCAGCACGAAGAACTGGCGGATCAGGGCGCCGGCGAAGATGAACAGCGACATGATCACCCAGGCGTACTCATGGGAGTAGGCGAAGGAATAGTGATTGCTGATCATCAGCAGCACCACCGGCAAGGTGAAGTAGGTGTTGTGAACCGAACGCTGCTTGCCGCGCTTGCCGTCGAGGGGGTTGGGGGTCTCGCCTGCCTTCATCGCCGCCACCATGCGGCGCTGCCCGGGAATGATCCAGAAGAAGACGTTGGCCGACATGGCGGTGGCCATCACCGCACCGGTAAGCAGGAAGGCCGCGCGCCCGGCGAACATCTGGGTGCTCAGGTACGCCACCACCACCATCAGCACGGCGACCCCCAGGCTCAGCAAGCCGTCGCGCTGCATGTCGGGGCTGATGCGCTTGCACAGCTCGTTGTATACGACCCAGCCACCGAGCAGGAACAGTAGCGACAGGACATTGGCCTGCCAGCCGGTCATGCCCGCCGCCCATGCCCAGTCGCTGTCGGGGTTCACCAGATAGAAGCCCGGATTGACCATGTATAGGATGACGAACAGGGCGAAGCCCGACAGCCAGGTGGTGTAGGACTTCCAGAACGACCAGTGCAGATCGTCGGGCAGGGCCTCGGGGCTCGTGGCGTACTTCTGGTTGTGGTAGAAGCCGCCGCCGTGTACGGCCCACATCTCGCCGAACACGCCCTTCTTCCGGCAGCTCTCGTCCTTCGGGGGCTTCAGGCTGTTGTCCAGCATCACGAAGTAGATCGACTCGCCGATCCAGGCGATGGCGGCGATGACATGCAACCACCTCAGCATGAAGTTGGCAAAGTCCAGGATGTACGCTTGCATGAGGGAACCCTCAACTCATTGCATTGTTGTTGGTGACCGACGACCAGTTTTCGGTCCAAGGCTAGCTGCCGCGGTAGGTAGAGTAGCCGTACGGCGACAACAGCAGCGGCACATGGTAGTGCTGGGCGGCGTCGGACACCCCGAAACGCAGCGGGATCACGTCGAGGAAGCGCGGCTCGCTGGCCGTGACGCCCTGGCGACGCAGGTAGTCACCGGCGTGGAACACCAGCTCGTACTCGCCGGCGAGGAAGTCGTCGCCCTCGAGGATCGGGGCATCGCAGCGGCCATCGTCATTGGTGACGACCTCCTTGAGCCGGGTACGGGTTTCCCCCTCCAGGCGGAGGACCTCGATGCGAATGCCCTGGCCGGGGCGGCCCTGGGCGGTATCCAGCACATGGGTGGTCAAGCGTCCCATTTGTCACTCTCCTCTATGATGGTGTGATCGGCCCGATCCATGAGAACAGTTTTAGCTCCAAATGGAGTACATTTCAAAATATTTTTTGTATACAGTTAGAGGTGCGACCATCAAATGAACCGTGACGAGCCCCAGGAGGCCCACCCATGAGCGACAAGATCCTGACACCCCGCCCCAGCCGACTCGGCCTGGACGACTTCGTCAGCCGCTTCGGCGACATCTACGAGCACTCGCCCTGGGTCGCCGAACTGGCCTGGCAACAGGGCCTCGGTGAGGCCCAGGACACCCCCGCAGGCCTGGCCGAGGCCATGGGCCGGGTGCTGCGTGACGCGAGCCCGGAGCGCCAGCTGGAGGTGATTCGCGCCCACCCCGACCTGGCCGGCAAGGCGGCCATCGCCGGCGAGCTGACCGATGACTCCACTCGCGAACAGGCCGGCGCCGGCCTGGATCAGTGTACCCCCGAGGAGATGGCTCGCTTCGAGCGCCTGAACGCGGCCTACAAGGCCCGCTTCGGCTTCCCCTTCGTGATGGCCGTGAAGGGCAACGACCGCCACGCCATCCTGGCGGCCTTCGCGACACGCCTGGAGAACGACCAGGACGAGGAGCGCCGTACGGCCATCGAGCAGATCAACCGGATTGCCCGCTTCCGTCTCGAGGCCAGGGCCGAGGGATGATCGCTACCGGCGGCGCCGGGGGGTGATGTTCGGCATGATCGCCTCGGCGGGCAAGGGAGCAGAGTCCAAGGCCTGAGCCCTGACCGACGCCGCCGGCCCCGCTGGCGGCGCCGGCGTTCGGTGGCACGAGCCACCAGTGCTCCGGCTGCCTACACTAAAGGCAGAGCGAACCACGCAGGAGACTCGCCATGTTCCGTGATCGACTCGATGCCGCCCGGCAACTGGTCGAGCGGCTCGCCCACCTCAGGGGCCGGAATCCGCTGGTGCTGGCGATCCCGCGTGGCGGCGTGCCCATGGGGCGGCAGCTGGCCGATGCCCTGGAGGGCGAACTGGATGTGGTGCTGGTACGCAAGATCGGTGCCCCCGGCAACCCGGAGTTCGCCATCGGCGCGGTCAGCGAGGACGGCAGCGTGCACCTGGGAGAGGTGGCCCGCCATTGCCACGAGGACGTGCTTGCCGCCGAGGTGGAGCGCCAGCGCGAGCTGATCGCCGAGCGCCGCCGCCGTTACACCCCGGTGCGCGCGCCCATCGACCCGACGGGGCGCATCGTGGTGGTGGTCGACGACGGCAGCGCCACTGGCGCCACCATGGCCGCCGCCCTGACCACCCTCCGCCAGCGCGACCCCGCCCGGCTGATCGCCGCCATCGGCTGCGCCCCGCCCGATACCGTGGAGAGACTCGCCGCCCTGGCCGACGAGGTGGTCTGCCTGGACGCCCCTCCGCACTTCCAGGCCGTGGGGCAGTTCTTCGCCGATTTCGGCCAGGTGGAGGATGACGAGGTCATCGCCCTGCTCGGTGGCAGCGGCCAGTGACTGGCACCCTGGCCCCATGACAAGAACGGGCCGCCTCCCCAAAGGGAGGCGGCCCGTTCTTGTCATGGGGCCGCCTGGACGGCCGACGGCGTTACTTGGTGGCGGCCGTGGCCGACTTCACGCTGTCCTCGACCAGCTTCTGGCCCTTCTGCAGGTACTCCTGGCTCAGCGCCACGACCTTCTCGGCATCGCCCTTGAAGCGCTCACCCATGTCCTGGGCGGCCTTCTGCTGGCCTTCCAGGACCTTCTTGAAGCTCTCGGGATCCTTGACGTCCAGCCAGCTGCGGGTCTGGGCCAGGCCCAGGTCCGTGAAGGCACGAACCGCATCGAACTGGGCAGAGAGCAGCTTCTCGCTGTACTCCAGGGTCAGCGAGCCATAGGCACGCGCCGGTTCGACGAACACGCTCTGGAACTGCTCGGTAGCTTTCTCGGTGGTTGCTTTGCTCATGGGGTGACCTCCGTCTGGGTGGCAAGCCAAGGCAGAACGCCTTGCGTTGCATCGCAACATAGCAGGGCTGATTGTGCGCCGCAACACCCTATCACACGGTTCTCCAGGTCCCCGGAAGACAGCGCCAGGCCAGGGGCCGGGCGTCGGTCATGCACGTGCAGGGAAGACGGCGGCTCAGCGCTGCCCGAACAGATACTTGCGGGCCTCTTCGTCCATCTCCACGCCATCGTTCGGGTTGACCTCCTCCACCAGGGAATAGGCGCGCCGCACCGCCGGGCGCTCCTCGATGGCGCGCATCCAGCGCAGCACGTTGGGATACTCCTCGATGTCCTGCCCCTGCTTGTCCCAGGACCTCACCCAGGGGTAGATGGCCATGTCGGCGATCGAGTAGTCGTCACCGCCGACATGCTCGTGGTCGTCCAGCCGCCGATCGAGCACGCTATAGAGTCGCGACGTCTCCCCCACATAGCGCTCGATGGCGTACTCGATCTTCTCGGGCGCGTAGTTGCGGAAGTGATGGCTCTGGCCGGCCATCGGGCCGAGATTGGCCATCTGCCAGTAAAGCCACTGCAGCACCACATAGCGCTCGCGGCCGCCCTGTGGCAGGAAGCTTCCGGTCTTGTCGGCCAGGTACTCGAGGATCGCCCCGCTCTCGAACAGCGCCAGCGGCTGCCCGCCGTCGGCCGGCATGCGGTCGACGATGGCCGGAATCCGGTTGTTGGGCGCAATGGTCAGGAACTCGGGGGTGAACTGCTCGCCCCGGCCGATATTGACCGGGCGAACCTCATAGTCGAGCCCCGTCTCCTCGAGAAAGATCGTGACCTTGTGGCCATTGGGGGTCGTCCAGTAGTAGAGCTCGATCATCGTCCTCTCCTTGCATGCTCCTGCGGTCCCGGCCGATGCAGGGGCGCCTCAGCGGTAGGCGCCCTCGACATCGGTGACTCGCATGGCGCTGCGCCCCAGCCCGCCATGCTGGTCGAGCATGCGTTCGACCCAGGCGTAGACCGGGTCGGCATTGGAGACCAGATCGGCGCTGGAGACACAGCGCGCCCACATGAAGCTGCCGAAAACGAGGTAGTCGGCAGCGGCCGGTGCATCGCCATCAAGATAGTCGGCCTCCGTGAGTTGACCGCGCAACGGCTCCAGGGCGGCATCGAGCTGGGCCAGGCCCTTGGCCGGCGAATGGAACTCCTCGAGGGTGCGGCCGAAGCGCTTCTCGCGAGTCTCGCGGAAGTAGTCGCGGTCGTCGGGATGGATGGCGTTGAGCAGGTCCATGATGATGGTGCGCAGCATCGCCGGCGCCAGGGAGCGCTCGGCGTAGTACTTGAAGAAGCGCGCCCGGGCCTCGGCGATCCCCTCTCCCAGCAGCGGAGCCTCCGGGTAGGCGCGGTCCAGGTAGCGCAGGATCTCGTAGCTCTCGGTCACCACCTCGTCACCATCGACGAGCACCGGCACCTTGTCGTGGCTGGCAAAGGCCAGGGCCTCCTTGTCGGTGAAGTGCCAGGGCCGCGTCTCCACGTCCAGTCCCTTGTGGGCCAGGGCAAACTTGACCCGCCAGCAGTAGGGCGAGAATCGCAGCCCCTCGTCGATACCGCAGAGATCGTAGAGTACCCGTGTCATGCCGACTCCTCGCATCCGATGATGTTCATGGTTCGATAGTGCCAGGCTTTGCCGAGCCCCGCCAACCGGTGACCACACCCGGGTCGCCATACGACACTGGCTTGTCCATTAGTCTAAGCACGGTGCCCCTCCGCAGCCAGAAGCCGCCCTCCCGAGGAGGAAAAAAGGGCTGTATTTTCAAGGGGATTCGTCATCCCCGTCGTGCGCGCCAGCTCACCGATGATTGGTCATACCAATTTTCCACATCTGGCCACCTCGGTCGGATTGCGCGTATCTTGCGACCGCCCGCCGCCCCGACGGCAGCAAACCCGCTCACTCGTTCTTCAAGCGCAAGACCAGACAACAAACCGAGGAAACCAGCCTCATGACTGATACCACTCTTGCCCTACTCGCCTTCGTGCCCCTGGTACTGGCCGGTGTGCTGTTGATTGGCCTGCGCATGGCCGCCAGGACCGCCATGCCGATAGTCTTCGTGGTCACGGCCCTCATCGGCCTGTTCGCCTGGGAGATGACCTTCAACCGGGTGCTCGCCTCGACCTTCCAGGGGCTGATCCTCACCGTCTCGATCCTGTGGATCATCTTCGGCGCCATCCTGCTGCTGAACACCCTGAAGCATTCCGGCGGCATCACCGCGATCCGCAAGGGCTTCTCGGGGATCAGCCCCGACCGCCGTGTCCAGGCGATCATCGTGGCCTGGCTGTTCGGCTGCTTCATCGAGGGGGCCTCCGGTTTCGGCACCCCGGCCGCCGTGGCCGCCCCACTGATGGTCGCGCTCGGCTTTCCCGCCCTGGCCGCCGTGGTGGTGGGCATGATGATCCAGTCCACGCCGGTCTCCTTCGGTGCGGTGGGCACACCGATCGTGGTCGGTGTCTCGGGGGGCATCAACCGTGATGCGATCACCGAGCGCCTGGCCGCCGACGGCGCGACCTGGACCGAGTACTTCCGCCTGATCGCCGGCGAAGTGGCCATCGTCCACGGCATCGTCGGCACCCTGATGCCGCTGATCATGGTGGTGATCATGGTGCGCTTCTTCGGCGCCAACCGCTCCTGGAAGGAGGGGCTCTCCATCACGCCCTTCGCGATCTTCGCCGGTATCTGCTTCGTGGTGCCCTACATGCTGGCTGGTGTGCTGCTGGGTCCGGAATTCCCCTCGATGATCGGTGCCATGGTCGGCCTGGCCATCGTCGTGCCGGCGGCACGCAAGGGCTTCCTGCTGCCCAAGGACACCTGGGACTTCCCCGAGAGTACGTCCTGGCCGGACGAATGGATCGGCAAGCTGGTGATCAAGACCGAGGATGTCGTGGGCAAGACGCCGATCACCACCCTCATGGGCTGGGTTCCCTATGTGCTGCTGGCCATCTTCCTGGTGGCCTCGCGCACCATCGACCCGCTCAAGCAGGCTCTGACCTCCCTGAGCGTCGGCTGGAGCAACATCCTCGGTGAGGCCGGCGTGTCCGGCAGCATCGAGCCGCTCTATCTGCCCGGCGGCATCCTGCTGATGGTGGTGCTGGTCACCGCGGTGCTGCATCGCATGAGTGCCGGTGAGCTCAAGGCCGCCTTCGGCGAGTCCACCCGCACCATCTTCGGCGCCGGCTTCGTGCTGATCTTCACCATCCCCATGGTGCGGATCCTGATCAACTCCGGGGTCAACGCCGCCGACCTGGTCTCCATGCCGGTGGCCATGGCGCAGTTCGTCGCCGACGGCGTGGGCGGGGTCTACCCCTTCTTCGCTCCGGCCGTGGGCGCCCTCGGTGCCTTCATCGCCGGCTCCAACACCGTCTCCAATCTGATGCTGTCGGAGTTCCAGTTCAACGTGGCCGAGGCGCTGGGGGTCTCCACCGCCTTCATGGTCGCCCTGCAGGCCGTGGGGGCCGCGGCGGGCAACATGATCGCCATCCACAATGTGGTCGCCGCCTCGGCCACCGTGGGCCTGCTCGGCCGCGAAGGCATCACCATCCGCAAGACCATCCTGCCGACGCTCTACTACCTGGTGTTCACCGGCCTGATCGCCCTGACCGCCTTCTACCTGCTCGGTATCAGCGACTCGCTGCTGCGTGCCGGGTGATACGTCACCGCGACCCCGCAACGACACCGCCCCCATGGCATGGCCATGGGGGCGGTGTCGTTGCACTGTCCATGGAGGGGATCAGTCGATACGCTTGAGCTGGCTGGCATGCAGTCGGCCGCGCTCCACATAGCCCGCCGCGTTCCTGGCAAGCCCGGCGATCTGCTCTTCGGAAAGCTCCCTGACAAGCCGAGCCGGCGCACCGACGATCAACGAATTGTCGGGAAACTCGGCCCCCTCCTTGACCACCGCCCCGGCCGCGACCAGGCAGTTACGCCCGATCACCGCGCCATTGAGAATCACCGCCTGGATACCGACCAGGCTGCCCTCACCGATGGTGCAGCCATGCAGCATGGCCTGGTGCCCCACCGTCACGCCACGGCCGACCTTGAGCGGATAGCCGGGGTCGGCATGCAGCACGGCACCATCCTGGATATTGCTGCCCTCGCCGACCTCGAGGTGGTCGGTATCGCCACGCAGCACGGCCTGATACCAGACGCTGGCGTCGCGCTCGAGGGTCACCTGGCCGATCACATCGGCCGTCTCGGCCACGTAGACGCCTTCGCCGATGACCGGAACCTGCTCGCCGTATTGATAGATCGCCATGGGGTTCTCCTCTAGGTTGGTTTGTATCACCGTTCAAGCGTGCCAGCCGACGGAGAGACGCCTTGCGCCGCCCTCACTCCCAGCCTTCCAGGCGCATGGCCGAGCGCTCGAGGCGCTCGCTCTCGGCCTCGATCTCCCGCAGGTTGTCGCCGATACTGGAGAGATGCTCCAGCGCCACGCGCCGCGCCAGCTCGGGCTTGCCCTGCACCACGGCCCGGTGCAGGCGGGCATGCTGACGGTTGATCATCTCCCGGGGGCCGGGGCGATGGTAGAGGTGCTTCACCGAGGCGAAGACCGAGCTCAGCAGCAGGTCCGTGAGGCTCTGCAGGGTGTGCACCAGTACCGGGTTGTGCGATGCCTGGCAGATCGCCAGGTGAAAGCCGTGATCGAGCCGGGCCAGGTGCTCGACGTCGATGGCGTCGGCCCCTTCCACATAGTCCGCCATCTCCTGGTAGCGGCGGGTGATCAGCACCCGGTCCGCCGGGGTGCCGCGACTGGCCGCCAGCCGTGCAGACTCTCCCTCGAGCAGCGCCCGTACCTCGAGCAGGTCGAACAGCGTCCGTGGATGGCTCTTGAACAGGTGCATCAGCGGACTCTGGTCCTGCGCGGGCAGCAGGTGCGCCACCGTCGAGCCATGGCCATGACGGGTCGCGATGATCCCCTTGCTGCGCAGGATCCTGAGTCCCTCGCGGAGCGAGGCGCGCGACACCCCCAGCTTGTCGCAGAGGCGCCGCTCGGAGGGCAGCAACTGCCCCGGACGGAAGACACCATCGAGGATCAGCTGCTCGAGCTTGGCCGCGACACTGTCGGGGGTGCGCGTGCCACGGCGCATGTCGTCGGTCGGGAAAGCCATCGCATGCTCCTCTTGGGTTGCCCGATCGCAGTGGTAAACCAGCGACTGGCCGTTTACGCTGCAGGGGGATAGAGTGGAAATACTTTCCATATAATAGACGAATTACTGGTCTGACCACCACACCATAGGCTGGACAGGCGTGCAACAAAACCACAGATTGTCGCCCGCTGTCACAGAATTACCGAGACGCTCATTACCGAGACGCACGGGGAGTCACCATGAATATCCTCCATGACGACAGGCTCGACGGAGAGCTGCCGCGCATCGACAAGGCCGCGGTGCTGGCCGAGCTCCAGCGGGCGGCCCCCGGCCTGACCCTGCTGCACCGCGAGGAGGACCTGCGCCCGTTCGAGTGCGATGGCCTCTCCGCCTACCGGGTGCTGCCCATGCTGGTCGCCCTGCCCGAGACCCTCGAGCAGGTCGCGACCCTGCTCAAGCGCTGCCGTGCCCTGGGCGTGCCGGTGGTCACCCGTGGCGCCGGCACCGGCCTCTCCGGCGGCGCCCTGCCGCTCGAGCAGGGTGTTCTGCTGGTGATGTCGCGCTTCGATCGCATCCTCGACATCGATCCCGACGCCCGCACCGCCCGCCTCCAGCCCGGGGTGCGCAACCTGGCCATCTCCGAGGCGGCCGCTCCCTACGGTCTCTACTATGCCCCGGACCCCTCGTCGCAGATCGCCTGCTCCATCGGCGGCAACGTGGCCGAGAACGCCGGCGGCGTGCACTGCCTGAAGTATGGCCTCACCGTCCACAACGTGATCAAGGTCGAGGTACTGACCATCGAGGGCGAGCGCATGACGCTCGGTTCCGAGGCGCTGGATGCCCCGGGCTTCGACCTGCTGGCACTGTTCACCGGCTCCGAGGGCATGCTCGGGGTGGTCACCGAGATCACCGTCAAGCTGCTGCCCAAGCCCGAGACCGCCAAGGTGCTGATGGCCAGCTTCGACGACGTGGAGAAGGCCGGGCGGGCCGTGGGCGATATCATCGCCGCGGGCATCATCCCCGGCGGGCTGGAGATGATGGACAACCTGGCGATCCGCGCCGCCGAGGACTTCATCCGCGCCGGCTACCCGGTCGAGGCCGAGGCGATCCTGCTCTGCGAGCTCGACGGCGTGGAAGCCGACGTGGACGACGACTGCGAGACGGTGCGCCGGGTACTCGAGGCCGCCGGCGCCACCGGCATCCAGCAGGCCCGCGACGAGGCCGAACGGGCGAAGTTCTGGGCCGGGCGCAAGAACGCCTTCCCCGCCGTGGGCCGCATGTCACCGGACTACTACTGCATGGACGGCACCATTCCCCGCCGCGAGCTGCCCCGGGTGCTCAAGGGCATCGCCGACCTCTCCGAGGCGTACGGCCTGCGGGTGGCCAACGTCTTCCACGCCGGCGACGGCAACATGCACCCGCTGATCCTGTTCGATGCCAACCGCGAGGGCGAGCTCGATCAGGCCGAGGCGCTCGGCGGCAAGATCCTCGAACTCTGCGTGGAGGTCGGCGGCTCCATCACCGGCGAGCATGGCGTGGGCCGCGAGAAGATCAACCAGATGTGCGCCCAGTTCAGCCCCGACGAGATCACCACCTTCCACGCGGTGAAGGCCGCCTTCGACCCGGAGCGGCTGCTCAACCCGGGCAAGAACATCCCCACGCTGGCCCGCTGCGCCGAGTTCGGCGCCATGCACGTGCACGCCAACCAGCTGCCGCACCCCGACCTGCCGCGCTTCTGAGGCAATCAGGAAACGATCATGACGGATACCAAGCACTCCCCCCGGGAACACGATGCCAGCGAGGCACTGGCCGAACGCATCCGCCGGGCCGACGCCGAGGGCAGGCCCCTGCGCATCGTCGGCGGCGACACCAAGGCCTTCTATGGCTTTCACGTTCGGGGCCGCACCGTCGAGGCCGACGCCCTCTCCACCCGCGAACACCGCGGCATCACCTACTACGACCCGGTGGAGCTGATCGTCTCGGTGCGCACCGGCACGCCGCTGGCCGAGCTCGAGGCCGCGCTGGCCGAGAACGGCCAGATGCTGGGCTGCGAGCCGCCCCACTTCGGCGATGACGCCACCGTCGGCGGCATGGTCGCCACCGGGCTCTCCGGCCCGCGGCGCCCCTGGGCCGGCAGCGTACGCGACTTCGTGCTCGGCACCCGGGTGATCAACCACGAAGGCAGCGAGCAACGCTTCGGTGGCCAGGTGATGAAGAACGTGGCCGGCTACGACCTGTCGCGGCTGATGGTCGGTGCCCAGGGTACCCTAGGGCTGCTCACCGAGGTCACCATGAAGGTGCTGCCGCGCCCCGGCGTCACGCGCAGCCTGCACCTGGACATGCCGCTACCCCAGGCCCTGGAAAAACTCGCCGAGTGGGGCCGCCAGCCGCTACCGATCACCGCCGCCGCCTGGCTCGACGGCGCCCTGCACCTGCGCCTCGAGGGCGGGCCGAGCTCCGTGGCCGCCACCGCCGACCGGCTGGGCGGCGACGAGCTCAGGGACGACTTCTGGACCGCGCTTCGCGAACAGCGGCTGGCGTTCTTCTCGAAGGAGGACCCGCGTCCCCTGTGGCGACTGGCGCTGCCCCACCACACGCCGGTGCTCGACCTGCCGGGCGTCAAGGAGAGCGACCCGCTCTACGACTGGGGCGGCACCCAGCGCTGGCTACGCAGCGAGCTCGACGACAAGACGATTCGCGAGGCCTGCACCCGTGCCGGCGGTCATGCCACCTGCTATGGCCCTCACATCGCTACCGGAGGAACGGCCGAGCCCTTCACCCCGCTGGCGCCGGTGGTGGCCAAGTACCACCGCAACCTCAAGGCCGAGCTGGACCCGAAGGGAATCTTCAACCCGGGCCGACTCTACGCGGAGCTCTGACATGCAGACACACTTCACCGAGGAAGACCTCAAGAAGCCGCATATCCGCGAGGCCGACCGCGTGCTGCGCACCTGCGTGCACTGCGGCTTCTGCAACGCCACCTGTCCCACCTACCAGCTGTTGGGCGACGAGCGCGACGGTCCCCGCGGACGCATCTACCTGATGAAGGAGCTGCTGGAGAGCCGCGACGACGACGACCGGATCACCGAGGAGACCCGACTGCACCTGGACCGCTGCCTCACCTGCCGCAACTGCGAGACCACCTGCCCCTCGGGCGTGGAGTACCACAAGCTGCTCGACATCGGCCGCGCCGAGATCGAGCGCCGGGTGCCGCGCAAGGCCAGCGAACGCGCGTTGCGCTATGGGCTGCGCAAGGCCCTGGTCGACCCGCAGCGCTTCCAGGCCCTGCTCAGGCTGGGCCTGACCTTCAAGCCGCTGGTGCCCGGTCAGCTCCGTGACAAGATGCCGCCGGCACCGGTGGATGCCGGCACCCGCCCCGAGGGCAAGCGCCACACCCGCCAGATGCTGATCCTCGAGGGCTGCGTGCAGCCCGGTCTCTCGCCCAACACCAACGCCGCCACCGCCCGGGTGCTCGACCGGCTGGGCATCGGCCTGACCCCGGCCCCGGAAGCCGGCTGCTGCGGCGCCATCGACTACCACCTCAACGCCCAGGACGACGGCCGGGCGCGCATGCGCGCCAATATCGATGCCTGGTGGCCGCATATCGAGAAAGCGGGCGAGGCCGGGGTTGAAGCAATAGTCCAGACCGCCAGCGGCTGCGGCGCCTTCGTCAAGGAGTACGGCGAACTGCTCGCAGGCGACCCGCAGTACGCCGAGAAGGCCAAGCGCATCAGCGAACTGGCCAAGGATCTGGTGGAGATCCTGCGCGACGAGGACCTCGATGCCCTGGCCATCAAGGAAAGCAAGCGCCTGGCCTTCCACTGCCCCTGTACCCTGCAGCACGCCCAGAAGCTCGGCGGGGCCGTGGAGGATGTGCTCACCCGGCTCGGTTTCAGCCTGACGCCGGTGCAGGATGCCCATCTATGCTGTGGTTCGGCGGGCACCTACTCCATCACCCAGCCCGAACTGGCGACCCAGTTGCGCGACAACAAGCTCGACAACCTGGAGGCCGGCGACCCCGAGGTGATCGTCACCGCCAATATCGGCTGCCAGACGCACCTTGCCGGGGCCGGGCGTACGCCAGTCAGGCATTGGATCGAAATTGTCGATGAGGCATTAACACCAGCTACTAGCAACGAGCTGCGAGCCACAAGCAGCCCTTAGAGCGCATTTCCAAACGCCGAGTGAGATGAGCGCCGGGGACAAGGCGGAGCGAGGGTCTTTTGCCATGGATGGCAAAAGTAGCGCCCATGGACGGGTTTACAGCGCCCTCGCGGAGGCTTGGCGCCGGGAAAGCTCATCTCTCTGCTTAGTTGTGAAAGAAGCCCGAAGCCAATATCAACCAAGGAGCACCACAATGAAAACCAAGTCCGTACTCACCCTGGCCGACGTCAACGCCATCCTCGATGCCGCCCAGCAGGAGGCCGAAGCCAACGGCTGGGCGGTGACCATCGCCGTGGCCGACGACGGTGGCCACCTGCTCGGTCTGCGCCGCCTCGACGGCGCCCCGGCCATGACGCCCGGCATTGCCACCGAGAAGGCCCGCAGTTCCGCGCTGGGTGCCCGCGAGACACAACTGTTCGAGGAGATGATCAACGGCGGTCGCGACGCCTTCCTCTCCGTGCCGATGCAGGGGCTGCTCTCCGGCGGCGTGCCGGTCCTGGTCGACGGCCAGGTCGCGGGCACCGTGGGCGTCTCCGGCGTAAAACCGGACCAGGATGTACAGATCGCCAGGGCCGGGGTCGCCGCCGTCGGCTGATTTCCTGGTCATGTGCAACGGCAAGCTGCCGTGAGGAGGCCTTATGATTGCGGCACGCGCCGACGTTGTCGGGAGTCTGCTTCGCCCCGGCTGGTTGCTCGAGGCTCAGGAGCGACGGCGGGCCGGGAGCATAAGTGAGGCCACGTTCAAGCGGGTCGAGGACCGCGCCGTCGACGCGGCGATTGCGCTCCAGGAAGCGGCCGGACTCGAGGTGGTCACCGATGGCGAAATGCGCCGGCTGTCCTTCCAGAGCCAGCTGGTGCAGGCGGTCGAAGGCTTCGGAGACTGGGATCTCGACGCCTTCCTGTGGGGCAAATGGCATGGCGACGACGACATCGGCGACTGGCACCAGGAGCGACCGCACGAACTCGCCGTCACCGCGCCGCTGCGCCGCCGACGTTCCCTGTCGGCGGAGGAGTTCGTCTATCTGCGCGCGCGGACGACGCGCACGCCGAAGGTGTCGCTGCCCAGCCCGGGCCTGTTCGCCAACTTCTGGTCGCCGCAGCACTCGGCGGGCGCTTACGCCTCCCTGCGGGAGTTTCTCGAGGACGTGGCCCGGATCCTGCGCGAGGAGGTCGAGGAGCTCGCCGGTTACGGCGCGAGCTACATTCAGCTCGACGCCCCGCACTACCCCCTGCTGCTCGACCCGGAGACTCGCGCTTTCTATGAGGCCCAGGGCTGGAGCACGGCGCAGTGGCTGGACTTTGGCGTTGCCCTCGATAATGTCGTGATGCAGGACATCGATGGCGTCACCTTCGGCCTGCACCTGTGCCGCGGCAACCAGGGCAGTCGCTGGCTCGTCGCCGGCGGCTACGAGCCGATCGCCAAGCCGATCTTCCAGCGTACCGCAGCCCACCGGCTGCTGCTCGAGTACGACGACGAACGTTCCGGCGGCTTCGCGCCGCTGGCCGCCGTTCCCGACGACAAGGTGGTGGTGCTCGGCCTGGTCTCCTCCAAGCGAGGTACGCTCGAGGACCCGGACGAACTGCTCGCCCGCGTGGCGGAGGCGAGCGATCATATCGACCGCGAGCGCCTGGCGATCAGCCCGCAGTGCGGCTTCGGCACCTCGATCGTCGGCAACAGGCTCACCATCGACGAGCAGGCGGCGAAGCTACGCCTGGTGTGCGACGTCGCCGCCCGCCTCTCGGCCTGACCCAGCCATTGTCAGGCCTCCGGCATGCCGGCAAGGAACGCCGCCACCATCGGCGCGAAGCGGTCGCTGTCGACCAGGAAGGCGTCATGGCCCTGGATCGAGTCGAGTTCGTGGTAGCTGACGGTGGCGCCCGCGTGCTCCAGCAGTTCGGCGACCTGCCGCTGTTGCCACAGGGGGAAGAGCCAGTCGGTGGTCACCCCGGCGACCAGCGCCCGCCTCGCGTCGACCTTGCGGATGGCGGACTCCAGCGAGCCGTCGCCATGCTCGGCCAGGTCGAACAGGTCCATCGCCTGCGACAGGTAGAGATAGCAGTTGGCATCGAAGCTGTCGGCGAACTTGCGTGCGTTGGCGTCCATGTAGGACTGCACCTGGAACGCCATGGCGAACGGATCGGGGCTGGCGTCCGAGCCTTCGATACGCTCGCGGTCGAAGCGCTGCAGCCACTCCGGGGCGGAGCGGTAGGTAAGGATGCCGAGCTGGCGCGCCACGCGCATGCCGTCTTTCGGACCCTGGCCCGGCGCATAGTGGCCCCCGGCCCAGGCCGGGTCGGCACGCACCGCCTCGCGCTGGATCGAGCGCAGGGCGATGGCGAACGGCGTCGCCTGGGCGGCCGCCGAGATGCTGATGACATCGCGGTAGGTGCCCGGATACATCACGGCATAGGCGAGCGCATCCATGCCGCCGAGCGAGGCGCCGGCCACGGTGTGCACGTGGTCGATGCCCAGCGCCTGACAGGCGCCGCGGGCGGCTGCCGCGATGTCCTCCACGGAGAGCTTGGGGAAGTCGAGCCGGTAGGGCTGCCCCGATGCCGGATCGATCGAGGCGGGGCCGGTGGAGCCGAAGCAACTGCCGAGGGAGTTGATGGAAATGACGAAGAACCGCTCGGTGTCGATGGGCTTGCCCGGCCCGATCATGTACTCCCACCAGCCGGGCGAAGGGTCGGCCGCCGAGGACGCCGCGTGCGCGCTCGGCGACAAGCCGGTAAACAGCAACAGCGCATTGTCGCCCCGGCCGCGAAGCTCGCCCCAGGTTTCATAAGCGATGGTTACGGATGGCAGTTCACCACCGCGATACATCGGCACGGGACCTTGCCATTCAGTGAAGCGGCGCGCATCGGGCATCGGTGATTCGCTCCTCGCCGGCCAGTCGTCATATTAGGAATCGTCCCAGAGTTCGACGCCAACGCCAAGCCGACACGGGTCAGCCGCTCGAGGTGACATTATTCTCGACTCGAAGGTTCTGCACAGGTCAACACCCACTCCTGCAGTGCCCGCTTTGCCTCCCCGGGTGAGTCCGGCCGCGCATCGATCAGCCCATAACCACGCGACGAACGCAGCCCCAACTCGTGCAGGCCGACCAGCATGCCACTCTCGAGCATGTCGTCGACCAACCCTAGCCACCCCATCCCGATACCCTGCCCGGCGATCGCCGCCTGGATCAGCAAAGTGTAGTTGTTGAACGTCAGCTCCGACGATTCCAGGTAACCGATGCCCGCCAGCTGCTCGAAGTAGCTCGGCCAGTCCAGCCAGCTCTGCCCCTGATCGGCGGTCAGGGTCAGCAGCGGCACCTCGGCCAGTCGCTCGGGGGACGCGATCGGCCCGTGCCGCCGCAGGAAGCCAGGGCTGCAGACCGGGAAGACCTCTTCGTGAAACAGTCGCGGCACGCCAGCCGCGAGGGTGCGCTCGTCGCAGAACACGATCGCGACGTCGACCTCCTGTGTTCGCCAGTCGAGCACGCCCTGGTTGGTCACGATGCGCACGTCGATCTGCGGATGCTGCTCCCGGAACCGCGGCAGGCGTGGCATCAGCCAGTAAGCCGCGAACGAGAAGTCGGTGAGGATATTCACGTGTGGATGGCGATGTTTGTGCTGCAGCCGGTCGATGGTGCGATCGATGGTCGCGAAGCCTTCCTGCACACCGACGAACAGCGCCTGCCCCGCCTCGGTCAGCTTCACTCCGCGATAGATACGCTCGAACAACGGCAAGCCGAGGTTCTCTTCCAGGGTACGTATCTGCTGGCTGACGGCCGACTGGGTCGAGCGCAGCTCGCGTGCCGCGGCAGTGAAGCTCAGGTGGCGGGCCGCCGCCTCGAACACCCGCAGGCTGTTGGGCGACGCCGCCCTGGCTATCCACGACATTAGGTTAACTAATGCCTCCCATAAAAATTTAGCGAGTTTACAGGCTATGAGATTAGCAGAGAGACTGTATCCGCAGCCAGTTCAGGCTCGTATCGACAACAAGTGGAGGCCCCATGACCCGCAAGCAGCCCAACATCCTGTTCCTGATGGCCGATCAGATGAGGGCATCGGCCCTGCCCGTCTACGGCCATCCGCTGGTCAAGACACCGCACCTGTCGCGCCTGGCTGCCGAGGGCGTGGTCTTCGACTCGGCCTACTGCAACAGCCCACTGTGCGCGCCGTCGCGCTTCACGCTGATGGCCGGCCAGCTGCCGTCGCGCATCGGTGGCTACGACAATGCCGGCGATTTCCCGGCCGACACTCCCACCTTCGCCCACTATCTGCGCGATGCCGGCTACTACACCGCGCTGTCGGGCAAGATGCACTTCTGCGGCCCGGATCAGCTCCACGGCTTCGAGGAGCGCCTGACCACCGACATCTACCCGGCCGACTATGGCTGGTTCGTCGACTGGGAAAACTTCGACGAGCGGCCGAGCTACTACCACAACATGTCCTCGGTGATTCAGGCCGGCCCCTGCGTGCGCTCCAACCAGCTCGACTTCGACGACGAGGTCACCTTCCGCGCCAAGCGCTTCCTCTACGACTATGCGCGCAACGGCGAGCCGCGCCCCTTCTGCCTGACCGTGTCGCTGACCCACCCGCACGATCCTTACACCATTCCGCAGGAGTACTGGGACCGCTACGACCACGACGACATCGACATGCCGCGCGTGCCCTACTCGCGGGAATTGATGGATCCGCACTCCGAGCGCCTGCGTCATGTCTATCAGCTCGACGAGGACACCATCAGCGACGAGCAGATCCGCAACGCGCGTCATGCCTACTACGGGGCGCTCAGCTACGTCGACGACCAGCTCGGCGCCGTGCTGGAGACACTCCGCGAGACCGGGCTTGCCGACGACACCATCATCGTGTTCTCCGGCGACCACGGCGACATGCTCGGCGAGCGCGGCCTGTGGTACAAGATGAGCTGGTTCGAGGACTCCGCGCGGGTGCCGATGATCGTCCACGCGCCGGACCGCTTCACCCCGGGCCGGGTTCGCGAGTCGGTGTCGACCATGGACCTGTTGCCGACCTTTGCCGAGATCGCCCATGACGGCGAGGCGCCGGACTATGCCGTGCCCATCGACGGCCGCAGCCTGCTGCCGCATCTGACCGGCCGCGGCGGCCACGACGAGGTGATCGGCGAATACCTCGGCGAAGGCGCCATCGCACCGCTGCTGATGATCCGCCGCGGCCGCTACAAATTCGTCCACACGGCACCGGATCCAGACCAGCTGTTCGACCTCGAGGCCGATCCGCTGGAACTCAACAACCTGGCCGAGGACCCGGCGCACCTGGACCTGTGCAAGCAGTTCCGCAACGAGATCGCAAGTCGCTGGGACTATGAGCGGCTGCACGGCGAGGTGATCGCCAGCCAGCGGCGCCGCAAGCTGGTCTCGCGGGCGCTCATGCAGGGCAAGGTCACGCCCTGGGACCACCAGCCGCTGTTCGATGCCAGTACCCAGTACATGCGCAACACCATCGACCTGGACGATCTCGAGCGGCGAGCGCGCTTCCCCGTAGTCTCTTCCGACCAGCCATGATGACGTCGCCGACCGACATACGCCGGCAACCGGCCAGGCTGCAACGCTGGTTGCCGTTTCTCGGCTGGCTGCCGCAGCAGACCTCGCATTCGCTGCGTGCCGACGCCATCGCCGGGTTGACCGGTGCGGTGCTGGTCGTGCCTCAGGGGGTAGCCTATGCCCTGCTGGCCGGGTTGCCCCCCGAGTACGGCCTGTATACCGCCATCGTCCCGGCCATGCTAGCGGCACTATTCGGCTCTTCGCGACAAATGGTCAGCGGGCCGACGGCGGCACTGTCGATCGCGCTGTTCGCTACCCTGCAGCCCTTCGCCGAAGCAGGAAGCAGTGAGTTCATCACCCTGGTGCTGACCCTGACCTTCCTCGCTGGCGCTTTCCAGCTATTGCTGGGTCTGGCAAGGCTGGGGGCGCTGGTCGATCTCGTCTCGCATTCGGTGGTGACGGGCTTCACCGCCGGCGCCGCGCTGATCATCGCCACCAGCCAGCTACCCTATGCGCTGGGGCTCGCGCCGGTGGGGAGCAGTGGCTTTCTCGAACTCTGGCCACGACTGTTCGAGCGGTTCGAGGATATCCGGCTCGGATCGTTGCTGATCGCCGGGTTTACGCTCGCCGCCTGCCTGGCGCTGCGGCACTGGCTGCCACGCTGGCCGGGCATGCTGCTGGCGCTCGTGGCCGCCTCGCTGATGGCCGCCTGGCTCGACCCAGGGCAGGTCGAGATCCTGCGCATCGCCGCGGTGCCGGCCGGCCTGCCACCGCTCTCGGCACCGGACCTTTCCCTCGATACCCTGCGCATGCTGACGCCCGGCGCCATCGCCCTGGGGCTGCTGGGCCTGGTCGAAGCCGCGGCGATTTCACGGGCCTTCGCCTCGCGTTCGGGCGAGCGGCTGAACAGCAATCAGGAGTTCATCGGCCAGGGGCTGTCCAATCTCGGCGGTGCCTTCTTCTCCGGCTATGTCTCGTCGGGATCGTTCACCCGCTCGGGACTCAACGCCAGTGCCGGGGCACGCTCGCCGCTGGCAGCGGTGCTGTCCGCGCTGTTCCTGATCCCGATCGTGCTGCTGGCGGCGCCGCTGCTCCACTACGTACCGATGCCCGCCATGGCCGGCTTGCTGTTGCTGGTCGCCGCCAGGCTGGTCGATCGACACAGCATCCGCGAGGCACTGACCACCAGCCGTTCGGAAACGGCGGTACTGCTGATCACTTTCTTCAGCACCCTGCTGTTGGCACTGGAATTCGCCATCTACTTCGGCGTGCTGGCCTCGCTGGTGCTCTACCTGCGCCGCACCACTCGCCCGCCGGTGGTCGAGTGCATGCTGTCACAAGCGCCCCAAACGATCCAGCAGGCCATGGAGGCGCCGTGCTGTGCGGTGGTCAGAATCGACGGTTCGTTGTTCTTCGGTGCCTGCGAGTCGGTCGCCCGACGGCTCGAGCGCTTCGATCGGCAGAACCTGGTGATTCTGGCCGCAGGCATCAACTTCATCGACCTGAGCGGCATCCATCTACTCCAGCGCCAGGCACGTCTTTGCCATGCTCGCGGCGGACGGCTGTACCTGGCCTGGACCAAGCCCGACGTCATGGCCCGCTTGCAACGGGCCGGTCTCGTCGACAACGAGCACCACCACGACAAGCCCATGGCAATAACAATATGAGAGGCACCCCCCATGACACACAGACACTACGAACCTGAACAGAGCAACCGCCTGAATCCAATCGTCTTTCACGGCTCGGTGGCGGGTATCCTGATCTTCCTGATCTATGCGATCGCCTTCACCGACCACGCCACGGCATTCTTCAACGCCGGCCTTGGCTGGATCGGCAATACCTTCGGCTGGTACTACATGCTGGCGATCGTCGCCTATCTGGTCTTCGTGGTCATGATCGGCTTCTCGCGATTCGGCAAGATCCGCCTGGGCCCCGATCACTCGCGACCGGAGTTCTCGCTGCTGTCCTGGTCGGCCATGCTGTTCGCCGCCGGCCTGGGTGGTGCCATTCTATTCTTCGTGGTCTCCGAGCCATTGACTCACTACCTGAACCCACCGCTCGGCGAAGGCGGCACCGCCGAAGCCCAGCGCCGTGCCGTCGTGCAGACCTATATGCACTGGGGGATCTCGGGCTGGGGGCTCTACGTGCTGATGGGCATGGCGCTGGCCTACTTCAGCTACCGTCACCGCCTGCCGCTAGCGATTCGCTCGACGCTCTATCCATTGCTGGGCAAGCGCATCTACGGGCCGATCGGTAATGCCGTGGATATCACCGCCGTGCTGGCCACCGTGTTTGGCATCGCCACCGCGTTGGGGATCGGCGTGATGCAGATGAACTACGGGCTGACCTACCTGTTCGGCGTGCCGGAAGGACTGCCTGCGCAGATCATGCTGATCCTGCTGGTGGTGACCCTGGCCACCCTGTCGGTGGTGAGCGGCGTCAAGCGCGGCATCCGCCGGCTGTCGGAGCTCAACCTGCTGCTGATCGCCGGTCTCGTACTGTTCGTACTGCTCCAGGGCGACACCCTCAAGCTGCTCAATGCCCTGGTGATGAACACCGGCGACTACCTGGCCGCCTTCCCCGGCCTGAGCTTCGACACCTACGCCTACGCGCCCGAAGCACAGGGCTGGTTCAGCGGCTGGACGGTGTTCTTCTGGGGCTGGTGGATCGCCTGGGCGCCGTTCGTCGGCCTGTTCCTGGCGCGCATCTCGCGGGGCCGCACCATCCGCGAGTTCGTCGCCGGTGCCCTGTTCATCCCGCTGATCTTCGTGATGGTGATGATGTCCGTGTTCGGCAACAGCGGCATCGACATGGTCGAACAGGGCCTGGTGGTGCTCGGCGAGCAGGCCGTGAACATGCCGCAGGCCAGTATCTACACCTTCCTCGAGCAACTGCCCTGGGTCGGTCTCACCGCCACCCTGGTGACGCTGCTGAGCATCGTGTTCTTCGTCACTTCGGCTGATTCCGGCGCCCTGGTGCTGTCCAACTTCACCTATGTGCTGCGCGACGTAAACCACGACGCGCCGGTGCGGCTGCGCATCTTCTGGTCTGCCATCATCGGCCTGATCACCCTGGCGCTGCTGATGGCCGGCGGCCTGAGGACCCTACAGAGCGCCGTGGTGATCACCGCCCTGCCCTTCTCGGCGGTGATCTTCCTGACCATGATCGGTATGTATCGCTCGCTGAAGGTCGAGACCGGCAAGGCCGATGCCCGCCAACAGGTGGTCGCCAGCGGAGTCGCCGCCAGCGACTGGCGCGAGCGACTCGACCGCACCCTGGACGGCACCACGCAGAACGGCGCGGAGGCCACGCTGCGCCACGCCATCCGGCCGGCCCTGATCGAACTGGCCGAGGAACTGACGCGGCGCGGTCAACGCGCCACCGTGACCGAACAGGCCATGGACGACACGCAGTTGCTTTGCCCCACCCTGCAGGTCGACTTCGATGGCGCCCCCAGCTTCATCTACGGGATACGCCCGCAACGCCTGCAGCCACCGAGCTTCCTGCCCGCGGACGACGACTACTATCTGCGCCTCGACGTGCATCTCGCCGAGGGCGGCCTCGGGCAAGACCTCAACGGCTATACGCGCCTGCAGGTGGTGCATGACGCATTGAACGAATACCAGCGCCACCTGCGCTTCCTGGCCCAAGCCAGTGAAGACGGCAATCTGGACACCATTCCCGGCCACGTCATGGAAGGCGAAGTCATTCCCGACATCGAGCCCGCGCGGTAGCTAATCGCCCGCGCTGGCGCACCTCCCCTGGCCCGACAGGCCCCACCTCGGTGGGGCCTGTACCCTTATCAGGCGTTCCAGCTCGGCGTTCTTCAGGCGGATTTGCGGCGCAACTCGCCATTCAGCGCCTTGATGATGGAGTAGCACATCAACAGCATCACGATGGAAAACGGAATCGCCGTCGCCGTCACTCCGGCCTGAAGCGCCGACAGGCCGCCGCCGAGAAGCAACACGATGGCAATCAAGCCCTCCACCGTTGCCCAGAACATCCGCTGAGGCCTGGGAGCATCGATCTTGCCGCCGGCGGTGATGGTATCGATCACCAGGGAGCCGGAATCCGACGAGGTGACGAAGAAAATCAACGCCAGAGTGATGCCAAGGGTCGACATCAGGCCCGTCAGCGGCAGTTCATTCAGCATGCCGAACAGCGACAGCTCGGGGCTGTAATTGTCGATCACGTACTCCTTGACCAGGCTGTTGCCGGGGTCGGCATAGAGCTGATCGAGCGCGATGCCACCGAAGACGCCCATCCAGATGAAGATGAACAGGCTGGGAATCACCAGCACGCAGAGCACGAACTCCCGAACCGTGCGCCCACGCGATACCCGAGCGATGAACATGCCGACGAACGGTGCCCAGCTGACCCACCAGGCCCAGTAGAAGACTGACCATGCTTGACGATAGGCATCATCGTCACGACCGAAGGGGGCCGACAACGGGACGAAGTCCTTCACATAGGTCGAAAGCCCCGACCAGAACCCGTTCAGGCCCACCAGGGTCGGGCCGGCGAACAGCACGAAGAAGAAGAAGAACACGGCCAGGACCATATTGATCTCGGAGAGCTTCTTCACGCCGCCCTCGAGTCCCCGCCAGACCGATACCAGTGCCACTGCCGTTACCAGGAGGATAACGATGACCTGAAAGGTGGTGCTGATCTCCAGACCAAAGACGAAATTCATCCCTGCATTGGCCTGCTGTGCCCCGAGTCCGAGCGCCGTGGCCAGTCCAAACAAGGTGGAAAACACCGCCAGGATGTCGATCGCATGCCCCCACCAGCCCCAGACACGCTCGCCAAGGATCGGGAAAAACGCCGAACGAATGGAGAATGGCAGGCCCTTGTTATAGGTAAAGATGGCCAGCGCCAACGCCATCACCACATAGACGGCCCAGCCATGGATGCCCCAATGGAGAAAGGTGCCGGCAAGGCCCAGGGCGGTTGCTTCGGGAATGGCCTCCGGATTGAGTTCACCATCGGCCCCGAAAGGTGAAGGAATGCCCAATGGTAAGGAGACGTTGGCATGATAGACCGGCTCCAGCACACTGAAGAACAGCAGTCCGATTCCGATGCCGGCAGTGAACAGCATCGCAAACCAGGACAGGTAACTGTGCTCCGGTCGGGCATCGGGACCACCCAGCCTGACCGATCCATAGGGCAGGACGACGAGCGCTATACAGAACAGGATGAAGAAATCCACCACGATCATGAAATACCAGTCCAGCGTCCCGGTGGAGAAACCGACAATGGACTGGAAAAGGCTCCCCGCCCTTTCCGGAAACAACAGAGTGAGGACGATGAAGACGACCGAGGCGAGTGCCGATACGACGAAGACCCGGTTGTGGATATCGAAGCCGATGGGCCCCAGTCGCCCTTCGATATTGTCCTGGCCAACGACGTAGTCCGTTTGCATGTCGCTGGTCACGGGGGGCGGCAACGGGTCGCTCATGAGAGGCTCCCTTTTGTTATAAGTTGTAGAGCAGTATAGACTTTTTTCTCACAAGCCCTGGATTCATGGAATAGCTGCAGCACCTTGGATCCACAGGGAGAAGCAGGAGCGTCAAGGCCTCCCACTTCATATCCGAGACTCAATCCATTCTTCCCATCGCCCCTATCCCAGCTTTTCAATTTGACAACAACTTACTGACTGCAGGCCCCAGCCATCAGCCCCCCTCGTGGGGCCCGATGCCACTGGTCAGGACAAGCCGGATAGCCCAGACTCTCAGGACCGGTAGACGGCTCATCGAGAGCCGAAGGAGACGACATCATGGCGGGAGGCTGGTCGAAGGACGGCGCCGTGCAGGAGCAGATCGACAGCACCGTCGAGGACGCGCTCGAGCGGGCGCGCAGCGAGCTGCCCCAGGGCGAGAGCCGGAAGCGCTGCGAGGAGTGCGACGACGAGATCCCCCAGGCCCGCCGCGAGGCCGTGCCGGGGGTGCGGCTGTGCATCGCCTGCCAGGGCGAGCGCGACAAGCAGCGGACCGCCTTCAGCGGTTACAACCGACGCGGCAGCAAGGACAGCCAGCTGCGCTGACACACGGGTAGCACGAGAGCGGCGCCATCTTCATCACCCTGATGCCGCTGTTCAGCGCGCTGATCGCCATGGCCTTCCTCGGCGAGCGCATCTCGCTCTTCCACCTGCTCGGCGGTGTGCTGGTGCTGGCCGGCGTGATCATGGCCCAGACGCTGACCCTGCCACCAAGGCAGGCAAGCAGGGACCGTATCGCCGATTAGCGTATCCCCGCCCTGAGGAAGGACTGCACGAACTGGCGCTGGAAGAGCAGGAAGGCGACCAGCAGCGGGGCGATGCTGAGCAGGGTGGCGGCGCTGACGGTGGCCCAGTTGACGCCGGTCTCCGGCGCCGAGAAGATGCCGAGCCCCACGGTGAGCGGGCGACTCTCCACCGAGTTGGTGACCACCAGCGGCCACAGGAAGTTGTTCCAGTGGTGGCTGATGGAGACCAGGCCATAGGCCAGGTAGGTGGGCCTGGCCAGCGGCACGTACACCTTGAGCAGGATCGCCATCCAGCCGCAGCCCTCGACCCGGGCGGCATCCTCCAGCTCGCGGGGAATGGTCTTGAAGGTCTGGCGCAGCAGGAAGATGCCGAAGGCGCTGGCCACGTAGGGCAGCCCGATGCCGGTGATGGTGTCGACCAGCCCCAACGCGCTGGCGATACGGTAGTTCTCGACGATCAGCACCTCGGGAAACACGAACAGCTGGATCAGCACCAGCATGAACAGGATGTCCTTGCCGGGGAGCGGGAAGCGCGCGAAGGCGAAGCCGGCCAGGGTACACACCACGAACTGGGCGGCGACGATGCCGGTGACCAGCAGGAAGGTGTTGACGTAGTAGCGGGCGAAGGGCGCCTGCTCCCAGGCGTCGGTGAAGTTGTCGAGCGTCAGCGGCGCGAACAGGTCGAAGCGCACCATGAAGGCCGGCGGATGAAAGGCCGCCCAGAAGGCATAGAGCAGCGGGAAGATCCAGATGATCGCCAGCAGCCAGGCGGCGGTGGTTTCCAGACGGGGCAAACGCACCCGTCGGCGTGTCGGGGTCGTGGCTGCGGCGGCGGTAGGCGTGGTCATGGCCCGCTCCTCGAGATCATCACTGGTAGTGCGTGCGGGGATCGAGCACGCGGAACTTGATCGTCGCCACCACGGCGAGCACCAGCAGGATCACCACGGTGATGGTGGCGGCATAGGTGCGGTCGAAGAACGAGAAGGCGTTCTCGTAGACGTAGTAGAGCAGCAGGTTGGTGGCGTTGTTGGGCCCGCCCTTGGTGAGGATGAACAGGTGGTCGACCACCCGCACCGCGTTGATCAGCGCATTGATCAGCACGAACAGGGTGGTCGGCATCAGTAGCGGGAAGGTCACCCGCCAGAAGAAGCTCCAGCGGCTGGTGCCCTCCAGGGTGGCGGCCTCCTCGAGCTCCGGCGGGATGCTCTGCAGTGCCGCCAGGTAGAAGATCATGAAGAAACCGGCCTCCTTCCAGACGGTCATCACGATCACCGAGGTGAGCGCCACGCCCGGATCGCCCAGCCAGTTCGGCCCGCTGATGCCGATCGAGCCCAGCAGGCTGTTGAACAGGCCGATCTGCGGCGCGTAGAAGAACATCCAGATATTGGCCGCGGCGATCATCGGCAGGATGGTCGGCGTGAAATAGGCCATGCGCACCAGGCCGCGTCCCGGCAGGCGGGCATTGACGAACAGCGCCATGCCCAGCGCCAGGGCGATGGAGGTGGGGATGGTGCCGAGCGCATAGATCAGGTTGTTGCGGGCGACCTTCCAGAAGGTGCGATCCTCGATCAGCAGCGCATAGTTCTCGAGCCCGACGAACTCCGGCGGCGCGCCGCGAAAGCCGGGCAGGAAGAGGCTGTTGATCAGGGTGGCGACGGTCGGCAGGTAGGCGAAGGTACCCAGCAGCACCGCCGCCGGCAGCAGCAACAGCGCGCCATAGACCTGCATGCGCCGATCGGCGCTCTGGATCACCATGACATGTCCTATCTGGGGGCTGATCCGGGGGCAAGGCCTACGAGGAGGCGCTGTGAATCCCTCCCTGGACGCTACATTTGCCATCCCTGGCAAATGACCTCCTCTTCGCCCTTGCCCCCGGCGCCCTGATTACGCTGCGCTAGAACTCATCGCGAGCGTGCATAGCGGCGCAAGGCCGCATCGGCTTCCGCCTGGGCCTGGGCCAGCGCTTCTTCGGGCGACATCTGGCCGGTGAGGGCCGCCTGCACGGCGTTGTCCAGCACCCGGCGTACGCGGCCGCCCTGGTAGGTGGCAAGCTCGGCGGTAGCATGCTCGAGCTGGTCGCGGGCCACCGCCGCCGGCGGGAAGGCCTCGACGTAGTCCCGCAGTGCCTCGGTCTCGTAGGCCGCCGGGCTGACGCCCATGTAGCCGGTCTCCATGGACCAGGTCGCGGCGCGTTCCGGTGCGGTCATCCAGCGGATGAAGGTCATGGCGGCGCGCTGCTCGTCCTCGCTGGCGCCCTTGAAGAGGTAGAAGTTGCCGCCGCCGGTGGGGCTGCCGGGCTGGGTGTTCATGGGCAGCATGGCCACGCCGAAGTCGAAGCCTGCCTCGCCTCGCACCGCGGTGAGGTTGCCGGTGCTGTGCCACATCATGGCCGTGGACTGCTCGATGAAGTTCTGGCGCAGGGTGCCCCACTCGATGGTGCCAGAGGGCATGGCGTCATGCTCGGCGGCCAGCGATACCCAGTACTCCAGCGCCTCGATGGCCGCCGGGTCGTCGAAGTAGACCTCGGTGCCGTCGTCGCTCATCAGCCGGTGGCCGTTCTGGAAGGCGAAGGCCTGGAACATCCAGTAGGGGTAGCCGGTGGAGGGCACCATCACGCCCCACTGCTCGCCCCCCGAGGCCTCGCGCACGGCGGCGGCCATCTCGGCCATCTCTTCCCAGGTCTCGGGCGGGGTGTCGGGGTCGAGCCCGGCGGCGGCGAAGGCGTCCTTGTTCCAGTAGAAGACGATGGTCGAACGCTGGAAGGGGATGCCGTAGGTCTGGCCGTCGAGCCGGCCGTTCTCCATCAGGGCCGGATAGAAGCCGTCGAGCCATTCGCGCTCCTCGTCGGTCTCGATCAGGTCGTCGAAGGGGACGATGACGTCCTGGTCGATGAGCTCGTAGAGGTCGATGGAGAACATCACCGAGAGCTGCGGCGCATCGCCGGCCTCGACCGCCGACATGGCCCGCACCCGGGTGTCGTCGTAGTTGCCGGCGTAGATGGCGTCCACCGCGATGTCCGGGTGCTCGGCCTCGAAGTCGGCGACCAGGCCGTCGATCACCTCGGTGAGGGCGCCGCCTACCGCCACCGGGTAGTACATGGTCAGTTCGGTCTGCGCCTGGGCGGACGGCGAGCCGGCGGCCAGCAGCCCGGCCACGGCCAGACCGCTCGTCTTGAGGGGAAGTCGCGCGTTCATCGGTTCACTCCTGGAGAGTCGTTCCCTACCTGGTTGGGCGAGGCCCGGGCCTCGTGTCTCTGCCCCGGGTGCTGCTGCGACAGCCGGCCGGGGGCCGCGGCGAGGTCATATCCCTGGAGTGCCAGGCGTTGCCCGTCTCCAGCGCTGCAGAAGTGGGCCGCCGAGGGCGACCATTGCAGCCGGCAGGGCGACCCCGCTCCGACCACGGGCACGCCGTCGACCCGGGCCCGCAGCTCCTGGTGGCCGACCTTGAGTCGCACGATGCTGTCGGCGCCGAGATACTCCGCGTCGATCACCTCGGCCGGCACGCCGGGCGCCTCACTGGGCAGGATGGCGATATCCTCGGGGCGCACGCCCAGCAGGTGGCCCTTGGCCTCGTGCGAGGCGATGGAACAGTGCGGCTCGCCGTCGATGACGGCGCCATCGGCCGCGGCGGAAAGCGCCACAAGGTTCATCGCCGGGCTGCCGATGAAGCTCGCGGCGAAGGCCGTGGCCGGCCGGTTGTAGAGCTCGCCGGGGGTACCGTCCTGGACGATGCCCCCCGCCTCCATCAGGATCACCCGGTCGCCCATGCTCATGGCCTCGACCTGGTCGTGGGTGACATAGATCACCGTCATGCCGAGCCGCTGCTGCAGCGCCTTGATCTCGCGGCGCATCTCCCCGCGCAGCCGGGCGTCGAGGTTGGAGAGCGGCTCGTCCATCAGGCAGATGGGGTGTTCGGAGATGATCGCCCGGGCCAGGGCCACCCGCTGGCGCTGGCCGCCGGAGAGCTGGGCCGGCTTGCGTTCGAGGTACGCCTCGAGGTCGACGAGCTGCGCCACCCGGGCCAGCCGCGACTCGCGCTCGGCCCTGGGCACCTTGCGGCTGCGCAGGCCGAAGACGATGTTGTCGGCCACGCTGAGGTGGGGAAAGAGCGCATAGGACTGGAACACCATGCTGATGCCGCGGTCTCCCGGGGGCAGGTGGGTAACGTCGCGCTCGCCGATGTGGATACGGCCCTCGCTCGCCGGCTCGAGGCCGGCGATCATCCGCAGGGTGGTCGACTTGCCGCAGCCCGAGGGACCCAGCAGGATCACGAACTCGCCGGGTGCCACCGCGAAGGAGATCCGGTCGACGGCCGCCTGGCCGCTCCAGACCTTGCTCACCGCCTCGAGCCGGATTCGCTGGTGATCGTTCTTGTCGTCGCGCATGGCGTGCTCGTTGCCCGAATGCCTGGGGGCAGGACGACCCGCCGGGCGTCCCGTCCTCCCTTGAACAGCGTAGCCGGTGATCCACCGGTTTGCGGGCATCGTCCATGGGCCGGGTGACACCGCGATGACAGGGCCATGAGCCAGGCATGACAGCCGGGCGCAATTGCGGGCATGCTAGAATTCGCCTTTCACCTTGACCAGGAACCGACGCGCCATGTCCCTCGACGATCTGCATCTGAACCTGCGCAACCTGACCCCGGACGACTACCCGCAGCTCCAGGCGTTGATGGATCGGGTCTACGACGACATCGGCGGCGCCTGGCCGAGACCCACCATCGACAAGCTGATCAAGGAATTCCCCGACGGGCAGCTCGTCATCGAGGACGACGCCACCATCGTCGGCGTGGCCCTGACGGCGCTGGTCGACTACGACACCTTCTCCAACCCGCACCGCTACGATGACCTGATCGGCAAGCGCGAGACCATCCTCAACGACCCGGACGGCGACGCCATGTACGGCTTGGACGTGCTGATCCATCCGGACTATCGCGGTTACCGCCTGGGCCGGCGCCTCTACGAGGCGCGCAAGGAGCTGTGCCGCTCGATGAACCTGCGGGCGATACTCGCCGGCGGGCGGATTCCCCAGTACCACGAGCACGCCCACGAACTCTCGCCGGCCGAATACCTCGACAAGGTGGCGCGCAAGGAGATCCACGACCCCATCCTCTCCTTCCAGCTTGCCAACGACTTCCAGGTCAAGCGCCTGCTGCGCAAGTACCTGCCGGAGGACGAGAAGTCCCAGGGCTATGCCACCCTGCTCGAGTGGAACAACATCCTCTTCGAGCCCGCCGAGCGGGTGCTGGAGAACCGTCCCACCCAGGTGCGGGTCGGCGCGGTGCAGTGGCAGATGCGCGAGTTCGCCTCGGTCGAGGCGGTGCTGCAGCAGATCGAGTACTTCGTCGATGCCCTGGCCGACTACCAGAGCGACTTCGCAGTCTTTCCCGAGCTCTTCAACGCCCCGCTGATGGGCCTGCAGGACCGCGCCGCCCAGCAGGACCAGATGGCCGCCGTGCGCTTCCTGGCCGGCTTCACCGACCAGTTCAAGACCGAGCTGTCGCGCATGGCGGTCTCCTACAACATCAACATCGTCGCCGGCTCGATGATCGAGGTGGGCGAGGACGACCGCCTCTACAACATCGCCTACCTCTGCCATCGCGACGGCAGCATCGAGCGCCAGGCCAAGCTGCACATCACCCCCCAGGAGCGGCGCGACTGGGTGATCGAGGGGGGCGACGAGCTGCTGGTGTTCCAGACCGATGCCGGCCGAGTGGGCATCCAGATCTGCTACGACGTGGAGTTCCCGGAACTCTCGCGCCTGCTCGCCGACCAGGACATGGACATCCTCTTCGTGCCCTTCTGGACCGACACCAAGAACGGCTACCTGCGGGTGCGCCACTGCGCCCAGGCCCGAGCCATCGAGAACGAGTGCTACGTGGTGCTGTGCGGCAGCGTCGGCAACGTGCCGTCCATCGAGAACCTGGACATCCAGTACGCCCAGTCGTCGGTCTTCTCACCCTCGGACTTCGCCTTCCCCCACGATGCGGTGCTCTCCGAGACCACGCCCAACACCGAGATGATCATGTTCTCGGACCTGGACCTGACCCGGCTGACGGTGGTGCGTGCCGAAGGCTCGGTGACCAACCTCAAGGATCGCCGCAAGGACCTCTTCGACCTGCGCTGGCGCGACTGGTCGTGGAAGTCCGGGGCGAACCTGGAAGAGAGCTGACGCCATGCTGGGCCACCTGCGCCGCTGGCGGGCGAAGAGCTTCGAGGCCCGCCACCCCTTCCCCGAGGAGGCCTGGCGGGAAGCCCGCTCGCGCCTGCCGCTGCTGGCGACGCTCGGCGACGACGATGCGGGGCGACTGGGGCGCCGTGCCTGGCGCTTCCTGCACGCCAAGCGGGTCAGCCTGCATCCCGCGCTGGTCGAGACCACTCCCTTCGACCTGCCGGCGCAGCTGGCGCTGGCCGCCCAGGCCTGCCTGCTGACCCTGGGTTGGAGCGAAACGGAACACGAAGAGGCCTTCGCCGGGGTCCACGAGATCCTGATACTGCCCGACGCCTTCCAGCGCCAGGTCGAGGAGATGGACGAGTTTGGCGTGATGCACGAATACGTCGACGAGCGAGCCGGCGAGACCTCCTCCCAGGGCCCGGTGGTGGTCGCCTTCCCCGACCTGATGGAGAGCGGCGACTGGAGCGGCTTCAACGTGGTGATCCACGAGCTGGCCCACAAGCTCGACCTGGGCAACTCGCTCGACGTGGACGGCTTTCCGCCGCTGCCTCGCGAGATCGACCCCAGGGAATGGCACCGGGTGTTCATGGGCGTATGGCAGGATCTCCGGGCGCGGCTCGAGCACGGCGAGGCCACCCCCATCGACGACTACGCCGCCAGCCACCCGGGCGAGTGCTTCGCGGTGTGTTGCGAGCACTTCTTCACCGCCCCCGATGTGCTCCACCGGGCCTATCCCGAGCTCCATGCGCTGCTGGTGCGCTACTTCCGGCAGGATCCGCTGGCCCGGCAGCCCGCCCGGAGCGAACCGACACCATGAGCCGACGCCTGGCGATCCCCCTCCTGCTGGTCCTGGGACTGATAGCCCTGGGCGTGCTGTGGCAGTGGCTGGCCATGCAGGACCTGCTGACGGTGGAGAGCCTGATGAGGCTGGTGAAGGGCTCGGTGGCCTGGCGCGATGCCCCCTGGGCGGTGCTGGTGGTCATGGGCCTCTATGCCGGGGCATCGCTGGTGATGTTCCCGCTGAGCCTGCTGGTGGCCCTGACCGGCCTGCTGTTCGGCCCCTGGTGGGGCTTCGCCTACGCCCTGGCCGGCACCCTGGCGGCCTCGATGCTGACCTGGTGGGTGGGGCGCCGGCTGGGGCGGGACGCCCTGCTGCGCCATGGCGGGCACCGCCTGCACGGCCTGTCCCGCTACCTTGCCGGCCGCGGCATCCGCACCATGACCCTGGTGAACCTGCTGCCGCTGGCCCCCTTCACCCTGACCAACCTGATGGCCGGCGCCTTCCACCTGCGCTTCCGCGACTACATGATCGGCTCGACCCTCGGCATCATTCCGGGGCTGGCCGGGGTCACGCTGCTCGGCAGCCAGCTCGGGCAGCTGGCCACCGCCGAGAGCCGCGGCGAACTGCTGTGGGCGGCGGGGGGACTGCTCGTCGGCGTCCTGCTGCTGGTCGGGCTCAAGCGCTGGGCCGACCGTCGGCGTCGTCGGGACCATCCCTGACCCGGCCCTACTTCGGCGGCGGCCCGGGCCCGCCCGGCCACCAGGAGGGGCGCTCCTGCTCCCACTCCTCATGCACCAGATGGCGCAGCAGGCGTCCCCGATAGCGAAGCATCTGCCACTCGGCACCGAGGCGCCCCCGCACCCACTCCCAGCCGCCGTCATCGGCGTGGGTGAAGGGGCCACCCCGGGCAATCGCCCGCCGGTAGACCGCCAGGCAACGCTCAGCGCAGTGGCGCTCATCAAAGGCCTCTGCCGTGGCCAGGGCCGCCCGGCGCAACAGCTCGCGCCGCGCTGGCGGGGCCAGCTCGATGATGGCCTCGGCCATGGCCTCGTCATCGTCCCCGATCAGCAGGCGTCCGTTGTAGCCATCGCGCACCACCTCCCGTACTCCCGGGGCGGAGATCGCCACCACCGGCAGTCCCGCGGCCATCGCCTCCGCAATCACCATCCCCTGGGTCTCGCTGTGCGAGGCGAAGGCGAAGAGGTCCATGGCGTGGTAGGCATCGATCAGCGCCTGACCGTGCAGCCTTCCCGTGAAGTGGAAGCGCTCGGCCACGTCATGGTCGGCGGCGATGGCCGACATGGCGTGACGGGCCTCTCCCTCGCCAACCACCAGGAAATGCGCCTCGGGCAACTCGGCCAGGGCCCTGGCGACCGCTTCGGCCAGCAGGGTCAGGTTCTTCTCCCTGGCCAGGCGCCCCAGGTGGCCGACCACATAGGCATCGGCCGGAATCCCCAGCCATTCCCGCCAGCCACGACCGTCACCCAGGACGAAGCCTAGCGTGTCGACCCCGCTGGGCACCACGCTGAGCGCCGGGTTGGCCTCGCGCTCGCGAAGCAGGTCGCGGATGCTTTCGCTCGGGGCGATCACCTCGTCGCACAGCCAGGTGTACTGGGTGGCCAGGGCAATGGCGAAGCGCTGCATGCGCGGCGAGTCGCCGGGCACATAGTGGGTGTAATGCTCGTAGAGTGTGTGATGGGTGAACACCAATGGCAGGCCGTAGGTCTCCGCCGCCCGGGCCGCGGTATCGCCGAGCAGGAAGGGATGATGGGAGTGCACGATGTCCGGTGCGAAGGTCTCGATGGCATCGATGAGCTGTCCCGGGATCGGGACCGGCAACGAGAAGTCGCTGCCATTGAAATGCTGTACCGCCGCCACTCGCACCACATCCGTTTCGTGCTCGGGCTGCCCTGCGAGCCTCGGTGCCACGACCAGCACCCGGTGCCCGACGGCCTGCAATCGGCGCTTCAACCGCTGCACCGACTCGCTGACCCCGCCGACGATGGGCAGGTAGGTATTGGTGAACATCAGCACATTCACGGCGACTCCCCACTCCCGGTAAGCGGGCCAGGCTGCAGAGGCGGCACCCGCTTGACCATCTCCTGTTCAAGATAGGCGACAAACGCCCGGATGCGCGCCGGCACATGGCGCCGCTGCTGGTAGATCGCATGGAAGTCGGCCCGCACCCCCTGCCAGTCCGGCAGCAGCTCGACCAGGGCGCCGCTGGCCAGGTGCCGGTGCACGTCCCACCAGGAGCGCAGGGCAATACCGTGGCCGTCCAGCGCCAGGCCGACGATCACCTCGCCATCGTTGCTGGCGAGCGGGCCGGCGACCTTCACCGCCTGCTCCTCCGCCGGGCGACCGCGCTTCTGGAAACGCCACACGGCGAAGTCGCTGTCGTTCTCGCGCAGCAGCAGGCAGGCATGTCGGGTCAGGTCGGTCGGCGCGCGCAGCGGGGGGAGGGTCGCCGCCAGGGTCGGGGAGGCGCAGAGTATCCGCCGGCTGGCGAGGATCCGCCGGGCCACCAGCCGCGAGTCCGGCGGCTCGCCCACCCGGATGCCGATATCGAAGCCCTGGTCGCCCAGGCTGAGCGGGAAGTTGGAGAGCTCCAGTACCCCCTCGATGCCGGGATGCTCGCGGCAGAACGCCGAGAGCAGCGGCGCCACATGGCGGCGACCGAAGCCGAAGGTGGAGTGGATCCGCAGGGGGCCGGAGAGCTCGGCCTGATGCTCGCCCAAGGTCTCCTCGAGCTCGTGCAGCTCCTCGAGGATCGCCGCCCCGCGAGCCAGATAGAGCTCACCTTCGGTGGTCAGGGTCAGGCGCCGGGTGGTGCGGCTGGCGAGCGCCACCCCGAGCCGCCCCTCGAGCTGCTTGAGGCGCTTGCTCACCGCCGACAGCGACACCCCCAGCTCACGCGCCGTGGCGGTGAGGCTGCCGGCATGGGCCAGGCGCTGGAAGAAGGCCAGGTCGTCGAACTGGGCCATCAGCGTTCCCCCCGATCAAGACACTCTCCACTTTCACTCAACAATAAATTGCATTGTACCCCGATTATCTCGTCATGGTCACAGACTAGACTGGACTGACTCGATCATGTCCCTGCCCCAGGAGGAGTTCCATGTCCCATCGCATCGCGGTCATCCCCGGCGACGGCATCGGCACCGAAGTGATGCCGGAAGGCCTGCGGGTTCTCGAGGCCGCCGCCAGGCGCTTCGACCTCGACCTGACCCTCGAGCACTTCGATTTCGCCTGCTGCGACTACTACCTCGAGCACGGCCAGATGCTCCCCGACGACTGGTTCGACCGGCTCAAGGACTTCGACGCCATCTTCTACGGCGCCGTGGGCTGGCCGGAGAAGGTGCCGGACCACATCTCGCTGTGGGGTTCGCTGCTGCAGTTCCGCCGCCAGTTCGACCAGTACATCAACCTGCGGCCCTGCAAGCTGCTGCCGGGCATCAAGAGCCCCCTGGCCGACCGCCGGCCCGGCGACATCGACTTCTACGTGGTGCGCGAGAACACCGAGGGCGAATACTCCAGTGTCGGCGGCAGGATGTTCGAGGGCACCGAGCGCGAGGTGGTGATCCAGGAGACGGTGATGACCCGGGTGGGCGTCGACCGGGTGCTGAAATACGCCTTCGACCTGGCGGCCACCCGCCCCCGGAAAAAGCTCACCTCGGCCACCAAGTCCAACGGCATCGCCATCACCATGCCCTGGTGGGACGAGCGGGTGAAGGCGATGAGCACGAACTATCCCGACGTCAGCGTCGATGCGTTCCATATCGATATCCTGACCGCCAACTTCGTCATGCACCCCGACTGGTTCGACGTGGTGGTGGCCAGCAACCTGTTCGGCGACATCCTCTCCGACCTGGGCCCGGCCTGCACCGGCACCATCGGCGTGGCGCCCTCGGCCAACATCAACCCGGAAGGCAAGTTCCCGAGCCTGTTCGAGCCGGTCCACGGCAGCGCCCCGGACATCGCCGGCAAGGGCATCGCCAACCCCATCGGCCAGATCTGGTCGGCCGCCATGATGCTTGAGCACCTGGGCCACAAGGAAGCCGGCAAGGCGATCGTCGATGCCTTCGAGGCCGTTCTGGCCGAGGCCGACCCGGCGGTGCTGACCGCGGATGCCGGCGGCCACGGAACGACCGAGACCCTGGGCCGGGCCATCGCCGAGCGCCTGGCAGCCGGCTGATTCCCGCCCCGTCACCGACAGCGCCCCGCCCGGGAAACCGGGCGGGGCGCTGTGCGTTCGGGGAGGCGGTCGATCACCCCGCGAGGCGGGCGGCGATCCGCGCCACATGCTCGCCCATCGTGCCAAGGTCACGGCGCGATCCACCGAGTTTCAATATCGCACCCGGCACTTTCATCGGGCCGACGTCGCCCCTTGAGACACGGGACCCGGCAATGGAAGGTGTTCCTCGACCGGCCCGACAACCCGACCCCAAGGTGGCCCCATGCCCTTCGACACGAGTCTCGCGCAGCACTGCACCCGCCTGCTGAACCGCGACACCGCCATGACCCACCACCACGGCGCCCGGCAGGCCGACCCGGGCCTCGAGATCACCGAGGTACGCCGCGATCATGCTGTCTGAGTGGCTGACGCTGAGCCTCGAGGCGCGTACCCCGGAGCGTCCGGAAGGTCGCATCCCCGGCGGGCGCTACCGGCTGCTCGGCCCCGGGCTGCTCGAACTCATCCCCGATCAGCCAGGCGAGGCGCCCCGCGCCACCGTGCTCTCGGCCGGCATCCACGGCAACGAGACCGCCCCCATCGAACTGCTCGGCGAGTGCCTGGCACGCCTCGAGGCGGGTCTCACCCGGCTGGGCGCGCCGGTGCTGGTGATCCTCGGCAACCTCGAGGCGATCCGCCGTGCCGAGCGCTACGTGAGCACCAACCTCAACCGGCTGTTCCGACGCGATATCGATGAGGTGGGGATGGAGCCCGACCGGGCCCGTGAGCTGATGGCCGCCGTGGACGGCTTCCATGCCCGCCACCCGGCACACTCGCGACTCCACTATGACCTGCATACGGCGATCCGCGACAGCCGCTACCCATGCTTCGTGGTCAGCCCCTACGCCGCGACCGCCGTGGCCCCCGAGCAGTGGCGCTGGTTCGCCGCCGCCGGCATCCAGGCGGTGCTCCACCAGCACCGCCACAGCTGGACCTTCTCCCACTACTCGAAGCACTATCACGGCGCCCAGGCCTTCACCCTCGAGCTCGGGCGTGCCCTGCCCTTCGGCCACAACGACCTGGCGGCCCTGGCCCCCATGGGGCGGCTGCTCGAGTCGCTGATCGCCGGACGCGAGCCGGCCGCCGGCGACCCCGGGCGGATGGCCTTCTTCCAGGTCGAGCACGAGTTGATGCGCGAGGCCGAGGCGTTCCGGCTCTGCTTTCCCGACGACACGCCCAACTTCACCGAGTTCGCCCCCGGCACCCTGCTGGCCGAGGATGGCAAGGCCGGCGACTACCGGGTCGGCGCGACGCCCCTGCGGGTGGTCTTTCCCAATGCCCAGGTCGAGCCGGGAGCCCGGGCGGCCCTGCTGGTCAGCCCCGCGTCGGCACCCGAGACCTGATCGCGCCGCACAGGATCCAGTGGCAAAAACACGAATCCACAGACGAAAACATGGCAAAACTACAACAAACCGGAGACAACATCATGATGATGATCCATCAAAAGTCATACCAAAGTCGAACACCTGTTCCTCAGCGCTCCGCTGCCGAAAGCCCGACGGACTGTTAGAATCGCTCCCTTTTCGCGCCACTCACCCCTGGCGGCGCGTCGCCCGTGGCGACCTTACCTGACCTGGAGCCCGTTCCATGGCCGATACCCCGATTCCGCTGGAAGTGCACGACATCAAGAAGCGCTTCGGCGACACCGAAGTCCTCAAGGGCCTGTCGCTCAAGGCCCACAAGGGGGACGTCATCACCCTGATCGGAGCCTCGGGTTCCGGCAAGAGCACCTTCCTGCGCTGCATGAACCTGCTCGAGCAGCCCGACGAGGGCGACCTGATCGTCCACGGCGAGAAGATCCACTTCAAGCAGACGCGGCATGGGCGCGAGCCCGCCGACTGGAAGCAGGTGGTACGCATGCGGGCCAAGCTCTCCATGGTATTCCAGAGCTTCAACCTCTGGGCCCACATGACCCTGCTCGAGAACGTCATCGAGGCCCCGGTCCATGTGCTCGGCAAGCCGAAGAAGGAGGCCGTCGAGCAGGCCCGGGCGCTACTCGAGCGCGTCGGCCTGAGCGCACGCGCCGACGCCTACCCCGCCCAGATGTCCGGCGGCCAGCAGCAGCGTGGCGCCATCGCCCGGGCGCTGGCCATGGACCCGGAGGTGATGCTGTTCGATGAGCCCACCTCGGCGCTCGACCCGGAACTGGTCGGCGACGTGCTCAAGGTCATGCGCGACCTGGCCGAGGAGGGGCGCACCATGATCGTGGTCACCCACGAGATGGCCTTCGCCCGCGATGTTTCCTCCCAGGTGATCTATCTGCATCAGGGCCGGGTGGAAGAGGCCGGCCCTCCCGGCGAGGTGCTGGGCAACCCACGCTCCGAGCGTCTCAGGCAGTTCCTGGCGCCCAAGCACTGAGGCGGCCCGGATGAGGAGAACTCCATGATCGACCTCCATGGCTACGGCCCGCGCCTGCTGGAAGGGGCGCTGATCACCATCGAACTGGCGGTGCTGTCGCTGATCCTGGCCATTGTGTTGGGGCTCGCGACCGCCAGCGCCAAGATGTCGCGCAACTGGTTGCTGCACCGCACCGGTACCCTCTACACCACCGTCATCCGCGGCGTGCCCGACCTGGTACTGATGATGCTGATGTTCTTCGGTGGCCAGATCGGCATCAACATGGTCACCGACTGGCTCTATGACCGGTTCGGCATCGACACCTTCATCAACGTCAACGAGTTCGTCGCCGGGGTGATCACCATCGGCCTGATCTTCGGGGCCTACATGGGCGAGACCTTCCGCGGTGCCTTCATGGCGGTGGAAAGTGGCCAGATCGAGGCCGGCCGGGCCTACGGCATGAGCCACTGGCTGGTGTTCCGGCGCATCCGCTTCCCGCAGATGATGCGCCACGCCCTGCCCGGGCTCTCCAACAACTGGATGGTGCTGCTCAAGACCACCGCACTGGTCTCGGTGATCGGGCTCTCCGACATGGTTCGCGTCGCGGCCGAGGCGTCCAAGGCCACCCGCGAGCCCTTCACCTTCATGATCATCGTGGCCGCCATCTACCTGCTGATCGCCAGCGTCTCGGAATGGGGCTTCGCGCGCCTGCAGAAGCGCTACAACGTCGGCTACGGGGAGGCGGACTGATGGAGGCACTACTTGCCCAGCTGGAAGCCCAGCTCGCCGACAACAGCATCTTCACCCTGCAGACCCTCTCCTACTACGGCGAGGGCCTGGTCACCACGGTGCAACTGGTGTTCCTGTCACTGATCATCGGCCTGGTGGCGGCGGTGCCGCTGGCCATCGGCCGTGGCTCGCGGAGGCGCTGGGTGAAGATGCCCATCTTCCTCTACACCTATGTGTTCCGCGGCACACCGCTGCTGGTCCAGCTCTACCTGATCTACTATGGCGTGGTCTTCGTCGAGGGCATCCAGGAGTCCTGGCTGTGGGTGATCCTCGAGAAGCCCTTCGTGCCGGCCCTGATCGCCTTCACCCTGAACACCGCGGCCTATACCACCGAGATCTTCCATGGCGCCATCAAGGCCACCCCCAGGGGCGAGATCGAGGCGGCGCGCGCCTACGGCATGTCCCGGGCGTTGATGCTGCGGCGCATCGTGCTGCCCAGCGCCTTCCGCCGCGCCCTGCCGGCCTACGGCAACGAGGTGATCTTCATGCTCCACGCCAGCGCCATCGCCAGCGTGGTGACCATCATGGACCTCACCGGGGCGGCTCGCTTCGTCTATGCACGCTTCTATGCCCCCTTCGAGGCCTTCCTGTTCGTCGCGGCGATCTATCTCTGCCTCACCTTCGCCATCCTCTACCTGTTCCGCTACCTGGAACGTCGCCTGCTGGCTCACCTCAAGCCGGCCAGCGGCTGACAGTCGACGACAAGGAGCGTCAAACAACCGTTGGGAACCAGCGTTCGAATCCGGCCGGTTCCCTCTTCCGACGTGCCCAGGCATCCGTTATCTTGGGCGGGTCATCGCTCACGAAGCGACACTACCAATAACAGGGGAAATCACCCATGAAGCTCCAGACTATCCTGAGCCTCGGCGTGCTCGGCGCCGCCATGATCGCCGGCAGTGCCAGTGCCGAGGTCCGCGATATCCGCATCGGCGTCGACGTGCCCTACGAACCCATGGAATACCGCACGCCCGATGGCGAGTTGACCGGGTTCGACATCGACCTGGGCAATGCCCTGTGCGCCGAGATCGGCATCGAATGCGAGTGGGTCGTGCAGGGCTGGGACGGGATCATTCCCGGCCTGATGGCGCGCAAGTACGACGCCATCATGTCGTCGATGACCATCAACGAGCAGCGCCGCGAGCAGGTGCTGTTCTCCGACCCCTACATCACCCCGCCATCCGCCTGGTTCGCCCCCGCCGACGTGGAGATCGGCACCCCCTCCGAGGAGAGCCTGGAAGGGCTGACCCTAGGCGTGCAGCGCGGCACCCTGCAGGACAACTACGTGACCGACCTCTATGGCGACGTGGCCGAGGTCAATCGCTACGCCACCGCCGACGACATGGTGCTGGACATGGACTCCGGCCGTCTCGACGCCGTCTTCCTCGACTTCCCGATCGGCAAGTCCACCCTGCTGGACAGCGAGGCCGGAGATTACAAGCTGGTCGGCGAGATGATCACCGAGCCCCAGGAGTACTTCGGGGAGGGCTTCGGCATCGCCTTCCGCCAGCGTGACCAGGAACTGGCCGAGGCCTTCAACGAGGCACTCGCCACCCTGCGTGAAAACGGCACCTACGACGAGATCCACGAGCGCTATTTCGGTAAAGAATAAGCACGGCAAGGAATGATCCCCGCCCGACCTCCTCTCCCGGCCCGGCCGGGGGAGGAGGCTTGCCGGGCATGGCGCCACCGATCAGCCGCCGCGATGCGGGCCCGGCACATGGCTGCTGTCGACCAGCCCGGTCGACTCCTCGGCGGGCAACGGCTGGGACAGTTCCTGCAGGATGCCGCAGTGGCCGGAGTCGGCCTTGCCCCTGCAGCGCGAACGCAGATTGACTAGTGCCTCGCGCAACGCCTGGAGCTGCGACAGGCGCGCCTCCACGTGCGCCAGGTGGTCATCGATCAGGCCGTTGACGGCATCGCAGGGCTGGCGCGGGTGATCGTGGTAGTCCAGCAGGGTGCGGATCTCGTCCAGCGTCATGTCCAGCGCGCGACAATGGCGGATGAAACGCAACCGCTGTGCATGCGCCTCGGCGTAGAGCCGGTAGTTGGCCTGGCTGCGCGCCGGCTCGGGCAGCAGCTCCTCACGCTCGTAGAAGCGAATGGTCTCTACGGCGCACCCCGTGCGCCGGGCCAGCTCGCCGATCTTCATGCCTCGCGCCTCCGGTCACCCTACCTTATAGTCACTATAGGGTATGTGCCCCGCAACGGTGAACCACCAGACGTTACGCGAGGACGGCTCGACCATCGTGATTGGCCTGATGGTCGTAAACGCCTAATCTGGGCAAATCCAACCAGACGCTCCAGGGACGACGATGATTCGCACCTTCCAGCTCAATCGCCAGACCATCCAGGAAGTCTCCGAGGACACCCGGCCACTGTCCGAGCGCCTGGCCCAGGCGACCTGGATCGATGCTCACGAACCCGACGAGGACGAGCGCGAGCGGCTCAATGCCTTCCTGGCCGATGAACTGCCGGCCACCGACGACGTCGAGGAGATCGAGTCATCGGCGCGCTATTTCGTCGACGCCGACGGCATTCACGTGCACTCGCTGTTCCTGTCGCAGAGCGAGGGACGCCACGGCAACACCACCGTCGCCTTCATCCTGCAGCCCGAACGGCTGATCACCTTCCGGGACACCGAGATCGCCGACTTCCGCCTGCTGCGCTTGCGTGCCCGCAGTGGCCAGGTGGAAGCCGACTCGGCGCAGAGCTTGATGCTGACGATCTTCGAGCAGAAGGTGGAAAACCTCGCCGATACCCTGGAGGACGTTCACCGCAAGCTCGAGGACGTCAGCCACCTGGTGCTGGAGGAGGACGACTCAGACCTCGAGGATGCCATCGACCAACTGGCCAAGCTCGAGGACAGCAATGGCAAGATCCGTCTGTGCCTCATGGACACCCAGCGCTCGATGTCCTTCCTGATCCGCCACCTGCGCGTCCATGCCGAGCTCCAGGAAACGGCCCGCGAGGTCAAGCGCGACGTCGATACGCTGATGACCCACACCGCCTTCCTGTTCGACAAGATCAACTTCCTGATGGATTCCACCCAGGGCTTCATCAACATCCAGCAGAACCAGATCATCAAGACCTTCTCGATCGCCGCCGTGGTCTTCCTGCCGCCCACGATGATCGCCAGCATCTACGGCATGAACTTCGACGTCATGCCCGAGCTGTCCTGGCCCGTCGGCTATCCCTTCGCCCTCGGCCTGATGGCCATTGCCGGCATCTCGCCGTACCTGTACTTCAAGCACAAGAACTGGCTATAGCACAGCGTTGCCGCTTGACCCTGTAGTGGCTACAGGGTGTGTCATCAGCATAGACGATGGCAAGGAGCCCGACATGACCACGAAGTCTACCTGCGACAGCTGCTGCACCGGTCACGCGCCACCCCCACCGGCCTCCCGTGAGGCGCCGCCTCCGGGAACACGCCCCCTGCGCCTGCATATCGAGGCCATGGACTGCCCCACCGAGGAGACGCTGCTGCGCCGTGCCCTCGAGGGCATGCCGGGCGTCGAGACGCTGGAGTTCGACCTGATCGGCCGTGTACTGACCGTTCACCACCGCGACATCGACGAGGACGCGATTCACCGGCGCATCGCGTCCACCGGCATGACACCGGAAGCCCTCGACCCAAGCCGTCGGACCGAGGCCGCCAGCAGGGGCGAGAACTGGTGGAAGCTGGGCATCGCCGCCCTGGTGGCGCTGGCGGCCGAGGTGAGCGAGTGGCTGGCGCTGGCCACCCCCTGGTTGCCCGCCCTGCTGGCGCTGGTGGCCATCGCCATGGTGGGGCTGCCGACCTGGAAGAAGGGCTTCATCGCCCTGCGCCACCGCACCCTGAACATCAATGCGCTGATGAGCGTGGCGGTGGCCGGAGCGCTGCTGATCGGCCACTGGGCCGAGGCGGCCATGGTGATCGTGCTCTTCACCCTGGCCGAACGTATCGAGGCGCGCTCCCTGGGCCGCGCCCGCCACGCCATCCGTGAGCTGCTCTCGCTGGCCCCGGAGCAGGCCACGGTCGAGCAGGCCGATGGCCGTTTCGCGCTGCAACCCGCCGAGGCGGTCGCGCCCGGCAGCCGGGTCCGGGTGCGCCCCGGCGAGCGCATCGCCCTGGATGGCGAGATCGAGGCCGGCCACCCGGCACTGGACGAGTCGCCCATCACCGGCGAGAGCCTGCCGGTGGACAAGGCACCGGGCGACACCGTCTTCGCCGGCACCGTCAACCGTGACGGCGAGTTCACCTACCGCAGCACCCGGGCCGCCGCCGACACCACCCTGGCGCGGATCATCCACGCCGTCGAGCAGGCCCAGGCCAGCCGCGCCCCCACCCAGCGTTTCATCGACCGCTTCGCCGCCGTCTACACTCCGGTGGTGCTCGTCCTCGCCGGGCTCACCGCCCTGCTGGCCCCCTGGCTACTCGGCGTCGCCTGGCTGGAAGGCATCTACCGCGCCCTGGTGCTGCTGGTGATCGCCTGTCCCTGTGCCCTGGTGATCTCCACCCCGGTGACCATCGTCAGTGGCCTCTCCGCGGCGGCCCGGGCCGGGATCCTGATCAAGGGGGGGACCTTCCTCGAGCAGGGGCGTCGCCTGCGCACCCTGGCCTTCGACAAGACCGGCACCCTGACCCGCGGCGCGCCCACCCAGTGCCACTGGCAACCGCTGGACGAGGCCGCCGGCGATGACGAACGCCGCCGGCTGAGGGCACTGGCCGCGGGACTCGCCGAACGCTCGGGCCATCCGGTCTCCCGGGCCCTGGCCCTGGCCGCCCGGGAGGAGGGCATCGCGGCACTCGAGGTCGAGGCCCTCAACGAGCAGCCCGGCCGCGGCGTCACCGCCATGGTCGAGGGGCGCCCGGTCTGGCTCGGCAACCGCCGCCTGCTGGAAGGCTTCGCCCGCCCGGACGAGGCCCTGGAGGCACGACTCGGCGCCCACGAGGCCCGCGGCGAGACGCTGGTGATCCTCGGTGAAGGGGACCGGCCGCTGGCACTGTTCGCGGTGAGCGACCCGCTCAGGCCCGAGAGCCGCGAGGCCATCGCCGACCTGCATGCACAGGGCGTGACGACGCTGATGCTCAGCGGCGACAACCCGGCCAGCGTCGCCGCCATCGCCGCCGAGGCTGGCATCGATGAGGCGCGGGGACAGCTGCTGCCGGAGGACAAGCTGACGGCCATCGAGGAACATGCCCGACACGGCGTCGTCGGCATGGTCGGGGACGGCATCAACGATGCACCGGCGCTGGCCCGCGCCGATATCGGCTTCGCCATGGGCGCCGCCGGCAGCGACACCGCCATCGAGACCGCCGACGTGGCGCTGATGGACGACGACCCGCGCAAGCTGCCGGCCTTCGTGCGACTCTCGAGGGCTACACGCGCCGTGCTGATGCAGAACATTGTCTTCGCCATCGGCATCAAGGTGGTATTCCTGGCCCTGGCCTTCAGCGGCCACGCCACCCTGTGGATGGCGATATTCGCCGATATGGGGGCCAGCCTGCTGGTGGTGGCCAACGGCCTGCGCCTGCTCACGGCCGGCGAGGCCCGGCACCGTGGTGCGGCGGCGACCGGCACCGGCCAAGCGGCGCCGCAGCCCGCCCGATCATGACGACGAGGGGGGTCAGCGCAGTACGCGACGCACCAGCAAAGGCCCCAGCGTCTCGAAGACCACGGTGGAGGCCACCACCGCCGCGAGCAGCAGCGCCCCCTGCTCGGGATAACGCTCCACCGCCAGCAGCGCCATGCCCATGGCGATGCCGGCCTGGGGCGTCAGCGCCAGGCCGATATCGTGGGGCAAGCGGGTACCGCGTTGCCGCGCCAGGTGGCCTCCCAGCACGCCGCCCAGGTAGCGCCCCGCCAGGCGCAGCGCGATATAGGCCAGGGTGAGCCAGAGGGCGTCGCCCAGGTGGCGCAGGTCGATGCTGGCCCCGGAGAGCACGAAGAAGAACACCAGGAAGGGCCACTCGATGTGCTCGATCTCGTTGAACGAGCGCGTATGGTGGGAGGAGAGGTTGGCCACCAGGGCACCGGCGATCATCGCCGCGAGCAGGGCCGAGACCTCGAGCCAGGTGGCGAGCCCGGCCAGCAACAGGATCAGTGCGATCGCCTCGACCTGGGTCGGCTCGCCGGGTCTCAGCCGCCCCGTCAGCCAGGCCGCCGGTAGCCCCACGGCGGCGCCGAGCACCAGCGCGCCGCCCAGTTCCCAGCCGGCCTGTGCCAGCGCCAGGCCGCCGTTACCGGAGAGCAGCCAGCCGAGCAGCGCCATGGCCAGCCCGAAGACGAGAATCCCCCAGGCATCGTCGATAGCCACGATGCCCATCAGCAGGCGGGCGCGCAAGCGGGTATCGCCACTCTCGTGCACCGTCTCGCTGACCGCCGCCGGGTCGGTGGCCACCGAGATGGCGGCCAGACTCACCGCCACCGCCAGCGGGAAACCGAGCAGCAGCAGGCCGGCACCCACGAACAGCACCCCCATCACGATCACCGCCAGCGAGACGATTACGATCAAGGGGCCGGTGCTGCGCAGCCGCTCCGGGGTCAGCTCGCCCCCCAGCAGGAAGGCCACCATCACCAGCGCCACCTGGATCAGCGGCTCGCTCAGGCCATCCAGCGGTCGGGCCCCGGTCTGGCCCAGGCCCCACTGCTGGGCGGCCGCCACCCCGACACCCACCAGCACCAGCAACGAGATGCGCGGCAGGCGGGTACGACTGGCCACCGCATCGGCAAAGATGCTCAGGCTGAGGATGAGTCCCAGGAGGATCAGGTTGGCCGTCGCGGTACCGGGCTCGGCCATGGGCCACTCCCAGGATGTGTCAGCCGTCATCTCCGCCACCCTCCATGGCCCGCTTCATGAAGTTCAGGATCCAGCGCACCATCAGGGTATCGTCCACCGGGGCATTGAGCGAGGCCTGGCCCTCGCGCACCCGATGGGCGCCCACCAGCTCGCGGCGCAGCTGCATCAGGTCCCGGGAGTAGGGTTTGGCGAATTCCGGGTGGCCCTGCACGCCGAGGAAGTGTTCGCCGACCTGCATCAGATAGACGGGACAGAAGTCGCTTTCCGCCAGCACGCGGGTCTGTGGCGGCAGTTCTTCCACCTGGTCCTGATGGCTGACCACCAGGTCGAGCCCCTCCTGCCACGGCTCCATCCAGCCGGCACGCTCGGTGACCCGGTTGAACGACACCCCCACCCCCCAGCCGCGGGGGCTCTTGACCACCTCCCCGCCCAGCGCCCTGGCGATCAGCTGGTGGCCGAAGCAGATGCCCACCAGCGGCTTGCCGGAATGCCACAGCTCGCGCACGAAGCCGCACAGCGCGTCGACCCAGGCCAGGCCGTCGTTGACACCGAACTTCGATCCGGTGGTCAGCCAGGCGTCGACGGCGTTCACGTCGTCGGGGATCTCGCCGTCGAGGCAGCGCCAGACGCGGAACGTCAGGGTCGGATCCACCGATGTGAACAGGCGCTGGAACATCTCGGGGTAGTTGCCATGCGCCTCGCGCAGCTCCGGCGCCACGTCGTCGCATTGCAGAAGTCCGATATGCATCGATGAATCTCCTTGGCAGCTTAGAGGCGTCCTTCGACAGCCTTGACGAAGATCTCGCGATACTCACCGGCCTCGAAGGCGACGGGATTGGTACCGGAGGAGGGATCCGCCACCGCCATCTGCCCGACCTTGTCGGCCTGGCGGGTGTCGATGTCGAGCTCGGCCAGGGTATGCGGGATTCCCAGCCGCTCGCGCAGCTCCAGCACCCAGTCGATCACCGTCGCCGTGCCGGGCTGACGCAGGTCGAGGTAACGCGCCAGCCGCACCATGGGTTCGCCGATGGCGCGCTCGTTGGCGCGCAGTACATAGGGCATCAGGATGGCATTCAGGGTGCCGTGGTGGGCGTCATGCAGGGCCCCCAGCGGATGGGCCAGGGCATGCATGGCCCCGAGCCCGCGCTGGAAGGCGGTGGCCCCCATCATCGAGGCCACCAGCATGTTCATCCGCGCCTCGAGATCGCCGCCGTCCCTGAAGGCGCGCGGCAGGAAGTCGCGGATCCGGCGCATGCCTTCCACGGCGATGCCCTCGGCCATGGGGTGATAGAGCGGCGAACACCAGGCCTCCAGGCAGTGCGACAGCGCATCCATGCCGGTGGCGGCGGTGATCGCCGGCGGCAGGCCGAGGGTCAGTTCGGGGTCGAGGATCACCGTGGCCGGCACCATGCCCGGGTGGAAGATGATGCGCTTGACGTGCGCGACCTCGTCGGTGATCACCGAGGCACGCCCGACCTCGGAGCCGGTGCCCGCGGTGGTGGGCACGGCGACGATGGGGACGATGGCCTCGCCATCGGCGTGCTTCCAGTTGTCGCCGACATCCTCCAGCGCCCACAGCGACAGCTCCTCGCGCTGGCGCGCCATCAGCGCCACGGCCTTGGCGGCGTCGAGCCCGGAGCCGCCACCGAAGGCGATCACCCCGTCGTGGCCGCCTTCGCGGAAGGCCGCCACGCCATCCATGACATTCTTGCCGGTGGGGTTGCCCTTGATCTCGCTGAACACGGCGATGCCCAGCCCGGCATCCGCGCAGGCCTGGACCCGCTCGCGCACCATCGCCAGCCCCGCCAGGCCCGGGTCGGTGACCAGCAGCGGCGCGCGCATGCCCAGCGCCTGGCAAGCCCCGGGCAACTCACGGATGCGTCCGGCACCGGTCAGGATCTGGGCCGGATAGTGCCAGCCGGTGGTGAATCGACTCATATCGTCTTGGCTCATCGTATCCTCTATCGTCATGTCGCGGAGTTCGAAGCCATACCCGTCCCGGGAGCTGTCAGCTCGAAGCCCGAAGCTCGAAGCTCGAAGCTCGAAGCTCGAAGCTCGAAGCTCGAAGCTCGAAGCTCGAAGCTCGAAGCTCGAAGCTCGAAGCCAAGCCTTGATTCGCCACACAAGCCCTCAAGGGGTTTTCTTGCAGCTTACGGCTTCCAGCTTACAGCTCCCCGAAGGGGCTCAAGCATGCTTCAGATGGAAGGATTTCGGCCTCGTCAGGGTCTCGTAGCCGAGCCGCGACAACGAACAGCCACGGCCGGATTGCTTGATGCCGGTCCAGGCCAGTTCGGGGTCCAGGTAGTCGCAGCGGTTGGTGAACACCGTGCCGGCCTCGAGGCGCCGGGCGATGGCCTCACCGGCGGCGATATCGCGGGTGAAGACCGCCGCCGTCAGGCCGAAGTCGCTGTCGTTCATCAGACGCACGGCCTCGTCGTCGGAGTCCACCGGCATGATCCCCACCACGGGGCCGAAGCTCTCCTCGTGCATGACCCGCATGGAGTGGTCGACGCCGGTCAGCACCTGGGGCGCCAGATAGGCGCTGCCCGGCGTGGACAGCGGATAGTCGCCGGGATCGATCCAGGCCTGGGCGCCGGCCGCCACCGCCTCCTCGACCTGGCCGCGCACGAAGTCCGCCGCCGCCGGCTTGACCAGCGGGCCCAGGGTGGTCGCGGCGTCGGTGGGGTTGCCGAGCCTGAGCCGGCGAACCCAGGCCACCGCACGCGCGACGAAGGCGTCGAAGATCTCGCGCTGCACGTAGATCCGCTCGATGCCGCAGCAGCTCTGGCCGGAGTTGAAGAAGGCGCCGTCCATCACCCCCTTGATGGCAGTGTCCAGATCGACGTCGGCGCGGACATAGGCCGGGTCCTTGCCCCCCAGCTCCAGACCGGTGGCGATGAAGCGCCCGGCCGCGTTGCGTTCGACCATGGCGCCGCCGCCCACCGAACCGGTAAAGGAGACATGCTTGATGCGCGCATCGCGAATCAGCGCCTCGGTGGCCTCGTGCGACAGGTGCAGGTGCTGGAAGACACCCGGTGGCAGCCCCGCCTCGTCGAAGGCCTGCTGGAGGCGCTCGGCGCACAGCGGCGTCTGGGCCGAGTGCTTGAGGATCACCGAATTGCCGGCCATGATCGCCGGCACGATGGCGTTCACCGCGGTCATGAAGGGGAAGTTCCAGGGCGCGACGATGAAGGACACGCCCAGCGGTTCGCGGGTGATATAGCGGGTGAAGCCCGGCTTGTCGGGAAGTTCGATCGGCGCCAGCGCCGACTCGGCCAGGCCGATCATGCCCCGAGCGCGCTCCTCGAAACCCTTGATCTCGCCGCCGGCGGCGGCGATCGGCCGGCCCATCTGCCAGGTGAGTTCCTCGGCCAGTTCGTTGCGGCGGGCGACGAAGGTATCGACCATCGCCGAGCACAGCCGGGTACGCTCGCAGAGCGGCACCTCACGCCAGGCCCGCTGAGCCACCACCGCCCGTTCAAGGGTCGCCTCCACCTGGGCCGCATCGGCCTGTTCCCGCTCCACATAGATCGAGCCGTCGACCGGGGAAATCGTTCTTTGTATGGCCATAGTGTCTTGATCCTCTCGTTACAGGCGACGAATCGTGTAAAGCCTCGAGCCACGAGCTTCGAGCTGCGAACCCCAAAACCGCCCGTTAGCCCGTCGCCCGTCGCCCGTCGCCCGTCGCCCGTCGCCCGTCGCCCGTCGCCCGTCGCCCGTCGCCCGTCGCCCGTAGCCCGTAGCCCGTAGCCCGTAGCTCAGATAATCTCGAAGTACCGATCCAACTCCCAATCCGTGATATGGCGGCGGAACTGCCGCTCCTCCCACTCCCGCGTCGCGGCGAAATGCTCCACGAACGCATCGCCGAACAGCGCGCGGGCCGCCTCGGAGGCCTTCAGCCGCTGGGCGGCCTCCCACAGGGTGCGCGGCAGGGCCAGGTGCTCGGGATGGTCGAGCTCGTAGGCATTGCCCTCGACCGGTTCGTCGGGCTCGAGTCGCTGTTCGATGCCGTAGAGCCCGGCACCGATGGCCGCCGCCAGCGCCAGGTAGGGGTTGGCATCGGCGCTGCCGAGGCGGTACTCGACACGCTGGGACTTGGCGCTGCCGGGAATCACGCGTAGCGCCGTGGTACGGTTCTCCACCCCCCAGGTGGCTTCGGTGGGCGCCCAGAAACCGGGAATCAGGCGCGTGTAGCTGTTGATGGTCGGTGCGAACATGGCCAGGAATTCCGGCATCAGCTTCTGCTGGCCGGCCACGAAGTGACGCTGGATATCGCTCATCTGATAGGGCTTCTCGGCAGCGAAGAACGCCGAGGCGCCACTGTCGATCTCCCGTAGCGACAGGTGGATATGCCCGCTCTGGCCCGGGTAGTCGGGCGACCACTTGGCCATGAAGGTGGCCATCAGGCCACGGCGCTGGGCCCAGACCTTGGTGAAGACCTTGAACAGCGCGCCCTTGTCGCCGGCGGCCAGGGCGCCGTCCACGCCAATGGCCGCCTCGAGAACGCCGGGGCCGGTCTCGGTGTGCAGGCCCTCGATAGGGAAGTCCATGGCTTCCGACAGCGCCAGCAGCTCATGATAGAGCTCGCTGTGCACCGAGCTGCGCAGCATCGAATAGCCCATCATGTCCGGCGTCAGCGGCTTGAGGTTGCGAAAGCCCTTCTCGCGCACCGACTCCGGCGTCTCCTGGAACAGGAAGAACTCGTACTCCAGCGCCCCGAAGGCCTCGAAGCCCATCCCGCGTCCGCGCTCGAGTACGCGCTTCAACAGCCCACGCGGGCAGAGCTCTTCGGCCGGGCCGTCGAACTCGGCCAGGAACAGCAGCATGTCGTCGCCCTCGCAGGACAGCTCGCGACAGCTGCCGGGGATGACCTTCAGCGGCGCATCGGGATAGCCGGTATGCCAGCCGGTGAAGGTGACGTTGTCGTAGAGCTCATCCTTGCTGTCCCAGCCCAGCACCACGTCGCAGAAGGCGAAGCCGTCCTCCAGGGCCGAGAAGAACTTGTCGCGGTGCATGTACTTGCCGAGCATCACGCCGTCGATGTCGAACATGCCCACCTTGACGTGGCTCAGGCCGCGCTCCTCGACGATCCGTCGGGCATCCTCCGCGGTCTTGACGTCTCTCGCTTGCATTCGGCTCATCGCGCGTTCCTCAGTCTCTCATTGTTGTTGGAACACAAGGCTTTGTCCTCCACCCACCGGGACCCGGCGCATACCTGCAGTGTGATGCGGTTTCGAGACGCTCCGCAAACCGCAATGGCGGTTCCCCCTCGTGCCCCCGCTCGCCGACGGGGAACTCCCGCCGCCGTTTTCCGGTCAACAGCCACCATTGCCAATGGTGCCACCCCGTCATCACCACATGGAGGTCTCGATGACTGCCCAGGCCGCCGCGACTGCCGCCGCCCGCCCCTCCTCCACCTGGACCGGCTGGGGACAGTGGCTGGCGCTGGCCACCATGACCATCGACCACCTGACCCGCTACGTGCTGCCGGTGAGCTGGGAGCTCGACTGGGCCGGCTCCTCGATCGGGCGCATCGCCTTCCCGCTGTTCGCCGCCATGGTCGCCTGGCACGGCCTCTTCAACACCCGTAACCCGCTGCGCTACGCCCGGCGCATCCTGGTGATCGGCCTGGTCGCCCAGTGGCCCTACATGATGATGCCGCGAGCCTCGGATGCGTTCCTGCTCAACGTCTGCTTCACCCTGGCCGCGGGGCTGGCCTGGGGCGCCTGGCTGCGCGGCCTGCTCGCCCGCCACCACCGCGGCGACCTGGAGGTGCCCTGGCTGGTCCTCGCGATCGTGGTCTCGCTGGCGGTCTGGCAGCTGCTCGGCGGCTGGGTCGAGTACGGTCACCGCGGCCTGCTGCTGATCCCGCTGCTCATGCTCGCCCTGCACCGGCTGCACCAGGCCGGCGACGCCCTGACCGAACGCCTGGCGGCGGTGGCCTTCACGGTGCCGGTGCTGATAGTGGCCGGGCTGATGAACAGTTCCGACATGGCCAAGTCGTTCACCGTCGCCACCTGCCTGGCGGTGCTGTGGCTGGCCGCCGGCGCCCATCGCCTGACCCCCGAGGTCCCGAACGCCATGCCGAGACGGCTATGGCTCACCTGGTACCCGGGCCACTTCGCGCTGATCGCGCTATGGCTGTGGCTCAGCGGCACCATCGGCTGACTCGGGCCGTGGGCGTCGTGCCGGCTGACACCGCCGAGGTGGTGGTTTGTCACGCCCGACTTGACCTGTGTCAGGTCGTTCATCCGTGCGTGGTCCACACTGACACCAGGCAACATCCGTTTACCCCATGATTCAGGAGTTCACATGGCACGTCATGACAAGGGCGCCGGCCCGTGGCTGGTCCTCGGCCTGCCGATTGCCCTCGGACTGGCCTGGATCACCCAGGGCACCGGGGTGGTCGGCAACGATCACGAGCGCAATATCCATATCCCCGATGAGCTGACCATGCCGTTGCAGGTGCAGGCGGCCTACAACGGTGAGCAGATCTTCTTCCGCTACCGCTGGCCCGCCGAACGCGCCCACGTCTATCACGACATGTTGCGCTTCGAGGACGGCGAATGGATCCGTCACGGCAACTCCCGAGCCGGTCCCGATCCCGACGGTACCTATGAGGACCGGGTGGCCATGCTGGTCGACGACGGTGGCGTGCCGGACTTCGGCCGCTACGGCGGCTACGTCACCGTCGGCGACCGGATGCGTTTCTTCAGCGACTCGGCCTCACCGGCAGACGTCACCGCCCATCCGCACCTGGGCGAGCGGCTCGGCCATAGCGACGTGCGCAAGTACCTGCCGGGCACGCGGACGGACCAGCATGACTGGCGCAGCGTGGTGGATGCCGACGTCCTGGCGACCCAGCGCGAGGCCGGCTACTTCCTCGACCTCTGGCACTGGCGCGCCGGACGCTCCAACCCCATCGGCGCCTCCGATGACCAATGGATCGGCGAGTATCGCAACAGCGACGCCGGCAGCGGGCCCTACACCACCAACTGGGACGCCGACAACAACCGCCCGCTCTGGATGCTCGACCCCGAGCAGACCGGCCAGCGCGCGCTGCGCTGGGAGGACGTGACGTCCGGCCAGGTCGACTTCGACGGCCTCTACTACCTGTCCGAGGCCAACCGCACCGACTTCGACCCCGATCACGACTGGCAGAACGGCGACGTGATCCCGCGCCGCCTGCTGCGCGATCCCGCCGGCTCCCGCGGCGACATCGCGGTGCACGGCCAGGCCCGCTGGGAGGACGGCCACTGGGACGTGACCCTGGTGCGCGACATGGATACCCGCAGTCCACTGGACGACAAGGCCTTCCGCGACCAGGGCGTCTACGACATCGCCATCGCCGTGTATCGCAATGCCACCGGCAGTCGCTGGCACTACGTCTCGCATCCCCATTCACTGGGGCTCGGCCGCCATGCCGACATCCAGGCCCAACGTATCGACGGCGATGCTCCCGACTGGTCCGACGACTGGCTCGAGATGACCCTGTTCTACCCCGGGCAGGTGGACTGGCCGCTGCTGGTCAGCCGCGCCCACGCCGGGGCCGAGGACATCGCCGCCGGGACGCCGGTTCGGCCCCGCCACAGCGAGAAGCAACTCGCCCTCTACGGCGTGGAGAGGGAGTTCAACGACGCCATCACCAGCCGCTGGTGGATGACCCTGGCCGCCGGCCTGATCGCCATGCTCGGCGTGACCCTCGCCCTGCTGCCCGCCTTCCGCCCGACTCGCCGAGGAGACCGCTCATGACCGGTATGCACCATATGCTCGTCCATTTCCCGGAGGCGTTCTGGGCGCTGGCCACCCTGTTGATCCTGGTCGGCGCCTTCCTGCCCGGCCGGATGGCCGAGCTCAGCCGCGCCGCCCTGCTGCCGGTGCTGGTGCTCAGCCTGCTCGGCGCCCTGGCCTCCATCGTCAGCGGCAGCCTGGTCTGGCCGCTGGAGGCCAACCTGGCAAGCCCGATGGTACGCAACCATATCCTCATGGCGCTCTGGTCGCTGGGCCTCTACGCCATGCTCACCGTGCTGGTGTGGCGCGCCGGCGACGCCGCCTTCGACGGTGCCCGGCGCTGGGTGCTGGTACTCCTGGCGCTGATCGGCGGACTGCTGTTCGCCACCACCGGCACCCTGGGTGGCCACCTGGCCGGCGCGCCGACCCGGTTCTCCGATCTGCTGCGCCTCACCGGCTGGGAGGTCTACACCACCTTCTACAGCCCGCTCTGGGTCATCACCGTGATGGTGCTCATCGGCCTGGCCTGCGGCGCCCTGGGCATCATGACCCGACGCCAGGCCCGCTGACGCCCCCGCCGGCACGCTCCGGCACGCTCCGGCAGAACGCCGAAGGCCCCACACGCGGGGCCTTCGGCGTTTCGGTCGTCTCCCGACGTGACACCAGGCCGTCACGACATCGACTCTATTCGTTCATGCCGATGCAATATCCCCTGCCGACCATGGAGCTCCCCGTGACGTCATGTGAGGCAGCAAGATGAAACAGCCCCAGTACATCGGCACCACCGACCCGATTCTCGCCGCCGGCGACGAACCCGCCAGCAACACGTCGCCCAATGCCTACTTCGGCGACATTCTCGACGCCCGCCTGAGCCGTCGCACGCTGCTGCGCGGCAGCCTGGCCGCCGCCGTGGCCGGCGCCATGGCCACCACCCTGCCCTTCGGCCGCGTCCTGGCCGCCGGCACGGGTGCCCCGGCCCCCAGTCTCGGCTTCAAGGCGATTCCGGTCAGCGCCGCCGACAGCGTGGTGGTGCCGGAAGGCTACCGGGTACAGACCTTCATTCCCTGGGGCACGCCGATCAACGGCGGCATGCCGGCCTTCTCGCTGGACGCCAGCGGCGAGGACCAGGCCCAGCAGGTGGGCAGCCACCACGACGGCATGCACTTCTTCCCCCTCGACGGCAGCTCCCGCGACGGCCTGCTGGTGCTCAACCACGAGTACGTGGAGCCGCGCTACCTGCACGGCGCCGCCCGGGGCCTGGCCCTCGACTCGGAGGGCTTTCCGCAACACGAGGACGGTTCCCGCGACCCCGACCAGGTGCTCAAGGAACTCAACGCCCATGGCGTCTCCGTCGTTCGCGTGCGCCAGGGTGCCGACGGCCAGTGGCAGGTGGTCGAGGACGCCCGCAACCGTCGCATCACCGGCCTCACGCCGATGCGCCTGGCCGGGCCGGTGGCCGGCACCGGGCACGTGGTGACGAAGTTCAGCCCCGACGGCAGCATGACCCGCGGCACCCTCAACAACTGCTCCAGCGGCGTCACCCCCTGGAACACCTACCTGGCCGCCGAGGAGAACTGGGCCGGCTACTTCGCCAACGAGGACCCCGAGATCGAGCGCCGCCAGGCGCGTTACGGCATCCAGACGCGCGACACGGGGCGTTACCAGTGGCACCGGGCGGCGGGCGGCGCCGACGAGACCCTGCGCTTCGATGCCAGCACCCGCGGCGCCTCGGCCCGGGACGACTACCGCAACGAGCCGCACGCCTTCGGCTACATGGTCGAGATCGACCCCATGGACCCGCAATCGACGCCGGTCAAGCGCACCCACCTCGGGCGCTTCGCCCACGAAGGGGTGATCTTCGCCCCCGCCGTGGAGGGCCAGCCGGTGGTCTGCTACTCGGGCGACGACGCCCGCTTCGAGTACATCTACAAGTTCGTCTCGGCCAGGCCCTTCCATGCCGCCACGGCCGACGGCTCGCTGCTGGATGAAGGCACGCTCCATGTGGCGAAGTTCCACGATAATGGCAGCGGCGAGTGGCTGGCCCTGGCCCCGGGCGAGAACGGCCTGACCCCGGAGAACGGCTTCACCGATCTGGCCGACATCCTGGTCAACACCCGCAGCGCCGCCGACCATGTCGGCGCCACCAGGATGGACCGCCCCGAGTGGGGCGCCGTGGACCCGGTCACCGGCCGGGTCTACTTCACCCTGACCAACAACACCCGCCGCGAGCCGGGCCAGGAGGATGCCGCCAACCCGCGGTCCGACAACGGCTTCGGTCATATCATCCGCTGGCAGGAAGACGGCTCCCACGCCGGCACGCGCTTCGCCTGGGATCTCTTCATGCTGGGCGGCGACCGGGAGAACGGCCGCAACCCGGCCGGCGAGCCACTCGGCGATGACGCCATCTTCGCCAGCCCGGACGGCCTGTGGATCGACCCGGACCGCCGCGTCTGGATCCAGACCGACATCAGCGAGTCGGTGATGAACAACGGCATCTACGAGGTATTCGGCAACAACCAGATGCTGGCCGCCACCCCGGAGAGCGGCGAGATCAAGCGCTTCCTCACCGGCCCCGTGGGCCAGGAGATCACCGGCGTGATCACCACCCCGGACCAGCGCACCATGTTCGTCAATGTCCAGCACCCGGGCGCCACCACCGACGCCGAGGCCTTCGCCGCCGGCGACTTCGCCAGTCACTGGCCGGAGGGCGGCAGCGCCGTTCCCCGTTCGGCCACCCTGGTGATTACCCGCGAGGACGGCGGCATCATCGGCACGTGATACGTGAGCACGAATGCAGCGAGTTTCGCCAATGGCGGGGCTCGCTGCGTTGCGGGTCATCGAGTCGAATGACGGCTCCTTAGCTGCCGTTGAGAAAGCATCCCTCGGCAGCATAGAGTCCTCAGGAATCGATGTTATCCACCCACACCACCCCAGAAGATAAAGGCCATCACCACGAGCAGCAGGAATATCGTCTCGGCAACCATCAGGATGACAGGCTTCCAGCCAACCACCGCCAGTTTCTGGAACGACGTCTTGATGCCCAACGCGGCAATCGCCGTGACCAGGCACCAGCGGGACAGAGTCGCCATTCCTTCGTTCACCGTCTCGGGGATGAGCCCCAGGCTGTTGACCACGACGAGTAACACGAAACCGACGAGGAAGCCCGGCAACATCGGCATCTTGGTCGTTTCACCCTCTTCCTTGCGAGACTTCCGGAATAGCCACATGAAGATCATCACCACCGGCACCAGCATGGCGACCCGCACCAGCTTGACCAGCGTCGAGATGTCACCGGTCTGCTCGGAGATCATGTAGCCGGCTCCCACCACCTGGGCCACGTCGTGGATGGTGCCACCGAGAAAGATTCCGGCCTGCGTATTGGCCAGCTCCAGGGCCGCGGCGATCAGGGGATAGATCACCATCGCCATGGTGGAGAGCGTGGTCACCCCCACCACCGTCAGGATGGTGTTGCGCTCGCTGGTTTCGTGGCGAGGCATCACCGCCGACAAAGCCAAGGCCGCCGAAGCACCACAGATGGCCACGGCGCCACCGGTCAATAGCCCCAGATCACGAGTCAAGCCAAGGGCCCTGGCCAGAACCGCGCCAATGGCGATAACCAGTGCCACCGCCCCAACCACGGTGAGCACAGGACCAAGGCCCAAATCCCCGACCTGCTCCAGTGTCATGCGCGCACCCAGCAACGCTACGCCAAGCCGCAACACTGTGCGGGCGGCGAACTCGATCCCCTCGCGGCAGCGCCCCTCTTCACTCAGGAAATGCAGCGACATGCCGAACAGCAGGGCGTAGAGCAGCGTCGGCCCACCGTAGTGATCGGCAATGAAAGTAGTGGCCAGAGCGATGGTGATGCATACCAGCAGGCCGCGACCGATGGCACGATGGCGACTCAGCTGCCGGATGAGTCGAGATACCCCGCCCGCTCCAGGCGTTGTGAAGATATGAAGTTTCATTTGCATGCTCTCCTGACCCCCGTCGCCGGGACACACTCGCCCTTCCCCGGCCCGACATAAGCCGAGCCAGGCGGGGGGAGGTCCAACAGGGTGAGAAAAATAATGGGCGGCGCAGGGCAACGAAGCCCGGCCACTCAGAGAGTTGAGGCGTCAGCGTCCGTCCGCCGCGGCAACGACTTGCTCGGCCAGCACTTGGACGGTATCTACGACGGGAACCGAGGTATCCAGCGCATCCCCAATCACCGACAGCTCGGTGCAGGCCAGCACCAGGACATCGGCCCCTCGCTCCCTGAGCTCATCAGCGGCCCTGGTGATGGCGGCAAGGGTATCGGGATGGCGCCCCTGGCCGCGCTTGACGGCCCGGATCACATCGAGCACGGACGCCTCGTCATCGGGATAGACGAGTGACAGCCCGCGTGATTCGATAAACCCCTCGTATAGGCCGATCTTGCGTAGCGCCGGCGAGCAGAGCATGCCCACTCTGGCCCCGGGTATGCGGCGTGCGATGGTGTCCAGGGTGCACTCGACAATGTGCCAAACTGGGATGCCTACAGCATCCTGAGCATCCTGCCAGTAGTAGTGCGCGGTATTACAAGGCATCACCAGGAAGTCGGCACCGGCCACTTCAAGTCTCCGGGCCATCTCTGCAATTGCGGGCCCGGGATTTTCGCCGTCACCGTCGATCAGCGCCTTGATACGTGAAGGAACTTTCGGGTTGTTGTCCACAAGCAGGTGGACATGGTCAATATCATCTTCAGCTGCTGTGACATCAATGACCCGTTGCATAAAGGCCACAGTGGCATCAGGGCCCATCCCACCCAGCACACCCACAATGGTATGGCGGTCCGAATGGTGAGCCTCAGAATCGTGATTGTGAGTCGTCATAGGTTACCTATTTATTCGTTATCAGAAGCCAAGCAGTTCTGGCAGCCATAGAGAAATCTGGGGAAAGAATGCCAGCAGCAATACGATCACCACCATCGACCCGACTAGCGGCAGCGCTCGAACCGAGATGCGCTCGATGGAGACATTGGCGATACTGGAGCTGATAAACATGTTTTCACCCAGTGGCGGCGTGGAAAAACCGATACCGAGGCTAACCACCAATACGATGCCAAAGTGGATAGGGTCGACGCCAAGCGCTGCCATCACTGGCAGTAGCACTGGCGTGACGATCATGATGGTAGCAAGAATCTCGATAAACATGCCCACAACTAGCAAGAAGCCAATCACCAGCACCCACACCAGCCACAGACTGTCAGTAACCTGTAGGATCCCCTGAGCGATCATGGCCGGGATGTGATTCTCAACCAGAATGCGACCGAAGGCGGTAGCGGTAAACATGATGATAAGCACACGCCCGGTCAGCCAAGTAGTGTTCTGAAAAGCCTCGTTGAGCCCGCGAAGAGACGATTCCTTATGGATAAAGATCCCGACAAACAGGGCATAGAAGATGGAGACTACCGCGGCCTCTGTCGGCGTGAACATTCCGGAATAGATACCGCCCAAGATCACCACCGGCGCCATGAGCGACCAGAACCCATCCTTCAGGACCTTGACGATACGTTTCCAGTCGTAACCCGTGCCTTCGGTCTGATAGCCGTTGCGCTTCGCCGTGATGTAGTTTGCCACCATAAGACCAGCACCGAGCATAATTCCCGGAATCACCCCTGCAATGAACAGCGCAGAGATGGATTCATTGGCAGTGACGCCGTAAATAACCAGCGGCATGCTGGGCGGGATCACAACCCCGAGCCCGCCGGCAGTAGCGGTGATCGCCGCGGGATAGCTACGACCGTAGCCGCGCTCGATCATGGCAGGAATCACCAGCATCCCGACGGCGGCCGTCGTCGCCGGTCCGGATCCGGAAATGGCACCAAAGAACATGCAGGCCATCACCGCGGCCGCGCCCAACCCACCGGCCGCAGGCCCTGCCAACTCTTCGGCAATGAGAATGAGACGTCTAGCGATGCCGGCATTCCCCATCAAGGCCCCTGCCAGGATGAAAGAGGGTAGAGCCATGAGCGGAAACGAATTGATCGCTGAAAAGGCCAGCTCGATCAGCGAACTGATGTCATCTCCGCTCATGACGTAAACCGCCAAGGAGGCAACACCAAGGGCCACTACAATAGGTGCGCCAAAAAGTAGCAGCGCTCCAAACATGGAAAACAGAACTGTTGCAGCCATTATGCTTACCCCTCTGCTTTGTTCGAGGGAGACTCTGCGGTCTCGTGGGCGTGCTGTTCGGTAATCTTGCTGACCTCTTCCTGCTCTACGTCTCCAGGCTCGATGCCCTTGACCAGCTTCAGGTACTGGACCTGCAGGACACGAAGCGCCATCAGCACGAAGGCGATGGGAAATACGAAGTAGACATAGGCCAGCGACCAACCCAAAGCGGGAGATTTATAAGGGAACTCCAGCAGTAGACTAATCAGATCCAAGCTCTTCCACGCCAGCACCAGGCAGAAACCGACCCAGACCAAGTCGACCAGCAGCAACAGCGTATTGGCGACTCGTTTTGGCATCATGTTGATGTGAATCTGCAACCGGTTATGTGCCCCCAGATGAGCCGCATGGGCGGCACCTAGGAACACGAACCAAACGAAGGCGTAACGGGCCAACTCCTCGATCCAAGCCGTGCCGATGCCAAGCGTCACACGCATGACCACCTGAATGAACAGCAATACCACGAACACCCCGAGCAGGAAGCGGCAGGCGTAGTCTTCGATATGATTGAGCAGCTTTGCTAACACGAAAGCCTCCTTCCCGAGTGGGAGTGAGTGGAGGAGGAGTGGGCCGGGTGGAAGTAGGCCACCCGGCCAGACCTATCTCAGTGACCCAAGGCCTTTTGCATTTCCTCGAAGGCTTCCTGGCCACCAATGTCGTCATAGAACTCGGGCCAGACCTGCTCTTTGGCAATGCGAATCCACTCATCCTCATCTTCTAGAGTGGATACCTCGACACCTTCAGCCTCCATACCCGCACGCGCCTTGGAGGCCTCGGTCAGCTGGAATTGCAGCGCATAGAGCTGGGCCTCGAGGCCGGCCCGATCGATGATCGCGCGCTCCTCATCACTCAGCTTCTCGTAGGTCCTGACCCCCATCACGATGGGCTGCAGCGAGTATTGGTAGTGCACTTCGGTGAGGTAATCCTGCACTTCATGGAATTTCATCGTGTAGTTGACGATGTATGGGTTGTCCTGGCCATCGATCACGCCCTGCTGGAGGCCGGTGAACACCTCGGGCCAGGACATGCTGATCGGACTGGCCCCCCAGGCCTTATAGGTGGCCAGCATCAGCTCGTTCTGCGGCACCCGCACCTTGAGCCCCTCGATGTCCTCGAGGGTGGTCACGGGTCGCTTCGAGTTGGTGAGATATCGGAAGTTGGAATACAGCCAGCTGACGATGTGCACGCCGGCTTCCTCTTCAGCGATGGCATTCCAGCGATCGGCGAGGGGACCGGTGGTGGCCTTGACCGCATCGGCATGGCTGCGGATCGCATATGGCATGGTCAGGGCGCCGAGACGCGGCGCATAGGGCGTCAGGTTGCCCACGCCGACAAGCGCAAAGTCGAGCTTACCGATGCGGGTATCCTGGATCATGCCCGTCTCGGAACCAAGCTGGCCACCGGGGAAAAGCTCGACCTGCATCTCACCGTCGGAGAGCTGTTCGACCAGCTCCTCGAAACGCTGGGCCAGTGCGCCCTGGTCGGACTCCATCGGGTCCCCCATGCCAACCTTGAAGGTCTCGGCCTGTGCCGCCTGCGCGGTCAGGGTGGCGAGGATAGCGCTGGTTAAAAGAGTTTTCTTGAACATTGTTATCTCTCCAATCTGCATAGAGTTGGTACTACATGGCGTCGGTCTTGTTCGTTGCCTGATCCATGGCGTCGCCCATCAACTGGACGATGTCGTCACAGTCCCTTTCGTCAAACGTCAACGGCAGTCGAAGATCGCAAAGCGTGGCCAGCACACGGTCGGCATTCGGCAGGGGGCGAGTTACCTCGAGATACCCCCAGCTGTCGTAGCGACTGGTGTAATCTTCCGGTTGCGACTTTCCGTACCACTTGAGCGGAATGCCGCGGGCTTCACAGCCTGCGACGAACCGAGCGATCTGGTCGTGGGTGAGTGACGGCAGCCGGAACTGGATCGAACTGCCAACGAAATCTTCTTTCTCGTGACGGGGGATGGGCTGGACCAGCGCCATGTCAGCCAGGCCAGCCTCCAGGCGACGATAGAGCGCGTTCCAGCGTTCCTTGCGCGACACGAGCTCGGCCAACTGCGGGCGCAGGATCGCCGCACGCAGGTTGTCCATGCGGCCACTCATATTGGGCGTCACCAGTCGCGTCTCGCTGAAGGACTCGGCCTCCGGCACCGCCAGATGGCGGTCATAGAGCATGTAGGACCCCGACATGATCACCGCCCGGCGCATCACCTCGGGATCCTCCGTGCTCAGCAGGCCACCCTCCCCCGAATTGAGGTGCTTGTACGTCTGGGTACTGAAACACCCTACCTTGCCGAAAGTGCCACTGGGCCTACCGGCGAAGGTGGCCCCCATGGTATGGGCGCAGTCCTCGATCAAGGTGATACCATGGGCCTCACAGACCGCCACGATGGCGTCCATGTCGCCGATGTGGCCGCGCATGTGCGACAGCATGAAGAAGCGTGCCCCCGTTTCTTGCGCCGCGGCAGCGAGGTCATCGGGATCGACGGTGGTATCCTCCAGGATGTCCACCAACACGGCCTCGCCTCCCGTGGCATGGATGCTGCCCGGCACCGGCGACAGGGTGAAGGCATTGCACAGCACCGCATCCCCGGGCTTGAGCCCACAGGCCCGCAGCGCCAGCTGAAGCGCATAGCCCCCGGAGGCGCAAGCCAGGACGTAGGGAACCCCGAGACGGGCGGCAAACTCCTGCTCCAGTAACGCAGCATCCCCCTTCTCTCCCTCGACCAGGTTGTAGCGATGCAGCCGACCGGTGCGCATGACCGCCACCGCGGCCTCAATCGCGGCCTCGGAGATCGGCTCCTGCTGGGTGAAGGATTTCGAGAAACGGCGCATGTGACCTACCTCAATAACGTTGCTGGTGGTAGACGGGGAAGTCCCATTGCTCATCGGGGAAGTACTTGGTCAAGCGCCAGTCGCAGGCTCGGGCGTGGCCTTCCATCCCTTCGGTGCGCGAAATGCGCGACGCCACCGCACTGAAGGTGTGGTTGGCCTCTGCACTGAGCTGCTGGGTGGTCAGCACCTTCATGAACTTGTGCACATTGAGGCCGCCGCTGTAACGGCCAGCGCGCTTGGTCGGCAGGATATGGTTGGTCCCCGAGCACTTGTCGCCGTGAGTGACGGTGCTCCCCTCGCCAAGGAACAGCGAGCCGTAGTTGCTCAGGTGCTCCTTCCACCAGTCGAGATCCTTGCACAGCACCTGCAGATGCTCACAGGCGTAGCGATCGCTGACCTCAACGACCTCCTCGCGGCTGTCCGCCACGATCACCTCGCCGTAATCACGCCAAGCGGCATGCACCACCTCGGCGTTGGGCATGTCATCGGCAACCTTCGGCAGAAGCTCGATGACCTTGTGCGCCAAGGGTTCGCTGGTGGTGAAAAGCCAGACAGGCGAGTTGGGGCCATGCTCGGCCTGGGAGGCCAGGTCGACAGCGATGGTCATGGGGTCGGCCGAGTCATCGGCGATAATGGCGGACTCGGTCGGCCCGGCGAACACATCGATGCCGACCTGACCGAACAGCAGCCGCTTGGCCTCGGCCACGTAGGCATTGCCCGGCCCCACCAGGATGTCGGCCTCACGACCACCGAACAGACCAAAGGCCATGCTCGCCATGGCATGCACGCCGCCCATCTCCAGGATCATGTCCGCGCCGGCCACATCCAGTGCGTAAGCCACCGCCGGGTTGATGCTGTCGCCACGCGGCGGCGAGCAGGCCACCACATGCGCAACCCCCGCCGCCTTGGCTGTGGCGACGCTCATCAACGCCGAGGACACATGCGCGTAGCGGCCACCTGGGATATAGCAGCCGGCGCACCCCACGGGCAGCACCCGCTGTCCCAGCACGACCCCTGGCTCGGTCTCGATCTCGAAGGAAACGAGGCTGTCGCGTTGCGCCTCGGCGAAGCGCCTGATCTGACGGTGAGCGAAGTCGATATCATCCTTGACCGCTTGGGGGACACTATCGATGAGCCGCTGGCGCTTCTCGTCGCTCAGGACGAAATTGGCGGTCCAGCCATCGAACTTCTCGGCGTACTCGCGCACGGCCACTTCGCCGCGCTGGCGAATATCGTCGAGCATGTTTCGCACCGCCGTGGTGATGCGCTGGTCTTCGGCGGCGACGGTCTCGGTGGCCTCGGCCGACTTGAGATGTCGAATTGTCATTGAGTTCTCCGCAGTGGAACTAACGTCTCAGGACTGTCTTGAGGTCATTCAGGCACACACGGGGGGCTATAAGTCACCTGGCAAATGGCTCACAGGCGCCCGTGATCAAGCCTGATAGTCAAGAAAGCCGAAAGCGTCCGGGTAGCCAAATAGCGCAACGCTACCGCCGGTGTGGAGGAACACGACGTTTTCGCCTGCCTTGAAATGGCCCTTACGGATCAGGTCGATCAGACCTGCCATGCCCTTGCCGGAGTAGACCGGGTCCAGCAGGATGCCCTCATGGCGCGCCAGAAGCGTCACGGCCTCGACCATGCTCTCGGTCGGAATGCCGTAGCCCTCGCCGACATAGTCACAGTTGGCGACCACCTGCTCGCGGGCCACGACGCCGGACAGCCCCAGCTTGGCCTCCGTCTTCTGGGCCAGCGCGAAGACGTTGGCCTCCTGCTTGTCCTTGGGGGCGCGGACGCCGACGCCGAGCACCGGGATACCCGCATTGCAGGCCGTCAGTCCTGTCACGAGTCCCGCCTGGGTGCCAGCGCTACCGGTCGCGTGTACCAGGTGATCGACCTGAAGGCCCATGTCGTTGACCTGAGCCAGCAACTCCAGGGCGGCATTGACGTAACCCAGCGCCCCGATCTCGTTGGAGCCACCGCCGGGAATGATGTAGGGCGTCTTGCCTTCGCTCTTCAGCTGGTCGGCCAACCCTTCCATCTCTGCCGTCATGTCGGCACCGCCAGGACGCTTGCTGACGGTGGCACCGTGCAGCTGGTCGAGGAAGACGTTGCCATTGTAGTTGTAGGCGGGATCATCACTGCCAGTACGATCCTCGAGCAGGATGTGGCACTCCAGGCCCAGCTTGCAGGCCGCCGCTGCGGTCTGGCGGGCGTGATTCGACTGGGTTGCACCCTGAGTGATGACGGTGTCGGCACCCTTCTCCAGGGCATCGGCCATCAGGAACTCGAGCTTGCGGGTCTTGTTACCCCCGGTGGACAGGCCGGTGCAGTCGTCGCGCTTGATCCACAGGCGCGGGCCTCCCAGCAGACGGCTCAGATTGTCCATGGGCTCCAGCGGTGTCGGCAGGTGGCCAAGCCGGACACGAGGAAAACGGGAAAGGTGCATACGAGCCTCCAGGCGAGAAATTTTTTGCATAAGCGTGCTCTCATGACGACCCTGGTCAAAATGACGGTGAACAAGAGTTCGCCAACGACGGGTCTGTCACAACGCTACTGCCTACGGTGTTGTCTCGGCTAATGCCAAGATACTCAGGAGCTGTTAAATTTTTGCATAGCTCAACAAAACCACCACCAAACAACCATGGGCTCAGCAAATTGCTATGAAAATCGAGTGGATAGAAGATTTTCTTGCGCTGATCGAGGCAGGCACCTTTTCGCAGGCCGCCGAACGACGCCATGTCACCCAGCCGGCGTTCTCACGCCGCATACGCCAGCTGGAAGAGTGGCTAGGCGTCGAGCTGATCGACCGTAGTGCCGCTCGGCTGTCGCTCACCGCTCATGCACAGGCCTATGAAGTGCCGCTGCGCGACTGGTTGGCACGCCTCTATGCCATGCGAAGTCGCATACGTGCCGATGCCAAGCACGGCCCCCGGGCGGTCTTGACCACCCAGCACACCTTGACCGTCAGCTATTTGCCTCGGCTTCTGCGTTACTTCCGCCACCGCGCCCCTGAAGCACGGCTTCAAGTGAGTTCATCCGATCGGAGTGACTGCATCCGCCACTTCCAGCGGGGTGAGGCGGACTTGTTGCTGTGTAGTGAACTGGAGGGCTCGCCCTTGTTCACGGATCGCACCGATATCGCGCGTGTTCCGCTGGGAACGGAGCAGTTGATCCCCGTGTGTGCCGCAGACCGACTGGGGCGGCCGGTATTTGACCTCGAGCGTGAAACTCGCCTGCCGCTGATCGGATACGACCCCGACAGTTTTCTCGGGGGTGTGCTGGCCACCCCATACCAGCTCAACCTGCAACGTCGTTATGACGTCGAGCTGGTCTGTGAAACGGCCTTCACGATCGGTATACGCGAACTTGCGCTGACAGGGCTGGGTATCGGCTGGCTTCCCCATGGACTCATCGAGGAGGACCTGGAGACAGGCAAGCTGGTGTCCCTGGTAGAGTCATTGGGTGGTCCCAAGCTGGTCGTCGCGTGTTACCGACAGGCTGGCGATGGTGCCTCCGCCGCAGATACGCTATGGCAGCTGATCAATGATCGCCCTCCCACCGTCTAGGGTGAGTGGTTCACCGAGCGCCCCCCGTCGGAGGCGCCAGAGGTGATTCAAGGCTGCAGGATCACTTTGGCCGCAGAGGTACGACCTGCGGCGAGTTCGGCGAAGGCTTCAGCCCCCTCATCGAGCCGACGCACTTCCACCCAGTCCAGGGGCCCTAGAGCCTGGGAGTCCAATAGGTCGACGGTCGCCCGCAGGTCGGAGGGGGTATAGGTGTAGGCCCCCAGGAAGGTCACCTCCTTGAGGGTGATGGCACGCACGTCGAGGCCACCCTCGTTGTCCTGCAGGCCGAGGTGCATGATGGCACCGCCAGGGCGCACGGCCTTGACAGCCATGTCGCGGGTGGGTGCCGCCCCCACACAGTCGAATACCGCCTCGAAGGAGTCGGCCTCCGGGCTTGCCTCCCGTGGGTTGAACACCTCAAGCCCAGCCTTCTCGGCCGTTTCCCTGCGCAATGGGTTGGTGTCGGCCAGCTGCAACGTGCGTACCCCCCGCTGCCGCAGCATCAGCCCCGCCAGCAGCCCCACCGCCCCGGCACCGATGACCAATACACGTGCCTCGGCCAAGGGTCGCGACAGGGCCCGCTCCAGGCGGTTGATGCCGTGCAGCGCAGTGGCCGCCGGCTCGGTCAGGGCGGCCGCGACCGATGGCAGGGTGTCCGGCAGCTCGATCAGGCAGTGATCGGGAATGGTCAGGGACTCGGCAAAGCTGCCCGCCCGCGTCATGCCGATCATGGTGCGGTTGCTGCACAGGTTCTGGTGCCCCGCCAGACAATAAGCGCAGCGCCCGCAGACGATCAGCGGGTTCATGGTGACGCGCTTGCCAGCCAGTGCCCCCTCTACCACTTCGCCGGCGGCCTCATGACCGAGGATCAGCGGTGGCTGGCGGCGCGGGTCATGGCCATGGTAGGCATGAAGGTCAGACCCGCAGATGCCGGTGGCCTGGATACGCACCCGAGACTCGCCTTCGGCCAGCGGCGCCTCCTCCGTCTCGCGCAACTCGAGCCGTTCGGGCCCGACGTAATAGAGTGCTTGCATGACGTGATCTCCTTGCGGGGTGAACTCACTTGGCGGTGAAGCCGCCATCGACGTAGAGCGTTTGTCCGGTCACATAGCCGGAGGCGGGGGACGCCAGGAAGACGGTGGGCCCGGCGATGTCAGCCAGGGTGCCGTTACGGCCGATGGCGGTGCGCCCGGCCAGGGCCTCGGACGAGGCCGGGTCGTCGAACACCGGGGCCGTCAGCTCGGTGGGGAAGAACCCCGGGGCGATGGCGTTGGCGTTGATGCCGTGGCGTGACCAGGCCTCGGCCATGGCCCGGGTCAGTTGCACGATGCCCCCCTTGCCGGCCCCGTAGGGCGCGCTGTCGGGGAAGGCCCGCTGCGACTGCAGCGAGGCCAGGTTGATGATGCGCCCGTAGCCCTCGGCCCGCATACCGGGCACCAGGGCCCGGGACAGGAAGAAGGGCGTGCCCAGGTGCAGCTGCAGGGTCAGCTGCCAGGCGGCCAGGTCGACCTCCTCGATGGGCTGGCGCAGGTTGACGCCGGCGGCGTTGACCAGGATGGTCACCGGCCCGAAGGGCTCGGCCGCCTGGCGGGCGGTCTCCTCCAGGGCGCCGGGGTCGGCAAGGTCGGCGACGAGGGCGGCCGCCTGGCCGCCCTCCCCTTCGATGGTCGCCACGCTCGCCTCCAGGGCCTCATGCCGCCGGGCGGCCACCACCACCCGGGCGCCGGCACCGGCCAGGGCCTCGGCCATGGCCCGCCCCAGGCCACTGCTGCCGCCGGTGACCAGGGCCACCCGGCCGTCGAGTTCGAAGCAGGGCCGCATCTCACACCTCCTCGGCGATCACCAGGTCGAAGGTCTCGTCCGGGTAGTACTTGGCCAGGCGGACGTCACCGGTACGCGCATGCCCCTCCATCCCCTCGCAGCGCGACAGGCGCGCGGTGGCCGCCGCCACGCTGCGGGTGGCCTCGCGGCTCTGGCGCTGGTAGGTGACGATCTTGAGGAACTTCTGGGCGCACAGGCCGCCGGTATAGCGCGCCGCCCCCTTGGTCGGCAGGATGTGGTTGGTCCCGGAACACTTGTCGCCGAAGGCCACGCTGGCCTCCTCTCCGACGAACAGCGAGCCGTAGCTGGTAAGCCGGGCCATCCACCAGTCGAGATCGGCGACCTGCAGTTCCAGGTGCTCGGAGGCATAGCGGTCGCTGACCTCGACGACCTCCTCGCGCGTGTCGCAGAGAATGATCTCGCCGTAGTCCCGCCAGGCGGCGTCCGCCGCCTTGCGCTGGGTCTCGGGCAGGGCGGCGATCAGGCCGGGCATCCACGCGGACACGGCGTCGGCCAGCTCGCGGGAGGTGGTGAACAGCCAGGCCGGGGAATCCGGCCCGTGCTCAGCCTGGCCCACCAGATCGGCGGCGACGATCGCCGGGTCCGCATCCTGGTCGGCGATGATGCCGATCTCGGTGGGGCCGGCGAACATGTCGATGCCGCAGCGCCCGAATAGCTGGCGCTTGGCCTCGGCCACGAAGCGGTTGCCGGGACCGACCAGGATATCGGCCGGCTTGCCGGTGAAGAGCCCGAAGGCCATGGAGGCGATGCCCTGCACCCCGCCCATCTGCAGGATGGTATCGGCCCCGGCCAGGTCCATGGCATAGAGGATCGCCGGGTGGATGCCCTTCTCGTCCCGCGGCACGGAACAGGCCACAACATTCTTGACGCCGGCCACCTTGGCCGTGGCCACGCTCATGATCGCCGAGGCGATATGCGCATAGCGTCCGCCGGGCACATAGCAGCCGGCGGTTTCCATCGGAATCAGCTTCTGCCCGGCAAACAGTCCCGGCGACAACTCGCTCTCGAACTCGCCTATGCTGTCGCGCTGGGCGGCGGCGAAGCGGCTCACCCGCTCGTAGGCGAAGTGGATGTCCTGCTTGAGCTGCTCGGGCACCTTGGCCTTGGCCGCCTCGATCTGCTCGCGGCCGACCACCACGTCCCCTTCCCAGCCGTCCAGGGTGCGACAGTACTCCTTGGCCTTGGCCTCGCCCTCGGCCTCGATCTCGGCCAGCATGCGGGAGACGGTCTCCTGGGTCTGGTCGTAGCCGGTGGACGCGTTCTTGTCGGCCTTCTTGTAGTAGTGGATCGCCATCGTTGTCTTCCTCTCTTCGTTGCGGTTGTTGTTGCGGTCGTTGTCGTTGGTTCACCGTTGCCCCATGGGGCCCGGATCTCACTGCTGGGCGGTCGCGACGCCTGCCGCCCTGCCCTGGCGTCGGCGATTCCTCGCGGGGAGCGCCAGGGGTTGTGTCTACGTCAGTGCACCACCTATGTAAGCGCTTACAATTTCGAGTCAAGGAGATGGCTTTCGCGGTCATCTCCCTTGGGCCCGGCCTAGAGCCCCCAGGTCGATAGCCAAGGCACGAAGGCGATCAGCAGCACCACCAGCAGCATGCCCAGCACAAAGGGGAAGGCGTAGCGGGCGATGGCCAGTACCGAGCAGCGTGTTAGTCCCGAGACCACGAAGAGGTTGAGCCCCAGAGGTGGCGTGATGAAGCCCAGGCCCAGGGTGGTCACCATCAAGATCGCGAAATGGAACTCGTTCATGCCCGCCTGGAGAGCCACCGGCAGCAGCAAAGGCGACAAGATCACGATATTGGGCGTGGTCTCCATCACGCAGCCCGCCAGGACCAGAATGCCGATCATCAGCAGGATGATGATTACCGGGGAGTCGGTCAGTTCGCCGATGCCGACGACTAGAGTCTGGGGGATATCCAGACTGGCCAGCGTCTGGGCCAGGGGCAGCGACACGGCGATGATCGGCACGATGACGCCGCAGACCCGTGCCGAAGACTCCAGCATTCGCGGTATATCGCCGAGAGTCAGGCGCCCCTGGTGGAAGCCGATCAGCACAACCACCACCACGGCTACCGAGGCCGCCTCGGTCGGGGTGAAGATGCCCGAGTAGATGCCACCCAGAATTACCACCGGCACGAACAGCGCCCAGCGGGCATCCCATACCGTGGCTCCCCAGCGGCGCCAGGAGAAACGCACCCGATCGCCTTCAAAGCCATAAAGGCGATTGAGCACCACATTGGTGATCATCACCGAGAGCATCACCAGCACCCCGGGGATCGCAGCAGCCAGGAACAGGGTCGAGACCGACATGCCAAGCACCAGACCCATCACGATATAGGCGATCGACGGCGGGATCAGGATGCCGGTACAGGCCCCGGAGGCCACCAGCGCACAGGCTGCCGGCAAGGGGTAGCCCCGCTCCACCAGGCGATGGATGGTCATGCGCCCCACCGCCGCCGCGCCGGCGGCGTCGGAACCCGAGATGCAGGCGAAGAAGCCGCAACCGAGGGTGGTGGAGCTACCGAGCCCGGTGCGCATGCCACCGACACTGGCCTCGGCCACATCGAGCAACTTGTCCGAGAGTCCCGATCGCACCAGGGCATCGCCGGTCAGGATGAACAGCGGAACGGCGATCAGTGCGAAGGCATTGATGCCCTCGAACAGCGACTCGCCGAACACCGACAACGGCAACGTCTCGGTCATCGTCAGCATGCCCAGTGAACCCAGGCCGATGGCCACCCAGATCGGCACGCCCAGCACGATCAGCCCGACCAGGACCGCCAAAGGCCCATAGAAGGTCCACCCCAGATCTGCGGCGGCCTGCCCAATCGTCATGAATTCCATAGCGGACCTCCTCAGTCGAACAACTTGTGGCCATCGAAGGGAGGTTCACCACGCCGCATGCGACGGATATCCCCCATCATCGTCTGCACCACCCGGGACGCGATCAGCAGGAAGCCGATGGGGATCGCCATCAAGAACAGGGCCTGGGACAGGCGCAGCCCCGGGGTCAGCGAGCCGAACTCCAGCGACGTCAACACCGGCGAGACGGACAGCCACAGCGCCCACACGGCCAGCACCAGGGTGGCGATGTCCGAGAGCCACCAGGCGAGTCGCTGCATCCGCGGCCCGCCGAGGTTGACCAGCACGTCGATGCGGATATGGGCGCGGTCGCGGACCGCCGCCGCGGCGGCGATCCAGGCGAGGTAGATGAAGGCATAGCGGGCCAGTTCCTCGCCCCATACGGAGGAGTAGTTCAGCACGAAGCGGCGAATGACCTCGATGGCGACCGTCAGGATGATCAGCGCGTAGAAGGTGAGCAGCAGCCAGCGCTCGCTCTTCCGATCGATGCGATCGCAACGCAGGCGGAAGGCACGCCAGGCGTCCTTCTTAGGCATTGTTGTCGACGTAATAGCCATTCGACACCTCCGTAGCCGCCAGCAGTTCTTCGAATACATCCAGGGAGCCGGCCAGCTCACGCTTGGTATCTTCCCAGGCCGGCAGCTGGTGACCGCAGCGCGCCTTCCACTGGGCGAGCTCGTCCTCGCTGGGCGAATAGATCTCGATCCCGGCCTGGCGCATCTGATGGTAGGCATAGGCCCGCGCCGCGGGCACCTTGGCCAGGTTCTCGCGGAAGGTGACATCGGCAGCCTGCAGGATGCCCTCCTGGATCGCGGCGGGCTGGGCATCGAACCATTTCTTGTTGCAGGTATAGACCTGGGCGTCGGGGACCGACTGGATGGTGGAGATGCTCGACAGCACGTCGGTGAACCCGAACACCAGCAACGCCTGAACGCTGGGGTCCAGGGCATCGGCAACGCCCTGCTGCATCGCCGAGGTGGTCTCGCCCCAGGCCACCGGGGTGGGATTGGCGCCGGCCAGACGATAGACCTTCTGCAGGATCGCCGAGGACGGCACCCGGAACTTGATGCCCTTGATGTCCTCGGGGGTCCGTACCGGGCCGTCGAGCAGGCCCTTACGCACCGCCACGGTCCGCGGGTCGATACAAACGTAGCTCAACACCTTGAAGCCACGCTCCTCCACCTTGTGGTGGACGACATCACGCCAGGTCGTCGAGGTGACCAGGTTGACCAGACGCTGGTTGTCGCCGCACCAGTAGGGGATGTTGATCAGGTCGACCTCGGGGGCGAACGGAGAAAGGTTGGAGATGGAGTGCTGCGCCATGGCGATGGTGCCGTTCTGCACCTTGCTCACCAGGTCCCCGCCAGCGCCAAGCTGTCCACCGGGTGCCAGCTTCACGTAGAGCCGGCCGCCGGTAAAGTTCTGCAGGTTCTCCTTGAAATTGAGCTGCATGATCGGATAGGCCCGAGAAGACCCCAGGGTATAGCCAGTGGCCATCGTCAGGGTGATCTCGGCGGCGGCCGCGCGCTCGCGCTCCTCCTGGGAGGTCTGCGCCATGGCGTGCTCCGAGAACAGGGCACCGCCGACACCGCCGATCACCGCGGCGGTAAAGCCGTAACGGGCCACGGCGCCCATGAACTGGCGCCGCTCCGGCCGGCTGGGCTCCCCGTCGGTACCGGACTGGCGAGTGAGGGGATTGTTGAAGGGTATCATCAGCGTGCTCCTCTTGATTGTTGTTGAAGCTCGGCCAGACCCGGGGTCATGGCGTGGGGGACTGTCGCGACTCCAGCCTGAGGCAGGCGGAGATGAAACAGGCCGTGGCGATCACCAGCAGCGCCGCCTCCTGGGCCGCGGAGACGTCGAGCAGCCCGGGGCGGAAGCGTTGGATGGCGACGTTGAGGAAGAAGACGGCGAACAGGCCCAGGGCCAGCCACATCAGGCCGCCGATGGTCCTAGGCCCGCTTGCCTTGCGTGGAGAATCCGTCATCGTCGTAGGCTCCAGCGTGTCGTTGTTGTCGTGGTCCGGCGGAGGCACCCTCCTCCGGCTTCCGCGGGCGCTGCGCTTGCCGGCGCCCCCGTTGGGGCTATACTGCGAGCAGGTTTCTTGTAAGCGCTTACAACCGCGTTGACCTCAACCTAGACTCCTCTAGAGGACTTGTCCAGCAAAAAGATGCCCGCATGATGACGACGTCCCCGACCCGGGGTCGTGGGCCGAACCAGGAGGGCGGAGACCCCATGAACAAGGAGACGCAGCGCACGCTGCTCGAGGATGTGGCCCGCGAGGCGGGGGTCTCGACAGCATCGGTGTCACGGGTCCTCAACCGGGCGCCCCACGTGAGCGAGCGGCTGCGCGAGCGCGTCGAGGCCGCCATCGAGCGGCTCGGCTATGTGCCGGACGGAAACGCCCGAGCCCTGGCCTCGCGGCGCATAGGTGCCATCGGGGCCCTGGTACCGACCCTGGACAACCCCATCTTCGGTGCCATGATCGACAGCCTGGAGCAGCGCCTCAAGCACCACGACTGCCGGCTGTTGATCGCCACCTATCGCTATGACCTGGATGACGAACTCCAGGCCCTGCGCACCCTGGTGCAGCAGGGGGTCGACGGGGTGGTGCTGATCGGCCACGATCATCGCCCGGCGGTCGGCACCCTGCTCGCACGACGCCGGCTGCCCTTTCTGAGCTGCTGGCATGCCGAGGACGACCCGGCCTGGCCGTGCATCGGCTTCGACAACGCCGCCCCGGCCCGCCGCCTTGCCGAACACCTACTGAGGCTCGGTCACCGTCGCCTGGCGGTGGTGAGCGCCCCCACCGAGGGCAACGATCGGGCCCGGGCCCGCCTGGAGGGCTTCCGCCAGGCGACCGAGGCCGCAGGCTGTCCCCTGCCGCCGGAACGCATCGTCACGGTGGAATACGGCATCGCCGAGGGCGCCCGGGCCTTCGAGACGCTGATGGGACTAGAGGCGCCCCCCACGGCCATCCTGTGTGGGAACGACACCCTGGCCTTCGGCGTCATGCTGGCCGCCCAGCGGAAAGGGGTTTGCGTCCCCGACCAACTTTCGGTTACCGGTTTCGACGACCTCTCTCAGGCCCGCTTCATGTCGCCCCCGCTAACGACGGTCGCGGTGCCGGCGATCGAGATCGGCCGTCGGGTGGCTGACGCCCTGATCGCGCGCATCGACGGCAAGATCATGCCCCACCTCCAGCTGTTGGATGCCCCCCTGGCGCTCAGGGAATCGACCGGCCCGGCACCGATCGACTAGACGGTCATCCCGTGGCCGCAGCATCCTAGCCGCGATGGTTCTGCATCAAGCGCCCACCCAGCCGAAGAAGATGAAGGCCAGCACCACCAGCAGCAGAAATACCGTTTCCGCTGCCATCAGCATCACCGGCTTCCAGCCGACCACCGCCAACTTCTGGAAGGAAGTCTTGATCCCCAGCGCGGCGATCGCCGTGACCAGGCACCAGCGCGACAGGTTGGTGAAGCCCTCGGTGACCAGGGGCGGAATGAGCCCCAGGCTGTTGATGATCACCAGCATCACGAAGGCCACCAGGAAGCCGGGCAACATGGGGACCTTGCCCTTCCCCTCTGCGTTGCGGGTGTGGCGGAACAGGAACATGAAGGCCATCACCGCCGGCACCAGCATGGCAACCCGCAACAGCTTGACGAAGGTCGAGACGTCGCCGGTGCTCTCGGAGATCATGTAACCGGCCCCGACCACTTGAGCCACATCGTGGATGGTGCCGCCCAGGAAAATGCCGGCCTGGTCGTCGCTGAGCCCCAGCACGCCCACGATCAGCGGATAGGTGACCATGGCCATGGTCGACAGCGTGGTGACCCCAACGACCGTCAGGATGGTGTTGCGCTCGCTGGTCTCGTGGCGCGGCATCACCGCCGACAGCGCCAGCGCCGCCGAAGCGCCACAGATAGCCACCGAACCACCGGTCAGCAATCCCATGTCGCGATGCAATCCCAGCAGGCGGGCCAGGGCCACGCCCATCAGGATGGTCAGCGAGACGCCGGCGACGACCGTCAGCACCGGCCCGACACCCAGTTCCGTGACCTGCTCGATGGTGATGCGCACGCCCAGCAGCGCCACCCCCAGGCGCAGGATGGTCCGTGCCGCGAACTCGATACCGGCCACGCAGCGTCCTTCCTCGGAGAGGAAGTGCAGCGACATGCCGAACAGCAGCGCATAGAGCAGCGTCGGCCCACCGTAGTGGTCGGCGATGAACGTCGTCGCCAGGGCGATGGTGACGCACACCAGGACGCCCTGTCCCACCCGGGGAACGGCGCTCATTGCGCTCTTCGCGATGCCGAGGGGCCAGTACAGGGCCTGTTTTCCACGTTCGAGGATCATGGGGTCTCCATCGATTGTTGGGGGTCGCCCGGTAACCCGGCCGATCCGGGCGCGAGGGAGCCGGGGGACGCCAACGCCTTCATCAGGTAGGCGGTGGCACCACCACGGAGGACGGCCGCTCGCTGGGTCATGCCCCGGATGAGATCCCCAAGAGCCCCTGACGCCAGCAGGTCGACCAGGCGCTCAGCTCGCCGTGACGTGGGCCATCAGGTCCGCCACCAGGGCGGCCGGCAGCGTCAATTGGTCATCGCCTTCGCGACGCAGCTGATAACGCCGGTCACCGGGGAGCCGCACGCCCGGCTGGTCCTGCATCACCGCAAAGAGGGTCTCGGCGTGCTCGACGAAGCCGGGCGAGAAACGCCTCGGATCGAACAGCAGGATCAACTGGCCGATGCCCGGTGGCTCCCCCTCGGCCTCGAAGAAGGAGCTGGCCTGGAAGCCGAAGTGACTGCCGGCGAGTCCCGCGGTGAGCAATTCCACCATCAGCGCCAGGGCCGCGCCCTTGGCGTCCCCCGCAGGGATCATGCTGCCCGCCAGGGCGGCGTCGGCGTCGGTGGTCGGCCTTCCCTCGGCATCCAGGGCCCAGCCCTCCGGGATCGGCTGGCCCTGCTTCTTGGCCAGCATCACCTTGCCCCGGGCCACCTTGGACAGCGACAGGTCCAGCAGCAGTGGATCGGCGTGCCGGCGCGGGCAGGCGAAGGCGATGGGATTGGTGCCGAACAGCGGCCGGTTGCCGCCCCAGGGCGCCATGGCCGAGGGGGCGTTGCTGAAGGCCAGGGCCAGGTAGCCGCGCCGGGCGGCAGCCTCCACCGGCGCCCCGGCGACGCCGAAGTGATGCGAGCGGGCGATGGACACCGCCGCCATGCCCAGACGTGAGGCACACTCGATGCCGGCCTCGAGCCCGCGGGCCATGGCCGGGAAGGCCAGGCCGTAGCGGGCATCGACTCGTACCACGGCACCATCGGTCTCGACGCTCGGCACCGCCTCGGCCGCGACCTTGCCACTGGCGGCCTGATCCAGATAGAACGGCAAGCGTGACAGACCGTGGGACGGCAGGCCGTCACGCTCTGCTGCCAGCAGCGCCTCGACGGTGTCCGCTGCCTCGGCCTCGCCGAAGCCCCGCCCGCGCATGGCCGCCAACGCCAGCTCACGGGCCTGCTCGACCCCCAGCTTGACGGTCTCGCTCATGAGTGCACCTCCGCCGACTGCACCAGCACCGCGCGTACGTTGTCGGCCGTCATCTGGCTGATGCGGGCGTTGGACTCCTGGGTCACGCCGGCGATGTGCGGCGTCAGGATCAGGTTCGGCACGCCCTCAAGCACCGACCCCGCGGGCAATGGCTCCTGCTCGAACACGTCGAGCATGGCCCCGGCAAGCCGTTCGTTACGCAGGGCATCGGCCAGAGCGGCCTCGTCGACGGTGCCGCCCCGGGCGGCATTGATCAGCACCGCATCGGACTTCATGCGGCCCAGGGCCTCGGCGTCGATGAGGTATCGGGTCGCCTCGGTCAGCGGTACGTGCAGGCTGATCACATCGGCGGCCTCGAGCAGCGACGCCAGGCTGTCATGGCGCTCGACCCCCGACCACTCCGGCGCCTCCGCGCTCAGATGCGGATCAAAGGCCGCCACCTCCATGTCCAGTGCCGATGCCCGGCGCGCCGTCTCCTGGGCGATGGCGCCGAAGCCCACCAGCCCCAGGGTGCTGCCGGCCACCTCGCGACCGATCAAGGCCTGGCGCGGCCACTCCCCCGCCAACATGACGTGGCTGGCGAAATAGGCCTGGCGGCGCAGCATCAGGGCGCCGGTCAGCACGTACTCGGCCACCGAACTGCCGTTGCCGCCATGGGCCGGCTTGACCGACACACCCCGGGCCTTGCAGGCATCCAGATCGATGTTGTCAAGCCCCACGCCCAGGCGCCCCACCACCTTGAGTCGCGGTGCGGCCGCCAGCAGCTCGACATCCACCTGGGTGCGGTTGCGCACGATGATGCCATCGGCCTCGGCCACCGCCGCGAGCAGTGTCGCCCGCTCCTCTACCAGAGCAGTGTCGAAGACCACCGCGAAGCGGTCCTCGAGGCTGGCGGCGGCCTGCTCGTCCATGAATTCGGAAATCACGATCTTGGGCATCAGAACCTTTCTCCTTCGACCGGGCGGCATGCCCGGCTCTCATTGTGGTTGGTCAGGAAGGGCCGCCCCGTTGGCCTCAGCCCATGAACCACCTGCCCATTGGCAGTGGCACGTTAAGCAGCAGCGCAAAGAGCCCATAGAAGCAGGCTACCAGCACCACGCCGGTCATCAGGTGACCCAGTAGCCGGCGCGGCGTCCAGGGCTTGTGCTGGGCAATCAGCATCAGGAAGAAGAAGCTTGCCAGCCCGGCCAGCAGGAAGCCGGCCCAGGGCATGATCAGCGCCCAGCCAGTCATGGCCACCACCAGCAGCACGCGCCGTGGCGTGGAGTCCTGATGGCGCTCGACATTGTCGATGACCCGATGCAGGGTGAGCTGCAGCAGCCGCAGCACGCTGGCCAAGATCATCACCGCGGCGATCGTCACGGGGAAGACCGCCCCCAGCTGGCTCATGTCGCGGGCCTGCCAGAGACAGAGGCTCCCTAGGGCGATGAACAGCAGGGGCAGCAGGTATTCGGCACGCGCCGAACAGGCGGCCCGGATCTCGCCGCGCGACACCCGGGCCTTGGGCATTGCATTGCTCATGAAGAGGCCTCCTTGTGAGAACCGCGACTGCCCGGGTCACCCCGGCGCCGTGCCAACCGCTCTTTGACGATGGGATAGAACACACTGACGACGGACAGCGCGATGATCGTCAGGGAAATGGGGCCCCCGAAGAAGGTCGTGAACATCGCCCCACTAGCGCGGCCCATGAGGAACCCCTGGACGAACCCCTGCTCGGCGATGGGGCCCAGTATCAGCCCGAGAACAATGGGTGACGGCCGGAAGCCATAGCGATTGAGCAGCCACCCTGCCACTCCCAGGGTGAGCATGATCACCACATCGCTGATGCTGTTACGAATGGCATAGGTCCCGATCACGGTCATGAAGGCGATGGTCGGCACCAACAGCGCCTTGGGAATAGTGATGATCGACTTGAAGGCATAGCGTCCGATCAATAGCCCCAGTGGCAGCAGCAGGCAGGTGGCCAGGAAGAGGCCGGCGATGAAGGTGTAGGTGATGCTGGCGTTGGTGGTGAACAGCTCCGGCCCGGTGCGGAAGCCCTGCACCAGCAGCGCGCCCAGGATCACCGCATCCGGGGGCGTGCCGGGGATGCCCAACACCAGGGTGGGAATGAAGCCGCCGCCCACGGTGGCGTTGTTGGCGGCTTCTGTGGCCAGCACCCCCTGAGGATTGCCCTTGCCGAAGGTTTGGGGTTGGCGCGAGGCGCGTCGCGCCTCGGAGTAGGACACCAGGCTGGCGATGGAGCCACCGGCCCCGGGCAGGATGGCCACCAGCGTGCCGATAGAGGCCGAGCGGAACAGGTTGAACTTGCCTAACCAGGCCAACCCCAGGCCCTCGCGCAGCCGAATCCCCCGCTGCTCCCCGTCGACCTTGAGGTGAGCCTCGGGCGTCGCCACGAGATCGATGAGGACGGGAATACAGTACAGGCCGATCAGCGCCGACACCGTCTCGATCCCCCCCAACAGCACCTGGGAGCCGAAGGTATAGCGAGTATCGCCCCCTACCACGGCCACGCCTATCGTCGACAGCAATAGCCCGAAGCCGGCGCCGATGAAGCCCTTGAGCGTGGAGCCCTCGGACAGCGCCGAGATCAGCGTCAACCCGAAGATCGCCAGCCAGAAGTACTCCACCGGCCCGAAGCTCAGGGCGACCTGGGCCAGAAGCGGGGCAAGAGTCAGTAACGCCAGCACCCCGATCAAGCCGCCCGCTACCGAGGCCAGCGTCGAGAGGGTGACCGCCAGGTCACCGTCGCCGCGCTTGGCCATGGGGAAGCCGTCGAAGGTGGTGGCGATGGCCGAGGGGGTCCCCGGCGTATTGACCAAGATGGCGGAATAGGAGCCGCCGTAGATGGCACCCGTATAGATGGCCCCCAGCATGATCAGCGCCGATTCCGGCGCCATACCGAAGGTCACCGGGACCAGCACCGCCACCGCCATGGTGGCCGAGAGGCCCGGCAGGGCCCCGATGATGATACCCGCGGCCACCCCGACCAGAGCCAGTCCCAGATTGACCGGCGAGAGGGCCCCGAGCGCATACGTGAGAATCTCCATGCGGCTCCTCCGTGGCTCAGTCGATCAAGCCGAGTTCACGAGCGGTTTCCTCGTAGACGCGTCGCTGCTCCGCCATGAATTCCGGCATCTCCTCGAGCGGCACATCGATCAACACGAAGCCGAGGTCCTGCATCTTCTGCTGGAAGGCCGGGTTCTGATTGATCTGCTGGAAGATGTCGGAGAGTCGTTGCCGGATCTCCACGGGAGTGCCTTCCGGAACCGCCATGCCGCGGTAGGCGCCGCCCACCATGTCGTAGCCGAGCTCCTTAAAGGTCGGTACGTCGGGGAACATGGGATGGCGTTCCTCGGCGGCCACCGCGAGCATACGCAGCTTGTCCTGGTGGTTGGCGGCCACAGTGGTATAGCCCCACTCTGCTTGCACCTGTCCGCCCAACAACGCTGTCACTGCGGCCCCGGTGCCCTTGAAGGGGATGTAGGTGGTGGTAACGTCGGCCAGCTGCTGGAAGCGGGTGTTGGCGACATCATTGGCACTGTAGGTCCCGCTGCCGGACAGGGTGACTACACCGGGCGCCTGCTTGGCGGCCTGAATCAAGTCGTCGAGGGTCTCGTAGGGGCTGTCATTACGCACCAGGATGGCGTCAGGGGAATAGTGGAAATAGAAGAAGTTGTTGAGATCCTCGGCCTGGAAGCCGACGTCCTTGCCCATCGGCTTGAGGATGATGTGCGGCAGGTTGGACCCCATGATGGTATAGCCGTCGGCCGTCATATCCTTGAGCTGGGACCAACCCACGGCGCCACCGCCACCGGGCATATACTGCACGACCAGCTGTTCGCCGGTGATCTCCTCGAAGTACTTCTGCTGCAGGCGGGCGCTGATGTCAGACTCGCCACCGGGGCCGAAGGGGATCACGTACCGAACATTGTTAGAGGGGAACTCATTCGCCGACGCCACCATTGACAGGCTGGTGACGATGGCCATACCGATACCCGCTGCAAGGCCGATGGATGATCGAGAGACTCGCATGGCTTACCTCCAGATAGTGTTGTTGTCGTGCTGAGCTTGCATGCATCTCGACGTCGAGAACTCTGAACCCGACGTCATGGAAAATAAGGTGGCACCTCCTCTCGTGTTTCGTGGCTTCGTCATACGCCAACGCCCCCTCCGACGAGAGGGGGCGTGCTGGCTTAGGCGCTCTCGTAGAGACGGGTCAGCACGAACTCGCGATGGCCCAGGGCTTCGGCCGCGGTATTCCGACCATTGGCGGTGCGCAGCATCATCTCGAGCAGCTGGTCGCCGGCCTCTTCCATGTTGATCTCGCGCTTGAGCAGGTGCGAAACATCGACGTCGACGTGCTCGCCCATGGTCCGCACGGTACGCGGGTTGGCGCAGATCTTGATGACCGGCAGGATGGGGTTGCCGATGACGTTGCCCTGGCCGGTGGGGAAGAAGTGCACCACGTAGCCGGAGGCGGCACACAGTGTCACCATCTCGGCGGCGGCAGACGAGGAATCCATGAACCACAGTCCCGGCTTGTCCGGCGTCTCGGCCTTGTCCAGTACCCCGTCGACCTTGCAGGTCCGCCCGATCTTCTGGATGTTGCCCAGTGCCTTCTCCTCGATAGTGGTAAGGCCACCCTCGATATTGCCCTTGGTCGGCTGTGATTCGGAGAGATCGCTGGTCTTGTGGCGATCGATCATGGCGCTGTAGCGATCGAACATCGCCTGGAACTGCTCGCGCACCTGTGGCGTGGCGCAGCGCTCGGCTACCAGGTGCTCGCCACCGGTAAGTTCGGAGGTCTCACCGAAGACCAGGGTGCAACCCGCCTCGTAGAGTTTGTCAAAGGCGGCGCCTACGGTGGGGTTGGCTCCACAGCCCGAGGTGGTATCGGATTCACCACACTTGGTCGACACCCACAACTCATCGATGTCGCACTCCTCGCGCTGCAGCTCGGTGGCATGTTGCACGAACTCACGCGCCTTTTTCGAAGCGGCGCAAATGGTGTTGTGATCCCCATTCTGCTCGATCCAGAACCCCTCGACCGGCTTGCCGGTAGCCTTGATGCCGTCAACCACTTTCCGGGTCCAGCCCGGCTCGATGCCGATGACCACGACAGCAGCCACGTTGGGATTGCAGCCGGTACCGATCAGGGTACGGAAGTGCAGGTCCAGGTCGGCACCGAACTGCAAGCGGCCGTAGGGATGCGGCAGAGCCAGGGTGCCCTTGATGTTGTTGGCGACGGCCTCGGCGGCAGCGTTGGAGATATCGTCGACCGGCAGCACGATGACGTGGTTGCGCACCCCGACACGGCCGTTCTCACGGCGATAGCCCAGAAACTTGCGACCCTTGATTTCCATCCTTACCACCTCTTGGTTTTGACGTTGTGGACGTGCAGGTGCTCACCCTGCTTGATCGGTTTCACCACCCGACCGATGTCGACGCTGTACTTGATCACGGTATCGCCCTCGGCCAAATCCCGGATCGCCAGCTTGTGGCCGATCGGAATCGGGTCGCTCACCTGGCAGGTGATGGTCTGATCCTCGTGCATGACCCACCCGGTCAGTTCTTGACCGGCCTGAATTCCCTCGACTACCACCACGCCGACACTATCGCCGGCATCATGTACTACGAAGTCGATACTCATGATGTCTCCTCTCCACGTGCGAGGTTTGTTGGGGGTGTCTCACTTCCCCCCTGATGACAAGACCGCGGCGGACTGAATGCTGCGAACCCTCAACTCATGTATATGACATATGACATAGAACAGTCAAGAGTCCTCTAGATGTTTTTGCTATAATCGGGACTAAAGCCATGATGCCCGGTCACCACTAGCGCCTGGCCGGGATTGAACAGACAGGAATCGAGACATGGATCAGCCGCTGACACCCAGTTACCGCCCGCTGTATCAACAGATCAAGGATGTCCTGCTTGAGCGAATCGTTTCGGGGGAGTGGGCTCCCGGCACTTTCATTCCCAGCGAATCCGCCCTGGCGAAGGAGTACGGGGTCAGCGTGGGCACGCTGCGCAAGGCGTTGGATGCCCTTGCCGCCGAGCACGTGGTGCTGCGTCACCAGGGCAAGGGCACGGTAGTCGCTACCCATGACAGTGATCGCTCCCTGTTCCAGTTCTTCCACCTGGTGCGCCTGGACGGCACGCGCACACTACCCATCTCCCGGGTACTGATCCGCGAGCGGCGTGCAGCCACGGCGCAAGAGGCCGAAGCCTTGGGACTGAGGTTGGAAGCAGCAGTGGTGCATATTCGCCGGGTACGGGAGCTGGAGGAGGTGCCGGCGTTGCTGGAGGACCTGGTGGTATCAGCCGATCGCTTCCGGGACCTGGAGCGCGAGCCCCAGACACTCCCCAACACCCTCTACCAACTGTATCAGCAGCGCTTCAACCAGAGCGTCGCCCATGCAGAGGAACGCCTCTTCGCCGTGGCGGCAGGCAAGGAGGAGCACCGGCATCTGGGAATCCCCTCAGGAACACCACTGCTGGAGATTCACCGGATTGCCAAGGATCTCCAAGGCAATCCCCTCGAGTTCCGCGTTTCCCGTTGCGAGACGCAGAACCACTATTACTTGAACGAGCTATAGAAAGGCCCCGCCGTGCGGGGCCTTCTCGAACCTGGCGGGGTGGCGGGCGCCTGCCTACTCGAAACTGAAACGCGGCACCGGCGCCTCGGGCAGCAGCGCCGCACAGGCGCGCGCCTTCTCCAGCAGCGCCTCGTGGGTCGGGGCCAGCAGGTTGACGTGGGCCAGCTTGCGGCCGGGGCGCTCGGCCTTGTCGTAGCGATGCAGGTGCGCGTCCTCGATGGCCAGGATGGCAGCGGGATCGCCCTCGCGGCCGATGACATTGACCATGCAGGTGGGCATCCGCGCCGCGGTATCACCCAGCGGCAGGCCCTGGATGGCGCGCAGGTGGTTCTCGAACTGGCTGGTCACGGCCCCGTCCATGCTCCAGTGGCCGGAGTTGTGCACCCGCGGGGCCATCTCGTTGGCCAGCAGCCCGCCGTCGCGGGTCTGGAACAGCTCCAGGGTCAGCACGCCGACATAGTCGAGCTCGTCGAGCAGCGCGCGGATATAGTCGTCGGCGACCAGCTGCACGCTGTCGTCGAGATCCGGCATCGGCGCCAGGGAGTAGCGCAGGATGCCGTCGACGTGGACGTTCTCGGCCATGGGATAGAAGACCACTTCGCCGTCGCGGCCGCGCACGGCGATGATCGACACCTCGCGCACGAAGTCGACGAAGGCCTCGACGATCAGCCGGGGGTGATTGATTGCGCGCCAGGCCTCGGCGGCCTCGGCCGGGTCGCGGATCACCGCCTGGCCCTTGCCGTCATAGCCCTCGGTCACCGACTTGGCCACCACCGGGCAGCCCAGCTCGCGGGCGGCGGCCTCGAGCTCGTCGGCGTGCTCCACCAGCCGGTAGGCCGGGGTCGGGATGCCCAGGCGGTCGAACAGCGCCTTCTCCTCGGCGCGGTTCTGGCACACGCGGATCGCCTCGCTGGAGGGAAAGACGGGCTTGACCTCCTCGATGGCCCGGACCAGCGCCACCGGCAGGTGCTCGAATTCGTAGGTGACCAGGTCGACCTTGGCCAGGAAGTCGTCGAGATGGTGCTGATCCGTATACACCATGACGTCACCGATGCCCGCGCTGGGGTGACCGGTGGTATCGAGGAAGGTGAAGCGGTTGGCCAGCGGATAGCCCGCCAGGGCCAGCATGCGGCCGAGCTGGCCGGCACCCAGGACTCCGATGTTCATGCCTGTCTCCTCACTCGGCCCGCGGGTCGGGATTGTCGAGCACCGTCTGCGTCTGCTCGGCGCGGAAGGCCTCGACGGCGGCGCGCACGGTGGCGTCCTGCAGGCCGACGATCTGGGCCGCCAGCAGGCCGGCATTGGTGGCCCCGGCCTTGCCGATGGCCAGGGTGCCCACGGCAATGCCGCCGGGCATCTGCACGATGGAGAGCAGAGAATCGAGGCCCTTCAGCGCCTTGGACTCCACCGGCACGCCGAGCACCGGCAGCGGTGTCTGGGCGGCGACCATGCCCGGCAGGTGCGCCGCCCCGCCGGCACCGGCGATGATCACCTGCAGGCCGCGCTCGGCGGCGGACTTGGCGTAGTCGAACAGCAGGTCCGGGGTGCGGTGGGCCGAGACCACGCAGGTCTCGCAGGAGACCCCGAGACGCTCGAGCATCGCCACGGCATGCTCCATGACCGGCCAGTCGGATTTCGATCCCATGATCACGCCAACCCGTGGCGCCTGGTGCGACGACTGCATGGACAACTCCCTCGATGATGATGTCGCGGCCCCCGCGAACACGCAACGACGGCCCGACAACACAAGCGTAGCCGCCCGAAAACCGCGCAGCATACCGTCTCCCGCGGGTCGTGGAAAGCCTCGCCGCCTGCTGCTGTCGTTGACAGGCGACAACGATTGCACCCTTGTTGCGCCTTGTCAGGACGATTAACCATTAGTCTTGGGCAATGAAACACCGCTCGTGAAACCTCACGGGCCTTATCCCGGGAAGGAGACAACACCATGAAGCGTTCCATGATCCTGATCGCCGCACTCGCCGGCACCCTGGCGCTGGCCGGCTGCGACAACGCCGACGAAGAGGCGACGGACACCACCGACCAGAGCACCGAGACCGCGGCCGACGAGCCGGCCACCACGGCCGGCGACGAAGCGGCCGCGAACGAGCCGGACGAGGACCTCCAGGACTCCCAGGAGGCCATGCTGGAGGAAGAGACCGAAGCGGGCACCGAATCCTCCGACACCGCCGTCGAGACCGAGGCCACGGAGACCGACGAGATGCCCGAGGAGGGCGATGCCATGGACGCGGAGGACGAGCCCATGGCAGACGACGCGGAAACCTCCGCAGAGGAGGCGGAAACGACCGAGGACGACGGCTACGACTACCAGTAAGGGCCGCGCCGACCGCAAGGGCCCCGTCCGGGCCGACTCGGACGGGGCCTGGTGAGATGGTCAGCCTGACCGCGAAGCCCAGCAGGCCATGCTTGCTGGGCTTCCTGCTGTTCGGGGACCGCGCTCAGCCGGCGGTCAGCGCCCGGCGACGGCTGGCCAGCCAGTTGCCGCCAAGGGCCAGCGCCATCACCACCACCCCGGCGACCTCCACCAGCAGGTCCGGATAGAAGACGGCGATGATGGCCCCCGAGATGGCGATCCGCGGCAACCAGGACATCCGCATGAAGAGATACCCCTCCAGGGCTGCGGCGAAGGCGCCCAGTGCCAGGAGCGCGATCACCCCGTTCCAGATCACCACCGGCCAGGGGCCGCCCATGATGATCTCGGGGTTGAAGACCATGAACACCGGGATCAGGTAGAGCCCCTTGGCGAATTTCCACGCCTGGAAGCCGGTCTCCATGGGCTTGCTGCCGGCGATGGCCGCCCCGGCGAAGCCCGCCAGGGCGATCGGTGGCGTGACATTGGAGTCCTGGGAGTACCAGAACACCACCAGGTGGGCGATCAGCAGCGGGATGCCGAACTCGGCGGTCAGTGCCGGCCCGACCAGCACGATCAGCACGATGTAGCTGGCGGTGACCGGCAGGCCCATGCCCAGCACCAGGCTGGCCAGCAGGACCATGACCAGCGCCAGGATGATGTTGCCGCCCGAGAAGGCCATCATCATCGCCGAGAACTTCAGGCCCAGGCCGGTCAGGCCCACCACGCCGACGATGATCCCCGCCACGGCACAGGCCATGGAGACCGCCACGGCGTTGCGCGCACCGAGCTCGAGCCCCTCGACCAGCTTGACGATGCCGGCCCGGACCACCCGTCCGATGGCGGCCGGGGTCACCGGCTGGCCCTGGGTGGGGGCGACGAACAGAAACCAGACGGTGTAGCGCAGGACCGCCACGACGACCATGGTGATCACCGCATAGAAGCCCACCCGCATCGGCGACATGTGCATCGCCAGCAGCCAGACCAGCACCCCCAGCGGCAGCAGGAAGTGCCAGCCATCGCGCATTACCTGGCGCATCTGGGGCAGCTCGCTGCGGGCCATGCCCTGCATGCCCTGCTTCAGCGCGATGATGTGCACGAACAGGTAGACGGTGGCGAAGTACATGATCGCGGGCAGGATGCTGACCTTGACCACCTCCAGGTAGGGCACCCCGGTGTACTCGGCGATCAGGAAGGCCCCGGCGCCCATCAGTGGCGGCATGATCTGCCCACCGGTGGAGGCCGCCGCCTCGATGCCGCCGGCCTGGTGGGGCTTGTAGCCCAGGCGCTTCATCAGGGGGATGGTGAAGGCGCCGGTGGTCACCACGTTGGCGATGGCGCTGCCGGAGATGGAGCCCATGCCGGCGGAGGCCAGCACCGCCGCCTTGGCCGGCCCCCCGCGCTGGCGCCCGGTGGCCGCGTAGGCCATGTCGATGAAGAACTTGCCGGCACCGGTGCTCTCGAGGAAGGCGCCGAACAGCACGAAGACGAAGATGAAGGTGGCGGCCACGCCCAGCGGCAGGCCGAAGATGCCCTCCTGCCCCAGGTAGAGCTGGCCGACCACGCGGTCGATATTGTAGCCGCGATGCTCGAGGATGCCGGGAAGGAACTGGCCCAGCCAGGGCAGCTCGCCCCGCGGGCCGGCGAAGGCGTAGAGGATGGCCACGGCGCCGATGAGGGTCATGCCCAGGCCCACCGCCCGGCGGCTGGCTTCCAGCACCGTCACGGTGGCGATGCAGCCGACGACGATGTCGGTCTGGCTCCAGAAGCCGGCCCGGCCGATGATCTCGTCGAGGTAGATCACCAGGTAGCCCCCGGTGATTAGTGCCCCGGCGAAGAAGACCGCATCGATGACCCCGCCCAGCGCGCCACGGGCACGCTTCGTGCCGAACACCGGAAAGATCAGGAAGGCCAGCATCATGATCAGCATCAGGTGGATGCTGCGCTGGTAGAAGAGTCCCAGCGGCTGGATGCCGGCGGCATAGAGCTGGAACAGGGAAAGCCCCACGGCCACCAGGGTGATCAACCAGAGGATCGGCCGGGGCTGGATGGCATTGCCACCGGGCACGGTGACGGGCGGAGTCGGGGAGTCGCTCATGCACGCCTCAAGGGGGAGTGGTTGATGGGGATCGCAGGTGGATCGTCACCCGCTCGCCGGCGGCCCGCTCGCTGATGCTCAGCCGGCGCCCCGCATGCAGCAGTCGGTGATCGACCCCCGGGGAGCCGACCCGGAGGTAGTAGCGGTTGCCGGGGACGGGCTCGTCGATCTCCTCGATCCAGTAGCCGCCCCGGCCATCGGAGACCTGGCGGCCGCGCCCCGGCACATGGCCCAGCCCCGCGGCGAAATCGGGCTGATGGCTGCGCTCGAGCACCATACGCCCCGCGCGGTGGCGGTAACAGTCCTGGACCCGGATACCGGTCACGGAGTGGTTCCACTCCAGGCACCAGCGCTCGCCCTCCGGCATGGGCAGGGCGAGGATCAGGCGGTCGTCGTCACCGCGCACCTCCAGCCGCCCCGCGTCGTCGGCCCCGACCGGGGAGACGGCCAGCATCAATCCCAGGGCCAGCGCACGCCAAGTCGCCGGCGCGAAGGCACGGCGACTCCGGGGGTTCATCGTGGCACCCATCTTCAGTGCCCGAGGGGGTGGATCATTCCGGCCGCTGGTGGTCCGCCACCTCGACGCCCACCTCCTCGTAGTAGCGCAGGGCGCCGGGGTGGAAGGCGATCGGCGTGGAGTCGATGCTGAACTCCACGGTGGTGTCGTTGGCCGCCGGGTGGATGGCGATCAGCTCGTCGGTGTGCTCGAACAGGATCCGGGTGATCTGGTAGGCCAGTTCCTCGTCCATCTCGCTGCTCACCGCCAGCACATTGGGAATGCTGATGGTCTGGACCGGTTCCTCGACACCATCATAGATGCCGGCACGCAGCTCATAGGGCGCGAAGACCGGCTCGTTCTCCCGCGCCTTGGCGACCTCCTCGTCGGAGAAACCGATCAGGCGAATGTCGCGGGTGGTGGCCAGGTTGAGGATCGAGCTGGTGGGGGGCCCCACGCTCCAGAAGCCGGCATCGATGTCGCCGTCGCGGATGGCATCGGCGGTCTCGTTGAAGTTGAGGCGCTGGGGCATGAAGTCATCGTAGCTGATGCCGTTGGCTTCCAGCAGGGCGCGGGCATTGAGCTCGGTGCCACTGCCCGGCGCGCCCACCGAGACGCGCTTGCCCTCCAGGTCGGCGAGCGACTCGATGTCGGAATCCGCCAGGGTGACCAGCTGCACGGCATTGGGATAGATGGAGGCCAGGGCACGGATGTTGTCGAGCTGGCGGCCCTCGAAGTCCCCGGTGCCGGAGTAGGCCTGGTAGACGGTGTCGGCCAGGGCCAGGGCCAGGTCGGAATCGCCGCGCCATACCAGGCCCATGTTCTCGACGGAGGCGCCGGTCACCTCGGCCACCGCGCTGGCGCCCTCGATATGGTTGTTGATCAGTTCCGCCAGACCGCCGCCGTAGGGATAGTAGACACCGCCGGTACCGCCGGTGGCGATGGAGAGCTGCTGGGCCGCGGCCAGCGGGGCCGTGGCGATCAGCGAGGCAGCAACGGCGTACTTGAAGATGTGCATGGAACTCCTCCGGTCCTTGGAACCAGGTTGTGGTGTGATGATCGACGGCGCTCGGGAGGACTGGGCGCCTGTCGGAAAGCTAGCACCCCCCCGCGTGGGAGGCCAATGGCACTATTTCTACGTTTTCAGGGATTTTCGGCAACTCCCCGATGGTCGACCAGCGGCCAGGCACCGCCCTACCCCGCGACCTGCGCCTTCACCCTGGCGACGATATGGGCGCCGATGGGGATCGCCACCATCGTCCGGGGTCAGGCTCGGGCAATACTCGCGCGCGATCGCGATGTCGGAGAACCCTGCTTGTAGGGCGAGCCCAGGAGCGACTCGTCGTCGACGGCGTCGCCGGAGGTTGGGTCATATACTGGGTTCAGCCTGGGCATTTGAAGACATGGTTTGAATTGACGTCCAGCCAATAGCGATCACAGCGATACAAGGTCCATGCCCCACGACACGACACTCATCACAACGGTAGCCGCAGGCTTCGGCCTCGCCCTGGTTCTCGGCATCCTCGCCGAAAAATTGAAGCTTCCCGCTCTCGTGGGTTATCTCTTGGCGGGCATTGCCATCGGGCCGGCCACGCCGGGTTACGTGGCCGACATGGGGGCCGCGACCCAACTGGCCGAGTTGGGGGTCATGCTGCTGATGTTCGGCGTGGGCCTGCGCTTCTCTCTGGATAATCTGCTCTCGGTCAAGCGTGTGGCGCTGCCTGGCGCCATTGCCCAGATGACGGTGGCGACGCTCCTGGGCATGGCCATCGCGGGGACGTGGGGCTGGAGTCTCGGCAGCAGCCTGGTGTTCGGCCTGTCGCTGTCGGTAGCCAGTACGGTGGTGCTGCTCAAGGCGCTGGAAGCCCGAGGGATCCTCGAGTCGATGAATGGATACATCGCGGTCGGCTGGTTGGTCGTGGAAGACCTGGCCATGGTGGTGGTGCTGGTGCTGCTGCCTCCCCTGGCCGGGATACTCGGCGGGGCCGAGACAGACGGCACCTTCCAGCCTCCCCTCTGGCGGACACTGGGCCTGACGCTCCTGCAGGTCGGCGCCTTCGTGGCATTGATGTTGATCGTGGGGCGCCGCGTCATGCCCTGGATGCTGTGGCAGGTGGCCCGGACAGGATCACGGGAGCTGTTTACGCTTGCGGTCATTGCGGCGGCGATCACCATCGCGTTCGGTGCCGCCGAACTGTTCGGTGTTTCCTTTGCGCTCGGCGCCTTCTTCGCCGGCATGGTCATGCGAGAGTCGACGTTCAGCCACCGGGCGGCTGAAGAATCCTTGCCTCTGCGGGACGCTTTCGCGGTGCTGTTCTTCGTCTCCGTGGGCATGCTGTTCGAACCTGGCGTGCTCATCGAGCACCCACTCAGACTGATCGCTGTAGTGGCCATCATCATCATCGGCAAGTCCGTCGCTGCTGCCGTACTCGTCACCGCCTTTCACTATCCGCTGAGCACGGCCTTAACGGTGGCGGCGAGCCTCGCCCAGATCGGGGAGTTTTCCTTCATCCTGGCCGGTCTCGGCATGTCACTGGGTCTGCTCTCGGCGGAAGGGCAGAGCCTGATCCTGGCCGGAGCCCTGATTTCGATCGCACTCAACCCCATGATTTTCGGCCTGATCGAGCCGTTGCGTAGCAAGGTGCTGGAGAACTCCAGCCTTGCCCGCCAACTGGATCGACGCCGGGATCCCTTCGCCGAGCTCCCCGCCTCGACCGAAGAGCGCTACCTCGAGGGGCAAGTGGTCCTGGTCGGTTATGGCCGCGTCGGACAGCAGATCGGTGAAGCGCTGCGCGGACACGCTATCCCCTTCGTCGTGGTCGAACACAACCGGGAGTTGGTGGAATCGCTGCGCAAGCAGGATATCGCGGCCGTCTCGGGAGACGCCGCCGAGCCATCCGTGCTGATACAGGCACACATCGCCCGTGCGGCCATGCTGGTCGTCGCCATCCCCGATACCCTCGACGTGCACAAGATGACCGAGACGGCGAGAACGCTGAACCCCGACATCGAAGTGGCGGTGCGTGCCCAGAGTGAAGACGACGCCAGGCTGCTGGCCAGGGAAGCGGTCGATCGCGTCTTCTTCGGTGATGATGAGCTGGCGAAGGGGATGGCCAACCATATCCTGAAGCGCTTTGCTCCCCCGCCAGACCAGGGAGCGAACGCCTTGGCTCGGCGGTAGGTGATATTGGGCTCCCGCGCCAGGCCCAGCAGCATCCAGCCGGCGAACATCGCCCACTCCACCGGCGCCAGCGCCGAGGGGCTGCCCGGCAGGTACATGGCGGTCAGCCCCAGCAAGATATCTTTGTAAAATATCGCCAAGCTTTCGTCGCAACCGCATCCGGCTCCGGGCCTCGCGCGGCCCCTCCGGCTCGGTCAATAAATCAAGAAAACAATCTTTACGTCAAATAGTTACCAACGAACACCCGACAACAGGGGGCATCGAGTCGGCGCATCGGCCGACCGGGCGAAGCGTTCGTTATCTTGCACGACCGAACCGCCCCTGCGTCCCCGAGGCCCCCGTTTCCCATGCCACCAGAACATCAACGAATCGACACTGGCAAAAAGCGCGCAAAGCCCCCATGATGTACTCGTCGCCATCGTTACCTGGAGCATCATGAGCACGGCACGTCATACCGCCCACGCGGAACTGATCGACCCTCCGCGAAGCAGCCCTGACCTTGACGTCAGGGACCTGGAACACCGTACACGCCTCATGCGCATCATCACCCGGCTGATCGCCGTGTCCGATCTCGGTAGCCGCGAGATCGCCCGCCGCGCCGGTTTGCCGATGCAGAAGATCAGCGACCTGCTGGCCGGCCGCCTCGAGCACCTCTCGATCGACGAGTTGCGCCAGCTCTATCGCACCATCGATTCCCAGACCTCGCCACACTAGTCGCCGCGCTTCTTCCCGAACGCCGAACGTCCCGCCATCCGGCGGGACGTTTCCGTCAGGGCGCCTCTTCCGCCCAACCGGCAAGGGCGCCCCCCTCGTGCTCGCGCAGAGGGCCCCACCCTCGCTCAGCGTCTCTGCCGAGCCATTGGCCGGTCACCCGAACGGATCTTCCAGCCGCGCCGCAGCGGCCACTCGAGTGTCAGTCACTCGAGAATCAGTCACTCGAGAATCAGTCACTCGAGAGATAGTGCACGCTGAACAGCCCCTCGGCGTCACTCCAGACCGCGCTCGACCGATACCCGGCTCGCCTGGCCAACGCCTGGAACCCCTCGCGACTGTACTTGCAGGAGTTTTCGGTATGCAGCGTCTCGCCCCGGGCGAACTCGAAGCGGTGCTCATCGAGGATAATGGTCTGCGGGCACTGACTGACCAGGTGCATCTCGATGCGCGATGCCGCTGCATCGAAGAACGCCCGATGCCGGAAGTTGGCGGGCTCCACCGAGGCACCCAGTTGCCGGCGCATGCGCTCCAGCAGGTTGAGATTGAACGCCGCCGTGACCCCGGCGGCATCGTTGTAGGCCGCCTCGAGAAGGCGCCGGTCCTTGACCAGGTCGACGCCGATCAGCACCCCACTGCCCGGGGGCAGGGCCTGGCGCAGCCGGCCGAGAAAGGCCTCGGCCTCGGCCGGCGCGAAGTTGCCGATGCTCGAGCCGGGAAAGAAGGCCACCACCCGCCGCCCCTCGATACCCGCCGGCAAGTGCAGTCGCTCCGAGAAATCCGCCCAGGCCGCGTGCACCTCGAGCCAGGGGTAGTCGGCCGCCAGGCGACGGGTGCTCTGCAGCAGGAAGTCGCGGGAGATATCCACCCCCAGGTAACGACTCGGGCGCATCGCCTCCAGCAGCAGTCGCACCTTGCGACTGGCCCCGCTGCCCAGCTCGACCAGCAGCGACTCCGGCCCGACGAGCGCCGCGATCTCCTCGGCGGCCTCGGCCAGGATGCCCTCCTCGGTCCGGGTCAGGTAGTACTCGGGCTGGCGGCAGATGGCCTCGAAGAGCAGGGAGCCCCGTTCATCATAGAAGTACTTGGGCGACAAGGCCTTGGGAGAGTCGCCAAGCCCGGCGATCACCTCATCGCGAAACGACAGTCCTGCTTCGTCGAGGTGCTGGTCATGGAAATGCACGGCAGTGGACATCAAGGACCCTCGCTGGCGAAAGGTTCTGGGGCAGGATTCGACACTACGCCGACGCCGGGATGGCGTCGCGTTATCGGTTTACCTTTAGACTGTGGCGGCAACGCCAACGTCTCATCAATCTAGAGCGAGCCTGACCATGCAGCAACCGCAGCAACCGGTGTTACGGGATATCGTGCTGGTCGGCGGCGGCCACACTCACGTCGGCGTCCTCAAGCGTTTCGCCATGCGCCCGGAACCCGGCGTCAGGCTCACCCTGATCTGCCGCGATACGCACACCCCCTACTCGGGCATGCTGCCGGGGTATGTCGCCGGGCATTACCGCTACGACGAGGTGCATATCGACCTGCGCCGACTGGCGGAGTACGCCGGGGCGCGCTTCTTCGGCGACGAGGTCGTCGGCATCGACCACGACGCCCGGCAGGTGCTCTGCCGCACGCGGCCGCCGGTGCCCTATGACCAGATGTCGATCAATATCGGCTCGACGCCCCGCGTGGACTCGGTCAACGGCGCCGGCGATCACGCCGTGCCGGTCAAGCCCATCCATCGCTTCAACGACCGTTGGCAGACGCTGCTGGAGCGCGTCAAGCACCATGCGGGCCGCACCCGGGTGGCGGTGGTCGGCGGCGGCGCCGGCGGGGTCGAACTGCTGCTCGCCATGCAGTACCGGCTGCGCAGGGAGCTGGTGGCCCTGGAGCGCGACCCCGGCGAGCTGACCTTTGCCCTGTTCACCCGCGGCGAGCGGATCCTGCCCACCCACAATGCCCGCGTGCGCGCGCACTTCCTTTCCACGCTGGCCAGGCGCCGTGTCGAGGTCCATACCGCCACCGACATCGTCGACGTCGCGGGGGGGCGACTGCAGGGTGCCGACGGCACCTGGTACGCCGCCGACGAGATCGTCTGGGTCACCGACGCCGGCGGCGCCGCCTGGCTGCGCGATACCCGCCTGGCGCTCGACGACGACGGCTTCATCAGGGTCGACGACACCCTGCAGTCGCTGTCGGATCCGCGGGTCTTCGCCGCCGGCGATATCGCCAGCCAGGTCAATCACCCCCGCGAGAAGGCCGGGGTCTTCGCCGTGCGCCAGGGACGTCCGCTGGCCGACAACCTGCGCGCCGCCGTGACCGGCCGCCCCCTGAAGCCCTACCGCCCCCAGGCGAAGTGGCTGGCCCTGATCAGCACCGGCGACCGTCACGCCGTGGCATCACGCGGCGGGCTCTGCCTGGCCGGCGACTGGGTGTGGCGCTGGAAAGACTGGATCGATCAGCGCTTCATGGCCAAATTCAACGACCTGCCGCCGATGGAAGGCGACGCGTTGAAGGCGCCCCGGACAAGCCGGGTGGCCCTCGACGAGGAGGAAAACGCCCAGGCGATCTCGGCCATCGCCATGCGCTGCGGCGGTTGCGGGGCCAAGGTCGGCGCCTCGGTGCTGTCCCGGGCCCTCGCGACCCTTCGGCCGGTGGACCGGGACGAAGTGCTGGTGGGCCTTCACGCCCCGGATGATGCCGCCGTGGTGCGGGTGCCGCCGGGCAAGGCCATGGTGCATACCGTGGACTTCTTCCGCGCCTTCATCGACGACCCCTATGTGTTCGGCAAGGTCGCCGCCAACCACGCCCTGGGCGACATCTTCGCCATGGGCGCCGAGGCGCAGACCGCCACCGCCGTGGCCACGGTCCCCCAGGGGCTCGAGGCCAAGGTCGAGGACACCGTCTTCCAGATGATGAGCGGTGCACTCGAGGTGCTCAACGCCGCCGACTGCGCCCTGGTCGGCGGACACACCGGCGAGGGCATGGAACTGGCCCTGGGCTTCGCCGTCAACGGCCTGATCGACGCCGACGGCGACGGTGCCCTGAGCGACAGCGTCCTGACGAAAGGCGGCCTGCGCCCGGGCCAGGTGCTGATCCTGACCAAGCCCATCGGCACCGGCACGCTGTTCGCCGCCCACGCCCGGCTGGGCGCCCGGGGCCGCTGGATCGACGCCGCCCTCGAGAGCATGTGCCAGTCCAGCCGCCGGGCCGCGGCCTGCCTGCGCGAGCACGGCGCCACCGCCTGCACCGATCTCACCGGCTTCGGCCTGCTGGGCCACCTGGTCGAGATGACGCGTCCCTCGGAGGTGGATGCCGAGCTCGACCTGGCAGCACTGCCGCTGCTCGAGGGCGCCGAGGAGACCGTCGCCGCCGGGATCCTGAGTTCGCTGCAGCCCGCCAACGTGCGCCTGCGCCGAGCCATCCGCGACCAGGCGGCCTGGATCGAGCACCCCCGCTACCCGCTGCTGTTCGATCCCCAGACCGCCGGCGGCCTGCTGGCCAGCGTGCCCGCCGAGCACGCGGCGGCCTGCCTGGAGGCCCTGCATGCGCTGGGCTACGCCCGGGCCGCCGTTATCGGCCGCGTCCTCGAACCCGGCGAAGCGCTGGAGCCCATCCACCTAAAGGGCTGAGGCGGTGTCAGGGTGTCAGTCCGCAGGCGTCGATCACCCGTGCCAGCCCCTCCCGTTCGGCCTCGGGGCGAAACAGCGGCGCGCGCGCCAGCACCTGCCGGCGGAGCCGGTCGACGAAGGCCGGCTCCGCCTCGACACGGCGCAGCAGGTCCCTCAGGGCCGCGGTGTCGGCCACCGGGAAATAGCCAGCGTAGTCATCGCCCAGCAGGCCGCGATTGCCGGGTATCGCCGAGGCCAGTACCGGCAGCCCGGCCACGCAGGCCTCGCTGACCACATTGGCGCCCCCTTCCATGCGCGAGCTGATCACCATCAGCCGTGCCCGGGCCATCCACTGGCGCACCCGCCAGCGGGGCAGGTCGCCGAGCCAGCGGTAACGCCCGTTGCGTGCCATCTCGTCGCGGGCGGCGTCGGCCCACTCCGGGCTGTGGGCGCCGCCGAGCTGTACCACGCGCAACCGCGACGTCGACGGCAGCTCGCGCATCGCCAGGGCCGCGCGCAACGAGTCCTTCTCCTCGCGCAGATGGCCGGCGACCAGCACCTCGAACCAGCGTCGGACAGGTCGAGGCGCCTGGGGCGGCAGGGGCCGCGCCGACTGGTGGACGACATGCAGACGCGACAGGAAGCGCGGCGGGAGATCCTCGGCCAGGCAATCATGCAGGCCGATCAGGGCATCGCTGGCGGCGAGGCTGTCGAGAAACGCCTCGGGGTGGCTGTGCTGGAAGCGGTAGACGTCGGTCCCCGTCAGCACCACCACCATCGGACACCCCGGAAAGGCGGCGCGACAGGCGCGAATGGCGGCGTGGCTTCGCGTGGCATGCAGCGCCAGCACCAGCTCCGGTGGCTGGCCGGCCAGGCGGCAGCCCTCAGCACCCTCTTCGGATCCCGCGATGCGCACCCGGCAGCCCAGTTCGTGCAGCAGCCCCGCCCAGCGGGTCGCCGTGGCCCGGTTGCCGGCGCGAGACCCTCGACGCGCCGGTGTGATCAGGGCTACCTTCAACACTATTCACACTCCCTCACCGCCCCACCCCTCGACGAGGTCGGCATGATCCAGACGCCTTCGACACCCCCGCAACCCGCTGACGCGCTGGCGGCGATGCTCACCGATGCCCGCGAGCGCAGCCTGGCGCTGATGCGGGACATCCTCGAGGCCCGCGAACTCGGCCCGCGGCTGGCGATCGTCAATCCCCCGCTGTGGGAGCTCGGCCACCTGGGCTACTTCCACGACCATTTCGCCCTACGCGGCCTCTATGGTCTGCCCGACTACCGGCTCGCCGATGCCGACCGGCTGTTCGATTCCAGCAGCATCGCCCATGATGACCGTTGGTCGCTACCGCTGCCGTCTCGCGAGGAGACCCTGGACTACCTGTCACGGGTGCAGCAGGCCATGCTCGAGCGCCTGCCCGACGGCGACTCCAGTGCCGCCCAGAGCTATGTCTACCAGCTCACCACCCTGCACGAGGACATGCACGGCGAGGCCTTCCTCTATACGCGCCAGACCCTGGGCGACCCGCCCCCCGCACTGGGCACGCCACCCCGGGGCTATCCCACCACTGCGTCCGCCGCCGAGCTCCCCGCCGGTGCGCTGCCCGGGGATGTCGACATCCCGGGCGGGCGCCATCTCCTGGGTTCCGACGAGACCCAGCCCTTCCGCTTCGACAACGAGAAGCCGCCCATGGAGGTCGAGGTGACGCCCTTCTCGATCGCCCGGGCGCCGGTCACCAACGCCGACTTCGCCGCCTTCGTCGACGACGGGGGCTATCGGCGACGCGAGCTGTGGAGCGAGGCCGGCTGGCAATGGCGCCAGCAGCAGGACCTGCAGGCGCCCGTCTACTGGCGCCAGGGTGCCAACCGAGGCTGGGAGGAGCGCGCCTTCGATCAATGGCTGCCGCTGCCCCCCCATCAGCCGGTCGTGCACGTCAGCTGGTACGAGGCCGAGGCCTGGTGCCGCTGGGCCGGCCGCCGCTTGCCCAGCGAGGCCGAATGGGAGGTCGCCGCCAGCCGGGAGCCGAGCTCCGACGGTCGCTCCCTGGCACCGGGCAAGCGCCGCCACCCCTGGGGCGATACGCCGCCGGATGCCGGCCTGGCCAACCTGGATGGCTGGCGCCTGGGACGCCTCGATGTGGCGGCGCTTCCCGACGGCGACAGCGCCTTCGGCTGCCGACAGATGCTGGGCAACGTCTGGGAATGGACGGCCTCGCCCTTCGGCCCCTTCCCGGGGTTCCGCCCCGAGCTCTACCGCGACTATTCGGCGCCCTGGTTCCAGGAGGGCCGCTACGTGCTGCGCGGCGGCGCCTGGGCCACGCGGGCACGGCTGATCCACAACGGCTACCGCAACTTCTTCACCCCGGACCGTAACGACATCCTGGCCGGCTTTCGCACCTGCGCCCTCTGAGACGGGATGCCTCGGCAATTTTCGGTATCATGGCCTTTCCGCTGACCCTGGTTCCACTGCCCACTTGCTACTTACAACGTCCCATAAGGGTTGCTCTCCATGCTCAGATGCCTGCCCCTTGCCCTGGCCCTCCTGCTCGTCACTCTCTCCACCCCGGCCCTGGCCGCTGGCCAGCCCCTGGTCTTCACCGCCATTCCCGACGAGGACGAGACGCGCCTGCAGCAACGCTTCCAGGCCGTGGCCGACTACCTCGCCGAGGCGCTCGATGTCGAGGTGCGCTTCATCCCGGTCACTTCCTACGCCGCCTCGGTCACCGCCTTTCGCAACAACCAGGTGCAGCTGGCCTGGTTCGGCGGCTTCACCGGCGTGCAGGCACGCCAGCTGGTGCCGGGCTCCCGGGCCATCGCCCAGGGCGTGGAGGACCCCGAATACCGCAGCTACTTCATCGCCAACCGGGCCATCGGCCTCGCGCCCCACGACGGTGACAGCGCCCCCGAGGGGCTGCGCGGCCTGACCTTCAGCTTCGGCTCCCGGAGCTCGACCTCCGGGCGCCTGATGCCGGAGCACTACCTGCGCCGGGACCTCGGCGCGTCGCCCGACGAGCTGTTCGACCGGGTCGGCTTCAGCGGCAACCACAGCCGCACCATCGCGGTGGTGCAGTCCGGTGCCTACCAGGCCGGGGTGGTCAGCTACAAGGCCTGGGAGAACGAGGTGGCAAGCGGCAGCGTCGATGCCGAGCGCGTCCAGGTGATCTGGGAATCGCCGCCCTATCCCGACTACCAGTGGACGGTCCGCGGCGATGTCGACGAGCGCTTCGGCGATGGCTTCACCGAGCGCCTGCAACAGGCGCTGCTCGACATGGATGACCCCAACCTGCTGGCCAGCTTCCCGCGCTCGGGCTTCATCCCGGCCGAGAACGACGACTACCGGGAAATCCTCGAGGTCGCGCAGTCCCTGGGGCTGATCGACGAATGACCATGCTGGCGCTGCATGACGCCGTCGCCGCCTATGGCGAGATCCGCGTGCTAGGCCCGCTGAGCCTGACGCTGACGCGTGGCGAGCGCGTGGCGCTGGTCGGCAGGAGCGGTGCCGGCAAGTCGACGCTGCTGTCGGTGATGTATGACCGCTGGCGCGACCAGGGGGCCGCCCTGATGCCCCAGGACCTCGGCCTGGTGGCCACGCTCTCGGTATTCCACAACGTCTACATGGGCCGGCTCGACCGGCACCCCTGGTGGCGCAACCTGCTGACCCTGGTGCGCCCGCGGCCGGGTGACGTGGCGGAGATCGGCGCCCTGCTCACCCGGCTCGGCCTCGACGACAGGCTCTGGACCCCCTGCGGCGAACTCTCCGGCGGGCAACGCCAGCGCGTCGCCGTGGCGCGGGTCGTCCATCAGGGCGGCGGGATGCTGCTCGCCGACGAGCCGGTCTCGGCGCTGGATGGCCCCCTGTCCGAGGTGACCCTGACCGCCCTGACCGATGCCTATCCGACCGCGGTGCTGGCCATGCACGACGTGGAACTGGCGCTGCGCTACTGCACCCGGGTGATCGGTATCCGGGATGGCGCCATCGCCATCGACCAGCCCAGCCAGCGGCTGGCCGCCACCGACCTCCTGCCGCTCTACTGATCATGCCGCTGACCGCCACCCGTCGCGTCACCCTGGGACTGATCCTGCTGGCCGGGGTGTGCCTGCTGTTCGGCGACTTCGAGATCAGTACCCACGCCCCCTGGCAGGCGCTGGGCCGCCTGTTCATGGGGCTGATCCAGCCCGACTTCTCCCGCGTCGACTTCCTCGGCGAGGCCCTGCTGCGGACGGTGGCCTTCGCCTTCACCGGCGTGGGGCTCGGCGCGGCGGCGGGCATGCTGCTGGCCCTGCTCTTCGGGCATGTCTGGGTGCGCACCTTCTGCGCCTTCATCCGCGCCATCCATGAGCTGTTCTGGGCGCTGATCTTCCTGCAGAGCTTCGGCCTGCACCCGATCACCGGGGTACTGGCCATTGCCATCCCCTACGCCGGCACCTTCGCCAAGGTCTATGCCGAGATCCTCGACGAGTGCGACCCGCAGCCGGAACGCACCCTGCCGCGGCGCGCCGGGCGACTCTCGGCGCTGGTCTACACCCGCATCAGTCAGGCCTGGCCGCACCTGGTCAGCTATACGGCCTACCGGCTCGAGTGCGGCCTGCGCTCCAGCGCGGTGATCGGCTTCGTCGGCATGCCGACCCTGGGCTTTCACCTCGCGGGCGCTTTCGCCCAGGGTCACTACGCTACCGTCGGTGCACTGCTGCTGCTGTTCTACGCCCTCATCGCCTCCCTGCGGCTGTGGGCACGGCCACGGCTGCTGCCCCTCTACCTGCTGGCCTCCCCCTTCCTGCTGGGCACCGGGCTGCCGATCATGTGGAGCAACGTCGCGCGCTTCTTCACCGAGGACATCGTGCCCGCCCCGCTGCGCAACGGCGAGGGGCTCGGCGGCCTCCTGCCCTGGCTGGGTGACCTCCTCGCCCACCAGGCCCTGCCCGGCATCTGGAATACGCTGCTGCTGACCCAGATCGCCATGGTGCTCACCGGCGCGCTGGCGATGACGCTGTTCCCGCTGATCTCTCATCATTTCACGGGGCGGCATTTCACTGGCCGGGTGCGCGGCGCCCTGGGGCATGGGGTATTGGTGGTGATGCGCTCCACCCCGGAGTACCTGCTGGCCTTCATCCTGCTGCAGCTGTGGGGACCCTCGATGCTGCCGGCGGTGGTCGCCCTGGCGCTGCACAACGGCGGCATCATCGGCCACCTGATCGGGCGCCGCAGCAACGAGATCCAGCTGCGCCAGGACGCCCCCGGTGGCATGAACCGCTACGCCTACGAGGTGGCGCCGCGCGTCTACGGCCCCTTCCTGGCGCTGCTCTTCTACCGCTGGGAGATCATCATGCGCGAGACGGCGATACTGGGCATTCTCGGCATCGCCACCCTGGGCTTCCACGTCGACAGCGCCATCCAGGAGCTGCGCTTCGACCGCGCCATGGTGCTCATCGTGATCACCGCCCTGCTCAACATCGGCGTGGATATTCTCGCCCGCCGGCTGCGCGCCCGCCTGCGCCTGAGCCACACCGCCCAGAGCGAGCCGTGACAGGCCTGCCGCCCCGAGAGACGAACGCCCCTGCCGGCAGGGGCGTTTCTATATGGGACTCGGGACAGGGTCAGTCCGGCAGATCGGTCACCGCACCGGTGGAGGCGGAACTCACCGCCCTGGCGTACTTGGCCAGCACGCCGCGGGTGTAGCGCGGTGCCGGCTGCCGCCAGGCGGCGCGACGGCGCATCAGCTCATCGTCGGAAAGCCCCACCTCGATGGTGTCGGCCTCGGCGTCGATGGTGATGGTGTCACCGTCCTCCACCAGCGCCAGCGGCCCCCCGTCGAAGGCCTCGGGTGTCACATGGCCGACCACGAAGCCGTGGCTGCCGCCGGAGAAGCGCCCGTCGGTGATCAGCGCCACATCGTTGCCGAGCCCCCGGCCCATGATCGCCGAGGTCGGGGTGAGCATCTCGCGCATGCCCGGCCCGCCCTTCGGCCCCTCGTAGCGGATCACCACCACGTCGCCGGCCACCACGCTGCCGTCGTTGATGCGCGCCTGGGCCTCCTCCTCGGAGCCGAAGACCCGGGCCGTGCCCGAGAACCGGGTGCCCTCCTTGCCGGTGATCTTGGCCACCGCCCCTTCCGGCGCCAGGTTGCCGTAGAGGATCCGCAGGTGGCTCTCGGCCTTGAGCGGCGCCTCCAGCGGGGCGATGATCGCCTGCCCCTCGGGATAGGGCGCCACGTCCGCCAGGTTTTCGGCGAGCGTCCGGCAGGTGGCCGTCAGGCAGTCGCCGTGCAGCAGCCCGGCGTCGAGCAGCGTCTTCATCAGCGGCTGGATGCCGCCGATCTCGACCAGCTCGCTCATCATGTAGTGGCCGCTGGGGCGCAGGTCGGCGAGCACCGGCACCCGCTTGCCGAGGGCGGTGAAGTCCTCGAGGGAGAGCTCGACCCCCATGGTGCGGGCCATGGCGATCAAGTGCAGCACCGCATTGGTCGAGCCGCCCAGGGCGATCACCACGGTGATGGCGTTCTCGAAGGCCTCGCGGGTCATGATGTCCGACGGCTTGATGTCGCGCTCGAGCAGTTCGAGCACCGCCGCACCAGCGGCTTCGCAGTCGTCGCGTTTCGCCTGCGATACCGCGTTCTGGGCCGAGCTGCCCGGCAGGCTCATGCCCAGCGCCTCGATGGCCGAGGCCATGGTGTTGGCGGTGTACATGCCGCCGCAGGAGCCTGGGCCGGGGATTGCCGTCTCCTCGATCTGCTTCACCTCGATCAGGTCGAGATCGCCGCGGCTGTAGGCGCCCATGGCCTCGAACACCGAGACGATATCGGTGTGCCCGGCACCAGGCAGGATGGTGCCACCGTAGACGAAGACGCTGGGCCGGTTCAGCCGCGCCAGGCCCATCAGGCAGCCCGGCATGTTCTTGTCGCAGCCGCCGATCGCCACCAGGCCGTCGAAGCCCTCGCAGCCCGCCACCGTCTCGATGGAGTCGGCGATCACCTCCCGCGACACCAGCGAGTACTTCATGCCCTCGGTGCCGTTGGCGATGCCGTCGGAGATGGTGATGGTGTTGAAGATCACGCCCTTGCCCCCGGCACCGTCGGCACCGGCACTGGCGCGTTCGGCCAGCTCGTCGATATGGCTGTTGCAGGGGGTGAGGTTGCTCCAGGTCGAGGCGATGCCCACCTGGGGCTTCACGAAATCTTCGTCGGTGAAGCCCACCGCCCGCAGCATGGCACGGCTGGCGGCCTTGCCGGGGCCATCCACCACCGGGGCGGAGTGGCGTCGGCGGGGATCCTGTGGTGTATCGCTCATGGGGCGGACTCCTGGTCGATTGGGATTGACCTTCAGAGGGTGGCTGGCGCAGGCCGGCCTGGCAACCCGCCTGGGGCGACGGCCCCGCCCCTGCTGCCCTGTCGGCGATGGCCTCAGCGGGAATGCACGGCGTCGTGGAAGGCCCGCTCCTTGGCCACCGTCTCGCGGAAGCGCTCGGCCATGCGCGCGAAGGCCGCGTCATCCAGCCTGGCCGCCTCCTCGTCCAGGCGCCGGCGCAGCCAGGCGACGAAGTCCTGGAAGGCCGGGTTGTCGTGCAGGTCGATCCACTCCCCCATCAGGGGGGGCAGCCCTTCGGCGCGGGTGACCCGCCGGGCCCATTCCAGGTAGAGCCACTCCGTGACCACCAGCACCGCCAGCATCTCGGCATAGCTGCCGTGCATGCCGGTGTCGTGCAGCAGGCCGCGGAAGTCTCGAGTCGGCGCCAGGTAGTCGGGCGCCACGCGGGCCTGCTCCGGCACCCCGAAGGCCTCGAAGGTGCGCTGGAAGACGCTGTTCTCGTCGCTGGTCAGCATGCCCATGAACTGGCCCAGCACCACGCGGTCGGCCATGCACGGTGCATGGCCGATGGCATGGCCGATCAGCGCGGTGAAGGGGTCGACGAAGCCGTAGTCCTGCACCATGTAGGCGGCGAAGGCCTCGCCGGAGAGCCGCCCCTCGGCCAGGGCATCGAACAGCGGATGGTTCACCGTGGCCGACCAGTCGGGCTCGCTGATCTCACGCAGCCAGTCAGTGATGCGTGCCGATTCGCGGCCGGCGGCCCAGGCGTTCCAGGTCGAGCGGGTGGTCATCGGGCGTCTCCTTCGCGTGCCAGGGGGAATCGGGAAGCCGGCCGGCGCCAGGCGATCAACAGGCTGACCAGGGTCGACGCCAGCAGGGCGCCGAGGAACGGCGGCAGGGTCGGGATGCTGTCCGGGAAGCTGGCCACCAGCACTCCGCCCGCCAGGCTGCCCTGGGCCACCCAGCCGGGCAGGATGGCGCCGAGCAGACCCGCCACGCCGCCGGCCACCGCCGCCAGCGGGCTCATGCGCCGCCACAGGCCCAGCAGCACCGGCACCACGATGGCGGCACACAGCAGGTCGGCGATCAGGAACAGGCGCAGCACCGAGAGCCCCTGCAGCGCCACCCACACCACCGGGACCATCAGCACCACCGTGGCCAGACGCGCCGCCCCGACGGAGAGCCCGCGCCGACCGGCGCTGGCCACCGCCAGCGAGGCGATGGCGTTCTGCAGGGTATCCACGCTGGAGGCCACCAGGGTCACCGCCAGCACCAGTGCCGGCAGGCCCAGCCACGCCGGCGCGGCGGACAGCAGCGCGAAGAAGGGAATCGGCGGCTCGCCCAGCGGCAGCCCGCTCATGGCCGCCAGCATGCCCAGGGCACCGATCGCCAGGATCACCAACAGGGTGCTGACCCCGCCCAGCAGGGCGCCACGACCCAGCGCCCGATCATTCTCGGCCGCCCAGATGCGCTGCCAGTAACCCTGATGGAAGAGGTTGGCCGCGGTCACCGCGATCACCAGCGTCAGCGCCACGCTCAGGGCACTGCCCACCGGAATCGAGGGCATCACCGCCCCCACCGGCATCTCCGGCAGCCGCCATACCGCCACCCCACCGACCAGTGCCAGCAGGGCCAGCAGCAGCCACGCCTGCCAGCGGTCGGTGGCCAGGCTGGCGCGCAGCCCCCCCAGCACCGTATAGACCAGGGTGACCACCGCCACGCCCATCACCACCAGCGCCGGCGGCACCTCGGAGAGCAGCGCGGCGATGGCGCCGATGGCGGTCAGTTCCGCCGCCAGGAAGCAGGCCATGTAGAGGATCGAGACCAGCGATACCCAACGGCGCACCCCGGGTCCGTAGCAGGCCTCGGCAAACTCGCCGATGCTGCGCCCTTCCGGAAGGTGACGGCGGATCGCCGGGCCGTAGAGCCCCAGCACGAGGAACGGCAACGACGAGCCGATGGCGTAGCCGGCCAGCGCCACCGGGCCGACGAAGGCACCGATCTCCGGCGGTGCGAAGAGAATCCAGGCCCCCATGCTCGAGGCCAGGAACGACAGCCCCAGGGTCGAGGCGGTCTGGGAGTTGCGGGCGGTGACATAGTCGTCGAGGGGGCCGCCTGCACGGCGGGCCCTGAGGCCGAGAACGGCAAAACAGAGCAGCGCCGCGCCGAGCACGGCAGACGTCAGGTAGGGCATGTCGCGCTTCCTCCGCCGGTGTGAACCGGGTCAGGTTCCAGGGTCGGCGCTCGTGGCCCTCTCAGCCCGCGCGGCAAGGTGCGGCGGGACTCCCCTGGCGACAGTGGATGTAATATTGTGAACGAACCTCAAGTTACGGCCACAGGGGCCGACATAACGTTCGATCCGATAGCATGACACAACAACGCCGGATTTCGAACGACCATCCTCGCTGGGAACCCGCTCATGCCGTTTACCGAAGCCAAGGAACACGCCCCCGGGCGCCTGCATGCCATCTTCGCCGCCCCTTACTCCGCCTTCGACAACCTGGTGCCCGAGCGCCACCTGCACCTGCGCGTGGCCGTCGAGGCGCTGGTCGGCCAGCCCATGGCCGATGGCCGGCTGCTCCTGCGCGTGATCCATGGCTGGGAAAACGGCTACTTCGAACCCGGCGACCTCAAGCACAGCGACCACCGGATCGGTTCGCTGGACGACCTGCGCGATATTGCCACCCGCTATCACCGGGCCTTCGAGGCCCAGGCGCCCCTGCCCCGCGACGACGCCTCGCTGCTGGCCGGGCCGCTGGCCGCCGCCATCGCCGCCGCCGAGGCCGCCGGCCAGTCCCTCGACGACGAGACCCGCACCAGCCCCGCCCGCTGGCCCGCCTTCGAGCACGGCCTCACCCTCTATACCTTCTTCAAGGTCTACCACCGCCTCACCTATGGCGAGGACGACGCCTACCGCGCCATCCACTGCGAGACGCCCGACGGCCCCCGCGAGATCCACGAGTTCCACCTAGAGGAAGGCGAGTTCGCCGTGATCGCCCCCGCCGAGGGAGAGGCCGGCGACAGCGTGCTGCTGCTGCACGAGAGCCAGCTCAAGCCGGTGCTGCAGTTGCTGGAGGAGTGCCGACCCTTCAGCTGATTCGCTACTGGCGAAAGCACTCACGGAAGTGCCAAGCCAGGTACTCGCGATTGGGATAGGTCGCTGGGGGCAGATCGAGAGGCTGTCCGTCGAGATCCATCAACTGGCCTTTCAGCCGGCCATTGTGGTGACCCTCAGCCAGTTCGTGAGAGACGCAAATGCGCCCCCGAGCATCGATCGCCAACAAACCCTTGTCGAAGGCGCGATCATGCAAGGCGTTGAGACAGAGCCCGTTGGCCGGGTCGAGGCGTGATTCGGGACGTTCCTCCCAGGGGACGATATGGCTAGCGATTAGCAGGTCCTCATGGCACAGCCCGGTGATCACACAGCGAGTGTCATAGCGGATCATCACTGCCTTGCGGAAGAGCGGCTGCCCCACGCGCCGCTTCTGCAGTCCCACGGAGTCCTTGCCCGTATAGTCAGGCTCCCGTTTGCCCTCACCTTGCTCCATCTCTCCATGGAGCGACAACCAGGCCTCCTCGCACTCACGTGCCACGGTTTCCGGTTCTGCGATAAAGCGTTGCCAAAGCAGGCGGTCCTGTTGGGATGCACCTGAGAGCCCCTTCTTGCCCAGCGCCAGCACCTCGGGATCGAGACTAGCGTAATTGGAGAGCTTCATAGCAACCGAATTGGCCGAGCGGCTCAGATACTCGGCCAACTGGATGACTTCAGGCCGTCCCCGGTGTAACTGCCCAAACGTCAGTCGGCAGTAGAGTGACAACACCTGTAGCCGGTCTTGATCCGTCCATGCCTTTCTTTCCGTTGTCATGACTTCCCCTCAACGTCCCTGCCTCGAGCCTACGTCGGGACCTTTGGAGAAGCCAGTCTGCTCACTTCTCCCTCGGCACCCGGCCCATCAGGTAGAATTCCTCGTTGGGCGGGGTGCCGGCGAGGGTGACCAGGCGGTTGGACATGCCGAAGAAGGCGGCGATGGCGCCGATGTCCCAGATGTCGTCCAGGGTGAAGCCAGCCTCGAGCAGGCGGGCCTGCCACGCGTCGGTGAGCTCGCCCACCTCCAGGCCCGTGTGGAAGGCGAAGTCGAGCATCACCCGGTGGCGCTCGCTCAGGTCGGCGACGCGGTGGTTGACGGCGACCTGGTCGGCGAGCAGCGGGTCCTTGCTGTAGATGCGCACCAGGGCGCCGTGGGCCACCACGCAGTAGAGGCAGCGGTTGCGCCCACTGGTGGCCACCACGATCATCTCCTTCTCGGCCTGGGTCAGGGTGTCCGACTCGCGCTCCATCAGGGCGTCGTGATAGGCGAAGAAGGCGCGGAATTCGGCCGGGCGATGGGCCAGCATCAGGAAGACATTGGGCACGAAGCCGGCCTTCTCCTGCACCGCCAGCATGGCGTCGCGGATGTCATCGGGCAGGTCGTGGATCGACTCGGGAACGGGAAATCGGCTGATGGGCTGGGTCACCACGGGGCGCTCCTGGGGTTGTGGGTCTTGTGATCAGGCGTAACCTACAGCTAACGTCAACGTCAAGCATCTTGTCCAGTCGCATATGAAGCGGCCCGCCTCCCTTCCCCGGCGACCAACCTCCCGCGGGGATTGCCCCACGATGCAAGGTCGGCCACTATCGCTCCATGGGGGCCGGCCGTCCTTCTCGACCTGGGAGGCGGCTAGCAGCCTGTCGGATTTGACCGATCGTCGCGAGAAAGACGGATTTCGAGTCAAGTTTATCGATCTGATGAGGCGAATAGCGCGCTATTTAACGAATCAGATCGAATGAAATTGGCCGAAAGCCCGGGTTTCGCAGTAGATCAGCGTTAAGTCCGACAGGCTGCTAGGCTCACGAAGCGGTGCCCGACGAGGCCCTCGTCAAGCCCCGACACGACGCAGCATGCATGGACTCCCGGTATGGCTGATCGAGATGGTGCCGAGTTTTCGGCGTGGAATCCCGGCCTCGAGGCCGACCTGCCCAGGCGCTACAAGCCCCTGGAGACGATTCATCGACCGGCCAACGTCTATTCTCACCTGTCCGACATCCCGGAGCTGCGAGCCCTCACCGGGCTCCCGGAAGAGGAGTTGGTCGCGTTCCGGGCGGAACGCCTGGTGCTGCACGAGCTGATCGTGCAGGTGACGGCCGATGTCGTGGTCCTCGAAGGTGAAGAGGAGGAGCTGCTGGGGCAGCACTTTCGCCGCATCACGCTCAAGATCTTGTCCGACTACCTGACTCCCCATCTGCCGGCGTTTCAGCAGGAGTATGACCGATTGTATGACGAGATACACGGCAGGGTGGGCAACATCCTCGCCGCGGCCTTCGCTCCCGAACCAACGGTGGTCGATCCCGAGCCAGACTCCTTCCTGTCCAGATGGTTTGGCAAACGCCGTACCCCGCCCCAGCAGACGGACCACCGGTCCATCGAGGAACGTCATCATGACGTGATCAGGGGCATCAAGGACAAGGGACTGGCCGCTCGAGCCGAACTGGAGAGGGCCGTCCACAAGAGCACTTACCGTGTCCTGAATTCGATCGGTGGCACCCAGGGCCATATCGGGGTGGACCGGGAGCTGCTGGCGAGGTTGATCACCCAGCATGTGTGCAACGACTTCGGCAGCCGCCACCTCGGCCAGAAGATAGCGCCCCATGTCGAACGAGCCATGAAAGTCGAGGGCTACGGCCGGCTCCCCTGCGCCAGAGAGCCGATCCTGATTAGCCTCAAGGGGGCCTCGGCAGCCGGCAAGAGCTCCCTGCGCCCCTTCCTGAAGGACACCTTGCGGGACCTGGGCATCCAGCCCGACCAGTACGGCACCATCTCCCCCGACATCTGGCGCCGCCTGCTCCTCGACTATGAGGACCTCGGCGAGGCCTACAAGTATGCCGGTCGCCTGGCCGGCAAGGAGGTCAAGCTCATCGATGCCAAGCTGGACCGCTACATCCGCGACAAGGCCCAGCGCGACCGCTCCATCCCGAACCTGCTGATCGACCGGTTTCGCTTCGACAGCTTCTCCATGGACAGGGTACCGCGGCTCCTGGATGCCACCTATGCGAAACATGTCGCCACCATGTACTTCTATTTCGTCGTCACCCCGCCGGAGGCGACGGTGGAGCGCGGCTGGGAGCGCGGCTTGACGCGGGGGCGTTACAAGGCGGTGGAGGACTTCCTGGGGCACTGCGTGGAGGCCTATGACGGGATGCCCAGGCTGCTCTTCAAGTGGCTGGACAGCCGGCATCCCCGGCTCGAGTACGTCTTCCTGGACAATAGCGTCCCCAAGCACACCCCGCCGACGACCATCGCCCATGGCACCCGCGAAGTCCTTCACATCCTGGCCCCCCTGGGCCTGGTCAACATCGACCGCTACAAGAAGATCAACACCCTGGCGACATGCCCGGCGGAGGTCTATCCCGACGATGACACTCTGTCGATCGGCAGGAACTGTGCCTTCCTCAAGCGGTGCATCGCCAAGGTGCCGGAGGTCCGCTTTGTCGACGACGCGACCGGAAAGGTGTACCTGCAAGCCTCGGCAGGCCGCTTCTCGGTGGTGGACCCCATGATCCTGCGGGCCAGACGGGAGGCTCCGGAGCTCGCGGAGCTGTTCGCCACCCTCGGGGTGCCCGAGCGCTTCCCTTAGCGCCATCCCTTGAGATAAAAAACGGCCCCGCCTCTCACGAGACGGGGCCGCGTTTCACGCCCTTGCCGGTATCAGTGCAGCGAGATGGTGCTGTTGATGCCGCTGGAGACGTTCTCGGGCTCGAACCAGCGCGCGGTGACGGTCTTGGTCTGGGTCCAGAACTGGATCGCCTGCTTGCCGTTGGGGCCCAGGTCACCCAGCTTGGAGCCGCGCGAGCCGGTGAAGCTGAAGTAGGCTACCGGCACCGGGATCGGCACGTTGATACCCACCTGGCCGACGTCGATCTCGGTCTCGAAGCGCCGCGCCACCCAGCCGGAGTTGGTGAAGATCGAGGTGCCATTGCCGTTGGGGTTGGCGTTGATGAACTCGATCGCCTCATCCAGGGTGTCGACGCTGACCACACACAGCACGGGGCCGAAGACCTCCTCGCGGTAGATGGTCATGTCGGCCTTGACGTCGGCGAAGACGGTGGGGCCGACGAAGTTGCCGTCCGGGTAGCCCTCCACCTGGCAGCCGCGGCCGTCGACCAGCAGCTTGGCGCCCTCCTGCTCGCCAACGCCGATCAGGCGTACCACGCGATCGCGGGCGGCCGAAGAGACCAGCGGGCCGAGGTCGGCATCGCGCTGGGTGCCCGGGCCGACCTTCATGGCCCGCGCGCCCTCGACGATGTCCTCGAGCCACGCCTGAGCCTCGCCCACCAGCACCACCACGGAGTTGGCCATGCAGCGCTGGCCGGCGGCACCGAAGGCGGAGCCCAGCAGGTTGTTGATGGCCTGGCTGCGGTTGGCGTCGGGCATCACCACGCAGTGGTTCTTGGCGCCCATCATCGACTGCATGCGCTTGCCGGCCTCGCTGGCACGACGGTAGAGCTGCGTGCCGACATGGGTCGAGCCGATGAAGGAGAGCGCCTTGATGTCCGGGTGGTCGGCGATCTGGTTGGCCACGTCCGGGCCGCCGTGCACCACGTTGAGCACGCCCGCCGGCACGCCGGCCTCGTGGGCCAGCTCGACCAGCCGCATGGTGGAGCTGGGGTCCTGCTCGGAGGGCTTGAGCACGAAGGTGTTGCCGGTGGCGATGGCCAGCGGGAACATGAAGCAGGGCAGCATGACCGGGAAGTTGAAGGCGGTGATGCCGGCGCCCACGCCCAGCGGCTGGTTCAGGGTGTAGACGTCGACCTCGTTGGCGGCGTTCTCGGCCAGTTCGCCCAGCTGCAGCGAGGTGATCGAGCAGGCGTGCTCGACCACTTCCAGGCCGCGGCCCACCTCGCCCTCGGCGTCGGGCAGGGTCTTGCCGTGCTCCTCGGTGATCAGCGCGGCGAGCTCACCGGTGTGCTCGCGGATCAGCGCCTGGAGCTTGAGCATGATGCGCATGCGCTTGCCCAGCGGCACCTTGCGCCAGGTCTTGAAGGCCTCCTTGGCGCTGGCCACGGCGCGGTCGACTTCCTCGGCGCTGCAGAACGGCACCCGCGCGACCACTTCCTGGGTGGCCGGGTTGACCACGTCGCGCCACTCCTGGCTCTGGGACGGGACGGCCTGGCCGTCGATGTACATGGGGATCTCGCGAATGGACATGGTGGCGTGCTCCTCTCTTGCGTTGTCTTGTTGTTCGACACTGGAAGTCGACATTCGACTTTATGTGCATGTCAGCACGGAATGTGATGTCATCGAGTCTATCCAGACGCTCGATGGCATGACAACGAGCACTCTGGCACATTTCTTGTGCATCCATGCACAAGCAGGCCGATCAGGGAGGCACCGATGCTGGACTGGCAGGATATCCAGATCTTCCTGGAGGTGGCGCGCAGCCAGCGCCTCACCGACGCCGCCCGGCGCCTGGGGCTGGACCACTCCACGCTGTCGCGGCGCACCCGCCGCTTCGAGCAGAAGCTCAATACCCAACTCTTCGAGCGCAGCACCCACGGCTACTACCTGACCGAGGCCGGTCAGCAGCTGCTCGCCCACGCCGAGGAGATGGCCCGCCACGCCATCGAGGCCGGCGAGAGCCTCACCGACAAGAACCACCAGATCGGCGGGCAGATCCGCCTGGGGGTGACCGAGGGCTTCGGTACCTGGGTGATCGCCCCGCTGCTCTCGGCGTTCTGCGCACGCCACCCCGGGGTGACCCTCGACCTGCTCGCCCTCCCCCGGGTGGTCAACCTCAGCCGCCACGAGGCGGACCTGGCGATCACCGTGGAGCGCCCGGTGAGCCCGGGGCTGGTGATCTCGCGGCTCTGCGACTACCGCCTGCGGCTCTACGGCAGCCGCGACTACCTGGCCCGCCACGGCACCCCGCAGCATCTGCCCGAACTGGCTCGGCACCGCTTGATCGGCTATGTCGACGACCTGATCTTCAGCGAGCAACTCAGCTACCTGGAACCGCTGCTCGACCCCGCGGTGGTCGGCCACCCGGGACCCCACTTCGCCATGCGCAGCACCAGCGTGACCACCCAGCACGCCGCCACCCTGCATGGGGCAGGGCTGGCCGTGCTGCCCTGCTTCATGGCGGAGACCAGCGAGTCGCTGGTCAAGGTGCTGGACGACGAGGTCGAGGTGATGCGCCAGTTCTGGATCACCGCCCGCCAGGAGCAGCGCCGCCTGGCCCGGGTGCGGCTGCTGTGGGATTTCCTGCGCGAGGCGCTGGAGGCCAACCGCGCCTTCCTGATGGGCGAGGCCAGGGAGCTGATGGTGCCGGCTATCGAGGCCTGAGGCTCAGCCCCGGGCGCGACGCAGCAGGCATGCACGATGAGAAATAACTATCGACATGGTCAGAAAAGGCACTTGGAGCCCATGAGGCAGGGCACGCTACGTTGTAGGTAGTAGATAGAAAAGGAGCCCCGCTGTTTCTGCCCACCTGCCGTCGGCCAGGGTTGAAGACCCGCATTGTTCAGGAGGGCATCTTTCGTCTATTCCTATGGAGCAGATCCAGCAACGCAGCAACGATTGGAGAGTGATATGGGCGAGCAACACAGCAACACTGCAGGCAAGTGCCCGGTGATGCACGGGTCCAATACCAGAATGGGTGGCCATGGCCCCATGAACAAGGACTGGTGGCCCAATCAGCTGAACCTTAGCATTCTTCACCAGCACAGTCCCAAGGCTGACCCCATGGGGGCCGATTTCGACTACGCCGAAGCGTTCAAGAAACTCGACCTGGCGGCGGTCAAGAAGGACCTGACCGACCTGATGACCGACTCCCAGGAGTGGTGGCCGGCGGACTACGGCCACTACGGCGGGCTCTTCATCCGCATGACCTGGCACGCCGCCGGCACCTACCGGGCCGCCGACGGCCGTGGCGGTGGCGGCACCGGCAACCAGCGCTTCGCCCCGATCAACAGCTGGCCGGACAACGCCAACCTGGACAAGGCCCGTCGCCTGCTGTGGCCGATCAAGCAGAAGTACGGCAACAAGCTGTCCTGGGCCGACCTGATCATCCTGGCCGGCAACGTCGCCATGGAGTCCATGGGCTTCAAGACCTTCGGCTTCGGCGGCGGCCGCGAGGACATCTGGGAACCCGAAGAGGACATCTACTGGGGCGCCGAGAAGGAGTGGCTGGCGAGTGAGCGCTATCACGGAGATCGCGAGCTCGACCAGCCCTTCGCCAACGTCCAGATGGGCCTCATCTACGTGAACCCGGAAGGCCCGGATGGCGAGCCCGACCCGATCAAGGCCGTCAAGGACATACGCGCGACCTTTTCGCGCATGGCGATGAGCGACTACGAGACGGTGGCGCTGATCGCCGGCGGCCACACCTTCGGCAAGACCCACGGCGCCGCTCCCGACAGCACCCTCGGCCCGGAGCCCGAGGCCGCGCCGCTCGAACGGATGGGCCTGGGGTGGAAGGGCACCCACGGCACCGGCATGGGCGACGACGCCAGCACCAGTGGCCTGGAAGGCGCCTGGACCCCCAACCCCACGCGGTGGGACATGGGCTATCTGGACCTCCTGTTCCGCTATGACTGGGAGCTCACCAAGGGCCCGGGCGGCAAGAACCAGTGGCGGCCCAGGGACGTCAGGGAAGAAGACAAGGTGCCCATGGCGCACGACCCGTCGAAGAAGGTCGAGCCGATGATGCTTACCACGGACCTCTCCCTGAAGCTGGACCCGGACTACCGCAAGATCACCGAGCACTTCCACAAGAACCCGGAGGAGTTCGCGGACGCCTTTGCCCGCGCCTGGTTCAAGCTGCTGCATCGCGACATGGGACCCAAGGCCCGTTACCTCGGCCCCGAGGTGCCGAAGGAAGACCTGATCTGGCAGGACCCGGTTCCGCCCGTCGATCATGAGCTGATCGACGACAAGGACATCGCCGCGCTCAAGCAGCAGATCCTGGACTCCGGCCTGTCCACCTCGGAGCTGGTCAAGACCGCCTGGGGCTCCGCCTCCATCTTCCGCGACTCGGACAAGCGCGGCGGCGCCAATGGCGCGCGCATCCGCCTGGCCCCGCAGAAGGACTGGGAAGCGAACGAGCCGGGCCAGCTGAAGAAGGTGCTCGACACCCTGGAGAAGATCCACAAGGCCTTCAACGATGCCCAGTCCGGCAACAAGCGGGTGTCACTCGCAGACCTGATCGTGCTCGGTGGCAATGCCGCCATCGAACAGGCCGCGAAGCAGGCCGGACACGACATCGAGGTGCCCTTCCATCCGGGCCGCACCGACGCCACGGAAGAGCAGACCGATGCGGAATCCTTCGAGTACCTCGAGCCGCTCGCCGATGGCTTCCGCAACTACCTCAAGCAGCGCTACACCGTCTCGGCCGAGGAACTGCTGCTGGATCGGGCACAGCTTCTCAAGCTGAGCGCGCCCGAGATGACGGTGCTCGTCGGCGGCATGCGTGCGCTGGACGCCAACCACGGCCAGTCGCAGCACGGCGTGTTCACCGACAAGCCCGGCACCCTCACCAATGACTTCTTCGTCAATCTGGTCGACATGAACACCGAGTGGACGCCGACCGCGGCCGATGAGGACCTGTTCGAGGGCCGCGACAGCAAGACCGGCGAGGTGAAGTGGACCGGTACCCGGGTGGACCTGATCTTCGGGGCCAACTCCCAGCTGCGCGCCCTGGCCGAGGTCTATGCCCAGGACGACGCCAAGGAGAAGTTCGTCAAGGACTTCGTGGCGGCCTGGACCAAGGTGATGAACGCCGACCGCTTCGATCTGGCCTAAGGTCAGTCGGATGCCACGGCGCCCTCCCCCTGGAAATAAAGCCGCGCCCCTTCGGGCGCGGCTTTCTTGTCGGCTCAGGCGCGCAGCATCACCACCAGGACCAGCAGCGGGCAGACCACGCGGATATACCAGGGCCAGATCTTCCAGAACAGGGTGTGCTCGATCTCCGGCGCCCCCTGGCGCAGCTCCCGGAGCTTGGCGTTGCGGGACAGCAGCCAGCCCACATAGAGGCAGACCAGGGCCCCCACCAGCGGCATGCTGTAGCTGATGGTCAGGGTGATGGCCCAGTCGAACAGCGGCTCGAAGTAGGCCAGGATCAGGCTGGCGATGGCGAAGGTCACCCCCGCCATCAGCCAGGTGGCCGGGCGCCGGCGGATCATGCCGGTCTCCTCCAGGGTGGAGACGGGCACCTCCAGCACCGGGAACATGGAGGTCAGGGCGGCGATAGCCAGCAGCACGAAGAAGATCAGCTCCAGGCCCAGCCCCAGCGACCCCATGGCCTCGAACAGGGCGGGCATCACCATGAACAGCAGGGTCGCCGAGCTCTGCAGCTCGCCGGCCTCGTTGAACACCTCCACCCCCAGGCCATGGGCCACGAACATGGCCGGAATGATCAGCAGGCCGGCGACGAAGGCCACGCCCATATCGATCAGCATCACCTGGGCGCCGGCCCTGGGCAGGTTGGCCTCGCGGCTCAGGTAGGAGCCGTAGACCACCATGGCGCCGACGCCGATGGAGAGCGAGAAGAAGGCCTGGCCCATGGCGTCCAGCACCAGCTGCCCATCGATCCGCGACAGGTCGGGTACCAGGTAGGTCTTCACCCCCTCGCCGGCGCCGGGGAAGCTCAGCATCACCGCGATCAGCACCAGCATCATCACCAGCAGCAGCGGCATCAGCCGCTTGGTCCAGCGCTCGATGCCCTGGTTCACCCCGGCCAGCACCACCGCCGCGGTGATCACCATGGCCACCAGGGTCAGGCTCCAGTCGCGCCAGAAGCTCCCCTCGGCGAGCCAGGCTGCGGCCCCATCGAGGCCCAGCAGCCGGGCCAGGGCCAACAGGGCATAGCCCACCAGCCAGCCGGTGACGATGGCGTAGAAGGCCTGTCCCAGGCAGGCGGCCGCGAGCGCCACGCCCCCCACGCCCTGGCCGAGGCACCGCGGCAGGCCACGCCCGCCCACCTGCCCCATGGCATTGATGATGCCGCTCTGGGCATAACGCCCCAGGGTCAGCTCCGCCATGAGCGCCGGATAGGCGAGGATAAAGGCCATCACCACATAGACCAGCAGGAAGGCCCCGCCGCCGTTGTTGGCGGCCATGGAGGGAAAGCTCCACACATTGCCCAGGCCCACCGCCGCGCCGGCGGCGGCCATCAGGAAGCCGAAACGGCTGGAGAACTGGGCGCGTCCGGGCGCCTTGCCCGCAGGGATTGCCTCGCCTGAGGCGCTCTTGGCTTGCGATATTGTCATTGGAGTGTACTCACCAGGTCGTGCTGTGGATGGAGGACTCAGTCGGTCGGCTCGCCGAGTCGTTCGAGAATGTCGAAGTGGTCGCAATCGGGAAGCGACCGGAGGTCGGCCGAGACCCCGGCCGCCCGGGCCCGGGCGTGCAGCGCCTCGCCCTGTTCCCGAAAGGCCGGCGGGTCGAACTCGCCATGCACCAGGGTCAGCGGTGGCAGGCCCCTCAAGGACTGGCACAGGGGACTGAGCCGCTCGGCCCGCTCGTTATCCAGCCCCAGGGGCGCATCGATATAGGTGCCCACCAGGGGGCGCAGGTCGTAGATGCCACTGATCAGCCAGAGCGCCTCGACGCCGGCCAGGCGCTCCTCGCCGAGGCAGGCCATCAGCGCCAGCTGGGCCCCGGCGCTATGGCCGCCCAGGCGGATCCGGCCCTCCAGGCACAGGCTCGCGGCCGCTCCCCGCAGCGTCATGACCCCGCGCCGACAGGCCGCCACCATGGCCTCGATGGAAGCCCCCGGCGCCAAGGGGTAGTCCAGGGAGGCGAAGGCCCAGCCCCGCTCGAGCCAGGGAGCGGCCAGGAAATCGGTGGCCGCGGCATCCAGCTGCTGCCAGTAGCCGCCGTGCAGGAAGGCCATCAGCGGCCAGGGGCCGGGGCTCTCGGGCAGGAAGAGGTTCACGCCCTCCCGCTCGCCCGGCCCATAGCCAAGGCGTCGCGGTGGAAGGCGTTCTCTCAATCGCCGCCCCAGCTCGGCCTGGCGGGCCAGGCTGGCCTCGAAGTCCCGGGCCCAGCGGCTCGGCGAAAAGGCGTGCTCGCGTTCGGCCCGATCCCCGAAGGGCCCCATCAGGTGACCTCCGAACGCACCTGGAAGCGAGCCTCCAGGTACTCGCGGTTTTCTACCACCTCGCGGAAGTGGCGGGCCGCCTGCCAGACGTCCTCGTAGCTCAGGTAGAGCGGCGTGAAGCCGAAGCGCATCAGGCCCGGCTCCCGATAGTCGCCGATCACGCCGCGGGCGATCAGCGCCTGGACGATGGCATAGCCGTGCTCGCGCTCGATCAGCGCCACCTGGCTGCCGCGCTCCTCCACCGCCGGGGTGATGTCATCGATGCCGTGAGCCTCGACCACATCGGCCAGGCAGTCGCGGAACAGCTCGCTCAGCGCCAGGCTCTTGTCGCGCAGCGCCGCCATGTCCACCTCCTGCCACAGTTCGAGGGAGGCCTCCAGGGGGGCATAGATCAGCGCCGAGTGGGTGCCGGTGCGGAAGCGGGTGATGTCCGGCGCCGGAGCATAGTCGGCATCGAAGGCGAAGGGCGCGGCATGGCCGTGCCAGCCGGAGAGCGGCTGCCAGCCGCCCCCCTGGTGGTCACGATGGACGTACAGGAAGGCCGGGGCCCCGGGGCCGCCGTTGAGGTACTTGTAGGTGCAGCCCACCGCATAGCGGGCACCACTGTCATGCAGGTCCACCGGCAGGGCGCCGGCGGAGTGGGCCAGGTCCCAGATGACCTCGGCGCCATGCTTGTGCACCAGGCGGGTGGTGGCGGTCATGTCGCGGCGACGGCCGGTGCGGTAGTGGACCTCGCTGAGCACTACCACGGCCACGCCGTCCAGGTGCTCGGCCAGGTCGGCCCCCTCGGGCAGGAAGCGATGCTCGTAGTCACCGAACCGGCAGAAGCCCTGGGCGATATAGCCATCGGTGGGGAAGTTGCCGCCCTCGCTGAGGATCACCGGGCGCCCCCGGCCCCGGGACTCGGTGATATAGCCCAACAGCTTGAAGAGATTGAGGGTGATGTTGTCGGTGACGATCACCTCCCCCGGCCCCGCCCCGATCAGTGGCGCCAGCAGGTTGCCCAGGCGCTCGGGGGCATCGAACCAGCCCTGGTTCCAGCCCTTGATCAACTCGTCCCGCCACTGGTCGCGGGTGGTGGCCAGCGCCTCCCGGGCGGCCAGGGGCTGGGCCCCGAGGGAGTTGCCGTCCAGGTAGAACAGGCCCTCGGGCAGGGCGAAGCGGGCCTTGAACGGCGCCAGGGGATCACGGCGATCGAGTTCACGCACGGTGTCGAGGGTCACGGGCATGGAGTACCTCCGGAGAAGATGGGCAGCGACTGCATGACCATGATTCTAGGAGGCCCGGCGCGGGATGGGGTTGCGTTGTCTGGCAGGATTCCGGCCAATGGTGCAAGATAATTGCGAAATCACCAGGATTCGTGCAAATGTTCAACATCGACCGCTTCGACAGCAGGATCCTGCAGGCCCTGCAGCGGGACGCACGCCTGACCCTGGGCGCCCTGGCGGAGGCCGTCAGCCTCTCCCCCAGCCAGTGCTCCCGGCGCATCGCCCGGCTCGAGAAGGAGGGCATCATCGAGGGCCATGCCCTGCGCCTGAACCCCGAGGCCCTGGGGCTCAAGGTCACCGCCTTCATCTTTCTCTCGGTGGACAAGGGGCGCATGGCCGCGCCCCGGGAGGCGGTCGCCGAGCTGCTGGCCCGGGACGAGGTGATCGACTGCCATACCGTCACCGGCAGCCACGACTTCATCCTGCGGGTGGTGGTGGCGGATCTCGCCGAGCTCTCCCGCTTCCTCTCCACCACCATCAGCCCCATGGCGGGCATCCGCGATATCGCCACCCAGGTGGCCATGGATACCCTCAAGGTCAATGGCCCGCTGAAGGTGGTCCCCTGAAGGCCCGGGTCGAGGGATCGGGCTACATCGCCGTTCTGACCGACCAGAGTTCGGGGAAGAACTGCAGCTCCAGCGCCCTGGCCAGGTAGGAGACCCCCGCGGTGCCGCCGGTGCCGCGCTTGTGGCCGATGATCCGCTCCACGGTCTTCATGTGGATGAAGCGCCACTTGTGGAAGTTGTACTCCAGGTCGACCAGCTTTTCCGCCAGCTCATAGAGCTCCCAGTGCTCGTCGGTATGGCGATAGATATGGGCCCAGGCCCGCTCTACCTCGCTGCTGGCCCGATAAGGCAGCGACCAGTCGCGTTGCAGGGTAGTGGCGGGAATCGCGAAGCCGTGCCGGGCCAGCAGCTGCAGGCTGATGTCGTAGATGCTCGGGGCCTGAAGTACCGCGGTCAGCCGCTCGTAGTGCCGTGGATGACCGCGGTGCACCTCGACCATGGCGGCATTCTTGTTGCCGAGCAGGAACTCCAGCTCACGATACTGGTAGGACTGGAAGCCGGAGCTCTGCCCCAGGCTGTCGCGGAAGCTGACATAGTCCGCCGGGGTCATGGTGACCAGCACCTCCCAGGCCTTGATCATCTGCTCCTGGATGCGGGCCACCCGCGAGAGCATCTTGAAGGCGGGCCGGAGCCGGTCCTCGGCGATATGCGCGGCGGCGGCATGGGCCTCGTGGAGGCACTGCTTGAGCCATAGCTCGGAGACCTGGTGGATGACGATGAACAGCATCTCGTCATGCTCATCGGACTGGGGCTGCTGACAGGCCAGCAGCGGCTCCAGTTTCAGGTACTGGCCATAGCTCATCTCCTGATCCCAGTGGACGCCCTCGCCGTCCAGGTCCACCGTCGTCGGGGACGTTTGCTTCTTGCGCATCGCTTGATCTCCCGGATTGTCGAACCTGGCAGCAATCGGCAACAAATGGCGGTTGCACTTTCTGCACAGCATGATGGTTATCGGGTCAGCCGTAGAGCTTCGACTTCAGCACCAGCTGGGTCTCCTCACGACTGCACACCCGGCGCATCAGCGTGTCATCTCCCAGTTTCGCACTTCGAGTATGACGTGTCCCTGCTCGCCCAGATCCCGGAACAGCCTGGCCATGAGTTCCAGCGCCTCCCGTGGGATTTACTGTGGGAGGCCCCGCAGGCCAACCGTGCCTTCCTGATGGGCGAGGCCAGGGAGCTACTGATACCGGGGGAATGAGAGGCCATCCCAGCGCCCCTTCATGCCCTATTCCGACAACGGGAGGGTCCAGTCTTCGACCCTCAGGCCTGGCACCCTGGTGAACTCGCGCAGGTTGTTGGTGACCAGTACCAGGCCCCGTGACCTGGCATGGCCCGCGATCATCTGGTCGTAGGGGCCTATGGGGTTTCCGCTTTTCGCCAGCTCTGCTCTCAACTGGCCGCTGTGAGCCGCTGCCTCGTTGTCATAGCTCAACACCTCCAGTCTGGCGGCGAAGCCTTCCACCACTTCCAGATTCCTTTCAGGCGCCGCCGACTTTTCGGCACCATAGATCAGCTCCATCAGCGTGATGGTGCTGATGCAGAGTTGGGAGTGATGCTGCTTGAAGGCTTGCCTGACTTGAGCCGGTCTGTTCTTGATCGTGAAGATACAGATATTGGTATCGAGCATGTACTTGAGCACTCAGAAGCCCTCGCGGTGCTGATCCAACGGCTGTTCACGCTCGTCCATGAAGTCGCCCGTGACGGCGCTTCCATCAAACCAGCTATCCCATGCCTCACCCGCCGGCGTGATGATCCGGGTACGGCCTATCGCAATCACGTCGACTCTCTTCACGTCATCGGGTAGTGCCACTGCCTTGGGGAGACGGATCGCCTGACTGCGATTGCTCTTGAAAACGGATGCCTGTTCCACGCCGAAGTCCTCTTTACGCTGCCGGGATATACCACTCGTATATTCCAAGAGTAGCGCACCCATTGGCATATCTCAAAGGGATATACAAACCTGGCCTAGCGCCAGTTACCGGTTTCACGTCCCGCAGAAGGTGCGCAGGACCCGCTCGTTCGGTGCGGCCGGCAGTGTGTAGGGGGCGCGGTCAGGCCGCCCACCGCCGCCACCCCATCATCGAGGTGGTCGGCAGTGTGTAGGGGGCGCGGTCAGGCCGCCCACCGCCGCCACCCCATCATCGAGGTGGTCGGCTAGCTCGGCGCCCTCCGGCAGCACCCGGTGCTCCAGGCCGGCGAAGCGGCACAGGTTCTGGGCAATATAGCCTCCAGGTTCAGGTACTGGCCGTAGCTCATGGCCTGATCCCAATGGACATTCTCGCCGTCCAGGTCCACCGTCGTCCCAGCCCTCCTCTTCTCGTCCTGCTTGGCCATCGCTTGACCTCCCCGGTTCCGAGTCACCTCCATGGTGCGCGAAGCCCGGTCGTCATGCCATGATCCTCGGCTCAACGCACTCTCGGTCGCGCAGAGCTGCCGCACAGCGCGGGGCGCTAGTTCGCCACCCGGACATCACGAGCCGTCCGCGTCACAGCAGCGCCAGGGTCAGCCAGGGCTGCCAGGCCAGCAGCACCAGGGCCAGCAGGCTCATCAGCAGGAAGGGCAGCAGCGCCCGGAAGATGCGCATCGGCGGCACCCCGGTCATGGACGAGCTGATGAAAAGCCCCGCCCCCACCGGCGGCGTCAGCAGCCCCAGCACCAGGGTCAGGCAAACCACCACGCCGAACTGGAAGGCGGTGATATCGAACTGGTTCTGGGCAATGGGCAGCAGGATCGGCACCACCAGGATCAGGGCGGCGATGCCGTCGACGATCATCCCCACCAGCAGCAGGATCCCCACCACCAGCATCAGGAAGGCGAAGGGGCTCTCGGTCACCTCGGCGATCCAGGCCGCGGCCATCTGTGGCAGCTGCTCGTAGACCACCACCCAGCCGAACACCCCGGCGGCACCGATCAGCATGATCACCAGGCCGGCATTGAAGGCGGTGCGCCTGAGGATCTCCGGCAGTCGGGCGAAGGTCAGGTCGCGGTAGACATAGCGGCCGACCAGCAGCGCCGCCAGGGACGCCAGGGCCGCCGACTCGGTGGGCGTGGCCAGGCCGGCGAGGATGCCGCCGATGATGATCAGCGGGATGCTCATGGCCGGCAGCCCCATCAGCAGGAAGCGCTTGGCCTGCGCGCGGGTCGGCCACTGGCCCCGGGGATACTGCTGCACCAGGCCCACCGCGGCGATGGCCAGGAAGAACAGTCCGCCCATCAGCAGCCCCGGGATGATGCCGGCGATAAACATGTCGGCGATGGGCACCTGGGCCATCACCCCGTAGAGCACGAAGAGCATCGACGGTGGGATGATCGGCGACAGCAGGCCGCCGGCGGCGGTGATGGCCGCGGCGAAGGACTTGTCGTAGCCGTCCTTCTCCATGGCCGGGACCATGGCCCGGGACATGATGGCGATCTGCGAGGCCGCCGAGCCGACGATGGCCGCCATCATCATATTGGCCACCAGGTTGATATAGACCAGCCCGCCGCGGAAGCCGCCGACCAGGATACGCGCCAGGTCGATCAGCCGCCGGGTCAGGCCGCCCTCGTTCATCAGCTCGCCGGCGAGCATGAACAGGGGGATGGCCAGCAGGCCGTAGTTCTCGATGGCCCCATAAAGCTGCTGGGGATAGGAGGCAAACAGCAGGGTGTTGCCCGAATCGGCAATGTACCAGGCGGCGGTGAGCGCCAGCACCAGGGCGATGGGCACCGCGCCCAGCAGCAGCACGGCGAAGACGACGAGAGTCATGCGAGCCTCCTTTCCGCACCCGCCAGGCCCTTCAGGCCGTCGATCAGGTTGACGACGGCATGCAGGCTCAGCGAGACGGCGAAGATCGGCAGGCACAGCCAGGCCCAGAACTTGGGAATGCCCAGCGTGCGCGAGGTTTCGGAATACATGAAATTGAAGGTCTCCCCCTGGAAGGCCTGGATATCGAAACCGGTAGCCCACAGGGTCGCCGGGTCGTACCAGCGCCAGCACAGCACGGCCAGGAAGAGCGCGAAGAACAGCACCATGGCGTCGACGAACAGATGCAGCCCTTGCCGCATGCCGTTCGGCAGGGCATCGACCAGCAGGGTCACGGCGACGCCCTCGCGACGCTTGAGCACCACCGAGGTGGTGAAGAAGGTCATCCAGATCATGGCATGGATGGCCAGTTCGTCGGTCCAGTAGAGGGCATGGCCCAGGGCGCGGGTGGCGATATTGAGCAGGATCAGCAGGCTGATCATCGCCGCCAGCCCTGCGGCGATTACCCCCTCACACCGGGCGATGCCGGACGAGAGTCGTTTGAGCATGACATCCTCCGGGGACCCGGCCACAGGCCGGGATGATGAGCAGTGACGAGGAGCCGTGGCGCCTTGGAGCTCCTTTACCAGGCACCAAGCGGTGAAGGGCGCCGGGAAAGCCCATCCCATCTGCAAGGTCGTGAAAGAAGCTCTTAGTCGGCCAGCTCGGCGGCCGTCTCGCGCAGGCGCGTCAGCGACGGCGCCTTGGGGGCCCAGATCGCCTCCCAGTCCGCGATGGCATCGGCGAAGAAGTCGGGCCCGACCTCGGTGACGGTAATGTCCTGCTGGCGCAGCTCCTCGCCCCAGGCCTCATGGTGCTCCTGGAAGTGGGTCATGACGTTGTCGGCATGCTCGGCCATGGCGCTGCGGATCAGTTCGCGATCCTCGCCATCGAGCTGCGCCCAGACGCGCCCGGACACCACCGCCACCATCGGGAACATCATGTGATTGGCGATCACCAGGTTGTCGGCCTGCTCGTAGAATTTGAGCAGTCGGATGGAGTCGTAATCCATGTCGATGGCGTCCACCTGACCATTGGCCAGGGCGTCATAGACCGCGGGCAGCGGCAGCGGCGTGGGAGCGGCGCCGGTGGCCACATAGAAGTCGCGGATCGGATCGAAAGGGGTGATACGCACCTTGAGGCCGCTCAGGTCATCGGCGCTGTCGATGGGCGCGCGGCTGAGGATCTGGCGCATGCCGGCCATGCCGTAGCCCACACCCACCAGGCCAGCCTGGGCCGGCATCGCCTCCAGCAGGTCGGTGGCCGCCTCGGAGCGCAGCAGGGCGGCGGCTTGATCGATATCTTCCACCAGGAAGGGCGCATAGAGGGCGCCGAAGTCGGGAATACGGTTGGAGATCTCGGCGAGGGTCAGGAAGGCCATGTCCAGGGAACCGGCCTGGAGCTGCTGGACCATCTGCGCCTCGTTGCCCAGCTGCTGGGCGGGGAAGATGCTGACGCTATGCTCGCCGCCGGAGCGCTCGGCCAGGGTCTCGGCGAAACCCTCGGCCTCCTGGGTCCAGATATGCGGCTGGGGGGTGATCAGGCCGAGCCGGAAGTCCCGGGCCTGGGCGGTGAAGGCGGTGACGGTGAGCGACGCCGCCACGGTGGCGGTGATCAGGGTCTTGATGGGAGTCATGGGGAGGTCTCTCTTGTTATGTCATCGAGAACGAATGCCCCGGCCACGGGGGGCCGGGCCACCCATCAGGCGTCTTCCAGGGCCCGCGGGCGCTTGTGACGGCTCTGCAGCTCGGCGGCGTCGGTCCTGGCCAGCTCGACGTCGAACACCACCTCGGTGAAGGGCCCTTCCAGGCCACGCTTCTCGGCCTCGGCGGCGTCCTCGAGGCGGTTGGCGTCGATCACCAGTTCCTCGCGGGTGGCGAAGGCGAAGTCGTCGTAGGTGTAGGGGTCGCCGGCCAGGTTGATCTGGGTGGTCAGGTGCTTGTGACCCGGCGCCGAGATGAAGAAGTGGATGTGCGCCGGACGCTGGCCATGGCGGCCGAGCAGGTCGAGCACCTGCTGGGTCGGGCTGTCCGGCGGACAGCCGTAGCCGGACGGGATGATGCTGCGGGCGCTGTAGCGGCCCTCGGCGTCGGCATGGATAGTGCGGCGCAGGTGATACTCGCTCTGGGTCGGATCGAAGAAGGAGTAGTTGCCCTTGGTGTCGGCGTGCCAGATCTCGACCTTGGCGCCGGGGACGGGGTCGCCGTTCACGTCACGGACCTGGCCGGTCAGCCACATCACCTCGGCCTCGGTGTCGCTGCCATCGTCCATCCGCGCGAAGCCCTCGGCCTCGGGGGCGCCGGCCACGTAGAGCGGGCCCTCGATGGTGCGCGGGGTACCGCCGGTCAGGCCGGCCTGCTCATCGGCGGCGTCCATGCGCATGTCCAGGTAGTGGTCGAAGCCGAGCCCCGGGGCCAGCAGGCCGAACTGGGTGTCCTTGCCCAGGGCATTGAGCTGGCTGACGGCGCCCCAGAACTCCTCGAGGCTGACGTCGAAATCGTCGATCAGGCGGTAGAGATCGGACAGCAGGCGATGCAGGATCCGCTTGGCGCGCTCGCTGCCGCCGTCCTGGTCGAAGCCACTGACGGTCTTCAGGAAGTCCAGCACCTCGGGAGTATCGAAGATCTTCACGGTCATGGTCGTTTCCTCGGTTGTTGTCGTCTGTTCGACGGCCGGCGACGATGGCCGGCGTCCTCCGTGATTCAGGAATCGTCCTCGCGGATCGAGGACGGGTGACGGCACAGCGGCGTGACGCGGATCTCCATGTAGGGGAACAGCGGCAGGTTGCCGATCAGCTCCTGCAGTTCGGCGTTGTCCTCGACGTCGAAGATGCTGACGTTGGCGTAGCTGCCGGCGACCCGCCACAGGTGCCGCCACTTGCCGGTGCGCTGCAGGTCCTGGGCGTAGGCCTTCTCGGTCGCCTTGATCTCGGCGGCCTGCTCGGCCGGCATGTCCGGCGGCAGCTTCACGGTCATTTCCACCTGGAAGAGCATGGGCGTCTCCTTGGGATGCAGGGCGCGGCTCAGTCGCGGCGCCGATAGTGGTTGAGCTTGTCCTCGTCGAGGGTGATGCCGAGCCCGGGACCGGCCGGCAGGTCGACCCCGAACTCGTGGTAGTGCAGCGGCTCGGCGACGATGTCGTCCTTGAGCAGCAGGGGACCGAACATCTCGGTGCCCCAGGTCAGCTCGCCGAGGGTCGCCCAGGCATGCAGGGAGGCGGCGGTGCCGATGGTGCCCTCGAGCATGGTGCCGCCATAGAGGCTGACGCCGGCGGCCCGGGCCACGTGGGCCAGCTCCAGTACGCTGCGCGGCCCGCCGGCCTTGGCGATCTTCAGGGCGAAGGCATCGCCGAAGCCGCAGGCGGCGAGGGTGAAGCCGTCGCGGGCGTCGTGGACCGCCTCGTCGGCCAGCATCGGCACCACGAAGCGGCTTGCCAGCCGCGCCAGGCCGGCGAACTCCCGGGCCGGGATCGGCTGCTCGATGAGGTCGATGCCGGCGGCCTCCAGGGCGTCGATGCCGCGGGCCGCGGTGGCCTCGTCCCAGGCCTGGTTGACGTCGACCCGCACGCTCGCCCGGTCCCCCAGTGCCGCCTTGATGGCGCCGACGTGACGCACGTCCTGGTCCACCGGGTTGGCGCCGATCTTCAGCTTGAAGTCGCAGTGACGGCGCTCCTCGAGGCGCTGGAAGGCCTCGTCGATGTCCTTCCGGGTGTCGCCGCTGGCGAGCGTCCAGAGCACCGGCAGGTGATCGCACTGGGCCCCGCCCAGCAGTTCCGCCACCGACAGGCCGCGGCGCTTGCCCTCGGCGTCGAGCAGCGCGGTCTCGAGCCCCGACTTGGCGAAGCTGTTGCCGCGTGCATGGCGGTTCAGGCGCGCCCGCAGGGCGTTGAGGTTGTGGGCCGGCTGGCCGACCAGCAGCGGCGCCAGGTAGGTGTCGATGGTCTGCTTGATGCCCTCGGGGCTCTCCGGGCCGTAGCTCAGGCCACCGATGGTGGTGGCCTCGCCCAGGCCCTCGGTGCCGTCGGACAAGCGCAGGCGGATGATGACCAGCGTCTGGCAGGCCATGGTGGTCATCGACAGCTTGTGCGGCCGGATGGTCGGCAGGTCGACCAGCAGGGTCTCGACCTCGTGAATCAGGATGTCGGACATGGGAGTCTCCAGGCGGCTCGCCAAGGGCCACCGCTAACGGGGTGATGGTCGGGTGGGCTCCGGCCGGCGGCGTGTCGCCACCGGCCGGGGATCGATCAGCTCGAGACGAATTTCTCGAAGAACAGCCGGTGCTCGCCGACGTCGCGCGCCTCGAGCCAGTTCTTCGAGGCCTCGATCATCGGCGGCGGCCCGCACAGGTAGGCGTCGAAGGGCCGGGCCAGGAAGTCGAGATCGAAGAGGTCGCAGACCACGCCCTTCTTGCCCTGCCAGGCCGCCGTGGGGTTCATCACGACGGTCTCGTAGGCGAAGTCCGGCAGCGTGTCGGTGAAGCGATCCAGACGGTCGAGCTCGCTGAGGTCGGTCTCCTGGGTCACGCCGTAACACAGGCGGATCGGCTGGGCGCAGTCGCCCGCCTCCTCGAGTTGCTCGAGCATGCCGAGGAAGGCCGAGAGCCCGGTGCCGCCCGCCACCATCAGCAGGGGGTTCTGCACCCCGCGCAGGTAGAAGGCGCCCAGCGGGGCCTCCAGGGAGATCGCATCGCCGACGACGGCACGCTCGCGCAGGTAGTCGCTCATCACCCCGCTGGGCAGCAGGCGGATCAGGAAGCGCAGCTTGCCCTCCTTCACCGCGGAGGTGGCGAAGGAGTAGGCCCGCCATTCGTCGGTGCCCGGCACCTCGAGGCGCGCGTACTGCCCGGGCAGGTACTGCAGCGCCTGGGCGGGGTCGTCGAGGGTGATCTCGAGGATGGCGGCGGCGTCTGAGACCTGCTTCACGTCGCTCACGGTGGCGTCGTGCACCTCGGTGGCCACGCTGCACACGCTGGAGTCCACGTCGAAGTAGAAGGAGCCGTGGTTGGAGAGCAGGCGAGTCTGGCAGGCCAGCACGTGGCCCTCGGCGATCTCCTCCTCGGTCAGCGCTTCCTCGTCGATGTATTCGACGTCGACCTCGCCGGCCTCGCGCAGGCAGCGGCAGGTCCCGCAGACCCCCTCCCGGCAGTCCACCGGCAGGTTGACCCCGTGGCGCTGGGCGGCGTCCATCAACAGCTCGTCCTTGTCGACCTTGACGAAGCGCGTGATGCCGTCCCGAAAGACGATGGCGGCTGTGTTATGCATGACTCGCCCTCCAGCGAAACTCAGACGTGGTAGAAATCCAGCACGGAATCGATCTTGTCGTTGAGCAGCACGGTGTGCTTGCGCAGGACCTTCCAGCCGTCGCCCTCGCCACGCAGGGTGTAGTCGGCGGTGCCGAAGAAGTGGCTGCTCTCGCCGAAGCGATGGAAGTGGGTCACCCAGTTGACCCTGACCTGGACGATGCCGTCGCCCTGTTCCTCGCAGCGCACGTTGTCAATCAGGTGCAGGGTCCGCGGCAGCGGGGTCGAGGCCGCGGACTTGCCGGTGCGCAGGCGGAAGACGCGGTCCTCGAGGCCGGTGCGGTCGGCGTAGTACATCAGCGACATCTCGCGCTTGGGATCCGAGGTCACCTCGTCCTCGTTCTTCCACTGCGGGATGTGGAACTCACACTCCGGGGCGAACTGGTCCAGGTAGCCGTCCCAGTCACGGTCATCGCAGAGCTCGGCCAGGCGGTACATGAACTGCTCGATGGATTGCTGAAGATTCATGGCTCAAACCTCCTGGAGCTTGAGTGCTTTCTTTTCGAGGCCCTCGAGCAGCAGCCGCTGCCAGGTCCCGTGCTGGTTGACGTAGAGGCCTTCGTGGGTGAACTCGGTGCCGGTGATCACTGGCTGGATGCCGAGCACCTGGCTGTTGTGGGTCTCGCCGTACTGCCAGTCCTGGTGACCCCGGGAGATGTCGCTCCAGCGGGAGGCGCGCGCCTGGAAGCCGCGCTGCTGCTCGCGGAACTCCACCAGGTCGTCGGGGGTGCCCATGCCGGAGACGTTGAAGAAGTCCTCGAACTGGCGGATGCGGTTCTCGCGGTCGGCGTCGGACTCGCCCTTCACGCCCAGGCAGAGGCTGATGACCTCCGTCTTGTTCCAGGCCACCGGACGCACGATGCGCAGCTGGGAGCTGATCTGGTCCATGAAGAACAGGCTCGGGTAGATGTTCAGGTTGCGCAGGCGGTGCATGGTCCACTCGGCGCGCTCCTGGGGATGCTTCTCGAGGATGCGCGGCATCACGGTGGCGTAGCCGGGACGCACCTGGGGGTTGGGCATGTCGCTGAACAACAGGCTGTGGCCGTTGGCGAAGGAGAACCAGCCGTCGTCGGTATCCTTGTCGCCGGCGCCCAGCTTGCTGTAGTCGAGGGTGTCCCCGCCGCCGCTCTTCTGCGCCTCGAGCTCGCGGCGGTGCTGCACGGTGGAGACGTAGTTGTAGTGCACGGTGCTGACGTGATAGCCGTCCAGGCCGTTCTCGTTCTGCAGCTTCCAGTTGCCGTTGAAGGTGTAGGTGGACTTGCCCGGTAGCACCTCCAGCTCACCGTCCTCGGCCTGCTCGACCATCATGTCGAAGAACAGCCGGGTATCACCGAGGAAGTCCTCGAGGCTCTCGGTGCCCTCGGCGTCGAGGCTGATGAAGACGAAGCCCCGATAGCTCTCGATGCGTGCCTGCTTGAGGCCGCGGCTCGACTTGTCGAAGTCCGCCGGGTACTCGCCGGGCGCCTTGACCTTGACCAGGCGGCCGTCGGACTTGTAGCACCAGGCGTGGAAGGGGCAGGTGTAGGTGGACTGGTTGCCGCACTCGGTGCGCACCAGGGTCGCGCCACGATGCTGACAGGTGTTGGCCAGGGCCCGCAGCTGGCCCTTGGCGTCGCGGGCGATGATCATCGGCTGGCGACCGGCCTGCATGGTGATGAAGTCGTTGGGGGCGGGAATCTGGCTCTCGTGGCAAGCGAAGATCCACTGCTTCTCGAAGATCAGTTCCATCTCCAGATCGAACAGTGCCTCGTCGGTGAACATCTCCCGGGCCATCTGGTAGACGCCTTCATCGGGACGGAAATCGAGACAGTTCTCGACGAATTGCTGCCACTCGGGGATAGAGCGTTGTGCTGTCATCGGTCGTTACCGTCTTGTTGCTTGTCGTGGTACGACCTACCTTAGGCATCCCCCCCTGGGGCCACTATGCGGTTATTGGAGGAAGGCTATTCACTTTTTCCGCCAGGCAGGATGCCCATGCCGGCGGCCTCACGCCTCCCGGACCCTGGTCTTTGCCCAGATGATTCACGGTGAATCGCCGCCCGCCCCGAGGAGCTGACAAGGGCGGCGACAGGAAGCGGCTTTGTCTCAACGCCGATTGGCGGTATCTTCCATGGAACTGGTCATTGCTTGATCAGGGTGGCAGAATGAGCCCACCAGTTCGCAGTGCGTACCCAAGAACGATATGCGAACGCAGGCCTCGACCGTCTCTCCACGGCCATCGCCGATGGCCCGATGACAACCACACCCGACGGCGAGGCAAGGAGGAACCATGATCGTATCCCCTGCCCCGACGCGGCAGCAGATCGCTGCCGAGTTCCAGAACCCCGACTCGGCCTGCCGCTGGATGAGTGGCATCAACGGCCCTCATCGCCTCGAGGTGCCGCGCCCCCGAGAGCTCAGCTTTCGTCACCAGGGCACCAGCCTGGGCAACGTCTCCATTGGCATCATCGAATACTCGACTCCCGTCCATATCGATATCGCCGACCTGACCCATAGCTACAGCATCAGCCTGCCCTTGCACGGTACCCAGAACTTCGAGCTCCGGGGCAACGCCTTCGGCTCCGACACCGGTGTGGCCGCCATCATCTCGCCCAGCCAGCCGCTGCAGCTGAGCATGGACGAGAGCTGCCGGAAGCGCCTGGTACGGCTGTCGCGCCAGGCCATCGAACGCAAGCTCTCTCAGCTGCTCAGCCGTGAACTGTCCCGCCCGGTCATCTTCGATCCACGCATGCCGCTGAGCGGCACGGTGCAGGAGTGGTGGCGGATGGTCGCGAATCTCCAGGATATGTTGGACGCAGACGGCTCGCTGTGCGATCTGCCCGAGGTGTGGAGCAACTTCGAGAATTCGCTGATCACCAGTCTGCTCTACACCCAGCCCCACAACTACTCGAGCGAATTGCTGGACCGCCAGCAGGGTCGGCCGGCCTACCTCGCCCGTCTCGAGACCCTGTTCCGGGACTCCCTGGACCACCCGCTGGGCCTGGCCGACCTGGAACGCGTCGCTGGCGTCTCCCGGGAGCGCCTCTACCGCGACTTCCACAACCAGTACGGGATCTCCCCCATCGCTTACTTCCGCCAGTTGCGCTTCGACCACGTGCGCCAGCAGTTGGAGCAGGCCGCTCCCCACGAGAGCGTCTCCAGCATCGCCATGGACTGCGGCTTCCAGCAGTTGGGGCGCTTCTCCCAGGAGTACCGGGCGCGCTTCGGTGAGCTGCCTTCCGAGACCCTGAAGCAAACCACCCAAGCCCCGCTACAGTAGCCCACAAGCAGGCGCCCCTGTCCGCGCCTACCAGATACTCATCCAGCTACCTGGGTGGACGAGCGTGGCGTGTTGCTCCTCAGGTCCCGCAGAAGGTGCGCAGGACCCGCTCGTTCGGCTCGGCCGGCCGCGTGTAGGCCTCGCGGCCGGGCTGCTCCGCGAAGGGGCTGGCCAGCACCTCGCGCAGTGCCTCGAAGGGACCGAAGTCGTCGTGCTCGGCCGCCGCGGCCAGGGCCTCCTCGACCTTGTGGTTGCGGGGAATATAGGCGGGATTGACGCCTCGCATCCGCACGGCGATGGCCTCGGGGTCGCCCGGCTCCCGCGCCAGCCGCTCGCGCCAGCGCGGCAGCCACGCCTTGATGGCCTCGGAAGGCGCGAAGCGCTCGACCAGCGCCGCGTCCGCCTCGGCCGATTCGGCAGCATCGCAGAGCCGACGGAAGGTCAGGGTGAAGTCGGCACGACCGGCCTGCATCGCCTCGAGCAGGTCCTCGGCCAGCTCGCGATCCCCGGCCTCCTCCGTGGCCAGGCCCAGCTTGGCGCGCATCACCGCGAGCCACTCGGCCTCGTACTGCTCCGGGTAGGCCTGGATCAGCGCAGTGGCCCGTTCCACCGCACGCTCCTGGTCGGCATCGATCAGCGGCAGCAGGGTCTCGGCCAGTCGAGCCAGGTTCCACTGGGCGATCCACGGCTGGTTGGCGTAGGCGTAACGGCCCCCCTCGTCGACGGAGCTGAACACGGTGCGCGGATCATAGGCCTCCATGAAGGCACAGGGGCCGTAGTCGATGGTCTCGCCGGAGATCGCCGCGTTGTCGGTGTTCATCACCCCGTGGATGAAGCCGACGCCCATCCACTTCGCCACCAGCGCCGCCTGGCGCGCCTGCACCGCCTCGACCAGCGCCAGATAGCGCCCGGCCTCGTCCACATCCGCCAGCTCGGGATAGTGGCGCTCGATCGCCTGGTCGGCCAGCTCGCGCACCGCCTCGACGTCGCCGCGGACGGCGAAGTACTGGAAGGTGCCCACGCGCAGGTGGCTGGCGGCGACGCGGGTCAGCACCGCACCGGGCTCGGGAAGGCCACGGAAGACCCGCTCGCCGGTGGTCACCGCGGCGAGCGCCCGGGTGGTGGGAATGCCCAGCGCATGCATCGCCTCGCTGACCAGGTACTCGCGCAGCACCGGCCCCAGCGGCGCACGACCGTCGGCGCCACGGGAGAAGGGCGTACAGCCGGCCCCCTTGAGCTGGATGTCGCGCAGCCGGCCATGGCGGTCGGTCAGCTCGCCGAGCAGCACCGCCCGGCCATCGCCCAGCCGCGGCACGAAGGTGCCGAACTGGTGGCCGGCATAGGCCTGGGCCAGCGGCTCGGCCCCCGGCGGCACGGCGTTGCCGGCGAACCACGCGGTGGCCTGGCGCTCATCGAAGGCGTCGAGGTCGAAGCCCAACTCCTCTGCCAGCGACCGGTTGAAGGCGACCAGCCGCGGCGCCTCCACCGGCACGGGGTCGAAGCGCTCGTAGAAGCGCTCCGGCAGGCGGGCATAGCGAAGGGTGAACTCGGGAAACATGGCGGCTCCGGATGGCGGCTGAGTGTCGGGAAGACAGGAAAGGACACACTGATGAGACAAGAGGTGCCCGTCAACATTCCGGTGCCGTCGACTTTGCAATCCCCGCCACTCGGTGCCATACACAAGAGACCCCTGTTCGTCCCCAAGGTGCAGGATGTTGCCCCCAGCCGGTCCGGCACGCCGCGTCTTCACCACGGCCCTGGTCGTGGCGGTGATCGCCTTCGCCGTTGCCGCCGGCCTGGCCTGGGTGGATCGCGGCGCGCGGTTGCAGACGACCGGGAACTGGCTGGAGCGCATCCAGCAGGAAGCCGCGGCGGCCGCCGAGTCGCTGGACGCCGACCTGCGCCACCTCTCCGGCCTCGCCGACGAGATCGCCGCCGACCTGGAAAGCGGCGAGTTGCCGCTCACCCGGGTAGAGGCCCGGCTCGAGGCCCTGGTGGAGCACCATCCCTACGTGTTCGGGGTCGGGGTGATATTTCGCCCCTATGCCTACGCCCCGGACCGGCGGCTGTATGCGCCCTATATCGTCAAGCGCAACGGTGTCCATCGGATGGTGTGGGTGGGCGACGTCTACGACTACACCCGGCCCGAGCACGACTGGTATCACCAGGGGACCGCGCGCCCGGGCTGGCTCGAGCCCTTCTTCGGCCAGGCCAGCCAGGCGATGCTCGCCCTCTATTGCACCCCCTTCCGACTCCCCGGGGACGAGGCTGGCGAGACCGCCGGCACCGTCTGCATCGACTACTCGATCGAGGATGTCTGGGCTCTGGTCGGCGCCCTGGACCTGGGCGAGACCGGCTATGCCTTCGTCATCACCGACCAGGGCACCTTCGTGTCGCACCCGCGGCGGGACTACGTGCGCCAGGGCCTGACCCTGTACGACATCGCCGAGCGACTGGGCGACCCGGTGCTGCGGCGCCTGGCCCAGCGGGCCACCGACCTGCGCAGCGGCGCGCTCGCCCACTCCAACGAGCTCACCGGCCAGGACTCCCGGATCTTCTATGGCCCCATCACGGCACCGGACTGGTCCCTGGCGGTGGTGGCCTTCACCGCCGAGGTGCCGCTCGACCTCAGCGACCACAAGCGCCGGCAGATCCTGATCACCATCGCCCTGATCACCGGCGCGACCGGCCTGGTCGTCCTGCTCGTCGCCTACCGGCTGGACTCCAGCGCGGTGCTGTGGAGCGGGAGTCTCACCGTGGCCCTGCTGTTCCTGGTCGGCGTGGCCCACCTCTGGACCCTGGAGTTTGCCGAGGCCGGCCGCGATCCGCCGGAGGCGGTCATGCTGGTCGACCGTGCCGGCATCCAGAGCTACCTCGCCGGCTACGCCGAGGAGGCCCGCCTGCAGCGCTTCGACGACCCGATCGAGCTGCCGACCGGGGTGTTCATCCAGGCGATCCGCTTCCAGACGGCGCACGATTTCGTCGTCACCGGCTACGTCTGGCAGCGCTATACGGTGCCGGACCACGATGACCTGCAGCGCGGGATCTTCTTCCCCGACGCCATCCCCCATGAGGACATCCGCGAGGAGCTGTTCCGCTTCCGCGAAGGCGACAGCGAGGTGGTCGGCTGGTACTTCAAGACCACCCTGCATCAACCCTTCGACTACTCCCGCTTCCCGATCGACATCAAGACCCTGCGGCTGCGCCTCTGGCATCCGGATGTGGCGCACCATGTCGTGCTGGTGCCGGAACTGGAGGCCTACCGGCTGATCCACCCCACGGCACTGCCGGGGATGGAGCCCGGCTTTCGCCTGCCGGGCTGGCAGCTGCAGCGCAGCTTCTTCGCCTTTCGCTTCCACGACTACCGCAGCGACCTCGGAATACGCGGGAGCGCCAGGGTGGGCGAGTTTCCCGAGCTGACCTACCACCTCACCCTGCTGCGCAACATCACCGACGCCTTCATCTCCAACCAGATCCCGCTGTTCGTCGCCGCCATCATGCTGTTCGCGATGCTGATGATCGACACCCGGGAGAAGGACCGTGCCTCCCTGTACGGCTTCACCACCGCCACGGTACTGGCGACGGCGGCGGCCATCTTCTTCATCATCCTGCTCGCGCATATCGACGTCCGCCGCCGCTACGCCGTCGAAGAGATCATGTACCTGGAGTACTTCTACTTCATCACCTACTTCACCATCGTCGCCATCTCCATCAACGCCTTCATGCTCACGGCGCTCAACGACAACCGCTTCTTCCACTACCGCGACAACCTCATCCCCAAGCTGCTGTTCTGGCCGCTGCTGCACGGGGCCTTCTTCGTGGTCACGGTGTATGTCTTCCTGTGACCCGGGCCGCGGGTGGCGACAGCCAGAGCTCAGCCGGTGCCGGAGAGAGGGTTGCCGAGCTGCCGGACGCTGGCCACGAAGTCACTGAAGCGTTCCCCCTGGATCAGCACGTGCTCGCGCAGGGCCTGCTCGGCGGTGGACGCCTCCCCCTTCTCGATCGCGGCGACGATCTCGCGGTGTTCGTGGAGGGAGCCCCCCATGCGCTGACGGACCTGCAGTTGCAGACGCCGGTAGGGCTTGAGTCGCTGCTTGAGCTGACGCGCCTCTTCCGCCAGGAAGGTGTTGTGGCTGGCGGCATAGATACAGTCGTGGAAGCCCTCGTTCTCGTAGTAGTACTCGTCGGTATCGCCCGCCCCGGCGGCGGCCTCGCAACGCGCCAGCGCCTCGCGCAGGGCGGCGAGCTCCTCCTCCGTGATGCGCCGCGCCGCCAGGCGCCCGCACATGCCCTCCAGCTCGGCCATCACCTCGAACATCTCGACCAGCTGGTCGAGACCGACCCGGGCCACGAAGGTGCCCTTCTTCGGTGACACCGTCACCAGGCCGCTGGCCACCAGCTGCTGGATGGCCTCGCGCACCGGGGTGCGCGATACCTCGAAGTCCCGGCACAGGGTCTCGGGGTCGAGGCGCTCGCCGGGCGACCGGCGGCCATTGATGATGTCGTCCTCCAGGGCATCCCGGAGCCGCTGGGCATTGGATCGTTTCATGCCGCTCTCCTCCCTCTTCCCGGCGTTCGCCGCGCATCCGCACCAGCGCAGCCGCCACCTTTGTCTAACCGTCGAACATTGACATTAGTATATCCAAAGAGCTATAGAAGTATACATCAGCCGTGCTGATGGACATATCAACCCACAACAACAACGTCTCTGGAGATGCCATGAAACCCTCACTCACTCCCATCGTGGCGGGCCTGGCCCTGGCCGCCCTCGCCGCAAGCTCCGTCGCTTCCGCCCAGACCGTGCTGCGCGCCTCCCACCAGTTCCCCGGGGGACAGGGAGACGTGCGCGACGAGATGGTGCAGATGATGGCCGACAAGGTCGCCGAGGCCGATGTCGGCCTCGAGATCCAGGTCTATCCCGGCCAGTCGCTGTTCAAGGCCGACGAGCAGTGGGGCGCTCTGGTTCGCGGACGCCTGGACATCACCGCCCTGCCGCTGGACTACGCCAGCGGTCGCCATCCCGAGTTCTCGGCCACCCTGATGCCCGGCCTGGTTCGCAACCACGAGCACGCCCAGCGCCTCAACGACTCCGAGTTCATGGACATGATCAAGGCGGTCATCCAGGAAGGCGGCGCCCGGGTGCTGGCCGATGCCTGGCTCTCGGGGGCCTTCGCGTCCAGCCAGAACTGCATCACCTCGCCGGAGACCGTGGAAGGACAGAACTTCCGCGCCGCCGGGCCCGCCTTCGAGGAGATGCTGGAGGCCGCCGGGGCCTCGATCGCCTCCATGCCTTCCTCGGAGATCTACACCGCCATGCAGACCGGGGTGCTGGACGCCGCCAACACCTCCTCCATGTCCTTCATCTCCTACCGTCTCTACGAGCAGGTGGACTGCTTGACCGAACCCGGCGAGCACGCCCTGTGGTTCATGTACGAGCCGATCCTGATCTCCGAGCAGGTCTGGCAAGGGCTCGACGAGGCGCAGCAACAGGCCCTGACGGCCGCAGCCGATGAGGCCGAGGCGTTCTTCGCCGCCGAGGCCGCCGCCATCGACCAGCAGATGGTCGAGGTGTTCGAGGAGAACGGCGTCGAGGTGGTCAGCATGAGCAAGGAGGACTACGACGCCTGGCTGGAGATCGCCAAGCAGAGCTCCTACAAGAACTTCGCCGAGCGCGTTCCCAACGGCCAGGCCCTGATCGACGCCGCCCTCGCGGTGGAATGACGCCAACGCTGCGATCCACTCGGACCCGACCGGCCGCCCCTGCGAGGGCGGCCATCCCGTCATATCGGAGGGCCTCATGGAACACTCCCGCACTACTGACGCCACGACGCCCGGCAGGTTCGTCGGCGGCTATATCCGCCTGATGGATCAACTCTCGCGTGCTACCGCCTTTCTCGCCGCCGCCTTCTTCATCGCCGGCGTGGTGGTGGTCTGCCAGATGGTGTTCGTGCGCTATATCCTCGGCGAGAGCACCAGCTGGCAGACCGAGTTTACGGTCTTCTCGGTCACCGCCGCCATGCTGCTCGGTAGCCCCTATGTGCTGATGACCGGCGGCCACGTCGCCATCACCCTGCTGCCGGATGCGATCGGTGGCGTGATCGGCAAGCTGATGCGGCTCATCGCGGCCCTGTTCGGCCTGGGCTTCTGTCTCGCCCTGGCCTACGCCTCCTGGATCTATGTCGCCGAAGCCTGGCACGGCGGCTGGACCACCGGCTCCGTATGGAACCCGGTCCTGTGGCCGGCCTTGCTGCCCATGGCAGTGGGCATCAGCCTGCTGACGTTGCAGTACGTCGCCGAAATCCTGCGCGGGGAGGGCTGAACATGGATCCCGTTACCGCCGGCATTCTCGTCGCCATCGGCTTGATCGTGCTGATGGCCATCGGCACGCCCATCGCCTTCGCCCTGGGCGCCATTTCCTTGATCGCCCTGGTCGCCGACCGCGGAATGGCGGAGCTGACCTATTTCGGCGAGACCTTCTTCGACCGCATTGCGGAATTTGGTTTCGTCGCCATCCCCATGTTCATCCTGATGGGCGCCGCCGTGGCCTCGTCGCCCACCGGACGCGACCTCTACCGCTCGCTGGACCTCTGGTTGGGCAGGCTACCCGGTGGCCTGGCGATCTCCAATATCGGCGCCTGCTCGATCTTCGCCGCCCTCTCCGGCTCGTCACCCGCTACCTGCGCGGCCATCGGCAAGATGGGCATTCCCGAGATGCGCAGCCGGGGCTATCCCGATGGCGTGGCCGCGGGCTGCATCGCCGCCGGGGGCACCCTGGGCATCCTGATTCCGCCTTCGGTGACCATGATCATCTACGGCATCGCCACCGAGACCTCCATCGGCCGCCTGTTCATCGCCGGCATCGTGCCCGGCTTCATGCTCGCCGGGCTGTTCATGGTCTGGACGCTGATCGCCTGCAAACTGGCCGGCGGCTACGGCACTCCCATGGTCACGGCCACCGAGAGCATCAAGCAGACCGTCCGCCAGAATGTCGATGCCAACATCAAGGCCCTGATCAGGGTGCTGCCCTTCCTGGCCGTGGTGCTCGGTATCCTCTTCGCCCTCTACGGCGGGGTGGCCACCCCCTCCGAAGCCGCTGGCGTCGGTGCCTTCTTCTGTATAGCGCTGGCCGTTATCATCTACCGCATGTGGCAGGTCAAGCCCCTCGCGCTGATCATGCGCGATGCGCTGCGCGAGAGTGTGATGATCATGCTGATCATCGCCGCCGCCGAGGTGTTCGCCTATGCCCTGTCGTCGCTGTTCATCACCCAGACCGTGGCCGGTGCCATCGCCGATCTGGAGGTCAACCGCTGGGTACTGATGGGCGTGATCAACGTCTTCCTGCTGGTGGCCGGCTTCTTCCTGCCCCCGGTGGCGGTGATCGTGATGACCGCCCCGATCCTGCTGCCGATCATCCTGGCGGCCAACTTCGATCCCTACTGGTTCGCGGTGGTCCTGACCATCAACCTGGAGATTGGCCTGATCACCCCCCCGGTGGGGCTCAACCTGTTCATCATCAACAGCATTGCGCCGGACATCTCGCTGCGCGACGTGCTGATGGGCAGCCTGCCCTATGCGCTATGCATGGTGCTGGGGATTTTGCTGCTGTGCTTCTTCCCGGGACTGGCCACCTGGCTACCCGATCTGCTCATGGGTTGACGGAGGATTCTCGAACGTGAACATGACGTTTCTGCAGGAACTGTTCAACAACATCACCCAGCGGGACGCCCTGCGCAGGCGCCGCCAGGGCGATGCAACCACGCCCGACCATACCCAGCTGATGGCGGCCTGCCGCGCCCTGCTGGAGAGCGACGGCGAGGCCTCGAGCATCGCCCTGGCCAGCCGGGCGCTGGCCATGTACCGCCGGCTGGACGAGACGGAGAAGCAGCACTTCTTCGAGGGCCTGGCGACGGAGTTCGCCGCCGAGCCGTCGGCCATCGACGCGGCCTACGAGGCCTATCGCCAGGCCCGCGACAACGCCACCCTGCAGGCGCTCTTCGAAGCCTGCGAGCCGCAGCGCCAGGAGCTGTTCAGACGCCTCAACCTGGCCAGTGACGGCACCTACGAGCTGGTCCGCATGCGTGAGGATCTGCTGGGGTGGCTGCGCGACCGGCCCCACCTGGGCGCCATCGATGCCGATTTCGCTCACCTGTTCGGCTCCTGGTTCAACCGTGGCTTCCTGATGCTCAAGCGCATCGACTGGAACACCCCGGCCTCGATTCTAGAGAAGATCATCCGCTACGAGGCCGTGCACGAGATCCAGGACTGGAACGACCTGCGCCGCCGCCTGGATGCCCGCGATCGCCGCTGCTTCGCCTTCTTTCACCCGGCCATCGGCGACGAGCCGCTGATCTTCGTGGAGGTGGCCCTGCACAAGGGCCTGCCGGAGCGGATCCAGCCGATCCTTTCGGGCGAGCAAAGCGAGATCGACGACCCCGAGGCGGCCGACACCGCCGCCTTCTTCGGCATCAGCAACTGCCAGACCGGCCTGCGCGGGATCTCCTTCGGCAACTTCCTGATCAAGCAGGTGGTCCAGGAGCTCAAGCAGGAGCTGCCCCAGCTGCGCCACTTCGTGACGCTCTCGCCGGTGCCCGGCTTCGGCAGGTGGCTGGCCGGCTGCCGCGAGGACGAGACGCTGCCGGCCGAACTGCGCAACACCCTGGCCGCGCTCGATACCCCCGGCTGGCATCGGGATGCCAGGCTCGCCGAGCGCCTCGAGACGGTGATCAAGCCCCTGGCCGCCCGCTACCTGGTCGAGGAGAAGAACGCCAGGGGCCTGCCGCTCAACGCCGTGGCCCGTTTCCACCTCGGCAACGGCGCCGAGCTGCACCGCATCAACTGGTTGGGCGACGTCTCGGCCAAGGGCCTCGAGCAGGCCGCCGGGCTGATGGTCAATTACCTCTACGTGCTCGACGACATCGAGCGCAATCACGAGAACTATACCGCCAACGCCACCGTGGCCCGTTCGAGCGAGGTCAAGGACCTCGTCCGCAAGGCCAGGAAGCTGGCCAAGGGAGAGACGACCAAATGAACCACAACCTTTTCGCCACCTTCGCCCAGCGCATGCAAGAGCGCGGCGACGCCGATTTCATCACCACCCGTGAAGGCCGCGGCTATACCTATACCGCCGCCGAGTCTGCCAGTGCCCGCTTGGCCGGCGCCCTGACCGCGCTGGGTGTGACCCCCGGCGACAGGGTCGCCGTGCAGGTCGACAAGAGCCCCGAGGCCATCCTGCTCTACCTGGCCTGCCTGCGCATCGGCGGCGTCTATCTGCCGCTCAACACCGGTTACACTGGCGACGAGATCCGCTACTTCCTCGGCGATGCCGAGCCGGCGCTGTTCGTCTGCCGCCCGGCCAACGCCGAGGAGGCCCGCACAATCGCCACCGAGTGCGGCTGTCCGGCGGTGGAGACCCTGGGCACCGCCGCCGACGGCAGCCTGATGGAGGCGGCCGAGAAGGCCACGCCCCGCGACGACATCGTCGCGCGTGGCGAGAACGACCTGGCGGCGATCCTCTATACCTCGGGCACCACCGGGCGCTCCAAGGGCGCCATGCTCACCCACCGCAACCTGGGCTCCAACGCCGCTACCCTGGCCGAGGCCTGGCGCTTCACTGCGGATGACCGGCTGATCCACGCCCTGCCGATCTTCCATACCCACGGCCTGTTCGTGGCCTGCAACGTCACCCTGATGGCCGGGGCCAGCATGCTGTTCCTGCCCAAGTTCGACCCCGATGTGATCCTCGAGGAGCTGCCGCGCGGCAGCGTACTGATGGGCGTGCCGACCTTCTACACCCGACTGCTGCAGGACGCGCGCCTTAACCGCGAGGTCACCGCCAACATGCGCCTGTTCGTCTCCGGGTCGGCCCCGCTGACCGCCGAGACCCACCGGGAGTTCGAGCAGAAGACCGGCCATGCCATCCTCGAGCGCTATGGCATGACCGAGACCAACATGAACCTTTCCAACCCCTACGACGGCGAGCGCCGTGCCGGTACCGTGGGCATGCCGCTGCCGGGCGTGGAGTACCGCATCACCGACCTCGAGACCCACGACCCCGTGCCGCAGGGCGAGATCGGCATGCTCGAGATCCGCGGCCCCAATGTCTTCATCGGCTACTGGCGCATGCCCGAGAAGACCCGCGAGGAGCTGCTGGACGACGGCTTCTTCGTCACCGGTGACCTGGCGATGGTCGACGAGCGCGGCTATGTACATATTGTCGGTCGCGACAAGGATCTGGTGATCTCGGGGGGCTACAATGTCTATCCCAAGGAGGTCGAGCAGGTGATCGACCAACTCGACGGCGTCATGGAATCGGCGGTGATCGGCCTGCCTCACCCGGACTTCGGCGAGGGGGTCACCGCCGTGGTGGTACCGGAACGGGAGGCCCGCCTGGACGAGGCCGATGTGCTCGACTTCCTGCAGGGCAAGCTGGCGAAGTACAAGCAGCCCAAGCGGGTCTTCTTCGTCGACAGCCTGCCGCGCAACACCATGGGCAAGGTGCAGAAGAACCAGCTGCGCCAGCAGTACCAGGACACCTATCGCTGAATCGACGCAAGCGGCACGGCAAACCGGGCTTGACACGACGGCGTCGCCGCGGCGGATGCCCGGCGCCCCCGTCGTATCGAGTCACGCACGCAGCGTCATTGAACCACCCGGCAGGAGACATCGTCATGGCGAAGGTCATCACCTACTACTACACCCACGTCTCGCCCTGGAGCTACCTGGGGCACTCGCGACTCGGCGAGCTTGCCGCGCGCCACGGCGCCACCATCGACTACGTGCCGATCACGCTCAGCGCGATCTTCCCCAAGACCGGCGGGCTGCCCCTGCCCAAGCGCGCTCCGGAGCGGCAGGCCTATCGCATGGCCGAACTCAAGCGCTGGCCACAGCTGCTCGGCATCCCCCTCAACAGGGAACCGAAGCACTTCCCGACGGATGACCGCCCGGCGGCTCGCCTGGCGCTGACGGCGAAGGCTCAAGGGCATGACATCGCCGGCCTGTCGCTGGCCCTGATGCGGGCCTGCTGGGTCGAGGAGCGCGACATCGCCGAGCCGGACACCCTGCGCGAGGTCGCCGACGCCTGCGGCCTGGATGGCCAGCGGCTGCTGAGCGAGTCGGAAAGCGACCAGGGACAGCAGCGCCTCGACGTGGCCTGCGAGAAGGCCCTGGCGGCGGGCTGCTTCGGCTCGCCCTGGTATGTCGTCGACAGCGAGCCCTTCTGGGGCCAGGACCGCCTCGAGCTGGTCGAGAAGGCCCTGACCGGCAAGCTCTGAGCCGAGGGGTCGGTTCAGGCCGGCCGCTCCAGGGCGAAGCGGTCGGTGGTCCTGGCATAGTCGCTGCCCGCCATGCGCCCCACGGGATGCAGCCCCGCGATATCGACATGGCGGCCGTTCCAGATCGCATCGTCGATATGGATCGACACCACCTCGGCCAGCACCAGGTTGCCGGCCAGCGGCTGGTCGCCGAAGTGGATGATCTCGCGCAGCCGGCAGCCGAAGGCCACCGGTGCCTCGGCCACCCGCGGCACCGACACCCCCGGCATCGCCGCCTTCTCCAGCCCCGCCAGGGCGAACTCGTCCTCGCCGTGGGCCACGCTGGCACTGGTGGCGTTGAGCGCCCCGACCAGCCCCTCCCCACCGATATGCACCACGCACTCCGCCACCGCCTCGAGGTTGCGGATGGTGTCCTTGGGGTTGGCGTCGCCATCCAGCAGCGGCGAGAAGCCCAGCACCGGCGGGTTGACGCTGACCACGTTGAAGAAGGAGAAGGGCGCCAGGTTGGCGTTGCCGTCCGCGTCCAGGGTGGAGACCCAGGCGATGGGCCGGGGGCAGATGCTGCCCGTGAACAGGCGGTAGATCTTGCCCGGATTCAGTCCGTGTTCCTCCAGCAGGTAGTCGCTCATGTTCAACCTTTGTGGCAATCGTGGGAGGACCTCATCGTACCCCACCGCGACGCCATGCCCATAAACCTGCAAGTCCGTATATCTGCAAAACGGTAAAGCTGCATTTATGGCAACATGGCAAGGCTCACCCCATGCAGCAAGGACACGCCATGCCGTTCGCCGCCGTCCCCCTCCAACCCGGCTTCATGGTGATCCACGGCAACCGCCTGGAGGACCTGCGCGGCCTGGCGGTGGAGTGGATGAAGCGCCACCCGCTCGGGCCGCTCGAGAACGAGACCATCCTGGTGCAGAGCAACGGCATTGGCCAGTGGCTCAAGCTGGCGCTGGCCGAGGATCCGGCCAACGGCGGCGCCGGCATCGCCGCCGCGCTCGACGTGACCCTGCCGGCGCGCTTCCTGTGGCAGGCCTACCGGGCGGTGCTGACTCATCAAGAACAGCACGACGCCGGCGGCGACCAGGCGGTGCCCGCCACCTCGCCGTTCGACAAGTCGCGCCTGGTGTGGCGGCTGCTGCGCCTGCTGCCCGGCCTGCTCGAGCGCGACGACTTCGCCCCCCTGGCGCGCTTCCTGGCCGGCGACGACGACCTGCGCAAGCACCACCAGCTCGCCGAGCGCCTGGCCGACCTGTTCGACCAGTACCAGGTCTACCGCGCCGACTGGCTCGAGGCCTGGGCCGCCGGCGAGGACGTGCGGATCGACGCCCGCGGCCAGCGGCGCGAGCTGGAGGCCACCCAGCGCTGGCAGCCCGAGTTGTGGCGGGCGCTGTGCGCCGACGTCGCCGCGGCCCACGGCCAGGCCGGCATCGACTCCAGCCGCGCCCGGGTCCACCGGCGCTTCCTCGACGCCGCCGAGCGCCTCGACGCCGACGATCGCCCCCCCGGCCTGCCGCGCCGGGTGCTGGTGTTCGGCATCTCCTCACTGCCCCGCCAGGCGCTCGAGGCCCTGGCCGCCATCGCCCGGGTCAGCCAGGTGGTGCTGTGCGTGCACAACCCCTGCCAGCACTACTGGGCCGATATCATCGAGCACAAGGACCTCCTTCGCGCGGAGCGTCGGCGCCAGCAGCGCAAGGCCGGCATGCCCGAGCGCCTCGACGTGCTCGGCGATGGTGACGGCGACTCCGCCCTGCACCTGCACGCCCAGCCACTACTGGCCGCCTGGGGCAAGCAGGGCCGCGACTACCTGCGCCTGCTTGACGAACACGACGACAGCCAGCAGTACGAAGGGCTGTTCGCGCGCGAGGCGCTGCGCATCGATCTGTTCGAGCCCTGCGTGAGTGAGGGCGACGGCCGGCTGCTGCAGCAGCTGCAGGACGATATCCGCGAGCTGCGCCCGCTGGCCGAGACCCGCGAGACCTGGTCGGCGGTGGACCCGGCCCGGGACGACTCCATCGTCTTCCACGTCGCCCACGGCCCCCAGCGCGAGGTGGAGATCCTCCACGACCAGCTGCTCGCCGCCTTCAGCGCCGACCCGACGCTGCGCCCGCGGGACATCATCGTCATGGTCCCGGACATCGACCACTATGCGCCGCATATCCAGGCCGTCTTCGGTCAAGTCCCTCCCGACGACCCTAGATACATTCCCTACACCCTCTCCGACCAGGCCAGCCGCCACCGCCTGCCGCTGCTGATTGCCCTGGAGAAGCTGCTGCGCCTGCCGGAGCTGCGCTTCTCGGTCAGCGACCTGCTCGACCTGCTCGAGGTGCCGGCGCTGCGCGCCCGCTTCGGGCTCAAAGAGGAGGACCTGCCGACGCTGGCGCGCTGGATCGAGGGCGCCGGCATCCGCTGGGGCCTGCACGGCCGCCAGCGCGGCAGCCTCGACCTGCCCGACGGCCTGGAGCAGAACACCTGGGCCTTCGGCCTGCGCCGCCTGCTGCTCGGCTACACCGTGGGCAGCGCCGCCGGCGCCTGGCAGGGCATCGAGCCCTTCGACGACATCGGCGGCCTGGAGGCGGCCCTGGCCGGGCCCCTGGCCCACCTGCTGGAGACCCTGGAGACCCAGTGGCAGCGGCTGCGCCAGCCCACCGACGCCGACGGCTGGGTGACCCGCCTGCGCGAGCTGCTCGAGGCCTGCTTCACGGCCGAGGAGGCCAGCGACAGCCTGATGCTGGCGCGCCTCGAACAGGCCCTGCAGGACTTCCAGGAGAGCACCCGCGAGGCCGGGCTGGAGCGCGCGCTGCCGCTGACCATCGTCCGCGAGCACTGGCTGGGCCAGATCGACGAGCACAGCCTGTCCCAGCGCTTCCTGGCCGGCGCGGTCAACTTCGCCACCCTGATGCCGATGCGCGCCATCCCCTTCAAGCGCGTCTGCCTGCTGGGCATGAACGACGGCGACTACCCGCGCCACCACCCGCCGCTGGACTTCGACCTGATGAACGGCGACTACCGCCCCGGCGACCGCTCGCGCCGCGAGGACGACCGCTACCTGTTCCTCGAGGCGCTGCTCTCGGCCCGCGAGCAGCTGTATATCAGCTGGGTCGGCCGCAGCATCGTCGACAACGCCGAGAAGCCGCCCTCGGTGCTGGTCGGCCAGCTGCGCGACCACCTGGCCGCCGGCTGGCGCGCCGCGGGCGACGGGGCTTCGGGTGACAGCCTGCTCGCCGCCCTGACCACCGAGCACCCGCTGCAGCCGTTCAGCCGCGCCTATTTCCCCGCTCCCCAGGAGCGGGATGCGCGCAGCGTCGCCGGCAAGCGGCTCTTCACCTATGCCCATGAGTGGCACGACATCCACGGCGAGCCGACGCCGGCCGCGCCGGAAACCCAGCTCGGGGCCTTCAGGCAGGAAACGCCGCTGACCCTGGCCCAGCTCGGGAATTTCCTGCGCGACCCGGCCAAGGCGTTCTTCACCAGCCGGCTGCGGGTGTTCCTCGAGCGCGAGGACGTCACCAGCCTCGACCAGGAGCCCTTCACCCTCGACGGCCTGACCCACTGGCAGCTGCAGGACATCCTGATCCAGGCCCAGCGCCGCGCCATCGACGCCGGGGAGCCCCGCGTGGAGGCCCTGCACGCCACCCTGGAGCGCCTGGCGGGCCAGGGCGTGCTGGCCATGGGCGCCTTCGGCAGCCGCATGCGCGAGCAGCTTGCCGAGCCCATGGAGGCGCTGTTCGAGGCCTACCGAGAGGCCCTCGACCAATGGCCCCACGCCGTGGAGGACCCCGAGCCGGTGCGCCTGGCGCTGTTCGACGCGGGCGCCGCCGACGCCCCGCCGCTGGAGGACTGGCTCGACGCCCTGCGCCTCGACGAGGCCGGCGAGCGCTGCCGGCTGCTGCTCTCCAGCAGCAGCCTGATCAGCCAGGGGCGGGGCCGCGGCCAGTACCGCTGGACCCAGCTGGTGCGGCCCTGGGTGGCGCACCTGGCCGGCAACCTCGAGCGACCGATGACCACCCGGCTGCTCTCCAAGGCGGGCCACGTCACCCTGCCGCCGCTGGAGCCCGAGACCGCGCGGCGCCGGCTGCGCGAGCTGATCGCCACCTGGCAGGCCGGCATGCAGGCGCCGCTGCCGCTGGCCTGCGAGGCGGCCTTCGCCTGGCTGGGCAAGGTCGACAAGCAGGCCAGCGGTGCCGACGACAACGGCCCCGGCAGCGACGCCTGGCACGCCGCCCGCAAGGCCTACCAGGGCGACGACTTCACCGCCGGCGAGGTGGACCGCAACCCCTACCTCGCCCACCGCTGGCCCGACTTCGCGACGCTGTTCGCCGCCGAGCCGGACAGCGAGCGCCACTTCGCGACATTGGCCGAGCGGCTGCTGGCCCCGCTCTTTCTCGCGGTGAAGGGAGATGACAAATGAGTGAAGTCACCGAGCTGAATCCGCTCGACTTTCCCCTGCACGGCAGCCGCCTGATCGAGGCCAGCGCCGGCACCGGCAAGACCTTCACCATCGCCCTGCTCTACGTGCGCCTGGTGCTGGGTGCGAGGACCGCGCAGGACGACGCGGCCTTTTCGCGCCCGCTCACCCCGCCGGAGATCCTGGTGGTGACCTTCACCAACGCCGCCACCCAGGAGCTGCGCGAGCGCATCCGCGCCCGGCTGGTCGAAGCCGCCGAGGTCTTCCAAAGTCAACATTGGGGTCAGACCCCAAAGTCCACTGAGGGGTCTGACCCCAAGGCCGACCCGCTGCTGGTCGCCCTGCGCGACGACTACGACCCGGCCGGCTGGCCCGCCTGCGCCCGGCGCCTGCAGCTGGCCGCCGAGTGGATGGACGAGGCCGCGGTCTCGACCATCCACAGCTGGTGCTACCGCATGCTGCGCGAGCACGCCTTCGACAGCGGCAGCCTCTTTTCGCTGGAGCTGGAGACCGATCAGAGCGAGCTGGAGCAGGAGGTGGTGCGCGACTACTGGCGCAGCTTCTATTACCCGCTGGGCGCCGAGGCGCTGGCCGAGATCACCCGGTACTGGGACGCGCCGACCAACACCCGCGCGTCGCTGCACGGCGCGGTGCGCCGCCTGCTGGCCGAATGCGACGCCCTGTCGCCCGACGCCCCGCCGCCGGCCGAGACCCTGGCCACCACCCGGGCCGAACGCGACGCCCGCCTGGCCGAGCTCAAGCCGCCCTGGATGCAGTGGGTCGATGAGCTGGGGCAACTCTTCGATGAAGGGCAACAGGCCAAGGCCTTCAACGCCGGCAAAATGCGCAAGGATCATCGGGGTAACTGGCTGCAGAAGATCCGCGACTGGGCAGACAGCGACCAGCTGTGGCCCGAGCTCGACAAGAAGGCCGCCGCCTGGAAGCGCCTGACGCCAGAAGGCATCGCCGAGATATGGAAGGGCGAGCCACCGACCCACCCCGCCCTGGACGCCTTCCGGGACCTTCCCGCGGCCCTGGAGGCGCTGCCCGACCCGCGCGCCGACCTGTTGATCCACGCCGTGCAGTGGTGCCGCGCGCGCCTCGAGCGCGAGCAGCAGCGCCGCGCCGAGATGGGCCCCAACGACCTGCTGACCCACCTCGATCGGGCGCTGGCCGGCCCCAGCGGCGAGGCCCTGGCCGAGCAGATCCGCCGCCAGTTCCCGGTGGCGCTGGTCGACGAATTCCAGGACACCGACCCGGTGCAGTACCGCATCTTCGACCGCGTCTACCGCCTGGCCGACAACGCCCGCGGCAATTCCCACAGCGATCCCCACAGTACGGGCGTCTTCCTAATCGGCGACCCCAAGCAGGCGATCTACGCCTTCCGCGGCGCGGATATCCACACCTACCTGCAGGCCCGCCGCGACACCGCTGGCCGCCACGTCACCCTGGGCACCAACTACCGCTCCAGCGCGGCCATGGTCGCCGCGGTCAACCGCTGCTTCGCCTACGCCGAGGCGCACCCGCCCGGCGCCTTCCTGTTCAAGCAGGCGGGCGAAAGCGGCAACCCCGTGCCCTTCGTGCCGGTCAAGGCGAAAGGCAGGAAAGACGCCCTGACCATCGACGGCCAGCCCCAGCCGGCGCTGACCCTGTGGCGCCTCGACGCCGACGAGCCGCTCTCCAAGACCGCCTACCACGGCGAGATGGCCGAGCGCTGCGCCTCGCAGATGGTCGCGCTGCTGGAGCGTGGCCGCCGTGGCGAGGCGGGCTTCCACGACGGCGACGCGCTGAGGCCCCTGGCGCCCTCGGATATGGCGGTGCTGGTCAACGGCCTGGGCGAGGCCCGCGCCATCCGCCAGGCCCTGGCCCGGCGCGGGGTGAAGAGCGTCTACCTCTCGGACAAGGACAAGGTCTTCGCCTCGCCCATGGCCGGCGAACTCGACGCCTGGCTGCGCGCCTGCGCCGAGTCCCCCTCGTCCTCGAGCGAGCACGAGCGTCGGCTGCGCGCGGCCCTGGCCACCCCCACCCTGGGGCTCGGCCTGGCCGAGCTCGACCGCTTGAACCAGGACGAGCTGGCCTGGGAAGCCCGGGTGCTGCAGTTCCGCGACTACCACCGGCTGTGGCAGCGCCAGGGCGTGCTGCCGCTGGTGCGGCGGCTGATGAACGACTTCGAGGTGCCCGGCCGGCTGCTGGGCGGCGGCCCGGCCAGCGACGGCGAGCGCCATCTCACCGACCTCCTCCACCTGGGCGAGCTGTTGCAGCACGCCAGCCAGGAGCTCGACGGCGAACACGCGCTGATCCGCTTTCTCGCCGAGTCCATCGCCGACCCCGACGACCAGGGCGACGCCCACAAGCTGCGCCTGGAGAGCGACGCCGACCTGGTGCAGGTGATCACCATCCACAAGTCCAAGGGCCTGGAGTACCCGCTGGTGTTCCTGCCCTTCATCTGCGGGCACCGCGCCACCCGGGCCGACGACTCGCCGCTGCGCTGGCACGACGCCGAGGGCCGGCTGCGTATCAGCCTCGAGGCCGACGAGGCGACCCTGGCGCTGGCCGACCGCGAGCGCCTCGGCGAGGACCTGCGCAAGCTCTACGTGGCGCTGACCCGCGCCCGCCACGCCACCTGGCTGGGCATGGCGCCGCTCAAGAGCGGCGAGGGCAGCGCCATCGGCCAGTTGCTGGCCGACGGCGCACCGCTGGAGCCGGCCGCCTTTGCCCCCGCCCTGGAGGCGCTCAAGGGCGAGGAGGCGGCCATCGCCATCGAACCGGCGCCGCCCGCCACCGCGACGCTGTTCCGCCCGGACGAGCGACAGGCCGCCCTGGGCGAGGCGCTGACGCCGCAGCGCCCGGCCCGGGAGCAGTGGTGGATCGCCAGTTACTCGGCGCTGCGTACCTCCGGCCTGATCGCCACGCCGCTGGCCACCCCCGACGCCGCCCCGGTAAGCACTCACCCACTCCACAGCGCCCCGACCACAGCGCCCGAGAGCCCCGAGCCGACGGCAGCCACTGCGACCCTGGCCGAGCCCACCACACCGCTGGAGGCCACCGCCTTCGAGGTGCTCGACGAGCCCCGCGACAGCGCCGCCGAGCCGCTGACGCCCAGTCTGCACCGCTTCCCCCGCGGCCCCGGCCCCGGCACTTTTCTCCATGGCCTGCTGGAGTGGGCCGGCCAGCACGGCTTCGCCCGGGCCAGCCGGGACGCCGCCCAACGCGAGGACATGCTCGCCCGGCGCACCCAACTGCGCGGCTGGACGCCCTGGCTTGCCACCCTCGACGGCTGGCTGGCCGCCCTGCTGGAGACCCCGCTGCCGCTGCCCGAGGCGGGCCGGGTGCGGCTCAGCGAGCTCGGCGTCTACCAGGTGGAGATGGAGTTCTGGTTCGCCGCCAGCCGCGTCGACACCCGCGTCCTGGACGCCCCGGTAAGCACTCACACTCTCGGTGGTGCTCCACGCCCGGCGCTCGACGCCGACACCCTCAACGGCATGCTCAAGGGCTTCATCGACCTGGTCTTCGAACACCGGGGGCGCTACTACGTGCTCGACTGGAAATCCAACCACCTGGGGCCGGACGACGACGCCTACACTCCGACGGCCATGCGTGACGCCATGCTCGACAAGCGCTACGACCTGCAGGCCGCGCTCTACCTGCTGGCGTTGCACCGGCTGCTCAAGGCGCGCCTGCCGGACTATGACTACGACCACCATATCGGCGGCTCGCTGACCGTCTTCCTACGCGGGGTCGGCTCCGCCACTGCCACTGAGGGCCGCGGCGTCCACGCCGAACGCCCACCGCGGGCCCTGATCGAGACCCTGGACGCGCTGTTCCAGGGCCAGGCCCCGGCAGCGACCCCTCACTCCCCGCAGGCGGAGGCGGAGGCGCCACAATGAGAGACCTGTTCGACGACCTCGACGATGCCCCCGAGCCGCCGTCTCGGCCGGATCGGCCCCATCCGGCACTGAGCGATACCGCCGCGCTGGTGGCTCTGCTCGAGCGCTGGGTGGCACGCGGCTGGCTGCGCGCCCTGGACCGCGCCCTGGTGGTGTTCCTGCACCGCGAGGTCCCCGATGCCCCCGCCCCGCTGCTGCTCGCCGCGGCGCTGGCCAGCCACCAGCTCGGCCGCGGCCATGTGTGCCTCGACCTCGCCGCCACCCTGGCCGCGCCGGACCTGGCGCTCTCGCTGCCGCCGGAGGGCGACGACCTCAGCGACCCGCCGCCGCTGCCCAGCCAAGTGCTCGACGGCCTGACCCTGGACGCCTGGCAGCAAGCCCTCGCTCACCCCGGCCTGGTCGCCGACGGCGACCACGGCGCCCCCGGCCACACCCCGCTGGTGCGCGGCGCCACCGCGCCTGGTCATCAACACCAAAGCCCCCGGCTCTACCTGCGCCGCTACTGGCAGTACGAGCAGGATATCCGCCACCACATCTCGACGAGACTGGGCACAAGCGACGATGCCTGTAGGAGCACGGCTCCGCCGCGCGATGGCGCCGACAGGCGCCCGGATCACGCCACCAACACCGCCACCCTCGCCGCCGCCCTCGACGCCCTCTTCCCGGCCGGCGCCGAACTCGACTGGCAGCAGGCCGCCTGCGCCCTCGCCGCCCGCTCGCCCTTCGCGGTGATCACCGGCGGCCCCGGCACCGGCAAGACCACCACCGTGGTCAAGCTGCTCGCCCTGCTCCAGGCCCTGCAGCTCGGCCGGGAAGACCGCCACGCCCTGCGCATCCGCCTCGCCGCGCCCACCGGCAAGGCCGCGGCACGCCTCAACGACTCCATCGCCAAGCAGGTCAAGGGCCTCTCGCTGGTGGAGCTGGCCGGCGCCGTGGGGAAACAGGGTGTGGATATCTCGACCCTGCGCGACAGCATTCCCACCGACGTCACCACCCTGCACCGCCTGCTCGGCTCGCGGCCGGATACCCGCCACTTCCGCCACCACGCCGGCAACCCGCTGGCCCTGGACCTGCTGGTGATCGACGAGGCCTCGATGGTGGATATCGAGATGATGGCGGCGGTGCTCACCGCCCTGCCGCCCCGCGCCCGGCTGGTGCTGCTCGGCGACAAGGACCAGCTCGCCTCGGTGGAGGCCGGCGCCGTGCTCGGCGACCTCTGCCAGCGTGCCGAAGGCGGCCACTACACGCCCCAGACCGCCGAGTGGCTGGAGGCGGTCACCGGCGCCCCGCTGCCGGCGGATTACCGCGACGACCAAGGCAAGCCGCTGGACCAGGCCATCGCCATGCTGCGGGTCAGCCACCGCTTCGACGCCGCCAGCGGCATCGGCCGACTCGCCGAGGCCGTCAACCGGCCGCTGGATGCTGGCCATACGGCCAAGGAGAAACGCCGCGCCGTGCGCCAGGTGTTCGAGCACACGCCGGCCTACGCCGACCTGGCCCGATTGCGCCTGGCCGACGCCAACGACCCGGCCCTGGACAAGCTGGTGGTGGAGGGCAATCCGGCCGGCTTCGTCGACGCCGGCCAGGGCCGCCGCGATCCTCGCGGCGAGCCGCTGGCGCCGCCCATCGGCTACCGCCACTACCTGGAGGTGCTACGCGACCAGCGCCCCGACCAGCCCAGCTTCGGCGAGGCCGGCAGCGAGGAACGCGCGCCATATGATGCCTGGGCCCGGGCGGTGCTCGAGGCCCACGGCCGCTTCCAGCTGCTCTGCGCCCTGCGCCGCGGCCCCTGGGGCATCGAGGGCCTCAACCCGCGCATCGGCCAGGCGCTGCGCCGCGCCAGGCTGATCGCGGCCTCGGATCATGAACTGGAGAGCGGCTGGTTCGAGGGCCGCCCGGTGCTGGTCACCCGCAACGACTACGGCCTGGGGCTGATGAACGGCGATATCGGCATCACCCTGGCGCTGCCGGACGCCCGCCAGCCCGGCCGCACGCTGCTGCGCGTCGCCTTCCCCGCCAGCGACGGCAGTGGCCAGATCAAGTGGGTGCTGCCCAGCCGCCTGCAGGCGGTGGAGACCGTCTTCGCCATGACGGTGCACAAGTCCCAGGGCTCGGAATTCACCCACACCGCCCTGCTGCTCCCCGACGCCCCCAACCCCATCCTCACCCGGGAGCTGGTCTACACCGGCATCACCCGCGCGAGGGACTGGCTCACCGTGGTGGAAACAGGCCGCGGCATGCTGGATGAAGCGGTGACAAGGGAAGTGCTAAGGGTGAGTGGGTTGGGGAGCTTACGGTAACCGCTGTCGTGCATGAGAAAACTTTCAGGTGACCTGCGCAAGACGCGTGCCACATGCACTTCGGGAACCGAGCGGGAGATGTTTGGCCAGCCTTCCTTGACGGCTTTGTATATGGTGATAATATACATTTATGATCAATTGGGCACGAGTTACCGGCTTTGACTGGGACGAGGGCAACTCCCGCAAGAACGTGGAGAAGCACGGTGTCGGCCAGTCCGAAGCGGAATCGATCTTCTTCAATGAGCCGCTTCTGGTTCTGGAAGACGCCAGGCATAGCCAGGCCGAAGCCCGTTTCCATGCCCTTGGTGAAACGGATGACGCGCGGCAGTTGCATATCACGTTCACGTTGAGACAGGACGGTACGCTGATACGAGTGATATCCGCTCGCGCCATGCACCGCAAAGAGAGGGCTGCTTATGAGCAAGCAAAAAAAGATGCCTGAGTTCAAGACCGAAGAAGAGGAACGGGAGTTCTGGGAAACCCACGACTCGTCCGACTACGTGGACTGGAGCCAGGCAGAACCCGCCTCTTTTCCGAAACTGAAGCCATCCACGAAGACTATCTCGCTTCGTCTGCCTGAAGCGTTACTCGACCGGATCAAGATCGAGGCCAACAAGCGAGATATGCCCTATCAATCCCTGATCAAAGCTTGGCTTGCGGATGATGTCAACGACAGCCGCCGGACCGGGTGAAGCCGTGACCAGGGAAGTGATGCTGGTAAGTGGATTGAGGAAATTATAGGAAGAGCTGCCGCCGCAAGAAGTAGCGGTGGCAGCTATCGGCCAAAATCGGACAATCGTCTATAGCTAATATAATGCCAGGGCAAGCCGTCTCTCGGCGCGCCAGGGCAAGACGTTCTGCTTGATTGACCTATTAGGCACAACAAACACTGAACGGTCTTGCAGGACCGACAGCATGAAGCGAACCGCGTTTAAGCGCCGTCCACTTGCCGATTACGGGCGGCCAGTCGTTGATCTGATCGCGGGATGTAACACCGTCGAGGACTGACGTCATTTCGTCGACGCACACGCTGCCGTAGTCAGCTAGGGCGAGAGCAGGAATAAAGGTTAGAGCAGCTATCAACTTAGCTTTCTTGTGACCGTGCAGTGGCACACATCGCCGTCGATACTATCAATGCGAACAACAACTGGTCGATCCTCAGCCGGGTCTTCGGTAAACAGGAGCCAGCTATTGGAATCGAGCCCCCGGACATATTCCCTGCCCACCTCAGGCTCCTTCACCTGATCCGTGCCAATCTTTGTGGTCATGCCAACCTCAAGTCGTCTTATATCTTGCATGGACTTCTCCTATGTCAAAGAAAACAGAATTACCACCTGCCAAGGCGTCCGCTCTGGTTCATAAGCTGCTTTACCTATACCATCAGGGTAGACTAACGTTCCCCATTCGGCCAGAAACTGACCCCAACGGACAGCGCCTTTGACGCGTCCGCTGGATAGTTGTTTAGCCTATTATGAATCCGAAAGACCTGTTACAAAATTGACAGCTTTATTTAGGTGCTCGGCTCCACGAACCCAGCGAGGATGGCCCGTACGCAAGCAGTGAATATTGCCAATCTTGAAGTGCCATAGACGGCGCGGCTCGAACACTTCAACCGTCTTATAGCCAGGGAAGCACTCCTTAAGGTACCTGTCTCGTGTCGGACCAGTTGTAAAGATGACTACCTGCGGTTGGAGGATATCGATCTGTGCTCTCAGCAGATCATATGAAAGCTGCTTGGCAGCACGGAAGACGTCATCTGGGAGTCGGAGGGGACTTCCCGACTCAAAGCTTACGCAAAACTGGTTTGACCAAACCGCTGCATCTCGCGAGCCTGGCGCAACCTGAGACGAAACGTGCCTGTAGAACTGCAAGAACTTGCTTCGCCTAGCTCCATAGGACGCAAAATCCTGGGCACACTGCATTGAAGCATCAACTCCTGCGTCATTCACCAACCTTGTATTGCGGAGTTCACATGATTCATTCCGCCATCCACGGGTCTCTTGTCCCACGACTATGACTCGCGGATTGCTGGCGAAGTAGCTCTCAGCTGGGCATGGGAGAAAGACACCGGACAGAGCATCCGGAGCAGAAAATAGAGTTTCAAGATCTGCACGCTTTAGCGCTTCTATATAAGCCGACCTCAGCTCTTCTACCGCTTCAGAGTGCTGTGACAAGCGTTTTACCCTTCCGGCCTCCTCGCGCGCCACCCAGCAAACAGATACATCTCCGTTCTCTATGCGTAGCAGTGCTCCGTCCGCGGGTTCAGCGCAATGGGACCGCCTGTGGGACATTTCCTTATCAACTCGCAGCAGCAGTTTGTGGTGGTACTTCTCTGCGAAAAGCACATCAGAGACTACATCATCGAAAACGAATCTGGAGTGCCCAACACCGTGCTCATCAGGCCAGCTACAGAAAACGGCCGAGCCGTTCACCTGCGTGCGAGAGACCGATAAGGGGAGCTCTACGGGTAGCGCGGCGTAACCTCGGCTTTGGTCGTCAAAAAGCTTATTCATCAATTATCCTCGTGCTAGCCACATAACACGGACTGACATACCAGATGAATTTTCCAGCATGTCGACTTTGGACCGTGTCCGGCCATTCATTCACCTCAACCTCTTACCATCAAATGCCACCCTCCCCTCAATCGCCTCCATCCCATCCTTCGGCCACTCATAGCTCCACGCCACATCAGCATAATCGCCAACCGAGAAATACGAGGCATCGCCCTTGAACGGGCAGTGGATCACGGTCTCGGAGCGAGTCAGCAGGTCCATCCGCACATCCTCGCGCGGAATGTACTGCCGCGGCGGGTAGCCGCGTTCGCGGAGTTCGATGGCGCGGGTGGTGTCGGCGAGCAGGGTATCGTCGATGACAACCTGCACCCGGCGGTCGTGCGGGTGCAGGGTGATGCGGGGCGCGGGGGAATCCGTTGCCATGTGGGCATCCCTTGCATACGGGCTGTGTCGTTATGTTAGTAAGTGTTTCAGCCTAGCACTCAAGCATGGTTTTTCCCATGCGCTGGATCAACGGACCGGTGACGTCACTACCCCCTGCTGCTGCTCGACGCGCCCGATCCGATCCTCACCCGGGGTGCTGTTCAAGAACTTTCCCGATCGGACTCGGCAAGCTCCCGGGAGGCAGGCAAGGGGCCCGGCCGACCCAGCAGGTAGCCCTGCGCCTTGCGGACCCCGATCTCTCGCAGTGCTTGCAACTCGGCCTGCGTCTCGACGCCCTCGGCGAGCAGCCGGCTGCCCGTTTCGGCCGTGAAGCCCACCAGTGCCGCGGCCAGCGCTCGGCTGTCGCGGCGGTGGTCTATGCCGTGGGTCAGGGATCGATCCAGCTTGATGACGTCCGGCGCCAGGCGGAGGATATGGCGAAAGCTGGCATAGCCGGCGCCCGCATCATCGATCGCCAGCCTGAGCCCTTGCCTGCGCATCTCGACCAGCGCCTCGAAGAGGCCGGCGTAGTCGTCAATGACATCGTGTTCGGTGACCTCGAGCATCAGGCGGTCGAGGGGATAGGGCCCGAACAGAGCGGCAAGTCGGCCGGACAGGATGGTGGCCGGAGAGGCATTGAGCGACAGATAGGCCGTGTCGGGAATCTCGGGCAGCGCCTCCAGCGCCAACTCGATGGCCGCCAGCTCCAGTTCCTCTCGCAGCCCCACTGTGGCGGCCTCCTCGAACCACTTGTCGGGACCTCGCTTCGGCTCGGCGACGAAGCGCGACAGCGCTTCATAACCGGCGATGCGCTGGTCGACGAGATCGTGCATGGGCTGGAAGACGATGTGGAAGCGACGCTGGTCGAGCACATCGCGTATTCTTGCCTCGGCGCCCTTCTGCCGTTGCTTGCGCTTGCGCTGGCGTTCAAGCTGCCGCGCAGCAAAGTCGGCAAAGACCCGCATCATGGCCAAGTCACGCTCATTCAAGGTGGCGTCAGATTGGCGATCGAAGCAGCACAGCGTGCCGTAAACACTGCCATCCTGCAGGCGTATGGGCACGCTGAGATGGCCCCCAGTGTCAGGATGAGTGTCGTGCCCTCTGATACCCTGTTCTTAACATCCAGGGGGCGATAGGAGCCGCTCATGCCTCGCTACTCCGAGGA
>NZ_PDOG01000001.1:1233945-1286096 GCF_003202205.1 Halomonas sp. LBP4
ATGGGCGCCTATCGGCATCTCCCGGGTGGCCGCCAGGTCCAGCGCCGCTGGCTCCTGTCGCGCATCGTGGATCACTTCCGGCAGCCTGCCATCCACGACCCGTTGGCAGTAGCTTTCCTCAACAGGATCCGACGCCCCGACTTCCAGGTGTGGTGCTCCCTCTTCTTCGTCCACGAAGCGAAAGATCCGTCTTTCGTCTTCAAACTCCGAGATAAAGGCGACTTCCATACCGAGATGGGTGCGGATGGCATGCAGGACCTCGAGCAGCGCGCGTTCGGTCGACGCTTCGGCGAGCTCATCCAGCCCCAGGGAAATATCCACCAGCGAATGCTCTTCTGTTGCCTTGGATGCTCCAGCTTCCATGGGCCACCTTAACGTCAAGAGATGGACAACGATAACGCCAGCTATAGCGTGGAACAACGCACGCCTGGATCAACGATTCGGTCATTCTCCTTACACCTGCACCCGATGGTCGTGCGGGTGCAGGGTGATGCGGGGCTCGGTGGAAGCCGTTGCCATAGGGGCATCCCTTGCGTACGGCTGTATCGTTATGTTGCTTTGTGTTTCAGCCTAGAACTGAAGTATGGCTATTCCCATGCGCCGGATCAACGGAGAGGCGAGTGTCAGTCGTCGGGAATCAACCGCTCGTTGAGGTCGGAAAAGGCGAAGCCGGCCTCCGGGCCACCGGCGATGACGTAGATGGCCCCCTCCACCGCCGCCGCATCCAAGCCGTGGCGGGCCGTGGGCATGGCGGGCAGGCGCTCCCAGCGATCCTCCTCCAGATGGTAGCGCTCCGCTTCGTCGAAGGTGCGCCGCTCGGGCGTGAAGGTCTCGCCGCCGAACAGGTAGACCCAGTCGTCGAGCGCCGTCGCGGAGACCCCGCTGCGCCCGGTGGGCACCGGGGCGCCCTCCTCCCAACGATCGTCGTCGGGATGGTAGATCTCGTTGGTGGTCAGGCGGAAGGTAGAGTCGTCGCGGCCGGCGAGCACGACGATGCGACCGTCGATCGCGGCGGCACGGTGATGGTTGCGCGGGGTGGGCATGGCCGCGAGCTGGCTCCACAAGTCGCTTTGCGGGTCGTAGACCTCGTGGACGCCGACATCCTCCCGGCCGTGGGTGGTGCCGCCGATGGCGTGAATGCGCCCGTCCAGCACGGCCGTGGCCAAGGCGCCCCTCGGGGTGGGGACCACCGGGCCCTGGCGCCACTGGTCCGCGTCGATGTCGTAGATGTGGAAAGCGTCGGTGGGGGTGAAGCTGGCTTCATCGAAACCGGCGATCACGTAGAGCCGGCCGTCGTGATACTCGAAGCCGGCGTGATTGACGCCACGCGGCAGCTCCGTGAGGGCTTCCCAGCGGTCGTCGCCGGGGTCATAGACGAAGAGCGTACGCGGCGCCGTGGCGTCGCGCTCACCGGCCTGCAGGAAGCCGCCGGCGAGGAAGATGCGCTCGCCATCGGTGGCCACGCTGACTTCGGTGCGCGCCTCGGGTAGCGGTGCCATCCGGCGCCATTCACCGGCGGCTTCCCGAACCTCGGCGACGGCCAGGGGTGTCGCCAGAAAGAGCCCCAGGGCGGCGCCCAGCCAACTGCCAATGGAATAGCGTTCTCTGGATGGCATGGGGAACCTCCTCCCGTGGCTGTCACGCGCGCCATGCGCCATGGCCCTGGCGTCCTCCTGGCAGCGGCGTGGGAACTTCCCTTCAGCCTAGGAGCGGTGGACACCCCGTCAAGGCAGTACACTGAGCCGAGGCAACCCATGGCAAGGTAAGCAGCGTCGATGAAGAAGACCCGTAACCGTAACGCCCAGGCCGATGCATTCAGCGAGACCGTCGAGGCCAAGCTGACGGCACTGGGCGGCCGCGACATCCTCTTCGTGATGGCGGCCGAGGCCGAATACGGCCCGCATCTCAAGAAGCGTTTCGAACCTTTCATGACCGGCGTTGGACCCGTCGAGGCGGCCGTCGAGCTCACCGCTGCCCTTGCCGCCCTCGACCAGCGCGAGCGCCTGCCGCATCTCGTGGTGTCACTGGGATCGGCCGGCAGCCGGGTTCTCGAACAGACCGAGATCTATCAGGCGATCTCCGTCTCCTACCGCGACATGGACGCCTCCCCGTTGGGCTTCGAAAAGGGCGCCACGCCCTTTCTCGACCTGCCGGCGACCGTCCCGCTGCCCTTGCGCATTCCCGGCATTCGTGAAGCCTCGCTGTCGACCGGCGCCAATATCGTCTCGGGCTCGGCCTATGACGCCATCGCCGCCGACATGGTGGACATGGAAAGCTATGCCTGCCTGCGCGCCTGCATGCGCTTCGACGTGCCGCTTGTCGTCCTGCGCGGCATTTCGGACGGCAAGACGGAACTGCGCCACGTCGACGACTGGACGGAATATCTCCATGTCATCGACGAAAGGCTGGCCTCCGCCGTCGACCGCCTCGGCGAGGCGATCGCCGAAGGCCTGTTGAAGCTCGACTTGCGGACATGATCTGGAGGTAGCCTGGTCCGATCAACTCAGGCTAACGCCTCGCTCAACTGGTTATCGTACGGGATCTTCAGCCCCTCCCTCGCTTCACGGCATTGCCGAGGCCCGCCCGGGCGCCGGCTCCACTATAATGACGGAGATGGTCGATGCGTTCCGAGTCACCCTCCTCTCGGCCGCGAGGGGGCTCGGGTTGGGACGCCGGTGGGCACTCTGCCCGATGCGGCCGGCCCGGCGGCGCCGGGAGGAAAATCCTATGCGTGCAGTTCTGTGGGGTGGTGTCATCGTGGCGGGCCTGACAGCGGCGCAACTGGCAGCGGCGCCCCCGCCGACAGGCAATGTCCAGAACGATGAGGTGGCGGCGCTGATCGAGTCGGTGCGAGCCGCCACGCTCCGCTTCGAGGATGTCAACGTGGCCCTGGCAGAAGGCTACCTGCCGGATCCCTCCGGGCAATGCGTGACGGCAGAGGTCGAGGGTATGCCCGCCGAACTGGGTGCCATGGGCATCCACTACCTGCGTCCCGACCTGCTCGGCCTCACGGTCACCACGCCGCGGGTCGACGGCACCGGCACCCATACCGACTTCGCAAACCCCGCCATCCTGCTCTACGAGCCGCAGGAGGACGGCTCCCTGGTGCTGGTCGCGGTCGAGAACCTGGTGTTCCTCAAGGCCTGGGAAGCCGCGGGCAACGGCGGGCCGCCGACCCTGGCCGGGCGCACCTGGAACTACATGGTCGACGACCCGACCACCCCCGCCGACGAGGCCCACCACTTCGAGGCGCACTACGATCAGCACCTGTGGTTCCGCGACAACCCCAACGGCAGCCTCGAACCGTTCAACCCGACGGTGACCTGCCGGCACCACCAGGTGTGACGCCATGCGGCCGGGTCCCGAGACCCGGCCGCGTTCCGCTCTCGATACCACCTTGCCCCGACGCAGGCGAGGTGGCATCGTCACCCGACGTTTATTGGAAACCCGCCACAAGGAGCCTCACCGTGTTCATTGCCATGAACCGTTTCCGGGTCACCCCCGAGAGAGTGGAGGAGTTCGAGCAGATCTGGCTGGAGCGGGAGACCCACCTGCAGGGCCTGCCCGGCTTCGTCGAGTTCCACATGCTGCGCGGCCCCGAGAAGGAGGATCACGTGCTCTACGCCTCCCACACCGTCTGGCGCTCGCGCGAGGACTTCGAGGCCTGGACGCACTCCGAGGCATTCCGCAAGGCCCACGCCAATGCCGGCCAGAGCCGGCGCGAGGGGCTGTACCTGGGCCCGCCGACGTTCGAGGGGTTCGAGGTCATCCAGACGGTCGGTGGCGCGAGCGACGCCTGATCCCAGCCGGGCGCTCTTCACTGCGGTATCGTTTGACACCGCCGGATGCCCTGTATTTCAATAGGCCTGCATTTAGATAGATCGGTCTATACAGGAGCAACCTCCGATGCCAGCCTCCAAGCGCGACCAGCTGCTCGCCACGGCCGAGCGACTCTTCTATGAGCAGGGGTTCCACGCCACCGGCATCGACCGCATCGTGGCGGCCGCCGGGGTGGTGCGCATGACGCTCTACAACCACTTCCCCTCCAAGGAGGCCCTGGTGGCGGCCGTCCTGAAGGCCCGCCATGAACGCTTCATTGCCAGCCTGGAGGCGGCCATGGCCGCGGCCGCGCCGGGCCAAAAAACGCTGGCGCTGGTCGAGGCGCATGGCCACTGGCTGGAACGGTACAGCCAGCATGGCTGCATCATGGCCAAGGCGATGGGCGAGTTCGCCGAGCACAGCACCGAGATCCATGCCCTGGCGGCGGCCGCCAAGACCGACCTGCTGGCACGCCTCGAAGCCGCCGTGGCACGCGACGGGCTGGACCACCACGCCGGCCTGGCGCGACGCCTCTTCATGGTGCTGGAAGGCAGCAATACGGCGGTAGCCCTGCTGGGCGTACAGACGGCCCTGGCCGACACTCGGGCGGTGACCGACGCCCTCCTCGCAACGGCCCGGAGCGAGACCCCATGAGGCCCCTGTCCCCCCTCGGCATGGCGGCCCTCGGCAGCGGGGTCATTGCCATCACCTACGGCCTGGCCCGCTTCGTGTTCGGGCTCTTCCTGCCCGCGATGCGCGACGAGCTGACGATCTCCCCGTCCATGGCGGGGGTGATCGGCGCCCTGCCTTTCCTGAGCTTCGTCTTCGCCATCCTCGCCGCCACCTGGGTGATACGCCGCCTCGGGGTTCGCCGCACGGGGGTCGCGGCCGCCGGCCTGGCCGGGGTCGGGCTGACGACGATCGCCCAGGCGCCGTCATCGCTGCTGCTGGCCGCCGGCGTGCTGATCTGCGGGATCAGCACCGGGCTGTCATCGCCGGTCATGGCCGAGGCGGTTCACCGGGTCGTGCCGTCCTGGGTCCTGCGCGGGCGGGTCAACGCCACCATCAATGCGGGCACCAGCCTGGGGATCGCGATCGCCATGCCGGCGGTGCTGATCTGGGCGGAGGCCTGGCGCAGCGCCTATCTCGGGTTCGCCGCCCTGGCGGCCCTGGGCGCCCTGGCGGCCCTGGGCTACCTGCCTCGGGATGGCCAACGCCCCTCACCATCGCAGCCCCGCCCGATCGCCCTGCCGGTGAGCCGGTCGCAGTGGCTCGGGATCGCCCGGCTGAGCGGCCTGGCCGTCGGCATGGGGGGCGTGAGCGCCGCCTACTGGGTGTTTGCCCCCGATGCGGTGATCAACGCCGGGGGGCTCGCGCCGAGCCAGACCGCCTGGATGTGGCTGGCCGTCGGCGTCGGGGGGCTGGCAGGCGCCGGCGCCGGTGATCTCATCGCGCGCTTCGGGCCGGCCGCGAGCCATGCTGCCGGCCTCACGGTGATGTCCGCCAGCCTCGCGCTGCTGGTCGTCGTTCCCGGCAACTTCGCCCTCGCCCTGGCATCCGCGGCCCTGTTCGGCGCCGGGTACATGACCCTCAGCGGTTTCTACCTGGTCAGGAGCACCCAGATCATGACCGAGGCGCCCTCCTTCGCCCCGGTGCTGCCGCTGCTCGCCACCTCGGTCGGCCAGGTCGCCGGCTCTCCGCTGGCCGGCTGGCTTGTCGGGGCCGAAGGACATGTCACCACCTTCATGCTCTTCGCCACCCTGGGACTCGCTGTCGCCGGGCTGGGGGCGTGGTTACTGAACGAACGAGGCGCTGCCGATTGGCATGCCCTTTGAGCGGGTCGTAGCGCTAGACTGGTAAGTATCCATCCAACGTCAGGAGGGTGCCATGGAACAGCGATATGAAGTACGCGCCGTCTACACGCATCCGGACAAGTCCCACCCGGAGGATTGGGAAGTCGTGGACTTGCATCGGAATGACATCGTGTCGGTGCACAAGACTCGCGAAGAAGCCAATGCAGCCGCTGCCGACCTGCAGGAACATGAAGTAGATCGTTGAGAACGCGGCCACCGCCAGCAGCGCGGCGATGTCGGAGCACAGGGCGATCTGCAGCACGGGGGAGAGTTTGGTATCAAGCCAGCACCTCGGCGATCGGTCGCTGGCCGTCGAGCAGCACGAACTCGCGGTCGACGAGGCCCCCGGCCTTGACCAGATGCAGCAGGGCGTGGGCGACGTTGGCCCTCGAGACGGTGTTCGCTCCGCCGGTTTCCTCGAGCGAGGCGGCCACCCGCTCGGTCGCGGGCTCGTCGGTGAGCCTGCCCGGCTTGAGGATCACGTAGGGCAGGCCGGAAGCGCGCAGGTAGGCGTCGGCAGCGAACTTGGCGACCATGTAGGGACGCAGCTTCTCGGGGGCGGCCTGGGGGTCCTCGGCGCGCATGGCGCTGACCATCAGGAAGCGTGAGAGGCCATGCTCACGGGCCACGTCGACCGCGCGGATGGCGCCGTAGAGGTCGATCAGCAGGGTCTTGTCGGGGCCGGTGTGCGGACCGGAGCCGGCGGTGAAGAGCACCTGGTCGCAGCCGTCGAAGACGTGGGTAAAGTCACCCTCCAGGTCGGCGATCACCGTCTCGATACCGCGCTCCTCGAACCAGGGCTGCTGAGCGGGCTCGCGAATCATGGCGCGGATGGGCTCGCCCGCCTCGCGGGCCAGCGCGCAGAACTGGCGGCCGATCTGGCCGTTGGCACCGATCACCAGGGTCGTCATGGGCTCTCCTCGTCGTCTTGGCTAGATGTTCGGCGGCGGCTGGCGTCAACTTTCTGTTCATCAGGTTCCATCGTTGATCTCAGCCACGAAGATCTCCCGCTCCAACGTCTCCTCGATGGCCGAGTCGAGGCGGTGAAGAAGGCTGGACAGTGACGCCCCTGTCCGACGTACCAGCATGGCCAGGCGCGGCTCCAGCGTCATCGACAGCGATGGCTTGGCGCGAATGTTCTCCAATGTCAGGCACTTGAGCTTCATTCGAAGGCATCCCGCCAGGGGTAGTTCAAGGGAGGCAGTCTGGCATGTTAGCACCAGGCGGTCGACTCGGGCCCTCGCTACGGCCACCATCGACCGGCCAATGCCTGCCTGAACTCCTGCCGATACGCCGCCTCGTGCCGGGCCGGGTCGGCAGGAAAGCGGCCGAGCTCCACGGCCAATTCGAAGAAGCCCTGCCGGGGCAGGTCGCCGCGGCGGCTGACCACCAGGGCGGCGATCATCGGGCGCCCGGCGGCAACGTCCTCGCGCATCAGCGCCTCCAGGGCCCGGGCGACGCGCTGGATGGTGCGCGGCGGCGTGAGGCCCAGGGCCTCGGCGGCCTGCTGGTAGGTGATCGGCAGCGCCTCGTCGGGCAGGCCCATTAACAGCTCACGCAGTCGCGGGGCCAGCTCGGTTTCCTGGGTAGTCTTCATGCATTCAAGGTCCATATGTTGGCGGTAACACTCCCGTTGCCACACGGCGCACCATGCTCACAGCGGCAGGTGCAGGATGGCGCCGCGCAGGCCACGCTCGTCGGCCCACAGCTTGCCCAGGGTGATGGGCAGGCGGAAGCGGCGCCTGCCGGCCGCACCGGGATTGAACAGCAGCCGGCCATCCTGCCACTGGTGGCGTGGCTTGTGGGAGTGGCCGTGGAGCACGGCGTCGCAGGGCGTGGCGGGGTCGAACCCCTGCAGGATATGCACCAGGTGCAGGCGCCAGCCGTTGACGGTGAGGTCGCGGGTCAGCGGCAGCGCCTCGGCCCAGGGGGCGGTGTCGATATTGCCGCGCACCGCCGCCACCGGGGCCAGGTCGGCCAGCCGCTCGAGCATAGTGACGTCCTCGTCCCGGCTGCCCACGTCGCCCAGGTGCAGGATCAGCCCGCAGCCCTCGAGCAGGGTGAGCGCCTCGGGGCGCAGCAGCCCGTGGGTATCACTGATGACGCCGATCGGCCGCTCGGTGGTGAGGGGGGGCGTCATGGCGCCCGCCGGCCTCACGCCACCCGAGCCGATGTCATGGCTCACGCGTTGCCCTCACGCCTTTCCAGTCTTCGAGGTCCAGCTCGGGCCTTTCGGCACGGAAGCGGGCATAGAGCTCGATACCGCGCGGGTCTTCCAGGATATCCACCTGGGTGCCCTTGTCGCGCAGCAGGGGCTCGGTGCCCGAGGCATTGGTGACATCGCCCACCACCACGCGGGAGAAGCCACGCATGTGGAGCAGGGTCGCGCAGATCTCGCAGGGGCTCAGGGAGGTAAAGAGCGTGGACCGGCCGAAGTCGAGGCGGCCGGCATCGCGAATGGCGGAGGTCTCCCCGTGGTGGTAGGGGTGGTTCTCCTGCACCAGGGTGTTGTGCCCCTTGCCGAGGATCCGGCGCGTGGCGTTGTCGACGATCACCGCGCCGATGGGGCAGCCGCCCTCATCAAAGCTCTTCTGCGCCAGCAGCACCGCGATCCGCATGACGTCGGCATCGGTCAGGCGCCGGGCGAAGTCATCGTCCATCAGCACCGGCAGACTGGCGGTCGGCATATGCGCGATGGCGGCCAGCGCCGCATCCGTCACTTCCGTCCGTGCGTTCAGCAGCATTTCCATGGCGCCTCCGGTTGATTGTTCAACATCGTTATCACGTTGTACTCGCAGTCCAGACGATCACGTCAGTCGCTTCACATTCGGCTCACCGCATAAGGCAATTGGCCCGAAATCGACGACACTGGTCCTTCGGCCATTCTTGCCGGGAGCCGCTACGCTTAGAGTAGCGCTTCATCACCACCTGAATGAATGCAGGCCGAGCGGTTGCGGCGCAGCCAGGAACTGCGGGAATCCAGCTCTCACCCGGTGGAGACCATCGCCGAGCTGGTCGGCTTTCCCTCCGCCGCCTCGCTGCGCTTGGGCTTGAACACCCCGGTCCTTGAAGTCAGGTAACCGGTGGCCTTCACTATCCATAGAAACCTTCCGCCGCCATTCGCGCCAAGGGGGCGCTGGAGCGGTATGTGGTCACATTTCCATCACGGCGCCGATATCGGGGTTCGGGGCATCGGCAAGACGCTCGAGCAAGCCTTCGAGGAGGCGGCGGTCGCCTTGACGGCGGTGATCGCCGAGCCAAGCGAGATCCGTTGTCTTGAAACCTGCGAGGTGCGTTGCGAGGCGCCCGACCGGGAGTTGCTTCTGGCGGATTGGCTCAATGCGCTCATCTACGAGATGGCGACCCGCCATATGCTGTTCTGCCGCTTCAAGGTCGAGCTTCAAGGCTCGCAATTGCTTGGTAGCGCTTGTGGTGAAGTCGTCGATATCGCTCGCCATCGGCCGGCGATAGAGGTCAAGGGGGCCACCTATACCGAGCTGGCGGTCCACGAAGACCGGCCAGGGGAGTGGCGCGCGCAGTGTGTCGTCGATGTCTAGGCTGTGGCGGCGGTCTAACCTTGGGAATCAGGGAGGGGAAAGCATGAAAACGGCAGCCCTGACCCGTGTGTCGGACTTCGAGTGGCGGATCGAGCCGACCGGCAAGATGCGAGTGCCGGGTGTCATCTATGCGACCGAAGCGCTGATCGAGGCCATGGACGAGAAAGTCCGTGACCAGGTCGTCAATGTCGCCTGCCTGCCGGGCATCGTCTCGGCGTCCTATGCCATGCCGGATGCGCATTGGGGCTACGGCTTCCCGATCGGTGGCGTGGCGGCCTTCGATGCCGATCGGGGCGGTGTGGTATCCGCCGGCGGCGTGGGCTTCGACATCTCCTGCGGCGTGCGTTGTCTGCGTACCGGCCTACGGCATGCCGATGTCGAGCCGTTCAAGGAGCCTCTGGCCGACGCGCTGTACCACCGGATTCCGGTGGGTGTCGGCAGTCATGGCCCGATCCGCCTGGCTGGCAAGCGAATGGATGCGATGCTGACCGGAGGCGCCAAATGGGCAGTGGAACAAGGTTGGGGCACTCGCGATGACCTGAGACACATCGAGGCGCAAGGCTGCATTGCCGGTGCCCGCGCCGATGCCGTTTCCGACAAGGCCAAGCAACGCCAGCGCGAGGAGATGGGCACGCTGGGTTCCGGCAATCACTACCTCGAGGTCCAGGAGGTCAGCGAGATTTATGACCGCGAGACAGCCCGTGCCTATGGGCTCGACGAGCATGATGTGGTGGTGTTCATTCATTGTGGCTCGCGCGGTCTCGGCCATCAGGTCGGTACCGAGTACCTGAAGACCATGGCGACCAGCGCCCGCGAGCATGGCATCGAGTTGCCGGACCGGGAACTCGCCTGCGCGTCGCTGCGCTCCGACACCGGCCAGGCGTATCTTGGCGCCATGCGTGCCGCCAGCAATTGCGCGCTGGCCAACCGCCAGATCATCACGCACCTCGCGCAACAGGCCTTTGTCGAGCTTTTCCCCGAGGCCGATCTCACACTGCTCTACGATGTGTCGCACAACACCTGCAAGCTCGAGGAGCATAGGCTCGATGGCGTGAACCGGAGGCTGTTCGTGCATCGCAAGGGGGCGACCCGCGCCTTCGGCCCCGGCCACCCGGAGCTTCCCGACGAGTATCGCGCCGTTGGCCAGCCGGTACTGATCGGGGGCTCGATGGGCACGGCGTCGTATGTGCTTGCCGGTAATGCCGATCCTCGCGTGCCTTCGTTTACCTCGGCCTGCCATGGTGCCGGGCGTGCCATGAGCCGTCGTCAGGCGCACAAGAGCTGGCAGGGCGGCCAGTTGCTGAGGGAGCTGCGCGAGCGCGGCATCATCATTCGCAGCCCATCGCTCCGGGGCGTCGCCGAGGAGGCCCCCCAGGCTTACAAGGATGTCGATGCGGTGGTCGACTGTGCCGAGGCGGCGGGGTTGGCGCGCAAGGTGGCCAAGCTGAAGCCGCTGGTCTGCATCAAGGGGTAGCCCGGTCACGGTGGCGGGGTCGAATTCCCGCAGGAGATATGTACCAGGTGCAGGCACCAGCCGTTGACGACGTGCCGCGCGAGACGGTGTTCGTACCGTCGGTTTCCTCGAGCGAGGCGGCCACCCGCTCGGTCGCAGGCTCGTCGGTGAGCCGTCCCGGCTTGAGGATCACGTAGGGCACGCCGGAAGCACGCAGGCCGGCCAGCTCGGCGATCCTCTCGCGGTTGGCCGGATTCCTGACATGAATGACGCTGTAGGCCTGCACGTGGCTGGAGGTCGCGGCGGCCTGGCCGGCGCGGATCAGCTCCAGCAGCAGCTCGCGAGGGATCTGCTGGTCGGTGAACTTGCGGATCGAGCGGTGGGACTTCAGCAGGTCAATGGTGGGATTCATGGGACCTCGAGGGATGGGGTGTGAATCGTTAACCTGCTCATTATCTGTCATCCCGGAAGGCATTGCATCCCGGCCCAGGCGGTGCCAGACAGCGGGGACGGTACTCGGGGCGAAGGCATGGATTGTCCGTCAGAGACCGCTGCTGCAGAATCGAACGCTGAACCACTCCACTCAGGTGGCCCAAATGGACTCGATGACCCTGCTGTTCTTCGTGCCGGCCTGCTTCGCCCTGAACATGGCGCCGGGCCCCAACAACCTGCTGTCCATGAGCAACGCCAAGCGCTATGGCGTGCGCATGGCCTGCCTAGCCGGTATCGGCCGTCTGGCGGCCTTCGTGGTGATGATCACGCTCGCCGCCTCGGGCCTGGCGACCGTGCTCCACACCTCCGAGAAACTGTTCCTGGTCATCAAGGTGCTCGGTGCCGGCTATCTGTTCTGGCTGGCCTTCCAGCTGTGGAACGCCGAGAGCGGGGACGAGGCCATGGCCACCCGCCCGCTGGGTCTCTGGGGCCTCGCCAGGCAGGAGTTCCTGCTCGCCGCCGGCAATCCCAAGGCCATCCTGATCTTCACGGCGTTTCTCCCGCAGTTCGTCGCGCCGGGCGGCAATGTCGCCGTCCAGTTCCTGATCCTGGGCGCCCTGTTCCTGGCGCTCGAGTGGGTGGCGATCGCCGGCTATGCCTGCTTCGGCGCCTTCCTGCGTCACTGGTTCTCGCGCCCCATCATGCGCCGACTGTTCAACCGCACCTGCGCGAGCCTGTTGGCGAGCGCCGGCGTGGGCCTGCTGGTGGCGCGGCGGGAGTGAGCCCAGGTCGGTCGAGTCTCCGATGGGGTAGATGACGATCCATCAACCTGCGCCGGTCGCGAGAGGGAGCCAGACGTGCTCATAACCGATCGAGACGGAGACACCCACCAGCAGTACCGACATCGCGAGGCTGAACCCCGCAAGAATACTCGGGTTCTCGATCCGCCGCCCGGCAACGGCGCCCATCAGCGCATAGCTGCCGGGCGCCCCCACCGCCAGAGCGGCCAGCCCCAGCGACCAGAGCAGCAGGCTGACGCCGTGGATGCCTGCGGCGGGGAATTGGATCGTGGCGATCGGCAGGGTCGCTATCATGCCCTTGGGGTTGCAGAGCTGCATGATCAGGCCATCGCGAAATTGCAGCACGCGCGGCGCTTGCCGTACGGCGCCCAGGTCGATGCTCGACCGGGCGATCCTGACGGCGAGATAGAGGATATAGCCGCAACCCAACGCCCCCACCACGGCGAGCATATCGCCACGCACCCAGGCCGCACCGGCCCAGCCGAACACCATGAACAGCACCAACATGGCCAGCCCCACCCCGAGGAAGAAACCGAGGGAGGTTCTGGCCTGGCCGTTGAGCCCCGCATTGAGGCCGAGCAGGTTCACGGGCCCAGGCGTGTACATGACGCCCAGGGCATAGGCGACGATCTCTAACATTGGAATACCTCGGTCAGGGGAAGCGCTTTACAAATTGCCGAGCGGGATGAAGCGCAAGGCGCACGGAGCACGGAGCATGGAGCACGGAGCACAGGAACCGGAGCATATGGGGGATATGTGAGGATTCCGCGCACCGCGCAACGCAGCGATTTGCCCGCGCAGGCATTTGTATAGTGCTTCCTTAGTTGGTGACGCTACGCTGGTACTGGTAGGGCGTCATGCCATAGATGCGCTTGAATCGGCGGTTGAAATGGCTGAGGTCGGCAAAGCCATAGCGGAAGGCGACGTCGTTGGGAACCACGCCGGCCTCCAGGGCGCTGCGCGCGGCATTGACCCGGCAGCTGAGCACGTACTGGTGCGGCGTGATGCCGAACTGCTGACGGAACAGGCGCAGGAAGTGGTATTTCGAGAGGTGTGCGGCCTGGCTGATATCGTCCAGCGAGAGATCCGCCTCCAGGTGCGCGAGAATGTACTCCTTGGCGCGCAGCAGCAGAGCATCGGGCCGGCTCACCGTGCCGCCCGGCTGGAACTTGCCGGCTCGCTGCACCAGGCGAGTCGCCATTCGATGCAGGGCGTGCTCCTGATCGATGCGAGAGCCCAGCTGCTGGGTCATCAGGTGCGCCAGTTCCAGGATGGCCTGGCGCAGCTCGGGGTCCGCCAGCAAGGTTTCGCTGCCTCTGAACCGGCCGGCGCGCTCGCACCCCGCCGCATCGGCGAACAGCGCCTCGAGCCGAGCGGGAGGCACGTAGACCATGACGTACCCCAGGGTGCTGTCGCCGCCCGGGTGTCCGTCGTGCACTTGCTCGGGATTGAACTGGATGACGTTGCCGGGCGGGCTGCGGTGAAACTGCCCGCCGCTGAAGAAATCCTGGCGCCCGGCGAGGGTGACGCCGAAGGCGTACTCCGCGTGGGCATGACGGTCGTAGCTGAAATCGCTCAGCGCCGCCTGGAGGACCGTAAGCTCGGGAATATGCCGGCTCTTGAAGTAGTCGAACCGACTGGACTGTTTCGCCATGCCACACCTCCCTGACCACCACTCAGGCATAGCTTAGGCCCAACCCCAAGCCGCAGGCTTGGACAAAATTGCGGAAACACCTCGCCAACCCCGAGTTCCTCGACGAATCTCATACCGTCCGCCAAGTCGTCGAAGGTGCGGCCATCGAAGAGATCGGGCGTGTGAACGATGTGCCCGGACCGGCGCAGCCGGTCGGCAAACTCGACGACGCCAGGAGTCAGCCCGTGCGCGTGGTGGAACAACATGATCTCTGCCATTTTCGACCTCCTGTCCGGGGTGCTTGCACTGCTGTTCGAGATTGAGGCGGCCGTGCGAGGTGGCGTCACGTTGGAGGGGTGAGTGTCCGCCAGCCAGGCTGGGAGTCGTATGGGATTTGGCGATCACGCATGGCGGCGCCGCCTGAGCATACCGAAGGCCTTGACCCCGGCCAGCACAGCGGCGCCGGCGAACACGCCGAAGGCGGCATTCAGTGCCGTCTCGCCGAGCGGGCCGAGAATCGCCCCGGCGCTGGGCAGGTCGGCCGCGAGGTGAGCCAGCGCCTCGACGCCGTGATGCACGGCGGGCAGCCCGTGCACCAGGATGCCGCCGCCGACCATGAACATGGCGGCGGTGCCGATCACCGAGAGCGACTTCATCAGGTAGGGCGCCACCCGCACGATGGCGTTGCCCATGGCCTGGGCCGGCACAGCGCTACGCTGGCTGAGGTAGAGACCGAGGTCATCGAGCTTGACGATACCGGCGACCAGGCCATAGACGCCAACGGTCATGATCAGGGCGATGCCCACCAGCACCGCGACCTGCTGCAGGAAGGGCGCACCGGCCACGCTGCCCAGGGTGATGGCGATGATCTCCGCCGAGAGGATGAAGTCGGTACGCACCGCGCCCTTGATCTTGTCCCGCTCGAGCGCCACCACATCGGCATCCGGATCGGACAGGGTCCGCACCAGGCGCTCATGCTCCTGCGCCGATTCGGCCTCGTCGTGGGTAAAGGCGTGGAAGAGCTTTTCGGCGCCTTCGTAGCACAGGAAGGCGCCCCCCAGCATCAGGAGTGGCGTCACGGCCCAGGGGGCGACGGCACTGATCAGCAGCGCCGCCGGCACCAGGATCGCCTTGTTGCGTAGCGAGCCCCTGGCCACCGCCCACACCACCGGCAGTTCGCGGTCGGCCTTCACCCCGCTGACCTGCTGGGCGTTCAGCGCCAGGTCGTCGCCGAGCACTCCGGCGGTCTTCTTGACCGCCACCTTGGTCATCAACGACACATCGTCGAGGATCGTCGCGATATCGTCGATCAGTGTCAGTAAGCTTGCACCTGCCACGGCTGTCTTCCTGTTCCGCCAAGGGGGCTGGCGATGGTCTCCCTTCGCCACAAGCGCAGCATGGCATAATCGGAGCACTGCAGAGGAGCGCGATGCATGAAACCCGAGGATCTGGAAAAGCTGGTTACCCGACGGATGCCCTACGGCAAATACGAAGGCCGGCTGCTCGCCGACCTTCCCGGCCCCTACCTCAACTGGTTCGCCCGCCAGGGCTTCCCGCCCGGCGAGATCGGCCAGCTCTTGCATCTGATGCATGAGATCGACCACAACGGCCTGAGTCCGCTGCTCGATCCGCTGAGGGAGTCCCATGGGGCCTAGCAGCCTGACCAGAGACGCCCCGCCATCACCTCACAGGACATCGCCAACATTCCTACGCCCTGGGCCGGCCAGATTCGGCCGGCGACGGGCTGCAATACCGCCTGTCGCCGCCACCAGGGAGTCGGAAGCATACGGGTGCCCCCCATCCGTGTATGCTGACGTACATCCACTTGCCTTGGTGGGGACCTCTCGTTGACTGTCGGCCGTATCGGCCGGGACCATCCCGTCGCCTCCTCTGAGTCCATACCCGAGGTAGACGCTTCATGCTTCCTGGTTCCCTTCGTGCCATTCTCGACTGCGCCGCTCACCCCGCTGACGACCGCCAATCGGCCATCGTGTACTGCGAGGGCAACTTCGCGCGCATCGATGGCAAGACGGCCAACGGCCTGGTGCGCAGCAGCGAGCGGTATCGCATCCTTTCCGTCATCGACAGCACCCTGACCGGCGAGGACGCGGGCATCGCCCTGGGCGAGGCGGCGGCGGGCATCCCCATCGTCGCCGATCTGACCGCGGCGCTCGCCGCGACCGATGACCTTCCCGACGTCCTCATCTTCGGGCTGGCGCCGTTGTCGGGCCTGATGTCCGAGGCGGACCGTGCGGTGGTGCTGGCGGCCGTGGCGGCCGGCATCGGCGTGGTATCCGGCCTGCACGAGTTCCTCGCGGACGACCCGGAGATCTCGGCGGCGGCACTCGCCAGCGGGGTGACGCTTCACGATATCCGCCGGCCACGCCCGACCAAGCACCTGCGCATGTTCGACGGCGCGATCGGCGGCGTCGACTGTGTGCGCATCGCGATACTGGGCACGGATGGCGCGATCGGCAAGCGCACCACCTCGACGCTGCTCACCCAGGCGCTCAACGACGCCGGGATTCACACCGTGATGGTGGGGACGGGCCAGACCGGCCTCATGCAGGGCGCCGCCTATGGCGTCGCGCTCGATGCCATTCCCGCCCAGTTCGGTGTCGGCGAACTGGAGGGGGCGGTGCTCGCCGCCTATGAGGGCGAACACCCCGACGTCATCGTGATCGAGGGCCAGGGCGCCCTCAGCCACCCCGCCTACCTGAGCTCGACGGTGGTGTTGCGCGCCAGCCGGCCACAGGCCGTGATCATGCAGCATGCCCCGGCCCGCCGGATGCTCAGTGACTATCCGGCGGTGCGCATGCCGTCTCCCCTCTCGGAGATCAAGCTCATCGAGCTGTTCGGCAAGACCACGGTCATCGGGCTGGCCATCAACCACGAGGACATGAGCGAGGCAGAGGTCACGGCGGCCATCGCCCGCTACAAGGTCGAGCTCGGCCTCCCCGCCACCGATGCGCTGTGGCACGACCCCTCGGCGCTGGTGGGAATGGTCACCGCCGCCTTTCCCGCACTGCAGGCGCGTCAGCCACTGGCAATGGCGTGATCTCTCCCCGCATCGAGATCGATCTGGCCAAGATCGAGCACAACGCTCGCACGCTTGTCACCCTGCTGTCCGGCCGCGGCATCGACGTCACCGGAGTCACCAAGGCGGTCCTGGGCTCGCCCGAGGTGGCGAAGGCCATGCTCGCGGGGGGTGTGGCGCGCCTCGGCGATTCGCGGATCGACAACCTCGAGGCGCTCCGCGACGCGGGCATCCAGGCCCCGCTGACGCTGCTGCGTTCGCCCACGCCCGAACAGGCCGATCGGGCGGTGGCGTGCGCCAGCATCAGTCAGGTAAGCGAGCTCGAGGTGGTAAAGGCGCTGTCAGTCGCGGCGGGCAGGCGCGGCGTCACTCACGGCCTGGTGCTGATGGTGGAGCTGGGCGACCTGCGCGAGGGTGTGCTGCCGGGCGATGTGCTCGACCTCGCCCGACGCCTATCGCGCACTCCCCACGTCACGCTCGCCGGCCTCGGCTCCAACCTGGCGTGCCGTGCCGGCGTCGTGCCGAGCACCGACAACATGGGCGAGCTGTCTGCCCTCGCGACCCTGCTCGAAGGCGAGCTGGGCCTGCACCTGCCGATCATTTCCGGCGGCAATTCGGCCAATCTCGCCTGGGCCATGAAGGCTCCCGCTGGCCGCGTCAACGACCTGCGGCTCGGCGAGTCGATCCTGCTGGGCTGCGACCCCCTCACGCGGATGCCCCTGAGCGGGCTGCACACCGACGCCTTCATCCTGGTGGTGCCCGTCATCGAGTCGCTGGCCAAGCCGACGGTGCCACGCGGCGCCACCGGCGAGGCGGCATTCGGCGTGCCGACGCCGATGCGCGAACGCGGCACCATCATCCAGACGATCGCCTCGATCGGGCGGCAGGACGTCGACCCGGACGGCCTGACGCCCCCAGGCGGCGTCAGCGTGCTCGCCGCCAGCAGCGACCACCTGGTGCTCGAGACGCCTCACCGCCTGGCACCCGGCACGGAGCTCCGCTTCGGCCTCGATTATTCGGCGCTGCTGCGCGCGATGACGTCTCCGTTCGTCGTGACCACGCTCGCGGCGACGCAACGCCCTCTCGTGCCAAGGGTGGACAGTGGCACCGCGGCAAAGCTCGACGCCTTGCGGACGAACCTGTCGAGGATCACTCCTCGGGTGTCAGCCGCTCGCTGAGGTCGGAGAAGGCGAAGCCGCGAGGGCGACGCAGACCGGCACGATGGCGGCTAAGCCCTTATGCTGTTGTTGATCCCTATCGAAACGCCAAGGAGCCGTCATGTCGCTGTTGCGCCCGAGAACTCGCCCACGCGGAGGCCGCTGGCCGGTCGGCGTCGCCTGGCTCGCCCTGATCCTGCTGGTGATCGCCGCGCTGCTGATGGCCGCCGCGGGGCCCGCCTACCGCTTCGGGCTGCTCCCCCTGGGCGATGCCTTCGGCCTGCTGCGCTACGGCGCCTACGTCGCCGCTGGTGCGGCCGGGGTGGGGCTGATCGCGCTGATCCTTGCCATCTTCTGCCGACGCCTGCGCCCGGCCCTGGCCGGCGGCCTGGTGATCGTCGCCGTCGCCGGCATGGTGACCGTGCCCTGGGTGCACTGGCAGCGCGCCCAGCTGGCGCCGCCCATCCACGACATCACCACCGACACCGAGGACCCGCCCGCCTTCGAGGCGCTGGTCGACGCCCGGGAAGCGGCCCCCAACGCCGTGGACTACCCCGGCGAGGCGTTCGCCCGCCAGCAGCGCGAGGCCTACCCGGATATCCGGCCGATCGACCTGGACATGTCGCTCGACAGTGCCCTCTCGGTCGCGGAGGCCGCCGCCCTGGACCTGGGCTGGGAGCTCGCCGGCGTCACCGCCAACAGGATCGAGGCCACCGACACCACCACCTGGTTCGGCTTCAAGGACGACGTGGCGATCCGCCTGACCGAGACCGACGATGGCGTGCGCGTCGACGTGCGCTCCGCCTCCCGCATCGGCCGCAGTGATGTGGGGACCAATGCGGCGAGGATCCGGAAGTACCGGGAGACGCTGGAGCGCCGGGTACAACGCTGAGCCGAATACGACGGCTCCCCCCGTGTCAGACAGCGTTCGGGCAACGCCTATACGCCATGCTTTCGGGATCACCCCAGGCCAGGGAGACGCCGGGAGGCACCAGTGGTTGGTCGCGAATGCCGAGGCGGGTGATGGTCGCGGGCGGCGATGGGTCCGTCAGCCGGGGCGCGGATGGCGAGGTCCTGGGGCGTCTCATGGCGGCCACGGCCTCGACACGCCCGGGGGCGCTTCGGGTCGTCTGCGAACGCCTTCTGCCTGCCTAGTAGCCTGCGCTCGGCGACTCTTCGGACAAAGTTTAGCGTTTCTTGGCTCGGATCACGCGCTCGAAGGCCGCCAGTGTCTCGTCGCTGACGTGATGCTCGATGCCTTCGGCATCGCGTTGCGCGGCCTTTTCGCTGATGCCGATGGCACGCAGGAAGTTCACCACGGTTTCATGGCGGCGTTTCGAACGCGCCGCGAGTTCCTGCCCCCTCTCCGTCAGGAAGACCGACCGATAGGGCTGACTGGAAACGAGCCCCTCCCGCTGCAGTCGAGCGATGGTCTTCACTGCCGTGGCATGCGCCACCCCCAGCCGTCGCGCAATGTCGACCGCGCGCGCCTCCCCCGTGGTGTTGATCAGGTCGGCGATGAGCTCAACGTAATCCTCGGCCACCTCGCTCTGATGGGCTTCCCGCACCCGCTTGAAATTGACCGCTTGCTGATCCGCATCCGGCAACACGTTACCGGCGCCCACTTCCGACTTGGTCATCGCCGTCCCTACCTCGATGTCGTGTATCTCACCATAACATAACCGTGCCATGCGGCTGGCGTGCCTGCAGGGGCAAGGTGCCACAGGAACACGAGATATAGCCTATGCTGTATTGTATAGCCACATACCCATCATCGAGCCTGCTATCGGACATCCACCTGGAAGGCTCGTCTTGCACCATCGGAGCCGAGAGATGCGACCTTGGTTCAAGTACCCCATGACACGGCGGCTTCTGCTCAGGGCGGGTGCGCTGATCGGCGGCTCATCGGTGATACGCCTGGCAGTGGGCCAGGCGCCGGATACCGCCCAGTACGCCCCGACGGGTGCGCACGAGGCTCATGACGGCATGATCACCGTGGGGGAGGTGGACAATGCTCGGAACGGCTTCGATCCCCACGAGATCCTGACCGACTGGGAGAGAGGGACGGTCTCTCGCCTGCCGGACGGACAGGTTCTCCGCGAATTCGACATCACCGCCAGTGACAAGGAGATCGAAATCGCCCCGGGCATGTTCTTTCCCGCCTGGACCTACAACGGCCGCGTACCGGGCCCGACCCTGCGAGCCACCGAGGGGGATCGTATCCGCATACGCTTTGTCAACGGCGGCAGTCACACGCACTCCATGCATTTCCACGGGATCCACCCGGCACGCATGGATGGCGTGCCAGGGGCCGGAGACGTGCCTCCGGGCGGCGTGTTCGTCTACGAGTTCGATGCCTTCCCGTTCGGTTGCCATCTCTACCACTGCCACTCGATCCCACTCAAGCGACACATCCACAAGGGATTGTACGGTGCCTTCATCGTCGACCCGGACCCGGACCGCCACCCGGAGCAGGCCGAGGCCGCGCGTTCGCGCCTCCTTGGCTCGTCGGAGAATGCGCGCTGGCAGGAGTTCGTGCTGGTGATGAACGGCTTCGACACGAACTTCGATGAGGAGAATGAGATTTACGCGGTCAACTCGATCGCTCACGCCTATTTCAAGCGGCCCATCCCGGTAGACCGGGCTCGCCCACTGCGGCTCTACCTGATCAACGTCACGGAGTTCGACCCGGTCAATTCGCTACACCTGCATGCGAATTTCTTCGACTACTACGACCACGGCACCACGCTCACCCCGACGCTACGAATGGTCGACACCATCATGCAGTGCCAGGCCCAGCGCGGGATCCTGGAATTCTCCTTCTCCGATCACGAGCCCGGGTTTTACATGTTCCACGCCCATCAGTCGGAATTCGCCGAGCTGGGTTGGATGAGTCTGTTCGATGTCCGGGAGGAGTGATGGCCGCAGCAGGCCTCGGGAGGCTACCCCGATGAAACGCACCGTGCTCTGGATCGTGCTACCGATTCTCTTGATCGTCGCCGTCATGGTGGCCTTCCTGGCCAGCGACCCCCTGCGTTCCTTGACCGGCGCCGTCCCCCCCATCGAGGAACTCACGGTCGAGCGCACCCTGCTCGACGAGAACGGTATCGCGCTTCGGGTGCGTGCCGGCGGATCGGAACCGATGAAGATTGCCCAGGTACAGGTCGACGGCGCCTATTGGGCTTTCATGCAAACTCCGTCGGGGGCACTGGAACGCATGGAAACGGCCTGGATACGGATCCCCTATCCATGGGTGGAGGGCGAGACTCATCACTTGACCCTGTTGACCCCAAGCGGCGTCACCTTCGATCACACCATCGAGGTTGCCGTTGCCACGCCCACCCCCGACGCCGGCACGCTGCGCACCTTCGGCATGGTCGGATTATTCGTCGGCGTTGTGCCGGTGACACTTGGCATGTTGTTCTATCCGGCCCTGCGCGCGGGGGGGACGCGGGCTTTCCAGTTCGCTCTCGCCCTGACGACCGGTCTCCTGGCCTACCTGCTGGTCGACACCCTTGACGAGGCCTTGGCATTGGCAGGAGAAGCCGCGCCCGGCTTCCAGGGGGAAATCTCGGTATGGCTTGTCACCGCCTTGACATTCGCGGTGCTGATGGGAGTGGGGCGGCGTCAGGGAAAGACGCTGGCCGGTGTGCGTCTCGCGACCGCGATCGCCCTCGGGATCGGCCTGCATAACCTGGGCGAAGGCCTGGCGATCGGCTCTGCGTTTGCCACCGGCTCGGTTGCACTCGGCTCGTTTCTGGTACTCGGCTTCACCCTGCATAACCTGACGGAAGGTATCGGCATCGTGGCCCCCATGCTCAAGCAGCGGCCACCGCTGTGGGTGTTCGCCGCCCTGGCGGCCCTTGCCGGGCTGCCCGCCGTGGTCGGGATATGGGTCGGCAGCTATGCGTTCTCGCCCTACTGGGCCGCCATGGCGTTCGCCGTGGGGACGGGGGCTATCCTCCAGGTCATCATTGAGGTCGGCACGCTGTTGGTCCGCAGCGCGCGCGGCGCGGGACAGCCATGGTTCTCGGGAGTCGCCCTGTCCGGTGTCGGCGCGGGGGCCATGGCAATGTACACCACGGCCCTGTTGGTTCAGGTCTGACCAGGGTCATGGGGGAGCCCCCTGGCCCCCGACGCCGGTCAAGCCAGCCGCACCGGGGCGATGTTCTGATTCAGGCGGAACAGGTTGGTCGGGTCGTAGCGGGTCTTGATCTCGACCAGCCGATCGTAGTTCTGCCGATAGTTGGCACGTACCCGATCGGCGTCGTCCCCGGACATGAAGTTCACATAGCCCCCCTCCTCGGAATAGGGCCGCAGCGCCTGATGGTAGGCACGTCCCCAGGCGATGTTGTGCTCGCTGTCGGCGGGGTCCGGCCAGCTCGGGCCGAGCACCGTCGCAAAGGTGGCGTCCCGGTAGGCGAACGCCGTGGCGTCGGGCGCGACACGCTGGCAGGCGCCATCGACGGGAAACAGCAGCGTCGCGCTCTGCAGGCACGGCATCCGGGCGCCGAAGTCGAGATGCACGTCGATCGCTTCGTCGGTCAGCTCCCGGGTAAAACAGCCCTTCCAGTAGTGATGGAGCCCGGCGGGCAGCAGCTCGTCGAACAGGGTATTGATCACCGGGTAGGGCAGGCGCTGGACAGCCTGCCCCACGACGGGGCCGAGGCGGCCGAGCCGCTCGCGTATCGCGTCGTCCTCGGTTGTCGACCCGCTCCAGCAGGTCAGCACCACGACCACCGGCCGGCCGTGCCACTGCTCGGGCACGAACGGCAGCGGCGGGCCGAGGGTGATGCCGAGCACCGCCCCCAGCGCCTCGGGCGCCTCGGCGATCAGGGCCCGGTAGCCACGGATGACCTCCGCCTCGAGCGGATAGAAGGTCGGCCCGCCGAGGATATCGGCCACCTCATGCAGGCGGTACTCGAACGAGGTGACCACGCCGAAGTTGCCGCCCCCGCCGCGGATCGCCCAGAACAGGTCCTCGTGCTGGCCTTCGCTGCAGGTCAGGAAGCGGCCCTCGGCCGTGACCACGTCGGCCGACAGCAGGTTGTCGCAGGTGAGCCCGCAGCTCCGCGCCAGGTAGCCGAGGCCACCGCCCAGGGTCAGGCCGGCGATGCCGGTGCTGGAGACGATCCCGCCGGTCGTCGCCAGGCCGAAGGCGGCGGTGGCATGGTTGAGGTCGGCCCAGGTGCAACCGCCCTCGGCCCGGACGCGGCGACGCTCGGGGTCGACCCGGAGGCCGCGCATCCGCTCGAGCGACAGCACCAGGCCGCCATCGCAGGTCCCGAAGCCGGGGACGCTGTGGCCGCCGCCGCGCACGGCCAGGGGAAGCGCGTGCTCCCTGGCGAAGGTCACGGCCGTCATCACGTCCGCGACGCCTGCCGCCTGGACGATCAGGGCCGGGCGGCGATCGTGAAGGGCGTTGTAGACCCGGCGCGCCTCGTCGTAGCGCTCGTCATCGGGCTGGATCAGCGCCCCGCGCAGGCGCTCGGCGAATGAGCGAATCGCGTCCGCGCCCAAGGTGATAGCGTCGCGACGCTGTGTAGTGATTCCCGGATCTGCCATCACCCACCTCCCATTCGTTACGTTGCCAGACGATGCCAGGCCTTGCCCGCCGCCGCCCCATCCACGGCACAGCGACCGGGATTGGGCGGGGGGACACGGAAACAGGCCGTGGCTCCCCCGCCATGGGTTACATTCAAGGAATAGCAGACGCCCGTCCCCAAGGCGTGACACACGGCATTTATTTGCTTGAATTCGGATGGCGCGCGGCGCCTTCCCCGAGCACACCGGCTGCCTCGACTGGCTGACGGCGCTCGACCCCTACCGGCGCCGCACCGATGCCGAGCACTACCTCGAGGGATTGCGCAAGGCGGGCTTCGAGTAGACGGGTGTCACGCACCAACACGGCCCATGCCCTCCGGGGGCAGCCGGCAGGCCGGGGACTGCCGATATGGTAGCCTGACACCATCGAGCCCTGACCACGAGGCATGCCATGCTGACCATCTCCAATACGGTGGAACTGGCCGATTGGGAAATCGACATCAGCCAGATCCGCGCCCAGGGGGCGGGTGGGCAGAACGTCAACAAGGTCGCCTCCGCGGTGCACCTGCGTTTCGACATTCTCGCCTCCAGCCTGCCGCCCTTCTACAAGGAGCGCCTGATGGCCCTCTCCGATCAGCGTATCAGCAAGGAGGGCATCATCGTCATCAAGGCGCAGAGCTTCCGCACCCTGGAACTGAACAGGGAGGACGCCCTGGCGCGCCTCAGGGAGCTGATCCGCAGTGCGGTGAAGCAGCAGAAGGCCCGCCGGCCGACCAAGCCCACCAAGGGGTCGCAACGCCGCCGGGTGGACAAGAAGACCCGCAAGGGCAAGACCAAGGCGCTGCGCGGCAAGGTGCCGGTGTGATCCCTACTCCGGCGAGGCGTGTCCGCTGGTGAGGATATGGTGCAGGCCAGCGCACTCCACCAGGGGATCCGCGCAGTTGACGACGATTTCCGAGCGGGCGAGCACATGGCTCTTGCCGGTGATGGTGTTCTCCACCACATGGCCGCCATTCTCTTCGCGAATACCGGTGAACTGGCCGATGAAGCCCGTCTCGCGCAGCGAGACGGTCTCCAGCTTGTCGCCGGGCTTGATGCTGCCCTCATGGTGCATCAGCGCCAGCCGCGCCGAGGTGCCGGTGCCGGTGGTGCTGCGGCAGATCACGCCGGGGTGCACGTAGGTGGTCGAGCGCGAGCGGTAGAAGTCGTCGGCCACCTGCTCCACCGGCCCCATGAAGTGCAGGAAGGGCAGCGGCCCCACGTCGCCCAGGGTGTAGTGGGAGAAGCCGCGCTCGGCCTGGACCGCCTCGACGATCCTGTGGGCACACGCCGCCAGGTCGCACTCCTCGTCGCGGGTCAGATGGAAGCCCAGCGCGGCGGCGTCCACCAGGGCATAGAAGCCACCGCTGTAGGCCACCGAGTAGGTCACGTCGCCGATGGTCGGCACATGGATGCTGGCGTGGTAGGTGTCAATGTAGCTGGGCAGCCCCTCGCAGGTGATCGCCTCCACTACACCGTCCTCCACCAGCGCCTCGATGTGCACCAGGCCCGCCGGCGACTCCAGCACGAAGCGCTGGCGCCCCTCCTGCTTGGGCACCAGGCCCAGCTCCAGCACCGCCGTGGCGGTGCAGATGGTGTTGGAGCCGGAGTAGATGGGGTAGCCCATCACCTCCATGATGATGTAGCCCACCTGGGCCTCGGGGTGGCTGGGGGACACGAGCAGGTCCACCGACATCTCGGGAATGCCGTAGGGCTCGTGCAGCAGCAGCTTGCGCAGGCCGTCGGCGTCGTCGCGCAGGTAGTGCATCTGCTCCCTGACCGTGGCGCCGGGCAGCAGGTCGATGCCGCCCGTGACGATGCGGCTGACGTCGCCGCCGGCGTGGGTGTCCATCAGCTGGAAGACGAGTTTCTCCTTCATGCCTGTCCCTCGAGCGCGAAGGGAGCGCCATGCTCATCCCATTGGCTATCGGGAACGATCACGATCTTGCCCAGGTAGTTGCTGCCGCGGTTGACGAAATAACGCTCCGCTTCGTGCAGCTCGGAGAGCCTGAAGGCCGCGTGCAGCACCGGCTTCAGCTGCCCGCTGCGGATCCAGGCCACCAGCTGCTCGGCCTCTTCGCGGGTACCGTGGGAGACGCCGAAGATCTGTACCTGGTAGAGGTAGATGCGGGTCCACATGATCTCGCTGAGGTTGCCGCCGCTGGCCCCGGCGATGGAGAGCCTCGGGTAGCTGTCGCGGCGCCGCATGTCGAAGATCATGGTGTCGATGAAGCGGTCGGTCATCTCGCCGCCGACCAGGTCCATCACCGCCTCCACAGGCGCGCCGCCGGTGGCATCACGCACCCGGTCGACGAAGGTCGGCAGGTCGCCACGGTCGATCACCGCCTCGGCGCCCAGCGCCAGCAATCCCTCGGCCTTGTCGGGCTGGCTCACGGCATAGGGAATCGCGCCGACGATGCGGCACAGCTGGATCAGCGCGGTGCCCACCCCGCCGCTGGCGCCGCTGACCAGCACCCGCTCGCCGGCCTTGACGCCGGCCGAGGTCATCATGTGGTAGGCGGTCTGGTAGGAGCACATGCCCATGGCCGCCAGTTCGGCGTCGGCGAGCTCGGGGTTGGGCACCTGATGGAACTGGTCCGACGGCACGGCGATGTACTCGGCGAAGCCGCCGTCGGCCCCGTGGCCGTAGTAGTCCGGCATCAGGTTGAGGTCGCGGCGGGCGTCCGGGTAGAGGTTGAAGTCCAGCAGCCCGCGCTCGCCGATGCGCGAGGCGTCCACTCCCTCGCCCACGGCGACCACGCGCCCGGCCACGTCGGCGCCCTGGATGCGCGGGAAGGTCAGGGTCGGCGCGCCGCCCATGGCGAAGGAGGTCACCTCGCCCTTGTCCTTCGTCGGGTAGAGGCCCTCGCGCGCCTTGCGGTCGGTGTTGTTCTTCGCCGTCGCCGTGACCTTCACCAGCACCTCGCCCGGCCCGGGCGTCGGGGTGGAGACGTCGTCACGGTAGACCAGCTTGTCGATGCCGCCATGCCCGGTCAGCAGCATGGCCGCCATGGTGGCCGGAACGTTCTCCGGAAGGGTATCGGATGCCACTTGTCTCAACCTCCTGGCATGGATGGACTTTCAGCCGTGGTCACAGAGAGGGGGTTCCCCTCAGTCGAGGATTGAAACACGATCGCGGCCGTACGGGACATGGTGAGCCGGAAGGATTCTTTCTGAATTTCACCGCAGTTGTGTGCCTTCTTCCTGCTCGGATTTCACCTGAACGCCGGCTCGCCTGGAGCGCACACAGGTGGACGCACCGATCCCGCACGAGGGAGGGGCATCGGGCTCTCCTCCCCCCGGGGGAGGAGTGACTCGCGAACGGATCGTGCGACAATCCTCCCTCGCCAACGACTCCATGGAGCGGACATGCTGGCCTTCGCGACCCGGCACCATCACCGGGTGACCCTGACCTACTTCCTCGCCTTCCTCGCCATCGGCATGAGCGGCGGCCTGCTGGGGCCGGCGCTGCCGCACCTGGCGGAGATGACCGGCTCGAGCATGGGCCAGATCGCCATCCTGTTCACCGCCCGGGCACTGGGCAACATGCTCGGCTCGGTGGTCTCGGGAATGCTGGTGGACCGCTTCCCGGGCCATCGGGTGCTGATCGGCATGGCCCTGCTGATGGCGGCGGGACTCGCGGCGGTCCCCTTCAGCCAGGCCCTGGCGGTACTGACGGCGGTGGTCTTCCTGCTCGGCTTCGCCGAGGTGTCGATCAATGCCGGCGCCAATACCCTGCTGCTGTGGACCCATGGCACGGCGTCGCCCCCCTGGATCAGCGCCCTGCACTTCTGTTTCGGGCTCGGCAACATGCTGGTGCCGCTGGTGCTGGTGGCCGCCCTGGCGCTGACCGGGCACGTCGCCTGGGCCTTCTGGGCGGTGGCGCTCTACTGCCTGCTGCTGCTCAAGCCGCTGGCCGGACAGGCCAGCCCCCAGCCGGGGCGCAGCGATGGCGGGGAGCGACCGTCCCCCCCGCCCCGTGACAGCTGGCGGCTGGCGATCTTCCTGCTGATGTTCGGCCTCTACGTGGGCATGGAGATCACCTTCGCCGGCTGGATCACCGCCTACGCCACCCTGAGCGGCATGGCCCCGGGCGACGCGGCCCTGCTGGTGACGCTGTTCTGGCTGACGCTCTCCGCCGGGCGCCTGCTGGCGATCCCGCTGCTGCGGCGGTTCTCGCCCTGGCGCGTATTGCGCGGCTGCCTCGTGCTGGGGCTGGCCACCGCCCTGGGGCTGCACCTGGGCTGGCTGCCGCTGCCGGGGGTGGCGCTGCTGTTCGGACTCGCCGCCTCGGCGATCTTCCCCACCCTGTTCGGGCTCAGCAACCGGCTGATGGCGATGAACGGGCGCACCACCGGGCTGATCTTCCTCGCCGCGGGCAGCGGGGCCATGATCGTGCCGTCACTGACCGGCCCGCTGCTGGAGTGGGCCGGCACCCGGGCCTTCCCCCTGCTGCTCGCCGGCCTGGTGGGGCTACTGATGCTGGGGCTGCTCGCCCTGCAGGCCCGGGTGAAGCGCGGGGCGCCATGATCGCCCGCCCCTCGCTCAGTGCTGCTTGACCCGCCAGATCCGCCAGGCCAGCAGGCCGACGATCAGGATGCCCAGCGGCCCCAGCACGGTGGCGGCGAGGCGCGGCTCGATCGGTATGCCGAGCGCATCGAGCCCTTCGAGGGACAGCTTGAACAGGCTGAAGATGTAGTAGCTGATGACGATGATCGACAGCCCCTCGACCGCCTTCTGGATCTTCAGCTGGCTGCTGGAGCGCTCGTTGAGGCTCTGCAGCATCGCCGAGTTCTGTTCCTCGATCTCCACCTGGGCGCGGGTCCGCAGCAGGTCGTTGAGCCGCGCGACGCTCTGAGCCAGGCTCTCCTGGCGCCGATTCACCGCCGCGCAGTAACGCACCGTGGGCAGGAAGCGTCGCATCAGGAAGGTGCCCAGGCGCTGGCAGTCCCCGACCCGCGTCTCGCGCAGCTCCTCGATGCGGGTGTAGACGATGCGCGCATAGGCCTCGGTGGCGCTGAAGCGCTGCCGGGAGCGGGCCCCGCTGCGCTCGAGGCGCGCCGACAGCAGCGAGATGGCCGCCAGCAGCGGGCGCGGGCTCGCCTCCTGCTGGTCGGCGTTGTGGTCGGAGAGCTCGCCGAGCTCCATCTCGTAGTCCCGCAGCTCGGCGCCGAGCTCCTTGGCCAGCGGCAGCGCCAGCGAGGCCATCATGCGGTAGGTCTCGATCTCCAGCAGCCGCCGGGCCATGCGTCCCAGGCGGAAGTCGTTGAGCCCGCGATTGACGAGCAGCAGGCGGTTGACGCCGTTCGCGTCGAGCCTGAAGTCGCTCCAGACGGTGGCGTCGCCGCCGCCGATCCGCGAGCCGGCGGGGTCGCGGAAGCCGTAGGCCGCGGTGTCACCGCCCCAACGGGACTCCGACTCGGTCAGGATCAGGGTGGCGTTGATCAGCGCCGCGCGATGCGCCTCGGCGATGGCGGCCAGCCATGGCGGTGGCGGCGGCCAGGCCTCGCCATCCGCCGCCCGCGGCACCATCAGCGTGAGGGTGAAAAACTCCGTATGCCGCTCCCATTTCAGCACCTGGCCATCGTCGAGGGTCAGGATGTCCTGGACGGCATCCGGCGTCAGCCGCGTTCCGGCCAGCTCACAGAGCCGCGGGACGATGCCGTCGCCGACGCCGTCGGTATCGAGAAAGGCGTAGTGGTACAGGTGGGCCGGCTCCACGAAGTAGATGGAGGGCCGGGCATGGAGCTCGTTGTGCAATCGCTCTCGCTGGGGGTGCATGGTCGGGCCTGAAAAGGAGGTGGAGCCCCGAGATTAAGGGCTCGCGGCGGTCAGGCCAACCGCCCTGCGTCAACTCGCCTCGTTCCCGGTCACCGTCGCAGCCCCTTTTACAGCCACTTCTTGCGCCGGAACACCCAGAGCAGGCCGACGCCGATGACCAGCATCACGACCAGCACGATGAAATAGCCGTAGCGATAGGCCAGCTCCGGCATGTGCGCGAAGTTCATGCCGTAGATGCCGGCCAGGAAGGTCAGCGGCACGAAGATGGCGGTGATCACCGTGAGGATGCGCATGGTGGTGTTGAGCTGGTGCGACGAGATCGAGAGGTAGCCGTCCACCAGGTCACCGCAGATGTCGTAGTACATCTGGGTCAGGCTGTGCAGCCGCTCGAAGCGCTCGAAAACGTCGTTGATGGCGTGCAGGGTCGCCGGGTTCTCGCGGGGCAGGTGGCGATAGTCGTAGGCGATCAGTTCCTGGGTGATGCCCTTGTGATAGTTGAACAGCCGGCGCATCTTCACCAGGCGCGACTTGTAGGCGACGATCCGGCGCATCAGGCGATCGTTGCCGGCCAGCTGCAGTTCGTCCTCCAGGTCGCTGATCTCGGTCTCGAACTCCAGCAGACTGTTCAGGTAGTAGCCGGCGGAGGCATACATGATCCGCAGCGCCACATGCTCGGGAGACTCCCGGAGCAGGGGGCCGCCGTCGTGGGCGAAGAGCCGCTCGATGCTCTCGGCACGGCCGGGATGCAGGCTGATCAAGTAGTCCTCGCCGAGGAAGAAGGCCATCTGCTGGGGCTCGTAGTTGAGCTGGGCGTCGAAGGAGGAGATGCCCCGGTAGATGATCAGGGTGTGGTTCTCGAACTCCTCGATCTTGGGCGGGTGACGCTCGCGGTGGGCATCGTCGATGGCCAGCGGATGACTGTCGAACTGCTCCAGCAGGCGCCGCTCCGTCTCCCGGGGCTCGCCCTGCAGGTCGATCCACAAGCGACTGCCGGCCTCCCGTCGCCAGCGTTCGATCAGGGCCTCGTCGCCCGGCAGGATCCGGCCGTCGGTGGTCGCCAGCAGGGTGCGGATCATGGTCTCTCCATCCGTTGAGGGTCTGCCACGACCATAGGCCAAGCCGGCGACGGCTGCACCCGACAGAGCGTCCCGCCAGGGTGACGTTCGTCAAACGGCCAAGAGTGGCCTGAACCGCCGAGCGGCGAGACGCCTCGGCGCGGGCTGCGCTACGCTTTGTCTATCGGCAGGGACCGACGTCGACTGCCGCGCTTTCATGCACCCGATTCAGGCAACGGGGAGAGGAGGTCGATGAGTGAGCACGTCTCGCAGGTAATCGTGCCGGTGGACGGATCGCCGACGGCCACGGCGGCGGCACGCCATGCCAGCCTGCTGGCCCGGCTGCTGGATGCCCCGCTGCAGCTGCTGCACGTGATGCCGCTCCATCCGGCCGAGCTCAGCGACATTCCCGCCAATCGCCGGGTCGACACCGACCACGACCGGGCACTGCGTCATGAGCAGGCCGCCACGGCCTTCGCCCTGGCCCGAGAGGCCATCGATCCCGCCCTGGCGCTCAGCCCCACCGAGGTGACGCTCGAGGACGCGACCTTCATCCGGCACCCCGAACGGGCCATCGTCAATCACGCCAGCCAGCATGCCGGCTGCCTGCTGGTGCTGGGTGCCCGACACCTGAGCAGCATGGGCAAGTTCATGCAGGGTAGCGTCAGCAACGAGGTGGTGTACCGGGCCCGCTGCCCGGTGACCATCGTGCATGCCGATGCCAGCCTGCGCGAGGCGTCCCGTATCGGACGAGTGCTGCTGCCGGTGGATGGATCCGCGCACTGCTACAGGGCGGCCGGCCTGGCCGGTGACCTGGCGCGCAGCGCCGGGGTGCCAGTGGAGCTGATCTTCTGCCAACCGGGCGCCGGGCCGACAGACGACGATGGCGAGGAGGAGAGCCAGTCCGGGCGGGTCTTCCGGCTGGCCCGGGAGGCGTTGGGGGAGGTGCCGGCGGGCACCGAGGACGTGCTGCTGAACGAGGAGCGCTTCGCCGAGGCGATCGTCGCCCGGGCCCGGCATCACGCCGACGATGCCCCGATGATCGTCATGGGGCGGCGGGGTCTCGGCAAGTGGCGGGGGGCACTGCTGGGCAGCATCAGCCAGCGGGTGATCGATCTGGCCCCCTGCCCGGTGAGCGTGATGGTCTGACGCGGCCGGCCCGGCGCCACGCCGCGCTGATCCACGACGCCATCAGCATCGCCTCAGGCCAGCCCGATGACATTACCGTCGGCGTCCAGACCCATCGCCAGTGCCGCCGGCTCCCGCGGCAGGCCGGGCAGTGTCATGACCCGGCCACAGATGGCCACCACGAAACCGGCACCCGCCGACAGCTTCAGTTCATGCACGCGCAGCAGGTGGCCGGTCACCAGGCCGCCGTCGGCCGGATCGTCCGAGAAGCTGAACTGGGTACGGGCGATGCACACCGGCAGGGTGCCGAAGCCCTGGTGGGTCAGCCGATCGAGCTGTGCCTGCGCCAGTGGCGCCAGCTCGATGTCCCGGGCGCCATAGAGCCGGGTCGCGATGGTACGCAGGGCCTGCTCGACGGGCAGGTCGTCCGGATAGAGCGGCGCCACCCCGGGCCCTACCGGTCCGGCGTCCAGCCGTTCCAGCACCCGGCGGGCCAGCGGCCGTGCTCCCTTGCCACCGCGGGCCCAGTGGTCGCTCACCGTCATGCTCACCCCCAGGCCCCGGCAGCAGTCAGCGAGCCGTGCACACTCGTCGGCGCTGTCCGAGGCCAGGGCATTGAGGGCCACCACCGGTTCGAGGCCGAAGGCGCGTGCCACCTCGACCTGGCGAACCAGGTTGCCCAGTCCTCGCTCCAGCGCCACGCGATCGGGTGTGTTCATGGCCTCGCGACTCGCGCCACCATGAAAACGCAGTGCCCGCAGGGTGCAGACGATCACCACCGCGTCGGGATAGATCCCCGACTGCCGCGACTTGATGTCGATGAACTTCTCCAGCCCCTGGTCGGCGCCGAAGCCTGCCTCGGTGACCACCACCTCACCCAGCGCCAGGGCGGCGCGGGTGGCCATCAGCGAACTGCAGCCGTGGGCAATATTGGCAAAGGGCCCGCCATGGATCAGCACCGGGTTGTGCTCCAGGGTCTGCACCAGGTTGGGGGCCAGGGCATCGCGCAGCAGCACTGCCATGGCGCCGGCCGCCTGCAGGTCCGCCGCGGTGACCGGGGTGTCATCGGCGCGCCAGGCCACTACCATGCGCCCGAGCCGTCGCTGCAGGTCGGCCAGGTCCTCCGCCAGACAGAGGATCGCCATGACCTCGGAGGCGGCGGTGATATCGAAGCCGGTAGCGTGCCCGGCGCCGTTTCCCGGGCCAGTCGTCACCCGGCGCAGGGAGCGGTCATTGAGGTCCACCACCCGCCGCCACACCACCCGCTCGGGGTCGATGCCCAGCGCGTTGCCCCAGTAGAGATGATTGTCGATCAGCGCGGCCAGCAGGTTATGGGCCGCGGTCACCGCATGGAAGTCGCCGTTGAAGTGCAGGTTGATGGCCTCCATCGGCACCACCTGGGCACGACCGCCGCCGGCGGCACCGCCCTTCATGCCGAACACCGGCCCCTGGGAGGGTTCGCGCAGGCAAGCCAGCGAAGGCACGCCCAGCCGGTTGAGGGCATCCACCAGGCCCACGCAGGCGGTGGTCTTGCCCTCGCCGACGGGCGTGGGGGTGATCGCCGAGACCACCACCAGCCGGCCACGGGGCCGTGCCTTCAGCTCGTCGAGCAGTTCGAGGGACAGCTTGGCGCGATGCTGGCCGAAGGGCACCAGGTGCTCCGGCGTGAGGCCGAGGCGCGCCTTGGCCAGCGGGAGGATCGGTTCGAGCCGAACCCGACGGGCGATCTCGATGTCCGGAAGCGGGGTACCTGTGCCGGCTCCCTCGCCCCCGCCGGAGGTCTTGGGCATGCCTCACCTGCTGGCCGACGCCATCGCCGGCGAATGTCGCATCACCTCAGGCGCCGGTCTCGTAGGCCGCCTTGAGGCGATAGAACTCGGCCACGATGTCGTCCATGGCGGCGGGGTCGTATTCACACAGGCCGCTGACCACCAGCTTCTTGGAGCCGGTACCGATCTGCTCACCGTCGGCGGCGATGCGGAATTCCAGCAGGGCATCGCCGCGCTTGCCGGTGACCTCGAGCGACGAGCGGGCCAGCTCCAGTCCGGGCGCCAGGGCGTCCAGCCGCTCCAGCGAGAAGCCCATGCTGTCGTAGATCACCAGCGGACGACGCGGATTGAACATCACCCCCTTCTCCTCCATGAGCGGCTTGAGATAGTGGGGGAAGTTCTTGCCCGAGAAGGCCACGTAGCAGCGGGTGAAGGCCTCGACCACCGTCTCGTCACGGGTCGTCGCGCCGCTGCGCTCCACCTCGAGGTACGACTTGCCGCCCTCGTCGCAGACGCGGACCCGGCCGTCGTCGAGCTCCTGGAAGCATAGCGGCGTGCCGTCGCCGACCATGTTCAGGAAGCGGAAGCTCATGTGCTGGGAGAGGCCGAAACGGGCCAGCACCAGGGCGAACAGCAGGTCGCCGGGCACGCAGAAGCGGCGGGCATCCGGGTTGTGGATGGGGTTGTAGTCGCCGGCGATTCGCTTGGCGAACCGACTGGCCTGCTCCGCGGAGATGCGTACCCGCTGCCCCGTGGGCGTATGGAATTCATCGAGAAACATGCTGCTGTGCCTGCCCTGCATCGTTGGCGATCCATCTTCTGCCGGCCACTGCCGGAGGGCAGATGATGCCATAAAACCCGCGGCAACGAAGCCTTACCGAAGATTACCATGACAGGGGGCAACCACGGGAGCGGAGCCTGCTGCCCCCCGGCAGGCCCCCCCTGACGCTCCCGACAAGCTGAGCAGAGTATGCAAGGACGGCATGGGAAAACGGGGCGATTAGCGACTTTCGTTCATATTGCATCGCATCATGGTGTGATAGAATCCGCGCGACTTTCTAACCCTTCCCTTCCTCTTTCCTCAGGACATTTCAGCCATGCTGACACCCTGCAAGTCACTCCAACGACCCCGGCGTCCCGCCTGGTGGTCGAGCCCCCTCGTTCTCGCGGTCCTGGCCCTGCTGTTCAGCCCCTTCGCCCATGCGGTGACCGGCGAGCTGGACTTGACCAGCACCTCGGTTGGCTTCCTGGCCGTCGCCATCTTCGTCCTCGCCTACGCCCTGGTGATGGCCGAGGAGAAGATCCATATGCGCAAGTCCAAGCCGGTGCTGGTGGCGGCAGGCATCATCTGGGGCCTGATCGGCTGGGTCTATGTACAGAACGGCATGTCTGCCGATTCCGAGCATGCCTTCCGCGTGACCCTGCTCGAGTTCACCGAGCTGATGCTCTTCCTGCTGGTGGCGATGACCTACATCAACGCCATGGAGGAGCGCCGGGTCTTCGATGCGCTACGCTCATGGATGGTCCGCAAGGGCTTCAGCTACCGCTCGCTGTTCTGGATCACCGGGGTGCTGGCCTTCGTGATCTCGCCGATCGCCGACAACCTGACCACGGCCCTGCTGATGTGTGCCGTGGTGACCAAGGTCGCCGAGGGCGACAAGCGCTTCATCAACCTGGCCTGCGTCAACATCGTGGTGGCGGCCAATGCCGGTGGCGCCTTCAGCCCCTTCGGTGACATCACTACCCTGATGGTCTGGCAGGCCGGCATTGTCCAATTCTACGAGTTCTTCGAACTGCTGGTCCCGTCGCTGGTCAACTTCCTGATCCCGGCCGTGGTGATGAGCGCCTTCATCAAGAACCGCAAGCCGGACTCGGTCCAGGAGGACGTCTGGCTGAAGCGCGGCGCCCGCCGCATCATCGCGCTGTTCCTGCTCACCGTCGCCACCGCCGTGGCCGGCCACACCCTGCTGCACCTGCCGCCGGTGCTGGGCATGATGACGGGCCTTGGCTACCTGCAGTTCTTCGGTTACTTCCTGCGTTGCACCCTGCCGCGCTCCCTGGAGCGCAAGCGCACCCGCTACAGCCAGCGCGGCGACTGGAAGAAGCTCGAGAGCCTGGGCAGCGTGGTGCCCTTCGACGTGTTCAACCGCGTGGCCCGCGCCGAGTGGGATACCCTGCTGTTCTTCTACGGCGTGGTGATGTGCGTCGGCGGCCTCGGCTTCATGGGCTATCTGGGCCTGCTCTCCGAAGCCCTCTACACCGGCTGGAATGCCACGGGCGCCAACATTGCCCTGGGGGTGATCTCGGCGGTGGTCGACAACATCCCGGTGATGTTCGCCGTGCTCACCATGCAGCCGGACATGTCCCATGGCCACTGGCTGCTGATCACGCTGACCGCCGGCGTCGGCGGCAGCCTGCTGTCGATCGGCTCGGCGGCCGGCGTCGCCCTGATGGGCCAGGCCCGCGGCAACTACACCTTCATGGGCCATCTCCGATGGGCCCCGGTGATTGCCCTGGGCTATGCCGCCAGCGTGGCCACCCACCTGTGGCTGAATGCCGACAGCTTCGCCATCTACGGCTGACCTCTCGCCCGGCGGCACCCCGCCGCCGGGACTCCCCCTCGTACCGAGCGTTGAAGCAAAAAACCCTACATTGCCTTCCAGTGATGTAGCGTATCAGGTTATGGTGGCTCGAAAAGGCACGGCCGGGTCCGGGTAGCCCGCTGATCTGACCGCGATTTCCCCGACATACCGACAAGGGCTCGGGCAACGAGCCTGGAACGACTTGCAGGGAGCCAGCGTCATCGACTCATACACGCCTGGAGTGCGGGCCAAGACCGTACCGTGCATGAACCTGACGTTCATCAGACGACAACGGGAACTCTTCACGCGATGCAGCCCCTCGTCCTGAACCGCGCTACTGCAGTGGCGACCTCACGTGTCTCGACAGACGGCGAGCCGGGCCCATGGCAAGGCTGACGCAGCGCCTGCTGCTGGCCCTGCTGATGCTGGCGGGCGCCTCCTCGGCCACTGCCGAGGAGGCGCCCGTGCTGCTCGTTGCCCATGCCGGTGTCGATACCCGGCAGCTGACTCGCGATACCACCCGGGCCATCTTCGCCATGCGCCAGCGTACCTGGCCCGACGGCCAGGCCGTGCGGGTCTTCGTGCTGGCCAATGACCATCCCGTGCACGCGCGCTTCGCCAAGAAACGGCTGGCGGTCTACCCCCACCAATTGCAGCTGGCCTGGGACCGCATGGTCTTCTCGGGCACTGGCCAGGCACCCAACCGCGTCACCACCCAGGCCGAGATGCGCGAGCGTCTTGCCAGCACCCCCGGTGCCCTGGGCTATCTGGAAAGGGAGTACCTGGATGATCGTGTCCAAGTCATTACGATGGACTGAGGCCTGTGCCGGCATGCTGCTCGGCGGCCTGCTGCTGATCACCAGTGCGCAGGCCCGGGCCGAATCCCCTGTACTCGACACCCTGCAGATGCATGGCTTCCTTAGTCAGGCCCTGGTGATCACCGACCGTAACGACTTCTTCGGCCCCAGCAGCAGCGGCCTCGGTAGCCTCAAGTTCACCGAGATCGGCGCCAATGCCTCGATTCGCCCCCATCAGGATGTGCTGATCGCTGCCCAGGTGCTGAGTCGCCGCGCCGGTGGCGACGGCAGCGATGCCGAGCCCGTGCTGGATTACGGCATCATTGACTACCAGATGCTCTCCAATCAGCGTCGCACCCTTGGCATTCAGGTCGGCCGCTTCAAGAATCCCTTCGGCTTCTACAACCAGACCCGGGACGTGGCCTTCACCCGCCCCAGCATTCTGCTGCCTCAGTCCATCTATTTCGACAGGACGCGCTCTCTGGCCCTTTCAGCAGACGGAGCCCTCGTTTACGCCGAAGAGCGGCTCTCGAAAGGCACGGTGCGGGCATACGCCGGTGTTGGCGACACTCAGGCCGGTGACGACCTGCGGCGAACGCTTCGACTGGATGCGGTTCGGGGTGACCTTAAATCCAAGACCTCGGCGATCGCCCAGGTTCGTTATGAACATGATGGCGGTCGTTTCGTGGCCGCGCTCACCACGGCGAGTGCCAATGCGCGCTTCGAATCCGGCATTCCCGGCCTCAGCAATGGCGGTTTCTTCTTCGAGCCCTGGGTGTTTTCCCTGCAATACAATGAAGAGCTCTGGAGCCTCACCGGGGAGTTTGCCCTGCGGAAATCGGGCCTCGAAGGCTTCAACGATCCCAGGTTCAACTTCGATGTGACGGGGGAGAGCTGGTATGTCCAGTATACCCGCCGCTTCCATGACGACTGGCAATGGCTGGTGCGCTATGACAGCCTGACCAGCAACCGCGATGACCGCTCGGGCAAGGCCTTCGAAGCCAGCGGTGCCGGTCCCGCTCACTCCCAGTTTGCCGATGACATCACCCTGGGACTGCAATGGAACGTCAACCCCCGGGTGCTGTTGGCCGCCGAGTATCATTATGTCGACGGTACCGGCTGGCTGCCCATTCAGGACAACCCCGACCCGAGCGAGACCAGCCGCCGCTGGAACATGCTGCTGTTCCAGCTTTCGCTGCGCTTCTGACACGCCGGGCTCGCGGCATCCCCTCCACCGGCCCGGGACATGCTGGAATGAGTGTCACGAAAGTCCATGGAACACGACACCGCCTGAGCCTGACCTGGCGGGTCATTGCGCTCAGCAGCCTCTTGCTGCTGGGCCTGGTGGTGCTGTTCTCGTGGCTCGGCCATGCCAACCTGACGCGCCAGTTCCAGGAGGGCCGCGACGAGCACAATGAGCGCCATATGCGCGAGATCCGTCTCGCCCTGCAGCGCTCCGAGGATAGCCTGCGTCAGCTCGCGGCCCTGGTCGCCGCCGCACCGCACTTCGGCCCCGCACTGGAGCAACGCGACCAGAGCGACATCCTCGAGTCCCTCAGCCCCCAGTGGCCGACCCTGCAGCTCGAAGCGGGTATCGACGAGATACTCGTCTTCGACTCTCGAGGCGCACAACTGGCCGAGTGGGGGGAGGAGGGCCAGGCACAGAGTGTACGTCCGATCCAGGCCTGGGTCCGCCGAGTCATGGACACCGAGATGCCGCTGACCGCCCTGCGCTGCTCCAACGATTGCCGGCAGTATGCCGCGGTACCGGTGCTGGTCGAGGGCCAGAGCGCCGGCATCGTGATCCTGTCACGTTCGCTGGCCGACGTGACTCGCCAGGCCCAGCAGGTCTCCGGCAGTGACGTCGCCCTGCTGGTCACCGGCGCCATGCCGGACGACAGGGGGGACACCGAGCGCCACCTGGAGGCCTGGAACGGCCACCTGGTGGCCCTGACCCGTCAGGAGGAGAGTCTCTCGCTGTTGAGAAGCGCCTCGCAACAGGCGTCGCTGCGCGAGCTCTTACAGGTACCGCTGCAGTTTCGCCATCGCGGACGCGACATCGAGCTCAGCGCGGTACGCATGGAGGAGGACAGCGACCGCCGCAGCACGGGCTACTTCCTGATGGCATCGGACATCACCCCCCAGATCCGCGCCATCGGCCAGGATACCCGCACCCTGATGCTCGTCGGCCTGGGCGGCTGGCTGGCCGCCGAGCTGCTGCTGCTGGCCATCCTGCTGAGCCCCATGGCACGCCTGCGGCGCCTCGCCGGAGTCCTGCCGGTGCTCGCCCATGGCGGCTTCGCCGAGGCACGTGCCGCCATTCCCCGCCCCAGGCGCCGGCTCAGCGACGAGATCGACGTACTGGAAGGCACCACCCTCGAGCTCTCGAGCCAGCTGGAGACCCTGGAGCAGGAGGTCAGCGCCCGTGGCGAACAGCTGGCCGAGCGGGTCGAGGAACTGGCCCGCGAGCGGGACTTCGTCGGCAGCCTGCTGGATACCGCTCGCGTCTTCATCGTCACCCAGGACGAGCATGGGCGGATCAGCCTGGTCAACGACTACGCCCTGTCCGTGATGGCGGTGCGGGAAGAGAAGCTGCTGGGACGACACTTCGATGACGTTTTCTCGGCCCCGACCGTCGGCACCACGGGGCTCGCCGTGCCGCATCAGGAGGAACGCACCCTGCTGATGACGGAAGGCCGACACCGTACCATCGCCTGGTACCATGCCCCCTTGCCCACCGGCAACGACGGTACCACGGCACGCATCTCCGTGGGGCTCGACATCACCGAGCGCAAGGCAGCGGAAGCACGACTGACCTGGCTGGCCGAGCGCGATGTGCTGACCGGGCTCTACAACCGCCGTTATTTCCAGGAAGCCCTCGGTAGCGCCCTGAAGCAGGGCCAGGTTGGTGCCGTGCTGCTGATGGATCTCGACCAGTTCAAGGACGTCAACGAACTGAGCGGCCACCAGGCGGGGGACCGGCTGCTACGCAAGGTCGCCGATACGCTCTTCCAGGAGCTGGGCCATCGCGGCGTGATCGCCCGGCTGGGGGGTGACGAGTTCGCGCTGCTGCTGGAAGGGGCCGATGCCGAGCAGGGGGTGCGTGTCGCCCAGCAGATCAACCACCTGCTCGAGTCCATCCGCTTCAATGCCGGGGGAAGACGTCACCGGGTCATCGCCAGCACCGGCATCGCCCTGTTCCCGGCCCTCGGCGACAACTCCACCGACCTGATGGCCAATGCCGATGTGGCCATGTACAAGGCCAAGGTGGATGGCATCCAGCGCTGGCACCTGCTCTCTCCCCTCGAGAATGCCAAGGATGAACTGCAGGAGCGGGTCTATTGGGTCGAGCGCGTACGCAAGGCCCTCAAGAACGACGACTTCGCACTGATGGTGCAGCCCATCATGCGCCTCGAGGACCGGGATGTTCGTCACTACGAGGTGCTGTTGCGGATGCGCGACCCCGGCGGCAACCTGGTCTCGCCCGGTCGTTTCATCCCGCTGGCGGAACGCAGCGGCCAGATCGTCCAGATCGACCGCTGGGTACTTCACCACAGCCTGCAGGCCCTGAGACAGCTGCAGGAGAGGGGCATCAGCCTGGCAGTCAACCTCTCGGGGCAGTCCCTCCATGACGACGGCCTGAAGCAATTCCTCGCCGACGAACTCACCACCAGTGGCGCCGACCCGAACTACCTGATCCTGGAAATCACCGAGACCGCCGCCGTGACCGACTTTTCCACCGCGCGCGGGGTGCTGCAGGCCATGCGCGACCTGGGCTGCCGCACGGCCCTGGATGATTTCGGCGTCGGCTTCAGCAGCTTCCATTATCTGGGGCAGCTACCGGTGGACTACATCAAGATCGACGGAAGCTTCATCCGCAGCCTGCCGGTGAGTGCCGACAGTCGAGTCATCGTGAAGGCGATTGCCGATATCGCCAGCGGCTTCGGCAAGCAGGCCATCGCCGAATTCGTCGATCAGGAAGCCCTGATACCGATTCTTCAGTCGTACGGCATCTCCTATGGACAGGGCTTCCATCTCGGCAGGCCTATTGCTATCGAAGAGGCTTTCGGTATGCTTACAAAAAAAAGCTAATATAATACTTACAAGAACACTCGTTTCTGACACCTCCACTGTGCAAGGGAATCATCACATGGCCCCCACCCCCTCACCCCCCAGGAAAGGTCGGTCGATCACAGAGCTATTCGATTGTTTCAGAAACGAGTTCAGCTTCAAGCTACCTTGTAACGAACAGGAAAAGCGCCGTGCCTTCCACTTGCGCCATGATGTCTACTGCGCGGAGTTGCACTACGAGCCCCCCACGGATGCCGAGCGTCAGCTTGAATATGACGTCTTCGACGATCATGCCATTCATTGTGTCGTCGAACACAACCAGACGGGCTTGACGGTAGGCTGCATGCGTGTCGTCCTGCCACGGTTCGGCTGCGACCTTTCGGGCCGAAAGCTTCCGCTTCTCACCTACGGCGGCCAGAGCCTGACACATCCCTCTCTGCATCCCGACTCCTTTCCCAGGGAGAACATCTGCGAAGTTTCCAGACTCGCGGTACATCCCTCATTCAGAAAGGCCAGAAGCAATATCGCGGGCGTCAAGGAAAAGGACATTCACGACCTGGAGGCCAAGCATCGGTCTCTACCGGTAGGGCTAAGCCTGTTCTTTGCCGCGACGGCCATCGTGGGCATGGCGAAAAGGCAGCATGTGTTCGCCATGATGGAGCCACGCTTTGCGAGGCTCCTCAAGATATCAGGGTTGAGCTTCCAGCAGGTCGGCGACCTGATCGACTACCATGGCCCGAGGGCGGCCTTCTACATCGACCAGCGGCAGGCCGAAACGGCGATGCATGAAGAGTTGAAGCCACTTTATCGACACATAAAGCAGCAGCTTTCTCCTCAACTCGCGGCCGCCATGCCTCACCGGCGGCGATGCGCGGCGACAACCTCATGACTTGCTCATGGAGAGATCCGCTCACGGACAGGTGCGGCCCCGCATAGAGCGTTTCCGGCCAGCGCAACACCATGATGGCCAGCACATTACGGTGTTCGCCCCGCGCCAGGTCGGTGCTCCCCGAAGGTGAAGGAATCATGCCCGCCGCGGGGTCAATGGCCGCCACCAGGGCATCGCTGACCCGGTTCACCACGGGATGCTCCTCCCGTCCGGCCAGCAGGAAACTCAGGGCGACCTCGGCCTGGATATCCTCGGTGGCCCGAGCCAGTATGCCCTCGATATCCCGCTCGAACGCTTCCAGTACCCAGGCAAACTCCTCGGCATCCACGCGCTGCTGGTAGTAACGGCTCGCGGCGATCACGAAGTGGGTCATGCCGTAGAGCTTGTTGCGGTACTCCTGCTCACTCAGCTGCCTGGTACTACCGGCCGGGTACTGGCGCCGGAAGGCCTCGACCACCTCGCGGCGCAGATCGGCGATACCCAGTTGATGCAGGAACATCACCTGGTTGGCCACCTGCGCCGCATAGATGCGCATGACCTCCGGATCGACGAAAAAGGGCCGCCAGTCGACCCCGGCGAGATATTCCCGCGCCCGCTCCAGGTTCTCGATTTCCGGCAAAAGGCCATGGTACTCGGCCTGAACCAGGCGAAAGAGCAGTTGCTTGGCGAAGGCGATCTCCCCCCAGTCGGCCAGCATTTTCCGCCTGGCCCGCTGCTTGGCGGTGCGCTGGGAATACGCCTCGACGATCTCGCGGCTGCGCTCGGCGGCATGACCGGGATCGGCCAGTCCGGCGATCTCCTCGTCGAGCTGCTGCAGCAGGCGCTGGCCATACTCACGGTTGAGTTCGAGGTAACGGTCATCGCCGGTGATGCGATAGAGCCGCTGGGCATAGTGGCGCTGCTTGTTCGGCGGCAACTCGGGCAGCGCCGCCTCGTAGACGGCCTGGATGGCGAGCCCCGCCTGACGGTGGCGCTCGCGTTCGGGCTCCGGCGCGAGGGCGGCACAGCCGGCAAGCAGTACCAGCAGGCCAAGCCATGCCCAGTGGAGGAACGGAAAGCCACGACGTGGTGTCTGGATGCTCATGGTTCTGACCTCGATTTGCGTTTCGACTGCCCCGGGCGAATCAGCCTGACCCTCACCTTGGGCCTGGCGGTGGAAGGGGCCGTCCCCTCCCCCTGACTGCCCGCGGCCGTGCCGTTCCCGGCTGCTCGCGGGATGACGATCCAGGCGAAGACCGGCAGCGCCAGCCGCCAGTGGATGGCCGCCAGGCGCAGGCAGAGCGTGACCCCGAGGGCCAGGGTGATGGTCACCGCGACGGGGCTTCCCAACGCCTCCAGCATCACATAGGTCACGCCGCCGGCAATGGAGGCCGTGGCATAGACCTCCCGGCGCAACACCATGGGCATTCGGCGCGCCAGCACGTCGCGCACCATGCCGCCGGCCACTCCGGTCAACAGCCCCATCAGCACCGCCACCACACCGGGGGCCTCGAGCAGCAATGCCTCGTGGGTGCCGATCACGGTGAACAGGGCCAGGCCGAAGGCATCGGCCACCGGCAGGAAGACCCGCGACAGGCGGTGGATATAGTGAAATCCCAGGATCGACAGCCCCACCGTGCCCAGGATCACCCAGAGATAGACCGGGTCAGCGACCCAGAACACCGGCCGGACCCCCAGCACCAGGTCACGCAGGGTACCGCCGCCAATGCCGGTCACCGCCGCCAGCACCAGCATGCCGAAGGGATCCATGCGCGAGCGGCAGGCGAGAATCACCCCCGACAGCGCGAAGACGATCACCCCTGCCATGTCCAGCCAGTAGACTATCCCTGTCACATCACGTCCTCCCTTACGACATGGGCGGCAGCATAGCGCATTACCGGCGACTTGCCTTTGACCTTCGTCGTAACCCGCCCGCAGGTCGGTGCCGCTCGGGCATACTGGGGGGCCCGTTCCACCCAGGACCCGACCCCGAACCCGATGCCGCTGATCCAGGAAAAACTCGCACCGCCGCCCCTGCCACCGTCGCTGGTGGCACGCCCGCGCCTCAATGATCGTTTCGTGCTCGACGAGCGCATCCGCGTGCTGGTGGTGCAGGCACCGCCCGGTTACGGCAAGAGCACGCTCGTGGCCGAACGCCTGCCGGCCCTGGAGCAGCGGGCCGCCTGGCTGCGACTGGACGAGCGCGACGACGATCCGGCACGCTTTGCCGGCTACTTCCATGCCGCCCTGGCGGCGCTCTGCCGCGACGCATCGGCCAGCGAACCACTGGCACGCGCCCCGGCGCCGCACGACGGCCAGGGCTTCGACGCCGCCGTGGAGGCCTGGCTCACCGCGCTGCCCGAGGTCGCCGAGCCCTGCCGGCTGGTGATCGACGAGTTCGAGCACCTCTCGCACCCCGACATCCTCGCGGGGCTCAGTCACTGGCTGCGCCACCAGCCGGCCTGGCTGACGCTGACGCTGATCTCGCGCACTCGCCCGGCATTGGGCCTCCCGGCGCTGCGCCTGCGCGGCGAGCTCGAGGAGATCGGCCTGCTCGACCTGGCCTTCGACCTGGAGGAGGCCCAGACCCTGTGCGCCGAGCAGCTCAGCTTCCCGCCCACCCGGGTCAGTCTCGAGCGCGCCCTGCGTCGCACCGAGGGCTGGGTCATGGCGCTGGCCTGGCTGATCGAACGTACCACGACCCGGGCCGGCTTCGACAGTCTGGTCGACCGCCTCGGCGGCGCCCACCCCGACTTCGTCGCCTGGTTCGACGACCTGCTGCAACAGTCGCTCGACGAACCGGATCGCCGGCTGCTGCTCCAGCTCGGCGTGCTCGAGCGCTTCTCGCCGGCCCTGGTGGCCCGCCTGGTCGAGGGCGACCGGGTCTTCCAGCGCCTCGAGGCGCTGGAGCGGCGCGGCCTCTTCCTTCAGCGGCTCGATCCCCATGACCAGTGGTTCCGCTTCCATTGGCTGTTCGCCGGCTACCTGCGCCATCGCCGCGACGAGCTGAGCCCGGAAACCCAGCGCCAGCTGCACCGGCGTGCCAGCCAGGCCTGGCTGGCGCTGAACGACCCGGCCATGGCCCTGGGTCAGGCCATCGAGGCGGGCGACCCCGAGGCGCTGACCACCCTGCTCGAGGAACACGGCCCCCACCTGCTGGCCAATGGCCACTTCTCGCTGATGGCCCGGGCACTGGCGAGCCTGGGCGACACACGCCTTGCCGCCTCGCCACACTTGACGCTGCTGCACGGCTGGGTCACCCACGCCCAGTACCAGTTCTCGCGCACGCGGCAGGCCATCGACTGGATAGAGGCCCAGCTCGAGACGCCGGCGTGGCAGGAGCTCGCCGCCGAGTTCGCCACCCTGCGTGCCCAGTTGGCCATCAACCAGGGCGACGCCGAACGGGCCGCCCCCCTGGCCGAGCGTGCGCTGACCCGGCCCGCCCGCTATCTCGCGGCCACGCCGGTCTCGGCGGCGGCGATCCTGGCCGAGTCGCGCTTCGTGCAGGGGCATCTCGCCGAGTCCCTCGAGCGCATCGCCGAGGTGGAACGCGAGGCGGGGCGCATCGGCGACGATCAGCTACGGCTCTGGTCGCTCTGCCACCAGTCGGAGACCCTGGTCGCCCAGGGGCGACTGCAGGCCGCCTTCGACGTCCAGGAACGGGCCATCGCCCACGTCGAACAGAGCGGACTGGATCGCCTGCCGGTCTCGGAGTTCCTCTACCGTATCCGTAGCCAGCTGCTGTGGGAGTGGCACCGGCTGGACGAATCCGAGCAGGCGGCGCTGAAGGGGATCGCCGTGCTCGACAACCAGGGCGAGCGCTGGAGCCTGCAGTGTCACATCAGCCTGGCCAAGGTGGCCCAGGCCCGTGGCGACCAGGCCCAGTGCGCCGACCATATCCGCCGCCTGCGCAAGATCCTCGCCGAGGGTGACTATCACATCGACTGGCTGGCCAATGCCCACGCCACCCTGCTGGCCTGGTGGCAGTCCACCGAGGACCTCGATGCCGTGGCCCGCTGGTGGCAGGAGGCCCCGCCGGGCGACCCGGCTACGGCCAGCAACCACTTCGCCCAGTGCAACCTGCGCAACCATGCCCGCGCCCTGACCCTGCTCGGCCGGCATGACGAGGCCCATGCCCTGCTGACGGCCCTGGAGGCGCGGACCGAACGCCTCGGCCTGGTCACCGACGCCAATCGCAACCGGCTCTGCCTGGCCGCCCTGGAGTGGCAGCGCGGCCGGCACGAGGCGGCGCTGGAGCATCTCGCCCAGGCCCTGGAGCTCGCCTCCCGCACGGCCCTGGTCGGCAGTTTCCTGCGCCTCGGCCGCCCCCTCGGCGAGATGCTGCAGGCCCTGCTGGCGACCGACCGGCTCGACGACCTGGCCACTGCCCGGGCGCGGCGGCTCGTCGAGCTGGCCGGCCGCCAGCGCGACTTCGGCCGCGGCGTCAGGCTGATGCTCGACGAATCGGTGATCGCCGACATCGTCTCGTGCCCCGACGTCCCCGAGCTGATCCGCACCTCGCCGCTGACCCGCCGCGAGTGGCAGATCCTCGGCCTGATCCATGCCGGGCTCTCCAACGAGCAGATCGCCGAGCAGCTCGTGGTGGCCCCGACCACCATCAAGACCCATATCAGGAGCCTCTACCAGAAGCAGAACATCCGCCGCCGCGAGGAAGCCATTGCCCTGGCCGGCGACCTGCTCGCCCGGATTCGGGGGGAGTAGGCTCCTCCCCCCCTTCTACGCCGTCCCTCCTCCCTTCGGGAGGATGTCCCTGGCCGACATTGCCGCCACCATAAGCCTGACGGTTTTTTCCTGCGGCTCACGCCCGCGCGGGGCCCACGACAAGGACAAGGTGCATGACCACAGAGACTTCCCCCTATTTCGGCAAGCACGGCGCCGACTGGTGGCGCGGCGCGGTGATCTACCAGATCTACCCGCGCAGCTTCATGGATGCCAACGATGATGGCATCGGCGACCTCCAGGGCGTGATCGACAAGCTCGACTACATCGCCTCGCTCAATGTCGACGCCATCTGGCTGTCGCCCTTCTTCACCTCGCCGATGAAGGACTTCGGCTACGACGTCAGCGACTACCGGGGCGTCGATCCGATGTTCGGCACCCTGGAGGACTTCGACCGCCTGGTGGAGGCCGCCCACGCCCGCGGCCTCAAGGTGACCATCGACCAGGTGCTCTCCCACACCTCCGACCAGCACCCCTGGTTCGAGGAAAGCCGGGCAAGCCGCGACAATCCCCGGGCCGACTGGTACGTGTGGGCCGACGCGCGCCCCGACGGCTCGCCGCCGACCAACTGGCAGTCGGTGTTCGGCGGGCCCGCCTGGCAGTGGGACACCCGCCGCTGCCAGTACTACCTGCACAACTTCCTGGTTGAGCAGCCGGACCTCAACTTCCGCCACCCCGACGTCGTCGAGGCGATCCTCGGCGAGGTGCGCTTCTGGCTGGAGCGCGGCGTCGACGGTTTCCGCCTGGATGCCGTCAACTTCTGCACCCATGGTGCGCTCGAGGACAACCCGCCCTCGACGCTGATCGAGGAAGGCGCCATCGGCGTGCGCCCGGACAACCCCTACGGTTTCCAGCGGCACATCCACGACAAGACCCAGCCCGAGAACCTGGTGTTCCTGGAACGGCTGCGTGCCCTGCTCGACGAGTATCCCGGCACCACCAGCGTCGGCGAGGTGGGCGACGACGACTCCCTGGGGGTGATGGCCGAATACACCCAGGGCGGCAATCGCCTGCACATGTGCTACTCCTTCAACCTGCTGACCGAGACCGCCGACCCGCACTACCTGCACGAGACCCTCTCCGAGATGGAGGCGCGCATCGGCGACGGCTGGCCCTGCTGGGCGCTGGGCAACCACGACGTGACGCGCCTGGCCACCCGCTGGCAGGCCGAGGGCGACCAGGCCGCCCTGCGTCTCTACCTGGCCTTCCTGCTCACCCAGCGCGGCAGCGTCTGCCTCTACCAGGGCGAGGAGCTGGGGCTGACCGAGGCCGAACTGACCTTCGAGCAGTTGGTCGACCCCGCCGGGATCACCTTCTGGCCGTCCTACAAGGGCCGCGATGGCTGTCGCACGCCCATGCCGTGGCAGGCCGATGCCCGCCATGGCGGCTTCTCCGGCGCGGCGCCCTGGCTGCCGGTGCCCGATGAGCACCTGGACCTGGCGGTGGACCGCCAGGACGCCGATCCCGAGTCGCTGCTCAACGCCACCCGCGCCTTCCTGGCCTTCCGGCGCGAGCAGCCGGCGCTGGTCAAGGGGGCGGTCCGCTACCAGCCGGTACGCGACGAGGTGCTATGCCTGGAGCGCACCCATGGCGACCAGCGCCTGCTGGTGGCGCTCAACTTCTCGGGCGAGGCCCGCACGCTCCCGGCCCCGGCATCCGCCGCGGCACTGGAGGCGGCGCCGGCCCTGGTCAACGGCCGCTGGGCCGATGGCCAGTTGACGCTGCCACCCTACGGCATCGCCATCGCGCGCTGCCCCGCTGAGGAGGAACTGTCATGGGACGTCTGACACTCGAAGACATCGGCAAGGACTACGACGGGGTCGAGATCTCGCGGGGCATCGACCTGGCCATCGAGGATGGCGAATTCGTCGTCTTCGTCGGCCCCTCGGGCTGCGGCAAGTCGACCCTGCTGCGCATGATCGCCGGGCTCGAGGACATCACCCGCGGCGAGATGTGCCTGAACGGCGAGCGCATCAACGAGATCCCGCCCCAGGAGCGGGACATCGGCATGGTGTTCCAGTCCTACGCCCTCTATCCGCACATGAGCGTGGCCGAGAACATGGCCTTCGGCCTGAAGCTCGCCCGTACCGACAAGGCCGAGATCCGCCGCCGCGTGGACCATGCCGCCGAGATGCTGCACCTCACCGAACTGCTCGAGCGCCGACCCAAGGACCTCTCCGGCGGCCAGCGCCAGCGGGTGGCCATCGGCCGCACCCTGGTCAAGGAACCGGCGGTGTTCCTGTTCGACGAGCCGCTCTCGAACCTCGACGCCGCCCTGCGCGTCGACATGCGGGTGCAGATCGCCGAGCTGCACCGGCGCCTGCGCCTGCGCCTGCGCGCCACCATGATCTACGTGACCCACGACCAGGTCGAGGCCATGACGCTCGCCGATCGCATCGTGCTGCTCGCGCGCGGGCGCATCGCCCAGGTCGGCCCCCCGCTGTCGCTCTACCACTTCCCCAGGACCCTCGAGGTCGCCGAGTTCATCGGCTCGCCGCGCATCAACACCCTGCCGGTCACGGTGGTCGACCCGGGCCGCCAGCGCACCGCCGTGCGCCTGCCGAGCGGCGACACCCTGGCCGTGGCGGTGGACGGGGCACGCCTCAGGGCCGGCGACAGCGCCACGCTCGGCGTGCGCGCCGAGGACTTCGTCGCCCCCGACCAGGCCGAGGTGCGCCTGCGGGCCCGGCTGATGGTCGCCGAGAAGCTCGGCTACGAGACCCTCGCCCACCTGCGCCTCGACGGCGTCGCGGCGACCATCACCCAGCGCCTCGACGGCCTGACCCACCTCGAGGATGACCAGGCCATCGCACTGGGGCTCGCCGGTGAGCGCTGCCACCTGTTCGGCCCCGATGGCGACGCCTGCCCGCGCCAGGTGCCAATTCCCGGCGTGACCCACTGAGCCACGCCGCCACGACTCCCCACCTCCCCCACGACAACGCCCCGGGCTCATGGAGCCCGGGGCGATTCGTCGTGAGAGAGTGAGCCGGTGCAACGTCGAGCGGGGCGTCAAGGCTCCACCATCGTCGCCTCATCGAGGCGCAGTATGGTATGCGCATTGGTCGCACTGGTGGCCAGGGTATCCACTACCCCGGTGCGCAGTGCGCCGAGAATGCCCGCCGCCTTGGTGTTCTCGCTGGCGATGGCGATGACATCGGGTATGCGCGCCAGATCGGTGAGGCCGAGCCCGATCACGCGCCCCTGCATGGGCGTGGCCGAAGGCCGGCCATGGATATCGATGAAGTGGCAACCCATGATGTCGCCCACCGTGCCGGAGAGGCGCGCCTCGGCGATCTCCTGGGGAGAGAACCAGCCCATGCGTACCATGTTGCTGTCCTCGCTGAGGTCGCCGACGCCGACCAGCGCGAAGTCGGCGCGACGAGCGCGGTCCAGGGTCTGCCTGACCGTGTGGTTCTCGTAGAGTTCGTCGCGCAGTGCCGTGCTCTGCACCAGGGCGGGGGCGTAGAGCGTCTCGCTATCGCCGCCGAACCTCACCGCCAGGCGGCGGCAGATATGGTCGGGATTCATGTACTCGCCGGCCCGCTGGGACCCGCCGATGGCGCAGACGAAGGAGCACTGCCGTTCGCCCTGGGTGAACACATTGTCGGCGACCGCGCCGACATTACGCCCCATGCCCACGGTGACGATGCTGCCCTCCACCAGGCTGCGCGACAGATGATCCGCCACCAGGCTGGCCACCGCCGAACGCTGGGCGTCGGCGTCGCCTTGATCCAGCGCGATCAGGGCGCGCTTGATGCCGAAGCGCCGCTTCAATTCCCGTTCGATCTCGGCACTGACGGCGGGGTGCTGGCGCACCCGCACATCGACGATCCCCTCCGCCTGGGCCCGCTTGAGCAGGCGCCCGACCCGCACGCGCGAGATCCCCAGCCGCTTGGCGATGACCTCCTGGGTCTCTCCCTCCACATAGTAGAGGGTGGCGATTTCGGTCATCAGATCGATATCGGCATTCTCGACACGCTCATTCATGACATGGGTCCCACAAGCCTCGGGTTCTCGACAAGCGGGACACGATAGCACACCCCCCAGGCGTCGTGATCAGACTCGCGAATGGGGCAGCCCACGCTCGTATTCCTGAATACGCGCCAGCTTGGCGGCCGAGGCGCCGCCCGGGAAGTCGTTGTCCAGGAAGGTCGTGACGATGCTCTTGGCGAGCTCCGGCCCCACCACCCGCGCACCGAGGGTCACGATCTGGGCATCGTTGCTGGTCCTGGCCTTGCCCGCGGAATAGGTGTCGTGGGCCTGGGCCGCACGAATCCCCGGCACCTTGTTCGCCGCAATCGCCACCCCGATGCCGGTACCACAGACCAGGATGCCGCGATCGAAGCGCCCCTCGGCAATCGCCTGCGCCACCGCGACCGCCACATCGGGGTACAGGATCGGTTCAGCATCGTAGGTACCGAAATCATCGACCTCGTGACCCAGGGAGCGCAGGTGCTCGATCAGCACTTCCTTGAGCTGAAAGGCGGCCTCATCCCCACCGATGGCCACACGGAGGGTCTTGGGGTTGCTGGACATGTCTGAACACCTCTATGAACAGGAAGACGGGAAGTGAGCGATGAGGAGGCCCATCGCTCTGCTCTCACTTCTCAACATATCACCAAATGAACATTTGTAAAGCTCGCGTTCAGATGAGACACCTCCGCCCCTCCGCTGCCCAACCACCGCCTTCGAGTGGGAACAAAGAGAAAACAAAGCGATATCAGATATATACATAAAAACACAGCAACCACTACCATCAGGACCGCCCAACACCCCACCCCTAGCCCTCCAGCACGCCTTGACTTTTATGGAAAAAGGATCAAACATATGATCAACGTCTATTCATAAGAACACCATCGCTACGCCACAGCAGGAGCCCATGCCATGACAACTCGACTCGACACTCTCAAGCAGCACTCCCTGGTGGTCGCCGACACCGGCGACCTGAGCGCTATCCAGCGCTACCGGCCCCAGGACGCCACCACCAATCCCTCGCTGATCCTCAAGGCCTTCGAGCTGCCCGATTACCAGTCGCTGATCGACGAGGAACTGGCCTCGATCATGGCCGAGACCGGTGATCGCCAGGTCCAGGCGGAGCAGGCCGTCGATGCCCTTGCCGTGGCCATGGGCAGCGAGATCGCCAAGGTGGTGCCCGGCCGCGTCTCCACCGAGGTGGCCGCCAAGCTGTCCTTCGACACCCAGGCCAGCATCCGCAAGGCCCACGAGCTGATCGCGCTGTACGAGAAGCGCGGTGTCGGTCGCGATCGGGTGCTGATCAAGCTGGCCTCGACCTGGGAAGGCATCCGCGCCGCCGAGGTGCTGGAACGTGAAGGCATCAACTGCAACCTGACCCTGCTGTTCAGCGACGCCCAGGCCCAGGCCTGCTTCGATGCCGGGGTGTTCCTGGTCTCGCCCTTCGTCGGTCGGGTCACCGACTGGTACAAGCAGGCGACCGGGCGCGACTACACCCCGGACGAGGACCCGGGCGTGCAGTTCGTGCACGGCGTCTGCGCCCGCGCTAGCCGGGGCGGCTACGACACCGTGGTGATGGGCGCGAGCTTCCGCACCACCGGCCAGGTGCTGGCGCTGGCCGGTTGCCCGAGGCTGACCATCTCGCCGGCGCTGCTCGAGGAGCTCGCCGCCAGCGACGGCGAGGTGGAGCGCCGGGTGACCCCGGAATCCGCCAGCGGGTCACGGCCGGCACCGCTCACCGAGCCCGCGTTCCGCTGGGGCCACAACCAGGACGCCATGGCCAACGACAAGCTGGCCGAGGGCATCCGCCGCTTCGCCGAGGACCAGGCCCGCCTCGAGGCTCTGATCGCCGACCGTCTCGCCGCCCACTGACCGCAGGAGTATCGCAATGCCGTCCCGTTTCGAACTGGCCAATGCCATTCGCGCCCTCTCCATGGATGCCGTCCAGAAGGCCAACTCCGGCCACCCCGGCGCCCCCATGGGCATGGCCGACATCGCCGAGGTGCTGTGGAACGACCACCTCAAGCACAACCCGGCCGATCCCCAGTGGCCCGACCGCGACCG
>NZ_PDOG01000001.1:1287239-1408064 GCF_003202205.1 Halomonas sp. LBP4
AGCAGGCCGAACGGCTGCTGACCCGGCGGGCCACCTGATACCGACATCGAGGATCCGGCCAACGCCGGATCCTCGATGTCGAGAGCGGAGAGGCTAGCGGCGCCAGGCGGCGCCGCATACAATGGTTCGACCGTGGCCAGGCGCCGATCGGTGAAATCCGACAGGCGCCTGGCCGCGGTCATTGTTCTCAGGGCGGGGTGAAAGTCCCCACCGGCGGTGATGGCGGCTTTCGCCTCAGCCCGCGAGCGCCCGGGACGGCCGGCGTACGGTTCCCCACCGACGCGGCCGCGACCGGGGTCAGCAGATTCGGTGCGATTCCGAAGCCGACGGTGATAGTCCGGAAGGAAGAGAACGGCTCCATTGACGGGTGCTTGCGCCCGGCGATCGGTCCCGCTTGCCCTGATTCTGGTGATATCAACGAGGAAAACCATGAATCAGTCCACCCCCAGTCACGCCCCCCGCATCGCCTTCATCCAGGCCAGCTGGCACGACGATATCGTCGGTCGGGCCCGCGAGGCGTTCACCGCCACACTCGCCGAAAGGCACGGCATCGAGGCCGAGCGGGTCGAGGTCTTCAGCGTCGCCGGCGCCTACGAGATTCCCCTGCAGGCCAAGCTGCTGGCCAACAGCGGTCGCTATGCCGCCATCGTCGGCGCCGGCTTCGTGGTCGATGGCGGCATCTATCGCCACGACTTCGTCGCCCAGGCGGTGATCGACGGCATGATGCGGGTCCAGCTCGACACCGAGGTGCCGGTGCTCTCGGTGGTGCTCACGCCGCACCACTTCCACGAGCACGCCACCCACACGGCGTTCTTCCATGAGCACTTCGTGACCAAGGGCCGCGAGGCCGCCGACGCCTGCGTCATGACACTGGAGAACCACCGCCAGGCCCGTCGACTGGGCGACTGACGCACGCTGCAGCGTTATCTCAACGACACTGCCCGGCCTTGCGCCGGGCAGTGTCGTTTCGGTGGCATCGCCGAGATGGGCCTCGAGATCACCAGCCCGACACACGCAAGCGCCGCCGGGCGGAGCCGGCGGCGCAGAGGGGAGGAACGGCGGAGGCGGGGAATGCCGCCTCCGGGGGCGCGCTATTGTTGCGCGAGCACGAAGGGAGCGGTGTACCGATCCACATTGTCCGCGGTGACGAGGAAGCAGTCGAAGAGCTGTTTCTCGCCATCGAGGCCGGTTTCACCGGTGCGGATGAACTGGTCCGCCAGGCGAACCGCCTGCTCGGAGAAGATGGCCACCGGCTGCAGGACCGTGTAAGCCATCTCGCCGGCCTTGACCGCATCGATCGCGTCGGGTGAGCCATCGAAGCCACCGACGACCACCTCGTCGAGCTTGCCCGCCTCCTTGAGTGCGGCGATCGCGCCGAGCGCCATCTCGTCGTTGCCGCTGATCACCCCGTCGATGTCGGGATTGGCCTGCAGCAGGCTCTGCATCTTGTTGTAGCCCTGGGTGCGATCCCAGTTGGCGACGTCCACGCCGACCCGTTCCAGGGTCGGGTACTGGCTGAGCACGGTCTGGTAGCCGTTCGAGCGCGTCGCGGCATTATTGTCGGAAGGCGCCCCCTTGAGTTCGACGTACTTCGCCTCGTCGCTGACGTTCTGCACCCACTGTTGGGCGCCCAGGGCCGCTCCCTGGGCGTTGTTGGACACCAGTTGCGCCTCGGCCAGCCCCTGCTGGTTGATCTCGGCATTGACGATGAACACCGGGATCCCGGCGTCGACGGCCTTGCGCACGGCGCCGATGGAGCCGTCGGCGTTGGCTGGGTCGAGGATGATCGCCTCGGCCTGGTTGGTGATCGCGGTATCGATCTGCCGGCTCTCGGTATTGGTATCCCCCTTGTGGGAACTCACGTTGGCCTCGTAGCCCAACTCCTCGGCGGTCTCCCGGGCGATCTTGCCCTCGGTGAACCAGTAGGGGTTGGAGTTATCGTTGACGATGATCGAGATGAGCCCCTTGTCCTGGGCCGCGGCGGCGCCGGCGAAGAGCGGCGCGCTTACGGCGAGGGCGGCGATCAGCAGGTGCTTTCCAGTCTTGAACATGGTGGACCTTCCTTACTGTTGTGGTTGTGATGCCGAAGACTCGGCTGGTTTGCCACAGCGGTCGGCGCCGGTCAGGCCGCGGCACGCTGTGGCGAGGAAGACGTCTGAGCGCCGGAAGGCGCCGGGCGCGGCTTCTTGCGGCCCTTGTACTGAATGCTGTTGAGCAGCACGGCGAGGACGATGACGGCGCCGGTGAACACGGTCTGCCAGTAGGACGAGACGCCGATGATCACCAACCCGTCGGACAGGAAGCCGATCACGAAGGCCCCGAGCAGGGTGCCCCGCACGTTGCCGCGGCCGCCGGTCAGCGCCGCACCGCCGATGACCACGCCGGCGATGGCGGTCAGTTCGTAGGTGGTGCCCGCCGTCGGCCCCGCCGAGGTCAGTTGCGACGACAGCACCAGGCCGGCGATGGCGGCGCAGATCCCCGACAGCACATAGACCGACACCTGCACGCGCTTGACCGGTACCCCGGACAGCTCCGCCGCCCGGGCGTTGCCGCCGGTGGAATAGACCCAGCGGCCGAAGGGGGTGCGCGACAGCGCCAGCATGGCGGCGATGGCCACGGCCGCCAGGATCAGCACACCGACCGGCACGCCGAACAGCCGATTGAAGCCGAGCCAGTCGAAGCCGGTGTTGCCCAGCTCCGGGCTGCCGCCGAGGTTGTTGAAGGTGAGGCCGTCGGTCATCAGCAGGGCGACGCCGCGGGCGACGTAGAGCATGCCCAGGGTGGCGACGAACGCCGGCACCTTGAAGAAGGCGATGAGCACGCCGTTGATCGCGCCGACCAGGGCACCCAGGGCGCAGGTCAGGATGACGACCGCCCACACCGGGGGATACACCACGACGCCGAACACTTCGAACGACACCCCCTGCATCAGGAAGCCGGCGAAGACGCCCGCGAGTCCCAGCGTCGAGCCCACGGACAGGTCGATGCCACCGGTGAGGATGACCAGCAGCATGCCGATGGACAGCAGGCCGAAGATCGCCACATGCGATGACATGGTCAGGAAGTTGTTCGCCGAGAAGTAGACCGGCGACAGGATCGAGAAGATCAGGATGATCGCGATCAGGGCGAAGAATGCCCTGCCCTCGAGCAGCAGGCGTCCCAGGTCGAAACCGCCACCGGACGCTCCCGCTCGGGCGCCGTTTTGAGCTTGGCTTGAGTTGGTCATTGTTGTGTACTCCGCTATGAAGGGGGATCAGGCGGCCACGGCCTCACCCGAGGCGGCCATGATGTCTGCCTTGTTGACGTCGGCACCGAACTCCGCGGCGATCCGGCCGCGACTCATCACCACCACCCGGTGCGCGATGCTCAGGCATTCGCCGACCTCGGAGGTGGTGAAGACCACGGCCAGGCCCTGCCGCGCGCCCTCGCTGAGCAGCCGGAACACCTCGGCCTTGGCCCCGATGTCGATGCCGCGACTGGGCTCGTCGAGCAGCACGACCCGGGGGTGTGTGGCCAGCATCTTGCCGATGACGACCTTCTGCTGGTTGCCGCCCGACAGCGAGCCGATCTCGGCCCCGCCGCCGTCGGTCTTGATATGCACGTTGCGGATGGAGTCCTCGACGACCGCCCGCTCCCGCCGGCGCGAGGTGAAGAGCCACCGGGTGAAGGCGCCGATACTGGCCAGCGAGAGGTTCTCGCCCACCGACATCGTCTGCACCAGCCCGTCGCGCTGGCGGTCCTCGGGCACCAGCACCAGGCCCTGCTCGATGCGCTCGGCGATGCTCAGGCGCGAGACGTCTCGGCCCTCGAGCACGACACTGCCTCCCGTCAGCGGGATACGGCCGGCGACGCTCTCGAGCAGCTCGGTGCGCCCGGCGCCCATCAGGCCGTAGAGGCAGACGATCTCGCCGGCCCTCACGTCGAGGGACAGCCGGTCGACGGCCGACCGATCGGGCACCGTGGCGTCCGGGACGGACACCTCGCGCAGCGACAGCGCGACCTCGCCCATGGGGTAGCCGCTGGGCGGCGAGCCGAGGTCGAAGCCCTCGCCGACCATATTGCGCACGATCCACTCCAGGTCGATGTCCCGGCGCGGGGCGTAGGCCGTCATGCTGCCGTCGCGCAGCACCACGGCATGGTCGGTGATCTGCAGGGCTTCCTCGAGGTGGTGGGAGATATAGACGATCGAGACGCCACGGCTCTTGAGGTCGCGGATCACCCGGAACAGCACCTCGACTTCCGAGGCGGAGAGCGCCGAGGTCGGCTCATCCATGATCAGGATGCGCGAGTTCGCCGACAGCGCCCGGGCGATCTCGACGATCTGCTGCTGTCCCAGGCGCAGGTCCTCCACCGGGGTCAGCGGATCGATGGGCTCGTCCAGCTCCTCCATCAGCCGACGCGTCTGGCGCTCCTCCTCGGCGTAGTCGATGCCGGTCGGTCCTCCCAGCTCGCGTCCCATGAAGAGGTTGTCGCGCACGCTGAGGTTGGGGGCGAGACTCAGCTCCTGATGGATGATCGAGATGCCGAGACGCTGCGCCTCGGTGGTCGAGGCGACACTCACCGGCCGGCCCTCCAGGAGGATCTCGCCGGAGGTCGGCTGCAGCACTCCCGAGAGGATCTTCATCAACGTCGACTTGCCGGCCCCGTTCTCGCCGAACAGGGTGGTGACCTGGCCGCGATGGATATCGAAGTTCACCGACTTCAGGGCATGGACATTGCCGAAGGACTTGGCGATATGGCGTGCCGAGAGGATGACCTCGTCGACGCTGTCTTGTTCTTGATATGTCTGGTTCATGGCATGCTCATCCGTCTTTGAGTATCTCTGGCTCACTGCACATCCAGCCGAACGGGCGTCACGAGCCAGTTGTGCGGATTGATCAGCTTGAAGACACCGCTGACCGAAACGGTCTTGCCGGTCAGCTCCCCGGTGTCGATATCCGCCAGCACCTGCGCCTTCATCTCGTCGTTGATCGCCGCAGCGGCGTCCTGGTACTCGATCTGGTTGGTGAACTGGCCGAATCGAATGGTGCCGGTGGCGTCCCGCAGGTCGGTGCCATTGATGGCCGGCCCGGTCTGGACCCGGATCGTCAGATCGTCGGGAACGCCGGCGACATCGACCGTATAGATCCCGGCCTTGCCCTCGCCGACCACGCCGGAGAAGCTGACGGGGACCACCGGGCCGATGCCGGCCGGCACGCCATGGCGCTCGCCGGCCGCCGTCTTGTCCTCGGCGATGGCGGCCGCCAGCTGGCCGGCCTCGACGGCGCGCTCCTCGACGCTGGCCCGAACGATGGGGAAGTGTTCCGCGCCGAAGCGTTCGGCCGAGAAGCCGTCATCAAGGAGCTCCGCTTCCGAGCCGATCGTCACGACCCGGGTGTCCAGGGCCATGGCGCCCAGCAGGACGACCGCGATGCCGATGGCCACGGCGAGGCCACGCCCCTTCCCGGGACGCGGCAGTGGTATGGCATTGACTGATGCATTCATGGTGAAAAAACCTCTTGTTGTTGGAATCTCTGCGTTGGCGCAAGCGTCGAGCCGGGCTCAGGAGGTGGCGACGCTGTCGGTCCTGGCGTCGGCCCTGGCGCCTGGGGGCGCGTCGACCTCCCGCCTCACCCAGGCCGCGACCCGCTCGACCTCCGCCTCGCTCATGACCAGGTAGAGCTTGGTGCGTCGCTCGAGGATGTCCGCGGCGCTACGCGCCCACTCGTGATCGACCAGATAGCGCGCCTCGACGGCGTAGAGGTCGGCCCCCAGGTGCTCGCCCAGGTCCTGGTAACGCCGGGCCTCGCCGAGGATCCGCCGGGCGAGGGTGCCGTAGAGGCGGGCGTAGCGGGTGGCGGTGGCCTTCTCGAGCCAGGGGTAGTCGCGCTGGAGTCCCTTGAGGAAGGCCGCGAAGTCGGCTCCCGGCATGTCGCCGCCGGGCAGCGGCGCGGTCGCGTTCCAGGTCTTGCCCATCGCCGGGAAGTAGGGGGCGAGCCTTTCCAGGCCGTGCTCGGCGAGCTTGCGGTAGGTGGTGATCTTGCCGCCGAACACCGACAGCAGCGGCGCCTTGCCGCCCGCGTCGGCGACGTCGAAGACGTAGTCGCGGGTCACCGCCGAGGGGTTGTCCTGGGAATCATCGAACAGCGGCCGGATGCCGGAGAAGCTGGTCAGGATGTCGTCCTCGGTGTAGGGCGTCTTGAAGTAGCGATTGACCACGCCGAGCAGGTAGTCGATCTCCTGCTGATCGATGGCCACCCGGTCCGGATCGCCCTCGTAGAGGATGTCGGTGGTGCCTACCAGCAGCTTGTCGCCCTCGTAGGGGTTGACGAAGATCACCCGCTTGTCGTCGTTCTGCAGCAGGTAGGAGTTGGCGGTGGCATACCGCTTGGGCAGCACGATATGGCTGCCCTTGACCAGCTTGACCCTGTCCTTGCCGCCCTGGTCGAAGGCGCCCTTGAGGACGCTGTCCACCCAGGGGCCGGCGGCGTTGATCACAGCCCTGGCGGCGAGGGGGGTGATCTCGCCGCTCTCGGTGTCGGTGAGCTCGACCTCCCAGTGATCGGCCAGTCGGGTTGCCTTCGTACAGGCGGCACGGGGGTAGACCCTGGCCCCGAGACGCGCGGCGTCGAGCGCATTGAGCACCACCAGGCGGGCATCATCCACCCAGCAGTCGGCGTACTCGAAGCCCTTGGGGTAGTCGTCGCGGATCGCTTCGCCCTCCGGGCAGGTACGCAGGTCGAGGCCGCGGCTGCCGGGCAGCAGGTCGTCCTTGCCGCCCAGGTGGTCGTAGAGGAACAGGCCGGCGCGAACCAACCAGGCGGGCCGCTGCTCGGGGCTGTGGGGCAGCACGAAGCGCATCGGCCAGATGATGTGCGGCGCCTGCTTGAGCATGACGCTGCGCTCCTTGAGGGCCTCGCGCACCAGGCGGAACTCGTAGTACTCCAGGTAGCGCAGGCCGCCGTGGATCAACTTGCCGCTGCGCGACGAGGTGCCCTGGGCCAGGTCGTCCTTCTCGCACAGGGCGACGGACAGGCCGCGGCCGGCGGCGTCCCGGGCGAAGCCGGCGCCGTTGATGCCGGCCCCGATGATCAGCAGGTCATAGAGGGGCCGGGGCTGGGCGGATGAGTCGGACATGCTTGCCTCCAGGTCGGGGAATAACGTGAACCGCTTCAGCGCTCGGCGTTGACGCGCTCGAGATGGCGCCAGAAGCCGTCCGAGTTGGTGTGGGAACGGCGGTAGACGCCGAACAGCCGCTCGTAGAGGTTCTGCAGGGCGGGATCGGGCGCCACGCACTCCTCGGCCAGGAAGGGGGTCACCCAGGTCCGGCAGGCCTCGGCCAGGTCGCGGTGGTGCCCCAGGCACAGGCTCGCCACCATGGCGGCGCCGGCCGCACCGGTTTCGCCCCGGGTCAGGGTGCGCACCGGCACGCCCATCACCGAGGCGAGGATGGTGCACAGCGTCTTGCTCCGGGCGGCGCCGCCGGTCAGCCGCAGCTCCTCCGGGTGAGCCTCCAGGGCGTGGTAGCAGTCGCGGGCGGCGAAGGCGACGCCCTCGTAGATGGCCCGCGCCATGTGCAGATGGTTGACCTCGGTGGAGAGTCCCAGGAACTGGGCCCGGGCGCGGGGGTTGAAGAAGGGGCCGCGTTCGCCGTTGGCGCAGATGAAGGGGTGATAGATCAGCCGCCCCGGCTCGGTGGTGGCCAGCGCCGCGTCGAGCCGCGGCAGCAGCCCCTCGGCGGTCAGTGGCGCCTCGCCCAACGCCTCGAGCATCGCGTTGAGCCCCTTGAGGAACCACTCCAGGTTGAGGGTGGCGGCCATGTTGGAGCACAGCTGGACCCAGGTGTCGGGCGCCACGCAGGGCATGGTGTAGCAGGACTGGTTGCTGAGCACGATGTCGCGCGGGTCCTCGCGCACGCAGAGGTGGGCCCCGGTGGTGCCGATGATGCTGCAGGCCACCCGCTTGCCGGGTTCATAGACGCCGGCCCCCAGGCCGGTGGCCAGCATGTCCACCGGCGCCAGCACCACCGGGGTGCCTTCGGCCACGCCGATCTCCCGGGCCACCTCGGCGGTGAGGGCGCCATGTTCGCGGCTGCCGTCGACGATCCGCGGCAGACGCTCGCGGTGCCTGGCCAGACCGAATGCCTCGAGCACGGCATCCGAGTAGTCGCCGCTGCGGAAGTCGCCGTAGGTCCACAGCGCCTCGGCCGGGTCGGTGGCACGATCGCCGGTCAGGCAGAAGTACAGCCAGTCCTTGCAGTGGAAGATGGTGGCCGCCGCGGCGACGCGCTCGGGCTCGTGACGTTCGAGCCAGCTCAGCTGGCCGCTCTGGATCGACTGGTTGAGCCCGGTACCGGTACGGCGATAGGTCTCGGGCCCGGTGCGGGTCGCCCGCCAGTGGGAGACGATGTCGCTGGCGCGGCTGTCGAGCCACAGCAGGGCATCGCCCACGGGTCGGCCCTGGTCATCGATCATCCAGGTGCCGTCGCCCTGGCCGGTCACCGCAATGGCGGCAAGCCTCGAGATGAGTGCCGGGTGCTCGGCGAACAGGCGCTGGAGCGTGGCCCGGGCCGTCTCCCAGGTGCCCGGGAGACTCTGCTCGACGCCCCCGTCGGGGCGGGTCTCGAGCCGATTCTCGCACTGGGTCTTGGCCAGTTCCCGGCCCTGGCGATCGAAGGCCACCGCCTTGATCACCGAGGTCCCGGCATCCAGGCCGACGATCACGTCATCGACATGGGGCCTCTCGGGGGCAGGGTGGAAAGCGTGAGCGCCGCCCTCGTTGTCGGCCATGGGCGTGTCTCCTGGTGTTGTCGTTGTCGTTGTCGTATTCGTTTTCGCTGTCGTGATGGCGCGAGGCGGGCCTGGCGTGCTAGGTCTCGTCCTCGTCGAGCAGCGCGAGCACCTCTCGGGCGACGACCTCGTCGGTGATCAGCCCCTTGAGCAGCCCGCTGCGCAACACCGAGAGGGTGGCGCGCACCTTCTCCTCGCCCCCGGCGACGGCGACGATGTGATGGTCGCGCAACTGCTCGAGGCCGAGCCCCAGGGTGCGACCGTTGATCTCGCAATCCACCCGGTGGCCCTGGGCATCCAGGAACTGGCCCAGCAATTCCGCCTCGGCGCCGGCCTCGTGCAGCCGGCGGGCATCCTCGGCGTCGATCTCGCCGAGCTCCATCAGCAACGAATGGCCCTGCGATGGCACGGCCCCCAGCCCCACCATGGTCAGGTCGGCGGCCGTGGCGATATTGATCACGTCCTGGACGCTGCGCTGCTCCATCAGCACCCGCTTGTGCTCGGCGGTGTCGGCGAACAACGGCACCGGCAGCAGGTAGCCCTCGCCGCCGGTCTTGTCGACCAGGCGATGGATGACGTCGTAGGGGTTCAGGGCCATCTTGCGCACCACGCTGCCCAGCACGGGGACCATCTTGAGCCCCGAGCAGTCCATCTGCGGCAGGCAGTTGACCATCTCCGACAGGCTGCGGCCCCAGCCCAGTCCCAGCACCTCGACGCTCCTGGCATCCAGCCGGCTCTTCAGGTAGTAGGCCGCGGCCATGCCCAGATTGGCGAAGGGGTTGGCGCCTTCCTCGGCGGGCATGGCGGGCACCACCGAGCACATCTCGAGGTTCATGCGCCGCTTGAGCTCGTCTTCCAGGGTCAGCAACGCCTCGGGCGAGCCCTGGATGAACACCTGCACCGCGCCCATCTCGTGGGCCGCGGCGATCAGCCGGTGCACCTTCATGCGCGACACCCTCAGGCGCTCGGCGATCTGCGCCTGGGTATAGCCCCCCACATAGGAGAGCCAGGCCGCCCTCAGGGCCAGGTCGTTCTCGCTGTGACTCGGCGAGGTATTTTTCATGCTTCACTCCGGTTTTGATATTTTGTTCGTTCGCTGTTAAAAATAACGCTAGTGGAGGTTTTCTGGGCTGTCAAGACATTCCCCTGTCCTGGGCATCCCCTGCGGAAGCCTCGCGCTAGCGGGCCTGATGACGCCACGCCGTGGCGGGCCCGGCCCCACACCGACAACGACAAAGCGGGAGGTCAGCGTGCTCAAGCTCGCCGCCAATCTGACGTTCATGTTCACCGAGGTGCCCTTCCTGGAGCGCTTCGCCCGGGCCCGTGCCGCGGGCTTTCGCTACGTGGAGTTCCACAATCCCTACCCGTTCTGCGAGCGCCTCGAGGACATTCGTGATGCCGCGACCCGGGCCGGCGTGGCGATCATTCATTTCAACCTGCCGGGGGGCGACTGGGAGGCGGGCGAGCGCGGCATTGCGGTCCTGCCCGAGCGCACCGCCGAGTTCCGCGAGGGGCTCGACACCACCATCGAGATCGCCGGTCGGCTGGGCTGTGGCCAGCTCAACTGCCCGCTGGGCTACCCCCGCGATGACCTGTCCGGGGAGGTGCAGCACAGGACCCTGATCGACAACCTGCGCCATGCCGCCGAGGCCACCGCCCGGGCCGGCATCCGCCTGCTGGTGGAGCCGCTCAACCCCATCACCCACCCCGGCTATCCGCTGGTCAACACGGCCCAGGCGGTGGCCCTGCAGGACGACGTGGACCACCCCAACCTCTTGATCCAGTACGACTTCTATCAGATGCAACGCGCGGAGGGGGAGCTCGTCGAGACGGTCCGTCGCCACAACGGACGGATCGGCTTCATCCAGCTGGCGGACACCCCGGGACGCCACGAGCCGGGCACCGGCGAGATCAACTACCGCTTCCTGTTCGCCGAACTGATGCGCCTGGGCTTCGATCGTTACATCTCGCTGGAATACAGCCCCAGCGGCAGGACGGAAGACTCGCTGCAGTGGATTCGCGACTACGGCATCCGGCATGCCTGAGCCAGGCATCGACCGACACACCGACAGCATGAGGAGCACGTCATGACGACCCCTTTCTGGGTAGGCACCAGCTGGAAGATGAACAAGACCCTGGGCGAGGCCGCCGACTACTGCGCCGCCCTGCACGACGCCGAGCTGCTGCGCGACCCGCGGCTGCAGGGCTTCGTGATTCCGCCCTTCACCGCGCTGAGCGAGGTGTGCCGGGCGCTGGCCGACACGCCGGTGATGGTGGGGGCCCAGAACATGCACTGGGCCGATTCGGGCGCCTACACCGGGGAGGTGTCGCCGCTCATGGTCCAGGATTGCGGCGCCGATATCGTCGAGCTGGGGCACTCCGAGCGGCGCGAGTCCTTCAACGAGACCGACACGGCGATCAACCGCAAGGTCAAGGCCGCCCTGGCCCAGGGGCTGCGCCCGCTGATCTGCGTGGGCGAGACCGCCGAGGAGAAGGCCCAGGGCGTGGCCGCCGACACCGTGATCCGCCAATGCCGGATCGCCCTCAGCGGCGTCCCCGTCGAGGTCCTGGACCGCGTGCTGATCGCCTACGAGCCGGTCTGGGCCATCGGCGAGCACGGTACCCCGGCCACGGCCGAGGACGCCGGCTGGATGCACCGCCGGATTCGCGAGGCGCTGCCGACGACCGCGCAGGGCGCTCCCCTGCCGGTGCTCTACGGCGGCAGCGTCAACCTCGACAACTGCGCCGAGCTCGCCGCCCTGCCCGAGGTCGCCGGTCTCTTCATCGGTCGCAGCGCCTGGCGGCCCGAGGGCCTGCTGGCGATCACCGAGCGGGCCCTCGCGGCCCGTCCTGATGCCTGAAGCCCCGTCTACCTCCCATAAAAAACCCCGGCTATCCGGCCGGGGTCGAGCAAGGCTCTGCTCAGGACGAGGAAACAGTCCGGTTCATGCCATGGCCTCAGCCCTTGACGCCACCGGCGGTCAGCCCGCCGATGATCCAGCGCTGGCAGAGCAGGAAGGCCGCGGTGATGGGCAACCCGGAGAGCACCGCGGCGGCGGCGAAGTCGCCCCAGCGCTGGTTGTGCTCGGCCAGGTACTGCTGGGCGCCCACGGCCAGGGTCAGCTTGTCCTCGTCGAGCAGCAGCACCGAGGCCATGGGGTACTCCATGATCGACATGATGAAGGCGAGGATGAACACCACCATCAGGATGGGTACCGAGAGCGGCAGCAGAATGTGGCGGAAGGCCTGCCAGGTGCTGGCGCCGTCGACCATCGCCGCCTCCTCCAGGGAGCCGTCGATGGACTCGAAGTAGCCCTTGATGGTCCAGATATGCAGCGCCACCGCGCCCAGCGAGGCGACGATCAGCGCGCCGTGGGTATTGATGCCCAGCCAGGGCACCAGTTGCCCCAGGCGGTCGAAGAGGGCGTAGAGCGCCACCAGCGACAGCACCGCCGGGAACATCTGGAAGATCAGCATGCCCTTGAGGATCGGCGCCTTGCCCTGGAAGCGCATCCGCGCGAAGGCGTAGGCGCTGGTGGTGGAGAGCGCCAGGATCATCAGCGACGACACCACCGCCACCTTGACCGAGTTCCACAGCCACAGCAGTACCGGGAACGGCGGCTGCACCACGCTGCCGTCGGCGCGCTCCCAGGGAATGCCGAAGGCCAGCGCCCAGTGCTCCAGCGAGAAGCGCTCGGGAATCAGGCTGCCGGTGGCGAAGTTGCCCTCGCGGAAGGAGATCGAGATCACCAGCAGCAGCGGGAAGACCACCAGCGATACGAAGCCCAGCAGGGCGAGGTGGGCGCCCAGCTTGCGGGCGCGGATGGAACGGGGTTGAACCATGGCCATGAGTGTGTCTCCTAGACCTTGACCTTGGACAGGCGCAGATTGAGCCACGACAGCCCCACCACCAGCAGGAAGATCAGGGTGGCGATGGCCGCCGCCAGGCCGAAGTTCTGGCCGGCGTCCTGGAAGGCGATGCGATAGGTGTAGCTGACCAGCAGGTCGGTGGTACCCGCCGGGGTGCTGGCGCCGAGGATGTCGGGGCTGCCGCCGGTGAGCAGGGCGATCAGCACGAAGTTGTTGAAGTTGAAAGCGAAGGCGGCGATGAGCAGCGGCGTCAGCGGCTTGAGAATCAGCGGCAGGGTGATCCTGAACAGGTTGGTCAGCGGTCCGCCGCCGTCCACCGCCGAGGCCTCGTAGAGGTCGCGGGGGATCGACTGGATCAGGCCCATGCACAGCAGCAGCATGTAGGGGTAGCCGAGCCAGGTGTTGACGATCAGCAGCATGCTGCGGGCCAGCGCCGGGTCGGTGAACCAGGAGGGGCTGATGCCGAAGAGGTTCTCCAGGATCAGGTTAATCTCGCCATGGTTCTGGTTGAACATGCCCTTGAAGATCAGGATCGAGATGAAGGCCGGCACCGCGTAGGGCAGGATCAGCAGGGTGCGATAGATCGCCTTGCCGCGCAGCTGATCCCACTGCAGCAGCGTGGCCAGCACGAAGCCCACCGCCAGGGTGAAGGCCACCGTCAGCCCGGCGAAGACGAAGGTCCAGACGAAGATCTGCAGAAAGGGGCCGCGGATGTCCGGGTCGGTGAAGATCCGCGTGTAGTTGTCCAGGCCCACGGCCACCGGCCAGCCGGGGGTGAGGCGTTCGCCGTCGTCGGTGACGAAGAAGCCCGTCTCTTGATCAGCGGTCAATAGCCGGTCGTCGCGGCGATCGTAGAGCGAACCGTCGTCGCGGGCCTCATAGCGGTCGAGCATCGGCGCGAAGCTTCTCATGCCCGCCATGCGCAGCTCGACCCCTTCCGGCGTGACCAGGGTCAGGGCCTGCAGGGTGCCGCGTGCCGTGATGACCTCGCGCATGGCCAGTGGCTCGGCCTGCGGCGGGGCTTCCACGGGCTGGACGCCGATGGTCCGCGCCTCCTCGTTGGCCAGGTTCAGCGGCGAGGTCACGAAGCGCCGCTGCCCCGCCATGGCCTCATCCAGTTCGCTGCTCGCCTCCGCCTCCAGATAGAGCCGGACGAGATCGCCTTCGCGATGCAGGGCGAAGGAGAAGGCAGCCCCCTCCTCCTGGTAGCTGCGCGACATCAGTTGGGCCCGCACCCGCTCCTCGCTGAGCAGGTTCTCGGAGCTGTAGTTGCTGAAGCTGATGCCGATGGTATACAGCAGCGGGAAGATCACGAACACGCCCAGCCCGGCCAGCGCCGGGAAGATATAGCGATGGCTCATCAGGCTGCGCCGGGTGAACACCACGGCGAGCGAGGCACCGAGCACCAGGAACAGCAGGGCGAACATCCACTGGCCGTTGAGGTGGAAGGCCAGTACCAGCCACATCAGCGAGATGACGAGGGCGGCGACCAGGGCGCGGGCCGCCCAGCGGGAGTAGCGTTCACCGAGGTGGCGCGAGCGGTGCCGCGGCAGGCCCCGGGAGGCGTTGGTGATGTACATGACGACGGTCCTGCGAAGGGGCCGGCGGCGTGGGCCGCCGGCGGGTGGGCTTACTGGCGCATGCGACGGGCGGCGGCGTCCAGCGCCTCCTGCGGGGTCTGGCGGCCGCTGCCGATGTTCTGCAGCGCCGGCTCCATGGCGGCCCAGAAGGCACCCATCTCGGGGATGTTGGGCATCGGCACGCCGAGCTCGGCGTTGGCCAGGGTGGCGGCGATCTTGGGGTCGCTCTCGAGGTCGGCCTGATAGGCGCGGTGAGCCACGGCGCCCAGCGAGCCGTCGCTATTGAAGGTGCGCAGCCCCTCCTCGTCGAGCAGGTAGTTCTCGAGGAACTCGATGGCCAGGAAGTCGTTGGGGGTGGCCGAGTTGAGCATGGCGGTCATCACCCCGAACATCGACTTGGCCCGCTCGTCGTCCACCTTCGGCAGCAGCGCCACGCCGAAGTCGATGCCGCTCTTCTCCAGGTTGCTCCAGGCCCAGGGGCCGCTGATCATGGTGGCCACCTCGCCGCGGTTGAAACGGGTATCCGTCACGCTGTAGTCGGTGCCCTCGGGCAGTGCCCCCGACTCGATCAGCTCGAGGAGCAGCTCGGCGCCCTGGATCGCCCCGGCGTTGTTGACGCCGATGTCGGCGACATCGAAGCCCGCCTCGGTCTGCTTGAAGGGGTAACCGCCATTGGCGGCCAGCAGAGGCCAGCTGAAGTAGGGCTCGGCGTAGTCGAAGAGGATCGCCTTCTTGTCCTGCTCGGCGAGTTCTTCCTCCAGCGCCATCAGCTCGTCGAAGCTCTCCGGTGCCTCGCCGACCAGCGCCTTGTTGTAGATCAGCCCCAGCGACTCCACCGAGATCGGGTAGCCGTAGGTCTCGCCGTTCCAGACCACGGCGTCCCAGGTGAAATCGAAGTAGCGTTCGCGGTAGGCGTCGGAGGGCGCGACGGCCTTGAGCAGCCCGCTCTGGGCCCACTCCCCCAGGCGGTCGTGGGCGAAGATGACGATGTCCGGTCCCTGGCCGCTGCCGGCGGCCTGCTGGAAGCGGTTGGTCATGTCGTCGGGGTGGATGATGTCGATGGCGATGCCGGTGTCGGCGGTGAAGCGTTCGGCTACCTCGCGGATGCCCTGGGGCCCCTTGTTGTCGCCGATCCAGATGGTCAGGCGGTCGTCGTCGAAGGCCAGGGCGGGCGTGGCCAGGCCGGCGACCAGCGTGGCGGCGACCAGGGGGAGCAGCAGATGGCGGCGTGATGGGGTCATGGTGACTACCTCCGGTTGTTGTTATCCGATCGATGGGCCGGCGCACGGCCGGCGTGGACTGGCGGACCAGGCTAGCCTCGCCAATCGTCGCGGCGAGGGCCTCCTCCCCGGGGGCGTAGGAGGTGGCGTATGGGTGGGGCGTAGTCATGGCGGTCAGGGCGAGGGGCAGGAGGAGGTCGACGCGGTGATCAACCATATGGCCGGGATCGGCAAGGGTGTCGGTATCGCCGGCACCATGAAGTTCAGGCTCGGCCGGGCCCGCCCGGACCATGCGGGAGGGGGCTGCCCAGGGGCGGCCCCCCGCGCGCCCGTCTACTGCCTGACGGCCGGGGGCCACCTGCCGGATCATCCCATGAATAGAATTGTCTACCCTGTTAATAGCTTGCTCGACACGAGGAAAGACCCGCTGCCTGACAGCGGCGGTGCAGGCAAGTCGCCTGACTCAAGCCGACAAGAGGGGAGATCGTGGTTTGATTCGTGCAGAGGATGTCACCAAGATCTTCGGTCCCGCCCCGGCATCGGTGCTTCCGCTGCTGGAGTCGGGCAAGGGCAAGAGCGAGATCCAGGCCGAGACCGGCCATGTGCTGGGGGTGCACAAGGTCAGCTTCGCCCTGGAGCCGGGCGAGGTGTTCGTCATCATGGGGCTCTCGGGCAGCGGCAAGTCGACCCTGATCCGCTGCGTCAACCGGCTGTTCGAGCCCACCGCCGGGCGCATCTTCTTCCAGCACCCCGACGAAGGGGAAGTGGACATCACCGCGCTGTCCCCGGAACGCCTGCGCCAGCTGCGCAAGTACCACATGAGCATGGTCTTCCAGCACTTCGCCCTCTTCCCCCACCGCACGGTGCTCGCCAATGTCGCCTATGGCCTGGAAGTCCAGGGTCGCCCGCCGGCCGAACGCCAGCGCCACGCCGGGGAGATGCTGGAGATGGTGGGGCTCGGCGACTGGGGCCGCGCCTACCCGGCCGAGCTCTCGGGCGGCATGCAGCAGCGGGTCGGACTGGCCCGGGCGCTGGCCACCGATGCCCGGGTCCTGCTGATGGACGAGCCCTTCTCGGCCCTGGACCCGCTGATCAAGGTCAACATGCAGCAGGAGCTGAAGAAGATCCAGGCGCAGTTGGGCCGCACCATCCTGTTCATCACCCACGACCTGGACGAGGCCATGCACATCGGCGACCACATCGCCATCATGGAGGAGGGCGAAGTGGTCCAGCTCGGCACGCCCGAGGAGATCCTGGTCAACCCGCGCACCGAGTACGTCGCCCGTTTCGTGGAGCATGCCGACCCCACCGGGGTGATCACTGCCGGCACCATCGCCCTGCCCTTCGATCCCCAGGCCTTCCCCCGGCAGGCAGACGCCGAGGGGGTGCACTTCGTCGCCAGCCGCGACCTGCCTGAACTGCAGTACGGCCTGGATGATCACGGCCGCCTGCGCCGGGCCCGGCGGGGCGATCGTGAGCTGGAGATTCAGCCGCTGGAGACCGTGCTGGCCTCCGAGGCCCCGCAGACCCGCCGCGAGGACCTGCTGATGCAGTGCCCGCGGGAAACGGTGTTGCGCCGGGTGCTGCGGGGACGCACCCGCTCCGCCCTGCCGATGCTGGTGACCGAGGAGGACGGCCGGGTCGTGGGCCTGATCGACGAACCGCAGCTGATCAGGGGTATCCTGGAGAAGCGCGGGCCGGCAGCCGGCAGCGAACCGCACCCGGCCCGGGAGGAGGTGTCATCATGAGCGAGATCCTCGAACTCCTGCGCCAGCTGATCGTCGACCCCTTCGGGCTGCTCGAGGCCCTGCCGGTGCGGCAGTGGATCACCGACGCGGTCAACTGGATCGTCGGCAACTTCCGCGACTTCTTCCGCACCTATGTGAGTCCGCCGGTGCGGGGCGTCATGGGCTTCACCCAGACGACCCTGGCGGGTATCCCCCCCGGGCTGTTCCTGATCGGCATCTTCCTGATCGGCTGGCGGGCCGCCTCCTGGCGGGTGGGGCTGTTCAGCCTGATCGCCTTCGCCCTGGTGGGCTTCATAGGTGTCTGGGATGCCCTGGTGGTCACCCTGTCGCTGGTCGCCACCGCGGTGCTGTTCTGCATCATCATCGGCCTGCCGCTGGGCATCCTCTGTTCGCGCAGCGACCGCTTCGCCAACGCCATGCGCCCGATTCTCGACATCATGCAGACCACCCCGCCCTTCGTCTATCTGGTGCCGGCGGTGATGCTGTTCAGCATCGGCAACGTGCCGGGGCTGATCGCCACCATCATCTTCGCCATGCCGCCGATGATCCGCCTCACCAATCTGGGCATCCGCCAGGTGCGCCAGGAGTACATCGAAGCGGCGGTGGCCTTCGGCTCCACGCCACGCCAGATCCTGTGGAAGGTGCAGTTTCCCCTGGCCATGCCGACCATCATGGCCGGGCTCAACCAGACCATCATGCTCGCCCTGTCCATGGTGGTGATCGCCGCCATCATCGGGGCCGGCGGCCTCGGCCTCGAGGTCTACGCCGGGCTCGAGCGGCTCAATATCGGCCAGGCCTTCGTCGGCGGCATCGGTATCGTGCTGCTGGCCATGGTCCTCGACCGCATCACCCAGGGGCTGGGTGAAAAGGGCCCCGGCAGGAACAGGAACAACGCCCCCTGAGCGGGAAGGAGGTGACACGACATTTCCAGACGTTCGATGGCACCGGGACAGGGCAGCGATTTCCCTGTCGTTTTCAACATGCTAGCAGCCTGTCGGATTTGACCGATCGTCGCGAGAGACACGGGTTTCGCAGTAGATCGGCGTCAAGTCCGACAGGTTGCCAGGGAGGCTGAAGCGATGAAATACCATGCCCGCACTGCGCGTCCGCTGAAGTGGGCCGTACTGGCCGCCGCCGCGGCCTGGGCCCTCACCGCCACCGAGAACACGGCAGCCGACCAGCCCGGCGAGGGCGTGTCGGTGCAGCCGGCCATGGCGACCTGGACCTCGGCGGTGCCCGTGAGCTGGGTATTCGTCGAGCTGCTCACCGAACTCGGCTACGACGTCCAGGCCCCCATTTCGCTCTCGAACCCGGTCGCCTACCTGGCGATCACCGAAGGCGACGCCGACTACTGGCCCAACGGCTGGTTCCCGCTGCACGACCCGCAGCTGCCGGATGGCTTCCACGACGTCGCCACCCTCTTCGATCCCCACTGCCCGGCCTGCGGCATCCAGGGCTACCTGGTGGATACCCCCTCGATCGAGGAGTACGACATCACCGGGATCGATGACTTCACCCGCGACGAGGTGAAGGCCGCCTTCGACGCCACCGGTGACGGCAAGGCCGACCTGTTCGGCTGCCCCCCCGGCTGGGGCTGCCACGAGGGCATCAACGCCATGCTCGACAAGTTCGAGCTGCGCGACCATATCAACCACGTGGATGCCGGCTACGCCGCCAACTTCGCCGAGGCCCTGTCGCGCATCCGGAACGGCGAACCGGCGCTCTACTACACCTGGGGCCCCAGCGCCTGGCTGCTGTCGCTGGTGCCCGGTGAAGACGTGATGTGGATCAACGCCCCGGGCATCGTCGAGGACGAGGCCGAGCGGACCGAGGGTGTCGAGGGCGCGGTCAGCGATCCCGTCGAGATGGGCTTCGTGGCCGCCGATATCCAGGTCGCGGCCAACAACGACTTCCTCGAGGCCAACCCCGCCGCCGCCGAGCTGTTCCGTCAGGTGCGGTTGCCGCTGGAGTGGATCAGCGAGGTGGACGGCGCCATGGACGAACAGGATCTCACCGACGACCAGATCCGTCCGCTGGTGGCCGAGTGGATCGACGCCAACCGCGAGATGGTCGACGAGTGGCTGGAAGCCGCCCGCGGCGCCGCCGAGTAAGACCGACCCGCCACGGCCACGCCCCGGGGCAACCGCCTCGGGGCGTGGCCGTGTCGAACCGGGCAAGGCATCACAATTCTACTGACAGGAGCACTACCGACGATTGACAATCTGTTACTCTCGGAGCTGCTTGCCTCACCCCCCGGACCGGAGCCACCATGGAGTGGAACCTCGCCTATCTCTGGCTGACCATCGCCCTGCTGCTGGGCCTGGCGGAACTGATGTCCGGCGGCCTGGTGCTGCTGGCGCTGGGCGTGGCCGCCGCCCTGACCGCCGGCCTGGCCGCCCTGGGGCTGTCGCTGCCCTGGCAGTTGCTGGGCATGGGCGTGTTCTCGGGGCTGCTGGTGCCGCTGGCGGTGATGGTGATCCGGCCCCGCTTCTCGCCCCGTGGCGTGGCCTATGGCACCACCGGTACCGGGGTGGAGAAGCATCGCACCTACACCACCCTCAAGCGCGACTTCGACGGTGCCACCGGCATCAAGATCAATGGCGACTTCTACCGCCTGCGGGTGGTGGAAACCGGCGCCACCGAGCTGCCGGCGGGTACCTTGGTGACCTTCGAGAGGTTCGACGGCACCACCGCCCTCGTCTCGTCCGCCCCCCCCGCGTCATCCACAACGAGCAACACCTCCACACCACACAGGGAGCAGTGAACATGGACCTACCACTCAGCCCGGGCCTGATCCTCAGCCTGATCGTCGTCGTCATCGGCATCCTGATCACCGTCAAGGGGCTGGTGATCGTGCGCCAGTCCGAGGTCATGGTCATCGAGCGCCTGGGGTCGTTCCACCGGCTGCTCGAGAGCGGGATCAACATCATCATCCCCTTCCTCGAGCAGCCCCGCGCCATCACCATGATCCGCTACCGGAAGATGGGTGATGACTATCACGCCATCACCAGCGACGAGATCCGCATCGACCGCCGCGAGACGGTGATGGACTTCCCCGGCCAGCCGGTGGTCACCACCGACAATGTCACGGTGACCATCAATGGCGCCCTCTACTACCAAGTCATCGACCCCAAGCGGGCCGTCTACGAGGTGGAGAACATGAGCCAGGCGGTGGAGGTGCTGGCCAAGACCACCCTGCGTTCGGTGGTCGGCAAGATGGAGCTCGACAAGCTGTTCGAGTCCCGTGCCGAGGTCAACAACGAGATCCAGGCCGCCATGGAGGAACCCGCCTCCAAGTGGGGGGTGAAGATCTCGCGGGTCGAGGTACAGGACATCGCCATGCCCGAGGAGGTGGAGACCGCCATGCGCCTGCAGATGGCCGCCGAGCGCAAGCGCCGCGCCACGGTGACCGAGGCCGAAGGCGAGAAGGCCGCCGCCATCGCCAAGGCCCAGGGCCAACGCGAGTCGGCGATCCTAAATGCCGAGGGTGACAAGCAGTCCGCCATCCTGCGGGCCCAGGGCGAGCAGGAGTCGATCAAGCTGGTCCTCAATGCCATCGGCGACAGCGAGGAGAACAAGCGCACCGTAGTCGGCTACCTGCTGGGCCAGAGTTACATCAAGGTCCTGCCGACCATGGCCGGGGAAGGGGAACGCGTGTTCGTGCCCTACGAGTCCAGCGCCCTGCTCGGCTCGATGGGCATGTTCCGCGAGATGGCCGGCTCCCCGGAAGACGCCGTGGCCAGCCACCTGAGGACCAGCGACAACCAGAGCGGCCTGCGCGGCGGCGTGGTCGGGGGTGCCGCCACGGGCGGCTGAGCGAATGCCGCACGCCGCGAACGCCCAGGCATGCCCTGGCCGAGCGCGGCGTGCCGGCGAAGGGCATCGCGGCATCATCGATACCCGTCATGACCCTAGTCATAATCTATATTTCAATAATTCATGAATTCATGCAACGATGAAGCACATGAACGATGAGCTGATGGTCAAGCGACTCGGCGCCCTGGCGCATCCCGTGCGCCTGGCGATCGTGCGGGCACTGGTACGGGCCGGTCCCGCCGGCCTGCCGGCCGGAAAACTGGGGAAATCCCTGGGCATCGCGCCCAGCGCCCTGACGTTCCACCTGCAGAAGCTGGCCCATGTCGGCCTGGTCAGCTCACGCCGGGAAGGGCAGTTCATGATCTATACCGCGGCTTTCAGCGACCTGCTCGACCTGGCGGATGGCCTGGTGGGCGCCTGCTGTGCCGACACGCCCGAGGCGTGTGGCCCGCGCTGCCCCTCCGCAAGACGGTGACGACGGCTCACTCACGCCCATTCGGATCAAGGAGTTCAGCATGAATGATGTCCAACCATCCGGCCGTTCCTGGCCACGCGCCATCGGAATCGGGCTGATCGTTTCCCTGCTGACGGCGCTGGTGATGGGTGCCCTGATGGGGCTGGGGGTCTCCCCCTTCCCCCAACCGCCCTCGCTGGCCTTCGCCGAAACGATCCTGGCACGCAGCCTGCCGCTACCCGTCGGCTTGCTGTTCCACACCGTCTACGTGACCTTCTGGTGCGTGGTGTTCGTGCGATTTTTCCCGCAACGCAACATCAAGACGGCCCTGGGGCTTGCCGCGGCGCTGTGGCTGGTGATCCTGGTGATCTTCTTTCCGGTGGTGGGCTGGGGGATCGCCGGGCTGGGTATCGGTCCCCGGCTGATTCCGGCCTCCCTGCTGCCGCACCTGCTGTTCGGGATCCTGCTGTGGGGACTGGACGCCTACCTGCCGCGCAAGCCCACCGACACGACATAGGCCATGGCACCGATGACTCCGATAGCGACAGAGACGCTGCGCGCCTGGCAAGTACAGGGCCATGAGTTCGTGCTGATCGATACCCTGCCGGCGAAGAGTTTCGCCAAGGGCCACCTCCCGGGGGCCATCAATATCGTCTCCGATGACATCCTGGCGCGGGCCCCGGCGCTACTGCCCGACAAGCACATCCCGATCGTGGTCTACTGTGCCAGCACGACCTGCAAGCGCGCCGGCCGATCGGCCGAGCGCCTCGAACGCCTGGGTTACACGCGGGTATACCACTATGTCGGCGGCAAGCGAGACTGGGAAGCCGCGGGCTACCCCTTGACGCCGATTTCCGACGAGACCGCCTGACGGCAGTCCGGGCTCGTGGAACGGCCGTCAGGCCGACGCATCGACCAGGCGGGCCATGATGGTCACGGCCTCGCCACGATAGTCGAGCACTTCATGGTCCTCCCAGCCCAGCCGGCGATACAGCGCCTGCTGGTCAGGAGTGAACAGATAGAAGCGGGTGATGCCACTCGCTGCCACCTCGGCCTCGACCCGCCGGACGAGACGCGAGGCGATGCCCCGGCCACGCCACTCGGGCAGCACGAACACCGACGCCAGCCAGGGCGAGAGTGCGGGTCGTGCGTCCATGTCCTGCGCCACCAGGCTCGCCGTGCCCACGGGCTGCCCCCCGCTCATGGCCACGAAGGCCGAGGGCACGCCGGCGGCCTCCCCGCACTCCTCGCGAAGGGCCGACAGCCGCGACGCCGACGTCTCACCAAAGGTCAGGTGCCCCCACTCGGCATGCTGCCAGGCCGCAATCCGGGGGAGGTGAGGGGACTCGGCGGTCAATCGAACGATCTCCAGGCGATCGATCATTCGGGATCTCCTTGCGCAGTGGTCCATTGATCAGCCGACGGGCCGATACCGAAGCGTTCCAGCTGCATCTCCTGCAGACGGCTCAGGGCACGCCGGAACGGGAAGGCGAGGTAGCCGTGGGGATAGAGTTCGCTCAGCCCCACCTCGGCCTCGAGGTAGAGCGGGATGCACCGGTCGTAGCACTCATCGACCAGGGCAATGAAGCGACGCACGCCGTCGTCCTGCCGCGACAGCTTGGGGAACGACCGCTCGCCGGCCTCGATACGCGCTACCCCGTCCTCGGTGCCCCGAGCGATCTCGGTGCCCCGTCCCCGTTGGCTCAAGCAGGGGACCTCACCGAGCAGGATATGGGTGAAGCGATCGGCGAGGGCGATGAAATCCAGCGCCGATAGCGGCTGCTCACACAGGTCGTCGTAGCGAGACCAGAGGACCCGTTCGCTGCGTCGCACCACCGGGATCGACCGATGGCCGAGCTCGATGGGCGCGTGACTCTCCCGCTGGTCTCCGCGCAAGCTTTCGAACACTGCCGCGAGGGCACTGGGCCGATCGGGCTGCTTCACCCAGTAGCGCGGGTGCGCCTTGCCGGGGTGTAGCCGGTGATCCTGGCCGCCGTCCAGCTCGATCGCCTGCGTATGCCGCTCGATGGCGGCAATGGCCGGGATGAAGCGGTCCCGGTTGAAGCCATCGGCATAGAGCTGGTCGGGTGCCTGATTGGACGTGCAGACCATTGTCACCCCGTGGTCGAACATCGCGCTCAGCAGCCGGCCGAGCAGCATCGCATCGGCGATATCGCTGACGAACAGCTCGTCGAGGCACAGCACCCGAATCTCATCGCCCAGCTCCCGGGCCAGCGCCATCAAGGGGTCGGCGGTGCCGCGCAACTGGAACTGGCGCCGGTGAACCCAGCGCATGAAATGGTGGAAGTGCAGGCGACGAGCAGGAACGTCGAGGCGCCGATGGAAGGCATCCATCAGCCAGGTCTTGCCGCGTCCCACCGGCCCCCACAGGTAGACGCCGGGCACCTGGCCCGTCACGCCGTCCTGTTGCCGGTGAAGGGCATGAAAGCAGTGGTCGAGATGATCGGCCGCCCGCCACTGCGCCGCATCGGACGCGAAGCCGCCCTGCTCGACCGCCTGCCGGTAGGCGGCCAGGGGGGAAGACGCCGACATCATCCTCCCCGGCCCCCCGTTGTGCGTGTCGCCATCATGGCCTCCCCGAATCGATCACGACACCCATCGTAGCGGAGGCGTCGAGGTGACGCCTCACCCCAGTTGGAAGGGGTAGACCGAGCCGAGCTTCAGGATCCGCGTCAGCTCGTCCAGGGCCGCGCGGGTCTCCACGACCAGCTGCGGGTCGGCCAGGTCCTCCGGCGCCAGGCGGTCGCGGTAGTGGCGCTCGACCCAGGCGGTGAGCTCGCCGTGAAGGGCCTCGTCGAGCAGCACCCGCCCGGAGAGTGCGGCGCGCTCGGCCTCGCTGAGCACCACCCGCAGCCGCAGGCAGGCCGGGCCACCGCCGTTGCGCATGCTCTGCTTGACGTCCTTGACCACCACCTCGGCGATCGGGTTGTGGCCCGCCAGCAGGTGATCCTGGAGGGTGCGCCAGACGCTCTCGCGCTCCTGGCACTCGCCGGGCACCACCAGGGTCATGGAGCCGTCCGGGTTGGAGAGCAGCTGCGAATTGAACAGGTAGGAGGCCACGGCGTCCTCGAGGCTGACCGCCTCGGCCGGCACCCGCACCGGAATCAACGGCGTGGCGAGCTTGGCGCGCAGCTCGTCCAGGGTGGCCCGCTCGTCGAGGAAGGCCATCTCGTGGTAGAGCAGCACCGGGCCATTGCCCACGGCGATGACGTCGTTGTGGAAGACCCCGGCGTCGATGGCGTCGGGATGCTGCTGGGCGAACACCGTCTGCGACTCGCCGAGGCCGTGCTGGCGCGCCACCGCCTGGCTCGCCTCCAGGGTCTGGCGGGCCGGGAAGCGCCTGGGGGCCACGCTCTTGTCGAGCCCCCAGCCGAAGGCCTCGCGGCCATAGACATACAGGTGCACGCCGGGCTCGCCGTGACCGCCGCAGAGCCGGGTGTGGTTGGCCGCCCCCTCGTCGGAAAAGGCCGGGCTCGCCGGCAACACCGGATGATGGGCGAAACGCGCCTCGTCGCGGAAGATCGCCGCCAGTACCCGCGCCGTGGTCGCCGGCTCCAGGAAGCGATGGAAGCTCGACTGCAGGTTGGCCGGGGTGAAGTGCACCCGGCCATCCGGGGCGTCGACGCTCGGCGTCACGGTGGCGGCATTGGCCGTCCACATGCTCGAGGCCGAACAGACCGCGCGCAGGATCTGCGGCGCCTCGCCCGCCGCCCGGGCCAGCACCTCGGCATCGCTGCCGGTGAAGCCGAGCGAGCGCAGCGCCCCCAGGTCCGGGCGCTGATGGGGCGGCAGCACCCCCTGGGCGTAGCCGGCCTCCATCAGCGCCTTCATCTTGGCCAGGCCCTGCAGGGCGGCCTCCCTGGGGTTGGCCACCAGCCCCTCGTGGGTCATGGAGGCCACGTTGCCCAGGGCCAGGCCCGAGTAGTTGTGGGTCGGCCCCACCAGGCCATCGAAGTTGACCTCGCGGACGCTCATAACACCACCCCCGGCGGCAGTTGGTCCGGCAGGTGCAGGTCCTCGCTCTCCATCGAGGCAACCGGATAGGCGCAGTAGTCGACGGCGCCAGTGAGAGAGCGCGCTGGCAGCGCCGTAGACAGCGATGGGGTCACTTGCAGAATCATAGGATTACCCCCGGCGGCAGTTGGTCCGGCAGGTGCAGGTCCTCGCTCTCCATCGAGGCAACCGGATAGGCGCAGTAGTCGGCGGCGCCAGTGAGAGAGCGCGCTGGCAGCGCCGTAGACGGCGATGGGGTCACTTGCAGAATCATAGGATTACCCCCGGCGGCAGTTGGTCCGGCAGGTGCAGGTCCTCGCTCTCCATCGAGGCAACCGGATAGGCGCAGTAGTCGGCGGCATAGAAGGCGCTGGGACGGTGGTTGCCGCTCTCGCCGACGCCACCGAAGGGAGCGTCGCCGGAGGCGCCGGTGGTCTGGCGGTTCCAGTTATTGATCCCGGCGCGGATGCGCAGCAGGAAGTCGTCCCAGTCGGCGCGCTCGCCGCCGATCAGGCCGGCGGAGAGGCCGTAGCGGGTGTCGTTGGCCAGGGCGATGGCCTCATCCCAGCTCTGGTAACGGCTTACCTTGAGCAGCGGGCCGAAGTGCTCCTCGTCCGGCACCGGCAGGCCGGTGACATCGATCAGCGCCGGTCTGAGCAGGCTGGTGCCCGCCTCCAGGCGCTCCATGCGCGACAGCACCACGCCACCCAACGCCTCCAGGTCGTCCTGGGCCTTGAGCAGGCCGTCCGCCGCCCGGGCACTCACCAGGCCGCCATAGAAGGGGGCCGGCTCCGCGAACTGGCCGGCGACCCGCAGCCGCAAGATGGCGTCACTGAGCGCGTCGAGCAGATGGTCACCGACCTGCCCCTCGGGCACGATCAGCCGCCGCGCGCAGGTGCAGCGCTGGCCACCGGAGAGGAAGGCCGACTGCAGGATGGTCAGCACCGCGGCGTCCTGGTCGGGCACGTCCTTCACCACCAGCGGATTGTTGCCACCCATCTCCAGCGCCAGGATCTTGTCGAACTGGCCGGCAAGCTGGCGATGCAGGATCCCGCCGACCCGGGCGCTGCCGGTGAACAGCAGGCCATCGATGCCGGGGTGGGCGGAGAGCGCCTGGCCCGTCGTGGCCGCCCCCTGCACCAGGTTGATCACGCCGTCGGGGAGCCCGGCCTCCTGCCAGCACTGCAGGGTGAGGTCGGCGGTCAGCGGGGTCTGCTCGCTGGGCTTGAACACCACGCTGTTGCCGGCCAGCAGCGCCGGCACGATATGGCCGTTGGGCAGGTGGCCGGGGAAGTTGTAGGGGCCGAACACCGCCATCACGCCGTGGGGGCGATGGCGCAGTACCGCCGTCGCGTCGCCCAGGTCGCGGCGGCGCTCGCCGGTACGCTCCTGGTAGGCGCGGATCGAAATCGCCACCTTGCCGATCATCGCCCCCACCTCGGTGCGCGCCTCCCACAGCGGCTTGCCGGTCTCGTGGGCGATGGCCGTGGCCAGGTCCTCGCGATGGGACTCCAGCACCTCGCGAAAGCGCTCCACCAGCGCCTGGCGCTCGGCGAACGGCGTCCGGGCCCAGGCCGGGAAGGCGCGGCGCGCCGCGGCCACCGCCGCCTCGACCTGCCCCTCGCTGGCGGCTCCTCCCTGCCAGAGGCGTTCGTCGGACACCGGGTCGTGCTTGGCGAAGTGCTCGCCGCTTCCCTCCTGCCAGTGGCCGTCGATCAGCAGTTGCCGTCTCGCCTTCATCACGCCTCCTCCTCGGTATCCAGTATGCGCAGGGTATCGCCCGCGGCGACCTCGAGCCGCCGCGCTTCCTCCTCGCTCAGTGTCAATACGTCATGTGCGTCGGGCCCGCGCCCCACCCAGGCGGCCCGGAAACCTGCCATGCCGGTGGTGGCCGCCAGCCAGCGGGGACGGGCCTCGGTAGGCGTGGCGCCGGCCTTGACCTCCACCCGGCAGTGGCGCGACAGGCGCACGCCGCGCACGTCGTCGATGTAGGCCTCCACCGTGGGGCCACCGTCGAAGATGTCGATGTAGCCCTCCCAGCGCAGGCCCTCCTTCTTCAGCATCGCCAGCGCCGGCCGGGTCTGCGCGTGGACCTGGCCGATGCAGGCCCGCGCCTCCTCCGAGAGGAAGGGCGTGTAGATCGGGAACTTGGGCATCAGCTCGCCGATGAAGCTCTTCTGTCCCAGCCCCGTGAGCTTGTCCGCCTCATCGAAGTCCAGCGGGAAGAAGTGGCTGCCCAGGCAGTGCCAGAAGGGGCTCCTGCCGTGCTCGTCGAAGACGCCGCGCATCTCCGCCAGCACCTTGTCCGGGAAACGGTCGCGGAACTCGGCCATGAACAGCCAGCGCATCATCGACAGCAGGGCGCCGTTGCGCTGGTGACGGTGGTCGGTGCCGCGGTACTCCGGGCGCAGGAACAGCGAGGCCACCTCGGCATCGCCGGTATGGTCGGAACTCAGGAACAGCGTATCGATGGTGCGATGCATGTCGAGCTGCACCGAGGAGTGGGCCAGGGTGCCCAGCCGGTAGTGATAGAAGGGCACCTCGCGCCCCACCTGTCCCTCGATGGCGCAGCAGCCGGCCAGCTTGCCCTGGACCTCGTCCTCGAGCACGAAGAAGTAGAGTCGCCGGTCCACCGGGATGCGTTCCTCGAAGGCGCTCACCGCGGAGGCGATCTTGGCGGCCAGGAAGTCGCGGTTGTCGGGCAGCGAGGTGAAGCCCACGCCGGTTTCCCGGGCCAGGGCCTGCAGGTCGTCCAGGTCGCCTTCGGCAATGGGTCGAATGCGCATCACAGTTCTCCCTCGTCATAGCCCGGGTCGTGCTCGCCCGCCCCCGGCAGCGCCAACGGCGCCGCGAGCACCGCGCGGCCCTCCTCCACCCCCAGCAGGTCGGCGTGCTCGGGCGAGAGCATCAGCTGGCCGGTGGGCGACAGCGCATAGCGCGCCACCATGCAGCGGAAGTCCGCCAGCTGCTGGTTGGCGATCATGGCCGGCTCGGCATCGGGCAGGGCGTGGTCCGGGCGGATGCGTACCGGGTGCCAGGCGGCCCGCCGGAAGCTGGCGAACCGCTCGCGCTCGCCCTTGATCACCGGGCCGGCATCGAAGATGTCCACGTGGCGCGAGCGCAGGAAACCCTCGGCCAGCATCTCGGCCAGGGCCTCCTCGTGGTCGGGGTGCTCGCGACCGATGGCGGCCCGGGCCTGGGGGGTGAGCAGCGCCAGGTAGAGCGGGAACTGCGGCATCACCTCGGCGATGAAGCTCTTCGAGCGCACCCCGGCCAGGTAGTTGATCTCCTGGTAGTCGCGGACGAAGAAGTGGCGACCCACGCTGTTCCAGAACGGCGACTCGCCGCTGTCGTCCAGGTAGCCGGGGAAGGCCATCGCCAGGATGTCGGCGAAGCGCTCCGGGTACTGGGCGATGAACATCAGCCGCGCCCGGCGCAGCAGGCTCTCGGCGCTGGTCCCCTTGTAGCGCGGGTCCAGCGACAGGGCGCACAGCAGGCTCGCCTCGGAGACCTCGTGGGAGAGCGCCAGGGTCTGCACCTCGCGACGCACGTCGAGCTGCTGCGAGGCGTGGATCAGCGTCTCCTGGCGATAGGTGTAGTAGGCCTCGCGGGCGCCGGCCTGGGCGCGCACGGTGGCGGTCCCCACCACCTCGCCGCGCTCCAGGTCCTCGAGCACGAAGGTGTAGTGCTCGTCGCCGGGAAACTCCACCTCGTGGCCGAAGGCCTGGCGGGAGCGGGTGATCCGCTCCTCGAGGCGGTCGCGATGGGCCGGCAGGTTGGTCAGCCGCGGGGTGGCGGTCCCGGCCAGCCGTTCCAGGGCCGGCAGGTCCGCCGGGCGGACGGGGCGTACGACCAGCATGGCGGTACCTCCGGATCGGGATACGTCGTCATCCATGGCGGGGCCGCGACTCACTGCGCCGCCACCAGCCGCGCCACGGCCCGCTCGAGGCGTGCCATGCCCTCGGCGATGTCGGCCTCGGGAATCACCAGCGACGGCGCCAGGCGCAGCACGTTGGGCCCGGCGATCAGCGCCATCAGCCCCTCCTCGAGGGCCAGCGGCAGGATGTCCTTGGCCCGGCCCGCGTAGCCGGGGGCCATCTCGGCGCCGATCAGCAGCCCCATGCCGCGGATCTCGCGGAACACGCCGTGCTTGCGGTTGATCGTCTCCAGGTGCTCGCGGATGAGGTCGTGGCGCTGCTGCACGCCCGCGAGCACCTCGGGGGTGTCGATGAACTCGACGGCGGCGAGCGCCACCGCCGAGGCGAGCGGGTTGCCGCCGTAGGTGGAGCCGTGGGTCCCCGGGGTGAAGACCCCGGCGACGGCATCGGTGGTCAGCATGGCGCCCACCGGGAAGCCGCCCCCCAGCGACTTGGCGCTGGTCAGGATGTCCGGCGTCACGCCGTACTGCTGGTAGGCGAAGAGCGAGCCGGTACGGCCGGCACCGGTCTGCACCTCGTCGAAGATCAGCAGGGCGTCGTGGGCATCGCACAGGTCGCGCAGTCCCTGGAGGAACTCGGGCGTGGCGGGCACGATGCCGCCCTCTCCCTGCATCGGCTCGACCATCACCGCACAGGTGTCGTCGTCGATCAGGTCGCGCACGCTGTCGAGATCGTTGAACTCGCCGTGCACGATGCCGCCGGGCACCGGGCCGAAGCCAGCGGAGTACTTGGGCTGGCCGCCGACGCTGACGGTGAAGAAGGTGCGGCCGTGGAAGGACTGTGCGAAGGAGACGATGCGGTGCTTGTGCTCGCCATGGTGGTCATGGGCCCAGCGCCGGGCCAGCTTGAGGGCCGCCTCGTTGGCCTCGCCGCCGGAGGAGCAGAGGTAGACCTTGTCGGCGAAGGTGCGCTCGACCAGGCTGCGGGCCAGGGCCAGCGCCGGCTCGTTGGTGTAGACGTTGGAGAGGTGCCAGAGACGGTTCGCCTGCGCGGTGAGGGCCTCGACCAGCACCGGATGGCAATGGCCGAGCGAGTTGACGGCGATGCCGCCGGCGAAGTCGATGTATTCGCGCCCCTCCTGGTCCCACAGGCGGCTCCCCTCGCCGCGCACCGGTATCGCCTTCTGGGGGGCGTAGTTGGGCACCATGTAACGGTCGAAGTCGGCGCGGGTCGGGGTCTGGCTCATGTCGGTCTCCACTCCATCGGTCAGGAATCACTGGATGAGACTCGAGTATAGGGAGCGGCGTCGAGGGAAGCTTTCAGCAATGGGACCCCAATTTGTGTAAACGCCGCGGCGAGGCAGGCGGTGGCCCTTCTCGCCGACGCCCGCTCAGCTCGCGCGACGCCTCCCGTTCAGGTCGCCCGATGCCGCTCCTGCCATGGTGCACCAGACCCCGACGACGACCACCTGGCCGCCGACGACCTGGGCCGGCAGGAGGCAATCCCCCAGCAGGCGCCAGGCATGGTGAACGCCGGCAGCAGGAACAGATGGGGCCTCAGGGCGCTCAAGCGTGCCTCCCGCGTCGAATGGACGTTCAGGACAGACGCTCTTCCCGCGGCGTCACGCCGAAATGATTGCGGTAGGCGGTGGAGAAGTGCGCCGCCGAGGAGAAGCCGGTCTGCAGGGCGATCTCGCCGGCGGGGCGGTCGCTCTCGCGCAGCAGCTTGCGCGCCTGCTGCAGCCGCAGGCCCAGGTAGTAACGGCTGGGGACCGCCTGCAGGTACTTCTTGAACAGCCGCTCGAGCTGGCGCCGCGAGATGCCCAGGTGCTCGGCGAGCTCATGGGTGCTGAGCGGCTCCTCGATGTTGGCCTCCATCAGGGACACCGCCTCGATCAGGCTCTGGGGGGCATGCCCCAGCCGCGAGCGCAGCGAGACCTGCTGGGGTTCGTCGCCCATGCGCACCCGCTCGAGCACGAAGTGCTCCGAGACCCGTTCGGCCAGCTGGCTGCCCTGCTGGCTGCCGATCAGGGTCATCATCATGTCCATGGCCGCGGTACCGCCGCCGCAGGTCAGGCGGTCGCGGTCGATCTCGAACAGCTGCTGGGAGAGCCGCACCCGGGGGTAGGCGCGGGCGAAGGCGTCGAAGCGCTGCCAGGGCAGCGTGGCCCGGTAGCCGTCGAGCACCCCGGCCCGGGCCAGCACCTCGGTCCCGCCGCCGATGCCCCCCAGGACCACCCCCCTGGCCGCCAGCCGCTTCAGCCACGCGAAGAGGGACTCGGGCACCCCCGACGCCAGCGGCCCGGAAGCACACACCAGCAGCAGGTCGAGCCCGGCGAAGGCCTCGCCGGCCTGCTCGTGGGGCAGCAGTACCTGTTGGGAGCCGCTGGTCACCGGCCGGGCATCGAGTCCGAAGGTGGTGAGGCGATAGAGGGTCCGGCCGGCGAGCTGGTTGGCCACCGCCAGCGGCTCGGTGGCGCAGGCCTGGGCCAGCAGCGAGAAGCCGGGCAGCACCACGACACCGACATGCCGCGTCAGGGTCGACGTGCGGGAAGGAGATACGGAGTCGGACATGCGAAGCGGAGCCTTGGCCGGGCAAAGGCTTATCTTACCCAAGGCCGGGGCGAACCACAGCCCCGCCTCACAACGGGTCAGGGATCAGGCGCCACCGGACCGGTCGGCCCGGTGGCGGGAGGTCAGTCGATGACACCACCGCTGAAGATCAGCATCGCCGCCACCACCAGGCCGAGGACGACGATGACGATGGGCAACACGCGATGGAGCCCGTGCGAGGGGGCCTTCGCCTCGGGTTGCTCTTCGTCCGGCTCGGGGTTGTCGTAGTCCTCCGGAGTACGCTGTCCCATCACGTGGTTCCTTTCTTCCTCCGGGGTCTTGCGTTCCCTGGTATCCATACGGACCTCCTGCTCATCCCGTCGTCGATGAGTGGCAGGCGCGTGGCCCGGGAAGACGCCGGGTCGGGAATGCCCGCCTACAGGTTTACGACATCGAATTCCGCCACGGGATCCACGTCGGCGTCATAGTCCACGTCGTCGCGCTCGAACCCGAACAGCTTGAGGAACTCGTGCTTGTAACCAGCATAGTCGGTTATCTCGAACAGATTCTCGGTGGTCACCTTCGGCCACAGCGCCTTGCACGCGTGCTGGACATCGGCGCGCAGCTCCCAGTCGTCCAGGCGCAGGCGGCCGGCCTCGTCGGTATCCAAGCTGCCACCCCGTCCTTGAGATGAATAGAGGTGCTCGCCGAACAGGCGGTTGAGCTGGTCGATGGTGCCCTCGTGCAGGCCCTGCTCCTTCATCACCTTGTAGACCATGGCGATGTAGAGCGGCATGACCGGGATGGCGGCGCTGGCCTGGGTCACCACCGACTTGAGCACCGCCACGTTGGCGCCACCGCCGCTGGCCTTGAGCCTGGCGTCGATCTCGCCGGCGGCCCGGTCCAGGTCCTCCTTGGCCTTGCCCAGGGCCCCGTGCCAGTAGATCGGCCAGGTGATCTCGGTGCCGATATAGCTGAAGGCCACGCTGCGGGCCCCGGGCGCGAGCACGCCCGCCCTGTCCAGGGCATCGATCCACAGCTCCCAGTCCTCGCCGCCCATCACCGCCTTGGTGTCCTCGATCTCCTGCTCGGTGGCGGGTTCGACCTCGGCCTCGATGATGGTGTCCTTGTTGGTATCGATGGCGGTGGCGCGGTAGGGCTCGCCGATCGGCTTGAGGCTCGAGCGCTTGAGCTCGCCGCTGTCGGGCAGCTTGCGTACCGGCGAGGCCAGCGAGTAGACCACCAGGTCGACCTGGCCCAGATCCTGCTGGATCAGCTCGATGGCCTTCTCGCGGGCCTCGTGGGAGAAGGCGTCGCCATTGATCGACTTGCTGTAGAGGCCCTCGGCCTTGGCGAAGCGGTCGAAGGCGGCGCTGTTGTACCAGCCGGCGGTGCCCGGTTTCTTCTCGCTGCCCGGCTTCTCGAAGAACACCCCCAGGGTGTCGGCGCCGTAGCCGAAGGCCGCGGTGATGCGGGCCGCCAGGCCGTAGCCGCTGGAGGCGCCGATCACCAGCACCTTCTTGGGCCCGGCACTCTTGTCCAGGCCGCGGGCCCGGGTGGCCTCGATCTGCTCGAGCACGTTCTTCTCGCAGCCGACGGGGTGAGTGGTGGTGCAGATGAAACCGCGAACCTTGGGTTTGATGATCACGACAGACCTCGCTGATGGGTGTCGGGCGGGGAACCTGGCCTCGCCCGTTGATTCGGAATGACAGTGGCCACATTCTAGCGACCACGTCGCATCCTGTCCGCCCTTGAGCCGCGTCGGCGGCTGGGGCAGGATGCTCTTCCCGGGCAAGCCCTCATGCTGGAGGCACGATATGGATGCACAGACCCTGGTCGACGAGCGCGGCGAGCTGTGGCTGACGCTAGCGCCGCTGTGGCTCGAACGCGAGCCCGGCGAACGCGACTATGCCCGCATGATCGAGGAGATCGAACGTCACGGGCTGACGCTGCGCGAACTGGAGTGGATCTTCCGCCTGGAGCTCGCGCCGGTGCTGGCACGCCACCAGATGTCGGTGGTCGGCGAATGGCGCGGCTTCGACGACCACAAGCTGATGAAACAGCTGGTGGCGCACAACCTGCGCCTCAAGGGGTGGCGCCGCAAGAGCTGGGCCCTGTTCTCCGGGCTCACTACCATGATGACCCGTCACCGCTGGAACGAGCTGATGGTGCGACTGATGGTCGAGCGCGGCGAGATGCCCTGACCGAACCGGATGACCCGGCTCATGCCTCCGAGCTGGAACGAGCCGATGGCGCGGCTGATGGTCGAGCGCGGCGAGATGCCCTGAGCGAACGGCCGTCAGGGCTCATCGAGGGCCTTCTCCAGCGCCTCGCGAAGCTCCAACTCGCCGTCCCGGGGCGAGAAACGGTGGATCACCCGGCCATCGCGGCCCACCAGGAACTTGGTGAAGTTCCACTTGATCAGGGTGGTCCCCAGTACGCCAGGCGCCTGGCGCTTGAGCTCCACGAACAGCGGGTGGGCCTCCGGCCCGTTGACCTTGACCTTCTCCATCAGCGGAAAGCTGACCCGGTACTCCCGCTCGCTGAAGGCGCAGAAGTCCTGCGCCGACTCCGGTGTCTGGTGGCCGAACTGGTTGCAGGGAAAGCCCAGCACGGTGAACCCCCGGTCGCGATAGCGGCGGTAGAGCCGCTCGAGCTCCCGCAACTGAGGGGTGAAGCCGCAGCGACTGGCCACGTTGACGATCAGCAGCACCTGGCCGCGCAGGGCACCGAGGTTGAAGGGCTCGCCGCGATAGTTGCGGCATTGGTAATCGTGAATTGACATGGTCGAAGCTTCAGGGGTGATGGTGTCCACGATGCCACGCCCGCCGGCCGCATGCCAGCCTCGACGGTCCCGGCTCATGGGGCAGAGGATTTCCGACGCCCCAGCCGCCGGCGCGCTTCGGCCACTCGCCGCGCCAGTCGACGCTGCCGCTCGCGACGCTCCGCGCTCCCCACTGGGGCATAGGCCAGCCGCTCGATGTGGCGGGCGCTCTCCTCCAGGGCCGGGCCGGCCGCGCCCGCCCGTGGCGCGATACGTCGCAGGTGCGCCGCCGGGGACTCCCCGGGCGCCGGCCCCAGGCCACGCCGCGCCAGCCAGGCCTGCAGGACCAGCAGCAGGGCCCGTTCGTCGCGACCGCGGCGGTGATGCCGCCACCCCAGCCACAGCAGCCACGCGCCCCCCGCCAGCCCACCCAGGGTGACCAGCAGGGTCGCCACGGCCGCCAGGATCCCACGCCCCGGCGAGACCTCGATGAGCCAGGCCCAGAGGGCCCGCAGCCGCTCGCTGACGCGCTCCATCAGCGCGGCGCGCGACGCACGCTGATACCCGATCACCCCGCGCTGCCAGCGATACTCCAGGCGCTCCCACTCCAGGCGCAGCTGGTTGGCCCAGCCCAGCTCGCGCAGACGCAGCGCCGAGAAGGGCGCATCGGCCAGGAAGGCCTCCCGGCCGTCGCGGATCGCCTGGGGGCCCTCCTCGATGCGTTCCGGGGCGATCACGCCGGTGGGATCCAGGCGCCGCCAGGCCCCGTCCAGCCACACCTCGACCCAGGCATGGGCGTCGTAGTCGCGCACCGTGACATGACCATCCGGGTGCCACTCGCCGCCGAGGAAGCCCACCACTATCCGGGCGGGAATCCCCACCGCCCGGGCCAGCACCGCCATCGCCGAGGCATAGTGGGTGCAGTAGCCGGCGCGGCTCCCGAACAGGAACTCGTCGACCCGGTCGGCGGAGCTCAACCGCGGCGGCGAGAGCGTATAGCGGAAGGGCGCCTCGCCGAAGCGCGCCATCGCCGCGGCGAGGAAGGCGCGGGCGTCACCGCCGCTCTCGCGCCGCAGGCGCTCGGCCAGTTCCCGGGTACGCGGGTTGCCCTCTGCCGGCAGCATCGCCTGCCAGGCGGGCCCCGCCGGATCGGGATTGGACGGCGCCGCACCGCTGCTCGCAAGGCGCAGCAGGCTGCGGGAGCCCAGCGGCGACAGCCCCTCGAGGGTGCCGTCGGCGAGGAAGCGCTGGCGGCTGTCGCTGGCCAGTGGCGTCCCCAGCGAGGGTCGCCAGGGCCGGCTGTCGGGCTCGAGCAGCAGCTCGGTGGTGAACCGGGGAGCGTCGTCCGTCCAGGGCGTGTGCTGCCCCTCCCGCGCGAAGTGGTCGAGCGGGCGCCCCAGCACCGAGGAGAGCTCGCGCGGGGCGGTCCGGGACCAGCGCACGCCGTCGAAATGCGACAGGGTGTAGACCCGCCAGTAGCGCTCATGGGGAGACGGCTCGCGGCCCTCGAAACGCGCCCGGAAGGCCCGGGCATCGCTGCGCGACAACTCGGCGATGTCGCCGGGGGCGATCTCGTCGGTGAGGCCGGTGGAGGCTCGGTTCACCTGGGGCAGGTTCCACAACGGCCCGACGCGCGGGAAGGTGACGAACAGCAGCGCCATCAGCGGCGCCGAGAGCCCCAGCAGCCAGGCCGTCTCCCGCCAGGCCTGGCGAGCCCCGGAGGCCCCACTCAGCCATACCAGCGACTGCACCAGCCAGCCCAGGGCCAGCAGCGCGGCGCCGGCCATGAGGAGGCCCTGGTCGTGCAGGAAGGCCCCGCTGGTGGCGACCACGCCGATCATCACCACCACCCGGGCATCGCGTCGGTCGTGGGTCTCGAGCAGCTTGAGCAGGTAGACCCCGAGCAGCAGGCCGATCAGGCCGTCCACGCCGTACAGGGTGCCGAACTCCAGCCATAGCGCCGCCAGCAGGCCGCCCACGGCCGTGAGCCGCAGCAGCAGGCTGGCCCGCGGCAGGCGTCGTCGCAGCTGCAGATGGCGGTAGCCCGCCACCGCCACGGCGAGCCCCGCCAGCCAGGCCGGCATCCAGGGCAGGTGCAGGGCGAGTACCAGGCACTGGCCGACGAACAGCTGGCGCAGCATGGCCGCACTCAGGGCGCGGCCGTCGGCCAGCACCGCCGGGGCCGGGCCGAGCCCCGCGGGCGGTCGCCGACGCATCACGCCCCCTCCTCCGGGCTCGCCGTCGCCGGGTCGAAGTGCGCCAGCGCCTCGAGGGCCAGCCGCCGCTGGCGGGCCCCCTCGCCCTGGGCCAGGGTCAGGCCCGGCAGGCGCAGCCCAAAGCGATCGCCGGCCTGGTGGTGGGCCAGCACCCGGGCACAGAGCACCGAGAGGCGCCGCTCGGCCTCGCCCTGGCAGGCATCGTAGTCGAGCCACAGCTGCTGGCGCGGCGGCACGCTGAAGACCTTGGCGGCAAGCACGCCGGTGCGACTCCACTGCTTCCAGGCCAGCCGGGCGGGGCTGTCGCCAGGCTCGGCGCGGCGCAACCCGGCGAAGTCGCTGGCGTCGAGGCCGGCGCCGGCGCGGCGATGCAGCGGCTCGTCCGCGTCGAGCGGCCGGGGATAGACCAGCAGCCGGCCTCCCGGTTCGAGCCAGGCCACCACCCGCACCAGTCCCAACGGCCAGCGGCTCTCGATGCGCAGCGGCGGAAGCGACTGCACCCCGCGGCGGGGCGCCGGCAGCGCCAGGGTCGTCTCGCCGCGACCCTCGGGCAGGTCCGCCTGCGCCGAGGCCCCGCCGGCATGCAGCACCAGGGCAGTGCGCGACCGCTTCCCCTCCAGGCTCACCCCGAGGCGCGCCTCGTTGCCGGCGAAGACCTCCTGGGGCAGGCGCAGGGCGACCCTCACCCCGAGCAGGTTGCGCCAGGTGCGCAGCAGCACCACCACGCCGAGGGCGAACAGCCAGAACGCCAGCGCATGGGCCATGTTGTTCTGGTAGTTGATGCCGAACAGCACCAGCAGCACCACCAGCCCCGCCCAGCCGAGGCCGAAGCGGGTCGGCAGCAGGAACAGGCGACTCTGCGGCAGGGGCGCCCAGAGTGACGCCGTCAAGCGCCCCAGCCAGCGGCGGCGCAGGCGCTCACGCCAGTCGGAGGCGACTCGATCGGGCATGGCCACGCTACCCCATCACCGGCACGCGAACGAGCAGGTGGCGCGCCAGGGCCTCGCCCTCCTCGCGCCGCCCGCTGCTGAGGCGATGCCCCGCCACCGCCACCCAGACCGCCTGGACGTCCTCGGGCAGCACATGGTCGCGTCCCTCGAGCAGCGCCCAGCCCCGCGCGGCCTGCAGCAGCGCCAGCACGCCGCGGGTGGAGAGCCCCCAGGCCAGCTCCGGATGCTCGCGGCTGGCCGCTGCCAGCGCCTGGACATAGTCGAACAGGGCCTCGGCCACATGGATATCGGCCAGGCGTGCCTGCCAGGCCTGCAGCCGCTCGGCATCGAGCAGCACCGGCAGCGAGGCCAGTTTCACCCGCCCGGCCTGGCCACGCAGGATCTCCCGCTCGGCCCGCGGGTCCGGGTAGCCCAGGGAGAGGCGCATCAGGAAGCGGTCGAGCTGGGATTCCGGCAGGGCGAAGGTGCCCGCCTGCTCCTGGGGGTTCTGAGTAGCGATGACGAAGAAGGGGTCCGGCAGCATGCGGGTCTCGCCCTCCACGGTCACCCGCCCCTCCTCCATCGCCTCGAGCAGGGCGCTCTGGGTCTTGGGGGTGGCCCGGTTGATCTCGTCGGCCAGCACCACCCCGTGGAACACCGGCCCCGGGTGGAAGGTGAAACGCGCCTCGCGGGGATCGAACACCGAGACCCCCAGCACGTCGGCAGGCAACAGGTCGCTGGTGAACTGCAGACGCTGCATGTCGAGCCCGGTGACCCGCGCCAGGGCCTGGGCCAGGGTCGTCTTGCCGAGCCCCGGCAGGTCCTCGATCAGCAGGTGGCCGCGGCACAGCAGGCAGCAGAGCGCCAGGCGCACCTCCCGGGACTTGCCCAGCACCACCCCCTCGAGGGCGGCGACCACCGCCTCGAGGCTGTCGATCCGCGCCTGGCGGTTCATGGCGCCGGCTCCAGGGCGCCGGCCTCGAGCAGCGCCTCCACCGCCTGGCGGGTATCCGGGGTGACCGCCTCCAGGGCCAGCGCCTCGGCGGGGGGCAGCCAGAAGGCGTCGGCGACCTCCTCGGCCTGCAGCGTCAGCGGCCCGTCATGGTCGACCAGGAAGAGGCTGCCGAAGATATGGTGGCCGCCCTCGGCGTGGACGAACTCCCGCACATGGCGCAGCGGCACGCCATGGATGCCCAGTTCCTCGGCCAGCTCGCGGCGGGCCGCCACATGGACCGCCTCGCCGGCCCCCACCACGCCACCGGCGGCCAGGTCGAGCCCGCCCGGGAAGACCTCCTTGGTCAGGGTGCGGCGCTGCACGCAGATCTCGCCGCGGGCATTGCGCACCACGATGTAGGTGGCGCGATGCCAGAAACGGAAGCGCCGCATCTGCACCCGGGAGGCACTGCCACAGGGGCGGTTGCGGGCATCCACCAGTTGGATGCTCTCGTCGGCGATGCGTGGCGTCGGCAACGCCTCGGGCCGGAGGGCGTCGGTCATGGCATTCTCCCTGCGAAATGCCTTCAGCCTAACCAGTCCCGTCGACAGCGTCACGCGCAGGCAGCGCCGCGTTGACCCGGAGGCTCCCGGCCACCATGCTCGAAAGAGGCAGGTAACAGGGAGTCTTCGCCCATGTCCGACCATGCCCCCCGCACACGACTGGCCACCCACGAGGTGACCAACCAGCCCGCCCCCGGTGGAGACCGCGACCTGCTCGCCACGGACCTGCCCCTGCGCGAGGCCCTGGGCCGTGAGGCCCCCGACTGGGTGGCCCGGCGCCTCGCGGCCCTGGGCCGCGAGACCGGCAGCGCTCGCGTCCAGGCGCTGGGCGAGGCGGCCAACCGCCACCCGCCGGAGCTGCGACTCTTCGACCGCCATGGCCGGCGCCTCGACGAGGTGCTGTACCATCCCGCCTACCACGAGCTGATGCACCTGGCCATCGACCATGGCTGGCATGCCGTGGCCTGGCAGGAAGAGGGGCGCGGCGGCCACCAGGCCCATGTCGCCGCCCTCTACCTGCTGACCCAGGCCGAGCCCGGCTTCTGCTGCCCGATCACCATGACCCATGCCGCCATGCCGGTGCTGCGCCAGTCATCGCGCCTGGAGGCCCGCTGGGCCACCGGCTTGCTGGCCTGGGACTACGATCCCCGCCCCCTGCCCGCCGCCGACAAGAGCGGGCTGACCTTCGGCATGGCGATGACCGAGAAGCAGGGCGGCAGCGATGTTCGCAGCAATGCCACGCGCGCCGAGCCCGGGGAGGATGGCTGGTGGCTGACCGGCCACAAGTGGTTCTGCAGCGCGCCCATGTCCGATGCCTTCCTGACCCTGGCTCGCAGCGACGAGGGGCTCTCCTGCTTCCTGGTGCCGCGTTTTACCCCCGACGGCGAGCGCAACGCCATCGAGCTGCAGCGGCTCAAGGAGAAGTGCGGCAACCGCGCCAACGCCTCGGCGGAGATCGAGTACCGCGGCGCCTGGGCCGAGGCGGTGGGCGAACCGGGCCGCGGCGTCGCCACCATCCTGGCCATGGTGCAGCAGACCCGCCTGGATGCCGCCACCGCCCCGGTGGGCATGATGCGCCAGGCGCTGGGCGAGGCGTGGCGCCACGTGCGCGAGCGCCACGCCTTCGGCCGCGCCCTGGCCGAACAGCCGCTGATGCGGCAGGTGATCGCCGACCTGGCGCTGGAGGTGGAGGCCGGCCTGGCGCTGGTGATGCGCACGGCCCGGGCCTTCGACGGCATGGACCAGGAGCACGAGCGTGCCCTGGCTAGGGTGCTCCCCGCACTGGCCAAGTACTGGCACAACAAGCGCGGGCCGGGCTTCATGGCCGAGGCCATGGAGTGCCTCGGCGGCATCGGCTACGTGGAGGAGACACCGCTGGCCCGGCTCTACCGGGAAGCGCCGGTGAACTCGATCTGGGAGGGGTCGGGCAACGTGATCTGCCTCGACCTGCTGCGGGTGTTCTCGCGCCACCCCGAGGCGGTGGCCGCGCTGCGCATGGAGCTCGCCCAGGCCCATGGCCAGCAGGACGACTTCGACCGCGCCCTGGCCGGGCTGGAGCGCGAGCTGGCGCGCCCCGCGGAGGAGCTCGAGCCCCGGGCACGCTGGCTCGCCCAGCGCCTGGCCCAGTGCCTGCAGGCCGCCCTGCTGCTGCGCCACGCCCCGCCCGAGGTGGCCACGACCTTCTGCCGCGCCCGGCTCGGCGACGAGGCCGGGCCGGCCTACGGGGTGCTGCCCAGCGACGCGCCGCTGGCGGCGATACTGGAGCGGATCGGCAGTTGAGTGCGGGCTAGCTCGGGGATCGCCTCCGCCGGCACCGGCCGCGACAGGCCGAAGCCCTGGACGTGGGTGCAGCCGTAGCGCTCGAGAAGCGCCAGACAGCTCAGCTCCTCGACCCCTTCGGCCACCACGCGGATGCCCAGCCGGCGGCCGAGCAGGGCCACCGCCTCGACGATGGCGGCATCCTGGGACTCCTCGTGCAGATGGCCCACGAAGCTGCGGTCGACCTTGAGTTCGCTGATCGGCAGCAGCTGCAGCCGGGAGAGCGACGAGAAGCCCACGCCGAAATCGTCCACCGAGACCTCCATGCCGTTGAGGTGCAGCCGGGCGGCGACCTCGCTGCCCAGCAGCTCGTCGTCCATGGCCGCGGTCTCGGTGATCTCGAGCACCACCAGCGGTGGCTCGCCCGGGGCACGGTGCCGGGTCAGCGCCAGCAGGTCGGGGCTCATCAGGTCATCGGCGGTGACGTTGACCGACAGCGACAGCACCAGCCCCATCTGCCTCCACTGCTCGGCATCGGCCAGGGCCTGCCGCAGCACGTGGCGGGTCAGACGCTTGCTCTGGGCCGTGGTGAGCAGGGGCAGGAAGCTGGCCGGTCCGAGCAGTCCGATCTCGGGATGGGCCCAGCGCACCAGGGCCTCGACCCCGCTCAGGCAGCCCGAGGCAAGCTCGAACTGGGGCTGGTAGTGAACGGTGAGTTCCCGCCGCTCGAGGGCCTGCTCGAGCTCCTCGGTGGTGAACACCGGGTCGCCCTCGACCTCCGCCGGCGCTTCGCGGCCGACCCGCAGGCTACCGAGACGCTGGCGCAGCTCGGTCAGCCGCATGGGCTTGTCCAGCGAGCCCAGCATCTGCAGCCCCAGGGTCAGGCCGACGCGCTCGGCGATGCGCACGATCTTGCGCTCCACCCCGCTGAGCAGCAGTATCCGCCCCCGATAGCGGCGCTCGGCCAGCAGCCGCAGCATGGCGATGCCGTCCAGTTCGCCGAACTCCAGGCTCATGATCACCAGCTGCGGCTGACAGTGGGCGATCTCGTCCAGCAACTGGGTTCCCTGACGGTAGTAGCGGCTCTCCATGCCCAGTACGTGAAGCTGCAACGACAGGACGGCGGCCACGTCGGGGTCTGCTTCCAGAACCACCGCCAGTGCCCGCGTCTCGTTCGACAGTTCGTTCATCGACAGGATTTCCGGTCAGGCAACAGGCTTGAGCGTAGCACCGACGCCGGGCGGCGACACCTGCAGAAACTGTCCCGCATCAACGTTCCCGTCATGAACCGCCGAGCGGTCCGGCCACCACCCGCAGCGCCAGGGCCAGCAGCAGCACCCCGGTGATGCGATTGATCCAGTGGGCCCGGGCCTGCAGCCAGGGCAGCACCCGGGAGTGCGACAGGCTCACGGCCACCAGCACGTACCAGCCACCGTCGATGATCATCGCCGTGAGCACGATGACGGCCTTGGCCGCGACGCTCATCTCCGGGGTGACGAACTGGCTGAGCAGGGCGACGAAGAACAGGATCAGCTTGGGGTTGCCCAGCGCCACCAGCACGCCCTCCCGGGCTGCCTGGCGCTGGGTGGTGGCCATGGCGGTCGCCTCGAGGGGCCCGGCACGCCCGGCGCGCAACGCCTTGATGCCCAGCCAGGCGAGGTAGCCGGCCCCGGCCCAGGTAATCGCCTGGAACAGGGGCGGGACGCGCACGACCAGGGCTCCCAGGCCCCAGACGGTCAACAACGCATAGAAGCCGACACCGCACGCATGGGAAACTGCCGCCACCACGCCCGGCGCGCGTCCGCCACCCAGGGTATGACGCAGCACCAGGGCCAGGCTGGGGCCCGGTGACATGGCGCCCATGGCGCAGATCGCCACCAGCGAGATCCAGAGGGAAAAGGGCATGTCCGATCGACTCCCGGGGGTGTCAGCGGTGGAACTGCTTCTCGCGCTCCGGCTGCCACAGGATGGCATCGAGCCGATTGATCGTGGGGGGACGGGACGACACGAAACCTCCTTCAATGCCCGGCCAGCGGTCCAGGCGCCATAATAGTGATATGACGGCATCAACCAACAAAAACAGCCCTCCACCCGCGAGAGGTGAAGGACTGGTGTCTTCTGCATCATAGGGCCTCGGCACCGCCTTTGAAAGCCCCGCTGGGGAGGTATATCCGTCAGGGAGGAGCGCAATGGACGATCTCTGGACACGCACCCACCAAGTGAGTGCAGCGGCCCTGGCCAGCGGCGCGTTGCAGCCCATCGCCACCGAGTGCCTGACGCTTCGCGAGAACGGGATCCCCTTTGCGATCCGGATCCTCGGCAGCCTGGCCGACAAGGAGCGGGCCCGGGAACGGCTCGCCCGTGCCGGCCGGCAGGACGTCGATCCCTTCCTGCCGCCCGACCCGGCGCTGCTGGTCAGCGAGGCGGGCCCGGCACACCTCTGTGTGCTGAACAAGTACTGCGTGATCGAGCACCACCTGCTGCTGGTCACCCGCGCCTACGAGCCCCAGCGGCGGGTACTGAATGCCGCGGACTTCGCCGCCCTCGCCACCTGCCTGGCCGACGGCCCGGCCATGGCCTTCTACAACAGCGGCCCGGAAGCCGGGGCGAGCCAGACGCACAAGCACCTGCAGCTGCTGCCGCGCGGCGACGCCATGACGCTGCCCTTCGAGCCGCTGCTGACGCGGGCGGCCACGCGGGGCTCGCCCACCGCGCCCGAGATGGCGTTCGCCCACCGGCTCGTCGCACTGCCCGACGGCCTGCTCGCCCGGCCGGCGCAGGCGGCGGGTTGGCTGCATCGGTGCTATCGGGAGCTGCTCGAGGCGCAGCACCTGGTGGTGGCCGCCGACGGCAGCGTGACGCATCCCTACAACCTGCTGCTGACCGAGAGCTGGCTGATGCTGGTCCCGCGCCGGCGCGAGCGGACGGGGACGGTCTCGATCAACGCCCTGGGCTTTGCCGGCGCGCTGCTGGTCAAGAGTCGGGAGCAGGCCGAGGCGCTGCGGCGCGAGGGGCTGATGCGGGCCCTGGTGTCGGTGGCCGGCTGATCCCGGGCGACAGCGCGATGGCGCCCGGCGCCACCGTCGATACCGCTCTCGGAGGCTCACGATACGGTGGCTCACGGCGATCCTCGCTGGTCGGATAGCCGAGGAGCACAGAGTTAGGGAACGGTGTTTACAAACACTGTTTTTATACTACACTAAGGATAGGGACGATGCCAGGCGCAGACACGATTTCCGCTCCCGCTGGCACGGGCTGCAAGAGCCTTACCTGCAGATAATGGAAAGCATCCTGAGCCAGCGCCCTGCACAGGATGCTTGAGGAGGGACAGCCATCATGACCATCGCCATTGCCACCCCGCTCGCACCCAACTGGCAGCACGTCCATGCCGACTGGTGGCAGGACGATCAGGGCAACGACATCCATCGTGTCGAGATCGATGGCGTCGCACTCTATCACTGCCACTTCGCCGGTTCGCCGCTGCCGTGGGATGCGGTGGCCACGAGCCTGGACGAGGCCATGACGGTCGCCTCGAGGGCCCGGGCACGCTCGGCGCGCAACGCCTAGATGTCCAGCCAGGCGAGGTAGCCGCCATCACCGAGGATGACGCGCTGCAGATGCTCGGCGTCGAGCCGATTGATGACAGCCCTCCACCCGGCAGCGGGCAAAGGAGTGTGATAACCACTCCCCTACGTCATCCCGGGCCACCGGGACAGCCCCGCAGGGCAATCGCAGTTACCCAAAGCGAGAGGCGCCGGAGACAGGTCGAAGAGGGGGTCCTATTCCATGGATGGAATCGGTAGCGCCCAAGGAGGGGTTCACAGCGCCCCCTCGCCGACCTGTCGCCGGAACAGCCTCGAGCGTTACCGCCATCTGCGATAGCCCTGGACAGCCCCGGCGGCTGCACTCCCGCGCGGGACGCCGGTACACTGTCGGCATACCCGACGATGGAGCCCTTCATGAACGTCCGCACCTTCGCCTTCGCCCTGCTGCTGCTCGGCCTCGTTCTGGTGGTCTTCGGCTGGCTGACCACCAACCCGGCGGCGCTCGTGGGGCTCACCCTGATCGCTCTCGGCGTGATCCTGCTATGGACCCGGAGGCAGAATGCCGAGTGACATCCCCGACGAGTCACCATGCGAGTCCCCGACCGACCTGACCGGCCTGCTGGCACGCATGCAACAGGCCGGCCAACGGGAGGAGAGTGTCAGCCTGGACGCCTTGCTCGACAGCGTGGGCCGGCGCTCCTTCGCCCCCTTCCTGCTGCTCGCCGGGCTGATCACCCTGGCGCCCATCCTGGGCGATATCCCCGGGGTGCCCACCCTGATGGCCAGCCTCGTGGTGCTCTCGGCCGTGCAGTTGCTGGTCGGCCGCGATCATGTCTGGCTGCCGCGCTGGCTGCTGCAGCGCCGTATCGCACGCGAGCGCTTCGTGCAGGCCACCCGCTGGATGGAGCGCCCGGCCGGCTGGGTCGACCGCCTGCTCAAGCCGCGGCTCACCTGGCTGACCCGGCCGCCTGCCCACCTGCCGGTGGCCCTGACCTGCCTGCTGATCGGCCTGGCCATGCCGCCCATGGAACTGGTGCCCTTTACCGCCACCGGCGCAGGCCTGGCGCTCACGCTGTTCGGCCTGGCCCTGCTCGCCAACGACGGCCTGCTGGCCCTGCTGGGCTATGCCCTGACCGGCGGCACCCTGGGCGTGGTGATCGCCAGCCTGGTCTAGGACGCCGCCACACTAAGCCCTCGAGCACGAGCGGGCCCTGGCTGGCACCAGGCATCCACTCCCAGGCGCTGCGCCGGGGTTTGCAACCCTATACCAAGGTCGATGATCAAAACTCTTTGCAAGGTAGCCCCCCGGGTGCTGCCTTTAACCATGTGGGCCGACGCATCCCACGCCGGCGACACCCCGAAGGCCATCGACTACCTGAACCCCCTCGAGGAGGCCTGACCCATGACCCGATGCAACCACACTGAAACTCGCCCAGTCGGCGATGACTGCGCTTTCGCGGGCCCAGTCACCCGCGAGCACGAGAATCCCGCGGCACACGGCAACATCACCCGCACCGAGCGCTGCGTACTCTGCGGCGCCGAGCGGAGCGTGAACATCAATGGCATCCACGAGGAGTACGGCGAATGGGATGAACCGTTCGACGACGAGGACTGAAGGACCCGGTGACTGTCGGATTTGACCGATCGTCGCGAGAGATGCGGATTTCGTGGGGGGACGATCCGGGCATGCCGGTTCGGGGGATGACGGCTGCGCGTCAGACAGGGTCCGCAGGGCGTGCCAGACCTCGGGAGTGGATCACCGAAGTGTCACACCTCAGGCTCTGATCCAGGCCTGTAACCCGCTGAACCCCATGGCCATGGGGCGCGCAGGTTACGTGGTACCGGCGGTCGGACTCGAACCGACAAGGGCTTGCACCCGGCGGATTTTGAATCTGTTTTTCGACAACTCTAGGCCGCGCTTGCTACGGGCACTTGTCGATAAATCAACCACTTGCACTCTTACACTGCTTACACACGGAACGTAGTTTGGCTGCTGTCTGCGACCAAACTGCGACCACATGACATCGGCTATTGCAGCGGACGAGCGTCCGCTGCGTAGGAGACGGTTCTCTATCGTGGGCATTTCCAACACAAGGACTGCTCTTCCCGGCCTGCTCCCGAAGCGAAGGCGTCTCAATCAGCCGCCAGACCATTAGCTATTCATCATGGGTCAGATAGCAAGGGATTACCTGATTACTCATGTTGATCCGCCATCGCACCAGCCTGTGGCTATATTGGAATCATATGGTCCGTCAGGGAGTTAGCGTCATGGCTCGCAATCCCATCCAGTTCCAGCCCGGGCTGTCGTTGCCGGCGTTTCTCGCGCAGTACGGCACCGAAGCGCAGTGCCAGGCGGCCCTCTTCCAGCATCGCTGGCCCAAGGGGGTCGTGTGCCCCGACTGTGGCAACACCACCGGCAGCCTGCTCGCGCGCGGGGTGTACCAGTGCCATCACTGCCATCATCAGACCTCGCTCACCGCCGGCACCCTCTTCCATGCCACGCACCTGCCGCTCACCACCTGGTTCCTGGCCATCTACCTGCTGACCCAACGCAAGAATGGCCTCTCGGCCCTGCAGTTGTCCCGGTAGCTCGGCGTCAGCTACAACACCGCCCGGGAGCCTGGAAGCCTGGAAGCCTGGAAGCCTGGAAGCCTGGAAGCTCAAGCACAAGATCCTGCAGGTCATGCTCGAGCGTAACCAGGGTGAGACGCTGGTGGAATGCATTGAGATCGATGACGCCTACCTGGGCGGTGAACGCTCGGGAAAGCCCGGCCGCGGCGCCGAGCACAAGGTCCCGTTCGTCGCCGCGGTGCAGATCGATGAAGAGGGCCATCCCCAACGCGTCCAGTTGCGTCGCGTCAGCGGCTTCACTCGTACCGAGGTCCACCGCTATGCCCAGTTGGCCATCATCCCCGGTAGTCAGGTGATCAGCGATGGCGTGGGGTGTTTCCGGGCCTTCGATACGCCGCTCTACACCCATGAGCGCCTCATCACCGGCGGTGGCCGGGCTAGCGCCCAGATCCCCTTCAACTGGGTCAACACCGTGCTAGGCAACGTCAAGAACGCCATCACCGGCAGCTACCATGCGATCCGTGGCCACCATGCCCCGCGCTACCTGGCCGAGTTCGAGTACCGCTTCAACCGTCGCTATGACCTTACGGCCATGATCCCGCGCTTGCTGACCGTGGCGGTCAGAACACCGCCGATGCCGTATCGGCTCCTGAAGCTGGCTGAGCCATATGCGTAATCAGGAGGGATTATGAGTGCAACCAAGCCATTTTGGGGAACGCGCCTGCAGCGCATAACCCTGGAATTTCAAAGGTTAAATAATTCCATGTAGTACATAGCTCACACAGGGAGCATCCGATCAGCAACCATGCCTCACCTATGCTGCCGCAGCATGGGAAAAATTAGCAGAATCTACTTTTCGTACAAAACCTAAGGCCGTGGCAGGCGCCATCCGCCGCGGGAAGGGAGTGTCACCGGCCTGGGGCGGGTCAAAGAACAGCGCATCCACCCCCCAGGCCAGTGCGAAAGACGTACTGTCAGAGTGTCAGCAGCCCCAGCGACACCACGACCGCCGCCAGGCTCCAAGTCAGCCAGCCCCAGAGAATCGCTGCCGCCACCACGGCGACTAGCCAGGCCAAGGAGGCGGACATGGCAGGCAAGAGGCCGCCGGTAGTTGGCCGCATCATTCGACCTCCGACAAGACCTTACGGACCTTGGCCGCCAGCTCCTGTCGGCGGTAGGGCTTGCTGAGCAACTGTACCCCCGGGTCCAGGCGGCCGTGATGCACGATGGCATTCTCGGTATAGCCGGAAGTGAAGAGTATCTTGAGGCGGGGCCGAAGAACGCTGGCCCGGTCCGCCAGCTGACGACCGTTGATGCCACCGGGCATGACGACGTCGGTAAACAGCAGGTCGATGTCTGCTTGTGCTTCAATGATCGCCAAGGCGTGTTGCCCCGACCCTGCGCTGGTGACCCGATAGCCGAGTCCTTGCAGCAGGGTAGCGACATGCCGGCGTACCGGGGCATCGTCCTCCACCACCAGGATGTGTTCGTCGCCGCCCTCGACCAAGGACGATGTCGTAGCGTCGACCGCCATCGCCGCCCCCGCCCGGGCGCGGGGGAAATACAGTTTGACGGTGGTCCCTTCGCCGGTCTCGGAGTAGATCTTGATATGCCCCGCGGATTGTTTGACGAAGCCATATACCATGCTCAGACCCAGTCCACTGCCCTTGCCATCCTTCTTGGTGGTAAAGAAGGGCTCGAATGCCTGCCGGGCGACGTCTTCTGACATCCCCGTTCCCGAGTCCGACAGGGAAATCAGCACGTACTGCCCTGCCTTGACCTCCCGGTGATTGTCCGCGTAGCTGTCGTCCAGCATGGCGTTGGCGGTCTCGATGGTAAGTCGTCCCCCGCCGGGCATGGCGTCACGGGCATTGAGGGCCAGGTTGAGAATCGCCGACTCGAGTTGGCCGGCGTCGAGGTCGACGCTCCACAGCCCTCCTGCCTGAACCAGCTCAATTTCGATGCTTTCAAGCAGGGTCCGTCGTATAAGCTCTTCCATGCCCGCCACTAGCCGGTTGACATTCAAGACTTGCGGCTCCAATGCCTGGCGACGAGCAAAGGCCAGTAGGCGGTTGGTGAGCTCGGCCCCACGAGACGCGGCACTGGCTGTCATGTCAGCCAAGGCGCGAAGCTGGGGGGTAGCGGTCAGTTCCTCCGCGAGTAGCTCGGCGTTTCCCAGGATCACCGTCAGGAGGTTATTGAAGTCGTGAGCCACGCCGCCGGTGAGTTGTCCCACCGCCTCCAGCTTCTGGACCTGGCGAAGCTCTTCGGCCACCTGCCGTTGCTGGGTGATGTCCTGCATGCTACCCATCATCCGCACGGCTTGGCCGTCGCTGTCCCGTAGCACAAAGCCGCGGTCGATCACGGTGCGGGAGCTCCCGTCCGCGTGCAAGAAGCGATATTCGTCGCTCCAGTTACTCGCCTCGCCCTCAATCACCGCATGGATACCGGCCAGGACGGCTTCCTTGTCCGCCGGGTGGATCCGGTGGGCCCAGGACTCGGGGCCGAGTTCCAGCCGGCTTCGATCATGGCCGAACAGGGTCTCAATGCTTTCATTCCACCAGACCTTGCTTTGCACCAGGTCCCAGTCCCAAATGACGTCGTTGGTGGCCCGGGCCACCAGGTGGAAGCGCTCTTCGCTGAGGCGTGTGGACTCCTCCAGGCGTTTGCGCTCGGTAATATCCCGTTCGACGGAGACAAAATGCGTGGGATGGCCTGCGTCGTCGGTCAAGGGCACGATATCCAGCTCCAGCCAGTAGGGCTCGCCCCCCTTGGTGTAGTTGACTAGCTCCTCCCGGACCGGCTCTGCGCGGTGCAGCGCCACCTTGATCCGGTCCAGCGCCGCGCGGTCCGTATCGGGACCCTGCAAGAGTCGGGGTGTGGCACCGATGACCTCGTCTCGGTTGTATCCGGTCAGGCGTGTAAAGGCCTCATTGACATAGACGATCCGGGGGCCCTCGGGACCTTCGATGGGCGTCGCTTCGGTGATCAATAGCATGTCGCTCTGTCGGGATACGGCGACTTCCAGCAGACGCAACTGCTTCTCCCGCTCGTGCTCGCGGCTGATATCGGAGAAGTACACCGCCAGGCCGTCTGGCACGGGATGGGCGTCGACCCTGAAGAGCGCGTTCAGTGGCTGGAAGTGGGCGGTAAAATGCTCACTCTCCTGTCGCGCCAGGGCCCGCAGGTAATGTCTCTGGAAATGGGGGGTGTCCTCGAAGGGGAAAACGACGTCCAGGGGCTTGCCGATCATCGCCTCTCGAGGTTTTTCCAGCACCTTTTCCGCCGCCGGATTGGCGAAAACGAAGCGCAGCGCTTCGTCCAGCAGGATGAAGGGATCGCGCATGTTCTCCAGTGTGAGATGTAACCTCTGGGTCAATTCCTCGTAGGCGCGGCGAGCCCCGATCTGCTCGGTAATGTCCTGGAAGCCCCCCTGTACCGCAACGATCTCCCCCGCTGAGTTTCGTTCCGCTTCGCCGATCGAACGCACCCAGCGCCGGTTGCCCCGGGCGGTGATGATCTGCAGGATTTCGTCGAAAGGCGTTCCGGTTTCAACACAGCGGTTGAATACCCGGGAAATCGTGTCCCGATACTCGGGGGCATAGAACTCGATCCCCTCTTCGACGGGGTATCGTGGCGGTACCCCGTCGATCTCGTGAATACTGGCGGTTTCTTCCGACCACTCCACTGTTCCTTCCTTCAGGTCGACCCGCCAGCCGCCCAGGCTGGCGGCCTTGCCGGCGATCCGCGAGAGGCTCTGGCCACGGGAAAGGGCGGCGGCAGTCACCTCCTGATCCGTCACGTCCTGGACCACGCCGGTCAGCTGGCGCCGCCCCTCGACCTCGGCCAACTCCGCCAGCCCCTTGACGTAGATGATGTCACCATCCGGCCGCAGGATGCGATGCCGAAACTCGAAGTGATCACCGGGATCGGCCAGCCACTCCTCCAGGTGGCGCACCAGTGCCTCCCGGTCCGCGGGGTGCACCAGCGTTAGATAGCCTTCCATGTCACCCACCTGAAATGATGTGTCGACGCCGTAGATGCGATGGACGCCGTCCAGCCAGGTCAACTGCCGGGTGTCAAGGTCCATTTTCCAGACGCCGAGCCCCATCAAGCGCTGTGCCGCCCTCAAGTAACTCGTCTGCTCGACGAGCTGTTCGTAGGCCGTCCGCAGCTCCCGAGAGCGCAGGGCGATATCCTGGCGCAGGTGGGAGGCCCGATCCTCCAGCGCACTCAGAGCTGGCTCCTCGCCCGTCTCCCTGACGAAGTCGGTGACGTCTTCCACCCGGTGAATGATCAACTCGATCTTCCCGTCTGGTCCGTTGACGGGGGTGTTGACCGGGCTCCAGAAGCGCTCCTCGAAGCCGCCGCCCCGGCTCGCCGGCCGCGGGATGGGGTATCGCAGAACGGCCATGACATCGGTCAAGCCACTGGCTTCCACTCGGGACAGGGAGGCGCGAAGATGGCGGGTACCGTCCACCTCGGGGTCGTTCGGGTCATCCGGAAACACCTCGAACAACGGCTTGCCCAGGATGGCCTCTCTTTCGGTCATGGTGGCCTGGAGGTAAGCATTGGAAACGGCGACGATCCGATAGCTGCCGGGGTTGAGCACCAGAAACCTGCCAGGCGCCGCTTCGAAGAGGGCGCGGAAAAAATCCGTGCTGGTCTCGGTATCCCATAGAGGGCTTTCCTGTTGGGAGGATGACCGATTCTCCTTTCCCGCCCCAATTGGACTGATGTCGCGTATCGACACCACCAGCATCTCGGCGGAATCGGTCCCGTGTAGCCGCCAGTAGACTCGAGCCTCGAGAACCTCACCGCCCCGGCATCTTATTCGCCAGCTATCTTTCGCTTCCGGGGAGCGTTGCGGGAAGTCTTTCACCGCCATCCTCAACCCGGCCAGATCGCCGCTCAAGATGATGTCCGGAATCGACATAGCGACCGACAGTTCGGGGTCGTAGTCAAAGGTTCCGACGGCGGCACGATTGGCGCCCTGGATCGTCAGGCTCACCGGGTCACAAATCCACACCGGGTCGGAGACGGTATCGAACAGGGCGGCAATCTCTAGAGGCCGTCGGGAAAAGGCTTCCATAACTGACTCCTGCGGCTGGGGCCCGGACAAGAAATAGTCGTTTTCTTTAATGCACCACGAAGAGATCCGCAAGAGGCCCCGCGATAGACGCGACCTCTGCAAGTCCTGGTGCTCAACCGAGGAGTTGCCAGGCCGCTTCCATGCGTTGCTCGAAGGGGCCTTCACCGGGGGGCAACGCCGCCACCCGAATGCTCGGCGAGAGCCTGGCCTGGTCGGGCGCCTGGCCGTCATTGCTTCGCTCGATGGCCCGGTGCAGTCGCCCACCGATCTCACGAGCCGTCTCGAGACCAACCCCCAACAGCAGAGCCGTGATTTCGGTGGCACGATAGCGACCGATCAAGTCGGCATCCTCGGTGCTCTCCATCATCAGAATAGCCAGGTCACGCAACTGGCGGTCGCCGATCTCCCGGCCGAAGAGCTTGTTGACGGCGGGGAGTTCTTCCAGCCTTACCGATACCACCGCCATGGGTAGGTTGAGGCGCCGGCACAGCTGGCAGGCCGCTTCGGCCTGCTCGCGAAAACTCGTGCGATTGAGCAGCCCGGTGCATTCGTCATGGCCATCCGTCGAGGAGAGGGCCAGTTCGTTTTCGACCATGCGGGCCAGGTCATCAAGGAGCTCGGCATCCCCTTCCCCGAAGGCTCGGGGCTCGGGATCGATCAGGCAGAGGGTGCCGACCTTCTCGCCGCCACGCAGGTAGAGGGGGCTTCCGGCATAGAAGCGGATGAAGGGGCTCTTCCTTACCAGCGGATTATATTTGAAGAGGGGATGGGTGCGGGCATCGGGAACCACCATCAGCTCGTCGCGCTCCAGCGTCTTGTGGCAGAAGGCGATATCGCGGGGGGTCTCCGCGACATCGAGGCCCTGGCGGGACTTGAACCATTGGCGGTCACGATCCAGCAGGCTGATCAGCGCGGTGGAGACACCGAAGAGGCGGCAGGCCAGCCGCGTGAGGCGGTCGAAGCGTGGCTCGGCGGGCGTGTCCAGCAAATTAAGGCTCATTATCGCCGCCAGTCGGCGCTCTTCGCGCTGTGCCTCGCGGCTGATGAACCAGTCGAGGACATCCTCCGGCGGCAGGGGGCGCGAGATCAGATAGCCTTGGGCCAGGCCGCACTTCAGCTCGTCGAGATAGTCGAGCGTCTCGCTGTCCTCGACGCCCTCGGCAGTGGTGTTCAGGCCGAGGCTGCGGCCGAGTTCCACCACCGAGCGGATCACCGCCCGGGACTCCTCCGAATCGGTGGCCGTCATCACGAAACGCTTGTCGACCTTGATCTCCGAGAAGGGCAAGCGTACCAGTTGCACCATCGAGGAGTAGCCGGTGCCGAAGTCGTCGATGGAGAGCTGGAAACCCTGGAGGCGCAGCCGAGTCAGGGTATCCAGGGAGGTCGTGGCATCCTGCATGGCGCTGGTCTCGGTTAGCTCAAGCACGATGCGTTGGGGTGCGATGCCACGCTCGCGACACAGCCGCAGGATGGCATCGAACAGATCGCTATTCCCCAGGGAGCGCGCGGAGACGTTCATCGATAGCAGGATGTCCTGAAGGACATGCTGCCCCACACGTTTGGCAGTATCCTCCGAAGAGATCTCTACGAGCCAGTCGAGGGCCTGCTCGGCCACCTGCAGGGTGAGACGATCGATCAGGCCATGGGCCTCGGCCAGGGGAATGAAGACATCCGGGGGAATGGCACCCAACTGGGGATGCTGCCAGCGGGCCAGAGCCTCGAAACCCACGAGGGTGCCGGTCCGGCAGCGGACCTTGGGCTGGTAAGCCAGGCGGATCTGGCCCAGCGTCAACGCCTGTTCCAGATCCTCCACGCTGGCTTGCCGAGTCGGAGTTCGCTCGCCAGGCAAGGCCGCGACGGGGCCCCCTTCCATCTCCACGGCCTTATACAGAAGCTCGCGAAGGCCGACGGCCGAGAAGGGCTTGGCGATGACGCCGACGATATCCAGGCCGTGCTCTCTCGCCGAACGCCCGGCGGCATCCAGTATCCGACTGCCTACCCCGCTGGTGATGATCAGCCGGGCCTGACTGCCCCGCCTGGCCAGTTCGGCCATCACCTCCACGCCATCCATTTCCGGCATGATCAGGTCGATGGCCAGGATATCCGGCTGCCAGAGCGTTACCTCGTCGAAAAAGGTGGCCGATGAGGTGAGGTGGCGCGCCTCGAAGCCGGCGAAATGGGCAATGCGCGCAATGGTCTCGCCGGTCATTGCCTCGTCGTCGAGGATCAGCAGCCGGGGCGGCTTTCCCTTGCCGGGTGTGTCAGTCTTCATCCAGGGTCTCTCTGATGAGTCTCAAGAGGGCGACGGGGCGATAGGGCTTGCCGAGGAATCGCACCCCCTCGTCCAGCCTACCGTTGTGAACGATGGCATTCTCGGTGTAGCCGGAGGTATAGACTACCTTGAGGTCGGGTTTGCGCTCGAGGGCAGCATTGGCCAGGTCCCTGCCGGTCATGCCGCCTGGCATCATGACGTCGGTGAAGAGAAGCTGGATGGTGGTGTCTGCGGCGAGCATTGCCAGGGCGCTGGGGCCATCGTTCGCCTGGCGCACACCATAGCCGGCGGCCTCGAGTTGTGCCACAACATATTCCCGGACCGTCGCATCGTCCTCAACCACCAGCAGGGTCTCGCTGCCCTTGAGACTCGCCGTGTCTCTAGCCGTAGGCCTGGGATCGGAAACGGCTTGCTGGATGCGCGGCAGGTAGAGCTTGATGGTGGTGCCTTCACCCTCCTCGGAATAGAGATTGACATGCCCGGCGGACTGCTTGAGGAAACCGAAGACCATGCTCAGCCCCAACCCCGTTCCCTTGCCCTTCTCCTTGGTAGTGAAGAACGGCTCGAAGACTCGCTCCCGGATGCCCTCGGGGATGCCCGTCCCGGTGTCGCTGACCGCGATGCAGACATAGTCGCCCGGGGCCAGCTCCAGGTGCTCGCCGGCGTACTGCGCCGAGAGCGAGACATTGCGAGTCTCGATGGTCAGGTGGCCGCCATCGGGCATGGCATCCCGGGCGTTGAGGGAGAGGTTGAGCAGTGCGCTCTCGAGCTGTGAGGGATCGATATTGGCCGCCCAGAGCCCTTGCCCCGGATGGAAGCGCAGCTCGATCTGCTCGCCCAGGGTCCGCCGCAGCAGCTCGGCCAACCCACGGATCAAGCGATTGATATCGGTGGGTTCCGGGGCCAGGGCCTGACGACGAGCGAAGGCGAGGAGGCGTTGGGTCAGGTCGGCCCCCCGCTTGGCGCTCTCGGCGATGGCCTGAACAAGCGGCGCCAGCTGGGTATCCTCCGCCAACGCCTCACCGAGCAGGTCGGCATTGCCCATCATCACGGTCAGCAGGTTGTTGAAGTCATGGGCCATTCCTCCGGTCAGGTGACCGATGGCCTCCATGCGCTGCGCCTCCTGGAGCTGGGCCTCGAGGCGTTTCTGCTCGGTGATGGTACGAAAATAGACCGCCAGGCCCTCCTCGCCCGGATAGGCATTGACCTCGAACCACTGAGCCAGGGGCGCATAGTAGAGGGTAAAGTGCTGCGATTCACCGGTTTCGACGGCGCTATGATAGCGGGGCCAGGCCTCGCTCCCCCGTGCCTCGGGAAATTCTTCCCAGACGTTGCGGCCCAGGAGCTCGGCGGCGGGTCGTTGCAGCACGCGTTCGGCCTGGTGATTGAGGTAGGAGAAACGCCAGTCCTTATCGAGCAGGTGGAAGGCGTCGCTCATGTTCTCGAGGCTGCGGGTCAACCGCTGGGCCAGCGACTGCTGGCGTACTTCGGCCTCGCGCTGGGCGGTGATGTCCTCGATGACCGCCACCAAGCTGACGATGGTACCGTGCATGTCGCGCTGGGCGGAGACGCTGTTCCGGCACCAGACCACACCGCCTTGGTAGTCCAGCAGGCGTTTCTCGATGATAAAGCCATTCGTCACCCCGGCCAGCAGGCGCCTGAGCTCGTCGAGATTGCCTTGCCTATCGTCGGGATGGGTGAGGGCGAGGAAATCGGTGGCCCTCAGGGCCTCCTCGGAATAGCCGAGCATGTCGCAGAATGCCTGGTTCGCGTACAGGAAGCGACCCTGGGTGTCGGCCTGCACGATGCCGGTGGCGGCCTCGGCAAAGAGGCGGCGCCAGTGCTCTTCGCTGCTGCGATGGCGCTCGAGCAGGGTCTTGAGCTCCCGGGCACGGGCGATCAGCTCCAGGTTCGTGGGTTCGATGGTCGGCGAGTCGTTGAGATAGTCGGTTACGTCCTCGGTACGGTGCAGGATCAGCGACAGCTGTCCTTGCTCGTCGAAGATCGGGACATTGATGGGGCTCCAGTAACGCTCCTCGAAGCCGCCCGTCGCGGGATCGGGAATCGGATAGCGCAGGACAGGCATGGTGTCGGGTTGGCCATAACGCTTGACCCGTTCCAGCGACGCGATCAGTTCCTCGACCCCCTCGGCATTCGACCGGTCGGGCGTCACCGGGAAGACCTCGAACAGCTGGCGCCCGATGATGGCCTCGCGGTCGGTATAGGTCGCCTCCAGGTAGGCATCACTGACCCCGACGATCCGGTAGTCGTCGGCGGTCAGGACCAGATAGAGGCCCGGGGCGGATTCGAAGATGGCACGAAACTGAGCCTTGAGGGCCTGTTCACGGGCCAACAACTCGCGGTTGTACCGTTCGACGGCATTGCGCTCGGTGATGTCATGCACCACCGAGAGCACCGAGACCACGTGGCCCTGATCATCGAGCTGGATGGAGTTGTGCCATTCGCATTCAATCTGAGTCCCATCCCTGGTCAGGTTGCGATTGGTCGACACATGCTGTCGTTCGATACCATCGAGAAGTCGCCCAATAACCTCGGCAACGGACTCGGCATCCTCGGGATGAACGAAGGCAAACTCGAAGGGGTGCAGGCCGATGACCGCCTCGGCCGGCCAGCCGAAAAGCACCTCGGCATGCCGCGACCAGCGCGAGATGTGAAACCCGCTGTCCCACTCGATCACCGCCAGGGGTAGGTTGTCGAGATGGAAGCTGAGCAACTCATGAGCCTGATGCAGGGATCGGTCGCTTACAGGATCCTTGGGTACCATGTTGATCTCCCTGATCGTCGGGTCTTTCCGATTTTTGGGACAATGTCTGGCGGTATGGTCGTCTATCGTCACTCGATTAGGCATGGTCGCCGCAATTGGCGGAGGTGGAGCCTTCAAGCTAACTGGCTGACTACGCCTGGGAGACTGTACGGTTGCGGCCCTGCTCCTTGGCCAGATACAGAAGGTCGTCGGCTCTATACAAGCACTCGTCCATTGTGCTGGTACCTGTCAAGGCGCAGACGCCGATGCTCGCGGTGATGGTCAGTGCCGAGGCGCCGTCATTGCGCATCGACGTCTCGGCCAGGCGCTGGTGGAGCCGCTCAGCGGCGTGCTCTGCTTCCATCACAGTGGTTCTTGGCAGCATAATCACAAATTCTTCGCCACCCCAACGGCCGATCACATCGATCTGCCGAAATACCTCCCGACAGAGCTTGGCGAATTTCAGGATGACCTCATCCCCGGCCTGGTGTCCCAGGGTGTCGTTGACCTTCTTGAAATAATCCAAGTCAATCAAGAGTATAGCGGCCGGGAGGGCTCCGCGCTGTATCAGCGCTACTTCCTGGGCGAAGCGCTGTTCAAAGGCCCGGCGGTTGAGCAGGCCGGTGAGCGGGTCGGTGGCGGCATGCCGGGTCAGCTCCCGTTTCGTTGCCTCCAGCTCGCGTATCAGCTCGGCCTGTTCACGGTGGGCCTGCATCAGTTCCATGTGCGCCATCACCTGGTTGGCGAGGGCCTGGAGCGCGAAGCGTTGGCGTTCGGTTAGCTCGCGGGGCTTGTAATCGAGGACACAGAGCGTTCCCAGCGGATAGGCATCACGGCTTTCCAGTAGCGCACCGGCATAGAAGCGCAGATGGGGTTCGCCGGTTACCAGGGGATTGTTGGCGAAACGCGCTTCCCGGGTGGTGTCGGGCACAATGAACAGCCCCGGCTGCAGAATGGCATGCGAGCAGATGGAGATATCCAGCGGGGTTTCACGCACGCCGAGCCCCTTCTCCGACTTGAACCACTGCCGATCCCGGTCAATGAAGTTGATGACGGCGATGGGAGCGTCGCAGATGAGCGAAGCCACCTCGACGATCTCATCAAACGCTGACTCCTCTGGCGTGTCGAGGATCTGGTAGTCCGCCAGCACCTGCAAACGTCGTGCTTCATACGCGATTGAGCAGGAAGGAGAGGAGGCAGCCATTAGCGGGACGTCGCTCCGATAAAACGATCATCAGGTAATCCAAAGTTACTAGCTGTGAGAACAAAAAGCTATGCAGCAAGTCGGAGTTGCGTCGTATCAGGTCCTGTTGCTGGTCCTGTTCCTCGATGCCCTCAGCGACCACCACCAGATCCAGGTGGTGGTCCATGATGATGATTCCCTGCACGATGGCGGCGTTGATGCGGTTGGTAGCGATGTCCTTGATGAAGGCACGGTCGAGCTTGACCTTGTGGATCGGCAGGTCGCGCAGGTAGCTCAAGCTCGAGAAGCCGGTGCCGAAATCGTCCAGGGCGACCCGAACGCCCTTCGCCTTGAGGGCATTGATCAACTCAATCGCCTGTTCGGCGCCGTCGAGCAACACGCTCTCGGTGACCTCCAGTTCCAGCAGCTCGGACGGCACTTCAACGGCTACTACGACCACTACATCTTTCTGCCGCTGTTCGTGTTCTGTGGCGATCAGCTGCTGGTCAGCTACCTGCGCCCGGCCTCGCTGGATACCGCCCACCACGCCGGTGCCATCCTTACCCTGCTGGTCCGGCGGCTGCGTCAGGCATGGCCCGATGTGACGATCGTCTTCCGTGGTGACAGCGGCTTCTGCCGCCCGCTGATCCTCAACTGGTGCGACCGCCACGGCGTCGATTACTTCATCGGTATCGCCGGTAACAAGCGCCTGGCCAAGCTGGCGCTGGACATTGATTACGAGTCGGCCATCCGCTTCGAGAAGACCTGGGAGAAGCAGCGCGTCTTCGGCTTCATCAAGTACGCCGCCGGCAGCTGGAAGAAACGCCGACGACAGGTGATCGTCAAATCCGAAACCAGCCGGCGTGGCTTCAACACCCGCTACGTGGTCACCAACCTGCGCGGCTGCAGCGCCGAGTGGCTCTACGACCACCGCTACTGCGCCCGAGGCGAGATGGAGAATCGCATCAAGGAGCAGCAGTTCCTGTTCTCCGACCGCACCAGCTGCCATGAATGGTGGCCCAACCAGTACCGGCTGCTGTTGGCCGGTCTGGCCTACCTGCTGATGGAACGGCTGCGTCGGGTGTACCTGAAGCGCACCGCGTACGCCACGGCCCAGGTCACCACCCTGCGCCTGAAGTTACTGAAGATCGGTGGCGTGGTGATCCGCAATACCCGGCGCGTCCGGCTGATGCTGAGCAGCCACTACCCCGATCAGGACCTCTTCCTCAAGCTGGCTCGCAAACTGGTGCCCGGATAGCGTCGCGGCGTGCTGTCCCCGGCACAGAAAATACATGGGGGTAGGGGGAAGTGCGTCCGGAGTCCATGAAATTGATCAAGAAATAGCCAATTTCATGCCCTGAGAGCCATCATGCCCACCGAGCCCGACATCTGGGTGCTTCTGGCCAGCCCAGTGCAATATCCGGGCTGGCGGGCAAGGCACACACGCCATGCGGGACCCGCCACGTTTCGGGATGACGATACGCGGCTTTTGCTGGATACTGCGCACGGTCAGCTAAGAGGCCCTTTCCATCCTGCTCCTGACCTCCTGAACCCCTCGCCTGCACAGATTGCGGCTGACCTGATTCGAGGTTTCACCCTTGATCCTTAAACCCCTCTGGGCCCGCCTGACAGTGGCCGTCCTGCTCCCCGTGGCGCTGGTCACCCTGATACTGACACCCATTTTCACCTCGCACCTGGAGGAGAGGATCGACGGCACGCGCCAGTCGGCCGAGTCGCTGCTCGCGGCCGAGTATGACCTGCTCTTGCGGGGCATGAACGAGAGCTTCAACCAGGTGCTGGCCACCGCGGAGTACCCCTTGCTGAGGCGCTTCCTGCTCCGACAGGCGGCTGCCGAGACGCCGACGTGGGGCCTTGCGGCGCAAAGCGACTGGGAGCAGCTGGAGGCGCTGTTCGGCACGCTGCTGACCCACTTCGGTCGCTACACCCGCTTGGCGGTGGTCGACACCGAAGGGCGTGAGTGGGTCGCCACTACGACCGTGTCCCGGCTGCCGCGGCCACCGGTGGTCGACCATGGCACAACGACCGCCTTCCGCAAGGCCATGAGCCTGCAGAGGCGGGACCTCTATGTCTCTTCCCCGCGCCTGGGCGCTTCCAGCGAGGAACAGGCGCCGGTGACCACCGTCATCGACATCACCACGCCGATCGTCGACGGTCAGGGCGAGCGGCTGGGCGTGCTGCTATTCACCCTCGACTGGTCACGACTCACCGCGACACTGCCCCATGCACGGGAGGAGGGCCCGGGCGAGGCCCTGCTGGTGGATACCCAGGGCCAGTGGCTGCTCCCCAACAGTGATGCCCCGGGCGAGCGCTTCGGCCGTTCGCTCATTGAGCGCTGGCCCGCCGCCTGGAACGCCATGTCCAGTCGCAATCACGGTATGGCCACCCTGGACGACCATCTGCTTGCATTCCGCAGCCACGATCTGCGTACTCAGCATTACCGCAGCCAGGCCGGGAAGATCCTCAGCGAGTCAGAGACCCAGCCCTGGCGTCTTGGCATCCTGATGCCGCGGCCCCGCCTCTGGGGGCTGCTCAGGGAGAACCCGGTGCAGCTGCTGGCCCTCGTCCTGGTCTACCTGCTGTCGGTGGGCTTCGGGGTGTTCTGGGTGCTCAGCGACCACCGCCTACGTGGACTCAGGCAGCGCGCCTTGGCGTTCTCCCGCGAGGCTCGCCAGTACGCCGGCGAGGTGCAGGACCTCTATGAGCACGCCCCCTGCGGCTACCACTCGTTGGATAGCGATGGCCGAGTCATCAAGATCAATCGCACCGAACTCGACTGGCTGGGCTATCGCGCCGACGAGGTGATCGACATACGCTACTACCGTGACTTCGTCGCCCCGGAGACTCGTGAGGCCTTCGACGCCGCCTTCCGGCAGGTGCTGGGCCGGGGGCAGGAGGGGAGCGCCGAGTGCGAGCTGCTATGTCACGATGGCACCCGCCTACCGGTGGCCATTCAGGCCACCGCCCAAGTCACCGAGGAGGGCTTCCAATACTCCCGGGCTACAGTGTTCGATCTAAGTGAGCGCAAGCAGATGGAGGCGCGGCTGGCGCGACAGGCACTCACCGACCCGCTCACCGGTCTGGGCAACCGCCGCTACCTGGAGAACCAGGCGGCCATGGAGATCGCCCGCGCCGAACGCAGCGGGGCGCCGCTGACGTTGATCGCCATCGACCTCGACCACTTCAAACGCATCAATGACACCTACGGCCACGACGTGGGAGACCTCGTGCTGCAGGCCTTTGCCGACTTGGCCCGCCAGGTACTGCGTGACGGCGATATGCTGTGTCGCATGGGTGGCGAGGAGTTCTCCGTGCTGCTGCCCGACACGAATCGGGAACAGGCCCTGCGGGTCGCCGAGAGACTGCGGGAGGCCGTCGCCACCACGCCCACCAAGGTCGGCCAAGCCGGGCCGGAAAACGGCACGCTGGCCTATACCGCCTCGCTGGGCGTGACGCTGGTGTGTGCCGGAGAGTGCACCCTGAAGCCGGCGATCAAGCGCGCCGACCAGGGCCTCTACGCCGCCAAGGAGACAGGGCGTAACCGCGTGCAGTGGGAAGAGGCCTGAAGGGGGAGGCCTTCCGGCAACGGTGCGCCATCATGCAGGCGTCTTGAGCTTTCTCGGCGCTGCACTCAAGCTCTCAGGAAACCGACAAGGACGCCCAGGAGTCCCTATGACCGATATCCACCACCTGCTGAACGTCACCGAGCATGGCAGCGGCACCACTCCGCTGCTGATGATCCATGGCTTCGGCAGCGACTAGACCGCCTGGCGGCGGCTGCTGCCCTACCTGGAGGCCGACTACCGACTAATCCTGCTGGACCTTGCCGGTTTCGGCTGTGCAGCACCCGAGGCCTTTGAGGCCAGGAAAGTCACATTGACCGGTGTCCACGATTACTGGGTAAGATCACACCTTGCTCCAGGCGTCGGTTGGGACCAGGCATTCTGCCATCCGCCATTCATACAAGGACAGCACCGGGTGAACGAATCCCCTTGTCAACTGCTCGATCACCTGCGCCAGGCGACCCGCAGCGAACATCACGCCCTGGACAGGCATCCACGCCTGAACGGCCTGCTGCGACCCGGGCTCGACCTTGACCGCTATGGCGACGCCCTTCTCGGGCTCTATCCGGCACAGCACTACCTGGAGCAGGTCGCCGGGGCGGCTATCGACCGTCTCCGCTTGGATTACCGGTTGTGGCGGCGGACAGCCAGCCTGAGAGATGACATGGAACGTCTCGGCCTGACCCCCACGGAGGCTGTTTTGCCGCCCATGGCGCAGCCGCGTTCCCACGGCGAGCTGATCGGCCTGCTCTATGTGCTGGAAGGCTCGCGCCTCGGTGCCCGGCTGCTCGCCGACCGGGTCCGCGCCTGCCTTGGGGCCGACACGCCGCTGAGCTTCTTCGCCGATGCCGGCGGAGCAGATATCTGGCCGGCCTTTCGCCGTTTCGTGCAGGTAGAATGTGTGCAGCTGCACGGCAAGGAAGACGAGAAGGAAGCCGCTGCCAGCATGGCGCAGCAGGCCTTCGCGAAGTTTAGCCAGAGCCTCAATGTCTCGCGACCCGTCACCACCCTGGCCATCCTCTGAACCCACCGCCTGGAGCCTGCGCGTGCCCAACACCCAGTACAGTGATGCCGAGATCGCCGCCGCCCTGGAGGCCTGTGCCCGTGAGCCGGTGCACATCCCCGGCGCCATCCAGCCGATGGGCTGCCTGGTGAGCCTGGATGCCGCCATGGAGCGAGTTCGCCAGGTCAGCGCCAATATCGAGGTCTTCCTGGGTATTGGCGTGACGGATGCCCTGGCCGGTGAGGCCAGAGAGGTGCTGGGCGACGAGTTGATGGATCTCCTGGGCACCGAACTGGTGAAGCAGGACAGCTCGGCCTCCGTGCTTACCGCCCAGCGCGAGGTGTGGGGCGAACGACGTCGCTTCCACGTGGTGGCCTATCACAGTGGCGACGCTGTCGTCGTGGAACTGGAACACCTGATGTGCCCGGATAGACATCGCCTGCTGGACAAGGTGAACGACTGGCTGGTCGAAGTGAATCAGATCGACGCCGCCGATACACTCCTCGATGCCCTGACGCGGCGGGTGCAGGAGCTGACCGGCGACGAGCGGGTGATGGTCTACCGCTTCGACGAGAAGTGGAACGGTCGGGTGATCGCCGAGACCTGTCTGCCCCAGGCAGAGAGCTTCCTCGATCACTACTTTCCGGCCAGTGACATTCCTGCCCAGGTACGCCGGCTCTACGACATGAACCGGGTGCGCAGCATCCCCGATGCCTCGGCACCGGCGGTTCCCCTGGTGCCGCCCAGTGGCCCTGGCGAGGCGGCGCCACTGGACATGTCGCGGGGGGTGCTGCGCGCGGTCGCGCCGATTCACCAGGAGTACCTCACCAACATGGGCGTCGGTGCCTCGCTGTCGATGGCCATGCACGAGGAGGGGAGGCTCTGGGGCCTGCTGGCCTGTCACGGCCTGGAACCCAGGCCGCTGGAGGCCGACCTGCGAGATGCTCTGTGCGCCCTGGCTCAGATTGCCATGGGTCGGCTGATGCTGCTGCGCACACGCGCCGACACCCACCTTCTTCACGGCATCCACGACAGCAACGAGATTCTCTCCGATGAAAGGGGGCGCCTTCTCGGGCCGGATGGCCTGATACAGCGCCACGGCGCGGAATGGCTCGAACTGCTGGATGCCGAAGGCATCGCCCTCGTCACCGGGAAAGAGAGCTGTGGCCTGGGGACCCTGCCGGCCGAGGAGAATCTGGTTGCCATGGCCGACTGGCTGAGCCGCCACCAGGGTCCCGACACCCCCTGGCACACCCAGGCGCTGGCAAGGACACCCCTGGCGATTTGGCAGGAGGGCAACCTCTGTGGCCTGTTCGCCGTGGCCCTGCCCACCGAGTCGAGCCACTGGCTGATGCTGTTTCGCCGCGAGCAGCGACACAGCAGGCGCTGGGCCGGCAAGTCCGAGGATACCCCCATGCTCCGCGACGGGCAGCTGGTCATGACGCCGCGCCGATCCTTCGCCCAATGGCAGGAGGAGGTGAAGGGGCGTAGCCGCGCCTGGCGGGCCATCGAGCGCCGTGCCGCCGGAGACCTCGCCAAGAGTCTTGCCGTCCTGACCTCCACCCACGAGATCGCCCAGCTCAATGAAAGACTTCATCACGCCAATTGCAAGCTCAAGAGCCTGGCCTACAGCGACAGCCTGACCGGCACCTGGAACCGTTACCGCATGGAGAAGGCGATCGACGCCGAGCTCAATGCCGCCGAACGCCACGACAGACCCTTCGCCGTGCTGCTGTTCGACATCGATCACTTCAAGCACTTCAACGATACCCACGGTCACGAGACCGGCGATCAGGTCCTGGTGACATTGTGCCGAGTCCTGCAGAACATCCTGCGCCCCACCGACAACCTGGGCCGCTGGGGTGGTGAGGAGTTCATCGTGCTGGCCAGCGACTGCGACCTGGTCGGGGGCCTGCATCTTGCCGAACGCCTCAGGCAGAGCACCGAGGAACCGGACCTGGGTAACCTGGGCGGAGTGACCATCAGCATCGGCGTGGCCACCTGGTACCCCGGCGACAGTCGCAAGACCCTGGTCGCCCGGGCCGATCAGGCCATGTACCGGGCCAAGGAAGGGGGCCGCAACCAGGTGGAAACCGAGGCATCGAGCATCATTCCGCCTTCCCCTTGATTCACGGCATGACAAACCCCGTCCTGCCATCATCATCCATGCATGCAAGAGGCCGCCGATCGATGATCGGCGGCCTCGAGGTGTCGCGACCTGCCGGCGCGGGCCGGCGGGAAAACTTACTAGGCGGCCTTGGCAGTCTTGGGAACCGCTTCCTTAATAGCCTTGGTGGCGGTTTCGGCGTCAATGACGAAGGCGACATAGACGAAGCCCTGCCAGGTCGCGACATAGGTGAAATCCGACACCCACAGCGCGTTCGGCTGAGTCGGTTGAAACTGCCGCTGCACCAGGTCCGCCGGAGAGGTCTTGTTGGGATCTGGCACGGTCGTACGGACCGGCTTGCCTCTCACCACGCCACGCAGCCCCATCCGGCGCATCAGGCGCTCGACGGTGCAGCGAGCGGCTGGGATAGCTTCTCGATGCAATTGGCGCCAGACCTTGCGGATACCGTAAACACCGAAGTTCTCGTCCCAGACGCGCTGGATATCAGCGCACAGCCAGTGATCGCGCTGGACTCGGGGCGGCGCGCAGTCAGGCTGGGCTTCACGGGCCTTGTGCTCGTAGTACGTCGACGGGGCGATCGGCAGGACACGGCAGATCGGCTCGACCCCGTACGACTCCCGGTGATCATCGATGAACTCGATCATCACTTGCCGCGGCGGTCGAGCTCCGCCTGGGCAAAATACGCGGACGCCTTACGCAGGATCTCGTTGGCCTGCTTCAACTCCCGGTTCTCGCGCTCCAGCGCCTGGATCCGCTCACGCTCTGAGGTCGTAGTGCCTTCCCGGCGACCTGCATCACGCTCGGCCTGCCGGACCCAGCTCCGCAGGGTTTCCGGCGTGCAGCCGATCTTGGGGGCAATGGCGCCGATGGCCGCCCACTGCGAGGGGTAGTCGGCCTCGTGGTCGAAGACCATGCGTACCGCCCGCTGGCGTACCTCGGGAGAGTATCGTTTTGATATGCTCATGGCTCCATCCTCTCAAGGTCTGGAGCCTCCGGGAATCCCGGGACGGTTCAGTGCTCTCCTTGACGCCTTCCTGGGCCTTCTGTTCTCTTCGGTCAGCTTCTGGCTGTCCTTGACGAAGTCCTGCTGCAGGGAGACGACCTTTTCGGTGTCTGCCTTCAGCCCGCCTATTTCACCAGGGTGCCGTCCAAGCAGGATTTCGGGGCTGTCCGGCGGCACCCGCCCCCTGAGGGCCGGTATTCTCCTATCAGAAGCTCGGTGCTAATAGCCTGAGACCCTGATCTTGCTCTTTTTTTTATAGTCATTCGTTATACGTGACTGACCACCCGCACGAGTGACCCTCGGCGAAGCGCTGACAGGGGGACGGGGGCAGCGGCGCCTGCGGCGTCCCGAGCGGCCAGTGACGTGTCGTCGATCTTTGCCCCGGTGATGGCGCCCGATGAGGCGCCAGAGCATGACGCACGAGGCTGGGAGATCGAGGCAGGCCAGGCCATTGCCCTCAGCCATGCCGAGTTCGAGGCCTTGATCGAAGGCTTTGATCTGGTGGTCACGAAACGCTGAAAACGCTGGCATCCCAAGCTGTCAACGGCCTAATGGGGTGGTAAACAGAAGCTTGATTCAACAAGGAATTTCACCCTGTGTCCTCGGCATCCTTGGAGGAGAAATATCAGCAGGCGCTGGTCGATAACTCGGCGCTCAAGATAAAGAATGCCTCGCCCCAATTAGATCAGTTCAAGGATGTCGGGTGCAATGCTGAGAGACGTCCTGATGAACCCTGCTGCTCTCATCAGTAGCACCATACGCCTGAACCATGGCCAACCGGCAGCCCTCGAGAGGGCTGCCAAAGACGTCATGCAGATGCGGGAACCGATGATCAACCGATGACGCTGCTCCGTCTCAAGTCTCCTCTGAGCATGACCCGATCGATCGGTAAGGCGGCAGCCGCTAGCCTTCATTCAACCGCGAGAACAGCCACTCGGCGATACTCAAGGTAGCCAGATCACCATCCCGGGGGCCGATCAGTTGCACGCCGACGGGCATACCGCTGGCACCTGTCAAGCCAGGCACGTTGACGCAAGGTGTACCAAGCAATGTCCAGATGCGGCTGAAGACGGGGTCACCCGTTCCTGCGGCATGTGCCGGCGCTTCCCCCGGGGCGCTGGGTGCCAGCAGGACATCAATATCCATGAAGACCCGACCAAGCTCGGCCCGACAGCCCCGCGCGGTTTGCCGGGCCCGGTCATAACGCTCCGCCGGCACGCCGCTACCCTCATCCAGCAGCGCCTTGAGCTGGCTGCTGAGCCGATCGCCATGCCGGTCACGCTCGAAGGCCAGGCTGCGACTGGCTTCATAGATCATGATGGTGTGTTGGGCCGCGAGGAGCTCATCGAAACTGGCCGGCAACCTCACGTTGTGCACCTCGCCGCCAGCGTCCCGGATACACATCACCGCCTCTTGCAGGGCCTGCTCGGTATCCGCCGTGGCGGCCTCCCACTGGGGCGTAAGGCATAGCCCCACCCTCGGAAGATGTGTTGTTGGCCATAACGGGGCCAGATCGCGCCCACTCAGCACGCCAGCCAATCGCCCGACATCCGGAACATTGCGGGCGAACACGCCAACCGTATCCAGCGACCAGGCAGCGGGCTTGAGCCCCGCCGTATTGATCAGGCCATAGGTAGGTTTGTACCCCACCACGCCGCAATAGGACGCGGGTCGAATGATGGAGCCGGCGGTCTGGGTACCAAGGGCCCACGGCACCATGCCATCCGCCACCGCCGCGGCCGAGCCACTGGACGAGCCCCCCGGTGTGCGCTCTAGATCATGAGGGTTGCGCGTGCCGCCGGGCGAGTAGAAGGCGAACTCCGTGGTCACGGTCTTGCCCATGACGATGCCCCCGGCGCGGCGAAGCAGTGCCACCACTGCGGCGTCCGAGGCCGGCCGATGGTCGGTGTAGATGGCCGAGCCACACCCGGTCGGCATGTCATGGGTGCTGAACAAGTCCTTCACCGCGACAGGCACACCATGCAGCGGCCCCTGTGATGCTGATGAATCCCGACGGTGGGCCTCCTCGAGCGCCCGACGCTCATCGAGATATTGCCAGGCGGCGACATCAGGCTCGCGGGCCGCCACGCGTTGCAGACATTCCCGCATCAGCGCCTCGCTGGTGAGGTCACCGGTCCTGATCGCTGTCAGGCCGTCTGTGGCGGTGCGCCATGTGGGGGGAGTCACGAGGCATTCCAGTGGGTCATGATGGCGACATAGGCCGCCTTGGCCTGCTCGATGCGATCGACAAAGCAGTATTCATCCGTCTGGTGGGCGAGTGACGCCTCCCCAGGCCCGAGAATAATGGTCGGAATATCGCCGTAGTATGGTGTGAGTGCTGAGGCATCGGTGAAATAGTTGACCCCGCGCGCGTCGGGCATGTCCCCGAGCACGGGCTGCATGATGGCAAATACCTCCCGCACCCAAGCATGCTGGGGGTCGGTCCATACGCCATCCAAGTCGATCACAGTTTCCAGCTCGCTCAAGTCGGGAGCGAGATGCCCCCCGAGGCCATCGCGGAGAGCATCATGCGAGGCGCCCGGCGTCGTGCGAATATCGATGCCGATACGACACAAATCCGGCACGGAGTTCATGTTCAGGCCACCTGAAATGGTACCGACATTCAGCGTATCACTGCCGAGCACCGCATGCGGCGGTCGGTGAAACTCGAAGGCCTCGAGCTTGGCAACGACCCGCGCGGCCTTGTACACGGCATTGACGCCATGCTGGGGCATCGACCCATGCGCGGTGACCCCCTGCGTGAGGGCATTGAGCCAGAGCGCCCCCTTGTGCCCGACCATGGGAAAATTGCTGGTCGGCTCGGCCACGATCATGGCACCGGCCTCGCCGAGCAGATCCCCCTGCGTAGCGAGAAAATACGCCCCCTCACAGCCGGTTTCCTCGCCGGCAGTGATCACCAGAACCACGCCGGACCCCTCATCGAAGGTATCCGCCAGATCGATGGCCGCGGCGACGAAGGCAGCGACGCCCGCCTTCATGTCGGTGGAACCGCGTCCGTAGAGCTTGCCATCGATGATGTCACCGGAAAACGGATCGACGCTCCAGGGCTGGGCGCCGAGGGGCACCGTATCGATATGGCCTGTGAAACAGATCGGCTTGCCAGAGTGCCCCCCCCGACGCGCGATGACATTACTGCGCCCCTCCTCGCCCTCCGGATAGGTCACCGTGAAGCCCGCCGCCGACAGCAACTGCCCGATATGATGGGCGCACTCGCGCTCCTGCCCGGGGGGGTTGATGGTGTTGAACTGTACCAGTGCCTGGGTCAGCGCCACGGGATCGACCGAACTCGGCATGATGAACCTCTCCTGATGAATGGAATCGACCTGCGGCGATGCTGGCCGGTGGGACCCGACAGGGTGCCTGTGGACTTGCCCTCAGCCGAAATAGGCCTGATGAACCTCATCGTTCTCACTCAAGGCCTTGGCATCACCTTCCGCCACCACGCCTCCCTTGCTCAGCACATAGCCGTAGTCGGAAATCGCCAGGGTCTGGCGCATGTTCTGCTCCACCAGAAAGATGGTCACCCCCCGCTCGTTGATGCGCTCGATGATGCTGAAATTCTCCTTTACGAACAGCGGCGACAGCCCAAGCGAGGGCTCATCGATGAGCAGCAGTTGCGGTGAGCTCATGAGCCCCCGGCCGATGGACAGCATCGCCTGTTCGCCGCCGGACATGGTCCCGGCGAGCTGGACATGGCGCTCTTTCAGGCGCGGAAAGATCTCGTAGGCTTCCTCGATGCGCTCACGGATCACCGCGTCGGACTTCACCTGATAGGCCCCCAGGCGCAGGTTTTCCTCGACGGTAAGCTTGGGAAACACCTTGCGCCCTTCAGGAATGCAGGAGATGCCATTGGCGATTACCTTGTGGGTCGACAGGCCGGTAATGTCCTGCCCGTTGAAGGTGATCCGCCCCTCGCGCGGTACGGTCAGTCCCAGGATGGAGCGAATCAGGGTGGTCTTGCCTACCCCGTTGGACCCGAGCAGGCAGGTAATCTTCCCCGGCCGCACCGCGAGGGAGACGCCCTCCAGCACATCCGCCTTGTCATAGGCGGTATAGACGTTCTCTATCTTTAGCCCTTCGGTCATGACAGCGCTCACTCAATGCCGAGGTACGCTTCACGCACCTGTGGGTTGTTGACGACATCCTGGTAGGTGCCCTCGCAGATCTTCTTGCCGAAATTGAGAACCGCACAGTGATCGGTGATGCGCTCCATGACACTCATTTCGTGCTCGATGATGATGATCGAGAGCTCCGGGGTATGTTCGCGCACCGAGAGGATATCCCCCATCAGCTGATGGGTTTCCTCATGGGTCATGCCCGCCGACGGCTCGTCGAGCAACAGCAGCTTGGGCTGGCTGATCAGCGCTCGGCAGATCTCGATGCGCCGCCGATCCAGCATCGGAAAGCCCCCTACCGCCTCGGACATGCGATCGGCCAGGTTCGGGCTGAAGGCCCGCACGAGATCGCGGGCCTGCTCGTAACGCTGCTCGAGATCCCGCGCGAAGGCGCCGCGCCGAAATAGGTTGAAGCCCAGCCCCAGGTTCAGATGCTTGTGATTGCCGACCATGATGTTGTCGAACAGGGAGAGCGACAGGCACATGCGTGAACGCTGAAAGGTGCGTGCGATGCCGGCACGATACACGGCCTGGGCCGAGTGCTTGCTGATGTTCTCACCCGCAAAGTGGGCCTGGCCGTCACTGAAGTCGTAGATCCCCGTCAGGACATTGAAGAAGGTCGTCTTGCCCGAGCCGTTGGGCCCCAGAAAGCCGAGGATATCGCCACGCTTCACCTCGAGATCGAGATGATCCAGCGCGACGAGGCCACCGAATCGGCGCGTGACCCCCTCGCAGGACAGCAGTACATCTGACGCGCTCATGATCTGGCCCCCCCGCCCGGGATGTAATTACGCATGCCGCGAGGAAGCAGTCCGTCCGGCCTGAACAGCAGCACCAGGACCACCAGGCCGGCAAACAGCAGGAATCGGTACTCCTGAATCATCTGCAGCTTCTCGGGCAAAATGACGACAATGGCTGCCGCCACCGCCAGCCCCCAGGGATTGCCGATGCCGCCCAACAGCACGATGGAGACCAGGATCAGGGAGTCGCCGAAGCTGAAGTTGGCGGGAGCAATGAAGCCGAGCATCATGGCATACAGCGCACCGGCCATGCCGATCAGAAAGTTCCCCAGCGTGAAGCCGACGACCTTCCAGCGGGCGATGCTCAGCCCGTAACAGGCGGCCGCCGTCTCGTCGAGCCTGACGGCATCCATGCTCAACCCGATCCAGGAGCGTTCCAGGCGCTTGACCAGGGCGAAGGCGATGACCAGCAAGGCCAGGGCCAGCAACAGGTAGTTCAGGTAAAAGGACCCGTAGAAGCCATTCTCCAGCTCGATCCCGGTGTTGAACCCCCAGCCGAACAGCGCCATTTCACCGGTGGCCAGGCCCTGTGGCCCGCCCAGGGTGTCGTTGACCTGGAGAAAGCTCATGAACAGGATGGCGAAGGCGATGGTCACCACCGCCGAGTAGTGTCCCTTGGTACGCAGCACCGGCAGTACCAGTAGACACCCCACCAGTGCCGACATCACCCCACCGATCACCAGCACCAGCAGGGGCGGCACGGCGGTATGGGCCAGCAGGACCGCCGAGGTATAGGCCCCCACCCCGAGGAAAGATGCCCCGGACAGGTTGACCAGCCCGAGATAGCCGAACTGAATGGTCAGCCCCAGGCCGGCGAGCATGTAGAGCAGCACGATCGCGATCATAAGCAGCGTGAAGTGATCCTCGCGGAACACCGCCGCCAAGGCCAGCACGCCGCACACGGCAGCACCATTCATGAGTTTTTCATGATCGCTGAAGGCGCGACCGACATAGCCTAGTCCCCCCAGGCGAGACACGCCGAGCGTCACCGCCACGGCAAGCGCCAGCAGGAAGCCGATGACGTACTCGTTTTCCGCCTTGAGAAACCAGATCGCGAAGCCGGTCGTGAGCAGCGCGGCGAGCAGCCCAGCGAACAGCGACAGGTTCGACTCCGAGAGTCGACCGAGCACGGGGATTCGGTATATCAGATTATTTTGCATCGACTCAGACCCTTTCACTGGTACGTTCGGCGATCAGCCCGGTCGGTCGCCACGCCATCAGCACGATCACCACGGCAAACGCGAAGACGTCCTTGTAGGCGCTGGCAAACGGCAAGGCCACGGAACCGATGGTCTGCAATGCAGCAAACAGGAAGCCGCCCAGGATGGCACCGTAGATGCTGCCGAGCCCACCGATGATCGCGGCGGCAAAGCCGATCACCCCGAGCAGCAGGCCGTTACCGAAATTGATCTCGTTGTAATACAGGCCATTCATTACCCCGGCGAAGGCAGCGACACCCGAGCCGATGGCGAAGGTCACCAGCACCACCAGCCGGAAATTGATTCCCATGGTCATGGCCGTTTCTTCATCCTGGGCGACCGCCCGAATGGCCAGGCCCAAACGCGTGCGATTGATCACGAGATGCAGGGCGACGATGAGCAGCAGTCCGGCGATCAACAACATCAGACTGTCGACGCGCAGGGTGAAACTGCCAAAGGTGAAGGCCTCATCGGGCAGCAGGGCAGGAAAGCGCTTGGGGTTGGAACCATCGGGGAAGAACAGGCGAACGCTCTCGCGGAGCACGGTGCCCAGCATGAGGGTGATCAGCAATGTATTGAGCGGCGGCGACGATCGCAGCGGCAGCACCAGGTATCTGGCAATCAGTGCCCCCAGGAGGGCCACCACACCGACCGATGCCAGCAGTGCCCCCAGCAACTCGATGATGGGATTATCGATCCCGATCGCCGCCAGCGCCAGGATGGCGGTATAGCCAACGAAAGACCCCACCATCAAAACATCGCCATGAGAAAACTGAATAACGTTGAGCACCCCGAAAAACAGGGTGAATCCTACGGCGACCAGAGCGTACATCATCCCCAGCATGAGGCCGTTGATGACATACTGACCCAGGAGTCCGATGTCCATTGAAGGCACCTCGAAAGTCGTGTGTGGAAAAGGGCGGGCGGGAGCACGCCTCCCTGAGGAGGCGCTCCCGAACGGCTCGAGGTGTTACTGGACATTGACCAGACTACGCTGGCCAGACGCATATTCACTGTCATCCCAGACGAGCCACTCGCCGTCCTGGGCGACATACTTGGTGATCAGGGCCACGACGTTCTGGCCATGATCGTCGAAGGTGATCTCGCCGACGATGGAATCCTTGCCCTCGGTGTTGCCCAGGGCATCGATGACCTTGCCGCGATCCGGCCCCACCGCTTCGATGGTATCGAGCACCAGACCCATGGCCGCGAAGGCGAAGGGACCATAGGCTTCGGCAGGATCGGTATAGCCGGCTGCCTCGTACTGTTCCTTGAAGAACTGGCCACCCGGCAGCTTGGCCAGCGGCGCCCCTTCGATGAAGGCCAGCGAACCCTCGGCCAGATCACCCAGTCCCTGCAGATAGGCATCGGAAACGATGCCCGAGGTACCCTCGAACTGCGCCTCGATACCGAGTTTCTCCATCTGGCGACGGAGACGCACACCCAACGGCGACAGACCGCCGAAGTAGATGACATCCGGCGCCAGTGCCTTGGCCTGCGTCAGCTCGGCGGTGAAGTCCTGCTGGTCCGAGGCGACACCGAAGGTCTCGAGGATCTCACCACCACTCTCGGTGACAAACTTCGAGAAGTGCTCGTTGTGGCCCTTGCCATAATCCGTGGTGTCATGAATGACCACCCACTTCTTGTAGCCCTGCTCGGTCATGAACTGCGCGGCGGTTTCGTTCTGGTTGATCATCGTGCCGTTGACGCGGTGGACTTCCGGGTACTCGTTGCCATAGGTCACATCCGGCAAGACGGCACCCCACACCACCGCCGGCAACTTGAATCGGTGATAGACATCGGCCGTGGCCATGGCCACCGCGGAACAGTAGTGCGTCACCGCCGCAATCACATCTCGATCGGCCGCCGCCTTGGTCGCCACCTGCACACCGATATTGGGTTTGCATTCATCATCGAGCACCAGCAGCTCATAATGGTACTTGGCATCGGGGTCCTGGTTGCGCAGCGCGACCGCCAGCTCTGCCGAGTTGCGTCCGCCGAGACCGTTGGCGGCCACGCCCCCGGAGAGCGGACCGATAAAGGCCACCTCGACCGTATCCTTGGCCTGGGCAGCCCCGGCACCGAGTGCGAGTGCCATGGCCGTCATACCGACGACCGTCTTCATGCCTGAAAGCGTCATGGAACAGTACCTCTTGTTAAAGTTGTGGGTTGTTGGTGTTGCGGTAAGGTGCAATAGGCAGCCCAGTGGATGGCCTATTGCGATGAAGGCATACGTGCGGCTCCAGACTCTCCCGCCAGACGAATCAAGGCATTGCACAACACCTGGGTGCCTGCGCGGAGATCCTCGGGGGCTGCACTTTCCGCCTGGTTGTGACTGACACCGCCCTCGCAGGGCACAAACAACATTCCTGTCGGGGCCATGGTATGCAGCCATTTCGCATCGTGGGTGGCACCAGACATGAGCTCCAGGGTCGCCATGCCTGCGTCGCGGGCGGCCAAGGTCAACAGCCGGCGAATGGCTGACGGAAAATGAATCGGTGCCGAGTGCGACAGTTCTTGGACCAGCACGTCGCAGGGAGCTGCCAGCTGCTCGCAGAGTGGGGCGATGGCATCCCCCATGCGCTCGAGCGCGCCGGCGTCGGGATGACGGAAGTCGATGGTGAACACCACCCGCCCAGCGACAGTGTTCGGGGATCCCGGCTGCACCTGCCAGCGCCCGATGGTGAACCGGGCGATATCGTCCTCATCCTCGAAATAGCGGGTCAGCGCCATCGCGATGCGCATGGCCGCCGCCTGGGCGTCGCGGCGTGCCGCGCGGGGTGTGGTACCCGCGTGAGCCTCTTGGCCTTGCACCTCGATCTCGAACCAGCGCAGTCCCTGGATGCCCGACACGATCCCCAGCGAGCATTCCGCGCGCTCCAGCACCGGACCCTGCTCGATGTGGGCTTCCAGATAAGCGTGCACCGGTGTGCCGAAGTCGCGACGGGGGAGCTCACCGTGCCGCGCCAGGAAGAGCTCGATCACATCCCCCAACGCCATGCCCTGATCATCCCGCGCGGCCAGTGCCTGGTCCAATTTCATGCCGCCAGCAAACACGCTCGATCCCATGGTGGTTGGCGGGAAACGGGACCCTTCCTCATTGGCCCACACCACCAGCTCCAGCGAACGCGGCAACGACAGTTGCCGTGCCTGTATCGCCGTCAAGGCCTCCAACCCCGCCAATACCCCGAAGGTACCGTCGAACTTGCCTCCCGCCGGCTGGGTATCCAGATGTGATCCCGTCAAGACCGGCGGCAGGGTGGAATCGGTGCCGGCCAGGCGCAGGAACAGGTTGCCGATGGCATCGATCGAGGGCTCAAGCCCGCTCTCGGCGGCCCACGCCATCAACTGCAACCGCGCGTCGGCATCCACCGCCGTAAACGCCTGCCGGTTCACGCCGCCCCGGGCCAGGGCACCGTGGCTGGCCAGCGCCATGTGGCGATGCCAGAGACGCTCGCCATCGATGGCGACCTCTGGGCATCCGGATGTTCTTGCCGTATCGCGGCCTGGCTTGCTAGCAGTCATAATGATAGAACCTTACCTATATTCATGGGCATGAATCCCAAGATAGACCTTTCATAAAGAATTGCAAGGACCAGGCCATAGCAGGCAGTTTGTCACGAATGATGGGGCACAAGGCTGCCATACCGCGCCTCAACGCCTTGTTATGGTTGTATAAATGCTGTCTTTCGCTGCCTGATGGCGTGATTCGAGACGCTTGCCCGACGCGACGATACAATAAGCGGTAGCTGCCATACTCAGCCTCTCACTTGCACCAGGGCAGCCTCGATGCACTAAAACAGTGCCGGCGCGCCAGACCTAACCGCCCTTGGAAATCGACCAGACATTCCTCGGGATCTCACTTGAAGAGAAGAGACCAATCGATGGGGAAAGATCCAAAAACAACACCAACCGGTGAAACCGATAGTGAGCTCGGCATACGCATCAAACACCTTCGCATGAGCCGTGGCTTGCGGATGCGGGAGGTGGCCAAGCAGGCAGCCTGTTCGGAAAGCATGGTATCCAAGATCGAGGCGGGCCATACCGTACCCTCACTGAGGGTCCTGCACAGCATTGCGCATGCCCTAGACGTCAGCATCGCCTCGCTGTTCGAGACCCCGAAGGCCGCCGGCATCGTGCGACGTGCCGGGGAGCGGCCGATGATTCGCCTGAAGGGCGCCAACTACTCAGGTCAGATCGCACTGGAAGGCCTGGCCCCAACCGAACAGAATGCCCTGCTCGAGGCAAACATTCACATTGTCGAACCAGGTGCCGAAAGCGACGGCGCCATCAGCCATGAAGGCGAGGAGCTGGGCCTGGTGATCGAGGGCTGCCTGGAGCTTCAGGTCGATGATGAGACCTTCTTTCTGCAGACCGGGGACTCCTTCTGGTTTCCGTCCAATCGCAAGCACCGCTACCGCAACCCTGGTCGCACTACCGCCCGTATCGTCTGGGTAAATACCCCACCAACCTTCTGACCACGCTCGGCAGGCCCCGATGCCCCATGCCACGGGGCCGGAACATCAGTTCTTGCCCCCGGACGGAACGTCGCTGCAGACAGGAGTCTGCTGAGACCCGGCTCGGGAGAGGCCAGCAGGGCGCACTCGTTGAGGAATTCGTGACAAGGCGGGCGTTGGAGCCATTCCAGAACACAATCGGGTAGGGACCGGGGTCACCCCCGGTGCCCTCCCAGACCACCGTATATGTACGGATCCGTATACAATTGCCTCGCGGTTGATGAAGTCTGTGATCTGCGAGGGCTTGAAGGCGCCGCGGAGTATGGTGGGGTAGAGACTCGGCTCGGTGTCCAGCGGATTGTGGATTGTCACGATCAGCCACGGATCTCCGAGCCCTATCATGTCCACGCCGTGCGGGTTGTCGTTGGCGCGCAGGAAGGCCTCCATGCTGGCAAACGGGGAGGACTCCATCCCATTGCTTACGACCAAACACCTCGATGGGCAGGCCATCGAGATCCAGGATTACGACAGCAGATCCCAAAGCATCGCGCGACAGCTCTCCGCGGCGGAGACGGGTCATGCCACGGTCACCGCCCCCTGAGGGCGCGGGATCGTGAGTCAGATGCACTCAGCATCCTGATGCTGGGTGGCCAGCGGTGGCAAGGGGCTTACCATCAGTACCGGGACAAATGGTGGTGTGTCGCACCCCGACTCCCGCCGACGCGCGTCACGGATCCACTTGTGCACCAGGTTGCCGTTCAGGCTATGTTCCAGGGCAACTCCGGCCACCGAGGTGCCGGGTTACTGGCAGGCAGTCACGATCCTGACCTTGAACTCGGGAGTGTAGTGGCGACGCCGACGAATCACGCGATCAATGCTTGGGATGGTCATGGTAGTGCCCATTTAGAAATAGATGGGCACCTACTGTTACGCGCTGCTGGCCTCAGCGGAAGATGGGCTTTCCGGACGGATACTGTGGAGGAACCACAGTAGGATGCTAACGAGAAGCGACGCTGCCAACGACAAACCAAATACAAAGACCGAAGCTAGCGATTCTACGCTTGAAGCCAGTACCGCACTGAAAGCTATCAAGCTGAGCATTCCGAGCTGGGTATCGGCCAGGGTGGCACGGGCCACCTCGGCGCCATAGCGCTGATGTAGAGTCAGAGCAATGGTCAGCATGCCGATGGGGAAACTCAAGGCTACACCGGATACGGCGGGTGCGAAATCATCCAAGACCGCCGTAGCCAGGCAGACGATCGCCCCAGCGAGCGCGCCTCGAATGAGTAAATCGCCCCAATGCAGCGGTGCTGATACCGCACTTCGCGCAAGCCCCAGTGAATTCATCAAACGCAGCGCCAGTATCATGCCCAGCCCGATCGCGGCTAGCGCCAACGCCACGCCACCAGGCAGCACCGCTACGGCGGCCGCCACCGGAACCCAAAGGGCGGCGGCCAGAGCGACGCTGGCCAATGCACCCCATCGACCGGCCAGCAGCACATAGCTGAGGCAAAAGGCTAGAGTCGCCAGCATGGCATGCAATGATCCCAGAGCGGCATCGGCGACGAAGGCCGACGGCTGCTCGCGGAGCATGAAGAAGTAGCCCGGCCCCAGCACGATGGGCGTCCCGGCCAGGACGCCACCAAGCTTGGGGCCCAGACGCACCACCGCCACGGACACGCCAATTACCACAATCGCGGTGGACAACCATTTGACGAGCAGAATACTGAGCATCGGCATGATCCCGGCCGACTACATTACATCGCCACTGTTGGGTCCAAGGGTCTGGCCAAGGTACAGATCGCCGTCCGGTGAAGCGGCCAGCATCAGTGCAGTAGGTGCCACCTCTTCAGCTTTGCCGAAGCGGCCCAAGGGAAGTTCCGCTTCCTTGTCAGCAATCCACTGGGGACTCAGGCCTTCCAGCATCGGCGTCAAAATAGGTCCAGGGGCGATGGCGTTGGTCAGCACATTAAAGGGGGCCAGTTCATGGGCCATGGACTTGGTTAACCCCAGTACGCCGGCCTTGGCCGAACAGTAATGGGACAGGCCCATGCCGCCCTTGAGCGCTAGCTGAGAGGCCACGTTAATGATGCGCCCGCTCTTGCGCTCTACCATGTGCGGCGCGACCTGGCGACTGACTAGAAAGACACCACGCAGGTTAATGCCGATCATGCGATCGAAGGTCTCGGCGGTCATTTCGAGAAAGGGCTTCTCGTCAAGAATGCCTGCACTGTTGACCAGCACGTCAATGGCCTGATGGGTGTCGATCACTTCATCGACCATGGATTTCACCGAGGCTTCGTCGAAGACGTCAACCGCGTGAGTGGTAAAGCGGGATCTGAACGCCCTACTCACTTGCTCGCAGGCGTCGGCATTGCGATCGGCCACGGCAACGGTGGCGCCTTCGGCGTGATACAGATGGGCGATGGCGCGACCGATACCGCTGGCTCCGCCCACCACCAAGGCGACCTTGCCTTGAAGTTTATTTGACATGGAGGAACTCTCCTTTCAAGAGGGAGACGAGGCAGGGAGACCCCCACCCCGTGTCTGCGCGGTCAGCTCGGCCAGCGAACAGTCAGGCCACCGTCGACGATGAGCTGCTGGCCGGTCACATAGGTGGCATCGTCACTGGTCAAAAAGCGCACCGTGCGTGCCACTTCCTCGGCACGACCCACCCGTCCCGACGGAATCAACTTGCCGGCGGCGGCGAGCCCCTCGGGGCCCAGCGAGTTAACTGGATCCAGCGACTGCGGCGTCTCGATCAACCCTGGAACAAGGGTATTGACGCGGATGCTGCGTGGCGCGAGCTCTACCGCCAGAGACTTCACTAGCCCCATCAAGCCACTCTTGGCCGCAGCGTAGTGGGCATGGTCGTCCCATCCATAGACGCCACCGGCAATTGACGAGATGGCAACCATGGCGCCAGGCCCGGCCATGACCCGGGAAGCTGCACGGAAGACTCGCATCACCCCAGTAAGATCCACCGACAACATGTCGTTCCAGGCCTCATCTGAGAGGTCATGCAGCGACGCCTGGCGCAGGATCCCGGCTCCGGCGACGGCAATGTCGAGGGCGCCGAAGGTATCGATGGCGGCTTGGGCTAGGGCGTCACACTGGGACCCATCTCTCACGTCTACCGCCACGGCTACGCACTCGCCGCCAGCCTCCCTCACCGCCGAGACGGTTTCCTCGACGTCATGAGGGTCGCCCGGGTAGTAACCCGCTACCACCTTGACGCCAGCCTTGGCATAACTGACCGCCAAGGCCTGGCCGATCCCACTAGCGGCACCGGAGATGATCGCGACCTTTCCTGCCAGACCATCGTCACGTTTTAAAGTGTTCATGCCACAGCCTCCTCGAGTGTGTCGTGCTCAAGGTGATCCACATGTCGAGTACCGAACATCAACAATCCACTGAGAACCAGCGGCAGGGAGCCAGCCAGAATCGCTGCCCAGGTCATGCTGACGCCAATGGTCAACAGCACAGATACCAGGCCCGAACCGACAATTGCACCCACCGGGGCCATGACGTGGGCCACATTGGTTCCGGTGCCACGAACGTGGGCCGGGAAGGACTCGCCCATGTAGAACAGGATGGCGGCGAAGGGGCCAAGCAGGAAAAATAGGGTGATAGCGTACATCAGATAAACGAAGCCATCGCTGGCCGGACCAAGCAGCATCAGGATACTGGCGATACCGCCGAGCAGGAAACCCATCAGTACAGTGTTGCGGCGGCCGATGCGATCTCCCACCAAGCCATGGCTCAGGTAGCCAACAAAGCCTACTGCGTTGGCCAAGATCAACACGTAGAGGGAGTTTTCAAAACTGACACCCTTGGCTTCCACCAGCACCGTAGTGCCCAGCACCGCGAAGACCTGAATCGCCATCCAGCTGAACAGCCAGACCAGCGATAACGAGATGGTATGACGGCGCAGTTCAGGTGCGAAGACACCCTTCAGACCCAGGTTGCTTCCTGTGTCTACCTCGACGTCGTGTTCGGCGGCCAGCTTAGTGGCGCCCTCGGCATCTCCCGCCTTGCGCCGACGCTCGACTTCCTTTATCGCCGCGAACACTGGCGATTCTGGCAGCTTGACAGCCATCACGATGACAATGATCGAGGCACAGGCGGCAACAAAGAAGCTACCGCGCCAGCCCACAACGGGCAGCAGCAGCGAGGTCATGCCCGCAGCCAGCAAAGCGCCTACTGGCCAGCCGCTCTGCACTAAGCTGTACATGAAACCGCGCCCCTTGGCCTTCTTGTAGATCTCGTTGAGATAGACGGCGTTGACCACCTCCTCAGAGACCGCAAAGCCGGAGAAAGCGCGAATAATGACCATCGAGGCCGCCCCCATGGCAATCCCCGACAATCCAGAGCTAACCGCCCCACCTATAACCAGCAGGATCAGCGTCTTCTTGCGTCCAAAGCGATCGAGCAGGGTGCCAACCACCAGCGAGACGACAAACACCCCAATGGTGGCCCAGGTGTTGATCGCAGTGGCCTTAGCAGCACTCCAGCCAAAATCGTCGGCGATCACGGGCAGTAGTGTTCCGAAGAGGGTGTAGTCGTAGACAGACGCCACCCAGGCGATAAAGCAGACTAGCGAGGCGTAGCCGATCTGCTTCTTGGTGATGACAGCGTTCCAGGGCTCATCCGCGTCAGAACGGGCCCCAGAGGGCGCGGTGGAAGTTGGTTCGGTCATTGACGTCACCCTCTTTCGTTATCGTTGTGGTGTGGTTGTTAGTACAGATCCAACGTCAGCTGCGCGGGTGGCGGCTGGCGAAGTCGTCGGCGATCTCGTCGAAGGTGCAGAAGCGCACGCCCTCGTGGCTCTGCATGTGCTCGATCAGTCGCTCGAGCATCATGAGAACCTGAGGGCGACCCGAAACGTCGGGGTGGATGGTCATGGTGAACACCGCGTAGTCATTCTCGCGGTAGACCCAGTCGAACTGGTCCTGCCACATCTCGCCCAGCTGACGCGGGCTGACGAAGCCGTGACTGTTGGGGGACTTCTTGATGAACATCATCGGCGGCAGGTCATCGAGGTACCAGTTAGCCGGAATCTCGATCAGGTCGGTTTCCTCACCGCGAACCAGCGGCTTCATCCACTCCTTGGCGGGCTTGGAGTAGTCGATCTTGGTCCAGGAGTCGCCAACGCGGACGTAGTAGGGGTGGAAGTCGTTATGCATCAGGCTGTGATCGTACTTGATGCCACGTTCGAGCAGCAGCTCGTTGGTCACCGGGCTGAACTCCCACCATGGCGCCACATAACCCGTCGGCCGCTTGCCGGATAGGTTAGTCACCAGCTCGATGTTGTAGTCGAGGACGTCCCGCTCCTGCTCGCGGGTCATGGCAATGGGGTTTTCGTGGCTGTAGCCGTGAACGCCGACCTCGTGACCCGCATCCACTACAGCTTTCATCTGCTCCGGGAAAGTCTCGATGCTGTGGCCGGGAATGAACCAGGTGGTCTTGAGGTTGTAGCGCTCGAATAGCTTGAGCAGGCGCGGCGCGCCGACTTCACCAGCGAACAGGCCGCGGGAGATGTCGTCGGGGGAGTCCTCGCCGCCGTAGGAACCGAGCCAGCCGGCCACGGCGTCCACGTCGACGCCAAATGCACAGAGAATCTCTTTTTTCGCCATCTTGAACACCTCTATTAGTACTTGGCCATGGTGTGCTTGCAGCAGGCGAATGGTGGTCTTCACCATCCGCTCTCAATTGGATACTGAACACAAAGGTCATTTTTGTCAAGGCAAGAACATCACCAACTGGAGACGCCCGTTTTGTGGCCTCCAGTTGCACCAAAAGGGCCAAAGTCGGGAAAGCCCATGGTGCAGTAAAAATATAAACAAATCAGAGAATTACCACCTTTGCTCTCGATCGCGTTGCGCAACGGTTTTCGACCAGAGGCTAACCATCGTTACCGATGCTCCAAAACAGGCCATTATTTACGACTATTGAATTCACATGTCATTTTAGCCAGGGCTTTGGAAGCCCCCCACAACCTTCCGTAAAGGCAGGCAGGCGCATTGCGCCCTAACGAGGCAACAGAGCAAAGGGAAGGCGCCGACTCAAGTGATTTTGAGCAGGTAAGGCGGAAGGTCTGGCTCGGGAAAGACCGACAGCACTTTCAGTCGGCGCCGGGTGCGCTCGGCCGCCGCCTGAAGATGTGATTGCAGACTGGAAGCCGCGGCGTCGAAGGCGCCGAACAGCAGATGGTCGAGGACCAGCTTGTGCTCCATCAACAGAGGTTCGTCCGGTGGCACGCCTAGCGTCTGAAAAAATATGCGATTGACGACCACCGGCAGCTGGCATTGGGCGATCATCTCGCTAGCCTTGCGATTTCGGTAGTGGCGCAGGCATCGCTGATGCAGATCCTGCTCTAGGCGGGTGATGGTCGCAGCGCTCTGCAGGTCAGGATGATCGATCATGCGCTGAACCCCCGCCTGCATCGCCTTCAGTTCGGCGCGATCCAGCAGAGGTCCGGAAGCCCTGAGCGCCGCCGGCTCGAGAAGAACGCGAATTTCGTAATCCTCGGACACCGCCTGGGCCGTCAGAGGGCCGGCCAACCAATGAGAATAATGGTCCTTTTCGACCAGCCGCTGATTGCGAAGACGTCCTAGCACCTCCCTGGCCACGGTGCGACTGACGCCGTGGTACTCGCTGAGTATCGTCTCAACGATGCGAAAGTGACCAAAGGCCAGGCAGGTGGCAACGGCCTCCTCCACCTGAGCGTAGATGCGATCGGCGGCCGGCCGAGTATCCACGGCGGGCTGATCATCAGCGGCTAGCCCCAGCATCTCCGGCGTCAGCGCCTCCCGCGTCGGCGTCACCGAGTCGGGCTCCGGCGTCGCCAGAAAGCCGCGCCCCTCGAAGCGACTGATCACCCCCTGTTCGTGCAGCAGTTCCAGCGCCTTGCGAACCGGACCGCGACTGGTGCCGTACAGCCTCGCAATAGGACCCTCGAGCAGAACCAGATTGGATGGCACGCGCTGAGCCAGAATGGCCTCACGCAAAGACGCCTGGATCATGGCATAGCGCGGAGCGCGCCCCTCTTGACGCCTGCTGGAACTGTAAGCGATAGCCAGAACCCCCTCCTCCCCGAAGTCATCCACTCACTCGTCTCCACCCTGGCGAGCGCCAGATTTGCTCGCCCGACGCTAATCAAACGCACCATAGACGACAGCGTATTTTGACACTTCCCTCCATGCCTTTCGAGCCGAGAAAAAGCGACGACTGTCGACAAAAACCATAAAACCTAACAGCAACCAGATTTTCAGAGTGGCTTTTCCTTTATAAAACAGCCTATTAGATTAAGCCGTGTCGCTCTATACGACCTTAGGAGAAGGTGCGTCTCTTGCCAAATGATGATTTTTGTACCCATAATGCATTTATTGGATTCGGCGCGATCAGGTCATCGTCGCCGAAAATCGCCTTCTAACAACAATCGCACAACCCCAGAGGAGCGATACCGTGGCCTACACACAAGACATCAACGACTCCGCCACGTCGGTCGAACCGGACGATAACCGCCAACACCTGCTGGAAGCTGCCATCTTGCCGGTCTGGCTCAACCAGCGAACCATCGGTTTCTTTGGCTTTATCTGGCTCTGGATAGGCATGGCCGTAATCATCGCCACCTTCCAGCTCGGCGCCGGCGGTGTCGCTGGCCTGCCACTGCTTCAGGTGGTGGCGATCATTTTCTTTGCCAACCTCGTCCTCGGCGTGGTCATGAGCCTTACCGCGGATATCGGCACCGAACACGGCCTGTCCTTTGCCGTCTACCTACGCGCTCCCTTCGGACTCAAGGGCACCCACCTGCCCGCGGTGTCCCGAGGCGTGGTGGCGGCCATCTGGTTCGGCGTCCAGACTTATCTCGGCGCCCTGGCCCTCAACGGCATCGTCGAATACCTGTGGGGTTTCGATAATTGGGTCCTGTGGTACGCACTGTTCGCCGTGGTGCAGATCGTCAATACCGCTCTCGGCATCCGCGCCGTGGAACTGCTAGCATCCATTGCAGCCCCCTGCATCGTAGCGATCTCGGTGTGGATGTACTTCACTCTCGACGTACTGGCCGAGACCAACGGCATCAATATCTGGACCTTTGTCGGCGATCAGGACGTGGCCCCTCTGGGGCTGTTCTTCGCCAACATGGCCTTCTGGTCGGCACTGGCTGTGGACATCCCCAATCTGACCCGTTTCCTGCGCACGCCCGGGGGAGAGCGCAGCTTCTTCGCCCGCAATCGCAACGTCTTCGTCGCCCAGTTTCTGGCCCTCCCCGCCACCCAGGCGTGGATCGCGCTGATCGGCGGGGTATCCTTTATCGCCGCGGGTGACTGGAACCCCGTCACTGTCATTCAGGGTCAGGGCGGCGGCCTGACCCTGGTGGCATTGCTGCTGATGGTGATTCTCGCCCAGTGGTCCACCAACAACGCGGCCAACCTGATTCCGGCCGCCCTCACCTTCGTTAACGCTGGCGCACCTCGCATCAGCTATCCGGTCGCGCTGGTCATCGCCGGTTTGATCGGCACCGCTTCCATGCCCTGGCTGATCCTCGACAATCTGTTCACCTTCCTCAGCTACTACGGCGCCGTGCTCTCCGCGGTCGGCGGCATCATGGTGGCGGACTACTATATCCTGCGCCGCCGTCGCCTCAATGTACCTGCGCTATTCGATCCCAACGGCCAGTTCCGCTTTCTCAACGGCTTTAACCCGGCCGGAATCATTGCCTGGGTGATCGGCGGCACAGTGGCGCTCCTATTCCTCGAGTACGCCTACGCCGTCGGTTTTGTCACGGCACTGGTTGTGTACCTCGTGCTGATGAAAGGTTGGATCCTGCGCCGCTATCCTCAGGAAGAGCTGGACGCCGATTTCGATGATCGCTTCCTGGCCACCTCGGTGGGGCGCAACTGGGTCTACACCGAGCAGGAACGCTTCGAGCGCCTGATCACCGACGACATCCCGACCTCCGCGCTGAAGCGCGAGGATCGCTGAACCGGCATCGAGCGTCGCCCTGGTGACGCTCTTCCAACCCGGAGAGACACCCTCATGGACTCTTTCCCCCGCACCGCCCTCGCCATCGGCGAGGCCATCCAGCGCGGCGAGCTCGATCCGGTCGCGCTGACGCGTCACTGCCTGGCCAAGGCCAAGGATAGTGACGCGGTCTTTATCTCGCTCACCCCGGATCGTGCCTTGGCCGAAGCCGAGGCCGCCGCCCAGCGCCGACGCTACGGCACCGCCTTGGGCCCCCTCGATGGAGTCCCGCTGGCCTGGAAGGATCTGTTCAATATCACCGGCTCTCTGACCACCGCCGGCAGTCAAGTGCTCGCCGAAGCACCAGCCAAATGCGATGCCGCAGCGGTTCGCCATGCCGCGGGGGCCGGGATGGTGTGCATCGGCAAGACCAACCTTACCGAGCTGGCATATTCGGGCCTGGGCCTGAATCCACACTATGGCACTCCCCACCACACTCCGGGGGGAGGGGAGCCCAGGGTTCCCGGCGGCTCGAGCTCTGGCTCCGCAGTGGCCGTGGCCAAGGGGATCGTCCCGGCAGCCATCGGCACCGACACGGCGGGCTCGCTTCGCGTGCCTGCCGCCTTCAACGGTCTGGTGTCCTACCGTCCCTCGCAAGCTCGCCACAGCCGAGAGGGTGTCACTCCCTTAGCCTACAGCCTGGACACCATCGGGGTGATGGCCACCTCCCTGGAGGACTGTCTGGCCATCGACGATGCTATGCGAGGCCAGGCGGTACAGGTGCGAGAGCCGGCGGACCCCGAATGCACGGTAATCGTGCTCGATACTGCCTGTCTCGATGACGAGCGTGTCGAACAAGGCGTGCGTCAAAACCTGGAGAAGAGCGCAGAGCGCCTTGCCAATGCCGGCTTTCATCTAGTCAGGAGGAAGCTTGCCAGCATCAGCGACACCCTGGACCTGATCCAATGCCACGGCTGGCTAGGCGCGGCAGAAGCCTACACCGAGTATCGTGAGCTCCTGGAACGTGACGCCGCCAAAGATATGGATCCAAGGGTTCGCCAACGGCTGCTGGGTGCACAGAAAATGACACCGGACAGCGTCGTGACGCTCTATCGCCAACGCCGGGCGCTTCAATCGCAGCTTCGCCATGAGCTCGCAGGTGCTACCCTGCTCACTCCTACCGTTGCGCATGCCGCACCACTGCTTGCACCGTTGAAGGACGACCCCGAGCGTTTCGCCGAGGTAAATCTCGCCACCCTGCGATTGAGCATGGTAGCGAGCCTGCTGGATGCTCCGGCGGTAGCACTGCCAAGCGGCGTTGATGAGCAGCAGCACACCAGCATCCAGCTAACCGCGCCCTGCGGAGAGGACGAGGCGCTGTTGAGGGTGGCGCTTGCGGCCAGCTACCACACGGACTGTCCCACGGACCCGGAGCAGGCTCGCTGCCTGCCTTAACCAACCGTTCCAGGAGATCTCATGTGCGGACTATGCGGCGCCTTCGGCGGCGAGAACCATTGGAGCACCCATATCGAAGACCCGGAGCAAGCCCACTATGAGCGTCGCCGCGCCAGGGCCTACCGCACAAAGCTGATCAATCGCGCACTTCGCCCGCACCGCCTGGAAATCGAGGATTTCCAGGCATCGAGCTTCGTGCTAGCCACGGCCACCGGCAAACGAGAGATTGTTCAGGATCTGGGAGGCATCTGGCGCCAGGCCGAGCAGCTGACCGGTCACGATATAGATCCTCTGGACGCGCAGTTTCTGGCATCTCTGAACTGACTTCCCGACTTTCCAAAGCCCCATGACATCCCCCGGCGAGGAGCCAACCCATGAACGACACGACACCGCTGCTACCGGTTCACGTGATATCGGGCTTCTTGGGCAGCGGCAAGACCACCTTGCTCAAGTCGGTGCTGGCCAGCGAAGCCTTCGGTGACAGCGCGGTGCTGATTAACGAGTTCGGCGATGTGGGCCTTGACGATCGCCTGCTCGGAGATATCGCCGAGGATGCCGTGTTGCTCTCCAGTGGCTGCGTCTGCTGCACCATTCGCGGCGAACTGTCGGAAGCCTTGCGGCGCCTGCTGTCACAGCGACAGGACGGTAAAATCCCACCGTTCAAGCGGATTGTGCTGGAAACCACCGGCCTAGCCGACCCGGGCCCCATCGCCTCCACCATCACCGCCGACCCGGTGCTACGTCATCACCTGCGCCCGGGCACTAATCTCACCCTGGTCGACGCCGTCAACGCCACAGCCAGCCGACAGCAGCACCCGGTGTGGGAGGCCCAGGTGGCGGTGGCCGACAAGCTGGTAATCAGCAAGAGCGACCTGGTTGATAACGACCAACTTAGTGAGATCCAGCACTTAATTGACGCCATCAACCCGGCAGCTCAGCGACTGGGACGTGAGGCTCTACACCAACCCAGTGATGAGCTCTTCGCCAGCGGCCCCCACCTTGAGCGCTTCAGCCACTCCGAAGTGAAAACATGGCTTGGGCCCTGGCGCATACCAATAGAATCCAAAGCAGTTGCTCATCTTGGTGATATTAAGTCGTTTCGTCTCGGCTTTGAAGGCGACGTGGACTGGACCTGCTTTGGTCTCTGGCTCTCTATGCTACTCAATCGCCACGGCAGCAACATTATGCGAGTCAAGGGTGTCCTGCACATAAAAGGGGACAGTCGCCCGGTGATCCTTCACGGTGTTCAGCACACCATTCATCCCCCGGAGCACGTTGAGACCTGGCCCGAGAGTGACCGCCGCTCAGACCTAATCTTCATCACCCATGGCATCACCGCCAAGCGCGTGGCAGACTCATTGGCTGCCTTCATGAGCGCAGTCAGCGACCACACAAGCCCCAGGATCTTCCATGAGTGAAGCTGCATCTTCCCCCCAATCGACCCCGCCCTACGTGCAGCGCAGCCCCGTTACCCTACGCGTGCTCGGCACCTCAGTGACACTTCTGGAGAATATTCGCAAGCGCGCTCGGGAGGACCTGGGCATTCGCCTGATCTTTGAGGTCCTCGATGGCGTCGCTGCCCAGCGCGCGGGTGTTCTGGCCCCGGACAGCTTCGATATCTACGATCAATGGTTTCACAACGTGGACTTCGTCTGGCCAGCCAATGCCATCCAACCCATTGAGATCGGCCGCATTGAGCACTGGGACAGGATCAATGACCTGCCGAAGACAGGCCGCCTGACGCCTCACGCGCCGCTGGGCGCCGGCAGTAATCCGGTCGACCGCCTCTACGTCCAGCCCGATGGCAGCTGCGGTTCCCGCCCCAGCGAACATATCACCATGCTGCCAGTCAGCCACAATGTGGACAGCTTCGGCTATCGTCTGGACATGCTGCCGAAAGGGCTAGATAGCGACCAAGAGAGCTGGGGCTGGCTGCTGGACAAACGTTGGCGGGGCATGGTCAGCCTGCAGAACGACAGCGCCATCGGGGCGATCGACGCCGCAATGGCCGCCAAAGCGGCGGGCCTGGTCCAGTTCGAGGATCTTGGAAACCTCAGCGTGGCCGAGATCGACTGCCTCATCGACTGCCTCATCAGTCTAAAGCGCCAGCAGCATTTTCGTACGTTCTGGAGCAACCAAGATCAGGCCTCCTCGGATATGGTTCGCGGCCGTGTCGGCATCGAGAGCCTGTGGTCACCGGCCATGACTGACCTCAAGCGACGCCAAATCAAGGTGCGCATGGCTTCGCCAATAGAGGGCTACCGCGCCTGGTATGGCGGCATGTCAATCTCGCGACATGTGAAGGGGCGCACCCTGGATGCCGCCTACGACTATCTCAACTGGTGGCTTTCCGGATGGCCCGGTGCAGTCATGGCCCGTCAAGGCTATTACATTTCCACCCCAGAGCTGACCCGTCCTCACCTAACCTCTGCTGAATGGGACTTCTGGTACGCTGGAAAGCCGGCCTCTGAGGATCTTTCCGGCCCCTCCGGATCTTCTCGCATGATTCATCGTGGCGAGATCCGCGACGGCGGAGACTATATGACGCGCATGAGCCGTATCGCGGTGTGGAACACGGTAATGGATGAACACAACTATCTAGTCAGACGCTGGAACGACTTCATGTCGGCCTGACCCTCTTCCTTCTGATTTCTGAGGAAAAAGAGGTGTAAATGACGATGGAGTCACACCAACTCAGCGGACGGTGAACGGCTTTAGCCTGAGGCTAATGCATACTATTGAAGTTGACCCGGTTCGGTGGACTCCTCCTTCTCAAAGGGTCGGGTGTCCACCGAACCGGGTCAACTTCAGGATGCCATGAGCACGCCGACGCAGCGCAGGCTTTTCGGCATACTGGTAAGTGTCCATCAGGGCCTCCTGCTCAGCCGTAGTGAGAGGAGTAACAAAGCGGTGCCTCATGCGCACGTCCTGGTGCAGGGGGAAACAAGCTGACCATTATGCACAAAAACTTATGTATTGTCACTTACTACCAGGCAGGCTAAGCCTGCTTCATACTCGCGCACCCTTCGGGCATCATGTGCCCTCGTCGTTGATTCTCCCGCTACTGGTCGCCTCTGCTTCATGCCGCCGTACCAGTACTACGCCAGAGGTCGCATGGAAAGCGCTAGCCGTATGGGACCCCCTTTTGCTGCCTGTGCCTCCCGTGGCATCTGCAGGCTATCCATCCTCCCCGCCTGTCTCAGTGAGTACCAAGGCTTTACCCCGCTGAAGCCCTGGCAGCGTCCCGATGTCACCTTGGGATGGGGGCTTAAGCCGACCAGCCTGAAAGCCAGGCAGCTGGCTGGGCAACGGGGCATTCCTTATGTCTCACTGGAAGATGGTTTCCTGCGCTCCTGGGGACTGGGCGTCAACGGCTATCAGCCTCACAGCCTGATCGTGGACACCACGGGCATCTACTACGACGCCACACGTCCATCCGACCTCGAGCAGCTGATACTTGACGCACCGTTCAGCGGGGATGAACTGAAGCGCGCAGACCATTGCATGGCGCTGATCCGGCACTACCGGCTCTCGAAGTACAACCATGCACCTGATCGCTCATTGCCAGTTAGCCGGAAAAAGCGGGTGCTGGTGGTCGATCAGACAGCTGGCGATGCCTCGATCCACTATGGCCTGGCCGATACCGAACGCTTTCGCTCCATGCTCGACGTGGCGCTGGATGAGCATCCCGAGGCCGAGATCCTGGTCAAGGTCCACCCGGATGTCGTGGCCGGCCGCAAGCAAGGTCACTTGCTGGACGCTGCCAGACAGCACCCTCGCTGCCGGCTGATCGCCGAGGACCTCAACCCCTGGTGCCTGTTCGACACCGTCGAGGCGGTCCACGTGGTCACCAGTCAACTCGGCTTCGAGGCCCTGCTCGCGGGCAAGCCAGTCACCTGCCACGGCATGCCCTTCTATGCCGGCTGGGGACTGACAGAAGACCGCACTCACTGCGCGCGACGCAATCAGCCACGCAGCCTTTTGCAGCTGTTCGCCGCCGCCTACCTTCGCTACGCACGCTATGCCAACCCCTATACCGGTCAGGCTTCCAGCCTCGAGGCCACCATCGACCTGATCGCCGACCAGACGCGCCGTCAGGCGCAACTGGCCGGTGACTGGCTAGGCATGGGCTTCTCATCCTGGAAACGCAGCTTCGTGGGCGACTTTCTGGGGGAGCAGGCCAAGCTTCGGCACGCATCGCGCCCCGCCCGTGCCCAGCCCGCCCACAGCGAACGGCTGCTGCTCTGGTCCAGCCAGCAGGAGACATTCGAAGGGCTGCCAGATTCGGCTCACACCGCCCCGCTGTGGCGAATGGAGGATGGCTTTATCCGCTCCATCGGCCTCGGCGTCGACCTGGTCAAACCGCTATCCCTGGCGCTGGACAGCCGCGGTATCCACTATGACCCGCGCCAGCCCAGTGACCTGGAACATCTGCTAGCCACGCAAACATTTTCGCCCCACCTGCTGGAACGGGCACGCGGGCTGCGCGAACGGCTGGTCGACAGCGGGCTCTCGAAATACAACGTCGGCACCTCCCGAGCTCCCCACCCCCAGCGGCCCGGCGATCGCCGCAGCCTGCTCGTGGTCGGCCAGGTGGAGAGCGACGCCTCGGTTCGCTTCGGTTCCCCGCACGTCACCACCAACGGCGAGCTGCTGCGCCGGGTTCGTGCCGCCGCTCCGGATGCCTGGGTGATCTACAAGCCCCACCCGGACGTGGTCAGCGGTGCCCGCCTGGGGCGACTCGAAGCTGACACCGAACCGCTGTATGATGAGCAAATTACCGACGTCAGCATTACTGATCTGCTACCCCAGGTGGACGAGCTTCATACCATGAGCTCCCTGGCCGGCTTCGAGGCCCTGTTGCGCGGCTGCCACGTGGTCACCTACGGCTTGCCCTTCTATGCCGGCTGGGGGCTCACCGAGGAGCGGGGGCCAGCCTGCCCCCGGCGGCAACGGCAGCTTAGCCTTGACGAGCTGGTCGCCGGCTGCCTGATTCTCTATCCCCTCTACGTCGACCCGCGCTCACGGCAGCTGGTCAACGCGGAAACGGTGGTGGACTGGCTGGAACGGCATCGCGAGCAGCGCTCTCGGCTGCCCCTTTCGCGTCGGCTCTATCGCTGGTATCGCAACTCTTTCATCGGAAGGCACTAGATGCACGATCAAGGACGATCCTTTCTTCTGCTGCAGGGGCCCTGCACGCCCTTCTTCCGACGCCTCGCCCTGCGCCTGGCCGACCAGGGGCACCGCGTCACCCTCGTGGACTTCAATGGCGGCGACCGCGCCTACCGCCGCGGCCTCCCGTCCTATGCCTTTCGCGGCCGGCCGAGCGAATTGCCGGCTTTCCTGGAGGGCATATGGGAGCGCCTCGGCATCACCGATCAGCTGATGTTCGGTGACCGCCGCGCGGTACACCGGCCCGCCATCGAGGGCGCCGCAAGCCGCGGCATCCGCAACCATATCTTCGAGGAGGGCTACCTGCGGCCGTTCTGGATCACCCTGGAGCGCGAGGGCGTCAACGGCCACTCGCTGCTGCCTCGCGACCCCGACTGGTTCCGTGAGGCAGCCGCGCGCCTGGGCCCGCCGCCGCCCGCGGTCCGCTTTCGCTCCTCGTTCAAGGTCCGCGCGGCCCATGATGTGGCCTATCACCTGGCCGGCCTGACCAATCCGGTGGGGTTTCCCCGCTACCGCAACCATGCCCCGGTCACCGCACCGGTGGAGTATGCCGGCTACCTCAAGCGATTCCTTCAGTTGCGTCTGCAACGCCGCCACGCCCATGACGCTCGCTGCATCGAGCGCCTGGCGGGCGGCAACGCGCCCTACTATGTGCTGCCGCTGCAGCTCAACAGCGACGCCCAGATCCGCGACCACTCCCCGTTCGCCGGCATGGAGGAGGTCATCGAACACGTGATGGCCTCCTTCACCCGACATGCCCCCGCCAACGCACGCCTGGTGATCAAGAACCACCCCCTCGACATGGGCCTGGTCGACTACCTAGGGGTGATCGATCGACTGGCAGAGGGTTTTGGCATCGGTGGCCGAGTCGACTACCTGGAAACCGGTGACCTCAATCGCCTGCTGCCCCGTGCCGCCGGGCTGGTCACGGTCAACAGCACGGCGGGCCTGGTGGCCCTGGAGCAGGGTTGCCCAACGCTGACGCTCAGCACCCCCATCTATGCCATGCGGGGCCTGACGTTCCAGGGCCGGCTGGATGACTTCTGGCAAGCTGGCACGCCACCGCAGGCCGCCCTGGTCCAGGCCTTCCGCACGACCCTGCTGCACTCCGTCCAAATCAACGGCGGCTTCTACTGTGCCACCGGAACCGAGCTCGCCGTGGAAAACACCCTGCACCGCCTGGAAGCGGACCACTCCCCGCTGGAAGAGCTGCTGACATGCCTGCCCATCGCCGCCTGATTCTGATCACCGGGGCCAGCGGCGCCATCGGGGGAGCCCTGGCCTGCGCCTATGCCGAGCCCGGCGTGCAACTGCTGCTGCATGGCCGGAACGCCACGGCGCTCCGGGCCGTGGCCGACCGCTGCAGCGCTCTTGGCGCCCACACCGAGCTGACGAGCGTGGAGCTGACTGACGACCACCAGCTACACAACTGGCTCGAGGAACTTCACCATGACACCCTGCCCGACCTGGTCATCGCCTGCGCCGGCATGAATATCGATATCGGCCGGGACGGCGCCGGGGAACCCTGGGAGCAGTCGGCGCAGTTGCTGGCACTGAACCTGCGAGCCCCCATGGCCATGGCCAATGTCCTGGCCCCGCGCATGAAGGCACGCGGCAGCGGCCAGCTGGTCTTCATCAGCTCGCTGGCGGCCTGGCATGGCCTGCCCGTCACGCCCAGCTACAGCGCCAGCAAGGCCGGCATCAAGGCCTATGGCGAAGCCCTGCGTGGCTGGCTCGCCCCCTACGGGGTCGGTGTCAGCGTTGTCATGCCCGGCTATGTGGCCTCCCCCATGGCCGCGGCCATGCCCGGCCCCAAGCCCTGGCAGTGGTCGGCCGAGCGTGCCGCCCGCGTCATCCGCCGTGGCATCGAGCAAGACCTGGCGCGGATCAGCTTCCCCTTTCCATTGAACGTCGGCAGCTGGTGGCTCGGCGTGCTGCCGGCGGGCCTTTCCCAGCGCCTGGTGCGCTGGTTCGGCTACGGGGCACCACGATGATAGTCATGGCGCTCGCTCTGTTGCTCGGCGGCCTGGCCAGTTTTGCACTCGAAGGCCTCCTCCGCCCGCGGGTGGCGGCTCCGTGGCGTCGCCCCACGGCGGCCCTGCTGGTCCATCTGGGCAGCTGGTGCCTGCTGCATGCGGCCTTCCTCGCCGTGCTCCAACGCCCCTGGTTCGCCAGCGCCTTCATCCTCAGTCTCCAACTGGTGGTCATCCAGACCAGCCTGACCAAGTGGCGCTCGCTCAAGGAACCCTTCCTCTACCAGGACTTCGACTACTTCCTGGACGCCGTCCGTCACCCGCGACTTTACCTGCCCTTCTTCGGCCTCTGGCTCGCCACCGGGGCCATGCTCGCCGGTGCTGTCGCCATCGCCGCCTTCCTCTGGCTCGAGCCGTGGCTATTCACCAGACTCACTCCAGGGGAGGGGCTGCTCGCCCTCGTCCTCGAGGGCCTGGTCGGCGCTGCCCTGCTCATGGCAGGACTTCGGCGCCTGCCGCCGGTCACGCTGGTGCCGACGCAGGATCTGTCCCCGCTCGGCCTCTACGCCTTCCTGTGGAGCTATGGGCGTCAGGCAAGACGCCCGCTGGACAGCCGGCTTTCGCCGCCCGAATTTCGCCAGCCAGCCACCGCGCCTGACCCCGAGGCGCTGCCCGATGTGGTGGTGGTACAGAGCGAGTCTTTCTTCGATCCGCGCCGCTGGAGCGATCATGTCCACCCGGACATGCTGAGCCACTGGGACCGCCTCTCCACTGGGAGCCTCGCCCATGGCCCGCTCCGCGTGCCCGCCTGGGGCGCCAATACCGTGCGTACCGAGGCGGCCTTCCTCACCGGCCTCGGCCCCGGGGAGCTGGGCAACCACCGCTTCAACCCCTATCACCAGCTCGCCCGCCAGCCCATGCCTAACCTGCTGGCCAGCGCTCGCCGGCTTGGCTATCGCACCGTGGCCCTGCATCCCTGGCCGGCCAGCTTCTATCTACGCGACCGTGTTCTGCCGGCTCTGGGCATCGATCACTTTCTGGACATCAGCGACTTCGACCCCGCCGACCGTGACGGGCAATACATCGGCGATGCCGCTCTGGCCCGCCGGGTTGGAAGCCTGCTCGATGACAGGGACAATGCGCCCCTGTTTCTCTTTGTCATCACCATGGAGAACCATGGCCCCTTGCATCTGGAGACCCCGGGCGAGGCCGATGCACGGCGCCTGTCGCCCGCCTGTCAAGCGGCGGCCCACCAGGCCCACTACCGTGACCTGCAGGTCTACCTGCGTCACCTGGCCAATGCCGACCGCATGCTGGACGACCTCAGCCGTCGGCTCGCCGAAAGCCCACGTGACGGCCTGCTGTGCTGGTACGGGGATCATGTGCCGATCCTGGACCAGGCCTACCAAAGGCTGGGGGAGCCGGACGGCATGACCGACTACCTGATCTGGTCGACCCGTCACGACACTGCCCTCGGACCTCCCCCGGTGGAACGTGAGGTCTCACGGCTGGCCGTCGAGCTGCTTGGCTGGATCCACGCCCATGCCGAGCGCAACGCCCTTGCCCCGGCAGGGGTTCACCATTTCGAAAAGAACGCGACGCCCAGTCGTCACACTCAGGAGCAGGAATGACACGACGCGTTGCCATCGTGGGTGCCGCCCACCGGCTGCCCGGCACCACCCCGGAGACCTTCTGGACCGACCTCATGGCAGGCCGCGACCTGGTGAGCCAGGTCCCCGAAGACCGCTGGAGCCAGCGAGCCTATCAGCATCCTGACAAGCACCACCCCGGCACCAGCGTGACCTTCGCCGCCGGCAGCCTAGGTGACATCAGCGGCTTCGATGCAGCGTTCTTTGGCATCTCGCCACGTGAGGCCGCCCATATGGATCCGCAGCAGCGCATGCTGCTGGAGCTCGCCTGGGAAGCCATGGAGAGCGCCGGCGTGCCGCCCTCGCGGCTGCGCGGCAGCCAGTGCGGCGTATTTCTAGGCGTGGCGAGCCTCGACTACTCCTATCGCCTGGCCGACGATCTCGACGCCATCGATGCATCGACGGCCACCGGCAATACCTCCAGCATCGCCTCGAACCGACTCTCCTATGTCTTCGACCTGCACGGTCCGAGCATGTCGCTGGACACCGCCTGCTCCTCCTCGCTGGTGGCCTTCCACCAGGCGTGCCAGGCGATCCGCGCCGGCGAGACCGACATGGCCCTGGCGGGTGGCATCAGCCTGCACCTGCACCCCTATGGGTTCATCATCTTCTCCAAGGCCAGCATGCTCTCGCCCACTGGCCGCTGCCAGGTGTTCGACGAGGCCGGCAACGGCTACGTGCGCTCCGAGGGCGGCGGCCTGTTCCTGCTCAAGGACTACGACCGTGCGGTGGCCGATGGCGACAACATCCTGGCCGTGGTGGCGGGCTCCTCCGTCAACACCGACGGCCACAAGTCGGGGCTGACCGTGCCCAACCCCACGGCGCAGATCGCGCTGATGCGCCAGGCTTACGCACAGGCCGGCATTTCGCCCGACGAGATCGACTACCTGGAAGCCCACGGCACCGGCACGGCGGTGGGCGACCCCATCGAGGCCCGCGCTATCGGCGAGGCGCTGGGCAAGCACCGCGCCACGCCGCTGCCCATCGGCTCGGTGAAGAGCAACGTCGGCCACCTGGAAACCGCCTCCGGCGTGGCGGGCCTGGCCAAGGCGCTGTACAGCATTCGCCACCGCGAGGTGCCGGCCACGATCGGCATCAAGACCCTCAACCCGCGTATCAAGTTCGACGAGTGGAACCTGCGCGTGGTGACCCAGGCACAGCCGCTCAGGCCGCAAGGCCGCCTGGTGATCGGCGTCAACTCCTTCGGCTTCGGTGGCGCCAACGCCCACGTCATTCTCGAAAGCCCACCCGAACGCGCCGCCCCCGACAAGTACCAGAACGTGCCGGACGGGGCGCTGCCGCTTCGGCTGTCCGCGCGCGGTGAGCCGGCGCTCAAGGCCATGGCCGGCGAGCTCGCCGAGTGGCTGACCCGCACCGAGGCCAGCCTCTACGACATCGCCCATACGCTGCACGCCCATCGTGAAGCGCACCGCGACGGCGCCCTGCTGTTCGCCGGCACCAAGCAACAGGCCGCCGAGACCCTCGCTGTCTGGGCCGCTCCCGATACCGCGGAGCAACCTGCTGACTTGCCCGCCGGCCTGGCCCGGGGCCAGCACCTGGAGAACGCCCGGGGACCGGCATTCGTCTATGCCGGCAACGGCTGCCAATGGGAGACCATGGGGGCCGCGCTGCTTGAAAGCTCCCCCGTGTTCGCCGCCGCCGTGGACGAGGTCGACGCGCTGTTCCAGCGCCACGGCGACTTCTCGCTGCGCGCCGAGCTCGAGGGCCGCAACGACGCCCTGGCGGATGGCGGCAGCCGCCTCGCGCTGACCGAGATCGCCCAGCCGGCGCTGTTCGCCGTGCAGGTCGGCATCACCGCCCTGCTGCGTGACCACGGCATCGAGCCGATTGCCGTGACCGGCCACAGCGTCGGAGAAGTGGCCGCCGCCTGGGCCGCCGGGGCGCTCGACCTCGCCGATGCCGTCAAGGTGATCTATTACCGCAGCCACTACCAAGGCAAGACCCGAGGCCAGGGCGAGATGACTGCCGTGGCGATGGGCGCCGAGGCGATCAGCGAGCTGCTCGCCGCCCCCGAGTATCAAGGCGTGCACCTCGCCGGCATCAACAGCGCCAACGGCGTGACACTCGCCGGCGACCCGGCCGCGCTTGCTCGCCTGGAGCAGCGGCTCGGCGACCTGGGCACCTTCGCCAAGCGCCTGCCGCTCGATTACGCCTTCCACAGCCCGGCCATGGACCCCATCCAGGCCGGCGTGCTCGCTTCGCTCGCTGGCATCGCCCCCCACGAGACGACGCTGCCCTACATCTCCACGGTATCGGGGGGTGAACTGGCCGGCAGCGAGCTCGGCGCCGAGTACTGGTGGCACAACATTCGCCAGCCGGTGCGATTCGAATCGGCCATTCAGGCGTTGATCGACGACGGCATCAACGTCTTCGTCGAAATCGGCGCCCACCCGATCCTGCGCCGCTACCTGACCGACACGCTGCGCGCGAGCGCGCGCGACGGCCAGGTCATCGGCACCCTGGAGCGTGACACGCCCGCCGCTCGGTGCTTGACCCGTGCGGTTGGCCAGGTCCTGCTCTCCGGCATCGCGTTCGACGTCTCGCGCCACTTCCCGGTAGCGGGGCACTTCGTCGAACTGCCCCGCTATCCCTGGCAGCGCGAACCCTACTGGGTTCAAGGCACCACCGACGGCCAGGGCCTGCTCGACCGCTACTACGAACACCCCCTGCTCGGCTACCGACTGGCCCAGCAGGCCAATACCTGGGAGAGCCAGCTGGATACCGGCCGCGTGCCGTGGCTGGCCGACCATGTGGTCGGCGAGGGGGCGGTGTTCCCGGGCGCCGGCTTCATCGAACTGGCACTGGCCGCCGCCCAGCACGGCAAGGAAGCGCCGCTCGTCGATATCGAAGAGCTCGAGATCCATGCCCCGCTGCTGCTCGATGCCGCCAACGGACGTCGCGTGCGGGTACACCTGGCCCCGCAGGATGGCCGTGTGGAGATCCATTCCCGCGAGCCGGTCACCGGCAGCGACTGGCAGCTCAACGCCGTGGCGCGCGTCATGGCACAGAGCCGTGGCTTCCTGCTGCGCCGCCAGGCCCCGGTCCGACCGGCTCGCGCGCCCGATGTCACGCTTGCCGACCACCTGGCGATGGCCGAGCACCTCGGGCTGCACTATGGCCCCGCCTGCCAGGCCATCCGCCATGCCTGGGTCGCAGGTGACAGCGTGATCGGCGAGATTACGCTGAACGAGACACTGAACGCGAGCCGCGAGGCATTGCATCTGCACCCTGGCATCCTCGACAGCGCCTTCCAGCTGTTCATCCCGCTGCTGGCCCTCGAAGCCCGCGCCCATGGCCGCGACGACGACGGCCTGGCCTTCGTGCCGGTCCGTGTCGACCGCGTGCAGTTCCTGCCCGGCGCCGGCACCCCGACGCTCGCCCAGGCCCGTCTGGGCAAGCGCTCGCCTCACTCCTTCACCGCCGATTTCGCGCTGTTCGACGCCCAGGGCCGCGCCATCGCGGTGCTCAGCGAGACCCGTTTCAAGGCGGTTCGTCTCAAGCGCCAACACCACCAGCGTTTGAGTTACCTGGATGTCGAGCTGACCCCGACCCCGCGCCAGAGCGACGCCGCCGCGCTCGACCTGACGCCGCTGCTTGCCGCGATGCCGCGGCTGCTGGACGACTTCGCCCGCTGCACCGGCCGGCGCTTCGCCGGCGAGGTCGACCCGCTGCTCGACAGCCTGACCGACGCCTTCGCCGCGCAAACCCTGCAGGCGCTGGCCGGCGGCGAACACCTCAGCCATGCCCGCTACCGCGAGCTGACGCGCACCCATTTCGCCAGCCAGCCGCTGCTCGACCAGCTGATCGGCTTGCTCATCAACAACGAGCGACTGGTGGAAAGCGACCAGGGCTGGGCGCTGATCGAGGATGACGACGCCGTCGCGGCTGCCACCATCTGGCAGCTGCTGGTGCGCGACTACCCGGACTATTTCGCTCCGGTACAGCGCATGGGCCGCTTCGGCCTGCACCTGCCGGCGCTGCTGACGGGCCAGGAGAACGCCGAAACGCTGGGTCTCGACGCCAATGCACTGGCCCCGCTCAGCCGGCAGCTGATCGACGCGCGGGGCTGGCAAGCGCTGGCCGAGGGGCTACACGACGCCTTGCGAGGCATCCTCGACGGCATGCCTGCCGGCCAACGCCTGCGCCTGCTGGAAGCCGGCCCCGCGGCCCCGGCGCTGGGTGAGCGGCTCAGCGACCTGCTCGACCCCGACCGCTGCGATTACCGTATCCTGGCGGTGGGCGACGGTGCCTGGCACCAGGCCGAACAACTCCAGGAGCGCCACCCGCTGATCGACATCGAGCGTCTCGAGGCCCTGGCCGCCGAGGCCGCGCCGGCTCAGCTCGCCCTGATCAGCCTCGAGGTGGGCCACCGCCAGCGTAATCGCCACCTGCTGGAGTCGCTGACCACCCGCCTGGCCCCGGGCGCCCAGCTGCTGCTGCTCGGCGTGCACCCCGGCACCTGGCTCGACACCCTGCTGGCCACGCCTGGCCTCGAGGACAACGGCACTCCCCTGCTCGCCACGGAACAGGCCGAGGTCATCGCCACGCTCGAGCGCTTCGGGGCCATCCACATCCAGCCGATCCCGCTGGAAGACGAGACCCGCGGTGCCTACCTGATCCACGCCCAGTGGGGTCAGACCCCACAGCAAAATTTGGGGTCAGACCCCACAGGGGACTTAGGCACGGTCCAGCTGGTGGCGGATGCCGGCACACGCCCGCTGGCCGACCGGCTTGCCGCCGGCCTGATCGAGCGCGGCCAGCAGGCCCGCGTCGTTGACGCCTTCCCGAACGAAGGCCACTCCCCGGTTCGGATCGTCGATCTTCGTCAGGGTGAAGCACGCTGCGAACAGGCCATGCAGTGGGCGCGGGATCTCGAGCCGCTCGGTGATCAAGGCGCGTTATGGCTGATCACCCGGGGCGTGGCCGGCATGTGGGTGAGTGGTGAATGGGTGAGTGGTGAGTGGCCAGGAGTGAGTGGTGAGGGGTTGCCTGGCCCGGATGCCGCGCTATGGGGCTTTGGCCGCTCGCTGGCCAATGAATCCACCGGCTACCCGGTGCGGCTGCTCGACCTGCCCGAGGGTGACCTCGACGCCACCCTGATCGCGGCGCTGCTCGACGAATTGAGCCAGCCCGATGCCGAAACCGAGGTCGTGCTGGACGCGCAAGGCCACCGCTATGCGACGCGGTTGCGCACCCTGCCGGCCCCCGGTGCCGCAACGGAGGAAGGCGGGTCATCGCAGCATGCCATGACGCTGGGTTTCGCCATGCCCGGCCAGCTGCGCCACCTGACCTGGACCGCCGTGCCCCTGCCCCAGCCCGCCGAGGGCGAGGTGGCCATCAAGGTGCAGGCCACCGGCCTGAACTTCCGTGACGTGATGTACACCCTCGGGCTGCTCTCCGATGAAGCCATCGAGAACGGCTTCGCCGGCCCCACCCTGGGCCTGGAGTTCTCCGGCATCGTCGAGGCGGTGGGGCCGGGCGCAAGCGACGTGGCCGTGGGCGATGCCGTGGTCGGCTTTGGCCCGGCAAGCTTCAGCGACCGGTTGATCGCCAACCGGCACGCCATCGCGCCGCTTCCCGACGGCGTGGGCTTCGCGGCCGCCGCGACCATTCCCACCACCTTCTTCACCGTCTACTACGCGCTGAAGCATCTGGCCCGGCTCGCACCGGGCGAGAAGGTGCTGATCCATGGTGCCGCCGGCGGCGTGGGCATCGCCGCCATCCAGGTCGCCCAGTGGCTGGGCGCCGAGATCCACGCCACCGTGGGCTCCGCCGAAAAGCGCGACTTCCTGCGCCTGATGGGCATCGAGCATCTCTACGACTCCCGCTCGCTGACCTTCGCCGAGGAGATTCTCGACGCCACCGACGGCCGGGGTGTCGACGTGGTGCTCAACTCGCTGGCCGGCGAGGCGATCAACCAGAACCTGCGCGCCCTGCGCCCGTTCGGGCGTTTCCTGGAACTCGGCAAGCGGGACTTCTATGAGAACACCCACATCGGCCTGCGTCCGTTCCGCAACAACTTGAGCTACTTCGGCATCGACTCCGACCAGCTGATGAAGGAACAGCCCGAGCTCACCGGCCAGCTATTCGGCGAGATGATGGCGCTGTTCGACGACGGCACCTTCAGCGCCCTGCCCTACACCGCCTTCCCTACCCAGCAGGTGGTCGAGGCATTCCGCTTCATGCAGCAGGCGCGCCAGATCGGCAAGGTGGTCGTGACCCACGAGCAACCCCTCATCCCGGCCGACTCCTCTACCGGCCTGTCACGCGACACCCTGGCACTGCCCGCCGAGGCCAGCTACCTGGTCACCGGCGGCCTCGGCGGCTTCGGGCTGAAGACCGCCCAATGGCTGGCCGAGCGTGGCGCGCGTCACTTGATCCTGGTCGGCCGCCGCGGCGCGACAAGTGACGAGGCCCGGGCCGGCGTGGCCAAGCTGGAAGCCCGGGGCGTGACGGTGAAAGCCGCCGCCTGCGATGTCACCGATCGCACGGCCCTTGCCGCCCTGCTCGACGAGTGCCGTGAGACGCTTCCGCCGCTACGCGGCGTGGTGCACGCCGCCACGCTGATCGACGATGGCCTGATCCGTAACCTCGATGCCGAACGCATCCGCCGCGTGCTGTCGCCGAAGATCGACGGTGCCCGCCACCTCGACGCCCTGACGCGAAACGCCGAGCTCGACTTCTTCGTCATGTACTCCTCGGCCACCACGCTCTTCGGCAATCCCGGCCAGGCCAACTATGTGGCGGCCAACCACTGGCTAGAGGCGCTGGCCGCCGCCCGGCGCCGCCAGGGCCTGCCGGCGACCTGCCTGCGTTGGGGCGCCATCGAGGACGTCGGCTTCCTGGCCCGCCACACTCGCACCCGAGATGCCTTGCAGGAGCGCCTGGGCGGCTCCGCCTTGCACTCAGACGACGCCTTGGACGTACTCGAACAGCTGCTGGTGCAGGGGGAGCGGGGAGGTCGCAACCTCGGTGTGCTAGAGCTCGACTGGAGTGCCCTGGCACGCTTCCTGCCCACGGCGTCGAGCCCGCGCTTCCACGAGATCGCCCGCGAGGCCGAGGACGACAGCCGCGTGGACGATGGCGGCGACAATCTCGCCGATCTGTTCGCGTCTCTCTCCCCGGAGGAGCTGCACGGCGCGGTGACCGACCTGCTACGGACCGAACTGGCCGGCATCTTGTTGCTCGACGAGAAGAAGATCGACGTGCACCGCTCGGTCTACGACATGGGGTTCGACTCGCTGATGGGCGTGGAGCTGATGACCGCCATCGAAGCTCGCCTGGGCGTCCAGGTGCCGGTGATGGTGCTCAGCGAAGCCTCGACCCTCGACAAGCTGGCCGGTGTGCTGATCCAGAAGCTTCAGCAGCACGCCCGCGATGACGGGGAAACGAGCGCCGACGACATGGCGGCCCTCGCCGCCCGCCACGGCGCCGAGGGGTTCGAGGCCACCGAAGAGACCGTGGAGAACGCCACACCATGAATGAGCGTCGCACCGACCTCAAGCAGCAGCTGCTGGCTCGGGCTCTCAAGCAAGGCAAGCCACGCGCGGCCGCACCCAGCACCACCGAGGTGATGCCCGCCGGTATGGGCCCTCGCGGCGCGATACCGGAGCGTTTCACGCGCTTCGATGCCCACCCGGGCTACCAGCAGATCGCCATGATGCGCCAAGGGGCCGCCCAGCTGGGCCTGACCGACCCCTTCTTCAAGGTTCATGACGGCAACGCCGGGGCGACCTCGGTGATCGATGGCCGCGAATGCCTGAATTTCGCCAGCTACAACTACCTCGGCTTTTCCGGCGACCCACGCGTCAACCGGGCGGCCCGGGATGCCGTGGAGCGCTACGGCACCTCGGTCTCGGCCAGCCGTGTGGTCTCCGGCGAACGGCCGATCCATGGTGAACTGGAGCGCGCCCTGGCGGCGGCCTACGGGGTCGAGGACGCCGTGGCCTTCGTCAGTGGCCACGCCACCAATGTCTCTACCCTTGGCTACCTGATGGGGCCGAAGGACCTGGTGCTGCACGACGAGTACATCCACAACAGCTCACTGGTCGGCGCCCAGCTCTCCGGCGCACGGCGCATCTCCTTCCCGCACAATGACGCCAGTTCCCTGGATGCCCTGCTGACCCGCCACCGCGGTCAGTTCGAGCGGGTGCTGATCGTCATCGAAGGCCTCTACAGCATGGACGGCGACGTGCCCGACCTGCCGCGCTTCGTCGAGCTCAAGCGGCGCCACCAGGCGTGGCTGATGGTCGACGAGGCGCACTCCTTCGGCGTGCTGGGGGAGCACGGCCTGGGCCTGAGCGAGCACTTCGCCGTGCCCACCGGCGACGTGGATATCTGGATGGGCACCCTGAGCAAGAGCCTGGCCGGCTGCGGCGGCTATATCGCCGGCTGCCGCGAACTCGTGGAAACGCTGCGCTACCTCGCGCCCGGCTTTCTCTACAGCGTGGGCCTCCCCGCCCAAGTTGCCGCCCCCTCGCTCAAGGCGCTGGAGCTGATGGACGAGGAACCCGAGCGCGTGCAGAAACTGCATGCCATCTCGCGCTACTTCCTGGAGCAGGCCCGCCATATGGGACTGGATACCGGCCATAGCATCGGCGCCGCCGTCGTGCCGGTGATCGTGGGGAGCTCACCGCTTGCCGCGAGACTCTCCCACGACCTCTTCCAACGCGGCATCAATGTCCAGCCGATTCTCCACCCCGCCGTACCCGAGAAGAGCGCGCGCCTGCGCTTCTTCCTCTCCTGCGAACACAGCGAGAAACAGGTCGACGGCACCCTCGAGGCCCTGAGGTTCGCCATGGCCGAGTCGGCCGCCTCCCCTACCAACTAGATTCCCTTCCCTTCCTGCTTGCCCACCCTGGCCCTGCCCTTGTGCGACTAAGCAAGCCCACTGTCCGGCCGGGCAACCAACAGGGGCGTACGCCCCTGTGTGCAAGATACTTGCCGCACGACGCTCACTTGCCCAAGGGCGGTACCGCAGCTTCTCCACGCCGTCGATAGGGATGATATCCCTCAAACTTTTTCAGCAGAAGCACTTCCGTTATCGCTGAAGAAAAGCACCAGACTTGTCACCCACCCTACTGATATTTCGGCAAAAAAGCCTGTTTTGCAACATCATGTTACAGAATGTTGCTAGCGTCTTTCATAAGCAACATCACTCAGGCCTTCGAGTAACAAAGACGGTTGAAAGGGCCTGGCATCAGTGACGAGTCCTTCACCCTACTCGCTCTCGGGAGGTGTCGATGAAAAGGCACACCGTCCTTGCCATGACCTGGCTCTTGACCACGCCGGCCTTGGCGGTCAACGCCTCAGCGGCGGATATCTATCTCTTTGCGGACGCAGGGCTCGCCGAGCCCGACATGGATACCCTGGACAGAAGACACCAGCGAATGGCGGAGAGCATTACCGACAACGGCGGCGTCGCCCTGAGGGACGTCGATGACCAGAGCGCTGCCGGTACCATCGGGGTGGGGATCCAGCCCTTCCGCTATCTGGCCCTCGAACTGGCCTACTACCACCTGGGGTCCTATCAGTTCGAGACAAGGGGCGCGCTCACTGCCCCGACCCAGCAGCTCAGCTCGCGCACGGTGACCGATGTGAAGGCGCGCGGCTGGGGGCTGAACGGCAAGCTGCTGCTCCCCATCACCGAGGCGCTTAACGGTACCTTCACCGCGGGGGTGGCCCGCATCGACACCGACATCACGGCGGTGACGACACACCATGGCGCGGTGCTCGGGGAGCCGATGTCTTCCCGAGACACTGTCGAGCATCACTTCGAGGACACTGTCGGTATCCTCGGCATCGGCGCCTGGTATCAATTCGGCGCCCACCTCGGCCTACGGTTCGACTATCGCTACCTAGGAGGCTTCGGCCAGAGTGACAACGGCAACGACAGTGACCTCGACCTGTTCACCGCCGGCGTCACCTACAACTTTTGATACCGTAGCCAAATGCTGATCACCCCTCGCCCCAGACCACAAAGTAGGGGTTCAGATGCTTTGCGGCTCAGAGTAGTTGAGTGGCTGACTAACTAGGGTTTCCACGCGGCCGCGAGATAAGACACCTCCAGCGCCGGGACTACGCCAAGCACCGGCTTTCCCTTCTCGATCAGCGCGATGTTCACCGTGAACTCGCCGTTGCGCTTGGAACTTGAGACCGTCCAGCCTAAGTTATTTCACAAACGAGTAGTCAATCACCCGGGACCCGACAGGTAGTTAATCACTCTGGGCTGAAAGTTATCGACCACGCACTCTTATTTCATAATATCTTCTATTGCTGGCGTATTAGCACAAACATCACCAACTACTTTTTTTCCCAGCAACTCTTTTAATCTTTTCGGCGATAGACCATATCCCGGCCTAACGCTTCTCACCGCATCCTCGGTAATAATATCCCCTGCTTTGAGATCCTTGACGAAATAGAGCGAGCGGCGGAACTGGGCATTTCCCTGCTCGCTGGATTTCCTACCGTAGTCCACCTTGCCCAGCGCCTGCCAAGCGGTCTTGGTGTCGCGACACAGGGCAGTGAGCTCTGAAGGCTCCAGTGAGAAGCTGTCGTCGGGGCCGCCGCCGTTGCGATCCAGGGTGACGTGCTTTTCGATCAGGCTGGCACCCAGCGCCACGCTAGTGATGGCGGTGGTGTTGTCGATGGTGTGGTCGGAGAGCCCCGTCACCAGCCCGAAGCGCTTGATCATGTCGGGAATTGTACGCAGGTTATAGTCTTCCGGCGGTGCTGGGTAGCCACTGACGCACTGCAGGATCGCCAGCTGCTCACAGCCGGCGCCGCGGGCAGCATCGATGGCTTCCTGGATCTCTTCGGCGTCGGCCATGCCGGTGGAAATGATCATCGGCTTGCCTGTCCTGGCCACGTGTTCGATCAGCGGCAGATCCACGGCCTCGAAGGAGGCGATCTTGTAGGCCGGCGCGCCAAGCTCCTCGAGCAGGTCGACGGCGGTGGTGTCGAACGGCGAGCTGAAGATGGTGATACCCAGCTTGCGGGCGTGCTCGAAGAGCGGCTGGTGCCACTCCCAGGGCATGTGGGCTTCCTCGTAGAGCTCGTAGAGGGTCCGCCCGTCCCACAGACCGCCCTTGATCTTGAAGTCCTCGCTGTCGCAGTCGAGGGTGATGGTGTCGGGGCGGTAGGTCTGCAGCTTGACGGCATCGGCACCGGCCCTGGCGGCTTCCTCAATGATCCGCATGGCCGTTTGCAGCTTGCCGTTATGATTGGCCGAAAGCTCGGCAATGATGTAGGGGGGCTGATCCGCCGCAATACGACGGCCAGAGATCTCGATAGCGGGTAGCGACATGGGACGTCAAGCTCCTTGATGGGATTGCCATTCGCTGCGAAGCAGGCCGAAGCCAATGACATCATGATAGGCGTGACCATCGAAGTGATGGTCGCGGAGGTGTGCTTCTCTGGTAAAGCCCAGGCGCTCGTGGAAACGCAGCGAGCGATCATTCCTGTCCAACGCTTCGCCACACAACTTGTGCAGCCCTAGTTGGCCGAAGGCATGCGTCAGGGCGGCGAGCCCCAGCGCCTGGCCGCTGCCTCGCGGCGCGTCAGGGGCGAGATAGAAGCCCCAGTCCGCCCGCTGCGCGTCGGCATCCACCAGCTGAATGTTGACGAAGCCGAACGGCTGTTCTTCGCGTTCGGCCAACAACAGATGACGGTGCGGGTCTTCCTGGGAGCGCAGAAACCAGGCCCGGTGTTCGGCCTCGCCGATCTCGTGCCGGGTATACATGTAGCGGCGCACCTCGGGATGGTTACGCCACTGGCGCACCTGGGCGAGATCGGCTTCCTGGAGTGGGCGCAATGTGGTGGCAGCCGGTGTCATGCAAACGCGTCCTCCTGATGCATGGCATGGCAGAGCGTCATCACCCCCTCCCCTGCCGTTAGTTGGGCGGCGGCTCGGCGTACGGCCTGCAGGGTATCGGGCACTTGGAGGGCGGCAAGATGGCGGGACAGCCCGTCGACAATTTGCTCCGGCCTGCCCACGCAGATCGCCGCACCGGCGGTGTCCAGCGCCCGGGCAATAGGCTGTTGATTCTCGGCCAGCACCAGCATCAGGGTGGGCAGGCCCAGACAGCAGCGCTCCCAGGACGTACTGCCGGCGGCCCCGATGGCGAGGTCCGCCTCGGCCATGCGCCGGGCCATATCCGACACGTTGACCACCACCTCGATCGGCCAGGGCAATTCGGCGGCCCTAGCCTTGACGTCATACAACCAAGGAGCCGTGGCGCCCATCACCACGGTAATCCCGAGATCCTTCGGCAGATCGCAGGCCTTGAGAGCGTCGAGTACTTGGCCGGTGGCATTGTCCTTGTCCACGCCGCCCAGGCTGATCAGCAACCGCTTGAACGGAGCGTGGCGTCGGCGGGCCAGGCTGCTCTCACGCAGCTCGGCAAATTCCGGTCGCAATAGCGCAAACTGCGGGCCGGCCAGCACCTGGCACGCCATCGGCACCAGGCCGGCATAGTCCTCGGCTGCACGCCCCAGGTTCTGATCCAGCAGCAGGCCGGCGCAATGGGGGCGGTCGGCCAGGTCGTCGATGGCCAACAGACGGGTTCGCTCAGGCAGCACGGCCGCTTCCCAGCGGGCATCCAGCGCATAATGATCCACCACCAGCCAGTCCGGAGCGAGGTGTGCCAGCAGGGGACGACAGGCCTCGGCATCCTGCTCCCAGGTCGTGCCCAGCCAGTGCGTATGATCCGGTTGGGCGTCGTCTTTCCGGGCTGCGGCGCCTTCCTGGCGCACCATGGGCAACCGATGCGCGGTAAAGCCCCGTGCCTCGATCGCCTCGATCAGATGGCCCGGATGTTCACGGCACAGGAAGTGACACTCGGCGCCCTGCGCCGCGAGGGCCTCGGCGAGAGTCAGGCAGCGCATCACATGCCCGGTGCCGATCTCGAGCGAGGCGTCGGCGCGAAAGGCCACCACGCTGGCGGCGTTGTGGTTCGCTGTGTCGCTCATGCCTGGCCCTCTTGCCCCGCCTGGTTCTCGGCCTGCCAGGCCCGGAACAACCACTCGGCGCGCTGCCAGTCTTCTGGGGTGTCGATATCCTGCACGCGATGACGCGGAAGCTTCACCGGCACGGCGCGCTGGCTGAAGATCGGCGTGCCGGCCCGCCAGGCCTCGGTGCGGCCCCAGTAGAATTGCCCGGCATCGTGCCACGCCTCCTCGAGATCCTGGGAGCGGGTAGTGAAGTGCTCGGGCTGGAACATCGCCACGCAGCCTTCGGGCGTCAGGCGCAAGGCGCGCTGGATGGGAAAGGCGTAGCTGGTCACCGAGAAGGCGTAATCCACCTCATCACCCTGCAGCGCCGAGAGGCCTGTCTTCAGGTCATCCGCCTGTACAAAGGGCGCGGTGGCGTAGAGGCAGCACACCGCCTGCGGCGCCTCGCCCTGCTCGCGCAGCCAGTCGATGACGTGGGCGATCACCGGCAGGGTGCCGGTATGATCGTCGGACAGTGCCTCCGGGCGGTGGAACGGTGCCTCGGCGCCATGCGCCTCGGCCACGGCAGCGATCTCGTCGTCATCGGTGGAGATAAGAATCCGGTCGAAGCAGCCGCTGGTCCGCGCCGCCTCGATGGACCAGGCGATCATCGGCTTGCCGGCAAATTCACGGATGTTCTTGCGCGGAATCCGTTTGCTGCCGCCGCGGGCGGGAATCACGGCAATACAGCCAGTGACAGCGGTATCGCTCATGCCACCTCCAGCGCCTGGTGCAAGGCAGTAACCACCTGGTCCTGCTGCGTTTCGCTCATGGTGGGATAGAGCGGCAGGCTGATGGCCTCGGCGTAATAGCGCTGCGCCTCGGGGAAGTCGCCCGGCCGGAAGCCCAGTTCCTGATAGTAGGGCTGGGTGTGCACGGGAATATAGTGCAGGTTGACGCCGATACCCTGCTCACGCAGCGCCTCAAAGACTTGGCGATGCGTCACGCCGATCTGGTCGAGCTCGAGGCGAATCACGTAGAGATGGCGCCCAGAATAGGCGTCCGGATGCTGCCAGGGGGTGGTCACAGACAACTCGGCCAGCCGGTCATCATAGCGAGCGGCAAGTTCGTTGCGCCGCGCTACATAGGCACCCAGCCGCTCGAGCTGAGAAAGCCCCAGGGCCGCCTGCAGTTCTGTCATGCGGTAGTTGAAACCCAGGTCGACCTGCTGGTAGTACCAGGGGCCATCGGCCTCTTGGGTCATCAGCGCCGGGTCGCGGGTCACCCCGTGGCTGCGCAGCAGGTCCATGCGACTTGCCAGAGCGTCGTCGTTGGTCAGCGCCATGCCGCCTTCGGCGGTGGTGATGATCTTCACCGGGTGGAAGCTGAACACGGTGATATCGCTGTAGCGCCCGCCGCCAATGTAATCGTTCTGGTACTTGCCGCCGATGGCGTGGGAGGCGTCCTCGATGATCATGAAGCCGTAGCGCTGCGCCAGGGCATGGATCGCCTGCATATCGCAGGGCTGGCCACACAGGTGTACCGCCACCACCACCTTGGGCAGGCGCCCTTCCTGTTCGGCCTGCTCGAGCTTGGCCTCCAGCGCCCGAGGGCAGAGGTTGTAGGTGGCCTTGTCGATATCGACGAAGTCAACCTGGGCCCCGCAGTAGAGGCCACAGTTGGCGGAGGCGACGAAAGTGATCGGTGAGGTCCATAACCAGTCGCCCTCCCCCAGGCCGAGTGCCAGGCAGGCGATATGCAGCGCCGAGGTGGCGCTGTTCACTGCCAGGGCATGGCGGGCGCCGACCTTGTCGGCGACGGCCTGCTCAAAGCGCGGCACCACCGGGCCCTGAGTCAGGAAGTCCGACTGCAGCACAGCCAGCACAGCGTCGATATCGGCCTGCTGAATATCCTGGCGTCCGTAGGGAATCATCAGATGGCTCCGATCTTTTCCCAGTTGACATCGATCCACGCCCGGAGCTCATCGTCAGTCATCCACTCCGCGTTGTTGTCGCTGGCATAGACGAAGCCTTCGGGCACCTTAGTGCCATCCTTGATGCGGTTGGCATCCTGGTCCCAGCTGTTGATGGCCGGCAGGATCTTGAAGTGCTCAGGGTACTCGTAGGTGTAGTAGGCATCCTCGGCACCGATCATTTGCTCGTGGAGCTTCTCGCCGGGGCGAATGCCCACCACCTCCTGCTGGGTGTCAGGCGCCACCACCCGGCCCAAGTCGGTAACCTTCATGGAGGGGATCTTCTTGACGTAGATCTCGCCGCCTTCCATGTCCTCGAAGGCATGCCACACCAGCTCCACACCCTGCTCCAGGGAGATCATGAAGCGGGTCATGCGGTCGTCGGTGATCGGCAGCACACCTTTGTCACGGACTGACATGAAGAAGGGAATCACCGAACCGCGCGAGCCCATGACATTACCGTAACGAACCACCGCGAAGCGGGTATCATGTCCACCGGCATAGGAGTTGCCGGCCACGAAAAGCTTGTCGGAGGTCAGCTTGGTGGCACCGTACAGGTTGACCGGGCTGCTGGCCTTGTCGGTGGACAGCGCAACGACCTTCTTGACGCCCTTGTCAATGCAGGCGTCGATCAGATTCATGGCGCCGATGACGTTGGTCTTGACGCACTCGAATGGGTTGTACTCGGCGGTGGGAACGATCTTGGTGGCGGCCGCATGCACCACATAGTCGACGCCGTCCAAGGCCCGGTATATGCGATCCCGATCCCGCACGTCACCGATGAAGAAGCGCACTCGAGAGTCGCCCTGAAACTTCTTGGCCATCTCCCACTGTTTCATCTCGTCGCGAGAGTAAATGATAACCTTCTTGGGATTGTATTTGTCAAGAATCATTGGCACAAATTTGTGCCCAAAAGAGCCTGTACCACCTGTCAACAAGATAGTAGATTCACCAAACATATCAATCTCACAACCAGAAAATTAAATCAAGCTTCGACAAGCTCGACACTTGAAACGAAGTTGACACGAAAAACTAATCGACGTCTTAACTCTTCCACCAAAAGGTCTTTATTTCCTTTTTCTTTAACATCCACTATTTCCATGGAATTGTGCCAAATATCACAGCCTTTTCTATCTTTCTTTCGCCAATCGATCTCTGAAGAGTTAGAAAACATCAGTGACGCACAGCCCAGCGCACCAGCCAGCTCAGCAACTGTAGTCGCTGGAGAAATGATCAAGTCCATACACTTCATCAAGGCCGCAACGCTATCAAAGTCGTTATAATGATCAACATCTTCAAAATCAATTAGTTTTCCTGGGAACCTTCCCTCAACCCAGTCAAGTTCCTCTTGGCACTCATCGTATTGAAAATTGACGAACTGAACACCTTCAATATCGAAAATTTTAGACAGTTGCTCAATCGATAAATAGTGCTCATTTCTGGCACTGGTAGCAAGGCTGCTTCTCCATGAGACTCCAACAAGAATCTCTCCCTTGTGCTTTTTTAACCTTTCTTGAAACCCTTCAACCAAAATGGGGTCTGCTGAGAGATAAGCAAGCCCAGGAAACTCATCCTTGCTTGGCAAAACCCGATGAAGCATATCAGTAACGAAAAGGAACTTATCAGAGCATTGAATCTGACTTACTGCCGAGTTATCCATAACATTTATGACATCAGATCCGGGCACATGAGAATAATCATCAAGATCAATTTTATCCACATACCTTGGCCTTGCAACAGGGACGAACTCTAAGGCGGGAAAAGACCTAGAAAACAGACTCCGCAAACGAGGGCTACAAGAAATGAAGACCTTTTCGGTCCCAAGATTGCCAGCCAACCTATTATAGATGGATGCAAATCGGATTTCATCCCCAGGCCCGAAGATTGCCAGCAAGAAGACTTGCTCCTTCCTTTCCAATAGCTTATCAAATTTATAATATTTTTCCTTATAGTATTTTTCAACAGAGCAGCGCACCCTAATGTCTGTGAATGTTTCAAACGCTTCCCGAATCATCCCATTGCCAAAATAGGCTTTCCTTCTGTGCATTTCCCCTATATTAATATTTTGAGAAAGCGCTTTTTTCATGAGATCTAGGCTTTCCGCATACATCCCCTTCAACACAAAAAGCCTCATCGACTCGGCCACATTCATAGAAGTCAACCCCCTAGCACGCACTGACTTCATAAGAGATAGCGCGTCCCCCAGCTTCCCATTATATGAAAGAGCCTGAGATAGCCTTACTAGATCACCTTCAAGACCACCTTCTAAATCAACAACCTTTCTTGCTATCCTCTCGGCCTTTTCATAGTTCTCAAGAGTAATATAGGCCTGTGCTAACCTGCCACTGGGAAAAGCATCTAACCTTACTTGACAAGCAAAAATATCAGCATCATGAGGAAGAAATTCATCCTCAAACTTCTGTATATTAAACACGGCAGCCCCAACAGAGTCCGGCCGATAGTAAACGAGCTTACTCAAGACTCTAAGATGCTCTTGCCTGCTATTAGCCACCCGATTGGAAAATGACTTAAACTCAGAAAGTGCGCCATGCCGATTTGCAAAGAAGGGGCCCAACCCATGCAAAAGCACAGAAAAACTTCGCATTGATGAAAAATCAAAGAGCAATTCTGACAAGGTCACAGCCATTTTTACTGTCTTAGACAGTGAAAAGCCAGACAAGAAAAGCAACCTAAAGAGCTCATCTAACCCAGAAAACTGACGGTCATATAATTTATTTTCTATGGTTTCAAACACAGCCAGACAAAGATCATTGTTCAAGACTGGGCTTTCCTTATCAATACTTACGTTTTTTCTTATAAGCTGTTTGTCTTCGCCACCACACTCTTCAATGTACCTAATATACAAGGAATTTTCAATATAAAAGATCTCTTCATTGTCTGACTTAGAAAGTAACCATACCCAATGCTTCAACAGGTAATCACCAGGAAAACACCCTTCAAGATCCACAAGGATAATGTTAAATAACTCATGATCCAAGAACTCACGCACAGAAGTTAAATACTTGTCAATGGACCTGCTATCCGAAAAGCAACCAATAAAAATATAAGGCAGAAGTTTATTGTACACCCCCCCTCCAAAAGAAAGGTGGCGTTTGTGATCAAAATTCTTTACCAGTAGAAAATCAAACTCATAATCCTTTCTCTTGCTAGCCTCTACCAACGCCAACGGCCAACTACCACCATGAAAAAGCCGAACAAAATCATTAGAATCTCCTTGGAAGACCAACTCTTTACAAGCCTCTTTATTAAGAGCATCTCTCTCAATAGAAATCCTATAGCATGAAGCCATCAGCCCAACAAAAGAGTCCGAGAGATTGGCCAAATACCTAGGATAGATAATATAGGCAGCTAAAAACAGCTCAGTTAAAGATAGTTTTCTTCCACGTCTCTCTATCTTGACCCTATCATCGGTCAATCCCCACCCCGAATAAAAAGGAGCACCAACCAGAGTAACCTTCTTCCCTCTAATTAGCGCTTCCAAACCCGTCAGAGAAGTGATCGTATAGACGTGATCAGCACTTTCTATAAAGTCAACGACTCCCTCTTCGGGAGATGCCAGTTTCGCAAACTTCTCAACACGCTTCTTCTTGAATGCGCTTTTCTGAAAGCCTTTGTAGACTTCAGGATGGGGCCGATACACTATTTCTGCTTCGGGATTCTCATAATAAGCAAGTTTCACCAGTTCTTCACTGGTCCAGCCATCGGGATTACCATACCTGATAGAGGCATCTGCATCGACCTGACCAATAACAACCACTCGCTTCTTGAGCTTTACATTATTTCCGCCCGGAACCGTAGGGAGATTGTACTTTGACAACCTCAGGGCCTTCAGTTCAGAAAGCGCAACCTCAGCATTCTCTAATAGCTGAGCATCAGCATCAAAGTCATAAAAGTTTAAAATATTCTCAATATCAGAAGGCTGATGACAGTTATAATACAATCCAGTTTTATCTATTACCAACGAATAGGGGGTAGCATGCGAGGCCCCTAACTCCGCAGATCGAACAAACCCATCTTCTATACGCCAGATAGGGCAATTTGCCAGCTGCAGATAGCGAGAAAGGACACTGGTTTCAGTATAGCCCCAAACAAGGGCGGCCGACGGTTTTATTTTAAGGCGCAAAAAAAACCTTATCGCGCTAAAACCCACCTTTTTCCTAGGTAGAAAAGCCACACGGTAGTCTGGAAGATAGTCTGCCACAAACCCGAACTTCCAATCATTGCATCCAATGACCGTTATGATGGGAAATTCTGGGTTATCTATCCAGTTATCACCCACTAGATGTAGATTCTCGTAGCCAGTCCCCTCACCTAGTACTTTATATGGGTCCTGAACTTCATAGGGGTATTTGTCTCCAACCGGGTGCTTTTTGCTTAAAAAAAACTTGACCTTTAAATCTATATAATTTAGAGCTTTTTTATCTAGAGGGCTTTTATTTCTAAAAAACACGACTTAACCTCGGGAGATTGAAGTACATTCAGGCAACAACATGCTAATAGTAAAGTGTTGCACTTGATCATTTAAACCGCCGCATATCAATAGGTAGATAGCAAGCCATGCGGCGGCAGGTGTTCGATATATTGCGCTGGAATACAACCGGTAGCGCCAGCACATTGCAGCCGGCGGGGTCAGTCGCGATGGTCGCGGATAATCAGTACAAGCATACTGGCGATCAGCGCCAGAAACAGAGTGACGATGGCAAATACCGCGGTATTGTAGAGGCGATCCGGTTTTGAGGGGTAGTCCGGAAACAGCGGGCTCTGCAGTACGCTGACCTGCTTGAGCTTGCGGGCCGCTTCGAGACGAGTGTTTTCTAGGGCGCCCAGGGCACTTGAGTAAGTTTCCTGAGCGAACTGGGCCTTGAGCTCGAGGGTTTCATACTGCGAGGAGATACGGTTGAGCGACTCGCCAGTGGCCTGGGCCAGGCGATCGCGCTGCTTCTCGATCTGCTCGCGCAGCGCCTCGATCTCTGCCTGCACGCGGCGCATCTCGGAGGACTGTGCGCTTTGGTAGCTGGAAAGCGCCTTGCGCTGAGCCTGCACGCGGGCTAGCTCGCCCTCCAGGGTGGCCACGACCTGGTTGATGCTTTCCACGGTACTGGTGGGCGATACCAGTCCTTCCTTGTTCTGGAAGGTCAGCAGTTCGGCGCGGGCCTCATCCAGGCGGCCATCCAGGCGTTGCAGCTGCTGTTCGAGGAAGGCGACCTGTTCCTCGGCCAGGCGCTGGCCCATCTGGTTCATGTGCGCCTCGCCGGTTTCCAGCAGCAGCTGAACCATCCGGTGGGCAAACTCGGCCGTGTAGGCCTGCACCTGGATGTTGAGCACGCCAGCGTATTCGTCCATTTCCACTTCCACGCGACGCAGGTAGTACTTGTGCAGGTCCTCGATGGGCGCCTCGGGATCCCGCAGGCGGGCGAAGAAGTCACCGTATTCACTGTAGTGGCGGCGGAAGTCCAGGTCTTCCTGTACGCGCTTGAGCATATCCACCGAGAGAAGGTGCTCGCGCAGCAGCAGCAGGTCCTTGTCGCCCGAAGTGCCGGTAAGGATGGAAGAAAAGCTGATATCCGGCTGGGCGATCTGGGGGTTTTCTAGAACCACGGTGGCGCGAGAGAGATAGCGGTTCTCGGCCCACAGGAACCAGTAGGTGCTGACGAACACAATGGCCATTATTGCCACCACCCAGTGAGGCTGGGACTTGATGAATCCTTTCATTGAAAAGGGCTCGTTGATAAAAGTAATGGAAGAAGACAATCAATCGCGGGATGCATCGCGCCCTTATACGTGGCGAGCTACCTCGGTTTCCGCGTGGTAAGCGGCGATGGCGTCGTTGATGTGGTCGTACCAGGTGGCATGACCATTCTGGAGATAGATACCGGCCTGGCAGAGGTCTTTCAGGATGCCCTCGCTATGACTGACCATGATCAGGCTGGCCTGGCCGACCTTGTCCTTGAAGGCCTTGGTGGCCTTGGCCTTGAAGGCGCGATCGCCCACCGAGGTGGCCTCATCCGAGAGGTAGACGTCGAAATCGAAGGCCAGCGAAAGCCCGAAATTGAGGCGCGAGCGCATGCCGCTGGAATAGGTCTTGATTGGCTCATCGAAGGCCTTTCCGATCTCGGCAAACTCCTGAACGCGTTGGATGATTTCCTCTTCCTGCTGACGACCGCCATGAACTCGGGCCACGAACTTGACGTTCTGGCGGCCGGTCATGCTGCCTTGCAGGCCACTTGATAGCCCAATAGGCCAGGAGGCACGACATAGGCGGCGAATTTCACCTCGACTGGGGGTATCCATGCCGGCAATCAATTTCAGCAAGGTCGATTTGCCCGCGCCGTTTCGCCCCAGCAGCCCCACGCTTACCCCATTGGGAATGGTGAGATTGATGTCTTCCAGCACCCAGTCATAAACGCGCTGCTGGCGATGGTAACGCTTGTAGAGGCCGTTGATCTCGATCATTTCGCCTTCAGCTTCTCCTTGAAACGCACGTGCATAAGCAGACCCAAGGCGACGGTGATCAGCGTAAAAATCCAAAAGTAGGTTGCGCTGGTGCCGTACACGACCTTGTAGCCATCGAAGAAGCCGGCGCGCAGCAGCTCGAGCCCATGTACGATGGGGTTATACATCAAATATTCCAACAGCCAGTGGGGCAGCTGATTGAGCGGGAAGATCACGCCGGAAAGAATGAGCAACGGCATGCTGATCATGCGCACCACGGTGGCCACTTCGGGAACCAGGGTGCCAGCCACCGAGGTGATCAGCCCCAGCCCGAGGCCCAGGCTCCACAGCGAAAGCCACCAGCCCATGGCAGCGATGGCGTCGTCGGGCGCCATATCCATACCGAGCATCAGCGCACCGACAATGAACAGCAGGAAGATGAAGGTACGCAGCAGCCCTTCAAGGGCATTGCGCACCAGTACCGGGTCCACCGGCTGCACCTGGCGGTAGGCAAATAGTGCACTATTGGCATCCACCGCTCCCAGGCCGCGCATCATGCCCTCGCGGATCAGGAAGAAGCCCATCAGGCCGGTGATCATCCAGGGGATGAAGTCGGCGCCCACGATCAATCTGTCGCCGCTGATGAATGAACGAATCGCGACCATGATCAGGGTGAAGGCCAAGGGCTCGGCGATCATCCAGAACCAGCCCATGCGGTCGGCCATGGTGCGCGAGATGGCCTCGCGCATGAACATGGCGTACCAGACGCTGCGCGTGACCTGCCAAGGGGTGCGGGCACCGGAGGTATTTGAGTTCACGTCAGGCATTACAGATCTACAGCAACCTTGGTGGCCACGGCGATCTGGTAGAGGATCTGCGTGAGGCTGGTGGCCAGTTGCAGGTTCTTGGTGGGCACTTCGGGCATCACCAGGATCTCGTCGCCGGGACGCAGGGCCACGTCGTCGGCATTGCGCACGGCGCCGTTCTGGCGCACCACCAGGATGTGGTCGTCATCGCCGCGCTGGGTGACGCCGCCGGCGCCTTCGATGTAATCCATGGCGGACATGCCGGGGCGGTAGACCACGGCCTGGGGCACCACCACCTCGCCGCTGATCAGGATGGAGTCGCTGACCTCGGGGATGGTGATGACGTCGCCGTCCTGCAGGCGGATGTCGCTCACCGGGCCGTCATGGGCCACCACCAGGCGGCCGCTGGGCTCCAGGTCGCGGGCGCGCTCCACGAACTGCTGGATCATCTCGGCTTCGCGGACGCGGATCTGGGCTTCCTCGTTGGTGGCCGAGGAGGCGCCGAGGTAGGTGGTCTCCAGGCGACGCAGGCTCTCCTGCAGCGATTGGCGTTGCTGCTTGGCCACGCTCTCGCGCTTGAGCGAGATGCTTTCCACGGCCGTCATCTCCTTCGGCACGGCGATGGCATCGAGCAGCTCGCCCAGGCGCGCGTCGCGCGGCAGGGCATAGCGGGAGGGGCCGTAGTAGCTGCCTTCCAGCTCGACGACGATGGTCTCGTCGCGCTGGTCGACGCTGAACAGCACCTCGTCACCGCTGCGCACCGTCTGGCCGCTGAAGGCGTTGAGCGGGAAGTAACGCGCGATGGGGCCCTCGTCGCGGGAGCCGCGCAGCAGCACGTGGGAAACACCGCTTTGCAGGCGCGCCAGGCGGATCACTTCGCCACCGGTAAGCTTGTCGCCCCGCAGTTCATAGCGGTATTCACGCTGCACGTCGCCCACCACGGCGATCGCCGGGCCGCGTTCTTCCACCACGATGGTGTCGCCGTCGCGGAACTGCGGCCGGGGCAGCTGGCCGTCGAGCAGAAAATCGTAGAGGTCCAGAGTGTCGAGGGTGCGGCCGTCACGCACCACCCGGATCCGGCGGTAGCTGCCCAGCGCCTGGTCGATGCCGCCGGCCTGGTCGAGGAAGTAGAGCGCCGAGTCGCTGGGGGTACCGGCATAGCGGCCGGGGTTCTCCACGTAGCCGGTCACGAACACGCCCACCGGCTGCACGCCCTGCAGGTTGGTGTAGACCTCTACATCCTCGGGGTAGACCTCCTTGATGGCCTGACGCACCTTGGCATCAAGCTGCTGGCTGGTGCTGCCCTGCACACGCAGTGGGCCGATGGCGGGAATGAAGATGTTGCCCTGGGCGTCCACCGGCATCACGCGGTCGATCTCCGCGGCGCCCCAGGCGCGCAGGGTGACCTCGTCGCCGGGCTTGATGGTGTAGCCGGGATTGAGGCCATCGGCACGGGTACCACGGAAGCCGCCCTCGAAGAGGTTGGCGCCGAACGGCGGCAGGGCCTCGGTGGCAGAATCCAGCTGCTGTTGGGGCACCGGGCCATAGTTGGCACTGCGCCAGTCCGCGCGGGGCCCCTCCTGCACCTGGTCCGGGGTGCCCTGGCTCTGCTGCTCGTCGGGCAGGATATTGCCGGGCAGGCTGATGGACTGGGCGCTGGCCAGCGTGGGTAGGCCCAGCAGGATCAGCGCCATGGCCAGGCGGGAGAGGGTTCGGGGCATGGCGATCATCATCGAGCGCCTCCTTGGGTCAGTGCCTGGGTCACCTGCCGACGCACGACCCAGGCGCCGGTGGCGGTCTCGCAGGCGATGGCGCCCTGCTCGGCCTGGCGGCCCGCGTGGCGAACGGTGAGCTCACGGCAGGGGCGTCCACTGGCCGCGAAATAGCTCGTATCGGCCACCACTTCGACATCCCGCCCCCAGGGGCTTTCGGCCAGCTGAATGGCCGCCCCGCCGCTGGACTGCCCAAGAAAGCCGCTGAGGTTGGCACCCAGCCGTTTGCCACGCTCGCCGCCGGCCACGACCGAGCCGGCATCCTTGGACTGCGGGGCGGGCTGCAGGGCGCAACCGCCCAGCACGGCAACTAGAGCAAGCGTTACCGCCAGGCGCGCGCCGTCCCGCACTTTCTTATGAGTGTCTTGGGTCCTCATGGATAGCCTCTCAGGTGTTGGAGCTGATGCGGCACCGGCCCGCCAGAAAAAAGGATGAGCCAGCCGCAAGGCACAGGAAACGGCCAGACACGCTACCGCCCAGGGATTGTCGCCGGGCTTCTTCCCTTGCCCTTAAAAAACAATAACTTGCCCCGCCACACCCTGTAGCGAGGAATTTCATCCGACGGAAACGGGGGACCATTCTATGCGCTGAGCCTGCTAGCGACCACCCGCGATTCCGGGGTCAGCCCCCTCAGCAGATTTTGGAGTCAGACACCAACGTAAATCTCGGAAAGTAACTTAGGGCGATGTCGTACACACATGTACGCCTTCTCTTACATGAACCATGCAGTATTAGCGCAGCCGTACTTTAGGGATGGCAGAAGCCCCCAGTGTCAGGATGAGTGTCGTGCCCTCTGATACCCTGTTCTTAACATCCAGGGGGCGATAGGAGCCGCTCATGCCTCGCTACTCCGAGGA
>NZ_PDOG01000001.1:1408921-1454894 GCF_003202205.1 Halomonas sp. LBP4
GAAGTAAACAGCGTTTCTTATACCGTGCTTGCTGATGGATTGCCCACACCCTCGGCCTGATATACCGGGCCGGGCTCCCAGGAGGACTCTCATGCGCAAGCTGACTCCTCACCGCCGTTGCCGTCGCCGTCGCCGTCGCCAGCGCCAGCGCCAGCGCCAGCGCGACCTTCACCGGCCAGGCGATGGCTTACCAGGCGGGCGATCTCTATGTTCGCGGCAGCTTCGAAAAAGCTGATGTCACCACCGACAACATCTCCGACGAGAGCGGCTTCTCCTTGGCAGGCGGCTACCTGTTCCACGACAAGGTGGGGATGGAGCAGGGCCTCGGTGAGCCCGTGGATCACGGCTTCGGCCTGGCCGGCAACGACCTGGGCAGCGTCGACCGCATGCCCGTCAACCTGCTGGTGAACTACTACCCGCTGGGCGGCATCGAGGAAGCTCGCGTGCAGCCGTTCGTTGGCCTGGGCGTGAACTACACTCGCTACTCCAGCATCGACGAGGTTGACCCGTACAACATCGATATCGATGACGACTACGGCGTCGTGGGCCAGGCAGGCGTTGACCTGACCCTGACCGATAACCTCAGCGCCACCAGCTACGCCCGCTGGGCCGACGTGGACGCCGAGGTGGAGAACAACGGTGAGAGCATCGGCACCACCAAGCTCGACCCCGTTATCATCGGTGCCGGCCTGACCTACTGGTTCTAATAACGGGGACATCCCCTCCCCGTCGACTAGCTTCTGCCTCATTGATTGCCGGGCCCTTCAGGGGCCCGGCATTTTAGGGTTGAGCCTAACGCCTTGCTGACGGCGAGTGACGACACGCTGAGACTCCGAGCAGCGGTAAGGCAGAGAGAGGCCTTCCCTAACGGGGCGACCATGGGGAACTGACTAGGCGGGAATGGGCGGCCATCACGACACACGACATCACCAGCACATAGCGCGCGGGATCGCCCCTCAGCGATGCCTTTTCCTCATTCACCACATACAACGTCATGTTGCCGGTACCCAGTTCCCTGGCGCTCAGGCAGGAGTTGGGTTGGCAGCGACGGATAGGGCACAACCTCCCGCTGGGCAACGTCAGTCAACTGGCACTGCGGACAGGCCTTGACGAGCCAGGGTTGTGGCCTGTCGCCGAAACATTCTTTCCATTTGCCCAGCGTGGCCGACTTTATCTCGACCACCCTTCAATTGCGTTGCGCTTGGAACTTGAGACCGCCCTCCACCTCGGGAGCCTAATTTCCTCTCCTCCCTTGGCGCTTTTGCGTTTCACCCGATTCATGCACCCCCGGGCCTGTTGAGGTTCGTCCGTTCTTCATTTTCGATTAGCGCTTTGCTCGTGACTGATGAGCCTGGGCTTCCTCGCCAAGTGCGATGAAGCAAAAAAATGAGAGACCAGCTACGCCGGTGCTGCCCCACAGGGGCAGCACCGGCGTTATGTCGTAACATGAACTCACAGGTAGCCCAGCTCCGCAAACGACTCACAGCCCTCGCTTCCGACCACGATGTGATCGATGACGCGGATGTCGAACAGGCCGAGCGCCTCCTTGAGGCGCTGGGTAATGCGTCGGTCGGCGTCGCTGGGCTCGGGGTCACCGCTCGGGTGGTTGTGAACGAAGATCACAGCCGCAGCATTGTGGGCCAGGGCACGCTTGACGACTTCCCGGGGGTAGACGCTGGCCGAGTCGATGGTGCCTCGGAACAGCGTCTCGAAGTGGATCACGCGGTGCTGGCTGTCGAGGAAGACGGCGCTGAACACCTCGTGCTCATACTCCTGCAGCAGCACCTGCAAGTACTCGAAGGCCAACGCCGGCTGGGTGATCTTGCGTCCCCTGGCCAGTCGCCGCCTGGCGAGTCGTTGGGCGATCTGCAGCAGCTCGCCTTCGGTCACCGCATCAATGACGTGGTAGGTGCCGGCGACTTCGCCGGCCACCAGCTTGCGATGGGTCATGGTGTCTCTCCTCAGGCCGCCATCACCAGCGCCATGCGGCGCTCCAGTTCCACGTAGAACGCCTCGATCCGCTCGGCAATGGTGCGAATCATCGCCTCGTCCCGATAAGCACGCTTCACGAACAACGGCATACCCGGCCAGTAGCTGACGAAGTCGATCCACTCCCGTCCGCTAACCCACAGACCGCCCTGGCACTGCGCCACGTGCTCCTGAGGCAGCTCACCGGCCAGCAGCAGCTCGATCTGGTACTTGGGCAGCTTGGTCTTGATTTCCACCAGGCCGTTAATGTCGACCAGGCAGTCCGGGGAATAGCCGACCCCGTGATTGAGGATGATGCCGACCTGTTCCAGGCGGGGCAGCCCGGTGGCTTCGTGATAGAGGTCCCGGGCGATGGGCTCTAGTTTGTGGCCACGCTGGGTGTGCGCGTTGCCCGGGAAGGCATCGGAGGGCTCACCGGTAATGCGCTCACCGATCAGCTGATGCATGTAGCTCAGCGCGCCGGCACCGAAGCCGCCCGGCCCCTTGCCCTTGACCAGCAGCGTCTTCAGCTCGGACATGGTGACGATGCCGAGGCGAGCGGCATGCCACTCGGGCGTGCCTTGTTCCAATGTCAGGATCTGCATGACGATCTCCTTCTCGATGACACGGCATACACGGCGAGGGGTAGCCCCCTCGACGGCCGGTCAGTGACGTTGATGGTTGGGCTGCGCGCGCTTCTGCAGGGAGGCGCGCAGCTTGTCGAAGTCGCCGCGGGGTACCTGTTCGGCCTCGCCGTACTTGCCGACGAACCATTCCTGGGTGGCGGGAGGACAGATGGCGATCAGCTGTCTGAGCTGCCCCGCCTGGAAGGGCGTAACGAGCTTGACTGGGGCGGCAGCATGGCCGTTGTCGTCCTGGCCGCGGGTGGTGATATTGAGCAGGGCGCAGAGCACGTAGCGCTTGCCGTAGCTGGTCGAGGAGCCGAAGGCCTGCACGGCGTTCTTGCTGCCGCTGGTATCGGCCGGCAGCAGCATGCTGGTCTCCTCGCGGTGACCGTCCTGATGCATCAGCACCCCGGTCACCTGGATGCCGCGCTCCTGGGTCTGGATCCGGAAACTCACCGCGAAGCCGTGTTTCTGCATGATCGGGCGCACGGTGTCGACGATGTCCTCCAGGGTGGCGTAGGCGCCGTTGTTGCCCTGGCCGCGCTCGGCAATGCTCGGCAGCTCGGTCTGCATGGCCGCCATGGCGGCGCTGTAGGCCATCAGTGCCTGGCGATCGAGCACGCGCTCCTGCATCTGCAGCAGACGCTCCATCTTGTCGATGTCGACCTCGGGATTGAGGGCGGCCCGCTCGATCACCTGGATGATCGCGGTGCTCTCCTGAAGGGGCTGGGTGACGGGTGTCTTGCCGTGGGTATCGGGGTGGATGGGAGTGGCCATGGTGATCTCCTTACTGGTAGCGGTTGATGACGTCCTGGAGCTGGTCGGCGGGGACCGGCTCCAGCGACACGACCACGCGATAGACCTGGCCCTTGGCCAGCACATGGGTCTGGGCCTCGTGCTCCCTGGCCTCCAGCAGCTGACGTGTCAGCTGGGTCAGGGCGCAGCAGATCTCGAATGTCATGGGCGGTTGCATCGGCACCTCCAGAAACGCAAACGCCCGGCCGTGGTGGGCCGGGCGTTATGCCGTGGTGTGGGAACATGGATTAAGACGGTGAGAAGGGGAGCGAGCCGTGACACAAGGCTCCCTGATGATCAGCCGACCAACGCCATGGCGGACGTCAGGGCCTTGTCCTTGAGGCTGGCTCCCTGGCCGAACCAGGCGGAATCCATGCGGTAGTCGTTGCTGCGCGCGCGCTTGTCGTGGTCGACGTACTCGGTGATGGCGTTGAGCAGGCCCCAGGCGGTGCCCTGCGCAGTGCACAGCCGGGCGCCACGCCCTTCGCCATGGAAAAGCTTCTGCACGCGGTTGAGCGCCCGGACGTTGGGCAGCTTCGAGGGATCGTCCAGCGGCGCCTCGGCGTTGCAGATCACCGACTGGAAGTAGGTCTTGATCTCCTCCTGGCTGACCTTGCGCTCGGCCAGGGTCTTCATGCGGTACATGAAGTCGTCCCACTGCGCGACTGAGATCCCCAGCTGCTGCTTGACGAGCTGCGGGTTGAACTCGGTGCTGTGCGGCACCTTCACCCCCTGGGCCATGCCGTCCACGGCGATGGTCAGGGTGTTGTTGCACACCACCCGTACCGAGGTCGGGGTCGCCACGGTGGCCAGCGACCCATCACAGGACGTGGCCAGCAACAGGTAGGCGTTGACCTGATCCTGGCCCTTCAGGGCGGTGCCCAGACCGCTGCGGGCCAGCGCCCAGAACTTGCGGCCACCCTTGAGCACCCCGGCCGTCTCCAGTTCATAACCCGCGTACTCGGTCAGATCCCGGTAGAACTCCAACACCTCCTCCGGCTGCACCACCTTGTAGCGCCGGGAGACCACCGACAGCGGCGCCCGGGTGTCAGAGCGGTAGAGCACCTTCTGTTCCGGGAAGGAGTGGATGCTGCCCAGGTGGCCAGCGCCATCGGCGATAAAGCGCACCGGGGAGGCCTCGATGTGCCAGTCCATGCCGGCCTGCTGCCGCCAGACCTCCAGCGGTTGGTGCCGCGACAGCTGCTGCCCCAGGCCATGCCAGGGGATATCGCCGACGTAAGCCATGTGTTCGATCTGATGTGCCATGAGAAATCTCCTGGACGGAAAAAAGCCGGCTGAGCGCCGGCGGAGGGTGAGAAGAAGGATGTGGGGGAACGGGTCAGTCGAGTATGCGAAAGCTGTGGCCGCACCCCAGGCAGAGCCAAGGCGAGCCTTCGCCGGGCGGAAACAGGTGCTGGACCATCTGATGGCCGGCGGCAGCCCCGGCGATTCCGCTCGACGCGGCGGAAATCACCGCAACCGCGATTCGGCTGAGGGGAAAGTGCGCCGAGGAGGCCGGCAACCGGCCGGGCGAGTAGAGCGATGCATAGGCGCCCTTGAGGGAGCCGGCCAATGCGCCGGTTGCCGTCCCCAATTTGCGGGCGGTCTCGAGGTTGATCACGCGCTGCGAGACACAGCGCGAGCAGGGTGGGGGCATGTCATGTTTCCTGTGCCGGTGGAAGAAGCCTGGGAAGGGCTTAGCTCACAGGAGTGATATAGGTCTCAAATTTTATATATTAAAGTTTATATTCCAGCCAAAATTATGATGATTTGGCATGCTTGGCTTAACTGTTCTCCTATGGCATATCGCACATGTCATGTAAATCATATCAATAACTTTTCTTGTCTGTGCTTTTAATAGCGAAATACGGCGGAACGTTCGCATGACCGTCTTTTGATCTTACCTCCTGGTCTTTCCAGAGAGGTAATTCGCTAATGTAATATTCCTCACCATTTTTTATCTCAGGATTAAAATCTGTCCAGACGGTATTTTTAAACTGATAAATATCTCGAGAATGTGCTGGTCGCCTGAGATGCCCTAGCTTTGTCAACATATCAAATGCCAAGGTCCTGGCTTCTATGAATCTTAGTTTTGGATGACCATACTGCTGGAATAAAGATTTATGGAAGGTGAATCCAGATCCATCTGGAGTCACTTCTGCCGACTTGCGTATATCCCGGACCATCTGATTAGTCAATTTGACAATCTCAGGCTCTTCCGCTAGGTTTTTCATGTAATGCTGAGAATACTTCAAGCAAAGACTATAGGCATACTCAAGTGTGCTTGAACTGATATCTCCCTCATAACCTTCGAACGTATGAATAATTCCAGCTACCCGGCTTATATTTTCCATTAGCCTTGACGCATGCCCTTTGGCGTGATGATAAATGCCACCTTTTAGACTCTTGCTGTCTATGCTGCGAAATTGTTTTCGCCACAATTTTTTGGCAGTGGGGCTAAGCTTAATATTCCGACGTTCTTCTCCACGCTCAAAAATTTCGACTGATCTTGAGATAAGCTCTTTAACTCTGCCGTAATAAGCATTTTTTACTTCCTCGGGGACTGCAGGCATATCACCTGTGCGCCTTCCGGCCATTTCTCGCGGTTTAACAATAAGGAATCGATAGAAAAAACCACTTCCATGTGCCTCACGACCTTTTCTCTCAACAAAGCGCTCTATAGCAGTTGGCTGTAACATCAAAGACAGAGTTAGTCTTGGATTGTGCAAAGTAAAGCTTGGCGAACTGGATCGATCAAAGGTAAGCGAAGACCCGGTGTAAATAGAATTGAAAATGTAAAGGTCTCTGAACGTTTGACCATTAAATAAATTTCCAGCTTCGCTAGAGCTTAAGCAGGCATATGGGAAATTTTTATAAAGGGCATTAGCAAGTGCCACAGGCGTAACGTTTTCATAAATAAGCACTATATCTCGTGGCAACTCTGGCCTCTTAGAATGTAGCTCAAGTAGATGGTTTTCTATTTTTTGTATTTCACCAGTATCGGCTTCATCGATAGTCGCTTTGGTTAAAGACTTTTCGAGAGCCTTGATCTTGACTTCCCAGTTTTTATACAGCCGATGAGCGATATTTTTCTTTTCTCTTACTTCTTTTTCCTTGAGAATTTCAAATTCCTTTAATGGTTGGATTGCCCAAGAATCAGTTGCGCTTTTCCTTTCACCACTATCCGCGATAGTTAACGTCATTAGCGAAACTGGCAACCTGTGACCATTATCGTACTCGACATCAACCAGGCCCTCGCAGACTGTCGCCATTACGCCTAGCAATGATGTCCGAGCCATTTCATCAGATACTTCAAGTGATGTTGCCAGCTCAACCACAGTGGATTCAAAGATGGAATCCTCCTTGTAGCATGGCCAATCGCTGGTTTCATTATCGAACAATATTTCTGAATGCTCATCTGGAGGCACAACTGAATCGTCCGTTTCACCTTCTGAAAATTCATCCATGTTGGATCCTTTCTTCTGCTAAAATTGCTATCTTAGCAGTTTTAGCACTGATGCATACCAAAAAATCACGTAATTGCGGATATAGCGCTACGCATACCCCCACCGGAGTGGCTAAATTCGCCACGGATAGGGGAAGCTCCCGGCTTTCCTGCCACCGGCGAAGAGCTACAATCCCTACCAGCACTAGGGCACAGCCCAGCGTGCTGGTCGTTCTCGAAGGACTTCAAAAATCGACTGACGGCTTGATCAGTGTCTAGCTTTGGCGGTTGCTCACCTCATCTCCTCTTGTGACGGTGGTAGTGTGACCAGCAAGGAGCCATGGTGCATAACCCAAGTCGAAACCTTTTCCTGGCTGGCCTATGAGCTCAGGGTAAGAAGAACGCTATCTGTCGAGTTAATCGCGTGTGCTAAGGGATGGATCATCAATGCTGCGCGTTCAGTGGTCATGGGGGATTTAAGAGCACTGAAGTGGATCCCACCCTATGCAGGTGCAGACAGAGACTGAAGTAAGTGGCTATGCCTATGTCATCACCAGAGACCAGTCATGTATCGTCGCTCCTTGACCCGGTGATGGAAAAGGATAAGACACGGAGGTCAGCTGGTGTGCCATAGAAAATATACTGATGTGTAATATGTTCTGAGCGAGCAACGATTGCTGAAGTATCGTTACCTTTTATTCCGTCTAAAAAATTAGAATTATTTATTTGATGTTGGAGCTTGGTGGAATATCGGGTTTACCCTGCTGGATGTCACGAAAATAGCAGTTTAAATGTTAATGTGCTGACATTTTTGATATTTACGTTATTGACGGTAGTAGTAGTATGCATACGCAGAACCCCAACAGGAGTACCACCATGGAGGAGGCCTACAGAGCCGACGACCCCTCCCAATAGAACCACATGAGATACCCCATAGTGGGAAGTCTAGGAAGACAGCAGGAGGTCGCTAGGATAAGCGACCATCCCTGAGAGACACATACCGACAGTGCCACCAGCAACGAACCTTCCAGAAGACCGGGTGACATGAATCCGCCAGTGAAGCTGACTTCCCTCTCAGAGCTTTAACGTAGATGAGTGACTGACACGTGGCGTGGGGCCGAAGGCCATGACCACGCGCGTGTCATACCCCGCCAGAGTTTATCCCCTTCCTGCACTGGACGATGACGGCGCGTTGTGGCGCGCCATCGCCTTGGTGTGGGCTAAGCCTTTGACCCTTTCACGATGACACCACCCCGTAATGGACACGGCCTCAGTGCCGTGGGTATCCGCGTGAGCATGTACCAGGAGACAAATGACCATGAAACTCAAGCCAACCGTCGGACAGCGCTTCCGTAAACGCCACCCCGACAATCCCGCTCTACGCCTGTGGTTCGATCAGTACTACCACGACATGCGGGTGCAGACCTCACAGGGTCCCTTGATCGAGAACTACCTCTATACCCTGCGCCGGGTGATGAACCAGGCGCGCCGTGCCAATAGCCGAACCTACGCGATTCGCATAGATCTGCGCTTCCCCGAGGCCATGCCGGGCAGTTCCCTGCTGGCCAGTAATGCCGCGATCAGCAAATTCTTGACGAACCTGTGCTGGGAGCTCGATCTGGTCAAGACCAAGTACCCGCATGACATGCGCTACGTCTGGTGTCGGGAGCAGAAGGACAGCGACAAGCCCCATTACCACGTTCTGCTGCTGTTCAACGGCAATGCCCTGCAAAGCCTCGGGCCATTAAACGCCTACGTCGGGAAGGGCGCCACGGAGGCATACGCAGCGGACACCCTCTACCACCGTATTGTGCGAGCGTGGGAAGCAGTCATTGGCTGCCCACCGGAACAGATGGGGGGATTGGTGAACGTCTCCAAGAATAAGATCACCAAAGAGCTCATTACGTTTCACTTCCATCGTGAGGACCAGGCCACCTTCGAGCAGCTCTTCTACGCAGCGAGCTATATGAGCAAGGCGCACACCAAACCCATCGCTCAAGGCGTGCATTGCTGCGAGGGGAGTCGCCGGGAGCCACTCTTCAACGCGACCCCATAAGACTTATGTCTAATGACCAAACGCCACCCTAAGTCGGCCTTTGTCTTATCTCAGTGGACGAAATTCTTCACGGCCCGTGTTATGACACTGCTTTTTTGGCCCCATCACCAAAGCGACGCTGCTGCAGGCCATCGACTTGTCTAGCTGGTCCTCAATGCAATTCCATGACGTGTTCCAGCCATTACCGCAGGTGTGCCAGGATGCTCACCTCCTCAACGTGTGGTTCCAAGATCACCGCAATCGTAACAACCGTTTACTGCCCCGCACTTGGGTCCGCCAGCGGTGCCCAAATTCGTTGCGCAAACGCGACCGGCTACTGGGTGCCCTTGATGAATTGCAGGTGCACGGACAAGTCGTACAATTCATGGACGGCAAGACTGCAATGCTGGACTTGATGCCTTGGATGCCATTCGCACCGCCGACGGCTCAATTCGCAATACCAAAGCTGTAATTCAGGCGTTATACAAGCGATGCCCCACCCTTCAGGGAAAGGGGCATTTTGCGTTTTTACTTCATGCGAATGGGCTACTAGTGCCTACCGACGAGGGCGACTTTTACGTCGATCAAATCTATCATAAACCGCGCGAACGTCTTTAGCATCTTCTAATAGGTCAAAAATATCGTTCATAAGCTTATCTCCCTTCTGCCGGATGGGAAAATGCTGCTCCTCAGCGATAAGCGCAATCGTCTTGGCAAGCGCTCGGGCTGCATGATCAGTATCATTCCAACCTCTTTGCCCTTCTGGATGGTGCTCTAACTGTGCCTTAACGAGACCGCTAAGTATCGCGTCTTCTTCCTTTCGCTTCAATGGATTGGCATTCCCTCCGCTTTTGCCTCTCTCAGCATAGGCACGCTCTCTTCGTCCAAAGAAGTCTTCGGCACATGCCCAATGATAGAAGCCCCATCCCAAAGCTTCTGCCATCTCAACAGAAAGCTCGACATGATGTTTTATTCTGGCACCGCCATCAGGCATCTCTACCTTCCCAAGATGGTAAAGAACTATTAAGTGTTGAAAATGAGCGACTTGCACCTGCGAGGCAAACCAGTGACGGCGCATTTCTTCGGTAATATTCAATGGGTGGTCAAGAATTTCCGGCTCTTCAAATCCCCAGTATTCTTTTGGGTTAATAATGCCGTTAAATATATCATCCTCAATGTCCTCAAGAGCGGGGCCAGGGACAGCACCATTAATAGAAAATTTACGAGCCCCCAAGTTCTTTTGTAGCTGAAGTGCCTTTATTTTCATATTAGAAACGAGATCCACAAAACCTCCTGACAAATAAAAAAGGCCCTAGCCTTAAAGGAGCCCTAGAAGTAAATACGTTAACGCGCCAAAAAAATATTTTCCAGTTCATCATAGCTTACCGCACACAACCCACGCCCCGGATCACAAAAAAATAATCTTGTCAAGAAAGAGCTTGTGTCTTAACTCATAATCAAGCAGAACGATTAAAACTCCCAAATGATCCCGCCATGATCGACCTGATCGTTAAGCCAGGGTAGTGATCATGAGCAACGGACTACTTAGACCAGAGCAAGTGGCTGAAAGGCTGGGCATGAGCCTGAGCTGGGTCTATGGCAACAAGCACCGCATCGGCTTCGTCCAATTTGGCACCGCAGTGCGCTTTGAGCAGAGCGCAGTGGAGAGGTACGCTGAGAGCTGCAAGCGCGGCCCTCAGCCTGAGGAACGCGACACATGGGAATCACAGTCAGATACAGGGAAAAGAGGAACCGGTGGGTGGTCACGGAAACGTACCACGGTCACCGACATCAACGATCGTTTGCGGGGGATCGAGAGGGGGAGCGGCAGGCGCGGGAATACGCAGCGAAGCGCCAAGCCGAACTGAACGAAGCTGCTTTCCAGGGTGAGGCCATGGGACGCCAGCCGCGGCGAACCTTCATCGAGGGTCTTGAACGATGGATCGACGAATACGACGTGGCCAGCCAGGTGAAGGCCATCCGCCCGGTGGCCCACTACATGGGCGACCGGGTGCTGCTCGGCATGGACAGCGTCGACAAGGCCCGCGAGATGGCTCGAGACCTTCGCCAGCAGGGGCGTGCGCAGAGCACCATCAACAACCACCTGCAGGTGGTGAAGCGGGTTCTGAACCTTGCCTATCGGGAATGGGGGTGGCTGGACCGCCCCTTGGGCGACAAGATCCGCAAAAAGATGCCAAAGAACGAACGGCACGTGTACCTGACCATCGAGCAGGTAAGTCAGCTACTACAAGCCATCCCCGATCAGTCGATTGTCGAGAAACGGGTGATCGCTCTGGCAGCGCTCACCGGGCTGCGCCAGGGCGAGCTGCTGGCGCTGGATCCGCAGAACGTCCAGGCTGGTCGCATCCTGCTGCGACCAGACCAGACGAAGAGTGGCAAGGCTCGAGTGGTGCCGGTACCGGAAGACGCCCGGGCATGGCTGGAGGATCTACCGTTCGCTACGACCTACTCTCGCCTGCGAATGGTGTGGGAACATGCCCGCCAGGCGGTGGGGCGGCCCGATCTGCGCTTTCACGACCTGCGCCACAGCTATGCCAGCATGCTGGCCCAGGCCGGCGAGAGCATGACCACGGTGCGCGATCTGCTGGGGCATTCCAGCTTGATCGTCACCAGCCGCTACTCGCACATGTTCGATGCAGGCCTGGACGATATTGGCTCACGTCTGCCGAGCTTGAGTGCGGCCTTCTGCGACCAAACTGCGACCAAGCACTAGAAACAGGGAGGGCAGAAACACAAACAGCCGCCCATAAGCGACTGTTTTCTAAGTGGTACCGGCGGTCGGACTCGAACCGACAAGGGCTTGCACCCGGCGGATTTTGAATCCGCTGCGTCTACCAATTCCGCCACGCCGGCAGCGCGTGGCATTATACGTGGCGGTGCGAACAGGTCAATCGGGACGCCTGACTTCGCGCGCATGAGACGGTATCCTAGGCGGCTTGTCCAGACGGTCCAGTCGCCGTCGCCTCGTCAACCTCCGCCATTCCCGAGTCCCCGATCCGCATGCAGCGTGCCGATTTCCACTATGAGCTTCCCGACGAGCTGATCGCCCGTTACCCCTCCGAGCAGCGCAGCGACTGCCGCCTGCTGTGCGTCGACGGCGCCAGCGGCGCGCGGGCCCACCGCCGCTTCCCCGACCTGCTGGAACTGCTCGAGCCCGGCGACCTGCTGGTGTTCAACGACACCCGGGTGATCCCGGCACGGCTGCACGGCCACAAGGCCAGCGGAGGCAGGGTGGAGATGCTGCTCGAGCGCCCGCTGGACGCCCACCGCGGGCTGGCGCACCTGCGCTCGAGCAAGTCGCCGAAGCCGGGCACCGAGCTGATCTTCGAGGGCGACATCCACGCCGTGGTGGAAGGCCGCCGCGACGCCCTGTTCGAGCTGCGCTTCCTGGGCGTTACCCCCCTGGTCCAGTTGCTGGAGAAGCACGGCCATATGCCGCTGCCGCACTATATCGACCGCTCCGACGAACTCGCCGACCGGGAGCGCTACCAGACCGTCTACGCCCGCCGCGACGGGGCCGTGGCCGCCCCCACCGCCGGGCTGCACTTCGACGAGCCGCTGATCGAAGCCCTGGCCGCCAAGGGCGTGGAGAGCGCCTTCGTCACCCTGCACGTGGGCGCCGGCACCTTCCAGCCGGTGCGCGCCGACGACATCCGCGAGCACCGCATGCACAGCGAGTGGATCGAGGTGAGCGAGGCCGTCTGCGAGCAGGTGCGGACGGCCCGCGCCCGGGGCAATCGGGTGGTGGCGGTGGGCACCACCAGCGTGCGCTGCCTGGAGAGTGCTTGCCTGAAGAGCGCCGACGGCGAGATCGCCCCCTGCAGCGGCGAGACCGACATCTTCATCTACCCGGGCTATGAGTGGCGCTGCGTCGATGCCTTGATCACCAACTTCCACCTGCCGGAGTCGACCCTGCTGATGCTGGTGTCGTCCTTCGCCGGTTTCGATCACGTGATGGCCGCCTACCGCGAGGCGGTGCGCGAGCGCTATGCCTTCTTCAGCTACGGCGATGCGATGTTTTTAACCCGCAAGGGTTCCTGACCGGCAAGACGCCCTGAACGCCTCAGAGCACCTGGTTTCTATTATCGAGAGTCACATGCGTAACGAATGCTTCATGAGCTTCGAGCACCTGGCCAGCGACGGCCGGGCCCGCCGTGGCCGCCTGGCCTTCCCCAGGGGAACGGTGGAAACACCGGCCTTCATGCCGGTGGGTACCTACGGCACCGTCAAGGGCATGACCCCGAGCTCGGTGGAAGAGATCGGCGCCGAGATCATCCTCGGCAACACCTTCCACCTGTGGCTGCGCCCCGGCATGGAGGTGATCGAGGCCCACGGCGACCTGCACGACTTCGCCCAGTGGGACAAGCCGATCCTCACCGACTCCGGCGGCTTCCAGGTCTTCTCGCTGGGTGCCATGCGCAAGATCACCGAGCAGGGCGTGCACTTCCGCTCGCCGGTGGACGGCGCCAAGGTGTTCATGGGCCCCGAGGAGTCCATGGCGGTGCAGCGCTCGCTGGGGTCCGACGTGGTGATGATCTTCGACGAGTGCACCCCCTACCCGGCCACCGAGAAGGAGGCCGAGCTTTCCATGCAGCGCTCGCTGCGCTGGGCCGAGCGCTCCCGCGAGGCCCACGGCGCCTCGCCTTCGGCGCTGTTCGGCATCATCCAGGGCGGCATGTACCCGGCCCTGCGCGAGCGCTCGCTCGCGGGGCTGCTGGAGATCGGCTTCGACGGCCTGGCCATCGGCGGTCTCTCGGTGGGCGAGCCCAAGGAGGAGATGATCCGGGTGCTCGACTACCTGCCCCCCTGGATGCCCGAGGACAAGCCGCGCTACCTGATGGGGGTCGGCAAGCCCGAGGACCTGGTGGAAGGCGTGCGTCGCGGGGTCGACATGTTCGACTGCGTGATGCCCACCCGCAACGCCCGCAACGGCCACCTCTTCACCGCCGAGGGCACCGTCAAGATCCGCAACGCCAAGCACCGCCATGACACCCGCCCGCTGGAGGAAGGCTGCGACTGCTACACCTGCCGGCACTTCTCCCGGGCCTACCTGCACCACCTCGATCGCTGCGGCGAGATGCTCGGTTCTATGCTCAACACCCTCCACAACCTGCGCCACTATCAACGCCTGATGGCCGGTTTGCGCGGTGCCATCGAAGCGGGTACATTGGCGAACTTCGTGGAAGGCTTCTATGCGCAGCGCGGGCTGCCGGTACCTCCCGCTCCGAATTGATCCACGGTCGGCACCCGGGGGCATGATGCCCGGCGCCGGCCATGGGCCCGTTTCAGACGACTCGCTTCCTACATTCCGTTTCTGACAACCCAGGAGACACATCCAGATGCTGGACTTCTTCATTTCGCCGGCCATGGCCCAGGATGCCGGCGCCGCCGGTGGCGGCATCGCCCAGATCGTCATGCTGGTCGGCTTCGTGCTCATCTTCTACTTCCTGCTGTGGCGCCCCCAGGCCAAGCGGGCCAAGCAGCACAAGCAGCTGATCGGTAGCCTCTCCAAGGGTGACGAGATCGTCATCGGTGGCGGCATGCTGGGCCGCATCACCAAGGTCAGCGACGACAGCGAGTTCATCCGCATGGAAGTCGCGGACGGCACCGAGGTCAACGTGCAGAAGAGCGCCGTGGCCGCCGTGCTGCCCAAGGGCACCATCAAGTCCATCTGACCCGGGCCCTCCCCGGCCTGGTCGGGCGCCCCTCCCCCGCGCCCGGCCAGGCCGCCCTTCGGCCACCGCAACGGAACTCGCCGGTGGCCAGGACGTCATCACGTCAGCCTCCTATTGTCAGCAACCAAGGGCAGGGCTCGCATGCTCAACCGTTACCCCCTGTGGAAGTATCTGCTGATACTTGCCGTACTCATTGGCGGCCTGGTCTATTCGCTGCCCAACCTCTTCCCTGAAGACCCGGCGGTGCAGGTCAGCAGCGAGCGGGGCGATGCCTCCGTCGACGCGCGCCAGCTCGAGCGCATCCGGGAGTCCCTGCGCGAGGCCGGCATCGAGATCAAGGCCGTCGAGGACGAGGACAACCGGTTACTGATCCGCCTCCTCGATGCCGATGACCAGATCAAGGCCCGCGACCGCATCGCCGCCCTGCTCGGCGACGAGTATGTGGTGGCCCTCAACCTGGCCGAGTCCACCCCGGCCTGGCTGCAGTCGCTCTCCGCCTCGCCGATGACCCTGGGGCTGGACCTGCGGGGCGGCGTGCACTTCCTGCTGGAAGTGGACATGGACGCGGCCCTCGAGCAGCGCCTCGAAGTGAATGCCAGCGCCATGCGCGAGCTGCTGCGCGGTGAGCGCATCCGCTACCGCGACACCGAGGTCGACGGCCGCACCCTCTCCATCGCCTTCGCCAGTGACGAGGACCGCGACGAGGCGCGCCGCCTGATCAGCCGCGAGTTCCCCGATTTCGACTACGCAAGCGAAGGTGAGGACCGTGGCGCCCGCCTGGTCATGACCATGACCGACCAAGCGGTGAATGAGCTCCAGGACTACGCCATCAACCAGAACCTCACGACCCTGCGCAACCGCGTCAACGAGTTGGGCGTGGCCGAGCCCATGGTCCAGCGCCAGGGACCGGCTCGCATCGTGGTCGAGCTGCCCGGGGTACAGGACACCGTGGCCGCCAAGCGCGTGGTGGGCGCCACCGCCAACCTGGAGTTCCGCCTCGAGGCCCGCCCGGACACCCCGGATGCCGAGATCGAGACTTTCAGCTTCCGCAACGACGAGTCACGCACCGCCGACCTGATGCGTGACGTCATCATCACCGGTGACAGCGTCTCCAGCGCCAGCCGCAGCTTCGACGAGAACGGCCGCCCCCAGGTCAACATCAACCTGGACGGGACCGGCGGCACCCTGATGAACCGGGCGACCCGCACCAACATCGGCCGCAACATGGCGGTGCTGTTCATCGAGCACAAGACCCGCGACCGCGTGGTAATCGAGGATGGCGAAGAGGTGACGGTGCGCGACCCCTATACCGAGCGGGGTCTGATCAGCCTGGCCACCATCCAGAGCGCCCTGGGCAACAGCTTCCGCATCACCGGCCTCGACTCGCCCACCGAGGCCGCCGAGCTGGCCCTGCTGCTGCGTTCCGGCTCCCTGGCGGCACCGATCTACTTCGTGCAGGAACGCACCATCGGCCCGAGCCTGGGCGCCGAGAACATCGAGCGCGGCGTGATGTCGGTGCAGATCGGCCTGCTGCTGGTGGTGCTGTTCATGCTGGTGCGCTACAGGGTGTTCGGGGTCTTCGCCAACGTGGCGCTGGCGCTCAACCTGACCCTGGTGGTGGCCGCCATGTCGCTGCTCGGGGCCACCCTGACCCTGCCGGGCATCGCCGGCATCGTGCTGACGCTGGGCATGGCGGTGGACGCCAACGTGCTGATCTTCGAGCGCATACGCGAGGAGCTGCGTGGCGGGCTCTCGGTGCAGCAGGCGATCCACGCCGGCTACGAGCGCGCCTTCACCTCGATCATCGATGCCAATATCACCACCCTGCTGGTGGCGGTGATCCTGTTCTCGATCGGCACCGGGCCGGTCAAGGGCTTCGCCGTGACGCTTTCGCTGGGGATCATGACCTCGCTGTTCACCGCCCTGCTGGTGACCCGCGCGATGGTCAACCTCATCTACGGCGGCAAGCCGGTCAAGAAGCTCTGGATATAAGAGGTGGACATGAAGACCCTCATCAATCGACAGTTCGACTTCATGGGCAAGCGCCGGATCGCCTTCGCGCTCTCCGGCCTGATGATCCTGGCGTCGATCGTCTCGCTGCTGTTCCAGCAGCTCAACCTGGGGCTGGACTTCACCGGCGGTACCCTGGTGGAGGTCCGCTACGCCGTGGCCCCCTCGCTCGACGCCGTGCGCCAGGCCCTCGAGGCCGCCGAGTTCCGCGACGTCTCGGTGCAGAGCTTCGGCGCCTCCACCGAGGTGCTGATCCGCCTGCAGCAGGCCTTCGACCCCGAGGTGGGTGACCGGGTGGTGTCGTTGCTGCGCGAGGGCGGCGACCGGGTGGAGCTGGTGCGTGCCGAGTTCGTCGGCGCCCAGGTCGGCGAGCAGTTGCGCGACCAGAGCGGGCTCGGCCTGCTGGTGGCGTTGGGCATCGTGATGCTCTACGTGGCCTTCCGCTTCCAGTACAAGTTCGCCATCGGCGCCCTGCTGGCGCTGATGCACGACGTGATCATCGTGGTCGGCGTGTTCTCGCTGTTCCAGCTCGACTTCGATCTCACCGTGCTGGCGGCACTGCTGGCGGTGATCGGCTACTCGCTCAACGACACCATCGTGGTCTACGACCGCGTCCGCGAGACGATCCGCAAGTCGCGCATCGACGACATGCCGGCGATCTTCAACGAGGCAATCAACATGACCCTGTCGCGCACCCTGGCGACGTCGGGCACCACCCTGCTGGTGTTGTTCGCCCTCTACTTCCTGGGCGGCGACATGATCAAGGGCTTCGCGATGGCCTTGATCATCGGCGTCGTTGTCGGCACCTTCTCCTCCATCTACGTGGCCTCGGCCCTGCTGCTGCCGCTCAAGCTCCAGCGCGAGGACCTGATCCCGCCACCGAAGGAGGCGGACGAGGAGGAAGAGCAGCTGCCCTGACAGCTGGAAGCTGGAAGCTGGAAGCTGGAAGCTGGAAGCTGGAAGCTGGAAGCTGGAAGCTGGAAGCTGGAAGCTGGAAGCTGGAAGCTGGAAAGCAGCCTGAAACGAAACCGCCCCCGCAGCAATGCTGTGGGGGCGGTTTTTCTTCAAGCTTCAGGCTTAGAGCTCAGAAGTGCGGCTTGAGCTGCTGCACCAGGGCCTTGTAGAGGCGCGGGCCGGCGGCCATCAGCTGGCCCTCGATCTCCACCGTGGGCTTGCCATCGGGGCTGCCCATCAGCGCACCGGCCTCCTTGAGCAACAGCGAACCGACCTGCAGGTCCTGCTCCTCGAGACCGAGCACGAAGGCGGCATCGGCACGCCCGGCGGCCAGGTCGGCCAGGTCGAGCAGGCCGCTGCCGGAGGCACGCTGCATCTCGATCTGCGGGCCGAGTTGCTGTATCAGGGTCAGGTAGGCCGGCAGATGGCGCGGACGCAGCCAGGTCTCCGGCAGGCCCATGGCGATACGCGTCCCGGCCACGGCAGACGCCTTCGGCACGCGGATACGCTTGCCGTTGAGCTGGGCACCGCGACCACGGCTGGCCAGGTATTCGTCATCGCTGAAGGGGCAGATCACCACCGCATGCTCCGCACGGCCCTTGACCAGGCAGACCACCGACAGGGCGAAGCCGGGCGCGGCAACGGTCAGGTTGGAATAGCCGTGAAAGGGTTCGATCTTCCAGAGGGTGTCGCTGCCCTCGCCTTCGCCGGCGCGGTGGGGGGTGAAACGGCCGCTGACGCCGTGCTGCGGATAGCCGCGGCTGAGCTGGCGGACGATGAGCGTCTCGGCGTTGCGGGCGGCATCCTCGAGCAGGCGGTCGAGGTTGTGCTCTTCGTGGGCATTCTCGATTCGCTCGCGAATGCGCAGGAACTGTTCGCCGGCGCTGCGCGCGGCGCGCAACGCGAATTGGACCATCGGATGCATGATCGGGCCTTGAGGAGTCGGTGGTGTTAAAGAACGCGGCCGGTTCGGTGGAACGGGTCGGCGCGCATCCTAGCAGACCCAGGACGATTGCGCCACGCACTCGAAGCTCGAAGCTCGAAGCTCGAAGCTCGAAGCTCGAAGCTCGAAGCTCGAAGCTCGAAGCTCGAAGCTCGAAGCTCGAAGCTCGAAGCTCGAAGCTCGAAGCTCGAAGCTCGAAGCTCGAAGCTCGAAGCTCGAAGCTCGAAGCTCGAAGCTCGAAGGCAGCATGTTAGACTTCTCTCCCCGATTTCCAGCCGTCCCAAGGGTTCTCCATATGCTCGAGCGCATCCGCATCGTCCTGATCGGCACCAGCCACCCCGGCAACATCGGCGGCACCGCCCGCGCCATGCACAACATGGGGCTTTCCGACCTGGCCCTGGTGGCGCCGCGCTGCGAGCCGCTCACCGCGGAGACGGTCTCGCGGGCCTCGGGGGCCGACCATATCGTCCACGCGGCCCGCACGGCCGAGACCCTGGAGCAGGCGGTCGCCGACTGCACCCTGGTGGTGGGCGCCAGCGCCCGGTCGCGCACCCTGCCCTGGCCGATGATCACCCCTCGCGAGCTGGGCGGCCGGCTGGCCGGGGAACTGGCCGGGCCCGGGACTCGCCTCGCCCTGGTCTTCGGCCGCGAGGACAGCGGCCTCTCCAATGCCGAGCTACAGCGCTGCCACGCCCATGTGCACATCCCCGCCAACCCGGACTTCAGCTCCCTGAACCTGGCCACCGCGGTGCAGGTGCTGGCCTACGAGTGTCGCCTGGCCTGGCTGGACGGCCTGGAGACGAGCGGCGAGAGCGACGCGGAACCGCCCCAGCCACTGGCCACCCACGAGGAGCTGGAGCACTACTTTGCCCACCTGGAACGCACCCTGATCGCCATCGGCTTCCACGATCCGGTCATGCCACGCCAGTTGATGGCGCGGCTGCGGCGCCTGACCCTGCGCAGCCGTCCCGAGCGCATGGAACTCAATATCCTGCGCGGGATTCTCTCCGCCACCGAGAAACAGGCGAGCGGCGAGACGCCGGCCGACAGCGGCGAGCCGGACCCGCCGGCTTGAAGCCGCCAGCCGGCGCCCCCAGTATGAGAGGAACCTCCGGCGATTGCCCCCTCGAGCATCGCCCCTCCGCCACCCAAGGACCGCTGCATGTTTCAACATCTGCGTGAGGACATCAACAGTGTATTCGCCCGCGACCCCGCGGCGCGCAACTTCCTGGAAGTGCTGACCAACTACCCCGGCTTGCACGCCCTGTTGATCCACCGTTTCAGCCACTGGCTGTGGCGGAAGAACCTCAAGTGGCTCGCCCGCAGCCTCTCGACCTTCTCCCGCTGGCTGACCGGCGTCGAGATCCATCCCGGGGCCTCCATCGGCCGGCGTTTCTTCATCGACCACGGCATGGGCGTGGTGATCGGCGAGACCGCCGAGGTCGGCGACGACGTCACCCTCTACCAGGGCGTGACCCTGGGCGGCACCAGCTGGAACAAGGGCAAGCGCCACCCGACCCTCGCGGATGGTGTGATCGTCGGCGCCGGGGCCAAGATACTGGGCCCCTTCACCGTGGGCGCCGGCGCCAAGATCGGCTCCAACGCCGTGGTCACCAAGGAGGTGCCCGCCGGCGCCACCGTGGTAGGCATCCCCGGCAAGGTCGTCCATCGCCTCGAGCCGGACGCCGAGGAGGTCCTCGAGGTCGACCCGGCCCGGCGCGAGGCGATGCACCGCAAGTTCGGCTTCGACGCCTACGGCATCAGCCAGGACATGCCCGACCCCGTGGCCCGTTCGATCCAGGCCATGCTCGACCACATGCACGCCGTGGACGAGCGCATCGAGCGCATGTGCGGCACCCTGCGCAAACTCGATGCCAGCTATCGCGACGGCCGGCTGCCCGAGCTGCGTGACGAGGACTTCGCCGACATCCTCGCCGACGTGGACAGTTGCTGCCCGCCCGTCGACCGGGAGGAACCGGAGAGCGAGAAAGAGCCTCAGGGCGATGCCGCCGACGATGCCCGACCCGAGAAGCGCCGGGAGAATGGTTGACCACGGCACTCGGTCTTTACCATAATGCCCTTTCGTCCGTGACGTTTCCCCTGGGGAGACGCACCCGATCCATCGAACCCCGACCCCAGCGTCGGCGCCGAGGTGTCGATCCGCATGCGCCTGACCACCAAGGGACGCTACGCCGTTACCGCCATGCTCGACCTGGCGATGAACGCCGACGAGGGTCCCATCTGCCTGGCCGACATCTCGCGGCGACAGGAGATCTCGCTCTCCTACCTCGAACAGCTGTTCGCCCGCCTGCGCCGCGCCCGGCTGGTGGAGAGCGTACGCGGTCCCGGCGGCGGCTACCTGCTGGCGCTGCCGCCGGCGGCTATCTCGGTGGCTCGGGTGATCGACGCGGTCGACGAGTCGGTGGACGCCACCCGCTGCGGCGGGCTATCCGACTGCCAGCAGGGCGATACCTGCCTGACCCACCATTTGTGGTGCGAGCTGTCGGAGCATATCCACGGTTTCCTCGACGGCATCACCCTGGGACAACTGGCGCAGCGCCAGGAGATACGGGGCATCGCCAGTCGCCAGCGTCGCCGGCAGGGCAACGACGGCATTCTCGCCTCGTCGCCCTGAACCGCCGGGCATACCCTTTCCGAACATCCGCCACCACTGCGAGCCCATGACCACACCCGTCTACCTCGATTATGCCGCCACCACCCCGGTCGATCCGCGGGTCGCCGAGGCGATGAGCCGTCACCTGACCCCGGACGGCCTTTTCGCCAACCCGGCGTCGCGTAGCCACATGCTCGGCTGGCAGGCGGAGCAGGCCGTGGAGGGTGCTCGTCGCCAGGTCGCCGACCCGATCGGTGCCGACCCCCGCGAGATCGTCTGGACCAGCGGCGCCACCGAGGCCGACAACCTGGCGCTGACCGGCTTCATGCGGGCCAACCGGGCACGGGGCCGCCACCTGGTGACCTCCTGTATCGAGCACAAGGCGGTGGTGGATACCGCCAAGGCGCTGGAGGCCGAGGGCTTCGAGGTCACCTGGCTCACGCCCGGCCACGACGGGCGGGTGACGCCCGACCAATTGCGCGCGGCCATGCGCCCGGACACCGTGCTGGTCTCGCTGATGGCGGTGAACAACGAGCTCGGCAGCATCCACGACCTGGCGGCGCTCGCCGAGGTCGTCCATGCCGGCGGTGCGGTCTTCCATGTGGACGCCGCCCAGGCGGTGGGGCGCATCCCGCTGGATGTCGCCCGGCAGGGCATCGACCTGATGTCGCTGTCGGGCCACAAGGTCTACGGGCCCAAGGGCATCGGCGCCCTCTACGTGAAGCGCAGCCCGGACATCCGCCTGGAGGCCCTGATCCACGGCGGCGGCCACGAGCGCGGCATGCGTTCGGGGACGCTCGCCACCCACCAGATCGTCGGCATGGGCGAGGCCTTCGCCCTGGCCGCCGCCGAGGGGGACGCCGACCAGGCACGCATCACGGCGCTGCGCGACCGGCTGCTCGCTGGCCTGGCCGGCTTCGAGGGCGTCCACCGCAACACCGATATCGGCGTCGCGGTCCCCAACATCCTCAACCTGGCCTTCGAGGGCGTCGACGGCGAATCGCTGCTGATGGCGTTGCGCGACATCGCCCTCTCCACCGGTTCGGCCTGCAACTCGGCGAGCGTCGAGCCATCCTATGTATTGAAGGGCATCGGCGTGCCGCGCCCCCTGGCACTGGCGTCGCTGCGGTTCAGTTTCGGCCGTTTCACCACCGAGGCCGATATCGACCAAACGCTGCACGCCCTGACACACGCCCTCGAGGGCCTTCGCCGCCAGGCGATCTAACCATTCCACCCGTGCAGGAGAAAGACCATGGCGCACCTTTCGATCACCACCGCTGCCGCCGACCAGATCCGCCGGGTCCTCGACGAGCGCGGCCACGGCCTGGGCCTGCGGGTCTCGGTCAAACCGAGCGGCTGCTCCGGCTACAGTTACGTGCTCGATTTCGCCGACGAGGCGGCCAATGACGACGTGACCTTCGAGGAGCACGGCGTGACCGTCTATGTCGCGCCCGACGCCCTGGAGATGCTCGACGGCAGCGAGGTCGACTACGTCAACGAGGGGCTCAACCGCTTCTTCCGCTTCAACAACCCCAACGTCAAGGACGAGTGCGGCTGCGGCGAGAGCTTCAGCGTCTAGGCGCTCAGCGCCCGAACGGGGCGGGAACGGCTCGACGATTGTTCAACGAGCCCCCCAGCCGTTATAATCCCCGCCCAGTCGGCGAACTCGCCGAGCCGCATCACCCGATTCGCCGCGCCGCCCCCTGCTCTCGACCCAGGAGCTTCCGGGGCGGCGCGGCGCTATCCATCGACCCCCATGTCAATCATCCTGCTCAACTGGAGACACGCCCCATGGCCACCCAGCGTACCCTGTCCATCATCAAGCCCGATGCCGTCGCCAAGAACATCATCGGCGAGATCACTTCCCGCTTCGAGAAGGCCGGCCTGAAGGTCATCGCCGCCAAGATGCTGCACCTCTCCGAGGAGAAGGCCGGCGGCTTCTACGCCGAGCACAGGGAGCGCCCCTTCTTCAAGGATCTGGTCGGTTTCATGACCTCCGGTCCGGTGGTCGTGCAGGTGCTGGAGGGTGAGGACGCCATCGCCAGGAACCGCGACCTTATGGGGGCCACCAATCCCAAGGACGCCGCGCCGGGCACCATCCGCGCCGACTTCGCCGAGACCATCGACGCCAACGCCGTCCACGGCTCCGACTCGCCGGAATCCGCCGAGCGCGAAGTGGCCTACTTCTTTGCGGCCGATGAGATCTGCCCGCGCTGAGGGGCCCCATCCCCACGGCGCTTCAAGCGGGGGTGACCCCACCCCCGCCCTCTCTCTGCCCCCTCGACGCCCTGATGCCATGACCACCACAACCGCTCCCCAACGCACCAACCTGCTCGGCCTCTCTCGCGAGGAGATGGAGCACTTCTTCCTCTCCATTGGCGAGAAGAAGTTCCGCGCCGCCCAGGTGATGAAGTGGATTCACCACGAGGGCTGCGATGACTTCGCGGCCATGACCAACCTGTCCAAGGCACTGCGAACGCGCCTGGCCGAGGTGGCCGAAATCCGCGGTCCCGGTGTGGTCTACGAGGGCTCCTCCAGCGACGGTACCCGCAAGTGGGTGCTCGAGGTCGAGGACGGCAGCTACGTGGAGACGGTGCTGATCCCGGCCGACAACGGCAAGCGCCGCACCCTCTGCGTCTCCTCCCAGGTCGGCTGCTCGCTGGACTGCAGCTTCTGCTCCACCGGCAAGCAGGGCTTCCAGCGCAACCTCACCGCCGCCGAGATCATCGGCCAGGTGTGGGTGGCCCAGCGCAGTGTCGGCCCGCGCAAGGACACCGCCAATCGTCCGGTCACCAATGTGGTGATGATGGGCATGGGCGAGCCGCTGATGAACTACGACAATGTCGTGCCGGCGATGAAGCTGATGCTCGACGACGACGGCTACGGCCTCTCCAAGCGTCGCGTCACCCTCTCCACCTCCGGGGTGGTGCCGATGCTCGACCGGCTCGGCGACGAACTCGACGTGAGCCTGGCCATCTCGCTGCATGCGGCCACCGACGAGCTGCGCAACGAGCTGGTGCCGCTCAACCGCAAGTACAACATCCGCACCCTGCTGGATGCCTGCAAGCGCTACCTCGCCAAGTGCCAGGACACGCGGATGGTCACCATCGAGTACACCCTGATCAAGGACGTCAACGACCAGCAGGAGCACGCCGAGCAGCTCGCCGCCCTGCTCGAGGAGTTGCCGTGCAAGATCAACCTGATTCCGTTCAACCCCTTCCCCCACTCGGGCTACGAGAAACCGTCACGCAACCAGACGATGCGTTTCCAGCAGTGGCTCTATGAGCTGGGCTACACGGCGCCGATCCGCACCACCCGCGGCGACGACATCGATGCCGCCTGCGGCCAGCTGGTGGGGCGCGTCAAGGATCGCACCAAGCGTCACGAACGCTATATCCGGTCGATCCAGATCGACGCCGACTGACCCGGGGGTCACCTTGACTTCAACCGGGCTCGGCGCTTTGATGGACTGGCCTTTTCCCCCACCGGTGACGGTTCGCTCACGAAGCGCCACCGGTGGTGTCGTGCCCACTATCGAGAGGACGCCATGACTCGCTGCCCACGCACGCCCGGACTCACGCAGGCCCCTGCCGTCGCCGTCCTGCTGGGGGCGCTGTGGCTGGCCGGCTGCGCCTCCCAGGTGGGCCCGTTCAACGGCAATGAGGACAACCCCGGCGACGCCTATACCCGACTGGGCATCGCCTACCTCGAGCGTGGCAACCTGCAGCGGGCCATGAGCTCCCTCGATCGAGCCCTGCAGATGGCACCCGGCGATGCCGAGGCCCTGCAGGCCATGGCCATGGTCTACCAGCGCCAGGGAGAGGATGAGCTCGCCGACGAGACCTTCCGGCGTGCCCTCGACGCCGACTCCGACTTCACCCGGGTACGCAACAACTATGCGGCCTTCCTGTATGATCGTGGGCGCATCCGCGAGGCCTGCGACCAGCTCGAGCTAGCCAGCCGGGATAGCCAGTACGCCAACCGTGCCCAGCTGTTCGCCAACCTGGGGCAGTGCCAGCGTGAACTCGGCGACCTCGACGCCGCCCGGGCCAGCCTCGCCCGCGCCCAGGCGATCGACCCGCGAAGCGCGCGCAGCTACTTCACGCTGGCCGAACTCGAGCATGCCCAGGGCAATCATGCTCGCGCCCGGAACCAGCTCGAAGGGTTCATGCGCTTGGCCGGCGCCAGCCCCGGGGCGCTCCGCCTGGCCCGCGACATCGCCCGGGCCGAGGGCGATCGTGCCGCCGCCGCCTTCTACACCGAACAACTGGACGCTGCCGATGACGCTCCCTGACAACCGATTCTTGACGAAGGATGCTCAGCCATGAGCGACACCCACATCACCGATGCCACCGATGTCGCCCTCACGGCCTCACCGGGCGAACAGCTCAAGCGTGAGCGCGAGTCGCAGGGCCTTTCCCGAGAAGAGGTCGCCGAGTCCCTGAACCTGCGCCCGGCGGTGATCCAGGGGCTCGAGGAGGACAACTACGAGGAAGTCCCCGTCGCCGCCTATCGTCGAGGCTACCTGCGCTCCTATGCCCACCTGCTGGGCATCGACGACCGCCCGGTACTGGAAGCCTACCGGGCGCGCTTCGGCGGTGAGGAGCACGAGCGCAAGGTGACGCCGGTGCATGTCACCCGCCCGCCGTCGCGCATCGGGGCCTGGCTGTTCCGGCTGGTCACCCTGCTGGTGATCGCCGGCCTGGTCGGCCTGACGCTCATGTGGTGGCAGAGCCGCGGCGGCAACGAGCCCCCCGGCGTCAGCGACAGCGGCCCGGTCTCGGTGGACAGCCTCGACGGCAGTCCCACCATCACCGAGAGCGACGAACCGATGGCCGAGGAGGCCGCCGACGCCGGCGCCGACGAGCTGCCGCCGCTGCCCGACGCGCAGAGCGACCTCGGCCTGGTCGAGGATCCCGAAGCCGCCGGCGATGCCTCGGCCGGCGTGGTGGATTCCGGTCCGGCCCATATCATCGCCGCCGACCGCGGCGCCTCCGACGAGGCCGAGTCGGTAACGCCGGTCGAGGGGGCCACCGAAGCCGAGCCGGAGCCCCAGGCGGCCCCGGCGACAACCGCCGACCCGCGGGTACTGGAGCTGACCTTCAACGAACAGTCCTGGACCGAGATCTTCGACGCCGACAACCAGCGCGTCTTCGTCGGTCTCCAGGAACCCGGCACCACGGCGAGCGTCGAAGGCGAACCACCGTTCCGCCTGACCGTGGGCAACGCCACCGGCGTCGAGCTCGTCTGGCGCGGCGAGTCCGTTGACCTCGGCGCTCGCGCCGGCGCCAACAACGTCGCCCGCTTCACCCTGGGAGAGTGATCCGTCACCATGCATGCACAATCCCCCATCAAGAGACGCCAGTCACGCCAGATCCACGTCGGCAGGGTAGCGGTCGGCGGCGATGCCCCCATCTCCGTGCAGAGCATGACCAACACCGACACCCTGGACGTGGCCGCCACCGTCGGCCAGATCCGTCAGCTCGAGACCGCCGGGGCCGATATCGTGCGCGTCTCGGTACCGACCATGGACGCCGCCGAGGCCTTCGGCCGTATCAAGCGCGAGGTCGAGGTGCCGCTGGTGGCCGACATCCACTTCGACTACAAGATCGCCCTGCGCGTCGCCGAACTCGGCGTCGACTGCCTGCGCATCAACCCCGGCAATATCGGCCGGGAAGACCGGGTCAGAGCCGTCGTATCGGCTGCGCGCGACAACGGCATCCCGATCCGCATCGGCGTCAACGCCGGTTCGCTGGAGAAGGAGCTGCAGAAGAAGTACGGCGAGCCGACGCCCGAGGCGCTGGTGGAGTCCGCCATGCGCCATATCGACCACCTCGACCGCCTCGACTTCCATGAGTACAAGGTCAGCGTCAAGGCCTCCGACGTCTTCATGGCCGTGGCCGCCTATCGCCGGCTGGCCACCCTGATCGAGCAGCCGCTGCACCTCGGCATCACCGAGGCGGGCGGGCTGCGCTCGGGCACCGTCAAGTCGTCGATCGGCTTAGGGCTACTGCTGATGGACGGCATCGGCGACACCATCCGGGTCTCGCTGGCCGCCGACCCGGTCGAGGAGGTCAAGGTCGGCTATGACATGCTCAAGAGCCTGCGCCTGCGCAGCAAGGGCATCAACTTCATCGCCTGCCCCAGTTGCTCGCGCCAGAACTTCGACGTCATCGGCACCATGAACGCCCTCGAGGAGCGCCTCGAGGACGTCATGACGCCGCTGGACGTCTCGGTCATCGGCTGCGTGGTCAACGGCCCCGGCGAGGCCAAGGAGAGCGATATCGGCCTCACCGGCGGCAGCCCCGCCAACCTCGTCTACATCGACGGCAAGCCCGCCAGCAAGCTGCGCAACGACCACCTGGTCGACGACCTGGAGCGGCTGATCCGCGACAAGGTCCGCGAAAAGCAGCAGGCCGAACAGGACGTGATCGCCCGCGGCCAGTGAGCCGGGCGAAGAACCAAGGAGCCAGTGTTGAGCAAGCCCCAATCAAGTCATCAAGAGCCGAGCAAGAAAAAAATCCAGGCCATTCGTGGCATGAACGACCTGCTGCCCGGCCAGTCGGCGCTGTGGCAGTACTTCGAGGGACAGGTGCGCGCGCTGATGCAGCGCTACGGCTATGACGAGATCCGCACCCCCATCGTCGAGCAGACCGCGTTGTTCGCCCGCTCCATCGGCGAGGTCACCGACATCGTCGAGAAGGAGATGTACACCTTCGAGGACCGCAACGGCGACAGCCTCACCCTGCGCCCCGAGGGCACGGCGAGCTGCGTGCGCGCCGCCATGGAGCATGGCCTGCTGCACAACCAGACCCAGCGGCTCTGGTACCAGGGCCCGATGTTCCGCCACGAGCGTCCCCAGAAGGGCCGCTACCGGCAGTTCCACCAGGTCGGCGTGGAGGCCTTCGGCCTCGACGGCCCCGACATCGACGCCGAGGTGATCCTGCTCTCGGCCCGCCTGTGGCAGCAGCTGGGACTCTTCGAGCACGTCACCCTGGAGCTCAACTCGCTGGGCTCCGCCGAGGCCCGGGCCGCCTACCGCGATCTGCTGGTGGCCTACTTCGAGCGGCACCACGCGCTGCTCGACGAGGACTCCCGCCGGCGCCTGACCAGCAACCCGCTGCGCATCCTCGATTCCAAGAACCCCGACATGGCCGAGATGCTCGCCGGGGCGCCGCAGCTGATGGATCACCTCGACGACGCCTCCCGCGAGCACTTCGAGCAGCTCACCGCCCTGCTCGACGCCGCCGGCATCGACTACGTGATCAACCCGCGCCTGGTGCGCGGGCTCGACTACTACGGCCGCACCGTCTTCGAGTGGACCACCACGGCGCTGGGCAGCCAGGGCACCGTCTGTGCCGGTGGCCGCTACGACGGCCTGGTGGAGCAGCTCGGCGGCAAGCCGACCCCGGCGGTGGGCTTCGCCATGGGCATCGAGCGTCTCATCCTGCTGCTCGAGACCCTCGAGCTGGTGCCCGACGGCGCCCGCGGCGAACTCGACCTCTACCTGCTGCCCATGGACGACGCCGCCACCCGCCAGGCCCTGCTGCTCGGCGAGCGCCTGCGCAGCGAGCTGCCCGGCCTGCGCGCCCAGCTGCACTGCGGCGGCGGCAGCTTCAAGAGCCGCATCAAGAAGGCCGACCGCAGCGGCGCCCGCCTGGCGCTGCTGCTGGGCGAGGACGAACTGGCCAACGGCAGGGCGACGCTGAAGTTCCTGCGCGAGGAGCGCGAGCAACTGAGCCTGCCCCAGGCGGAGCTCAACGCCACCCTGGCAGCCCTGCTGGCCGACGAGCACGCCTGAGCCCCCGTATCAGGATCCCGACGCCGATCCACCCCGGATCCCGAAAGCGATCCGCACAGGATCCCGCGCCGGATCCTCCAGGACAGAAGGAGACCGCCTGTGGCGGAGCTGAGAACCGAAGAAGAGCAGCTTGACGCGATCAAGCGCTGGTGGAAGGAGAACGGCACCTCGCTGATCGCCGGCGTCGCCATCGCCGCGGCCGGCGTGTTCGGCTGGAACGCCTGGCAGACCTACCAGGAGAACCAGGCCCAGGCCGCCTCCATGCGCTACCAGCAGCTGATCAACCTGACCGCCGGCGGCGAGCTCGACGAGGCCAGCCTCCACGAGGCCCGCGAGCTGGTGGTGGAGATCACCGACAGCCACGGCAGCACGCTCTATGCCGACCTGGCGCGTCTGGTCGATGCCCGGCTGGCGGTGGCCCAGGGCGACCAGGCCGCGGCCCGTGACGCCCTGGAAGGCGTGATCGACACCACCAAGCGCGACTATGTGCAGGGCCTGGCGCGGCTGCGCCTGGCCCGGCTGCAGGTCGCCGACGGCGCTGCCGAGGCCGCGCTGGCCACCCTGGATGCCGGCGTGCCGGAGGCCCTGGCCGCCCAGCGCGCCGACGTGCGCGGCGACGCCTATCACGCCCTGGGCCGCGAGGACGAGGCCCGCGAGGCATGGAAGGAGGCACTGGCGCGTGCCGAGGAGCGCGATCAACCGCTCTACGGCGTCCAGCTCAAGCTCGACAACCTGGGTTTTGACGAGGCCACGCTATGAAACCGACCCTCCTGATCGCCGCCGTCGCGAGCCTCGCCCTGCTGGCCGGCTGCGCCGGCAAGGTGGAGCCGCAGCACCCGCCCAAGGAGCTCGAACGCTTCGAAGAGAGCGTCAGCCTGGATACCGCCTGGCGCGAGCGGGTCGGACGGGGCCTCGGCCGCGCGACCTATCCCATCGCCCCGGCCCGCGACGGCGACACCGTCTTCGCCGCCGACGAGCGCGGCCGGCTGATGGCGCTGGACGCCGATGACGGCGATACCCGCTGGGAAGTCGACCTCGAGGTGCCCGTTTCCAGTGGCCTCACCGCCGTGGCGAACCGGGTCTACCTGGGCACCCGCAGCGGCGAGGTGCTGGCCATCGACCAGCGCGATGGCGAGGTCCGCTGGCGCACCCGGGTCCCCAGCGAGGTGCTGGCCGCGCCCCAACCCAACCAGCAGCTGCTGGTGGTGCAGAGCGTCGACGGCAGCGTCACCGCCCTGGACCGGGCCAGCGGCGAGGAGCGCTGGACCTACAGCGCCACGCGGCCGGCGCTGACCCTGCGCGGCACCGGCACCCCCATGGTGATCGACCCCGTCACCTTCACCGGCCTTCCCAACGGCCGCCTGGTGACCCTGGACAACCGCAGCGGCCAGCCGCTGTGGGACATGCGCATCGCCGTGCCCCGGGGTCGCAGCGACATCGACCGGTTGGTCGACCTCGCCGCCCAGCCGGTACTGACTCCCGACGGCCGCCTCTTCGTGACCAGCTACAACGGCCGCCTGGTCGCCCTCGAGGCCACCCAGGGCGAGGTGCTGTGGGAGCGCGAGCACTCCAGCTACCTGACCCCGATCCTGGTCGGCGACTTCCTGTTCACCGTCAACGAGGCCAGCCACATCCTCGCCCTGGACGCCAACAGCGGCGACGAGATCTGGCGCAACGACTCCCTGGAGGGACGCCGCATCACCGCCCCGGCCTTTGCCGACGGCCGCCTGGTGTTCGGCGACTTCGAGGGCTACCTGCACCTGATCGATGCCCGCAGCGGCGAGCTGGCCGGCCGCACCCGCGTCGACCGCTCGGGCATCAGCGTGCGCCCCCTCACCGAGGGCCGTCGCATCCACGTGCTGGCCAACGACGGCAGCCTAGAGACCCTGGACATCCAATGACCCCCGTGATCGCCCTGGTCGGCCGCCCCAATGTGGGCAAGTCGACCCTGTTCAACCGCCTGACCCGCTCCCGGGACGCCCTGGTGGCGGATTTCCCAGGACTCACCCGCGACCGCAAGTACGGCAACGGCGTGCTCGGCGGCAAGGCCTACACGGTGATCGACACCGGCGGCATCAGCGGTGACGAGGCGGGCATCGATGCGGCCATGGCCGAGCAGTCGCTGCAGGCCATCGACGAGGCCGACATCGTGCTGTTCATGGTCGACGCCCGCGCCGGGCTCAACGTCGCCGACGAGGCCATCGCCAACCACCTGCGGGTCAACCAGAAGAAGACCTGGCTGGTGGTCAACAAGACCGACGGCCTGGAAGAGCATGCCGCCATGGCCGACTTCTGGCAGCTGGGGCTCGGCGACCCCCACCCCATCGCCGCCGCCCACGGCCGCAACGTCACCTCGCTGATCGAGGAGGTGCTCTCGCCCTTCCCCGAACGCGACGAGAGCATCCCGGCCGATACCGGCACCAAGGGCATCCGCATCGGCGTGATCGGCCGTCCCAACGTGGGCAAGTCGACCCTGGTCAACCGCCTGCTCGGCGAGGAGCGGGTGGTGGTGTTCGACGAGGCCGGCACCACCCGTGACGCCATCGAGATCCCCTTCGAGCGCCGCGGCAAGCCCTACGTGCTGGTGGACACCGCCGGTGTGCGGCGACGCAAGAACGTCCGCGAGATCGCCGAGAAGTTCTCGATCATCAAGACCCTGGAAGCGATCAAGGAGTGCCATGTCGCGGTCACGGTGCTGGATGCGCGCAGCGGCCTGGTGGAGCAGGACCTGCACCTGCTCGACTATGTGCTGACCAGCGGCCGCGCCCTGGTGCTGGCGGTCAACAAGTGGGACGGCATGGAGCACGAGGCCAAGGACAGGATGCGTGCCGAGATCAAGCGCCGCCTGGGCTTCGCCGACTATGCCGAGCTGCACTTCATCTCGGCGCTGCACGGCACCGGGGTCGGCGACCTCTATCCCTCCATCGAGCGCGCCTTCGCCTCGGCCAACAGCCACTGGTCGACCAACCGCCTGACCAGCATCCTCCAGGACGCGGTGGAACAGCACCAGCCACCGCTGGTCAACGGCCGGCGCATCAAGCTGCGCATGGCCCACCAGGGCGGCAGCAACCCGCCGATCATCGTGGTCCACGGCAACCAGACCGCCTCGCTGCCCGAGGCCTATCGCCGCTACCTGACCAATACCTTCCGCAAGGTGCTCAAGGTGCGCGGCACCCCGCTGCGCTTCGAGTTCCGCTCGGGCAAGAACCCCTTCGACAGCATGGCCGGAGCCAGTGACAAGGAGAAGGCCAAGAAGCGCGAACTGGGCCGGACCCGCGAGGCGCGCAAGAGCCGCCGCTGAGTCACTTCCGCCTCACCCCCATACCGCCCGCCCGGCCCGTCGTCCACGACTGGCCGGGCTTTGTCGTTCCGGGCCGACAGGTTCGCTTTCCCGGCGAGCCGACAGGGCGCACGACGCCTTGACAGGGAAGCCCGGCAGCCCTGAAATACGCCTCTCGCTGCAATGCAGCACCGACCCTATCCCCGGAGGACCTCATGATGCTCACCCGTCTCTTGCCGCGCCGCTGGCGCCTGCTCGCCCCGCTCTGCCTGGCGGCGCTGCTCGGCGGCTGCCTGGCGATCCCCCAGACCGGCCTGTTCGCCTTTCGCCTGGCGATCACCTCGCTGGGGGTGGAGGACGTGCGCATCGGCCCCTACTCGATCCAGGCCGGCCTCGATACCAGCGACATCACCTCGCTGATCGCCTCGAGCCTGGGCATGGGCAGCCTGCCGGTGCAGGCCACCCTGGCCATGGGCCTGGCGTTGCCCGTCGGCATGCCGGCGGTGGAGATGTCGGGCTTCCGCTGGACCCTGGATGTGCCCGGCGCCGAGGTGGTCAGCGGCAACTACCAGGAGGAGGTCACCCTGACCTCGGCCGACGACACCAAGCTACGCCTGCCGGTCGCCTTCGACGTGCTGGGCGCCGACCGCAGCCGCCTGGCCCCGCTGGTGGAGCTGGCCAGCCAGATGGCCAGCCAGGGGGAGCTACCCGCCGGCAGCGAGCTGGCCATCACGCCGGGGGATCTGCGCGGGCTGGGCATGACCCTGCCCGCCGGCCTGTTGACACCGACCCTGCGCTTCGCGGTGGGCGAGGACGGCGGGTTGACGCCCCAGCGCTGATCCGCCGGCGCCGCCTCCACATGATTCAAGGGGCAGGCATCACACGCAACACCCGCCCCTCGGCGCTGTCGGTCAACAGGTAGAGGGCGCCATCCGGCCCGCTGCGGACGTCACGGATCCGCTCGCCGAGTTCCGTGAACAGGGCTTCCTGGCCCACGATCTCGCCATCCTCGCGGATCAGGCGGCGCACCTGGCGAGCGGCCAGCGCCGAGACGAACAGGTCGCCGCGCCACTCGGGAAATCGCTCCCCGTCATACAGGGTCATGCCCGAGGGAGCGATGGATGGTGTCCAGTGCAGCAAGGGCGGCTCGAACCCCGGCAGCTCGGTGAAGGGCGTGACGCGCGCCCCGGTATAGTCGACGCCATGCGTGACCAGTGGCCAGCCATAGTTGGCGCCGGGAAGGATACGATTGAGTTCGTCACCGCCCCGGGGGCCATGCTCGTGAATGAGCAGCTCACTTCGTGTCTCGTCGAAGACGACCCCCTGGATATTGCGGTGGCCGATGCTGTAGAGCTCCGCTCGCGCTTCGCTGGCAGCGACGAAGGGGTTGTCGCCGGGCACCGAGCCAGCGGGGGTCAAGCGGACCAGGCTGCCCAGGTGGTTGCCCGGATTCTGGGCCTGTTCACGGTAGTCGAAGCCATCGCCGAGCCCCAATACCAGGGTATCGTCCGGCAGGAAGGTCAGACGGCCGCCGTAGTGGGAGCGTCCCTGCTTGTCCGGCTCGGCGCGAAACAGCGTCTCCCGTGCGACCAGCCGCTGGCCGTCGAAGCGGGCACGATCCAGGCAGGTCGTGTTGGCGGCCAGCGTGCCACAGGCATAGCTCAGGTACACCCAGCCACTGTCGTGATGATCCGGCGCCAGCGCCACCTCGAACAATCCCGCCTGGCCACCGACGAAGACCTCGGGCACCCCATCGATGGGCGCCTCGCGCAGCCTGCCATCGGCCTCGATCAGGCGCAGCCGCCCGACGCGTTCGGTGACCAGCATGCCGCCCCCGGGCAGGAAGGCCAGCGACCAGGGATGGTCGAGCCCCTCGGCCAGCGTCTCGAACCGGTAGTCCACGGCGAGCGCCGTGGTACACACCGACAGACCGACGATGGTCAGCAGGACACGACCGAATCGACGCATGTTTCACTCCCCTGCCGGGTCACCCGGCAGCCCCGTCCCAGTCGAAATACGCCAGAATGGCATAGCCCCAGCCACCCAGGGCGGCGGTCGCCATCATCGCCAGGGTTCCCTCCAGGCTGCGAGTGGCCGCGATCAGGGTCGGCATCGGCGCCAAAGCATCGACAATCAACAGCATGCCCCATAGCCCGAGCGCCGCCGCCAGCGCATGAATCGGCCATGCCCCGAAGCCCAGCCAGCGTGTCACCACGCTGGCCACTGGCATGGCCCCCAGCATCATGATGGCGACGAGGCTGCCGTACAGCGGTGTGAACCCCAGCAGATCGTGAGCCGTGGTCGCCAGGCGCGTGGAGAACGAGATATCGGCACCCAGCGCCGACAGCGCCGCCAGGTTGAACTGGGTCTGCACGATCGACCCGAGCAGTGTGGCGTCGAGCACGGCAGCGACATAAGCCACCAGCGTTTGCCATCGCCTCGTCATGATGGCCTCTCATGAGGACTTCGATAGCAGCGCCACGCCTTCCAGACGGCAAAGTTGCCAGCAGTGCACAGGCCCTTCACGTGGTTGCATGCCCTCACTGGCCACCCTGCACTCGGAAGCGGTCCCCCAAGCGCCGCTGGCCGACCCACTGGCAGGCGAACTGCCAGGCGACCCGGCCACTGCGTCCGCCGCGCAGGGTGGCGAAACGGATCGCCTCGGCGCGCGCCTCGCGGTTCCAGTCATCGGCCGTGCCGAGCTGGCCGACCCAGTGGCAGCACGCCTCCAGGTAGACGTCCTGGTTGAAGGGGTGGAAGCCGAGCCACAGACCGAAGCGATCCGACAGCGAGATCTTCTCCTCCACGGCGTCGCCGTGGTGGAGCTCGTCGCCCACCAGCCGCGAGCCCTCGTTGTCGCTCATCGACTCGGGCAGCAGGTGGCGACGATTGGAGGTGGCGTAGAGCAGCACGTTCTCCGGCGGGCCGGTGAGGGCACCGTCGAGCACGCTCTTGAGCGCCTTGTAGGCGTCGTCGTGGCCCTCGAAGGAGAGGTCGTCGCAGTAGACCACGAAGCGATGGGCCTGCTCGCGGAGCTGGGCCACCAGCAGCGGCAGGCCGGCGAGGTCGTGGCGGTCGACCTGTACCAGGCGCAGCCCCTCCGGCGCCAGGGCATTGAGCAGGGCACGGATCAGCGACGACTTGCCGCTGCCCCGCGAGCCCCACAGCAGGGCGTGGTTGGCCGGCAGCCCCTGGAGGAAGGCGCGGGTGTTGTCGACCAGCGCCAGCTTCTGGCGCTCGATGCCGAGCAGGTCGTCCAGGCCCAGGGCATCCCGGGGCGGCACCGGCAGCAGCCGCCCGCCCAGGGTATGGCGCTGCCAGAGGGCGGCGATGTCGCGTTCCCAGTCGACCGCCTCGGGCGGCGGCGGCAGCCAGTGTTCGACGTGATCCAGCAAGTGCAGCAGGCGGCGCGACAGCTCCGCATCCATGGCGCTCTCTCCTCGGCTCGTGATATGGCAGGCCAGTGTTGACCTGGCAGGCGTTACGGGTATCTTGTGGCGAACCGTCACGCCCCGTCCAGGGTCATAGAAGCCTGGACACAGGAGCTTGGTCACAGGAGACCTCCCATGCGCTGGATGCACTGCCTCGCCATCGGTACCCTCGGTATCGCCCTGACCGCCTGTACCACCTCGCCCACCGGGCGCTCGCAGCTGACGTTGATGTCCGACGACCAGCTCGATCAGATGGGCGCCCAGGCCTTCGCCCAGTATCAGGAAGAGCTGCCCACCGTCGGCGGTGCCCCGCTGCGCTACGTGGAGTGCGTGACCGATGCCGTGGTCCGCGCCCTGCCGGCCGGCGTGCGTGACCAGAACTGGCAGGTCAAGGTCTTCGAGTCCGAGCAGGCCAACGCCTTCGCCCTGCCCGGCGGCTACGTGGGCATCAACACCGGCCTGCTCGAGATCGCCGAGAACCAGGACCAGCTCGCCGCGGTGATCGGCCACGAGATTGGCCACGTGATGGCCCGTCACGCCAATGAGCGCGCCTCCACACAAGGCGCCACCCAGTTGGGCCTGTCGGTGATCTCCTCTGCCTCGGGCCTGCAGGGGCCCGGCGGCGAGCAGATGATGGCCGCGCTGGGCATGGGTGCCCAGTACGGCATCCTGCTGCCCTTCTCGCGCCGCCACGAGAGCGAGGCCGACACCATTGGGCTGAACCTGATGGCGGATGCCGGCTTCGATCCGCGGGCGAGCATTGCCCTGTGGGGGAACATGGGGGCCACCGGCGGCGGCCGGCCGCCGGCCTGGATGTCCACCCACCCCAGCCACGGCCAGCGCATCGGCGGCCTGGAGGCCGGCATGGGCGAGGCCATGGCACGCTACGAGCAGGCCCGCCAGGCGGGGCGCCAGCCAAATTGCCCGCGCCCCTAGGGAAACACTGATTTATTGCTCCGCTCGATATCCTGGCCGCCGGCGGTGCTCGGAATCCTCATGTAGCAGGCTACACTCCGGTTCCTGCGCTCCGGCGGCGGCCAGCCTCCCTTCGCTCGCGACATAAATCAGCACCTCCCTAACCACCTCATTTTTGGAAAACGAATGCTGAGACTCGGACTGCTGCTGTTGATCGTGCCCATCCTGGTGCTGATGGGCGTCTACTTCTGGGAGCTGGCGGACGTGCGCGAGTGCACCCTCTCCGGCGGCTACTGGGACTACCTCGAGGGGGGCTGCCGCGACACGCCGCAGCCCTTCGCCTCCTGGCTCGACCGCCATCCCTGGCTGGTCAACGGCGGCATGCTGCTGTCGGTGGCCGGCATGGTGCTGTGCATGGTGGGGCTATATGTCAAAAGACGCTGAAGGCTCCACATCAAGCGGCGCTGATCAGAGATCCTTTGGGGTCAGACCCTGAGGCCTCCCCAGTAATATTTCAGCATTATCAATGCATTGGACATGGGTGGGTGGGAGGCTGCCAACGCTGCAGGTCCCTATGGGGTCAGACCCCGGCGGCGTCGAATCCGCTCGCAAGACGCACCATGACGGGCTTCGCGGCTTGGCTGGGGTCTGACCCCATAGGGGCAGCCTCGGCGCCTTTTTCGGCGAACAAGCTATCAACGTCGAGAAAAATGTGGGGATTCGTCAGTCAGACCCCGGCGGTGTCGAATACGCTTGCCAAGTGCCCTGTGACAGGCCCGGTAACTCGGCCGGGGTCTGACCCCATAGGGGCGGCCTCGGCGCCAGGATCTAGGCGTACCGAGCCCGAATAGCGGCTAGCTTCCGGCAATTCGCGAAGATGCCCGGGGAGCTGACGCCACATCAAGTGACGTTGATCACAGCGCCCGGCGCAGCGCCTCGAGCACTGGAGTGGTATCGGGGCGCCTGCCGCGCCACTGGAAGAAGGACTCCGCCGCCTGCTCCACCAGCATGCCCAGGCCATCGACGCCGCGGGCGCCACGCTCGCCGGCCCACTGCAGGAACACCGTGGGCTCGGCGCCGTACATCATATCGTAGGCCGTGGCCCCCGCGGCGAAGAGGTCGTCGGGCAGCGGCGGCAGCTCATTGGCCAGGCTGGCGCTGGTGCCGTTGATCACCACGTCGAAGGGCCCCGACACCGCATCGAAACCGCCACCGCGGACCTCGCCCAGGTCGGCGAAGTCCGCCGCCAGGCGCTCGGCCTTGCCGGCGGTGCGGTTGGCGACGACCAGGCTGGCCGGTGCCGCCGCGAGCAGCGGCTCCAGCACCCCGCGCACCGCCCCGCCGGCGCCCAGCACCAGAAGACGCGCGCCAGCGAGCGTGACGCCGTGGCGCTCGAGATCGCGCACCAGGCCCACCCCGTCGGTGGTGTCGCCGTAGGTCTGGCCGTCCTTGCCGAGGATCAGGGTGTTCACCGCCCCGGCCCGCCGGGCGCGCGGGCTCAGCACCTCGCACAGGCGAAACGCCTCCTCCTTGAAGGGCACGGTGACGTTGGCGCCACGGCCTCCCGCCGCGACGAAGTCACGCCAGGCACCGGCGAAGTCGTCGAGCGGCGCCTCGATGGCGGTGTAGTCGATGGCCTCTCCGGTCTGTTCGGCAAAGGCCGCGTGAATGCCCGGTGACTTCGAGTGGCCAATGGGATGGCCGAAGACACAGTAATGATCGGTCATGGTGTTTTCCCTTCCTCAGATCCATCGCAGCTAGCTGTGCTTTCCGGGGCTGATCCGGCGACAGGTCTCCGAGGAGGCGCTGTGAATCCCTCCCTGGAATCGGACCTCCTCTTCGACCTGTCACCGGCGCTCCCTTTCCTGCCCCGCCACGATGGCCCTATCGGATTCCCCCAGCCAGTCGCGGGGGCGCAGATAATCGCGATAGAGCAGCGCCTCGGGGCTGCCGGGTTCGGGGTGCCAGTCGTACTCCCAGCGCGCGAGCGGCGGCATCGACATCAGGATCGCCTCGGTGCGTCCGCCGCTCTGCAACCCGAACAGGGTGCCGCGGTCCCACACCAGGTTGAACTCCACGTAGCGCCCGCGGCGGTAGAGCTGGAAATCGCGCTCGCGCTCGCCCCAGGGCGTGTCGCGACGGCGGCGCACGATGGGCAGGTAGGCCTCCAGGAAGGCGTCGCCCACGGCCCGCTGGAAGGCGAAGCACTTCTCGAAGCCCCAGGCATTGAGATCGTCGAAGAACAGGCCACCGACGCCGCGGGTCTCGTCGCGGTGCTTGAGGGTGAAGTAGTCGTCGCACCACGCCTTGTAGCGGGGGTAGACGTCGTCACCGAAGGGCGCGCAGGCATCCCGGGCGACCCGGTGCCAGTGCACCACGTCCTCGAGTACCGGGTAGAAGGGCGTCAGGTCGAAGCCGCCACCGAACCACCACACCGGCGCCTCGCCCGCCTTCTCGGCGATGAAGAAGCGCACGTTGCCGTGGCTGGTGGGCACATGGGGGTTCTCGGGGTGCAGCACCCAGGAGACCCCCACCGCGTGGAAGCTGCGCCCGGCCAGCTCCGGCCGGGCCGCGGTGGCGGACGGCGGTAGCCGCTCGCCGAAGACATGGGAGAAGTTGACGCCGCCCTTCTCGAACAGCGCCCCATGTTCGAGCACCCGGGAGCGGCCACCGCCACCCTCCTCCCGCACCCAGGCATCCTCGCGGAAACCGGGGCCGCCATCCTCCGCGGCCAGGCCGGCACAGAGGCGATCCTGGAGGTCGAGCAGGTAGTGCTTGACGTCATCGAGGTAGGCGTGGGCCACGGGGCCTCCTGGAAGCAGGGATCGGATGGGCTCCCGGGTCAGGAGCGCAATATACGGCCGGAAATCAGGTCGCGGATGGTACTGGGGCGCTCGAGGCCGCCCAGTGGGCCGTCGAGCACCGCATCGAGGGCGTCACCGAAAATGGCGCGCACCTCGTCGGCACTCATCGCCGGCGGCTCGCCGGCCTGGTTGGCCGAGGTCGAGACGATCGGCTTGCCGAAGGCCGTGCAGAGCTTCACCACCAGGGGATGGGCACTGACCCGCAGCGCTACCCGGTCGTGGTCGCCACGCAGCAGCCCATGGGAGCGACCGTTGTCGGGCACCAGCCAGGTATGGGGTCCGGGCCAGCTGGCCACCAGCGGAGCGTGGAGTTCGAGCGGCAGCCCCTCGAGCCAGGGCGCGAACTGCGCAATGCTCGCCGCCACCAGGATCATGCCCTTGGCCGGGTCGCGCTGCTTGAGGCGCAGCAGGCGGGCCAGCGCCTCGTCATTGTCGGGGTCGCAGCCGAGCCCCCAGACCGCTTCGGTGGGGTAGGCGATGACACCGCCGGCGCGCAGCGCGGCAACGGTGGTCTCGAGCGTGCAGGCTTCGGTCATGGAACTCCTCGGATGGAAACGATCGACATGGCGACGACGCCCCGGTGCCGGGCCCTATGCTATCACGCTCCCGGTGGCGACGGCAGGCGCACCCAGCCACCGACCGCCTGGGTGGCGAGGCCCTCCAGCTCGAGCTCGAGCAGTCGGCGCTGGCATTCGGCGATGCCCAGACCGGATAGCCCCACCAGGGCATCCACCGGGGTGGGAGAACCACTCAGCCAGCGCAGCAGGGGATCGGCCGACGGCGGCGACGCCGACTCCGCCGACACCGGTGACGCCGACCCGGCATCGGGCAATGCCCGCCACTGGGTGAGTTCGGCGAGGATATCGTCGATCTCGCGGACCAGCACGGCGCCGTCGCGGATCAGCTGCAGACAACCCCGGGCCTGGGGGTTGTGGATCGAGCCGGGCAGCACGAAGACCTCGCGCCCCTGTTCGGTGGCCAGGCGGGCACTGACCAGCGAGCCGCTCTTCTCGGCGGCCTCCACCACCAGCACGCCCAGCGAGAGCCCGGTGACGATACGGTTGCGGCGCGGGAAGAAGCCGGGACGCGCCCGGGTCGCGGGGGGATGCTCGGAGAGCAGCAGCCCGCCGGGGGCCTGCAGACGGCGGTAGAGACGATGATGGCGCGGCGGATAGACCAGGTCGACGCCGCAACCGAGCACCGCCACGCTGCGCCCCCCGGCCTCCAGGGCGGCCTGCTGGGCGGCACCGTCGATGCCCAGCGCCATGCCACTGACCAGGCACCAGCCGCGGCTGGCCAGCTCCCTGGCGAAGGCCGCGGCGTTGCCGAGGCCTTCCCGGGTCGGGCGGCGGGTGCCGACCACGGCGAGCCGCGGGGGCGACAGCGCCTCGAGGTCACCCAGCGCCCAGAGCACCGGCGGCGGATCGGCGATCTGGCCGAGCAGGTCTGGCCAGGCAGGGTGACCGACATGCAGGAGGTGACGGGCGGAATCGGCGGCGAGCCAGGCCTGGTCGGCCTCGAGGGTCGTGGTGACAGGGCTGCGGGCGGGGTGGTCGAGCCACAGCCGCAAGGCGGTGGCCGCCTCACCGGGCAGCGCGGCCAGCCACCCCTGGGGCCAGGCCGGCGAGTGCTCGGCGATCGCCGCCAGTTCCCGACTGCCGACACCCGGCAGACGGGACAGCACCAGCCACTCCCTGGCCTGCATCGTCGCCGTCCCTCAGCGCTGGGCGGTGCCCAGGGCGCGCTGCGGGCTGCGCACCCGGTCGCCCACGGCCAGGGTACGGCTGGCCTTCATCACCAGGCCGTAGCTCATCTTCTCGTAGGGCCGGAAGACCATCACCAGGCCGGCCTCCTCGCCCGGCAGGCGCAACGCCTCGCTGGTGCGCGGGTCGCTGACCAGTTCGCCCTGCTGCTCGACCAGCAGCACATGGCCCGGCTCCAGGCCATCGCGACGACCGCGGTCCAGCGCCACCACCTGCAGGTGGCCGATGAAGCGCACGCCGCCGGGCACTGCCAGGATGCGGCCATCGACCTCACCCTCGGGCGGCCGGGGATAGAACTGGGTGGTCAGCTCGCGGCTCTCCAGCGGCAGCACGATATCGTCGTTGCGCACTTCCTGGCGTGACGAGGTGACCTCCAGCACCACGATATCGTCCTCGCTACGCTGGCGCCGGGCCTGGCCCACGTGCTCGAGTTCGAGGCCCAGCAGCTCGCCGGAGGCAGAATCCAGGTAATGCTCGCCGATGCGGTAGAGGCCGACCCGGCCACCGCCCGCCACGCGGCCCCGGGCATAGAGGCGATCGCCGGCACCGCTGACCAGCCGGTGGTCGTCGGCACCGACCACATAGGCCAGCTCGTCGAGGTCTTCCGGGTCGTCGATGACGCGGTGCTCGCGCAGGAAGTGCTGGACCGCCTCGAGGGGAATCGGCTCGATCGCCTCGCGATGCGGCGTGGTGCGGACGCCCGGCGACAACCGCACCTCGCCCTGGCCGCGCTCCAGGCCGAGGCAGGGGCGACCGTTGCAGTCGTAGAGATAGACGACGTCACCGGGGTAGATCAGGTGCGGATTGCGAATCTGCGGATTGACCTGCCACACCTCGGGCCACTGCCAGGGGTGGCGCAGGAAGCGGCCGGAGATGTCCCAGAGGGTGTCGCCCCGCACCACCGTATAGCGATCCGGCGCATCGCGCTGCAGGCCCTCCTCCCAGGTCAGCCCCTGGGCCTGCGCGCCCCCCACTGGCACCATCACCATGGCCAGGCTCAGGGCCGCTGCCCGCCCCAGGCGGCCCAGCCGGCGCCGCCTGCCATCCCTCGTCGTCTGCCTCATCCCTGCTGCCCCCTGCGTTGCCCGCGTCACGCCTGCCACCATGGAACGATGACGGCATGATATAGTCATATTTTATCGATGCGATGCCCGGCGAGCGGTTTCGCCACCGCTCGCCCGCTTCTAGAATAGTGGCATCCCCTGAATGACAGCATAACGGTGGTTCCAACGCCATGGCCAAATTACCCATCCTCGAATTCCCCGACGAGCGCCTGCGCACGAAGGCCGCGCCGGTCGAGGCGGTAGACGACGAGGTGCGCCAGCTGGTCGACGACATGCTCGAGACCATGTACGACGCCCGCGGCATCGGGCTCGCCGCCACCCAGGTGGACGTCCACCGCCGGGTGATCGTCATGGATGTCAGCGACACCCAGACCAGCCCGCTGGTGCTGATCAACCCGACCTACACGCCCATCGGCGACGAGCGCGACCTGATGCAGGAGGGCTGCCTGTCGATCCCCGAGTACTACGCCGAGGTGCCCCGGTCCCTGAAGGTCCACCTCGAGGCGCTCGACCGCGACGGCACCCCCTACGAACTCGAGGCCGAGGGCCTGCTGGCCCACTGCATCCAGCACGAGCATGACCATCTCGAGGGCGTGCTGTTCGTCGACTACCTCTCGCCGCTCAAGCGCGACCGGGTGCTGAAGAAGATGCAGAAACGCCACAAGCTGATGCAGCCCGCCTGACCCCTCGGGCCCGGCCCCCGTGGCAAAGTGGCCTGCGAAGGCCGACGCCGGGCGCGTCGGCCTTCGTCGTTTCGGGCCGGCTCCGTTATCATGAGAGGCATCGCCCACTGGCAAGGCCCCCGAGATCATGTCCCGACCCCTGCGCGTCATCTTCGCCGGCACGCCCGATTTCGCCGCCGAGAGCCTGGCGGCGCTGCTGGCCAGCCGCCACCCGGTCATCGCCGTCTATACCCAGCCCGACCGTCCGGCCGGGCGCGGGCGCAAGCTGACCCCGAGCCCGGTCAAGACCCTGGCACTGGCGCACGACCTGCCGGTCCACCAGCCCGAGAGCCTCAAGTCATCCGAGGTGCAGGCCGAACTGGCCGAGTTCGAGGCCGACCTGATGGTAGTGGTGGCCTATGGCCTGATCCTGCCCCGAGCGGTGCTGGAGATCCCCCGGCGGGGCTGCCTCAACGTCCACGCCTCGCTGCTGCCGCGCTGGCGCGGCGCCGCCCCGATCCAGCGCGCCATCGAGGCCGGTGACGTCGAGAGCGGCGTGACCATCATGCAGGTGGACGCTGGCCTGGACACCGGCGACATGCTGCTGGTCCGGCGCACGCCGATCACCGCCACCACCACCGGCGGTGAGCTCCACGACACCCTCGCCACCCTCGGGGGCGAGGCCATCGTCGAGACCCTGGACGCCCTGGCCGACGACGGGCTGACCGCCATGCCCCAGCCGGAAGCCGGCGTCACCTACGCCGCCAAGCTTTCCAAGGCCGAGGCCGAGCTGGATTTCCGCCGGCCGGCCGCCGAGCTGGCGGCCCGGGTGCGTGCCTTCAACCCCTGGCCGGTCGCCTGGTGTGCCCTGGGCGACGAGCGCCTGCGGCTGCTGATGGCCGAGCCCGGCGTGCCGGAAGACGGCGAGACACCGGCGACACCGGGCACCTTGCTGCCCCACGATACCGAGGCGCTGCGCATCGCCTGCGGCCCGGGCGGCCACCAGGTGCTGCGGGTGACCCGCGCCCAGCTGCCCGGCGGCAAGCCACTGGCGGTGCGCGAACTGCTCAAGGCCCGGGCCGAGCGCTTCCCCACGGGGCGATGCCTGGGCCGCCTCACCGAGGAGACACCACGATGAGCGTCGGAACCCCGGACAACCGCCGCAGCCAGCCCCGCGGCCTGCAGAACGACAGCGGCCTCACGCTGCGTGCCGCCGCCGCCCGCGCCCTGGTCCCGGTAATCACCGCCAAGGGCTCGCTGACCGACCTCGACGACCATCAGGTGGTGGCCCGCGACCGCGCCCTGTTCAAGGCCCTCTGCTACGGCACCTGCCGTACCCTGCCACGGCTCGAGGCGCTGGCCGCCAAGCTGCTGGTGAAGCCCTTCAAGGCCCGGGACGCCGATGTGCAGGCGCTGCTGCTGATCGGCATCCACCAGTTGCTCTATCTGCGCATCCCGGCCCACGCCGCCGTGGGCGAGACCGCCGGGGCCGCCCGCCTGCTCGGCAAGGAGTGGGCGACCCGGGTGCTCAACGGCTGCCTGCGTCGGCTCCAGCGGGAAGCCGCCGCCCTCCAGGCCGAGGTGGATAGCGACCCCGCGGTGGCGTTGCTGCACCCGCGCTGGCTGCTCAAGGCCCTGCGTCAGGCCTGGCCCGACGACTGGCGCACCATCTGTGAGGCCAACAACGAGCCAGGCCCCATGACGCTGCGGGTCAATCGCCGCCACGGCGACCGCGAGGCCTATCTCGACCGGCTGGACGGCGCCGGCCTCGACGCCAGGCTCTGCCTGCACGCCCCGGACGGGGTGACCCTCAAGACTCCCTGCGACGTCCACGCCCTGCCCGGCTTCGAGGAGGGGCACGTCAGCGTGCAGGACGAGGCCGCCCAGCTCACCGCGGTGCTGCTCGGCCCGGTGCTGGCGCCACGCCCCGGCGCCCGGGTGCTGGATGCCTGCTGCGCCCCCGGCGGCAAGACGGCGCACCTGCTGGAGCTGTTCGACATCGACCTCCACGCCGTGGACAGCGATGCCGTGCGTCTGGCCCGGGTGGAGGATGCCCTGGCCCGGCTCGGCCTCGCCGCCACCCTGGCCCACGGCGACGCCACGCAGCGGGACTGGTGGGACGGCACCCCCTTCGATGCCATCCTGCTCGATGCGCCCTGTTCCGGCAGCGGCGTGATCCGTCGCCACCCGGACATCAAGCGACTGCGGCGCCACTCGGACATCCCCAAGCTGGCCGAGCTGCAGGCCCGACTGCTCGACAACCTCTGGTCCCTGCTGCGCCCCGGGGGCACCCTGCTCTACGCCACCTGCTCGGTGCTGCCCGAGGAGAACGCCGAGCAGATCCAGGCCTTCCTGGCACGCACCCCGGACGCCTCGCCCACCACCCCCCACGACGTGGCCTGGGGTCGCCCCGCCGGCGCCGGCCGCCAGCTGCTGCCGGCACCGGACAGCCACGACGGTTTCTTCTATGCCAGACTGGTGAAGCAGGCGGGCTGAGTCCGCCGACACCTGCAACGATCCAGGGGAATCACCATGAGCCACCATACCTACAAGCACATCGAACTCACCGGATCCTCCGAACTGGGTATCGAGGAGGCCATCAACAGTGCCATTGCCAAGGCCTCGGAGAGCCTTCACGGCATGCGCTGGTTCGAGGTCACCGACACCCGGGGGCATATCGAACACGGTCGCGTTGCCCACTGGCAGGTCACGCTCAAGATCGGCTTCACCCTCGACTGACCCCCGTGCCAGGGCCGGACCTGTTCGCCGGGTGGCGCCTGGTTTATGCTGACTCCCTGTTGCGGCGCACAAGGGACGCCGCTCGACCCCCGTGTGGAATAACGACAAGCCATGAAGATCATCATTCTCGGCGCCGGCCAGGTCGGCGGCACCCTGGCCGAACACCTGGCCCGCGAGGAGAACGACATCACCGTGGTGGACACCGACGGCGAGCGGCTGCGCGAGCTGCATACCCGGCTCGACATCCGCACCGTGGTCGGCCGCGGCTCCTACCCCATGGTGCTGCGCCAGGCCGGCTGCGAGGACGCCGACATGCTGATCGCGGTGACCAGCGCCGACGAGGTCAACATGATCGCCTGCCAGGTCGC
>NZ_PDOG01000001.1:1461058-1533348 GCF_003202205.1 Halomonas sp. LBP4
GCCCAGTCGTCGAAGGTGGTGGGCCGCGCCATCGGCGCCATCGACCTGCCGCGGGGCACCACCATCGGCGCCATCGTGCGCGGCAAGGAGGTGCTGATCGCCCACGACGACGTGGTGGTGGAGTCCGGCGACCACGTGATCCTGTTCGTGATCGACAAGCGCCGCCTGCGCGACGTGGAGCGGCTGTTCCAGGTCGGCCTGACCTTCTTCTGATGGCAATCCTGATCACTCCCTGCGACCCAAGGAGAGTCGCCCGATGAGCCTGCGCATGATCCTGCGCATCCTCGGCCTGCTGCTGATGCTGTTCAGCCTGACCATGATGCCGCCGGTCCTGATCTCGCTGCTGTTCCAGGACGGCCTCTGGGAAGCCTTCGCCGCCGCCATCGCCATCACGGTGCTCACCGGGGCGGTGATGTACCTGCCCAACCGCCGGGCCCGCAAGGAACTGCGCACCCGCGACGGCTTCCTGATCGCCGCGTTGTTCTGGAGCGTGCTGGGGCTGTTCGGCTCGCTGCCCCTGATGCTGGCCGACGCTTCGGCGCTGTCGGTCACCGACGCGGTGTTCGAGTCCTTCTCGGGGCTAACCACCACCGGCGCCACGGTCATCACCGGCATCGACTTCCTGCCGGAGTCGATACTCTACTATCGCCAGCAGCTGCAGTGGCTGGGCGGCATGGGGATCGTGGTACTGGCGGTGGCGATCCTGCCGACCCTCGGCGTCGGCGGCATGGCGCTCTACCGCACCGAGATCCCCGGCCCGCTGAAGGACTCCAAGCTCACCCCCCGCATCACCGAGACCGCCAAGGCACTGTGGTACATCTATGCCGCCCTGACCCTCACCTGCTTCCTCGCCTACCTGGCCGCCGGCATGGACTGGTTCGACGCCCTGGGGCACAGCTTCTCCACCGTCGCCATCGGCGGCTTCTCGACCTACGACGCCAGCATCGGCCACTTCGACAGCGCCACCGTCGAGCTGATCTGCGTGGGCTTCATGATCGTCTCGGCGATGAGTTTCAGCCTGCACTTCATGGCCTGGCGCGGACGACAGCTCAAGCACTACCTGCAGGACCCGGAGGCACGCTTCCTGCTGCTGTTCCTGGCCGGGTTGACCGTGATCACCGTGATCACGCTGTGGCTGACCGCCACCTACGACACACAGCGCGGCCTGCGCCATGGCCTGTTCCAGGTGGTCTCGGTGGCGACCACCGCCGGCTTCGGGGTCGCCGACTTCTCCGCCTGGCCCGGTGCCCTGCCCTTCCTGCTGTTCGTTGCCGCCTTCGTCGGTGGTTGCTCGGGTTCCACCGGCGGCGGCATGAAGGTGATCCGCATCATCCTGATCCTCAAGCAGGGCATGCGCGAGGTGATGCGGCTGATCCACCCCAGTGCGGTGATCGCGGTGAAGGTGGGCAAGGTGAGCGTCCCCGACGGCATCGCCCAGGCGGTATGGGGCTTCTTCTCGGTCTACGTGATGCTGTTCTTCGTGATGCTGGTGGGGGTGATGGCCACCGGCGTCGACCAGGTCACCGCCTGGTCCACGGTGGCCTCGGCGCTGAACAACCTGGGCCCCGCCCTGGGCGAGGCCTCGAGCCATTACGGCGACCTGCCGGTGCTCGCCAAGTGGATCCTGGTCATGGCCATGCTGCTCGGCCGCCTGGAGATCTTCACCGTGCTGGTGCTGTTCACCCCGGCCTTCTGGAGAAAATGACCCCAGGTGTCCCGGGGGTTTGGCTTGGCAGGTTCCTTCATGGATAATCAGCTTCTCACTCCGTCACACCGAGCGTCCATGACCGACTCCCAGGACTCCGTGATCGCCCCCCGCCGGGATGACGCCATCAGCGGCCCACGCCGGGTCGTCGAGGTGGGCGAGACCCGCTACACCTTGCTGGGCACCGCCCATGTCTCCGCCGAGAGCGCCGCGGACGTACGCGAACTGATCCGCTCCGGCGAATTCGACGTCGTGGCCATCGAGCTGTGCGGCTCGCGCCACCAGGGCCTCGACAACCCGGATGCCCTGGCCGGCCAGGACCTGTTCGAGATCTTCCGCCAGGGCAAGGCCGGCATGGTGGCCGCCAGCCTGGCACTGGGCGCCTTCCAGCAGCGGGTCGCCGAGCAGTCGGGGATCGAACCGGGCGCCGAGATGCGCGCCGCCTTGGAGGAAACCCGTCGCGCGGGGCTGCCGCTGCTGCTGATCGACCGCGACGTCGGCGTCACCCTCAAGCGCATCTACCACAACGTCCCCTGGTGGCAGCGCTTCTCGCTGTTCTCGGGGTTGCTCGGCAGCGTGATGTCGCGCCAGGAGGTCTCGGCCGAGGAGATCGAGCGGCTCAAGGAGGGTGACGTCCTGGAGTCCACCTTCAGCGAGTTCGCCGCCGAGTCCGAGACCCTCTACCTCCCGCTGATCACCGAGCGCGACCGCTACATGGTGCTGCGCCTGGCGGAGGACGCCCCGCCGGGGCGCTACCGCAACGTGCTGGTGGTGATCGGGGCCGGCCACATGAAGGGCATGGCCGAGCAGCTGGAAGCCCCGCTGCCCGAGGCCCCTACCCCCGAGCGCGAGCGGCTGGAGGTCACGCCCCCGCCGACGAAGCTGTGGCGGGCCCTGCCCTGGCTGATCACCGCCCTGGTGCTGACCGGTTTCGCCATCGGCTTCTCGCGCAACACCGACCTGGGCTGGCAACTGGTCGGCGAGTGGTTCCTGATCAATGGTGTGCTCTCGGGCCTGGCGACCCTGGCGGCCCTGGCCCACCCGGTGACGGTGGCCGCCACCGTGGTCGCGGCTCCCCTCACCTCGCTCAACCCCACCATCGGCGCCGGCTTCGTCGCCGCCGGGGTGGAGCTCTGGATGCGCAAGCCCAAGGTGCGGGACTTCTCGACCCTGCGCCACGACGTCACCGAGCTGAAGGGCTGGTGGCGCAACCGGGTCTCGCGCACCCTGCTGGTCTTCCTGACCGCCACCATCGGCTCGGCCGCCGGCACCTGGATCGCCGGCTTCCGCATCGCCGGCGCCCTGTTCGGCAGCGGTGCCTGATCAGCGCTGGCGCTCCACTAACCGCTTCATCGCCGCCGTCGGCGCCTCGAGCCTCTCGAAGCGCCGGCTGGCGGCGTAGCTGTCGTTGAAGGCGTCGAAATAGTCGTCGAGGATATCGGCGGCGACGACATCACCACTCTGGCGCAGCAGCTCGGCGGCGACCTCGGCGGTACAGAGGTGCGATGCCGATGCCGGCTTGCGCAGCCGATAGCGGGTCAGGCGCTCGGTGGCCAGGGGCAGCACCGGCAGGCCATCGAGATAGGGGCTCTTGCGGAAGATCCGCCGGGCCTGGCGCCAGGTGCCATCGAGCAGGATAAAGACCGGAATCCGCCCCTCCCGCTTGGCACCGGCCACGGCGTCCACTCCCACCACCCGGTCCGCATAGTCCGGCTGATCGTCGGGGAAGATCACGAAGGGTGAATAGCGCGGGTCGTCGAGCAGCGCCAGCAGCCGCTCGTCCGGCACCGTCCGGTACCAGGTGAATACCTCGGTATCGGGCAGCACGTCACGGATCAGGCGCCCGGTATTGGTGGGCTTGTGGTGTTCCATGGCGTGGGTCAGCAGCCACACCCGGGCCACGCTCGCGGCGGTGACCCGGTAGGGGCAGAGACAGTTGAGCTCAGGCAGGTGGCAGCCCGGGCAGCGCCGGACGAAGCTGCCCCGCGCCTTGAACTCGCGTCGCGGCGGGCGGGGATGACCGCTCGCGGGATCGATGGCGTGCCCGGCTCCGGGATCGGTGGCCGGCCCGACAGCGGGGTGCCGGTCGGTGTCAACGCGGAAAGAGTCGTCCTGCATGGCGCATCGTCATGGAGAGTGGACCGGCATTCTAGCATGCAGGCTCCGCTGCCGACGCCTCAGCCCAACAGCGTCTCCGGCATCCTCAGCCGTCCCTCCCGTGTCCAGTGACGCACCAGATGGGGCCGGTTCTGCTCGCCCATGGGCTTTCCCGTCATGCGGCTCGTGGTTGACGTCAGTAGACCAGGCCATTGCCATCATCGCGCACGAAGCGCTGCTTGTTACGATAGGGGTAGACGTCGATCACCCGCCCGTCGAGGATGGCCCGCTGCAACCCCGTCCAGTAGTCGGCATCGAACAGTTCCGGATGCAGCTCATAGAAGAGCTTGCGCAACCGGATATCGGCGAACAGGAAGGGGCCGAACTCCTCGGGGAAAATATCATTGGGTCCCACCGAGTACCAGGGCTCGCTGGAGAGCTCCTGCTCCGGATACATCGGCTCGGGGATGTGGCGGAAGTTGCACTCGGTGAGATAGCAGATCTCGTCGTAGTCGTAGAAGATCACCCGGCCATGGCGGGTGACCCCGAAGTTCTTCAGCAGCATGTCGCCGGGAAAGATATTGGCCGCCGCCATCTGCTTGATGGCGTTGCCGTAGTCCTTGAGCACCGCGAAGGTCTCGGCCTCGTCGCACTGCTCCAGATAGAGGTTGAGCGGCGTCATCATGCGCTCGGTATAGCAGTGCTTGATGATCACCTTGTCGTCCTTGAGATAGACGGTCGATGGCGCGACGTCCAGCAGGTGTTCCAGGCACTCGGGAGCGAAATGGTCGGCCCGGACGATGAAGTTGGAGAACTCCTGGGTGTCGGCCATGCGCCCCACCCGGTCGTGGCGCTTGACCAGATGGTACTTGTCGCGCACGTTGTCGCGGCTCATCTCCTTGGAGGGATCGAAGCGATCCTTGATGATCTTGAACACCGTGCGATAGGACGGCAGCACGAACACCGCCATGACCATGCCGCGCACCCCGGGGGCGATGATGAACCGGTCCTCGCGTTTGGCCACCTGGCGGTTCAGGCCACGGAAGAACTCGGTCTTGCCGTGCTTGTAGAAGCCGATGGCCGAGTAGAGTTCGCCCTCGGGCTTGTCGGGCATCAGCTCCTGCAGGAAGTCGACGAATTCGCAGGGTACCTGCACCTCGACCTGGAAGTAGGCGCGGGTGAAGGAGAAGATGATCGACACCTCCTCGGGCTCGATGATCACCGTATCCAGGTGCAGGCCCTCGCTGGCCGCCTGCCGCTCGCCGTGCAGGATGGGCAGTACCAGCGGCACCTGCTCTCCGCCGCCGCGGATGCGCCCCACCAGGTAGGCCCCCTTGTTGCGGTAGAAGACGCTCTTGAGCAGCTCGACCTCGGCGTCGACGGCGTCGAGGATCGCCGCCGGCAGGTGGCTGGAGAGGAAGTCCGCCCCCAAGCGGACATCGCGCTCGAGATTCTCGAAGGGGATCTCGAGCGGCGCCTCGGCCAGCGCCCAACGCAGCGCCCTGGCCCAGTCCCCCTCCACGCCTCGGCGGCGCGTCAGGGTGAGACCGGAGTGGTGGGCGGCGGCCTCGCGGGAGCGGTAGACGAACATCCAGTCGTTGCGGATGTGCCGGTGGTGAAAGATCGAGCAGAACAGCGAATTGAAGTAGGTCTCGGCCAGCTCGTAGTCGAGCCGCTGGCTGATTAGCCCGGCGTAGTGGCCACGCGCCTCGCGCCAGCAGTCAAAGTGGGTCAGCACCTCCTCCTCGAAGGTCCGTTGCAGGCGCACCAGCGTCTCCTCGACCTTCTCGTCATAGAGGTTGATGCGATCCGCCGAGGCCTGCTGGGCCTCGCGCCAGGCGGCATCGCGGAAGCGCCGGCTGGCATCCGCGGTGATATCCTTGAAGCGCGAGCGATACTCGTCGAAGCCGTACAGGATCGTGGCGGCGAGGCGATAGGCGGGCGAAAGCTTCATGGCGGACTCCGGGCAGCTTGAAGTGCCAGCATCGCGGATTCCGGCGACTTTCGCGAGCCGACGATGGTGGAGCGGGCTGTAGTCCCGCAACACACCGGTCACGCGCTACCGCCATCTCGGGCGGGCCCATCGCCGCCACTCGTGTGCCGGCGACGCACCGCCCCCTGATGCCGAAGGCCTGATTGCGGTAGAATCCCGGCTTTGCCGAACCGAGGCCGATTCGACGGGGGTCGCCATGGCGACGTCACCTACCAACGACCAGCGGGAAGCCAAAGGCGTTACCTACCTGGCCGCCTGGCTGGATGGCTTGCTGGGCCTGGCCAAGGTCATCGTCGGCGCCCTGGTGGGGTCGGCGGCCCTGGTCGCCGACGGCATTCACTCCTTCTCCGACCTGGTCACCGACGTCCTGGTGCTGGCCGCCACCCACTACGGCCGCCAGGGACCGGACGAGGACCACCACTACGGCCACGGCCGCATCGAGACCCTGGCCACGCTCTTCCTCGGCAGCGTGCTGATCTTCGTCGCCGGCGGCATCGCCTGGTCGAGCCTGGAGCGGCTGATCACCAGCGCAGAGAGCCCCCCGCCGGGCTACTGGGCCATGCTGCTGGCCCTGGTCGCCCTGCTCGCCAAGGAAGCGCTCTTTCATGTCACCATGCGGGTCGCCAAGCGGGTGAAGTCGCGCCTGCTGGAGGCCAACGCCTGGCACTCCCGCTCCGACGTGCTCTCCACCGCCGTGGTGCTGGTGGCGCTGGTCGCGGCCCAGCTCGGCGTCGGCTGGCTGGATGCGGTCGCCGCGGTGATCGTCGGCCTGCTGGTGGGCAAGGTCGGCTGGGACCTGCTCTGGGAGTCCGGCCGCGAGCTGGTCGACACCGCCCTGCCCATGGAGGAACAGGCCAGGATGCACCAGGTGGCGCTGAACGTCCCGGGCGTGATGGGGGTCCACGACCTGCGCACCCGCCAGTCGGCGGGGCGCGCCATGCTCGACCTGCACGTGGTGGTGTCGCCGCGCATCAGCGTCTCGGAGGGCCACGAGATCGGCAACGAGGTGAGCCGCCGGCTGCGCCGCGCCTACCCCGCCCTCACCGACCTGACCTTCCACATCGATCCGGAGGACGATGCCGGCGAAGGGGATCCCAGTCGCTTCCCCGGCCTGCCGCTGCGCCCCGAGGTGGAAGCGGCCCTCACCGCGCGCTGGTCGTCCCTGGCCGCCTGGCCCTGGGTGCGTAACCTGGAACTGCACTACCTGGATGGCGCGGTGACGGTGGTGGCCTGCCTGGACGAGCAGGCGCCCCTGGAGAGCCAGGCCGTGGTGACTGCGCTGGAGGCCAGCGCCCGCGATCTCACCTGGCTCTCCCATGTGGAGGTGTGTCGCCTGGCCGAGCAGCCCGCGTCCTGACAGCCGACCCGATCCGGGCGTCAACTCCCTGCAATGGTCCGCCATCAAGATGGTACTCATCGTGAAGCCCATCAGGAGACCCGGCATGACCGACCCGACATCCCCGACCCTGATCACTACCCTGCAGCGTGCCGCCCGGGCGGCCGGCGAGATCCTGTGCGAGGGTTTCGGCACGGCCGACGCCATCGACTTCGAGTGCAAGGGCGCCTCGGACTTCGTGACCCACTACGACCAGGCGGCCGAGCGCACCATCATCGACATCGTGCACCGGGCCCACCCCGAGGTGGGCTTCCTCGGCGAGGAGACCGGCGCCACGCCAGCCCTGGCCGGCAACGTCACGGTGATCATCGACCCGCTCGACGGCACCAACAACTTCCTGCACCGGGTGCCCCACTTCTCGGTCTCCATCGCCGTGCGCGAGGGCACGACCCTGACCCACGGGGTGGTCTACCAGCCGCTGCTCGACGAGATGCTCTGGGCCATCCGCGGCCAGGGCGCCTTCCTCGACGAGCGCCGCCTTCCGACACCGCCGGCGAAGCCGCTGACCGAGATGCTGGTGAGCACCTCCCTGCCCTACCACGAGAAGGGCGACTGCGCGACCAGCCTGCGCCAGCTCACCGCCCTGATGCCGGAGGTGGCCGGCATCCGCACCCCCGGTTCGGCGGCTCTCGAGATCGCCTATGCCGGTCTCGGCCGCTTCGACGCCTTCTGGTCCCAGGGCGCCCGGCTCGAGCTGTGGGACATCGCCGCCGGCATCGTCATCGCCCGGGAGGCGGGCTGCACGGTCACCGATCTCGCCGGCGACCCCGAGCCCGCCAATTGGGAGAGCCTGCTGGTGGCCAGGCCCGAACGGCATGCCGAGCTGCAGAGGTTGCTGATCGAGACGCCATGACCGGCCACCGCACGCCGGCCTCAAGGTAACGAAAAGCGGACCTGAAAGGCCTTCACCACCGCGCGCAGCTCGGGCGTCAACCTCGCGAGGGTCGCGCGGAGCAGCGGCTCGGGCAGGCCACCCTGGAAGGCCTCGGCCATGGCCCCCGCCATGCACGCCTGGGTATCGGCATCGCCGCCCAGGGAGACCGCATTGCGGATGGCCGCCTCGACGCCGTCGGCCTCCAGGAAGGCGGTGATCGCCGGCGGCACCGAGCCCTGGCAGGAGACGTCGAAGCGATAGCCGGGGCGGATCTCGTCCAGGCTTCGGGACAGGTCGTAGCCGAAGCGCGCTTCCACCTCATTGCGCAGGCTCGCCTTGTCGGCTCCCTGGCGCGCCAGGAAGATCACCGCCGCCACGGCCTGGGCGCCGCGGATGCCCTCGGGGTGGTCGTGGGTGACCTCGGCGCTGCGCCGCGCCAGCGTCAGGGCCTCGTCCAGCGTCTGGGCCGCGAAGCCCACCGGCGGGACCCGCATGGCCGAGCCGTTGCCCCAGCTGTAGTAGGGCCGCCGGTCGCGGCTCGCCGCCCAGCGCATGAAACCACCGCCGAAGCCGGCATCCGGGTAGCGGTGGAAGTAGTCGTGGTAGGCATCGACGAAGTCGCCGCCCGCAAGCAGCACCTCCGCCACCGCCACGCAGAGCACGGTGTCGTCGGTGAAGGTGCTGTGCGGCGTGAACAAGGGAAAGTCCCGGTGCTTGGTCCCCCGCCCCTCATGCACCGAGCCGATGATATCGCCCGCAATGGCGCCGAGCATGGCAACCTCCCGCGATGTCGATCACTCCTCATAGGGCTCATCCGAGCGTGGAGCCTGGGGCACCTGCTCGTCCAGGGACTGACGATACTTGATGCAGCCCCGCAGGAACTCCGGCCATTCGGGGACGACCGGCAGTGGATCCGTCTTCTCGGGCAGGAGGCCCCACAGCGCCGGATGATGCCAGCAGAGGTCATGCCCACTGCAGTCCCGATGCTCGCGAATCGCCTGGCGCAGCTTCTTGACCTCGTTCAGCAGCTCCTCGCGCGTCATCTCGGTCAAGTCTTCGTCCACGACACCCTCCCGGGATGCTCTCACATCCCCACGGTTCCCCAGACGGAGAGGCGATCCGTCGATGCCTCCTGACTTGGAAGTATAGTGGAGCGCCTTCCCGCGCTTTCACCGGGACCACCAGCCGAGCCTCCCCCTGGCACGCGTGCGGCTGGGCCAGGAGCGGACATTTAGAGCGTCCTGATGCATTAACGCAGAGCTAACCGGCGCGAGGCACGAGCGTCCGGTTGAGCGCCGTGTTAGGGCAACTCCGTTCATTCGTGCTGCAGGATATTGATAAGCTTCCCGAATGGATCTCGGACATAGAACCTCCGCACTCCCCAAGCCTCACTCACTGGCCCATACTCAATGGGAATGTCTACCTTTTTGACTCTTGTTAATGCGGCTTCCAAGTCATCGACCTCAATCGAAAGATCAGGTACTGGGGTGCCTGACCCACCCTCCGATCCAAAGCTGACTTGAACGGTCATCCTTTCGTCCGAGCCATACGTCTGGAACCATCCGTGATCCATGAGCAGGTCAAGGCCGAGAATCTCCCGGTAAAAGGCGACCGCCTTGCTGAGGTCCGAGGTCTCGGTATTGGATACGATGCGCCTGACCTTCATATTTCACCTCGAAATTTCTCTGCAGGGAGGTCACGCCCCGTGATAGCCATCCTCTTCGGGATCCTCGTGGGCGCCCTTGGGTAATTCACCGACCCAGGCCATGGCGGCGTCACGATCGCGTCTGGGAAAGGTGCGTATCTCCAGGGCCTTGAACAGCCTTTCTTCCAGATGGGCGATATGCTTGATCCACTCCTTGTCGGTGATCACTGCGGCACGATAGTAGTGCTTGAGGTCTCCGAGCTGGGTCAGACCATAACCGATATCTTTCATCAGTGCGGTCAGCGTCATCCAGCGCAGGTCGTCGATTTCGGCCACCATACTGACCCTGGGATGAGCCTTCTTGGCGGCCTCGATGGCATCAATAGCGCACTGTAGCTCCCGCGCCGTCACGATACCTCCTGCCTTCAACGCCACGACATGGTCCGCCGGATGGGAGATGAGTTCCAACATGGACGTTCTCCTTGAATCAAGGGAGGAACGGAGCGCCTCGGTCGCTTTCAGCATAGCGTGTCGATGTCACCCTGCCGGAACCCAGGTACCCACAAGGCAACACCCCCGGGTCACAATTGCCGGATGCCTCAGGCCAGGCGCTGGCTCGCCCGGCTGCATGAGCGCAAGGCCGAACGGCGCCAGGCCATCCTGACCCTCGAACCGCTGATCGAGCGCGACAGCGCCCGCCTCGCCACATGATCATGGGTGACAGCGCCGCCCCGTACGGCGACAATGGCCGGCCTCGCTCCACCGACCGGAACCATGATGTCGCCTCCGCTGACGATACTTCATCAGGATGACCATCTGGTCGCCGTGCACAAGCCGGCGGGCCTGCTGGTGCACCGCACTGCCCTGGCGCGGGGCGAGCACCAGTTCCTGCTGCAGCGCCTGCGCGACCAGCTCGGCCGGCGGGTCTATCCGGTGCACCGGCTGGACCGCCCCACCTCGGGCCTCATGGTCTTCGCGCTGTCGCCGGATGCCGCCACGCCGCTGGCCGACGCCTTCGCTGAACGCCGGGTGGCGAAACGCTACCTGGCGGTGGTGCGCGGCATCGGCCCCGAGCACGAGCGGCTGGAATACCCGCTTCGCGAGGAGGACGGCCGCCGCCCCAAGGCTGAGATGCCGGCGCTGGAGGCGGTGACCGCGGTGAGGCGCCTGGACAGCGTGGAGCTGCCGGTGCAGGTCGATCGCTACCCGCGGAGCCGCTACTCGCTGATGGAGGCGCGGCCGTTGACCGGGCGGCGCCACCAGATCCGCCGCCACCTGGCACGCCGCGGCTACCCGATCATCGGCGACGCCAAGCACGGCAAGGGCAACCATAACCGCTTCTTCGCCGAGCGCCTCGACTGCCTACGCCTGCTGCTCGCCGCGGTGGGCCTGGCCTTCGACCACCCGGTGGAGGATCATCGCCTGGAACTGAGCGCCGCCCCGGAGGCCAGCATGGTGGCCCTCTTCCAGCGCTTCGGCTGGGCCGGCCACCTGCCGCCGGACAAGGTGCGCCTGACCCGGCCCCGTGCCGACCTCGAACCCGCGAGCTGACCTCATTCACCACCCGCGACCGATACGAACCGCCATGACCAACCTGCCCTTCGCCTCCACCGCCATCGATCCCCGCGACGTCGCCACGGATGATCATGCCCTGCGCTTCGGCGGCATCCGCCGGCTCTACGGCGCCCGCGCCTTCGCGCGCTTTCGCGGCGCCCATGTGGTGGTGGTGGGCGTGGGCGGCGTGGGCAGCTGGACGGTGGAGGCACTGGCCCGCTCCGGTATCGGCCGGCTGACGCTGATCGACCTCGACGACGTCTGCGTCTCCAACGTCAATCGCCAGCTGCATGCCCTCGACGGCGCCATCGGTCGCCCCAAGGTGGAGGTGCTGGCCGAACGCTGCCGAGCTATCCAGCCGAGCATCGAGGTGGTCGCCGACACCGCCTTCGTCACCCCGACCAACCTGGCCGAGCGGATTCCCGAGGACGCCGACCATGTGGTGGACGCCATCGACAGCGTGGTAGCGAAGGCGGCACTGATCGCCTGGTGCCGGCGACGCAAGCTGCCGATCACGGTGACCGGCGCCGCCGGCGGCCAGACCGACCCGACGCGTATCCGGGTGGCGGACCTGGCCCGCACCGAGCACGACCCGCTTCTGGCCAAGGTGCGCGCGCGGCTGCGCCGCGACTTCGGCTTCTCGCGCAATCCCAAGCGGCGCTTCTCGGTGGAATGCGTCTACTCTGACGAGCAACTGGTCTATCCGGGCAGCGACGGCGAGGTCTGCTTCCAGAAACCCGGCAGCGGCGAGGCGACCCGGCTCGACTGCGCCTCGGGCTTCGGTGCCGCCACCTTCGTCACCGGCAGCTTCGGCTTCACGGCCGCCGCCCGGGTGCTGACCCGGCTAGCCAGGCAGGCTGCGACGACCCGCGACCCGGCCACCCCCTGACTTCCGGAGCCCCTATGTCACATCCGCTTCCCGTTCCCGGCATCTACTGCCACTACAAGGGCAACCGCTACGAGGTGCTCGGCGTGGCCCACCACAGCGAGACCGAGGAGCCGCTGGTGGTCTACCGCGCCCTCTACGGCGACTACGGTCTCTGGGTCAGGCCACTGGAGATATTCACCGAGCTGGTGGAAGTGCAGGGCGAGCCGGTACCGCGCTTCGAGCTCGAGAAGGCCTTTTGATCCACGTCCGGGAAAGTGCGGATTCTCGTCACGAGCGAAGAGAGGCTGCCTTTCCCTAGCGCAGGCCGCCATGGCCGCCAAGCGGCGTCATGCCCCCGGCACCGAACTGCCGGGCCCTGTCGACTGAGCGCCAGGGCCTGGTCGGCAACCGGTGTCGCGGGGGGCCGGTGTCACCCTCGCCTCGCCGTTGGTCGTCCTCGACGACCAGGTTGGAGGGGCGGGCGGCATCCACGTCCTTGCCGGGAAGCGACGATCACTCGCCGCCAGCTTCCTGCATCTGCGTCTGCAGGTAGTTCTCGAGGCCGACCTTGTCGATCAGGCCGAGTTCGGTCTCGATGTAATCGATATGCTCCTCTTCATCCGCGAGGATCTCGCGGAACAGGTCCCGGCTGACGTAGTCCTGGACCTTCTCGCAGTGCTTGATCGCCTCGATATAGTCCTTGCGACCCTCGTGCTCGAGCTTCAGGTCGCACTCCAGCATCTCGCGGGTGTTCTCGCCGATCTGCAGCTTGCCCAGGTCCTGGAGATTGGGCACGCCCTCGAGGAAGAGGATGCGCTCGATCAGCTTGTCGGCGTGCTTCATCTCCTCGATGGATTCGTCGTACTCCCACTTGGCCAGCGCCCTGAGGCCCCAGTCCTTGTACATCTTGGCATGCAGGAAGTACTGATTGATGGCCACCAGTTCATTACCGAGCGTCTTGTTCAGATGCTCGATGACCTTCTTGTCGCCTTTCATCGGTGTCTCTCCCTCATCGTCGCAGTCGGGTGTCAGGGGCGGTGGCAACGCCAGGCACGGCCCTATCGTCCGGGCACGCCAACCTTGCGTGGCCATCTGCAGTATTGGCCACGCTACCAAGAAAGTCCAACGACGACAAAGAGTTGGGAGAGTGTCAACAAGAATGATAGCGATTGAGTTTTCGCGGGGCGGGGCGAGACCGGGGAAGCCGGCAGGCAGTCAGACCGCGTAGGCCAGGTCGGCCGAAGAGCTCGCCAGTTCGCCCACCACGGCTTCGCGGGTGATGGTCTTGCCCATGCAGGCGCACTTGCCACACTGGGTGCCACAGCCGGTCTCGCGCTGCACATCGCGCCAGCTGCGCGCCCCCTCCTCGACAGCCTGGCGGATCCTGTGATCACTCACGCCCTTGCAAAGACACACGTACATCGACATCACCTCGCCTCGGATTACAGGAGTGAATGTAAATGATTCGCATAGCCTATCGCAAGCATAGGAAGAAGAAATTTCTTCTCATTCGACCTAAGGATGAGAACGAGGTTGCCTCAACGACCTCGCTGCGGCTTGGGCAGCACCACCACCCGGGTGCCGGAGGCGATATCGCTCCAACTGCGCCGCTCGGCATCGAAGAGGATCCAGAGGTAGCCCAGTCCGAAGGCGGCCAGCGACAGCCCCCCCACCAGGAAGCGCACCAGGCTCTGGCCCAGGGTAATGGAGCGGCCGTCGAGGGTCTGCACCCGCAGCCGCCAGGCCTGCATGCCGAGCGTCATGCCACCGCGCACCCAGAAGAAGGCGAAGAAGGCGAAGGCACTGGCCAGCAGCAGCAGGCGCAGGCTGATCACCTGGACCAGGCCGGCCCCGACCTGCTCGGCTGGCAGACCCAGCACCTGCCTCACGACGACCAGGTGCAGGGTCGTGACCAGCAGCCAGATCGCCGCCACCAGGAAGCTGTCGTAGAGCATCGCGCCCAGCCGCCGCCCCAGGCCGGCCGGCCAGGTGTCGTCGAGATTACCGAAGCGTCGTTGCATGAGATGGAACGCCCTCAACCGGTTCGTCGCAGCAGATAGAACCCTACCCCGGCACAGAGCAGGGTCGGCGCCAGCACCGCCCAGGCCGGGGAGAAGCCGAATACCGTGGAAGCCGGCGCCAGCAGGTCCTGCAGATACTTGAAGGCCAGGCCGGTGATCACGCCGTAGAAGACCCGCGTGCCGGCGGCCACGCTGCGCAGCGGGCCGAACACGAAGGAGGCCGCCACCAGCACCAGCGAGCCCATGGTCAGCGGCATCAGCATCTTCTGCCAGAAGTAGAGCAGCGGCTGAGTCGCCACCTGCCCCTGGGCCTGGAGATAGCGGGCATAGGCCCACAGTTCGCTGGGTGCCTGGCTGTCGATGTCCCGTAGCAGGCGGCCGAGCTGCTCGGGGGTCAGGCTGGTCTCCCAGTCCAGGGTGTCATGATGTTCCACCTCGGTGCGCTCATCGCCGAAGCGGGTCACCTCGACCCGCTCGAGCACCCAGCCGCCATCCCGCCAGGCCGCCCGCTTGGCGGTGGTGGCCTCGTTCAGCACCCGGCCCTCGTAGCGGTAACGGGTCAGGTCGAGCACGGTATCGTCGGCCCGGATGGCGCCGAAGCGATAGAAGCTGTCGCCCTCGCGCTGCCAACCGCCGCGCTCGGTGAGCACCGCGCCCTCCCCCTGCATCTGCTCCAGGCGCCAGGCGCTGGCGAACTGTTCGGTGCGCGGGCTGACGTACTCGGCGATGAACAGCACCACCACCACCACCAGGATGATCGGTTTCATCACCCCCCAGAGGATACGGGTCAGGGAACGGCCGGCGGCGCGCATCACCGTGAGCTCGTTGCTCGAGGCCATGCTGCCCAGGCCGATCAGGGCGCCGATCAGCACCCCCACCGGCGCATACTGGTAGAAGCGCCAGGGCAGGCGCATCAGCAGGTAGAGCAGCACCTGGAAGGCGCCATAGCCCCCCTCCACGTCGTCCAGGTCGTTGATGTAGGTGATCACCAGGTCGAGGCCGAGCAGCACCACCTGCACCACGACGATGGCGGCCAGGACGTTGCGGGCCAGGTAACGGTCGAAGCGATCGGCGATCATCCACTCATCCCCTTGCGCTGGGCATGGGCCGTCATCGCCAGGCCGAGAGCCAGGAAGGCACCGTGGATCGGCCACATGCCCACTGCCGCCGGCAGGGCCCCACGCCCGATGGCGTCCAATGCCGCCAGCAGCAGGCTCAGGTAGGCGACGTGCAGGAAGATTGCCGGCAACAGCTTGGCGAAGCGGCCCTGGCGGGGGTTGACCCGGGACAGCGGCATGGCCAGCAGGGTGAGGATGAAGACCATTGGCGGCAGGCCGAGCCGCCACTGCAGCTGGGCCCTGGCGCGCAGCGAATCGTCGGCGAGCAGGGCCGCCGTACTGGCGTACTCCGGCACATCGAGTTCGCGCATGTCATCGGCCTGGGAGAGCCGCACCGCATAGGTATCGAACTCCAACCGTTCGGCCTGATGACGCCCCGGTTCGACGCTGTAGCGCTCGCCGTCGGCCAGCACCAGAAAGCGACTGCCGGTATCCGGGTCGACGGTCTGGTAACCGCTCGCGGCGCGGGTGACCGTGCTTTCGGGGGTGCCGTCGCGGCGTCGCTGGCGCTCACTGATAAAGACGTTCTCCATGCGCGCCTGGCCGTCGTCGAACCCCTCGGTGTAGGCGGTACGGCCACCGCCGAAGTCCTGGAAGCGGCCGGGGGCCAATGCCGTGAAGTCCAGCTGACTGCGCTGCTCCTCGAGCATCACCGCATTGTGCAGGGCGCCCGCCGGTGTCAGCCAGAGGCTGCACAGCCCGACCAGGACCGCCACCAGGGTGGCCGGCACCAGGCTCACCTGCAGCAGCCGGTTGGGGCTGGTGCCGCAGGCCACCAGCACGGTGATCTCGCTGTTGAGATAGAGCTGGCCATAGGCCAGCAGGATGCCGAGGAAGAAGGCCAGCGGCAGGATCAGTTCGAGAAAGCCCGGCAGATGGAACAGCATCAGGGTGCCGAGGATGCTCACCGGAATCTCCCCCTCGGCGGCATTGGTGAAGTAGCGGATGAAACGGCTGCCCATGATGACGAGCAGCAGCACCCCGGCCACCGCGGCCATGGTGAGCAGGATCTCGCGGGTCAGGTAACGAAAGATGATCATGCAGCCGCCTTCCATGCATTCGGGCCATGCCTTGGGTACACTGGCGTGACACGGCCGAGTGCCGGCATTATCCAGAATCCCCCAACGCTTGTCTTGTGGAGACACCATGGAATTCCCAGTTCAGACGGGCAATCCCGTCAAGACCGAGACGGCCTGTATCGTGGTACCGGTGTTCAAGGATGGCGACCTCCTGCCCGCCGCCGCCAAGCTCGACGATGCCAGCGAGCGGCTGATCGGCCAGCTGATCGAGCGCGGCGATTTCGACCCCAAGCTGGGCAATGTGCAACTGATTCCCTTCGCCCCCGGGGTCAGCGCCGAACGCCTGCTGCTGGTGGGACTGGGCAACCGGGACAAGTGCCGGGAGGGAGCCTTCCGCAAGGCCCTGGACGCCGCCTTCACTGCCCTGGCCGGGTTGCCGGTCGATGACGCCGCCGTGGCCTTCACCGACGTGTCGCTGCCCGACCGCGCCTGCGACTGGAAGGCCCACATGGTGGCCGAGGCCGCCCAGCGCGCCGTCTACCGCTTCACCGAGTTCAAGTCGGAGCCGGCACCGGCCCCCAGGCTCGAGCGCGTCACCCTGCTGGTCAGCGAGAACGGCGATGCCGACTCGGCCCGCGAGGGCGCCCGCATCGGCAAGGCGGTGGGCGAAGGCGTCGCCTACACCCGCACCCTGGGTAACCTGCCGGGCAACGTCTGCACCCCGCGCTACCTGGCCGAGCAGGCCGAGGCGCTGGGCAGGGCCTCCGACGGCGCGCTCTCCGTGGAGATCCTCGACGAGGAGGCGCTCGAGCGCCTGGGGGCCCTCAGCCTGCTCTCCGTGGGGCGCGGCAGCGATCAACCCTCGCGGCTGATCGTGATGCGCTACCAGGGCGCCGAGAGCCCCGACGAGGCCCCCCATGTGCTGGTGGGCAAGGGCATCACCTTCGACACCGGCGGCATCTCGCTCAAGCCCGGCGAGGCCATGGACGAGATGAAGTTCGACATGTGCGGTGCGGCCAGCGTGTTCGGTACCGTCAAGGCGATACTGGCCATCAAGCCGAAGCTCAACCTGGTGGGCATCGTCGCCGCCGCCGAGAACATGCCCGACGGCCGTGCCACCAAGCCCGGCGACATCATCAAGACCCTCAAGGGCCTCTCGGTGGAGGTGCTCAACACCGACGCCGAGGGCCGCCTGGTACTGTGCGACGCCCTGACCTATGCCGAGCGCTTCGAACCGGCCAGCGTGGTCGACATCGCCACCCTCACGGGGGCCGCGATCATCGCCCTGGGCCACCACGCCACCGGCCTGCTCTCCAACGACGACGACCTGGCGCTGGACCTGCTCGACGCCGGCGAGACCGCCTGGGACCGTGCCTGGCACCTGCCGCTGTGGGACGAGTACCAGGAGCAGCTCGACTCCAATTTCGCCGACCTGGCCAACATCGGTGGCCGCCCGGCGGGCACCATCACCGCCGCCTGCTTCCTCTCGCGCTTCGCCGACAAGTTCCCCTGGGCACACCTCGACATCGCCGGCACCGCCTGGACCTCCGGCAAGCAGAAAGGCGCCAGCGGCCGCCCGGTGGGCCTGCTGACCCAGTACCTGCTGGACCGCGAGGAGGAGACGAAGAGCGTGGAGAACGGCCGCGAGCTCTAAGAACGCCTGTACCATGCCCTCTCCGACGAGAGGGCGCCGGGGGCAGCCCTTATCTGCCTGGTTCTGAAAGGATCTCTCTTTGACCCGCGTCGACTTCTACATCCTGCCCGACACGACGCTGGAGGCGCGCCTCGGCTTCGCCTGTCGCCTGGCCGAGACCATCGCCCGCAAGGGCTACCGGCTGCACCTGCACGCCGAGGACGAGGCCATGGCCCGGGACCTCGACGACCGGCTGTGGACCTTCCGTCCCGACGCCTACCTGCCCCACGCCCTTGTGGACAGTAACCTGCTCGGCAGCGAGATGGCGTCGGGCGTGCCGGTAACCATCGGTTGGGAGGGCCCGCCGGCGCCGGAGCTTGCCGTGCAGGCGATGCTCAACCTGCACCCGGGCATCCCCGAGTGGTTCTCGCGCTTCGAACGGGTGGCCGAGATCATCAACCAGCACCAGGACGTGCTGACCGCCAAGCGCGAATGCTGGCAGACCTACAAGCAACGCGGCTATCCGGTCAAGGCCCATCAGTTACGTGGCTAGGGCAATCGGCGCTGACGATGGAGGGACGCCGAGGCCGCGACTTCTTGGGGTCTATCCCTGCGGGTCTTCGCTGAAGATATCGGCGGCATGGCCCCTTTGGGGTCAGACCTCAGCCGAACCTGCAAGCCCTCAGTCATGCACATGACAAGCGGCTTCAACACCGCCGGGGCCTGACCTCAAAGGGACCGCCAACGCTGGAGGCCCACTCTCTGCGCGGTCAGTCGAGCTGACGATCAAGGCCTCATCGCGCTATAATCGGGCCCATTTTTCGATGAATTCCTGCTGCCCGGCCCGCCCCCGGCCGGCGCTGCCCATTTCTGGACCCGGAACGCCCATGGACAAGACCTACCAACCCGAGCAGATCGAATCCCGCTGGTACGAGCGCTGGGAGGCCGGCGACCGCTTCGCCCCGAGCGGCGTGGGCGAGCCCTACTCGATCATGATCCCGCCGCCCAACGTGACCGGCAGCCTGCACATGGGCCATGCCTTCCAGGACACCATCATGGACACCCTGATCCGCTGGCGGCGCATGCAGGGCAGGAACACCCTGTGGCAGGTGGGCACCGACCACGCCGGCATCGCGACGCAAATGCTGGTGGAGCGCAAGGTCGCCGCCGAGGAGGGCAAGAGCCGCCATGACCTGGGGCGCGAGGCCTTCATCGACAAGGTGTGGGAGTGGAAGCAGGAGTCCGGCGGCCACATCACCCGCCAGCTACGCCGCATGGGCGCCAGCGTCGACTGGAGCCGCGAACGCTTCACCATGGACGACGGCTTCTACAAGGCGGTGCAGGAAGTCTTCGTGCGCCTCTATGAAGAGGAGCTGATCTACCGCGGCAAGCGGCTGGTCAACTGGGACCCGACCCTGCACACCGCGATCTCCGACCTGGAGGTAGAGAACCGCGACCAGCAGGGCCAGTTCTGGCACTTCCGCTACCCGCTGGCCGACGGCGTGACCAGCGACGCCGGCCTCGACCATCTGGTCGTCGCCACCACCCGCCCCGAGACGATGCTGGGTGATACCGGGGTGGCGGTGAACCCCGAGGATCCGCGCTACGCCTCGCTGGTCGGCAAGTTCATCGAGCTGCCGCTGGTGGGCCGGCGCATCCCGATCGTCGCCGACGAGCACGCCGATATGGACAAGGGCTCGGGCTGCGTGAAGGTCACTCCGGCCCACGACTTCAACGACTACGAGGTCGGCCGCCGCCAGGGCCTGCCGCTGATCAACGTCTTCACCCAGGACGCCAGCATCCTGGCCCGGGCGGAAGCCTTCGATATCCAGGGCCGACCGCTGCCCGAGATCGACCCCAGCCTGCCCGAGGCCTATGCCGGCCTCGACCGCTTCGAGGCTCGGCAGCGCATCGTCGCCGACATGGAGGCAGCGGGACTGCTCGAGCGGGTCGAGACGGTCAGCAACACCCTGCCCTATGGCGACCGCAGCGGCGACGTCATCGAGCCGCTGCTCACCGACCAGTGGTTCGTCGCCGTCGAGGAGCTGGCGGGGCCGGCCATCGCGGCGGTGGAGAAGGGCGACATCCAGTTCGTGCCCAAGAACTACGAGAACATGTACTTCTCCTGGATGCGCGACCTCCAGGACTGGTGCATCTCGCGCCAGCTGTGGTGGGGCCACCGCATCCCCGCCTGGTACGACGCCGAAGGCAACGTCTACGTGGCACGCACCGAGGCCGAGGCCCGCGACAAGTACGGCCTCGCCGCCGATATCGCCCTGACCCAGGACGAGGACGTGCTCGACACCTGGTTCAGCTCGGGCCTGTGGACCTTCGGCACCCTCGGCTGGCCGGAGCAGACCGACGAGCTCAAGACCTTCCACCCCTCCAGCGTGCTGGTCACCGGCTTCGACATCATCTTCTTCTGGGTCGCGCGGATGATCATGCTGACCCTGAAATTCACCGGCGAGGTGCCCTTCAAGCAGGTCTACGTCCACGGCCTGGTGCGCGACGGCCAGGGCCAGAAGATGTCCAAGTCCAAGGGCAATGTGCTCGACCCCATCGACCTGATCGACGGCATCGACCTGGAGAACCTGGTCGAGAAGCGCACCGGCAGCCTGATGCAGCCGCAGAAGGCCAAGGCGATCGCCAAGGCCACCCGCGACGAGTTCCCCGAGGGCATCGAGCCCCACGGCACCGATGCGCTGCGCTTCACCTTCCTGTCCCAGGCCACCACCGGGCGCGACATCAAGTTCGACATGGGGCGACTGGACGGCTACCGCAACTTCTGCAACAAGCTGTGGAACGCCTCGCGCTATGTGCTGATGAACGCCGAGGGGCAGGACACCGGCACCGGCGACGAGCCCGTCGAGCTGTCGCTGGCCGACCGCTGGATCGTCTCGCGCCTGCAGCAGACCGAGGCCCAGGTGACCCGGGCCATGGAGGAGTTCCGCTTCGACCACGCCTCCCAGGCGCTCTACGAGTTCGTCTGGAACGAGTACTGCGACTGGTACCTGGAACTCTCCAAGCCGGTGCTCTGGGACGACAATGCCAGCCGGGAAGCCAAGCGCGGCACCCGCCGCACCCTGGTGCGGGTGCTCGAGGCGATCCTGCGCCTGGCCCACCCGATGATGCCCTATATCTCCGAGGAGATCTGGCAGCGCGTCGCCCCGCTGGCCGGCAAGGCGAGTGGTGACGGCAGCGAGTCGATCATGAGCGAGCCCTGGCCCCAGGCCGAGCCGGAGATGATCGACGAGACCGCGACCCACGATATCGAGTGGCTCAAGGGCGTGATCATCGCGGTGCGCAACATCCGCGCCGAGATGAACATTGCCCCGGGCAAGCCGCTGGAGGTGCTGCTGACCAAGGGCGGTCCGGCGGATCGCGAGCGCCTCGAGGCCAACCGCCCGTTCCTCGCCAAGCTGGCCAAGCTCGAGCGCGCCACCTGGCTCGACGATCCCGCCCAGGCGCCGCTCTCGGCCACCCAGCTGGTCGGCGAGCTGGAGGTGCTGGTGCCCATGGCCGACCTGATCGACAAGGAGGCGGAGCTGGCCCGGCTCACCAGGGAGATCGACAAGCAGGACAAGCTGATCGGCGGCATCGAGAAGAAGCTTTCCAACGAAAGCTTCGTCGCCAAGGCGCCGGCGGCGGTGGTCGAGAAGGAGCGCGGCAAGCTCGCCGACTTCCAGGCCACCCGCAACCTGCTGGTCGAACAGCGCGACAAGATCGCTACGCTCTGATCTTGCCCCCCGGGTATCGACAACGGCCCGCCCCAGGCGGGCCGTTGTCATGCCGAGGCCTGCTCAGTCGGCGCGGCGCCAGCCGCCCAATACCCGCTGGTCCGGGCCGAAGAACACCAGCCGGTCGTGGTCGATCAGGTAGCGGTGGGCGTTCTCCATCATCCCGGTGACGCGCCGGGCGTCCTCCCCCTGGGGACAGGCCCGGCGGGTGGTGGCGAGCTCGGTGAACTCGATGCGATTGCCCTCGCCCAGCCGCACCCGGCCATTCAGCTGGTTGCAGCCGTCGCTGCCGCTCACCCGGCCGTCCGGCGCGACTACGATGTGAGGAGTTTCGGGCATCGAGAGGCGCTCGTCGGTCCCCACCAGCAGCAGGTTCCAGCGCGGTCCCACCACCGGCCCCTCCAGCGCGGCCGTCCGTGCACCGGGTTCGGGAACGGGACGGCTGCTGCAGGCGGCCAGCGTGAGCGCCCCCAGCAGCAGGGCGAGCGACTTGGCGAAGCGATTGGTCGTCATGATATCTTCCTTGAGGCTCACAGCGGTTCATGCCGATGCTCGGCGCCGAGGGCCAAGCTTGCATCAGCCGGCGCCCGCAGACAATTCCCCCGCCGCACGACAAGGACCTCGTCATGTTCCATGCCCTTCACAACGACGCCCTCGGCAAGCTGATCCTGCGCCTGACGGTAGCCGGCCTGCTGCTGCCCCACGGCCTGACCAAGCTGCTCAACCCCGGCAGCCTGACCTGGATCGGCGATACCCTCTCCGCCCAAGGCCTGCCCAGCTTCCTCGCCTATGGCGTGCTGATCGGAGAACTCGTCGCCCCCCTGATGGCCATCATCGGCATCCAGACGCGCCTGGCTGGCCTACTGATGGCCGCCAACATGGTGGTGGCGATCTTCCTGGCCCATATGCACCAGCTCACCGAGTTCACCAGCAACGGCGGCTGGGCCCTGGAGGTGCAGGGGCTCTTCCTGTTCGGTGCCGTGGCCCTCGTCTTCCTCGGCAGCGGACGCATGGCCTGGCGCCCGGATTGATCCGTCATCCAGCGAGAAAGCGCAGTTTACAATCGGGTAAATGAGCATTTTAAGCCTGACGAATCTCCACGTTTTTCTCGATGTTGACAGCATGTTCGCCGAAAAAGGCGCCGAGTCTGCCCCTATGGGGTCAGACCCCAGCCAAGTCACGAAGCCCGTCATGGTGCGCCTTGCGAGCGGATTCGACACCGCCGGGGTCTGACCCCATAGGGACCGGCAGCGCTGGCAGCTTGCCACCCACCCATGCCCAATGCATTGATAATGCTGAAATATTTCTGGGAGTGCCTCGGATTTTAAGCCGGTTTCAATGCCGTATGAGCGAGCGCAGCCAGCTTTCGCCTGGATGTCACCAGGTGCCGGTATTCTCCATCGATACCCAGGGCTCCTTCGGGGGCAGGGCCTCGCCCTTCTGCAGCAGCTCGACGGAGATCCCGTCGGGGCTCCTGACGAAGGCCATGTGACCGTCCCGGGGCGGGCGATTGATGGTCACGCCCCCCGCCTGCAGCTTCTCGCAGAGAGCGTAGATGTCGTCGACCCGGTAGGCCAGGTGACCGAAGTTGCGCCCGCCGGTGTATTCTTCGGGCTCCCAGTTCCAGGTCAGCTCCAGCTCCGGCGCCTTGAGTTCGGCGGAGCGCGCCTCGTCCTCCGGCGCGGCGAGGAAGACCAGGGTGAAGCGCCCCTTCTCGTTCTCCTTGCGGCGCACCTCCTTGAGGCCCAGCAGGTCGCAATAGAAGCGCAGGGAGGCGTCCAGATCGCTGACGCGAACCATGGTGTGCAGGTACTGCATGGCGATGTCCTTCTCCTGGGTCGTGGATCGGTGAGTGCAGGCGTTGAAGATCTCGGGAGGGCGGTCGACACGGCCGGGGGGCTGTGTGTCATGACGCCTGCTCCCGGAGTGTAATAAGGTAGACGGGTATTGTCGGCAATCCGACCTTTCCCTGCCAAGATCGAGAGCCATCGATGAGCCACTACTGTGACCTGGCACCGGGTCATCCGTTTCACGGCCCCTACCACGATCGCGAATACGGCTTCCCGGTCGCCGACGACACCGCGCTCTTCGAGCGCCTGGTCCTGGAGATCAACCAGGCGGGCCTGTCCTGGCTCACCGTGCTGAAGAAACGCGACGCCTTCCGGCGAGCCTTCGAGGGCTTCGCGATCGAGCGGATCGCCGACTATGGCGAGGCCGAGCGCGAGCGCCTGCTGACCGACGCCGGCATCATCCGCAACCGTCTCAAGGTTGAGGCGACGATCCACAACGCCGCGGTGATCCAGGGTCTGCAGGCCGAGCACGGCAGCTTCCGCGCCTGGCTCGACCACCACCACCCGCTCTCCCATGACGACTGGGTACGGCTGTTCCGGCGTACCTTCCGCTTCACCGGGCCGGAGATCGTCAAGGAATTCCTGATGAGCACCGGCTACCTGTCCGGCGCCCACCGCGACGACTGCCCGGTGCACGCGCGCATCCTCGTGGCCGGCCCCGCCTGGGCACAGCGGTTCTGAGCGGGAACCGCTCGCGACCCGGAGCATCACAGAAAGGTTGGAACACGCCAGGGGGCACGAATCATGGATCCCGTTACCCAAGTGGCGCTGGGCGCCTCGATCGGCGGTGTGGTGCTGGGTCGCCGGTTGGGCCGCAAGGCGGTGCTGATCGGGGCGGTGCTGGGCACCCTGCCCGACCTGGACGTGGTCATCGACTACGGCGATGCCGTGGCCGACATCACCGAGCACCGCGGCTTTTCCCACTCGCTCTTCGTGCTCTCGGGCCTGGCCACCCTGCTCGCCCTGCTCGCCGCCCGCTTCGCCCCGCCCCGGGACATCGCCTTCCGCCGCTGGTGGGCCTTCTTCGGGCTCTGCCTGGTGACCCATCCGCTGCTCGATGCCCTGACCACCTACGGCACCCAGCTGTGGTGGCCGCTGGACGTGCGCCCGTCGGCCTGGCCGATCGTGTTCATCATCGACCCGCTCTATACCCTGCCACTGCTGGTGGGTATCGGCGTGGCCCTGGTCGGCGGCAACGGCCGGCGCGGCCCCGCCTGGGGCCTGGCGCTCTCCACGGCCTACCTGGTGTTCGCGGTGGGCGCCAAGACCCTGGTGGAGCAGCGCCTCGAGCCGGTGCTGGTCGGTCACGGCCTCGCGGAGGCCCCACGGCTGGTACAGCCGACGCCCTTCAATACCCTGCTGTGGCGGGTGACGGTGGTCGACGGCGACCGGCAGTACGAGACCCTGCTCGGACTCTTCGACGGCGACCGCGCGCCAGAACTGGAGACCTACTCCCGCGGCGCCGAGCTGGAACCGGTGGCCCTGGCGAGCCGGCGTGGCGCCAGGCTCGACTGGTTCGCCGGCCCCTTCCTGCGCTACGAGGTGCGCGAGCTCGATGGCCGGGAGACCCTGGTGGCCACCGACCTGCGCCTCGGCTTTCCGGGCTTCCACCCCTTCAGCTTCACCCTGGCGATCCGCGACGGCGGCGACTGGCAACCGCTGGACGTCCCCCAGCAGGTGCCTGCCCCCGCCCGAAGCAACCGCGATGCCCTCGCGCGGCTCGGCGCCCGCATCCTCAACCCGGAGGCGTCACTCTGCACCAGCGCCTTCGTGGCCAGCCGGTGGGTGGTCAGCCGCCCCGGCTGGTGCTGAGCCTGCCCTCCCGGCCGAGTGCAGACGCCAAGGCGGGCTGGCCATTCGGCCACCCCGCTCGCGTACGACACCCGCCGTTGATCGTGGCGGTTACAGGCGCGCCACCAGGCTGTCGATGGCCTGCTTCGCCTCCTTCAGGGCGGCCTCGCGGTGGCCCTCGCCCATGGCGAGGCCCTCGGCGTAGACCACGTCCACCTCGGTGATGCCGATCAGGCCCAGCATGCCCTTCAGGTGCGGGGTCTGGCTGTCCAGCGGCGTGCCGGCGTACTGGCCGCCGCGGGCCGCCAGGATCACCGCCCGCTTGCCCTCGACCAGCCCTCGAGGGCCCTGCTCGGTGTAGCGGAAGGTCTCGCCGGCACGCAGCACCCGGTCGAACCAGGCCTTGAGCTGGGACGGAATGCCCAGGTTGTAGAGCGGCACCGCCAGCACCAGCACGTCGTGGTCACGCAGCTCGGCGATCAGGGCATCGGAGCGGGCCGCCAGGTCACGCTGCTCGGCCGTGCGCTCGGCCACCGGCACCTGCCAGCTGCCGAGCTCGGCGGGGCCGAGATGGGGCAGCTCGTCGGCGACCAGGTCGCGGCTGGTCACCTCGAGACCGTCGCGTCCGGCGGCGCGCTCCTTGAAGTGTTCGGCCAGGGCGATGGACTGGCCCTGGTGGCCCAGGATGGAGGACGTGATGACGAGGGCGCGGGTAGTCATGGCAATCTCCTTGAGTCATTAACAGGGTAATGATTGCCATTCTAGGTGGAATTTTTACAACGAAAAGCGCAAAAAACCGCGGCCCACATTCGACAAAGTCGAAAGCCTGAGGCCTTTAGGGGGCGATGCCCTGGCCACAGCCCCGATAGGTTTCGCCGTCGATGGTCAGGGTCACGCGAGCCGGGAAGGGCTCGCCGCTCATGTCGTCGAAGCAGGCCTGCCCCTCGATGCGCAGCTCGAAGGGGGTGTCGGCCCGGCCGCTGGCCAGGATCATGCGCCCCTCGCCGTTGTCCAGGGTGGTGACCCGATACGGCAGGGTCAGCTGGCGACTGCCGTAGTCGAGCAGCAGGTCGATCTCGGCCACGTCGCTGGGCAGGCTGGCCACCCAGCCCGGCTCGTTGCCGCGGGCATGGAACATGACGCCGGGACGATCGTGGCGGGTCAGGGACGTGCGCGCCAGGTCGCGGGAGCAGTCGAGGCGGCCGCTGGGGCTCTCCACCACGGCCGCCTCGCCCTTGTTCCAGAAGCTGAGGTCGTCCTGCTGGTAGCGGGCACCGCTGGCCACCACCGCCGGCGACAACCGCCAGGCGCCGTGGGCCGACCAGAGCCGTAGCTCGTCGTCGGGATGCGCCGTGACCAGGTCCTGGGCCGGGGTACAGCGCCAGGCGACGAACGCCTCGGCGCCGCCGGCGAAGAAGGCCGAGGGCATCAGCGGTGCGGTGGGTTGCACGACCTTGCCGCCATCACCCGCGGAGCGGTCGGCGACCTCGGGGCGCCCCTCGCCACCCGGGGCGGCGGCGCAACCGGCCAGCACCAGGGCAGCGCCAAGCAGCAGCGGGACGGGCCGGGCGAGAACGGCGGAAGGACGAGACATGGCGGCTCCTTGCGTGGTGTCGTATTCCCTGATGACGCCAGGATACCAGCCACCGCGGCCTCGCGCTCCGCCAACCGCCCCCACCCGCTCAACGCCCAGCCTCAGCCATGACGCCGCCGCAGTACCCGCGCGGCCTCGACCATGTTGGCCAGCGCCGGCGCCACCTCGGCCCAGCTGCGGGTCTTGAGGCCGCAGTCCGGGTTGACCCAGAGCCGCTCCGGCGGAATGCGCTCGGCCGCCTTCTCCATCAGCTGCACCATCCAGTCCACCTCGGGGATGTTCGGCGAATGGATGTCATAGACCCCCGGGCCGATCTCGTTGGGGTAGGCGAAGCCCTGGAAGGCATCGAGCAGCTCCATGTCGGAGCGCGAGGTCTCGATGGTGATGACGTCGGCGTCGAGGGCGGCGATGGCGGCGATGATGTCGTTGAACTCCGAATAGCACATGTGGGTGTGGATCTGGGTCTCGTCCCGCGCCACCGCCGCCGAGAGCCTGAAGCACTCCACCGCCCAGTCGAGATACGCCTGCCACTCGCCGCTGCGCAGCGGCAGCCCCTCGCGCAGGGCCGGCTCGTCGATCTGGATCGCCCGGATGCCGGCGGCCTCGAGGTCGCGCACCTCGTCGCGCAGGGCCAGGGCGATCTGGCGGCAGGTGGTCTCGCGGGGTTGGTCGTCACGCACGAAGGACCACTGCAGCATGGTCACCGGCCCCGTCAGCATGCCCTTCATGGGCTTGTCGGTGAGTGATTGGGCGTACTCGCTCCAGCGCACTGTCATTGGCCCGGGGCGGCTGACGTCGCCGAAGATCACCGGCGGCTTGACGCAGCGCGAGCCGTAGCTCTGTACCCAGCCGTAGCGGGTGAAGGCGTAGCCCTCGAGCTGCTCGCCGAAGTACTCGACCATGTCGTTGCGCTCGGCCTCGCCGTGTACCAGCATGTCGAGCCCCAGGGCCTCCTGCCGCGCCACGGCATGGGCGATCTCCTCGCGCATCCGTGCCTCGTAGGCCCCGGGCTCCAGCTCCCCGGCCTTGACGGCCCGCCGGGCCGCACGGATCGCCGCCGTCTGGGGGAAGGAGCCGATGGTGGTGGTGGGAAAGAGCGGCAGCCCCAGACCCCGACGCTGGGCGGCGGCCCGTGCCGGGTAGGGACTGGCCCGCTCGGCATCGGCGGCACTCACTCCGGCCAGGCGCTCGGCTACCGCCGGCCGGTGGATGCGCACGGAATCCCGGCGCGCCTGCAGCGCCAGGGTGGCGTCCTCGACGCGTTCGCGGTCCTGCGCCGTGGCGCGGCCATCGAGCAGGCGCGCCAGCGTCACCACCTCGTCGAGTTTCTGGCGGGCGAAGGCCAGCCAGCTCCTGAGCTCGGGGTCGAGCGCGGTCTCGGCGGCGAGGTCCACCGGCACGTGCAGCAGCGAGCACGACGGGGCCAGCCACAGCCGCTTGCCCAGGCGCATGCGGGCCGAAGCGAGGCGCTCGTGCAGCAGCGCCAGGTCGGCACGCCAGATGTTGCGGCCGTCGATAGCGCCCACCGACAGCACCTTGTAGGCGGGCAGGCGGTCGAGCACCGCCTCGAGCTGCTCGGGGGCGCGCACCGCGTCGATGTGCAGCCCCTCCACCGGCAGGCTCACCGCCAGGTTGAGATTGTCGCCCAGGCCGCCGAAGCAGGTAGCCAGCAGCAGCTTGACCGGCGCCCCTCCCAGCCTGTTGTAGGCGGTCTCGAAGGCCTGCTGCCAGGCCAGCGGCAGGTCCTGCACCAGGGCCGGCTCGTCGAGCTGCACCCACTCCACGCCCTGCTCGGCCAGCCGCGCGAGGATCTCGCCGTAGACCGGCAGCACCGCTTCCAGCAGGCTCAGGCGATCGAGCCCCTCGTCCCGGGTCTTGCCCAGCCACAGCCAGGTCAGCGGCCCCAGCAGGGTGACCTTGACCGCGTGGCCGGCGGCGCGGGCCTCCGCCACCTGGTCGAACAGCCGAGGGCTTGCCAGGCGGAAGGTCTGGCCGGCGTGCAGCTCCGGCACCAGGTAGTGGTAGTTGGTATCGAAGTACTTGGTCATCTCGCAGGCCGCCGCCGGGGTGCCGGTCGGCGCACGTCCCCGGCCCATGCGGAAGGCGGTGTCCAGCGTCACCTCGCCCCGGGCCACCTCGTCGTCGGCCGCGAAGCGCCCCGGCACGGCGCCGAGCAGCACCGAGACGTCGAGCACCTGGTCGTAGAAGGCGAAGTCGCCCACCGTCACCAGGTCGAGTCCCGCCTCGCGCTGGGCCGCCCAGTGGCGCTGGCGCAGTTCCCGGCCGGTGACCTCCAGGGTCTCGAGGTCGATCTCGCCCTTCCAGTAGGCCTCGGTGGCCTTCTTCAGCTCGCGGTTCGCGCCGATGCGCGGATAGCCGCCAATATGAGCCAAGGTCATGATGCGATCCTCTGTGCATGAATGATGCGACAGAGTCTCGCTGGCTCCGGCTGGTGAATCAAACTAAACTTCTTAATCTTTAAAATGAAAATGGCTCACCCGAATGCTCGAACTTCGCCATCTGCGCACCCTCGTCGCCCTGCGCGATGCCGGCTCCCTGGTCGAGGCCGCCGAGCGCGTGCATCTGACCCAGTCGGCCCTGTCGCACCAGATCAAGGACCTCGAGGAGCGCCTGGGCACTCCGCTGTTCGTGCGCAAGTCCCGCCCGGTGGAGTTCACCCGGGCCGGGCAGCGCCTGCTCGCCCTGGCCGAGCAGGTGCTGCCCCAGGTGCGCATGGCCGAACGCGACCTGGCCCGCCTGGCCGGCAATGAGCAGGGGCGACTGCACATGGCCATCGAATGCCACAGCTGCTTCCAGTGGCTGATGCCCACCATCGACCACTTCCGCGACCACTGGCCGGAGGTGGAGATCGACATCCCCGGCGGCCACCATTTCGACCCGCTGCCGGCGCTGGCCCGGGAGCAGCTGGACCTGGTGATCACCGCCGATCCCCAGCCGCTGCCGGGGGTCTTCTACGAGCCCCTGTTCCGTTACGAGGGCCTGCTGGCGGTGGCCCGCCAGCATCGTCTGGCGGGCAGGCCCTTCGTGCTTCCCGACGACCTGGCCGAGGAGACCCTGATCACCTATCCGGTGGAGCATGCGCGGCTGGACGTCTTCACCCAGTTCCTCGACCCCGCCGGCGTGCGTCCGAAGGAGGTGCGCACCGCCGAGCTGACGATCATGATGATGCAGCTGGTGGCCAGCGGCAGGGGAGTCTGCGCCCTGCCCAACTGGGCGCTGACCGAGTACCTGGAGCGCAGCTACGTGAGCGCCGTGGCACTCGGCGAGAAGGGGGTATGGAGCACGCTGTTCGCGGCAATTCGCGAGGAGAGCCGCGAGGCACCCTGGATGGAGGACTTCCTGCGCACCGCCCGGGAGACGTCCTTTGCGGTGCTCGAGGGCATCAAGCCGGCGTGACGGGCCGACGCGGGAGCAGCAGGGTGAAGCGGGCGCCGCCCAGCTGCGGGCTGTCATCGACCGCGACGCTGCCGCCATGCCAGGTCATCACCTTCTGCACGATGGAGAGCCCCAGCCCGTAGCCCCCGGAGCTGCGGGTGCGGCTATCGTCAAGCCGGGCGAAGGGCTTGAAGACCTCCAGGCGCTCCGAAACGGGCACCCCGGGGCCGTCGTCCTCCACGTCCATACGCACCAGGTGCGGCTCGGAATGCAGGCGGATCAGCACGTGCGAGCGGGCGTGCCGGCAGGCGTTGGCGACCAGGTTCTGCAGCGCCCGCTGGAGATACCGGGGCTCGGCGCTGATCTCCACCTCGTCCCCCCCGGCCAGCTCGAGGCGCAGGTGGCCATGCAGCGGGCTGAGGGTCTCGATCACCCGCTCCGCCATGGCCCGGCAGTCGACCAGCGAGGTATCCATCTCCATGCTGTTGACCGACTCGTTGCCCAGCCGCGCATAGGTGAGGATCTCGTCGATCAGGCCGTCGAGCTCCTCGATGTCACCGTCGATGCCCTCGAGCTGGCGGCGGATCGCCGGGTCATCGGTCATGTCCTCGACCATCTGCACGGCGAAGCGGATGCGCGCCACCGGGGTACGCAGCTCGTGGGAGACGGCGCGGATCATGTCCTGCTGGGCGCGCAGCAGCGACTGCACCTGGGTGGCCATGCCGTTGAAGGCCATGCCCAGCCGCCCCAGGAAGTCGCCGCTCTCGACCTTCACCCGGGTGTCCAGGCGGCCGCCGGCGATGCGTGTGGCGGCCAGCTCGAGCCGTGCCATGCGCGCCTCCACGCCACGCACGATCAGGTAGATGATCACCGCCAGCACACCGAGCAGGATCATCAGCAGCAGCAGCTGCAGGGACGCCGGCATCGGCTCGAAGGCCTGCACCGGCCCGATGGCCAGCCAACGGGCCTCGTCGTCGGGATCCGGCAACTCCAGATACATCGTCATCGACCAGCGCCCCGGCAGCAGGCGGATCACCACCTCGCCCTCGGCCAGCCGCGACAGCTGGCGGGCATCCAGCCCTTCCGGCGCCCGGTCGGTCAGGGTCACCGGAATGCCCCCGCCGGAGACCAGTTCCAGGCGCCGCTGACGCTCCTCGCCCTCCACCTCGGTCAGCCACTCGCCGAACAGCTCGGTGAGTCCGCGTAGCTGCTGCTCGCTCATGCCCACCAGGTCGACCTCCAGCAGCCAGTCGCCGCCGGGCAGCAGCCGCTGCAGGCGCCAGCCATGCTCGCCCCGGGAGGAGACCAGCACCCGGCCACTCTCGAGCCGGGTGCGATCGAAGTAGTTCAGCATGAGGGAGTCGACGGGATAGAGGGTCGGGGTCATGTCGAGCCGCTCGGCACGGCGATCCAGCCACGCCTCGCGCTTGTCTTGTGGCAGCGCCGAGAGCTTCTCCACCAGCAGGCGCGTGGGCGCGTCGGCGAGCTGCTCGCGATGATGCTCGCGACGCACCTGATCGACCATGGCCAGGCCCAGCAGGGCCAGGCCGAAGGTCAACAGCAGCGCCAGTGCCAGCAGCACATAGACACGCAGGAAGGTGCTGTCGGCCAGCGACCGTCGCATGGATCAGCTGTCCCTGACGAAGAGGTAACCCTTGCTGCGTACCGTCTTGATGCGGTGCGGCTGGTTGGGATCATCGCCGATCTTGGGACGGATACGCGAGACGCGCACGTCGATGGAGCGGTCCTGACCGTCGTACTTGATGCCACGCAACTGGGAGAAGATCTCCTCGCGGGTCAGCACCCGCCCCGCATTGCTGGCCAGCAACCACAGCAGATCGAACTCGGCGCTGGTCAGGTCGATGCGCTCACCCTCCAGCCAGGCCTCCCGGGTGGCACTGTCGATCTCGAGGTTGCCGAAGGCCAGCCGCGTCTCGCCACCCGGTTCGCTGGGATCGGTACGCCGCAGCAGGGCACGCATGCGCGCCAGCAGGACCCGTGGCTGCACCGGCTTGGGCACATAGTCGTCGGCTCCCATCTCCAGGCCCAGCACCTGGTCCATGTCGTCGGTGCGCGCGGTGAGCATCAGGATCGGGCCGGGGTAGTCGGCACGCACGCGGCGGCAGATCGACAGGCCGTCCTCGCCGGGCAGCATCAGATCCAGAATCACCAGATCCGGCTGCAGTGCCAGTATCTGCTCGACGCCTCGTGCACCGTCGGCCTCCAGCGTGACCCGGAAACCGTTGGCCTCCAGATAGTCACGGGTCAGTCCGGCCAACCGCTCATCGTCCTCGATGATCAGCACATGATCCTGTTCCTGGGGTTCCAAGCTGTCATCCATCCTGTGTATCCGTCCTGATGGGCTGGTGATCGGGTACGGCAGGCCACCCGCAGACGAGTCGACTACCGCCACTGGCTAAAGGATACCCGAAAACCACGATTTCGCCCTCCCGAAACCCGGTGAGGCAGGAGGGAAAGGCCCAACCATGCGGCCTGACAGGCCGTCGCGGAACTCTCCCCGAATGGTCACAGGCCATCCACAACTTATCCACTTGATGGAGCCATGAAAGCACACTATCTTGTGCTTCGTCACGGCACGCACACCATATACTGTGCCATAGCAACCGTTTCGCCCGCTGTCAACAGCGGCCTCGTTCGCGTGTTTTTCGACCATCAGACAGGGACCCTCGGCGCCATGGATACCACCGCTACCCCGGACAAGACATCCGTCTCCGTCACCGCACCCCGTACCCTGCGCGTCATCAAGCGCACCGGCGACGTGGTGCCCTTCGATGCCGGCAAGATCGCCGTGGCCATGAGCAAGGCGTTCATCGCCGTGGAAGGCGACAACGCCGCCACCTCCTCGCGGGTGCGTGACTTCGTCCAGCACTCCTCTGACGCCATCGCCCAGGCCTTCCAGCGCCGCATGCCCGACGGCGGCACCCTGCACATCGAGGACATCCAGGACCAGGTCGAGCTGGCCCTGATGCGCGCCGGCGAGCAGAAGGTCGCCCGCGCCTATGTGCTCTACCGCGAGGAGCATGCCCGCGCCCGCGCCGCCGCCGGCGGCGACATCGAGAAGCCGCACCCGACGCTCAATGTGACCCTGGCCGACGGCAGCACCCGTCCGCTCGACCTGGGCCGGGTCGAGACCCTGGTGTTCGACGCCTGCGAGGCACTCGCCAACGTCGATCCCAACCGCATCGTCGAGGAGTCGCTGAAGAACCTCTACGACGGCGTCACCATCGACGGCGTCTCCCAGGCGCTGATGATGACCGCCCGCACCCTGGTCGAGAAGGAGCCCAACTACACCTACGTGACCGCCCGCCTGCTGCAGGACAACCTGCGCCGCGAGGCCCTGTCGTTCCTGGGCGTGGCCGACGAGGCCACCTTCGGCGAGATGGCCGAGTTCTACAAGCCGGCCTTCCACGCCTACGTGGCCAAGGGCATCGAATTCGAGCAGCTCGACCCGCGGCTCGCCGAGTTCGACCTCGAGCGCCTGGGCGATGCCCTCGACCATACCCGCGACAACGCCTTCACCTACCTGGGCCTGCAGACCCTCTACGACCGCTACTTCATCCACCGGGACGACGTGCGCTACGAACTGCCCCAGGTGATGTTCATGCGCGTGGCCATGGGCCTGGCCCTGAACGAGGACGACCGCGAGGCGCGGGCCATCGAGTTCTACGAACTGCTCTCCAGCTTCGACTACATGGCCTCCACGCCCACCCTGTTCAACTCGGGCACCGTCAGGAGCCAGCTCTCCTCGTGTTATCTCACCACCGTACCCGACGACCTGGACAGCATCTACAGCGCGATCCGCGACAATGCCCTGCTCTCCAAGTGGGCCGGCGGCCTGGGCAACGACTGGACCCCGGTGCGCGCGCTGGGCTCCTACATCAAGGGCACCAACGGCAAGTCCCAGGGCGTGGTGCCCTTCCTCAAGGTGGTCAACGACACCGCCGTGGCGGTCAACCAGGGCGGCAAGCGCAAGGGGGCGGTATGCGCCTACCTGGAGACCTGGCACCTGGACATCGAGGAGTTCCTCGAGCTGCGCAAGAACACCGGTGACGACCGCCGCCGCACCCACGACATGAACACCGCCAACTGGGTGCCGGACCTGTTCATGAAGCGGGTCTTCGACGACAAGGAGTGGACGCTGTTCTCGCCGGCCACCTGCCCGGACCTCCACGACCTCTATGGCGCCGCCTTCGAGCAGCGCTACGCCGAGTACGAGGAGATGACCCGTACCGGCCAGCTGAAGCTCTACAAGCGGGTCAAGGCCAAGGACCTGTGGCGCAAGATGCTGTCGATGCTGTTCGAGACCGGCCACCCCTGGATCACCTTCAAGGACCCCTGCAACCTGCGCAGCCCGCAGCAGCACGCCGGAGTGGTGCACTCCTCCAACCTGTGCACCGAGATCACCCTCAACACCAGCGTCGACGAGATCGCGGTGTGCAACCTCGGCTCGGTCAACCTGGCCCAGCACGTGGTGGACGGCCAGCTCGACGACGCCAAGCTGCGCAAGACCGTGCGCACCGCGGTGCGCATGCTCGACAACGTCATCGACATCAACTACTACGCGGTGCCCCAGGCGAGGAACTCCAACTTCAAGCACCGCCCGGTGGGCCTGGGCATCATGGGCTTCCAGGACGCCCTCTACGCCCAGGACATCGCCTACGCCTCCGAGGCGGCCGTGACCTTCGCCGACCGCTCCATGGAGCTGGTCAGCTACCACGCCATCGAGGCTTCCAGTGACCTGGCCGCCGAGCGTGGCCGCTACGAGAGTTTCGAGGGTTCGCTGTGGAGCCAGGGCGTGCTGCCCATCGACTCCATCGAGAAGCTCAAGGCCGAGCGTGGCGAGAAGTACATCGAGGTCGACACCTCCGCCACCCAGGACTGGGCCCGCATTCGCGACAAGATCGCCGAGCAGGGCATGCGCAACTCCAACGTGATGGCCATCGCCCCCACCGCCACCATCTCCAATATCTGTGGGGTGACCCAGTCCATCGAGCCGACCTATCAGAACCTCTACGTGAAATCGAACCTCTCCGGCGAGTTCACCGTGGTCAACGCCCAGATGGTCAACGACCTCAAGGCGCGCGGCCTGTGGGACGAGGTGATGATCAACGACCTCAAGTACTACGACGGCTCGGCGCAGCCCATCGACCGCGTTCCGGACGATCTCAAGGCCAAGTACGCTACCGCCTTCGAGGTGGAGCCCAAGTGGCTGGTGGAGGCCGCCGCCCGTCGCCAGAAGTGGATCGACCAGGCCCAGTCGCTGAACCTCTACATCCAGGGCGTCTCGGGCAAGAAGCTCGACGTCACCTACCGCATGGCCTGGTTCCGCGGCCTCAAGACCACCTACTACCTGCGCGCCCTGGGGGCCACCTCGGTGGAGAAGTCCACCGTCGACCGCGGCACCCTCAATGCGGTGAGCAATGGCGGAGCCCCGGCGGCGGAGCCGAGCCCGACCCCCGCCGCGCCGGCCAACCCCGAGCCGCGGGGCATCGAGGACTTCCTGCAGGCTGATTTTCTCAAGGGCAAGGGTGGCCAGCGCCCGCCCTCGGCCGGCGATATCGACGAACTGGGCTGCGAGGCCTGCCAATAAAGCAGGAAGCTATAAGCCGGAAGCTGGAAGGAACACCCGTTTCTTCCGGCTCATCGACCAGAGATCGAAAGGTAGATAGAGATGCTTAACTGGGACGAATTCCACGAGGACGAGACCGCGGTCACCGAGCAGTCCAAGGCCGCACCGGCGCCCGCCGCCAAGCCGCAGCCCGCCGCCGCGCCCCGGGAAGAGGCCGTGCGCGAAGAGGCCGTGAGAGCAGAGACCGTAAGAGAAGGTGCCGCTCGCTACGCCGTGGTCGATCAGGACCGCCTGACCCGGGCACGCAAGTCGCTGGAGGAGCTCGATGTGGCCGCCGGCCTCGAGGAGCTGGAGATGGGCGCGGCGCGCATCGAGGTCGACGACAAGCAGATGATCAATGCCCGCGCCGACCTCAACCAGCTGGTGCCCTTCAAGTACGAGTGGGCCTGGCAGAAATACCTGGACGGCAGCGCCAACCACTGGATGCCCCAGGAAGTGAACATGAACGCCGACATCGCCCTGTGGAAGAGCCAGGATGGCCTGACCGCGGACGAGCGGCGCATCGTCGAGCGCAGCCTGGGCTACTTCTCCACCGCCGATTCGCTGGTCGCCAACAACCTGGTGCTGGCGCTCTATCGCCTGATCACCAACCCCGAGTGCCGCCAGTACCTGCTGCGCCAGGCCTTCGAGGAGGCCATCCACACCCACGCCTACCAGTACTGCGTGGAGTCGCTGGGCATGGACGAGGGCGCGGTCTTCAACATGTACCGCGAGGTGCCCTCGGTGGCCGCCAAGTCCGCCTGGAGCCTCAAGCACACCCAGTCGCTGGCGCGCCCGGACTTCAACACCGGCACCCCGGAGACCGACCAGGAGCTGCTGCGTAACCTGATCGCCTTCTACTGCGTCACCGAGGGCATCTTCTTCTACTGCGGCTTCAGCCAGATCCTCTCCATGGGCCGGCGCAACAAGATGACCGGGGTGGCCGAGCAGTTCCAGTACATCCTGCGCGACGAGTCGATGCACCTGAACTTCGGGGTCGACATGATCAACCAGATCAAGATCGAGAACCCGCACCTGTGGACGCCGGCGTTCCAGGACGAGGTCACCCAGATGATCCTCGAGGGTACCGAGCTGGAGATCGCCTACGCCCGGGACACCATGCCGCGCGGCGTGCTGGGCATGAACGCGGCGATCATGGAGGAGTACCTCCACTTCATCTGCAACCGCCGCCTGGCCCAGATCGGCCTCAAGGAGCAGTTCCCCGGCGCCCAGAACCCCTTCCCGTGGATGAGCGAGATCATCGACCTGCGCAAGGAGAAGAACTTCTTCGAGACCCGCGTCACCGAGTACCAGGTGGGTGGCGCGCTGAGCTGGGATTGAGCGAGTTTCGTCCGGGGAGTCACTCCCCGGCGTGATTTCCGGAGGCATCGCCATGGTGGACCAGAAGACCCCGACCCTCGACGCGCGACCCCGTGAGGCCGCCCGCGTCCACCGGCCTCCCTCAGGCGGGCCCGCGGCTCCCGAGCGCTTCGGGCCGACTTCGCCGACCCCGATGATGACGCCCTGTCCGGCCACGCCGGGCGGGGCGTTTTTCATGGCCCGGAAACAGGCATAACAACGGAGGGCAATCCGATGCATGCAACCCAAGCCGTAGCACGTCGCGACTCCCAGGCGTGGCAGTCCGCCCTGGATCGGGCACTGGCCGCCCATGACAGCGAAGATGCCTTCGCCCATTACCCCCATGTGGCCTTCGCCTTCCCCTCGTCGTCACCCAACCCCTACTCGCGGCACTACCCGCTGCTCAACTACCGGGAACTCAAGGAGTGGGCAAGCTCGCGTGGCTGGCGGGTCCGGCCGGCGCCGGAGCGAGCCCCCGAGGGCGAGGAGTACAGCCCGCCGGTCCGCTTCACCCGACTCCCCCGCGGGGCCTTGCGCGCCGGCGCCGGACCTCGCTATCACTGAACCGCCTCGCCCGGGGCCCCGCCCCGGGCGAGGCCGCCCCTCCCCCCGGGTGCCGAGCCCGTACGCGACCATCGACAGCCCCCCCTTCCTCGTGACCGCGTCACCGCCCAGGCCAGGCGCCCGCCTGGTAGTCGTGAACTATTCCGGCCAGGTGACGTGATCGATGGGCACCGTCACTTCGTCCTTCACGAGCTCCATCACCACGAAGGAGTGCGTCTGGTGAACATTCGGCAGCCGACCGATCTGCTGGACGAGCACGGCACGATAGTGCGAGATATCGTGGGTCCTTACCTTTAGCAGGTAATCGAAGTTCCCCGCCACCATATAGCAGCCCTGCACTTCCGGAATGAGGCGCACGGCCTCGTTGAATCGGTCCAGGGCGTCCTCGCTCGTCTTCTCCATGGTCACCAGCACCACCAGCACATGGCCCGCACCGAGTTGCCCCGGGTCCAGGTCGGCACGATAGCCGCGGATGATACCGGCCTGCTCGAGTCGGCGTACACGCTGTGCACAGGGCGTCTTGGTGAGGTTCACCCGGTTGGCCAACTCCACGATGGGGAGGCGTCCATGTTCCTGAAGTTGATGCAGAATGCGGCGATCTATGCGATCCAGGCGCTCCATCTTCTTAGCCATATTGCCTATCACCATCTTATATCAAGGACAAAGGTAAACCAATCTAGCGTTATTTGGAGCCAATTCCTAGCCAAAATGGCCAACAATAAGCCTTGAAGGCTGAATGAAGGCACAAAGTAGCCAGATATAGCGATCCGACCGCCCACGACACCTGGATCACGGTGTCCTTGCAGCCTTCCGGTCGGGCCTTGCGACATCTGGCGGCAAAGGGGGATACGAATGCACGGCAACTGCCTACCGCTATTACTGTTATAGCTTCTACCGATCGAGAGTCGATCGATAACAATCGGAAAGTTGCGTAACGCTTGATAAAGCAAAGCAAGAACAACGCACATCAAACCGAAGGTAACTGACATGACAAGTCCAAGAAGTCCATTCGACTATAAACAGCCAGGCCTGATGCTGGCGCTCACTCCCGTCGTCCTGACGTTGCTGGTACTGGCGGTACAACTCTTCTATTTCGGCGACTTCACTCCCCACATTCCCCTGGCCATCGGCCTGGCGATCACGGCGCTGGTGGGGGTCAAGCTCGGCTTCCGGTGGAAACAGATCGAAGAGGGCATCTTTCACGTCATCCACGTGTCCCTGCCCTCCGTCTCGGTGTTGATCTGCGTCGGCATGATCATCGGCGTGTGGATCGCCAGCGGCACCGTACCGACCCTCATCTATTACGGGCTGACGATTCTATCGCCGACCATCTTCCTGGCGGCGGCCATGTTGCTCTGCTCGGTCGTCTCGGTGTCGCTGGGCACCTCCTGGGGCACGGTCGGCACGGTGGGCCTCGCCCTGATGGGCATCGGCGCAGGCTTCGATATCCCGATGTACTGGACCGCCGGCGCCGTGGTGTCGGGCGCCTTCTTCGGCGACAAGGTCTCGCCGCTGTCGGACACGACGAACCTCGCCCCGGCGGTCACCGGCACGGACGTCTTCTCCCATATCAAGAACATGATGCCGACGACGATCCCGGCGATGCTGATCGCCTTCGCCATCTACCTGGTGGCGGGTTTCACCCTGATCGACGACGAGGCCGCCTCCTTCGACCGGATCGATGCCATCACCACCGCGCTGCAGGCGAACTTCACCATCTCGGCCTGGCTGCTGCTGCCGGCGGTGCTGGTGATCGTGCTCGCGGTCAAGCGCATGCCCCCCATCCCGTCGCTGTTCGCCGGCGCCCTGGCCGGTGCGGTCACCGCCATGGTCGCGCAGGGGGTCGGCGTGCATGACCTGCTCACCTATGCCAACAGCGGTTATTCGATCGAGACCGGTATCGGCGCCATCGACAGCCTGCTCAATCGCGGTGGCATCCAGTCGATGATGTGGACCATTTCACTGATTCTCATCGCGCTCGGCTTCGGCGGTGCGCTGGAAAAGACCGGCTGCCTGGAAGCGATCATCCGCGCGATCATGACCAAGGTGCGCAGCTTTAAAGGTGTACAGACAGCCGCGGTTTTGACCTCGGTGTCCACCAACCTGGTCGCCGGCGACCCGTACCTTTCGATTGCCCTTCCCGGCCGCATGTACGCCCCCACCTACCGCGGCATGGGGTATTCGACCCTGAACCTGTCGCGCGCCATCGAAGAGGGTGGAACCCTCATCTCGCCGCTGATTCCGTGGAATGCCGGCGGGGCCTTCGTGATCAGCGCCCTCGGACTCGGTATCGTCGAGGGCAATGTCGAGAACCTGCTGTACATTCCGCTGGCCTTCGCCTGCTGGATGTCCCCGGTGATCGGCCTGCTCTATGCGCAGACCGGCCTGTTCTCCCCCCGGGCCAGCGAGGAGGAGCGGCAACTCTGGCAGGAGCAGGGCGAGGCCATTGCTACCGACCTCGGGGCCGCCGGCCAGGCCAGCGAAGCGCCTATCGCCATCCCGCGGCCGTCGAGCTGACGGCGCGCCCCGGGGCACTCGCTGCCCCGTCGCTGGCACGCTGAGGCGGGATTGCTCATGACTGGCTGGAGAATCGAAGTCTCGCCTGCCCCACCCGGAAACGGGTGGGGTTTTTCGTTGCCATCTCCTACCCACCCTGCGCTCTCGACTCATCTCCAGGGCTATGCGGAAGGCCCCCGCGCAGCCCTCTCCGCTGTCGCTCAGATCCAGCACCAGCTCGTCCCCGCCACTGCGTCGGTAGATGCCGTCCCTGTCATTACGCACATTGCATAGCCCGCCTTGCTCAGGGGCAGCGGCATCCTGAGCGGGATTGATCCTCAGCCGCGCGTGGCGCTAACGTAGTGAGCTTAGTCTGCGGGATGACACGGAGGGTTCACCCATGACCGAGAGCAACGACAGAAGCGTCATCAAGCGGGTCTATGTCCCCACCCATGTTCGCCAGCTCCCCAGCGGCGAGCGCGTGAAGGTGCCGGGACACTACAGGGCTCACGAGAAATGAGCGACGACGGCCCCTGCCCCTGATCTTTTGCCATGCGGCAGCCCATCACCGGCTACCACCGCGACGAGGAGGGCTACTGGGTGGCCGAGCTCGCCTGCGGCCACCACCAGCATGTGCGCCATCGGCCGCCCTGGGTCGAGCGCCCCTGGGTCACCAGCGAGGCGGGGCGCCGTTCGCGGCTCGGCATGCGGCTCGCGTGCGTGAAGTGCGATCGGGGCGAGCCCCGCGACACCCCCGAGAAGACGCTAGACTAGTCTCGATATCTCGGTCGAGAGTCGACCCCATGGCCAAGTCCCGCGACACCCTCGAACGCTACCGGCAGAAGCGCGAGGCCCGCCGTACCCCGGAGCCCATCGTCGTCGAAGCCCGACGCGGGCAGCACGGCGGGCCGATCTTCGTCATCCAGCTGCACGATGCCTCCACCCGGCACTACGACTTCCGACTCGAGGTCGACGGCGTGCTGAAGTCCTGGGCAGTCCCCAAGGGCCCCTCCACCGACCCGCGGGTCAAGCGCCTGGCCATCCCCACCGAGGACCACCCGCTGGCCTATGCCGACTTCGAGGGCGTGATCCCCGCAGGCGAGTACGGCGCCGGCACCGTGCTGATCTGGGACCGGGGCCACTACCGTAACCTGAAGGAAGGCAAGGATCCGCCCTCGGTCGCCGAGCAGCTCGCCGACGGCCACGCCACCGTCTGGCTGGAGGGCGAGAAGCTGCGCGGCGGCTATGCGCTGATCCGCACGCGGCTCGAGCAGGGCAAGGACTGGCTGCTGGTGAAGATCGACGACGAGATGGCGGATGCCCGGCGCAATCCGACCTCCACCGAGCCCGAGTCCGTCCAGTCGGGGCGCACCCTGGAGCAGATCGCGGTCGAGGAGGGCCAGGGCCGAAATGGACATTGACGGCCATCGCATCGACACCTCGAACCGCGACAAGCTGTTCTTCCCCGAGGCTGGCCTGACGAAGGGGGACCTGATCGACTACTATGCCCGGGCACGCTCATGCGCTGGACGCGCATCGCGAAGCGCTCGCGGCCCTGCTGGACCGCGAGGCACCCGCCGACGAGGAAGGATGACGCCTGAGGAACCGCTACCCCTTGGGTCCGAGCAACAGCCAGATGATCAGGCCCAACACGGGGAAGAACAGCAGGATCAGGATCCACAGCAGCTTGGCGACCCCTCCCGCCGAACTCTTGGCGACCTTGACGATGGCCCAGATGACGATGATCAACCAGATCAGGCCCAGCAGGCCGCCCACTTCGATGCCCATATGCATGCTCCTTTGCAGTTCAATGGGTTGGCCGATCATGGGTAGCATATCTTCATGACCCGGCACAATCGGAATCGGTGACCGCCAAGTCGAGCCGCGTTCAGCCGGGTGGCAGATGGCCCGCCTTGATATAGACGAGGGCCCCGTCCGCCCCGGTGCGGGGCGTGTGCCGGCTCCCGTGCGGGCTGCGCAGCCAGCTGCCAGCCGGGTAACTGCCGTGCTCGTCGTGGAAGGAACCCTCCAGTACCAGGACCTCCGCGCCGCCCCGGTATTCTCGCGGGGCGAGACGCAGATTCGGCGCCCAGCGCTCCAGTGCCACGTGCTCGTTTCGGAACTCGTGGAGGGGCATCACCTCGAGCCCCTTCTCCTGCCCCGGCTGCCAGTCGGCCGTGCGGGTATCGATGACCTTCCGTGCGCTGTCTGACGGAGAGAACTGGTGCAGCTTGACGAAGATGAGTGCCCCCTGCTCACCGACCCTCGGCGCATGGGCGGTGCCGATGGGATTGCGCAGGTACGTTCCCACCGGGTATCTGCCATGTTCATCGGCGAACTCGCCCTCGAGCACCAGGATCTCCTCGCCGCCGCCGTGCTCATGGGTCGGGAAGGTGCTGTTCGGTGCATAGCGCACCAGCGAAGTGGCACGGGCTACCTCCTCGCCGACGCGATCCAACATCATCCGCTCCACGCCGGGCGTGGGCGAGTCCACCCAGCGGTAGGCCTCGGGCGTGACCACCGCCCGCCGGGAGAAGTCGGCATTGAGTCGCATGGTGCTCTCCTCTCGCTACCGGCTCGCCGGAGCCGTGGCGCCTCGCTGATGTTCAGGATGTCGGACCCCGGGGCCCGCCAGGCGTTCCCGGCCTCGGCCGTCCGGTTGGCCCGGTGCTTGCTTATCAATAAGCAGCCCCCGCTCGGGTAGAATGGGGCCCCCTCGCCACCTCGAAGAAGGAGTCACCCTTGGCCACCGGACTGCTGTTCAACGCCCTGATCTTCCTTGCCGCGGCGGTACTGATCGTGCCGGTATTCAAGCGCCTGGGGCTCGGCGAGGTGCTGGGCTACCTGGCCGCAGGAGTCGTGATCGGCCCATCGGTACTGGGGCTTGTGCCGGATGCCGAGGGCGTGCTGCAGTTCGCCCAGGTGGGCATCGTCTTCCTGCTATTCGTGATCGGCCTCGAGCTCAAGCCGGCGCGTCTCAGGGTGATGCGCAAGGCGGTGTTCGGCTTCGGCAGTCTGCAGGTCGCCGTGACTACCGTACTCCTGGCGACAGGCGCCTGGTGGCTGGGCCTTCCCCCCGTTGCGGCCCTGGTGGTCGGCTTCAGCCTGGGGCTCTGCTCCACACCGCTGGTGCTGCACCTGCTGGGCGAGCGCAAGGAGCTGCAGGCCCGTCATGGGCGCCATGCCTTCGCGCTGCTGCTGTTCCAGGACATGGCGGCGATCCCGGTCCTGGCTGTCATCCCCATCCTCGCCGCCGGATCCTTGATCGCCGATGGCGTCGCACCGCTGCTGGGCGAGATCCTGCTCGCCGCGGGTGCCTTCCTCGGACTGATCATCGTTGGCCGGTATCTGCTGCGTCCACTGTTCCGCCTGGCGGCGAGCACCCGCAGCCGCGAGGTCTTCGCCGCCACCACCCTGCTGGTAGTGATCGGCTCTGCCCTGCTGATGGAGATCGCCGGCCTGTCGATGGCGATGGGGGCCTTCATCGCCGGGGTACTGCTCGCCGACTCGGAATATCGCCACAACATCGAGGCGGATATCGAGCCCTTCCGCGGCCTGCTGCTGGGACTGTTCTTCATGGCCGTGGGGATGACCGCCCAGCTCGGGCTGCTCGCCCAGCAGCCCTGGATGATCGTCGGGCTGACACTGGGCCTACTGCTGGCCAAGGCGCTGAGCATGGTGGTGGCCGCACGGCTGTTCGGCACCGGCTGGCGGGAGGCGACCAATCTCGCTGTGCTGCTCTCCCAGGGCGGGGAGTTCGGCTTCGTGGTGCTGACTGCGGCGGGCACTGCCGCCCTGCTCGGCTCTGAACTGGTAAGCCTGCTGGTACTGGTGATCTCGCTGTCGATGGCGGCGACCCCGGTACTCTTCCTGGCTCACCTGCACTGGATCCGGCCATTGTTCGGCAAGTCCCGGCCCACGCCTGCCTACGACAGCCCCGAAGATGATGCGCCACAGATCATCATCGCCGGCTTCGGCCGTTTCGGGCAAATCATGGGCCGCGCGCTGCAGGGTTTGAAGATTCCCTACACGGTGCTCGACATCAATGCCGATCACGTCGAATTCGTGCGCCGCTACGGTAACAAGGTCTATTTCGGCGATGCCTCGCGCATCGACCTGCTGCGTGCCGCCGGCGCCGACAAGGCCCGCGTGCTGGTAGTGGCAGTGGGCGACATCGAAGCCTCGATGCGCATCGTCGAGCAGGTCAAGCGTCAGTTCCCGCACCTGCGCATCTTCGCCAGGGCCCGCAACCGCTACCATGCCCACCTGCTGATGCGCGCCGGCATCCACGACATCGTGCGCGAACTGCTGCCCGCCAGCCTGGAACTCACCCGCGACGTGCTGATCGAGCTGGGCATCCCCAACGAACAAGCACAGCACACCATCGACACCTTCCGTCCCCACGACGAGCAGGCGCTGATGCGTCAGCTCGAAGTCTTCGGCAACGAGAAGAAACTGATACAGACCGTGCAGGAGGCCGCCCAGGAACTGGAAGCCTTGTACGAAGCCGACGAGGAAGTCGCCACCACGGCACCCCGGCGCAACGATGCACCCCAAGCACGACAGGACCCCTGAGGGCCAATACGGGCTTTGCGCCGAGCGGATACCTCGCACCAATGGCGACTCGTATTCGATGGCCCGTCCCGCTGCGCTATAGTGCCTACCTGATGAGCTGGCTGGGTCTCGCCATCGCCCTTTCCGGTAACGCCATCCAGGCCCTCAACCAGGGAGCCAAGCGCGGCGGCTTCTACCACGACACCGGCGAAGGCGGAATCTCCCGCCATCACCTGGCTGGCGGTGACCTGGTGTGGGAGATCGGCTCGGGCTATTTCGGCTGTCGCGATCGCCTGGGAGGCTTCGATGCGGCGACCTTCGCCGAGAATGCCGCGCGCCCTGAGGTCAAGATGATCGAGATCAAGCTCTCCCAGGGCGCCAAGCCGGGCCGACAGCTTCCGGCCCCCGGCCCAGGTGCTGGAGATTCGCCATCGGGCCTGATCGGCGTCATGGCCGATACGTCACCTCGTCGATGGCTGCTTGTTCCACCCCCTCGGCCAGTTGACGAATTAGCTGGGCGGCAGGAATCTCCCGACAGCCACTGGCGTTCTGCCCGGCCCAGAGTGGCGAGAAGTCACCGCTGCCCTGCGCTTCCGCGGCGGCGCGCAGCGGGGCGATGGCCGCCGCAGCCGTGGGGAAGGCCGGCGCCAGCTCGCTCATCGGCCCCAGCTCGCGCATCAAGCGGGTGACGATGCCCCGCGCCGGGCGGCCGCTGTAGAGGTTGGTCAGGGCCGTGTGGCGAGCCGCCTCGCTCATCAGCGCCTGCCGGTGAATCGGTGTGGTGGTCGCCTCCGGGCAGCACAGGAAGGCGGTGCCGACCTGCACGGCGTCGGCGCCCAGCGCCAGGGCCGCCGCCACTCCGCGGGCATCGCCGATGCCGCCGGCGGCGATCACCGGCACCTCGACCGCCGCCACCACCTGGGGCAGCAGGGCGAAGGTGCCGACCTGGGTGGTGAGATCCTCGGAGAAGAAGAGGCCACGGTGGCCGCCCGCCTCGAGCCCCTGGGCGATGATCGCATCGGCGCCCCGGGCCTCGAGCCACAAGGCCTCCTCCACCGTGGTGGCCGACGACAGCACCGTGGCGCCCCAGGCCTTGACCCGCTCGAGCAGTGCCGGCGCCGGCAGCCCGAAGTGGAAGCTGACCACCTCGGGGCGGACGGCCTCCAGCAGATCGCAGGCCTCGTGATCGAAGGGCCGGCGTCCCGCCCCCGCCGGCACGCTCGCGATGTCGAGGCCGAACTCGGCATAGTAGGGCGCCAGCGCCCGGTGCCAGCGCGCCTGGCGGCCGGCGTCGGGCTCGGGGGGCGTATGACAGAAGAAGTTGACGTTGAGCGGTGCGCGAGTGCGCGCTCGGATGGTTTCGAGTTCACGCGCCATGGCGTCCGGCCCCAGCATGGCGCAGGGTAGTGCCCCGAGGCCGCCGGCCTCGCAGACCGCCACGGCGAGGTCGGCCCCCTGCACGCCCGCCATGGGTGCCTGGAGGATGGGCAGGTCGATGCCGAGCTGTTGCTTGAGGATCACGGGTTCTCTCCCTGGTCGGGCGTGTCGCTGGAGCGATCGCGGCGCCTCGGGCCCAGGGTATCGGCCACATGGGCGCCGCGCTCTCCCATGGGCCGCGACTCGCCGATGGTGGTGTCGTGCCGGGTCTGGCGCTCCATTTCACCGTTGATCTCGGCACCGAGCAATACGACGAAGGCGGAGAGCCAGAACCACAGCATCAGTACCACCACCGCGCCCAGCGAGCCATAGAGTTCGCCCAGATTCGCCACATGGCCAACGTAGAGCGAGAGCCCACCGGAGCCGAGCAACCACAGCAGGGTGGCAGTGACGGTGCCGACGCTGACCCACTCCCAGCGCGGCGAGCGCCGATAGGGGCCGAAGCGGTAGAGCACGGCAATGACGAACATCATCACCAGCAGCAGGACCGGCCAGCGCAGCCAGCCGATCACCCTGACCGGGGTGTCGTCGAGGCCGAGCATGCCGATGGCCAGGGGAACGAGCGCGATGAACACGATGGTGACCTGGGTCAGCACGATCAGTCCCAGGGTCAGGCCGGCGATGACCAGCGTGCGGTGGCCCAGGCCGCGGCGCTCGTCCTCGCCGTAGACGACGTTCAGCCCGACGATCAGGCCTCGCACGCCCTTGGAGGCCACGTACATCGCTATCACCAGGCTGGTCAGGGCCGTCAGGCTCAGCCCGGTATCGGTGTTGTCGCCGATCTTGCGGGCCTGCTCCTCGATCAGGTTCGTCACGCCCTGGGGGAGGAAGCGACTCAATTCGATGATCTGGCGTGCCATGTCCTGGGGGTCGAGCACCAGCGCCCAGAGCGAGATGACGGCCGCGATGGCAGGAAACAGCGACAGCAGGGCATAGAAGGCGATACCGGCGGCCAGCATGGTGATACGGTCGTCGCTCATCTCCTGCTTGACGCGCCACAGGATGTCCAGCCAGCCGGGGCCGGAGATCTCCCGCGGCTGCTCGGCTCGATGGCCTCTCGGGTGGTTCGACATGGACTCCTCAGGGTTGCTGTGCCGGGCGCAGGACCATACGTGCGTCACGGATCTCGATGTCGAAGCGGTTGAGGAAGCTCATCCCCAGCAGGGCGACGTCGCCGTCCAGGCCAGGACTGATCGAGCCGCGCACCTCGGTGGCGGAAAAGCCCCCCAGGCTGACCTCGTCGAGGGTGGTGAGATGGCCGCGCACCCGGCCGTTGGCGGTGTTGAACCAGGCCGAATCGGCCCGCTCCAGGCCCAGCCTGTCGGCCAGGCCGGCGGGCACGGCCACGTAGGTGGCCCCGGTATCAAGCAGGAACTCCACTGGCTCGCCGTTGATGCGCCCGGTGGCCACGAAATGGCCCGCGCGGTTGCGCTCCAGGATCACCGGTTCCCCGTCCCCCGCCACGGTCGTGGCCAGATGGGCGTTGGGATTGCGCTGCTCTGCCAGGTAACCCTGGAACCACCAGGTGCCGGAACCGATGAACAGCACCCAGAACAGCAGCATCATGCCGAGCCCGGCACGCCGCGTGGAGTCTTCGTCGCTCATCCGCCGTCCTCCCTCACTGGGCCCGGCGACCGCTGCCGCTGGCCACTACTACAGCATTGATACCTATTCCGGCGCTGTCTACCCGCCGACAAGGAGCCCCCCCTGTACGCAGGCCGCGAAGCGTCGGCCTTCCCCGCCCACGCATGCCCTTGCCTCCCTCGTCGTTGCCACAGGGGCAAGCTTTCCCTACTCGAGCTCCTCTCGCCACAGTTCCCAATAACCGCCATCGTCGGCGGAGCGCTCGCGCCCCCAGCTGCCATGCAGTCGCTCGTCGTCCGCCGTCGCCTCGAGCACACCCAGCCCCCGCTCCAGCCCCAGGGTCCAGCCGAAGTGCAGGCGCCCCGCCCACACCTCCCCTTCCAGATGACCCAGGCCCAACCCGTAGGTGAACACCCCCTGGACCCGGTCACCCTGCCGCTCGAGCACCAGCCATACCGGCAGCTCCCCCGAGGCGTCGCCAAGCCGGCCCTGGAAGGTACCGGCGAAGGGGAGCCCGGCGGCCGGCACCGCCGGGGCGATGGCCGGCTCCCCCTCCCGCCGCGGCCGCAGGACGGCCGGTTCGGTGGCACGGCCAAGGCGCACGATGCCCTCCTGGATGTCGCGGTCGTCCATGAAATCCGCCAGGCGACCGATCTCGGCGGCCACGCCGTCGATCCGCTCGCGGGCCGCGGCGAAGTCCGGCTCGGCCCGGGCGAAGGCATCGCGGCGCTGGGCCAGGGCCGACGCCAGCCCGCGCAGCCGGTCCGAGGTCAACGGATGGGTGGCCTCGGCCAGATGGGCCCGATACGCCGCCTCGTCGGCGAAGTGCCAGCGATTGGGCTCCCAGTGGGCCAGCAGCGTGAAGAAGACGCTCATGCCCAGCGGCGGATAGGCGAGCCGGGCCATGACGTCCAGGGCGAAATCGTCGGCCTCGATCTCGTGGCGGCGTGCCGCCTCCCGGGATACCTCGGGGCCGTAGCCCGGATGACGGTGCAGGGCATGCCCCAGTTCGTGGAGCAGCACGAAGACCACCGAGGAGGTGAAGATCTTGCCGTAGAGCTCCATCACCTCCGTCCGATCCCGTACGTCATCGGGCACCCCCAGTGCCTCCAGGGGCGGCGGGTAGCGATCGTCGGGAAACGACTCGCGCCGGCGGTGACGCAGCATGGCCAGGTACTGGCCGGGCGTCTCGATCGACAGTCCCTCGAGCTGCAACCAGGCCATGGCCAGGGCGAGGTCGCCGAACAGGCGCAGCGAGGCCACCGACATCACCACCTGACGGCGGCCATCGGCCAGGGTTTGCTGGTAGTAGCAGAACGGCTCGCTGGCGAGCACCGGGCAGCGCAGCGGAAATTGCAGCTCGACGTCCGCCAGCCGCTCGCGCTCCTCGGCCTCGAATGCCGGCAACAGGTCCTCGTCATGGACGCGGCGAATGTCCGCGGGCGTGATGCGCGACCAGTAGGCCAGGGTCGTATCGTCGTAGAGGGTGGCCATGCCCACGGCCGGCGATGCCAGCAGCCAGCATGACAGGGCCAGGCCGAGCCGCCAGCCGGCGTTCATGGCCGGTCCCTGCCCTGATGGTAGAGGGCCGCCGGCTCGGAGAAACGGGCATCCGGCGGCTCCCCCCGGGCGTCGGTGCCATTGGCCCAGTCGCTGAAGGCGGCATGGTCGCCCCAGGCGTCCAGCCAGGCATCGCGCATCAGCCGCAGCTTCACCTGGCGCAGGTCGCCACGCTCGGCCACGGCCTGGCTGCCCTCCGCGGAGGAGGCGTCGCCCAGGGCATTGAGGGTGAAGAAGAGACGGCGCAGCTGAGCCTGCTCCAGGGCGGGGTCGATACCACCGGCGTCCTGGCCTAGCCCCGAGTAGCTGGCCAGCGTCGGGGCATCGCCGGTCGTCACGGCCGGTGCCGAGGTGGCCTGGACGGCGCTGTAGAGCGAGATACCCAGGGCCACGCTGCCGAACAGGGCGAAGAAGAGTCCCGGCGCGGCGCGGTTCAGCACTACCTCGGTGCCGCCGGGCAGGGTCATTTTGCCGTCGCTGTCGCGGTGGGCGGGCACCGCCAGGAACAGACGATACCCGAGATAGATGGCCATGCCGGCGAACAGCACGACCAGGATGCGCTCGACGGCACGCAACATGACGGGGTCCATGGCGGCAACTTCCAGTGGGCCGGGCTGGGCGGGATCCTTCCAGTCTATGACACCTCAGCCGCCGTTGCGTCACGGCCCGCTATCCGCTCAGGGAACGCAGCACGATATAGCCGCCCATCACCAGCAGCCCGGAAAAGAAGAAGCGCCGGAAACTCTCCGCCGAGAGCCGACGGCGCAGCCGCTGGCCCAGTTGCATGCCGAGGATAGCGGGAATCACCGCCAGGCTGGAGGTCAACATCAGGTCGCCGGTCAAGAGATCCTGTTCCCCCATGGCCAGGCCCAGCGTCAGGGTACAGAGGGTGAACAGGATCCCCATGGCCTGGATCAACTGGTCCCTCGGCAGCCCCAGCGCCTGCAGATAGGCCACACCCGGGAACACCGACGAGCCGGTCATGCCGGTCAGCAGGCCATTGGCCACCCCGGAGATCACCCCGGCGCGGCGCGCATGGCGCACCGGCAGCACCAGTCGGGCCATGCCCAGGTTCATCAGCGCATAGCCGATGATCAACACCCCCAGCAGCCGCGACGGCCAACGCACATCGACACCGGCCAGCACCACCACCCCGGGCCACACCGCCAGCACCGAGGTCACCAGGAAGGGCCACAGCCGCCTGGCGATCATCACCAGTCGGCCGCCCACCAGCGCCTGCCAGACATTGGTGATGACGGTGGGCACCAGCAGCAGCGCCATGGCGGAGTGCAGCCCCAGGGTCGCCGTGAGCAGCGCCAGCGAGACCGTCGGCATGCCCATGCCGATCACGCCCTTCACGGTGCCGGCGGCGAGGAAGGTCACACCCACCAATGCCAGCATCCCGACATCCGGCGCCGACACTCAGGGCGTCCTCGCCGGCTCCAGGCCGTTGCGCACCTCCCAGTCGCGCGCCGCCTGCTGGCCGCGGGCCTGATTCACGGCCAGGCAGATCAGGATGGCGACGATGAACAGTGCCGCGCAGAGCAGGATCGAGGCCTGCAGGCCCACCAGCGACTGCAGCAGCCCCAGGGCGATGATGCCGAAGACCCCGGCCAGCTTGTTGGCCAGGCCCCAGAAGCCGAAGAACTCGGCGGCCTTGCGGGTTGGCGAGAAGAGCCCCACCAGGGCGCGGCTCGCCGACTGGCTCGAGCCCAGGCTGAGGCCGGCCAGGCAGCCCACCACCAGGAAGAGGTGCTGCGCCTCCCAGTCGAGCCCCAGTCGCGCATTGAGGAAGGCGGTGACCTCGGGGGTGGCCCAGATGGCGAAGATCGCCGCCACCCAGAGCATCAGGGTGATCAGGTAGGTGACCTTGGTGCCGATGCGGTCCTGGATGAAGCCGAACCCCAGCGCCCCCGCCGCGGCGGTGATCTGCACGATGATGAACATCAGGTTGCGGATCGACTCGTCCCAGCCGATCACCTGGGCGCCGTAGATGAAGGCGAAGGCGATGATGATGTAGACCCCGGCCATGGAGAACAGCAGCGAGACCAGGAAGATGCCCAGGTCGCGGAAGCGCCGGAGCTCGTGCAGGGTGGTGGCGACCCGCTCCCAGGCGATCCGGTGGTAGGGCATGCCGGGCGGCTGCGGCGTGCCGCGCTCCCTGACCCACAGGAAGGTGGGGATGGCGGTGACCAGGAAGAAGCCGGCGGCGAAGGGCCCCACCCAGCGGATGCGCTCGAAGTTCTCCGCCGTGGCCTCGCCCAGCGCCACCAGGGTGAAGCCGGCGGCGAAGAGCCCGCCGACGTAGCCCAGAGCCCAGCCGAAGCCGGAGATCTTGCCCAGGTCCTCCGGGGGCCCGAGGTCGGGCAGGAAGGCGGCGATGAAGGACTCGCCCATGGAGTAGGCGTAGTTCGACACCACGATCAGCACCAGGCCCAGCACCACATAGCCCGGCGCCACGAAGTAGAGCATGGCGGTGGTCGCCACGGTGGCCAGGTAGCTAGCGAACAGGAAGCGCTTCTTGGCGGCGTGGTAGTCCATCACCGCCCCGCACAGGGGGCCGGTGATCACCACCAGCAGGTAGCTCACCGCCAGCGCCAGGCTCCACAGCAGGTTGGCCAGCCGGTGGTCGTCGCCGCGGTCGCCGACGATCACCGTGGTGAACAGCTCGCCGAACACCACGGTGATGATCAGCAGCGTATAGGCCTGGTTGGCGAAGTCGAACATCGCCCAGCCGAAGATTTCCTTTCTCGTTGCCCGCTGCCGGGGCGATGTGCCGGCAGCCGCTGGAACCACACTCATGCGCGCCTTCCTTGCCATGCAGGGGCCGGGGCCCGTCAGCCCCCTAGCCTACCAGCAAATCGGGCGCGCCGAGCATTCACGGCAGCGGTGGCCCCTTGAGCTCGACGGTATTGCCCATGGGGTCGCGCAGGTAGAGCGAGGGCCCGCTGCCTTCGGCACCATAGCGGGTCTTCTCCTCGCCGACCTCGATACCGAAGGGGGCCAGCTCGGCACGGATCGCCGCGGCGTCGAAGGGCTCGACGCGCAGGCAGAAGTGATCCAGGTTGCGCCCCGCGCTACCGGGTGCCGGCCCGCCCCGACGCCCCAGCTCGCTCTCCACCGGCACCAGGTCGATCAGCGCGGCACCGGCGCGCAGCTGGATCAGGCCCAGGTCGTCGTTGCGGCGCTCGATCTCGCAGCCCAGTGCCTCGCAGTAGAAGCGCAGCATGGCGTCGAGATCGGTGACGCGCAGCACCAGGTGGTCGAGGCCGGTGATTCTCGGCATGGCCGCTCTCCTGCCGGCAGGGCCGGGGGTGAAGTGTCAGACCAGGTCGCGAGGCACGGTCTCGTCCCAGGTCCGGGCATAGATGCGAGTGTCGCCTTCCCAGGCGTCCAGGGTCGCGCGGATACGGAAACTGTCGGCATCGCTGGTCATCAGCGTGCGGGTCAGGGTGTGCACCTCCCAGTCGCCGCGCTTGAAGCTGCGTTGCCACTCCGTCCAGCCGCTGACGCTGTCGTAGCTGCCGTAGGCGTACTGATAGCGCTCGGTGACCCGGGCGGCGATCTCCAGGTCGATGTCGTCGAGACGGTAACGCCCCTCGTCGTTGACCACCTCCAGGGTGGTGCGGTCATTGGCCAGGTCGCGGATCACCTGCCAGGTCTCCTGGGTCGGCTGCAGCAACGTCTTGGCCAGGGGGGGCGCGCCCTCCGGCTCGGCGAACTCCGGCAGCGCCGCCTCCTCGGCGGGCCGCGGCGCCCGCACCGGCAGGATCAGTCGACTGCGACCCGGCCGGATCGTGATCCGGGCCGGTTCCGGGGCCGGCCAGGCCAGCGGCCAGTAGCTGGTGGAGAGCGCCAGGCGAACGGCATGCCCGGCGGCAAACTGCTGGGCGATGTGCTTCAGCAGCACCCGCACCCGATAGCGGCGTCCCGGCTCCAGCGGCTCGGGATCCTCGTCGCTGTCGCGATGGGTGAGGTTGAGAAGCCCGTAGGAGACCCGGGTGGCCTTGTCGTCCTCGGCGATGTCGGAAAGGCGCAACGCCACCATGGCCACCGGCTGGTCTGCCTCCAGTTCCAACTCGACCAGCGGCTGGCCGCAGATCTCCAGCGGCGCCTCGAGGCGCGGCGTCTGGAAGATCAGCGAGCCGCCATCCTCGTCGCGCTGGTCATGGGGCAGGTCGGGCGGCGCATTGTAGGAGCACCACTTGCCGGCGTAGAGCCCCACCGACAGCGGCGAGCGGATATCCAGGCTGGCCTCGTCATCCTCGGCGTCGTCTTCCGGCAGCAGGTCGTGTCCCGCGGTCAGACGGAAGGACGTCGGCACGATGTTCGGTGATGGCCAAACCGGCTCGGCCACCCAGCGACCGGGACGCACGTCGTAGCGCGCCGAGGGCGGCGCCGACTCCTGCATCCAGACGCGCAGCATCGGCTCCTCCATGATCCCGGTATCCTCGCCCTTGAGCCACTGCCCCCACCAACGCAGCGAGTCCTGCAGGAAGCCGATGGCCGGCCCCGGCACGCCCAGGTGCGGGTACTTGTGGGCCCAGGGGCCGACCAGCCCCTTGCGCGGCACGGATAGCCCGGCCAGCAGCCGGAACACCGCGTTGCAGTAGCCGTCGGCCCAGCCACTGACGGCATACACCGGGCACTGGATGCGCGAGTAGTCCTCGCACACCGAGCCGTGCTTCCAGTAGTCGTCGCGGCGCTGGTGCTCGAGCCACTTGGTCAGCCAGAGGCCACTGCCGTCCAGGCGCTCGAGCCACATCTCGCGCCAACGCTTGCCCACCAGTTTGGGATCCGGCGGGCAGGCGTTGCCGTCGAACATGGTCGAGGCCCAGGAGAGGTTGTCGGCCAGCAGACAGCCGCCCATGTGGTGGATGTCGTCGGCGTAGCGGTCGTCGGTGAAGCACAGGGTGATCACCGCCTTGAGCTGGGGGGGCTGCAGGGCGGCGATCTGCAGGCCGTTGAAGCCGCCCCAGGAGATGCCGATCATGCCCACCTCGCCGGTGCACCAGGGCTGGGCCTCGAGCCAGGCGAGGATTTCCAGGCCATCGTCCAGCTCCTGGGGCAGGTACTCGTCGGTGAGCACGCCATCGGACTCGCCGGTGCCGCGGATGTCGACCCGCACCCCGGCATAGCCGTGGCCCGCCCAGTAGGGATGACTCTGGACATCGCGCTCGGCGGTGAGGTCGCGCTTGCGATAGGGCAGGTACTCGAGGATGGCCGGTACCGGGTGGCGCTCGGCATCCACCGGGCGCCAGATGCGTGCCGCGAGGCGGGTGCCATCCGCCAGGGGTATCCAGGTCTCCTCCTCCTGCACCCGGCGGGGAAAGTCGTTCACGATACGCATGGCCCTGCTCTCCTTGCCCCTAGTGGTCTTTCTCGGTCCTGGATGTCCTCAACCCTGGATGTCGTCGAACTCGAAGCCCAGGCGCGAGGCCAGGCTGTCGTAGTTGGCCAGCAACTGCGTTTCATCCCGCGCCCCCATCCAGATGTGGGCCAGGGCATAGCTGTAGCTGTCCTGCTCGGGTAACGTCGACAGGCGTTGGCCGACCGCCACCTGGAGCGCGATGAGGGTGCCGGGGAAGTCCGCCTTCAGGGCGGCGATCTCGGCCTCGCTGGGCACCCGGGTCACCACCGCATCGCTGAAGAACACCCGGTAGAAGAACTTGGCGGCCATGGGAAACTCGCCCTCGCGATGGGGCATGTCGGGGCGCCGCCCCAGCCCCAGGTCGATGGTGACCTGCTGATTGCTGACGCCGTCGACCTTCTCGAACAGGTCGCAGTGCGACTGGGAGATCCGGGTGTTGATCTCGAGCAGCCAGATCCGCTCCTGCACCTCGTCCCAGTAGTATTCGATATTGAAGGCAGCGTTGTCGTAGCCGATATGCGTCATGACCGTGCGCGTCAGCTCGGTCATCTTCTCCTGCACATAGCCGGGCAGCCCCGTGGGGTAGCGGTAGTGGAAGAAGCTCAGCACCTGGGGGTAGCGCAGCGAATCGACGATACCGTAGCTCACGACCTCGCCCTCGAAGACGTAGCCCTCCACCGTGCACTGCCAGCCGCCGATGATCTCCTCGGCCATGCAGAAGTGACCATCCACGGCGGCGACCTCCGGCGGCAGGCGGGCATGCTCGAGTACCGTGTTGAAGGGGTCGGCGATCAGGCCGATCTGCTCGCGCAGCTGCTCGATGGCCAGGTAGAAGGTCTCGGGGCTATCGATGAGGAAGCCCAGCCGGGAGCCCGAGGACTTGATCGGTTTGACGAAGAAGGGGATATACAGCCCCGCCTCGCCGATCCGCGTGAGGGCGTCATCGTCGAAGGGATCGAAGGCGGTGAAGGCGGGGATGAAGTCGGGAATCACCTCGCGCTGGACCCGTCGGCTCCAGTACTTGTGCTCGCACTTGAGCAGACTTTCCAGGGAGGTGGAGCGGGTGCCGAAGCGCTCGCAGAGGATCGGCAGCATGGTCGACACCGGGAAGTCCATGTAGCCGACGATGCCATCGATGGTGCCATCGAAGGCCTCGAGTTCCCGCGTGGCCCGCTCCAGCATCTCGCCGATGGGAAAGATCTCGGTCTCGTAGACCTCCGCGGGTTCGATGACGCCGTGAAAGCGATAGTGCTCGGCGCCGCGCAGCGTCTCGAGCCGCTGTCGATTGAAATCGTCCAGCCCCACCACGAAGAGATTCTTCTGGTTCATGTCACGATTCGTCACCCGTGGGTGGCGCCTCCTCGATGGGACCACCGGCGGGCAGGCCGGCGGCTATCCTCGAAGCATAGTCCACGGTCGCCGTCGGGGCGGGGCGGGCACTTCAACGACACGACCGGTAGCCGCGCATGCCGAAGTGGAAGTGATCGGCATGCGCGGCGTTGTAGTCCGGGCCCAGCACATTGCCGAACAGGTCACAGGCCCCGTCGCGGACCTCGCGCAGAAACTCTCCCCGAGGCCCCTCGTCATGCCAGTGATTCCGCACTGTGATCCGACGCCCGTCGGCCAGGTGAAAGGCCGCCACATCCAGCGCCTCGGCCGAAGCATGTTCACTGAGTCGGCCCTCGTCGCGTCCGGCGACGTGGCGACAGGCGAAACTGCCGTAGTGCACCACAGACTCGACCGACGTCCCGAACAGCTCCTCGGCCGCGGGCTGCAGTCGCTGACGCTCGAAGATCACCCAGGCCAGGGCCAGCGGGCAGCTGGCGACGAAACTGGTATTGAAATCGACTCCACTCCCCTGCATCCGCACCACCTTCTCGAGCGGACAGCCCGCCACCGGCTCATGGTCGTCCAGTGGTGAATAGCGCAACTCCCCTGCGGGTACCGTGTCGAGTGCCGCCAGGCAGCCGTCGCGATTGTCTGCCAGCCGCCTCAGCTTCCAGCGGCTCACCGGTGTCAGGGGATCGTCCACCCGCAGCGGCTTGCCAGGATGCCAATGCCGAGGCACATCGTCCCCGAAGTGCCACCAGGCCATGGCCGCAAGGCCGGCCAGCAGGGCGAGGGTCAGCAGGAAGCGCACGGGCTCTCTACAGCAGGAGGGTCAACACCAGCGCCACGGCGCCGACCACCAGGGCGGTGATCACGGCGATATCGACCAGGCGGTCCAGCCAGCGGTCGATGACGCTCCTGCCGGGATGACGCGGCTGACGGCGACGGGTGGCCCCGCGGCGCCTAGCGCCGCGAGCGGTGCGGATGAGGAGCATGGCGGAAGTCCGGTTTCACCATTTCACCCTGAGCTTACGACCTGCGCCGCCGGCTGACCACTGCCGGCGGCGGTCGAGCCGACAACCGTGGCGGTGATGGCTCGGCCGTGCAGCGAAGGGAACCCGGGGTGGGCAAAACGATCATTACAGGAGAGGCATGTGTCACCCGCGGGGCAAGATCATGAGCAAGCGCGACGACTACATCGCGAGAATGAAGGCCAACCTCGACGCCTGGAATGCCGAGATCGACCTCCTGGTCGCCAGGGCCCGGGAGGCCGGCGCCGAGGCCAGGGTCAAGTACCATGACGACATCGAGCGCCTGAAGCGGCGTCGCGACGAGACCTGTGAGCTGCTCGAGGAGCTCCAGCAGACCGGCGAGGCAGCCTGGAGCACCCTGCGCCAGGGGCTGGAGGAGTCGTGGGAGCGCCTGCGCAAGGCCTTCGCCGACGCCTCCTCCCACTTCAAGTAGGCCGCATCAGGGCTCGGCGTCCTCTACCCTTTCGTCGTGGCATCATCCCCGCCACTGCCCGCCTCTGGCGGGGCCCCGTCGTCGCCCCGGCGCAGCTGCTCGATCGCCGCACTGCCCTCGTCGGCGAGCACCGCCAGCCGGTCGATCTGGGCATCCAGCCGCGGCAAGGCCTCCTGCCGGTAGCGGGCCAGGTCATCGAGCGCGGCCATGACATCGCCGAAGGCCTGTTCGAGGGCCTGCATGTCGAGCTGTGCCGAGGCCGCCCGGGTCTGGATCTCCACTCCCTGCTGGCGCAGCGACCTGGCGGTTCCGGCGATCATCTCGGAAGTGGTGGCGTTGAGGGATTCGACACGATCGAGCACCAGCCGCTGGTTGGCCAGGGCCAGGGCGACGGCGACCGCCACGGTGAGTGCCGAGACGGTGACATGGATGGCCCGATCGACCCCGCGGATCAGTTCACGATTGTTGCGGATGATCACCTCTAGGGCCAGCACGCCCTGCTGGCATACCGCCTGCTGCTGCTGCAGGTCGACGATGCGCTGGCGCAGGGGGAAGAGCAGCTCCTGCTCGATGAAGGTGCGCTGTGTGCTCGCCTCGTCGAGCCCGCCGATGGCGTCCTGCAGGCGCCGATCGATCAAGCGCCCGAGGGTGACCTGGTGCTGCAGGTGCCCGAGGATCTCGTGCAGTGCCTCCTGGTCGTCGCCCAGGGTCAGGTTGTCGCGACGCAACATGTCGCGCCCCGTCTCCAGGTCGGCAATGATCGCGTCCAGCGCCTGCTGGGCGTTCTCGAACTTGCGGAAGTAGCGCTGCAGACGGCTGCCGGCGCCCGGCAGCCTGGCCAGCACCCGGTCGAGCCGCCCCGGCGACAGGCGCTGACCGCGCGGGTCCAGCGCCTGCATCCTGCCGCGCAGATCGACCAGTGCCCGCGCCACCGGGCCGCCATCATCGCCGTGGTGCGCCAGCTTGCGCAGCGGCGTTTTCAGCATGGCGCTGCGGTGGGCGGCCTGCTGCTGCAGTTCCAGCCCCAGCTCGTCCACCGCCCGGCGCTGCCGGGCCAGGCTGGAGGGGTCGTCGCCGCTCTCGAGCACTTCCGCCACGAAGGCGTCGGCCCTGGCGGTGAGCTCGGGGGCTTCACCCTCCTCTTCCTCGCCGGCCTGCCAGGGAGACGCCTTCGCCAATTCGCTGGCGACCTCCTCCACCGGTGGCAGGGAGAGGCGCGGATCACGTTCGGGTGGCTGATTCATAAGCACCTGCTGTACTGAAGCCATTGCTTACAAGCTAGCAGAGCCCGCCGGTCTTTCCGACACGAACCGTTAGCCCAAGTCGCTACGCCCATAGCGCTCGGCCCGGCCGATGAAGCGGCGCAGCTCCTCCAGCGCCCGGTCGGCGGCGACCGAGGCCTGGGGGCGCCCGGTCTCGATGCGCGCCAGGGCCACCGCGGTATCGTCGAGCAGGGTCAGCGCGGATTCGTTGCGGGCGGTGAGCCGGCCCAGGCGACGCTCGGTGCCCTCGATCAACTCCAGGCGCCGCTCGAGGGCGGTGCGCTCCTCGGCGGACAGCCGCCTGCCCCCGCGCTCCAGGCGACGGCGCACGAAGTCACCGTCCACCCCCATCACGCCTCTGGCCTGGGAGGCCATGGAGGTGAGGTTGTCCACCGCGCCCAGGCACACTTCGGTGACCAGGGCCTGGGCACGCTCGAAGGCCAGTTCGCCGTGCTCGAAACGAGCCGCCAGGACGTCCAGCACGTGGCGGTAGCGGCTGAAGAGACGGTCGGCCTGGATGGCCAGATCGGGGCGCCTGACATCGAGCAACCCCTGCTTGGCGCGGCACAGGGCCAGCACCACCTCATCGGCATCGACGGGCGGCCGGGCCGGGTCGAGCACGGCCACCCCCGCCTCCCGGGCCCCGCGTTCCTGTTCGGCCCGGCGGCTCGACGCCTCGGCCTCGAGCCGCGCCTCGAGCCGCTGTCGATGCCGACGGGCACGCCAGCGGTGCCAGCGTCGCTCGAGGGGGAGCTCCACGGCGATCGCCGCCAGCCCCGCCAGCCAGCCCTCCAGGCTCGGCCCGAAGCCCCCCCACAGCGAGGTCAGCCACAGCAGGACGCTGAGGAAGGGGACCAGCAGGCCATAGCGGAAGAAGACCTGCCAGCGGCCGGGACGCTCGGTGGGCACCGCCAGCCGCGGGTTCGCCAGCCCCACCAGGCACCACGGCAGGCAGGTGACGAAGAGCCCATAGGCGAATCCCTGCAGAAACCCCAGCATAGACCTGGCTACCCGGCGACCCATATCAGAATATCCTGAGTGTAAGGGCGCTGGCGACAACGCGCGACCCCCTTGCGAACCGAGATCGCGATACCCGGCGACGGGCCGGCCAGGAACGATTACCCCCGGGCGGCCTCCAAGGGGCAGCCATTCAAGGAGCCCGGCTCCACCACAGGGAGATCCCGATGTCCGATCCACACGAGCCCCGCCACAACGCCGCCTGGCAGGCCGCCCGGCAGTGGCGGGAACGCGCCCGCCAGACCCGCCCCGGTGGCCCCCTGGACGGCCTGAAGTTGCTGCTCACCTGGCTGCTGTTCGGCGCCATGATGATCATCGCCATGGTGCTGGGGCTGATCTTCCTGCTGCTCGGCTGGGCCATGCTGCCGATCCTTCGCTACCGCCTGAAGAAACGCATGGAGCGCATGCGCGCCGAACAGGCCGAGGATGTCGGCACCGGCTTCCACTACCGCGAGACCCGCTACCGGGAGCATCGCAGTGACGGCGGCAGTTACCGCGAGCAGCAGGTGCTGGAGGGGGACTACGAGATCAAGGACCAGGAACCGGGAGACGGTGATGCCGGCAAGCCATGACCCGCCAGGGTGGCGGATCGCAAGGCATGGTGACAGGCCACGATGGCGGGCGTGACGTGTCATGCCGGGACGGTGGCAAAACCCCGCGAAGTGCCATAACTTGAAGGTTGTCATTCCAACACGGCTCCGGAGACAACCACGATGCCGACACGTCGGACGCAGCCGGCCGGCCTCCTTCGCCGGGGCGCCCTGTCCCTGCTACTGGCGGGGCTGGCGCTGCCGGTCATGGCCAACGATTACCCCACCGAGGCGCGGGTGGACTACGTGCTGGGGTGCATGGCGTCCAACGGCAACAGCTACCTGACCATGCAGAAGTGCTCGTGCAGCATCGACGTGATCGCCGAGCACCTCTCCTACGAGGAGTACGAGCAGGTCGAGACGGTGCTCGGCATGCAGGATCAGCGCGGCGAACTCGGCGTGCTGTTCCGCACCGAGCGCGGCATGCAGGATCAGCTGCAGGCCCTGCGCCAGGCCCAGGCCGACGCCAACCTGCGCTGCTTCTGACCACGCCCGTGTCACGCCGCGTCCCCGACACCGCCTGGCCCACTCCGGCCTGGCTGCCGCTCGTTGCCACGCTGGTCGCTGCTCCGGCCATGGCCGATGCCGAGCGCGCCCAGGGCGAGCGCCTGTTCCGCGCCCAGTGCGTGGGCTGCCACAGCCTGGCCCCCGGCGAGCACCTGGCCGGCCCCAGCCTGCACGGCCTGATCGGGCGCCCGGCCGGCAGCGTCGAGGACTTCGACTACTCCCCGGCGCTGCGCGAGGCCGAACTGACCTGGACCGCCGAGACCCTCGACGCCTTCCTGGCCGGCCCGGACGACTACCTGCCCGGCATCCGCATGGTCTTCTGGGGGCTCGACGAACGCTCGCGCCGGCGCATCATCCACTTCCTCGAGTCCCTCGACCCCGAGGCCACCGAACCCTGAGCGCCCTCAGTCGCCGCCGCCTCCCTTGCGCGCCATCATGCCTCGCGAGGGGTTGTAGCCCAGGATCGCCAGGCCCAGCAGCACCAGGGTCACCATCACGCTGATCAGGATCGCCTCGAGGTTGACGCGCTCGTAGAGCGCGAAGCGGATCATCTCCACCGCCTGGGTGAAAGGGTTGAGCGCGGCGATCTGGTAGACCAGGTAACTGCCCTCGCGGATGCGCCACAGCGGATAGAGCGCCGAGGAGAGGAAGAACATCGGGAAGATCACGAAGTTCATGATCCCGGCGAAGTTCTCCAGCTGACGCACGAAGGTCGATAGCAGCAGGCCCAGGGAGCCGACCATGAAGCCGGTGACCACCAGTGTCGGCAGGATCCACAGGTAGCCGAGCGGCGGCGCCTGGATGCCGTACCACCAGGCGATGGCCAGGAAGACGTAGACCTGCACCACCGACACCAGGGTGCTGGCCAGCAGCTTGCACACCAGCAGGTACCAGCGCGGGAAGGGACTGACCAGCAGCACCCGCATGCTGCCCATCTCGCGGTCGTAGACCATGGAGAGCGAGCTCTGCATGCCGTTGAACAGCTGGATCATCCCCACCAGCCCCGGCACGATGTAGACCTCGTAGAGGATGTAGGTCTGGTAGGGCTCGGTCATCGCCACGCCCAGGGCCATGCGAAAGCCAGCGGCGAACACGAACAACCACACCAGCGGGCGCACCAGGGCGGCCAGGAAGCGGCTGCGCTGGTGCAGGAAGCGCAGCAGCTCGCGGCTGACCACGCCGCGCAGGCAGTGCAGCCAGGGCATCAGGGGCATGGTGCCTCCTCTTCCCCCACCAGGCGGTCGAAGGCCTCGCCCAGGGTGTCGACGCCGAGCCTGGCGACCAGTTCCTCGGCCCGGCCATCCGCCCGCAGCCGGCCGCGGTGCAGCACCAGGACGCGATCCGCCGGGCGGACCTCGTCGATCAGGTGCGTGGCCCAGAGTACCGCCACCCCCTCCTCGGCACACAGCCGGTGGGCATGCTCGACCAGGTCGCGGCGGGAGCCGACGTCGAGTCCCACGGTGGGTTCGTCGAGCAGCAGCAGGCGCGGCTCGTGGAGCAGCCCCCGGGCGATCTCCACCCGCCGCCGCTGGCCGCCGGAGAGCTGCCGCACCCGCGTGCGCCGCTGCTCGGCGAGCCCCACCCGGGCCAGTTGGGCCTCGGCCCGCGCTCGCGCCTCACGGGGGGCCATGCCGTGCAGGGCGCCATGATAGGCCAGGTTCTGGGCCACGCTGAGATCCAGGTCCAGGGTCGGCTGCTGGAACACCACGCCGATGCGGGCATGGGCCTGCACCGCCTGGTGGCGCACGTCGAAGCCGCCGATGCGGATCTCGCCCCGGCGGCGGTCGTGGAGGCGGGTGATCAGCGAGAACAGCGTGGTCTTGCCGGCGCCGTTGGGGCCCAGCAGCACCGCGAACTCCCCCGCCGCAATCGCCAGGGAGACCGACGCCAGTACCGGCGTGTCGCCATAGGCGAAGCTCAGGTCGCGAACCTGCAGGGCGAGCCCGCCCTCCTCGTTCCGGGAGAGGTCGTCCCTGTCGGAGACGGGGAGTCCACTCACGGCTCGACGATCACCCCCCAGGGAAAGCGCCCCACCGGGATCGACTTGATCGCCCTCAGGCCGTCGACCTCGATCACGCTGACATCGCCGCTGACCCCGTTGGTGGTGTAGAGCCGGCTCTCGTCGTCATTGAGCGCCAGGTGCCAGACCCGCTGGCCGACCAGGAGGTAGTCGAGCACCTCGTAGCTCTGCTGGTCGATCACCGCCACGCGGTTGGAGGGCCCCAGGGCCACGAAGGCGTAGCGACCGTCGGAGGTCAGCACCACCCCGACGGCCTGGACGGTCTCCCGGGGCACGCCCGGCACGTCGAAGCGAATGGTGTGCTTGACGTCGAAGGTCTCCTCCATGTCGAGGATCGTCACCATGCCGGCGATCTCCGACGAGACCCAGGCCTCGCGGCCGTCATGGGTGAACTCGGCGTGCCGCGGCCGGGCCCCCACCAGGCGATGGTGCACCGCCTCCATGGCCTCGGTGTCGATGATGTGGGCCATGTTGGAGGTCTCGGTGGTCGAGACCAGCCAGCGACCGTCGGGGCTGATCCCCAGGCCTTCGGGCTCGACGCCCACCGGGATCTCGGTGACCCGGGTGCGCGCCTCGTAGTCGAGCACCGAGACGATGTTGTCGTCCTCGTTGGAGACATAGAGGTAGGGCCGGTTAGGGTCGACGCGGATCACCTCGGGGTCGTCGCCGGAGGACTGGCTGCGCACCACCTGGAGGGTCTCCAGGTCGATCATGTCGATGGCCTCGTCGTCGCCCACCGCCACGAACAGTTCGCTGCCGTCGCTGCTGAAGGCCATCGAGCGCGGGCGACGGCCGACGCCGATGGTCTCCACCACCTCCAGGGTGTCACCGTCGATCACCGAGACGGTGTTGTCCTTCTCGTTGGAGACGAAGATGCGCTCGGCCTGGGCGGCCAGTGGCAGCATCAGCAGGATGCCCAGCGCCAGCCCCAGGGAGGCAGGCCTGCCGGCGGGAGTCGTGAGTTGGCTCAGAAACGGCATGGCGATTCCCCCTCGTCGGCGCCGAGCGAGTCGAGCGGCGTGCGCGGATGCAGGTAGCCCTCCTGGGGCGACACCGACGCCACCATGCGCGGGCCGGTGACCAGGATCGGCTGGCGCAGCTGATGGTTCCAGGTGCGGTAGCTGACCGGCAGGCCCAGGTAGCCGGCGAGCTCGAACTCCTCGCCGAGCATATAGTCGAGCACCGCATCGGGTGCCACCGAGCCGGTACGCGCCGCCGCCTCCCCCAGGGAGCGCACCGCCAGCCAGGCGCCGAAGTCGCGGGGTGTCATCCAGCGGTCGGCGAGCTTCTCGAAGCGCCGCTGCAGCTGTACCGCCCCCCAGGATTCGTGGGCTCGGTGCCAGGGGGTGGCGATCAGTCCCTGGGTGCCCACCACCGGGCGCGGCGCCGAGGTCTGGTAGGGGAAGTATTCGCCGAAATAGTCGGTCTCGTCGGCGATCACCAGCACGTCGTGCTCGGGCAGGTCCTGCACGAACACCGGGATCTCGCGCTGGATGGCATGGAAGCCGCCCTCGGCGCGCCGCGCCATGGGATCATGGGGCCACATCCGCTCCTCCACCACACGGTGGCCATAGCGTTCCGCCGCGGCCTTCAGGGTCTCGGCCAGGATGCGATCCTCCTCGGTGTTGCCGTGAACCAGCCCCCAGCGATCCCACTGCTTGTAGCCGAGGAACTGGGCCAGGGCATCGGCCAGCATCCGCCGGCTCGGGGTGGTGTGGTAGAGCTTGGGATGGCAGGACTCCCCGCGCAGCTCGTCATCCGGCGCCCGGCTGTTGAACACCACCCGGTCGCCCAGCGCCGGGTGGGCCATCACCTCCAGCAGGCCTTCTGCGGGCAGGTCACTGACGATCCAGTCGGCGCCCTGGTCGATGAGGTTCTCCAGCGCCTCGCCGACGTCGCCGCCCTGGGACACCTCCGCCTCGTGGAGCACGAACTCCTGGTCGAGGAACCGGGCCGTGGCGTTGTTGTCGTTGATCCCCAACCGGGCCCCCTGGACGCCCTCGTCGTCGAGTACCGGGGCGAGCACCGAGAGTGGCTCCCGGTCGTCCGGCCGCTCCATGCCCAGGTAGCCCAGGGTGATGGTCTCCGGGGTGTCGGCCGGCAAGGCCGCCGACCAGCCCAGGCCAACGGCGAGCCCCCCCGTCATCAGCCAGCGGAGGGGACGTGGCAAGGTCCGCATGCATGCTCCTCAGGCAGCCGGCGCTGCCGCTGTTGTTGTCGTTACGACACTCCTTGGTGTCACGGCATTCGCGCCATGATCATCCGCACCATCCGAGCGAGTTTCTCCTCCAGCAGAGTGGGCTGCTCGCACATCGCCGGCAGCGCCTGCTGGCGTCTCTCGAAGGTGCGCTCTTCCCAGAACAGCGTCTCGGAGAGTCGTTCGATCTCGGCCTCGTTCGCCTGCTCGTCGTCGCGGAGCGCTTCCAGTTCGTCGACCATCTCCGAGATATCATCGAGTCGCGCCACCTGGGCGCGGGAGGCGCGCCGGATACCGTCGATGGCCCGTCGCCGTTCACGATCGGTGAGCTCGAAGAGACCGGCGAACAGCAGCGTCAACCGCTCCTCGGCCGCGCCATCATCCACCGAGGCGACGAAGTCGCGGACCCGCTCCAGGGCCTCGTCCTCGGGCGTCGAGCGGTCGGTGGCGAAACGCGCCACGCGGCCGACCTCCTCATCCTCCCACCAGTCCCGCTCCAGCTCATCCAGCGACGGGCCGGTCCAGAGCGTGCCCCAGGCCAGTTCCGGGATCAGCCGCTGCACGCAGGGCCAGTCGGGGGGGCCCGCCGCCGCCCGCTGGGCCTCGAGCCGAGCCACGCCGCCCAGCACCAGGGTCGCACCCAGCCCGAGCATCACCAGAGTCGAGCGCAGCGGCCTCATGACGCGCCTCCTGCATCCGACGGCTCGGGAGTGAGCAACTGACCGCGCCGGTCGAGAAGCGGCACCCGGTACTCGACGAGGATGTCGTGGATCTCGTCCTGGCGACGCGCGATGAAGTCGTTGATCCAGTCCTTCCAGTGCGGCTCACCGTGGCGAATGCCCATGGTGATCCGGTAGTCCAGCCGGGCACCGGAGGTATCCTCGACCAGCGGAATGACCCGCAGCGGAGGGTCCTGTCGGGAGGCGTAGTAGCCGGCCAGCGGCCCCCACAGCACGGCGCCTTCGGTGTTGCCGGCCACCACGTCCTCGACGGCATCGCGCACCGGCGCCCGCACCCGGGTGTCGACCATCAGCGGATAGCTCTTGACGCTGGCACCGGCGCGCCGCAGCGGCACCAGGGGAGGCGTTTCCGTGATCACGCCGATGCGCCGCTCCCGCAGCGCTGGATCGGTGAGGCTGGTGGCGTCGAGGTCGGACTCCTCGGGCACCACCAGGGCGTAGACGGAGCGGTAGACCTCGTTGGTGTTCTGCACGAACTCGTAGCCGGCCACGGCGCCGATCATCACGTCGCAGACGCGCAGTTCCAGGGTGTTGCGCACGAAGCCCATGACCTGGGGTGCCCAGACGTAGACGAGCGGCACCCCGAGGTCCGCGGCCATCAGCTCGGCGATGCGGTTCTCGAACCCTTCGCCGGCCTCGTTGCTGAAGGGAAGGTTGTTGCCGTCGGCACAGACCCGCAACGCCTCGCGGTCCTGGAGTTCCGGGGGATTGGCGACCACCACGCCGCTTCCTGCCCCCAGGGCCAGGGCGACCAACAGCGGCAGCAGCCGGGTGACTCCTCTTCTCATGCGTCCTCCGATACCGGGAAGAGAAGAAAGGTGACGGGGCTAGCCGTCGGCCTTCTCATCATGGACGGCTTCGTCGGACTCCGCCCCCTCCTGTGGCGCTTCGGTTTCCTCCTGCATCGACTCGATGATCTTCGGGCGGCCACGGCCCAGGCCTCCCTCGCCGCGGGCACGCATGTAGCTGAAGATGTTCTCCATGTTGGCCAGCACATAGGGGTCGTCGGCGAAGGAAGGCATCACCTGGCCAGGCTGGACTTCACGGCCGGCGGCGATGGTGCCGGCGAAATCGGCCCAGCCGCGGCGCTCGGCGGCACGAATCAGGCTGGGCGCGAAGGAGGACCCCAGGCCATCGGGCCCATGACAGGCCATGCAGACCCGAGTGTAGGCGATATAGCCCTCGTAGGTGTTGGGATCGACCCTGTCGTCCTCGACGACGAAGGCGCCCGGCGCTTCCCCGGTGACACGGTGCTCGTCGGCCACGGCCGGCGAGACGAAACCGGCCAGGGGCAATCCCAGGCCCAACACGGCCGTCAGGATGAGGCTCCGGCCCGAGACTCCGATGAATACCGTCATGCAGCGCTTCCTTCTCGGTACGACCAGGGGCCGCCGGCACACTCATGGCGGCCCCTGGAGAGGGATGGGAGGGAACGGGGTCACGGACCCGAGTCCGCGCCCCGCCTGCAGGGATGGCACTCAATCCGGCAGAGCGAAGACCGTCAGCACCCCGCCGAGCTTGGTGTAGTCACCGAGGGCAGAGAAGGCACTCACGGCCCCCAGCCCCTCCTCGGGATCCTCGAGGCCTGCCGCCAGGCCGATGCCGGCCCAGCCACCGACCCCGGAGAGTACGGCCAGGTACTGCTTGCCTTCGTGCATGAAGGTGTTGACGTTGCCGATGATCCCGGAGGGGGTCTTGAAGCGCCACAGCTCCTCGCCGCTCTCGATGTCCACGGCCTTCACATGCCCCTCGAGGGTGCCATAGAAGGCCAGGTCACCGGCCGTGGCCAGGGCACCGCTCCAGACCGCGAAGCGCTCGTCGATCTCCCAGACGGTCTCCCCGGCCACCGGGTCCCAGGCGATGAAGCTGCCCAGGCGGCCTTCCATGTCACCGTCCTGAGCCGGTGCCGGCATCATGGTCAGGGTCGCCCCCACGTAGGGCTGCCCGGCGATATACTCGGTCTCGAAGGGCTCATAGTTCATGCAGATCCGGTTGATGCCGGCATAGATCAGGCCGGTCTTCGGCGAGAAGGCCGTCGGCTGCATGTTCTTGGCGCCCATGGCGGTCGGGCAGATGTCGGTGGTGTTGACGCCGACGCCCTGGCGGTAGGTGCTGTACTGCTCGTTGACGTTGGGACGTCCGGTTTCCATGTCATAGCTGTCCGCCCAGTTGGTCTCCGGAGCGAACTTCTCGGCCACCAGCAACTCGCCGCTCTCGCGGTCGAGCAGGAAGCCGAACCCGGTACGATCGATGATCGCCAGGCCCTTGCGCTGCTCGCCCTCGAACTCGACATCGATCAGCTGGTTTTCGTTGACGCCGTCGTAGTCCCACTCGTCGAAGGGCACCTTCTGGTAGACCCACTTGACCTCTCCATTGTTGGGGTCGCGGGCGAAGACGGTGATCGCCCACTTGTTGTCGGCCGGCTCGCCGTCCTTGGTGCGCTGTTCCGGGTTCCAGGTCCCCGGGTTGCCGGTACCGTAGTAGATCAGGTCGAGTTCCGGGTCGTAGGTGATCCAGCCCCAGGGGGCCCCGCCACCGCGTTCCCACTCGCCTTCGGGCCAGGTGGAGACGCCCAGGTCGGCCTCGCCGATCGGCTCACCCAGCATGGTGGTGGTTTCCGGATCGATCAGCACTTCGTCGTCCGGTCCGGTCGAATAGCCTCGCCAGACCTGTTCGCCGGTCTCGACGTCATAGGCGGTCATGTGGCCACGAATGCCGTACTCGCCGCCGCTGATGCCGACGATGACCTTGTCATGCACCACCAGCGGCGACATGGTGTTGGTCTCGCCGACGGTGTGGTCGCCATTGCTGACATCCCACAGCAGTTCGCCGGTCTCGGCGTCCAGGGCGATCAGGGTGTTGTCGGACTGGCCGAGGAACAGGCGTCCATCGGCATAGGCCAGGCCGCGGTTGACGGTGTCGCAACACATCACCGGGATGACGCGGGAATCCTGGTCGGGTTCATAGCTCCAGACCACCCGGCCCTCGTCCTCCACATCGAGGGCGAATACCTTGTTGGGAAAGGGGGTGTGGATATAGAGGCGCCCATCGCCGACGTAGAGGGGGCCACCCTCGTGGCCGCGCAGGACGCCGGTGGAGAATTGCCAGGCCGATCGCAGCTCACCCACGTTGTCGCGATTGATCTGGTCCAGTTCGCTGTAGCGGTTGCCCTGATAGTTGCCCAGTTGCGTGGCCCAGTATTCAGGGTTCTGCTGCAGCTCGAGTTGATTCTGGTTGGCATGAGCCAAGGATGCGACCATCAACCCGGCGGCCGTCATCGCAAAACCGATCTCCCGAAGCATGGCGTTGTCTCCGTCGCACTGAAAGGTGTGCCGCGGGGTGCGGCACATCCCGTTGTGGTTGTTATCCTGTTCCAGGCAATGACACTGGAAGGTCTAGCACAACTTTCGGGGCTACAGCGTGGACAGGAGGATTTCGGCTCTCGCCTGAGGTCAAAAGACTTTTGCGCACGAGCAACAATCCCGATAAATCCCTGCCGTGACGGCACCCTGACGTGGCGCGCTGGTACCGAGAACGCCGGCCATGCCGCTCACGGGCACATGATGCGACTTTCGTAGCAGGGTAGATCCCGCGTGGCGTGCTTAACTGGAATAGTGTAAGCCATATCCACCCGCATCGTGGAGGTAGCCCCATGTGGACCAAACCCGCCTATACCGACCTGCGTCTAGGCTTCGAGGTGACCCTGTACATTTCCAACCGTTGAAACCACTGGTGACGACGCAGTACCCGATGGGCTGACGCTCCCCGCACGGAGCGTCGGCCTGTTGTTTTGCGCCGTTTTTCCCTTCCCGGCCGGACACAAAGAGGTGCCCTGCATGACCTCCATCGCGTCGCCGCTGGCGAGTTCACAGGGCGAGGCCCTGAGCCCCGAGGCCTTCCGCGAGGCCCTGCTGGCCAAGGGTGCCTACTACCATATCCACCACCCCTACCAGGTCGACATGGCCGAGGGGCGGGCGACCCCCGAGCAGTTGCGCGGCTGGGTGGCCAACCGCTTCTATTACCAGCTCAGCATTCCCCAGAAGGACGCCGCCCTGCTGGCCAACTGTCCCGACGCCGACACCCGCCGCCGCTGGATCCAGCGGCTGCTCGACCACGACGGCCACGGCGACGACGGCGGCGGCATCGAGGCCTGGCTGACCCTCGGCGAGGCCGTCGGCCTGACCCGCGACGAGCTCTGGTCCCAGGAGCACGTGCTGCCGGGGGTGCGCTTCGCGGTGGACGCCTACGTCAACTTCGTGCGCCGCACCGACTGGCGCGAGGCGGCGATCGCCTCGCTCACCGAGCTGTTCGCTCCGGAGGCCCACCAGAGCCGGCTCGATACCTGGCCGATCCACTACCCCTGGATCGACGCGGTCGGCTACGGCTACTTCCGCAAGCGCCTGAAGGAGGCACGCCGCGACGTCGAGCACGGCCTGGAGGTGGCGCTGGCGGTCTGCACCACTGCCGCCGCCCAGCAACGTGCCCTGGAGATCCTGCAGTTCAAGCTCGACGTGCTCTGGTCGATGCTCGATGCCATGACGCTGGCCTACCAGCTCGGCCGGCCGCCCTACCACACCGTCACCGACCGGCGTGTCTATCATCGGGGGCTGTCATGAACGGAGCCGCCATCACCGGGGCCAGCGTCTGTCGCCTGCGTCCGGGCTGGCGGCTGCAGTGGGAAGAGGCCCAGCAGCGTCACGTGCTGCTCTATCCCGAGGGCATGGTGCAGCTCAACGACAGCGCCGGTGCCATCCTCACCCAGCTCGATGGCCACCGCGACGTGAACGAGGTGATCGCTGCCCTCCAGGCGCAGTACTCGGAAGCCCCCGCCGCGGCCATCGCCGAGGACGTCCACGACTTCCTGGTCGACGCCGCCCGACAAGGGTGGATCCATCATGACTGACCACACCGACACCGTTACCGCCAACGGCCAGACCGGCGCCCCGCTGTGGCTGCTCGCCGAGTTGACCTATCGCTGCCCGCTGCAGTGCTCCTACTGCTCCAACCCGCTGGACTTCGCTGCCGTCGGGGAGGAGCTCACCACCGCGGAATGGATCGATGCCCTGACCCAGGCCCGCGCCCTGGGCGCCGTGCAGCTGGGCTTTTCCGGCGGCGAGCCGCTGGTACGCCGGGACCTCGAGACCCTGGTCGCCGAGGCCCACCGGCTGGGCTTCTACAGCAACCTGATCACCTCCGGCCTGGGACTCGACGAATCGCGCATCGAGGCCCTGCGCGAGGCGGGACTCGACCATATCCAGATCAGCCTGCAGGCCTCCGACCCCGATGTCGCCGCGGCGGTGGCCGGCTCACGCAAGGCCCACGCGAAGAAGCTGGCCATGGCCCGGGCGGTCAAGGCCGCCGGCTATCCCATGGTGCTCAACGTGGTACTGCACCGCCACAACATCGACCGGCTCGATGCCATCATCGCCCTGTGCGACGAGCTCGGCGCCGACGCCGTGGAGCTCGCCAACTGCCAGCTCTACGGCTGGGCCTACCTCAACCGCGCCGGGCTGCTGCCGAGCCGGGCCCAGCTCGAGGCCGCCGAGGCCACCACCAGGCGCTGGCGTGAGCATCTGGCGGCACGGGGCCGCGACATGCGGCTACTGTTCGTGGTCCCCGACTACTACGCCGACCGGCCCAAGGCCTGCATGGGCGGCTGGGGCTCGATCTTCATGACCCTGGCCCCGGACGGCGCCGTGCTGCCCTGCCACAGTGCGCGCATGCTGCCGATGCGTTTCCCCAACGTGCGCGAACGCCCCCTGCGCGAGGCCTGGTACGCCAGCGAGGCCTTCAACCGCTATCGCGGCGAGGCCTGGATGTCGGAACCTTGCCGCAGCTGCGACGAACGCCACCGGGACGTCGGCGGCTGCCGCTGCCAGGCCTACCTGCTCACCGGCGACCCCACCGCCACCGACCCGGTGTGCGACCTCTCGCCGGATCACCATCTGATCGAGGCGGCCCGCCGCGAGGCCGCCCGCGACACCCGCTCGGCGGCGGAGCTGACGCCGCGCAATGCTCATGAGTCAAGGGTGTTCTGTCGCGCCTGAGGGGGCCGGCCACCGGGGCCGGCCCGAGGGCACCAATGTTGCCAGGCGGCAACGCACTTGTGTCGCTGCGACACAATCCCCCTTTCCGGCTCACCTAGACTGACAGCACCGCCAGCATGATCGTGACGACACCCGCTAACGACAGCCATCGGCAACAACACCCTGGGGGGAGTCCATATGAAATCACGCGCCGCCGTCGCCCTGGCCGCGGGCCAGCCGCTGGAGCTGACCGAGATCGACGTCGAGGGCCCCAGGGCCGGCGAGGTGCTGGT
>NZ_PDOG01000001.1:1533358-1542597 GCF_003202205.1 Halomonas sp. LBP4
ATGCTGCACCACTACATGGGCACGTCCACCTTCTCGGAATACACCGTGCTGCCCGAGGTGTCGCTGGCGGTGGTCTCGCAGGAGGCGCCGCTGGACAAGATCTGCCTGCTCGGCTGCGGGGTGACCACCGGCATCGGCGCGGTGCTCAACACCGCCAAGGTCGAACCGGGCTCGACCGTCGCCGTGTTCGGCCTGGGCGCCATCGGCCTGGCGGTGATCCAGGGCGCGGTGATGGCCAAGGCGTCGCGGATCATCGCCATCGACGTCAACCCGGACAAGTTCGCCCTGGCCAAGCAGTTCGGCGCCACCGAGTTCGTCAACCCCAAGGACCACGTCGACCCCATCCAGCAGGTGATCGTCGAGATGACCGACGGCGGGGTCGACTACTCCTTCGAGTGCATCGGCAACGTCGACGTGATGCGCTCGGCGCTGGAGTGCTGCCACAAGGGCTGGGGTGAGTCGGTGATCATCGGCGTGGCCGGGGCCGGCGAGGAGATCTCGACGCGGCCGTTTCAGCTGGTCACCGGGCGGGTCTGGAAGGGCTCGGCCTTCGGGGGCGTCAAGGGCCGCACCGAGCTGCCGGGCTATGTGAAGCGCTACATGGACGGCGAGATCAACATCGACGACTTCATCACCCATGACATGCCCTTCGAGCAGATCAACGAGGCCTTCGAGCTGCTGCATGCGGGCAAGAGCATCCGCAGCGTGCTCCACTATTGATGCGCGCCCGAAGCTGATGCGCGCCCGAAGCCGCGCGAATGATGCGCGCCCGCAACCGCGCGAGTGATACGCGCCCGAAAACGCACGAACTGAGCAGACCGCACGCTCGAGCCGCAAGGGAGAACCTACCCATGAGTCTCATGGACATGCTTCAGCGCTGGTTCGGCGCCCCGAAGTCCCCCCCACCCAGATCCGCCGACAAGCCGGCCGAGAGGCCGGCACCGGCAGCGTCGAGTTCCGGCGACACCTCATCCTCGACCGCTCAGTCCTCCACCGCACAGCAGGGAGATACCGCAATGAGCCACCATCTCCATATCCACCCGTCGGTAGACAACGGCGTCCGCCCCGGCAGCGACAACTTCGAAGGTGGCACCCTGCGCTGCCACTGCCCCGACAACAAGGTCGAGGTAACCGTCAAGTCGCAGTGTGCCCACAACCATGTCTGTGGCTGCACCAAGTGCTGGAAACCCGACGGGGCCCTGTTCTCGATGGTCGCCGTGGTTCCCCGCGACAGCCTCAGCGTCACCGCCAACGAGGACAAGCTCGAGGTCGTCGACCCCTCCGCCGCCATCCAGCGCCACGCCTGCAAGGGCTGCGGGGTGCACATGTACGGGCGCATCGAAAATACCGACCATCCCTTCCACGGCCTGGACTTCATCCATACCGAACTCTCGGATGACACCGGCTGGGCGGCCCCGGAATTCGCGGCCTTCGTCTCCTCGATCATCGAGTCCGGCACCCACCCCGACAACATGGGCGAGGTGCGTTCACGACTCAAGGAGCTGGGGCTGGAACCCTACGACTGCCTGTCGCCGCCGCTGATGGACGCCATCGCCACCCATACCGCCAAGGCCAAGGGGGTGCTCTGACACTCACCGCCTCCCCCGACGACGATGCCAGGCCCCATCGGGCCTGGCATCGTCGTCTCCGGTCCGTATCCAGCAATCCACTAGCCTGCCTTACATCGCCACTTCCACCGGTTTCACGAGCCGGTCGAACACGCTGTAGGCGAGCTGCATGACCTCACGATGGCTGCCGGCATTGAAGGAAATGAGGTCGGTCTCGGCCAGGTGTGGCGAGACGAAGACCTCCAGATCGAAGAGGTTGCCGAAGGGCGGCATCGCGCCGGGCTCGCAATCGGGGAAACGGTCGTGGAAGTCCGCTTCCTTGGCCAGCTCGACGGACTGGGCACCGACGGACCGAGCCAGCCGCTGAAGGTCGACGCGGTCTGTGGCCGGCAGGACCGTCAGGGCGAGACGACCATCGATCTCGACCATGACGCACTTGGCGAAATGCCGACCGGGCACGTGGGCCGCCTCGGCGACCTCCTGGGCGGTATAGGCCGGAGAATGCTGTTGTATGACGTATTTCACGCCGTTATCGTCGAGAAAGCGTTTGACGCGCTCCATGGACATGGGAATCACCCTCCCGGGTGTCGACCAAGAGGCCTTTCAATAAGCCTAGTCCACGTCACCGACGATGGGGAGGCCGCCACACCGCCACCGGGCAGTGGGCCTCATGCAGGATCTCGTGACTGACGCTGCCGGCGGCCAGCTGCGACAGACCGCTGCGGCCATGGGTGGTCATAACCACCATGACGTTGGACTGGTCGGCGAGGTAGCTGACGATGGACTCGGCGGGCTCGTAGCCATGCAGCACCTCCCAGTCCGCCTCGAAGTGGTGCTCGTCATGAATGCGACTGGCCAGGGCGTGGACATAGCCCGACTCCATGATGTCGGCATGGCCAGCGGGCTCCGCAGTCTCGGGATCCCGGATGCCCTGCGGCAGCGGTGAGCGGGAGGAGGGTTCGATCGCCACCACATGCAGCAGTTGAAGGGCGGCGCCCAGGCGCCTGGCCAGGGCCACGGCTTCGGGCAGCACCGCTTCGGCAAGCTTGGAGCCGTCGATGCAGACCATCAGGGTCTCGATACACGCCTGGGCCTCGGAATCGAAGCGCGGGCCGCAAAGGACCACCAGGGCATTGGAGTGACGCACGACTTCCGCCGCCACGCTGCCCAGGAACAGCTCGGAGGCCGGGCGACGACCGTGGGAAGTCATGCACAGCAGCCCCTGGGGATCCGCAGCCAGCCGTGCCAGGGCCTTGGCTGGTGCATCGCCCTCCTCGACCCGCACGGCCTCCTGATAACGCTCGAGGCCCTCCTTGGCCAGCAGCTTGCGTACAGCCTCGCGCCGCTTCTCCACCCGCGTCGCTACGGAGGTCAGTTCCAGCTGGCCGTTCAGCTGGCGATTGAGCAACTCGCCCAGCGCGATGCCGCGCAGCGAATAGGCGGACTCATCCACGGCCACATGCAGTGTGTGCATCTCGACACCTCTCTCACTGTAAGCTGTTATGGTTATTGACCTTGCCCGAGACTCAACGGATGTCCCCCGACGCCTGCTTGGCCTCGCGCGAGGGAACGAAACGGCGATGCAGAGTGTTGTAGGCCAGGGCGCCGACCACCACCCCCCAGAAGGCGGAGCCCAGGCCCAGGAAGCTGATCCCGGAGGCGGTGGCGATGAAGGTGATCACCGAGGCTTCCAGGTGGCCCTTCTGGGCGGCGAAGGCGCTGACATTGCTGGTGATGGCGCCGATCAGCGCCAGTCCTGCCAGCACCGCAACGAACTCGCCGGGCAGCGAGGTGAAGAGCAGCACGATGGTGCCGGCGAAGGTGCCCCCGATCAGGTAGAAGACCCCGTTGGCCACCCCGGCCACATAGCGCTTGTCGGGATCCTCGTGGGCCTCCTTGCTGGTGCAGATGGCCGCCGTGATCGCCGCGATCACCGTGGTGATGCCGCCAAAGAAGGCGGTGACGAAGGACGTCAGGCTGGTCACGATGACGATCGGACGCGCCGGGGTGTTGTAGCCGGAGCTGCGCATGATCGCCATGCCCGGCAGGAACTGTCCGGTCAGGCTGACCAGCACCAGCGGAATGGCCAGGCTGAGGGTGGCGTTCCAGGTCCACTCGGGACGGATGAACGCCGGCTGGGCCAGTTGTACCGAAACCCCCTTCAGGCTGGCCCCCTCGAGCACCACGGCCAGGACCACGCCGACCACCAGCAGCAGCACCAGGCTGTAGCGGGGCGTCAGCCGCTTGAAGACCAGGTAGGCCAGGATCATGCCGATGGCCAACGCCGGCACCGACTCGAGCGATACGAAGACCCCTACGCCGAACTGGAACAGGATCCCTGCCATCATGGCGCTGGCGATGCCCGGCGGGATCGCCTGGATGATGCGGTCGAAGGAGCCGGTAATGCCGATCACGAAGATCACCGCCGCCGCGGTGAGGTAGGCCCCCACCGCCTCGTTCAGCGACAGGCCGGGGAAGAGCGTGACCAGCAGCGCCGTGCCCGGGGCCGACCAGGCGGTGACCACGGGGACCTTCAGCCAGAGGCTGAGCGCGATCCCCGAGACGGCCGCGCCAATGGAGATCGCCCAGACCCAGGAGGTCATCATGGCGGTCGAGATCTCGGCGCTCTGGGCCGCCTGGAAGAAGATCGCCAGGGGGCCGGAGTAGGACACGAGCACCGCCACGAAGCCGGCGGTGATCGCGGGTATCGACCAGTCCTTGTGAAGTCGCATGCAACGTCTCTCCTCACACCTCAGGCGACGCCGAGGTGGGTCTCGAGGATGGTGGGATCGTCCTTCAGGCCCTGGGCACCGCCGCTGTAGACCACCTCGCCCTTGACCAGCAGGATGTGCTTCTCGGCCACCTCCAGCAGGTTGTCGATGTTCTTGTCGACGATGATGGTGGCGATGCCGGAGGCCTTGATCTCGTGGATGATCTTCCAGATCTCGTCGCGGATCAGCGGGGCCAGCCCCTCGGTGGCCTCGTCGAGGATCATCAGGTCCGGGTTGAGGGTCAGGGCCCGTCCAATGGAGAGCATCTGCTGCTCGCCCCCGGAGAGGAAGGAGCCGTCGTGGTTGATGCGCTGGCCGAGCCTCGGGAAGGTGTCCAGCACGCGTTCCAGCGTCCAGGGCGACTCGCCCCGCTCGTTGGGCCGGGCGGCCATGATCAGGTGCTCGCGCACGCTGATGCCGGGGAAGATCCCCCGCCCTTCCGGCACATAGCCGATGCCCTGGCGGATCAGCTGCCAGGGGCGCCGGCGCACCGTCGACTCGCCCTTGATGCGCACCTCGCCCTCGCGCGGTGGCACGAAGCCAAGGATCGACTTCAGGGTGGTGGTCTTGCCCATGCCGTTGCGCCCCAGCAGGCTGAGGGTCTCGCCGGGCATGAGGGTGAGATCGACACCGTGCAGGATATGGCTCTCACCATAGTAGGTGTGCAGCCCCTTGGCTTCGATCAGGGGCGTGATCTGCTCAGCGGCGGTCATGCTTGCGCCTCCTCATGGTGGCGGCCGAGATAGACGTCCCGGACCTTTTCACTGCGGCGAATCTGGTCGGTCGGACCGGTCTCCAGCACGCAGCCGTCCACCATCACGGTGATGCGGTGGGCCAGGCGGAACACCGAGTCCATGTCGTGCTCGATCAGTACCAGCGGATACTGATCGGCCAGGCCCTTGAGCAGCTCGGTAACCTGAGCGGTCTCCTCGCGCCCCATGCCGGCCATGGGCTCGTCGAGCAGCATCAGCGACGGCGCCGTGGCCAGCACCATGGCGATCTGCAGCTGGCGCTGCTCGCCGTAGCTCATGTCGGATGCCGGGGTATAGGCGCGCTGCACCAGCTGGCAGGTCTCCAGGGCTTGGAGCGCCCGCTCGCTGACCGCCCGGGCCTGCTGGCGGGAGCGCCAGCTGCCGAACACCCCGCCCATGTGGATGCGCGCCGCCAGCTGGCAGTTCTGCAGGCAGTTGAGCCGCGGGAAGATATTGGTCTTCTGGTGGCTGCGGCCGATCCCCATGCGGGCGATCTGACGCGCCTTCTTGCCCTGGATGGGCTTGCCGCGGTACAGGATCTGCCCCGACGAGGGCGGAATCTCCCCCGACAGCAGGTTGATCAGGGTGCTCTTGCCGGCACCATTCGGCCCCAGAATGGCGTGGATCTCGCCCGGCTTGACATCGAAATCGACGTCATTGACCGCTATCAGGCCCCCGAAGCGCCGGGTCAGGCCATGGGTTTCCAACAAGGGAGCAGTACTCATGGCTTATCCCTCCTTGCTCTGGGCCGCGGGCTTCGACGACTTGGCCGCGGGCTTGGACGACTTGACCGCGGCCGACCCGGCCTGGCCACGCCGGTTGAACCAGCGCAGCAGGGGCGATTTCATCAGGGCGTCACGCCCGGGTGGGGCGATGATCAGCCCGGCGATGCCCTTGGGCAGAATCAGCACGGCCAGGATGATGGTGATGCCCATCAGGATCGGCCAGTGCGTGGTCAGGTGCTCATAGGTATGCAGCAGGATCTCGAAGGCGAAGGCGCCGAGAATTGGCCCGAAAATGGTGCCCATACCGCCGAGGATCACCATCATCAGCACCTCACCCGAGGTGTGCCAGCCGAGCTGGGCGGGGTTGGCGAAGCCGTACTGCATGGCCGCCAGCATGCCGGCGATCGCCGCCATCACCCCGGCAATCACGAAGGCGATCAGCTTGTAGCTCGCGGTGGCATAGCCCAGCGCCTCCATGCGGTGCTCGTTGTCGTGGATGCCGTCGAGCACCTGGCCATAGTAGGAACGGGTCAGCCAGCGCAGGAAGACATAGCCGACGATCAGGGTTCCCAGACAGAAATAGAAGAACGTCAGCGGGTTATCCATATCCAGTAGCAGGGTGTCACCGACCGCGACACTGGGTCGGAACATGATGAAGACCCCGTCGGTACCGCCAGTATAGGGCGAGGTGCTGACCAGGTAGTAGAGCATCTGACCGAAGGCCAGGGTGGTCATGATGAAGAAGATGCCCTTAGTGCGGATGACCAGGAAGCCGACGACCAGGGCGACCACCGCGGAGACCAGCATGACCAGCGGCAGCATCCACCACAGCGAGGCGGGGCTGAAATCGGGGCTGGCCAGGGCCAGCGTATAGGCCCCCAGGCCGAAGAACAGGGCATGGCCGAGGCTGACCAGCCCCACCACGCCCACCAGCAGATCCAGGCTCATGGCGAACAGCGCCAGGATCAGCATCAAGGTGAGCTGTTCCAGGACGAAGTCACTGCGCGCCCCGAACAGGGCCGGCCCCCAGAGCGGAAAGAGGGCAACGAGTGCGGTCAATACCAGCATGATGATAGAGACGCGCTTGGGATATCTATGCAACATGACTCACCCTCCTCAGGCGAACAGCCCGCGTGGCTTGACCAGCAGCACGGCGGCCATGATCAGGTAGATCACCATGCTGGCAAGGCTCGGAATCAGCACCGACCCGAAGGTCTCGGCCATGCCGATCAGAATGGCCCCCCAGAAGGCGCCCTTGATCGAGCCGATGCCGCCGATGACCACGACGACGAAGCAGGTGATCAGGATGCTGTCACCCATGCCGGGGGCGATGGAGGTCAGGGGCGCCGCGATCATCCCGGCAAAGGCGGTAAGCGCCACCCCGACGCTGAAGATCAGCGTGAACAGGGTGCGCACATTGATGCCCAGTCCCTCCACCATGTCGCGGTTGACCGCGCCGGCGCGGATGATGATACCCAGCCGGGTGTGGCGGATGACCCAGTAGATAACCCCGGCCAGTGCCAGGCAGACACCCATCACGAACAGCCGGTAGACCGAGTACTGCAGGTTGTCGGTAAGCTGGATGCTGCCATCGAAGGGCGCCGGCACCGGCACGCTGTGGACGTCCCCCCCCCAGATGATCCGCTGTGCCTCGTTGAGCACCAGGATCAGCCCAAAGGTCAGCAGTACCTGGTAGAGATGGTCACGCTTGTAGAGCGTGTCGAGAAAGAGCCGCTCGATGATCAGCCCCAGAACGATGGCGATGGGAATGGCGATGACGATGGCCAGCCAGAAGTTGCCCAGCCGCATGGTCAGGTCCCAGACCAGGTAGGCCCCGATCATGTACATGGCGCCATGGGCCAGGTTGATGATGCCCATGATGCCGAAGATCAGCGTCAGGCCACTGGCGATCAGGAACAGCAGCAGTCCGTACTGCAGCCCGTTGAGGAGCTGCACACCAAAGAATGCGAGATCCATGACGATCTCCTCCGCGAGGCACGGGGGCGGGCTTGGCCCGCCCCGGAAGTCAGGGGTTCACCGAATCACTTCTTGCAGGCGTTATCCGGCACTTCGAGTTGCTCGTAGGCGACATCGACGACTTCATGCTTGCCATCCCGGATCTCGCGAAGGTAGACGTTCTGGATTGGGTGGTGGGAATCGGAGAAGCTCATCAGCCCCCTGGGGCTTTCGAGTTCCACACTGGCCAGCGCCGCGATCAGGGCCTCCTTGTCCTCGGTGTTGCCAGCCACCTTGTCCAGCGCCTGGGCCAGCATCATGCCGGTGTCATAGCCCTGCACGGCATAGGCATCCGGCACCTTGCCATAGGCTTCCTGATAGGCCGCCACGAACTGACGGTTCGCGTCACTGTCGAGGGTGTCGGCATAGTGCAGGGTGGTCAGCACGCCTTCCCCGGCATCGCCCAGGGCGCCCAGGTTGCCCTCCGTCAGGAACCCCGAGCCCAGCAGCGGAATGTTGTCCTTGAGGCCCGAGGCCGCGTAATCGCGCACGAAGCTGACCCCGCCCCCACCGGCGAAGAAGGTATAGACGGCGTCCGGATTGAGGCTGCCGATCTGCGCCAGGTAGCTCTGGAACTCGGTGCTCGGGAAGGGCACCAGAATCTCCTCGACGATCTCGCCACCGGCCTCGGTAAAGGCCTCCTTGAAGCCGGCCACGTCCTCCTTGCCGCCGGCGTAGTCCCAGGTGATGGTGACCATCTTGCGGTAGCCCCGATCGTAGGCGACCTTGCCCATGGGGTAGCTGTCCTGCCACATGCTGAAGGAGGTGCGGAACACATTGGGCATGCACAGCTCGTTGGTCGCCGCCCCCAGCCCCGCATTGGGAATGATGGTGATGGCACCGGTCTGCTTGGCCACCCGCAGCATGCCCATGGCAACCCCCGAGTGCACCGGGCCGATCACGAAGTCGACATTGTCACCCCGTACCAGCCGGCTCATGTTCTGGGGCGCCTTGGAGGGGTCGGCTTCGGAGTCCAGCTTCACGTATTCAACGGGACGGCCGCCCAGCTGGTTGCCGCGCTCCTCGATGGCCAGCTGCAGGCCATTGGTGATCGCCTCACCCAGGGCGGTATAGGTACCGGAATAGGGCAGCATCAGGCCGAGCTTGACAGGATGTTCGCTGGCGTATGCCCCACCGGCGGCCATCAGGCCTGCCCCAACAACAGAGGCCAGCAGCGTTTTCTTGATTGAGGTTTTCATTGTGTTCACCAGGGAAATAGCTGTTGTGGTTATCGGTCGTGATATCAGTTGATCTTGCACTCTTCCTGTGGCGTCCCTGCCGCAGGGCCTTGCCGGTCGGATCAGCGTGACCCGGTCAGATGTGATAGATGTCGATGACCTGGTGGATGTAGTCGTTGTTCAGCACCACCTTCTTGTTGGCGATCAGCGGCGTCTCGCCCGACACGTC
>NZ_PDOG01000010.1 GCF_003202205.1 Halomonas sp. LBP4
CACTTCTGCCACTCATCACCGCCGGCAACGTTGCCCGTCGCCGGCAGCGGATGCGTACTTTACGGATTTCCCCGATGCCCCGCAAGGCCTTTTCGAGAAAAACCTCGAGGCCATAACAGAAGACCCGCTAAGGCTGGTGAAAGTTCGCCCACAGGGGGCTGCGGTGGCAGAGGTTGTGGATAAGCCGCCGTCCACCAGACAGCACAACGTCCGCACAGGGCGGGCGCTGGCATTGAGGGAGTAGGGAGAGCCAAGGAGCAACTGACTTGTAATCAGTTGCTCTACGTCAGCGCACGGTCACCCGGGCAACGCGCTTCTTGCCGGCCTGGATGACGTAGCTCTTGCCGCTGTCGAGCATATGGTCGCGCTCGACCACTTCGCCATCCACCTTGACCCGCCCGTTACCGAGCATGTCCTTGGCCTGGGCACTGTTGTTGGCCAGCCCCGACCGGTTGAGCACCGCGGCGATGGGCGCCCGGGCACTGCCCGCGAAGTCGACCTCGACCTCGGGCAGGTCTTCCGGCAGCTCACCCTCGGCCAGCAGGTTGCCGGCGGACCGGTGGGCACTGGCCGCGGCTTCTTCGCCGTGATAGCGACCGATCAGTTCGCGGGCGAGGAGCATCTTGATGTCGCGGGGGTTGGCCCCCTTCTCCACATCGCGCTTGAGCGCCTCGATCTCCTCGTTGGGCTTGAGCGAGAGCAGCTCGAAGTAGCGCCACATCAGGCTGTCGGGCATGGAGACCAACTTGTTGAACATGGCGCCCGGCGCCTCGTCGACGCCCACATAGTTGCCCAGCGACTTGGACATCTTCTGCACGCCATCGAGACCTTCCAGCAGCGGCATGGTGATCACCACCTGGGGCTCCATGTCGAAGTGCTTCTGGATCTCTCGGCCCATCAGCAGGTTGAACTTCTGGTCGGTGCCGCCGAGCTCCACGTCCGCCTTCAGTGCCACGGAGTCGTAGCCCTGCACCAGGGGGTAGAGGAACTCGTGGATGGAGATGGACTGTCCGGACTGGTAGCGCTTCTCGAAGTCGTCGCGCTCGAGCATGCGCGCCACGGTGCTCTGGCCTGCCAGCTCGATCATGTCGGCCGCGCTCATGGCGGAGAACCACTCGGCGTTGAAACGCACCTCGGTCTTCTCGGGGTCGAGAATCTTGAACACCTGCTCCTTGTAGGTCTCGGCATTGACCCTGACCTCCTCCGCGGTGAGCGGCTTGCGCGTCACGTTCTTGCCGGAGGGGTCACCGATACGGCCGGTGAAGTCACCGATCAGGAAGATCACCTCATGGCCGAGCTCCTGGAACTGGCGCATCTTGGTCAACAGCACGCTGTGGCCCAGGTGCAGATCGGGGGCCGTCGGGTCGAAGCCCGCCTTGATGCGCAGCTTGCGCCCGGACTCGAGCTTCTTGACCAGCTCCTCCTCCAGCAGAATTTCCTGGGTGCCTCGTTTCAGAAGCGCCAGCGCGCTCGCCACCTCGGTCATCATCTCCCACTCCACGGAATCACGGTTGATCACCCCTGCGCACAGGGCCCATCGAATGGGGCAGAATGGTAGCATGACTCGGTGGCGTGCGGTTACGCCGCATCGACTCGGGAGAAATGCATGTCACTGTTCATCGGCCTGATGTCCGGCACCAGCCTCGACGGTATCGACGCCGCCCTGGTGGAGATAGCGGAAAACGACGCCGAGGGTCGCCCGCGCCTGGTGGCGACCCACGCCGAGCCGATGCCCGAACCGCTACGCCAACGGCTCTGGCAGCTGTGCCATGCCGACCGGGTGAGCTTCGCCGAGCTGGCCGCCACCGAGGAGGCCTTCTGCCGCCTCCAGGCCGGCACCATCGAGGCACTCCTGGCCACCAGTAACACGCCGCGCGCGGCGATCACCGCCGTGGGCAGCCATGGCCAGACCATCGAACATGCCCCCGGAGGCCATGGCGACGGCCCCGCCTACACCCTGCAACTCGACAACCCCAGCCTGCTCGCCGAACTCACCGGCTGCCCGGTGGTGGCCGACTTCCGCCGCCGCGACCTCGCCGCCGGCGGCCAGGCCGCCCCCCTCGCCCCGGCCTTCCACGAGGCGCTGCTGCGTGCCCCGGGCCAGTGGCGACTGGTGCTGAACCTGGGCGGTTTCGCCAACCTGACGCTGCTGCCACCAACGGAGGACCAGCGCGAGCCGCTCGGTTTCGACACCGGCCCGGCCAATGCCCTGCTGGATGCCTGGCATGCCCGCCACCGCGGCGGCCGCTTCGACGAGGGAGGGGAGTGGGCAGCCTCGGGCCGAGTCGATGACGCCCTGCTGGAACGCTTGCTGGCGGAGCCGTTCTTCCACCAGCCGCCGCCACGCAGCACGGGGCGCGAGCTGTTCCACCTCGACTGGCTGGAACGACAACTGACGGGGGAGGAGGCACCGGAAGATGTGCAGGCAACACTCGCCGAGCTGACCGCCACCAGCGTCGCCCTCGGCATCGGGATGGCGCAGGAGCGGCTGGCGGCCCCCACCGCCGCGGCCCTGATCCCCTGCGGCGGTGGGGCCCACAATCCGGATCTGCTGGCCCGCCTGGGCCGCCACCTGCCCGAGACGCCGCTGGTGGCAAGCGCCGACTGGGGCTGGCCTGCCGACTGGCTGGAGGCCGGCGCCTTCGCCTGGCTCGCCTGGCGAAGGCTCCAGGGGCTGTCCGGCAACCTGCCCTCGGTCACCGGAGCCTCGGGCCGCCGGATACTCGGCGGCGTCTACGCCCCCTGACTTCAGCAGAACGCTCTAGAAATCGTCCTCGCTGCGCAGCGACAGGTTCGACGCCGCCTCCCTGGACCGGGAAAGCCCTTCGCTGTTCTGGTCGGCGTACTTGATCATCATGCGCAGATCGTTGGCGGAGTCGGCGTGCACCAGCGCCACCTCCTCGGTGATCTTGCCCGCCCTGAAGAGGTCATAGAGCGCCTGGTCGAAGGTCTGCATGCCCAGATCCCGTGAACGCGCCATGGCATTCTTGATCTCGGTCACCGCCCCCTTGCGCACCAGGTCGCCGACAAGCGGCGACTTGAGCAGAATCTCGATGGCCGGGCAACGACCACCGTCCATTGTCGGCAACAGCTGCTGCGCCACGATGGCTTGCAGGTTGAGCGACAGGTCGAGCCAGATCTGCTCGTGCCGCTCGTGGGGGAAGAAGTGGATGATGCGATCCAGCGCCTGGTTGGCATTGTTGGCGTGCAGGGTGGCCAGGCAGAGGTGGCCGGTCTCGGCGAAGGTCAGCGCATGCTCCATGGTCTCCCGGGTGCGCACCTCGCCGATCAGGATCACGTCGGGCGCCTGGCGCAGGGTGTTCTTCAGGGCCACCTCGAAGGAGTCGGTATCGATGCCCACCTCCCGCTGGTTGATGATCGCCTTCTTGTGCGGGTGAACGTACTCGATGGGGTCCTCGACGCTGATGATGTGGCCGCCGATGGTCTCGTTGCGCTGCTGGATCATCGACGCCAGGGTGGTCGACTTGCCGGTGCCGGTACCCCCGACCACGAACACCAGGCCGCGCTTGATGTTGGCCAGCTCGCCCAGCACCGGGGGCAGCGACAGCTCCTCCAGGTGGGGAATCTCGAAGGCGATGCGGCGGATCACCATCGCCAGCTGGTTGCGCTGCTGGAAGGCGCTGACGCGGAAGCGCCCACGCCCCGTGAGACTGAGCGCGAAATTGGCCTCCCGTTCGGTCTGGAAGCGCTCGCGCAGCCCCTCGGGCACCGAGGCATTGACCAGTTCATTGACCTGCTCGGCGCTGAGCACCTGGTCGCCCAGCGGCGTGAGCTGGCCTGCCATCTTCAGGGTCGGTGGGGCATTCACCGAGATCAGCAGATCCGACGCCTCCTGTTGCACCATGATGTCCAGCAGCTGGTGAAGCCACTCTGTTGCCGTCATGTCCCTGCTCCTTGTCGTTGTGTCTTCCTCAGCTCGCCAGCACGCTCTTGGCCTTGGCCTGGGCCTCGTCACGAGCCACCACGTTGTCGGCCACCAGCCTGGACAGCGAGGCGTCCAGGGTCTGCATGCCCAGGTTGCCACCGGTCTGGATCGCCGAGTAGATCTGCGCCACCTTGTCCTCGCGAATCAGGTTGCGCACCGCCGCCGTGGCGATGAGTATCTCGTGGGCCGCCACCCGACCGCCCCCCTGGCGCTTGACCAGGGCCTGCGAAACCACCGCCTGCAGCGACTCGGAGAGCATCGAGCGCACCATGGACTTCTCGTCGCCGGGGAAGACGTCGATGATGCGGTCGATGGTCTTGGCCGCCGAGGTGGTGTGCAGGGTGCCGAACACCAGGTGCCCGGTCTCGGCCGCGGTCAATGCCAGGCGAATGGTCTCCAGGTCACGCATCTCGCCGACCAGGATGATGTCCGGGTCCTCGCGCAGGGCGCTGCGCAGGGCCGGGGCAAAGCCATGGGTATCACGGTGCACCTCACGCTGGTTGACCAGGCAGCGCTTGCTGCGATGGACGAATTCCACCGGGTCCTCGATGGTGAGGATATGCTCGTAGCGGTTGTCGTTGATGTAGTCGATCATCGCCGCGAGGGTCGTGCTCTTGCCCGAGCCGGTGGGACCGGTCACCAGCACCAGGCCACGGGGCAACATGGCCAGCCGGCGAAAGACGTCCCCCATTCCAAGGTCATCCAGGGTCAACACTTCCGAGGGAATGGTGCGAAACACCGCCCCGGCCCCGCGCGCCTGGTTGAAGACGTTGACACGGAAGCGCGAGACCCCCGGGACCTCGAAGGAGAAGTCGGTCTCGAAGAACTCCTCGTAGTCGCGACGCTGGCGATCCGCCATGATGTCGTAGATCAGCTTGCGGACCTCCCGATCCTCCATGGCCGGCACATTGAGCCGGCGGATGTCGCCATCGACGCGTATCATCGGCGGCAGGCCTGCCGACAGATGGAGGTCCGAAGCGTTCTGCTTTGCCGAGAACGCCAGCAATTCGGTAATATCCATGCGTTTCCCCTGCTCCCGGGATAAGGTTCCCTTCAGTTATGACCAGTATGATAGACCTTTCGTGATGAAGGCTTTGGTACTTTCCGAGTCGCTGGCCGCTGCCCGCGCCCGCCTGGCCGAGGCCCTGCAGGCCGCCGGGCGCCCCGCCACGGATGCCCGCCTGCTCGCCGTCAGCAAGACCAGGCCGGCGGCGATGATCCGCGAGGCCTGGCATCTCGGCCAGCGCGACTTCGGCGAGAATTATGTCCAGGAAGCCCTCGACAAGCAGGCCGAGCTGGCGGACCTCGACGACATCGTCTGGCATTTCATCGGGCCGTTGCAATCCAACAAGACGCGAGCCGTGGCCGAGCACTTCGCCTGGGTACACAGCCTAGACCGGGAGAAGATCGCCCGGCGTCTGAACGATCAACGCCCCGAGGGCCTCGGGCCGCTGAACGTCTGCCTGCAGGTCAACATCAGCGATGAGCCCAGCAAGTCCGGCGTCATGCTCGCCGAGCTGCCGGCCCTGGCCGGGGCGGTGCTGGCGATGCCGGCCCTGCGCCTGCGCGGGCTGATGGCGATTCCCGCGCCGGCCGAGAGCCGCGAGGCCCAGCGCGAGCCCTTCGCCCGGTTGCGCGAGGCCCTGGCAGCGTTGCAGGAACGCTTTCCGGACGCGCCGCTGGACACCCTGTCGATGGGCATGACCGCCGACCTGGAGGCCGCCGTAGAGGAAGGCGCCACCCTGGTCCGGCTGGGCACCGCCATCTTCGGCGAACGGGCAGCATCACAGTAGCGACAACACGCGTGCCGGTACCGCAAGCCGGCCGAACATTCGTCGACCGACACAGGACAGATCGCATGGCCAGCAGAGTCACCTTCATCGGCGCCGGCAACATGGCCAGCGCCATCATCGGCGGCATGATCGACAACGGCTTCTCGCCCGCCGCCATCACCGCCACCTCGCCCAGCGACGAGATGCTCGCCCCGGTACGCAGCCGACTGGGCATCCACACCGCGACCGACAACGCCGCCGCGACCGACCAGGCCGACGTGGTGGTGCTGGCGGTGAAGCCACAGGTGATGCGCGACGTCTGCGCGGGACTGCGTGACGTGGTCCAGCGCCGCCGTCCGCTGATCATCTCGGTGGCCGCCGGCCTGCCCGCCGAGACGCTCGAGCACTGGCTGGGCGGCGACCTGGCGGTGGTACGCTGCATGCCCAACACGCCTTCGCTGGTCGGCGCCGGCGCCGCCGGCCTCTTCGCCAATGCCAACGTCAGCGATGCGCAGCGCCAGCTCGCCACCGAGATGCTGGAGGCGGTGGGCCTGGTCGAGTGGGTCGAGCAGGAAGCCCTGCTCGATGCCGTAACCGCGGTTTCCGGCAGTGGCCCCGCCTACTTCTTCCTGATGTTCGAGGCGATGGAGGAAGCCGGCGTAGCCCTCGGCCTGCCCGCCGAGACCGCCCGCCGGCTGGCGATACAGACGGCCCTGGGCGCGGCGAAGATGGCCCAGCAGAGCGACAAGCTTCCCGCCGAGCTCAAGCGCAACGTGATGTCCCCCGGCGGCACCACCGAGCGTGCCATCGAGCACCTGGAGAGCGCCGGCCTGCGCCGGACCCTGGGGGAAGCGCTCGAGGCCTGCGCCGCCCGAGCCCGCGAAATGGCCGACGAGCTCGGCAAGCGCTGACCCGGCAAGCTTTCACGAACAAGGAGGAGCCCTGATGGGCAGTCAACTGGGAAGTGCCGGCCTGCTGCTGGTCAACACCCTCATCAATATCTACCTGTTCCTGCTGATGCTGCGCTTCCTGCTGCAGGCATCACGGGCCGACTACTACAATCCCATCAGCCAGTCGGTGGTGAAGATCACCCAGCCGGTGGTGCGTCCCTTCCAGGGCTTCCTCGGGCCGGTGATGAACCGCTTCGACCTGGCCACCCTCGCGGCCGGCTTCGTGATCAAGGCGGTGAGCATCGTGGTCATCCTGCAGGTGGCCGGCTTCGGCATGGCGCCGCTGCTCGGCGTGGCCATCGGGTCGGTCGCGGCGCTGGCCAACGCCATCCTGAAGATCTATTTCTTCGCGCTGATCGTGATGATCATCCTCAGCTGGGTCGCCCCCAATGCCAGCCACCCCGGCGCGCTCCTGGTGATGCAACTGGTGGAGCCGATCATGGCGCCGTTGCGCCGCGTGATCCCGCCGCTGGGCATGATCGACATCTCGCCCATCGTGGCCTTCATCGCCATCAGCATCATCGATGGTATCGTGGTGGGCTCGCTGACCCGTGCGGCCGGCATCTCCGGCGCCCTGGTCGGCCTCTGAGCCAGGTCCCCATGACAACAGGCACCACGCAACGACTGGACACCGAACGACTGATGCCCGAGCTTCCGCGTGACTCGGTCGGCCTGGTGACGCCGCAGACGGCGCACTTCGACGACCCCCTGGCCCTGGCCTGCGGCAAGACGCTGCCGGCCTACGACCTCGTCTATGAAACCTACGGCACGCTCAACGCCGCGCGCTCCAATGCGGTGCTGGTCTGCCACGCCCTCTCCGGTCACCACCATGCCGCGGGCTTCCACGCCCCCGACGAACGCAAGCCGGGCTGGTGGGACGCCCATATCGGCCCCGGCAAGTCCATCGACACCGAGCGCTTCTTCGTGGTCTCGTTGAACAACCTGGGCGGCTGCCACGGCAGCACCGGCCCGAACAGCGAGAACCCGGAGACCGGCCGCCAGTGGGGACCGGACTTCCCGATGATGATGGTGGGTGACTGGGTCCACAGCCAGGCGCGGCTGGCCGACCGGCTCGGCATCGAGCGCTTCGCCGCGGTGATCGGCGGCAGCCTCGGTGGCATGCAGGTGGTCCAGTGGACCCTCTCCTATCCCGAGCGGGTGGCCAATGCAGCGGTGATCGCCGCCACGCCGAAGCTGTCGGCCCAGAACATCGCCTTCAACGAGGTCGCTCGCCAGGCGATCCGCTCCGACCCCGACTATCACGACGGCTGGTATGCCGAGCAGGGCAAGGTGCCCCGACGCGGCCTCAAGCTCGCCCGCATGGTGGGACACATCACCTACCTGTCGGAAGACGCCATGGGCAGCAAGTTCGGCCGCGACCTGCGCACCGACGACCTCAACTTCGGCTACGACGTCGAGTTCCAGGTGGAGTCCTACCTGCGCTACCAGGGGGACACCTTCTCCACCTCCTTCGACGCCAACACCTACCTGCTGATGACCAAGGCGCTGGACTACTTCGACCCGGCCGCGGCCCATGGTGGCGACCTGGCCCGGGCCCTGGCGCCGGCGGCCTGCCCCTTTCTGGTGGTCAGCTTCACCACCGACTGGCGCTTCCCGCCGTCACGCTCGCGGGAGCTGGTCAACGCCCTGATCCGCGCCGGCAAGGCGGTCAGCTACGCCAACATCGACTCCCCCCACGGTCACGACGCCTTCCTGATGCCCGAGCCCCGCTACCAGGCGGTGTTCTCCGCCTTCATGGCCCGCGTGGCCCGGGACCTCGGCCTGGAGGACCACCCATGATGCGTGCCGACTTCAAGCTGATCCATGACTGGGTGCCCGCGGGGGCCCACATCCTCGATCTGGCCTGCGGCGACGGTACCCTGCTGGCGGCCCTGGCCCGGGACAAGAACGTCACCGGCTACGGCCTGGAGATCGACCCGGAGGGCATCACCGCCTGCATCGCCCGGGGCGTCAACGTCATCGAGCAGAACCTCGACGAAGGGCTGGCCAACTTCGAGGACGACGCCTGCGACCTGGTGATCATGACCCAGGCGCTGCAGGCCCTGCGCCGCCCCGACCGCATGCTCGACGAGATGCTGCGGGTAGCGGAAGAGTGCATCATCACCTTCCCCAACTTCGCCTACTGGCGCCACCGGGCCTATCTCGGCCTCAAGGGCTACATGCCGGTCTCGAAGTCGCTGCCCCACGCCTGGTACGACACCCCCAACATCCACCTGTCGACCTTCAACGACTTTGAACAACTCTGCCGCGACAAGGGTCTGATCATCGTCGACCGGGCGGTGGGCATCGGCGACCATGAGGGCCACTGGACCTCACGCTGGTGGCCCAACCTGTTCGGCGAGATCGCCATCTTCCGCGTCACCCGCCGGAGTGATTGACTCGAACAGAGAAAGAACGCAAACCGAAGCGCAAGACCAGGGGCACACCATGATCCAGCGATTCCTGACCGGCCTGGCCCTGGGGTGGCTACTGCTGCTTGCCCTGCCGCTGCAGGCCCAGCAGTTCGAACAGATCGGCGACTACCAGATCCACTACAGTGCGGTGAACACCAGCTTCCTGCCCCGGGAGGTGGCCGAGGAACACCGCATCCAGCGCAACCAGGTGATGGCACTGCTCAATGTCAGCGTGCTCGAGGAGCGGGAGGACGGCACGACCCGGGTCGTGCCGGCCACCGTCAACGGCCGGGTCAGCGAGCTGGGCAGCAGCGACGGCGAGCCGCTCGCCTTCCGTACCCTGCGCAGCGGCGACAGCGTGTCGCAGATCGCGGTCTTCCGCATCCACGAGGACGCCCCCATGCGCTTCGACCTCGAGGTGCGTTACGACCGCAACAGCGAGCCCGCGGAAGTCAGCTTCATTCAACGATTCTACATAGACAGGTAACCCTTCGGATGCATGGTCGTCTGCCGGAGAGCCCGGCCCCCCTGACGCAGGCCCTGGACGCTTGCCGCCGCCGGGACCCCGAGGGGTTTCACCGGCTTCGGCAAATCGTCGCTCCCCCGATGCTGGCCACCGCCGACCACTTCCTGGAGGCCCCCCGACAGGCCGAGGATGTCGTGCACGACGCCCTCCTGCTGGCCTGGCTCAATGCCGGGCGCTTCGCTGCCGATGAGGACCACCCCGGCTCCTGGCTCTTCACCATCCTCGGCAGCCGGCTGCACAATCAGCTCGAGGCCTTGACCACCGCCACACCCTCGGCCACGCGGAGGATCCCCGCCAGGCTCCAGGGGCAGGCACTCTGGACGCTATCCCGCGACCTGGAGCCGAGGCCACCCAGTCCGTCGCTGAGCGATCGCCTGGGCGACTCCCTGTCGGCTCGGCTGGCGGCCCCGCAGTTGCCGAGGACCCCCACCGGTGAACTGGTGCACCCGCCGCTCTACGATGCCAGGCTTCGCCGGAAGATGCTGACCTCCCGCCTCGCCTACCAGGCCAAGGAGGGCTTCAAGCGCCGCCTGGGCCGGCCCCTGGAAGACTGGCTGTTCCGGCGCTGGCTGGCTCAGCGATCCGGCAGCCATTGGCTGGAAGCCCAGGGGTTGCCGCGGCGCAGTATCGAACACGCCCTGGGCGATCGCCTGGACCTCGAGGTGAACCCCGGGCGACTGGTCCGCAGCCTGAGCTATCCGGATGCCTTTCCCAACCGCGCGGAGCGGCGCAAGGCATCGACCCTGTTCCTGTGGTCCGGAGACTGGGACCTGCCCCGCCATGACCTGGTCGACAGCAGTCGTACCCGCTTCATCCGGGATCTCTGGACCCATCGACTCGACCCGAGCTGCAGCGAGACCTGCCGGCAGCTGGAACGGCAGCTGGAACAGGGCCGCCCGCTGCGCTCCCACCACAAGGGGATGCTGCTCGACAGCCGTGAGCGCATCCTCGAGTACCTGCGGCTCTACCTGCTGTACATGGAGAACATGGCCTGTTTCGGCTTCGACAAGCACGAGGGAAAGGACAGGCTGGGGGTGACCATCGACCGCCACGGCAGGCTCATCAAGACCAACAAGGGCCTGCATCGGCTGGCGATGGCGCAGGTCCTGGGCCTGGCCGTGGTCACGGTCCGGGTCCGCAGCGTTCATCGTCAATGGTGGGAACGGCACGCCGGTGACGCCAGGGGGCGTGACGCCCTGGAGCGCGTGGCACAGGCCCTGGCGGATTGCGCCCCGGCCTGAACGGATGACATCAACGAGCGATGCGTGGCAACCTCGAGGGAGATCCCCGACTCAGTCGAGGGCAACATCCACCCGGCGCTCGAGCAACACCGGCAGCCGCCGGCCCAGGCGGATCGCCACCGGCACGCCTTCGCGGCGCATGACCTCGCAGCGGTGGGCCAGCACCTCCACCCCACGCCCGGCCACGTCACGCAGCGTCGCCGCATAGGCCGGATCCAGATGAGCCGCCGGGGCCACGTCGGGGATGCCCTCGTGGGCCACGCAGAACAGCAGCACGGCACGCTGGCCCCGAGCGGCGAGCTCGGCCAGCACCTCGAGGTGTTTCCTGCCCCGTTCGCTCACCGCATCGGGGAAATAGCCGTGGCCATCGGTTTCCTTCAGCGTCACCTGCTTGACCTCGACGAAGGCCGAGCCCCGCGCCGGATCATCGAGACGGAAGTCCAGCCGGGCGGCCTTCTCACCGGCCCCGTGCGCCACCTTCACCTCGCGCCTGAGGGCCGAGTAGCCGGCGAGCGCCGGCACCCGCCCCTCGCGCAGCGCCTCCTCGACGATGCGGTTGGCCCGGCCGGTCTGCACCGAGGCCAGCGCCCACGAGTCGTCGGACTGGGGCAGCGCGATCAGCTCCCAGGTCCAGGCCAGCTTGCGCGCCGGGTTGTCGCTGGGCGAGAGCCAGACCCGGCAGCCCGGTACGTTCACCGCCCGCATCGAGCCGGTATTGGGGCAGTGCGCCACCACCTCGCGGCCATCGTCGAGGCGCACGTCGGCGAGAAAGCGCTTGTAGCGGCGCAGCAGGGTACCGGGCACCAGGGCGGGATAGTCCATGCCGTCTAGCCCCTTGCCAGGAAGCGTTCGAGCCGGCTCACCGCCTCCTCCAGGCGCGCGATGCCGGTGGTGAAGGCGATGCGCACGTGATGCTCGCCGCCCGAGAGGGCGAAGTCGATGCCCGGGGTGATGGCGACGTTCTCCTCCTCGAGCAGCCGCTGGCAGAAGGCCTGGCTGTCGTCGCTATAGCGCGAGATGTCGAGCCACAGGTAGAAGGCCCCCTGGGGCGGCAGCGACGGCGCCAGCCCCAGCCGGGCGAGCCCGGCCAGCAGGGCATCGCGGCGGCGCCCCAGCTCGACGCGCCGCGCCTCGAGGATCCCGCGGCACTCGGGGGTGAAGGCGGCCAGGGCCGCATGCTGGGCCGGCGTGGGCGCGGCCAGGAAGACGTTCTGGGCCAGCCGGGTCAGTGGCTCCACCGCGGCCTGGGGCGCCAGCAGCCACCCCAGGCGCCAGCCGGTCATGCCGAAGTACTTGGAGAAGCTGTTGACCACGAAGGCATCCGGCGTCAGAGAAGCCACCGATAGCGACGGCAGATCGAAACAGAGGCCTTGGTAGATCTCGTCCACCAGCAGATGTCCCTCGCGCGCCGCCACCGTGGCGGCCACCCCGGCCAGTTGCTCGGCATCGAGCATATGGCCGGTGGGGTTGGAGGGGCTGGCGAGCATCGCCAGCCGGGTATCGTCGCGCCAGTGACGGGCGACCAGCTCCGCGTCGAGCTGCCAGCCGCTTTCGTCGCCCACCGGCACGGCATCCACCTCGGCCCCGGCCAGGGCCATGAAGTGGCGGTTGCAGGGATAGTTGGGGTCGGCCATCAGCACCCGGTCGCCGGGGCCGACCAGCAGCTGGCTGGCCAGCAGCAGCGCCCCCGACGCCCCCGGGGTGACCAGGATCCGCGCCGGGTCGACCTCGGCGCCGAAGTGCTCGGCGTAGTGGCCGGCGATGGCCTCGCGCAGCGCCGGCAGCCCCGCCGCCGGCGTATAGCGGGTGTGCCCCGCGGCCAGGGCCTCACCACCGGCGGCGACCACCGGTTCGGGGGTGGGGAAGTCAGGCTCGCCCACCTCCAGGTGGATCACATCGTGCCCGGCCGCCTCCCGGGCCTGGGCGGTCTCCAGCAGGCTCATGACCCGGAAGGGGGCGACCCGCGCGACACGCGAATTCCATGGCATGACTGGCTCCTGTACGGATGATCGACTGGACGGGCATTCTTTCGCCTCCGCGCGGTCCAACGGGAATATTGTACCGACTTTCGTGGAACCCGCGCAGGTCGTGCGGCCCGGGGAGTTGCAAAGCCTGCGTTTTTCCGCTAAACAAGCATCCTTTTGGCGTGAGATACCTTGCACCATGGCGGGTATTGATCAGCAGTCACTACAGTAACGAGGCAATCCCATGCCAGTAGCAGAAAAGAAGACGGAAGCGCCGAAGAAATTCACCCCGTACGAGCCGGCGGCGGGTGAAGAGTACATGAACGAACAGCAGCTGGAGCACTTCCGACAGATCCTGCTGGGCTGGAAACAGGAGCTGATGGAAGAGGTGGACCGCACCGTGCGCCACCTGCAGGAAGAGGCCAACAACTACGCCGACCCTGCCGACCGCGCCACCCAGGAGGAGGGGTTCAGCCTGGAGCTGCGCACCCGGGACCGTGAGCGCAAGCTGCTCAAGAAGATCAACGAGACCCTCGAGAAGATCGACGAGGACGACTACGGCTTCTGCGAGGCCTGTGGCGTGGAGATCGGAATCCGCCGCCTCGAGGCGCGCCCCACCGCCACCCTGTGTGTCGACTGCAAGACGCTGGCCGAGCTCAAGGAAAAGCAGCTGGGGGGCTGATCCGGCCATGCCGATCGCCTTGCAACAGCAACGTCGCGACGGGCACCCAGGGGTGCCCGTTTGCATGTCCGAGCGTCACCGGAGGTGGTGCCCATGAGCCGCTACCGCGGCCGCTTCGCCCCGACCCCCTCGGGGCCGCTGCACTTCGGCTCGCTGGTGGCGGCACTGGCGAGCTTTCTCGACGCCCGACGGGCCGGCGGGCAGTGGCTGCTGCGCATCGAGAACATCGACCCGCCGCGTTGCCCGCCGGGCGCGGCCGAGACCATCCTGCACCAGCTCGAGGCCTTCGGCCTGCACTGGGACGGCCCGGTCCACTGGCAGCATGAGCGCGACGCGGCCTATCAGGCGGCGCTGGACACCCTGGTCGACCGGGGCCTGGCCTACCCCTGCAGCTGTTCGCGCAAGCAGTGGCGCGACCATGCCCTCTACCCCGGCTGGTGCCGCGACGGCCCGCGTGAGCCCGGCGGGCCGGTGGCCTGGCGGCTACGCAGCGACCTCGGCCTGCGCCCGATCGCCTGGCAGGACCGGCTGTTCGACGAGCAGCGCTTCGACCCGGCCGCGCTCGGCGATGTGGTGCTCAAGCGCAAGGACGGCCTCTGGGCCTACCAGCTCGCCGTGGCGGTGGACGACGCCGACCAGGGCATCACCGATGTGGTCCGGGGGTTCGACCTGCTCGACAACACTCCCTGGCAGCGCCAGCTGCAGCACGCCCTGGGCCTGCCCCACCCCCGCTATCTGCATCTGCCGCTGATCATGGGCGACGATGGCCAGAAGCTCTCCAAGCAGAACCTGGCCCCGCCACTGCCGCGGGAAGACGACGCGGTTCGCCCGCTGCTGCACCGGGCCCTGACGGCGCTGGACCAGCGACCGCCCGCGGAGCTCGCCACGGCCCCGGTGGCCGACCAGCTCGCCCGGGCCATCAGCGCCTGGGACGCCGGCCGGATCCACCCCCACCCCGAGCGCTCGGCCACCGGGGCCCGCCACTGAGAGGAGAGCCCCATGTATGTCTATCGCCTCATGCTCTTCCTGGTCTTCGGCGGCTACCTGCTCTCGCCACTGCTGATGAGCGGCTGGGCCAGCCCCGGCGTGGCCTGGTACCGTCCCTTCCTCATCTGGGGGGTGCTGATCGCCCTGACGCTGTGGCTGGAGCAGAAGAGGAAGCTCGATGAACGCTAGATGGTTACTGGCGCCCCTGGGCGACGAGGAGCGCCGATGAGCGCCAGCCTGGTCAGCGTACTGGCGCTGGGGACCGGCTACCTGCTGCTGCTGTTCCTCTGTGCCCTGGCGGTGGAGCGCGGCTGGATACCTGCGCGCATCGCTCGCCACCCGGCGGTCTACACCCTGGCGCTGGGGGTCTATGCCAGCGCCTGGGCGATCTACGGCAGTCTGGAGCTGGCCAGCAACGCCGGCTTCGGCTACCTGGCCTACTACCTCGGGGTGGCCGGCGCCTTCCTGCTCGCCCCGGTGCTGCTGGTGCCGATCCAGCGGCTGAGCCGCACCTACCAGCTCTCCTCGCTCGCCGACCTCTTCGCCTTCCGCTTCCGTTCGCGCTGGGTCGGTACCCTGGTCACCCTGGTCAGCCTGCTGGCGGTGATGCCGCTGCTCGCGCTGCAGGTGCAGACCATGGGCGACGCCATCTTCCTGATGACCGGGGCCGCCTCGCCGTCGCTACTGGCGCTGGCCTTCTGCGTGCTGATCGCGCTGTTCACCATCCTCTTCGGGGCCCGCCACACCCGGCTGCACGCCCGCCACGACACCCTGCTCGTGACCATTGCCCTGGAATCGGCGGTCAAGCTCGGCGCCATGCTGGCGCTGGGCGCCTTTGCCCTGTTCGCCGTCTTCGACGGCCCCGCCGACCTCCAGGTCTGGCTCGACGGCCCCGGTCGTGCGGCCCAGGCCGGGGTCGAGCACCTCGACCCGGCCCAGTGGCGCACCCTGCTGCTGCTGTTCTTCGCCGCAGCCTTCCTGATGCCGCACATGTTCCATATCACCTTCGCCGAGACCCTCTCCCGGCGCACCCTGCTCCAGGCCTCCTGGACACTGCCGCTGTTCCTGCTGCTGATGGCACTGCCGGTGCCGCTGATCCTGTGGGCCGCCCAGCGGGTCGGGGCAGAGGCCACGGGGAGCGGGGCGGCCTACCTGGCCTTCGCACTCTCGGAGTCCTGGTGGGTCGGGGCCCTGGCCTTCATCGCCGGCCTGGCGGCGGCCAGTGGCACCATGATCATCATCTCCCTGGCGCTGTCGGGGATGATCCTCAACCACCTGGTGCTGGTGGCCCATCCACCGATCGACCAGCCCGACCTCTACCACTGGCTGCGCTGGCTGCGTCGGGCACTGATCGGCGCGGTGATCCTCGGCGGTTGGCTCTTCTATCGCACCGTGGGGGTGAATCACGACCTCACCACCCTGGGCCTGGCCGCCTTCATCGGCATGGCCCAGTGCCTGCCGGGCATGCTGGCGCTGCTCTACTGGCCGGGCGCCAACCGCAAGGGCATGGTGTCGGGCCTCGCCGCCGGCACCCTGATCTGGCTGGCCGGCCTGTGGCCGCCGCTGCTCACCGACCTGCCGGCCCTGGTGGTGCTGCCCCCGGGACTCGAGATGCTCGCCGGCGAGCCGGAGTGGTACATCGTGACCCTGGTGTCGCTTGCCACCAACATCCTCATCCTGATCCTGGTCTCGCTGGCCACCCGCACCTCCCCGGGGGAGCGGGCCGCCGCCGAGGCCTGCTCGGTGGACGCGGTGATCCGCCCCAAGCGCCTGCCGCTGGAGGCCGCCAACGGCGAGGAGTTCAAGCACCACCTGGCCCGGGCGCTGGGTGACGACGTCGCCTCGCGCGAGGTCGACCGCGCCCTGGCCGCCCTGCACCTCTCGCCGCTGGAGAGTCGCCCCTACGCGCTGCGTCGCCTGCGCGACCGCATCCAGGCCAACCTGTCCGGCCTGATGGGTCCGTCGGTGGCCCAGGACATCGTCGACCGCTACCTGCCCTACCGTCAGGACGGTGGCGACGCCACCGAGGACATCCACTTCGTCGAGAGTCGCCTGGAGGCCTACCGCACCCGCCTGACCGGCCTGGCCCGGGAGCTCGACGGCCTGCGCCGCTACCACCGCCGCACCCTGACCCGTCTGCCCGTGGGGCTCTGCGCCTTCGGCGACGACGGTGAGCTGCTGATGTGGAACGACGCCCTCTCCGCCCTCACCGGCATCCCCGGCGAGAGCGTGGTCGGCGCGCGGCGCGACAGCCTGCCGGCCCCCTGGGGCGAACTGCTCGGCCGCATCCTCGCCGAGCCCCACAGCCACCTCTACAAGCAGCCGGTGGAACTCGAGGGCGGGCTGCGCTACCTGACCCTGCACAAGGCCGAGCTGCACGAGGACCGGCACGAGCCCGGTGGCAAGGTGATCCTGATCGAGGACCACAGCGAGATGAAGTGGCTGGAGGACGAGCTGGTGCATGCCGCCAGGCTGGCCTCGATCGGCCAGCTGGCCGCCGGGGTGGCCCACGAGATCGGCAACCCCATCACCGGCATCTCCTCGCTGGCCCAGAACCTGCGCTACGACACCGATGACCCCCGGCTGCTCGAGACCGCCGGGCAGATCCAGCAGCTCACCGACCGGGTCTCGCGTATCGTCTCCTCGCTGGTCGGCTTCGCCCATGGCGGCCGCCATGTGGCGGGACAGGCCTTCGCCCCGGTGTCGATGGCCGCCGTCACCGACGAGGCGCTGCACTTGATCCACCTGGCCCGCTCGGGGGAGGATGTGGACTACCACAACCTCTGCCCCCCCGACCTGGAGGTCCAGGGTGACGCCCAGCGGCTGCTGCAGGTGATGATCAACCTGCTCGGCAACGCACGCGACGCCAGCGAGCCGGGCGGCCGGGTGGTCGTCGATGCCGCCCCGGAAGGGGAGTGGCTGCTGGTCACCGTGACCGACGAGGGACACGGCATCGACGAGCGCGTCCGCGACCACCTGTTCGAGCCGTTCACCACCACCAAGCCACCCGGTGAAGGTACGGGGCTCGGCCTGCCACTGGTCTACAGCATCATCGCCGAGCATCGCGGGCAGATCGATATCGACTCCCCGCCGCCCGGGCAGCCACGCGGCACCCGCATCAGCCTTTGGCTGCCCCTCAACCGACAGGATGGTGAAAGCCCCGATGAGCCGGATTCTGATCGTTGAAGACGAAGCCATCATCCGCACCGCCCTCCGGCGGCTGCTGGAGCGCCACGACTACCGGGTCAGCGAGGCCGGCTCGGTGGCCGAGGCCCTCGAGCTCGACCCCCAGTGCTTCGACCTGGTGATCAGTGACCTGCGCCTGCCCGGCGAGCCCGGCACCGAGCTGATCAGTCGTGCCGCGCCCATTCCGGTGCTGATCATGACCAGCTACGCCAGCATGCGCTCGGCGGTGGAGGCCCTGAAGCTCGGCGCGGTGGACTATGTGGCCAAGCCCTTCGACCACGACGAGCTGCTCGAGACCGTGGCAAGGGCGCTGCACCAGCAGGCCACCCGAAGCGCCGAGCCCCCCGACATCACCGAACCGGACGGTCATGCCCAGCAGATGATCGGCAACTGCGCCGCCATGCAGGTGGTCTACACTCGCATCCGCAAGACCGCACCCGCCGACGTCACGGTGCTGATCCAGGGCGAGTCGGGCACCGGCAAGGAGCTGGTGGCCCGCGCCATCCATCAGCAGAGCAGGCGCGCTACGGCACCGCTGATCTGCGTGAACTGCGCGGCGATTCCCGAGACGCTGATCGAGTCCGAGCTGTTCGGCCACGAGAAGGGCGCCTTCACCGGCGCCAGCGCCGCCCGCACCGGCCTGGTGGAGGCCGCCGACGGCGGCACCCTGTTCCTCGACGAGATCGGCGAACTGCCGCTGGATGCCCAGGCACGCCTGCTACGCGTGCTGCAGGAGGGCGAGATCCGCAAGATCGGCTCGGTGGAAACCCGCCACGTCGACGTGCGCCTGATCGCCGCCACCCACCGTGACCTGCGTGCCCTGTCGCGCACCGGTGAATTCCGCCTCGACCTCTACTACCGCCTCAACGTGATGCAGATCGACCTGCCGCCACTGCGCGAGCGCGACGACGACATCCTCGAGATCGCCGACATCCTGCTCGACAAGGCCTGCCACCGCCACGATCGCGAGGGGCTGCGGCTCTCCCGGGCCGCCCGGCGGACCATCCACGACTACCCCTGGCCCGGCAACGTGCGCGAACTGGAGAACGCCCTGGAGCGTGGCGTCATCCTCGCCGAGGGCCACCTGATCCACCCCGATGACCTGGGGCTGTCGGCGCCCCCGCGGCCGGTGGTCGCCGTTCCCCCCAGCAGCGGCGCCGATGCGCCGGGCGATGCCGAGGAGGACCTCTCGCTGGAGGACTACTTCCAGCATTTCGTGCTCGAACACCAGGACCAGATGAGCGAGACCGAGCTCGCCCAGAAGCTCGGCATCAGCCGCAAGTGTCTGTGGGAACGTCGCCAGCGACTCGGCATCCCGCGCAAGAAGAGCCCCAAGCGCAGCACCGGATGAGCCGGGCACGGCCCTCCCCCATGCCCTGCCCCGACGCCTTAGACCAAGGTTCTAGTGCCCGCGGCCGACACCGCGGGCGCTTTTTTCCGCCTCGCGACCCGTTTCTGCACCACTTGTTACCTTCCCACCCAGGAAGCGCCCCATGAAGGGGCCAATCCGGTAACACTCCCGCCACCCATCGATGCCGCCGACTGGCATGCCATCAGTAAGCTAATGATTTTAAATGGGTAAAAATGACATGGCATGCGGTCTGCTACTCTATAGGGCAAGAAAAACAAATCCGGATGTCACCCACTGCCAACAACAACAACAGGGCAGAGACGCGGTGACGGGCCTGACCCGCCAACAAGAACAACACCCTCGGGCCAGAGACGCTGCAGACGCGACGACCAACAACAAGCACAACTGTGGACTCGCGCGAGCCCTTCGGGCCAACAAGAACAACGAGCTCGAAGCACCGGAGCCATCAGGACGCGACGCACCAGCCTACGGCCGCCAACAAGAACAAGGGCCGTCAAGGTGCACTCCCGGCAACAACAGCAACAAGTCGGGGGGAGGCATATCTCCATGCCGTCGTGGTTGGATTATTGTTTTGAATACGAGGTGGTCGCCCTCAGGAGCGTCAACAAGGACAACAACACTGCTTGCCTGAAATTCTCCTTGGTGACTGTGGTGCGTATTCAAGGCGATGCGCCATCACGAAAAAGAACCAGCAGCACGGATGCTGCCATTTTGCTTGACGGGGGAGGCCAGATGGCCTCCCCTTTCTGCTTTCTCCGCGCCACCCTCCCGCGCCATCCGTGACCCCTGGTCCGCACGATGCTTTGCAAGGTGTCGGGGGTCGGCTACACTCAACGCTTTTCGTCCCCCCCGCGAGTCGATATCGCCGCATGTTCAAAGGATTTACCCGCTTTCTGCAGAGCCCTGGCGAGCACCTGAAATCGCTGCTCGGCCCTCAGGATGCGCCCGGCGGCAGCACCGGGCTACGCATCATTCCCCGCCAGGAGCACCCGGTATCGCGCCAGCACTTCAGCGATGCGGCGCTCAAGGTCCTCTATCGCCTCCACAACGCCGGCTTCGAGGCCTACCTGGTGGGCGGCTGCATCCGCGATTCGCTGCTCGGACGCATGCCCAAGGACTTCGATGTGGCGACCGACGCCACCCCGGAGCAGGTCAAGGACCTGTTTCGCAACTCGCGGATCATCGGCCGACGCTTCCGCATCGTGCACGTGCGTTTCGGGCGCGAGGTGATCGAGGTCACCACCTTCCGCGGCAAGCCGGGAGACGATCACGGCGACCACATCGCCCAGCAGTCCGACGAAGGCCTGCTGCTGCGCGACAATGTCTGGGGCAACATCCAGGAAGACGCCCTGCGCCGCGACTTCACCGTCAACGCCCTCTACTACAGCATCGCCGACTTCTCGATCCATGACTTCGCCGACGGCGTGCGCGACATCGAGGCACGCACCCTGCGCCTGATCGGCGACCCGGCCACCCGCTACCGCGAGGACCCGGTGCGCATGCTGCGTGCAGTGCGCTTCGCCGCCAAGCTCGAGTTCCGGCTGGACCCGGCCACCGAGGCGCCGATCCGCGAACACGCCGAGCTGCTGCTGCAGATTCCGCCTGCCCGGCTGTTCGACGAGATACTCAAGCTGTTCATGGCCGGCCATGGCGTCGACACCTTCCAGCTGCTGCGCCACTACGGCCTGTTCGCCATGCTCTTCCCCGAGGCCGACGAGGCCATGGCCGAGCTGCCCTGGGCCGAGCGGCTGGTCGAGCTGGCACTGGAGAGCACCGACCGCCGTATCGCCGAGGAACGCCCGGTCACGCCGGCCTTCCTGTTCGCCGCCCTGCTCTGGGGGCCGGTCCAGCTCCGCCAGGCGGCCCTGGAAGCCGACGACATGCCGCCGATCCCGGCACTGCAGGCCGCCTCCCAGCAGGTGGTGTCGCACCAGCTCCAGCATATCTCGATCCCCAAGCGCTTCAGCCTGCCGATGCGCGACATCTGGGATCTGCAACAGCGCCTGCCGCTGCGCCGCGGCCGCCGCGTCTACCAGACCCGCGAACACCCCCGCTTCCGTGCCGCCTACGACCTGCTGCTGCTGCGCGAGGCCGCCGGCGAGCTCGAACCGGACCTCGGCGACTGGTGGACCGCCTTCCAGCAGGCCGACGAGCACGAGCAGCGCCGCCTGCTGGGCAAGGTCGGGGCCGACCCCGCCGGCAGCGGCGTGCCCCGCAAGCGCCGCCGGCGGCGGCGCAAGCCCCGGGGGCCCTCGGGCGAGACATGAGCGACCATCACGCCTGGATCGGCCTGGGCAGCAACCTGGGCGACCCACGCCGTCAGGTCGAGCGCGCCCTGGAAGCCCTCGACCGGCTACCGCTGACCCGGCGGGCCGCCACCTCGCGGCTCTATGCCAGTCGCCCGCTCGGCCCCCAGGACCAACCCGATTTCATCAATGCCGTGGCACTCCTCGAGACCCGCCTGTCGCCCCTGGCCCTGCTCGACCAGCTGCAGGCACTGGAACAGCGCCACCGCCGGGTCCGCCAGCGCCGCTGGGGGCCCCGCACCCTGGACCTCGATCTGTTACTCTTCGATGATCGGCGCCTGGCGCTGCCGCGCCTGACGGTGCCCCACCCCGAGATGACGCACCGCGCCTTCGTGATGGTGCCGCTGGCAGAGCTGGCCCCCTCGCTGCGACTGCCCGATGGACGACGGGTCAGCGAGCTGGCCCGGGCGCTGGACGACGGCAACCTGCGCCCGGTGTTACCCACCACCTGACACCACCTCCCAGGTGTTACCTATCGACACCTCGAGGCGGATCGGGTAACAATCACGGGTTACATACGCGACCGGTCCCGAGCAGGCCACTCCGACGACAACATGAGAGCACGCCATGAAAACCGTCTCCCTGAGCACGCTGCAGGCCTTCAAGCGCGTCGGTGAGCCCATCAGCTGCCTGACCGCCTATGATGCCTCCTTCGCCCGCGCCGCCGGCGAGGCCGGTATCGAGGTCCTGCTGGTGGGCGACTCCCTGGGCATGGTCCTGCAGGGACATGCCAGTACCCTGCCGGTGACCCTCGCCGATATCTGCTACCACACCCGTTGTGTGGTGCGCGGCAAGGGAGCGAGCCTGCTGATGGTCGACCTGCCGTTCATGAGCAACTCGACCCCCGAGCGCCTGCTGCAGGATGCCGGCGAGCTGATGCGCGCCGGTGCCGAACTGGTCAAGGTCGAGGGCGAGGCCTGGATGGCCGACGGCATCCGCGAGCTGACCCGCCGCGGCGTGCCGGTCTGCGCCCATCTGGGGCTGACGCCCCAGTCGGTCTACCAGCTCGGCGGCTACAAGGTGCAGGGCCGGGAGACCGAGCACGCCGCCCGCATCCTCGAGGATGCCCGCACCCTGGTGGAGGCCGGTGCCTCGGCGATCCTGCTGGAGTGCGTGCCGGCGAGCCTCGGGCGCGCGGTGAGCGAGGCCCTCGAGGTGCCGGTCATCGGCATCGGCGCCGGCCCCGACACCGACGGCCAGATCCTGGTGATGCACGACGTGCTGGGCGTGACCCACGGCCGTACCCCGCGCTTCGTCAAGAACTTCATGGCGGAGGCCGACGACATCCCGGGCGCCCTCCGTCGCTACCACGAGGACGTCAAGGCCCGGCGCTTCCCGGCCGAGGAACACTGCTTCTAGGAGCCTGCTGTGATGCGTACCCTGCGTGAGATTGCCGCCCTGCGCGAGACCCTCGACGACTGCCGTCGACGTGGCCAGCGCATCGCCCTGGTGCCCACCATGGGCAACCTGCACGCCGGCCACCTGGCACTGGTCGAGAGCGCCCGCCGCCACGCCGACGTGGTGGTGGCGACCATCTTCGTCAATCCGATGCAGTTCGGTCCGAACGAAGACCTGGCCGCCTACCCCCGGACCCTCGCCGAGGACCAGCAGAAGCTCGAGGGCGCCGGCTGTGACCTGCTGTTCGCCCCGGCGACCGCCAGCGTCTACCCCCGCGGGCACGAGGCCCAGACCCGGGTCAGCGTGCCCGGGGTCAGCCAGGGCCTGTGCGGTGGCTCGCGACCGGGGCACTTCGACGGCGTCGCCACCATCGTCAGCATGCTCTTCAACCTGGTACAGCCCCAGGTGGCCTGCTTCGGCGAGAAGGACTACCAGCAGCTGGCGGTGATCCGCCAGCTGGTGGCCGACCTGCACTTCCCCGTCGAGATCGTCGGCGTGCCCATCGTGCGCGCCGATGACGGCCTGGCGCTGTCGTCGCGCAATGGCTATCTCGACCCCAGCCAGCGCGCCACCGCCCCGCGGCTCTACCAGACCCTGGGCGAGCTGCGCCAGGCGCTGGAGGCGGGGGCGCCGGTCGACACCACCCTGGAAACGGGCCTGGCCCGGCTGCGCGAAGCCGGCTTTGCCCCCGACTACCTGGAACTTCGCGCACCCGACCTGGGCCCGGTCACCATGGCGACCCGCGAGGCCGTGCTGCTCGCCGCCGCCCGACTCGGCCCGACCCGACTGATCGACAACCTGACCCTGACCCTGCCGCGCTGAGTCCGCGGCACTGGCAAGAGAGGATCCCCTGCCCATGCTGACCATCATGCTCAAGGCCAAGCTGCACATGGCCCGTGTCACCCACGCCGTCCTCAACTACGAGGGTTCCTGTGCCATCGACGGCGACCTGCTGGACATGTCCGGCATCCGCGAGAACGAACAGGTCCAGATCTACAATGTCGAGAACGGGCAGCGCTTCACCACCTATGCGATCCGTGCCGAGGAGGGCTCCAGGGTCATCTCGGTGAACGGCGCCGCGGCCCACCTCGCCGGCGTCGGCGACCGGGTGATCATCTGCAGCTATGCCCACTACAGCGAGGCCGAGCTGGATGCCCACCAGCCGGCCCTCGTCTATCTGCAGCAAGGCAATGCCGTCAGCCATACCAGCAATGCCATCCCCGTCCAGCTGGCCTGAGCCCGGTGGCGGCACCCGCCGGTGCCGCCACCGCCACGCCTCCTGCACGGCACGGCACGTCCCCGCTATACTGAGTGATCCAGACCGACTGAGCGCTTCAGCCGATTTGGGCATTGCCGCAGCGCACAAGCGTCCCCTATGCTGAGGGGACAACCGCCCCCGACAGACCTCAGGAGTAACTCCTTATGCAAGAAGTGGTGATCGTTGCCGCACGCCGCACCGCCGTCGGTACCTTCGGTGGCTCCCTGGCCGGCATTCCCGCCAGTGACCTCGGAGCCCTGGTGATCAAGGACATCATCGCCAGCACCGGCGTCGCCGCCGACCAGGTCGATGAAGTGCTGCTCGGCCAGGTGCTGACCGCCGGCGTCGGCCAGAACCCTGCTCGACAGGCCGCCATCAAGGCCGGCCTGCCCGATGCCGTACCCGCCATGACCATCAACAAGGTCTGCGGCTCGGGCCTCAAGGCCCTGCACCTGGCCACCCAGGCGATCCGCTGTGGTGACGCCGAACTGATCATCGCCGGTGGCCAGGAGAACATGTCCGCCTCGCCGCACGTGCTGCCCAACTCCCGCAACGGCCAGCGCATGGGCGACTGGAAGGCCATCGACTCCATGGTCCACGACGGCCTGTGGGACGCCTTCAACAACTTCCACATGGGCATCACCGCCGAGAACCTGGCGGAGAAGTACGGCATCACCCGCGAGGAGATGGACGAGTTCGCCGCCGCCTCCCAGCAGAAGGCCGCCGCCGCCATCGAGGGCGGCAAGTTCCAGAGCCAGATCGTCCCGGTGGAGATTCCCCAGCGCAAGGGCGACCCCATCGTCTTCGATACCGATGAAGGCCCGCGCGGCGGTACCACGGCCGAGAAGCTCGCCGGCATGCGCCCTGCCTTCAAGAAGGACGGCACCATCACCGCCGGCAACGCCTCCTCCATCAACGACGGCGCCGCCGTGGTGATGCTCTGCTCCGCCGAGAAGGCCAAGGCGCTGGGCCTCGAGCCGCTGGCCCGCATCGCCGCCTACTCCAACGCCGGCGTCGACCCGGCGATCATGGGCATCGGCCCGGCCCCGGCCACCCGTCGCTGCCTGGAGAAGGCCGGCTGGAGCCTGGACGACCTGGACCTGGTCGAGGCCAACGAGGCCTTCGCCGCCCAGGCCCTCTCCGTCAACAAGGAGCTCGGCTGGGACACTGACAAGATCAACGTCAACGGCGGCGCCATCGCGCTCGGCCACCCCATCGGCGCCTCCGGCTGCCGCATCCTGGTGACCCTGGTGCACGAGATGATCGCCCGCGATGCCAAGAAGGGCCTGGCGACCCTGTGCATCGGCGGTGGACAGGGCGTCGCGCTGGCGATCGAACGGTAAGCACGCACCACAACACGAGCGGCCCCTGGGACAGGTCGAAGCGGAGGTCCGATGCCATGGATGGCATCGGTAGCGCCCAGGGAAGGGTTCACAGCGCCTCCGCGTAGGCCTGTCGCCGGGAAAGCCGCGCCACCCCAAACGCGAACCGCCCCCGCAGCCAGGCTGCGGGGGCGGTTTTTCTTACGGCTTAACGCTCAAGGCTTACGGCTCACAGCTGGGGCTCGGCGGCCTCCTCGGCCTCGAACGCCGCCTTCTCTTCCGGGGTGATCTCCTTGATGGTGAGCTTCACCCGGTTGCGGTTGTCGATGTCGAGCACCTTGACCACGATCTCGTCGCCCTCGTTGAGGAAGTCACGCACGTCGTTGACCCGCTCGGGCACGATCTGGGAGATGTGCACCAGGCCGTCGGTCCCCGGCATGATGTTGACGAAGGCGCCGAAGTCGGCGATGCGCACCACCTTGCCGCGGTAGAGCTTGCCGATCTCCGCCTCGGCGGTGATCGCCAGCACGGTGTCGATGGCCTTCTTGGCCGCCGTCTTGTCCTCGGCGTAGATGCGCACGGTGCCGTCGTCATCCAGGTCGATGGAGGCGCCGGTGTCCTCGCAGATCTTGCGGATGGTGGCACCGCCCTTGCCGATGACGTCGCGGATCTTCTCCGGGTCGATCTTGATGGTGGCCATGGAGGGCGCGTTCTCGGACACCTCGGCACGGCTCTGGGCGATCACCGCGTTCATCTGCTCGAGGATATGCAGGCGAGCCTCGTTGGCCTGCTGCAGGGCGACCTCCATGATCTCCTCGTTGATGCCCTCGATCTTGATGTCCATCTGCAGGGCGGTCACACCGGCGGCGGAGCCGGCCACCTTGAAGTCCATGTCGCCGAGGTGATCCTCGTCGCCGAGGATGTCGGTGAGCACCGCGAAGCCGTCGGCATCCTTGACCAGGCCCATGGCGATGCCGGCCACCGGCGCCTTCATCGGCACGCCGGCGTCCATCAGGGCCAGCGAGGAGCCGCACACCGAGGCCATGGAGCTCGAGCCGTTGGACTCGGTGATCTCGGAGACCACGCGAATGGTGTAGGGGAACTCGGCGTCATCGGGCAGCATCGCCTGCACGCCACGGCGCGCCAGGCGACCGTGACCGATCTCGCGACGCTTCGGCCCGCCCATGAAGCCGGCCTCGCCCACGCTGTACGGGGGGAAGTTGTAGTGCAGCAGGAAGCGGTCCTTGCGCTCGCCCTCCAGCGACTCGATCAACTGGGCGTCGCGCAGGGTGCCCAGGGTGGCGATGACGATCGCCTGGGTCTCGCCGCGAGTGAAGATCGCCGAGCCGTGGGTCTTGGGCAGCGTCCCCACCTCGATGGAAAGCGGCCGAACGGTCCTGAGGTCGCGGCCATCGATGCGCGGCTCGCCCTTGACCACCCGGGAGCGCACCACGCGCTTCTCCAGGCCGGCGAAGGCGCCCTTGACGTCATCGGCGTCGAACTTGCCCTCCTCCTCGCCGGCGAGCTGCTCGACCGCCTCGGCCTTGAGCTCGGCGAGCGCGTCCTGGCGGGCCATCTTGTCGGTGATGCGATAGGCCTCGCCCACCCGGGCCTCGTAGGCCTGGGCCACGGCGTCCTTGAGGGCGGTGTTCTCCGCCGGCGGCTGCCAGTCCCACTTCGGCTTGCCGGCCTCGGCGGCCAGCTCGTTGATGGCCTTGATCGCCACCTGCATCTCCTGGTGGCCGTAGAGCACGGCCCCCAGCATCTCGTCCTCGAGCAGCTCCTTGGCCTCGGACTCGACCATCAGCACGGCCTTCTCGGTGCCGGCGACGACCATGTCGAGCTCGGAGCTGGCCAGCTCCTCCACGGTGGGATTGAGGAAGTAGCCCTTCTCCTCGTCGAAGCCCACCCGCGCCGCGCCGATCGGACCGCTGAAGGGCACGCCGGAGATGGCCAGGGCCGCGGAGGTGCCGAGCAGGGCGGCGATGTCCGGGTCATGGTTGCGGTCGGTGGAGAGCACGGTGCAGATCACCTGCACCTCGTTCATGAAGCCCTTGGGGAACAGCGGGCGGATCGGGCGATCGATCAACCGCGAGGTGAGGGTCTCCTTCTCGGTGGGACGCCCCTCGCGCTTGAAGAAGCCGCCGGGGATCTTGCCCACCGCGTAGGTCTTCTCCTGGTAGAACACCGCCAGCGGAAAGAAGTCCTGTCCTGGCTTGAGCTCTTTCTTGGCGACAACGGTGCACAGCACCACGGTGTCGTCCATGGTGACCATCACGGCACCGGTAGCCTGGCGGGCGATGCGCCCGGTTTCCAGGGTGACGGTGCTGCGACCGTACTGAAACGTTTTCTTGACCGGATTCACGGCGACTCTTCCTTCAACTTTTCGATGTTTGGGTCGTTTCGACTCGGCGACCATTTTAGGGGTTGACGCGCGCGAGGGCCACCAGGTAGCGATATTTCCGCCATAGCATTACCGGGGCTGATCCGGCGACAGGCCTTCGGGGAGGCGCTGTGAATACCTCCCTGTACGCTACCTCGGCCCTGCTGCGCTCTCGCATCCTGCTCCGCTTGCAGGTCCGGTGCTGGCCATCCATGGCCAGCCCGTTCGGGGGAATCCTCCTCACCCCTGGTCCTCGGACCTCCCCTCCGACCTGTCCCCGGCGCCCCTCGTGCGGCAGCCTCACAGACGCAAAACGGGCAGCCCGAAGGCTGCCCGTTTTTACGTCTAGCGTAAGGAAAGGAGAAATTCGCGTTACGAGCGATGGGAGGCTGGTCGCCGCCGGCGGCCAGCTTTATACCAAAACACCGAGCGCAATAGCGAAATGCCCTTTCTTTAGCGACGCAGGCCCAGACGCTGGATCAGCGCCTGATAGCGCCCGAAGTCCTTGCGCTTCAGGTAGTCCAGCAGCTTGCGGCGCTGGTTGACCATGCGAATCAGGCCACGACGGGAGTGGTGATCCTGCTTGTTGGTCTTGAAGTGGTCCTGCAGGCCATCGATGTTGGCGCTCAGCAGGGCTACCTGCACTTCGGGGGAACCGGTATCGTTGTCGCCACGGCCGAATTCGTTGACGATCTCGGCCTTCTGTTCAGCGGTCAGTGCCATCTGTCTCTCCAGTAAGCAATATGCCTGAATGATGTAGGTGTGAGACCACGCATATTTGCAGTCTCGAGCGTCTTTCCCTTCAATCGGCTGCCGTGCTCAGCAGCCGTTTCGGCGCCACCTCCTGTGGCCCCGTCACCGTGCCGAGCCCCAGAAAGGCCTCGTCACGGTAGAGTCTTGCCGTCTCGCCTGCCGCCAAGGCCCCGGTGTCGACCCGGGCCGACTGGCCATGGGCCAGGCGCCCGGCGGCATCGGCATCCAGCACCAGGGGCGGCAGATGCGCCACCAGCACGTCGACGGGCAGCAGCACCGCCTCGCGCTCGGCCTGGCCGGGCAGCGCCTCCAGCGTCTCGAGTCCCAGCATCCCGTCACTGGTGAAGGGGCCGGTCTCCAGGCGGCGCAAGGCACTGATATGGCCGCCGCATCCCAGCGCCCGGCCGATGTCCTCGGCCAGGGTGCGGATATAGGTGCCCTTGCTCACGCGCACTTCCAGCTCGAAGGCGTCGCCTTCGACGGCGAGAAGGCGCGCATCATACACCGTCACGCGCCGCACTGCACGTTCGACCGTCCTGCCCTCCCGGGCCAGCTCGTAGAGCTTGCGCCCCTGATGCTTGAGCGCCGAATACATCGGCGGCACCTGCTCGATCTCGCCGCGGAACTGCTCGAGCACGCCCTCGACATCGACCCGGGTCAGGGGCGGCACCTCGTGGCGCTCGACCACCGCCCCCTCGGCGTCACCGGTGTCGGTGATCACGCCCAGCTCCACCCGGGTGCAGTAGACCTTGTCGGCCGCCAGCAGGTGGGCGGAGAACTTGGTCGCCTCGCCGAAGCAGACCGGCAACAGGCCGGTGGCCATGGGATCCAGGGTGCCGGTGTGGCCGGCCTTCTGCGCCTGGAACAGGCGCCGTGCCCGCTGCAGGGCGTGGTTGCTCGACAACCCCTGGGGCTTGTCGAGCAGCAGCACCCCGTTCACCGGCAGGCCGCGACGCCGACGCGCCATCAGTCTCGCCCGCTCTCGCCGCCGGGCGCATCGCCAGCGTCACTGGCCGGGGCGTCGTCGTCGGTCTCGTCGCCCTGGCGGGCCTTGTCGCTGGCCACGGCCTCCTCGATCAGCGACGACAGCCGCTGGCCACGCACCACGCTCTCGTCGTAGTGGAAGCGCAGCTCCGGCACATGGCGCAGCTTGATGCGCCGGGCGATCTGCCCGCGCAGGAAACCGGCGGCCTGGCGCAGCACCTTGAGGTTCTCCTTGATGCGCTCCGGCGTGTCCTCGCCCAGCAGGGTCACATGGACGTCGGCATAGCCCAGGTCACGGCTGACCTCGACGCCACTCACCGTGACCATGCCCAGACGCGGGTCCTTGACCTCGCGCTGGATGAGCACCGCCAGCTCCTTCTGGAGCTGGTCGGCCACCCGGTCGGTCCGCTTGAACTCGCGCATGATCGCTCCTCGGCCCTCAGAGGGTCCGCTCGACCTTGACCTGATCGAACACCTCGATCTTGTCGCCGACCTGGACGTCGTTGTAGTTCTTCACGCCGATGCCGCACTCCATGCCGTTGCGCACTTCCGGAACGTCGTCCTTGAAGCGGCGCAGCGACTCGAGCTCGCCCTCGTAGATGACCACGTTGTCGCGCAGCACGCGGATCTTCTTGTGGCGGAAGACGCTGCCCTCGACCACCATGCAGCCGGCCACGGCGCCGATCTTCGGCGCACGGAAGACGTCGCGGACCTCGGCCACGCCGACGATCTCCTCCTTCCACTCCGGCGCGAGCATGCCGCTCATGGCCTGCTTGACCTCGTCGATCAGCTGGTAGATGACGCTGTAGTAGCGCAGGTCCAGGCCTTCGCGCTCGATGATCTCGCGGGCCGCGGCGTCGGCACGCACGTTGAAGCCGACCACGATGGCGTCACTGGCCAGCGCCAGGTTGGCGTCGGTGCCGGTGATGCCACCCACGCCCGAGGAGACTACCGCCACCTGGACCTCGTCGGTGGAGAGCTCCTCCAGCGCCCCTTTGATGGCCTCCAGCGAGCCCTGGACATCGGCCTTGAGCACGATGTTGACCTTGGCCACCTCGTCCTGGCCCATCTGGCTGAACATGTTCTCCAGCTTGGCCTTCTGCTGGCGCGCCAGGCGCACCTCGCGGTACTTGCCCTGACGGAAGTTGGCGACCTCGCGGGCCTTCTTCTCGTCGGCCAGCACCATGAAGTCGTCGCCGGCATCCGGGGTCCCGTCGAGGCCCTGGATCTCCACCGGCATCGCCGGGCCCACGGCGTCGACCTGCTGGCCGAGCTCGTTGGTCAGGGCGCGCACGCGGCCGTAGTGCAGGCCGGCGAGTACGATGTCGCCCTTGCGCAGGGTGCCGTTCTGGACCAGCACGGTGGCCACCGGGCCACGCCCCTTGTCCAGGCGGGACTCGACCACCACGCCCTTGCCGGGCGCTTCCGGCACGGCCTTGAGCTCGAGCACCTCGGAAACCAGCAGCACGGCCTCGAGCAGGGCATCGATGCCTTCGCCGGTCTTGGCGGAGACGTGGACGAACTGGGTGTCACCGCCCCACTCCTCGGAGATGACGCCGTGCTGGGACAGCTCGTTCTTGACCCGATCCGGATCGGCGCCGGGCTTGTCGATCTTGTTGACCGCCACCACCAGCGGGACCTCGGCGGCCTTCGAGTGCTCGATGGCCTCGATGGTCTGGGGCATCACGCCGTCGTCGGCGGCCACCACCAGGATGACCACGTCGGTGGCCTTGGCACCCCGGGCGCGCATGGCGGTGAACGCCGCGTGGCCGGGGGTGTCCAGGAAGGTCACGCCGCCATGCTCGTCGGCCACGTGATAGGCGCCGATGTGCTGGGTGATGCCGCCGGCCTCGCCGGTGGCCACCTTGGCCTTGCGGATATGGTCGAGCAGCGAGGTCTTGCCATGGTCGACGTGGCCCATCACCGTGACCACCGGCGAGCGGGTGATCTCCTCGCCCTCGTAGGAGATGCCCTCGAGGACCTCGGTCTCCAGGGCATCGTCCTTGACCAGCTTGGGCTTGTGCCCCATCTCCTCGACCACGATGGCCGCGGTGTCCTGATCGATGGTCTGGTTGATGGTCACCGCCGCACCCATGGTGAACATGGCCTTGATGACCTCGTTCGCCTTGATCGACATCTTGTCGGCCAGGTCGGCGACGCTGATCGACTCGGGAATCGACACCTCACGCACGATGGGCTGGGTCGGCTTCTGGAAGCCGTGCTTGCCACCGCCCTGACTGCCGCCACGGCGGGTACCGCGACGCTCGGCGCGCTTGACCTTCTTGCCGCCCCGGCGACGCTCCTCGCGATCGCCCCGGTCGTCGTCGTCGCGGCCACTGCGGCCCTTCTTGGCGGCCGCCTTCTTGGGCGGCGCCGTGCGGCGGTCGCTGCGGCCCTCCTTGGGGGGGGCCGGCGGCTCGTTGGTGGCCTCCTGCGGCACTTCCAGTTCGGGCACCGGGATCTCGGGCACCTCGGGCACCTCGGCCGCCTTCGCTGCCTCGGCCTTGGACGCCTCCTCGCGTGCCGCCTCCTCGGCGGCACGCGCCTGGTCGGCCGCGGCCTCGCGGGCCTCCTGCTCGGCCCTGGCCTGCTGGGAGTCGGCCATGTCGCCGACCAGCTGGCGCGGGCCGGACTCTTCGGCCGGCTCGGGCGCAGGCGCCTCTTCCTCGGCACGCTTGACGTAGGTACGCTTCTTGCGTACCTGCACCTCGATGGTCTTGCCCCGCTCACCGGTCTTGATGCGGCTCTTGGTCTTGCGGGTCAGGGTGATGCGATTCCTGGCCCCGGCGCCGCCGCCGTGGCTCTTGGTGAGGAAGTCGAGCAGTTGGCGCTTGTCCTCCTCGGACACGGCATCGCCCTCGGACTGGTGCTCGAGCCCGGCTTCTTTCATCTGTTCCAGCAGGCGGGGCACGTCGCGCCCCACCTTCGCTGCAAAATCCTTAACGGTCATCTCCGACATTACGACCCTCCTCAGCCCGTGACCTAATACTGTTCGCTATCGAATGATTACTGGCTCGAATGATTCGACGACGAGCGATTCGCTCTCGATCTATTCGTTCTCGGCTATTCGCTTTCGAACCATGGCGCACGGGCGGTCATGATCAGTGCCGCGGCGCGCTCCTCGTCCATCTCCTCGATATCCATCAGATCATCGACGGACTGCTCGGCAAGATCCTCCATGGTGACGATCCCGCGACTGGCCAGGATGAAGGCCAGGTGGCGCTCCATGCCGTCCATCCCCAACAGGTCGTCGGCCGGCTGGGCACCGTCGAGCTCCTCCTCGGAAGCGATGGCCAGGTTCAGCAACTCGTCCTTGGCACGAGCGCGCAGCTCCTCGATAAGCTCCTCGTCGAGCTCCTCGATCTCGAGCATCTCCTCCACCGGCACGTAGGCGACTTCCTCGATCGAGGTGAAGCCCTCCTCGACCAGCAGGCGCGCGACCTCCTCGTCGATGTCCAGGTGCTGGATGAAGTGTTCGACCAGGCTGTCGATCTCCTGGTCACGCTTGGCCTCGGCCTCGTCCTCGGTCATGACGTTGAGACGCCAGCCGGTGAGTTCGGAAGCCAGGCGTACGTTCTGGCCACTGCGGCCGATGGCCTGGGCCAGGTTGTCCTCGGCGACGGCCACGTCCATGGCGTGGGCGTCCTCGTCGACGAGGATCGAGGCGACATCCGCCGGCGCCATGGCGTTGATCACCAGTTGGGCGGGGTTGTCGTCCCACAGCACGATGTCCACACGCTCGTTCTGCAGCTCCGAGGACACCGCCTGGACGCGGGAACCCCGCATGCCGACGCAGGCGCCCACCGGGTCGATGCGCCGATCGTTGGTCTTGACCGCGATCTTGGCCCGGGAGCCGGGATCGCGGGCCGCACCCTTGATTTCGATGAGCTGCTCGGCGATCTCCGGCACCTCGATCCGGAACAGCTCGATGATCAGTTCCGGGCAGGTGCGCGACAGGATCAGCTGGGCGCCGCGCGCCTCGGGATCGACCTTGGTCAGCAGCGCGCGGACCCGCTCGTTCATGCGGTAGCGCTCGCCGGGAATCATCTCGCTGCGCGGCAGAAAGGCCTCGGCGTTGTCGCCGAGATCGATGATCAGGCCGTCGCGGGTGGTCTTCTTGACGATGCCGGCGACCAGCTCGCCTTCGCGCTCGGCGTAGAGGCGCACCACCTCGGCGCGCTCGGCCTCGCGCACCTTCTGCACGATGACCTGCTTGGCGGTCTGGGCGGCGATGCGGCCGAAGGCGGCGTTCTCGATCTGCTCCTCGACCACGTCACCCAGCCCCAGGGGCGGGTCGCGACGCTCGGCGAAGGAGAGCTTGATCTGGGCGTCGGGTCCGTCGAAGTCGTCGTCCTCGACCACCTCCCAGCGGCGGAAGGTCTCGTAGTCGCCGGTGCGGCGATCGATATGCACCCGCACGCTGGCTTCCTCGCCCTCGAAACGCTTGCGTGACGCACTGGCCAGGGCCGCTTCGACGGCCTCGAAGATCACCTCGCGGGGAACGCCCTTCTCGTTGGAGATCGCATCAACGACCGTCAGAATTTCTTTACTCATGCCTATGCCTCGCCAGAAAACCTGTCCTTGAGCACCGTGCTCGTTCGCCACCCTCGGCGGCCGGGATCACTCCTCGAACCGGGGCACGATGTGCGCCTGATCGATGCTGTCGATGGGAAAGCAGTACTCCTCGCCGTCGAGCTGCAGCAGCACCTCGTCGTTCTCGATGCCGGCCAGCAGTCCCTGGAACTTGCGACGGCCCTCGTAGGGAACACGCAGCTTGAGCTTGACCTCGTGCCCCCGGTAGCGCTCGAACTGGTCGAGGGTATAGAGTGGCCGGTCCATGCCGGGCGAGGAGACCTCCAGACGGTATTCACCGCGAATCGGGTCCTCGACATCGAGTACGGCACTGACCTGGCGGCTGATATCGGCGCAATCCTCCACGCTCACCCCGTCCTGGTGATCGATATAGATCACCAGGCGCGAGTGCTTACCCTGGGACAGGTAGTCGATGCCCCACAGTTCGAACCCCATGGCCGTGACCACCGGCTCGATCAGCGCATGCAGCGCAGCATCCTTGATTGCCACGGAAAAAGCTCCTACAGCCGTTGCATCAGGCACCTGGCCGGGAGTGAACAGGAAGTCAGGTGGCTGATTGGCGTTGCCCGGAACAGCGCCCTCGACGCCATGCGTCGCCGGGGAAGCTGCTAACAAAAAGCCCCTTCACAGGAAGGGGCTTTCACAAGAAACCTGTAATACCACTTCGGCTAGGCGGCAGCCCCATGTTTCCGGTTCAACCTCCGGAAGGCGCCTGCCTGGAAGATGGTAGCGGGGACCGGATTTGAACCGATGACCTTCGGGTTATGAGCCCGACGAGCTACCAGACTGCTCCACCCCGCATCAATCTAGGTCGGTGATTGTATGCCTGACTTGCACTTTCGTCAAGGCATCAAAGCCACCACTACTGCCAATCCTGCGCCTGATGATCCGACGACCCTGCGCACTCGGCGTCACGACTCGTGGCATATCAGGTGGTGCCGAAGGCGGGACTTGAACCCGCACGACCGTAAGGTCACTACCCCCTCAAGATAGCGTGTCTACCAATTCCACCACTTCGGCATCGGGGAGGCCGGAATTGCGACGGACAACGGAGCCGATGGCTCAGTCGCCGTTTTCCTCCAGCACTGGCGCGGTATTATCCACATCATTCGGCTCGTCGTCAAGGGTCGGAACGCCTTGCTGCCGTTCGATCAGCTCGGAGTCGGGAATCCCGGCCTCCGGCGCCTGGCTCGCCTGGGTGGCGTACCAGGCCAGCGTCAGGGACGTGGCGAAGAAGCCGGCCGCCAGCACGGCAGTGAACTTCGACAGGAAGCCGCCGCTGCCGCGGGAGCCGAACACCGTCTGTGAGGCGCCGCCGCCGAAGGCGGCACCGGCTTCGGCGCCCTTGCCCTGCTGCAGCAGGATCAGGACGACCAGGGCGATGGCGATCGCCACATGGATCATGAGAATGGCAACTTGCATGGATTCAACCTGCTGACTGACAAATGGCTAGAAAATCGTCGACCTTGAGCGAGGCACCGCCCACCAGGCCGCCGTCGATGTCCGGCTGAGCAAGCAGCTCGGCCGCGTTGTTCGCGTTCATGCTACCGCCGTAGAGCAGCCGCATCCCGTGGGCCAGGGCGCCGGCATAGCGCTCCAGGCGATCGCGGATGGCCGCATGCACCGCCTGGGCCTGCTGCGGCGTGGCGGTGCGCCCGGTGCCGATGGCCCATACCGGCTCGTAGGCGATCACCAGCTTTTCGCGCTCTTCCGGAGACAGGGCGTCGAACACGGCCTCGAGCTGGCCCAGCACCACCGCTTCGGTGCGCTCGGCCTCGCGCTCCTCCAGGGTCTCACCGAGGCAGAGCAACGGCACCAGCCCCGCGGCCAGGGCCGCGCGGACCCGCGCCAGCACGGCGGCATCGTCCTCGTGGAAGAGCGAACGGCGCTCGGAGTGCCCCACCAGCACGTAACGGACCCCCAGCTCGGCGAGCATGCCGCCGCTGACCTCGCCGGTGAAGGCACCGGACGGCTGATCGCTCAGCGTCTGGGCGCCGACGGCCACCGGCGTCTCGTCCAGCACGCCGACAGCGGCGCCGAGATACGGGAAAGGCACCATCAGCGCCACCTCGACGCCCTCCGGCGGCCTGGTCCGGGAAAACGCCTGGCCGAAGGTCTCGACCAGTGCCAGGGAGCCGTTCATCTTCCAGTTGCCGGCGATCAGCGGGGTACGCATGGGATGTCCTCTTTCAAGGTGGTGCGAAATGGTATAGGAGCGGCCCTGTCAAGACAACCGCGAAGCCATCGGGGCCAGGGCTATCGCAGCTAGCGGTATCACTCGGGGCCGATCCGTCGACAAGCCTGCGAGGAGGCGCTGTGAATACCTCCCTGTACGCTACCGACGCCCTGCTGCGCTCTCGCGTCCCGCTCCGCTTGCAGGTCCGGTGCTGGCCCTCCATGGCCAGCCCGTTCGGAGCAGTGCTCCTCACCCCTGGCGTAGGACCTCCTCTTCGGCTTGTCCCCGGCGCTCCTCGTCAGACTCAACTGCGATAGCCCGGCTAGCGTCAGGACAGCAGCCGCTCGACCTCGCCGGCCAGGTGGCGGGCCAGGCCCTGGACGTCCAGGTGGGCACGCCCCTCGACCATGACCCGGATCAGCGGCTCGGTGCCGGAGGGACGCAGCAGCACTCGCCCCTGGTCACCCAGCTCCGCCTCCACGGCGGCCACGGCCTCCTGCAGTGCCGGCGTGTCCATCAGTGCCTTGGCATCGCTGCCCGGCGTCAGGCGCACATTGACCAGCACCTGGGGCGCCTTTTCCAGCCCGGCCAGCAGGCGGTTCAGCGGCTGGCCTTCCCGCACCATGATCGCCAGCACCTGGAGCGCCGAGACGATGCCATCGCCGGTGGTCTGCACATGGCCGCAGACGATGTGCCCGGAGGACTCGCCGCCGAGCTGCCAGCCATTGGCGGCCAGGCGCTCCATTACATACCGATCGCCGACCCTGGCGCGCTCGAAGGGGATGTCCATCTCCTCGAGAGCCGCCGCGAGGCCGAAGTTGGACATCAGGGTGCCGACCACGCCGCCCCTCAGCTCGCCACGGGCGTGGCGATCCCGGGCGATCAGGTAGAGGATGTCGTCGCCGTCGATCTCGCGGCCGTCGGCATCGACCATCAGCACCCGGTCCCCGTCGCCGTCCAGGGCCACGCCCAGGTCCGCCCCCTGCTGGATCACCGCCGCGCGCAGTGCCGCCGGATGGGTGGAGCCCACCTCGTGGTTGATGTTGAGGCCGTCCGGCTGAGCCCCGATCAGGCTGACCTCGGCGCCGAGCTCGCGGAACACGCTGGGGGCGATGTGGTAGGTGGCGCCGTGGGCGCAGTCGACCACCATGCGCAGGCCATGCAGGCTGACCCGGTCGGGAATGGTCGACTTGCAGAACTCGATGTAGCGGCCGGCGGCGTCATCGACGCGCATCGCCTTGCCCAGGCGGTCGGCGGCGACGGTGGTCAACGGCATCTCGAGCATGGCCTCGATGCGTGCCTCGACCTCATCGGCCAGCTTGACCCCCTCGGCGGAGAAGAACTTGATGCCGTTGTCGGCGAAAGGGTTGTGGGACGCCGAGATGACGATGCCCGCATCGGCGCGGAAGGTCCGGGTCAGGTAGGCGATACCCGGCGTGGGCATGGGGCCGAGCAGCACCACATCGACACCGGCGGCGGAGAGCCCGGCCTCGAGGGCCGATTCGAACATGTAGCCGGAGATCCGTGTGTCCTTGCCGATCAAGACACGGGCGCGGCCATGCTCGCGGGCCAGCACGCGCCCGGTGGCCCAGCCCAGCTTCAGCATGAAGTCGGCGGTGATGGGCGCCTCGCCCACCGTGCCACGAATGCCATCGGTGCCAAAATAGCGTCTAGTCATGCTCGCAACCTTCCTTGAGTACGGCCCAGGTCATGTTTGCCGCGTCCACGGTGGGCCCCACATCGTGGACGCGCAGGATTCGCGCCCCACGCTCGACGGCCAGCGCCGTCAGTGCCAGCCCACCGGGCAGGCGCTCCTCCACCGGTCGCGCGAGCACCTTGCCGATCATGCTCTTGCGCGACATGCCCACCAGCAGCGGCAGACCGAGGTGCGTCAGGCGCTCCATGCGGTTGAGCAGGCGCAGATTGTGCTCGACGGTCTTGCCGAAACCGAAGCCCGGGTCCAGCAGCAGGCGCTCGCGGCGCAGGCCGGCGGCCTCGCAGGCGGCCACCCGGCTCTCGAGGAAATCGGCCACCGCCTCCTCCACCGGCACATCATAGCGGGGCGCCTGCTGCATGTCGCGGGGCTCGCCCTGGCGATGCATCAGGCAGACCGGCAGGCCGCTGCCGGCCGCCGCTTCCAGCGCCCCCTGGTGCTCCAGGGCGCGCACATCGTTGATCAGGCCGGCACCGAGGGACGCCACCTCGCGCATCACCGCCGGGCTGCTGGTGTCCACCGACACCAGGGCATCGAGCTCGCGCACCAGCGCCTCGACCACCGGCGCCACCCGCTCCAGCTCCTGCTGCGGGCTGATCGGGTCGGCACCGGGGCGAGTCGACTCCCCCCCCACGTCGACGATTGCCGCCCCTTCGGCCAGCATCCGCTCGGCATGGCGCAGGGCGTCATCCAGCGCCAGGTGGCGCCCGCCGTCGGAGAAGGAGTCGGGGGTAACGTTGAGGATCCCCATCACCCGGGGAAAGGAGAGGTCGAGCCGGTGCCGACCGCACTGCAGGGAAATAGCGGGGGAGTCGTCCATCATGGTGTCGGAATCGAAGCCTGAGTCGAAAAGCGGAGAACCAGAATGGCGAAGGCGCCCCGCGGGGCGCCTGCCAGTCGAAGGGAGAGCCTCAGGTGCCGGCCGGCCCGCCCAGGGGGTCGGAAGGCCGCCGTCGGGGGCCGTCATCGCCCTCCTCGTCTCCGTCGTCGCCCTGCCCCGGCGTCTCCGGCGCCGCCTCGGCCCCGGGCCCACCGGCCGAGGGGGCACCGCTGCCCGGGTCGTCCCAGCCCTCGGGGGGACGCGGCTCGCGCCCTTCCATGATGTCCTTGAGCTGGGTGGCGTCGATGGTCTCGTACATCATCAGCGCCTCGGCCATGGCATCGAGCTTGTCGCGATTGTCCTCGAGGATCTGCTTGGCCTGGGCATAGCAGTCGTCGATGATCTTGCGCACCTCCTTGTCGAGCCTGGTGGTGGTCTCGCCGGACTTGAGCTTGCCGCCCGGACCAGGGCCACCGAGGAACTGGTGGGACTCGTCCTCGTCGTACATGATCGGGCCCATCTCCTCGGAGAGCCCCCACTTGGCGACCATGTTGTGGGCCAGCTCGGTGGCACGCTTGATATCGTTGGACGCGCCCGTCGTCACCCCATTGGGGCCGAGCGTCATCTCCTCGGCGATACGACCACCGAACAGCGAGCAGATCTGGCTGATGATCTGCTGGCGGGAGAGGCTGTAGCGGTCCTCCTCCGGCAGGAACATGGTCACGCCGAGCGCCCGGCCACGCGGGATGATGGTGACCTTGTAGACCGGGTCGTGCTCCGGCATCACCAGACCGATGATGGCGTGGCCCGACTCGTGGTAGGCGGTGTTGAGCTTCTCCTTCTCGGTCATGACCATGGAGCGGCGCTCGGCGCCCATCATGATCTTGTCCTTGGCCATGTCGAGTTCTTCCATGCCCACCAGGCGCTTGTTGCGCCGCGCGGCGAACAGGGCGGCCTCGTTGACCAGGTTGGCCAGGTCGGCACCGGAGAAGCCCGGGGTGCCGCGGGCGATCAGCGACGGCTTGACGTCGTCGGCCAACGGCACCTTGCGCAGGTGCACGTTGAGGATGTGTTCGCGCCCGCGGATGTCGGGCAGCGGCACCACCACCTGGCGATCGAAGCGGCCCGGGCGCAGCAGCGCCGGGTCGAGCACGTCGGGGCGGTTGGTGGCGGCGATGACGATGATGCCCTCGTTGGCCTCGAAGCCGTCCATCTCGACCAGCAGCTGGTTGAGGGTCTGCTCGCGCTCGTCGTTGCCGCCGCCCATGCCGGCGCCACGGGAACGGCCCACGGCATCGATCTCGTCGATGAAGATGATGCAGGGGGCCTGCTTCTTGGCCTGCTCGAACATGTCGCGTACGCGGGAGGCACCCACGCCGACGAACATCTCGACGAAGTCGGAGCCGGAGATCGAGAAGAACGGCACCTTGGCCTCGCCGGCGATGGACTTGGCCAGCAGGGTCTTGCCGGTCCCCGGCGGGCCGACCATCAGCACGCCGCGCGGGATGGTGCCGCCCAGGCGCTGGAACTTGGTCGGGTCACGCAGGAAGTCGACCAGTTCCTCGACCTCCTCCTTGGCCTCGTCACAGCCGGCCACGTCGGAGAAGGTGGTCTTGATCTGGTCCTGGGAGAGCAGCTTGGCCTTGGACTTGCCGAAGCTCATCGGGCCGCCCTTGCCCCCGGCGCCGCCCTGCATCTGGCGCATGAAGAACATGAAGATGCCGAGGATCAGCAGGATCGGGAAGCTGGCGATCAGCAGGCGCGTCCACAGGCTCTGCTGTTCGGGCTCCTTGCCGACCACGGTGACGTTGTTGGCCAGCAGGTCGTCCATCAACTTGGGATCCTCCGCCGCCGGGCGGATGGTCTGGAACTGGGAGCCGTCCGTGCGTTCACCGGTGATCTTGTAGCCATCGATGGTCACGCTGCGGACCTGTTGGTTCTGCACCTGCTGGACGAACTGCGAGTAGTTCGTCGTCTGCGGTGCGGTGTCGACGCTGAAGTTGTTGAACACCGTCAGCAGCACTGCCGCGATGACCAACCACAGGATCAGGTTCTTCGCCATGTCGTTCAAGGGACCACCCTCAATTGCAAAAATCGGTCAGCCGGAATGCGCCTGGCATCTTGGACACTACATGAACGGGCCGTGTTCAGCCCGTGGCGGGCGAATCGGCCCACGCAGTCTGCTTCATGCTCTACTGTGACACAGTCGAGACGCCATGTCCGGCAATGGCGCCAGTAGTCCCTGCCTATCGAGGCGCTACGTATGTCTCTGGGCGGTCGAGGCACTGCCTCAACCACGAAAATTCTCTGCCAGCAGGTAGACTTCACGGGAACGCGCCCGCGAGGCCTCCGGCTTGCGCGTCACCACCCGCCCGAAGCTGCCGCGCAGCTCCTTGAGGTAGGCGTCGAACCCCTCGCCCTGGAACACCTTGGCCAGGAAGCGGCCGCCGGGCGACAGGGTCCGGCGCGCCAGGTCCAGCGCCAGCTCCACCAGGTACATCGCCTGTGGCTGGTCGATCGCCGCCATACCACTCATATTGGGGGCCATGTCGGACATCACAAGGTCCACCGGGCGATCCCCCAGGGCCGCGAGGATCGCCTCGAGCACCGGCTCCTCGGTGAAGTCGCCCTGGATGAACGCGACACCGGCCAGGGCATCCATCTCGAGAATGTCGGAGGCGATCACCACGCCCTTCGGCCCGACCCGCTCCGCCGCCACCTGGCTCCAGCCACCGGGGGCGGCGCCCAGGTCGATCACCGTCATGCCGGGGCGCAGCAGCCGGTCCTTCTCGTCGAGCTCCATCAGCTTGTAGCTCGCCCGGGAACGATAGCCGTCCTGCCAGCTGCGTTGCACGTAGCGGTCGTCGAAATGCTCCTTCAGCCAGCCGGCGCTGCTCTTGCTGGCGCCATGCTTTCTGGCGCCCTGGCCGGCGCCCTTGCGGGAAGAGGGAGAACTTGCCACGGCGTCACCTGTGATGAAACGGGAATGACAGACAGGCGGTCGAGCGGATTCCGGAAAGACCCGGGAGATGCGACGGGGTCCTGACCTGCGGTCCCGGGACGGCATCGGCGCGAGTCCGCGCTTTCGCCGCGCGGCGATTCACCGTACCATGTGCGCAGCGCGCAACCGGGAAGACGCACGATACCATGAGCTTGTCACAGGCACAAAAGAAAGCATTTCGCAGCATCGGCCACCACCTGAACCCGGTGGTCACGGTCTCCGAGAACGGCATCTCGGAGGGGGTGCTGGGCGAACTCGACCGGGCACTCAGCGACCACGAGCTGGTCAAGGTCAAGCTGGCCCTGCCGGAGCGCGACGACCGCGCCGCCATGCTGGAGGAGCTCGTCACCGCCAGCGGTGCCGAGCGGGTGCAGACCATCGGCAAGATGGCGCTGCTCTACCGCCGGAACCCCCAGGCCAACCCCAAGCTCTCCAACGTCAAGCGCTTCGAGGACCATCACGGGCGGCACTAGGCGCTGACGCGCCAGCGGCGAGCCTCGGGCTCCGGGCCGCGAGCATCAGGATGACGAAGAGCAAAGAACCCGCGACATTGTCGCGGGTTCTTTTATGCCCGTAGCTCGTAGCTCAGAGGTGCTCGACCCCGGAGATCTCGTACTCGACATCGCCGCCGGGGGTCCTGACCGCCACCACGTCGCCCTCCTCCTTGCCGATCAGGGCGCGGGCGATGGGCGAGGTGACCGAGATGCGGCCGGACCTGATGTCGGCCTCGTCCTCGCCGACGATGCGGTAGGTCACCTCCTCGTCGGTATCGAGGTTGAGCAACTCGACGGTGACGCCGAAGATCACCTTGCCGGTGCGCGGCAGCTTGGTGACGTCGATCACCTGGGCATTGGAGAGCTTGCCCTCGATCTCCTGGATGCGCCCCTCGATGAAGCCCTGCTGCTCCCGGGCGGCATGGTATTCGGCGTTCTCCTTGAGATCGCCGTGCTCGCGGGCCTCGGCGATGGAGGCGATCACCCTGGGCCGCGCCTCGCTCTTGAGCTCCTCGAGCTCCTTGCGCAGGCGCGCCTCACCGGCAACGGTCATCGGGACCTTGTTCATTGTGCAGCTCCTGCATGCAGTTCCTGAAGCCGACGCACCGTGATCTCGTTACCGTATTCGAGCGCCATGCAAACGGCACTGGCCCCCGCCAGGGTGGTGGCGTAGGGAACCTTGCGGGCGAGCGCGGTACGACGGATCACCGAGGAGTCACTGATCGCCTGACGGCCCTCGGTGGTATTGACGATATAGGCAATCTCGTCGTTCTTGAGCAGATCGACGATATGCGGGCGACCTTCGAACACCTTGTTCACGACCTCGACGTCGAGCCCGGCGGCCTCGAGGGCGGCGGCGGTGCCACGGGTCGCGCACAGTGTGAAACCCAATGCTAGCAGAGAACGGGCCACCTCGATAACACCCGCCTTGTCGGGCTCGCGCACCGAGAGGAAGGCCTTGCGGTCGCCCTCGATGGGGGGAATCGCCTCGCCGGCCCCCAGCTGCGCCTTGTAGAAGGCCTCGGCGAAGGTGTCGCCGCTGCCCATCACCTCGCCGGTGGACTTCATCTCCGGCGACAGGATCGGGTCGACGCCGGGGAACTTGTTGAACGGGAAGACCGCCTCCTTGACGCTGTAGAAGTGCGGCACGATCTCGGCCTCGAAGCCCTGTTCGGCCAGGGTCTTGCCGGCCATGCAGCGGGCGGCGACCTGGGCCAGCGAGGTGCCGATGCACTTGGAGACGAAGGGCACGGTGCGCGAGGCGCGCGGGTTGACCTCGATGACGTAGATCTCGCCGTCCTGCCAGGCCAGCTGCACGTTCATCAGGCCCTTGACGCCGAGCTCCACCGCCATGCGCTTGACCTGGTCGCGCATTTTGTCCTGGACATCGGCGGGCAGCGAATAGGGCGGCAGCGCGCAGGCGGAATCGCCGGAGTGCACGCCCGCCTGCTCGATGTGCTGCATGATGCCGCCGATCACCACCTGCTGGCCGTCGGAGACCGCGTCGATGTCGATCTCGATGGCCGCGTTGAGGAAGTGGTCGAGCAGCACCGGCGAATCGTTGGAGACCTTGACCGCATGGGTCATGTAGTTCTCGAGCTCGGAGGCGTCGTAGACGATCTCCATGGCGCGGCCGCCGAGCACATAGCTCGGCCGCACCACCAGCGGATAACCGATCGCCTCGGCCTTGGCGAAGGCCTCCTCGAAGCTGCGTGCGGTGGCATTGGGCGGCTGCCTGAGGCCCAGCTTGTCGATCATCTGCTGGAAGCGCTCGCGGTCCTCGGCGCGGTCGATGGCGTCGGGGGTGGTGCCGATGATCGGCACGCCGGCGGCCTCGAGCTCGCGGGCGAGCTTGAGCGGGGTCTGGCCGCCGAACTGCACGATCACCCCGACCGGCCGCTCCTTGTCGGCGACCTCCAGCACGTCCTCCAGGGTCACCGGCTCGAAGTAGAGGCGGTCGCTGGTGTCGTAGTCGGTGGAGACGGTCTCCGGGTTGCAGTTGACCATGATGGTCTCGAAGCCGTCGTCGTGCATGGCGAAGGCGGCATGCACGCAGCAGTAGTCGAACTCGATGCCCTGGCCGATGCGGTTCGGCCCCCCGCCCAGCACCATGATCTTCTGGCGGTCGGAGACCTCGGCCTCGCACTCCTCCTCGTAGGTGGAGTACATGTAGGCGGTATCCGAGGCGAACTCGGCGGCACAGGTATCGACCCGCTTGTAGACCGGGCGGATGCCGGCCTTCTGGCGGGTCTTGCGGAACTCCTTCTCGGCGACCCCCAGCAGGCTGGCCAGGCGGGCATCACTGAAGCCCTTGCGCTTCAGCGCGAACAGCTCCCGGGCCGAGAAGTCGGAGAGCGAGCGCTTCGCCACGGCCTGTTCGGTCTTGACCAGGTCCTCGAGCTGGACCAGGTACCAGGGGTCGATGCGGGTCAGCGCGAAGACCTCGTCCACGCCCAGGCCGGCGCGCATGGCATCGGCCACGTAGAAGATGCGCTCGGCGCCGGCGGCCTGCAGCTCGCCCTTGATATGCGCCATGGCATCGGCGGTGAACTCGGTGACGATGGGGTCGAGGCCGTCGTTACCGGTCTCCAGGCCGCGCAGCGCCTTCTGCAGCGACTCCTGGAAGGTGCGGCCGATGGCCATCACCTCGCCCACCGACTTCATCTGGGTGGTCAGGCGGTCGTTGGCCTGGGGGAACTTCTCGAAGGTGAAGCGCGGGATCTTGGTGACCACATAGTCGATCGCCGGCTCGAACGACGCCGGGGTGCGGCCGCCGGTGATGTCGTTCGAGAGCTCGTCCAGGGTGTAGCCCACCGCCAGCTTGGCGGCGATCTTGGCGATCGGGAAGCCGGTGGCCTTGGAAGCCAGGGCCGAGGAGCGCGACACCCGCGGGTTCATCTCGATGACCACCATGCGCCCGGTCTCCGGATCCATCCCGAACTGTACGTTCGAGCCGCCGGTCTCGACGCCGATCTCGCGCAGCACCGCCAGGGAGGCGTCGCGCATGATCTGGTATTCCTTGTCGGTCAGCGTCTGGGCCGGGGCCACGGTGATGGAATCGCCGGTGTGCACGCCCATGGGGTCGAAGTTCTCGATGGAGCAGACGATGATGCAGTTGTCGTTGCGGTCGCGAACGACCTCCATCTCGTACTCCTTCCAGCCCAGCAGCGACTCGTCGATCAACAGCTCATGGTTGTTCGACAGCTCGAAGCCGCGGGTGCAGATCTCCTCGAACTCCTCCTTGTTGTAGGCCACGCCGCCGCCGGAACCGCCCATGGTATAGGAGGGGCGGATGATCGCCGGGAAGCCGAGCTCGGCCTGGATCTCCCAGGCCTCCGCCATGGAGTGGGCGACCTTGGCCCGGGGGCACTCCAGGCCGATACGCTTCATCGCCTGGTCGAAGAGGTCGCGGTCCTCGGCCTTGTTGATGGCATCGGCATTGGCGCCGATCATCTCCACGCCGTACTTCTCGAGCACGCCGTGCTCGTCGAGGTCGAGGGCACAGTTGAGCGCCGTCTGGCCACCCATGGTGGGCAGGATGGCGTCGGGACGCTCGGCCTCGATGATCTTCGCCACCGCCTGCCAGGTGATCGGCTCGATATAGGTGGCGTCGGCCATCACCGGGTCGGTCATGATGGTGGCCGGGTTGGAGTTGACCAGGATGACCCGGAAGCCCTCCTCGCGCAGCGCCTTGCAGGCCTGGGCGCCGGAGTAGTCGAATTCGCACGCCTGGCCGATGACGATCGGGCCGGCGCCGATGATCAGGATGCTCTGGATGTCGGTACGCTTGGGCATGGTGCTTCCCGCAAATAAGGGTGACGAATGACGACGATTCTCTGGCTCAGGCCTGGCGACGGGCCTTCATCATCTCGATAAAGCGGTCGAACAGCGGTGCCACGTCACGCGGTCCCGGGCTCGCCTCGGGATGACCCTGGAAGCTGAAGGCCGGGCGGTCGGTGCGTTCGATGCCCTGCAGCGACCCGTCGAACAGCGAACGGTGCGTGGCGCGCACATTGGCCGGCAGGGTCGCCTCGTCGGCGGCAAAGCCGTGGTTCTGGCTGGTGATCATCACCTGGCCGCTGTCGAGGTCCTGCACCGGGTGATTGGCGCCGTGGTGGCCGAACTTCATCTTCACCGTCTTCGCCCCGCTGGCCAGCGCCAGCAGCTGGTGGCCCAGGCAGATGCCGAACACCGGCAGCTCGGTCTCGAGGATCTCGCCGATCGCCTTGATGGCGTAGTCGCAGGGCTCGGGGTCACCCGGGCCGTTGGCCAGGAAGACGCCGTCGGGGTTCATGGCCATCACCTCGGAGGCCGGCGTCTGGGCCGGCACCACGGTGAGACGGCAACCGCGGGAGGCGAGCATGCGCAGGATGTTGCGCTTCACGCCGTAGTCATAGGCCACCACATGGTAGGGCCGCTCTCCCAAGCCGGTGTCGGCGTAGCCCTCGCCCAGCGTCCACTCGCCCTCGCTCCACTCGTAGGGCGTCTGGCAGGAGACCACCTTGGCCAGGTCCATGCCCTTGAGGCCGGGGAAGGCGCGGGCGGCCTCCAGGGCGCGCTCGACGGCGCCGTCGCCGGAGGCTACGGGCCCGGCGAGGATGGCGCCGTTCTGGGCGCCCTTGTCGCGCAGGATGCGGGTCAGGCGGCGGGTGTCGATATCGGCGATGCCCAGCACGTTCTGGCCCTTGAGATAGTCGGAGAGCGACTGCTCGGAGCGGAAGCTGCTGGCCAGCAATGGCAGGTCGCGGATCACCAGGCCGGCGGCGGCGATGGCGCCGGACTCCACGTCCTCGCGGTTGATGCCGGTGTTGCCGATATGCGGGTAGGTGAGGGTGACGATCTGTCGGGTATAGGAAGGATCGGTCAGGATTTCCTGATAGCCGGTCATGGCCGTATTGAACACCACCTCACCGCTGGTTTGTCCATCGGCACCGATGGCCGTGCCGTGGAATACACTGCCATCTTCCAGGGCCAGTATCGCGGGTCTGTTCAACGCAACGTCCTCCCATGCTCGTCAAGGAATACTGCTCGCCGGGGCGCGGCCGTAAAAAAGCGGGACGAAACCCGATGAAGACCGGTTTCATCCCGCTTGTTGTCATTCGCTCGGAATGCAGGGCCGAAGCAACAAGCGCTCACGGGGCTTTCACCCGATACGCCCGGCCAAAATTTTGGAGATGTTACAGGAAATGGTCCTTGGCGGCTACCCCCGCCCGCTCACTGCCAGAACCAGCGCCCATGATCGGGGCTCCCCTTCGCTTTCCCGACGCCGGCGACCCGTTCGCCAAAAACGGCGTCGAGGTGGCCCCTATGGGGTCAGACCCCGGCCAAGTCAGGAAGCCTGTCGTGGGGCACGTTTCCAGCCGAACCGACACCGCCGGGGTCTGACCCCATAGGGAGCGGAAGCGCCGGAGCCCTACCGCCCACCTTCCGCCAACACATTGATATTCAAAAGGTGTTCCCGGCCCCCTCTCGGGGCCAGCACCGAGCGATACCGCTGGACGTCATAGCCCCAGCACGTCCTGCATAGCGTAGCGGCCGTTGCCCTGGCCGGCCACCCAACGCGCCGCGCGTACCGCCCCCTTGGCGAAGGTCATGCGACTCGACGCCTTGTGGGTGATCTCGATGCGCTCGCCCTCGGTGGCGAACATCACCGTATGCTCGCCGACGATATCGCCCGCCCTGACGGTCGCGAAGCCGATCTCGCGGTCCGAGCGCGGGCCGCACTGGCCGACCCGCTCGAACACACCGTGCTCCTTGAGGGTGCGGCCCAGGCTCTCGGCGACCACCTCGCCCATCTTCAGGGCGGTGCCGGAGGGGGCATCGACCTTGTGGCGGTGGTGCGCCTCGATCACCTCGATATCGTAGCCCTCGTCGCCCAGCGCCTTCGCCGCCGTTTCCAGCAGTTTCAGCGTGAGGTTCACCCCCACGCTCATATTGGGCGCGAACACCATCGGCAGCTTGTCGCGGTAGCCGTCGAGCTCGGCGAGCTCGTCGTCGGACAGCCCGGTGGTGCCGATGACGATGCGCTTGCCGTGCGCGGCACAGAACGCCAGGTTGGCGAGCGTCACCCGCGGGGCGGTGAAGTCGATCAGCACGTCGAAGTCGTCGACGATGGCCTCCAGCGAATCCACCGCGCTCACCCCCAGCCTGCCGACGCCCGCCAGCTCGCCGATATCGGCGCCGGCGAGCGAGCTGCCCGGCTCGACGATGCCGCCGGCCAGGGTGGCCCCGGCATCCTGCTGCACGGCGTTGACCAGGGTGCGGCCCATGCGGCCGGCGACACCGACGATGGCGATACGGGTCATGCGGACTCCTGCGATCTCGAAGACATGAAGATGGGGCAGTATACCAGAGCCGCCCCTCCCCGAGGGCGACGATGCGCTTGGGCAGCTGCGGAGGAATCGCCCACACTGGGCGTATCGATGCGAGGGTCACCGCCATGCACTCGCCCCCCGACCTCCTGCCGCAGGACCACCCGCTGCTGGCACTGCTTCAGCGGCACGAACGCGTGCTGCTGACCGGCGCCCCGGGCAGCGGCAAGACCACCCTGGCCCGGGCCGCGGCCGCCAGCCTGGCCGACGATGGCCTGGCCTGCCACTGCCTGAGCGCCGACCCGGGGCTGCCCGGCGTCGGCCCGCCCGGCGCCGTCTGCCTGGGAGCCTGGCGTGGCGACGCCTGGCAGATCGAGGCGGTGGCGGCGCTCGCCACCCTGGACTCGGCGCGCTTTCGCCTGCCGCTGGCCGAGGCGGTACGCCGCCTGGCCGACCTCGTGCCGGACGGCCCGCTCCTGCTGGATGCCCCCGGCGTGGTGCGCGGCGCCGCCGGGGCCGAACTGCTACCGGCACTGGCCGCGGCCGGACGGGTGACCGCCCTCGTCATGCTGGCCGCCGACGCCAACCCCGGGCCCCTGAGCCATGAGTGCCGCGCCCTGGGCCTCGAACGGCTGCCGCTGCCCCCGGACCCGCGGGCCCGCCACCCGGGGCGGCAGCTGCGCACCCGGCGCCGCACGGACGCCTGGGACGCCTACCTGGCCGACGCCACCGAGCAGACGCTCGACCTTGCACACCTGGCGGTGGTCGGCACGCCGCCGCCACGCTCCGCCCCCGCCGCCTGGCGCGGCCGGCAGGTCGGGCTGCTCGACGCCCGGGGCCACACCCAGGCCCTGGGCGAGGTACTCGCACTGGACGGAGCGAGCCTGCGACTGCGGGCACCACCGCTGACCGAACCGACCGCCACCCTGGTGATTCGCGATGCCCAGCGACGCGGCGACGGGCAACTGGGCACCGCCCGCCCCCACCGCGCGCCGGCCAGGCGCACCGCCGAGCCGACCGAAATGCCCGTCCCCCTGGCGGCCAGGCCGGGGGCACGCCCCCAGGTCCGGCTCACCACCCTGACCGCGACCCTGGTCAATGGCGTCTTCGGCGACCCCCTGCTGCACCTGCGCCTGAGGCACCAGAAGCGCAGCCTGCTGTTCGACCTGGGCGACCCGGGCCGCCTGCCGGCGCGCCTCGCCCACCAGGTGACCGACGTCTTCATCAGCCACGCCCACTTCGACCATATCGGCGGCTTCCCCTGGCTGCTGCGTTCGCGGATCGGCGACTTTCCCGCCTGCCGGCTCTACGGCCCGCCGGGCCTGGCCGACCATCTGGCCGGGCAGATCCGCGGCGTGCTCTGGGACCGGGTGGGCGACAAGGCGCCCCGTTTCGAGGTCACCGAGCTGCACGGCGAACGGCTCGAGCGCTACCGCCTCACCGCCGGCGAGACGCAGCCGACGGCCCTGCCGCCACGACGGGCGGCCGACGGCGTGCTGCACGAGGAGCTCGGCTTTCGCGTGCGCGCGGCGACGCTGGATCACGGCACCCCAGTGCTCGCCTTCGCCTTCGAGCCCGACCTTCAGGTGAAGGTGCGCAAGGAGCGACTGGAGGCCCTCGGCTGGCCGCCGGGCCCCTGGCTGGGCGAGCTCAAGCACCATGTGCTGGCCGGCGAGGGTGCCGCCCGGCTCACCCTGCCGAACGGCGAGCGCTGGCAGGCGGCACGACTGGCGGAGGTTCTGCTGCTCACCGAGCCCGGCCAGCGGCTGGTCTACGCCACCGACCTGGGCGATACCGCGGAGAACCGCCGGCGACTGATCGCCCTGGCCCGGGGGGCCCAGGTGCTGTTCTGCGAGGCCCCCTTCCTGGCACACGAGGCCGACCAGGCGCGACTCACCGGCCACCTCACCGCCCGCGCCTGCGGCGAGATCGCCGCCGCGGCCGGCGTCGACCAGCTGGTCCCCTTCCACTTCTCGCGCCGTCATGCGGGCAACGCCCGGGCGATTCCCGACGAGATCCGCAGCCGCTTCGCTCGCCTGCTGCCCGCGGCCGATGACGGGGAGGAGTGAGCGACCCACGCCGCCCGACGGCTCACCCCCCCGGCGTCGGCGGGCGGCCGTTGCGCAACAGCAGGGCAATGGCCGTCAACACCAGCAGGCTGCCCGGCAGCCAGACCCAGCCGATCCGCTCCGGCGACTCGATGAACAGCAGCAGCATGGAGACGAAGGGCACCAGGTAGCCGTAGGCGGTGACCGCCCCCGGGGTCAGCACCGCGGTGGCCCGCTGCATCAGCCAGAAGGTCAGGGCACTGGAGAAGAGCCCCAGGTAGACCAGCAGCAGGAGGTCGTGCCGGCTCATCGCGGCGAGCCGCCCCACGGGCTCGATCGCCAGGCCCAGCAGGCCGATCAGCCCCCCGCCCAGGCCCAGGCTCCAGAAGGTGCGCACCGCCGCCGACTCGGCCAGGCGCCCGCTGGCCAGCCCCCACTTGCTGAGCACCGGGTAGAGCGCCGAGGAGACGCAGCCGAGGAAGAACACCGCCTCGCCGCTGCCGAGGCTGAACCCTTCCGGCTCACCGAGCGACTCGGCGAAGGCCAGCCCCAGCGCCCCCGCCGCGCCCAGGGCCAGGATCGCCGGCAGCCGCCAGGCCAGGCGCTCGACCCCGAACCCCAGCCCCAGCAGGAAGGCCAGCAGCGGCACGGTGACATAGAGGGTGGCCATGGAGAGCGCCGTGGCATGGTGCGCCGCCCAGAACATGGCGCCGAAGAAGCCCGCCAGGCAGAGCCCCATCAGGCCGTAGAGCGGCAGCGCCCGCCAGCCGGGGAGAAAGGCCGGGGAGCGGCGCGCCAGCCACCAGAGCCCGGCACAGGCGATGGCGAAGCGCAGGGCGGTGAGCGACAGCGGCGGCAGCTCGCTCATCAGCCCCACGGCGGGAAACGACAGCCCCACCAGCACCGCCCACAGCAGCATGCCCAGGTGGGCAACGCGGGTCGGTGACGCGGTGGTGGTCAATTTTCCCAGACGATGACCAGTCCCTCGTCGCCCGCCATGCGCTCGAGGTGGCTCGCCACCACGCCCTCCAGGCGGTCCAGGCCCTCCTCGTCCAGGGCCTCGATGGCCACCACCAGCTTGTCCGCATCGGCCTGCATCAGGCAGGTGCCGTCCTCGAAGGCCACCCGACCCTCGCCCTCCTTCTGCTCCACCTCCAGCTTGTGCGCCCAGTGCTTGCACAGGCGGTTGATCAGCTTCGCCCCGGACTCGGTGGCGATCTCCGCACGCGAAATCGGCATGGCCCTCTCCCTTGTCTGTCGCTGGAAGGCCCAGCCTATGACGAGCCGGGCGCTCGGCGCCAGCCCCGCCCGCCCAGGCCAGCCTCACGGCTAGACGATGCTCAGGCGCTCCTTGCCGGCCATGCGCTCCAGATGACTGGCCACCACGCCCTGCAGGCGCGCCAGCTGTTCGGCGTCGCTGGCCTCGAGACGCACCTCGAGGCGCTCCTCCGTGGCCTGCATGTGGCACACGCCGCCATCGAACACCACCCGCCCCTGGTCGGCATCGACCTCGAGCCGGTGCGCCCAGTGCTTGCAAAGCCGCCGGATCAGGCGCGGCCCGGAAACCGTCTCGACGACGGCTCTGGACTCGATCATACTAGCCAGTCTCCGCGAATGGGAATCATGTACCAAGACCAGCGAAGCTCGATCCCGCCCAGGCAGGGAACACGGCGTTCGCCATGACGCCCCGCTGCACGATCGAGCCCCACGACAGCCCTCAACGAGTGACGAAGCCCCGAACATGCACAAGCCGCTGCTGAACGCCGCCTTTAGCACCGCCATCGCCCTCGCCGGCACGACCGCCCAGGCCGAGGAGATCACCATTACCGACATCGCCGGCCGCCAGGTCACCCTCGACGCCCCCGTGGAGCGCATGATCCTCGGCGAGGGGCGCCAGATCTATCTGCTCGGCGCGCTGCAGCCCGAGGATCCCTTCGCCGGCGTGGTGGGCTGGCGGGAGGATTTCTCCCAGGCCGATCCGGACAACTACGCCGTCTACGCCGAGCGCTTCCCAGAGCTGGAGGAGATCCCCACCTTCGGCGGCTTCAAGGACGGCACCTTCGACGTGGAACAGGCCGCCGCGCTGGGGCCGGACGTGGTGCTGATGAACCTCGAGGCCAGGACGGCTACCGAGGACGCCGGCTACGACGACAAGCTCGCCGAGCTGGGCATCCCCATCGTCTATGTGGACTTCCGCGAGGACCCGCTCGAGCACACTCTGCCTTCCATGCGCCTGATGGGCCGGTTGCTGGGTGAGGAGGAGGACGCCGAGGCCTTTATCGCCTTCGCCGAGGCCCAGATGGCTCGCGTCACGGAGGTCATCGCCGAAGCGAATCCCGAGCGCCCCCGGGTCTTTGTCGACCGCGCCGGCGGCTATTCCGAGGATTGCTGCATGAGCTTCGGTCCCGGCAACTTCGGCGAGTACGTGGAGCTGGCTGGCGGCAGCAACATCGCCGACGGCATCATCCCCAACACCTTTGGCTCGCTGAACCCGGAGCAGATCCTCGCCGCCGACCCCGAGCAAGTGGTGGTCACCGGCGGCAACTGGGATGCCTACGTGCCCGGCGGCGATTGGGTCGGCGTGGGCCCCGGGGCCGATCTGGAAGCCGCGCGGGCCAAGCTCGAGGCACTCACCGAGCGCACCGCCATGACCGGCATCGCGGCCGTCGAGAGCGGCGACTTCCACGCCATCTGGCACCAGTTCTACAACAGTCCCTACTACTTCGTGGCCGTGCAGCAGTTGGCCAAGTGGTTCCACCCGGAGCTGTTCGCCGACCTCGACCCCGAGGCCACGATGACGGAACTCCACGAGCGGTTCCTGCCCGTGGACCCGGAGCCGGGCTACTGGATCTCCCTCCATGACCACTGAAGCGACCTCACCTACCGACGTTTCCCAGGGCCGCGGCTTCTACCACGCCCTGGTGTGGCGACGCCAGCTGATCCTCGGCGCCCTGGTGTTGGCGCTGTTCCTCAGCCTGTGTGTCGACCTCGCCCTGGGACCCGCTCGCTTCGGCCTGGGCGAGGTGATCGCCGCCCTCTTCACCCCGGATGCCGTCAGCCAGCAGGCGCGGGTGATCCTCTGGGAGATTCGCATGCCGGTGGCGCTGATGGCCCTGGCGGTCGGCGCCAGCCTGTCGGTCGCCGGCGCCCAGATGCAGACCATCCTCAGCAACCCGCTGGCCAGCCCCTTCACCCTCGGCATCTCCGCCGGGGCGAGTTTCGGCGCGGCCCTGGCGCTGGCCTTCGGCGTGGCGCTGATCCCCGCCGCCATCGAGTACGTGGTGCCGATCAACGCCTTCATCATGGCCATGCTGACCGCCTTTGCCATCCATGCGCTGAGCCTGAAGCGTGGGGTGACGATCGAGACCATCGTGCTGCTGGGCATCGCCATGGTGTTTATCTTCAACTCGCTGATGGCGCTGATCCAGTTCTTCGCCAGCCAGCAGGCCGTGGCCGCGGTGGTGTTCTGGACCATGGGCAGCCTGACCAAGGCGACCTGGCCCAAGCTGTGGGTTGCCCTGGGTGTCCTGGCGGCGGTGCTGCCGCTGCTGGCGCGCCATGGCTGGGCGCTCACCGCCATGCGCCTGGGCGATGCCAAGGCCGAGAGCATGGGCGTGAGGCCACGCGCCTTGCGCCTCGAGGTGCTGGTACTGGTGTCGCTGCTGGCGGCCATCGCCGTGGCCTTCGTCGGTACCATCGGCTTCATCGGCCTGGTCGGGCCGCATATCGCGCGCCTGCTGCTGGGCGAGGATCAGCGCTTCTTCCTGCCGGGCGCGGCACTCTGCGGTGCCCTGATCCTCTCCATCGGCTCGGTGCTGTCGAAGATCATCATCCCCGGCACCATCATCCCCATCGGGATCATCACCTCCCTGGTGGGCATTCCCTTCTTCCTGTTCCTCGTCCTCAGCCACAAGAAGGCCTCATGGTAACCCTGCAACTCGACCACCTGTCGGCCGGCTACGGCCGCCGCCAGATCCTGGCGGAAATCACCACCCCGCCCCTCGAGGGCGGCCAGGTCGTCGCCCTGCTCGGCCCCAATGCCGCGGGCAAGTCCACGCTCTTCCGGCGCATTCTCGGCCTGCTCAAGGGTGAGGGAGAGGTGCGGATCACCGGCACCCGCGCCGAGCGCCCCGTGGCCTACATGCCCCAGGACACCGGCGCCAAGGCGGTGCTGACGGTCTACGAATCGGTGTTGCTGGCGCGGATGCAGGGGCGCGGACTGAAGGTCCAGGCCGAGGACCTGGCGCAGGTCGACCGCGCCCTGGAGGAGTTGGGGATCGCGGCACTGGGCGAGCGCGATATCGGCGACCTCAGTGGCGGCCAGCGTCAACTGGTGAGCGCGGCCCAGGCCCTGGTGCAAGAACCCGAGATCCTGATGCTCGACGAGCCCACCTCGGCCCTCGACCTCAACCGCCAGATCGCTCTGCTGACGGTGCTGCGGCGCTTGGCCCGGGAGCGCAAGATGCTGATCCTGGTGGCGCTGCACGACCTGGGCCATGCCCTGCGCTTCACCGATCAGGCCATGGTGCTCGAACAGGGTCGCCTGATCGCCTGCGGGCCGACAGCGCGGGTCGTCACCCCCGAGCTCCTGCGCCGGGTCTACCGGGTGGAGGCCCGCATCGAGCCCTGCTCGAAGGGCCGCCCCCAGCTTATTGTCGAGCAGGCCGTCTAAGGCCCCGCCCCTCCAGTGCCGCCAGCCCCGCCCCGGCCAGCACCAGGGGCAGGGCCAGCAGGAAGCCAGAGGAGGGCGGCAGCCCGAAGATCGCCAGATCGGCCAGCACCGGCCAGATCAAGGCCAGGTATTCGAAGGGCGCCAGCCGCGAGGCCTCCGCATAGCGCAGTGCCAGGGTCATGCAGATATGCGCCGCCCCACCGAACAGCCCCGAGAGCACCAGCAGCCCCAGCTCCGGCCCCGTGAGCGCGGCCCAGCCCAGGGGCAGGGTGGCCAGCCCCGCCAATGCCGAGACCAGAATGAAGTAGAAGGCGATCGCCCCCGCCGTCTCCGTACGCGAGATGCGCCTCACCGTCAGCAGCGCCCCCGCCGATAGCAGCGCCGCGAGCACCCCCAGGGCGTACCCCATCACCGGCGCACCACCGGCACCGAGCCTGGGCAGCACCAGCACGGCCACGCCGACCAGCGCCAGCAACAGCGCCCCGGCACGATAGGGCGTGAACCGCTCCCCCAGCAAGATGACGCCACCCAGCGCCATCAATACCGGGGTCAGCTGCGCCAACAGCGTCGCCTCGGCCACCGGTAACAAGGCCACCGCCGCGAAGGAGGCGAACATCGCCGCCGCCCCGAGACCCGAGCGCAGCAGGTGCCCCGCCGGGCGACGGGTGGCCAGCCCGGCGGGAAACTCCCGCCGCCATGCCAGGAACACCACAATGGGCAGCAGCGCGAAGGCCGAACGAAAGAACACGGTCTGCCCCAGCGGGGACACCGTGCTGGTCGCCTTCACGCACACCATCATCGCCGTGAAGAGGATGCCCGACAGCAGCCTGAGCGTGATGCCGGCCAGCGGCCTATCGGTGAGGTCGTCCATGAACACCATTGCCTACAGAGCTGAGCGAAAAGGGGCATTCTCGCCCCATCATGCATCGAAAGCCATCGGCAGGGCCCGAACGGTGGCTCCTGGCTATTTCAGCAGCCCGTCTCCTGCTCGAAGGACACCTCCAGCGATACCGCACCGTCGCTGGACTGGAAGATCTGGATCTGCTGCATGAGCTCTCCCCTCTCGACCGGCGTGGTAACGTGACAGCAACACTGCACAGGGAATGAGGGAGACACCGCATGGTCGACGCGCTTGGCTGCTTGACACGCCTCAGGGTCGGACATAGGCGATGCCAGCCGGCCCTCAACAAGCCCTGCCTGCTGCTCGCTATCATATGCGAGATCCAGGCCGGCCATATCGCGTCGAACCCGATCACCATCGACTCTCGCCTGCTGGCCCGCTACCACGATCTCTATGAGCTACTCACGGGCGAGCGGCACAAGGCCAGCTCCTGGCTTCCCTTGTGGCACCTCTGCAGCGACAAGGGCCCGTCCGGCCCGCTCTGGTCGCCTGAATACCCGAGCGAGATCGCCTCACTGGCAGGTCAGTTGGGCCAGCCGAAGTCCCTGAACCAACTCCTGGGACGCTTCTCCTCTGCTCGACTGGATCCCGTGCTTTACTCGGCTCTCCAGGACCGCCAGACAGCCGAAGAGGCCTGTGCCCTGCTGGGCTCACGCTACCTGCCATCGGATCAAGCGGCCCAAGAGCGCCTTCGGGCCTATCTCGAGACGGCGCTGGCCAGCGGTGAGTACGAGCGACATCCCGAACGCCTGGTGGGTCGCGTCCAGGAGAGCCGCCAGCAGTATGCCCGCTCCGCCGCCTTTCGCTCCCTGGTACTGGAGGCCTACGACTACCGATGCACTGCCAGCCGCTTGCGTTATATCACCCCTGACTACCGCTACCTGGTGGAGGCTGCACACCTTATTCCCTTCGCCGAGAGCCAGGATGACCGTCCAGTGAATGGCCTGGCCCTTACCCCCAACCTGCACTGGGCCATGGACAACCACCTGATCGCCCCCGGCCCCGACCAGCTCTGGCACGTCAGCCCCACGGTGGACTCGCTGGTGGCGGATAATCAGTGGCTCTGCGAGTTGAATGGCAAGCCACTGGTATTGCCTCGTGATCCCAAGTGGCAACCCGACAGGGAGGCGCTGACGTGGCGCATGGATCATCTCCAGCGCTGAAGTCCGAACACAAAGGCCCCCGGCATCTGGCGATACCGGGGGCCTTTCGCTTCGGGGCGGAAGCCGGGAGGTTACGGCTTCATGTCCTCGAAGAACTTCTTCACGCCGTCGAAGAAGCTGGTCTTGCGCGGCGAGTGGCTGTTGCCTTCGCCGAGGCTCTCCTGGAGCTGGCGCAGCAGCTCCTTCTGATCTTCCTTGAGGTTGACCGGGGTCTCGACCACCACCCGGCAGAGCAGGTCGCCCGGGGGGCCGCCGCGCACCGGCTTGACGCCCTTGCCGCGCAGGCGGAACAGCTTGCCGGTCTGGGTCTCCGGCGGGATCTTCAGCTTGACCCGGCCGTCGAGGGTCGGCACCTCGAGCTCGCCGCCCAGCGCCGCGTCGATGAAGTTGATCGGCACCTCGCACTGCAGGTTGCGGCCGTCGCGCTGGAAGATGTGGTGCGGCTTGATGTGCACCTGGACGTAGAGATCGCCCGGCGGGCCGCCGTTGATGCCGGCCTCGCCCTCGCCGTTCAGGCGGATGCGGTCGCCGGTATCCACGCCGGCGGGGATCTTCACCGACAGGGTACGGGTCTCGCGTACCCGGCCCTCGCCGTGGCACTTGTGGCATGGCACCTTGATGTGCTGGCCGCTGCCGTGGCAGGTCGGGCAGGTCTGCTGCACGGCGAAGAAGCCCTGCTGCATGCGCACCTGGCCATGGCCGTTGCAGGTGGGGCAGGTCTCCTTGGAGGAGCCGGGCTCGGCACCATGGCCGTCGCAGCGCTCGCACTCGACGTGGCGCGGCACGCGGATGTCCACGCTGGTACCGGTCACCGCGCTCTCGAGGTCGAGCTCGAGGTTGTAGCGCAGGTCGCTGCCGCGGGCCGGCGCGTGGGGATTGCGGCGCCCGCCGCCGCCACCGAAGATGTCGCCGAAGACATCGCCGAAGATGTCGCTGAAGCCTCCGGCCCCGGCCCCGGCGCCACCGAAGCCGCCCGCACCGAAGCCGCCGGCCTGGCCGTCGACACCGGCATGGCCGAACTGGTCGTAGGCGGCGCGCTTCTCGCTGTCGGTCAGGACCTCGTAGGCCTCCGAGACCTCGCGGAACTTGGCCGCCGCCGTGTCGTCGTCCGGGTTGCGGTCCGGGTGAAACTTCTGGGCCAGGCGCCGATAGGCCTTCTTGATGTCCTTCTGGTCGGCCCCGCGCTCTACGCCCAGCACCTCGTAATAGTCTCGTTTGGACATGGGTCTGTCCGCCTCCGTAGCGACACCGCGGAAACACCAACGCGGGAGTCGGGCCCCCGCGCTGGCGTCATCCGTGGCTCAGATGTCGTGGTTTACTGCTTCTTCTGGTCGTCGTTGACTTCCTCGTACTCGGCGTCGACCACGTCATCTTCCTGCTTGGCGCCGGCTTCACCGGCCTCGCCCTCGGCCTGCTGCGCGGCCTCGGCCTGGGCGGCATACATCTTCTGGGCCAGGTTGCCGGAAGCCTCGGTGAGCTTGTCCAGCTTGGCCTGGATGGCGTCCTTGTCGTCACCCTTGAGCGCCTCCTCCAGCTCGGAGATGGCGGTCTCGATGGCCTGCTTCTCCTCGGCGCTGGCCTTGTCGCCGGCCTCCTCGAGGGTCTTGCGCGAGGCGTGGACCATGCCGTCGGCCTGGTTGCGCAGCGCCACCAGCTCCTCGAACTTCTTGTCCTCGTCGGCGTGGGCCTCGGCGTCGCGGACCATCTGTTCGATCTCCTCTTCGGTCAGGCCGCTGGAGGCCTTGATGACAATCGACTGCTCCTTGCCGGTGGCCTTGTCCTTGGCGGAGACGTGCAGGATGCCGTTGGCGTCCAGGTCGAAGGCGACCTCGATCTGCGGCACGCCACGCGGCGCCGGCGGGATGTCGGCCAGGTCGAAGCGGCCCAGCGACTTGTTCTGGCCGGCCTGCTTGCGCTCGCCCTGCAGCACGTGAATGGTCACGGCAGTCTGGTTGTCGTCCGCGGTCGAGAAGGTCTGGGTCTTCTTGGTCGGGATGGTGGTGTTCTTCTCGATCAGCGGGGTCATCACGCCGCCCAGGGTCTCGATGCCCAGGGTCAGCGGGGTGACGTCGAGCAGCAGCACGTCCTTGACGTCGCCGCCCAGCACGCCGCCCTGGATCGCCGCGCCCACGGCCACGGCCTCGTCCGGGTTGACGTCCTTGCGCGCTTCCTTGCCGAAGAAGTCGGCGACCTTGGCCTGCACCATGGGCATGCGGGTCTGGCCGCCGACCAGGATGACGTCGTCGATCTCGGACGCGGACAGCCCGGCATCCTTGAGCACGGCCTTGCACGGCTCCATGGAGCGCTGCACCAGCTCCTCCACCAGCGACTCCAGCTTGGCCCGGGTCACCTTGACGTTGAGGTGCTTGGGCCCGGTGTTGTCGGCGGTGATGTAGGGCAGGTTGACGTCGGTCTGCTGGGCGCTGGAGAGCTCGATCTTGGCCTTCTCGGCGGCTTCCTTGAGGCGCTGCATGGCCAGGTTGTCGCCGGACAGGTCGATGCCGCTGTCGGCCTTGAACTGGTCGACCAGGTAGTTGATCAGCTTGAGGTCGAAGTCCTCACCGCCCAGGAAGGTGTCGCCGTTGGTGGCCAGCACCTCGAACTGGGTCTCGCCGTCGACGTCGGCCACCTCGATGATCGAGATGTCGAAGGTACCGCCGCCCAGGTCGTAGACCGCGATGGTCTTGTCGCCGCGCGCCTTGTCCATGCCGTAGGCCAGCGCCGCCGCGGTGGGCTCGTTGATGATGCGCTTGACCTCGAGGCCGGCGATGCGGCCGGCATCCTTGGTGGCCTGGCGCTGGGAGTCGTTGAAGTAGGCCGGCACGGTGATCACCGCCTCGGTGACTTCCTCACCCAGGTAGTCCTCGGCGGTCTTCTTCATCTTCTTCAGCACTTCGGCGCTGACCTGCGGCGGGGCCAGCTTCTTGCCCTTCACCTCCACCCAGGCGTCGCCGTTGTCGGCCTCGGTGATCTTGTAGGGCACCATCTTGATGTCCTTCTGCACGACATCGTCCTTGAAGCGACGGCCGATCAGGCGCTTGATGGCGTACAGGGTGTTCTCGGGGTTGGTGACCGCCTGGCGCTTGGCCGCCTGACCCACCAGGATCTCGCCGTCGTCGGTGTAGGCGATGATGGACGGCGTGGTACGCGCGCCCTCGGCGTTCTCGATCACCTTGGCGCTGTCGCCTTCGAGCAGGGCCACGCAGGAGTTGGTGGTCCCCAGGTCAATACCGATGATGCGTCCCATAGGAAATCCTCGAAAGTCGTTGCAGAGTTTCTGAAAGTCGCGTTCTGCGGCCTTCGCCGCGGAGTTGTCGTCTATCTGGGGGCCGCTCGTCGCTTTTCAAGACCCGCCGCCCCCATTTGTTGCTCGCCGTCAGTCGGCGGCCTGGCTGACCACCACCATGGCGGGGCGCACCAGGCGACCATTGAGCAGGTAGCCCTTCTGCATCACCTCCATCACGGTGTTGGGCTCGAGCTCGGGGTTGGGCACCATGGCCATGGCCTCGTGGTACTGCGGATCGAAGGGTTCGCCATGGGGCTCCACCACCTCGACGCCGAACTTGCCGAGCACGTCGTGCTGCATCTTCAGCGTCATCGAGACGCCCTCGCGGTGGGCCTCGGTGGCGTCCTCGCCCATGGCCTCGAGCGCCTTCTCCAGGCTGTCGACCACCGGCAGCAGCTCCCTGACGAACTTCTCCAGGGCGAACTTGCGCGCCTTCTCGGCCTCCTGCTCGGCACGACGGCGCACGTTCTGCGCCTCGGCGGCGGCACGCAACGCCTGGTCCTTGGCCTCGGCCACGCTCTGCTCGAGCTCCTCGACGCGGGCCGCCAGCACCTCGGCCTCCGGATTGTCGGAGGACTCGGCCTCCCGTGCGACCTGCTCGGCCTCTTCGGCCCCTTCGATGGCGTCCTCCAGCTCGCCCTCCCGCGGCTGGGGCTCGGCCTCCTCTTCCTGGCGGGCGAGTTCCTCGTCAAGCGGGGTCTGGGGGTCTTTGGCCATGTGTGTCTCCTGAAATGCCGCTCTTGAATGCTGAGGGGCGACGCGCGCGCCGCCCGCGGGGAGTGTCGAAACATCTTCGCAGTCTGCGGGGATATATGGGGCTGGGTGCGCCGAACTCAAGTCGTGACAACGACAAGGCACTCATCGAGGGCGCCGACGTGCATTGTCGGCCCCCCTGGACTACTGTATAAACGCACAAGACGTGTACGGATAGACAGTGGTTTCGGACGGGCCCCGGGGAGGCGTCATGCTGACAGAGCTTGCCATTCGCGACTTCGCCATCGTCGATCACCTCGAGCTGGAGCTGGCCACCGGCATGACCGCCATCACCGGCGAGACCGGCGCCGGCAAGTCGATCCTGCTCGGCGCCCTGGGGCTCTGCCTGGGCGAGCGCGCCGATGCCGCCAGCGTGCGACACGGCCGCGAGCGCGCCGACCTCTCGGCCCGCTTCGACATCCGCCAGTTGCCCGCGGCGCGAGCCTGGCTCGAGGAGCGCGAGCTGCCGGCGGACGACTGCCTGCTGCGCCGGGTGGTCACCGCCGCGGGCCGCTCGAAGGCCTGGATCAACGGCCAGCCGGCCACGGTGGCCGACCTCCGAGCACTTGGCGAGCGGTTGATCGAGATCCATGGCCAGCACGCCCACCAGGCGCTGCTGCGCGAGGAGACCCACCTGCGCCTGCTCGACGACTTCGCCGGCCAGCGCGAGGCCGTGGCGGCCCTGGGCGAGACCTTCCGCCGCTGGCAGGCGGCCCGGCGCCGGCTCAAGCGGCTGGCCGAGGACGGCGACGAGCTCCAGGCACGCCGCCAGCTGCTGCGCTACCAGGTCGAGGAACTCGATCAGCTGGCCCTGGCGGAGGACGAGCTCAAGGGCCTGGAAGCGGAGCAGGAGGAGCTCGCCCATGCCGAGGAGCGCCTGCGCGAGGCGCAGTTTGCCGCCGAGTGCTGCGACAACGACGAGGGCGGTGCCACGACCCTGCTGACCCAGGCGATCAACCGGCTCTCGGCGCTGCCCGGCAGTGACCGCGGCTCCCTGGCCGAGGCGCTGGCCATGCTGGGTGACGCCCGCATCCAGGTCGAGGAGGCGGCCCGCGAGCTCAACCACTTCGCCGGCACCACCGAGCTCGACCCGGAACGCCTGGCCTGGGTCGAGGAGCGCCTCGGCGAGGTGCACCGCATCGCCCGCAAGCACCACGTGATGCCCGAGGAGGTCGTCGCGCTGCACCGCCGACTGCAGGCGGAGCTCGAGGGGCTGGAGGGCGGCGAACAGGACCTGGAGACGCTCTCCGCCGAGGTCGACGCCCTGCGCGATGCCTGGCGCGAGCAGGCCCGCCGCGTGGGCGAGGCGCGGCGCCGGGCGGCCGAGCGCTTCGGCAAGGCGGTGCAGGAGCAGCTGGCCTTCCTGGCCATGGACAAGGCGCGCTTCGCGGTGGAGGTGGAAGCCCGCGACACCCCGGCCGCGGAAGGGCTCGAGGGGGTACGCTTCCTGATCAGCGCCAACCCCGGCCAGCCGCCGCGGCCGCTGGCCAAGGTCGCCTCGGGCGGCGAGCTGTCGCGTATCAGCCTGGCGATCCAGGTGGTGGCGGCACGCCACTCGACCATTCCCTGCCTGGTGTTCGACGAGGTGGACGTGGGGGTCTCGGGCGCCACCGCCGAGATCGTTGGCCAGCTGCTGCGCCGGCTGGGCGAGCAGGGCCAGGTGCTGACCGTCACCCACCTGCCCCAGGTGGCCGCCCAGGCCCACCACCACCTGCATATCGAGAAACGGGCGAAGCGCGACACCACCCTGACCCGCATGGCGCTGCTCGACGAGGCCGGCCGGGTCGGCGAGCTGGCGCGCATGCTGGGTGGCGTCAACCTCTCCGACCATACCCTGGCCCACGCCCGGGAGATGCTCGACGCCAGCCAGCGCGCCCATCACTGACCACGCCGCCCCGGGGCTCCCTCCCGGCGCCGGAACGAACACGGCCCCGATCGATGACCGGGGCCGTGTTCGTGTTCGGGGTGCTGCACTCAACGCCGCGTGCGATCACTTCTTCGGATGGATGCCTTCCTGGCGGGTCGCCTTGGAGCCCTTGGGGCGCACATAGAGCACCAGCGCATGGTCGACGAGCTCGAAGCCATGCTCCTCGGCGATCTCCTGCTGGCGACGCTCGATGGTCTCGTCGAAGAATTCGATGATCTCGCCGCTCTCGAGGCAGACCATGTGGTCGTGATGCTCTTCCTGGGAGAGCTCGAACAGCGCGTGGCCGCCATCGAAGTTGTGGCGAATCACCAGGCCGGCCGATTCGAACTGGGTGAGCACGCGGTAGACGGTGGCCAGGCCCACGTCCTCACCGGCCTCCAGCAACGCCTTGTAGACGTCCTCGGCACTCAGGTGGTGCTGTCCCGGGGCATTCTCCAGGATCTGCAGTATCTTCACGCGCGGCAGGGTCACCTTCAGACCGGCCTTGCGTAGTTCATGGTTCTGGTCGGCCATGGTCGCTCTTCGCAGTATCGGGTAGGGTCGGGTATGATCGACCGAATCCACGATAGTGAATAACAGGCGAAAATGCAAAAGTTGACTGGAATCGTCACCCTTTCGGCCATCCTGCTGCTGAGCAGCGGCTGCAGCTACTTCGGCGTCTACAAGCGCGACATCCCCCAGGGCAACCTGGTGACGGCCGAGATGGTCGAGCAGCTCCAGCCCGGCATGAGCCGCGAGCAGGTGGTCCGCGTGATGGGTCGTCCGCTGCTGGAGGCCCCCTTCGATGCCAACCAGTGGGACTACGTCTTCCGCCTCGACGAGGCCTATGGGGGCGTGGACAGCCGCCGGGTCACCCTGACCTTTGCCGGCGACCGCCTGGCCAATATCGAGCGCGAGGGTGACCTCAGTGGCGATATCGAGCTACGCTCCGTCGAGGGCGCCGCCCCGCTGGAGGCCATGCCGGCGCCGCAGCCGCAACCCCAGCAGGAGGCCGGCGGCCCCCTGCCCCCGGGCGGCGCGCCTTTCGCCCCCTGATCCGTAGTCGACACCTGACGCCCCGGCGCCGAGCCTCCTCGGCCCGGGGCGTCAGCGCTTGGTGCGGGCACGTTCGGCACGCGCCGCCTTGGGGTCGATCACCAGCGGCCGATAGACCTCGACGCGATCACCGGCCCGCAGCACCTGGTGGTCGGGGTCGCGCAGCGGCTTGCCGAAGATCCCCAGGTCCGCCTCGCCGAAGGTCGAAGGCGGCAGCTCGGGGAACAGCGTCTCCAGCCCGGCGAGCCGGACGGCCTGGCGGGCCGTGGTGCCCTCCGGGACGGCGAGGGTGACGATGCGCTGCCGCTCCGGCAGGGCGAAGGCCACCTCGACCTCGATCTCAGTAGCGGCCATAGATGTCATCGGCACGGCGGGTGAAGGAGTCGACGAGTTGCCCGGCCACCTGCTGGAAGAGCCTGCCGAAGGCCATGCCCAGCAGGCGGCTGGCGAACTCGAACTCCATCTCCAGGCTCACCTTGCAGGCATTCTCGCCCATGGGGGTGAACAGCCAGCGACCGCGCAGCCGCTTGAAGGGGCCGCTGACCAGCGACATCTCGATGCGGTCGGGCTCGATCAGGTCGTTACGGGTGGCGATGCTCTGCTCAATGCCGGCCCGCCCCAGGGTCATCTCGCCGATCAGGTGGGAGTCGTCGCGCTCGATCAGCCGCGCGCGCCGGCACCCGGGCAGGAACTCCGGATAACGCTCGAAGTCGTTGACCAGGTCGAACATCTCCTGAGGGGTGTGCCGCACCATGGCGGACCGATTGACCGTTGGCATTGAGCTCTCCGCTGACTTCACAGTGCCCAGGGCGTATCATGAGCCGTTATTTCGGGCCTTGAATGGTATCACGCTTCCCCCCATGTCGGAGGGGAGCCGCCATCGGCAGAACACGACACGAGGTTTCATGGCCAACAAGAAAGGCAAGGGCAAGGGGCCCGGCAGCAACGTCATCGCCTTGAACAAGAAGGCGCGCTTCGAGTACCACATCGACGAGACCTTCGAGGCCGGCCTGGTGCTGGCCGGCTGGGAAGTGAAGAGCCTGCGCGCCGGCAAGGCGCAGCTGACGGACACCTACATCCTGATCAAGGATGGCGAGGCCTGGCTGCTGGGCAGCCATATCATGCCGCTCAACACCGCCAGCACCCACGAGGTGGCCGACCCCACCCGCACCCGCAAGCTGCTGCTGCACCGCAAGGAGATCGCCCGGGTCTTCTCGCGGACCCAGGACAAGGGGCACACCTGCGTGCCGCTCAAGCTCTACTGGAAGGGCAACCGGGTGAAGTGCGAGCTGGCGCTGGTGACCGGCAAGAAGCTGCACGACAAGCGGGCCACCGAGAAGGACCGCGACTGGCAGCGGCAGAAGGGACGCATCATGCGGGAACAAAACAAGGCCTGAGGTATCACAGTACGGCACATCCTGATAGGATGGGCGTTACGGGGGCGACATGGTTTCGACGCTGGTGACAACCCCTGCGGTGCATGCCGAGAGCGTGATGTATCTCGTAAATCCAACATCACGACTAAATAGTCGCAAACGACGACAACTACGCTCAGGGCGCGCTGGCAGCTTAAACGCTGTTAGCTTCTAGCCCGGCCCGAACGCGATGTGCCCATTCATCGCCGACGGGATATGAGCCAAGACTGATGGGATCGCGGTTGGTGGTGTCCTCTCGCCAATCGCTAAACTTGACGAGGAATCGCGTTGCTGGATCCTGCCCGTCGGAGCCAGTAGCGTTAAAGCAAAAGACGGACCTAAGCATGTAGAGCCAATGGGCGAGTGCCGGCGGACGCGGGTTCGATCCCCGCCGCCTCCACCAATCAAGCAAGCGAATCAAGCACCTACGGGTGCTTTTTTCGTTTCTGGACACAACCCTGCAATCCTCCTGCGCCCGGTGTCCGGCGCTCACGGAAGCCGCTCGCCGTGGGGAGCCTCCACTCCGCGGCCACTCCCCCTCGACCTTCGCCTCACCCTTGACGCGAAAAGCACTTGATACCAGCCTCAGGGGAAGCCATTATCAGCGCCCACTCGCCGGCCCAGGCGAGCGTGAGACCGGGGTGGCATCGGGTCCGGACGCGCCGAGGCGCTCCAATTACCGATAAGACCCTACCATTGTTGATATTTTCCCGATCTGGATTCGATACCCCATGAGCAAAGTCCTGATTGTCGGCGCCGGCGGCGTCGGTGGCGTCGTCACCCACAAGTGTGCCCAGCATCCCGAGGTCTTCAGCGAGATCATGCTGGCCAGCCGCAACGAAGCGAAGTGCAAGGCGATCGCGGCCCAGCTGGACCGTCCCATCCAGACGGCCCGGGTGGATGCCGATGACGTCGAGGCGCTGGTCGCACTGATCGAGTCGTTCCAGCCGGACGTGCTGATCCACGTGGCCTTGCCCTATCAGGACCTGACCATCATGGAGGCGTGCCTGCGCACCGGCGTGCCCTATCTCGACACCGCCAACTACGAGCACCCCGACGAGGCCAAGTTCGAGTACAAGGAGCAGTGGGCCTTCCAGGAGCGCTACGCCCGCGCCGGCAACATGGCCACCCTGGGCTGCGGTTTCGACCCGGGCATGACCAACATCTACTGCGCCTATGGCCAGAAGAACCTGTTCGACGAGATCCACCGGATCGACATCCTGGATGCCAACGGCGGCGACCACGGCTACCCCTTCGCCACCAACTTCAACCCCGAGATCAACATTCGCGAGATCACCGCGAATGGCCGCTACTGGGAGAAGGGCGAGTGGAAGGAGACCGCGCCCCTGGCGGAGAAGCGCACCTTCGACTTCGACGGCATCGGCGAGAAGGACCTCTACCTGCTCTACCACGAGGAGCTCGAGTCTCTCAGCCAGAACATCAAGGGCTTGGAGCGCATCCGCTTCTGGATGACCTTCTCCGAGAAGTACATCACCCACCTCAAGGTGCTGGAGAACGTCGGCATGACGCGCATCGAGCCGATCGAGGTGGAAGGGTGCAAGATCGCCCCGCTGCAGTTCCTCAAGGCGGTGCTGCCCGACCCGGCGTCGCTCGGGCCGCGCACCAAGGGCAAGACCAACATCGGCGTGATCCTCGACGGCATCAAGGACGGCAAGCGGCGCAAGGTGCACATCTACAACATCTGCGACCACCAGAAGTGCTATGAGGAGGTCAAGTCCCAGGCGATCTCCTACACCACCGGCGTGCCGGCGGTGACCGGCGCCATGCTGATGCTCCAGGGCATCTGGAAGGGCGAGGGCGTGTTCAACGTCGAGCAGCTCGACCCGGACCCCTTCATGGAGCGTATCGGCGACATGGGCCTGCCGTGGCAGATGGTAGAACTCGACCCCGACGCCGACCCGCTGGCCTGATCCACGATGGCAGAACCGACCTATCCGTTCGACATCCACGCCTGCCCCTCGCCGGCCTACGTGGTGGATGACGCCCTGCTGCGCCGCAACCTGGACCTGCTCGGCGAGGTCCAGGAGCGCAGCGGTGCCCGCATCCTGCTGGCCCTGAAGGGCTTCGCCATGTGGGACTGCTTCCCCATGATCCGCGAGTACCTGATGGGCACCACCTCCAGTGGCCAGGACGAGGCGCGCCTGGGGGCGGAGACCTTCGGCGGCGAGGTGCATGTCTACTCGCCGGCCTTCACCGAGCCGGAGATGGAGGTGGTGCTGCGCTACGCGGACCACCTGAGCTTCAACTCGCCGGGGCAGTGGCGGCGCTTCCGCAGCCGGATCGCGGGGGCGCCGCGCCGGGTCTCCTGCGGGCTGCGAGTCAATCCGGAGCACTCCACCGGCGCGGTACCGCTCTACGACCCCTGCGCCCCGGGCTCGCGACTCGGCACCCGGGCCGTGGACCTCAGGCCGGATGACCTCGAGGGCCTCGAGGGGCTGCACTTCCACACCCTGTGCGAGCAGAACAGCGACGCCTTCGAGGAGACCCTCGCGGCGTTCGAGGCCCAGTTCGGCCGCTATCTGCCCGCCATGAAGTGGATGAACTTCGGCGGCGGGCACCATATCACCCGCTCGGACTATGACGTGGAGCGGCTGGTGCGGGTGGTTCGCGACTTCCGTGCTCGCTACCCGCACCTCACGGTTTACCTGGAGCCCGGCGAGGCCATCGCCCTGAACACCGGCTACCTGGTGTGCACGGTGCTGGACATCGTCGAGAACGGCGGCCCCATCGCCATCCTCGACACCTCGGCCACGGCCCATATGCCGGACGTGCTGGAGATGCCCTACCGACCGGAGATCATCGGCGCCGGCGAGCCCGGCGAGAAGGCCCACACCTATCGGCTGGGCGGCCTGACCTGCCTCGCCGGCGACGTGGTGGGCGAGTACTCCTTCGATGCCCCCCTGCAGATCGGCGACCGGCTGGTGTTCACCGACATGGCCCACTACACCATGGTCAAGACCACCACCTTCAACGGCATCCGCCTGCCGTCGATCTGCCGGATCGACGAGGCGAGCCGCCAGGTGCGCACGGTGAAGACCTTCGGGTATGTGGACTATATGCAGCGGCTTAGCTGATACGGCCCTCGCTGCTGTCCGGACGGCTGCCGCCATGCCCCATGGCAAGGCCGGCCGGACACCCAAGGCACCCCCGGGTGCCTTTTTCATCTCTGCCCCCGGCGCGGCTCGAGCCGCTGGCCGAATCGCTGACCGCCGACTATGGGGTAAAGCGCCGGGACGACCTGACGCTGCTCACGGTGCGCCACCCCGAGAAGCCGCTGCTGGACGCCCTCGCCAAGGACCGCGAGATCCTCGTCGAGCGGCACAACCGTGACACGGCGCGGCGGCTGTTTAGAAGCGCCCAGTGCCCCGAGACCTGGCATATCCCTTCCTAAGGCCCGGCGCCTTCGCCAAAGGTGCGAGTGCCGCACAAGCGGGCGTATGCGAAGGTAAGGGGCAGATAGCGCTAGTGACTAGCCGCCAGGAACCCAGCCCATGCCCCATTCCATCACCTTCAAGGCCGCCGACGGCTTCCGCCTGCATGGCCACGAATGGCGCCATGCGCAAGCGGATCCATCGCGCCCCGTGGTGGTGATCAATCCGGCCACCTCGGTGGCCAGCCGCTATTACCACCGCTTCGCCGCCTACCTGCACGAGCACGACATGGACGTGGTGACCTACGACTACCGCGGCATCGGGGCCTCGCGCCCGCCGGCCTCGCTGCGCCGACTCAAGGCCAGCTGGTTCGACTGGGGCGAGCAGGACTGCGAGGGCGCCCTGCGCCATGCCAGGGCGCAGTTCCCCGGCCAGCCGCTCGACGTGGTGGCCCACTCGATCGGTGGCTTCGCCCTGGGCCTGGCGCCGTCCAATGTCGAGGTGCGCCGGGTAGTCACCATGGGGTCGCAGTTTGCCTACTGGCGCGATTATCCGCCCGAGCTGCGGCGTGGCATGCTGCTCAAGTGGCACCTGGCCATGCCGCTGCTGGCCGTGGCGCTGGGCTACGTGCCCGCCAAGCGCCTGGGCTGGATGGAGGACACCCCGCGCGGGGTGGCGCTGGACTGGTCGACCATGCGCCCCGGCTTCGAACGCAACTTCCGCCACCGCTCGCCGCAAGGTGCGCGGCTCGCCAGCCAGCGGCTCGAGCGCTTCGCCGGGCTGCGCGCCCCGCTGCTGGCCCTGAGCGTCACCGACGACCCCTTCGGCACCGAAGCCGCCATCGAGCGCCTGCTCGGCTACTACACCTCGAGCCCGCGCACCCACCTGCGCCTCGCCCCCCAGGACATCGACGCCGCGCAGATCGGCCACTTCGCCTTCTTCCACGACCGCTTCCGCGACAGCCTCTGGCCAATCGCCCTGGAGTGGCTGACCCAGGAGGCGCTGGCGGAGATGCCACGGTCCAGGGCCATCCACGACTTCGAATCATCATCATCTCGATTGACCACCCACTGCACCACCGTCATTCGCTGAGGTAGCGCTTCCGGTAGCCGCCGGGCGTCACACCCACGACCCGCTTGAAGGCGGTGTTGAAGTAGCTGGGATGGCGATAGCCCACCTGCTCGGCGATCTCGGCAACGCTCAGCTGCGTGTTGATCAGCAGGGACTGGGCCTCGCCGACCCGACGCCGGATCAGGTAGTGGATGGGCGAGCAGCCGACCGCGGCCTTGAAGCGGTGGGCGAGATGATAGGGACTGACCTTGAAGCGCTGGGCCATGACCTGCAAGTCGATCGCCTCGGCGTAGCGCTCGTCAATATAGCGCCTGACCTCCTGGCCGAGGTCGTAGCCGGGAGACTCGAGCCGCGGCTCGGGGCGTTCGAGCAGGCGCCCCACCAACTGGATCAGCGCCTGCAGCAGATGATGGCAGACCTCGGCACTGCCGCCCTGCCCCACCTGATCGTAGAGCAGCTGCATGAGGCCCTCGAAGGCGGCATGGTGCTCGCCACTGGCCAGCACCGGGCTGCCCTGCTCGGGCACCAGGTGATTGACCGGCAATCCCCTGAGCTTGAGCCCCCGGAAGCCGCAGCAGTAGGCGACGATGCCAACCTCGGGCCGAGCGGACTCGTCGTGGAGGATACCGCTGTTGTAGATCAGCACGTCGCCCCGGCGGGTCCGGTACTCGTGCCCGCCGATGATATGGGTCCCCTGCCCCTCGCGGATGAAGACGATCTCGGCACGGTCGTCATGGCGATGCATGGCCCGGGGCATGGCGCTCTGGGTGCCCTCGGCCCTGCACATATAGAGCAACTCGGCGGGATGCTCGACGATCAGCGAGCTGCTGGCGCCAGGCCTCATGAACCGCTGGATCACCGGTGCCCCTCCGCAATGGCGACGTTCACCGGTCATCTTCGCGCATCCCCGGCGTCGCCTGCCAGCCCGCCGGCTTCCTCCCGGGGCGGGCCGGCATGGACCATCAGGCATAGTCGACCCAGACCGCCCCGGCATCGGCGGAACGCACGCAGTTCTCCACCCAGCGCACACCCTCGACCCCGGCATCGATGTCGGGGATCCCCAGCGCCTCGACGGCCGTGGTGTCGCCGCGATCCATCGCCTCCATGGCCAGCGCGAAGCGGTAGTAGAGATTGGACCACGCCTCGAACAGCCCCTCGGGGTGGCCGGCGCCGATGCGATCGTCCTCCCGCGCCTGTGGATAGAGGTAGTCCATGCCGCGCTCCAGTATCCGCACCGGCTCGCCCTGCACCTCGTAGCGCAGCTGGTTGGGGTGCTCGTCCCACCACTCGACACTGGCCCGGGAGCCGATGACCCGCACCTTCTGGCCGTGCATGGAGCCGGCATTGACCGCCGAGGTCCAGAGGTGGCCCATGGTGCCGCCCTCGTACTCCATCAGCACGTAGGCGTTGTCCTCCAGCGGCGCCCGGCTCGCCACGAAGCTCTGGCGCGAGCACAGCAGCCGCTTGATCCGGAGTTCCGGCAGCATCATCTCGGCGATGTAGTAGGGGTGGGTCGCCAGGTCCCCGAGCACGTAGCTGGGCCCTGCGTAGCGCGGATCGACCCGCCATCGGGTGCCGGGGTTGGCCTGCTCGACGGCCTCGCTGTGGAAGCCATGGGCGAACTGCATGTGGACCATGCGGATCTCGCCGAGGTCGCCGTTGGCGATCATCTCCCGCGCCTGGCGGATCAGCTGATGCCCGGCGTAGCCATAGGTCACGCCGACGATGCGTCGCCGCTCCTGGGCCAGGGCGCGGAGTTCCTCGGCCTCATCCACGCTGAAGCACAGCGGCTTCTCGCAGACCACGTGCAGCCCGGCCTCCAGCGCCGCCTTGCAGATGGCGAAGTGGGTGCTGTTGGGCGTGGCGATGGAAACCGCCTGGATACCGTCCTCGCGCCTGGCCTCCTCGGCGAACAGCGTCTGGTAGTCCGAATAGCAGCGCTTGGGCGCCACCCGCAGCGACTCGCCGAAGTCGCGCCCCCGAGCCGGGTCGATGTCGAAGGCGCCGGCCACCAGTTGGAAGCTGTTGTCGCGCAACGCCGCGCAGCGGTGGCTATAGCCGATCTGGCTGCCGCGGCCGCCCCCCACCATCGCCCAGCGGATCGGGGCTGTGACTTTCAGGTCACCCTGGATCATGGTCATGTCTCCTGTGTTAGAGGCTGGCCTGGAAGCCCTGGCCCTTCAGGTATTCGAGACTCGCCGTCACATCGGCGAGGCTGCCGTCGGCATCGCGCGGATCGCGCTCCTGCTCGATGGTGATGTAGCCCCGGTAGTCGATCTCGGTGAGCAGCCGGTAGATGCCGTCGTAGTCCACGATGCCCTTGCCGATGGGGCACATCACCCCCTGGGCGCAGGCATCGAAGAAGTCCACCTGCCGGGCCATGACCTCGTCGAAGATCTTCGGCTCGATGTCCTTGAAGTGCAGGTAGTCCATCCGGTCGGCGTGCTCGCGGATCCACGTCACGGGATCCATGCCCGAGTAGTGGAGGTGGCCGGTATCCAGGCACAGGCCGGCGGTCTCGTAGGGAATCTCCTCCATCAGGCGCAGGATCTCGTCCTCGAACTCGATGTAGCCGCCGGCATGGGGGTGGATGACGGCGCGGATGCCGTACTCGCGGCGGGCCAGCTCGGCGATGGTGCGGATATGCCCCATCATCGTGGCCCACGGGTCATCTTTCAGGCGCGGCGCCTTGTCGGGATGGCCGGCATAGCGGCTGCGCTCGGCATGCACGTGGTCGATCACCACCAGGTAGGGAGCCGGGTAGTGCTGGCCCGGTTCGCGCGGCAGTTCCGGCAGCTGTTTCAGGAAGGCGCAGATCTCGTGGGTCTGCTTGACCAGGCTGTCCCGATTGGCCGGATCGACCAGGTCGTCGAAGATGGTGCCGGCGACCACCTTCAGGCTGCGCTCGTCCAGGGCCTTGCCCAGCAGCTCCTTGTCGGGGGGCAGGTAGCCGTAGGGGCCCAGCTCCAGGCCCTGGTAGCCCGCCTGGGCGGCCTCGTCCAGGACCTTCTGCCAGGGCGGCAGATGGGGGTTGTTGACGTCGTCGACGCCCCAGCAGCAGGGCGCGCTGGCGATTCGCATGCTCATGTGGATGGCTCCTATTGCTCTTGTCATGGGGGCTGGGGCTATGCCCGAGCGACCCCCATTACAACAGGCCTCCATCAGCCCCAGTTTCATATTCTTGCGATTTCTTTGCCCCTCCACTCAGCCGACGACCAGCAGCAAATCCGTCAGGTAGAGGGCTGGCGGCGACGGCCGTCCCCGCCGGGTACAACCGATTTAATTTTCTTGTGACAGATAGGCGGCACCGGGACAGCGAGTCCCGGAAAAGCATGGCGGCCCGGGGTGCGCCCGGGCCGCCATGGTAATGTGGAGGCAAGCGCATACGAGAAACGCCGAACTCTTTGACGCGGTGATTCAGCATAGGTGCCATGCACAACGCCAGGCGCCGGGTTCGAGAACCCGACGCCTGGCGTCATCGCTTGGCATGAGCGACTCAGTTGCGCCCCAGGTACTCATCTATGTTGTCAGGGGTCACCAGTTCAAAGGGAACCCACACTGCGTTGTCGACCTCCTCGCCTTCGATCAGCCGGCGCAGGGTGTCGACGGCGCCCTCGCCCTGGGCAGCGCCGTTCTGGAAGACCGTGACATCCAGCTCGCCGGCCTGCATGGCGGCAAGAGCGTCGCTGGTCGCGTCGATACCCGCTACCACGACATCGTCCATGTCATAGCCCATATTCCGCAGCGCCTGGATGGCACCGATGGCCATCTCGTCGTTGTTGGCAATCACCGCATCGAATTCGATGCCCGACGTCAGCCAGTTGGTCATCAGGTCGTTGGCCTCGATGCGCTGGTAGTCGGCTGCCTGCTGTTCGACGATCTCGAGCCCGCTGCACTCGGGCGTGGCAATGACGTCATGCACGTCCTGAGTACGCACCTCGGTGGCAATGTCTCCCAGAGTGCCCATCATCACGAGCAGCTTGCCCTCCCCGCCGAGCAAGCGACAAACCTCCTGAGTCTGCAGGGTACCGGACTCCTTCTCGTCGGAGCCGACGAAGGCCTGGTTGTCGGGAAGAGAGTCGATATCCATGGGCTGGCGGTTCACATAGACCAGCGGAATACCCGCCTGCTCGGCGGCGCGGGTCATCGCCTGCGTGGAGTCCGAATGCACCGGCTGGACGATGATGCCGTCGACGCCTGCCGCGATGAAGTTCTGCACCTGGCTGAGCTGGCGGCCGATATCGTCGCGGGCATCCTCGACACTCACCTCCATGCCCTTTTCCCCGGCAGTTTGCTCCATACTCTCGCGCACGCCGATGGCGAAGCGATCATCGAGGTTGAAAAAGCTGGCACCGATATTGAGATCGGCGGCCAGCGATGGGGCACTTATCAGAGCGGCGGCGAGCGGAATGATGGCAAACTTTTTCATGGTTGTACTCCTTGTAATATGTCGGCTTGAGTAACGGTGTTACTTACTGATGGTCTGCTGAAGGGCGTCGATGGAGGACTGGATACCGGCCTCGGTGGACATGGTGAAGTCTTCCATCTCGAGACTGACCCAGTCGTTGTAGCCAATCATGCGCACGACGGAGAAGAACTCCTTCCACCACTGCAGGTCGTGACCGGCGCCCACGGCGACGTAGTTCCAGGCGCGGTTGGCCACGTCGGTAACGTCACGCAATTCGAGCAGGCCATTCACCTCGGCCAGGCCACGTTCAATGCGGGTGTCCTTGCCATGCACATGGTGGATCGCCTCGCCCAAGGCGCGGGCCCCGGCGATCGGGCAGGCCCCTTTCCAGAACAGATGCGACGGGTCGAGGTTCATGCCAACCCTGGGCCCCACTTCATCGCGCAGCCGGAACAGGGTCTCGGGGTTCCACACCAGCATGGCGGAGAAATTCTCGAGCGCGACTTTCTCGACGCCCACTTCCTCGGCGAGCCTGACGAGCCCATGCCAGTAGGGGAAGGCACAATCTTCCCACTGGTAGCGATCACGCTCGGGCATCTCTTCGGGCCAGCTCTTGGTGTAGACCAGCCAATTCGGGACCATGTCGCCCGGCGCCGCGGGCGGCAGACCGGACATGGTCACGATCTTCTTCACGCCGATCTCGCCGGCCAGGCGGATGGTCTGCTCGATCTCCTGGCGGTGGCGCTCGCCCAGCGCGCCGGGATCGAGCGGGTTGCCCGAGCAGTTGAGCGCGGCGATCTCGAGGCCCCGGGCCTCGATTTCATTCAGCTTCTTCTTCAACAGGCTCTTGTCCGCCAGCAGTTCGTCGGCGCGGAAATGCGGTGCCGGCGACCAGCCGCCGCCGGTCATCTCGACGCCTTCGACGCCGAGTTCCACGCATTTGTCGAGCATCTCGGTGAAGGAGAGATCGCCCATGACATCGGTACAGATGGAAAGCTTCATTGTCGTAACTCGCGTTGTCGGTGATCGATACGCCCCAAGAGCTTCAGTAAAACCACATCAATGGGATGGGCTGTTAGTCGCTCTAAAGTCGGTGCGTCACTTGCTGTTTATTCGTAATGGACCCAGGTAGCGCCGCTGTCGGCCGAGCGCACGCAGTTCTCGAGCCAGCGCACCCCTTCGGTGCCGGCCTCGATGCCCGGGTAGTGGTGGGTCTTCAGGAAGGCGTCGTCACCGCGCTGCTTGGCGTCGATGGCCTGGGCGATCCACAGGTAGATGTTGGCCCAGCTGTCGCCGAGACCTTCGGTGTGCAGCGCGCCCATGCGATCGATCGCCAGGCTTTCCTCTTCGAGATAGGGCATGCCGTGGTGCAGGGTGCGGGGCGGCTCACCCTGCACTTCGTAGATCAACTGGTCGGGATGGGAATCGGACCACTCGAGAGAGGCCTTGGAGCCGACGAAACGGTAGCGCTGGGAGCCCATGTAGCCGGCGTTCACCGACGACACCCACAGGCGGCCACGGGCGCCGTTATCGTAGTGGGTCAGCACGGTCGCGTGGTCTTCGAGCGGCGCGCGGGTCGGAATGAAGGCCTTGCGGTCGCAGAGCAGCTTTTCGATCTTCATGTGCGGCAGCACCACCTCGGAGAGGTAGTAGAGGTGCGTACCGATATCGCCCAGCACGAAGGTCGGGCCCGCGGTTTCGGGGTTGGTGCGCCATTTCACGGCCTCACCTGCATCCGCATCGTCGCCCGAGTTGAAGCCATGGGTGTATTGCATGTCGACGATGCGGATCTCGCCCAGCATGCCCTTCTTGACCATGGCGGCCATCTGGTGGACCAGCGGGTGGCCGGTGAAGCCGTAGGTGACGCCCACGATCAGGCCCTTGTCCTCGGCCAGCCTGGCCACCTCTTCGCACTCGGCGACGGTGAAGAACAGCGGCTTTTCGCAGATCACGTGCAGACCCGCTTCCAGGCAGGCCTTGGTGATCTCGTAGTGGGTGAAGTTGGGCGTGGCAATCGACACCACCTCGACGCCATCTTCGAGCTCGGCCTCGCCGGCAATCAGGTCCAGATAGGTCGCATAGCAGCGATCCTCGTCGACCCCCAGGTTGGTGCCGAAGTCTTGGCCGCGCTCGGCTTCCAGGTCGAAGGCGCCGGCAACCAGTTGGTAGGTACCGTCCCGCAGGGCGCCGGTGCGATGCTTGTAGCCCACCTGGCCGGTGCGGCCGCCTCCCACCATGCCCCAGCGTAGGGGCCGTTCGATCTTCTTCTCACCGTTCAGCATGTCATCTTTCCTCGTTTGTCGGTTGTTGTACGTCGATCACCTAGCGCTCGGCCCTCCGCCTCTTGCACCCGGTTGCAACTCGTCGCAAAAAAATAGGCCAGCCTCATGTCCTACTACCTGGCTCCTGCCTGGCCTCGCCACCTGTGCTACCCTCGAAGGAGTTTTGCACCCGGTTGCAACCCAGACTAGAATGGAATGAAAATTCCGTCAAGGAGGAAGAATGAGCAAAAAGTCTAAAGACAAGGAAGCAACGAACGGCACCTACAAGGTGACCGCCAGCGACGTGGCCCGGCGCGCCGGCGTTTCCAAGTGGACCGTCTCGCGGGCCTTCACCGAGGGCGCCTCGATCTCCCCCAAGGCGCGAGAGCGTGTCCTCGAGGCGGCGGAAGCGCTGGGGTATCGGCCCAACCTACTGGCGCGCGGCCTGACCAAGCGTCAGACGCGCATCGTGGGCCTGGTGGTGGACGAGATGGACAACCCCAACATGCTGCTCCTGTTGAATGAGGCAAGCCTGCAGCTGCAGCGACGGGGCTTCCTCTCCATGCTTCTCAATATCACTGGTGATGGCCGCCAAAGTGCGACCATCTCGCTGGCCGACCAGTTCCAGGTGGACGGCCTGATCTTCCTAGGTACCGTGCTGACCGATGAGTTGATCAACCTGGCCCGGGATATCCGCCACATTCCGCTGGTGGTGCTCTACCGCAACTGCGAGGACCCCGATATCCAGGTCGTCTCCACGGATGGCTATGCTGCCGGCCGAGAGATCGCCGAGTTACTCGTCGCCCAAGACTATCGACGCATCGGTTATATGGCCGGCCCGGCCAGCGAGTCGACTCGCCTACGCCGCCTCGCCGGCTTCCAGGAGGGCCTGGTCCCGCACGGCGTGAACGCCATCGAGGTGCTGGAAGCGGGGCATTACCGACGCGACCGGGGATTCGCCACCCTGGCGGCCTACCTGGATGCCACCCCCCCGGGTGAACGCATCGAGGCGCTCTTCTGCGAGAACGACATCCTGGCCATCGGCGCCCTGGACGCCCTCTCGGAACGCGGGCTGGACGACCGCCTGGCGATCGTCGGCTTCGACGATATCGAAATAGCCGCCTCGCCGCATTACGCGCTGACGACCTACCGGCAACCGCGGCAGGCGCTGGTGGCAGAGGCCGTTCGCCGAGTGGTCGATCGGCCTGAAGCCGATAACCACCACCTCCAGCGTGGCGAATTGATACTGCGTCGTTCCCACCTCATCGGCACAAAGACGACCGCGTAAGAACGCCGGAGCCTCAGGCCCCAGCGTTTCGCTGTCACCAGCTTCCCGCGGAGCGGGATCGACTCAGTGCGTCGGCATGGTGAAGTGATTGGTCTCCTCGCGGATGCCGCTGTGCCATGGACTCGGGTGCCTTCAGCTGGCGGTGGCCGTGGCAGTGCTCGCCGCGGGAACGAGCGATCAGGTTGCGCCTGGCTTGGGGCTGGGGCACGGGGACGGCTCCTGGCTCGAACCGGCAGGGAAGGAGCGAACTGTGGAGCCTGGGGTAACTATTGCGGAGCCTCGGTCAAGGGGATAGGGGGGCGCCGCCGTAGACTGATCCTATCGCCCAACCAATCGGAGACGGTCATGTATCTCGATGCCGATCAAGTGATCCAGGCCCTGCCCTGGCCTGCCCTCGTGGAGGCCCTGGATGACGTCTTCACCCAAACGGTGCACTCACCGGTGCGCCATCACCATCATATCCAGGTGCCCGGCGACCCGGAGGCGACCCTGCTGCTGATGCCGGCCTGGATCGAGGGCAAGTACCTGGGCGTCAAGCAGGTCAACGTCTTCCCCGGCAATAGTGCCCGTGGCCTGCCCGGCCTCACCGGCCACTACCTGCTGAGCTGCGCGCGTACCGGCCACCACCTGGCCCAGTTCGAGGCCAATGAGCTGACTGCCCGTCGCACGGCGGCCGCTTCCGCTCTGGCGGCTCGCTACCTGGCCCGCGAGGACGCCAGCGAGCTGCTGATGGTCGGCGCCGGGCGCATGGCCCGCCGCCTGATTCCGGCGCACCGGGCGATTCGGCCGATCCAGCGGGTGCGCATCTGGGATATCCGCGAGGCCTCGGCCCGTGCCCTGGCGGAAGAGTTCCGGGCCGAGGGGATCGATGCCGAGGCGGTACCGGAGAACGGCTTGGCCGAGGCCACCGGCCGGGCCGACATCATCAGCTGCGCCACCCTGAGTCGCGATCCGCTGATCCGGGGCGAGTGGCTATCACCCGGCACGCACCTGGACCTGGTCGGCAGCTTCACGCCCTTCATGCGCGAGGCCGACGACGAGGTGATGCGTCGTGGCGCGGTCTTCGTCGATACCCGCGACGGCGCCCTGAGCGAGACCGGCGACCTGATCGATCCGCTGAAGGCGGGTGTCATCCAGGAATCCGACATCCTGGCCGACTTCCCCGACCTGTGCGGCAAGCGCCATGCCGGCCGCAGCGCGCTCGAGGATCCCCAGCAGGCCATCACGGTGTTCAAGTCGGTGGGCGCCTCGGTGGAAGACCTGGCGGCGGCCATCCTGGCCTACGAGCGCTGCTCCACGCCGTCCTGAGCCAAGGGCGGGCCGCCCTCAGTCCCTCGGCTCCTGAGACAACGACAACAGGGTGGGGCAATACCGCGCCCGGGAGTGTTACGCAAGATGAAAGACGACGCAGTCCCCGACATCCCCGTACCGAGCCTGCCGCTGGTCTTGATCCCCATCGTGCTGACCATCGCGCTGCTCGGCTGGTTCTCCCGGCGGGCCGAACCCGAGGCACCGGCTGGCGTGGCCATGGCGGAGGACCAGGCATGAGCCAGGCCGCCTTCCCTTGCCGGATTGCGGTGGTCGGCGCCGGCGTGGTGGGCATGACCACCGCGCTGGCCCTGCAGCGCCAGGGGCATACGGTCAGCGTACTGGATCCCCAGGGGCCGGGGGAAGGCGCCTCCTACGGCAACGCCGGCTTCCTGGCCACCGAGTTGATCGACCCCTTGTCGACGCCGGCCACCCTGCGCAAGGCGCCACGGTTGTGGCGAGACCCCCACGGGGCCCTGGCCCTGCCCCTTCGCTACCTGCCACGGCTGGCGCCCTGGCTGATGCGTTTTATCGCCGCCGCCCGTCCCGCCCGGGTCGCCAAGGGGCGCCAGGCACTGGCGGCCCTGAACGGGGCGGCGGTGGCCGCCTGGCAGCGCTGCCTGGCCGATATCGGGGCCGAGGAGGAGTTGGTGGCCTCGGGGTATCTCCTGGTTTGGGAGTCTGACCGAGGCCGGGCGGCGGCCAAGGCGCAGATGGCACACCTGCGCCATTGGGGGTATGAGGTGGAATGGCTCGAGGCGGCGGCGCTACGCAAGCGCGAGCCGGGACTGACGGGCGAGCTGAGCCACGGGCTCTACTTCCCCGGCGCCCACCAGGTGCGCGACCCCTATGCCCTGGTGCGGCGCCTGGCCGCAGCGTTCGAGGCCCGCGGCGGGGTTATCCGCCAGACGAAGGTGGAGCGCCTCGAGCCGCGTGGCGAAGGCGTACGCCTTCACACCGATGCGGGGGAGTGGGAGGCGGACCAGGCGGTGGTCGCCGCGGGGGCCTGGAGCCATCGGCTGGCCGCCGGGCTCGGCCTGTCGATCCCGCTGGAGACCGAGCGCGGCTATCACCTCACGCTGCCCCAGCGGGGGGAAGCGATGCGCCAGCCGGTGGGCTCGGCGGAACGCCGCTTCGTGATGACGCCGATGCGTTGCGGCCTGCGGGTGGTCGGCTTCACCGAGCTCGGTGGCCTGGCGCTGCCCCCGGTCAAGCGCCGCTACACCTCCCTGCGCCATCATGCCGAGGCGCTGCTGCGCGACCCCACCGGCCTCGATGACGGTGCCGAGGAGTGGATGGGCTTCCGGCCGACGCTGCCCGACTCCCTGCCGGTGATCGATACCCACCCGGACTACCCGGCGGTGCACTTCGCCTTCGGCCACCAGCACCTCGGCCTCACCCAGGCGGCGATCACGGCAGAACTCGTCGGCGCCCTGGTGATGGGGGAGCCCCCCGCCCTGGACCTCGAGCCTTATCGTGTGACGCGCTTTCAGCGGTGAAGGAGGGCACACCAAGCCGGCCGGTTCCGTAGTGGCTCGGCGTGACAAGACCGCCGCGAAAACGGTTGGATGTCGAGACCTCTTCCGGCCTCCGGGCCCATCACGCCGATGGCATCCGGCCAGGTAAGGTGTCCGCGTTGCATCTATCTGGATGCATTGCGCTTCTTCGCTCCTCACTCGGTGAATAGCCCATCCTGCGCCGATAGGCTCGTGAAAAGCTCGACACCCCGGAAAAGCCCAGGTCGAAGGCGATTTCACTTACCCGGCGCGGCGTCTCGCGTAACCAGAAACGCGCCCAGCGTAAACGCCGGTTCATGACATACTGCTGCGGAGTGACGCCGAAATCGCGCAGGCAGAGCAGGTGGAGTTGGCTCTGGCTGAGATGGCAGGCATCGGCCAGCAGCTGGTTATCGGGAGGCGTCGTCAGGCGCTCGTCGATCAAGCTATCGAGAAGTGTCGCGGAGAGTCGCCCTTGGCCTCGGGTCTCCGTATGACCCAACGCCAGTAGCTCACTGAGCTGGCTGACGAACAGGATGGCCAGTTGGTGGTTGAGGAGGGCGGACTGCGCCGTGGACTTGTCCGCCTTCAACTGGCGTGTGGCCAGCTCCACCATGGGGATCAAGGTGGGCGGCAGGCTGAGGGTCTTGGGCGTCGCGAACAGGGACTCGCGCAGTTGCAGGGCGCAGCTCTGCTCCAGTGACGCCAGGCAGGGGTCATCGGTGTCGAGATCGATGACCAGGATCTCGCAGCTGTCGTCGCCTCCCCGGAAAAGATGGTGCTCGCTGGGCGGCAGGATCGCCGCCCGGCCCAGTTCGAGGTGCTCTCCGCCGGGGCTGAATTCAATGTCCAGGACGCCACGCCACCCCAGCAGCAGTTGCGGATAGGAATGGCAATGCTCTCCCGAGTGGCGTGCAATGCGGTTGCAGCGAGCCAGGGTCTGGGACATGGGCCTTCCTCGGGCAGCAAGAGTGCGGAGTCTCGAGCAACGGCTCAGGAGTCTGGATCAAGAGTCCGGTCGATGCTCTGCCTAGACTGGCATGACAACATCGTTGAAACGAGGTTGACATGAAGCTCGAGTCCGAGCAAGCGACCGAGGCGCTACCTTGGGAGGCCCTGGCTGACGTCTCCGGACGCGAAGCCAAGGTCGGGATCACCCTGTTCAAGGGCGTGGGCATCGCCACCGAGGATCTCGGTGTCGCCATCCCGGCGCTGGAGACGGTGGGCGCAACCTGAGCCGGGACACCTAAGCTACATAATGACCTTTCGACAAGAACGACAAATCCGAGTTGGCGCATCGACGCTGTGTTCCAGGTGACAAGGGGAGATCGACCATGAGCGAAGTAACAATGCGCCACCATGGCACTGTGAGCGAACCGCGGGCGCGCATCCGTGCCCACTATGCAGCCGACGAGGCCGAGGTGCTGCGTGGGCTCGTCGAACGCATCACGCTGTCGGAGGACGACCGCCGCCGGGTAGCCGAGGTCGGCGCCCACTATGTGGAGCGCGTGCGCCAGGAAACCTCGCCCTCGATGATGGAGGCGTTCCTGGCCGAATACGGGCTCTCGACCGAGGAGGGCGTCGGCCTGATGTGCCTGGCCGAGGCGCTGCTGCGCGTGCCCGATGCGGAGACCATCGACGATCTGATCCATGACAAGATCGAGCCGTCCGACTGGGGCGCGCACCTGGGCAAGTCCTCGTCGTCGATGGTCAACGCCTCGACCTGGGCGCTGATGCTGACCGGCAAGGTGCTGGAAGAGGATCCCAAGGGCCCGGTGCGGGCGCTGCGCGGCCTGGTGCGCCGCATGGGCGAGCCGGTGGTACGCACCGCCGTCGGTCAATCGATGAAGGTCCTCGGCCGCCAGTTCGTGCTCGGCCAGACCATCGAGGAGGGCATGAAGAATGCCCGCGAGCTCGAGAAGCAGGGCTACACCTACTCCTACGACATGCTGGGCGAGGCGGCGCGCACCGACGCCGACGCACGGCGCTATCACCAGGCCTATGCCACGGCGATCGCCGCCATCGCCAAGCAGGCCAAGGGCGACGTGCGCGGAAGTCCCGGGATCTCGGTGAAGCTCTCGGCGCTGCACCCGCGCTACGAATTCACCCACCGCGACACGGTAATGACGACCCTCGTGCCACGCGCCCTGGAACTGGCGAAGCAGGCGGCCAAGGCCAATATCGGTTTCAACATCGACGCCGAGGAACAGGACCGCCTGGACCTGTCGCTCGACGTGATCGAGGCGCTGCTCTCCGACCCCGGTCTCGCCGGCTGGGACGGCTTCGGGGTGGTGGTGCAGGCCTACGGGCGCCGCGCCGCGCCGGTGATCGAGGCGCTCTACGAGCTGGCCGAGCGGCTCGACCGCCGGATCATGGTGCGGCTGGTGAAGGGCGCCTACTGGGACACCGAGATCAAGTTGTCGCAGGAGATGGGGGTCGAGACCTTCCCGGTCTTCACCCGCAAGGTCAACACCGATGTGAGCTACATGGCCTGCGCGCAGCTGCTGCTCGACCGGCGCGACCGCATCTATCCGCAGTTCGCCACCCACAACGCCCATACCTGCGCCGCCGTCGTCGCCATGGCGGGCGACGACAAGGACAGCTACGAGTTCCAGCGCCTGCACGGCATGGGCGAATCGCTGCACCATATCGTCAAGCAGGCGGAGGGCACGCATTGCCGGATCTATGCCCCGGTCGGTGCGCACCGTGACCTGCTGGCCTACCTGGTACGCCGCCTGCTGGAGAACGGGGCGAACTCTTCGTTCGTGAACCAGGTGGTGGACGACTCGATTCCCCCCAGCGAGGTCTCGAAGGATCCGGTGGCCGGGATGCAGCGCCTCGGCGACGCCATCGCCAGCCCGTTGATCCGCCAGCCCGGCGAGCTCTTCGCCCCCGAGCGCAAGAACTCCCGCGGCTACCGGATCAACGAACCCGCCTCGATCCTGCCGCTGCTGGCGGCGCGCGAGGAATTCGCCGACACGACCTGGACCGCCGGGCCCATGCTGGCGGGAAGCCCGGCACCGCAGGGACCGGCCCGCGATGCCCTGTCCCCCACCGACGGCTCGCGCCTGGTCGGCAGGGTGCATGAGGCGACGCCGGCCGAGGTCGCGGCCGCGCTCGACGCCGCCGAGGACGGCTACCGCGACTGGTCGGCGCGGCCGGTGGCCGAGCGGGCCGAGGTGCTGCGCCGGATCGCCGACCTCTACGAGCAGCACATCGCCGAGCTGACCGCGATCGCCACCCGCGAGGCCGGCAAGATGATTCTCGATGGCATCGCCGAGGTGCGCGAGGCGGTGGATTTCCTGCGCTACTACGCCAACGAGGGCGAGCGGCTGGAGGCGGAAGCGCCCGGCGGCGCCCGCGGCATCTTCGTCTGCATCAGCCCGTGGAACTTTCCGCTGGCCATCTTCACCGGCCAGATCGCCGCGGCATTGGCGGCCGGCAACGCGGTGCTCGCCAAGCCCGCCGAGCAGACACCGCTGATCGCCGCCCGGGCCGTCGAGCTGATGCGCGAGGCCGGGCTGCCGGAGGCGGCGCTGCAGTTGCTGCCCGGCGACGGGCCGACGGTGGGCGGGCCGCTGACCCGCGACCCGCGGATCGCCGGCGTCTGCTTCACCGGCTCGATCGAGGTGGCGCAGATCATCCACCAGGCCCTGGCGCAGAATGCCGGGCCGGATGCGGTGCTGATCGCCGAGACCGGCGGGCTGAACGCCATGATCGTGGACTCCACGGCGCTGACCGAGCAGGCGGTGCGCGATATCCTGATCTCGTCCTTCCAGTCGGCCGGCCAGCGCTGCTCGGCGCTGCGCATGCTGTATGTCCAGGAAGAGGCGCGCGAGCGGCTGCTGACGATGCTCGACGGCGCCATGGACGCGCTCACCATCGGCGACCCCTGGAACACCGACACCGACGTCTCGCCGGTGATCGACGCCGACGCCCAGGCCGACATCGCCGCCTACGTGGCGGCGCAGCAGAAGGCCGGCAAGGTGCTGAAGACGCTGCCCGCGCCGGACGTCGGCACCTTCGTCACCCCGGCCGTAGTCGAGGTCGGGGGCATCGAGGATCTCGAGCGCGAGATCTTCGGCCCGGTCCTGCACGTGGCGACCTTCAAGGCGCGGGACATCGACAAGGTGGTCGACGCGATCAATGCCAAGGGGTATGGGCTGACCTTCGGCCTGCATACCCGGATCGACGACCGCGTGCAGCAGATCGTCGAACGCCTCCATGTCGGCAATATCTACGTCAACCGCAACCAGATCGGCGCCATCGTCGGCTCCCAGCCCTTCGGGGGCGAGGGCCTGTCGGGGACCGGGCCCAAGGCCGGCGGCCCGCTCTACGTCAACCGCTTTCGCCGCACCGCCACCGCCGAGCGCCACGAGGCGCCCCAGGACGCCGCCGTGGCGCTCGGGGATCTCCAGTCGGCCCTCGACGGCCTGGACCCGCGCAACTGGGCGGCGCGCCCCGACCGGGTCGAGGTGCTGCGCAAGGCGCTCTCCGGTAAACGCGGCGTGATCCGCAAGGCGCTCGCCGAGACCGCGGCCCTGGACATGACGCCGCAGACGCTGCCGGGGCCGACGGGGGAAAGCAACCGGCTGTCGTTCTATCCCAAGGGCCCGGTCCTCTGCCTCGGGCCGACGCTCGACATCGCCATCGCCCAGGCGGTACAGGCGCTCGGCGCGGGCTGTGCGGCGGTGCTCGCAGCACCGGGTGCGGTACCGGCCGTGCGGCCGCTGGTCGATGCCGGGGCGCCCGTCGCCGCGCGCGACGGCCGCGTCGCGGCCGAGACGCTGAGCGCGGTCCAGGGCATCGCGGCGGTGGCCGCGGCCGGCGCCAGCGACTGGACCCACGAGCTGCGCCTCGCGCTCGCCGCGCGCGACGGCCCCATCGTGTCGCTCGAGACCCAGACCATCGCGCCGGAGCGCTACGTGGTGGAACGCCACCTGTGCATCGACACCACCGCCGCGGGCGGCAATGCCAGCCTGCTGGCGACGGCCGAATAGGCTCACCGGTTCTGTCGAGGTGATCCCGCCCCCAGCGGCAAGGGGGCGGAACACAGCGTCAAGAGGCTCGGGGCCATCAAGCGGGATGGAACGTTTCTAATAAAAACGCCGGGGCCTTGAGCCCCGGCGTTCGCGGTCACACCAATATCCGATCGATGATCAGTGCGTCGGCATGGTGAAGTGGTTGGTCTCCTCACGGATACCGCTGGGCCAGCGCTGGGTGATGGTCTTCATGCGGGTGTTGAAGCGCACGCCGTCGGGGCCGTGCATGTGCAGCGGACCGAACAGCGAGCGCTTCCAGCCGCCGAAGCTGTGGAAGGCCATGGGCACCGGGATCGGCACGTTGACGCCAACCATGCCCACCTGGATCTGCTCGCAGTACTGGCGGGCGGCGTCGCCATCGCGGGTGAAGATGGCGGTGCCGTTGCCGAACTCGTGGTCGTTGACCATCGCCACGGCGTCGTCGAAGCTCTCCGCTCGAGCGATGGCCAGTACCGGGCCGAAGATCTCCTCGCTGTGGATGCGCATGCCCGGCTTGACGTGATCGAACAGCGAGCCGCCGAGGAAGAAGCCGTCGCCGGCGCCCTCGATCACCGCCTCGCGGCCGTCGACCACCAGCTCGGCGCCCTCGTCCACCCCGACCTGGATATAACCCTTGACCTTCTCCAGGTGCTCACGAGTGACCAGCGGGCCCATGTCGTGGTCCGGGCCGTCGACGATGCCCGGGCCGACGCTCAGCTTCTGGAGCTGCTCGACGAGCTTCTCGCGCAGTCGGCTCGCGGTCTCCTCGCCCACCGGCACGGCCACGGAAATCGCCATGCAGCGCTCGCCGGCGGAGCCGTAGGCGGCCCCCATCAGCGCACCGACGGCCTGGTCCAGGTCGGCGTCGGGCATGATCACCATATGGTTCTTGGCGCCGCCCAGGGCCTGGACGCGCTTGCCATGGGCAGAGCCGGTGGCGTAGATGTACTCGGCGATGGGGGTGGAGCCGACGAAGCTCACCGCCTGGACGCGCTCGTCGGTGAGCAGCACGTCGACGGCCTCCTTGTCGCCGTTGACCACATTGAACACGCCATCGGGCAGGCCGGCCTCCTTGAGCAGCTCGGCCAGGCGGATGGAGGTGGAGGGATCCTTCTCGGAGGGCTTCATCACGAAGGTGTTGCCGCAGGCCAGGGCGATGGGGAACATCCACATCGGCACCATCGCCGGGAAGTTGAACGGCGAGATGCCGGCACACACGCCCAGCGGCTGCATCATGGAGTAGCTGTCCACCCCGGTGCCCACATTCATGGAGTGCTCGCCCTTCTGCAGGTGCGGGATGCCGCAGGCGAACTCGACGACCTCCAGGCCGCGGGTCACCTCGCCCTTGGCGTCGGAGAACACCTTGCCGTGCTCGCTGGAGATCAGCCGCGCCAGCTCGTCGGCGTGCGTTTCCACCAGCTCCTTGAACTTGAACAGGATCCGCGAACGCTTGAGCGGCGTGACCTTGGCCCAGCCGGCGAAGGCCTCATGGGCGACGCGCACCGCCTCGCGGGTCTCGTCGGCGGAGGCCAAGGCCACCTGGGCGCTCTGTTCGCCGGTGGCGGGGTTGTAGACGGGGGCGGTGCGGCCGCTCTGGCCCGGGACGACGCACCCGTCGAGGAAATGTTGAATGCTGTTCATGGGTCTCTCCATATATCAAAAGCGTGGTATTTCAGTCGGCGATGCGGAAGCCGGCCTGCTCGGCGAGGGAGCGCAGATTGCGATAGCCCATCCGCGCATAGGTCAGCGGGTGTGCTACCTCGGGGTCCTGCTCGGCCTCCACCACTAGCCAGCCTCGGTAGCCGGCCTCACACAGATGGGTCAAGGCCGGCAGGAAGTCTACATCGCCATCGCCGGGTACGGTGAAGAGGCCATCGAGCACCCCATTCAGGAAGCTCTTGTCGCGGTTACGGAGCTCCTCCAGGACCGGGTAGCGCAGGTCCTTGCAATGCACATGCTTGATCCGGGCGGCATAGCGCCGAGCCACCGCCAGGGGATCGCCATCGGCACCGCGCAGGTGACCGAAGTCGAGCAACAGGCCGACGGAGTCGCGGGTGCCCTCGAGCATCCGCTCCACGTCTTCCTGGCTCTCCACCACGGTGCCCAGATGGTGGTGGTAGGCGAGATGCACGCCCTGCTCCTTGAGGTAGTCCCCCACCACGTTTAGCCCCTCGGTGAAGCGACGCCAATCGGCATCACTGAGGTGAGGGCGCCGGGAAAGCGGGACGGCCTGGTTGCCGTGGACGCAGCGACTCACCTCGCAGAACACCATGACTTTGGCACCACACTGCTTGAGCAGCTCGAGGTGGTCCTGGAGCGCCTCGATCTCCTCCTCCGGGCTGCGCTCAAGTAGGCGAGCGGAGTACCAGCCGGAGACCAGCGCCAGGTCGTAGCGACCCAGCACGTCCGAGAGCGCATCCGGTGTGCGCGGGAACTTGTTGCCGAGTTCGAAGCCGGAAAACCCCGCCTCACGGCCCTCTTCCAGGCAGACCTCCAGCGGAGTGTCGGCTCCCAGGCTCGGCAGGTCGTCGTTGGTCCAGGTCAGGGGATTGATCCCCAGGCGTACAGTAGACATGAGAAACTCCTGATCAAGTGAGCCTGTTGGCCCACTTCTGGCTGTTCTAATTTCAGTGATGCTGGCGACGCTTGGCCTCGCGGTAACCGCGGTAAGCCTCGTTGACCTGCTCACGCTGAGAGACCTCGGGCACCGCGACATCCCACCAGGCGCCGCCTTCGGCGGTGCTGGGCAGCGGGTCGGTGTCCAGGGCGATGACATAGGTGGTCGAGGCCTGGCGGGCTCTTACCAGCGCCTGCTCCAGCGCTTGGATGCCGCACACGCTCTCCGCCTGACAGCCCATGCTTCGAGCGTGAGCCGCGAAATCCATCTTCGGGGCGCCTCCCGCTACTGTGCGGCAGTCCTCGAGAAGGTTGTTGAAACCAGCCCCGCCGGTGGCCTGCTGCAGGCGGTTGATGCAGCCGTAGCCGCGGTTGTCGAGCACCACCACGACCAGCTTGTGACCCAGCATCACCGAGGTGGCGAGCTCCGAGTTGTGCATCAGATAGGAGCCGTCGCCCACCATCACGAACACCTCACGCTCGGGATGGGCCATCTTGACCCCCAGGCCGCCAGCGATCTCGTAGCCCATGCACGAGAAGCCGTACTCCACGTGGTAGCTGCCCGGACCGGAGGCCTGCCACAGCTTGTGCAGCTCACCCGGAAGCCCGCCGGCGGCGCAGACCACGGTGCCGTCCTCCCCGGCCTGGCGATTGACCGCACCAATCACCTGGGCGTCAGTGGGCAGCTCGCGCCCCTCATCGGCGGTGACGCGAGCCACCACCTCGACCCATTCGCGCTTGAGGCTGCCGACCTGCTCCCGCCAGGCGTCGGCGGCACGCCACTCGGACAGGCCGGTGTCGAGTGCCGCGAGGCCAACGAGGGCGTCACCGATCAGCGGCAGGGCATGATGTTTCTGACTGTCGAAGCGCCCCACGTTGAGCGCCACCAGGGTGAGATCGTCATGCTCGAAGAGCGTCCGGGAGCCGGAGGTGAAATCCTGCAGGCGGGTTCCCACCGCAAGAATCACATCTGCCTGCTCGGCCAGGCGATTGGCGGCGGCGCTGCCGGTGACGCCGATGGCGCCTACCGCGCAAGGATGGGCGTCGGACAGGCATCCCTTGCCGGCCTGAGTTTCGGCTACCGGCACGCCATGAACCTGGGCGAACTCGCCAAGACGCTCACAGGCGCCGGCATAGTGCACACCGCCGCCGGCAATGATGAGCGGACGCTCGGCGCGGGCCAAAGCGGCAATGGCCTCATCCAGTTCCCGCGAGTCCGGTTGGGGGCGGCGGATGCGGTGCACCCTCGGCGTGAAGAAGGCCTCAGGATAGTCGTAAGCGAAGGTCTGGACGTCCTGGGGTAGCGCCAGGGTCGCGGGGCCGCAGTGCTCAGGGTCGAGCAGGGTGGCAATGGCCTGGGGCAGGCTGGTCAGCAGCTGCTCCGGGCGGGTGATGCGATCGAAGAAGCGCGACACCGGACGGAAGCAGTCATTGACCGTGATGGTCGGGTCGCCAAAGTTCTCCAGCTGCTGCAGCACCGGGTCGGGCTCCCGGGTGGCGAAGGTATCGCCAGGCAGCAGCAGGATCGGTAAGCGGTTGGCGTGGGCCAGAGCCGCGGCGGTGACCATGTTGGCAGCTCCCGGGCCGATGGAGCTGGTGGCCGCCATCATCCGACGCCGGCCGTTGGCCTTGGCGAAAGCGATGGAGGCGTGGGCCATGGTCTGCTCGTTGTGAGCGCGCAGGGTCGGCAACTCGTCCTGGGCATGGTAGAGCGCCTCGCCGAGGCCGGCCACGTTGCCGTGACCGAAGATGGCGAACACCCCCTCGAACAGCGGGAGCTCACGCCCCTCATGTTCAATGCGCTGGGCCGTCAAATACTTGATCAAAGCCTGGGCCATGGTAAGACGAATGGTGCGCATATCAGGCTTCCTCCGGCTGGTGGGCGGTGCGGCGCAGGCACCGCCACTCCTGAATCAGTTCGGCATAGTTTTCGGCAACGCGGCTCACTAAGGTGGCATCGTCGATGCGCCCCCCCAGCCATTCGCGGCTTGCCGCGGCGAAGAGGGTACGGCCCACGGTGAAGCCCTTGCAGCGCGCCTGTCGGGCAGCGGGAGCGAAGCCGCGTTTCATGTCCTCCATGGGCGCGTCGAGGCCCAGCAGCACCACGCCGCGACAGTGGCGATCCTGGGCGCCGATGATCCGTCCCACCGCCTGCCAGGCGGCATCGGACATGGCCGGCAGCTTCCACCAGTCAGGGCGAATGCCAAGGTTGTAGAGACGCTGCAAACTGCGCGGCAACGTGGTGTCGTCCTGGGGCATGTTGACCGGCGGAATCACTTCCACCAGCAGCTCGAGGTGGTTGTCGCAAGCCGAGCGATAGAGCTGGCGAAGACGCGCCTCCTGCTCCAGGCGCAGCTCCAGGGCATCGTCCGGATGGTAGAACACCAGGCATTTGATGATGTGCTCGGCCGGCCAGTGGCGCAGCTCGCTGCCCAGGTCGTCACCGTGCTGGAAGCGCAGCGGGCGTGAGCTCGGCAGCTCCACCGGGCGGCCGATCCACCAGCCGCGACCGCTGGCGTCGTTGAGGGCATCCTGGCCGAGCACGTCGTCCACCAGGATCGCCGGCTTCGCCAGTCCACAGCGGCGGGCACCCTCCTCGGCGGCCCGAACCAGCAAGCGCTTGAGCATCGGCAGCCGAGCGGGATCCGCATGCTCTTCCCGGGCCATATCGGTGAGCTGTCGGCGATGATCGAAGGCCAGCCCGCACACCTCAGGCCACTCGGCCGGCACCCGGGTGGTAACACGATGCAGATGGTTGAGACGCTCGTCCTTGTCGGGTCGGGGCACCTCGTCACGGCGCGACAGGTAGTCGAACAGCTCCTCCTCGGTGGGCATGGCCGGCGCGCAGCCGTGGCGGGAGACCACCAGCGCCCCGCAGGCATTGGCGTAGGTGGCGCTGGTTTGCCACTCTTCACCACGCAACCAGCCTCTCAAGAGACCACTCATAAAGGCGTCGCCGGCGCCCAGCACGTTGAGCACCTCGACCTTGACCCCCCGGACCAGGATGCCATCCTCGATCCGCTCGGGGAGCTCGCCCTCGAAGACCACGCAGCCCAGTGCGCCGAGCTTGCACACCAGGGTGGCATCGCTGACCCGGCGTACCGCGCGCAGCGCTTCCAGGGTATCGGTGCTACCGCCGGCGATATGAAACTCCTCCTCGGTGCCAACGATCAGGTCGAAGTCGCCGAGCCAGGACTGCAGGTCGGTGGTAACCGTCTCATCGGCGATGAAGCGGGTCTCACCGTCGCCTGGGCTGGTCAGCCCCCAGAGCACCGGCCGGTAGTCGATGTCCAACACTCGCTTGACGCCATGCGACGCCGCCGCATCCAGCGCCTTGCGACAGGCTTGCCGAGTCGTCTCAGTGGAGAGATGGGTGCCGGTGATGGCAAGGGCCCGGGCGCGGCCGATGAAGGTCGGATCGATGGCATCCGCGTCAATGGCCATGTCGGCACAGTCCCGCCGGTAAAAAAGCAGCGGAAAGGTGTCGCGATCCTTGAGCGCCAGCAGTACCAGGCCGGTGTGGCGCTCCGGATCTGTCTGCAGGGCCATGGTGTCGACGCCGACGCGCTCGAGTTCCTCACGCACGAAGTGACCCATCTGCTCGTCACCCACCCGCGAGAGCATGGCGGACTTGAGCCCTAGCCGAGCGGTGCCATAAGCCATGTTGCCGGAGCTGCCGCCAAGGTACTTGGCGAAGCTGGTCACGTCCTCGAGGCGGCTGCCGACCTGCTGCGCATAGAGGTCGACGGCGACGCGACCGAGGCAGATCAGATCTAAGGGTCTGTTGTCGGTGTTTATCTCTTGCATAGGGTTTCTCCGCGTCGCTTGTCGTATGGCACCCATCGAACCGGTGGCCCGGCGAACGCTACGACGCTGTTCTCTTCGCAGGGGTTAAAGGGTGAAGGCATCTCGAAAGCGGGCCAGGGCCAGCTCGTCGTCGCTGGAGGCCCAGCCCTCCAGGCCAACGGTGCCCCGATAACCGATGTCGTTCAGCGCCCGCGCGATGGCCGGATAATGGATTTCGCCGCTGCCGGGCTCGCAGCGGCCGGGCACATCCGCCACCTGGATCTCGCCGATATAGGGCGCGCAGCGTCGCACCAACTCGACCAGATTCCCCTCGCCGATCTGGGCGTGGTAGAGATCCAACATGATGCGCACTTCCGGGCGATCGACAGCCGTCACCAGTGCCAGGACATCCTCGGCTCTCGCAAAGGGCACACCAGGGTGGTCGACGGCGGTATTGAGATTCTCCAGCACGAAGGTGACCCCATGCTGCTGGCCGAGGTCCGCCAGACGGTTCAGGGTGTCCGCCGCCTGGATCCACATGGGCCCGGTCATCTCGGCCCCCGACTTCACTGGCAGCCCCTGGCCATCCAGGCCAGTGCCATGCAGATTGAGCCGCGGTATACTAAGAATCTTGGCCACGTCGATCGATTCACGTGCCGTTTCGACCAGCCGATCAGCGCCATCCCGATCGGCCAGAGTGCCGTCGATGTAGCCGGTCATGGAGGAAAAGGTCGCACCGGTGTCTACCAAGGCTTGAATGTCGTGCTTCGTCCAATCCCAAATTTCTACCTGGAAGCCCAGGGCATCGATACGCTTGATCCGCTCGGTGACCGGCATATCGCGAAATACCATCTCAGCGCAGACCGCCAGGGTGAAGGGTGAGTGTTCAGCTCGTTGAGTCATTGCTACAGCTCCATGAAAGAGTGTCGTCACCCGCCTACACACACCGAACTCTGTAACCCTCGCCCGGCGGTGTCAGGCGACCAGTTGTGCTCACATTATGTGCCGGAAGAGCTCGAGGCCTCCTGCCGGGGCGCGGCACTTCCACGGCTCGCCTTCTGCTCCGTGTCGCTGCGCTGGAACTCGGCCAGCTCGGCATCGAGGCTCTCCAACTCCGCTCCACCGGCCATCATGTTCAACACCTCCTCACGGGTGATGTCTGCCTTGCGGAAGGTACCCAGGCTGCCGCCGCGCGCCAGCAGGGTGAAGGCATCGGCCACCGGAAAGGCGTGATGAACGTTGTGGGTGATGAAGATCACCGCCAGGCCATCGGCCCGCGCCTTGGCGATATAGCGCAGCACCACCGACGCCTGCTTGACCCCCAGCGCCGAGGTCGGCTCGTCCAGGATCAGCACCTTGGCGCCGAAATAGACCGCCCGGGCGATGGCCACACACTGGCGCTCCCCGCCGGAAAGGGTGCCGACCGGCTGACCGGGGTCACGTACGTCGATGCCGATCTTGGCCATCTCCTGCTTGGCGATTCGGTCGGCGTACTTCCAGTCGATGCGCTTGAAAGGCCCCCAGCCCACGGTGGGTTCGCGCCCCATGAAGAAGTTACGGGTAATGGACATCAGCGGGATCATCGCCAGGTCCTGGAAGACGGTGGCGATACCGGCGTCAAGCGCGTAGGCCGGGGACTTGAAGTGCACTGGCTTGCCATCCAGGTACATCTCGCCATGGGACGGGCTATGGACACCCGACAGGGTCTTGATGAGGGTGGACTTGCCGGCGCCGTTGTCACCCAGCAGGCACATGACCTCGCCGGAACACACTTTCATCGAGATGTCGCTCAGGGCGATGACGCTGCCGAAGTGCTTGCTGACATTGCACATCTCGATCATGGGAGTACGTTCGCTCATCTCACTTGGCCTCCATCGCCTTCTTGCGCATGTAATTGTTGAACAGCACAGCAACCAGCAGCATCACGCCCAGGAAGACTTGGAACCAGTCGGTGTTGACGCCGGTATAGAAGATGCCCATCTGCACCATGCCGAAGATGAGCGCGCCCAATGCCGCGCCGATGGCGGAGCCATAACCCCCCGTGAGCAGGGCACCACCGATGACCACGGCGATGATCGCCTCGAGTTCCTTGAGCATTCCGCGAATAGTGTCGGCAGAGCCGGTGTCCATTACCTGAATGCAGGCAAAGACGGTGGCCGAGAAGGCGGTGAACATGAACAGCGAGATCTTGACCCGATGTACCGGCACGCCGGAGTTGCGCGCGGCATTCTTGTCGCCACCGCTGGCGAAGATCCAGTTGCCGTAGGGGGTACAGAGCAAGACCCAAGTCGCCACGGCGGTGAGACCGAGCCACCAGACGATGGAGACCGGGATGCCGGTAACTATTGGGTTGCCGGCGAAGTTAGTGCCGATCCAGCCCTGGGAGGCCATCCAGGCGAACAGGCCCGTGGCCACCTCGCCGGAGAACAGGGCGGCGAACCAGTCACCGGGGATATGATCATGCACACCACCCACCTGGGTCCGCCCGGTCAGCAAACGGCTGATGCCGATCGCCAGGCCACGCAGGATGAACAGAAAGCCCAGGGTGACGATAAAGGAAGGCAGCCCCGTCTTATTGACTAGGTTGCCGTTGATCCAGCCCACCAGAGCCGCACAGAAAAAGGCCAGAAGGATAGCCGCCCACAGTGGCCAGCCGTATTCCACGGCGGGGATGGCGATGAGGATGCCAGCCAGCCCGATCATCGAGCCGATGGAGAGGTCAAACTCGCCACCGATCATCAGCAACGCGGCAGCGGTGGCGATGATGCCAAGCTGAGCTGCCACTTCGAGAAAATTGAGGATGCCAGCCGGGGTGAACATGCCGGTGCCGCTGGAGACGACAATGAAGAAGGCGAGGACCAGAACGGTACCGGCCAGAGCGCCAAGCTCGGGACGGCTCAGTGCCTTCTTCCAGAATGAAATCTTCTGAAGGCGCTCATCCTGTGGTTCCGCCACCGCAGCGGTAGACTGATTGGGTTCATTGGACTTCATGACGATCGACTCCCTGGGCCCGGATTCGCCGGGCCCGTCGGTTTGGTAGATATCAACGAATGCCCTGACTGCTCAGCTCGATGACCTGGGCGGCATTGTCAGAGGTCACGAAACCCGGGCCAGTGAGGACGTCTCCAGCCGGCAGCAGACCATTCTTGACGTACTGGTCGAGGAACGCGACGGGCAGGTAGCCCTGCAGGTACGGTTGCTGGTCGATAGCGAAGGCGAGATCACCCGCCTCAACAGCCTCAAGGATGCCGGGAGAAAGGTCGAAGGTGCCCAAGGTGAACTTGTCGGTGGCACCATGCTCGCGCATAGCGTCGACCATCGGTTCTGCAGCCAGGGCACCCAGGGTCAGCACCCCACCCACATCCTGATTCTGATTGAGGTAGGCGATGATGGCATTGCGGATCGCCGTTGGGTCGTATGTCGTCGCGATCTGTTCGGCATTGCCATCGAAGCCCTCGATGAAACCGTCGCAGCGCTGATCGAGCGCCTGGTTGCCTTGCTCCTGGTTGACGCAGACGGCTTTCTCTACGCCCATATCCCGCATGCGTTCGGCAGCTTGCCTACCCGCTTCGTATTCACTCTGCCCAACATGCATGCGAGCCCCGTAATCATGCGCCACATCGCCACCGGAGTTGATGGTGATCACCGGAATGCCGTTATCGACAGCATTCTGGATGACGCTGCCCAGCGCATCCTCGTCGGTGAAGGAGACGATCAGGCCATCAGGGGCCGAAGCCACCGCTGCCTCGACGAGCTGACGCATCCTGGCCATATCGAAAGTGGAGGGTGCGCGATACTCAAGCTCAGCGCCTACGAGTTCAGCAGCCGCCTCTGCTCCATTTTTGACCACGGACCAGAAAGGATCTGAGGGAACGCCATGGGTCACCATGACGAAGCGATTTTGTTCTTCCGTCTGCTCTTGTGCCTGTGCCGTGCCGGCCATGAGCGCCGCAGCGGTCGCGGAGGCCATCAGCCAATGGGATAGACGTGCCATGAGTAGAATCCTCGTGATTGTCGTTGTGAATGTACGCATTCGCGCAGTGACGGTTTGGAATATAGATTCCAACGAGGTGTTTGCGCAAATTTTTTATTCTATACTTTGGTATTATTGGAATTATTATTCCACTTCGCCTAAGCTGCCTCTCATCATCCAGCTAAACACCGGCGCCACATCCTGGCGAAGGCAAGGAAGAGAGTCAGATGAGCGAGACACCCCAGGACTACATCCAACTAGAAGCACGCATCACAGACGACTATCCGTCGCTGAGCCGCCGGCTGCAGCAAACGGCGCGCTTCTTGCTGGACCATCCTCAAGAGGTGGCCTTTGCTACAGCGGCCAAGCTGGCCGAGCAGGCTGGCGTCACACCCTCAACCCTGATCCGCTTCGCCAATCACTTCGGCTTCTCGGGCTTCTCGGAGATGCAACAGCTGTTCCGCGCAAGGTTGGTGGACGAATTGCCCAACTACACGGAACGCATCCGAGCCGTGCGCTCGGCCACCGGCGAGACACCCGACAGCACCCAGCTGCTGTGGGAGTTCGCCGAGGCCAATCGCGAGGTGTTGGAACAGCTGCCGGGGCGCATCGACCCGCGCAGCCTGGAGCGGGCCCTGGATATCTTCGAGCATGCCGATGCCATTCATGTCATGGCAGTTCGGCGCACTTTCATGGTGGCGAGCTACATGACCTATGCCTTGCAGCATGTAGACAAGCGTGCCCATCTGGTCAGTGGCATTGGCGGCATGCATGGCGAGCAGATTAGGTCGATCGGTGACCGAGACGCCTTGCTGGTGGTGAGTTATTCCCCCTATGCGCAGGAGTCGCGTGAAGCCGCCGAGGAAGCGGTGAGGCGCGGTATTCCCCTAGTGGTCATCACCGACTCAACCCTCAGCCCGCTTGCCAGGGTCGCTGATGTATCGCTCATCGTGCATGAAGCTGAGGTCAAGAGCTTCCGTGGCCTGACCGCCTCGCTGTGCCTGACCCAGACCCTGGCCATCGCCTTGGGCGTTCGCCAGGACAAGGCTCGTGATCGTCCCCCAACTGACAATGATGCCGGACACGCGTGAGCCATCCAGTACACGACAATTCATTCACACCAAGAGGACACCTTATGAGACTCGCCCTGATCGGCGCTGGACGCATCGGCAAGGTGCACGCCCAGGCTATCGATGCCCATCCCGAAGTGACCCTGGCCGCGGTGGCCGACTACCACGCTGAAGCTGCCGAAGCCTTGGCTAGCACATACGGTAGCCGTGCTCTCAACGCCAATGCCGTCTTCGAGGACGCCAATATCGACGCCGTGCTGATCGCCTCCAGCACGCCCACCCACGCCGACTACCTGGAGCGGGCGGCCCGCGCTGGCAAGGCGGTACTCTGCGAGAAGCCGATCGCCCTGGACCTAGCGCGCACCCGTGAGGCGCTGAAGGTGCTGGAGGCGCATCCGGTGACCTGCGCGCTGGGATTCAACCGCCGCCATGATCCCCAATTCTCTGCCCTCAAGCAGGCCGTGACAGAAGGGCGGGTCGGTAATCTTGAAACGCTGACCATCATCAGCCGCGACCCCAGCCCGCCCCCGGCGGAATACGTCGGCGCCTCCGGCGGCCTGTTCCGCGACATGACAATCCACGATTTCGACATGGCCCGCTGGCTACTCGACGAGCCCATCACCCATGTCCACGCCGAGGGCAGCTGCCTGATCGATCCCGCCATCGGCGAGGCCGGCGACGTGGATACCGCCATGGTGACCCTGACTACCGCCAGCGGCCGGCTTTGCCATATCAGTAATTCACGCCGCGCCTGCTACGGCTATGACCAACGTATCGAAGCCTTCGGCAGCGCGGGCATGCTGCAGGCCCAAAACGAGAGCGAGACCCGCCTGCGTTTCACCGGCGAGCCGGGCCAGGTGGAGGAGAAGCCTAAGTGGTTCTTCCTGGAACGCTACGCCGAGGCCTACAGCCGCGAAATCGGCGACTTTGTTGAGGCATGGCAGACGCAACGCCCCCCGCTGGCCGGCCCCATCGACGGCCTGGAGGCCCTGTGCCTGGCCGAGGCCGCCGAGCGCTCGCTGAAAGAAGGCCGCCGCATCGCCCTCGACGATATTCACTGAACGCCACAGGAGCGATCCATGACCTCATTACTGGTACGCCCCCACGCGCCCGATGCCCAAGGCAAGGTGCTGGAAGTCACCCCCGAATCCGCCGGCTGGGACCATGTGGGCTTTCGCGTGCACAAACTGGCGAAGGGCCAGGGGCTCGAGGCCAACACCGGTGACCGCGAGCACTGTTTGGTGCTGCTGTCGGGTCACGCCACCGTGACCAGCGGCGAGCACCGCTGGGAGGACATCGGCGAGCGCATGGATATCTTCGAGAAGATACCGCCCTATGCCGTCTATCTCCCGGATGGCGTGAGCTTCAGCGTGGAAGCCACCACCGACCTGGAACTGGCCGTGTGCAGCGCCCCGGGCAAGGGCAATCACGCCCCGCGCCTGATCACCCCGGACCAGGTCAAGCGCAGCACTCGGGGAACCGGCACCAATACCCGCCATATCCAGGACATCCTGCCGGAGACCGAACCGGCCGACAGCCTGCTGGTGGTGGAGGTCTACACGCCGGCGGGCAACTGGTCCAGCTACCCGCCGCACAAGCACGACGTGGACAACCTGCCCGAGGAGTCGATCCTCGAGGAGACCTACTACCACCGCCTCAATCCGTCCCAGGGCTTCGCCTTCCAGCGGGTCTACACCGACGACCGCTCCCTGGACGAGACCATGGCGGTGGAGGACGGCTGCTGCGTGATGGTGCCCCGCGGCTACCATCCCGCCGGCACGCCCCACGGCTACGAGCTCTACTACCTGAACGTGATGGCCGGCCCCAAGCGCAAGTGGAAGTTCCAGAACGACCCGGCCCATGAGTGGATCGTCAAGCAGTGAGCGGGCTCTCCCGCCTGCATCGTCAGACTCTCCGTCCTGACGTCTCTTCGCCCCGCCCCGTGCGGGGCTTTTTTGTGCCGGCAGACCGGTCACCCCAGCGCCTTGGCCACCAGTTGCACGCCGACGATGGCCATGGCCAGGATCACCAGGCGATAGAAGAGCGCCTCGCTGACCCGTTGCTGCAGCCACAGGCCGCTACGCACCCCGAACCAGGCCACCGGCACCAGCAGCAGAGAGGCCCAGGCGCTGGTGATATTGATCTCGCCGAGCCACAGGTAGGGCCCGAGTTTCATCAGGTTCACCGCGGCGAAGGCCAGCGCGCTGGTGGCGATGAAGGTCTCCTTGGGCAGCCGCCGGGGGATCAGGTAGAGGTTGAGCGGCGGCGCCCCGGCATGGGCCAGGAAGCTGGTGAAGCCGCAGCCGGTACCGGCCGGCAGCGCCCAGCGCGGCGAGATGGGCCGCCCGGCCGCCGGCCTGAGCAGCATATAGGCGGCGAACAGCAGCGAGAGCACGCCGAGCAGCAGGCGCACCCCGTTCTCGTCGAGAGTGCCGGCCAGCAGGGTGCCGATGACCACGCCGACCGCCAGCCCCGGCACCAGGCGGCGCACCTCGGCACCATCGTGCCGGCCCCACCAGGCCTTGACCGTGAAGGCGTCCATCACCAGCAACAGCGGCAGCAGCAGGCCGGCGGCCTCGATGGGCCCGATGGCCAGCGCCATCAGCGGCACCGAGAGGGTACCGAAGCCCCCGGCGAAACCGCCCTTGGAGACGCCGGTGAGGTAGGTGGAGGCGACGATCAGGGTCCAGGCGAACCAGGAGTAGTCGGGCAGCATCGGGCATCCTTGCGGGGAAACGGGCATGACAGACACGAAAACGCCGGGGCGGTGTGCCGCCCCGGCGTTCGATCATACCAACCTGCGTGGTCAAGTCACCGCATCAGGCGGCGTCGCGCTTGGCGTCACTCGCGGCCTGCATGGACAGGGCGGTATCGAGCATGCGGTTGGAGAAGCCCCACTCGTTGTCGTACCAGGCCATCACCTTGACCAGGCGACCGTTCACCCGGGTGTGGTTGGCATCGAAGGTCGAGGAGTTGGCGTCGTGGTTGAAGTCGATGGAGACCAGCGGCTGGGCGTTGACCGCCAGCACCGGGGAGCCCTCGGCGGCCTTGGCGACGATGGCGTTGATCTCTTCCTTGGTGGTGTCGCGGCTGGCGGTGAACACCAGGTCCACCAGCGAGACGTTGATCACCGGCACCCGCACCGCCAGGCCGTCGAACTTGCCGGCGAGGTCGGGCAGGACCAGCCCCACCGCCGCCGCGGCCCCGGTCTTGGTCGGGATCATCGAGTGAGTGGCGCTGCGCGCCCGGTAGGGGTCGCTGTGGTAGACGTCGGAGAGGTTCTGGTCGTTGGTGTAGGCGTGCACCGTGGTCATCAGGCCGTTCTCGATGCCCACCGCCTCGTTGAGGGCCTGGGCCACCGGGGCCAGGCAGTTGGTGGTGCAGGAAGCATTGGAGACCACCTTGTGCTCGGCGGTCAGCACGTCCTCGTTGACGCCGTAGACCACGGTGGCGTCGGCATCGGGGCTCGGCGCGGAGATCAGCACCCGCTGGGCGCCGGCCTCCAGATGCTTGGCGGCGGCGGCACGCTTGGTGAACAGGCCGGTGCATTCCATCACCAGGTCAACGTCCATTGCCTTCCACGGCAGCTCAGCGGGGTCACGCTGCGACAGGATGGTGATGCGGTCGCCATCCACGCTCAGGCTCTCCTCGTCATGCTCTACCTTGAAGGGAAAGTGGCCGTGCACGGTGTCGTGACGCAGCAGGTGGGCATTGAGGGCGGGATCGCCCAGGTCGTTGATGGCGACCACTTGCACACGATTGCGGTAGCCGTTCTCGTAAAGGGCGCGAAGCACGTTGCGGCCGATGCGGCCGAAGCCGTTGATGGCGATCTTGAGCGTCATGGCGTCTTTCCTCTCGCTCCAGTGGCGTCTGGTGGGTCGTGGCTGAGCCGATTGGCGGAGGCATCCAGGCTTGGCGACCGGCGTCGATCTCGTCCCTGCGTAACGGCCTGCGGCTCATCTGCCCCTTAATGTGGACCAGTCGACAAAAAGACTCAAGTATTTTTTAGTAACTTTACAACATATGGTTCTGCCATGGCCAAGACGCGAATTTTACCGGAATGCCGCACCATCCGGAGATAGTTCGACTAGATGAATCGATTCACCTGCGTGATCAGGCAGAGACATCGCCGCATCATGATGCGTCTTTATGTAGTAAACTTACCAGAAAGGCGCTATCGTACCCCGACAACAACACAGCCCCACCGGAGGAGCCCGACATGTCGAGCACACCGCTGCACGATCCCATCCGCCGCACCAAGATCGTCGCCACCCTGGGCCCGGCCAGCGACCGCGACGGCGTGCTGGAGGCGATGATCGCCGCCGGCGTCGA
>NZ_PDOG01000011.1:0-30642 GCF_003202205.1 Halomonas sp. LBP4
CCATAAACTTCAATGGAGAGCATCAGCAGTATGTAGGGTAGGAATTTGACCATTATGGCGACCTATTCATGAGCGAGGTATAAAGTTCTCTATCGATCGGCCAGAAGCGGCCATTGAGATCTTGCTTATATATAACGCCAGTGGTAATGGGCGCCAACGGAGCGCAGAGTAGGTTGCGTCCCGTTAGCCACATTGTGAAAAATTCTTTCAATACCCAGTCGCATGTCGTTGTCGAATAGCTTCTTCCGATTCCCCGATTATCTCACTTAGAATCTGAAAATCAGGATCTGGTGACTTTTTCAGCAACTCGAGAATGAACGGGTTTTCGTTATTGGAGTGCATCAGAATCGATCCATAGTGCTTCAAGCGCTTGGTTTGGATCTTACTCTTCGCATATTTTGGAAACTCTATTAAGAAATTATCGAGCTCTAGAATAATGTCGTCGGTTAAACGAATTGCACGTTCATTTAAGTCGATAAATGTGGCCAAGAAAGCTTGGCCAACGGCCTGAATAACGTCGTCTTTTGATAACGTCATCCTCGCGTTATCCCCATGCACTTCGAAGACACGAGACTTGAACTGTTCATTGAGCGTATTCCGCTGCTCCCATAGCTCTAGAAGATAATTGTAATTGGAAACCATGACTCTAACTCTGGGGATCTGACTCCACTTGGGGATCTCGTCTTTGGTATCGTTTCCTACTGGAACGATAAATGAAAGCCCCTGAAAATCCTCTGCGAGAGGTTTCGCTTTAAACAAGATGCTTGGAATAGCGGTGATACGCTGGAAAGGATTTTCGTTAAGCTTGCCATGATAATTTCCCTTGACTGCAAATAGAGTGCTACGCGCTTCCTCGATATTTAACGTCCACTTATTCGTCGCATCCATTTTTTCTTTTTCAATCTGAACACCTTCCTGATATCTCAAAGTGAAATAGGCTATTGCTGCACCAAGGATCGAGGTGAAAAAAGCGCTTGCGATGGGAAAAACATAGTCTTTGAAATAATTGGGATTAGATTTCAGGCTTGTGATTGCCTCTGCTAAAAGCTCAGTCTCTTGATCCATATCTGCCCTTGTGTATTAACGCCGCAATCACGCGCTCGTCGCGTGCATTGAATTGTTGGGCGAACTAACCACTTTGCTCCCGGAAAGACCTAGGTTTTTTGTACGTATCGAAGCGCTCGGGATCATTCCGACAAAGACTGAACAATGTGGCCGCGATCCCCCGCATCAGTCTCTTGAGCAATAGTTCGAGCGTCTCATGATCATGAGTGCTTAGGCCTAATCCTTCATCATAGATAAATAAGGGTGCCTGAAAATTCACGTCTTCGCCCAAATCGATCGTTACGCCCTTGTAGTGCATCTCTTCTGAATCTGAATGAGCGACTATTTTATTCCGCAAATACAGAAGTCGATCTTTGATCTCTTTCTCAGCTTCGGTTAGCCGAACGTCGATGAGCTTGAGGCTCAAGTGAACGCCCGAGCGGGAAGGAGAAAACGGCCTGCAGAATGAGATGATTACTTGGTTCTCATAGCATTTAAATCGACGCAAATCGACCTTGTTGTACTTCTCGTTCAGGTCACAGTCTTCCATTAAGAACGTTAAAGCGGACAACGCCTGTTGGAAGTCCCAGTTTGAGTAAACCAATCGATGGAACTGTTCTTCGGAGACCTTCGGAAACTCAGACTTGCTCATATGCTATCCCGTACCTAAAGCCGCCCAACGCTGCCAACATGCGCAGCTTTTTAGTGGAGGCGAAGCCGAAACGGAAAAGTTGTCGCCATGATGGGCCTTGTATATGACTTCACGCCACCTATGCGAAACTTAGTCATCTTTTTCCCAACCTAGCCTCCCATCACAAACACTGCAACCCATCAAAAAGCTATCCTCCATATCTCCGGTATTAGGTTCGTTACACCAACCGCATATAGAAAGATAATCCACCTGAAGAAAACACTGCGCACAAAAATAGGTTTCATCTGGAAGGCGAGCTACAGTATGAAATCCCTCACAATCTGAACAGTTTCCCGGAACCCAGGAGTCATCGCCATCCTTCGCTGCCACATGCGCGGCCGCATCATCTACTAAGATCTCATAGAGGTTTTCAGGCTCTATCTGTGAGCCGCATGCCTCACATTCTGAAAATCCTTCATTTCGCAGGACGATGCCTTCTTCACAATCTGGGCACTTTATCCTTACGCACTTTTCCTCCAGCTCACAGACAATACATCTGGAAACGTAAGGGGACTCCTCCTTATCGTCATGTTCACTGGACTAAAATCCGCAAGATGGACATGCCACGTAGATAAAACCGGCCGCTATTCTTTCGTCGATTTTCGGTTTTACATGTTCATAGATAACCACTAAAAACTGATGATGCTCTCTTAACCTCCGGTCAATTACATCTATTTCATCGGTCCACTCAGAGAATACAGCCATCCAACGACCGCGAATTATTCTGTGCAACAGGTACCATGCGATAAGTTGCTTCTTAGCAATCTCCTCCCGCAGACGTCGGCCATCCTCATCAGACTCGGCCTCGTGAAAAAAGTGAACCATTTTATTTCTGTCGTTGCGTACCTCGCGGAATGCACGGACTTCCTTGTCCGTTAATCCACTCCCTGCGACTTTATGCAAAAGACGACAGGATTCGTCGAGAGAAACCGATTGAAAGTCTCCAGAAACAAACTTCTCCCACTCAGGCTCTTGCTTCCGAGCCACAACCAATGACCAATGTTCTTCCAGCAACCGAGCTTTAAGGAAACGCTCGACCGATGTATAGAACGCAACAACAGAATGCTTAGGTCGAGCTGCGAGACTTTCAATCGACACAGATAGAAAATCAATAGCATTCGTTACCAAACGTTCTTTTAGCTCGGTTGACTTTGTCATAATGCTGACCGCCTAGTCATAACAGTGATTAGATAGCCGGCTCAAATATACAGATGAACGCGCCGGCAGCATTTGCCGGGAGGGCCGCTGTGGGTCGTCATCTGCCTCAGCCATCACATCAGCATTGACTAAAATTTCTCACTCTGCCAGAAGCGGCCGTTCAGCAAGGCCTGATGTAACGCTCGCGTAATAGGCGCGAGCTTGCGAGCGTCCTAATTAATACGCTTGTTAGGTTCATCTTGTTCTGGATATTGGACACTCACCTTGATTATTGAAATATATGGCAAAGTGTCGAAATTAGTAATTTCATCTTTTGAACCATAATAATCCGCTTCGACTTGAGGCTCTTGGGAAAATCTTTCATTAACCTTAAAAGAGAAAAATTTTGAAGAATAATGGCGTTTTTGTCGATCATACCCTTTCATTTCAACGCCCTTATATTTGTTCTCTAGATCCAATACCATTCTTGACCATTCACACTTTTGGGGTGAAATGATTTCTTTCCCTAGGCCAGTACTGTTGTACATTTCTAAAATAGATTCAGATAAGCCTTGCCCTAAAACCATTTCATTAGACGTTTCTCTTTTAGGCCAAGTTATATGAAAAGGCGAGGATTGTAGTAAGAGGTCAAAACACCAGCAGCGGTTCTTTGGCATCAATAAAAAACGAGCACAATCTGAAAGCCCTTCCCTAACACTCGAATCTAACAAATATGTCCCTATTGCTTTAGAAGACTTATTAACACCGGCTTTTAAAGCTAATTCCTTAGTCCTATCAAGCTTCTCAAACAAGCCGCGCTCTCTTTTTGTAGAATTACCGCTGTCTATCTTTCTTGGATGAACTGTATTCTTTCCTTGTATCAACATCCCCTTTTTACATATTCTACCCCCTTTATGATTGAACTCTTCGACTATATAGAGCAAGTCTGCTAATTCGCACTTAACCTCATTATTTCTGGCGATCGCAAGTGCCTGAGGCGTTCCATCTATCCAGATAGAGTTTATCTGCACGAAACAAGGTCGACCATTAAGTCTGTTAGCATCTATGATTCTCTCAGCAAGTAGATTTAAGTAATCCCTCTGATGTAGATGGCGTAAAGCCCAACGCTCAAGAGATCGACCTTTCTTGAATCTCTTGATCCAAAACCAGTAGTTCCAATCTGAATATTTCACATGCTCTCCAGTGAACCTAACGCTTGCAGCAGAGGCGCGAGCTTGCGAGCGTCCTGCTGCCAGCACTTGTTAAGGTGATTAGCATTGAAAGCGATCTCTAATGTGACGGTCAAAATACGAACCTTTGGACGATGCTGAAAGGAGGCCGTCAAATATATATTGTGGAACGCGACAATATGTATACGTTCCTCCGCTAGTGAAGCGTATCTTCATATGCATGGAATCAGGATCATAGCCGACTGAGCTAATAGCTGATGAACGAACTCGAATCATTTCCATGTAATCACCTTAACGCCAGCCATGAGGCGTCGCGTCTTCGCGGTCGCTCTCTTGTTAGAGCTCATCTTCCTTTCGGTGGTTTTGGCGGTTGCCCCCCGCTACGTGGGACGCTGCCCTTAACAGACCGAGTCGGCGGCGGCGGAGGCGGTGGGGGTTTCTGCTGGCTGGTGTGCATCATGGCTACTTTCTCTTTTCTCGTTGACCGGATCCACGCCTAGGTAATGGCGCATCTTCTCTGATAATCCGCTTAGGCGGCGGCGGCGGCGGAGGCGGCTTCGCCCCCTGCGGTGGAACAACGCGGTTACTCACGAATACAGCCCTCCGGGGCAGCACTAGGAACCAGTAGCTTGGACTAACCCGCCGAGCGCGAAGCTCAGAACTGAAATCAGAATTGGCCCAATTGAGTACACGACGAACGACAGAGAGTCGTGCAAGCGATCCGCTCGGATTTTGTTTACCTCCGCATTCTTTTCGGCGCATTCACGAAAATACCTTCCAAGAAAATCTTGAAAGTGATGGCTGACATCCTCCGCGCCATCGTCAAACTCCTTATATGTTTCAACGAGCTCATCCCGATAGTCCTCGATCGCTGTAGCTACCGGCAAGCGCTCGTAAGAATGATTCCATAGGGCTCTAATGAAGTGCCATCCTGCGGAACCGACGAGAACCACAGCGCTTGCGTAGGAAACGATAAAGATCGCTCCTGCCGCGGGAGACGCAGCTTCCAAGTTGAGGCGCATAAGTATGTAGCCAAGCGCGCCAACCAAACCTGTAAGCACAGCCAAGGACAGCTGAAGGCGACTGGTGAGTTTGTCTCTGCTGTCGAGTTCATGGAAGTACAGCTTTTCGTAAAGCTTAAGCAGTTCTTCGGGACTCATGTTTTCTCGATACTCCCTAACTGGGCCTTCAGCCGGCCTCTGATAAGCTCTAACTGTTCAGCATTTTTTCGCCATGCTCCGCACGGCGAAAAAATGCTGAACAGTCACCGCGCATGCCACATAACAAGGATGAACGAGCTTGCTGCCTTTGCCGGCATGGCCGCTTAGGGTCGAGAGCAGTCGAATCTCCCATGCACTCCCCAAGTCAGATGACATTCTGCATCACCTTACATTGAGGATACGTTGAGCACCCCCAGAACTGCTTCCCAGCACTTGCACCTCGTTTTGCTGTGCGCAATACCATGCTACTGCCGCACTTTGGACATTTCCGCTCAGCGTTGGGATCAGAGCGAGCCTTGAGCTGTGCCACATGTTGACGTTGCGTCTCGCGAGAGGGTACAAGCCGACCCATTTGGGTCTTTTCCAGCGCATCCTGAACCTGAGCCTCCGACAGCACTACCTCACGGAACGATTTTATATAATTGACGTAACCGCCACCGACTGTAACATTCGCCGGCATCCTGGACTTGAATGTAGAATCACCAGTAAAAACCACAACCGAATGGATGGCGTCTGCGGGAACATCAAGCGCGGCTTCCAAGGCTTTAACGTGCTTGTAATTCTGACGCAGTGGGTTCTGAAACTTGAATGATTTCCGATACATCTTCTGAGTCCATTGCGCCTGCTTCTCGCCACCGAAGATCCACCCCTTCATGTTTTTCGTTTCCACGACGAAGATACCGAAACGGGAGACAAAGATATGGTCGATCTGGGTTGTACCGTCTGGTGTTGGAAGCGTGACGTTATGGACTCGATGGTATGTCTCTTCAGGCAACCGGAGCCTGGCCACCATCTTGACGAAGGTTTCTCCGACGACACCCTTTAACCATGGGGACTTGAGGAAGCCGATTAGAATGACTACGGGAATCAACCACCACAGCATCCTAATGGCTTCATTGAGGATCAGTGAGGAATCCATGGCTCTTGTCGCCTATACGATGATTAATCAACAGGTACCAGCACCGTGGGTGATCTTGCCCGGCAGCATTTACGGAACGGCCACGTCGGGGCGCCTGCGGCGCCGATCGCCCGGCGGAGCCTGGCTTGTATGTTGGAAGTGACCAGACAAGGGCAGTATTGAGAAGGCTTGCCGGGGTGGAGGGACGAGCCTGGCATCTGGCCCCATGGGCACAGACAGTGGGAGAGATCGCCCCACCCCACCCATTCAGCGCCGATAAGGAATCCATCGGCTGAGCGCCTCTCAGACCGACGATCTTGGCAAGCCAGCGCCTGGGTGCACCCCGGCAAGCCTTCTCAACCTAGCGCGGAGGCCAGGGCATGACAATCCAGACCCTCATCGGTATCGACGTCGCCAAGGATGAACTCGTGGTCTATCGGCAGGACCTCGAGACCCAGGAAACCCTGGAGAATCGCCAGCCAATCCTCAAGCAATGGCTGCATGGCCTACCCGCTCGCTGTGCGATCGCCGTCGAAGCCACCGGGACCTATCACGTCGCGCTGATCGAACTGGCTTACCAATGCGGCCACGAGATCTTCGTGATCGATGGCTACCAGCTCAATCATTACCGGCAAGGCATCGGCGGTCGTGCGAAGACCGACAGCAGTGATGCCCGGTTGCTGGCACGCTACCTCAGCCGGGAGCGCGAACTGCTGCGGGCCTGGACGCCGCCGCCGGCCGTGTATCGGTCACTGCAGACCCTGCTGCGGCGCCGCGCCACACTGGTCCAGGCCCGGGTGGCGATTCAGCAGAGCTGCACCGAACTGCCGTGGCTGGCGTCCCATCTCAAGCGTCTGATCGCCCAGCTGACGCGGATCGATCAGGTGATCCAGGCGCGCCTCCGGGCTATCGTCCGAGAGGCAGGGCTCAGCCACCAGGTGGCTCGCTGCCAGGCGATGGAAGGGGTGGGAGAGCTGACCGCCACCGCCTTGGTGATGGCCTTCCTCCGGGGAGACTTTCGGCACAGCGACGCCTTCGTGGCCTTCCTGGGCCTGGATGTACGGGTACGGGACTCAGGCAAGCAGCGAGGGCGGCGCAAGCTGACCAAGAAGGGCGACCCAGAGGTCCGGCGGCTACTGCACAACGCCGCCATGGCAGCGAGCCGCCAGCCGACCTGGAAAGCCACGTATCAGCAATACCGGGCCCGAGGACTCAAGACCACCCAGGCCCTGGTGATCCTGGCCAGGAAGCTGGCTCGCATAGCGTTTTCGTTGATGAAACACCAGGCGGAATATCGCCCTCCGAACCTCATGAACGCTTGAGGGGCAACATAGAATCTCCTACAAAAACCAGTGCTACAACCAGAGCGGGGTCGTCCTGGAGCAGTCGATCGCGCAGCAGAGCTGCGCTTCTACGGAAGCTGTTGCACTGCCAAGCGCGGGCAGACTAACTGACGCCATGAAACGCAGCAATAAAAGAGCAGAATTCCATGACGCCAATACCTTCCATTTTAGTTATACAGAAGCCTTATCACGCACGCGATTACTCTTCCCTTCGAATGGGAATCACATAGCTTGTTGGATACTCCCGGTGCTTGTCTGTAATTGCGTCAGTGATGCCAAAATCAATGAACACTGCGCTGGCTACGATTTTAGCACCCACAGTGCTCGGTATTGATCCGAATGCCTCTCTACCATCCGATGATCTACAATTGTACCTCAACGGATCGTCTGACCTGCGAACGGAATAGGTTGATGGAATCGATGCCGCCCAAGCCCCGCGTTTGTTCTGTAACTGGCATTGGCCATTTGATCCATCACTAAACGATAGTGCAACAGGTGTCATGGCATCATTCGTGATCGTTGCACAGCCCATGGTGCCGATTGCAAATAGTACCGGAATCATCATTCTCATTATATTTTCCCCAGCGTGGTCTTTAATAGATTCCTTGCTTCAGTAGAGCTTACTTATTCTCGATATTTCTCAAGGCTCCTCTTCCTGCATTGCAGTGATTGAAAGCATGCACGACTACTTGAATGCACGTGCTTGCCGCTTTTCCCGAGACGTCCCTTGGGATCGCCCCCAGCCAGTCGCGAGCTGAAGCTCCCTCCTACAACTCGCGATATAGCCACCGGTTGCTACTGTGAGCCGTGTGCAGCCCATCCATCGCGCAGCGGAGCTGCGCTCCTGCGAACACCATCGTTACAGCCAGAGCCGGGGCGCCTGCGGCGCCGATCGCCCGGCGGAGCCTAGCTCCTACAAAAACCAGTGCTATAGCGCAGCAGAGCTGCGCTCCTGTGAAAACCGTTGCCCTGCCAGGCGCGGGCCGGAATTTTCGACCAGGCACGCTACCGCCCAAGGGTGTCGCTCACCAGCCCCCTCCCCTATTGGCGATCGCAGGCCGCCGGCGTCTCTATCGGGATAACATTAGAATCCGATTGGAAACATTCACTTACACTCAGCTTACTAAAGAATGCTTCGGCTTGCGTAGCCGAATCCTGAGAAAAAGGTCGTAGGGGGCTGGCACCTTCGGCTGAGCGCCGCTCAGGGCTTGAAGTGCTGCTCGCCGTTGATGCGCTGGCGCACCCGCGAGGTCTCGTAGTAGATCAGCTTGCGGGCGCGGTTCTGGTTGCCCAGGGGGCGGTGCTCGGGCAGGGCGTGCCAGGGGTTGATGGTCAGCTCGCGGGCCAGGCGGTCGCGCTCCGGGGTGTCGAATGCCTGGTGGGGGATGCGCAGCCGGGCCACCGGGATCTCTGGCGAGGTCCAGATCACCGAGGCGTCCTCGATGGGCATGGTCACCGGGTCTTCCTGGAACTGGAGGCGCAGCTCGAACACCACCTCCTCGACCTCGCCCAGGGTGCGCACCATGGCCCGGCGCAGGTAGTCGTCCGGGGCCGGCAACGGCACCTTAGAGCGGCGCTCGAGCAGGGGCACGAAGCGGTACTTGATCGCCCTGCCCTTGCCGAACAGGTAGGGCACGCAGCTCCAGTAGTTCGCCTCGAAGGGGCTGCCGTGGGCCTTGGCGTAGAGCGCCTGGAGCAGCATGTCGAGGTAGTGGGAGTCGAAGGGGTTGAGGAAGTACCAGATCGGCAGGCCGGCGCCGATCAGCCGCTGTAGCTTGGCGTTCTCGTAGACGTCGGGGGTGGTGAAGGTCGGGGCGCTGATGCCCGAGAAGTCCTGGGTGTGGGCCTCGTCGTCGAGCAGGGTCTCGCCCGGCACGCCGAGCACCTTGACGCCCAGGCTGAGCACGCCGTTGTTGCGGATGTCCGGGGTCACCCGCGGCCCCGGGCCGCCGAAGCGCACCCAGGCCTCATAGCGGCGCGGGTCGGCGAACAGCCCGCAGCGCAGCTCGTCGGGCAGCTCCAGCACCTCGAACTCGGCGGCGAGCAGACCGTAGGTCTTGGTGTTGCCGGCGCGCTCGGCGGTGCCCTGGCGGTAGGTGCGCAGCAGGAAGTCGCTCATCTGCTCGGTGATGCGCCGGGTGACCTCCTCCTCGCCGGGCAGGCGGCGCTCCTCGGCGATGGCCAGGTCGGCGTCGATGGCGTGCTTGCGCCGGCGCCGCAGGATCCACCCCTGCAGGGCGTCGGTGGCCGGTTGCTGGAGCAGCCGGTCGACGCCGTTGCGCAGCCGGGTGGCGCGCCGCGACAGCGAGACGCCAGCCTCCAGGGCGCGGTTGAGCGTGCGCCCGGTGCGCAGCCACCAGGTATCCGGCAGCAGGGTGGCCGGCGCGGCCGGGGCGCTGACCTCGGAGGTCAGCCGCCGCGGCGGCGCGGCCAGGTAGCGCAGCGCGCGCAGGCCCGGCACGAAGAAGTAGGCGCCGCCATGCACCTGTACGAAGCGCGGCAGGTCGTGATGGCGGCGGCGCACCGGCTCGCCCGGCACGGTGAAGGTCGCCCTGCCCTCGCCCCTCCCGCCGATCAGGGGGTCGGTGTCGGCGTGCAGGCCAGCGAAGTTGGCGTTCTCGGCCCAGGTGTGCTGGACGAACTCGAACTGGCGGCTGATATCGGCGTTCAGGCACAGGAAGTGCAGGCCGCGCTCGCCGCCGTCATTGCCGGCGGCGAGCAGGTCGTCCGGCGCCAGGCTCGCCGCCAGCGGCGGCCCGTAGGGGCGGCCGCGCCGCAGCAGGCGGTGGCGGCGGTTGATCGCCAGGGAGTCCTCGGTGCCGGGCTTGGGCGGCAGCATGTCGCGGGGGTTGGTGCGCCGGATATGGGCGCCCAGCGGGCACTTGAGCCCCTCGGCGTCCTCGTGGTGATAGCCGAAGTCGTTGTCGGTGCCCTCGCCCGCCGGGCGCTCGGGCGCCTTGACCAGCGGCTCGCCGTCGGGCCAGCGGCCGACCATCCTGGCCGCCAGCGCCACCCGCGCCTCGCGGTCGGGCGTGGCGGCATCGAGCCAGGACCAGAAGCGGTGGACGTCCTGGCCGAGCTGGCGGAACACCAGGTAGCTGCCGTTGCGCCCCAGGTCGTGCAGGTCGCTGTCCTGGGCCACCTCCGGCAGCAGGTTGTCCGGGTCCTCGATGGGGTCGACCAGCGGGCGCATGGTGAACTGGTCGCGGGCGTTGGGGTAGCCGAGGATGAACTCCCCTGCCGCCACCGTATGTCGCGCGTCGTCGCTCGCGCTGACCCCGGCCAGCTTGGGCTGGGAGATGCCGTCGCGGAAGCCGAAATGCTCGCGACCGTCGGCCAGCGATCGGCTCGCCAGCGCCGTGACCACCTCGATGCCGGCCGCGGCCAGGGCCTGGCGCTGGTCGGCCAGCAGGCCGTCGAGTGCCTCGGGGGTGGCGGCGTAGCCCATCAGCACGGCATGGATCGTCGCCCCCGCCGGCCCGCCCCACTGCCAGCGCTCGGGGGCGCTGTCGCCCTCGTCGCCGAGGAGGCGGCTGCGCCGGGGCGAACCGGCGATGCCCTCGCGGAACTCCCGGGAGAAGCCCTTGAGCGCCTGCCACGAGAGCTCCAGGTGCTCCAGGCCGGCCCAGGTGAAGGCGAGGTGCAGGCGGTGCCCGCCCCCGGGGCGGCCCGCCGCGGCACTCTCGATGCCCGCCGCCACCTCGCCCACCCAGTCGCGGGCGCGCCCCGGTTCGCCGAAGGCCAGCATCAGGAAGCCGGCCTGGGGCAGCTCGCCGTAGCCGCTGAGCAGGATGCCCTGGATATCGTCGAGCTCCAGCTCGCTGTCGCTGCGTGACATGCCTAGAACCTCTGCAACCAGGCGCGGCACTGCGCCTCGCTCATGGAGCCGGAGAGCCCGGCGCGGATGGCCGCGTTGTTGGCCAGGTTGACCGCCGTCAGCCCGGCCAGCGCCGGCGCCCGGTACCACACCGCCGTGGGCACCTGGTGGTCGCGGTAGTAGGCCTTGAAGGCCTGCTCGTCGGAGGCGCCGCCGAACAGCAACAAGCGGGTGCGCGGCCAGCCCTCGCCGTTGCTGAACACCAGGTTGAGGCCGAAGGCGACGCGCTCGATGAAGTCGTCCTGGTAGCTCTCGGGGCTGCCGTCGAAGTTGCTGAAGAAGTACACCCGCTCGCCCTCGTCGATGATCACCCAGCGGGCGAAGTGGATGGTATCGATCTCGGCGAGCTTGCCGCGGTAGAAGACCCGTGAGGCGGCGAGCTGCAACAGCCACAGCGCCAAGTGCAGCACCACGCGCCGGAAGGGCCCCGCCTGGATATGGCCCACGGCGGAGAGCTGGTTGTGCACGCCGCGGTCCTCGTCGGTCTCCAGGGTCTGCACGTGCTCGTCCCGCGGGCGGCGGTTGTGGGGGGCGTTGGCCATCTCGTGCAGGCGCAGCAGCAGCAGCGCCAGCAGGGTCAGGGGCAGCAGCAGGATGGCCAGCGCCAGCCCGGCCAGGGCGATGGCGCCCAGCAGCAGCCAGCCCCCGAGCCAGCGCCAGCGGTCGGGGCCGGGGGCGGGGGTGAGCGCCTCACGCAGGTCGTCACGCTCGCCGACGAAGCGGATCAACGCCCGGCGCACCGTCGCGGGGGTACTGCCCTGCCACTCGCCCGCGTCCAGGTGGCGCTGCAGGGCCTCGTGCAGGCGCGCCTCCAGGGTCACCTGGGCCAGGCTGCGGCCCAGCGTGTTGATGTAGAAGGCGCCCACCCGCTGGCGGTGGTCGGCGAGATAGGCGCGGGTCTGCGCCTCAGAGGCGTCGTCGGGAAAGTCACGGCAGTGGGAAAGCAGCTCGCGCAGGCCCGGCCCGCCGACCGTGACGAGTTCGTGCAGGTGGGACTCGAGGTCGCCGTCGACATTGGTGGTCAGCACCAGCTGGGGCGGGTAGCGGCGCCCGCCGCGGCGGTGGGCCTCGGGGAGCAGCACCAGCCGGGCGAAATGCACCCCTTCGAGGCGGGCGAAGGGCAAGACGGCGTTGCCGCCGGGGTCCGCGCGCAGCCGCTCGAGCAGGCCCTGCAGCGGGGCTTCGTGCCCGGGGCGCACGGCCATGACCAGGTTGAGGGCTGATTGGGTGATCATCGCTCCATCCTTAGACGTTGTCCGAAAACCGCCTGCGCTCGGTGCCCGGTCCGCCGCTCTTCCGATGCCGGCGTAACCCTTTCTTCCCGCAGTCTAGTCAGACTTGAACATGGCAGCGTAAGAAAACCGTTGACTATACTTCCTGCGTCTCATCGCCGATCGAGGAGGAAGCGCGCCCGGAGCCCCGCTCCCCGGCGCGCTTCCCCAGGGAGGATTACCGGCATGTCACCTTCGCTTCCATGCGCCCCGCCCCCCGTCACAGGGTCCCCTTCTTTCCACTCCTCGCTACGGCACCGCGGCCGACACGGCCTCGTCGCCATGGCCCTGCTGGCATGGCTGGCGGCCCCCGGCGCCGTGCTCGCCGCCGACGAGGCGGTCGCGCCCCACCCCGAGGCCGACAAGCCCTCCTGGCTGGACACCTGGTCATCGCTGCGCGCCTGCAAGCGCCTGGTGGCCGGCGGCCTGCGCGAGGTGCCCGACGACCGGGCCGACCGCTTCCTCGGCAAGGTGCAGGAGGACACCGCCCTGTGCCGCGGCGGCAAACGCGCCCTGGAGGCCCTGCGCCGCGACACCCCCTGGGTCGACTGGCAGCACTACTGGGCCACCGGCGATGGTGCCTCGCGCAACGCCAACTACGACGACGGCTGGATTCGCCCTTTGGTCGGCGGGCTCAGCGAGCGGGTGCACCTCAACCCCAACGACCGCGGCATCGACGGCGCCCTGATGGACCTGGAGTACCAGCGGGTCGAGCTGATCAAGTTCAATCTCTTCGACAACGCCACCTACCGCGACTATGTGCAGGGCCGGGACGGCGCCCCCGGCACCACCCTGACCCGGTGGGACGCCATGCGCCTGCCGCCGGAGCACCCCGAGTACCGGGCCGTGGGCGGCAACGGCGAGCAGCGGTGCCGGGGCGAGCTGATCCGCCACCGCACCCTGACCGGCATCTGCAACGACCTGCGCAATCCCCTGATGGGCTCGACCGGCACCCTGTTCGCCCGCAACGTCGAGTTCGACGAGACCTTCCCCGACGCGGGCCACACCGACCTGACCCGGGCCCGCCACGGCGACCGGCTCGACCTGATGACCCCGGACCCCCAGCGCATCAGCCGGGAGCTGTTCACCCGCGAGCAGTCGCGGCCCGAGCTGTGCAACCAGGGCCGCGGGCTGCCCGGCCACGCGCCCGAGGCGCACTGCGACTACCACCAGGCGCCCTTCTTCAACGTGCTGGCGGCCTTCTGGATCCAGTTCATGACCCACGACTGGTTCTCGCACCTCAAGGAGGGCGAGAACGACGCCTCGACGCTGCAGTCGGCGGGCTGCCACCTGCCCGACGACGCGGCCGCCGGCCTCGGCTGCCGCCCCGATGACGCCTTCCAGCCCAGCCTGGTCGCCCAGGACGCCGCCCCCCAGGCCTTCGAGCACCAGGGCGAGCGCTACCTGACACGCGCCCACCGCACATTCAACAACAACGTCACCGCCTGGTGGGATGCCTCGCAGATCTACGGCTACGACGAGGTGAGCGCCAGCCGCGTCAAGCGCGACCCCGAGGACCCCGCCCGCCTGCAGCTGGTGGCGGACGACGGCAACGGCCCGGGCTATCTGCCGCGCTTCGGCCCCGGCTGTGACGTCGCGCCCGACGACGAAGATTGCGACCGCATCCACCCCGCCTGGGCCGGCCAGGAGGCCGCCGCCTTCCCCGACAACTGGACCGTCGGCCTGGCCTTCTACCACAACGTCTTCGCCCGCGAGCACAACGCCTTCGTCGACGCCTTCCGCGAGCAGGCCGCCGCCACCCCGGACGCCGACTCGGGGCTGCGTGACCCGGCCGAGCCGGCGCGGGTGATCCGCTACCGGGACGTCACCGACGACGAGCTCTTCGAGGCCGCGCGCCTGGTGGTCGCGGCGATGATCGCCAAGATCCACACCATCGAGTGGACCCCCCAGCTGCTCTACGACGAGCCGCTCTACCGCGGCATGAACTCCAACTGGAGCGGCCTCTTCCACGAGCACGCCTTCGTCGAGAGCGCCCTGTCGCGGGTGCTCGACCGGCTGCGCGACGCCGACGACGACCGCCATGCCAACGCCTGGTACTCGGTGCTGGCCGCCGGCCCCGGCATCTTCGGCTTGGGCAGCGAACGCTACGCGGATGGCTCGCTGTTCGCGAAGCTGCGCGGTGGGCGCGAGGACATCTGGTCGCTGGAGAACCCGGACCACGTCAACGGCGGCATCAACCACTTCGGCTCGCCGTTCAACTTCCCCGAGGAGTTCATCACCGTCTATCGCCTCCACCCGCTGGTCCCCGACCTGCTCGAGGTGCGCGACCTCGACGCGCCGGACCGGGTCCACAAGAAGGTGCCGGCGCTGGAGGGGTTCCGTGCCGGCGCCAGCGACCTGCTGCACGACGAGGGCCTCGCCGACTGGGCGCTGAGCATGGGCCGCCAGCGCCTGGGCCTGCTGACCCTGGGCAACCACGGCCAGTTCCTGCAGAACCTGGACATGCCGCACCTGGGCACCGATACCGGCAAGCTGGATATCGCCGCGCTGGACATCATCCGCGACCGCGAACGCGGCGTGCCGCGCTTCAACGAGTTCCGCCGCCAGTACGGCCTCAAGCAGTTGACCGGCTTCGACGACTTCATCGACACCAGTCTGCCGGAAGACTCCGCCGAGCGCCGGCGCCAGGAGGCGCTGGTGGCGAAGATGCGCGAGGTGTACGGCCAGCACGTCTGCGATGCCGACAAGATCATCTCCCACGCCCAGCGCGACGCCGCGGGCCGCTACCCCGACGACTGCCTGGGCCACCCCGACGGCACCCTGGTGGACAACATCGAGGACGTCGACGCCGTGGTCGGCTGGCTCGCCGAGCCGGTGCGCCCCCACGGCTTCGCCATCTCCGAGACCCAGTTCGTGGTGTTCATTCTCAACGCCTCGCGTCGCCTGTTCAGCGACCGCTTCTTCACCTCGAGCTTCCGTCCCGAGTTCTACACCCAACTGGGCCACGACTGGGTGATGCACAACGGCCCCGACGGCGTGGTGATGGAGACGGCCACCAGCAACGGCCACCGCCAGCCGGTCTCGCCGCTGAAGCGGGTGCTGCAGCGCACGGTGCCGGAACTCGCCGCGGAGCTCGAGCCGGTGGTCAATGTCTTCGACCCCTGGGCGCGGGAGCGCGGCGACTACTATTCGCTGCAGTGGGCGCCCCGCCCGGGGGCCGAGAACGATGATGCCTTCGCCCGCTAAGCGCGCCGCCGGGGCACTGGCCCTCGCCCTCTGGCTCGGGCTGGTCGCCGGCTGCAGCGACGACCCCGGGCTCGCCCTGGGCGAGGAGCGCATCGACCCCGAGGAGGCGGCCCTCGAGCGGGCCATGACGGCGCGGATCCTCGAGATCGGCCAGCGCCACCGGGCGGCCGGCGAGGCCATCCCGCGCTTCAACCAGCCCAAGACGGTGGCCTGCGCCCGCGCCACCTTCGAGGTCCCGCCCCACACGGGCGAGCTGGCCCGGGGGCTGTTCGCCGAGCCCGGCGAGTACGCGGCCCTGCTGCGTTTCGCCAATGCCACCCGGCAGGACGACCGCGAGAAGGACCTGCGCGGCTTGTCGGTCCGCCTCGCCGGCGTGGAGGGTGCCGAGGGCGTCGACGGCACGCGCGGCCGCCAGGACTTCCTGTTCAACAGCCACCCGGCGCTGTTCGCCGGCACCCCCGAGGACTTCCACCGCTTCGTCTCGGCGGTGGCCGGCGACCGCCTCTGGTGGTACTTCCTCAACCCCTTGGCGCCGCAGCCGAAGTCGCTGTGGATCGCGCTGCGCGCCCGCAGCCAGCCCGACAGCCCCCTCGCCATCGGCTACTACAGCACCACCCCCTATCGCTACGGCGACGACGAGACCTCGGCGGTGAAGTATGCCGTGCGCCCCTGTGACGGCACCGGCGGGGCGGCGGCGAACGGCGATGGCGCGGACGGCGACGACCCCGACTACCTGCGCCACGCCATGGCCGCGCAGCTGGCCGAGGGCGAGGCCTGCCTGACCTTCATGGTGCAGTTCCAGACCGACCCCGACAGCATGCCCATCGAGGACGCCTCGGTGACCTGGGACGAGGACGCCTCGCCCTTCCGGCCTGTGGCGCGGCTCACCCTGCCGCCCCAGGAGATCGACGACCCGGACGCCCTGGCGCGCTGCGAGTCGCTGGTCTTCAACCCCTGGAACACCCACCCGGCCCACCGCCCGCTGGGCGGCATCAACCGCATGCGTCGCGACATCTACCAGGCCGCGGGCGAGCTGCGCACCACCCACAACGCGACGCTCTCGGCCCCCGAGACGCCCTGACGGCAAAGGAGCAAATGCGATGAGCACCACCGTGCAGCAATGGCTGGACATGCCCCGGGAGCAGCTCGACGACCTCTACCGGCGGGCCGAACCGGGCGCGATCCCCAACGGCGACACCCGCGGCACGCCCATCGTCACCGGCAGCCCCCTCGCCCGGGGCTACGCCCACTTCGCCCGCCTGTTCGCCTGGCAGGGCAAGGTGTTCGACATGTTCGCCGAGGACGGCTCGGCCGGGGTGCTGGTCAACAAGGTCACCCCGCTGAGCCTGAGCTTCGTGGTCGCCAAGGTCTATCGGGCGCCGAGCTGGCTGGACGACCGGGAGACCATCGTCATCGACTACTCGAGCACCTCCTTCTTCTTCAGGGCCGTGCGCGACGAGATCCGCGAGATCGAGCCCGGGGTCTACCTGGGCAAGGTGTGGCTGGGCAAGACCCGCATTCTGGACTTCGCCCTGGAGTACAAGGCCTAGGAGCCTGCCTGCGCTCGCCGACTTTTCAGACAGTGCCTTGCAGCGAAGCAGCTTCCGGTCATCATCTGCCCCGGCAGGGAGGGACGCCATGGACCAGTATCTCAAGGTCGTATTTCCCACCCGGCGCCACGTGTGGATCGACGGCGCGCCAGCAGGCTGGACCAACAAGGTGTGCCAGGTCGAGACGGGCCATCACGTGGTGACGCTCAGTCCCACCCACCCGAACTTCCAGCCCGAGCAGTTCGACCTGCTGGTCACGGGCACGCGCCCGGATGCCCCCCTGATCCTCGAATTCACCCGCAAGGACGCAGGTACATGAGACACGTCACCCTCGCCTGGATGCTGGCGGCGACCCTGCCGCTGATGCCGCTCGCCGGCTGCGCCTCCTTTCCCGAGACCCGACCGCTGGAGCGGGTCGATGCCGCGACGGGCTACCGCTACGCCAACCTGGCGGACGCCGGCCAGGACGAGGACCTGTTCGTGATCCTCACCTTCTCCGGCGGCGGCACCCGCGCCGCGGCGCTCGCCCATGGCGTCCTGGAGCGCCTGCGCGACGCCTGGGTGGAGATCGACGGCGAGCGGCGCAACCTGCTCGACGAGGTCGACGTCATCTCCTCGGTGTCGGGGGGCAGCTTCACGGCGGCCTATTACGGCCTGCATGGCGACGCCCTCTTCGACCCCGAGGGGCGCTTTCACCGCAACTTCCTCTACCGGGACGTCGAGGCCCGGCTGAAGCGTGGGCTGTTCAACCCCTACAACTGGGCGCGGCTGGCATCAAAGACCTTCGGCCGCATCGACATCGCCGACGAGGTCTACCAGGACCTGCTGTTCGACGACGCTGACTTCGGCGACCTGACGGCCCGGGGCCGCAAGCCCTTCCTGCTGATCAACGCCACCGACATGGCCAAGGGGTCGCGGTTCACCTTCGTGCAGTCCCAGTTCGACCCCATGTGCGCCGACCTGGACCGCGTGACCCTCTCCCGCGCCGTGGCGGCCTCCTCCAACTTCCCGGTGGCGTTCACGCCCCTGGCCCTGAACAGCTACCCCGGCCGGTGCGACTACCGGGAGCCGGCCTGGGTCGCGGCCGGCCTGCGCGACCTGGAGGCGAATCCGCGGCGCTACTACCGGGCCCGCAGCCTGCGCGACTATCAGGCGCCCGAGCGGCGCTACGTGCATCTCCTGGACGGCGGCGTCGCCGACAACATCGGCCTGCGCTACCCGCTGACTGCCATCCGCTCCACCGACGTGCCCTGGAGCGTGCTGCGCAAGATAAACCTGGAGCAGATCGACAAGCTGGTGGTCATCGTCGTCGACGCCAAGACCCAGCAGGTGCCGGACTTCGACACCTCGCCCCGGGCGCCAGGGCTGACCCAGGTGGTGAGCAACATCGCCACCACGCCCATGGCCAACTACTCCTTCGATACGGTCGAGCTGCTGCGCCAGACCCTGCGCACCCGAGCCGACGCCCAGCAGGTCTCCCGGGAGACCACCCCACCCGACGAGGCGCTGCACCGGGTCGAGCTGTATCGCATCTACGTCGGCTTCGACCAGCTCCAGGACGAGGCGCAGCGGGAGCGCTTCCTGAGCCTGCCCACCACCTTTCGCCTGCCCGCCGGGGAGGTCGATGACCTGCGCCGGATCGGCGGCGTCCTGCTGGAGCGCTCGCCCTGCTTTCAGTCGCTGGTCGGCGGCCGCTACGACGAACCGGCCTGCGTCCAGGGCGTGCCCTCGCCCTCCCCCGGCGCGGCGCCGTCGTCCTGAGCGAGAGGCGGGCCGGAATCGACAGGCCCCGCCGGAACGGCTCAGCGCTGGTCACGCAGCCGGAAGACGTTCGAGCCCTGGACACGGTGCATGAGGATATCCACCAGCAGGGTGCGATGCGGCTGGAAGAAGTCCGCCAGCAGGGCCACATCGAGGTGAAGGTCATCAATGTCCTCATCGGCGAAGGTGCGAAAGCCGACGGGGGTCTGTGCCTCTGCTCGTGTATCCAGCATGGGCTCGGCGGTGATCGACATGCCCAGATCGGTGCCGGCCCGGGTCACCTCCTCGTGCAGCCTGGCCGTGTCGATGTAGAAGCTGCGATAGGCGTTGTCGTCCCGATAAGCATGCACTTTCTGAATGGCCTTCCCGTGGATGGCCCTTGCCAGGGCACCACCATCCCGACGGTCGTCGCGAGGATCGTAGAACTCGATCATGTAGTCGGTGACCGGCACCCCGAACTGGTCGGCGACCAGCACCAGGGTGTTCTGGAAGCCGGCCTTGCCCCGACGCCCCCCCGGGGCACGGGTCAGGTCCAGATTGGCCCGTTCGCAGTCATCGCAGAAGGCCTCGAAATCCGCGTCCTCGACAGTCAGCGCCCGGGCGATGAGCGAAAGCGCCTCCTGCTGGCCCTGGCCAAGCCGGCTGGCAGCGGCGTCGAGCTTGATGGTGGAGTGGTTGAGCCCGTCGAGGATACGAAAGGCCGTCCGTCCCACGGAAAGTCGCCATCCTGCCATCCGCGGCACCGTGACCCGCCGCCCGTCACGTTCCTGCTCGTCGAAGGCGATGTGCCCCATGGCGCAGTTCAGGTTGGCGGTCGAGATCCGCACCGTGCCGTCACCCCCCTCCTCGTTGGCCACCGAGCGGATGCCGCCATAGCCCGTGTTACCCACCAGGACGGTACAAAGCGTTCGGCCGGGCGCGTACATGCCGATGCCGTCATCGGTGAAGCGGTCGCGCAGGGCCAGCCCCCAGGTGAAGGGGCTGGCCAGTTCCAGCCCTTTCAGGAGCCGGGCTCCGGTCTCGAACACCGATTGGCCATCCTGGCGATTGAAGAAGCCGTTGGCGACGCGCCCCAGCATGGAGCGGCCGATGTGCGCCAAGGGCGACCCGAAGTTGGCCGGGGCGAGCATCACCAGGTGCTTGACCGGGGAGGCATCGGGCGGGAAGTGACGCGACAACCAGTCGCGAATCACCAGGCCCCCAGTGGAATGCACGATGACATCCACGCTGGCCACTTCACGGGGCAACCGGTGCTCCGTCCAGGCCCGTTCCAGGGCGGCCTGGAGGTCGTCGAAGCGCAGGGCGTCATCCTTGGAGAGGTAGTCGCCGATGGCGACCCGGTAGATCTGGATGTCGGCCAGTTGTCGCCTCAAGTGGCGAGCCAGGTTGTCGAGGGAATCGCCGGTGTCGTTCCAGCCATGCAGCATGATCAGTGGGCGCTCGGCCATGTGCTTGCCTCCCTGTCGGTGGCCACCCCTGCCCATGCCGGGCGGGCGCCTCGTCTTGTCCGGGCCGGCGCCTACGCGCCAGTTTCCATGAAAGATTAGTCGAGATCGCGCCACTCCCGGAGGGCCCGACGAGGCGTCACATGCAGGTGACGCGAAGCGCTAGCCGGGCCGGATGTCGTCAACATCTACCCCCTCCGGGGATCGCCCGGTAGATAGGCACCGGTCACGATGCGGTAGGCCTCGGAGGTGTTGTCACCGGGGATGCCGTCGACGCGCAGGAAGATGCCGGGGAAGGTGTTCAGCCAGCACTGCAGGTTCTCGGCTCGCTTGGCATCGGCCGCGCGGCGGGTGCTGTGGCGCGATACCAGCGGCTCGGGCTCGGCGGGCTCCGCATCCGTGGCGGCATAGAGGGTGACGCGGGGCTGGTCGGTGAAGTCCACCAGCCCCTTCTCGGCCATGCGCCGCAGCACCACCGCCGCGCCGCACTGCCTGGAGACCGCGGTATCGGACCAGCGGCCGTCGGCCACGTACTTGCCCCGCTCGTAGTGCTCGGAGAAGCTCCAGAGATAGGGCGACAGCACTTCCGGGTGGTGGCGCCGATAGCCCCAGCCGTTGTACTTCTCGAGCTGGAAGAGCGTGCCCGCCAGGCTCCAGTCCGTGCGCTCGCCCAGCCGCTTGAGCGCCATGGCGTCGGCGGCGCTCTCCTCCCAGGTGAAGGGCGGTGAGCCCTGCGTGGGGCGCCCGGCGGGCACCTGGACGGTGCGTGCGGTGAGCGGGTCGCCGTTGTGCAGGTGGCAGTTGAAATTACCGCCGGACTCCATGTTGTGGACCAGGGCGACGAAGCACCAGGGCACGCCCCGGCGCGCCGCCACGGCCTCGTAGCGCGAACGATGCTGGATGAGCTTGTCGATGGTGCGCTCGACCTGCGCCATGCGCTCGGGGCGAATGCGACAGCTCTCGAATAGCCGCTCATACTCGCGGCGCAGCCCCGCGTTCAATGTGATCGCCATGGGACCTCCCGGAGCGGGCTCCCAGTCCGACACACCGCAAGCCCGGAGCCCTGGGGCTTAATGGATCAGCGCTTCGTGGATCAGCGCTTCATGGATCAGCATAGTCCAGCCGGCTGGCACGAAGGGCGCGAGCCGGGTCAGGGCGACGCCGGAAACAGCCGCTTCGGCACCAGCCACAGGAAGAGCAGCATGCCGAACAGCTCCACCAGCGACTGGAAGACCACCACGACCACCGCCGCCTCGAGGCCGGCCGGCAGCGCCAGCGCCAGCGGCAGGACCACGAAGGAGTTGCGCGAGCCGAAGCTGAAGGCCAGCACCCGGCCCTGGGCGACCGTCAGCCGGAAGGCCCGCGCCATGATACGCGCCAGCAGTGCCGCGATGACCAGGAAGGCCACGAACACCGGCAGCACCCAGCCGATCAGCCCCGGGGAACCGACCACCTGATCGACCTGCCCCGCCGCCACCGCGAACAGCACCAGCGCCAGCAGCGGGATCGGCAGCCAGCCCAGCCCCTCGATCAGCCGCCGGCGCCCCGCCGCCCGCTCGGCCCAGCGCTCGGAGAGGAAGGCTGCCGCCAGCGGCAACAGGATCAGCCCGCCGAAGGCCAGCAGCAGCTCCCGCTGGATCAGGCCGGCCAGCCCCGCCTGGCCCAGGAACAGCCAGAGGTAGAGCGGCAGCAGGGCGAGCTGCAGCAGCAGGCTCAGCGGCGTGAAGGCGATGGCGGTGGGGGTGTCGCCCCCGCCGAGGTGGGTGAAGGAGAGAAACCAGTCGGTACAGGGCACCAGCAGCACCAGCAGCACCCCGAGCCGCAGCGCCGGGTCGGCCGGCAGCCACTGCACCAGGCCCCAGACGATCAGCGGGATCACCAGGAAGTTGCCGAGCACCGCCGCGGCGAGAAAGCGAGCATTCACCAACCGACGATGCAGCCCCACCAGGGGCACCTGGGTGAAGGTCACATAGAGCAGCAGGCCCAGCAGCGGCCAGAGCAGGGCGTCGAGCACGCCGACCCTGCCCGGTGAGTGAGTGCCCACCGCCAGGCCGGCGAGGACCGCCGCCAGGTAGAGGAAGACCTGGTACTTCTCGAGCCGGTCACGCATCGACGGCGCGTTTCAGCATGATGCTCATGGCGTACCTCCCCCGCCACACCACGAATTTCTCGACGATGGCGGCATGTTCGCCGAAAAAGGCGCCGAGGCCAGTCCACCGCCGGATCGACCTCAACCAGCCGATGTTTCCGCTTCCAGCGTATCCCCCACCCGGATCGTCCGGCCCTCGCCGGCCAGCAGGGTGGCGTTGTGACCGAAATAGGCCCCCGGCGCCAGGCTCATGCCGGCCAACGTCTGTAAGGGCTCCTTCGGCTCGAGCGCTTCCCCGGTGCGCTGATCGAGGGTGATGATCTTGCAGCGCTGGCAGGGCTTGCGCATGCCCAGTCGATAGCCATCGCCGGCCAGGGAGTCCCAACCGTGCTCGGCGAAGGGGACACTGCCCTCGACGACGATATTGGGCCGGAAACGGGCCATGGGTACTACGCCCGCGCCCTTGGCCTCGAGCACCTCGTTGAGGACTGCCAGCGACGACTCGGCCGTCACCAGGAACGGAAAGCCATCGGCGTAGGCGGTATGTGCCTGTTCGCCCTGCTGGTAGCGCGGGTCCACGCGGCGCTGCTGATCCGGCGCGAAGCGCACCAGCCGCAGGCTGCTGCCCTTCCAGTCACCCAGCACCCGGCCCAGCCAGTCGGCGGCCTCGGCGCCCTCGTCGAGGCCCTGGCACTGGTCCTCCCAGACATGGGTGGTGACCCGCGGCTGGTCGTCCCGCGCCAGCGCGATCCGCAGCGGCGGGACCTCGGGGTGTTCCAGCACCAGGGCGTCGGCGTCGAGACTCACCGCCACCTGGGCCATGCGCGGCAGCTGGCGCTGGGTGACGAAGCGGCCGACATCGTCGACGACCATCCAGTGACGATCGAGGGCGAGCCCGCGTGGGCCCAGCGTCGCCTGCTCGAGCGCGATGCCGCGCAGCGACTTGACCGGATAGATGTTGAGCTGGGTGATGCGCATCCTCGACTCCCTGGACCGTCACTGAACCCGTTGAATTTTATCATGGATCCAATCCACGAATGAGCGGACCTTGCCCACTTCCGCCATGTGCTCCGGGTAGGCCATGTAATAGGCGTCCCGGCTTTTCAAGCGGAAGCCCCAGGGAATGACCAGCTTGCCCTCCTCGAGCTCCTCCTGGGCAAGAAAGTGGGGAAGCAAGGCGACGCCACAGCCCGCCTGGGCGGCTCGCAAGGCCATATAGAAGGAATCGAACCGCGGGCCATGATAGCTGTGTTCGGTATACTGCTGCTGGGCCTCGAACCAGTCATGCCAGGCCTCCGGGCGAGTCGCGCTCTGCAGCAGCACCAGTCGGGTCAAGTCCAGCGGCTCATCGATGGCCACCTCATCCAGGATGGCGGGAGCGCAGACCGGCACCATCTCCTCATCCAGTATCTTGATGCATTCCGTTCTCGGCCAGGCCCCATGGCCAAAGAAGAACACCACCTCGACCCGCTCCTCCTCCATATCGAAGGGCTCGGATCGATTGACGATGTTCAGGTTGATATCGGGATGGCGATAGCGAAAGCCATTGAGACGCGGAATCAGCCAGCGTGCCCCGAAGGTCGGCAAGGTAGCCACGTTCAGGACATCGGACTTGCCACCATATGACTGCATGTAGCGCGTCGACATCTCCACATGGGCGAGGATCTTGCGCGCCTCGTTGAGATACACCGCCCCTTCCGGCGTCAGGTGCAGGCGCCGCCGTACGCGCCTGAAGAGGGGATGCTGGAGCATCGACTCCAGTTGGGCGACCTGCTTGCTCACCGCGCTCTGGGTCAGGCTCAGCTCGTCGGCGGCCCGCGTGAAGCTCAGGTGCCTGGCGGCCGCGTCGAAACACTGCAGGCCGGCAAGGGAAGGGAGGTGCGGTCGACTCATGATGGCCACCCAGGGGTCATGAACATATGGAATGATGTTTGGATTAAACATCGTTTGCTGGCGCTTCACCACCCTAGTGATACTGCATTCACATGATCCACTGACGACCACGATAGGAGAAAGAATGATCGACGCTATCATGCAGCGCCTCGGCGTTGCCGCCGAGCAGTATCAGCAGGGCGACCTGGTGGTCACCACCCCCATTGACGGCAGTGTCATCGGCCGCCTCACGCCCGCCACCCCCGACCAGGTCGACGCCGCCATCGACGCCGCCCAGCAGGCCTTCCTGGCCTGGCGCGAGGTCCCCGCCCCGCGCCGCGGCGAGCTGGTCCGGCTATTCGGCGACCAGCTGCGTCGCCACAAGGAGGATCTCGGTGCGCTGGTCACCTGGGAGTGCGGCAAGATCCTCCAGGAGGGCCTCGGCGAAGTTCAGGAGATGATCGACATCTGCGACCTGGCCGTGGGCCAGTCGCGTCAGCTCTTCGGCTTGACCATCGCCTCCGAGCGCCCCGGCCACCACATGCGCGAGTCCTGGCACCCGCTGGGCCCGGTCGGCCTGATCACTGCCTTCAACTTCCCGGTCGCCCCCTGGGCCTGGAACGCCGCCCTGGCGCTGGTCTGCGGCGACAGCCTGCTGTGGAAGCCTTCCGAGAAGACGCCGCTCACCGCCCTGGCCTGCCAGGCACTGCTGGAACGCGCCATGGCCGAGTTCGGCGATGACGCTCCCGAGCATCTCAGTCAGGTGATCATCGGCGAACGCGAGCCTGGCGAACGGCTGGTCAACGACCCCCGCGTGCCCCTGATCAGCGCCACCGGCAGCACCCGCATGGGCCGCGAAGTCGGTCCCCGTGTCGCCGCGCGCTTCGGGCGCAGCATCCTCGAGCTGGGTGGCAACAACGCCATGATCCTGACCCCCAGTGCCGACCTCGACATGGCCGTGCGTGCCATCCTGTTCTCGGCGGTGGGCACCGCCGGCCAGCGCTGCACCACCCTGCGCCGGCTGGTGGTTCATGAGTCCATCCGTGGGGAGGTCGTCGAGCGCCTGAAACAGGCCTACGCCGGCATCTCCATCGGCAACCCCCTGGAGGGCAGCCTGGTCGGCCCGCTGATCGACCGCCAGGCCTTCGATGCCATGCAGGCGGTGCTGACCCAGGCCCGCGAGCAGGGCGCCAAGGTGTTCGGCGGTGAGCGCCAGCTGGGCGAGGAACACCCCGAGGGGTATTACGTGGCGCCGGCCATCGTCGAAGTCGAGGCGCAGGACGAGCTGGTCAGGAACGAGACCTTCGCGCCGATCCTCTACGTGATCGGCTATGGCGACCTCGACGAGGCCATCGCCCTGAACAACGACGTGCCCCAGGGGCTGTCGTCGTGCATCTTCACCACCGACGTCCGCGAGGCCGAGACCTTCGTCTCCGCCGTCGGCAGCGACTGCGGCATCGCCAACGTCAACATCGGCCCCAGTGGCGCCGAGATCGGTGGCGCCTTCGGTGGCGAGAAGGAGACCGGTGGCGGACGCGAGTCGGGCTCCGATGTGTGGAAGACCTACATGCGTCGCCAGACCAACACCGTCAACTACTCCAGGGAGCTGCCCCTGGCCCAGGGCATCAAGTTCGACTGATACCACCGGGGCGAACGGGTCGCTGCCACTGGCGGCGGCCTATTGGCGGACACACACCCTCTCGGGGAAATAACAATGTCAAAGCCTCTGGCAAGAGAGCAGTGACGTAGCCGCTCGACGAGGCCTTCGGCAACCGGTCCAGGCACGGGAGTCATCATGGAGGAGCGTTGTCTTTGGCATGACACGTCGCCGGAACCCCCCTTGAAGCTGGCCCCGCTGCTGGGCGACCACACCGCCGAGGTGGCGGTCATCGGTGGCGGCATCACCGGGCTCAGTACCGCGCTGCATCTCGCCGAGATGGGCGTCGGCGTGACCCTGATCGAGGCAGGCGACATACCCACCGGCGCCTCGGGACGCAACGTCGGCCTGGTCAACGCGGGACTGTGGATTCCGCCGGATGACATCCTCGAGGCCCTGGGCGAGGAGATCGGCGAGCGTGCCAACGCGGTGCTCGGCGGCGCGCCCGCGGAAGTCTTTTCGCTGATCGAGCGCCACGGCATCGATTGCCAGGCGACCCGCACCGGTTCCCTGCACCTGGCCCGCAATGGCAAGGGCGAGCAGGAACTCGTGCGCCGCGCCGAGCAGTGGCTGCGACGCGGCGCCCCCGTGGAGCTGCTCGAGGACGACGCCTGCCGACAACGCGTGGGCACCCGGCGCATCCGCCGCGCCCTGCTCGACCACCGCGCCGGTACCCTGAACCCCACCGCCTACACTCGGGGCCTGGCGCGCGCCGCCAACGAGGCCGGTGCCCGCCTGCATACCCACAGCGCCGCCACCGCCGTCGCCAGAGAGGGGGATGCCTGGCGGGTGACGACCGGCAACGGCAGCGTCAAGGCCCAGCGCCTGGTGCTCGCCACGAACGCCTACACCGAGGATCGCTGGAACGCCATCCGCCAGCACTTCTTTCCCGGCCACTTCTTCCAGGTCGCCTCCCGGCCGCTACCCGCGGATCTCGCCGGAGACATCCTGCCCGAGGGTCAGGGCGCCTGGGATACCCGCCTGGTGCTGAGCAGCATGCGACGCGATGCCGACGGGCGCCTGATACTCGGCAGCCTGGGCCGTGGCGATGGCAGGCCGATGTCCTATCTCCGCTGCTGGGCCAACCGCATCCAGCGTCATTACTTCCCCCAGCTGGGCAGGGTCGAGTGGGAATGCACCTGGACGGGACGGGTTGCCTTCACACCCGACCATACGCTGCGTCTCTTCGAGGTCGCGCCCGGCGTATTGGGGGTATCGGGCTACAACGGACGCGGCGTCACCACCGGCACGGTGGTGGGCAAGGGCTTTGCCAGATACTTGGCGACCGGCGATGACGCCTCGCTGCCCTTGCCGATACGCTCCCCCCGGCCGATACGGGCCAAGTCCCTCCGCAGCTCGAGCTACGAGAGTGGCTTCACGCTCTACCACACGGGCCAGTGCCTTCGCGTACTGAGTTGAGGCACTCGTGATTGAGGCCTATCGCCGATACGTCGGACCGCTACTAAAGCAGGCTCGTATCACAGCAGCCCCCGTGGGAGCTGGCTTTAGCCGGCGATTGGCGCCGCAGGCGCCCGGTGTGTGGGCCTCGCCATCGCTCCATCAGCCGGCCAGGGCCGCCAACACCCGCTCCCGGGAGGCGGTCTCGCGCTCGGCGTAGAGCATTCCATGGTAGTGGGCTTGGGTTGAACGTGCCGCAGCGCCCCCATCGGAGCCTGCAGCGGGTGATACCATGACGGCGCCGAGAGGCGCCGGCCGGGCGCTCATGGCTGCAGCGTCTCCAGCGCCTGCTCGATCCTGGCCAGCCCCGCATCGAGCACCTCCGGCTCGGTCGTCAAGGGCGCCAGCAAGCGCAGCACATTGCGCCGCCGACCACTGGGCATCAGCAGGACGCCCGCCTTCCGTGCCGCCATCAGCAGCGTCGCCAGATGCTCGGCACCGCTGGCCGACTCGGTATCCTCGAAGACGATGCCGCGCATGGCGCCAATACCGGTCATCGCCCCCAGCATCGGGAAGCGGCCACTCGCCTGCCAGCGCTGGTAGGCCGCCACGATGGCGACCTCCTGTCGCGAGCCCCACCGGCCGAGCTGGGTCTCGGTCATCACCGCCATGACGGCACGCGCGGCCGCACAGGCCACGGCATTACCGGAATAGGTGCCGCCGAGGCCGCCCCTCCATCATATTGAGTTCAATGACGGTGTAGGCTGGAGTACGACCGCCTGGGTAATAGAAATCCTCTGCATCCATCGGGATGAAACGGTGCGCTCTTTTATCCTCCGGCATACCGAGAACGGATTGCATACACCCATGAATCACATCAGACAGCTGCGCCTTGATGGGGTTGAGGTGTTCCCTGATTCCGTAGATGAGTATCACGATGCCTCCTGCAATAGGTGTAACGAGCAATTTCCATGAAACCAGTACGCTGCCTGGCCCATCAGGTGTCGCACCGACCGGCGGCCATCGGCATGGTGTCGGATATGAGGCCTAATGCCCGGAGGCCACCAGCGAGCCCCCGGCCACCATGAAGAGACCGCCGGTGGCCCGATTGAACGCCTTGACCCGACTGGGGCGATTGAACCAGCGGCCCAGGCCCGAGCCCATGGCGGCATAGATCGACATCAGGGTCGTATCGATCACCAACCAGGTTAGCGCCAGGATGGCGAACTGCACCAGTTGGGGCTCCCCGACGGCGATGAAATTGGGAAACAGCGCCGCGAAGAACAGCAGATCCTTGGGGTTGCTGACACCCACCATGAAACCATGGCGAAACAGCCTGCCAATGGATGCTTTCGGCGCCTGCGGATCCGGCACCGCACCGTCCAGCTCGGGGGAAGGCGGCTGCGGCCTGGCCCGCCAGGCCTGTATGCCGAGAAAGATCAGGTAGCCGCCACCCACCACCTTCAGGAGAGAGAAGGCCGTCTCCGAGGCCGCCAGGATGGCGCCCAACCCCAGCGCCGAGACCAGCATCAAGACCAGCGAGGCCAGAGCGCCACCCAGCACCGTGGCGGTTGCCCGGTGACGGCCGAACCTGAGGCCATGGCTCGTGCATAGCAGCGCCACCGGGCCGGGAAAGACGATCAAGGCGGTGATCACGCCGACATAGGTAATCCAGGTCAACCCATCCACTGTGAACTCCCTTTCCCCGACACGCCTCGTCCTGAGGCGAGATTTCCGGGTTTTCCCGACGTTGGCGGCATGTTCGCCGAATAAAGGCGCCGAGGCCCGCCCCTATGGGGTCAGACCCCAGCCGAGTTGCCAGGCTTGTCATCGTGCCGTATCGAGCGGATTCGACACCGCCGGGGTCTGACCCCCTAGGGCCTCCCAGCGCTGGCAGTCCACCGCTAAAACACCCTCAACATACTGATTTTTCATCTTGCCAGGCAACTGGTTTCACTTGGCTATTTCCGGGCAGCCCTCAGGCTCTGCCCCACTCGGCCATGGGACGAGCATAAAGAAACCCGGCGGCTGACGCGACCGCACCGCCGAGCAGAATCAGGTCGCGAGCCGGTCGCCGATCACGGGAACGCGCCAGGCGGCGACCGAAACGATCAGGCCCGGGTGACGTAGCGCAGGATCTCGACCACCTGGTCGGTGGTGGTGGCCCAGGCCATGGCCGCGGCGTCGACCTCCTTGAGCGGATGGATGATCTCCTCGCCGTGCAGGGTGACGTAGGGCTTGCCCAGGGCCGCGCAGTAGCCGGCGTCGAAGGCCGCGTTCCACTGCTTGTACTTGTCGCCGAAGCGCACCACCACCAGGTCGCTCTGCTCGATCAGCGTCTTGGTGCGGATGGCGTTGACCTTGGACGACTTGTGGTCGCGCCAGAACGGCTGGCTCTCCTCGCCCAGGTGGTCGCCGGCGGCGTCGCTGGCGTCGTGGTCGGTCACCGCCGAGGTGAAGACGATGTCCAGGCCGGCGGCCTCGGCGCCGCGCCGGATCTCGTCACGCCAGTCGGTGTGGATCTCGCCGGAGAGATAGACGTAAAAGCTCATGCGGGGGCTCCAGATGATGAATGGGAGGCGACATGATAGCCCATCGCCCCGTGTTTACGGAAATTGCTTCCATGTTCATGGCTACACCACCGGCACTGCCCGGCACCGCACGGGATCTCGCCGCGGCGGCTATCAGAAGAAGGTCAGGCCGACCTGGAACAGCCGCTCCACGTCGCGCAGGCGGCGCTTGTCGATCACGAACAGGATCACGTGGTCGCCGGACTCCACCACCACGTCGTCGTGGGCGATCAGCACCTCCTTGCCACGCACGATGGCGCCGATGGTGGTGCCCCGCGGCAGGTCGATGGCGCCGATGGCGCGGCCCACCACCTTCGACGACTGGGTGTCGCCGTGGGCGATGGCCTCGATCGCCTCGGCGGCGCCGCGCCGCAGCGAGTGGACGTTGACGATGTCGCCGCGCCGCACATGGGTCAGCAGGC
>NZ_PDOG01000011.1:36458-36779 GCF_003202205.1 Halomonas sp. LBP4
TTGCGGCGAGATGGCGATGTCGATCTCGCCACCCTGCACCAGGTCGACGTAGGCGGCGTTGTTGATCAGCGTCAGCACCTTCTTGGCGCCCATGCGCTTGGCCAGCATCGACGACATGATGTTGACCTCGTCGTCGTTGGTCAGCGCGCAGAAGATGTCGCAGTCCTCGATGTTCTCCTCCTCCAGCAGCCGCTTGCTGGTGGCGCTGCCGTGCAGCACCACGGTGCGGTCGAGGCGCTCGGAGAGCTGGGTGCAGCGCTCCAGGCCGTGCTCGATGATCTTGACCTGGTGGCTGTGCTCGAGGTGCTCGGCGAGGCGCTC
>NZ_PDOG01000011.1:36789-100952 GCF_003202205.1 Halomonas sp. LBP4
ATAGGAGCCCCGCCCCACCACGGTGCGGATGTCGAGCCGGGTATGCAGCTCGCGCAGCCGCTCGCCGTCGGTGTCCACCACCGTGATGTCGTTCTCCTCGCGGGCCAGGTGTTCGGCCAGGGTGCCGCCGACCTGGCCGGCGCCGAGAATGATGATCTTCATATCGCCGACTCCATGAAGGGTTCGTCTCGCGTCGAGTGTGAATGCCCGCCCGGCCGGTCGTCACCCGGGCGGGTCGGGCTCCGCCAGCAGGCGATAGCCGATCCCCGCCTCGGTCTGCAGCAGGTACGGCGCCTGGGGGTCGTCGCCGAGCTTGTGGCGCAGCTTGCTGACCACGATGCGCAGGTAGTGGGTGTCGTGGGCATGGGTCGGCCCCCACACCTCGCGCAGCAACTGGGTCTGGGTCACGACACGCCCGGCGTGCCTCACCAGGCGCTCCAGCACGGCATACTCCTTCGGTGTCAGGTGCACCGGCTCGTCGTCGAGGCTGACCCGCCGGGCGTCGAGATCGATGACCAGGCCGGCGCGGCGATAGCGCAATGCCGCCGGGTCATCACGGGCTCCCCCGTGGTGGCGCAGCAGCGAGCGCACCCGCGCCAGCAGCTCCTGGATGCCGAACGGCTTGGTGACATAGTCGTTGGCGCCGGTGTCCAGGGCTCGTACCTTCTCGGCCTCGTGCCCGCGCACCGAGACCACGATCACCGGGACCGAGCTGCGGGAGCGCAGCGAATCCAGCACCGCCTGGCCGTCCATGTCGGGGAGCCCCAGGTCCAGCAGCACCAGGTCGGGCGCCTCGTCCAGGCCACGCGACACCCCTTCGGCACCGGTCGCGGCCTCGAGCACCTCGAACCCCTGGGAGACCAGGCTGATACGCAGGAAGCGGCGAATCTGCGGCTCGTCGTCGACGATCAGCACCCGTCGGCGCTCAGTCATCATCGGGGTCCCCCTCTTCGTCTGCCGGCAGGGGCAGGTGCATCACGATACTGGTGCCGATGCCGCCGGGGCCGGGTTTCGCATCGATGCCGCCCCCATGGGCGCCGAGCATGCCACGGCAGATGGCCAGGCCGAGGCCGGTGCCGTAGCGGCTGCGATCGCCCTCGCCGCCGGTGAAGAACATGTCGAATACCGCCTCGCGGAGCTCGGGGGCGATGCCCGGGCCCTGGTCCGTCACCCTGATCTCGAGTTGCCGCTCCGCGGCGTCGAGTCGGGCGTGGATGCCGACCCTGCCGCCCGGTGGCGAGAAGCGCACGGCATTGTCGATCACGTTGACCAGGGCCTGTTCGATCAAGGCGGGGTGCACGTGCAGCAGCGGCAGCTCCTCGGGCCAGTCACGCTCGACCTCCACGCCCTCCAGGGAGGGCTCCAGCCGCCGCAAGGCGGCCGCCACCAGGTCATCCAGCGAGATCCAGTCGCGCTCGATCTTGAGGCTGCCGTGCCCCAGGCGCGTCATGTCCAGCAGGTTCTGGATGTAGCGGTTGAGTCGCTCGCTCTCGCTCAGGATGCCTTCGAGCAGCTCGCGCCGGTCCTGCAGGCTCAGCTGCGGCTCGAGTTCACGCAGCGAGCTGGCCGAGCCGATGATCGACGCCAACGGCGTGCGCAGATCGTGGGAGACCGAGGACAGCAGGGCCGAACGCAGCCGCTCGTTCTCCTCGGAGAGGCGCGCCGCGCCCAGCTCGCCGACCAGGCGGGTACGCTCCAGGGCCATGGTCAGTTGGCTGGACAGCGCCTCGATCAGCGCCTCCTGGTCGGGCCCCGGAGGCGTCTCGCGTACCGCCAGCTTCAGGCCCACGATGCCCAGCACTCGCCCCTGCTCCACCAGGGGCAACAGCCGCCATTGCTGTTCGGGCAGGTTCTCGGTGCCGATGCCACTGGGCTGGCGATGCTGCCAGCTCCAGCCCGCCGCCGTCAGCGCCCCCGCGTCCAGGGTCATGCCGGGCGGGGCCGCGTGGCGGATCGTCAGGTCGGCGCCCTCCTCATCCCGGTCGAGCAGCACCACCGGAACGCCCAGCCAGCGCTCCAGCGACGTGACACCGATATCGCCCACCTGGTCCCGGTCGGTGGCAGCCGACAAGGCGCGGGCATAGGTCAGCAGCCGGTGGGTCTGCTCCCGGCTGGAGCGCAGCGCCAGCAACCGGCGTCGCCCGCTGCCGGCGAGTTGGCCGACCACCACCGCCACCAGCAGGAAGAAGACCACGGTGAGCAGCTGCCCGTGCTCGACGATGGCCAGGGAGAAGCGCGGCTGGGTGAAGAAGAAGTTGAAGGCCAGGAAGCCGAGCGCGGCACTGAGCATCGCCGCCCGCGTGCCGGCCAGGGTGGCACTGACCAGCACCGCGGCGAGGAACACCAGCGACAGGTTGGCCAGCTCCAGCCAGGAGTCCAGCACCCCGGCCACGGTCACGGCGCCCAAGGTGCTGAGCAGCGCCATCGCCGGCTCACGCAAGCGCAGGGGCTGCCAGGTACGTCGAGGCTGGAACCGCGGGCGCCGCCGGGCCTCCGCCGCCACCACCAGGTCGAAGGTCCCGCCCTGGCGCAACAACTGCTCGGCGAGGGTACGGCGCCAGACACGCCAGCCAGAGGGGCGGGAACAGCCCACCAGCAGGGTGGCAATGCGATGCTCGCGGGCATAGTCGAGTAGCTCCGCGGCCCTGTCCTGCCCCTGGAGCACACGGGTCTCGCCGCCCAGCCGGTGCGCCATGGCGAAGCCCTTTTCCAGCCCCAGGCGACGCTCGGGGTCGTCGCGGCCGTTGTCCACGTGTATCGCCCTCCAGCGCACGCCGTCGCGCTCGGCCAGGCGATGGGCGGTGCGCACCAGGGCGGCATCCTCGCTGCCGCCGCTGAGTGCCACCAGCAAGCGCACGCCTTTCGCCGACGTCCGTCGAACTTGCTCGACAGCGCCCGGCGCTGCTGCCGACGGCAGGTCACTGGCGGGGGGTGGCTCGGGAGCTTCGTTCATCGATCCGGTCGTCCTCGAGGTCGGGGCATTCGTCAGCCTACTTGCGCCAGAACATCGGCGTCAGCAATACCAGCACGGTGAGGATCTCGAGCCGCCCCAGCAGCATGCCCACGCACAGCAGCCATTTGGCGGCATCCGGCAGCGACGCGAAGTTGCCGGCGGGGCCGATGATATCGCCCAGCCCCGGACCGACGTTGGCCACGGCCGTGGCGGCCCCGGAGAGGGCCGTGGTGAAGTCCAGCCCCATCATGGCCAGGCCCAGCGCCAGCCCGGCGATGGTGAGGAAGAAGAAGAACGAGAAGGCCACCACGCCGCGGGTGACGTCGTCGGTCAGTGGCTGATTGTTGTAGCGCGAGGCGAAGATCCCATGGGCATGGATCAGGAAGCGCAGCTGGTTGCGCAGCAGGATCACCGCCACCTGGAAGCGGAAGATCTTCATGCCGCCGCTGGTGGAGCCACTGCAGCCGCCGACGAAGGTCAGGTAGAAGAAGGCCACGAAGGCCAGTGCCCCCCAGGCGCTGTAGTCGTCCGACGCATAGCCGGTGGTGGTGACGACGGAAATGACGTTGAAGGCGACATGGGTCAGCGCCTCGAAGGGCGGCGTCCCCAGCCACATCCGCCAGCCGGTCAGCAAGAGGATCACCACCGCGAGCAGTAGCAGCAGCCCCTGCACCTGTTGATCGTGCCATAGCGCCAGGTGGGAGCCACGCAGGAACCGGATATAGAGCACGAAGGGCAAGGCCCCGGCGAGCATGAAGAGGCTGCCCATCCAGAGCAGGTGGGGACTGTCGGCGTAGGCGCCGAAGGAGGCATCGGAGTTGGCGAAACCGCCGGTGGCCAGCGAGGTCATGCCGTGCACCACGGCATCCAGCGGCGCCATGCCGCCGAGCCAGTAGGCGAGCATGGCCGTGAAGGTGAAACCGCAGTAGATGCCGAGGGTCGCCTTGGCGATGCCGCCGGTGCGCGGCATCACCTTGTCCGACCAGTCCGAGGACTCGGTATGGAACAGGCGCATGCCGCCCACCTTGAGGAATGGCAGGATGGCGATGCCCATGACGATGATGCCGATGCCACCGAGCCACTGCATGATGCCGCGCCACAGCTTGAGGCCATCGGACAGAAACTCGATGCCCACCAGAATCGTCGAACCGGTGGTGGTGATCGCCGATACCGACTCGAACACCGCATTGGTTACGGAGAGCCGGGATGCCGCCAGCACCAACGGCAGGCTGGCAAACCCGCTGATGGTGACCCAGCTCAGGGTGGTGAGCACGAACATCTGCCACGGCTTGAGTTCGACACTCACGTTCATCGTGGCCAGCCAGGTCAGCGCCACCGCGGCCAGCACGATGGCAATCGACAGGCCGAACGCCATGGCGTCGGGCTCCCCCTCGATCACCAGCACCGCCCAGGGCAGCACCATGAACAGGGCCAGCACCAGCCAGAGTACCGACAACACCTTCAATACCGGGGCCCAGTCCTGGACACGGGCCCCCACACGCAGGAACAGCGAATTCATCGCGGGCACGATCGCCCCCTGTCTTCGTGATCACGCCAAGGGCGGACACCCCTGCCCCGCCACCGCAGGCCGGACAGGGCACCAAGGAAGCTATCGAACCACGCCTGACTCTAAAAAATCCGTAAAACTTCGGCCGTGATGAGCGCCAGGCAGCTCGCCTTAACCACCACAGCCGAACGCCCCATGGCCCCGGGGCACCCCGGTAATGCGCTCCTACAGCCGCCGGGTCTCGATGACATAGCCGATGATGGGGTAGCCTGCCTGCCTGGCGGCCTTCTCGGCTTCCAGCTGTGCTTCGAGCTTGGAGATACTGGACGAGACATGCTCGAAGACGGTGTCCATCTCGAGCTGCTTCTTGCGCACCGCCAGCTTGATGACGTGCCCGGTCCGGTGGGATCCGGCCGGCTGCCTGACCCGGCCAGGCTCCCGGGCCGGCTTGGCCACCGGTGCCAGGGGCTTCGACTCTCTCCCCTTCCCGGGTTTCAGGAAAGCGTCGATCTCGCGACGCATGTTCTGCTCGAACTCGCTCAACTCCGTGGTCATCGTCTCTCCATCAGCCAACATCATGGTGCCAAAGATACCAGAACCGCGGCTCGAACAGCCACAGGACCCGACGACTCGCTGACAAGCCCGCCACCATTGGCGACCGGCACCACGACGCTCACAACCGACGAAGGCATCGGCATACCGGCAAACGTCGATGGCGACGGCTGGCTGGTCATCGGCAGCGCCGCATGGCGGGGCGGGGTTTGACAGGGTCTTCCCGGCTTGCCTACTATCGAGAGTGATTCTCGTTAACAAATCCATCCTGTCGAGCCCACGTCGCCATGAACGCAGAACGCTCCAAGGTGTATTACACCGCCGTCTTTCTGCACGTCTCCTTCCAGGCGATCAAGCGCTCCATGGCCGGCAGGGAGAGCGACAGCCTGCCCTGCTGGCTCGACACCAATCTGCTCATGATGCTGTCACGGGAGCTGCGCGCCTGCCGCGACCAGGGTGGCTACCTTGGCGATGCCCGGCAGGCGCTGGACGCCGCCTACTACCATTGCGGCCTGCTGCTCGCCCAGTGCCCGGGCGGGCTGAACAGCAAGCTCTGCCACCAGCACCTGGACGCCATCCTTCTGCCGCTGCAGCAGGCCATCGAGGTACTGGCCGCTCCCTGCGCCATGTCATCGACCGGCTTCTGGCAGGCCACGGCACGGCGCCTGCGCCGCGGCTGGCGCCGCTGACCGCCCTCCCTGTCAGGAGGGGTCGAGGCTCAGCCGTTGCCGAGCAGCGTACCCCTGGCACCACTCACGGTATTCCGATGCGGGAAGGGCCGGCGAAAAATAGAACCCCTGCGCCTGGTCACAGCCCAGCTCACGCAGACACTCATGCTGTCCGGCGGTTTCCACCCCTTCGGCGGTCACCACCAGCTCCAGGGCGTGGCCCACGTTGATCATGCAAGCCATCAGGTCGCGCGCCCGCTTGTCCTCTTCCAGACCAACGACGAAGGCGCGATCGATCTTGAGGCCCGTGATCGGCAGGTGGCGCAGGTATTCGAAAGACGCGAAGCCGGTGCCGAAATCGTCGATACTCACGCCCACGCCAAAATCACGCATTCGTTGAATGGCCTGGCGCGCCGCCTCCAGGTCACCGATCAAGGCGCTTTCGGTGATCTCCACTTCCAGGGTGTGTGCCCGCGAGCCGAGCCGTTCGACGAGCTTTCGGATGACCTGCAGCAGTTCCTCGTCGTACAGGTTATGCACCGAGAGGTTGATGCTCACCTCGCCCTGCCCCGTTTCATGTTCCGCGAATCGGCAAGCCTGCTCGACAACGAAGCGAGTGACCGGCGAGATCAGGGTCGTGCTCTCGACCTTGGGCATGAACATCCCCGGCGGGATCAGGCCGCCGTCGCTGCCACGCCAGCGAATCAACCCCTCGCAGCCGCACACCCGACCATCGGCGAGGCGAATCTTGGGTTGATAGTGCAGTTCGAACTCGCCCTCTGCCAGGCCTTTCCTCACCCGGGCGATCAACTGTATGGCGTGGACCGTGCGCCGCTGGAAGGCGGGAGAATAACGGCTGTGGGAAAGCCGCCTTTCAATGGCGGCGAACATGGCGATTCTCGCCTCATGAATCAAGGTCTCGGGTGAGCCTTCTTCTTCTGATGCAACGCTACTGCCCATCACCAACTGCACGCGAATGGGCACCTGCTGTATCTGCAGGCTCTCCTCCCCGATCTCCGTCAGGCGCCCCGCTATGCGTGTCAGGTCATCCGGCACGATATCGCTGACAATGAGTGCCAGCTCGGCGTTGCTGAATCGGTAGGCCGTCGCTCCCCCACGAATCGCATGTCGCAGGCGCTCCCCCATGGCGAGAATCAGTTCATCGGACGCATCCATCCCCATGGCTTCCATGACGTCCGTGATATCGGTGATCCTGACCAGCATCAGCCCCACCGACTTCCCCTCCTTCCGATGACGCAGGCTCTCGAGGAGATCCTCCTCCAGGGCGACCATATTGGGAAACCCCGACCGGGGATCGACGCGGGCCACGGCGATACGCTCTTCGGTCGCCTGGCGTCGCGACTGGAACAACCAGCCGGCCACCCCGCCCAGGAGCAGAAACATCACGGCACGCATCAGCCAATTGGCCGACGACTGGGCAGTGCCGGCATCCACATGCAGCGGCATGAACGCCATCAGCATGCCGGCGACCAGGGCCACGATCAGCCCCCCGGGCAGCAGATACCAGGCGGCGCCGAGCAGCACCGGAATCATCATCAGGTAAGGATAGGCGTAGGCAGTTCCACCGGTGAAATAGACCACCAGGCTCCCCAGCATCAACAACACCCCCAAGACGCCGACGTTCCTCACATGCTTCACCGAACTAGGTGTCGTATCGAGGTATCGACGTCTCATCTTCAAGATGTTGCGGACAACGGATTCCATGGCGAGCCGACCTCTTTATTCCTGGTATTTATAACAATCTCCTGCACCCCTATGATCCGCCATTCGTGGATACACTCGCCCACGCATGTAAGCGTATGTCACTGAGCCAGCAGCGCCAGCCGCGGTATCAACGCGGGCCCGGCATCTCAGGGTAACCGGTTTTGGCCCGATCCTGCTCTCCTCGCTGTGGGGCGTGTCCTTCATCTTCATGCGGGGGCGGTGCCCGAGTTCGAGCCCGTGCCGCTGATCCTGGTGCGCATGGGCATGGGGGCGGCACTGCCGATCCCCCTGCCCGGCACGGCCATCGCCACCCGGATGGTTCGGCCGGGCCGGCGGGAAGTGTCGTAAACTAGCAGTCAGCCGGGGGCACGCCATGGCCGACGCCACTTTCCGTTTCCATGCCGAGTTGAACGACTTCCTGCCGCGGGAGAGGCGCGGCAGGACCTTCGGCCATGCGTTCGAGCGCCGGGCCGCCATCAAGGACGTGATCGAGTCCCTGGGGGTGCCGCACACCGAGGTCGACGTCATCCTGATCGATGGGGCTTCAGTGGGCTTCGAGGCCATCCTGCGCGACGGCGATCGGGTCGAGGTCTACCCCTGGTCGCTGGCCGCGCCGGTCGAGTCGCCCCGGCACCTGCGGCCGCGGCCACCGGCCGAGCCTCGTTTCGTACTGGATGCCCATCTGGGCAGGCTGGCCCGCTACCTGCGCCTGCTCGGTTTCGACTGCCGCTACCGCAACGACGTCACCGACGGCGAACTGGCCGCCTGCGCCGACGAGGAGCAGCGCATCCTGCTCACCCGCGACCGCCCGCTGCTCAAGCGCAAGCGCATCTCCCTGGCCCACTTCGTGCGTGCCGACGATCCCTGGCGGCAGGTCGAGGAGGTCTGCAACACCTTCGACCTTCATGGGGCCTTCGCCCCCTTCACCCGCTGCACGCGCTGCAACGGCCGGCTGGAACCGGTCGACAAGGCAGAGGTCCTCGAACGCCTCGAGCCCCTGACGAGGCGCTATGTCGAGCGTTTCCTGCAGTGCGATAGCTGCGGCCAGGTCTACTGGCACGGCAGCCATGTCGCGCGCATGCAGGCACTGGTGGAACGGCTGCGACAAGGACGCTCGTCACCAACGGCCTGATCGGCCCGGTTCGGGCCAACGAACTTGAACTCACGCGCCCCCACCCCGAAATCATCCACACGGGCGGGGGCGTCCTTGATCGAGCCACCGGTCGAGTCCTTCGCCGTGACGGAGGTACGGGTCTCGTCCCGACCACGAGCGAACCATCGGTGAATCAGTAAAAACTTGCTTACTGGATATTCAAGGGGGGCATTGCAGACACCATGAGGAGGTTTTCCCATGATCACTCGCCTGGACCCCTATCCGACTCGCGTGAAGGAGTACCGCGAGCCATTCAGAAGGCTGGACCCGATCGTGCATGCTCGCAACCAGCGGCGCTGGGAGGGGCCTCTGGATGAAGTGGCGCTCTCGCGTTACGAGAGAGACGGCTTTCTATGGTTCGAGGGTTTCTTCTCCAAGGATCGTATCGACCCCTTCTTCGCGGAACTCAGGGAGATGGCCAACGACGAGGAGCTGATGCGCTCCGAGCAGGTCATCCAGGACCCCAACAGCGGTGCCATCCGCTCCGTGTTCGGCATGCACGAAATCTCGGAGCTCTTCGACCGACTGACCCGGGACCCGCGCATCCTGGGGATGGTGCGGCAGTTGCTGGGCAGCGAGGTCTACATTCACCAGTCACGCATCAATGACAAGTACGGCTTCCAGGGTAGCGGCTTCGACTGGCATTCGGACTTCGAGACCTGGCACTCGGAAGACGGCATGCCACGGATGCGGGCCGTGAGCGCCTCGCTGATGCTGACCGACAACAACGAATTCAATGGTCCGCTGATGCTGATCCCCGGCTCTCACCGCCTGTTCGTCCCCTGCGTGGGGGAAACGCCGGAAATGAACTGGACGGAGTCCCTCAAGGCGCAACGGCTGGGGGTGCCGGATCAGGACGCCTTGGCCATGCTTGCCGAGAACGGTGGTATTCAGGCGCCCAAGGGACCGGCCGGGTCGCTGCTGTTGTTCGAGTGCAATACGCTGCACGCCTCGAACGAGAACATGTCACCCTGGCCGCGCTCCAACCTGTTCTTCGTCTACAACAGCGTGGACAACATCCTGGTCGAGCCCTATGCCGCGCCCGCCCCGCGGCCCGAGTTCCTCGGCACGCGCCGCAATATCGAGCCGCTGACGATGCATGACGACTTCCCGGAACTCGCCGGGCAGGGGGTCAGCCCGCTGCGCTGATGGCGAATTGCTCGCCGGCGAGCAGCGCTGCCTCCCCCATCGCCGTGGCCGAGACCTGCGACTTCATGCTCGATACCGGGCCGGTGCAGCACGCTGCGCTGAAAGATGGCGGCCCCCATGTCCTGTCTGGACTGCTCAACCTCACCGGGCCGGCCGTCGGGGGCTTCAACCCGGTGTTCAAGCACCGCGTGATCGATAGGGCCTCGCTGAAGGACGCTCCCGGGGCTTAGCGTCTACTCTTGGATAGGTGCGCCGTGACAACAAGACAGGAGAGGGAGCATGGTTACCCTGACGATCAACGGTGAGGATCACGAGCTGGATGTGCCGGAGCAGATGCCGCTGCTCTGGGCCCTGCGCGACGTCGTCGGGCTTACCGGTACCAAGTTCGGCTGCGGCATGGCGCAGTGCGGCGCCTGCACGGTTCACCTGGATGGCGAGGCGGTGCGCTCCTGCGTCACCCCCGTCGCCCAGGCCCAGGGGCGGGCGATCACCACTCTCGAGGCCATCGGCGACGACGAGGTCGGAAGCCGCGTCCAGCAGGCCTGGCTGGATCTCGGCGTGGCGCAGTGCGGTTACTGCCAGGGCGGGCAGATCATGAGCGCCACGGCGCTGCTCAAGCAGACGCCGGACCCGGACGACGAGCGGATCCTGGACGCCATGGCCGGCAATCTGTGCCGCTGCGGCACCTACAACCGCATTCGTCAGGCCATTCATCGGGCCGCCGCCCACGGGGAGGAGCAGGCATGAGCACCTATCGTGACACGCTGCTACTGGCCAATGTCAGCCGTCGCCACTTCCTCAAGGGGCTCGCCGCGAGCGGCGCCCTGGTGCTCGCCGCCCGCTGGGATCTTTCCCTGGCCCAGGACGAGGAAGAAGCCAGCTACGGGGCGGACGGCATGCCCCACGGCTGGGTCGACGACCCCAACGTCTTCATCCGCATCGACGAGGACGGCACGGTCACCGTCGTCAATCACCGTGCCGAAATGGGTCAGGGCATTCGCACCAGCCTGGTGATGGTAGTCGCCGACGAGCTCGGCGCCGACTGGGATCGGGTCCGGGTCGAGCAGGCGATCGGCCACGAAGAGCGCTACGGCAATCAGGATACCGACGGCTCGCGCAGCATGCGCCACTGGTTCGATCCCATGCGGCGCGCCGCCGCGGCGGCGCGGACCATGCTGGAACAGGCCGCCGCCGAGCAGTGGGAGGTCCCGGTCGAGGAGTGCCGTGCCGGGGTGCATGTGGTGATCCATGCGCCCAGCGGTCGTGAGCTCGGCCTCGGCGCGCTGGCCGCGGCGGCCAGTCAGCTGCCGGTGCCCGAGCGTGACACCCTCCGGCTCAAGTCGCGGGACGAGTGGCGCTACATCGGTCGCGAGAATGTAAAGACCGATCGCCCCCTGGCCATCGACGGGGAGGATATCGTCACCGGCCGCGCGGTCTATGGCGCCGACGTGATGCTCGACGACATGCTCTACGCGGTGATCGCCAGGCCACCGGTCTACGGCGCCACCCTGGCCAGCGTCGACGACAGCGCGGCCCTGGAGGTCCCCGGGGTGGTCCGGGTGGTGGAGATCGACGGCGCCGTGCAGCCGGCCGGCTTCGCGCCGCTGGGCGGCGTGGCGGTGGTCGCCGAGAACACCTGGGCGGCCATCCAGGGGCGCGATGCCCTGGAGATCGAGTGGGACACCGAGAGCGCCGGCGACAACGCCGGCTACGACTCGACGGCCTATCGCGAGGCACTGGAGGAAGCCGCCCGGTCGCCCGGCCGGGTGATCCGCGAGCAGGGCGATATCGAGGCGGCCCTGGCCGACGCCGAAACCCGTCTCGAGGCCACCTACTACATGCCGCACCTGGCCCATGCGACGATGGAGCCACCCGCCGCCCTCGCCCGCCTGGCGGACGGCAAGGCGGAGATCTGGGCACCGGTGCAGTCCCCCCAGGCCGCCCGGGATGGTGTGGCCGGGCGCCTGGGCCTCGAGCCCGAGGATGTCACCGTCAACGTGACCCTGCTGGGCGGCGGCTTCGGCCGCAAGTCCAAGCCTGACTTCGTGCTCGAGGCCGCCAGCCTGGCCGGCGAGTTCGAGGGGCGTCCCGTGCGGGTCCAGTGGACGCGCGAGGACGATATCCAGCATGACTATTTCCACGCGGTGTCGGTGGACCGCCTGGAGGCGGGCCTGGATGGGGACGGCAAGGCGCTCGCCTGGCGCCACCGCACCCTCTCGCCGAGCATCGGCTCGCTGTTCGGACCCGACCCCAAGCACAAGGTGGATTTCGAGCTCGGCATGGGCTTCACCGCGACGCCCTTCGATATTCCCGCCATGAGCCTGGAGAACCCCGAGGCCGCGGCACACGTGCGCATCGGCTGGTACCGCGCCGTCTACAACCTGCCGCACGCCTTCGCCATCCAGAGCTTCGTCGCCGAAATGGCCGAGGCGGCGGGCCGCGACCACCGCGACTACCTACTGGAACTGCTGGGTCCCGCGCGGCAGATCGATCCTCGGGAGATCAACGAGGGCTGGAACTACGGCGAGGACCCCGAACGCTACCCCGTCGATATCGGCCGCCTGCGCGCCGTGGTCGAGAAGGCCACCGAGGAGGCCGGCTGGGGACGCGACCTGCCCGAGGGACGTGGCCTGGGGCTGGCGGTGCACCACAGCTTCGTCTCCTACACCGCGGTGGTGTTCGACGTGGAAGTCGACGGTGACGGCGGGCTCACCATCCACAGCGCCGATATCGCCTTCGATTGCGGCCCCCAGGTGAATCCCGAGCGCATCCGCGCCCAGATGGAGGGGGCTTGCGTCATGGGCATCGGCAACGCCCTGCACAGCGAGATCACGGTCAGCGAGGGACGCATCGAGCAGGACAACTTCCATCAGTACCTGATTCCGCGTATGCCCCAGGCGCCCCGCGTGACACGCGTGCATCTGATCAACGACAGCTCCGAGGCACCCATGGGCGGCGTCGGCGAGCCCGGCGTACCCCCGGTGACGCCAGCACTGTGCAACGCGATCTTCGCCGCCACCGGCAAGCGCATCCGCCGCCTGCCGATCGGCGACCAGTTGGTGAGCTGACCATGCAGCACCTGGACTTGCAGGTCATCGAACGGGCGCTGGCCTGGGCGCGCGAGGGCGAGACGGTGTGGCTGTGCACGGTGCTCGCGACCTTCGGCTCCTCGCCCCGCGAGCCCGGCTCCTGGCTGGTGGCACGAGGGGACGGCCGGCATGTCGGCTCGCTATCGGGGGGCTGCGTCGAGGAGGACTTCCTCGCGCGGCTTTGCGACGGCGAGTTCGACCGCCCGGTAACCGTGCTGCGCTACGGGGATCCCGACGCGCCCCAGGGGGCGAGGGTCGCGCTGCCCTGCGGCGGTGTCCTGGAGGTGCTCATCGAGCGATTGCCGCCGGACTCCCCCACCTTGGTGCACCTCGAGGTTGTGCACGCCACCCTGCTCGGGCGACGCCGGCTGATGCGCTGCGTCGACCTGGCGAGCGGCGTGCACCATTTCCTCGACGACCCGGGACCGGGGCCGCGGGTGGTCCGCGACGGCGAGCGGGGCACGGTGCAGATGCGCATTGCGCCTGCGGCCCGACTGATCGTCGCCGGGATCTCGCCGGTCAGCCAGTACTGCGTGCAGTTCGCCCAGGCGCTGGGCTTCGAGGTGATCGTCTGCGACCCCCGCGAGGAGGTCCACCGCGACTTCGCGGTGCCCGGCGTGGAGGTCCAGGCGGTGCTGCCCTCGCAGTTCATTGCCTCGGGTGCCTGCCACGCGGCCACCGCCGTGGTGGCCCTCACCCACGACCCGCGCATCGACGACCTGGCGATGATCGAGGCGGTGCGCACCCCGGCCTTCTATATCGGGGTGATGGGCTCGCGGCGCACCTCCGAGGCGCGTGCCGAGCGGTTGCGCCGCTCCGGTGGCCTGAGTGAGGCCAATATCGCCCGCCTGCATATGCCGATCGGCCTGGACCTGGGCAGCAAGACGCCCGCCGAGATCGCACTCGCGGTGATGGCCGATATCGTCCGCATGCAGCGTGGCAGGTCGCGCGATGCCCTCTGAGACGCCCCTCTCGGTGCCCATCGTGGCAGTCGTACTGGCCGCCGGCTATTCGCGCCGCTTCGGCGCCGCCGACAAGCGCATTGCCCGCCTGCCGGATGGCCGACGGCTGCTGGCCGACACGGTGACCCGGGCGCAGGAGGCCTTTCCCCTGCTGCGCGTGGTGCTGCGCGAGGAGGACGACCCGGCCGCCCTGGGCCTGCCCCGGGAGACGCCCCTCCTCCGCGCCCCCCGGGCCGAGCGCGGGCTGGGAGCAAGCCTGGCCGATGCCATCGCCGCCATCGCCGGCGACGACGCCCTGGCCGATACCGGGGCCGCCGCCATCCTGCTGGGGGATATGCCGGATATTGCCGTGACGCCCCTTGCGACCTTGAGCAGCCAGGCCGACCGCTCGCGTATCCTGCGGCCTAGTTACGCCGGCCACCCCGGCCACCCGGTATTCTTCGGCCGCGACTTCTGGCCCGAACTCGCGGCCCTGAACGGCGACGATGGCGCTCGAGACGTCATCCGCCGGCATCGCGACCGCTATCGGGAGATCGCCGTCGAGGATCCCGGCGTCTGCCGCGATATCGATACCCCCGCGGAACTCGCACGAGGCGCCACCCTCCTGATACGCAACGGCCGGGGCACCAAGGCCCCGGCCAGCTAGCACGCCACTGCCGTCGATGCTCAGAAGTTGGGCTTGCGCTTCTCGACGAAGGCGCTCATGCCCTCGCTCTGCTCCTCGCCAGCGAAACAGAAGGCGAACAGGCTGGTCTCCAGCGCGAGCGCGCTGTCGAGGTCCTGGTCCATGCCGTCGTGCACCGCCTGCTTGGCGCTGCGCACCGCCGCCGGGCCATTGCCGCCGAGCTGCTTGGTGAGTTCCTCGGCATAGGCCTCGAGCTCGGCCTGGGGCATCACCCGGTTGACCAGGCCGATGCGCAAGGCCTCCTGGGCATCGATCTTGCGGCCGGTGGTGACCAGGTCGAGCGCCATGGCGGGGCCGACGCGGCGCGGCAGCCGCTGGGTGCCGCCGAAGCCGGGGATGACGCCGAGCAGCACCTCGGGCTGGCCGAAGATGGCATTGTCGCTGGCCACGGCCCAGTCGCAGGCTAGTGCCAGTTCGCAGCCGCCGCCAAGGCAGAAGCCGTTGACCAGGGCGACGACCGGCACCGGCAGGGTCTCCAGGCGCTTGAGGGTACGCAGCGCCTGGCTGGCGAAGGCACGGGCCTGCTCCGGGGTCTTGTCGCGCATCTCGGCGATATCGGCACCGGCGACGAAGGACTTCTCGCCGTCACCGGTGATCAGCACGGCGCGCAGGTCATCGCGCTTCTCCAGGTCGCTCAGTACCGCTTCTAGCTCATCGATCACGGCGCTGTTGAGGGCATTCAGCGCCTTGGGGCGGGTGATAGTCAGGCGGACGACGCCGGCGTTGTCGACGACCTCGATCAGTTTGTCGCTCATGGTGGCTCCTGGTCTTGCTAACAGCGTTCTTGTCGAAAGGGATACCGACCCACCCTAGCGAACGCTAGGTTGGGCGGCAATCCCCTCTTTTGTCGGTAAGGGCAATCTTAGCTACGTACGCAAGGGGCGCCGGGGACAGGTCGTAGAGGAGGTCCTACGCCAGGGGTGAGGAGGATTCCTCCGAACGGGCTGGCCATGGATGGCCAGCACCGGCCCTGCAAGCGAAGCGGGACGCGAGAGCGCAGCAGGGCGTCGGTAGCGTACAGGGAAGTATTCACAGCGCCTCCTCGTAGACCTGTCGCCGGAAAAGCCCCGAGCCATTCATCCGTAAACGTGGAAGCCACGGCCGGTCTTCCGGCCCAGGTAGCCGGCGGCAACCATGCGCTTGAGCAGCGGGCAGGGGCGATACTTGGGATCGCCGAAGCCTTCCTGCAGCACCTCCATGATCGCCAGGCAGACGTCCAGGCCGATCAGGTCGGCGAGCGCCAGCGGGCCCATGGGGTGGGCGGCGCCCAGTTTCATCGACTGGTCGATGTCCGCCGGGGTCGCGGCCCCCTCCTGGAGCAGGAAGGCGGCCTCGTTGATCATCGGCACCAGCAGGCGGTTGACGGCAAACCCGGGGGAGTCGGCGATGGCCACGGCGGTCTTGCCCAGGTCACGGGCCAGGCTCTCGATGCGTGCCACGGTGGCGTCACTGGTCTGCTCGGCGCGGATCACCTCGACCAGCCCCAGCACCGGCACCGGGTTGAAGAAGTGCATGCCCACCACCCGTTCGGGGCGCTCGCACACTGCGGCGAGCCGGGTCAGCGACAGCGACGAGGTGTTGGAGGCGAGTATCGCATCGTGGGTCAGGTGGCTGAGGTCGCGGAACAGCTTCTCCTTCAGCGCCGGCTGCTCGGGGGCGGCCTCGATGATCACCTCGCAGTCGCGCAGGGCGTCCAGCGCGGTGCTGGTCGACAGGCGCGCCAGGGCGGCGTCCTTGTCGGCCTCGGCGAGCTTCTCCTTGGCGACCAGCTTGCCGAGGCCCTTGTCGATGGCGCCGCGGGCGCGCGTCAGCTGCTCGTCGGCGACGTCGTAGAGCTGGACGTCGAAGCCACTGGACACCAGCACCTGGGCGATGCCCTGCCCCATGGTGCCGGCGCCGACCACGCCGATCGATTGTTGGCTCATTTGCACTCTCCTGTTGCGTATCGTTCGGCCCCGCCTCGCGGGACAGTATTCGTCAGCCGGTCAAGCATATCGCCCTCCTGCGTGGCCTTCGATCACCGCATGGCGAAGGCGCGAACAGCGGCCGGACTCAGTGGACGGCGGCATCGAAGGCGGCGAGGCTGGCCATGCCGGCCTCGATCACCGCGCGGTTGGCGCGGCCTACCGGCAGCCAGTGGCGAAGGGCGAAGTCGGCGCTCTGCAGCTTGGCGGTGTAGAAGGGATCATCGCTGCCGGCGTCGAGGGCGGCGCGGGCCTTGAGTGCGGTGCGGCCCATCTGCCAGGCGCACAGCACATGGCCGGCGAGGGCCAGGAAGGGGGTGGCGTAGGCCTGGACGGCATCGGGGCCGAACTCGGGATCGGCGCCCTGCTCCAGCACCAGGACCAGGGCGGCGCGCAGGTCGGCGGCGCCGGCGGCCAGGCTCTCGCCGAGGCTGGCTAGCTCGGGGCTGGCCGCCAGCGCCTGGGCGGTGGCCTCCACGTCGTCGATCAGGCTCATGAGCGCAGCGCCGCCGTCGCGCTGCAGCTTGCGCCCGGCCAGGTCGAGGGCCTGGATGCCGTTGGTGCCCTCGTAGATGGGCGCGATACGGGCATCGCGCAGCAGCTGGGCGGCGCCGGCCTCCTCGATATAGCCCATGCCGCCGTGCACCTGGATACCCAGGGAGGCGATCTCCACGGCCTGGTCGGTGGAGAACGCCTTGACCACCGGGATCAGCACCTCGACCCGCGCCTGGGCGGCCCGGCGCTCGGCGTCGCCGGCAGCGTGACGGGCCACGTCGAGCTGGGCGGCGCAGTAGAGCGCCAGCGCCCGCAGGGCGTCGGTGCGGGCGCGCATCGAGAGCAGCATGCGGCGCACGTCCAGGTGGTCGCTGATCGTGCAGTCGCCGGCGCCGCGGGCCTTCGGGCTGCGGCCCTGCACACGATCCAGGGCGTAGGCGAAGGCGTGCTGACAGGCGCGCTCGGCCACCCCGATGCCCTGCACGCCGACCTTGTGGCGCGCCTCGTTCATCATGGTGAACATGTGGTTGAGCCCGCGCCCCTCCTCGCCCACCAGGTAGCCGATGGCGCCGTCGTGCTCGCCGAAGCTCAAGGTGCAGGTGGGCGAGCCGTGGATGCCGAGCTTGTGCTCGATGGAGGCGCAGACCACGTCGTTGCGCTCACCGAGTGAGCCATCGGCGCCCACCAGGGACTCAGGCTCCAAGTACTTCGGCACCAGGAACAGCGAGATGCCCCTGTTGCCCTCGGGGGCGTCCGGGGTGCGCGCCAGCACCAGGTGAATGATGTTCTCGGCGGCGGCGTGCTCGCCCCAGGTGATAAAGATCTTTTGCCCGAAGAGTCGATACCGTCCCGGCTCTGCACTGCAGGGCACGGCGCGGGTGCGTACCCGGGAGAGATCGGAGCCGGCCTGGGGTTCGGTGAGGTTCATGGTGCCGGTCCAGCTGCCCTCGACCAACCGCGGCAGGTAAAGGGCCTTCTGCTCGTCGCTGCCGTGATGGGCCAGCGCCTCGATGGCGCCGGCGGTGAGCATGGGGCACAGGCCCAGCGCCATGTTGGCGCCGTGGAGCATCTCCTGCACGGCGCTGGCCACCACCTCGGGCAGGCCCTGGCCGCCCAGCGCCTCGCTGACGCCGATGCCGTTCCAGCCGCCCTCGACGTAGGCCCGGTAGGCCTCGATAAAGCCATCAGGAAGCTGTACGCGGCCCTCCTTCAGTTGGCAGCCCTGGGCGTCGCCGCTGGCGTTGAGCGGTGCCCACACATCGTTCGCCAGCCTGGCGGCCTCTTCCAGCACCGCCTCGACCAGGTCGGGGCTGGCCTCCTCGAAGCCGGGAAGCGAGAGCGAGCCGTGTTCGAGCAGCTCCTCCAGCACGAAGCGGAAGTCGCGGACGGGGGCGGCGAAAGGGAACATGAAGGCACCTCAGGGAAAAATGATAACGGAGATAGTATATTCACTACTTTTCGTTAACCATTATCCCTAGGTCCTAGAAGCATCCAAGCTGCGGGCTCAAACCCGGGCGCCTACCCACGAATGTCTCGTCAATGGCGGCACCTTCGCCACAAAAGGCGCCGAGGCATGCCCCTATGGGGTCAGACCCCAGCCAAGTCGCGAAGCCCGTCATGGTGCGTCTTGCGAGCGGATTCGACGCCGCCGGGGTCTGACCCCATAGGGACCGGCAGCGCTGGCAGCCTGCTACCCAGCCATGCCCAACACATTGATAATGCTGAAATGTTTCTGGGGAGGCCTCAGGGTATGACCCCATAGGGTCTCCCTGCGCTGGCAACCAGCCACCAGAGAGCCCTCAGCCCCGGGATTCCTGCAGCTCGGCGTTGGATGACGCCTCCTCCTCGGGCTCGTCATCATCGTAGTAGACGACATGCGTCTCGTCGGCGGCTGGCGGGCCCACCAGCGGCTCGGCCACCTCCACCTCGGGCACGGCGTCGGAGAGATCCTCCATGTGCTCGTGCTCGATGGCGCCCTGCACCAGTTCCTCGGTGACGGCGAGCTCGGCGCCCACCGACGACATCGGTGTGGTGGGCGAGAACGGCGCCACCGGCACCGGCGCCGGGCGCACGCTGCGCCGCCAGGCGAAGAAACCCACCAGGAAGAGCCCCAGGGCACCGAAGGCCCAGAACAGCCCGGCATCGCCCAGCGTCGCCATGACCGGCGAGATCATCGGCGGGCTGACGGTGGAGCCGATGGCGTTGATCAGCAGCAGGCCCTGGCTCATGCGCACCAGGGCACCGGCCGGGGCACGGTCGGCGGCGTGGCTCACCGACACCGGGTAGAGGGCGAAGACGCCGCCGCCGAGCAGGAACAGCAGGCCGGCGAGCACCCAGGGGTTGAGCGGCAGCCACAGCATGCCGGCGGAGATCAGGGTACAGAAGGCCCCGATCAGGATCAGCACCAGTTGGCGGTCGTGGCGGTCGGACCAGCGGCCGATGGGGTACTGCAGCAGCATGGCACCGAGCACCACCACCGCCATCATCTGGCCGATCTGGCTCACCGTCAGGCCAACGCGCTGCAGGTAGAGCGGCAGCAGGGAGTAGACCGCGGCCACGGCGAGCCCCGAGCCGAAGCTGCCCATCACGCCGGTGGGCGTCAGGGTGATCAACCGCATCGGCGAGAGCGGCTCGGCGTGCTCGATCAGCGGCGAGACCCGCGGGATCATCGCCATCGGCAGCACCGACAGCGAGGCGAGCAGGCCGATCACCATGAAGGGGGCCGTCACGCCCATGGCATCGGTCACCCCCAGCAGCAGTTGACCGATCGCCCCGGCGGCATAGAGCGAGATCATGTAGAGCGCCAGCAGGCGTCCGCGGACCTTCTGGTCGCCGGCGGTGAGCAGCCAGCTCTCGATCACCAGGTAGACCCCCACGGTGGCCCAGCCGCCGATCAGGCGCAGCACGAACCAGGCCCAGGGCTCGAAGAACAGCCCCTGCAGCAGCACCGTGACCGCCACCAGCGAGGCGAAGCTGCCGTAGGCGCGGATATGGCCGATGCGCAGCAGCAGCCGGTCGTTGAACATGGCGCCCAGCGCCAGGCCGATGAAATAGGCCGACGACACCCAGCCGATCACCACCGGCGACTCGCCGGCGGCGTCCAGGCGCAGGGTGATCAGGGTCGCCAGGAAACCGTTGCCGATCCCGAGGATGAAGAGCCCCAGCAGGGGCGCCAGGGCCATGACCAGCAGTTGCCGCGACATGAACGGGCCTCACAGCAGCAGGTGAAACGAGAGAGAAGCGTGGCAGAAAATGCCGGACGGCACCTTGTCGGAGGTCAGGGGTCGGCGGCCCCCGAGGATGCCGACGCAGCACCGGAGCGCGCGAATCATACGCCTGCCCATCGCCAAGTCAATCGCTTTGTGGGTGACACCCGCCAGCCCCGGAATCTTGCCCGGCGAACGACCGGGAATTCAGTGTAATTTATCGCTTCTGCAGCAGTGCCACGTCGGCGGCGGGAAACTCGACGCTCATGCCCAGGTGGCCGGCCAGCCACGCGAAGCTCGCCTCGCTGAAGAACACCACATGGGTGGGGTCGAGGATGTAGTGCCAGCCGGCGAACGCCTCCCGCGAGGCGACCCGCTTGGTCATCAGCCCCAGCCAGCCGCCCGCGGGGAGCATGGCGGCCAGCCGCTCGAGTTCGCGGCCGGGCTCGAAGAGGTGCTCGACCACCTCGGTGGCGGTGATGAAATCGTAGCGTCGCTCGAGCACTGCCCTGTCGGGGGCATAGAAGGGGTCATAGATCGCCATGGGGTGACCGGCCTCCTCGAACATCACCGACAGGGTCGGCCCGGGGCCGGCACCGAAGTCGAGCCCTCGGGCCCCGGGAGGCAGGCACTCGCGCAGCGGATCGAACAGCCGCGACAGGAAGCGGCGATAGCCGGGGTCGTCGGGGGAGTTCCGATGCTGGTCGTAGACCGCCCGCTCGGCCGCCGGGGCCAGGCGGCTTGCCGGCGGCACGAAGACCAGCTCGCACCGGGCACACTGGCGGTAGTCGCGCCGGGCATCGCGGTGGTAGTGGCGCGTATCGCGAGATGCGCATAGCGGGCAAGTCTGCATCATCGTATCCTCTGTGCCAGTACAATCTTCCAAGGAGATGTGAATGCTGTCAGGTCTGGACCACCTGGTCATCACCGTGACCGACATTTCCCGCGCCGTGGACTTCTACTCCCGGGTGCTGGGACTCGACGTGCGCTACCGCGACCGCGACCGTGTCGACCTGGTGCTCGGCGACCTGGCGTTGCGCCTGCACTGGACCGACACCGACGTGAGTCCCAAGGCGGCCACTCCCACCCCCGGCAGCCTCGACCTCTGCCTGCGCAGCCTGCTGCCGCTGGACGAGGTGAAGCGTCACCTGGAAGCGCTCGACGTGGAGATCGAGCTCGGCCCGGTGCCCCGCCAGGGCGCCACCGGCGAGATCGAATCCCTCTACCTGCGCGACCCCGACGGCAACCTGCTGGAGATCAGTCGCCCCCGGAAGTCCTCGTCCGACTGACGGCACCGGCCGGTGGCATTGTCGCCGGCGGCCGGTATCATGGGCGCCTGACATGTCCGCATCACGGAAGCGCCATGAACGATAACCCGCACCACGACGATCCCCTCCGCGACCGGGTCGTCGCCGAACAGGGTGGCTCGCCCGACACCACCATGCCCATCGTGGTCTACGCCCTGCATCTGGCCGGCATCGTGACCGGCGGCCTGACCGCGCTGGTCGGGGTGGTGATCGCCTATGTCTACCGCGGCAGGGGGCCAAGCTGGCTCGACGAGCACTACCGCTACCAGATCCGCACCTTCTGGCTGGCGGTGCTGTACTTCACCGTGTCCGCCGTGCTGACCCTGGTGCTGATCGGCTTCGTCACCTGGCTCGCCGCCGTGGTCTGGCTGGTCATCCGCTGCGTCAAGGGCATCAAGGGGCTACAGGAACAGCGCGCCCCGGACAACGTGGATACCTGGCTGGTCTGACCATGACCGTACCGGAGTCCCGTTCCAGCAACGCCCAGTCCCGCGCCATCGCCACCCTGTGGCGCACGCTGGCCGGCCGACGCCTGTCGACGCTGTGGCGGCTGTCCCGCCTGGGCGGCCCGCTGGTGCACCGCTGCAGCCGGCGCGAGCGCGAGGTCACCGAGATCAATCTCGCCCAGGTCTACCCGGGTCACGACGAGGCGACCCGGCGCCACCTCGCCCGGGAGAGCCTGGTGCACTCCACCGCCACCATGCTCGAGCTGGGTTTCGCCTGGATGGCCGAGCCCGCGCGGGTCGAGGCCTCGATCCTCGAGGTCCACGGCCGCGAACTCCTCGACGGTGCCCGCGCCGAGGGGCGTGGAGTGATCGTGCTGGCGCCGCACTTCGGCAACTGGGAGGTGCTCAACTTCTGGCTCTCGGGCCACTTCCCCTTCACCGCCATGTACGAGCCACCCAAGATCGCCGAGCTCGACGCCGTGACCCGCCGGGGGCGCGAGCGCATGGGGGCGCGCCTGGTGCCGACCAACCCCCGCGGCGTGGCGGCCCTGCTCAAGGCGCTCAAGCGCTGCGAGGCCATCGGCATCCTGCCCGACCAGGAGCCCTCCTGGGGCAGCGGCGTCTTCGCCCCCTTCTTCGACCGACCGGCCTATACCGCCACCCTGCTGCCCAAGCTGGTCGCCCGTACCGAGGCGCGGGTGGTCACCGGCGTGGCCAGGCGCCTGCCCGGCCGCGGCTTCGCGCTGCACTTCCTGGCCGCCGACGAGCGCGTCTACGCCACCGACGAGACCATCTCCGCCACCGGCGTCAACGCCTGCGTTGAGGCCGCCATCGCCCTCGACCCGGCCCAGTACCAGTGGGAGTACAAGCGCTACCGCAAGGTGATCCAGCAGCAGCAGGGGCACCCGGAGCACCAGTCGTTCCGGCTCTATTGACCCCCTGGCCAGCGATCTACCGAGTGGCTCGGTCAGGGCATGCCAAGCAGCCAGGATGACATGAGGGTCCGGCGCCTGGCGCAATCACCTGCCGGACAGAACCTAAAGGCCTCAGGTGGCTGTCGGCACGCCGTTTTGGTCCATGAACCATTCCCGGAAGCGGCCCAGTGCCTCGTCCTCCTCCTTGTCCTCGCGGTAGGCCAGGTAATGGCGCGTGTCCTCCAGTACGACCTCCAGCTCGACCGGCCTGACCAGTCGGCCCTGGTCGACCAGCGGTCCGATAAGGTGATCCCAGCCCAGGGCCACGCCCTGGTCATTGAGTACCATCTGCACCAACATGTTGTAGTCGTTGGCATTGAAGTAATGAAGGCTGTCCCGGGAACGGCTCTCGATGTCGATATCATGGATGGCCAGCCAGACCCCCCAGTCCACATGCTCGGCGACCTGGGAGCGACCGTAGGGGCTCAGGTTCAGCAGGACCCCGTCTCGCAGTCCCTCGAGGGTCCGGATCTCGGGGTATGCCTCGAGATAGTCCGGCGTGCACACCGGATAGATCACATCATGGAACAGCGGCAGGCTGACGTAGCCGTCCCGCACCCGCGACATCTTGGTGATGAAGATATCGGGATAGACCCCCGGCTCCATGGAGAGGAAGTTCTGGGTGGTGACCAGATTGAGGTCGATATCGGGGTTGGCGCTGAAGAAGCTCGGCAGGCGTTGCGCCATCCACAGCGCCGAGAAGGCCGGGGAACAGCACAGCGTCAGGGGGCGCCTGGCGCTGGTGCCGTGGTCCTTGCGGATGCGATCCGCCGCCTGGGCGATGTTGATGAAGGAGAGCTGAGCCGCATCGAAGAAGATGGAGCCGGCGGTGGTCAGCTCGACCGAACGCCCGACACGCTTGAACAGGTCCGTGCCTAGGTAGCTCTCGAGTTCACGGATCTGCCGGCTGATCGCCGCCTGGGTGACGCACAGTGCCTCGGCGGCTCGGGTGAAATTCTGATACTTGGCCGCCGCCACGAAGGATCTCACCGCGCGCAGCGATGGCATCTTGAGCAGCCTCTGATCGGGATCGGTGTGTGTTGTCATAATAAAAAGTTATCAACATCCTGAAAAAAAAGTCGATGCCGGCGATAATCGGCCGGAACCTAGACTACGGTCATGGAAAAGACGCCGCACCCGCATCTTTCAGGTTATCCAAAAGCGACGCCGGACAACAGCCGCAATTCGCCCTCAACCCTTGATGCATGCTTGGCATGCAAGGTTGCCGGGCCCCCTGGAGTGACATGATGCACACCTCCTTCAAGAGCTTGTTGAAACGCAAGAACATGGCACACCTCAACGCAGAGGAGGATTCCAGGTCCTGTCCTCCGCTGCGACGAGTGGCGTTCGTGCTCCTGGATAACTTCTCCTTGATGGCCTTCGCCGGAGCGGTGGATGCCCTGGTAACCGCCAACCTGATGACTCGGGAGCCGCTGGTCGAGGTACTGGTGGTCGGTGCAACGAGCGATCTGGTCGTCAGCGATCTGGGCACCGCCATCTCGACGGATTGCCAGCTACCGGCGCTTCAGGAGCAACGGCTGGACCTGCTAATCATGTGCGGTGGTTTCCGTGTGCGCTTGCAGAGCTCGCCATCGATCCGCTCAACGCTACGCTGCTTCGATGCCACAGGCACGACCCTGGGAGGGCTGTGGAACGGTTCCTTCTTTCTTGCCGAGGCGAGAGTGCTGGACGGCCATGACTGTGCAATACATCCCGACTCCCGGGCCATGCTGCTCGAGTCATTTCCCGGCGTACGCCTGTCCCGGCACTCCTATGTGCTGGACAGGAAACGGATCAGCTGCGCCGGTGCCAATAGCTCGCTTTCCATGATGCTGGACTGGCTGAGACGTGATCATGACCCGAGCTTTGTCGATGCAATCGAGGAAATACTCAATTGTGACAAGGCTCAAGAGGTCATGGATGTTTCCGTCCTGAGCCTCGATCGTGATCCTACCCTGCCGCAAGCCCTGAAACTGGCACTGGAGCTGATGCATAACAATATCGACGAACCTCTTTCGGTGGACGAAATAGCCCGCTGGGTCAACATCTCCCGTCGTCAACTCGAACGGCTCTTCAGTCGTTATGTCGATGCCTCCCCGTCCCGCTACTACCTTGAGCTCCGCGTGACTTATGCTCGGCAATTACTGCAGCAGACCAACAAGTCCATTGCCGATATTGCGGTAGCCAGTGGCTTTACCAGCCTTACCCACTTCCGTCATTGCTTCCGCCAGTTCTTTCACGTCGCCCCGGCGAAGTTCCGCAGGCAGCGCTAGCCCTGACGTCTTGAGCCTGACTTATCGTAGGGAGCAAGCATTCCACATCGACCTGTCGGCACCGCACGCCGCTGTTCTACGAAGGTATGACCATAACATCTGGTCATGATTTGCCGGGATTAAATGTTGCTTTTCCGTGGCGAAGCTGCCCGCTTACCATCGTTTTACCGACCCATCCTCCAGCAAACAATCACAAGGTGACTTCATGAACTTCGATGGTATCTGGACACCCGTCATAACCCCTTTCGCTCAGGACGGCTCCATTCAGCTCGACACGCTGAGGAAGGTGGTCGACACGCTGATCGACCAGGGGGTACATGGCTTGATCATCGGCGGCACGACCGGCGAATACTATGCCCTCAGCAAGGAAGAGCGCAAGCAGGTCTTCGACTCTGTGGCAGGCCATGCCAAGGGCCGTATCCCGATCATGGCGGGCATCAATGCCACCACGACCGAGGACAGCCTGGAGCTTGGCCAGCATGCCAAGGCGGCCGGCTTCGACGCCATCCTGGTAGCGGCGCCCTACTACTGCCAGCCGGCCCAGGACGAGCTGCTGACCCATATCCGGTGTGTCGATGATGCCCTCGACATGCCGATCATGCTCTACAACTTCCCCGACCGCACTGGTGTGCCAATGACGCTCGAGTTGATCGAGGCGTTGCGTGATCACCCGAATGTCCAGGCGATCAAGGAGAGCACCGGCTCGATCGAGCGGATGCATGCCCTGGCCAACGATCACGCCGACCAGCTTCAGCTGAGCTGCGGCATGGACGACCAGGTGCTGGAGTTCTTCGTCTGGGGGGCGCGCAGCTGGGTGGCGGGGGCTTCCAACTTCCTGGCGCCGGAGCATGTGGCGCTGTACCAGGCCTGCGTCGTCGAGCAGGACTTCGTCGCCGGCCGCGAACTGGCCGCCCGCCTGCTGCCGATGCTCAACCTGCTGGAGCAGGGTGGCAAGTTCTGCCAGTACATCAAGTACGGCTGCGAACTGGCCGGCCTGCCGGTCGGACCGGCGCATCGTCCGCTGCTGCCGCTGAACGAGACGGAAAAAGCCCGCTTCCAGCGTACCTATGACGCCCTGCTTCAACACCGCGGCTGACATCCCGCGCTGGAGATTCGCCCCATGCAGTTGACATGCCATTTCTTGCCCCAGAACGACGGGCGCTGTGGCTGGTACGAGACACTGCCCCCACCGCCCGCGTCGGCACCGCTTCAAGGTGAAGTGAAGGCCGACTGGGTGGTGTTGGGGGCGGGACTGGCCGGCCTGGCCGCCGCTCGGCGCCTGGCCGAACTGCAGCCGAATGCCGCCATCGCCCTGGTGGATGCACGGCGTGTCGGCTTCGGGGCCGCCGGGCGTAACTCCGGGTTCATGATCGACCTGCCACACGACCTGAACTCACACGATTACACCGGCGACCGGAGCCGCGATCTTGAACAGATCCGCCTCAATCGTGGGGCGATCGACTACATGCGCGAGATCGTGCAGCGCCATGGTATCGACTGTGACTGGCGGGAGCAGGGCAAGCTGCACGGGGCGGTGGAGGCGCATGGGCTGCGCGCCCTGGAGGCCTTCGCCAAGGGGCTGTCGGCCCTTGGCGAGCCCTACCGCGAACTCGACGCCCGGCAGATGAAGGCCATCACCGGCTCCGACTTCTATCACGGCGGCCTGCACACTCCCGGGTGTGTACAGGTCCAGCCGGCCTCGCTGGTACGTGGCCTCGGGGCCACTCTGCCGAAGAACGTCCGCCTCTACGAGGACAGCCCGGTCCGCGAGATCAACGTCGGCCAGCCCCATACGCTGGTGACCGACCAGGGGCGTCTCGAGGCGCCGCGGCTGGTGCTCGCCAACAACGCCTATGCCGCCCAGTTCGGCCAGTTGGGGCTCAAGGGCCGGATTCTGCCCGTCTATACCTACGGCAGTCTGACCCGTCAGTTGAGCCCCAAGGAGCTTGCGGCACTGGGCGGCGAAGAAAGTTGGGGGCTGATCCCGGCGAACCCGATGGGCACGACGGTGCGGCGCCTGGGAGACGGGCGCATCGCCATCCGTAACTCCTTCACCTACAACCCGCATGTCAGCACCAGTGCAAGCCGGCTGGCGCGTGTGCAGGCCGCCCATCGGCGCTCCTTCGAGCGGCGTTTCCCCATGCTGCCGGACGTGGAGCTCGAATACACCTGGGGAGGCGCGCTGTGCGTATCCCGCAATGGGGGCACGCCCTTCGGTGAGCTGGCCCCCGGTGTGTTCAGCGCCGTCTGCCAGAACGGGCTGGGCCTGACCCGCGGCACGATCTCCGGGAAGTTGATCGCCGAGCATGCACTCGGCGTGGAGAGCGAACTGCTCGACATCATGCTGAAGCAACCCAAACCCGCCGCCAATCCACCCGAACCGTTCCTCGGCCTGGGCGTGCGTTCGACGCTTGCCTGGAAAGAGTGGCATGCCGGCAAGGAACTCTGAACCATCCGACACGAGGAGAACAACAATGTCCGATAATCTGACTCCGGACGCCATTGCGCGTCAGATCGAGCAACTCGAGTATCGCAACCTGGCCTTCATCGACGGTCGCTTCGTTCCCGCGAATTCAGGTGAAACGTTCGATACCCTGAACCCGGCCACCGGGGAGCTCCTGACCCGGGTAGCCGCCTGTGACGGCACCGATGTGGACCTCGCCGTCCAGGCCGCCCGCCGGGCCTTCGAGGCCGGGGTCTGGTCGGGGCTCGCGCCCGCCGAGCGCAAGGCCATCATGCAGCGCTTCGCCGACCTGATCGAGGAACACTGCTTCGAGCTGGCCGTGCTGGAGGCCCTGGAGGCGGGCAAGCCGATCGGTGAGTGCTTCAACGTCGACATCCCCGATACCGCCAACACCATCCGCTGGCACGCCGAAGCCGCCGACAAGCTCTACGATGCCGTGTCGCCGACCGCCAAGGACGTGGTGGCGACAATCAGCCGTGAGCCGATCGGGGTGGTGGGCGCCGTGCTGCCGTGGAACTTCCCCGCCATGATGGCCGGCTGGAAGCTGGGACCGGCGCTGATCACCGGCAACAGCGTGGTGCTCAAGCCCGCCGAGCTGACGTCGCTCAGCACGCTGCGGCTCGCCGAGCTGGCCCATGAGGCCGGCATCCCGGCCGGCGTGTTGAACGTGGTGCCGGGGCTCGGTCATGTGGCCGGCAAGGCCATCGGCCTGCATCCCGACATCGACCTGGCCGCCTTCACCGGTTCCACCGAGGTGGGTCGTCGCTTCCTCGAGTACTCGGCGGCGAGCAACCTCAAGCGCGTGGTACTGGAGTGCGGCGGCAAGAATCCGCAGGTCGTGATGCCCGACGTCGGCGACCTCAAGACCGTGGCGAGCAATGTCCTGGCCGCGGCCTTCTGGAACATGGGCGAGAACTGCTCGGCGGGTTCGCGGCTGATCGTGCATCGGTCGGTGAAGGATGCGTTGGTCGACGAGATGCAGCGCCAGCTCGAGGAGGAGTGGGTCACTGGCGACCCCCTGGACCCCAATGTGCAGCTCGGCGCCCTGATCGAGCAGGGCCACATGGACAAGGTGCTGGCGCATATCGAGCGGGCCAAGGCCGATGGGCTGGCGCTGGTGACCGGCGGGAAGCGCATCCTGCAAGAGGTGGGGGGCTATTTCGTTGCCCCGACCATCTTCAACGACGTGCCCAAGGATGCCGCGGTGGCACGGGAGGAGATCTTCGGCCCGGTGCTGGCGGTGATCCCGTTCGACACCGAGGAGGAAGCCATCGCCATTGCCAACGACACCTGCTATGGCCTGGCGGCCTCGCTGTGGAGCGATGATCTCAATACCGTGCATCGTATGGCGGCCGCCATCCGGGCCGGCACCGTCTCCGTCAACTGCTTCTCGGAAGGCGATATCACCACCCCCTTCGGCGGTTACAAGCAGTCCGGCTTCGGTGGCCGCGACAAGTCCATCTATGCCCATGATCAGTACTGCGAATTGAAGACGACTTGGATTCAGCTTTCCTGATCCAGCGTCCAGCTCGTAACACAGATGGCATTCTTCCCCCGCCATTCGCGGTCACGCGGATGGCGGCTTGCTCGCCGATAGCGAACATCAGCATGTGGCGATAAATCTTTACCTCCATCGACCGGGGCAACGATAACCTCAGGTTTTGTTTTGCACTGAAGAAAAGTCGTTTCCATTACCTCCGCCACAGTAATAGCTTTAATACATGCCTGGCCATGGCCAGGCAAGAGATGAACCCAACGACAATAGCCCACGTGGAGAAGGTATCATGACATTAAAAAACTCAACAAAAGTTAGCTCAAGCATAGCCGCAGTATCGGTTATCGCCGCTCTTGGTTTCTCAGCTTCCACCTGGGCAAGCGATGAGGAATTAAAGCTTACGATCGCAACGGAGTCTGGTGACCGAGAATCGCCCCATGGTCTGGCAGTAAAGAGAATCTCTGATATAGTCGAAGAACAATCCGATGGCAGAATTACCATCAATGTCTTCTATCAGGATGAGATCGGTGGGCCTCAGGAGCTTTTCGACCAGTTGGTCAGAGGAAACATCGACCTCTTCCTAGGCTGGCCTCAAACCTCCTACGATGAGCGCCTTGGCGTACTACAGCTGCCCTATCTGACCTTGGGTTGGGATGAAGCACTAGATGCCTATGGCAAAGATGGTTGGGTCTCGGAGGTCATCGGGCCCATCCTATCGGATATTGGCCTGGAATACCTGGGGCCCTTTCCGGAAGGCTTTGGCGGCATAGCTACAGCGGATACCTATGCTACTAACCATGAAGATGCACGGGGGATCAAGCTCCGGTCACAACCCATCTTCCCGCTGCCCCAAACGATACAGGCCATGGGGTTCCAGGCCGTTCCCATCGACTGGTCCGAGGTCTACACGTCCATCCAGACCGGGGTCGTCGATGGCGATTCGAGTAATGTGATCTACTGGGACTATACCTATTTCAACGACCTGCTTGACTATTTCGTCCACTCCAAGCACAACTTCTCCTTCTATACTTTTCTGATGAACCAGGATTCCTGGAACGCTCTCGACGAAGAGGATCGCGGGATCATCGCGGATGCCGTGGAAGTCGTGTCCAATGAGCAGTTCGAGAATGCCAAGGCCGAGGATGAAAAGTGGATCCAGACGGCCCAGGAAGAAGGTATGGAATATATCGTGCCGTCCGATGAAGAGATGGCTGCCTGGATCGAACGAGTCCGCGAGACAGTATGGGTCGAGGCGGAGGAGTCCCTGGGGGAGGATGTCATGAGCGCCGTCCGCGAGCATGCATCGGAACCACAGTAACGGCTTGCCGGATGACATGGAGTGGCCCTCTCGATAGGGCCACTCTAGATTCGATTCCTTTTAGGGTAACATTACGCTTTGCCTGAAAACTGCCTGCGCTCGCCCATACGGCGTTAAAAATCGGCTCAAAGTACTCATTTACACCGCGCAAACTCCGTCTTTTTGCCGATTTTTGCCTTATCTGGCCATCGCTCGCCGACTTTTCAGACAATGCTTAGGGAAGTCATTATGGATTACTTCGCCCGTATCGATAATGTGGTCGCATCTATTCTAAAGGCTGCTGTTACAGTGCTTGGCCTTTTCATTTCTTTTGCCATGGTGGGTGGCATAATCTTCAGGGCACTGCTTGGAGTTCAGGTATTTGGCCTTGAGGAACTGGTGTTGATGGCCGCCATGTGGCTGTACATGCTCGGAGCGGCCCTGGCCTCGCGGGAGAGGTCCCATCTCAGTGCCGATTTCTTTCAGGCCTTTACCGACAACGAGGTCCTGCACGACGTAATGAGGCTGATTGCCACAACCCTGTCGGTAGTGATGGCGGTTTTTTTCGTCACCTGGAGCTACAGCCTTTTTTCCTGGGGAGTCGAAAAGGGACAAGTCACACCGGTGTTCAGTATTCCGCAATACATTTCACAGGGAAGCCTTCTCGTTGCGAGCATTCTGCTGTTGCTCTACGCGCTCCGGGACCTCATTCATGATGTCAGAAAGCTATCCAGAAAAGCTGTACCCCAATAAGACGTCTCTCCTCAAGAGACTTCCTGACAATAATAGGAGAAACACATGGGTGCCTTATTAGCGATAGGCGCAGTCATAATATTGATGGTCATAGGCGTGCCAGTCGTGTTTTCTTTCGCCGCCATGACCCTCGTACTCTCGTTCGCTTATGATGTCGACATATCGTCGCTGATGACGACGGGATTCTGGTCCATCAATTCCATTATCCTGCTCGCCCTCCCCTTATTTATCATGACAGGGTATTTGATGCAGTCAGGGGGGATTGCGGCCAGGCTCATTCGCTTTGTCGAGGCCATCGTCGGCTCGTCGCGCAGTGGGATGGGGACCTCGATGGTGATGGGCTGTGGCGTCTTCGGAGCCATTTCGGGGACGGCCTCGGCCGCGGTGGCCGCGATTGGCACCATCATGATCGGCCCGATGGAAAGACACGGCTACAGCCGCCCGTATTCCACCGCTCTGGTCGGGATCTCTTCGCTGCTCGGCCTGTTGATTCCACCCAGTATCACCATGATCCTGTACGCCGTGGTAACCCGGCAATCCGTCGCAGCCGTATTCCTGGCTACCATCGGGCCGGGTATTTTGCTGATGCTCTTCCTGTGCGTGGTCAACGCCATCAAGATGCGCAAGAATCCCGACTACAGCCCAGAAGTGATCGCACTGAGTGACCGGTTCCGGAATATCGGCAGTACCGGCTGGAAGGCCTTCCCCGCCTTGATGCTCCCTGTCATCATCCTGGGCGGCATCTACGGGGGCATCTTCACCCCCACCGAGGCGGCCGCCATTGCCGTCGTCTATGCCATTCCCGTCGGCTTGTTCGTTTATCGCGACCTCGACCTGAAGGCCCTGGCACGGTGTTTCATCCAAGCCGCCACGACCACTGGCGTCATCATGATCATTCTGCTCTTTTCCTTCGTGGCCAGTCGTATCTTCACCTTCGAGCGAGTGCCACAGCAGCTGACCGAGCTGTTGCTCGAGTTGTTCCAGAACAAGCTACTGATTCTCCTCATGGTCAATATCTTCTTGATCTTGATGGGGATGATCATGGATGACGTGAGTGTCGTGGCCATCCTCAGCCCGCTGCTGCTGCCGGTCATGGAGAGCATCGGCATCCATCCGGTGCATTTTGCCGCCATCGTGGGCACCAGCGTCGTCATCGGCTGCAATAGCCCACCCATGGCGCCCATCCTGTTCATGAGCTGCCGGATCGGCCAGGTCGGGATGTCGCAGGTCATTCGGCCCGCCTTCAGCTTCATGCTGCTTGCCGCGCTGCCCGTGATGCTGATCACGACCTACTGGCCGGCGCTGTCACTCTTCCTGCCAAGGCTGCTCGGATACGTGAATTAATCAACATCAGAACATGAGAGGTATCTTTCCTTGAGTCAGCAGACACTTTTCGCCCACGATGCAGAGACATTGGCTGAACAGGCCTGTCTCGCCGCGGGCGCCAACCATGCTACCGCACGCTCCCTGGCAAGGGCGACGGTTTCGGCGGCGCTTTTCGGACACCCCGGTGTCGGGTTCCCGCATCTTCTGGATTATCTTTCCAGTTTCCGTGAGGGACGCATCAACAGAGAAGCAGAGCCGAAAATCACTTCGCCCTTGCCCGCCATCATCCACTCGGATGCGGATGGAGGCATTGCGCAACTCGGCTTCGACTTGGCAATGCCGACGCTTGTCGAAAACACACAGAAACTGGGCGTTACGATCTTCACCCAAGGCAACAGCTATACCACCGGTGAACTGGGCTACTATGTTCGCCGTCTCGCCCTGGAAGGCGTGATCGCCTTTGCCGTGTCCAACAGTCCGGCCGTGGTGGCGGGCTCGCCCAGTGGCAAGATCGTTTTCGGCACCAATCCGATGGCGTTTGCCGCGCCCCTGGCCGATATCAACGCGCCGCTGGTCATTGACCAGGCATCCAGTGCGACGGCCTTCGTCAACCTGGTAAAGGCGGCGGAAGAAGGGCGTAAGATTCCCGAAGGTTGGGCCATCGACGAGCAGGGTAACGCGACCACCGATGCAGCGGCCGGCCTGCGCGGCGCACTTTTGGCATTCGGCGGTATGAAAGGCGCGAATGTGGCGCTGATGGTCGAGTGCCTCGCGGCCGGATTGTCCGGTGCATCATGGTCGCTCGACATGCCGGATTTCCAGGGCGGAGATCAGGTGATCGACGCCGGGATGACGATCATTGCGATTCAACCCACCGTTATTGACGACCGTTTTTCCACCCGCCTGACCCAGCATCTTGACCGAATTGCCGAACGTGGTGGTGCCTATGTGCCCAACCGCCGCCCGGTACGAAGCGATCGTTCGGAAGAGGAACGCATTACCATCGACACGGTAGTGATTGAGAAAATCCGCCGCTCCTTGTGAGCGGCGGATGGGGTGCATACTAGCCAGGGCCGCGCTTGCCTTCAGGCCCAGATGTCCTGCACACAGAATCCTTCCGTGAAGGGATCGTCATTGTCCAACACGTAGGTATTGATCCCATAGATCCAGCTCGTTCCCGAAATGGTAGGAATTACCGCTTGCCGTTCGCCAATTGTCGTTTCCTCGACCAGTCTTCCCGTAAACACATTGCCCAGGATCCCCTGGTGGCGAAAATCCTTATTCAACGGCAACTCCCCCTTGGCATGCAGGACCGCCATTTTTGCGCATGTTCCCGTCCCGCATGGACACCGGTCGATGGCACCTGTCCACGTGCTAGGCTTGTCCCAATCAAAGTCACCAGACGCCACTGTCACGACATTCTTCCAATCTGCATCTGGGCTACTTGCCGGCCCGGAAAGCTGTGATATCGTGATCCCGACCCCTGGATAATCGGGGTGCTCAACGGGCAACTGCTCGATAGCAGCCTGCCTGATCATGGCCGAGATCCGCGTTATCTCTGCGCCATGCTTGGGTGTGAGTTCTATCCAGGGAAACTGTCGGACATCCGCAATAACATAGAACATTCCACCCCATCCAACGTCTACTTTTACCTTGCCAAGGTGGGGAACGTCTATTTCTCTATCAAGGTAGGCTGCAAATGCAGGTATATTTTTGAAGGTGACGCTCTTTACCTTGCCATCCTTGCATTCGGCCCTGATGTTAATGAGTCCGGCCGGCGCCTCAAGAACAAGTTCCGTAACGGGCTCTTGCATCGGCAGCATTCCCATTTCAAGCAGCACCGTTGCCACGGAAATGGTATTGCCGCCAGACATGACCGGATACTCGACCTGCTCCATGATGACATAGCCGGCATCGGCATCGGGATGACATGGCGGAACAATGACATTACAGCAGAGAGGCGGGTAACCGCGAGGCTCACGCAGCATTAACTTACGCAGCTGGTCGTCATTTTCCCTCAGCCACACCATTTTCTCATGCACCGTCTTGCCGGGTATGTTGGGAACACCGCCAGTGACAACGCGCATCGGTTCGCCTGCATGCGTATCGATGGCATGTATGGTTCTCTTGAATGACATTTCTTCCCCCTTTGAATCCATCACAAATCCTTGACCAGCCGCAGGGCATCGTAGATCGCCGCATGGGTGTTCCGCGACGCGACGGCATCACCGATCCGGAACAGCTGGAATCCATCACCCGAATTGCGAATGACGGCCTGGGGCTTGCCAACGATCAGGTCCTCGTAGTTCACCTCGCCGCCATTGCGGGAATGCGGCTTCAGCTCGAAATAGATGTCGGCCATCGGCGTGATGCCGTAGTTGACCACCACCTGGTCGATGCGCCGCTCATGATCCAGGTCCAGCTGACCTTGAGGCACATAGTCGCTGGTGATCTTGGCGAGCAGCTCATCGTCATCCCGCTGCACGGACTTCAGCCGATAGGTGGGCGTGAAGGTGACGTTGGGCCGCTGCAGGGAACGCATGTAGGGTACGAGATTCATGGCCATGATTTCCGACGAGAAGGTACGGTCCGGCGTCATGATCTCGAGCTGTGCCCCGGTGGCGGCAATGATCTCCGCGGCCTGCATGGCGGCATGGTCGCCGGCATCATCGAACAACAGCACCTGTTTCCCTGGCGCCACGTGCCCGGAGAGGATATCCCAGGCGTTGACCACCAGGTCGTGCCCGACCGCAGGCTGGTCTTCTGCGGGGTAGCCGCCGGTTGCCACGATGACCACGTCCGGTTTCTCGGCGAGCACGTCCTCGACCTCGGCCCAGGCGTTGTAGCGGATCTCGACGCCGAGGGCCTCGCAGCGCGCCAGGCGCCAATCGATGATGCCCATCATCTCGCGACGCCGCTCACTCTGCGCCGTGAGGCGCACCTGCCCGCCGGCATCGCTGGCGGCTTCCAGCACCACCACTTCATGGCCCCGCTCGCCGGCGACGCGGGCGGCCTCCAGCCCCGCGGGCCCGGCGCCGATGATCACTACGCGACGCTGCTGCGCTGCCTCGGGGATGGTGTGGGGCATGGTGGTTTCCCGCCCGGTGGCGGCGTTGTGGATGCAGTAGGCGGCGCCACCCTGGTAGATGCGATCGAGACAGTAGTTGGCACCGACGCAGGGACGGATCTCTTCCTCACGCCCTTCCATGATCTTGCGCACGATGTGCGGGTCGGCCATGTGGGCGCGGGTCATGCCGATCATGTCGACCTTGCCCGAGGCGATGGCATGGCGGGCGGTGGCGACATCCTGGATCTTGGCGCCATGGAAGGTGGGGAAGTCCACCTCGCGACGGATCTCTCCGGCGAAGTCCAGGTGCGGGGCGCTGGGCATCCCCTGGATGGGGATCACGTCGGTGAGCCCCGGGTCGGTGTCGATATGCCCCCGGACCACGTTGAGGAAGTCGACCAGGCCGCTGTCCTTCAGACGCCGTGAGATCGCCATCCCGTCGCTGGCCGTCAGCCCGCCCGGCAGCATCTCGTCGCCGGTATAGCGCACGCCGACGATAAACGCCTCGCCGACTCGCTGCCGAATGGCACGCAGCACGTCGAAGGTGAAACGCAGCCGGTTGTCGAGATCGCCCCCGTAAGGTGCCTCGAGGGTGTTGGTCAGCGGTGACCAGAACTGGTCCATCAGGTGGCCATAGGCCATCAGCTCGATGCCGTCGAGGCCGGCCGCGTGCATGCGTTCGGCGGCGTCGGCGTAGTCACGGATCAGGCGCTCGATATCCCAGTCCTCGACCTGCTTGGGAAAGGCGCGGTGGGAGGCTTCGCGACGGTGCGAGGGCGACACCGCCGGCAGCCAGTCGCCCTTGTCCCAGCGAGTACGCCGGCCCAGGTGGGTCAGCTGGATCATCACCGCGGTGCCGTGCTCATGACAGGCATCGGTCAGCTCACGCATCCAGGGCACCACCTCATCCCTGTAGGCCAGGATGTTGTTGAACACCGGCGGGCTGTCCTTGGCCACCGCCGCCGAACCGGCGGTCATGGTCAGGCCAAGGCCGGCCTTGGCCCGCTCGACGTGGTAGGCACGGTAGAGCGCCTTGGGCATCCCGTCCTCGGGGTAGGCGGGCTCGTGGGCCGTCGTCATGAGCCTGTTCTTCAAGGACAGGTGCTTGAGCTGAAAGGGCTGCAGCAGCGGGTCGTTAGCCATGGTCATGCCTCCATCTTGTTGTGTACTTGACAAAGCTAGCGGCATATGTACACTCTTGTCAACTAGATGTACATAGGTGTACATAAAGAAATAAACCGGATGTGCCAGGCCGTCATGAAGCGGTGAGATCCGTTACCGGCGGGATGGCAAGAGAGGTGGGACGCATGTCGCAAGGCGCAGTGATCGGCATCATTGGGGGTCATGGGTGGATGGGGCGCTCGCTGGGCGTTGCCCTGCTGGAGCGGAACGTCGTGCCCGCCGGGCAACTGGTGGTCTCATCGCGTTCCGGGCGCGGCACCGCTTACCGCGACTGGCCCGCGGTGCGTTGCGTCAAGAACAACCGTGAGCTGGCTGCCCTGGCGGATGTCATCGTGCTGTCCATTCGCCCGGAGGATCTCGCCAGCGCCGATATCGAGGCACACGACAAACTGGTCATTTCCCTGCTGGCGATGGCCTCCTCGCAGGAGATCTCCAGCCAGGTGGGAAGTCGCCGGGTGGTGCGGGCCATGCCGAATGCCGCGGCGGAGATCCGTCGGGCTTACTTTCCGTGGCATGCCTCACCGCAGGTCACCGATGCCGACAAGCGGCTCGTCCAGGCGCTGCTGGCGAGCTGTGGCACGGCACGGGAGCTTCCCACGGAGCGCGACCTCGATTACCTGACGGCCCTGAGCGGGGCCGGGCCGGCCTACCCCGCCCTGCTGGCCCAATCGATGCTGGAGCACGCCAGGCAGATGGGGATCGCCGACGATATCGCCCTCGAGGCCGTCATGCAGACCCTGGTGGGCGGCAGCCTGCTGCTGGAAAGGCTGGGAACCGACCCCGGCGACATGGTGGAGCGGCTGATTGCCTATGACGGCACCACCGCCAAGGGGCTGCGAACGATGTTGGATGAGGGCATCGGCCAGGCGATTCATCGTGGCCTCGATGCGGCCCACCGGGCGGCCGGTGGATCGCGGTAAAATAAGTCAATCAAGAATTCGGGAGGGCATGAAATGAAAATCCTCGTCGCGGTTAAACGCGTCATCGACTACAACGTCAAGATCCGGGTCAAGCCGGATCATTCCGACGTCGACCTCACCAACGTCAAGATGGCCCTGAACCCCTTCTGCGAGATCGCCGTGGAAGAGGCGGTGCGCCTCAAGGAGCGCGGCGTGGCCAGCGAGGTCGTCGCCGTCACCGTCGGCCCCAAGGCCGCCCAGGAGCAGCTGCGCACCGCCCTGGCGCTGGGTGCCGATCGCGCCGTGCACGTCCAAACCGACGAGCGTGTCGAGTCGCTGGCGGTGGCCAAGCTGCTGGCCAAGGTGGTCGAGGAGGAGCAGCCGGGCCTCACGATCCTCGGCAAGCAGGCCATCGACAGCGACAACAACCAGGTCGGCCAGATGCTCGCCGCCCTGACCGGCCTGCCCCAGGGCACCTTCGCCTCCGAAGTGGTCATCGAGAACGACAAGGCCCAGGTGACCCGCGAGATCGATGGCGGCCTGCAGACCGTCGAACTGACCCTGCCGGCCATCGTCACCACCGACCTGCGCCTCAACGAGCCGCGCTACGCCAAGCTGCCCGACATCATGAAGGCCAAGAAGAAGCCGCTGGCCGTCACGACCCCGGCCGATCTCGGGGTGGAGATCCAGAGTAGAGTGACGCTGCTTAAGGTCGAGTCGCCGGCCGAGCGCCAGGGCGGCATCAAGGTGGGCTCGGTGGACGAGCTGGTCGACAAACTGAAGAACGAAGCCAAAGTGCTTTGAAAGGAGCTGATTGCATGAGCATCCTGGTCCTGGCCGAATATCACGACGGACAATTGAGCGCGGCGACGGCACAGGTCGTGGCCGCCGCCCAGCAGATCTCACAGGCCGACGGTGGTGAGATCCATGTGCTGGTGGCGGGCGAGGCCGTCAGCGCCGAGGCCGCGGCCCGGCTCGACGGCGTGCGCAAGGTGCGCGTCGCCGACCACGCCGTCTATGCTCACCAGTTGGCCGAGCCGCTGAGCGCCCTGCTGGTCGACCTGGCCGGCGAGTACACCCACGTGCTGGCCGCCGCCTCCACCACCGGCAAGAACGTGCTGCCGCGTCTCGCCGCGCTCAAGGATGTCAGCCAGATCTCCGAGATCATCGGCGTCGAGTCCGACGACACCTTCAAGCGCCCGATCTACGCCGGCAACGCCATCGCCACCGTGCAGAGCGCCGACCCGCTCAAGGTGATCACCGTGCGCGCCACCGCCTTCGATGCGGTTGCCGAGGGGAATAGTGCTCCCATCGAAGCCGTCGATACCGTGGTGGAGAACGCCCAGTCCACCTTCGTCAAGGAAGCACTGGCGGCCAGCGACCGCCCCGAGCTCTCCGCGGCGCGGGTGGTGATCTCCGGCGGCCGCGGCATGGGCAGCGGCGAGAACTTCACGCTGCTTGACGGCATCGCCGACAAGCTCGGCGCGGCGATCGGCGCATCAAGAGCCGCGGTGGACGCCGGCTTCGTGCCCAACGACATGCAGGTCGGCCAGACCGGCAAGATCGTCGCCCCGGAGCTGTATATCGCCGTGGGCATCTCGGGGGCCATCCAGCACCTGGCGGGGATGAAAGACTCCAAGGTGATCGTGGCGATCAACAAGGACGAGGAGGCGCCGATCTTCCAGGTCGCGGACTATGGACTCGTCGCCGACCTGTTCGAGGCCCTGCCGGAGCTGGAAAGCAAGCTGTCAGGACCTTCTTGAGAGCAGCATTGGGCGCCGCTAACCGCCCTTCTCCGGCGAATAACCATGCCGCGCGTGAAAGCGCTGCAGCTCTCGGGGACGCGGCGGCTGCCCAGTGAAGATCTCGACATAGGCGGGAATGCGCCGCATGCGTACCTCGAGCGCTTCCTGGGTCTTCATCGAGATATAGCCGATCTGGGTGAGATAGATGGTGCGGCCGCGGACGTTGGCTGCCAGCGGTTCATAGCCGTAACGCTCGAACATGCGCGTCAGCGCCTCGATACGCGCCTCGTCCGCAGTATCGATCTCCCTTGCCACCCCCTCTGACTGCAACGCCCAGCTGCGCATCGCAAATTCCAGCTGGGAGTCGAAAAGCCCAGGATCCAGCCAGCAGTCGAAGACATTGAGGATCGCTTCGACAATGGTCTCGGCATAGGCCTCGGTCTGCCGCACCAGGCCCTGGGTGTTCTTTTCCCGCCAGCGCTCGATCAGAGCATCCAGCAGCGCCTCGCGATCCTTGAAGAACCAATAGAAACTGGTCCGCGAGAGGTTGAGCCGCTTGGCCAGCGGCAGGATCCGTACGCTATCCACGCCCGACTCGAGCAGCAACTCGAAGGCCGCATCGAGCCAGGCGTCGCGGGAACCTTTCCATTTGGTGTTGTGGTTATCGGCGGGTTGCATCGAGACGGTCTCTGTGGGGCGAGAATGCAGGGGAAGTGCAGGAGAAAACCCAAGCGTACATTAGTGTCTAGTTTATGTACACAAAGTCATGCTGCCATCATTCCATGGTGAGCAGGACGAGAGACACTCCATCATGACCCACGATCCGCTGCCACCTCCGGCCAGGATCACGGGCGTGAACACGAGCGAACCTCCTCTTGACGGGCGGCGCCCGGCGTGCAGGAACGTCACTCCGCGACGACACTGTGTTCGAAAGGCCGGAGACCATTTCATGCCCATGCCGTCACGCCCCCTGCGACACCTTTATCCTGCTCGGCATGCCCGGGCTGGCCTCCGGCGACCTCTACGCGCGACTGACCGATGACCGACACGGCATCAAGGAGACCTCATGAGCGACGCCCCCTCTCCCGATCAGACACGATGGGCCCGCTGGCTGGACCTCACCAGTCGCGAGATGGAGTACCTGCAGAGCAGTGCCGTGGCGGTGATGGTGCTCGGCGCCATCGAGCAGCACGGTGCCCATCTGCCGCTCTCCACCGACCTGGACATCGGCCAGGGGCTGCTCGAAGAGGCGCTTACCCACCTTCCCGCGCGGTTCCCGCTGGTGATCCTGCCGCCCATGGCGGTGGGCGCCAGTGACGAGCACCTGAGCTTTCCCGGCACCCTGAGCCTCTCGCCGGAGCTGGCCATCGCCACCCTCGAGGCCCATGGCGACGCCGTGGCCCGCGCCGGCCTGCACCGGATGGTGCTGATCAACAGCCATGGCGGCAACCAGGCGGTGATGGACCTCGCCGGACGCCGGCTGCGCCGCCACCACGGCATGATGGTGGTCAAGGTCAACTACACCCGCATGCCCCCGCCCGGCACCCTTCCCGCCGGCGGCCTGCCGGCCGAGGAGCGGCGCCACGGGCTGCACGGCGGCGCCGTGGAGACCGCCATGATGCGCCACCTGGCCCCGCACAAGGTGCGCCTCGACCAGCTGGACCATCCCCATTCCTGCGGGGAAGCGATGGAGGAGCAGGGACTGCTGCTGGCCCCGGAGGGCGAGGCCGCCTTCGCCTGGCTGGCCGAGGACCTGCACCCCGAGGGAGTGGTGGGCAATGCCCGGCTGGGCACCGCCGAGCTGGGCGGTCGACTGGTGGCCCATTACGGCAAGCGCATCGCTCGCATCCTGCGCGAGACCCAGGCGATGGACACCGGTCGCACCCGCGGCTGAGCGACCTCAGGGCCGGTTCATGCCCCTCGGTCTCTGGGCGCCACCGAAGCGGATGCCGGGAGATCCAGGGCGACCGCGAAACGTTCGCCGGCCTGCTGCCAGTCCGCCAGCCCCTCACGGGCCCGACGGGCGCCGCGACGTAGCCGACGGCGCAGCTCGGCGTCGTCGAACCAGCGCGCCAGGGCCCCGCGCAGCGCCAGCGCGTCGCCGGGTGGCACGGTGATGCCCGCCGCCGGCGGCAGGGTGTCGGCGAGCGCCCCGCCGGTGGTGGTGATCACCGGCAGCCCCCGGGCCAGGGCCTCGGTGACCACCATGCCGTAGCCCTCGTAATGCGAGGGCAGCACGAACAGGTCCGCGTGATGGTAGGCCTCGGCCAGGCCGGCGGCGTCCCGTTCGCCCGGCCAGAGCAGGCGCTCGGCCAGGCCGTGGCGGCGGGTCGCGGCGACCAGGCGGGCGGCATGCGCCGGGTCCCGGTCGTGGCTGCCGACCGCCTCGCACACCCAGTCGCGGTCGGCGAGCCCGGCCAACGCCTCGACCAGCAGTTCATGGCCCTTGCGCGGCGTCAGGCTGGCCACGCAGAGCAGGCGATGGGGGCGTTCGGTGTCCTCGAGATCCAGCGCGCTGGTGGCCAGGGCCGCCCGCTCGACCCCCGGCTCGACCACCCGGATGCGCGCCTCGGGCACGCGCCAACGCGACAGGCCCCGGGCGGTATAGGGGCTGGTGACGATCACCCGGCGGATCGCGGCCAGGGCGCGGGCCTCGCTCGCGAACAGGCGTCGTTGACTCTCCTCGTCGAGCCCGGTCTCGTCGGCCAGGGGATGGTGAACGAGGGCGGTGATCGCCAGGCGATCGGCATGCCGCTCGACCACCTCGGGCAGCCCGCCCATGGCCAGGCCGTCGATCACCACCCGGGCCCCCTCGGGCAACGCCGCCAGGGTCGTGTCCAGGCTCCGCCGGGCCGTGGTGTCGGGGTCCGGGAAACGGCCGTCGAGCCCCGTAACCGCGACCCGCCATCCGCGGCGGCGCAGCTCCGCGACCATGCGCGCATCATAGACATAACCCCCGGTGAGCTGGCCGGGGTCGCCGGCGACGATCAGGGTGAGGTCGGGCATCGTGGTCTCCTCCATCAGGGCTTGTCCTCGCAACCGGTCGAGGCGAGATGGGACTCGTACAGGGTCACGCTCATGGCGTCGAGCTGGAAGCCGACGTCGATCACATAGCTGGCGCCGTGGATACGCCGGACGGGTCCGAAGATCTCGCTATGCAAGCCGTGGGCGATCATGAAGTGGTCGCGGACATTGAGTCGGTACATGCAATGCCCTGGCCGGACATCGGGTCAGTCGTAGGCATCGTGATTCACAAATATACAAGATCATTCTATCTTTTTCCGATGCGAGACCTTGGCAGCCCGCTTTCAGCAGACGATCCAAGTGCCAACATTGCAGTATCGAACTACTTGACTTTCTCCAAGCCGTCTACCAAGGTACATCAAGAGTATTTCATACCCATTCTGTCATGGATAATCGCGGCATTCACAAGGACAAGCAAGGGGGGGCTGACGGACGAAAAGTCGCATTATGACGTGTATATGACTTCGATATCTTCCATTTGGCCAAGCTTGGCAGAGTGTTTCTTTTCGACGCTCAGGAGAAGTGAGCCTGGCATCAGGCGCACCTAGCTTCAGGCGCATAATAAGCACAAAGGACTCGGAGAGCTCTATTCGGCACTCGACACGGAACATAGGCGCAGACATCCATAGCCCAGCACCTTTCCAGTGGAGAGTGGAGAAGCAGCAGGCCGGCGCTCATCCCCCAACAACCGACGCTCTTGTAACAACAATCATGGAGAGTTTACTCATGACAAAGCAATTCGTCACCCTGCAGCACCTTGGTGCGTTGTCCGCCGTCGCACTACTCGGGGTCTCGGGTACCGCATCGGCCATCGAAGCCGAGATCTCCGGCCACGTGAACCGGGCGATCATGGCTTACGAAGACGGCGAGGACTCGCAGACCGCGTTCGTCGACAACGAGACCAGCAACAGCCGCATGCGCTTCCGGGGCTCCGGCGAGATAATGCAGGGGGTGAACGCCGGCGTCTATGGCGAATGGGAGATCGTCTCCACCAATTCCAGCGAGGTCACCATCGACACGACAAGCAGTAGCAATAGTGAATTCCAGGTCAACAAACGCCACCTGGACGCCTTCGTCGAGGGGGGCTTCGGCAAGGTCAGCCTGGGGCAGGGCGATGGCGCGGCCAACGGCATCGCCGAGATCGACCTCTCCGGCACCTCGCTGATCAACTATGCCGGCGCAACGGACATCGGCGGTAGCATCGCCTTCCAGGAGGGCGGCCAGCCGTTTACCGCGAATGGCGCGGTAGGGCAAGCCAGAATCCGGGATACCTACAGCCAGTTTGACTTCGAAAGCCGCTTCGACCGGGTGCGCTACGACACGCCGAGCGTCGGCCCCTTCGACTTCGCCATCGCCACCGGGACCAAGAGTGATGACGACGACACCACCGACGCGGCAGTGCGCTACGGGGCCACCTATGCCAACGGTGCGCAGATCGCCGCAGGGCTTGGCTATTCCGCGCGTTCCAGGGGTGGCGACACGGGAACGGTGGAGACCTTCGGTGGTTCGGCTTCGCTGCTGCTTGCCAACGGCCTGAACGTCACCCTCCTCTACACTCAGCGGGAGGATGATGCCGACCTGGATGCCGATACCCTCTGGGGCAAGGTCGGCTACAAGGTGGGCCACCACGCCGTCGCCGTCGACGTGGGCCAGACCAACGATCTGCTGGGCGGCGGCGCCTTCGACTCCGAGAGCACGGTGTACGGTATCGGCTATACCTATACGCCGGTCAACTGGGCAGAATTCTATGCCGGCGTGAAGCAGCACCAGCTGGACGTGTCACTGGCCAGCGTGAGCGACCCTGATGACATCAACATCGCCACCGTCGGCACCCGACTGAAGTTCTGAGGAGGCGACCTTGAAGTACGCGCAACCGCTTCTCCCAATGATTCTCACCGTGGGCCTGCTGACTGGCTGCGCCGGTCAGCCCACGGAGTTCCGTTCCGACCGGGAGACGCCAGAGGGGCCAGGCATGCTCTCCGGCGAAGAGGGAGGGTGGGTACTGTTCGGCGAGAAGCGCCGACAGCGGAGCGAAGAGTCTTCATCCGGCGGGCCACTGCCGGATGAAGGCGAGTTCCGCGAATACCAGGAGTGGAAGGAACGGGCCCGGGAGTCCGGCGAGTACGAGGAGTTCCAGGACTGGCTGCGCTGGCGTGAATATCGCCGCTGGCAGGAGGCGCAGTAGCACCTCAGCCGCCCCTTTCAGGGCATAACGGCAATCACTCAACATCAGAACGATATAATGGTAATCATTTCCAAGAAACCTTTGGATATCACGACCTAAAGGCTGGCAAGTCGCCGCCAGCCTGCTAGACTGGCCTCCAACGCTTGACGGGGTGCCGGTGAATCCGGCTGAGATGGCGCAGACTGACCGCAAGGTCATCACAGCGCTGGTCCCGTGGAACCTGATCCGGTTGGTACCGGCGTAGGGAATCAGGCGGTGGGATCGGCCACGCAGCACCTTCTTCGGCCCTCCCCCTCCTTCTCCTCGCCAGTGCTCCGGATCGACGCTTCGACCGGAGGCAAGATGGGCTACCGCTTCGACGACCTGACCGCCGCCTGCCAGCACGACTGGCGCGCCTACATCGAGCACGACTTCGTGCGCGAGCTCGGCGCCGGCTCACTCGCGCATGACGCCTTTCGCCACTACCTGCAGCAGGACTACCTGTTCCTGATCCACTTCGCCCGGGCCTATGCCCTGGCCGCCTACAAGAGCCGCACCCTCACCGACCTGCGCCAGGCCCATGAGGGGCTCAAGGCGATTCTCGACGTGGAACTCGATCTGCATGTGAGCTACTGCCGCGACTGGGGCATCGACGAGGACGACCTGGCCCGGCTGCCGGAGGCTCGGGCAACGCTGGCCTATACCCGTTATGTGCTGGACACCGGCAACCGCGGCGACCTGCTCGACCTGCACGTGGCGCTGGCCCCCTGCCTGATCGGCTACGGCGAGATCGCGGGCTGGCTGGGTGCCCAGTCTTTCACGGTACGCGGCGAGGCCAACCCCTATGACGCCTGGATCGCCATGTACGAGGGCGAGGAGTTCCAGGGCGCCATGCGCGCCGAGCTCGACTGGTTGAATGCACGCCTGGCCGACGTCACCCCGGCACGCTTCCAGGAGCTGTCGGAGGTGTTCCGCGACGCCACCCGCCTGGAGATCGATTTCTGGCAGATGGGGCTGGATCGGGCTCTCTGACCTCCAGAGGCCCCTGGCCCCAACGCCACCCTCCCGCTGGCCCTGGTCAGGCCAGCGGGTGACGTCAGACTGGTGATCACGTGATCGCCCGACCACCACGCTTGACGGGGTGCCGTTGACGACGGCTGAGATCATGCCTCCCGCCACAAGGCGACAGCATGGATCCCGTTGAACCTGAACTGGCTAATTCCCTGTTTTCAAGGACAGGAGAGGGTACCAGCGTAGGGATCAAGCGACATGCAGCGAGGCCACGCCAGCCACTGCCCCTGTCCTCCCCAGCTGTCCTCCCTGACAACAACCCCAGACGTGACCATCCCCAAGGGAGAACAACCGATGAGCAAGACCCAGCACTTCCTCGCCGAGACCGCCAAGGTCGACGACGCCGCCGTCCAGCCGCTGCCCGGTTCGCGCAAGGTCTATGTGGAGGGCTCCCGCCCCGATATTCGCGTGCCCTTCCGCGAGATCGCGCTGTCGCCGACGAAGACCTCCGGTGCCGACGAGGAGAACCCGCCGCTGCTGGTTTACGACACCTCGGGCCCCTACACCGACCCCACGGCCGAGATCGACCTGCGCCGTGGCCTGCCCGAGCTGCGTCGTGCCTGGATCGAGGAGCGCGACGACACCGAGTTCCTCGATGGGCCGACCAGCGAATACGGGCAGCGCCGTGCCAACGACCCCATGCTCGCCCAGTTGCGCTTCGACCTGACACGCACGCCGAGGCGCGCCAAGGCCGGCCGCAACGTCACCCAGCTGCATTACGCCCGCCAGGGCATCATCACCCCGGAGATGGAATTCATCGCCCTGCGCGAGAACCAGCGCCGCCAGGCCCTGGGCACCGAGGAAGTCGAGCGCATCCTCGGCCACCAGCACCCGGGCCAGGGCTTCGGCGCCCGCCTGCCCGAGGAGATCACCCCCGAGTTCGTGCGCCGGGAAGTGGCCGAAGGCCGGGCGATCATCCCCAACAACATCAACCATCCCGAGTCCGAGCCGATGATCATCGGCCGCAACTTCCTGGTGAAGATCAACGGCAACCTGGGCAACTCGGCGGTGACCTCCTCCATCGAGGAGGAGGTGGACAAGATGACCTGGGGCATCCGCTGGGGCGCGGATACCATCATGGACCTCTCCACCGGCCAGAACATCCACGAGACCCGCGAGTGGATCATCCGCAACGCCCCGGTGCCGATCGGTACCGTGCCGATCTACCAGGCGCTGGAGAAGGTCAATGGGGTGGCCGAGGACCTGACCTGGGAGGTGTTCCGCGACACCCTGATCGAGCAGGCCGAACAGGGCGTGGACTACTTCACCATCCACGCCGGCGTGCTGCTGCGCTACGTGCCGCTGACCGCCAAGCGCGTGACCGGCATCGTCTCGCGGGGCGGCTCGATCATGGCCAAGTGGTGCCTGTTCCACCACCAGGAGAGCTTCCTCTACACTCACTTCGAGGAGATCTGCGAGATCTGCAAGCAGTATGACGTGGCCTTCTCGCTGGGTGACGGCCTGCGCCCCGGCTCGGTGGCCGACGCCAACGACGAGGCCCAGATGGCCGAGCTCAAGACCCTGGGCGAGCTGACCCACATCGCCTGGAAGCACGACGTGCAGGTGATGATCGAGGGCCCCGGCCACGTGCCCATGCACCTGGTCAAGGAGAACATGGACAAGCAGCTCGAGTACTGCGACGAGGCGCCCTTCTACACCCTCGGCCCGCTGGTCACCGACATCGCGCCAGGCTACGACCACATCACCTCCGGCATCGGCGCGGCGATGATCGGCTGGTACGGCTGCGCCATGCTCTGCTACGTGACCCCCAAGGAGCACCTGGGCCTGCCCAACAAGGACGACGTCAAGACCGGCATCATCACCTACAAGATCGCCGCCCATGCCGCGGACCTGGCCAAGGGGCATCCGGCCGCCCAGCGCCGCGACAATGCCCTGTCCAAGGCGCGCTTCGAGTTCCGCTGGGAGGACCAGTTCAACCTGGGCCTCGACCCGGATACCGCGCGCGAGTACCACGACGAGACCCTGCCCAAGGACTCGGCCAAGGTGGCCCACTTCTGCTCCATGTGCGGACCCAAGTTCTGCTCGATGAAGATCAGCCAGGAGGTGCGCGACTACGCCAGCGAGCATGGCCTCGACGGCGATCAGGAAGCGGTGATGAAGGGCATGGAGGAGCAGGCGGAGAAGTTTCGCCGCGAAGGTGGCGAGCTCTACCGGGAGGTATAAGGCTCGACGCGGGCCTTGAAACGGAATGCCCCGCCGCTACCAGGTAGCGGCGGGGCATTCTTCATACGCCGGCCCGGGCCCGCGCGGGTCAGAACCGATAGGTCAGGCCGATGCTCGCCGCGTCGAAGTTGTGGTTCGACTTGTCGAGGTAGCGCATGTAGTCGGCGCCGATCGCCAGGTTGGGGGCGACATCGAACTCGCCGCCGGCACCGTAGGAGAAGTCGCCCTCGCGATCTACATCGAAGTCCACCTCGGTGTAACCCAGCAGGCCGTAGAGGCGCAACGTATCGCCGAGGGGCAGGATCCCCTTGGCGTAGGCACCGACCAGGTAGTCCAGTTCGATGCCACCGTCGGAGCCGCCGGTACCCAGGTGGCCTTCCGCGGCGAAGTAGTCGTTGAACTGGGCACCGCCGCGCAGGCGCACGCCGACGCTGTCGCGATCAGGCCCACGATCACGATCGAGTTCCCAGAACATGGCATCGCCGCCGATGTAGGGCTGCATGCTCATGGGCTGCTGGGCCAGGGCGGTCGAGGCGCAGGCCCCCGCGACCAGCAGGGCCGAAACTGAGGAAATGGCAAGCGTCTTCATGGAGCACCTCCATAATTAGGAAACAGCGTTTCCTTTCGCAAGCACAATTCTGGTACAGTCAGGGCTCGAACGCAAGTCCCGGCTTACCTCTGCCGCGACTGGCCCAGCAACATGCCAGGTATCCCCGCTTTCTGACGCAACGCAGCATGCGTCCGCCGTTACGGCTTCCACGGCACTAACCATGCATCGTCAGAAGGCCCCGGATTCGCCAGTGGCGGCCGCACCACGGTGTTCGTCTTCCCCGACCTCAACACCGGCAACACCACCTACAAGGCAGCGCAGCGCAGCGCCCGGGTGGTCAGCGTCGCCCCCATGCTGCAGGGCCTGACGGAACGCGCTCTATCCCCCTCGCCTCTGTCGGCCTAGAGTGGAAGCATACATTGTTCTCTAAAGCAGCAGGAGGCACGCCCATGACCGCGCAAGACCGACCCACGGCCTTGGCAGGAAACGGGAGACGCGCCCAGCTATCGCTCTTCGCGCGCAACTTCTTCAAGCACCCCCGTATGCTGGGCTCGATCATCCCCAGTTCCCCCTTTCTGGTGCGGCGATTGGTCGAGCGGATCGACTGGCAGAACACCCGGGTCGTCGTCGAATACGGGCCCGGAGTCGGAACCATCACCCGGGAGCTCCTGCGCCACATGCCACCGGAGTTGACCCTGCTGGCGCTGGAAACCAATCAGGAGTTCGTCGACTTCCTCCAGCAGTCGCTGCCAGACCCCCGGCTCCGAGTGGTGCGGGGCTCCGCCGAGACGATCCAGGCCGAGCTGACTCGCCTGGGGCTGCCCGCCGCCGATTACGTGGTGGCCGGCATCCCCTTCAGCACCATGCCGGCCACGAGCCGCGAGGCCATCCTCATGAACAGCCTCGACGCGCTCTCGCCCCAGGGCTCCATGCTGATCTACCAGTTCTCCGCCAAGGTATTACCCGACCTGCACCGCGTCTTCTCCGACGTAGAGTGCGATTTCGAGCCCCTCAACATTCTCCCGGCGAAGCTCTACTACTGCCGCCCCTGAGGCGCCTGCCCGACCACCGCACCGACTGGAGAGATGGACCGCCCTCACCCCCTGATGCAACGCAGCATGCTAGCAGCCTGTCGGGCTTAACGCTGATCTACTGCGAAACCCGGGCTTTCTCGCGACGACCGGTCAAATCCGACAGGCTGCTAGACTGATGTTTTACTGTCTTGCCTGACCTGCCTTTCCAAGGACTGCCGATGAACGACCCGGTGCTGGTCATCAACTGTGGCTCTTCCTCGATCAAGTATGCCCTGATACCCGATACGCCAGACCTGCCGCGCCAGGCCGGGCTGGTCGAACGCCTGGGCAGCAGCGATGCCCGCCTGAAGGGGCACGACAGCCGCGGCGAACCGTTCGAGCGTGCCCTGGCCGGCGACGATCATGTCCGGGCCCTGGAAGCGATCCTCAACGGCCTCGAGGGACGCCTGCCCGGCGCCGTGGGGCACCGCATCGTGCACGGCGGCGAACGCTTCACCCGGGCCACGCGCATCGACGACGAGGTGGTGGCGGCCATCGAGGCGACCGCCGACCTGGCACCGCTGCACAATCCGTACAACCTCCAGGGGGTGGTGGCCACCCGCCAGCTGTTCCCCGAGCTGCCCCAGGTCGCGGTGTTCGACACCGCCTTCCACCAGACCCTGCCGCCGCGGGCCTACCGCTACGCCCTGCCGGAGGCGCTCTACCGTGACCATGGCATCCGCCGTTACGGCTTCCACGGCACCAGCCACGCCTACGTCAGTGCCCGCGCCGATGCCCTGAGCAGTCTCGAGGGCGGCGGCTGGCTGACGGCGCACCTGGGCAACGGCTGCTCCACCGCCGCCGTCCGGGAGGGACGCAGCCTCGATACCAGCATGGGCCTGACCCCGCTGGAGGGCCTGGTGATGGGCACCCGCAGCGGCGACGTGGACCCGGGCCTGCATTCGCACCTGGCCCGCCGGCTCGGCTGGCCCCTTGCGCGCATCGACGAGGTGCTCAACCGCGGCAGCGGCCTGCTGGGGCTCTCCGGGTTGACCAACGACATGCGCGAACTGGAAGCTGCCGCCGAGGAGGGCCATGCCGGCGCCCAGCTGGCCATCGAGGTATTCTGCTATCGCGTCGCCAAGTCACTGGCGGCGCTCTCCTGCGCCCTGCCCCGCCTCGACGGCATCGTCTTCACCGGCGGCATCGGCGAGAACTCGCCGCTGGTGCGGGAAAAGGTGGTCGGCCATCTGCCCCACTTCGGCCTCGGCCTCGACCGTGCCGCCAATACCGCGACGGTGCGCGGCCGCGAGGGGCGCATCGACGGCCGCCACCCCGCCGCCCCGCGGCTGTGGGTGATTCCCACCGACGAGGAGGGCCGCATCGCCGAGGAGACGCGCCAGCTGCTGATGAAAGGGCCCGCCCGATGACATCCCCCGAGATCCCCGACGCACCACAGACCCTGCTGCTGGTGCCCACCAGCGAGGGCGCCGGCCTCACTTCCGCCTGCCTGGGGCTGATCCGGGCGCTGGACGCCATCGGCCTCAAGGCCGGCTTCCTCAAGCCGCTGCGCCAGGACGAGCTCAATGGCCCGGGGCCGGACCGCTCCACGGCGCTGGTCGCCAGCACCCTGGGGCTGTCCCCGCCGGCGCCGATTCCCCAGGGCGAGATGGAGCAACTGCTGCGCGACGACCGTCTGGACGTGCTGATGGAGCAGGTGGTGGAGCTGCAGGACCAGGCGATCGCGGCCCATCGCGACAGCCCGCCGGACCTGCTGGTGGTGGAAGGTCTCGTGCCCACCCGCCACGGCACCTACGCCACCCAACTCAATGCCCAGCTGGCCCATGCCCTCAACGCCCGGATCATCCTGGTGGGCACCGGCGACATGGCCGACTCCCGGGCCCTGGCCGAGCAGCTCGACATGCATGCCCGCGCCTTCGGCGGGGTGAGCTCCAACCGCACCCTGGGGTGCATCCTGATGCGCCTGCACAACCTGCCGAGTGCCGGCGAGAACGAGGCCGCCCTGGCCCCGGGCACCGCCCCCCCGATGCTCGACGAGGCCCAGCTCGCCGAGTTGCGTCGCCATTCCCCGGCGCTGGCCACCGAGTGCTTCCACCTGATCGGCGCGGTGCCCTATACCCCTTCCCTCAGTGCCCCGAGGGTGCTCGACGTGGCTCGTGCCCTGAACGCCCGCTTCCTCAGCGAGGGCGAAGCGGCGACCCGCCGGGTGCTCTCGACCAGCCTGTGCGCGCGTAGTGCAGCCAACGCCCTGCATGTCTTCCGCCCCGGCAGCCTGATCGTCACCTCCGGTGATCGCGATGACATCGTGCTCGCCACGGCGCTGGCCACCATGAACGGGGTGCCCATGGCCGGCGTGCTGCTGACCAACGGCTACCTGCCCGGCGAGAACATGATCGAGATGTGTCGCCCGGCGCTGAAGACCGGCCTGCCGGTGCTGACGGTGGATACCGACAGCTTCACCACGGCGAAGAACCTCGGCCAGATGGGCAACGACATCCCGGTGGACGACGCGGAGCGGGCCGAACGGGTCGCCGCCTTCGTCGCCGCCCACCTCGACCTGCAGTGGCTCAAGGATCACCTCAGCCACGGCTATACCCATCGGCTCTCGCCCTCGGCCTTCCGCCACCAACTGGTCAAGCAGGCCCAGCGGGCCAACCGGCGTATCGTGCTGCCCGAAGGCGACGAGCCACGCACGCTGGAGGCGGCCGCCATCTGCCAGCGTCGCGGCATCGCCCGCTGCGTGCTGCTGGGCAGGCGCGAGGAGATCCAGGAAGTGGCCCACCATCGCGGCATCGTGCTGCCGGAAGGGCTCGAGATCATCGACCCGGACAGCATCCGCGACCGTTACGTGGCGCCCATGGTGGAACGACGCACCGGCAAGGTGAACGAGTTGACCGCCGAGGCCCAGCTCCACGACAACGTGGTGCTCGGCACCATGATGCTGCTGCTCGACGAGGTCGATGGCCTGGTCTCCGGAGCGGTGCACACCACCGCCAACACCCTGCGGCCCGCCTTCCAGCTGATCCGGACCGCCCCCGGCTATCACCGGGTGTCGTCGATCTTCTTCATGCTGCTGCCCGAGCAGGTGGTGGTCTACGGCGACTGCGCGGTGAACCCCGACCCGGACGCCGAGGCCCTGGCCGAGATCGCCCTGCAGAGTGCGCGCTCCGCCCAGGCCTTCGGCATCGAGCCGCGGGTGGCGATGATCAGCTACTCGACCGGCGAGTCCGGCAGCGGTGTCGACGTGGAGAAGGTGCGCCAGGCCACCCGCCTGGCCCGGGAGCAAGCGCCGGAGCTGCTGATCGACGGCCCACTGCAGTACGACGCCGCCGCCATCGAGAGCGTCGGCCGCCAGAAGGCGCCGGACTCGCCGGTGGCCGGCCGCGCCACGGTGTTCGTCTTCCCCGACCTCAACACCGGCAACACCACCTACAAGGCGGTGCAGCGCAGCGCCCGGGTGATCAGCGTCGGCCCCATGCTGCAGGGCCTCGCCAAGCCGGTGAACGACCTCTCCCGCGGCGCCCTGGTCGACGACATCGTCTACACCATCGCGCTGACCACCATCCAGGCGGCCCAGAACGAGAGCACGAATCAGGGCAAGCGGACGGTGTCAGGCACCGATACGACCCGCGGCGGGTGACGAGGGCTCGGCCTGGCCGCGGCGTGGCATACGCCCCGCCAGAAAGGCACTCCGCCCCGCCTCGACCGCCAGCTTCATCGCCCTGGCCATCTGGATCGGCTGCGCCGCATGGGCGATCGCCGAGTTCATCAGCACTGCGTCGCACCCCAGCTCCATCGCCATGGCGGCCTCGGAGGCCGTACCGATGCCGGCATCGACCAGTACCGGAACACCGGCCTGCTCGATGATCAGCCGGATGTGGTGCGGGTTCTGAATGCCACACCCTGAGCCGATCAGCGATCCCAGTGGCATGACGGCGCAACAACCCAGCTTCTCCAGCTCGAGCGCCACGATGGGGTCATCGCTGGTATACGCCATGACGTCGAAGCCGTCATGCACCAGCGCTTCGGCGGCCTTCAGGGTCTCGACCACGTCGGGATAGAGCGTCTTCGCGTCGCCCAACACCTCGAGCTTGACCAGGTTGTGGCCGTCCAGCAGTTCGCGAGCGAGCTTGCAGGTCCGTACGGCGTCGCGGGCGTCGTAGCAGCCCGCCGTGTTGGGCAGCAGCGTATAGCGATCCGGCGACACCGCATCGAGCAGATGCGGCTCGCCGGGGGCCTGGCCGAGGTTAGTGCGCCGTACGGCAAAGGTCACGACCTGCGTACCGCTCGCCTCCAGCGCCCGGGCCGTCTCGTCGAAGTCCCGGTACTTTCCCGTTCCCACCATCAGGCGGGACGTGAAGCGCCTGCCCGCCACCATCAGTGGCGTATCCTCAGCCGCTTGTTTCAGCATCCCGCCATTCTCGTTGATCCGCATCAGCCACCTCCGATGGCATGCACGATTTCAATACGGTCGCCCTCGGAAATCTGCACCTCGTCGTGGCGACTGCGCGGCACGATTTCCTCATTCAGCTCGACCGCCACGCGCTGCCTTTGCAGTTCATGGGCCACCAACAGCTGGTGGATCGTGGTCTCCGGGTTCAGCAAGCGATACTCGCCATTTATCCAGACGCGCATCAGATGCTCACTACGTCGAACAGGATGAACACCAGCACCAGCGCCAGCAGGAACAGGGTTTCGGCCACCATCAGGATGACCGGCTTCCACCCCACCACGGCCAGCTTCTGGAACGAGGTCTTGATCCCCAGTGCCGCGATGGCCGTGACCAGGCACCAGCGGGACAGGTCCGTCATGCCGTCGGCTACGCTCACCGGTATTGCGCCCAGGCTGTTGATGATCACCAGTACCACGAAGGCGACCAGGAAACCGGGCAGCCTGGGCACCTTGCTCCTGCCTTCGCGGCCCTCGCTATGGCGGAAGAGGAAGGTAAAACACATCACGACCGGCACCAGCATCGCCACCCGCATCAGCTTGACGAACGTCGAGATGTCGCCGGCTTCCTCCGAGATCATGTACCCCGCTCCGACGACCTGGGCCACGTCATGGATCGTGCCCCCCAGAAACACTCCGGCCTGCTGGTCCGTCAGGCTCAACACTCCGACGACCAGCGGATAAAGCACCATCGCCGCCGTGGACAGGGTCGTGACCCCCACGACCGTGAGAATGGTATTGCGTTCGCTGTTGGCCCCGCGCGGCATGACCGCCGATAGCGCCAGTGCTGCCGAAGCCCCGCAGATGGCGACCGCGCCTCCCGTCAGCAGCCCCATGTCACGATGCAGCCCCATCAGTCTGGCCAGCAGTACCCCCATCAGGATGGTCAGCACCACGCCGGCCACCACCGTGACAATCGGCCCGACCCCCAGGGAGGTGACCTGTTCGATGGTGATCCGCACACCGAGCAGGGCAACACCAAAGCGCAGGATGGTCCGGGCGGCAAACTCGATCCCCGCCACGCAGCGCCCCTCCTCCGACAGGAAATGCAACGACATGCCGAACAGCAGGGCATACAGCAGCGTGGGCCCTCCGTAGTGGTCGGCGATGAAAGTCGTGGCCAGGGCGATGGTGATGCAGATCAGCACACCCGGCATGACGTGCGGGAACCCCTCGGCTGCCGTTCGCGAAAAGGTGATCGGGCTACGCATGGCTCGCTTACCACGTTCAATGATCATGTTGTCATTTCCTTTCAATAATCCGGGCACGAACTTACCCGCAGTGCATGAAATGCACCGTGAGACGCTCGACCTGGTTCAAGAAAAACTGGCGATGGGCTCGGCCTTGATGACCCCTTCCGCCGAGGGTTACTCGGGTGGTGGCACGACCACGACCGGAACATGGCTTCTCTTCAGGACACCCCGCGTCACCTTTCCGGCATAGGAGGCGGTAAAGCCGTGCTTGTTGGAGGCCATCACGATCAGGTCGCAGCCCAGCTTCGAGGCCATGCCAACGATCACCTTGGCCGGATAGCCCTCGGCCACCTCCATGCTGGCAACCCGGGTGGAGACGGACTCATCCCCCACTCCATGGAGGCTCCAGAAGTTTGCCATCTTGTCTTCCAGCTGCTGCCTCGCTTCGTCCAGGCGCTTGCGGATGAGTCCCTGCAGGGTCTTCTTGTCGCGAATATTGACGCGTAGCGTGTTCATGACATCATCATCCAGTGACTTGACGGCGTGGAGGACATGCAGCTTCGCCCCGGTGGCAAATGAAAGCCTGAATGCCTGTTCCAGTACCACATGGCTGTCACTGCGAAGCCCGACACAGCAAAGAATGTTTTCAATTGACCTGTCCATATTTCCTCCGTCACCAAGGATGACAACTACACTTCGGCTGCCAGCTTACGGTGCCGGCATGCCGATGCCTAACCTAATAGCCCATCACTCCCGGTAGCCAGAGAGAAATCTGCGGAACATAGGCAACGATGAAGAGCGCAATAATGGATGCGGCGGCAAACGGCAAGGCACGATAGGAGATTTCCTCGATGGAGGCCCCGCCGATTCCCGAAGCAACAAACAGGTTCTCGCCGAGCGGCGGCGTCTGGAAGCCGATCGCCAGTGCACAGACGACCACTATCCCCACATGGACGGGGTCGGCCCCCAGCATGTACATGATGGGCAGCAAGACGGGCGTCAGGATCATGATGGCCGCGAGGGTCTCCATGAACATGCCGACGAACAGCAGGAACATGATGATCAGCGCCCAGATGATGTACATGTTCTGGGTGAAATCCAGCATGGCCGATGCGATGTAAGCCGGGACACGCTGCTCGACCAGCAGCCGACCGAAGACCGTCGCGGTGAACAGGATCAGCAGCACCCGCCCACTGATCCAGGTCGTGGTTTCCAGCGTCTTCATTGCCGGCCCGAACTTCAGCTCCTTGTGGATGAAGATCCCCACGATCAGCGTATAGAAGATGGCGACGATGGCCGACTCGGTCGGCGTGAACACCCCGGAGTAGATACCACCGAGAATGATGATGGGCGCCAGGATCGACCAGATCCCGCGGCGCAGTGCCTTCTTGATCGACTCCGTCGACCAGTGATCGGTCAGGCCACGATACCCATGTTTCCTCGACAGAAGATAATTCATGATCAGCAGGCAACCGGCAATCACTATGCCGGGAAAGATACCGGCAATGAACAACTTGGGAATCGACAGGGTCTGGAAGCTACCGTGTGCCGCCACCGCTTCCGGGGGCGGCGTCATGCCCATGCCGGTGATGCCGAAGATGACCATGGGGATGGAGGGAGGGATCACGACGCCCAGGCCACCGGAGGAGGCGGTAATGGCGGATGCATACCCCCGATCGTAATGCCGCTGCACCATGGCCGGGATCATCAACATGCCAACGGCAGCCGTGGTCGCCGGGCCCGAACCGGAGATGGCGCCGAAGAACATGCAGGCGAAGACCGTTGCCGCCGCGAGCCCCCCCGTTGCCGGCCCGGCGAACGCCTCGGCAATATCGACCAGCCGGCGTGAGATCCCCGCGGCTTCCATCAGGGCTCCGGCGAGAATGAAGGCGGGCAATGCCATGAGCGGGAACGAGCCAACAGAGGTGAAGGCGATCTGGACAAAGGCGGCCGGATTCTGGCCAATGTAGAGAAATGCCGCCAGGGCCGATACACCAAGAGACGCCGTTATGGGAGCCCCCAGCAATAGCAGCAGGAAGAAGGTGCCAAACAGCACATATACGATAGTGGGATCCATGACGTTGTCTCCGATCACTCAGCTCTTGTCGTGAGTTTCATTCTGCGTGCGCTTCATCTCTTCGATTTTCGCATCTTCCGGATCCATGATCTGCCTGTTCATCACATGCTTGACATACATGTTCTGTAGAATGCGAATAGACATGATCAGGAACGCAAGTGGGAGGATCATGTAGAAGTACTTCATCGGAACCCCCATCGTCTGGGACTTCCAGAACACATTCATGCGATTGAACACAAAATCGTAACTCAGATAGACAAAATACAGATTGAACCCCACCCAGACCAGGTCGGTGACTATATTGCAGACCTTCTCGACAACACGTGGAAAGAACTTGAACTGGAATGTCACGCGATTATGGGCCGACATCTTGGCTGCGTACACTGCCCCCATATAGGCAAACCAGACGAAAGCATATGTAGCCAGCTCATCGCCCCAGGCCAGTGAGCCACTGAATACATTACGCAGCACAATCTGAACAAACAGCAACACCACGAAGAACACCAGAAGCAGCTGGCATATATAGTTTTCCAGATTGTCGAATATCTTCAGTAGAAGCTGTTTCATGACGGTCGCCCCCGATGCCTTGCCTGATGTTTTCCGAAGGCTGCACTGACGTCACCCAGTGCAGCGTTCACGGAAATTCGGCGGTTAGTTCAGGTCCCGACCCAGCGCCTGTAGCGCCTCCGCCAGTCGCTCCTCGCCGCCGATGCTGTCATAGAAACGCGGCCAGATGCTCGAGGCACGCTCGATCCATTCGCTCTCGCCATTAGCGGGCTCGATGATCTGCATGCCGTGCTCTTCCACCAAGGTCTGCTTGATGCTTTCTTCCGACTCCAGCAGGTAGTCATAGCTGTAGGCAGTGGCTTCTTGGCCCGCTTCCAGCACGACTTCCTGCAGATCGGAACTCAGGCTCTGGAACTTGGACTCGCTCATGATCAATGGCTCCAGCGAGAACACGTAGCAGATATCGGTGATATAGTCCTGCACCTCGTAGAACTTCATGGCATTGATGGTGATATAGGGGTTGTCCTGCCCATCCACGACGCCCTGCTGCAGGGCCGTGAAGGTCTCCGACCAGGCCATCGGCAGCGGATTGACCCCCCACTCCTGATAGGAGGCAATCATGATCTCGTTGCGGGGCACGCGAATGGTAAGCCCTTGCAGGTCATCCGGGGTGGCGACCGGCTTGCTGGAGTTGCTCAGCACACGACACCCCGAATAGGCCCAGGAAAGCACCCTGACTCCGGCATCCCGGATGGTGTTTTCGGCCAGCTGCTGACCGATCTCACCCTGGGTGAGGGTCTTGGCGTCTTCCGGGCTGGTAATCACATACGGCAGCGTGAGAACACCTACCGTGGGGGAAAAGGGAGTGATGTTGTTGATCGCCAGGACCGAGAGATCCAGCATTCCCATGCTGGCGCTGCTGACCGTGTCCTGCTCGCTACCCAATTGGCCGTTGGGGAACATGTCGACAGTCACCTGGCCATCTGTCTTTTCATGGATCAGTTCGGCAAACTTCTCCCCCATAGCATACTGGGTACCGCCCTGGGCATCGCCCAGCGCCATGCGCCAGGTTTCGGCCAGTGCATTCTGGCTGATGACGGCACTGACGGCCGCCGCGGCTACGGAAAACATTATCTTGTTCATGCCACTCTCCCAGCAATGTCTTGTTATTGACTTGTACTCGCCCTGGAGCAGCCACTCGGTTCGTCTTGTCTGAATCGGGCTGTTCCATGATGTTCACTTTACCCCCCCGACACCGGGGCACTAGTACCAGACACCACCCGTCGATTGGTCCAGCCCCGGGCATGGTGATGGCATCGACCGATCAGGCCACCATCGCCGCTGAGCGGGATGATGCAACCCACTGATTTTTCGATTGTCTAACTGGACATCGAGGCACTTTCTTGGCATGTTAGAAGGTTGTGGGTGCCGGCGCCCGAGCCCCCACTCCCTTGCATCGACTCGCCAGACCCTTCCCGGGGATGGCTTTCATCGTGGGCCAACCATGAGCCAGCTACTGTTTCATCTCGATTCAAGCCTTCCGACGAGCCTCCAGCAGCAGCTGCGTGAACAGATCGTGCATGCCATCCTGGATGGACATATCCCGCTCGATGAGGCACTTCCTTCCAGCCGCAAGCTGGCGCGCGAGCTTCAGGTGGCGCGCAACACGGTGATGCTGGCCTATGAGCATCTGCTCGACGACGGCTATCTGATTGCCAAGAGTCGCAGCGGCTACTTCGTGAATCCGGAAATCCTGGAAGGTCGAGCCGAGAAACCGGTGCGTCTCAACGATATCGACGCCGAGCGTATGCCCTGGGAAAGGCTGCTCACGATCCGGCCCTCGCAGCAGGAGACCATTCAGAAACCCAGTGACTGGCATCGATACGACTACCCCTTCCTCTACGGGCAGATCGATCCGGCGCTCTTCCCGACCCAACACTGGCGGGAATGCAGTCGTGACTCCATGAGTGTCCCGGCCATTCGCAGCTGGTCGGTCGACCACCTCAACGACGACGATCCCCTGCTGATCGAGCAGATCCACAAGCGCCTCTTGCCGCGCCGTGGCGTCTGGGCCAAGCCCGAGGAAATTCTCGTCACGGTCGGCACCCAGCAGGCGCTGTGGATCGCCGCCATGCTGCTGCTGAAACCGGGTCGGCAGTTCGGGATGGAGAATCCCGGCTATGTGGACATGTACAACATCGCCCGGATCTTCACGGACGATATCCGCCTGTTACCGGTGGACGAGCAGGGCATGCGACCGGTCGAGGAGCTGACGCAGTGTTCCCTGGTCTACACGACGCCCAGCCACCAGAGCCCCACGACGGTGACCATGCCACTCGAGCGGCGGCGGCAGCTGCTCGACATGGCCGAGATCGAGAACTTCCTGATCATCGAGGACGACTACGACAGCGAAACCAACTACCTCAGCAACCCTACGCCGGCGCTCAAGAGCCTGGACCGGCACAGCCGTGTCATCTATGTCGGGAGTCTTTCCAAGACCCTGGCGCCCGGCCTGAGGCTGGGCTACATGGTTGCCCACCCGGCGCTGATCCGCGAGGCTCGCGCCCTGCGGCGACTGATGCTGCGCCATCCGCCGACCAACAACCAACGCGCCCTGGCGCTGTTTCTTGACCGGGGCTATCAAGATGCACTGATCCGGCAGATCCACCAGACGTTCGAGAGCCGCTGGCAGCTCATGAGCGACGCCCTCAAGCGTCATCTGCCCAACTGCTATACCCCTTCGACGTATGGTGGCTCGTGCTTCTGGATCAAAGGCCCCGAAGGGCTGGACTGCCAGCGACTTCAGGACCTGGCCCGCGAGGAAGGCATCCTGTTGGAGCGCGGCGACCTGCACTACTTCGACCGTCCCGCAAGGGAGTACCTGCGCCTGGGCTTCTCGGCCATCCCCGAGGAGCGCATCGAGCCAGGCATCGAACGCCTGGCTCGATTGCTCCCGAGAGCCATGGAACGGTCAGACTAGTCGATATTCAGTGAGTTACGGTCGGTAAACCGTTGCCAGCCTGGTCACAACACTTCGTCCTTCAGGTAGTACCAGCGATAGAGAAACCGCTGCCCGAACCGTCGGAAGGGGGCGAAGGCCTGGGACTCGACCATTTCGCGGATATTCGGGAAGGGCAGCTGGGAGGTGAAGATCGGCAGGTCGAGTTGCCTGCCGTCGCCGGCGATCCATTGCGCCAGTCGGCGCCCCGCCTGGGCCGAGTACATGACCCCGTTGCCGCCGTAGCCCAAGGCATAGAAGATGGTCTCCTTGGGATCCGGCTGATGAATCCGCGGCATCATGTCGTGGCTGACATCGACCCAGCCCCACCAGGAGTAATCCAGTGGAATGCCCTTCAGCGCCGGGAACTTCCGGACCATGTTGTTGACCAGCACATCCTCGTATTTCTGCTGGGGTGCATCACGCCCAGTAATGGCACTGCGGCTGCCGATCTGCAGCCGGTTGTCCGGCAGCAGACGGTAATAGTGCCGCAGCACGCGCGTATCGGTGATGACCTGATGCGTCCTGAAGCTGCAGGCTTCAATCTCGTTCGCCGTGAGCGGCCGGGTGACGATCGAGTTCGACAGGATCGGCAGCAGCCGATTCTTGAGCTGGGGGTGCAGGCTCTGGGAGGTATACCCCCCCGTGGCGATACCCACGGCACGGGCCCTGACCATCCCCCCCGGGGTCTTGAGATAGTGCACACCGTCGCGCGTCTCCCAGCCCTGCACGGGGCTCGACGGATGTACCTTGGCGCCCAGGGCCCTGGCCTTCCTGAGATAGCCGAACGCCAGCTTGCCGGCGTGGATACCGATGCCCTCGGGCTCGTGCATGGCACCGGCGGCGTCCTGATCGCCGACCCAGTCCCGCTTGACCGTATCGGCGTCGAGGATACGGGCATCGTAGTCGAACGTCTCCCTCAGCAGCCTGGCCTCCTTTTCGAGGGACGGCATGACCTTGTCGCGATGGGCGATGTAGAGATGCCCGCCCGGCTGAGGCTCGCAGTCGATGTCCTCGATCAGCGACTTGAAGGTCTCCATGCCATCCAGACACTCGCGATGCAGCTTGAGCGCGGTCTCCAGGCCATAGCGCTCGATCCACTGGGAGCGCTTGAGGCGTCCCGAGGCGCACTGTGCCTGGCCGCCGTTGCGGGTGCTGCAGCCCCAGCTGGTGCGATTGGCCTCGAGCACGGTCGCCCGGATACCGTATTCCTGCGCCAGGAAGATGGCGGCCGTCAGGCCGGTGAAGCCGGCCCCGATGATCACCACGTCCACGTCCATGTCCTGGGTCACCGGGCCGTCATCGGCCGGGGGCTCGCCCGCGGTGCCGATCCAGTAGGTCGGCGCGTAGTCACGCCCCTGCCCCGGTGTGGTGCTCTTCAGCGGATCATAAGCCGGATCATAAGGCTGGGATGGTGCGGTAGCGCTGCGTCGCTCTTCTCCCGCCTTGCTGGTCTTTGTCTCCATGATCGACTCCTGTGTGTCGGGATGCCGCGGCTCGCACCGTCCTTAGGCTTTGCCCGGAAACTGCCTGCGCTCGCCCATACGGCGTTAAAAATCAGCTTAAAATGCTCATTTACACCCACGTAAACTCCGCTTTTTCGCTGATTTTTGCCTTGTCTGGCCATCGCTCGCCGACTTTTCGGACCAAGCCTAGCCGTTGTTGCCTGCAATCGGCGGCCTGTTCTTGCGAAAGGCGTTCTTCACAGCGATCTTGCCGTCGCGGAAGGTAAAGGCATCGATCATGCGGGCCTCGGAGCGGACCCCGTCGGTGGTCGTGCCCTTGTAGGTGGTCTCCGAGAAGCCGCGATCACCGACCACGAAGTGCTCACCATCGACCCAGCAGGCATCGGGCGCCGTCTTCCAGGCGTTCTCGAGCCCCTGCCGCACTTCGGCCTGGCCGACGAAGCTCTTGCCTACCAGTTCCGGGCCAGCAATGGCATGAAACACACAGTCATCCGTCATCATCTCCATCACGGCATCGATATCATGACGATTCAGGGCGTCGCTGAAGGCTTTCAGGAATTCAACATCGGGCTGGCTCATCTTGGCCTCCTGGGCTTGTCCGTTGTTCCCCTGCGGGATTAACGAGAAGAAGTAGGCTCCTAAGTCTCCTCATCCCTGCAAAGGGTACTGGCGGGACCGGCTGGTGGTTAGCGCCAGATAGGGATGGAACGTTGGGCCAGCCGATCGCCCCGCGAAGGAACCGGACATGAGCCGTCATGCATAATCGACCACCAGCGGGTTGTCCGTTCCCTCTCCCAGCGGCGCGGCACTGCCGCCGACGCGACCGGCACTCAGCCGAAAGGGCTCGGGGTCGAGGATCGGCTCGCGCCCCACTAGTTGGTCGACCAGCAGGCGCGTGGCGGCCGGGGCCAACACAAGGCCGTTGCGATAGTGGCCGGCATTGATGAACAACCCTGCGACGCCCGGTACCTCACCGATGAACGGCAGGCCTTCGGGAGCGCCTGGTCGCAGTCCCGCCCAGTGGTGCTCGACTTCGCAGTCGGCCAGGCCCGGCACCATCGCTATGGCGCTGGCATACAGCGAGGTCCGCGCCTCCCCGGTCGGCGTCTTGTCGAAACCCGCCTGCTCCAATGTCGAGCCAACCAGCACGCGGCCATCGTCGCGTGGAATCAGGTAGCGTCCCTCCTTCAACACCACCCGCTCGACCAGGCGTTTGCATCCGCTCGTCACCGGTGTCCGGAAGACCATCATCTGGCCCTTGACCGGATGCACGGGCAAGCTGACGCCCAGCGTTTCCAGCAGCTGCCCCGTCCAGGCTCCGCCACAGACGATTACCCGGCCGGCCCTGAAGCAGCCTGCGTCGGTGTCCACGCCCCTGACCTGACCGCGCTCGACCACCAGGCGTGCGACCTGGCACCCTTCGTGAAGTACGACACCTGGCAGGGACTGTAACCGGGTGCGCAGCGCTCGGCACAGGCGTGGGTTGCGGATGCTACCCAGCGTCGGCATCCATAGGCCGTCGTCGAGGCCGTCAGCAAGACCTGGCTCCTGCGCGTACAGGAAGTAAGCATCTACCCTCGCCAGCGGTTTGCCCAGGCGCCGCGCCCACGCCATGGCATCGGCCTCCTCATCCACATTCAGGTAGAGCAAGCCTCGCTGGCGATACTCCGGGTCGATCCCCGTTTCCTCAGCCAGTCTCGATGCCAGCATGGGATAACGTCCTTCCGACCATCTCGCCAATTGCGAGATTGGTTCGCTGTATCGCCAGGGATAGAGCGGCGAGATGATGCCGCCCCCGGCCCAGGAGGCCTCCCGGCCACACTGCCCCCGCTCCACCAGGGCCACCGAGTGGCCGGCCTCGGCCAGTTGCCAGGCGGTCATCATGCCGATGACGCCTCCGCCGATGATCACAAAATCCGTCATGAGTCTTCTCCCCCCGGAAATCAAGAAACCCCGGTCCGACGAGTTGCTCGCCTGGCGACCGGGGCTATCCTGGCGTTGTCTCGGCAATTACCTCAGACGTAGTCCTGGTACTTCTCCAGCAGGCGCACCGGCTTCTTCAGCGCGTCGCGGCGGAACGGGTCGCCCAGCTCCCGGGTGCACATGATCT
>NZ_PDOG01000012.1:0-332 GCF_003202205.1 Halomonas sp. LBP4
TTCGTCGGTGACAGCTGGACCTACGCGGTCGACCTGGCGCTGCCCGAGGACACCGCGGCGCAGCCCGAGGACGTGGTGGTGGAGTGGTCCGAGGACGGTGGCCAGAGCTGGCCGCACACCGGGCCGACGCTGACCCTGACCCGCGACCACGAGGACCGCATCGGCCTGCGGGCCCGGGCGCGGACGTCGCTCGCCCCCGCGAGCGACCGCGACGCCTACGCCATGGACCGCAAGGGGGTCGAGTTCCGCGATGTGCACCCGCCGCGGGCCCGGGTGCGCGGCCCGCTGCGCGTCGAGCCCGACCAGTCCTACACCTTCGCCGCCACCGTGGC
>NZ_PDOG01000012.1:982-44983 GCF_003202205.1 Halomonas sp. LBP4
CACCGTGTCGGGCTTTTTTGTACCGCGCATGCAGGCTGTCGGTGCGGCAGTGTTCCGCATGCGGAACACGGGCATGAAAAAACCGGCGCCGATGGCGCCGGTTCTCGGTAGTGAAGGGGACCGCTCAGAAGTGGTAGCGCAGCCCCGCAGAGACCGAATCGGCTTTGATACTACCCCAGCCCGGGGATTCGGTGTTGATGTCGTGTACGCGCTCCCAGCGAGCATAACCGGCAATCGTGGGGGTGAACGCATAGCTGGCACCCAGGCCATAGGTGGCGGACCAGCCGGTCTCCTTCTCATCGTAGGAGTCGGAGTAGGTCAGAAGCCCATAGCCGCCCAGTGAGTCGACCTCGACCCCTTCGTTGACCTCACCACTGCTGTACTTGGTACGGACATGGGCCACGCCCAGTAGCGCTTCCAGGGTCAGCTTCTCGGTGACCGGCAGCATGCCCACGCCACGGAGGATGAACACCTTGGACTCGTACTCGTTGCGGAAGTCGGAGACACCAACATAGATCTCGCCATCATGGTTGAAGGTGACGGTGTTGGAGGTCTCGTAGCGAGCGCTGCCGAGGTCGCGATACGCGAGCTCCATGGCAAAGTTGGGCGTCAGCTGGTAGCCGACCCCGAAGCTCACCTCTTGATTGGAAGATAGCCGATCATCTGGGCTTGAGCGGGCGATCCTGTAAGGCCTGCAGCCAATAACGTGACTGTCAGCAATGAGGGGGAGAGGTAACGGGACATGTCTGGGGGTCCTTGTTTGGCACCGTGGTGACACTGCGTCGCACAATACGCCTTGATAGCCTGATCACCCGTGCCGGGAAGGCCCATTCAAGTGCACGTCGAGACAACGGCTCTCAGATGGGACGATGGATATACTGGTCAGGCGCTGGCTCCGGTTCTCTCCCAGTGGCGACAACCTGGGAGCCCTCCGAACGATATTGAATGGCTCTCTCTGCCATTGCAGGTTCTCGTCGGATGACGTAAAAGCAACGTTTCACATAGTTGATATAGGGGCATTTCCATAAAGCGAAAGAGTGATCTTGTTGCAGCACTTGCCGATAAAACAGGCCTTAGAAAGACGGATGTTGCATCTGTCATCGACGCACTTACCGATATCGTGGTTGATGGTTTGAAAGATGAGGAAGAGTGCATTCTTACGGGTCTGGGTAAGTTCAAGATCGGGCATCGCTCGGAGCGAGTTGGTCGTAATCCTCAAACTGGCGACAAGGTGACTATCCCCGCTCAGAAAACGGTCAAGTTCGCCGCTGGCAAACCCCTTAAAGACGCGGTTAAGTAAGTCTACCCACTCGCCCTGCGCCATGTCGGAACTTATACCCCGGGTTACCCCCGGGGTTTATTAATACCCATACTATGGTAACCCCGTACCCTCTGCTTAGACGTCCATTCACAGGTACTTGACGAGATCGGCTCTTTGCCCCGCGCAGCGGGGCAGAGGCGATTGAGGCAAGGGCCCGTCAACGAGCGCAGCGAGGCGACAGTCGCTCCTCTGGGCTGCGTACCTGGCCTGTCTCCTTCGTTCGGTTATCCCCAGAATTTCGCCATGCCCTACAGGTAAGACCCTTTTGATTACAGGGCATGGGGGTATAGGGCCGCTAGGGAATCACTGATCAATTCGACTCTGAGCGGTTGAAGTGCTCAGAGCGGCATTTTTACCGCGTCAGCGGTCACCTTCTGACCACCGAAGGTGGCCTGTTTACCCTGGCAGCCCGGGTAACCGGCTGCCAGGCCAGATTCAAGGCGCACTGGCCCCGTCAACTCGGCCCTCGCATCGTTTCGCCAGCACCAGATTGGCCAGTCCAAACAGGCTGAATAGTTGCGCCTGGTTTTTGGCCAGCCCCTTGTAGCGCACCTTCCGGTAGCCGAAGAGGTTCTTGATGACATGAAACGGATGCTCGACCTTGGCGCGGATACTGGCCCTGGCCTTCTCGATCGCCAGCAGCAGCGTTTTCATGGGGCTGTCTTCCATCTTCTTGATGGCGCCACGCTTGGCGGCAACACAGCACCGGGAATCCGGGGCATCCTTCTCTTCGTCCAGATGCTTCCACATGCCGGTGTAACCCGCGTCGCCGTATACCCGCTTATCATCGTCTCGGACCAGGTGACCCGCCATGGTGACATCGGCGACATTGGCCGAGGTGGCAGCGACACTGTGGGTCAACCCCGTGACCGCATCGACGCCGATATGGGCCTTCATGCCGAAAAACCATTGGTTGCCCTTCTTGGTCTGCTTCATCTCCGGGTCACGCTGCTTGGCCTTGTTCTTGGTGGAGGGCGCGGCGGCCACGATGGTGGCGTCGACGATGGTGCCCTCGCGCATGAACAGCCCCCGCTCGGCCAGACTGGCATTGATTTCCTCGAAGATCCGCTGGGTCAGGGCATGCTTCTCCAGCAGATGACGGAAGCGAAGCAGCGTGGTCGCATCCGGCACGCTCTCGATGGCCAGATCAATACCAATGAAGTCCCGCATGGCCTGGCTGTCGTAGATGGCATCTTCGAGCGCCTCGTCGGCGAGCGCATACCATTGTTGCAGGAAGTAGATCCGCAGCATGCGCTCCAGCCCGATGGGCGGCCGGCCCCGCTTGCCCGCCGCGTTCGGGAAGTAGGACGGCGACAGCGCGTCGATCAGCCGTTGCCAAGGCACCAGGGCATCCATCTGGGCCAGGAACCGCTCTCGACGGGTAACCTTCTTCTTGTTCTGGTGCGCTGCCTGGGCGAACGAGATCTGCTTCATCGGATGGCTCTGTCAGACGGTGGCGGGATGGTCAGATTCTACCCCGCCGGTGGCGATCAGGCAGCTGCGGCGGGATTTGCGCAGCGTTTCCCTAGAGGAAGGCCTAGAGGCTGCAACAGGTTTTAGGGGGGTGGTGATTCTTCGTGCCAGTGATCGTGATTCTTCGTGGCTGGTGATCGTGATTCTTCGTGGCCGTGATCGTGATTCTTCGTGCCTAAGCATCTGTATTAACAGGGATATCCACAGAAGCCATCTGCTATCACTCACCCACGAAAAGCCCACCCCCGGGGGCAAGCCCTTTACCCTAAGTGTGGCTGGCCAGTGCTGATGGGCTAACAATGAAGGGCCAGTGGTTACTCCACTGGCCCTTTCTCGGGTGTGTGCAGCGCTAGCCGCGGTAGGGTATCGGTGGTGGGGATGGGCGCAGGGCGATGCCGGTCTTGACGACGCTCACTCGCGCCTTGGGATAGACCGCCAGCACCTTCTTCAGCGCTACCTTGAAATCTCTCTTGAAGTTCCTGGGGCCATGCTCGCCGTGGTAGTCATGTCCGAACTGCGCTCGCAGTGACGCCCAGTGCAACATCACGCTCTTGCCACTCACCCGGTGCAGGCGCTCGGCAAGCATGGCGTAGAGGTCCAGCGCGAGGGCCGATCCCTTGAGAGCGTGAAGGGCCCGCAGGTCCAGGGGGACGGCGTGCTGCGTCAGGCTGTCGTAATAGCGCTGGGTGAACGCGATCTTCTCCGGCCACAGGTCTCTGCCGGCCCCCTTTCCGCTGGGGCGAGTCCACGCCTCGAACTCATCGATCAAATCGCCCTTCACGGTATAGGCCGTATCGCCCACGCTGTAGCCCATGGTGATGCGACACGCGGCCAGCGCCTGCACCTGTCGCTTGAACATTGTGTAGGGGCCACGGTCACCGCCGGCCGGCTCGAATCCCAGGGTCCTTAGGAATGCCGAAGCACTCGGCCCGACATCCACGATCGGTGATCGCTGCCGCAGAGCCTGGGTGTTCAGATGTGCCAACACGAGGCGTGGCATGGCCCCGTAGGGCACGGGGTGCTCGACCCATCCTTCCCCGTCGAAGAGTGACCCTGCCTGGATATGTATCCCGACGCCGTCGCAGACGCGCTGGTACGACATTCCGTCGATCGCCCGGCGTGGCAACCCCACCTGGCACAGGATCGTGTGCATGAAGGCCAGATCGTTCCCTTGAGGCCCGTGCGTGCTGATGCGCTTGCTGGCGGCCAGCAATGCCTGGCGTGATGGCCTCGGTGAGTTGCCCTCCATGACCTCTGTGGCAGGGCGCTCCTGGTGAGGGGATGCATCTTCTCGTAACTGCCCGGCCTCGACGAGTTGGCTCACTACCTCCTGTGCCATCCCGGGGTCTAGGCCCTTGCGAATCAGCTGCTGGAGGTAGGCCTCCCTGGTTGGCTTGTCGCGGTTGTCTTGTGTCACCAGCTGCCCCTGTCTCCGTGTATCGGCTCTCACAGTCCCGCGCATGCTATGCCCATCGTCGGGCTTTGACGGTGTACCGAGATGCCCTTGGAGGGCACGACACGAGGGGGGAGGACCACGCTGCTGTTGGTACTCTGCTCCGCAGTCGAGCGTGCCGGCAGCGGCCACCCTCTTCGGGCTACCGATAAACGTCTTCATTGGTCGGCGTCACATGAAAACACCATGAGTTATGGATGCACCAAATCTTTAATTTCGGGCATTGCGTCTTTTTTGATTGGTAATACATTGAACTCACGTCAACAACGACGCCAACGCCAAGCCAAGTAAATACGCCAAGTGGAAGAGACAATGAGCAGATCCAAGAACCTGTGTATCCTGATCGGTAACCTGGGCAATGACCCGGAAACTCGAAACCTGCCGAGTGGCGGAATGGTTACTAATGCTAGACTTGCCACTACCGATACCTGGAATGATCGCCAGACTGGGCAAACTCAAGAGCGCACGGAGTGGCATAATCTGGTGTTCTTCAACAAGCTTGCCGAAATCGCGGGTAATTACCTTTCAAAAGGCTCGAAGATTTATGTCGAGGGTCGGCTTCAAACTCGCAAGTGGCAGGGACAAGACGGTCAGGACCGCTACACCACCGAGATCGTCTGCAGCGACTTGCAGATGCTCGACGGCAAACCCAACCGCACACGCTCCAACGCCCCGCAGCCGGGTGCCGGTCAACACGCTGGCTATGGCCAACCGCAGCAGGGCGGTGGACATCAGGGGTATGGCGGCCAACCGCCGCGCCAGGATTACGGTCATGCCCCCCAGCAACCCATGGGCAACCAGGGTGGCGGCTACGCGCACGCACAGCCCGGTCATCAGCCCACCATCTCAGATGGGTTCGGGGCTCAGGATGAGGAGATCCCCTTCGCGCCTCATCACCCCATGATGGGTGGCTAAGCACCGCCACTGACCGCCACCCAAGACCTCGGGTGGCGGTCGGTCCCCTCGCTAAATCATACCGTAATACCGTACACCGTAATTACATGCCACGGCCGGGAGGAACAGATGGAGATCACCTATCAGCCAACGGATCACGACCTCACGGTCCTGAAGGGGCAGATACCGATCCGCGAACTGCCAGCACTCATGAAGCGTCATGGCCATGACGCCATTGTCGATACCTGGTTGGCCCGGGCTTTGAAGGCCACCATGGTGATTGGCTCCCCCGAGGCCTGCGCCAGGAAGCGCGAGGCTCTCGGCCTGAGCCAGCTCCCTACTGGGGAGATAGCCGCCATGTCGCTGGATCAGCAGGTCGATGCCTGGCGCCGGCGGGGCGATGTGGGGGCCTCATCCGAAGCCCTGGCCGATATGCTCATGGGCGTGCCCCACGCGGCCGAGCAGCCGGCACACCCTCATGACGCCAGCGATTTTCAGCGTTGTGCTCTGCTGCTGGTCTGGGCTCCGGGGCTCCGCGAGCGACTCCCTACCATCGCGACCCGTTCGGCCGCTTGGCGTGCGATCGTTGCGCACTGGGATGCGCTCGAGATGCTGCTTTCCCTTGGCGAGACCGGGCATCGGAGGCTCTATGATCGCCTTTCGGAGCTGCTGTCCTAGACCATAGGCGTTGGCCGAGGAGGTCACGTGAGACTCACGCCCGAGCAGGCCCGAATCATCGAGATGGCGACCGAGGCCATGTCCGAGGGACAGGCGGAATTGGAAGGCGGGCGGCTGATCAATGCCCCGGGGGTCGCCGGGGCCGGCAAATCGGCCATCATCGTCGAGCTTGCCCGTCGGGATGCCTGTCGGCGCATCCTGTTCCTGTCGCAGTCCCGTAACCTTCGTGATCGTGCCCGGGCCACGTTGCCCCCGAACGTCATGGCGATGACCGTCCAGGAGGCGGCCCACCGTTATCTGCTGCGACTCTACGCCGCCAAGCTCAAGGCCCATCCCGTCCAGGGCAGCCTGACCGAGCAGCAGATGCTAGCGGCCGGAGGTGCCGGCACCACCCAGCGTGAAGTCCAGCGAGCACGGCAGGTGCTGTATCGGTTCTATCGCAGCGCTCACCGTCATCCCGAGCCGTCACACCTCCCGTCTGGCAACCGGCCCGGCGAGGAATGGGCTCTTGCTCCCGCTGACAGTCGTCGGGTGCTCAGGGTGGCAATAGATGTCTGGTTCTCGCAGATCAGCCGCGAACCTGACTCGGCACCGCTGACCTATGCCGCCGAGGTCAAGCTGTGGACCCAGTCGGCGACGGAACAGATCCACCTGGAGGGCCTGGGGCGATCCATCTCGGTATCGCCGCTGCACGGGGCCGAGCTCGTGATCCTGGAGGAGTCCCAGGACGCCGATGAGGCGCAACTTGGACTGCTGTCACGACAGAACATCGCCGTGGTCATGTTCGGCGACGCCTTTCAGTCTCTCCGTCAGGGCAACCGCAGGATAAAGGCCCAGCGGCATCCCCTGCAGGAGCGGGCAGACACGGTGTATCTGCGTGACTCGTTCCGTTTCGGCGCCTCGATCGCCTCGCTGCTCAATGCCCTGGCTCACCGAGCGGGGAGTCCTCGTGTTGACCGCTGTATTGGACGGGGCGAATCGAACGTCTACCCGTCGGCGCATCGCTATCAATGGGAGTCACAGGAGGTCCCCTACACGGTCATCACGAGTTCGTCGGCAGGGTTGTTCCAGGAGGCACTCGAGGCCACCCAGCGTGGCAAACGCATTTCCTGGGTCGACGGTGTGGAATCCTATCCGGTCGGCCTAGTGCGCGACTTGGCGGCGCTCCGTCGTGATGGGAGCGTCCGAGGCGCCGGGTCCGATGGTGCTGCCCCGACGTTGCCTTCCCTGGCAGGCCTACGCAGCCTCGAGGAAGCTCGTGCACGATTCCGTCAGCGCTGGGATAGCACCGGCCTTGAGCTCTGTGACTGGGTCGAAACGGCTGGGCTATCGGTCCTGGAACTGCCCGAGATCATCGATCGTTGGCGTGACCAGGACAGGCAGCGTCAGGAGGCGATGCAGGATGCCTCGCAATCGCCACCTGAGCGGGATCTCACGCTGACCACGGTGGCCAGAGCCAAGGGGCATGAGTGGGGACGTGTTGCGATCATTGACGACTGTTTCCCGTCGGTGCTCCTGCAGGGCCGTTGGCAATTGGCGAAGCGGGACCGCCCGATCGCCAATCGCGCCTACACGGCGATCTCCCGTGCCCAGATTGCCGTTGCGGTGTCCGAGGCCTTCCTGAAGCACCTCGAGGACTACGGGGTCGTCCTGGCGCCCAACAGCTTCCCGGCAGGGGAGGAGGTGGTGGCGGATGAACGGGTCCATTCCCACTTCGGGTGTCAACGCCATGCCCAACTGGAGATGTCGCATTCTCTGCGACGCCGGCGGATGGCCCTAAAGCCGCCCAGGCGCGCATCCAACATGGCCTCTGGCCATCTGCAGCTGAAAGAACAAGTCGAGGAGCAGGCTGAAGCGCTGAAGGGACATTCCGTCGACGAGCTTCGCGCCATGCTCAGAGCGCGAGGTCGGAATAACACGCGTCATGGTCGTTGATGCCCGCGGGACCGTGAGGGGCTAGGCTCAAGGAGGTGCCGTGGCACCGGCGCCGGGTGTGTTCGAGAAACTGGAGGTCGAGGAGCAAGCATGGAGTTCTGTCCACGTTGCCGTGGGGGGGAAGTGTACGCCCCGAACTGTCCAGGCTGTGGTGGGAGCGGGTTTGTCGACGAGGTGACGCCAGACCCGGCACCATCGAAGATCCTGTCCGTGTCGCCGGTTGCTCGCCGCCAGCAGATCGAGACAGCGAGGAAAGCCAGGGAGGCCGAGAAGCGTCGAAAAGTTCGGACAGGGTCTCGGCCCGCTACCAGCACCGAGATGGCGCTCGCGGTCTTGACGCCCCAGGAGCGTCGTGACCGTGAGAAGTGGTTGTGCAAGTACCAAGACCGCCAGGCCAAGCGGCTGAAGGACGAAGCGCGGCGACGCAAGATGTCACCGGAACAGCTGGCGGCCGAGGACCAGCGTCGTCGTGATTAGGCCTACGTGAGGCGGCTGAACCGCCTGCAGGTGGCGAAGAAGGGCCCCAACGCGCCCCGGTCTGACCGTGGTGTTTCCCGGCGGAAGGCACAGACGCCGCTACCTCGAGAGCGGCTTAGCCGCGAGGAGCAGTCGGCCAAGGTCGCGACCAATGACCAGTTGAGGTCCCAGCTGGCAGCGCTGCTGCCGGATTCCTCGAGTCCCCGCTCCACGCACCCTAAGGCGGGAAAACAGGCCGCAGCGAAGAAGCACTCAGCTAAGGGCAAAGGGTCCCGAGCTCAAGACGAGGGGCTGCTCCGTCGTGTCCGACTCATAGAGGCTTGCCAGCAAGGATATATAAGGAAAAGGAGAAGCAAGGAGCGTTTTCTAAGTGTATGTTTAGTAAGGGAGATATGAGTTTGTCGGGGAGCACATGCAACCACTCGCGGTGAGTTCGAGCCACCAGTCCTTCGGTAATCGGTGAGTCTGAGCTACCAGCTCCCGACATCTTCAGAGCCCTGGATGCCCATTTCACGAGTCTGAACCACCGGTTAGCGAGTGTTCCGCGAGCCTCAGCTACCAGTAGCATCTGAGAAGGGCTGTGGATAACCCCTCCTATCTCGGCTTGTGAGACCCTTCAAAACGTTATGCGAGTCGCGGCCACCACCTTTTGCGAGCCCGCGCCACCAGGGCACCGTCGGTGCTTGGTGGGCCTCAAGGCTCTTCAGTACCCGGTACTGTGCAGGGGTTATGCGAGTGTAGGCTACCACTCCGTAGGCACCTGTCTCGTTGGAGGATTTAGCGACCATCAGCTACCGGTCGACTCTTCGCAAGGGGATTCCACGAGCGCCAGCTACCACTGTACCGGGGCCTGAAGTCCGCCCGCGGGGGATTTTGCGACCAGCAGCACCCGGCATTACCGTGGCAGACCGGGATGGTCGCCCTGTTCTTGGCCCAAGCGTTGCTGACGGGCCTGGTAAGCATTCCGCTCGATCTGGACATAGACGAACAGACTCACGCCGGCCATGAAGACAGAGAACGCTGCGTTCGTCCAGCTTCCGGGCGACATGGGCATCTCCTCTGACGGTGGCAGCTATTGCCATTCTAGTGCCCACGCCCTGCGCCCACTGCCGACAGGGAGGTGCCAGACACCATCCCTTCGAGCCTTGAGGCCTGCCGGCTGTGAATTTTGCGACCACCAGCACCCGGTCGCGCCAGACGCCGGCATTCTGCGAGTGCCAGCTACCACTGCCCCCGGGGCCCTGGAGCCCACCGGCGGTGGAGTTTTGCGACCATCAGCACCCGGTCTGTCACCAGCCGTTCCGGGATTCTGCGAGTTTCAGCTACCACTCCTTCAGGCCCGGAGGCCCGCCAGAAGGGGATTCTGCGACCACCAGCACCCGGTCTGGCGCCAGAAGCCGGCATTCAGTGAGCGCGAGCTACCACCCCTTCAGGCCCGGAGGCCCGCCAGCAGGGGGTTCTGCGACCACCAGCACCCGGTCAGGCGCCAGAAGCCGGCAATATGCGAGTGCCAGCTACCACTTCTGCAGGTCCTGAGGTCGGCCGGCTGGGGGGCTACCACCAGCATCCGGTCAGGTCACAGGCGGTGTCATTCTGCGAGCGCCAGCTACCACCCCTTCAGGTCCGGAAGCCCGCCAGCAGGAGGTTCTGCGACCACCAGCACCCGGTCAGGCCCCAGAAGCCGGGATGATGCGAGCTCCAGCTACCACCCCTTCAGGCCCGGAGGCCCGCCAGCAGGGGGTTCTGCGACCATCAGCACCCGGTCAGGCGCCAGAAGCCGGCAATATGCGAGCGCCAGCTACCACTTCTGCAGGTCCTGAGGTCGGCCGGCTTGGGGGCTACCACCAGCATCCGGTCAGGTCACAGGCGGTGTCATTCTGCGAGCGCCAGCTACCACCCCTTCAGGTCCGGAAGCCCGCCAGCAGGAGATTCTGCGACCACCAGCACCCGGTCTCAGGCGCCAGAAGCCGACATTCTGCGAGCCCCATCTACCACCACTCCGAGCTCTGAGGCCCGCCAGCAGGAGGTTCTGCGACCATGAGCATCCAGTCAGGCCCCTGGCCCCGGTATTCTGCGAGTGCTAGCTACCGCTTCGCCATGCCCTGATGCCCACCAGCAGAGCATTATGCGACCACCAGCACCCAGGCAAGCCAGGCAACAGTATTCTGCGAGCGCCAGCTACCACCCTACCAATGTCTGGGGGCTCTCCGGGGGATTTTGCGACCAGCAGCACCCAGTCAAACGGACAGAAGGTGAGATGACGCTCGCCGCCCGCGGGGTCATGAGCCCGACATTACCCACGCGCCAGGGTTATGCGAGTGTCAGCTACCACTTCGGATGGGGCGCAGCCTAGTGAGATGGGGTTCTGCGACCCTCAGCTACTAGCTGAGACGGGAGTCCCCCTGGCGGGTATTATGCGAGCTAGAGCTACCACTTTCAGCTCCGGGCGCGGGCTGTTTGCTCTGTATTGTGCGAGTCCCAGCTACCAGTGGACGGCTACGAGACGGGGTTTTGCGAGCCAGCGCTACCAGTTTACATGGGCCCGGAGGCTGCTACGCTCCGTCTAAACCATCGCTACCTCTCGTCGGGATACCGCTCATGACACGAAGTGCCACCAGTGCCCGCAAGATCGACAGTCCCCGCCAGGTCCCCCTCTTTGGTCCCGACGAGATACCGCTGGCAGAGCAAGAAACCGCCATGGATCGGCCATTGGCCGTCTTCAAGTCGTTCGTCTACAACACCAGCGACGAGCGTACCTCGCTATCCAACAGCATCATGGTCTGGGACCTGCTGCCCAAGTACGCCAGCGAGCACCTCAACAGCGGCGAGGATGGCCCACCGAAAGCCTCCGTGATCGAGTTCGGCTACTTCGGTCAGGATCTCAAGTTCACTCAGTTCCCTGGGACGACCAAGGATATCCGCGCCAGCAAGAGCCACGAGGATGATCAGGACGCCTGGATCAACCGCTTCCCGGGCATCCGGGAGCAGGCCGTCGAGATCGCGCTGATGAAACTGGCCTCCGAGGAGGGTGGCATGTGTGAGCGCCCCGACGGGCGCAAGGAAGCCAAGTACGGCGTGTCCTTCTCGATCCGCCAACTGCGGGAGATCCTGCGCTCGCTAGGCCACACCTACAACCACTACCAGGTGGTCGAAGCCTTGGACATCCTGACCTCCAGCACCTTCACCCTGGAGTCCGTCCAGGGAGAGTCGATCATCCGCGGCCATATCCTCGAGGACTACCGGGCCTCGACGGCGAAGGGAAACGCGAGGTTTGCTCCCGAGGCTCGCTGGCACGTGTTCTTCAACCGTGCCGTCGCCAAGGCCATCCAGTCAGCTCAGTACCGCCAGTACGACTTGCGCCGGCTGTATTCGCGGCGCTCCTATGGCATCAACGTCATCAAGCGAATGGTGCTGCTGGCCACCAACATGTCCGAGCAGCACCCGGTGCGCCTTCGCTACAGCGAGCTCCAGAAGACCACCAGCGGGCTGAACTACTCGCGTATTTCCGATGGCATCAGCTACCTCGAGAGGGAGCTGATGCGGGTCATGAAAGATGGGACGATCTCGCGCTACGAGAAGGAGCTGGTCAAGAAGCGCAAGAAGGGCGTCTCCGGCCGGCCGACGATCGTCGATGCCGTGTTCACCCTGTACCCTGGGGCCGAGATGATCGCCGAGGTCAAGGCGTCCAATACCCGGCAGATGCGGGCCGAGCAGGAGCTGGGACTGTCACCTCGTCAGCGCCAGGAGCGCCACCAGTCCCTCATCTCCGGTTAAGGCGTCCCGCCGCGCCCCCGCCAAGTGGCGTGTGCATGACGATCGGTGATCAGCGGACGGAAGGTGCGAATTATATGCCGTTGCATTCACTGCGGACGTCATGAAAGCTCTTCGGGGGCACCCTGTTTCAGCAGGAGCCACCCTCGAGGGGCCCGCCCGGCACCAGGCCGGGCAACTGAAGGGCTTCCATTCACCTCCTGGAGCCCGTCATGCACATCACCCTCTGGCATCCGCCGCAGAACCCTCAGCGCGTTCGCGCCTACCTCAACCACCTGGCGTGCCTTCCCCAGGGGGCCAAGGCCTTCGTCGAGCCTTGGGGCAACGGGGTGAAGCTGTCGGTCAGCGATCCCGCTGCCTCAACGGCGGTGCTGGAAGCCTTGCGAGAGGCGGGGGTGCTGTCGGCAGGGGAGTCGCTCGAGTCCGTTCCCTTCACCGTCTTCGAAGAGCGAGCCCAGCCCGGCGCCGGCAAGGCTGGCCGCCACACCAGGGCCAAGCGCCCGGGGTCCTCGCCGGCTAAACGGGCGCCAGCCCGCACCCTGAATGGATCACGCCTTGCCGAGGCGGAAGCGCTGGACCTCGCCAGCATCCCGGTGCCTGACCCCGTGCTGGTCCGCATCGATCATCGCGAGCCAGCGGCGCTGTTCGAGGCGCTGCAGGGCCTGCCCAACGTCACCCTGGAGCGAACGGACCTCGGCCTGGGTGACATCGAGATCCAGGGTCGCGAGACCCGCTACGTCATCGAACGGAAGTGCTGTGCCGAGACGGTGGCGCGAACGGACTTCGAGGCCTCGGTGGTCGGTGACGACAAGCGGCTCTTCTTCCAGAGCGAGAAGATGCGCCTGGAGGAGGGGATCACCCCGATCGTGCTCCTGGAAGGGCCTGTCCACGACAACTCTCGCGGCATGCTGGTCCAGGCCATCGACGGGATGCTCAGCTTCCTGGTCACCATCCAGCATGAACGTGATCTCCACCTACAGCCTGCACCACACCGCCTACGTGATCCTCAAGCTCGCAGCCCATGACCGCTCAGGCCTCGGCTATGAGCCTCCGCTGCGGGGGCGAAAGCCGTCCGGGCTGCCCCAGGTGGCCCAGCTCGCCTTTGTGCTGGAAGGCATGCCGGGGTTGAGCGCCAACCTCGCTCGCCTCCTGGCCGAACGCTTCGGCTCGATGGCGGCGCTGGTCGCCGCCACCGAGGCGGACCTCGCCGCGGTCCCGGGCATGGGCCCCAAACGCATTGCCCAGCTTCGTGCCATCCTGCATGGCGGGTGATGTCTTGCCTGTACCGTAATCGGGTATACGGTAATACGGTACATATCGAGGCGGGCCCAGCCTTCCGCCACCACTGCCAGTCAGACACCCAGGAGAACCCCCACGATGTTTCCCTTTGCCGACGAGCGAGTCACCCCCGAGGAGTGGCAACGTATCTCCGAACAGGCCGAGAAGCCGCTGTGCTTCAACTTCCTGCTGCTGCCCATGGTGCCGGACGGCGCCGACACCTTCCTCGACCGGGAGGGCAATGGCGTGATGACCCGTTATGACGACGTGGACTGGAAGGGGCTGGCGCGGACGCTTCAGGCGCGACTCGAAGGCGACGTGCCCAAGAGCATCAAGGTCTATGTGGCCAACGACGGGCCCGACATCTTCGACATGGTGAATACGCGACTCGACCAGCCTGACACCCCGGAGACAGAGTCCGACTTCGGCTCGCGTACCGTAGAGGTCCTTCGGCAGGTCAGCATGGCCGACTATCGGGCCGGTCTGCTGAAGCTGCCCGAGGAGAGCAGCCTCCATCTGAACCCGCCGACCCGATCCCAGCGTCCCCCGATCGCGGGGCTGGTGGTCAGCGTGAAGTTCACCAAGATGCTCCAGGCCATGGACTACATGTCGAGCGTAATGGAGCAGCTCGTTGGCCAGCTGCTGCCACTGCCCGTGGAGCCGATGTCGATGATGCATGCGATGGACGAGCCCGGCACGCTTCCGCCCGAGGCCCATGCCTGGCTGGAGGCGCAGTTCGGCGCCGTCTACTCGGACAAGTGCGGCGTGCTGTTCCTTTCCACCACCCACTCGTGAACGATGCTCCCCCCGGTCGGCTCAGCCCCTCCGGGGGTTGTCCCATCGGTACAGCGCGGCACCCTTGAAGGGCGCTCCCCGCCTTGCGTGCTGGCGCTTTGCTGGCATCCTCCATGGCAACGGAACCGACCCCTAGCCACCGAGGAATCTCCCATGCCAGCAGCTGACCACGATCTGGACCTTTTCGCCGCCGCCGAGGCACCCGCCCGGCAGCTCACCGTCCCCAATGGCCACCTCTTCGAGGGCAATCCCCAGGCCCTCGAGCTGCTCCAGCGTGTCGAGACCCTGGCCGAGGCGTGCGAGATCCTGAACGAGGCCTACCGCCGCGGCGAGCCCCTGGTCAGCGATGCCGTCTATGACCAGTGCTTTCTCCTCGGGCTTCGCCAGCAGGACCCCGACCATCCGTTCCTCCATCGCGTCGAGCCGGAGCTGCTTCCCCTGGACCTGCCCACGGTGAAGCATGCGACGCCGATGCTCTCGACATCGAAGGCCTACGACCTCGAGGCCGTGGAACGGTACCTCCAGCAGGTGACCCGGGCCGCCCTCGAGGAGGGGATCGACCCCGACACCCTGCGCTTTCGTCTCACCCCCAAGCTCGACGGCATCGCCGGCCATGACAGTGGCGATCGCCTGGTGACCCGGGGAGATGGGCTGCAAGGCCAGGACATCACCCGCATCATCGAGCTTGGCGTGGTCATGCAGGGCGGGCGTGGCCGGGGCCGGGGCGAGCTGGTCTGCGATCGTGCGTTCTTCCATGCCCAGCTGGGCAAGGGTACCGAGCACGACCAGGAGCATCCCCGCAACTTCGTCGCCGGGTTCGTGAGCGCCGACAGCGTGAAGTCCCATCACCGGCTGGCGCTGGAGGCTGGCGCCATCCGCTTCGTGCCTTTCGCCGAGCTGCCCGAGCGGATCGTGACCGCTGACGAGCTGCGGGAGGGGTGGGAGGCCCTCTACGACAGCGTGGTGGCGGACAACGAATATGAGACGGACGGCATGGTGGTCGAGGTCACCGACGCGTCGCTACGCCACGCCATGGGGGCCACGTCGCATCACGAGCGTGCGGTCCTGGCCATCAAGCGCCAAGGCGACTCGGCCGTGTCCACGGTCCTGGACGTCCGGCTCACGACCGGCCGCACCGGGCGGATCATTCCCACCTTGATGATCAAGCCGGTGGTGCTCTCCGGGGCCACCGTGTCCAGAGCCACTGCCCACACCGCCAAGAACCTGCTGGCGCAGGGGCTGGGGGAGGGCGCCCAGGCCCGCTTTGTGAGATCTGGCGAAGTGATCCCCAAGCTCGTCGAGGTGCTGGTGCCGGCTGCAACGCCGCTGGCCGTGACCCACTGCCCCTCCTGTGGCACCGAGGCGGTCGAGGAGGGCGTGCACATGGCGTGTCCGAACACCACGGGATGCTCGGCCCAGGCCGAATCTCGGCTCCGCCACTGGTTTCACACCTTGGGCAACGTCGACCTGTTCGGTCGCGAGACCGTTGCACGGCTGGTCGCGGCGGGAATCACGGAGCTGCCGGCCATCTATGCCATGGCGGCCGACGACTTCGCCGCCCTTGGCTTTGGCCCCGGGCAATCCGCCAATCTGGTCGCGCAGCTGGAGCGTAGCCGGCGCGAGCCGGTCATGGCGTGGCGCTGGCTGGCCGCATTTGGCATCCGCCATCTGGGCCGCGGCGATGCCCGCAAGCTCTTGCAGGAGATCCCTCTGGACGACCTGGGGAGTGTGACGGCCGAGCAGATCGCCGATATCGACGGCTTCGGACCCAAGACGTCGCCGGAGATCGCAGCGTCCCTGCGCGACATGTGGCCGTTGATCCTCCACATGCGCGTGCTTGGCTTCGCCCTCGAGAACGATGCACCCGCGACCGAGGCGGGGGCTGACCAGCCGCTCGCCGGCCAGGTGATCTGCTTCACCGGCACCATGCAGGGCGCCTCGCGCAAGGAGATGGAGGCGCAGGCCATGGCCATGGGCGCCCAGGTGCAGAGTGCCGTCAACGGCAAGACGACCCTGCTGGTGGCCGGCGACAAGGCCGGGAGCAAGGTGGCGAAGGCCCAGAAGCTCAATGACAGCGGCAAGGGAAGCATCCGGGTCCTGTCCGAGCAGGCCTACCGGCAGGCGTTCTCGGAACAGGTGAGCGAGGTGGAAGCATGACCAAGGGCTCCGTGCGTGATCCGGCCGGTGCGCTGGCCTACCTCTGCGACTGCACCCTGGCCACGGTGTGCACGCTGGCCTGCAAGAAGAGCGCTCCCAAGTACGAAACCCGCCGCCAGATCGCCATGGCGCAACAGGCCATCGACTGGATGCGACTCTACGGTGTCGACTTCTCCAAGACCCGCGCCAGAGAGGTGGTCGAGCAGTATGGCGGCAGCGTCGAGGCGTGGGCCGCCTCCTTCAAGGATGAGGGTGCGGCATCATGACGGACGAGGTCCGCCAGCGTGCCCTGGGGCAATTCCCGACGCCGGCCTGGGCCGCCGCCGCCCTGGTGCGAAGCCACCTGCCCGATCTGGACCGTCAGGACTTCGTGGTCGAGCCGTCGTGTGGTCCTGGGCGCTTCCTCCAGGCGATCCCCGCCCATGTCCCGGTGCTGGGGGTAGAGCTCGATACCGAGCTGGCGGAGCAGGCCCGGGTGCTGACGGGAAGACCGGTGATCGCCGGGGACTTCTTGGAAGTGGAGCTGCCCGAGGTGCCCACGGTGATCGTCGGCAATCCGCCGTTCAAGACGGCCCTCATCGAAGCCTTCCTCGAGCGAGCGCATCGGCTGCTGGTGAACGAGGGCCGGGTCTGCTTCGTGCTGCCCGCCTTTTTCCTGCAGACAGCCCGGCGGGTCATGCGCTACAGCGAGCAGTGGTCCATGGCTCAGGAGATGCTGCCGCGGAATCTCTACGACGGCCTCAAGCATCCCCTGTGCTTCACCACGTTTCGCAAGGACCGCCGTCGCCTGATGGTCGGATTCGGCCTCTATGCCGAGCTTGCGTACCTCCAGGGACTCCCCAAGGACGTGCAGCAGGCCCTGCGTGAGGGGCCGGCGACCTGGGGAGCGCTGGTGGTCGAGGCCCTCGAGGCGATGGGCGGCGAGGCGTCGCTGCGGGCGATCTACGAGTACGCCGCCGAGCGGCGGCCGACCCCGAACCCCGCCTGGCGTGAGCAGATTCGCAAGGTCTGCCAGACCAAGGCTCACCGCACCGGCCGGGGACGCTACGCGCTCCAGGAGCGCAGCCGCAACCTGTCACTCGATCTCGTGTCCTGACCCCCTCTGTCACGACAGGACACTACCTTCTCTTTGCCGCCTTGCATGATCGAGCCCCCGGGGTAACGTGATCTCACGACATCCGACGAGATCGAAATGAGGACTCTTGTGGACTATTTCACCCTTTTTGTACTGCTGTTCATCGGCACTATTTTTGCCAAGGTCATCAGCGACATCCTGGCGATGCGACGGCACTACAACGCCCTGTCAACTCTCGACGAATACCGTGAAGACTACCCGAAGTGCCAGACGCCCCGCGGCATCCGCTGCTGTGAGTGCAAATCGTCCAGCATCTGGCAGCGCAAGCTGAAACAGGCAGGGAAGGCCATCTTCGAGTGCCGGCATTGTGGCACCGAGCTCTATCGCCGCTGACGGCCCACCCAGCCCCACCACAACCGGCGTTACCGCCCCGCCAACTGCAGGAGCCAAACCATGTCCCAACCCGAACGCAGCAAGGCCCTCGATGCCGCGCTCTCCCAGATCAACAAGCAATTCGGCAAGGGCGCCATCATGCGCCTGGGCGAAGAGCCCCGGGTTGCCATTCCCTCGGTGTCCACCGGCTCGCTCGGCCTCGACGTGGCCCTGGGTATCGGCGGCCTGCCACGGGGACGGGTCACGGAAATCTTTGGGCCCGAGTCCTCCGGCAAGACCACCCTGACCCTGTCACTGATCGCGCAGGCCCAGAAGCAGGGGATGACCTGTGCCTTCATCGACGCCGAGCATGCACTCGATCCCGGCTACGCCGAGAAGCTCGGGGTCAACCTCGATGACCTGCTGGTGTCCCAGCCGGACAACGGCGAGCAGGCGCTCGAGATCACCGACACCCTGGTGCGATCGGGCAGCGTCGACCTGATCGTGGTGGACTCGGTGGCTGCGCTGACCCCGCGAGCCGAGATCGAAGGGGAGATGGGGGATGCCCACGTCGGCCTCCAGGCCCGCCTGATGTCCCAGGCGCTGCGCAAGATCACCGGCAACATCAAGAGCGCCAACTGCATGGTGGTCTTCATCAACCAGATCCGCATGAAGATCGGCGTGATGTTCGGCAGCCCCGAGACCACCACCGGCGGCAATGCGCTCAAGTTCTACTCCAGTGTCCGCCTGGACATCCGCCGCACCGGAGCGGTGAAGCAAGGCGAGGAGTCGATCGGCAACGAGACCCGGGTGAAGGTCGTCAAGAACAAGGTGTCGCCGCCGTTCCGCCAGGCCGAGTTCCAGATCCTCTATGGCAAGGGGATCAACCTCGCCGGCGAGATCATTGACCTGGGCGTGAAGTGCGGCCTCGTGGACAAGGCCGGTGCCTGGTACAGCTATCAGGGCAACAAGATCGGTCAGGGCAAGGCCAATGCCTGCCAGTTCCTCGAGGACAACCCGGTGGTCATGGACGAGATCGAGACGGGCATTCGCGAACAGCTGATGGCCGCCCCCGCGACGTCACGTGAGGACACGGAGGCAGCCCCCGCCCCGCTGCCGGAAGACGCGCCGCCGATGCAGCGAGCCATCGTCGAGGACTTCGGGTAGTCGCTCGAGTCCACCCAGGCGGGTGGCACATAGCACGCTTGGTGCAAGGCCCGGACAGGGGGCGTCACAGCGATAGGTTGCTGAAGGCCTGTCGGCGCCCATACCCATTCGTGATCAGGAAGACGAGACAACCACTATGCCCATCAGCCGCTTTAACGGTGTCGCCATCAATCATGTTGCTCTTGAAGTGGGGGAGTCCGCCATTGTGTCCCGTGCGAGGGCTCAAGGTTACGACGTGACATTTAGCGTCGTGAGAGTGCGCAAAAAGGATGCCTCGGTCGAAATGGAGGCGCTGATTCATCGTCACCAGGACAACCAATCCGTGACCGTTTCACTCGACCCCCGGGAAGTGAAAGTCCTGCATGAACAGACGGTGAGGCGGAAGGTTGTCGGCCTCATGGTGCCGCACATGGCGGAAACCCTGGCCTTGTGGGTGCGCGACGAGCTCTATAACCCCTTCGCCGATAGTCAGCTCACCGAGAAGAAGAGCGCCTAGTCACTGGGGCGTTATTGGCGGGGCAGCCTTGGCTGCCTTCTGCGCCGTCATGCTACCGAGGGCCGTCGGCGCATGGCGACATCACCAACCTGCAAGGAGGGCTGCCAATGGCAGGGCCGATCAAGATCCAACGGCTGGCGCGAGGTCAGTACCGAGTGCTCAAGCACGGGTGCCAGGTGGCCGACATCCGACGATCCACGGCTGATGAGCTCGGACACTGTACCGAGATGCCGTGGGTGCTGCTTCATGCCACAGGGCGTATCGATCGCCAGGCGACCTATGCAGACGCCGTGGACGAGGCGCACAAGATTTGATCAGCAACCGGCTGTGAAAAGGCCCTCAAGGGAACGTCGACGCTGAGTGTCAGCGGGCAAGGCCTGCGATTCTGTCGACGTCACCCGAGAGGAGCTGTGCCCATGGTACGCATCGACAAGAAGGCCACCCGTCTGTACGTTCTGGACACCAACGTCCTGCTTCACGACCCCGCCGCCCTTTACCAGTTCGATGAGCACGAGGTGGTCATCCCCATGACCGTCCTCGAGGAGCTCGACAAGCACAAGAATGGTATTCGGGAGATCGCCCGCACCGCCCGCCAAGTCAGCCGTACCCTTTCCGACCTCACCAGTAACGTCGACCTCAAGCAGATCCGCCAGGGTATCCACATCCCCCGGCAAAGCGGGCCCGACGGGCGCCTGCGGCTGCTGTGCTACCAGGATCTGGAGGGTCAGCACGCGCTGGCCGACAGCCCCGACAACCGCATCCTCGGCGAGACCTGCCGCCTGCAGGAGGACCGTGCCGACGCCTCGGTGATTCTGGTCACCAAGGACATCAATCTGCGGGTGAAGGCCGCGGCCCTGGGGGTGCCGGTCGAGGACTACCTGACCGATCGCGCCTTCGACGACAGCGACGCCATGCTGGAAGGGGTGAAGGTCTACCCGGATGCCGGCAGCGAGCTGTGGAACGGACTCGCCCTCGATGTTCAGGTGGAGCGGGATGACGGGCGCGTGCTGTACCAGCTGTCCGGTGAGATCCCCGCCGAGTGGCACCCCGGGATGCTGGTGGCCGACGGTGACACCGAGGCCGGGTTCGAGGCGGTGGTCCGTGCGGTCAGCGGCCAACGGGCCACCCTGGAGCTACTCAGGAACTACCGGCACGGCACCGACGTGTGGGGCGTGCATGCCCACGACTGTCGCCAGAACTTCGCCCTCAACCTGCTGATGGATGAGGATGTCGACCTGGTGACCATTGCCGGCAGCGCCGGTACCGGCAAGACCTTCATGACCCTGGCAGCGGCTTTCGAGCAGACTCTGGACAGCAAGCGCTTCGAACGCATCGTGTTCACCCGGGCACCCATCACCATGAGCGAGGACATCGGCTTTCTCCCCGGCACCGAGGAGGAGAAGATGTCGCCCTGGATGGGGGCCTTCCACGACAACATGGACAACCTGCTGCGAAACGAGGATGGAGAGAGCAGCTGGGACAACGGCGCCACCCGCCAGCTGCTCGGTTCCCGGGTGCAGATCCGTGCCCCGGGCTTCATGCGTGGCCGCACCCTCAACGATACCTTCCTGATCATCGACGAGGTCCAGAACTTCACGCCGAAGCAGATCAAGTCGCTGATCACCCGCGCCGGCCGCAACACCAAGATCGTGTGCCTGGGCAACGTGAGCCAGATCGATACGCCCTACCTCACTGCCAACACCTGCGGCATGGCCGCGGTGGTAGAGAGCTTCCGCAACTGGCCCCATGCCGGTCATGTGACGCTGAAGAGCGTCGAGCGCTCCCGGCTGGCGCTGGCCGGGGAGGAGATGTTGTAGGGCAGGCGACGAGCAAGCCAACAACACCTCTCCGTTTCACCGTTACGACGAGATCGCTGCCCGCCCATTGGCGGGCAGCGCCACATAAGACCAAGGCCACCGCGTCTGTGGGTCCAACTATCCCACGCTGAACAGCTGACTCGCCCGTTGCGTCCGACTTCCAACCACCTGCTGGGTGATATTCGCCCGCGTCTCCACCAAGGTGAAGAGCTGCTTGGCCCGGGTCACCGCGGTATAGAAGAGCTCCCGCGTCGCGATCGGGTTTGGCGCATCCGGCATCACCAGCGCGGCGTGTGCGAACTCAGAGCCCTGCGACTTGTGCACCGTCATGGCGAAGACCGTCTCAACCCGCTGCAGTCGGCTCGGCAGCACCCAGCGAATCCCTCCTGACCCGTCACCCGCCGGAAAGGCTACGCGCAGGCCCATGTCGCCTGTCGTTTCGTTGACCGGCACCCGCAGGGTGATCCCGATATCCCCGTTCATCAGCTTCAGGCTGTAGTCGTTGCCAGTCACCAGCACCGGGCGTCCCTCATACCAGTGGGCCCCGCCGGCATCCTGGGGCAGGTGGCCTGAGGCAACCAGCTGCGCCTCGATGCGTGGCGTCAGCCCCTCCACCCCTGCAGGCCCACGGCGTAGCGAGCAGAGCAGCTGGAATTGGCTGTGCGCGGCGATCACCTGGGCGGCCCAGGCATCGAACTCCCCCTTGCTGGCCGTGCCCTCCGGCCGCTCCTGCTCAAGCACATCGAGGTAGTGGGCATAGCCATGCCCGCGTCCTGGTACGCCGTTCACGACCAGGGACTCGAGTGCATCATCACCGATCTCCCCAAGGGAGAGCCGGTGAAGGTCCTGGCGCGACGTGTCAGCGAGGATCTTGCTGACCTCACCGGGCTCGTTGGTATTGATCGCCCGCGCCAGCCGGCCAATGCCACTGTTGGCTCCGAAGCGGTAACTGTGCCGGAGCATTGCGATCGACTGATCCAGTGGCCTCGCCGGCCGGCAGACCAGCGCCGGCTCCGGGCCGGCACTCGCCACCCGGGTCAGCCAGTCCCGGGTCTCGGGGGTGTAGTGGCCCTCCACGGCCTGGGCGCACAGGCTGCCCAGGATGGCGCCGGCTTCCACCGAGGCCAGCTGGTCCTTGTCCCCCAACATGACCAGCCCGGCATGGCTGGGAAGGGCATCCAGCAGGCTGATCATCATCTCGACGTCGATCATCGAGCCCTCATCGACGACCACGATCTCCGCCGGCAGCGGGTTGAGCCGGTGATGACGGAACTTACGGGTATCAGGCCGTGCCCCCAACAGTCGATGAAGCGTCGTGACTTCGGTGGGTACCGCGGCCCGGACAGCATCGGCATTGGGAATGCCATCCAGCGCCAGCGACGACACCTGAGCGGCGATCGACTCGTTGAGGCGTGCCGCCGCCTTGCCGGTGGGGGCGGCCAGCCGAATCCGCAGGGGCGGGGTGTCACCCGGCGTCAGGGCCAACGCCTGCAGCAGCGCCAGCAGCTTCACCACCGTGGTGGTCTTGCCGGTACCAGGCCCCCCGGTGATCACGCTGAAGTGGGTGCGAGCGGCGATCGCGCAGGCGAGTTTCTGCCAGTCCGGCGATGGCCCTTCGGGGTTGGCCGGGAACAAGGCCTCGAGGAGCTCCGCCATCTTGGCCTCATCGATGTCACGCGCCTGGGCGAGCTTGCCCTCGATGGCCCGGGTGATATCGCGCTCATAGCGCCAGTAGCGGTGCAGGTAGAGCTGGTTGTCATGCAGCACCAGGGGCCGGCGCTCGGCGCCCTCGATGCTGACCAGGTCGCTCTGTGCCAGCGCCTCCCGCCAGGCAGCCAGATCGATCCTGCCCATCAGGTCCTCCGGCGAGGTGGCCGGCTGGGTGTCGCTGGGGGCGAGGTCCACCTGGGCCACGGCACCGCCGGGGTTGCGCAGCGTCTCCTCCAGATCGAGCAGCAGATGGCCACGGCCACTCTGGTGGCTGGCCAGGGTTCCGGCCAGCAGCACTAGGGGGTCGACGTCCAACCGCTGGCGGACTAGGAACTCGGCGAAGGCGGTATCCAGAGCGCGTACCCAGCCGGCGTCCCGCCACTCGCGGAGCAGCGCGACCATGGCCTGGGTGCCTTGCTGTGGGGCGTCGGCCCCGGTGGGCATCAGCGGCATGGTATCCGTCGCCATCAGGCAATCTCCTCAGCAGTGGCGGTGGCGTCAGCGAACAGAGCGTCCAGGGCCTCGATCAGCTCGCGTGACGGTTTCTCATGGTAGACCCCGCGCCCGGGCTCCCCAGTACCCCGCAGGTAGACGTACAGGGCACCCCCTACGTGGGTGTCGTAGTCGTAGTCCGGCAGGCGCTGACGCAGGTGGCGATGGAGCGCCAGCAGGTACAGGGCGAGCTGGACGTCATGCCGCTTCTCCGCCATGGACTGGCGCATCGCGGCGGGGTGGTAGTGCCCGGCGTCGGGCCCCAGCCAGTTCGATTTCCAGTCGAGGACGTAGTAGCGCCCCTCGTGCTCCACGGTCAGGTCGATGAACCCCTTGAGCATCCCATTGAGTCGGTTATACGCAAGCGCTGGCCGGCGGATGCCGCCGAGGGTGTGTGCCTGCAGGAGCTGATCCAGCGCCGGGGTCGCCACCTGGTGCACGGCAAACCAGAAGTCCTGCTCGACCAGATAGCGTGACACCCCCACCGGGGCCATGCCCGGGACATCCGCCAGCAGCGGGGTCTGCAGAAGCGTCGTGAGCCACCCATCCAGCCCCTCAGCTTCCTGCTCCCATCCGCGTACCCGGCAGCGGCGCTCGATCATCTGACGGCGTTCGGTGGTGTCCGCGAGGGCCTGAGCAAAGCCCTTCTGACCGGCCCACTCCAGGACGCCATGGAGGAAGTTGCCGGCCTCGGGGCCGCGGGCAAAGGCGTGGATCGTGCCCGGGGCAGGCGTGCCCGTGGCAAGGCCCAGGGGAGCACCGGTCTCGTCTGCCTGGGTGGCCTGCGCCGGCGTGTCGGGGGCGAGATCGCTGGAGGCGGCGCCGCCGTGCTCCACGATCGCGGTGTAGCTGCTGATCCACCACGGGGCAAAGGCCGCGTGGGTCGGCCGGCGGGCCGGCTGGAAGGTCGCGGCATCGACGCTCGGCGGCACGACGGTACAGGACACGTCCTCGTCGACCCCTGACCAGGCCACATCCCCGCACCCGGCCAGAGCCTCCTGCGCCTTGGCTTCGAGCTCAGCCGCCGACTTCATCGGCTGGCCCCCGGCCAGGAGGTAGCCCAGGCTGCCCTTGTGCAGCTGGGGAAGCTTGGCGTTGCCCGGGGCCAGCGGGGCGATCCCGAGGAAGGCGGCATGTCGGGCCCGGGTCAGGGCCACGTAGAACAGGCGCATGTCCTCGGAGAGGCGCTCGTCGTCGGCCTCGCTGAACGCGAAGGGAGCGTCCTTCTTCTTGCCCAGCTCGATCACCAGGCCGTCCTTGTCGTAGGTGGGCCGGCCGCGGCGCCCATCGACCTCGGTCCAGTGGCTGATGAAGGGCAGCAGCACCAGGGGGTACTCGAGTCCCTTGGACTTGTGGATGGTCACCACCTTGATCAGCTCCGCGTCGCTCTCCAGGCGCAAGACCTGCTCTTCACCGGTGGGGTTGTTGATGTGCTCGGCGAGCTCGCGAATCAGAGCCTGCTCGCCGTCCAGCAGCTCGCTGGCCTGCTGTGCCCACTCGGCGAGGTGCAGGACATTGGTCAGGCGCCGTTCGCCCCCGGTCTCGGCCAGCAGCCGGCGGGCCAGGTCGAACTCGTGGACCATGAGGCGCAGCATCGGCAGCACGCCGACGGCCTGCCAGCGCTGACGATAGCGGTGGAACCGGTCCTGGTAGGCTTCCCACTCCAGCTCATCCGAGGTCAGGTGGTCCAGCCAGGCGAGATCGAGCCCCAGGGTCGGGGTCGCCAGCGCGGTACGGACATGGCCGTCGTGATCGGGGCTGGCGCAGGCCTGCAGCCAGTACAGGAGATCTCGGGCTTCCTCGCTGGCGAAGACGCTGTCCCGATCGGACAGGAAGGCGCTGGCCAGCTGGCGCCGGCTCAAGGCCTCACGCATGACCGCGGCTTCGTTCTTGTCGCGCACGAGGATCGCCACATCGGACGGCTTGAGCGGCGTGAGGGTATCACCCGCCTGGAACCCGGCTTGCCCCTCCCGGGCCTGCTGGAGCCACTGGGCGAGCTGCTCGGCGGCGTGCTCGGCCATGGCCTTCTGGTAGACCTTGGGACGCACCTTGTCATCCGGTGCCAGCCACCAGGCGGTCAGCGCCGGGGCCGGCTGGCCCTGCAGCACCAGCACTTCCTCGCGGCCCTTGGCCTTGACCGGGTGGAAGGGGAGCGGGTCATTGCCCTCGGCCCGGAAGCGGAAGGCGCCGGCCGGGTGCAGCTCGGCATGGGCGATCAGCGCGTTCACGGCCTTGACCATGCCGTCGCTCGAGCGGAAGTTGCGGTCCAGGGTGTACAGCCGCTCCGCCGTGTCCTGCTTGGCCTTGAGGTAGGTGCGGATATCGGCGCCACGGAACGAATAGATGGCCTGCTTGGGGTCACCGATCAGCACGATCCCGGTCTGCTCGTCGTTGGCGCTGACACGATAGACCTGCTCGAAGATGCGGTACTGCAGGGGGTCGGTGTCCTGGAACTCGTCGATCATGGCTACCGGGAACTGCTCCCTGATCCGTTGTGCCAACGCCGGGCCATTCTCGCCGGCGAGAGCCGCGTCCAGGCGCTTGAGCAGGTCATCGAAGCCCATCTCTGCCCGATTCTGCAGCTGGCGCTGGATCGCCTCGAGGACCCAGTCGCGAGCATCGGCCAGCAGGTGCGGGCGCAGGTTCGGGATCATCGCCGCGGCGCCCTGCCATGCTTCCACGAACGCGTAGAAGGGGTGATCCGGGACCGCATGCCCCTTCTTGAGCTTCATGGTCTGGGAGCCCAGCTTGGGCAGGAAGTCGTTGGCGGGCCCGCCATGGGCCCACGCCTCGACGCCCTCGACCCACGCGGCGAAGGTGTCGTCATCGTCTTTCCCGCGATAGGAATTGCCGTTCATGCCGGCACGCAGCTCCCACAGCTGGACTCGCAGGGCATCCTGGTCGGCCAGCCAGGCGTCACGGGCCTGCTGCTCGGCGTCGCGTGCGGCCAGGGTACGACTGCCCATCTCGGCGAGCTTCACGTCCAGAGGGCGCGGGTCCACCGGGGCCTCGTTGAACTCGAGGCGTGCCTCCTCGCGCTTGAGCAGGTCCTTGACCGCCTTGCGCAGCTCATCCGGCGACTTGAACTCCTCATAGACCATGGCGGCAAGCGCGGGGGAGAGGGGGTAGAAGCGCGTGCGCCAGTAGTCCTGCACAGCCTCGGCGATCACCTCGGTCTGATCGGACAGCAGGGTCTGGGCGAACAGGTTGCCGCTGTCGAAGGCATGCTCGACCAGCATCTTGTAGCACCAGCTGTGGATCGTGGAGACTGCGGCGTCATCCATCCACTCCGCCGCCATCTGCAGCCGGCGAGCGCAGGTCTTCCAGGCGGCCGGGGGATACTCGTTGCGCAGCGCCAGCAGCGGGTCGCCGCTGTCGAGATCCGCCGTCTCCGAGTCTTCACGGAAGGCGTCGGCCGCTTCCACCAGGCGCTGCCGGATGCGTCCCTTGAGCTCCTGGGTGGCTGCCTCGGTGAAGGTCACCACCAGGATCTCCGGCGGGGTCAGCAGCCGGCCGAAGCCGTTGTCACGGGGCTGCTCATCGTCCCCTGGCATGCCATGGCCCAGCACCAGGCGAACGTAGAGCAGGGCGATGGTGAAGGTCTTGCCGGTGCCGGCACTGGCTTCGATCAGCTGGCTGCCACGCAGGGGCAGATCAAGAACAAGCGACATCAGTTCGTCTCCTGGTAGACCTGCTGGCGCAGGGGAGCGTAGAGCGTGGTGGCGAGCTCACGGAACCGCCCGTCGGGGTCCAGCGAAGCGAAGTCCGGGTAGTGGCGGGCGATGGTCAGGCTCTGCTCGAGCTCCTCCTCGAACGCGGTCTCGACCTTCAGCCGGTCGGCGCTGTCGTCCTCCCACAGGTTGAGGTCCAGCGCCAGGAAGGCCGCCTTGCAGGTCAGCGGCAGCGGGGCATGCATGCCGGCCAGCCAGGTGTCGAGCAGTTGCCCGAGGGTGTCACGTGCTGCCTCGGCGCTCATGCCATCGAGCATGAGATCACCGGTCTGGCCGACGATGATGCTCGGGGTGCTCTCGGTGACCAGCTGTAGCGCCAGGTGGTAGGGCCAGTGCTTGATCAGCGAGGTCCACTTCACGCGATCGCCTTCGTGGAGCTTCGAGGTCTCGAGGACCACTCGGGACGTCATGCCGGCGGCGTTCTGCACCACCTGATCCAGGCTGTCCTCCAGCAGCAGCTCGCCATGCGCGATCTGCACCTCCGGGGCTGGGTCGCGGCGTATCGGGGAGTCCTGCAGGTAGGCCCGGTACCGGGTCAGCTGGGAGAGTAGCGGTGCGGTGAGTCCCTCGGCGACGGTGCCGGCAAACGGCTCATGGGGCATTTCGCCTTCGCGCATGCGCCGGTCCACCGCCGCCGCCAGCAGCGCCTCGGGGTCGAGGGAGGGGTCGAGCGCCAGCTGCAACCCGACGGGCTGGAGGAGCGCGTCCTGCTGCTTCCACACCTCCAGGTTGTCGTAACCGAACGGCTCGGCATCCTGGCTGACCAGCTGCTGATCGGGGAAGAAGATCCCCAGGCGCTGGCGGTAGAGCTGATCGATGGGGCGACGGAGGAAGCTGGCCAGCTCGCGCAGGGTCACCGGGGTTTCCGGCCGCCATTCGCTCAGCACGTTCCCGCCCGGGGCACGGCACGCCGAATCCTGAGGGGCGTGGTGCAGATGCTCCCATTCGTCGGCGTAGGTGATCAGGCCGGACGCCGCCGCGTCGTCGCGGTAGTACGCCGAGCTGAACGGCTGCAGCGGGTGCTCGGTGGTGAGCGCCTCCACCAGCCGGGCACCGCTGTGCTCGGTGTCGTCGCCCGCCAGGCGCCAGGCCGCGGCGAGGTGGTCACGCAGTTGCCCGACCAGCACCGAGGCGGCCCGTTCCGAGTTGTCGCGGATGCTGCGCCCCACCCAGCTGATCGACAGGTGCTTGCGAGCCGAGAGCAGGGCCTCGAGCATCAGGTACCGATCGTCCTCGCGCCGTGAGCGATCCCCCGGGCGGTACTGGCCCGGCCGCGACATGATGTCGAAGTCCATCTGCTGCTGGGCCCGCGGGTAGTCCCCGTCGTTCATGCCCAGCAGGTAGACGTGCTGGAAGGGGATGGCCCGCATCGGCATCAGGGTCGCGAAGGTCACGGCCCCGCCGAGGAAGCGTTGCGACAGCGGGTTCTCATCGACACGCGCCAGCCAGGTCTCCCTGACGATGTTCAGCGGCAGGGGCGCATTGAACTCGGCGCCATCGGCCTCATCCAGCCAGCTCTCCAGCCCGGCCTCGAGCGCCAGCAGCAAGCGCTCTTCCTGGCGACTGTCGGCCAGGAAGACGTCCTCGAGCAGCCGGGACAGCAACGGCGCCCAGTCACGCACGGTGCGGGCCGTGGAGAGCTCGCGCCAGTAGTGGTCCAGAGTGTCCGCCAGCTGGTAGAGCGGGCCGACCAGGGCGGCATCGAGGCCGCTGACCTCACCGTAGGGGGCGATGTCTTCCCAATCGGCCTCACTGACGTCGTCGGCATCGCCGAACGCGAAGCCAGCCAGCATCCGATCCAGGCCGAAGCGCCAGCTGTTGCGCTCATCGTCGCCCGGCAGCGAGAGGGCATCGCGATGTTCGCCATGCAGGCCCCAGCGGATATTGGCGCCGCCGATCCAGCGACGAAGCAACGCCAGGTCCACCTCGGTGATGCCGAAGCGCCGGCGTAGCGCCGGAACATCGAGCAGGTCCAGCACATCGCTGGCGGTTATTCGCAGCTGGGGCAGGTTGAGCAGGGTCTCCAGGGCCACCAGCAGCGGCGCATGGTGGCGCTGGCGCTGATCGGCGAGCTCGTAGGGGATGTAGCGGGGATGGCTGTAGCCGTACTGGCCGAACACGGCATGGACATAGGGCGCGAAGGTGTCCGCATCCGGCACCATCACGATGATGTCGCGGGGCTGCAGCGCCGGGTCAGCGGCGAAGGCCGCCAGCAGCTGGTCGTGAAGGATCTCGACTTCACGCTGGGGGCTGTGGGCGATGGTGAACTGGATCGACGTGTCGTTGGTGGGGTCGACCGCCGGCCACTCGCTCAGTGACTCATGCGCCGGCCGCAGGTGGAGGATGTCTTCCTGGAGCTGGCCTAGCAGGGTGAGGGTTGTCCCGGGTTCGAACAGGTCAATTCGCAGGCCATGACGATCGAACAGCCCGGCGTAGGCGTCCTTCTCGTCACGCTCATCCAGCAGGTGGAGGTAGTCGCGCCCCTGCTTGCCCCAGGCAGCCAGGAGGGGGTGGGCATGCAGGTGCATGTCGGCCATGTCGATATCTGAGGGCGTGCCCTCGCGGTGGCGCTGGCGCCGGTACTCGGCCCGCAGGAGCGCCTTCCCTTCGACGATATCGCCCCAGTAGTGCTGGCACGGGTTCATGGTGCACAGCAGGATCTGGCAGGCCCCCGATAGGGCCTCCAGAGCCTCGAGTGACTGGTAGGGCATGGCGGAGATCCCGAATACCACCACGCGGCGGGGGAGACCCTCGGGCAGGGTCTCGGGGGTGAGGTGCCTGGCGGCCTCGATGAATCGACGATGCACCGCGGCGCGGTGGGTCTCGCGGGCCGCCGCCGGCACTTCCTCGTGGATGTCGCGCCACAGGAGGGCCTGCCAGCGATCCTCGTCCGCAAGGGGCTGAGCCACGCCCTGCGGGTTGATCGTGTGGTCGCGGCCGGCGAGCCATTCGTCGAGCCAGTCGGCCCGATAGACCTGGTACTGGTCGTAGAGGTCAGCGAGCCGCTCGGCCAGCTGGAAGTGCTTGCGCTGCTCCCGGTCATCGCCGAGGAACTTGGCTAGCGGTTCATACCCAGGCTCGCCCAGCCTGGCGGGGAGTAGGCGTAGCAGGCGCCAGCGCAGCTGTGGCTTGTCGAACGGGGAGGCAGTGGGCACGGCGCCCGCGCCCTCGACGGCCTCGATGACGCGGCGGTACGAGAGCCACTGGAAGCGAGCCGGGAGCATGATGTCGGTGGCCATGGCGATCCCCATGCCGCCGCCGGAGCCGCCCGGGCCCGGGTCGGCGCCCAGGGCCATCTGCATCCACTGGGCGATGCCATTGGACTGCACGAGGACCACCTCGGGCTCGAGAGGGCGAAGCGGGTTGCTGCGGGACCACTGGATCACCAGGTCCTGCAGGTCTTCCATGCGGTTGCCGTGGATCACCATGAACCCTGGCGTAAGCTGCTCTGACACGATGCATCCTCCTGTTGCCGTCAGGGCATCGTGTCACAGGTCGGCGATTACACAAGGGCGCAGGCGATGCCCACCACACGGCTGCGCAGTGGGCATATAGTGATCGGAAAGGATGATCTCGCAGGAGGCCAGATGTGCAGTCACTACGAAGCTCCGAGTCGTCAATCGATGTTGGAGGCATACGGCATAGCATCCGAAGAGACGTGGGGGACGGATCTATGGCCCGGCTACATCGGCCCGTTCGTGCGGCCGGCGCTGGAGACGGACCCGCACGACGAGGCCGCTCCCACCCTCGAGGTGCTAACCGGCACCTTCGGACTACTCCCCAGTTGGGCAAAGGATGAGAAGCTGGCGCGTCGTACCTACAACGCACGCAGTGAAACCGTGGCCAGCAAGCCATCCTTCCGGGTCGCCTGGCGCCAGGCTCGCCACTGCATCATTCCCGCCGCGGCGATCTATGAACCAGACTGGCGCAGCGGAAAGGCCGTCCCCACACGGATCTGCCGGCGCGACGGTGAGGCGATGAGCCTTGCCGGGCTGTGGGAGCGCTGGACCAGCCCTAATGGCGAGATCGTGCACAGCTACACCATGCTGACCGTCAATGCCGACGATCACCCGCTGATGCGCGAGTTCCATCGGCCGGGCAGCGAGAAGCGCATAGTGGTGATCCTGCCTCAGGCCCAGGTCCACGCCTGGCTCATCGCAACCGCGGCCGACAGCGCCGCCTTCCTGCGTCAGTACCCCGACGAGCGGCTGACCGCCGTGCCGCGCCCGGCCCGCTAGGGCAGGGAAGGAGGCGCGGGCGGATTTTCCTGGATGGCGCCTGGCAGGAGGAGGGTGGCTACGGGATGTGGCGCATCCGGCTTGGCGGATTAGCCTGATGGAGGAATAGGCGTGACAAGGGGCCCTTGCGTGCCGTGCGATCCGTGCGACACTGATGGCGACCTGAACCTCAGGAAATGACAGTTATGAAACAGAAAGAAAATGAATCACTCATTAAACACCCCGGCACCTGGATTATCGTGGCTCCACTTGTCTTTGGTGCAATACAGTCTGCGATATTGGTTTATAATGCCGACCCTATGCAGGGGATTCACCCTTGGATGGTCTGGCTATTTATGGTCTGCTTTACCCTCTCTGGCATCATTTTGGCACGAAGCCCACGGGCCAAAGCTGCATGGAAGGCACTGCTAGGCTTCCCGCTTATCGGTATGCTGTTGCTGTTTGTTGGATCGATCGAGCTGTTCGCCAAGACCGGCAGCCACTATGACCCCAGCAAACCATTCACGGCGATGTTTAATGACCTAATGCCCACGCTAGCTGTATTGAGCATTTCAGTCGGGCCTGTTGCTTTGATGATCTATTTTCTTGTGAAGGCCTGGCCTGACAGGCACCGTCTTATCAAAGCCAACTGATCGAGGAAAAGCACGATGTCCAATATGACAGGGCAGCAACTCATCGCCAATGAGCGGCAGCGCCAAATTGAATCGGAAGGGTGGACGCCTGACCACGACGACCAGCACGGAGTCGAGATTCTCATGCTGGCCGCTCTCTGCTATCGCGATGCCGAAGGGGAAGAATGTACCCAACCATCACTGTGGCCATGGGATACCGAATGGTGGAAGCCGAAAAGTCGACAGCGCAACCTCGAACGAGCCGGAGCCCTTTACCAAGCGGCTGCTGATGCGGCCGAGCGTGCTCAGGATTACCGGCGCCGCGATGACCTGAATGAGCATGTGGCAAGCTGCGCGATCCTGCTCGACAGCGTTCTCGCTAATCCAACCAAATGATCGAGGAAAGGGACAATGACTACAACGCAAGATGAAGCGCTTGAGCAGCCCCTTACCCGGCTCCAGGAGATCATGGGGGATGAGTTGGCGACTTGCATTGGCTGCGGTTGCGATGACCACCACGCCTGCTGGGATGAGAAAGCAGGGCAGCCTTGTAGCTGGCTCCGCGTGGACCGTGACGCGGGCCAGGGAGTGTGTAGCGCCTGTACGGAGCATACCGACCGTTGGGATGCTGGTGATACTTCCCCGGCTGTTCCGTGAGCAACTGATCGAGGAAAAGATGATGCCCAGCTATTCTGTAACACCTGATTCCGTAAGAGAGTGTCTGATAGGAGAGCACTACGCTTCGGCTCAGCAAATGCCTGTTCAGATATACGATGCGGTCGCGCCTACTGATGGTGATCTCCTCGGTGACTGGGAGTTACAAGGAGTTTTCATCAATGACGAACAGTATAGAGGCTCCCTCAGTGGCCTAGGCATCAGGCTTGAGCCGGGCTTGGCCGGTGGTCTAGTTGCCCTCAAGGCATTGGCTGAATACAGACCCCTCATGCCTGAGGCCTACAGAGCGTTGCACGCCATGAAAGCCGATTCTTCTACAGGGGGACAAGCCCTCCAGCCCTGGACGCGACTGATAGGATTTGCGCTGGAAGGTGAGGCATCCATGACCCTACAGGAGGCGGACAATTCTTGGCTTGAAGGTGCATTGGATGGCTACCATTGCCGCTACGTCAGAACGTCAGCCGAGAGCCTGGCTGCCACCAGCAATTAATCGAGGAAAAGGACGATGAGCCCCTACCGCAATGCGATCATGGAAGTCTTTAAGCCCGATGACGGCAGCTACCAGCAACCATGTCGGGTTCGCCAAGACCTGGAGAGCATCCGCCTGGAGTACGAGGAAGAGGGTATGGTCTACGCTTACGTCGGATGCGCCCGCGGCGAAGGGCACTACGAGCTGGAGGCTGAGGGTTTTCAGGGGCGAGCGACACTGCACACCTTTTCCGGGTCAATCTTTCTGGATGGTGCCTGGCAGGAAGAGGGGGGCTACGGTATGTGGCGTATTAGGCTTGGCGATGTGGACTGATCGAGGAATTGATCGCTGTAGCTGAATCTCGTCAACGACGGTAAGTGTTAGAGAAACAGAAGGGAACTATATGAATGGCCTTTACCACAACGAACATGAAAGGATGGCTGATATCCTGTTGGCCAATTCTGAGAAATTATTCTCGTTTTCTAAGAGAGAAGATGGGAAAAACATATGCGTGCCTGCAACCGATTATGAGCGCGTTCTGGCAAAAGAGGAAAGCGCCGCAGCTACGGCGCGATTGGCCATCAATAAAGCAATGATTGGATCGGGCTGATGTGGAAAGCGATGGCCACCTTGGAGGAAGCCGGATATCAGCCTTTTTTCTGAAGAAGTGTCCCATTGCACTTCCAGACGACGTGGCATCATGGAACGATGAATGCATGAGGAGAGCCCCTTGGAGGACGATCCGTTTTTCGATGATTCCCTCGACGAGGAGGATGATGACGGTCGGGGGGAAGAGCCCTTCGGTCAGGATTACCGTCTTCAAGAGGTGATAGAACGTGAGCTGGCGTACTGCCAGCTTGATCCTGTCCTGGAGGAGGCCGTCCGACGCGGCGCCACTCAGGCGACGGACGGCACTGATAGCCCTGGCGAGCTCGCTGGCCGGCTGTATGCGCAGTGTTTCCACTCTAAAAGGGCGGTGCCGGTTCCCATGCGAGAACGCGCCGAGCACTGCGGACGACAGGCAGCAAGGCACGGATACCACTATTCGTGGTTCGCCCCGCTCCTGCAGGAACACGCCCAGCGCCATGATGCCATCGCCGGCTTTGCCCTGGGGTATGCCATCGAGCGCCTTTCTCCCCAGAGCGGGGAGACCGACCAGCGCCCGACATAGGAACAAGACGGACAGATGAAATCGACACGCATCTGCGCATTCTTCCAGTTCGCCACCATCGGTCTGGCGATCGCTTTCCTGTTCACCGGCGCCCTGGGCCATGGCCTGAATCCAGGCTGGCTCTTCGCCGCGGCAGCCATGCTGACGGCGCTGCTGAGCCTCTATGCCCGGTACCCGGGCATGAGGTTCTGGCACGTCGCCATCGCCTTCGCCGTCGTCTTCGCCGCGGGGCTGCTGCTCCTCACGGCCGACCCCGTTCTTGTCAGGGTCCTGTCCGGCGTGGCGATCGCCTTGGTGCTCCCCGTCACGGCCGGCATCGCCTGGCGCCGCTGGGTGTAGCCGCTCACCTGGCCTCGCCAGGACAGGCCACGGCCAGCTGACCTATCCCTCTTCCTGCAGCACCCTCCCTGACACGTCGGAACACCGCGTGTCGCTAATCTCTTCTCGCCCAATGCCGCCGTTTTATGGTGCTTGCATAATCATAAATTGGTTATAGCTTGGCCCCATCATTCACCACCGGGGGAACACACCATGGGCGATGACCGCAACGAAGACAGCGTCGAGGAGGCGCTGAGCCAGCTGACTGGCCCGCAAGCCGAAGAGCTGGCGCCGCTGCATCGGGCGGAGCTCTACGGGCGCCTGACCGAGGAAGGGTGGACCGAGGCACAGATCGCCAAGCGGGTCGGCCGTTCCCAGCCCCACGTCCACAAGACGTTGTCCTTTCTCCAGCTGGGCGACCGACTGCGGGCACTGGTGGAGGCCGGGGCGGTGTCGCCAACCCTCGCCGTGACCCTGCAGCGCGAACACGGCGATAACGCGGCAGGCATCGTTCGCCAGGCCCAGGCCATGACCCAGGGCAAGCGCCGCGTCACGGCCCGCGACATCGCCGCGGCGCTGTCGGCCTCACCGAAATCGCTGACCGATGAGGAGCAGCTGACGATCAATGCGCGTTTGCTGCCTCTGCTGTGGCATCTGGATCACGCAGCGCCGACCCCGGGAAGGCCCGGCTTCCTGACCGTCACCCTCCCCAGGGAGGAGGTCGAGGCACTGCAGGCCCTGCGCGGCATGCTGGCGCTCAAGCCCGCGGGCGGCGAGCAAGAGCGGGAGGAGTGATAATGCACCGTACTACCGTAGTACCGTACATTGCACAACGAGGCGAGACTGACTCTCGCGAGCTCTCCCCGCCCACCGGCGCGATGGATGACCTGCTGGAACGCAGGGAGAGGGCGCTGGCCCTGGTGGGCTCCGCGATGGAGCAGCTGGCCGAGGCCACGGCGCTGATGCCACTCAACGGCTTCGGCTTCACCTCCAGCCTGCGTAAACAGTCCTGGTCATCTCTGGCATGTCGTCCCGATGAGGTGCGTACCCGTGCCGTGGCTGAGGCGGCCAGCGCCTTCGATGCCGAGGGCTGGCGCTGGTTGATGGACCATTCCGGGATGTCGGCGGTGATGACGGCCGACGACAAGCGCGAGATTCAGAAGGATCTGGCGACCAACCCCCTGCCGCTGACCCGGGAGAACGTCCACGCCACGTTCATCCAGCTGTTCGGCCAGCGCCATGAGGTGTTCCGTCGGGGCGTCGTCGAGCTCTTCCGCTCTCTGGCGCGGGAGTACCGCAGCCACAGCGCGTTCAAGGTCGGCAAGCGGCTGGTGCTGCCCCAGGCCTTCCGGGAAGCCGGTTGGAACGGTTTCAGCTCGGCACGGGAGCGCGTGGATGACCTGGAGCGGGTCCTGTGTCTGCTCGAGGGCCAGGACCCGACCCACCTGACGCATGCCGAGCGGCTATCGACCGAGCTCGAGGCCCGTCGCCGCCGCGGCGAGAGCGAGCACGAGACCGAGTGGCTGACCTGTCGCTGGTTTGCCAACGGCAACCTTCACCTGTGGCTCAACCAGCCCCAGCACGTGGAGCGCATCAACGCGCTGATCGCCGAGGAGTGCGGCGCCAGCATCCCCCACGAACACCCCAGGAGGACCGCCTGATGAACCAGCAGACTCACGATCACGCCCCGACCGTCGAGGTGCTCGGTGAAGAGCTCGGCGAGTTCTTTGCGCCGGTCTCGTCGGACATGATCGACCGGCTCATTGGCGAGTATCAGGCGATGCGCCGCAAGATTCAGGAGACGGTGGACCTGGTGATGGGGGAGGGCCACCAGGATGCCATCGGCTACTGCCTCGAGGGCAACATGCCGGACATGTCCCGCTATGGGGGAAAGAGCCTCGAGCGACTACTCAACCCCGAGGGTGCCTACAAGGCACTGGACGCCGATTTCTGGCAGCGGGCCTTGAACCTGACCGACATCCTCGAGGTCATGCCGGCCAAGCGCCGCAATGACTGGGCCGAGCAGATCCGTCGCTTCGATACGCCGACCTTCGAGGAGAGCACCGTCAGGGCCACCCTGGAAAGCCTGCTGGCGCAGCGCCCGGCCTTCTTCGCCGAGCGGGTCGACGGTGTGTTCCGCGTGCTGTCCGGTGTGCACAAGACCAACAAGACGGTCGGTTTCTCGAAGCGCATGATCGTCGGCTGCATGCTCGATGACATGCAGCATCCCAGCAGCCGCATGTCGAACTACCTGAACGACCTGCGGGCGGTGGTGGCCCGCTTCATGCACCGTGACGAGCCGTCGCACAACACTAGCTACTGCGACCTCTATCGGCTGCGTGAGCGGCTGGGGGTGTGGCATAGCCTCGATGGCAATGCCCTGCGGGTCAGGCTCTACAAGAAAGGCACCTGCCATATCGAGGTGGCGCCCGACATCGCCTGGCGGCTCAACCGGGTGCTCGCCAGCCTGTACCCGGAGGCGATCCCCAGCGAGTTCCGGACACAGCCGGCACCGGGCCCCAAGCCCAAGCACTTCGATCTGATGACCCGTCCGCTGCCGTTCGCGGTGCTGAACGCCCTGCGAGACTGCCGTCCTCACGACGACTGGACCGAGCTGACCGTGTGCGCCAGCGACAAGCACACCTGCCAGGAGGTGGAGCGTGTCCTCGAGTCGCTGGGTGGTGTGCGCACGCAGACGCGACGCTACGCCTTCGACTACAACGTCCGAGAGGCCATCGACCACGTGATCCTGTCGGGGGTGATCCCGGATCAGCGCAGCCACCAGTATTACCCGACGCCGGAGCACATTGCCGAGGCGGCCGTCGCCGCGGCCGAGCTGGCGCCGGGTGAGGAGGTGCTGGAGCCCAGTGCCGGACAGGGCCACCTGGCCCGCCTGCTGCCCCGGGAGCGCACGACCTGCGTCGAGGTGGCCGCGCTGCACTGCCAGGTGCTCAGGGCCCAGGGGTTCGATGTGGTCGAGGGGGACTTCCTGGAGTGGGCGCGTTCGGCCCCGCGCTTCGACAAGGTGGTGATGAACCCTCCGTACCAGGGCGGGCGACATCAGGCTCACCTCGATGCCGCGGCCAAGCTGGTCGCCCCGGGCGGCAGACTGGTGGCGATCCTGCCGGCCTCTGTCTCGTCGCATCCCTCAAGGGCACTGACCGACTGGGAGGTGGAGATCTCGACTCCCTACACTGGCGACTTCAAGGGGACCAGCATTTCCGTGGTCATCCTGACGGCCACCAAGCCCGCCGAAACTGCAAGGAAAGCCGCATGAACAAGGTTCACTACCACTTCCTGCTGATCCTGATGCTCACCGGGCTCTGCGCAGGGCTTCTCTACCACCTGCGCTCGGAAGCGCTGATCGCCCCGGGGGTGTTCGCCGGGGCGCTGGGGATCGTCGCCTTTATCACGTTGCTGGCGCTGCTGGGGTCCCGTGGCCCCTGGCGCCAGCCCCGTGATACTGGGGTGCCGGACCATGTCCAGGAAGAGCGCGACGCGCAGTCACGTCGCTACCTCGAGAAGCACCATGCCCAGGAGGCATCCCCCCAGGTGATCAAGGCGGCCAGGGAGCTCGCGCTGCGTGAGGGGCACCTCAACTCTTATGAGCGAAGGCTCGCGGACATCGACCACCAACCCCTGAGACTGGGGGATGTGTGGCTGGCGCTTGAGGGCAGTCGCGTCGAGGCCGGGGTGAAGACGGCGATGGATGACAACGCGCTGACGCACCTTGCACGAGGGCGCCTCGACGCATGACCACACGCCTCTATCACACCACCACTCCGGCGGCGGCCTATGAGATCCTGGCCTCGCGGTGCTACTCGCCAGACACCACCGATCCGAGCCACCCCTCGGCCGCCATGCCGATGGTCTGTTGTGACTTCGCCGGCGAACCGGCCACCTCGGTGCCTGGACAACCGCGGGATGCGATGGGCGCCAGCCTGGTGCTGGCCTGGAAGGGACCGGAGGCCCGGCTGGAGGCCTGGGGCACGGGCCCTGAGCCGGATGTGCTCTATCACGACTACCAGCAGCGAGGCTTTCAGAGCGCCCCAACTTACGCCCGTAGCCTGTTGCCGGCGGGGAGTCAGGCCCACCTCCGCGTGATTGGTCTGCGTCTCGATCTCGACGTTCTCAAGGAACACTGGCTCGCCGGCCGCTTGCCGAGCGGGCTGAGGGGCGCCCCACGGGGCCAGCCGGGATCTCTGAAGCGACTGGGCGTGAACCGTGCCATCAAACAGGCCGAGGAACACCTGCAGGCCCTGGTGCCCAGTGAGGGCCTGGCGCTCCGAGTGGCCGGTCCCTCCCAAAGGGATCGTGAGCTGCATGCGCAGTATGACCGGGCGGCCACTCGCCCCGAAGTGCTCGCGGTGCTCCATGGCGCCGCCCTGGCGCGGAAATGGGGGGTTGGCCTGACCGACCAGCTCGCGCAGCGCTCCCCCAGCCAACAGCTCCGGGACGCGGCGCTCTACCTGTTGATGGCGCCGGGCTTGTTGTCCGAGGACGCCATCCCGGGCGACCTGCACCTCATCCCCGATTCCCGACTGTACCGGGACAGCTGCCACCTGCTGGCGCATGTCTCGGCGGCCTGATCCACCCGCCATGCCGGTATCCCACGATGTGCGGACGCTCCGCCGTGACGCCGCCGAGATCCGCCGTGAGACGGGCGACTTCGCCCCATCGCCCTATCCAGCATGGACCGCAGAGGATATGGCCTGGCTGGTAGGCATGGACGATGCCTCGGGCGACTACCCGGCTCAGACGCCACCGGCACAGTCGAGTGAGGCGCAGCTCGCGCTGTTCTGACACCATGAAGCCATGACCAGGAACGTCTCATCATCGACCGCCAAGATCCCGTTCGGTCTGCGTGACGGGCGCGTGATCCATATCGACGAGCTGTCACCCAGAGAGCGCGGGTTGCGATGCGGCTGTGTCTGCCCCGAGTGCCAGACGCCCCTGGAAGCGAGGATGGGGGAGAAGGTTCGTCACTACTTCGCCCACTCGAACAGCGACCGCCCCTGCAGCACCGGCGCCGAAACCGGCATCCACCTTGCCGCCAAGCAGCTCATCGCCGATCGCCTCGCCATCCCGGTGTCGGCCCTGACCGCCAGCGTGGAAGCGCTCGATAGCCGCGGTCACAAGCTCACCGTGTCGAAGAAGATCTATCCCGGCGCCGCTTGGCACCCCGTCGACCATGCCGTGCTGGAAGTCGGCCTGGGCGATATCCGGCCCGACCTGGTCGTGACACTGGGCGGCGTGCAGATCCTGATCGAGGTGGCGGTGACCCACTACATCGACGAGGAGAAGCGCCGTCGTCTCGAGGAGCGCGGCCTGCGCTGCATCGAGATCTCGCTCGGCCATGTGCAGCGCACCCTGACGCTCGATGTGCTCGAGGACGAGATCTACAGCCAGTTCAACGCCATGTGGATCGTTAACCCGAGGCTGGAAGAAGCGCGGCCAGCGCTGGAAGCGAAACTGGCCCAGCAGATCGCCCACGCCAATGAACGCAACCGGCGGGCGGACGAGGAGGTAGCCCAGGAGCGCCAGCGCCAGCGAGAGGCCGCCATTCGGGCTGAAGAGAGGTGGCAGGCTGACGCCAAGCGTCGCGCCGATGAGCAGGCGCGGTTGGATGAGCAGGCGCGGCTCGATCGCGAGAAGCGAGCCGAAGAGACGAAGGCCAGATGGGAAGCGCAACGCAAGGCCGATCTCGAAGCGGAGCAGCGGCGTCGTGAAGAAGCGAGGCGCACCTGGGAGCGCGAGCGCGAGGCTCAGAGCCTGGACGGCATGGAGGCGGAGGCCAGGCGGCTCCACGCCGCTTGCCGAGAGCTTGCGAGGAAGCTGGCGGCCACGGAGTCGCTACCTCAGCGCTTTTCGCTACCCCAGCTGGAGCGCCATACGCGAAAGGCGATGGCGCGAATGGACATCGAGACGCCCCCGCCTGCATTGATGCGTTCGATTCCCGGGGACTGGGTGTTTGGCATCGCGCCCGTGGAGTGGAAGCTCGGGCTGTTCCTGGACGTGATCTTCACGCCGAGAGTGTTGTCGGGGGCTGAGCACTGGCTCTCCATGGCAGACCTGATGGAAAGCGCTCGTTTATTGGGGCTCCAGGAAGTCGCACTGCTTGCCGAGGCGCGGGAATTGCTCGACAATGCTCGCTACTACCAGCTCCTGGAGACACTCCCGGAGGTGAGCCGCCTCTCGACGCTGCCCGATGCCCGTCAGGCGATCATGGATTTCGTCGGGGACCTGGCGAGCTTCAACATGCTCGAGCTCGTTCCCAGCACCACGGTTGAGTTCACCTTCCGAGGATTGCCGCCCAACCTGTGGGCCGCGTGAGCCATCGGTGCCTGCCTAATGCGCCTCCGGCAGCTCCTCCCAGCGGGTGGTGTAGGCAGGGGACAGGAACTGCCGGCGCATCTCCCACCCTGACGACACCTCCTCCTGAGCGATCCGCACGGTCCCGCGCCCCATCCGGGCATTGATCCTGTCCATGACAGACATCAGCTGCTCACTGCCGGGCCGGCGCCCCGGGGCAAAGAGATCGTCGGTGCGGTGCCGGGCCGGCACGAACTGCGAGAGCATGACGCCACCCTTGGCATAGGCCGGCCCCGGCCGGTACATCCGCGTGAGAGCGTCCATCGCAGTGCCGATCAGCTCGCGACTGTCATCGGTGGGGGCAGGGAAGGCCACAATCTGCCGGGCGCTGTAGGGCTCCCCACGGCGGTCGAACGGCGAGGTGTGGATGAAAGCCTGCATGCAGTGGGTCAGCGACCCCTGGGCGCGAAGCTTGGCCGCGGCGCGTGCCGTCAGGCTGGCCAGCGCCGCGGCAAGCCCTTCGCGGTCGTGCACCCGCCTACCGAAGAAGTCTGGCTGGCAATGATCTGCTGCTTGGGTACCGGGTCCTCATCAAAGGGGAAGCAGGGCTCCCCGCCGAGCTCCCGGGCCGTGCGCTCCACGGTGACACCGTAGTGGCGGCGCAATAGCCGGGGGTTGGCCCTCGCCAGCTGCCAGGCGGTGGTGATCCCCAGGTCGGCCTCGAGTCTGCGGGTCAGCCGAGAGCCGATCCCAGACTTCGCTCACCGGCGCCAGGCGCAGGAGCTTTTCCCGGCGCACTGGGTCGCGCAGGTCGACAACATTGCGGGTCTGCGCCGCCCAACGCTTGGCTCCCCAGTTGGCAAGTTTGGCTCTATACTACAGAGCATATTCTTTCTCATCGAAGATGCTGTAGTGCAGTCATCGTACATGTGCAGATAGCATCAGTGTGCCTTGCCATGGGGAGGTAACCTCACATGCCAGCCTATCGGATCCTGCGTGCCGAAGGTTGCTATCCCTTTCATGTGGTAGATCGCGATGGGTTGCCGCACCCGGAGCTGACCCTCTATGCCTGCATGTCCGTGCGTCACCACGCATCGCTGACGGCAAGAGCCTACACGAGGGAAGTGGTCTCCTTTGCTTCATGGGCGGCAGATCATCCCGTCGTGATTCGACAGGGTTGGCAGTTGCTGGGGCCTCCTGCTCAGGTGCGCGCACTGTTGGCTTTCTTCCTCGCTTCGGAAATGAAGTGCATCGTGGCGTTGGGTCGAGTATGCGACGTCAACTACTTTGACCGGTCGTGTTGCCTCACAAGAAAAGGTTACTCTGCTGCCTCATCAGGAATGTTACCGTGTGGTTGCCCCACTTCATTGCTGATCTTCTCTTCATGATCGAAAGTATCATCGGTACTACCTGGACCAAACACAAGGTGAAGCGCCATCTGCCTGCGCCACTCTTTGACCCGGCGTTGCAGTGTCCGAAGATGTCCATTGGGATACGTACCAGGATGCTCCCGTTGCAACCGCTCTAACAGGCCCTTTGCTGATTGATCGGGGGATGCTTCCAACCAACCCACGATAGTTGGCCACACGCCTTCGAACGGGTCTTGCCGGGTACGCCAGTGCCGGCTTGCCTTTAGTGCCGTACGGTGAGTTGGGCGAACCTCTCCCTCATGCCATGCCGTCGAAAGACTGGCGAGAAAATGGGTGAGATCATCTTTCTTATGGGCAGGCGTAGGTGGTTCGCCGCCTGCCGCGATAATCGCCAGTCGTTGCTGCATGGTGCGAATTTGATCCAGAAGCTGGAGGGGGTCGAGGGTTTCCGATAAGTGCTGTAGTTGCGCTTTGATGGTGTCGGGAATGGTATTCGACCCGAGTAATCGCGAACAGGGTGTTTGCGGTGCATGGTAGCGCTTCACGACTCGGGCACCCGTACGGACTTTCTCTTTGAGCTTGAACGACGGCTGAAAGAAATTGATGAACAAGCGTGCCGCCGCATAAAGCTGTGACAGGGCCTCGAAGGCGGCCAGACCCTCAAGCCGTCGGTATCCCACCAGTCGTCTGACGACCGCCCCGTTCTTCTGCTCGATCCAGGCCTGATCGTTCTTGTGATAGGGCCTCGATCGAGTCAGCTCGATGCCATGGGTAGCGCAGTGCCGCAGCAGCACTTCATTGAGAAACTCGGAGCCGTTATCGACATCGAGCCCGCGTAGCACGAAAGGCAAGCTCCCACGCAGGGCCTCAACGGACTCGACGACCAGCGTTCCGTCGCGTGCCAGGAGTGGCGCACAGTCGGTCCATCCACTCGCCACATCAGTCACCGAGAGGGTGTGAAGATAGCTACCGGTCAGCCTCTCGCCGGAATGCACCACCAGGTCCATTTCCAGATAACCCGGCAAGGGATCAGACCAGTCGCCAAAAGTGCGGATTGCCACGTTGCGCTGCGCTGCCGTGGGTTTTCTCCGGGTTTGACGACGCGAGCCCCCGAGGCGGGTCTCGCAGAGCAACCGATCGATCGTGGCGGCACTCATGGACATGAGCTTGTCGTGGACCCCGGCGTCAAGGTGGAGATGGCCATGGCGCTCAAGGGCCGGTAGCAGGATAGGAAGTAATGCCTTGAGGCGCTTGCCGCAGATCCTGTCTGAGGCCTCCCAAATCACGATCAACGCCTGGTGTACTGCGTCATCGTAAACTCGTTTCCGCCTGCCTCTCGGTGTCTGGGGATCGAGATCTGCCGAGCCGTTCAGGATCCGGATGGCTGATTTCCGATGACACCCACTGGTCAGGGTGAATTCATCGAGGATCCGACCTTTCTCTTCACGAGAACCCTGCGCATAGCGCTCCCTCAGAACGCCAATCAGCTCTTGCCGACCAGGAGTCGTCATTTTCTTTGCCATCACCGCCACCTCAGCTTCTGCCCTTGGTAACCCAGTGTGTGAGGCAACACCCTTTTTTGGGTAACCATTTCGGCGAGGCAATGCGCCTCCCTGTAATTGACGCTGATAGGCGCGTTTCCGGTAGCTTTCTCCGCTCAGCTCCAGCAGCGTGGCGTGGTGCACCAGCCGGTCGATGGCGGCCACCGCCATCATGCTGTCGGGGAAGATGCTGTCCCAGGCGCT
>NZ_PDOG01000012.1:44993-46275 GCF_003202205.1 Halomonas sp. LBP4
GCCCGCCCCGCGGGCCGCGATGACGCCACACCAACAGGCCGCCGATCCATGATCGGCGGCCTGTTGGTGTGGGTAAGGGTAATCGGGGAAAGCCCCCCGTTCCCGCTCATTGCTTCAAATCAAGAGGCCAGTCGCTGGACCTCGGGCTGTTCGCTGTGCTCGGCTTGCCAGAGGTCATAGGCGGTCTGCATCGCGAGCCAATGCCGCGCGGTGCCTGCGCCGGCGCGTTCGAGGCGCACGGCCAGATCCGGCGAGATGGCAGCATGCCCGTGGACGACCCGCGAGAGGGCGACCCGAGACATGCCGAGGCGTCGGGCCGTCTCGGCGACCGAGATACCCAACGCTTCGATGACATCCTCACGCAGCATCTCGCCCGGGTGCGGCGGGTTGTGCATTCCAGTGGTGCTCATGATCATGTCCTCTGTGCGGGGACTAGCAACTATGTCCTCGGCCCCCCAGTGGTAGTCCAGATAATCAACCAACTCGACATCCTTTCCGGTGAACCGCCATATCACGCGCCAGTTGCCGTTTACGCTGACCGACCAGTGATCCTTGTACTGCCCCTTCAGTGAGTGGAGGCGGAAACCAGGAAAATCCATGTCGGCGGGCTGTTTGGCTTGATCAAGCGCGGCCAGGATGCGCCTGAGCTTGTTCACGTGGTCGGGGCGACCCTTTCAAGTACAGGGCTTGAAGGCCCTTATGCTTGATCGTGAGGATCACCGTGCCTCGTCTCCGTGGACCGTTCCAGATGGCTCGAAGTGTATCGTGATGAGATACACATTTCAAGGGCGGGCTAATCGGTATGCGACGTCAACTACTTTGACCGGTCAGCGACAATTAAAATGACCGGTTGGGTGGGATAGTTGTCGTCAGCCTGACGACGCGGTCTGTCCTCCCTGTAATTGACGCTGATAGGTGCGTTTCCGGTAGCTCTCTCCGCTCAGCTCCAGCAGCGTGGCGTGGTGCACCAGCCGGTCGATGGCGGCCACCGCCATCATGCTGTCGGGGAAGATGCTGTCCCAGGCGCTGAACGGCTGGTTGGCGGTGATGATCAGGCTGGCCGACTCGTAACGGTGAGCGATCAGCTCGAACAGCACCGAGGTCTCGGCCTCGCTGCGCTGGACGTAGCCCATGTCGTCGATGATCAGCACCGCGTACTTATCGAGCTTGGTCAGCGCATCGCTCAGCCGCAGGGCCTGCTTGGCCGCCTGGAGCTCCTGCACCAGGCTCGATGCCGTGGCGTAGCGGACCCGGTACCCCTGATCGATCAGGGCATGGCCCA
>NZ_PDOG01000012.1:46285-47288 GCF_003202205.1 Halomonas sp. LBP4
GGCCGGCTGCCACGTGGCTCTTGCCCACCCCGGAGGGTCCGAACAGCAGTAGGTTGTGTGCCTGGTCGACCCACTGAGTGTCGCCTGCCAGGGCGGTCAGCTGCCGGCGATAATCGGCCGCGATGGACTCGAACTCGAAGGTTTCCAGCGTCTTGCCCACCGGCAGCCGGGCCTCCTTGAGGTGGCGGACCAGTCGGCGCCGCTCACGCTCGGCGAGTTCTTGCTCGCACAGGGCGGCCAGCGTTTGCGGCAGACTCCAGCCCTCGGCTTGGGCGCGGGTCTCCAGTTGGGGCCAGCAGGCCGCCACGGTGGGCAGGCGTAGTTGCCGCAGCAGCAGCGGCAGGGTCTGGGCGTCAGGCATGGCAGCGCAGCTCCGTGGCCGAGGTGGAGGGGATCAGGACGTCGTAGCTGGCGATCTCATGCTGCGTGACCTGGGGCAGCTCGATCGTGCTGCTCGGCCTGGCGGCGAAGCGCGCCTGGAGGTCGGCCAGCGTCGGGCTGTCCCCGCACTCCAAGGCGCCGAGCCAGTAGGTGGCGATCGCCTCGGCCTGATCCTGCTCGGCCGCCAGGGCCAGCGCACCGACGATGCGCTTGCAGGCCTCGGCGACCGGCCATTGGGCGGTCAGCCGGGCGTACAGCTCACGCCAGTCGGCGCCCGGCAGCAGCTCATCACGGAACGTCAGCCCCGCCAGGGCCCGGGGCTTGCGGACCAGCCAGCCGACCACATGGCGGTAGTCGATCATCCGCCGGCGCCCGCTCTTCGGCGTGGCATGCAGACGCGGCAGCGTCAGCAGGACCTGCTGGGCGTGGTGCAGCACCAGGCGGTCGTCGTAGAGGTGCACGCGCAGCCGCTCGCCGATCAACCGGGATGGCACCGAGTAGAGCACCTTACGGACCTGGATGGTGCTGGACGTCGTGACACGCACCGTCAGCTCGGTGTAGTCGGTGCCCGGCCGGCTGGGGAGCGGCATCAGGGCGCCACGCTCGATGGTGATGCGCGCCG
>NZ_PDOG01000013.1 GCF_003202205.1 Halomonas sp. LBP4
AGGCGCCGCCCACGGTGCGCAGGCGGATGGCGCGGCGGTCGGTGGAGAAGAGCAGGGCGATGGCGATCAGGGTCGCCATCCCGACCAGGCTCATGGTGATTGTCATTGGAATTCCTTCATGATCCGGGTGTTGTCGTTATGGGTTGTGCGTAGGCTTGGGAGCCCGAGTGGGTGGCGTCAGTCGACCGGGCGCAGCACTTCGTCGAAGGCCGCCAGGTCCTCCCGACAGGCTCCTGGCTGCCCCGGATCGCCGGTGACGAAGGTGTCCATGTAAAGCGTCATCAGGCGCTGGGCGTCCACGTCCACGCAGACCCGCTGCGACGGCAGGCCGTCCCAGGCGGTGGGCGGGAAGTCCCGGTCGTCCGGCCGCTGGATGGTTTGGCCCATGGCGAGGCCGTCGCACACCGCGCGCACCGGGCCCCGGCGCACCTCGAACAGGCTCGGGTCGAGGACATAGGCCACGGCGCTGGAGTCGTGGACATAGCAGCCGTCGATGGCCTCGCGCTCGGAATAGAAGTCCACGTAGTGGCGCGAGATCGCCCACATGAACTCGCCGTCTTCTCCGCCTTGTTCGCGCAGCCGCCGGAAGTCGGCGTCGGACATCAGCACCCGGTGGGTGACGTCCAGGCCGACCACGGTGACCGGCCAGGCGGCGGTGAAGACGAGGTCGGCGGCGTGGGGGTCGCCGTGGATATTGGCCTCGGCCACCGGGGTGATGTTGCCGCCCTGTCCGCCGACGCCGAAGGCACCGCCCATGACCACCACCTCCTTGACCAGGGAAGCGATCTCGGGGGCCTCCTGGATCGCCAGGGCCAGGTTGGTCAGGGGGCCGACCGCGACCAGGGTGACCTCGCCGGGAAAGCGGCGCACCGTGTCGATGATCAGGCGGTAGGCGGGGCGGGGATCCGGTCGGCGGGTCGGCTCGAAGCTCAGGCCGACATTGCCGAGGCCGTCGTCGCCATGCACGAAGGTCGGCGGCGCCGACTTGGGCATCGCCAGGGGCTCCGTGGCGCCGCGGGCGATGGGCACCTCGAGGCCGAAGCGCTCACCCAGGTAGAGGGCGTTGCGGGTGGTGGTCTCGGTGTAGGCGTTGCCGTGCACCGTGGTGATGCCGACCAGCTCGATGGCCGGATGACGGTGCAGGAACAGCAGCGCCATGGCGTCGTCGATGCCCGGGTCGGTATCGAAGAGCACCCTGGTGGGGCGGCGGGAGGCGTGAGTGGCCATTGTTGTTCTCCTGTGGGTTGGGGTCAGGGCGTCACGAGTTCGTCGCGGTGGGGGATCGAGCTCTGGGCACCGGCGCGGGTGACGGCGATCGCGGCGGCCGCCTGGCCCTCGCGGATCGCCGTTTCCACCCCGGCGTCGCGGGCCAGGGCGGCGGCGAAGCCGCCGACGAAGGTGTCGCCGGCGGCGGTGGTATCCACGGCCGTGACGGCCGGAGCCGGGTAGTGGTGCAGGCTGTCGTCGCATGCCGCGACCACGCCCTGGGCACCCAGGGTGACCAGCACCCGGCGACAGCCTTGCCGGCGCAGGCGCTGTGCAGCCTGGGCCGCCTCATCGGGGTGGGTGACGGCCTGGCCGGAGAGGGCGGCGGCCTCGGTCTCGTTGACCACCAGCCAATCGACCCGCGCCAGGACGTCGTTGGGCAGTGCCATGGCGGGCGCGGCATTGAGCAGGGTGGTGCAGCCATGCCGGCGGGCCCGGTCGAGGGCGTGGCGCACGGTCTCCAGGGGCACCTCGAGCTGGCAGACCAGCAGCTTGGCCGAACGCAGCAGGGCGTCGCCGCGTTCCACATCCGCGGGGAGCAGCTCGGCATTGCTGCCGGGGATGACCACGATGCAGTTCTGGCTCGCATCGTCGACCTGGATCATGGCCACCCCGGTCGGGCGCGTGGAAGTCAGCCGCACCCCTTGGCGAAGGATGCCTTCCTGGTCGAGGCCGGCGAGCAGGGCATGGCCATGGGCGTCGTCGCCGACGCAGCCGATCATCGCCGTCGAGGCGCCCAGCCGAGCGAGCGCCACGGCCTGATTGGCGCCCTTTCCGCCGGGAGTCGTGACAAGGGCATGGCCGGTCAGCGTCTCGCCCGGCTGCGGATGGCGCGGCGCGCGCACCACCAGGTCCATGTTCAGGCTGCCGACGACGACCACGTCGGCGTGAGCGCCCGACTCGTCGTCATGGGGTTGATTCACGGTGGCAATAGTCAATGCAGTCACCCTGGGAGTGTCTGGTTGTGTTTTGGGCTACCCTAGATTAAGAAAAACGTTTGCGCAATCGTTTTTCTATGAGGATTTTGGGTATGATTACCTTGTTGGAATGATGCGGGAGAGGTGGGCAGGAGGGCCGTTCCCCAGGGGCGTGGCCTGGCGGTCTTCCCCGGGTGGGCGGCGATGTCATTCTCAAATCAATGGGTTATGCTTGCTTGCGGCAGGTGAGGGAGAGGCGAGGCGATGATCAGTACGCAGGGGGGCCGGGAGAAGGCTCGGAATGGGGTATCCCGATGGTGACGATTACCGATGTGGCGCAGGAGGCGGGCGTGTCCGTCTCCACCGTCTCCCATGTGGTCAACGGCACCCGCTTCGTCAAGCCGGACACCCGGGCCAAGGTGATGGCGGCGATCGAGCGGCTCGACTATACCCCCAGCACCTCGGCGCAGTCGTTGAAGAAGAACGTGACCCATACCATCGGGATGATCGTCACCAGTTCCACCAACCCCTATTTCGCGGAAGTCGTCGCCGGGGTCGAGTCCCGGCTCTATGACGCCGGGTTCAACCTGATGCTCTGCAACTCCGGGCGCGACATCGACAAGCAACGCAGCTATATCCGTACCCTGAAGGGCAAGCGTATCGATGGCCTGCTGATCCTGGAGTCCGTGGTGTCCGAGGCCTATCTGGAGTTGCTGGCGTCCTGTTCTTTCCCGGTCGTGCTGATGGATATGGAAGCGCCCGGGGTGGCGAGCGTCATCGATGACTCCGAGCATGGCGGTTATCTGGCGACCTCCTACCTGATCGCCCAGGGCCACCGCGACCTCGGCTGTATCACCGGGTCCGCGGACCATTATCAGTCGCAGCAGCGCTACCGGGGGTTCCTGCGTGCCCTCGAGGACGCCGGCCTCGAGCCCAATCCCGCCTGGGTCTATGCCGGTAATCTGGAGATCGGTGGGGGAGAGGCCGCCGTTCGCCACCTGCGGCAGGGGGACAGGCGTCCCACCGGCCTGTTCGCCTTCAATGACCTGTCGGCGCTGGGTGCGATAAGCCAGGCGAGCCGACAGGGGCTCCGGGTCCCCGAGGACCTGTCGATCATCGGTTACGATGATATCGAAATCACGCGCCTGTTCACGCCGTCGCTGACGACCGTGCGCCAACGGGTCGATCGCCTCTGCCACGAGGCCTGCCGCCTCTTGACGACGGCCATGGCGACCAAGGCGCCAGCCACCGAGCACGTCCGTGTCAAGCCGGAACTGGTCATTCGAGACTCCGTTCATCCGCCCTCGGTGGCCACCACCGGTGAGCCCCGGTGACGGGAGGCGGTCTTCGGCCTCGCGGCGACTAGCGTAGATTCTCCGGGCCGAAGGCGTCGGGCAGCAGCTCGTCCATGGTGTAGTGGCGCAGCAGCCGGCCCTCGGCGTCCACCACCTGGATGCGGGTGTCGGCATCGGCGAATTCGCGGATGCGCTGGCGGCAGTCACCGCAGGGCGTACAGAGATGCTCGCCGGGGCCGATCACGTAGACGTTTCTCAGCCGACGCTCGCCGGCCGAGACCATGGCGGCGATGGCCGAGGCCTCGGCGCACAGGCCCTTGTAATGGGCGACCTCCACGTTGGCGCCGGCGTAGCGGGTGCCGCTGTCGCTCTCCACCACCGCGCCCACCGGGTGGTGCGAGTAGGGGGCGTAGGCACGGTCGCGTACCGCGATCAACTCGGCGACGATGGCCGCATCGAGGGGGGGCTGGGCAGGGGTCGGCTGAGATCGTGACTCGCTCATGGGGTGTCTCCTTCCCGATCCCGGTCGTCGCGCCGTACGCTCTCCAGGGCGATCTCCATCATTTCGGCGAAGGTGCTCTGGCGCTCTTGGCTGCCGAGCGAATCGCCCTTGAGGATATGGTCCGACACGGTGCAGATGGTCGCGGCGCGGGCACCGAACTCGGCGGCGACGCCGTAGAGGCCGGCGGCCTCCATTTCCACGCCGACGATGCCGTAGCGCTTCATCAGCGCGAAGATCTCGCCCTGGGGGTTGTAGAACAGGTCCGCCGAGAAGAGGTTGCCCACCTTCACCGCCACGCCCAGGGCCCGGGCGGCATCCACCGCGTGGCGGCTCAGCTCGAAGTCGGCGATGGCGGCGAAGTCGTGGCCCAGGAAGCGGGTGCGGTTGACCCCGGAGTCGGTGCAGGCGCCCAGCCCGATCACCACGTCGCGCACGGCCACGTCGTCGCGCACGGCGCCGCAGGAGCCGACGCGGATCAGGCGCTCGACGCCATAGTCGGTGATCAGCTCCTTGGCATAGATGGAGGCCGAGGGGATGCCCATGCCGTGGCCCATCACCGAGATCTCGCGGCCCTTGTAGCGGCCGGTGTAGCCGTACATGTTGCGGACGTCGGTGACCAGGCGCGGCTCGTCGAGGAAGGTCTCGGCGATGTACTTCGCCCGCAGCGGGTCGCCGGGCATCAGCACGGTATCGGCGAAGTCGCCGCGCGCGGCATTGATATGGGGGGTCGCCATCAGTGGCCTCCTGAGGATGCGGTGCCGGTGAGGGGAGTCGAAGGGGGGAGAAAGCTCTCGCCGTCGGCCATGGGCGGCAGGTCGAAGAGGGCGGCCAGGCTCTGGCCGATATCGGCGAAGGTCTCGCGGCCGCCCAGTGAGCCGGCGGCGAGGCCTGCGCCCAGCGCCAGCACCGGGACATGCTCGCGGGTGTGGTCGGTGCCGGACCAGGTGGGGTCGCAGCCATGGTCGGCGGTGAGGATCAGCAGGTCCTCGTCGCCGAGCCGGGCGAGCAGTTCCGGCAGCCGGCCGTCGAAGTGCTCGAGCGCCGCGGCGTAGCCGGCCACGTCGCGGCGATGACCGTGGACCATGTCGAAGTCGACGAAGTTGGTCATGATCAGCGAGCGGGGCCCGGCCTGGGTCAGCGCCTCGAGGGTGGCATCGAACAAGGCATCGTGGCCGCTGGCCTTGACCGTGCGCGAGATGCCGCAGTGGGCATAGATATCGGCGATCTTGCCGATGGCGACCACCTCGCCGCCGGCCTCATGCAGCTTCTGGAGCACCGTGGGGGCGGGTGGCTCGACGCTGTAGTCGCGGCGGTTGGCGGTGCGGGCGAAGGTGGCGGCGCTCTTGCCGGTGAAGGGGCGGGCGATCACCCGGCCGATGTTGTACGGCTCGAGCAGCTCCCGGGCGATCTCGCAGACCCGATAGAGCCGTTCCAGGCCGAAGCTCTCCTCGTGGGCGGCGACCTGGAACACCGAGTCCGCCGAGGTGTAGACGATGGGCTTGCCGCTGGCGACGTGCTCCTCGCCGAGCCGGGCGATGATCTCGGTGCCCGAGGCGTGACAGTCGCCCAGTACCCCGGGTAGCCCGGCCTCGCGGACCAGCGCCTCGATCAGTTCGGCGGGAAAGCTCGCCTCCTTCTCGAGGAAGTAGCCCCAGGCGAACCGCACCGGCACCCCGGCGATCTCCCAGTGGCCGGAGGGGGTGTCCTTGCCCGACGAGACCTCCCGGGCGTGGCCGTAGGCCCCCTCGACGTCGGCGGGCACCGCGACGCCCTCGGCCCAGCCGCCGGTGCTCTCGCGGTGGGCATGCAGGAGCCCGAGCCGGGCCAGGTTGGGCAGCCGCAGCGGCCCGCTGCGGCCCCGGTCGTCGCATTCGCCGCGGGCGCAGGCGGCGGCGATATGGCCCAGGGTGTCGGCGCCGGTATCGCCGAAGTCGGCGGCGTCCGGGGCGGCGCCGATGCCGAAGGAGTCGAGCACCAGCACGATGGCGCGGGTCATGGGGCCTCCCGACGGATGACGTCATGGATCAGTTTAGGCGGTGTGGGACTCCCGTCGCCCACGGTGATGGCGGCCAGCAACTGCCGGGCGGCGCGCTCGGCGGCGTCCTCGCTTGCCGCATGGATCACCGCCAGCGGGCGCTCGGCATCCACCGGGTCACCGATGGCGGCGATCGCGGAGAGGCCGACGGACGGGTCGATGGCCTCCTCGGGCTGGCGGCGGCCGCCGCCGAGCTCGACCACCGCCAGGCCCAGGGCGCGGGTATCCAGTCGCTGTATCCGGCCGGGCCGCTCGGCGAAGACGGCACGCCTGACCGGTGCCTCGGCCAGGTAGCGGTCCGGCTGCTCGAGCAGGTCGGTGGGCCCGCCCAGGCCGGCCACCATGCGGGCGAAGCGCTCGGCGGCGGCACCGGAGGCGAGCGCCCGGTCGAGCCGGCTGCGTGCCGCGTTGGCGGAGTCGGCCAGTCGGCCGGCCAGCAGCAATTCGGCGGCCAGTTCGCGGGTCACCTCGAACAGCCGCCCGTCGCGCCTCTCGCCGGTCAGCAGGGCGATCGCTTCGCGCACCTCGATGGCGTTGCCGGCGCAGGGGGCCAGCGGCTGGCTCATGTCGGTGAGCAGCGCCGTGGTCGGCGTGCCGGCTTTGCTTGCTACCTCGGCGATCGTTTCGGCGAGCTCCCGGGATTTCTCCGGCGTGGGCATAAAGGCGCCGCTGCCGACCTTGACGTCCATCACCAGGGCGTCGAGGCCGCAGGCGAGTTTCTTGCCGAGAATCGACGACACGATCAGCGGCAGCGACTCCACCGTGGCGGTGACGTCACGCACGCGATAGAGGCGCCTGTCGGCGGGCGCCAGCTCGCCGGTCTGGCCGACGATGGCCACGCCCGTCTCGCGAACCAGCTCGCGGAAGCGAGCCCGGGAGGGGGCGATGTCATAGCCGGGGATCGCCTCCAGCTTGTCCAGGGTGCCGCCGGTGTGACCCAGGCCGCGGCCGGAGACCATCGGCACGAAGCCGCCACAGGCGGCGATCCAGGGCCCCAGCACCAGCGAGACCAGGTCGCCGACCCCGCCGGTGGAGTGCTTGTCGAGCACCGGGCCGGGCAGGTCGAGGCCCGACCAGTCGAGCACCTCGCCGGAATCGCGGATCGCCTCGGTCAGGGCCACGGTCTCGGCCGCGTCCATGCCGTTGAGGAACACCGCCATGGCGAAGGCGCCGACCTGGGCGTCGCCTAGGCTGCCGTCAGCGATGTCAGCGACCAGTGCCCGGATCGCCTCCACATCGAGCGCCTGGCCGTCGCGCTTGGCGCGGATCAGCTCCTGGGGGAGTGCTTGAGCGCGCATCAGTAGCCTCCCGTCGGGGCGTTCCTGCCGCTTGTCACGCCCAGGGTCTCGAGCAGGCTGCCAAGCAGGCCCGAGGCGCCGAAGCGGAAATGCGCCGGGGTGATCCAGTCGGCCCCCATCAGGCGCTCGGCGAGGGCGAGATAGGCCTGGGCGTCTTCTGCGGTGCGCACTCCACCGGCGGCCTTGAAGCCGATGTCCCGCCCACTATCCCGGATTGCGGTGAGCAGGATCTCGGCCGCCTCCAGGGTGGCGTTGATCGCCACCTTGCCGGTGGAGGTCTTGAGGAAGTCGGCCCCGCCGGCAATGGCCAGCTCGGCGGCACGGCGGATCAGGGCGGGATCCTTGAGCTCGCCGGTCTCCAGGATCACCTTGAGGGTGGCGTCGCCACAGGCCTGGTGGCAGCAGGCGACCAGCTCGCGGCCCACTGCCTCGTCGCCCGCCATCAGCGCGCGATAGGGAAAGACCACGTCCACCTCGTCGGCGCCGGCGGCCACGGCCTCGCGGGTTGCCCGGGCGGCGGCCATCACGTCGTCGCCGCCGTGGGGGAAGTTGGTGACCGTGGCCACCTTGACGCGGCCTTCCAGCCCGTGGGCCTTGATGGCGCGGCGTGCGGAGGTCACGAAGGCGGGGTAGACGCACACCGCCGCCGGGGTGCCGGCCGGCGTCTTGGCGCGCCGACATAGCGACTCGATGCGCTCGTCGGTGTCGTCGTCATTGAGGCTGGTGAGGTCCATCAGCGCCAGTGCCTGGCGCGCGGTCTGTTGAAGGTCTGTCATGTCAGCGTTCACCGTAACGGAACTTGGGGGAAGGAGCCGCATGGACGGCTCCCGACGTGGGTGTCGGTGGTCAACCCATGGCCCCGAGGGCCAGGAAGAAGCCGGCGAGGGTGGCCGACATCAGGTTGGAGAGGGTGCCGGCCAGCACCGCCTTGAGGCCGAAGCGGGCGATGTCGTGGCG
>NZ_PDOG01000014.1 GCF_003202205.1 Halomonas sp. LBP4
AGATCATGTGCACCCGGGAGCTGGGCGACCCGTTCCGCCGCGACGCGCTGAAGAAGCCGGTGCGCCTGCTGGAGAAGTACCAGGACTACGTCTGAAGCTCAAGCGATCGTGAGCGAATAGCGGAAGTGGTCTTCCCCCGGCCTGGCCGGGGGCTTTTTCTCCAGGGCTATGTCATGCCCGAGTGCAGGAGGTCTGTGACATGAAAGCACTGAACCGGATACTCGATCGTGCCCGCCACTCGCCCCGACGGATCGCGCTCTGCGAAGGCGAGGACGAACGCATTCTCCGAGCGGCCATCATGGCTGCCGACGACGGGATCGCCCGGGTCCAGCTGGTGGGTGATCGTCGGGCTATCACCTCGACGGCGGCCACTCACGGGGTTGACCTGGCAGGCATCGAACTGATCGATCCCGCCGACTCCCCCTTGACCGCCTCCCTGGCAGAGGCGCTCCATGCGCTGCGGGAAATGAAGGGGATGACGCGCGAGCAGGCCGAGGAGGCGGTGCGCGAGCCGCTGTGCTTCGCCAACCTGCTGGTCCGTGAAGGCCATGCCGATGGCTGCGTGGCCGGCGCCGTGCACCCCACCGCCGAGGTGGTACGCACGGCGATCCAGATACTGGGGTTGGCGCCGGGTTGCCGGTTGGTGTCCAGCTTCTTCCTGATGATGCTGTGCAAGCCATTCCATAGCCTGAAGGGGGGCATGATCTTTTCCGACTGCGGCCTGGTCATCGAGCCCGATGCCGACGAACTGGCGGATATCGCCATGGCGGCGGCCGACAGTGCCGAGTCGCTGCTGGGCGAACCGTCGCGGGTGGCCATGCTGTCGTTCTCCACCAGCGGCAGTGCTCGCCACGGTAACGTGGAGAAGGTCGTGCAGGCGGCACGGCGGGTCAAGGCCCAGCGCCCGGCCCTGGCCATCGACGAGGATGTCCAGCTCGATGCCGCCATCGTGGCCGAGATCGCCGAGCGCAAGCTGCCGGAATCCCGGGTCAAGGGTAATGCCAATGTATTGATCTTTCCCGACCTGGAGGCCGGCAACATTGGCTACAAGCTGGCCGAGCGCATAGGCGGCGCCGAGGCCATCGGCCCGCTGCTGCAGGGGCTGGCCCGGCCGGCCAATGACCTGTCACGCGGTTGCAGCGTCGACGACATTTACCACGTCATCGCCGTGACCACAGTGCAGGCACAGGCGGCCGATAGTCGTCGCCGGGCGGCCGGCGGAGACTGAGGCCATGGGTGTCGAGGTCCTGCTGCCGTTTCTGGCCATTGCCGCCTTGGCCGGCTACTTCCAGACGGTAACCGGGTTTGGCCTGGGCATGATCGTGATGGGGGCGACCAGCGGGCTGGGCATCGCCCCGGTGACCTCCGTCGCCGCCGTGGTCAGCCTGATGACGCTGATCAACTGCCTGGTGGCCCTGCCCGGCAGGCTGCAGCATGTCGACTGGCCGTCGGTGCGGGCGGCCGGCCTCGGCATCGTGCCGATGATCGTGGCAGGGGTGCTGCTGCTCGAGTACCTCAGCGGCAGTGCAGCCACGCTGCTCAGGTTGCTGTTGGGGTTGGTCATCCTCTACGGTGGCGCGAGCCTGCTGCTGCGGCCGAGCCGTCAGGCCACCCTCTCCCCGCTGCGCAGCTTTACCCTGTTCGGTGGCCTCTCCGGCCTGCTGGGGGGACTGTTCGGCATCGCCGGTCCGCCACTGATCTATCACTGCTACCGTCAGCCCATCGAACCGGTGCGCATCCGCAACCTGCTGATTCTGCTTTTCGCCGTGACCTCCGGCGTGCGTACTCTGTTCGTGGTCTCCCAGGGGCAGATGAATACAGAGATCCTGGTGCTCACGGCCTGGTCGGTCCCGGCCATCGCACTGTCCACCTACCTCGGGCGTCGCCTGCCCCTGCCGCTTTCAGCGCAGACGATGCGCCGGATCGCTTTCGCCGTGCTGACGGCGATCGGTATCGGCCTGGTCATGGCGGCACTCTATTGAAACGCCCTGGCTCGCTTGAAACGCCCTGGCTTGAAGCCCCTGGCCAGGGGGCTCAGCTATTGGTCGAGTCAGAGGCCTTCGTTGATGTGGTGGAGGCAGACGACCGCGATGCATGAGCGCGATGATCGAGGATCTCGCCGCTGGCCAGCTTACGGTGGTAGCGCTTCAATTCTCGCTTGATCACCGGTGCCAGCAGGTAGATGCCGAGGATGTTGGGCACGCAGATCACGAACACCAGGGCATCGGAGAGGTCGAGCATCGACTGCAGCTGGATCATCGAGCCGATGACGATGAAACCACAGAACAGCAGCTTGAACAGGTTGCGTCCCAGCCGCCCCTCGCCGAACAGGTAGCTCCAGCCCTTGAGGCCATAGTAGGACCAGGAGATGGCGGTGGAGAAGGCGAACAGCAGGGCCGCCACCGACAGCGGCAGCGGGAACCAGGCCACGTTGCGCTCGAAGGCCCGGGAGGTCATCTCGATGCCGCTGGCGCCGTCGGTGAAGGCCGGGTCATAGTAGAGCGTGGTGATGATCACCAGGCCGGTGAGGCTGCAGATGACGATGGTATCGACCAGGGGTTCGAGCAGCGAGACATAGCCCTCGGTCATGGGGTCTCGGGTGCGTACCGCGGCATGGGCGATGGCCGACGAGCCGATACCGGCTTCGTTGGAGAATACCGCCCGCTGGAAGCCGATGATGATCGCCCCCAGGGTGCCGCCGGCGACCCCTTCGGGGGTGAAGGCGCCCTGGAAGATGGCATGGATGGCGAAGGGAATGGCCTCGGCGTTCATGCCGAGGACCAGCAGCGCCATGCTGCAGTAGAGCAGGGCCATGACGGGCACCACCTTCTCGGTGACCCGGGCGATCGACTTGATGCCGCCGATGATCACGGTGCCGATCAGGGTGGCCATGATCAGGCCGAATAGCCAGCCCCTGCCGGCGAACCAACTGGCCTCGGCGCCGCCGGTTACATTGACGAACTGCATGAAGGCCTGGTTGGACTGGAACATGTTGCCGATCCCCAGGCAGCCGATCACGATCCCCACCGCGTAGAACCTACCCAGGGCGCGCCCCAGGCGCGGCAGGCCGCGCTCGGCCAGGCCGCGGGCGAGATAGAACATCGGCCCGCCGGAGACGCTGCCGTCGGCATTCTGGCGGCGGTAGTGGGTGGCCAGGGCACATTCGACGAACTTGGTCGACATGCCCAGGAAGCCGGCCAGCACCATCCAGAACAGCACGCCGGGGCCGCCCAGCGAGATGGCGATGGCGACCCCCCCGATGTTGCCGATCCCCACGGTCCCGGAGACCGCGGTGGCGAGTGCCTGGAAGTGCGAGACCTCCCCCTGGTCACCGGGGTGGGCGTAGTCGCCGCGCACCAGCTTGAACGCATGGCCGAGGCCACGCACGTTGATGAAGTTGAAATAGACGGTGCAGAACACCGCACCGGCCACCAGCCACAGCACCACCAGCGGTAGCTCGGCGCCGAACAGGGGAAGGCTGAAGAAGATCAGCGAGGAGAACAGTGATGCCACGGGGGCGATCAAGGCCTCGGTGGCCTGGTCGATGCTGGCCGCCTGGGCGCTGGAAGTCGCGCTCAGCAGCAGCAGGGGAAAGGACCAGAACCGTGGGCGCGACGGGAGAGGGAGACTCATAAGCAGGGTGCCTCGCGAGTCGTTGTCGTTGTATCAGGGCCAGGGACAGGCTCCTCGGCTGTCCGCCGAGTGGCGATCTGTTGTCTCGCTAGTCATGACCCTAGCAGGGCTGGCCCCCTACCGTTGGGGCCACTTGGGAGACAATGATGGGACCTGTGGCCGGCAACGAATGGCGGAGGCGGAAACTGGCGGCGTCAGCCCGGCGGCCGATCAGGCCCCGCCACCCGTGCTCAGCCGCCACTGGGCAGGGTCGATCGGCAGCAGTGCCGCGATCGCCGCCGTGGCAATCACATGGGTGATGTCGTTGTCCGGGTCGTGGACGTTCAGCCCGCCGTGCACGACGCTGACCTCGGCCCGGCCGCGGGGCAGTTCGGCCGTGACCACGTCGACGTCGACCCGGTCCGGCTCCTGCACGCCGATGGTGACCTGCACGCGCATCTCCCGGTGGTCGTAGCCCAGCGACTTGAACAGCACGATAGAGGAGTGGTGCAGCGCGTCCTGCACCGCGCGGCAGGCCGCCTTGGTGTAGTCGCCGCCGTACAGGTCGTTGCCGGTCCCCATTTCGAGGATGAGGCGTGATTCAGGCATGCTGACGCTCCAGGTCGAAGGAGACGACGACGGCGGCATTGGCGATCACGGTGAGCCCGCTGCCGTCGGGCTTGGTGACGTCGAGTCCGCCCTTGACCAGGGTGATCGAGGGCTGGCCATACGGGAAGATATCGAGCAGGGCGGCGATATCGACGGCATCGGGGTGCTGCACGCCGACCTCGACATCGATCAGCATCGCCTGCTTGGGAAAGCCGAAGGCCTCGGCCACGTTGAGCGAGTTGTGCCAGAGGGCGTCGCGGATCGCCCGCGCCGCGGCGGCGGTATAGTTCCGGCTACGGATCGAGGTGCCCATGCCGAACTGGGTCACCATCCGGGTCTTGGCCATGTCGGGGTACCTCTTGCTGGTGGTGAGAAGTGGGCCGGCCCGTGGTTCAGCGGCGGTGACGGCCGCCGATGAGCGCGACGATGTCACGGAACAGGGGGCCGTCGAGGGCCTGCGACATGTCGGTGGCGAGGCAGCGGCGATAGAAGGGGCTGAGGTCCAGGCCCACGCCGAGCCCGAGGATCTCCACCTCGCCCTCCCGGGTGCGCCGGGCCACGACGTCCTTCAGGTGGTTGTCCAGGTAGAAGCCGTCGTTGGCCAGGCCGGTGGCGCTGTCGGCCGGGCAGCCGTCCGAGATCACGACCAGGATGCGCCGCGTTTCACTGCGCGCGAGCAGCCGGTTGCAGGCCCAGTCCACCGCCTCGCCGTCGATGCCCTCGCGGAAGAGGTCGGGCTTGAGCAGGGCGGCGATATCGGTACGCGCCCGCCGCCAGTGGCGGTCGGCGCTCTTGAACACCAGGTGGCAGACCTCGTTGAGCCGCCCGGGGCCGGGGGGCCGGCCGTGGCTCATCCACTCCCGGTAAGGGCGGCCACCGTTCCAGGCCCCGGTGGTGAAGCCGAGCAGCTCGCTGCGCGCGCCGATCATCTCCAGGGCGCGGATCAGGCTCTCGGTCATCATGGTGACCGGCTCGATATGGTGCTTCATCGACCCCGAACAGTCGATCAGGAAGCTGACGACGCAGTCGGCCGTCGGCTTGTATTGCTCACGGCAGAACAGGCGTCGCTCGGTGGGCGAGCTGACCAGCTGGGCGAGGCGGCGGCCGTCGATGCGCCCCTCTTCCTCGCCGAACCGCCAGCCGTCGCGGTGAGGCTCGGCGAGCACGGCGCCGAGCAGGCGCGCCAGGCGTGGCAGGTTGATGGCCTGCTCGGCGATGCGCTTGTCCAGTCGCTCGCGGTATTCACGCAGCAGGGGGGCGCGCACCAGGCGGCCGGCCGCCACCTCGCGGTCGAAACGCGTGGTGTAGACGCGATAGGCCAGGGCGGCCTCCTCGAACACCTTGCTGGTGCCGGTTGCCGCGGTGGCCATGCCGTCATCGTCGCCCTCGTCCTGGTCGAAGTCGAGCAGCAGGGCAAAGCCGTGCCTGGCATCGTCTTCGGCGGCCTCGTCGTCGTCTTCCGCGGCGGCGCGTGCGGCCCGCACCCGCTCACCGACGAGGCGAGCGATCCCCAGCGCATGGGGCCCAAAGGCCTGCTGGTCGTCGCGGTGGCGACGGATGCCGGCCAGAGCACTGCCCAGTGCACCGACCAGCGTCACCCGCATGCTCTCGATGGCGTCCTCGGTCTCTTCTAGCACGGGCCGGGCCGTCAGTCGCGACCAGCACATCTGGGCCACGCAGTAGAGCAGCATGCCGATGCTACCCTCGGTCAGCCCCGAGCGATGGAAGGCGCGCGACCAGTTCTCGAAGCGATACCGCAGGTTGTCGGCCATGCCGGGCATGTCCGCCGGTACCCGGCTCTCCACCCGCAACTGCTCCAGCAGCTCGAAGACCAGGCGCTCGATGGGGTCGTCGGGACACAGGCGGCGATGCAGCGCCGGATCGGAGTGCAGCAGGCGCAGCGCCATGCCATCGGCGGCGGCGCGGCAGTCGGCCAGGGCGTCCTGTTCGGGGTCGATGTGCAGGTGGGGGGCGTGGATAGGCAGCCGGGTTTCCCCCCGGTAGAGGCGTCGCCCGCGGTAGTGCAGGGCGGCATCGCCGGTGAGCGCGCGCAGGGTGGCCGCACACAGCTCCTCGACCTTCTGCTGCCGACGCGCGAGCTGCTGGGCGCTCGGGGTCATGACGGGGTCGCCTCGTGAATCCAGGATTCGTCCAGCTCCTCGCCGAAGCAGCGCTGATAGTACTCGGCCACGGTATGGCGCTCGGCCTCGTCGCACTTGTTGAGAAACGACAGGCGGAAGGCGAGGGCGGGGTTGCGAAAGATCTCGCAGTTCTCGGCCCAGGTGATCACCGTGCGCGGCGACATCAGCGTGGAGAGGTCGCCGGCGGCGAAGCCCTTACGCGTCAGGTCGGCCACCGCGACCATGGCATCGATGAGCTTGCGCCCCTTCTCGTCGTTCTTGCTCGGCACCCGTGCCAGCACGATGGCGGCTTCCTCCTCGTGGGGCAGATAGTCGAGGTTGGCGACGATGTTCCAGCGGTCCATCTGGGCGTGATTGAGCACCTGGGTGCCCTGGTACATCCCCGACAGGTTGCCCAGGCCCACGGTGTTGGAGGTGGCGAACAGGCGGAAGTGGGGGTGGGGATCGATCACCCGGTTCTGGTCGAGCAACGAGAACTGGCCGTCGCGCTCGAGGATGCGCTGGATGACGAACATCACGTCGGGACGGCCGGCATCGTACTCGTCGAAGATCAGTGCCACCGGGCGTTGCAGCGACCAGGGCACGATGCCTTCCTGGAATTGGGTCACCTGCAGGCCGTCGCGCACTACGATGGTGTCCTTGCCCACCAGGTCGAGGCGGCTGATATGGCCGTCCAGGTTGACCCGCAGGCAGGGCCAGTTCAGCCGCGCCGCCACCTGCTCGATATGGGTCGACTTGCCGGTGCCATGCAGGCCCTGGACCATCACCCGCCGGTTGCGGGTGAAGCCGGCGAGGATCGCCAGGGTCACGTCCGGGTTGAACCGATAGGCCTCGTCGATTTCGGGGACATATTCGCTGCGTTCGCTGAACGCCGGCACCTGCAGGTCACTGTCGATGCCGAAGAGTTCCCGGGCCGACAGCCGGGTGTCGGGTCTGGCGTTGATGAGGTCTGTCATTGCTGCCTCCTCGGCCCGCCTGGGGGCGCTGGCCGTTGATGCGTGGCCTTGTCTCGGGGACTGGCGCCCATGGGTCGCCAGTGCGTCGGGGCAGCATACACCGATTTCTTAAAATCAATCAATCTGTACCATTTTATGAGATTTTATGTTGACGAGCGGCCGCGGGATGGCTAGATTCTGATCAGGTTTCGTTATCCGGAACTTTTTGTACCACAAAAACATCAATCGGCGGCGCGCCGAGG
>NZ_PDOG01000015.1 GCF_003202205.1 Halomonas sp. LBP4
CCCTTAACATTTTCCGGAACGTCCGCATTGGCTAGTAAGTTGCCTTACCTTTCCATCAACTTATACTAAACTTCCCCACTCGGCCAGAAGCGGACGTTCAGCATACGCTCATATAGCTCTGGCTCAGCCGCTTTATCGGTCGGCTGGAGCCCCTATGTATTGATCTTACAGAGATTTTCACCCATTTCATGAATTGCTGCTCGCAACACCTGCAGGCAAATTTTCGCCGTATGCTCCCTTGGACTGAAGCCGGAGCTCATTTGTTGAAATGGATGAATGTAATTGCGGAAGTCTCTCAGTGTATGGCTGAATTTCTGGATATCGTGCTGTACAAGACCAAGTTCGTAGGCGACATCAATATACGCGCTAAGATTCCACTCGTGAAATTGACGGACTTTCCCGGAACCATCCTTTGGTGAGGATTTTGCCGTATTGAATTGCCTAGGGTGCTTGATAGCCAAGCCGAGTAAAATGCCTTCGAGGGTGCTACCTGAAACAAGAATTACAGATAAATACGCCCCAGAAGAAAAGCATTTCTCGATCTCTTTGATCCTTTCTTGAAGTGTGTCGGAAACAAAACCATCCAAACCAAGTTTTTGTACTGAGACATTAGAAAACTCTCTACTCAGGAACTCACTTTCGGCTTCTGCCCGACTAGCCTCAGAAGGTTCGGAAATCTCAACCTTTTCAAGCTTTTTGAAGCCAATCTCAGCCCCCTGGCGAATGACCTTCCATTTATCAAAAGCAAGAAACTTATTGAGTTCAACAATACATGCATCAAGGTCTGCCAACCTATCGATAAAATTGGCTGGATTCAGAACCATTCTAATGCATTTATCCAGATCCGGAGTACCGTTAATTTTCTCCAATTTTTCATCAGTGTACATCCACCTAGATGGAAATCCTTGCCCGTATGAATCGTTAAAACCGAGATCATTGAAGAAACGAACAAGCTGAGGGCCTGAGCGATACTCAGTCTCCTCATTAATCAACAACCGGAGTTTTTCAAGCGATTTATGACTAAGAATCATGGCGAGTTATAAATCTCCATATACACATGACGGTGGAGTTGGGATGCCTATTCGCTTTCGCTCTTTTGAATGACTTTTCCATCCCGATTCCGGACCTCTACGGTCACGTGGTCAGACACTTTTACCGAGTCGGACACGCCAACTAATATCTTGTCAAGGAATTCTAGGACGTAGTCTGATCTGGTTGCCTCGGCACTAAGTTTAGCGGTTACGATCCCCGCGTGTTCGGCAACCTTCTTAGCTCCCTCTTGATAGCCAAGAGGTGTCACGATAACGCCACCATTGGCGCCCGTGTCTTGTATGCGGAAGGCGAGGCCACCGATAACCTCTTGGTTCACGTGGCCCTTGGTAAATCGTTTGCACTCGACAACCACAAAGCCATCACCTCCGAGTTCAATGCCCTTGGCATCAATCTCCCACTTGGTTCCGCTCTGTCCTGGGACCAGTTGCTTCCCTTCCACGTGCCCAAGATTGAATTCCATGGCGAACCGGTTCAACAGGTCCGTGGCAACCTGCTCGTAGGTTTCCCATTTTTTTGGCTGTCCCATGGGTTGACCTCCTAACGTTGCGAATCAGCCGCCGACGAAGGAGGTCGACAGCATTTGTTTTATTATGCAGCCCTGCGGCTCAACCCGACACGCCACTCACTCCCCTCCCGTTATAGCTGTGAGACGCTTGCGCAACCGCTCGCGAAGTTCGGTGACGTTTTTGTACTCCGGGCAGTTATGAATAGCCAAATCGAAGTGAAGCCTGGTACCAGCGCGGCGATACAAAATAGGTCGCTTACCGATAGCGTGGGCAAATCCTACTTCGTAGTACACACTGGGTCTTTCGCCGGTGAGGTCGGCAATAAGAAATTCCGAAGTCCTGATCTCATCAAGAACCTTCTGGGTGATCTCGCCAGAGTGCTCTATGTCGTCGGCTCGTGTCGCGCGGATCCCGAACCGAGCACACTCCTCTTGAATGGCCCGCTTGACGTCCTCAAGCTCTGGCTTCTCTGGGTCGATCATCATCATGATGAAGGCTGATCCAGGCTGCACTTCAATAGATGCAGCGCCCGGCACCGTGCGAGCGGGCGCCACTTCACCGGCCGCCTCGGCCTCAGCCTGCGCGCGAAGGACGCTCAAGCGACGAGACACTTGGTCAAGGACATCGTCGATCTCGACCAGTGCCTCCATCGGTTGCAACTGCCTGTCCTCCGAGAACCCTGCTGGCTTGACGTCAAGCACGATGTCTTCGTCATGCAGAACCTGCGGTCCCCACTCCTCGTACTGGCGAAGCCGCAATGCGGCATCGATGCGCCGGACAGCGAGTAACATAGTGCTCAGGTCGGCGTCACCGAACATTGGCGATTGGCGAACAAGAGTTGAAAGTCGAACGAGGGGAGTGTGAAAGCGGGCGGATAGATCCTTGGCTTTCGGCGCTAGGTCTGCGGGTAAGTCGTAACTAGTGTATCCTTGCGCTTCCATAGCGGCACTGCACTCTTCGAAGAACCGCTTGGTTGCTTCTCGTGCCTCCGAGAACTGGGCTTCGAGATCGGTGATCGTTGTAACCGATGGCATTGTTTTGCTCCCTTTCATTCACCGTATGGCTGCAAAACAGTGATTAGACCGCACGCCCTTTTATTGAATGAATGGAGTTGCCCCGTTTCAGTCAATAAATGGATATACCTGCACCACACACAGTATTATTTTTTCAAAGACATTAAGAACACTTCGGCAGTCTATCCCCGAAAATCATGCCACATTTTCCGGGAGGTCCTTTGGGTCGTCAGCTGCCATATTCACTCCATCAGCGTAGCCTAAATTTCCTCACCCGGCCAGGAGCGGCCGTTCAGCGTGGTTTGAGGAAGTATCTCCCGGCAAAGCCGGGAATTACCTTATTTATAAATTAATTTTAACAATAAGTCGTGCTTGACGGTGACCAACATAATCGGCAGTAAGAGCGTGAACTGTCAAATGTCGGACATCGTCTCCCTTGTTGGGAGCGAACTAACTAGTAGTACTCTCCATACAGCTCCCATGCCGTCGTTAACAGAAGAATTCTTCGTTCTAAATAAGTTATATGCTCGTGGTTTTCAGGATCGAAAATAACACGGGGTCCTGATCCCATTTGCTCATACATCTTTGAGAGGGTGGGAATCCTGAAATCAGGAAACTTACTTCGAATATCCTCCAGTTCTGTTAGTGCGGCGCCGTCGCCAAAGATAGCGGACCTGAGTCTCGCCCAGAAGTTTGGATCGTCCATTTCCTGTAATCGGTGGATATCTTCTCGCGAAACAAATGCTGGTCTAAATGCAACTGGAACAGCAGAATTGGCTTCAATAGCTATAACTCCATAGCTTTCTAAATCTCCCGAAACGGACCCACCAAGATCAGTTACAATCTCAGAGAATTTCCTATTCGCTCGTGCATCCACAGTAGCACCCATTTCCCTCTGGAAACTTAGTCTTGACAACAGCTTTGCCGAGATTACATCTCTAAGAATCCACGGAACTCTTTCCTGATACGAATACTCATCCCCCCGCTCGATTATTTCTTGTAATCTTTCATTACATTCAGGACTGTCACTTTCCAAGGCATTTTCAATAACTTCCTGAGAAAAACTTTCAACTGTGGCGTTCGTAAAGCTTAACTCCACATCTTCGGAGACCGAGATTTTAGCGTCAACACTAATCTCCGTTATTTTATATAGTGAGCCCCCTAGATCACCGCTAACTGCATATCTTTTGGTATCTATTGCGTCAGCAAGCACTGTTGCCGATATTAAGGGATTCAACCCGGGGAAACAAAGATCCTTTCTCGCGAGAAACCCCTCGTATGGGTTCAAGTATATATCGCCAGGCTCCTCATCGGTAGGCAATGCTATGGGTAGAGCGCGATAATCGTAAAAGTACGCATGGAGCGCAGCTTGGTAACTCTCAAACAAGGCAGCTTGAGCCGGACTTGCTACATGTATTGAAGCAGCTATTGCCGCAACTATTCCTAAAGTACTAGTCACACTACTCTTAGTGCTCATCGACTTACTCCTATTTTCCGCTCAATAGCTAGATGGCACGTCCGCCCTCGAAAAGATTAACATTACCAAGGCCTAACAGTGTTCAGGATGCCATCGTATGATTAACTAAAGATCAATGATCGATTAATAATATAATGTCGAACATCATTCACAGGCTAGCCAGCTAAAATTCATAATCTCCCAGGTTATCATCGTTGAGTCTTCATCTGCCGTACTAGTTTCATCAGCGTAGACTGAAGTTCGGCATACGGCCGAGGCTGTGTGAAAACGTGGCTGCCGCTATACTCTACCCGTGACAGCTCGTGGAGGTGCCGATGAAGCGCTTCGTTGCAGGTGAGTCCCGGTCTCAATCCACGTTGTTCCCTGAGCTTCTTGATGATTTTGTCTCGGAGGACAACCCGGTCCGAGCCATCGAGGCCTTCGTTGAGGCCCTTGATCTCAGACAGCTCGGTTTCAAGGGTGTTGATCCCCATGCTACCGGCCCGCCCGCCTATCACCCCGCTGTACTCCTGAAAATCTACCTCTACGGATACCTCAATCGTGTCCAATCCAGCCGCCGCTTGGAGCGGGAGGCGCAGCGCAATGTCGAGCTGATGTGGCTGACAGAGCGCCTGGCACCGGACTTCAAGACGATTGCCGATTTTCGAAAGCACAACGGCAAGGCGATCCGCGCCACCTGCCGAGACTTTGTCGTGCTCTGCCGGCGTCTGGTGGGCATGGCCGCTGTGAGTCGTCAGCTGTCGAAACCATTACATCAGCGTAGCCTAACATTCCTCAATCGGCCATGAGCAGACCTTCAGAAGATGCTAAAGCATTCCTAAGAAAGAAAGTGGTTGTCTTTCTCTATGCTCTGTATGGAGTATTGCCTTACTCGGTTGCGGAACAGTGATAAGAGCGAGATAGCGTTCCGCGAGGGATGTAGGCATAGAGATCC
>NZ_PDOG01000016.1 GCF_003202205.1 Halomonas sp. LBP4
ATGGGGACTATCTCCTCGAGGAGCATCCGTTCATCATCGTCCCCTCGACGGTGTCGCGGTACAGCCGAAACATCGTGATGAACCCGGTCACTGCCTTGGGTCTCTTCGAGCTCATCGTCGAGGAACCGTTCGCGCTAGATACGCGCCTCAATCCACCGCATATCTGAAGCAACCCGGGCCCAGCCGACGACAATCCTTCCCCACCAAAACGCCCTTGAAGGGCACCTCTCGACCTGATGGCGCATCAAGGTTCACGGATACTAGCGTTGTGTGCCCCGTCTCACACCCACCCGTTGCCCTGCATGGCCCTGGAATCACGGTAGCGGGCAAACGAAAGGGAGTTGGTCCAGATCCCGGTCCAGTGCTCGCAACGCTGATCCTCTACCAGCTCCCTTTCCATTTGCCGGGCTTATCGATCGGCCCCTTGGCTGGTGCGATACGGGCTATCTGCGGCGTCCCGCGCTCACGCACGAATATCTGATCTCCCGAGAGGCATGCATGACCTACATGTACATGCTCCGTCTGTTTCGGCGCTTAGTTGCCTGATGATCTCGCTCATTCGCTGGATTGGCGCCCTACTGGGTATTGGCACGGCCATGGCCACCGTGGTCATGCTCCCGCTGTGGTTGTTCCGAAAGGCCTGGCGCTGGCTATGGGAGGTGTTGGGCGGATTTCTCCCCGAGCTCCGGCTCCCTGACGACCTCACGGTGCTCACCCAGTATCCTCCGCTCTCCTGGGCCGGCCGCCCGATCCCCTTGCCGCCGGACGACACTTGGGTCATTGCTACCTCGATCTGGATACTGTTGCCCATGATCGCCATGCTGGCGCTTGGCCACATGGGAGTCTCCATGAACGCACGAATCCGCAGCGTGTGCGGGCAATCCGGGGTGAGGTTCGATAAAGGCCACCCTCACCAGGCGTTCGTCGACACGCTGGCACGACGGTACGGGGTAGGGCGCATCGAGCTGCGCCGCCTCCCGGTGGGCGGGATCATCGCCTTCATCCTGAGCAGCCCCTGGCGGCGGCACACCATCGTGCTCAGTGACGGCATCCTGATGTTGCCCCCTCCGATGGTCCAGTGGGTGCTGGCGCATGAAGTTGCTCACGCCCGCTATGGGGATACACAGAGCCAGTCGGTCTGGCTGTTGGCACTACGGAGCATCATGCTGTTCGATCGCCTGCGGCACATGGCCATGAATGCCACGCTCAGGATGGTGCAGATCCTCCCGGTGCTGACCTTGCTGACCCGGCCGCTCCACCTCCTCTTCAGGGGCCTCAGCCTGATCGGCAGGGCAGGGCGCCGCGTCGGTTTCTGGATCTTCGTGCTCTTCGATCGCTGGGCGTCACGCCGCATGGAGTACCGTGCCGATCGCTTCGCCGCCGAGCATGTTGGCACCGGCCCCGGAATTGCCCTGTTCGCACACCTGGTGGGCCAGTTCGAGCCAACCTTCGACCTCTTCGCTACACATCCGCCAGCCGCCAAGCGGCGCACCGCGCTGGAACGGCTGGTGGTGGATTCAGGAGGGCTTCCCTCTTCGTCGCACCCTTCAAGGGAACTTCAGGACCAGGGCGATGGTGAGAGAAGGAAATAAGCTTGAGATCATCCACCAGAGGAGATCGCTAATGCTATTCTTGTCACACGTCCTTTCCGCTGCTAGTGCCTTGATGTTAGGCACGGGTGTCGCATACGCTTCGGTCCCCGTAGAAGCCATCATGTTCAAGAATCCCAACTGTACTTGCTGTGCCGGGTATGCGGAGCATCTGGAGGACAATGGGATCAAGGTGAAGGTCGTCCCAACCGACCAGATGGCCAAGGTCAAACAACAGGCCCGCATTCCTGTCAGTGAAACCGCCTGCCACACCCTGTCGATCGGTGGCTACGCCGTGGAGGGGCATGTGCCCTTCAAGGCGATCGAGAAGCTCTTCGAGGAGATGCCTGACGTAAACGGCTTGACCCTGGCCGGCATGCCCTCCGGTTCACCCGGGATGCCGGGGCCCAAGATGGGCGACTTCGAGGTCAAGAGTTTCAAGAACGGACAGGCCGAGCTCTACGGCAAGTTTTAAGCCTGATAGGTCCTCTTAACCCCTGGAGTTCGCCTGGAGCCCCCTTAGACGATCCAGCAGGCAATAAGTGAGAAAATTGACGTGCAGAATCACATCGACGAGGTGTGGATCGAAAAGAACGACCTTCTGGTGACCTACAAGGGCAAAGTCCCTTAATTCCAAAGGTATCGCGACGTCTTCCCAGACTCCACGACTCGCCAACTTCCCCACCTTCGGCCCGCTCTCCAGCGGGCCTTGTCATTTCAATACGTCGTCATAACGATGAATTCTCTCAATACGCCCTTGAAGGGTACATCTGTCCAGGGCTGTTGCAGTCTGAGGCACGTAGAGTCCGCCATGAAAAGCTCCGTCTCGCGTAGACAGCAAGAGAATAACGGTCGTCGTCCAGGAGGATCATCCATGGCAAGCCGACACCCAATACGGTCACCCCTCAGGGCCCTGCTCACCGCCATGTCAGGGGCAACGGCAATGGCATCAGGCCATGCCGTCGCAGACCTTGTCGAATACAGTTTCGCAACCCCCGCTGGGGAGCAACGCACCCTGCCGCATGGAGAGCGATACGCCAACCCGACAGGAGACATCGAATTTACTCTCCGGGCGGGTATCGACCGTAGAATCCGCGTTTCTCTCCTCCATCAGGATGGCTCCCAGATCGACAGCGCAACGAGTGGTCTGCTGGGGGCCTATGACCGGATTTCCGCCGGCGGCAACGACTTCTATGGAACTCGCCTGTCGCTCCCCGCGCCCGGCGAGGGGGAGTACCTGATCCGCTCCGAGATTCTCTCGTCGACTGGCGAGGTCATTCAGTCGCGGGACTACCCCTTGATGGTTGATGTGACGGCGCCGACAGCGAACCAGACCATCCATATCTCCTCGGACTCCCGGGTTGTGCACGACGACGGCAACGGCAACCGCATAGCCGGTCCCGGTGCCGGCCCAGGCTCCTGGACCAACTTCGGGTCGTTCTACATCGAAGGCATCCAGACCACCGGCGCTCAACTCGACCGTGTCGATTTCATCGCCAGGGATGCCCAGGGAACGTCACGCACAATCGAAGGCATCAACATCAGCGACGGTGCGGCATCGGTCGACCTGGAGCAGGTGCAGAGCGTCATGGTCCACCCCGAGGCCATATACGACGTCACGTTCCGCCTGGTCGACAGGGCCGGCAACCATCGGGACATCACCGACCGGATCGGCTGGGACCAATCCCCCGATCACGGTGGCAAGCCCGAACCAGTCGCCATCTACTCGCCGAGCAGCTCCGGTAGCTGGAACAACATGGCAGGGTATGTCCCGTTCACCGATGGCTTGGAGGTGAAAGAGAACCCCGTGCAGCTGGTGTTCCGCATTCCCCTGGGCAACTACGCAGACTACACCCCCTATGGCCTTCGACCCCGCTCGCTCAACCGCGGCGTGCTGACCGACGACATCGCCGGGGACAAGAAGCTGTTCGAAGACAGCGAGTACGCGTACTACCTGTCGGGCAAACACGAGCTTGTCCAGCACGGGATCAACGAGCTGGAGTGGTGGTACGGCGACAATTTCGCCAACAACGGCTCCGTGATGGCCAATGTGGCGCTTTCGACAGCAACGGCGCCTGCACCGGTGGTGGTGGATGCAGTGCATATCACCGAGACCGGCCACCGCGTGGAGCTCGATCCACTGGAGCGCCTCAACCTCAACATGGGCACTGGTCAGCGCATCACCAGGGTGGAGTATGAGGTAGAGCCAAGACCTTACCGCCAACGGCTGTCCGTCCGATATGCCTCCCAGGACTACTACATCGAGCCAGGCCAGACCCGAGTGACCGCCGCGATAGATAAGTCATGGGGCGATGGCAAGACTGAAGGCCGCCTGCCCGGGAACGTGACCTACAACTACCATGCCAGCAACAGCGACCTGGTCTCCCGTCGACACGCTGCGAATATTTTCTATGACTTCACCGACCCGGAAATCATCTCCCACGAGATTGATCCCGAAAGCCGTGAGTTGACGCTGCATGCCCGTGAGCCAAGCAGTGACACGGGTAGTTTCTACAACTGGTTCTATCTGCAGGACGCCAGCCTGACCCTCCAGGGGGCAGATGGCAGCACCGTAGAGCTCGCCCCGACCCGCACCGACAGGCCAACGGCAAACGACTTCTACTTCACCTTCGACCTGAATGAGCTGACCGAAGGCCAGTACAGCAATGCGACAGCCACGGTAATCGACAGGAACTGGAACGAGACCATCCAGTCGCTCAACTCATCGTTCTATCGTGACACCACGCCACCGGTCATCTCCATCGACCAGGGAGACGACACCACGATCACGTCCCTCGATGCAATCGAGATCCAGCTTGCCGACGACCGAGACGACGATCCCCGGGTGACCTCGGTGCGGCTGTCAGGGGGACCGACAGACGAGAACATCTCGCTGTCGGCCCGGCAGACCGGAGAGGGCCGGTTCCAGCTGGAGTACCCGGTGATGTTCCCTTCCCTGGATGAGGGCGATTACCAGCTGGTCGTGGAGGCCGCCGACTGGCAGGCGAATACCGCAGCCGAAGCACTGGACTTCACCTTCTCACCGCGCCAGGTTTCCCTGCGGGGCGGGGTCGACGGCAAGCTGATGATCCCGGCGGTGGTGCACGAGTTCAAGCACCTCGACGGCCGGCGCATCATCGAGACCCAGCCGCTGACCCTGGCCGA
>NZ_PDOG01000017.1 GCF_003202205.1 Halomonas sp. LBP4
CCGGCCAGGTTGATCTGGGTGGTCAGGTGCTTGTGGCCCGGCGCCGAGATGAAGTAGTGGATGTGCGCCGGGCGCTGGCCGTGACGGCCGAGCAGGTCGAGCACCTGCTGGGTCGGGCTGTCCGGCGGGCAGCCGTAGCCGGAGGGGATGATGCTGCGCGCGGTGTAGCGGCCCTCGGCATCGGTGATGATGCAGCGGCGCAGGTTGTACTCGCTCTGGGTCGGGTCGAAGAAGGAGTAGCCGCCCTTGGAGTCGGCGTGCCAGATCTCGACCTTGGCACCGGCGACGGGCTGGCCCTCGGTGTCACGCACCTGGCCGGTCAGCCACATCACCTCGGCGTCCTGATCGGTGCCGTCATCCATGCGCGCGAAACCTTCGGCCTCGGGGGCGCCGGCCACGTAGAGCGGGCCCTCGATGGTACGCGGGGTGCCGCCGGCCAGGCCGCGCTCGGCGTCGGCAGCGTCCATGCGCATGTCCAGGTAGTGATCGAAGCCCAGGCCCGGGGCCAGCAGGCCGAACTGGGTGCCGTTGCCCAGCGCGTTGAGCACGCTGACGGCGGACCAGAACTCCTCGGCGCTGACGTCGTAGTCGTCCATCAGCCGGTAGAGGTCGGAGAGCAGGCGGTGCATGATCTGCTTGGCGCGCTGATTGCCGCCGGCCTGGTCGAAGCCGCTGACGGCCTTCAGGAAGTCCTGCACTTCGGGGGTATCGAAAATCTTCACGGTCATGGTCATGCTCTCGTCGTTGTCGTTGTGCCCTGCGCTCGCGTCAGGGGGTGCAAGGCATGTTGTCGGGGGCCTCCGGACGCCTGACGGGCAAAATATCGGCGGAGGCTTTCTTGTTGTGGTGAGTGGATTCTGGCCAGCCGGCGACAACCTCACCAATATCGTTTGAGTTCCTGCCCATACCCTTGAGGTATCGCCGAAAGCGCTTTCTCGAGCTCTTTCCCTCTCGCAAAAAGGCAAGCTCATCTACATGAAATCAATATGTTGAGAAATTTCTGCTGATCCGGAGAGCAATTTCCGGTCATTTCGTCTGCGATGCCTTCGGCCTCCCTACTGGTCCCGGGCCCCTGCCGACCCTCTTCGGCCGGCTCGGCTGGCATCAGGGCGGGGTCATGGACGCGAATTCAACCCTCGGGGCGGTGCAGATTGCGACAAAAGGATAAGAGGCCGACACGGCGGGCTCGGGAAGCCGCCATAAAAAAGCCCGCTCTGCCGAAGCAGACACGGGCCAAGGAGGATCTCGGTGTCCCAGGCCGCCATCCGGCGGCCCGGGATCAGTGGGAAGCCTGTTCCTCGCCGATCTTGCGGATGAACTCGAAGTCCTTGGTCTCGAAGATCAGCGAAATGAAGACACCCAGCACCAGCGCCCAGAAGGAGGAGCCGATGCCCAGGATCTGCAGGCCGGAAGCGGCGATCAGGAAGGAGAACAGCCCGCCCATCTCGTGCTTGCCCGAGAACGCCATATGCATCGCCGAGGTGATCACCCGCAGCAGGGCCAGACCGGCGATGATGGCGATAAAGTAGCCCGGCATGGCTTCGATCAGGCTGACCACGAAGCCATAGAAGGGGGCGCTCACCACGAAGATGGCCCCGGCGATCACCGCCGCCACCCAGCGCTTGTCCGGCTTGCCGGCCTCCGGCGAGGCACAGATGCCGGTCATCGGCGCGGCGATGCAGGTGCTGTGCAGGTTGAAGAAGGCCGAGATCATGGTGCCGAAGCCACCCACGGCGGTGATGGCGTTGGCCGGCACCTCCTTGTAGCCCATGCCCTTGACCAGGCCCACCCCGGCGGGAGTCTCCATCCCCACCAGGATGAGGGCCAGCGGCAGCCCATAGGCCAGGAAGGCGGACAGGGTGAACTCGGGCACGATGAACTCGGGGAAGGTCACCGAGAACTCCACGCCGGAGAAGTCGACGCCGGAGTAGGCCATGTACGCGACACCGGCCAGCATGGCCACGATCAGGGGTGGAATCTTGCGCAGCAGGCGCGCTGACAGGAAAAAGGCCAGGATCATGATGGCCGCCGGCAGCATGGCGTTTTCCAGCGGCGCCACCATGTTGAGGCCGAACTTGAGCAGGATGCCGGCAACCATGCCCATGACGATCGGCATCGGGATCAGTTTCATCACGATGCCCATCACCCCGGCCAGGCCGGCCACCAGGGAGATGGCGCCGGCGATCAGGGTGGCGCCCAGGGCGGCCTCCAGGCCGACCACGGGAATGATCGCGGCGAACAGCAAGGCGCCGGGGATGGAGTTGGCCATCGGCAGGGGCAGCCGATAGTAGGCGGGCATAAAGAGCCCGAACAGGCCGTTGATCATCAGGTAGCTGATGACCCAGATCATGATGAAGTGGGAATCGAGCCCCGCGGCGGTCCCGGCACTGATATGGATGATGCCGGCGCTGAGGCCAAAGATGCCAGCGACGATACCCGCGCTGACGTTATCGACGTTGAGATCTCGGATGAAGTCGCGGGGCGCGTGCCTGAGGCTCACGCCCTTTTCGATGTGTTTCACGGTGTGCTCCAGGGGTGGTTATCGTTGGCATCCGGGTCTAGCCGAGGTCCCCTCCGGCCACCGGCACGATGGTGCCGGTAATGTAGTTGGCATCCTCGGAGGCCAAAAACAGGATCGGGCCGGCCTGTTCGTCCAGGGTGCCGTAGCGGCCCATGAAGCTGGTGGCCTTGGTCTGGTCGATCAGGGTCTGGTACCAGACTTTCTCCTGCTCGCTCTGCTCGGCGGTGTTGCGCGGGATCTTGCGCGGCGGTGCCTCGGTGCCCCCCGGCGCCGTGGCGTTCACGCGAATACCGTGCTCGGCGTACTCGAAGGCCAGGGCCACGGTCATGGCATTCACGCCACCCTTGGCCGCCGCATAGGGCACCCGCATCAGGCCACGCGTGGCCACCGAGGAGACGTTGACGATATTGCCCTTCGCCTCCAGCAGGTACGGCAGCGCCGCCCGGCAGCACCACAGGGTCGGGAACAGCGAGCGACGCACCTCGGCCTCGATCTGCTCGGGCTTATAGTACTCGTAGGGCTGGGCCCAGATGGTCCCGCCGACATTGTTGATCAGGATATCGAGACGGCCGAAATGCTCGTGGGTCTTGGCCATCACGCTCTCGGCCCCTTCCCAGGTCTCCAGATCGGCCTGCAGGGCGATGGCTTCCACGCCCTGCGCCTTGAGCTCGGCGGCCACATCCTGGACATAGTCGGCGCGATCCACCAGGGCCAGGCGCGCGCCTTCCGCAGCGGCGCGCTCGGCGACCCGCTGCCCGATGCCCTGGGCGGCACCGGTTACCACCATCACCTTGTCCGTGAAGCGTGCCAGGCTCATGCGGCTTCTCCCGGTGCCTTGTTGGGTGTGAACTTCTCGTAGTGGAAGCTCTGCGGCACGATGCCTTCCTTGTCGAAGTGCTTGAGCACGGCGTCGACCATGGGGGGCGGTCCGCACAGGTAGACGTCGATGTCGCCGTCGTGCATCACCTCGGCATCCATGTGATGGGTGACATAGCCCTTGCGCGGATGCTCGCTGGCCTCGTCCACCACCACGGTGGAATAGCTGAAGTTCGGCAGCTCTGCGGCGAAATGCTCCAGGGCGTCGACCTTGACCAGGTGGTCATCCTTGTTGACACCGTAGATCAGATGGATCGGCTGCTCGCATGTCGTCCCTTCCGCCCGCCTCTGAACCAGCAGTTCAAGCATGGAGAGGAAGGGAGCGAGGCCGGTGCCACCGGCCAGCATCAGCACCGGACGCGTGATCTCGCGCAGGTAGAAGCTGCCCATCGGCCCGGTCAGGGCCAGCCGGTCGCCGACCTTGGCCCGCTCGGTCAGATAGCTGCTCATCACCCCGTTCGGGATGTTGCGGATCAGGAAAGTGGCACGTCGAGCGCCGGGCTTCGAGCTGAAGGAATAGGAGCGGTGCTCCTCGGTGCCCGGCACGTCGATGTGAATGTACTGGCCCGGCAGGAAGGCCAGCGCGGCCTCGTCGTCCAGGTCCACGCCCAGCTCGATGCTATCCTCGGAGAGTTGCTCGACCACGGCCACGGTGCCCTCGAGCTTGCCTACCTGGGTCTTGCACAGGGCGGAGGCCACCGGGATCTGGATGACGCAGTCCGAGGACGGCACCATCTGGCAGGTCAGCACCTGGCCTTCGGCGGCTTCCTCGTCGGAGAGCGCCTCCTCCAGGTACTCGTCCCCCATGTCGAACTCGCCTTGCTCGCAATGGCCCTTGCAGGTGCCGCAGACGCCGTCGGAGCAGTCCATCGGCAGGTTGACCTTCTGCCGGTAGGCGGCGTCGAGGACCGTTTCCCCTTCCTTGCAGCCGATGAAACGGGTCACGCCGTCCTCGAAGTTGAGGGCAATGGTGTAGCTCATGGTCGAATCTCCTCTCGCACCGGGTCAGATGTGATAGATGTCGATGACCTGGTGGATGTAGTCGTTGTTCAGCACCACCTTCTTGTTGGCGATCAGCGGCGTCTCGCCCGACACGTC
>NZ_PDOG01000018.1 GCF_003202205.1 Halomonas sp. LBP4
AGGCGCCGCCCACGGTGCGCAGGCGGATGGCGCGGCGGTCGGTGGAGAAGAGCAGGGCGATGGCGATCAGGGTCGCCATCCCGACCAGGCTCATGATGAGGGTCATGGGGCACCTTTTGTCGTTGGTTTCACCCGGCTGGGGTGGGGCTTGGGTGTAAGGTGAAAAATATAACAAATAGTGTTATTTTTCTAACATTATTTTTTGGGCGGCTCGCCATAAGGGTCGAGCCGCGGCGAGCGCGATGGCAATTCGTCCGGCGCTCGATCAGCATGGAGACCCGCGGTGATCGCCGTGACACAGGACGAGGAGGCTCGATGAACGGCCGTAGTGCCATGCGACTGGTGCGCCTGCAAGAGGCGCTGGCTGGCGGCGGGACCATGCGACTCGCCGAGGCGGCAAAGCTCTGTGCTGTCTCGGAAATGACCATTCGCCGTGACGTGGCGGCGAGCGACGGTGCCATCACCTTCTTCGGCGGGCGCCTGGTGATGGCCGACAACCCCCGTTTCGCCCCGGTCTACGACCTCGACGAGCAGAAGGTCAGCCACTACCCGGCCAAGTGCCGGCTCTGCGAACGGGCCGCCGCCTTCATCGAGGAGGGCGACACCCTGTTCATCGATTGCGGCACCACCCTGATGCCGCTGGTCGAGTCCCTGGCGACCCACCGCGAGCTCACCGTGGTGACCTATGCGCTCAACGTGGCCAATGCGGTGAGCATGCTGCCCGGGGTGCGCCTGGTGCTGCTCGGCGGGCTCTATCATGGCTCGTCCCAGTCGTTCGGCGGCGCCGACATCCCCGCGGCGATCCACCGACTCGGCATCAATCGCGCCTTCCTCTCGGCGGCGGGCGTCCACGAGCAGAAGGGGGTGAGCTGCTTCCATTTTCACGAGGTGGCCCCCAAGCAGGCCGCCATCGCCATCGCCGGGCAGCGCCTGCTGGTGGCCGACGAGAGCAAGCTCGACGTGATCCGTCCGGCCCGTTTCGCCGGGCTCGATGACTTCGACATGGTGATCACCGATGGTGAGGCGGGGCGTCGGCTGCGGCAGCGCCGTCATGAGGCCGGCATGGGGCCGGAGGTCCTGCTCGCCTGACATTGCCGACTCCACCCTGTCACGGATCAAGGCGAGAGGGCGGGGCCGTTGCTATTCTGCACAATAGGCAACGACTTCAGCCGGCCGCTGCCGGCGATTGGATGGATCGGTCGTTGACGCAGCATCCCGCTTTCCCAGGAGACACCAACATGCAAGCAGCCGATGTCATGACCACCAATGTGATCAGCGTCACCGAGGATGCCGAGGTGCGCGAGATCGCCAGCCTTCTGCTGGAGCACGGCATCAGCGCGGTGCCGGTGGTCGATGCCGACCAGAAGGTGTTGGGCATCGTCAGCGAGAGTGACCTGATGCGTCGGGTCGAGAACGAGGCCGATACCCACAAGTCCTGGTGGCTGAAGCTCCTGTCCGGTGCCAATGCCGGCGAGTACGTCAAGTCCCATGGTCGCAAGGCCCGCGAGATCATGACCCCCAGGCCGGTCACCGTCGGCGAGGACGAACCGCTGCATCGCATCGCCAGCCTGCTCGAGAAGCACCGCATCAAGCGGGTACCGGTGGTGCGTGACGGCAAGCTCGTGGGAATCGTCAGCCGTTCCAACCTGCTGCGGGGGTTCTCGGTCACGGCGCCGGACACCAGCCTGGATGTCACCACCGACGACCGGGAGATCCGCAACGCCATCCTCAAGGAGGTCGACGAGAATACCGGCGTGCTGGTCGATCGCCTCAACGTCATCGTTGCCGAGGGCAAGGTGCAGCTGTGGGGCCTGGTGGAGAACCAGGAGGAGAAACTGGCCGTCCAGGTGGCCGCCGAGAATACCGCGGGCGTCAAGGCGGTGGAGAACAACCTGGGCTTCGTGCCGCGGGGCATGTCGAGTTTCTGAAGCGCCTCCGGCAACGCCAGGGGGGTGGCCGAATGGCCACCCCCCTGGCGTTGCCGGGCCCCGTGGTCACTCCCGGCGGGCTTCTGCCTGTCGCAGGGCGTTCTCGAGGTTTTCCAGGCTGCGCTCGAGCCGGTGCAGCTTGTCGAGACCGAACAGGCCGATGCGGAAGGTCCGGAAGTCGTCGCCCTCGTCGCACATCAGCGGCACGCCGGTCGCGACCTGTACACCGGCCTCGGCGAAGCGGTCGACGATGTGGGGGTCGTCGGTGTAGCTGACCACTACGCCGGGGGCCTCGAAGCCCGGGGCGGCGACGCTCTTCAGGCCGTGCTCGGCGAGCATGGTCCGCACGCGCTGGCCCAGCACCAACTGCTCCTCGCGTAGCTTCTCCAGGCCATAGGCCTCGATCTCGGCCATCACATCGCGCAGCTTGACGAGGCAGTCGGTGGGGAGGGTGGCGTGGTAGGCGTGGCCGCCCTCCTCGTAGGTCTCCATGATCGACAGCCACTTCTTCAGGTCGCAGGCGAAGCTGGTGCTGGTGGTCGAGTCGATGCTCTCGCGGGCCAGCTGTGACAGCATCACCAGGCCGCAGCAGGGCGAGGCGCTCCAGCCCTTCTGGGGCGCACTGACCAGCACGTCGACGCCGAGATCCGCCATGTCGATCCAGAGGGTGCCGGAGGCGATGCAGTCGAGCACGAGGAGGCCGCCCTGCTCGTGGATGGCATCGGCGATTCGGCGCAGGTAGTCGTCGGGCAGCAGGATGCCGGACGAGGTCTCGACATGGGGGGCGAACACCACGTCGGGCTGCTCCAGGTGGATCGACTCGAGCACGTCCTCGATGGACGGCGGGGCGAAGGGGGAGGTTGGGTCGTTCTCGTCGAGCCGACGTGCCTTGAGGACATCGGCATCCGAGGGGATACGGCCCATCTCGAGGATCTGGCTCCAGCGATAGCTGAACCAGCCGTTGCGAATCACCAGGCAGCCCCGGTCGGTGGCGAACTGGCGGGCCACGGCCTCCATGCCGAAGGTGCCACTGCCCGGGACGATCACCGCGCTGTGGGCGTGGTAGACCCGCTTGAGGGTGGCGGAGATATCGCGCATGACGCCCTGGAAGCGGGCCGACATGTGATTCAGGGAGCGGTCAGTGTAGACCACCGAGTACTCCAGTAGCCCATCGGGGTCGACATCGGGTAGCAAGCCGGCCATTTCGTTCTCCGTATTGATTCCAGGCCTTCGTGACCGAAGGTGCATTCATGCCCTGAGCATATTCCGATTCGCTAACGGGGGCCAGCAGCCATGCCTATTCCGAACTGGCCAGGGAATCTCCCTGCGGCATGGCATCCTGGTCGATGGCGGCAATGGCCTTGGCGGCGCGCTGCAGTGCCGGCAGGCATTGCAGGGCCTTGTCATGTGTCATGCGCATGATGGGGGCCTGAATGGCGATGCCCAGGTTGGACCTGCCACCCCTGGTGTCCGGTGCCAGCACGGCAATACAGATCAGGCCAGGCAGGAATTCCTCGTCATCGAAGGCAAAACCGTTCTGGTGAACCGTCTCGATCTCGGCCTCGAGGGTATCGATATCGGTCAGGGTGTTCCGGGTGAATGCCTTGAGCGGGATCTGTCCCAGCAGGCGTCGGCGCTGCGCCGGCCTCATCTGGGCGAGGAACAGCTTGCCGCTGGCCGAGCAGTGCACGGGAACCCGGGATCCCGGGTGCAGGTAGAAGCGCAGGGCAGCCGATGTCTCGACACGATCGAGATACAGCACCTCCCCTCCCGAGAGGGCCGTGATATTGCAGCTTTCGCCGACCTCGTCGACCAATTGGCTCAGCACCGCATGGCGAGCGCCGTGCACGGTGTCGTTGAGCAGCAGGTTCTCGGCCAGCCGCCGCAGCCGACTGCCCTTGCTGTAGTGGCGGCTGTCGGCCTCGCGCTGGAGCATGCCGGACGTCTCGAGCTGCTGCAGCATGCGATGCAGGGTCGGCTTCGGCAGGCCGGTCTCTTCGACCAGGCTCTGTAGCGTGAAGAACTGATCCTTCTCGGCAATGACCTCCAGCAGCGCCAGCAGGCGCTGCGCGGGGGTATCGCCTTCAAGCTTGGTGATCTCGGGTTTGCTACTGGTCATGGCGCGGCCTCCCTTTTGCTGCCAAGGTAAATTGTTCTTGAAAAGAAATCAATTTGTACCGGTTTTTGGAATTTATCGTTGACGAGCGGCCGCGGGATGGCTAGATTCTGATCAGGTTTCGTTATCCGGAACTTTTTGTACCACAAAAACATCAATCGGCGGCGCGCCGAGG
>NZ_PDOG01000019.1 GCF_003202205.1 Halomonas sp. LBP4
CCGGTTTGGCACCGCCGCCGTGGCTGCCGCGCTGGAGCATGAACAGCCCGCCACCGATGATCAGTCCCGCGACGTCGGTGTAGATGCCGCCATAGATCATGAACATGGCGCCGAGGAGCATCACCAGGCGCATCCACGCCTTGACCGGCCCGAAGAACCAGGCCTGGACGGTGGCGGCCAGCAGCACGATCCCCAGGGTGGCGGTCACCCCGACGCGCAGGATCTGCATCCCGCTGCCTTCCATCAGCATCGCCGGGCTGTAGTAGAACATGAAGGGCACGATGAACGCCGCCAGGCCGACCTTGAAGGAGGTCACCGAGGTCTGCATGGCGTTGGCGCCGGAGATGCCGGCGGCGGCATAGGAGGCCAGCGCCACCGGGGGCGTGATCGCCGAGACCACCGCGAAGTAGAACACGAAGAAGTGCGCCACCAGCGGCTGGATGCCGATATCGATCAGGCCTGGCGCCACGACCGAGGCGGCCACCGCATAGGCGGCGGTCGTCGGCATGCCCATGCCGAGCAGGATGCTGATGCACATGGCGAAGAACAGCGCCAGCAGCTGGCTGACCCCGGCCAGGCCCAGCAGCAGCGACGAGAAGCGCGCGCCGACGCCGGTCAGCGAGATGACGCCGACGATCAGGCCGGCGCAGGCGCACACGGCGATGATCTGGATGGCCATGGTGCCGGCCAGCTGCAGCGCCCTGAGAATGGACGGGATGCCCATCTTGTTCGGCGAGATCCAGCTCACCACGGCGGCCGAGGCGGTGGCCAGGGTGCCGGCGCGGATCACCGAGTAGCCCATGAACAGGGCGGCGATCAGGATGATGATCGGCGCGAACAGGTAGACCTGCTTGACCAGCTTCGAGAACAGCGGGATCTCCTCCTTGCGCATGCCGCGCATGCCCTTGCGGGCCGCCTCGAAGTCGACCATGAAGTACACCGAGGCGAAGTAGAGGATGGCGGGAATCAGCGCCGCCACGGCGATCTCGGTGTAGGGGATGCCGGTGATCTCGGCCATGATGAAGGCGCCGGCGCCCATGATCGGCGGCATGATCTGCCCGCCGGTGGAGGCGGCGGCCTCGATGGCCCCGGCGCTTTTGGCCGGATAGCCGACCTTCTTCATCAGCGGGATGGTCAGCGAGCCGGTGGAGACCACGTTGCCGGCCGAGGTGCCGTTGATCATGCCCATCAGGCCGGAGGCGAAGATCGACACCTTGGCGGGACCGCCCCGGGCACGGCCGGCCGCGGCGAAGGCGAAGTTGACGAAGTAGTCGCCGACCTTCGAAGCCTGCAGGAAGGCGGCGAAGATGATGAACAGGATGATGTAGGTCGACGATACCGCGGTGGTCGGCCCGAGGATGCCGGCGTCGGTATAGACCTGGCTGAAGAAGCGGTTCATCGACAGGCCCGGGTAGCCGAGGAAGCCCGGCAGGAGGGGGCCGGCAAAGACATAGACCAGGAAGATGGCGGAGATCACCACCAGCGCCAGGCCCGCCACGCGGCGCGTCAGCTCGAGGATCAGCAGCGAGCCGGCGATGGCGGCCCAGGAGATGCCGATGGGGGCGAAGGCCGTGCCGGTGGCGGCCCGCAGCGGACTGTTGTACATCACCAGCAGGTAGCCGGCACTGGCCAGGGCGGCGACCATCAGCACCAGGTCGGCCGGGCTGAGCCGCTCGCGGGCCTGGCGGTGGAACCAGGAGATGACGATGGCCGCGGCGGTGGCGACGATCAGCGGGTAGCCGAAGTGCCAGGTCTCGATGGCGGCGTCGATGCGCATGGCGCCCCCGCTCATCTCGCGCTGCATCAGGAAGACCTGCAGCAGGGCATAGAGGGCCGGCAGCAGCAGGGCATAGCTCGCCAGGGAGAGCCAGCGGCCGGCCGGACCGATGGCATGGGGCTCGGCGAAGCGGGCGCCGGTATAGAGGCCGTAGCCGAGGATCAGGGCGCCGGCGATGTGCACGATGCGAAACGACCAGGTCTCCATCGGGTACACGTTGAGCGACACCAGGTGAAAGGTGGAGTAGGCGATGGCCAGGGTGGCGAACAGCAGCCAGCGCCAGTGGGTGTACGTGCGCCGGTTGGACTCGACGACCTCCTCGTCAACGCCCTCGGCGATGGTCGCCGGCGTCTTGTCGATGAGTTCGTCCTCGCCCCCGGGGCGGGTATCGGGTGTATTGCTCATGGGGAATCACCCTTGAGTATGGTGCGGAGGGATGCGGATCATGCCCCGTACCGAGTGTCCGGTACGGGGCGTCATCACAGGAGCGATAGACGGCTTACTTGATCAGGGCCTCGTCGATCTCGTAGCCGTTCTCCTCGTACCAGCGTGCGGCCCCCGGATGGAAGGGCAGCACGGTGTTGTGCACGATGTTTTCCGGAATGGTGGTCTCGGCACTGCGGTGCACGTTACGCATCTTGTCGTTGTTCTCCATGGTGACCTTGGTCACTTCGTAGACGAAGTCCTCCGGCAGGTCGCAACGGGCGATGGCGAAGTTCCACATGGAGACGGCACGGGCATCCTCCTCCAGGGTGGTGTAGGTGCTGGCCGGGATCTGGAAGGGGGCGACCGGGAAGCTCTCGAGCACCTGGGCCTGCTCCTCCTCGGTGAACTCGATGATGTTCACGTCGGTCTGGACCTCGAGCTGGCTGATGGCGGGAATCGGGATGCCGGCGGCGAAGGCGATGACGTCGAGCAGGCCGTCCTGCAGCTGGCCACCGAGGTCGGTCCAGCCGCCGTTGCGACGCTCGAAGTTCACGCCCAGCTCCTCGAGGATCGCCGGGAAGTAGGTGTCGGAGGTGGAGGCCGCCGGGCCGAAGCCGATGCGGGCGCCGTCCGGGATCTCGGAGATGGAGGTGATGTCGCTGCTGGACAGGGCGGCGATGGAGAACGGGGTCTCGTACATCGGGAACAGCGCGCAGACGTTGTCCATGGGGACGCCAGGCGCCAAGGGGCTTTCGCCGTTGACCGCATCGGCGGCCGGTCCCATGGTGGCGAGGCCGAAGGCCACATCGCCGCCGTGTACCAGCGCCAGGTTCTGGGTCGGACCGCCGGTCACTTCGCCGCCACCGGAAATCCCCAGCTCGTCGGCGATCAGGTTCGCCCAGCCGGAACCGTAGACGAAGTAGGTGCCGCCCTGACTGGCGGTGCCCACGGTGAAGTTGTCCGGCCATTCGGAGCGGTCGGCGTGGGCCGAGGCCGCGACCAGCAGGGCGCCGGCCAGGGTGCCGGTGAG
>NZ_PDOG01000002.1:0-241 GCF_003202205.1 Halomonas sp. LBP4
CTCACTTGACAGGCGCGGCGGATTCGGTAGAATGCGCACCACTCGTGACAGAGGCCCGCTGAGGGCTCTATCGGCGACCAGCGAGGCTGGCGCGTGGAGGTTTCCCACCCCGGTCGGGTGGTGACACGAAGCCTTGACAGCGACAACCGGTCACGTAGAATACGCCTTCCTCGCCGGGCGCTGGGCCAGACGGCACAGCAACAGCGAGACGCTCCACTCTTTAAGGGTTCGGAGCCGCTCT
>NZ_PDOG01000002.1:5146-77137 GCF_003202205.1 Halomonas sp. LBP4
CCGGGGTTTTTTCGTTTCCGGTCGGCGAGTTTCGGGATGGTCGTGTGCCGGTTACAGAGGGTTGCAGGGCGTAGTGGTCATGGGACGTCAATTCGACTAGGGTTTTCAAGGGCCAAATGTAACGACTTGGTGGATAGAGAGCTCTCAGGAGGAGACAACCATGAAGACCGATATGCTCAAGAGACTTGGCCTGGCAATGCTGATTGCCATGATGGCCGGCGGGCTGGTGGCGTGCGAGGATGATCCGGGCCCGGCCGAGGAAGCCGGTCAGAACATCGACGAGGCGATGGAGGATGCCGGCGAGGGCATCGAGGAGATGGGCGACGAGATCCAGGACTCCGCCGAAGAGAACTGACCACAGGGCGGCAGAAATGCAGGAGGCCGGGCGATTGCCCGGCCTCCTGCCGTTCAGGGGCGGCGATCGTTCAACCGTTCTGCTCGATGCCCTGCACGTACCAGGGGGCGCCGTCGCGCATCTCGCGGACCAGGTGCCAGGTCTCGTTGAATTCGTTGTGCTCCCCGTTCTCGTCGAGAATGCCGTGGAAGATCACCGTGGCCTCGGCCCGCTGTCCCTCCTCGCGCACGTCGCCCAGCTCGGCGAACAGGCGCACGACCTCGGTGCGGTTGTTGGCCGGATGCCCGGCGCGCTCTTCACGCAACAGGTTGTAGAGCTCCGGCGTCACGTACTCCTGGATGCCGGCAAAATCATTGTTGTCCCAGGCGCGCTGCAGGGTCATGAAGTGCTCCTTGGCGCCGCCCAGGAAGCGCTCGCGGTCGAACCATTCGGGCTCGCCGGCGAAGGCCGCGCCGCCGCCCGCTGAGGCGGTCTCGGCCTGGAAGGCCGGAGATTGCACGCGGGTTGCCGGCTGGTCGGGCTGCGCCGCGGCCATGGCGGGGCGACGGCGCGCCAGCAGGCGAAACAGCAGGAAGGCCACGCCGGCAACCAGCAGGATATCCATCAGGCGCAGCTCGTCGAAGGCACCACCGAAGAACAACGCCGCGAGCAGGCCGCCGGCGAGCAGGCCACCCAGCATGCCGGGCATGCGCGAGCCGGCTGCCTGGCCCTGGCGCGCGGGTGCCGCCTGGTTGGTGGCGGCGGCAGGGCGCTCCACGGTACGGGACTGGGTACCGAAACTCTTGCCGCCACCGAGGCGGCGGGCGTCGGCATGATCCACGGCGAGGCCGAAGCCCAGCACACCGACCACCAGCATGATGAGAAGATGGCGCATTCAGAGATCTCCATTCAGGGATGTGCAGCAAGGTAAGCTTCAGGTCGAGTGATTCTACTATGCTGGTCACTCACGACAATAAAGCCCCGGAGAACGCCGATGCGCCTGAGACGCGAAAGGAGCCTGATGTTGATCGTCGACCTGCAGGCCGCTCTGCTGCCGGTGATCGAGAATGGCGACCAGGCGGTGACGGAAGCCGCCTGGCTGGGCGGGCTGGCCGAGTCACTGAACGTGCCGGTGTGGGTCACCGAGCAGTATCCGCAGGGGATGGGCGGCAGTGAGCCACGGTTGTTGGCAGCGCTCCCGGGCCATCGCCTGTGGCAGAAGGTCCACTTCGGCGCCCATGAGGAACCGGAATTTGCCGCGGCGCTGGCCGAGAGCGGGAAGCGGCAGGTGGTGCTGTGCGGCACCGAGGCCCATATCTGCGTGATGCAGACTGGCCTCGGCCTGCTGGAGGCAGGCTATGAGGTCTACTGGCTGGTGGAGGCCACGGCGAGTCGGCGGGCCGCCGAGGCGCGATTGGCCCGGGAGCGCATGGTCCAGGCCGGTGCCGTGGCGGTGAGCGCCGACATGGTGGCCTACGAGTGGCTGCACCGCTGCGACGACGAACGCTTCAAGCAGGCCCATCGCCGCTTCCTCAAGGGCCGCTCCACCCGGCCCCTGTGCTTCTGAATCTCGTTCAGGCCGCGCCTTCCTCGCGGGTGAAGACCAGGGTATCGCCTTGTGACATGGCGTCGTTGAAACGATAGCCGGCTACGTCGAACGCCTTGAGACCGTCAGGGTCGTCCAGCCGTTGGCGGATCATCCAGGCGGCCATCAGGCCGCGTGCCTTCTTGGCATAGAAGCTGATGATCTTGAACTTGCCGTTCTTCTCGTCCTTGAACACCGGGGTGATGACCCGGGCCGAGAGCCGTTTGGGGTCGATCGCCTTGAAGTACTCGTTGGAGGCGAGGTTGACCAGCACCGGGCTGCCGCTGGCGGCCACGGCCCTGTCCAGCTCCGCGGTCAGGGTCTCCCTCCAGAAGGCGTAGAGGTCGCGCCCGGCGGGGTTGTCGAGCCGGGTGCCCATCTCCAGGCGGTAGGGCTGGATCAGGTCCAGCGGGCGCAGCAGGCCGTAGAGGCCGGAGAGGATGCGCAGGTGGTCCTGGGCGAAGGCGTTGTCGTCGTCGCCGAAGGTATCGGCTTCCAGCCCCACGTAGACGTCACCCTTGAAGGCCTGGGCCGCAGGCTTGGCGTTGTCCGGGGTGAAGGGGGTGTGCCACTCGGCGAACCGGGCGGCATTGAGGCCGGCCAGCTTGTCGCTGATGCCCATGAGCTCGCTGAGCCGCTGTGGCGAGTAGTCGCGCAGGATCTCGATCAGTTCACGGCTGCGATCGAGGAAGTCCGGCTGGGAATGCCGGGCCGTGGTGGCCGGCGTCTCGAAGTCCAGCGACTTGGCGGGCGAGATCACGCTCAGCATGGGGCGCTCCTGTACCTGGTAGATGGGCCTGACGGCGATGCCTCGAGTATACCAAGCCGCCGACTCGCAGTGGGCTATCGCCTCGATAGCCCACTGCCTTGTCGGGAGGGGCTCAGGGAGCGGGGTTGGGGAGTCGCCGGTGTACCTCCTCGATGGCGTCGAGCACGCTCTGCTCGAGCCGGAGCGACTCGCTCGCCAGGTCGTCCTCGAGTTGCTCCATGGTGGTGGCGCCGATGATGTTGCTGGTCAGGAAGCTGCGGGAATTGACGAAGGCCAGGGCCATCTGCGCCGGATCGAGGTCATGGTCACGGGCGATCTGCACGTAGGCCCGTGTCGCCTCCTCGGCCAGCGGGTTGGTGTAGCGCTGGAAGCGCTCGAACAGGGTGAGGCGGGCGCCTACCGGGCGGGCGCCGTCGAGGTACTTGCCCGAGAGCATGCCGAAGGCCAGTGGCGAGTAGGCCAGCAGCCCCACGTTCTCGCGATGGGCGATCTCGGCGAGCCCTACCTCGAAGGTGCGGTTGAGCAGGTTGTAGGGGTTCTGGATGGAGGCCACCCGCGGCAGGCCGAGAGTCTCGGCGAGGTGCAGGGCGCGCATGACCCCCCAGGGCGTGTCGTTGGACAGCCCGATGGCGCGGACCTTGCCGGCGTCCACCAGCTCCTTGAGCGCCGCGAGCGTCTCCTCGAGCGGCGTGCTGTCCTCCTCCTCGTCATGCTCGTAGCCGAGCCGGCCGAAGAAGTTGGTGTGACGATCCGGCCAGTGCAGCTGGTAGAGGTCGACGTAGTCGGTCTGCAGTCGGGAGAGGCTGTCGTCGATGGCCTGCCTGAGGTGCTCGCGGGTCAGGCGCGGCCCGCCGCGCACATGCTCCAGGCCGGGGCCGGCGGCCTTGGTGGCGATGATCATGTCGTCGCGGGAGCTGCGGTGCTTCAGCCAGCTGCCGATATAGGCTTCCGTGCGCCCCTGGGTCTCTGCCTTCGGCGGCACCGGGTACATCTCGGCGGTGTCGATGAAGTTGATGCCGAAGGCCACGGCGCGGTCGAGCTGCTCGTGGGCATCGGCCTCGCTGTTCTGCTCGCCGAAGGTCATGGTGCCCAGGCAGAGTCGGCTGACCTCGATGCCGGTGTTGCCAAGCGGTCGCGTCTGCATCCGTCACTCCCCTTGCAAGGCTCTGGTGTCCTGGAAACGTCAGGTCTGGAGTCGGCATGGTAGCGGCAGGTCGACCAGGGCGGCAAATGTGGGGGGGTTGAGTCGCCGCCGGGGCGAGCGTATGCTTGCGGCCCCGTTGCCCCGGCGGAGTCCGCAGGGCTGCTGTCACAGTATGCGAATGACGCCGCACACAGGGTAGTGGGCGAGGTCGTCTTCGGCACCACAGGACCAGGGTTGCTTGCCATGCCTCAGGCATCATCACTGTTCACTCGGCTCGAGTATCGTCTGGCGGAGCAGCTGTTCCATACTCGCTGGCTGCCTCGTTCGCCGCGCACCCAGAAGTTGACCATGCACCTCTTCCAGCGCTGCGCCGATGCCGGTCACCCGGCGGCGCTGTCGCTCTACGGGCACATGCTCTTCCATCGCGGCGTCAGCCCCCAGGACAAGGCACGCGGTGCCCGCTATGTGCTCGAGGCGGCCCATGCCGGGGATGCCCGTGCCCAGTACCGGGCCGGGCAGATCCACGAGCACGGCTGCGCCCTCTATCCGCGCCGCGATGATCACGCCGTGACCTGGTACGCCCGTGCCGGCGAGGCCGGCCATCCCCTGGCCGCCGACCGCCTGGCCAGGGCCTACCGCCTGGGCGAGCTCGGTCTGCCGATGGACGCCGAGCGCGCCGAGTACTGGCAGCGGCTGGCCGATCGCCAGGCCGGGTTCGCCGACCAACTGGACAGTGGCGAAGCCGAGACGCGACACTAGGTCAACCTGAGGCCGGAAACATGCCCCGGCCTTGCCCCCGACCTGGTGACCCATCATCGAGGACCCGCCTTCCCGTGACGCTACCGACACTGCTGGATATCGAAGCGTCCGGATTCGGGCGTGGCAGCTACCCCATCGAGGTCGGCCTGGCCCGGCCCGATGGCAGCACCTGCGCCTTCCTCGTGCAGCCGCTTCCCGAGTGGATCCACTGGGATCCCACGGCGGAACTGCTGCACGGGATCAGTCGTGGCCGCCTGGCCCGCGAGGGGTATCCGGTGCGCCAGGTGGCGCGCTGGCTCAATGATGAGCTGTCCGACCTGGGCATCGCCTACAGCGACAGCTGGGGTTATGACAACACCTGGCTATCCCTGCTCTTCCACCATGCCGGCCTGCTGCCGGCGTTCCGCCTCGAGGCGCTGCGCATGCTGCTCAGCGAGGGGCAGCTGGCGCTGTGGACGGCCACCAAGGAAGCGCTGGTGCGCGAGCTGGGTATCCACCGTCACCGGGCCGGCGACGACGCCCGCCTGCTGCAGCTCACTTACCAGCGTACCCGCGAACTCGCCGGCGACGCCTGACTCAGTCCTGAAAGGCATTGATTGGCGTCTCAGTCCTCGCCGCTGACCGACAGCAGTACCTTGCCGATATTGGCATCGCGCCTGACGTGCTCGTGGGCCGCCTCGGCCTCGGTGATCGGCCAGGTGCGGTCGATCAGCGGCTCGAGCTCGCCGCTCGCGAGCCTGGGCCAGACATGGGCCAGCAGGGCATCGAGGATGGCGCCCTTGGCCGCCGGCGACTTGGCGCGCAGGGTCGAGCCGATCAGCCGCTGGCGCTTCATCAGCATCCGTCCCAGGTCCAGCTCGGCACGGCGCCCGCCCATCAGCCCGATCAGCACCAGGCGTCCGTCGGCATTGAGCACCTGCTGGTTGTCGGCGAGATAGCTCGCGCCCACCGGGTCGAGGATCATGTCGGCGCCGCCCCAGGCCTTCACCGCCTCGACGAAGCTGCCGTCGTGGCGGTTCCAGCCTGCCTCGGCACCCAGGGCGCGGCACGCGGCGAGCTTCTCGGCACTGCCCACGGTGACGAAGCAGGGATGGCCGAAGGCCCGGCACAACTGGATGGCGGCGGTGCCCACGCCGCTGGCGCCGGCATGCAGCAGCACCCGCTCGCCCGTCGTCAAGGCTCCCTCCATGAACAGGTTGAGCCAGGCGGTGGCGTAGACCTCGGGCAGCGCCGCCGACTGACGTAGGTCCAGCCCCGCGGGCAGCGGCAGCACCTGGCGGGCATCCACCCCCACCTCCTCGGCGTAGCCGCCCCCGGCGAGCAGGGCGCAGACCTTGTCGCCCGCGCGCAGGCGCTCGACGCCGGGGCCGGTTTCGGTCACGGTGCCGCTGACCTCGAGCCCGAGGGTCCCGCTTGCCCCGGGGGGCGGCGGGTAGTGCCCGGCGCGCTGCATCAGGTCGGCGCGGTTGACGCCGGCCCAGGCCACGCGGATCCGCACCTGTCCACTCTCCAGCGGACCCGGCCCGCTGATCTCCCGCCAGCGCAGGCGTTCTCCGTCGATGGTGATGGCATGCATGGCGCCGGCTCCTCGGGTTGGCATGAACGAAAGCGGTGGCTCAGTCGGTAGTCGTCAGGCGGGCTTCCAGGGCGTCGAGCAGGGCGGCCGGCTCGGTGGCATCGATCAGCTCGGCCCGGGTGCGGCCGTTGAGGAAGCCGTGTTCCACGGTGCTGTCGAGGAAGGCCAGCAGCGGGGCATAGAAGCCACCGGTGTCGAGCACGCCGATCGGCTTGTCGTGCAGCCCCAGGTAGTGCCAGGTCCAGGCCTCGAAGAACTCCTCCAGGGTGCCGATGCCACCGGGTAGCACGATGAAGGCGTCGGCATGGGCGGCCATGTTCGCCTTGCGCTCGTGCATGTTGCGCACCCGGATCAGCTCACTGAGCCCGTGGTGGGCCTGCTCGCGCTCCACCAGGTGATCGGGCATCACGCCGATCGCCTCGCCGCCTGCGGCCATGACGGCATCGGCCAGGGCGCCCATCAGGCCGATGCGGGCACCGCCGTAGACCAGGGTGTGGCCGCGACGGGCGAGTTCGCTACCCAGCTGGCGAGTGGCCTCGAGGAAGTGCGGGTCACGGCCGTCCCGTGACCCCAGGTAGACGCAGAATCTCGACATGCTCTTCTCCTTGGCAAGGCCTCCATCCTAGCGCCGCGGCGGTGGTCCCGAAAGCCCGTGACCCTTCCCGCCCTCCTGGATACGCGAAGGGCGCCGTCATGGCGCCCTTGGCGATGTGCTGGCAAACGGCCGTATTCAGCGCGAGCCGCTGGCCGCGTCGCGTTTCATGGCCTGGCGCAGCAGCTTGATGCCCACGCCGGTGATCACCACCATGCTGGCGATCAGGGCGAGACTGGCAATCACATGGGTATCGACGTACATCAGGGGGCTCCTTCTCTGGGGAGTGGGTCTTGGGGTTAGGGTTCGGGGACGGCGGGGATGGTTCAGGGCAGGCAGTCGGCGACCCCGTACTCGGCATCCAGCCACTGGCCGATGACGTTGTCGCCGCAGAGGTGGTGGGCATACTGGGTGTGCAGGCAGCGCACCTGGTCCCAGTTGCCGATGCCGCCGATGCCGCGCTCCCTGAGCACGCCATCGTAGCCCAGTCGGATGACCTCGGCTGCCTGGGTGTCGCTCATGAAGCGCCAGCGGGCCTCGACATAGTCGCGGTGGCTGCGGTGATAGGCGGCGAGGAAGTCGGGGTCGTCCTGCAGGCGGGTCTCGAGCCGCTTGATCACCCCGGCGGCCTCGATGCGCGAGAGCTCGACCTTGAGGCGCTCGGAGCTGAGCCAGTAGAGGGTCGGGAAGGGCTTGCCGCCGACGATGGGGGCCATGCGCAGCACCAGCGGGGTGCCTGCGCCGTCGGTGGCCGAGACGGCCTCGATGCCTCGGGGGGCACGGCCAAGCTGGTCGGCGATGATGGCCAGCTGGCGCTCGTCAGGCGTCTGATCGGTGCGGATCAGCATCGTCGGGGTCCCGTACAAACTTGTTCGAACGGCCGACGGCCAGGAAGAAGGCGCGAGTGAGCTGCTCGGGCGTCGGCACATAGCGCCATTGCCGCTCGCAGTACTCGTTGGCCCTGGCCATCAGCGCGTCATGGAGGCGATTGAATGGCGCATCATAATCGTAAGGGTCGGCGCCGAACAAGCGGATGTGCGGATAGTCGGCGAAGCGCTCCATGAAGAAGCGGATCAGGTCTGCCTCCACGGCACGGTGGCGGGCGATGTTGTCGGGGTCCAGCCAGAGGTCGTAGCGGATGGCCATGACCGGCTCCTGTTGTGGGGGTGTCCCGGTGATGCCGGGGCGTACCAATGGGACAGCGCGGGGCGCCATTCGGCTCGCCGCCGTCTCAGGTCCTGGCGAGGGCGACCAGGCGTGCCCCGGTGAGGCGGGCCAGGTCCTGTGGCGCCAGGCGAATCTCCAGCCCGCGGCGTCCGCCGCTGACGTGGATCGCCGTGAAATCCTCGGCGCTGGCGTCGAGGTAGGTGGGCAGGCGCTTCTTCTGCCCCAGCGGGCTGATGCCGCCCACCAGGTAGCCGGTGGCGCGCTCGGCCGCCTCCGCCTCGGCCAGGGTGGCCTTGCGGGCCCCGGCGGCCCGGGCCAGTGCCTTGAGGTCGAGCTGGCCGGAGACCGGCACGATGGCCACCACCAGGCGGCCGTCGGCGAGGCGGGCGAGCAGGGTCTTGAACACCTCGTCGGGCGACAGGCCGAGGGCACAGGCGGCCTCCTCGCCGTAGGCCGGGGTGCGTGGGTCGTGGTCGTAGCTGGCCAGCGTAAAGGCCGTTCCGGCCTTCTCCAGCGCCTTCACCGCCGGTGTCATGCGTCTGCGGGCTCCTCCTGCAGATGGGCCTCCAGCGCCTCGCGCAGCTCACCCTCGATGGGGATGGCGCGCTTGGCCCGATAATCGAAGTGTACCATCACCGTATGGCCCCGGTTGGTCAACCGGCCATTCTGCCGAGCCTCCTGGCTCACCGTGAAGGAGCTGTTGCCAAGGCGCGAGACGTAGGTACGTATCTCGATCTCGCTGCCGTACTGCAGCTCGGCCCGGTAGTCGACCTCCATCCGCGCCATGATCAGGCGCCACTTGCGCGGGTCCAGGTCCGGGGTGAAGAGGCGGAAGAGGTCGTTGCGGGCCAGCTCGAACCAGGCCGGCAGCCGGGTGTTGTTGACGTGACCCAAGGCATCGGTGTCATAGAAGGCGGGCTCGATGGTGCGTGCGAACATGGGGAGTTCCTTGTCTGGGGATCGTCGTCGGATCCGGTTGGACAGCTTTATCCCTAGCAAGCGCTTGGTCAAGTGCCGGCGGCCCGCTCAGACCAGGCGCAGGCCCTGCCGGTCGGTCCATGCCGCCTTGAGGGCGGCGGCCAGGGGCTTGCGCAGGTGGTCCGGCAGGGCGCACTCGGCGGCCTCGAAGCTATCGAAGTCGCGGTTGCGCAGCCAGCAGTAGGCCCAGGCGCAGGCCTCGTCGTCGCTCGCCGGCAGCGGGCGGGCGGGCATCTGCACCAGTAGGAAGGTGGCGGTGCGTGCCGCCCAGAGCGGAATGGCGTCGCCGGCATCGGGGGCGCTCCACTCGAGCAGGGTGGCGCCGCTCGGAGTGGCCTCGGGTTCGCCGAGCTTTGCCACCCGGGCGGTCTCGGCGAGGATCAGCGCCAGACGGTCCGCATCGCCCTGGCCCAGGCGTTGCCATTGGCCGATCAACGCCGGCAGCCCGCGGCGTACCTTGGCATAGAAGCCGCTTTGCGGCATGGTCTCGTTCATCTGATGGTTGTCCTGGCCTGGATGTCGTGACTGGGGAGAGTACGCATGAATCATGATTTTGCCACGCCGGTGGAGCGTCGCCACCCGAAGGGGGGCGACTGGCCATCGCAGAAGTGGCATCACTACGGCGATGGGGTGCTGCCGTTGTGGGTCGCCGACATGGATTTCACCTCGCCCCCGGAGGTGGTCGAGGCGCTGCGTGCCCGGGTCGACCATGGCGTCTTCGGTTACGGCCTGGTGCCCGACTCGCTGCGCCACACCCTGTGTGCCTGGAGCGCCGCGCACTACGGTTGGACGATCGAGCCGGAGTGGCAGCTGTGGCTGCCCGGCGTGGTACCTGCCCTGCACCTGGCGAGCCTGGCGCTGACCGAGCCGGGCGATGGCGTGCTGACGGTGACGCCCATCTATCCGCCCTTTCTCAAGGTGGCCGAGCGCACCGGCCGGCTGCCCCAGCAGGCGGCGCTGTGTGAGCCGGCCTCGCCGGGTGAGCCCTGGCGCCTCGACCTCGAGGCGCTGGAAGCCGCCATCACTCCCGAGACGCGACTGCTGCTCTGGTGCCAGCCCCACAACCCCACCGGGCGGGTCTGGACGCAGGAGGAGCTGGCCGGGCTCGCCGAGCTGGTCGAACGCCACGGCCTGCTGGTGGTCTCCGACGAACTGCACTGCGACCTGCTGCTCGATGAGGGGGCGCAGCATCGTCCGCTGGCGGCGGCCTTCCCGGAACTCGCCTCGCGCATCCTGACGTTGTGGGCGCCGTCGAAGACCTTCAACCTGGCGGGGCTCACCACCGCCTGCGCGGTGATTCCCGATGCCGGGCTGCGGCGGCGCTTCGCCGCCATGGTGCGCGGCCTGCAGCCTGACGGCAATGTCCTGGGGCTGGTGGCTGCCGAGGCCGCCTACGCCCACGGTGATCCCTGGCGGCGGGCGCTGCTCGGGGTGCTGCGCGGCCACCGCCGGACCCTGGTGGAGCGGGTGGCTCGGTGGCCCGGCGTGGCCATGAGCCCGCCGGAGTCCACCTACCTGGCCTGGCTCGACCTGCGCCAGGCACACGGCCTGGCAGGGCATGACGGTTCGCCCAAGCAGGTGCTGCTGGAGCGGGCCGGGGTGGCGCTCTCGGAGGGGGCCGGCTTCGGCTGGCCGGGCTTCGTGCGGCTCAACTTCGGCACCACCGCCTCCCAGCTGGGCGCGGCACTGGACCGTCTCGACCGGGTGCTGAGGGGCTGACCCCCCCCAGGGCGCGACCTCGCCCCGGAGACGCTCAGTAGAGCTGCGCGAAGAGCTTGCGACGATAGGTGACCGTCAGCGGGTGATCGGCGCCCAGGGCGTCGAAGACTCGCAGCAGGGTCTTGCGCGCGGCATCGTCGCCGTAGGCACGGTCGGCCTTCATCAGCGCCAGTAGCGACTCCAGGCCGGCCTCGTAGTCGCCATCGGCGACCTGGCGCAGGGCGCGCTTGAAACGCGCCTCGCTGTCGTCACGGCCCGCGAGGGCCGCCAGCTCCGCCGCCGAGGGCGCCTCCTCGCCGAACTCGATGCTGGCGCGCACGCCCCGGGCCGGGGCGGCGTCTCGCTCCTCCGGCGGCAGGTTGTCGAGCAGCGACTTGGCATCCTCGACCTTGCCCTCGGCCACCAGGGCGCGGGCCAGCTCCACCTGATAGGGGGAGTGCTGGGGATTCTGCTGCACCAGTTGTTCGTAAAGTGCCCGGGCGGTGGCGGCGTCACCGGTGGCGAGTGCCTCGGCGGCCTCTTCCTCGGGGCTCGGCGGGACATCCTCCGGGGACGGGATGTAGCGGCCGAGCCATTCGCGGATCTGCTTCTCGGGCAGGGCGCCCTGGAAGTGGTCGACCAGGCCACCCTGGCTGATCAGCTTGACGTCCGGCACCGAGCGCACGCCGAGTTGGGCGGCGATCTCCTGGTTCTCGTCGATGTTCAGCTTGGCGAGGATGAAGGTGCCCTGGTATTCGCGGGCCAGCTTCTCGAGTACCGGCATCAGGTTCTTGCAGGGCTCGCACCAGGGTGCCCAGCAGTCGAGCAGCACCGGCACCTGCATGGAGAGCTCGAGCAGCTGCTGGATGTTGTCGCGGTCTACGTCGATGATCACCTCGGCATCAGGACGGCTCGGCGTCGGGTCGGGGCTGTCGCCGGAGGCGGTGTCGACGGCGAGCGGCTCGCCGGTGCGGGGGTCGACGATGGACATGGTCAGTGGCCTTGGGTCAGTGTGAATTTACTCCGGAGATGCGGGTAGCGGGCCGGGACTTCAAGGGGAGCATACCATCGATGCGACGAATCCTGCGCCTGGCGGCCGGCCTGGGGCTGGCGGTGGCACTGCTGCTGGCGGGTCCCCTGTGGATGCTGGCCACCGAGCGGGCGTGGCGCGACGGCCTCGCTGGGTGGCGTGCTGGGGGTGACCCTGGGGCGTGACGAGGGGCTCGAGCTCAACCTGCTGGGGCTCGCGCTGGGAGTGGACGTGCGGCGCCCGGCGCTCAAGCTGCCGGGCGTCGGCCGGCTGGGCATGGCGGCCGTCATCAAGGGGGAAGGGTAGCGGGGACCGCTGAAGTTGATTAGAAAGCGAACCGATGACCGAGGGTTATATCACATACGAAAAAGCCGACTCCCGTGGGAATCGGCTTTCTCGATGACATTTGGTAGCGGGGACCGGATTTGAACCGATGACCTTCGGGTTATGAGCCCGACGAGCTACCAGACTGCTCCACCCCGCATCAACGTGAGGCGTATTCTACAGGCTCCACGGCCTGGGTCAAGAGGCGATTTCAAACGCTCGTCCGTAGTGCTTGTCCTGGTCCATACTGCTGGCGATTGTCATGAAGACGACAATCGAGACAAGCATGCTGGCACTGGGCCATTCCCGGCCTGTGCCAGACAAGGCGCCACGCATATCAGGGAGGTAGTCAATGACCAACCAAGCACCCGTCGCCTGGGTCACCGGTGGCACCGGTGGTATCGGGACAGCGATCTGTCGTTCGCTGGCCGCCGAGGGCTTCACGGTGATCGCGGGATATCACAACCCGGAGAAGGCCAGAGCCTGGCTCGAGACCCAGAAGGCCGACGGCTACGAGAACATTGCGCTGTCCGGCATCGACCTCACCGACTACGATTCCTGCATGGCAGGGATAAAGGAGATTCGCGAAACCCATGGTCCCGTCAGTGTGCTGGTCAATTGTGCCGGCATCACCCGTGACGGCACCCTGAAGAAGATGACCGCCGAGCAGTGGCGCGAGGTCATCGACACCAACCTCAACAGTGTCTTCAACACCTGCCGTAGCGTGATCGAGGACATGCTGGAGGAGGGCTACGGCCGGATCATCAACATCTCCTCCATCAATGGCCGGAAAGGGCAGTTCGGCCAGGTCAACTACGCCGCCGCCAAGGCTGGCATGCACGGCCTGACCATGTCGCTGGCGCAGGAGACCGCCACCAAGGGGATCACCGTGAACACGGTGTCACCCGGCTATATCGCCACCGACATGATCATGAATATCCCCGAGAAGGTGCGTGAAGCGATCCGCGAGACCATCCCGGTCAAGCGTTACGGGACGCCCGAGGAGATCGGCCGCCTGGTCGCCTTCCTCGCCCACAAGGAATCCGGCTTCATCACCGGCGCCAACATCGATATCAACGGCGGCCAGTTCATGGGCTGACCGCCCGCCCGTCGTGACCGCCTCCGTCGCCGGCGATCCCGGTGGCGAGCTGGGGGACAAGCTGAAAGCGCGAGGCCGATGCCTCGCGCTTTCGTGTTCATGGCCCCGGCCGGGAGGCTCAGGGCGGGGGTAAGTGGGTCAGGCTCTCCAGCATGCGGTCGAATTCGCCGACCTCCCGGGCCCAGAGGGCCGGGGGCACCGGCCCGGTGGCCAGCAGTTCGCGCAGCACGCCGTGGAGTTCCTCGGCCCGGGACGGCTCTCGCCCGAGGTTCTCGTTGAGCCGCTCGACCTGGATCGCCAGGCGCAACGGGTCGTCGCGGTGGCTGACCCGACCGACCGCAAGCAGCGAGAGATGCACCCGCAAGCGGGTGAGCCGCTCCTCGATCTCCGCCGGGTCGCCGGGCTGGCGGCGTGCCGCATTGCGCTGGGCGTGAGCCTGGCGCATGTCCTCGGGCAGGGGCACTTCCGCCGGTGGCTCGACGTCATGGCACGCCTCCCCGGCCAGGCTGGCGGCATCGGCCTCCAGGTGGCGCGCCAGCAGCGGCTGGACGTCGCGCCACCGGTTCACCTCCTCGAGCACCGCCAGGCGAGCCAGGCGCTCGCGGCGTGCCCGGACGATGCCCGTCCAGCGCCGGCGCATGCCCTCGGTGCGGCGACCGGAGGGCAGTGGCTCCAGGGCGGCAGCCTCCTGGATGGCCCGCTCCAGTACCCGGGCGTCGCGGCTGTCGGTCGGGTGCCAGGCATCGAGGCGGTCGATCAGTGCCTGCATCGCTTCCAGGCGCTCCCGGGCCTGCTGGGCACGGTCGTCGCGCTCGGCCTCGCGGCTGGCGAAGATGCCGTCACACAGGCTGCGGAACTCTCGCCACAGGGCCTGCTCCTCTCCCCGCGGGGCACGGCCCAGCATTCGCCATCGTCGCTGCAGCGCCTTGGCCTGCTCGGCACGGCGGGTGGCAGGCTGGTCGCCTTCGAGCAGGGCCCGGGCCTGCTCGATCAGTTGACGCTTGGCCCCGGCAACCTCTTCGGCCCGGCGATCGATCAGCGCCTGCAGCTCGTGACGGATGCGGCCGAAGCGGCGTCCGATGGCCTCGGCGCTGTCGCGCGGGACGGGGGAGCTGCGGCGCCACTGTTCCCGCGCCTTGTCGCGGATCTGGCGCAGCGCGTCCGGGTCGGCCTCGCTGGCGGGCTGGGCGAGCAGCGTCTCGAGCTGCTCGCAGAGCGCCTCACGGGCCTCCAGATTGCGGGCCCGCTCGGCGTCCAGGCGCTTGCGCCAGGGCGCCAGGCGCTCATGGATACGGTCCGAGGCGGCCCGGAAGCTGGCGGCTTGCTGGCGGTTGGCGGCGGCGTCACCCAGTGACTTCCACTCCTTGACCAGTTGACGGTGGCGGCGGTCGAGCTCGGCGTCGGCCAGCGAGGTGTCCTCGGCCAGGGCGTCGATGGCCTGGCACAGCTGGTCGCGCTTGGGACCGGCGACGAAGCCCCGCCAGTCGCGAAGCTCGGCCAGCCGGGCCGCGAGGCGCTTGAGGGTTGCCAGCTGGGGCCGGATGCGTGCCTCGGGCAGGTGGTCGGCCTGCTGGCGCAGGCGCTGGTGAAGGCGGCTGGCGCCCTTGAAGGCGCCGCTCTCGAGCAGGCACTCGAGCTGGGCCAGGTCGTCGGTGAAGCGGGCCAGGCGGCTCTCCAGGTCGTCGTCGGCAGGCTTGGCGGCGAGTCGTCGGCGGGCCTGCTGCAGGAGCGGTGCGGGGGCCAGGTCGTCGGGCCAGCCGCTGGCTTCGACCAGGGCGGCCAGGCGATCCTCGTCGCCATCGGTCAGGGCCTGACCGATGGCCGCGGCCCGTTCCTCGAACCTGACCCAGGCCTGGGCGATGCGTTCGTAGCTGGCCAGGGCCGCATCATAGCGGCGGCGCAGCGACTCGTCGGCCAGGTGATGGTCGGAGAGGGTCTGCCAGCGGTTGGCCAGCAACCGCTTCTGGGCGCGCAGGCTGGCGATGTCCTGTTCGGTGATCCGCTCGCTGCGGGTGAGGGCGTCGAGGCTCTCCTCCAGAGCTTCCACCAGGGCCTCGCGGTTCTGGTCGGCATCCTCGCGACGCTGGTGGTCGGCTGCCCGGGAGAGCTGCTGGGCCTCGTGGTCGCCGATCACCTTGCGACAGCGCAGGCAGGCGTCCTGGTAGCGCTGCTCCTGGCTGGCATCGGGCAGGTCCCCCAGGGCGCTCCACTCGCGCACCAGGTGGCGGAAGCGGCCGGCATAGAGCGGTTCCCAGGCGGACTGGGCATGTCGCTCCAGCGTTTCGAGCAGTGCCTCGCGGCGTTCACGGACGGCGGCCAGCGAGGCGGCATCGGCTCGCAGCCGGTTGAGGCGCTCGCGGGCCTGGCGCATCACCTGGCGGTCGCGACGGGCCGACTGGACCAGCCTGGCCAGGCCGGCCTCGCTGGTGACCCGGGCCGCGGCGGCATGGCGCACGGCGGCGATGCCGTTGTCGCAGGCCTGGCGAATCAGGGCATCCTCGCCTTCGAGGCGGGCCAGGGCAGCCAGGCGCAGCTGCTGATTGTCGCCCTGCAGGGCGATCTCGCTTAGCAGGGTGTCGGCATCGAGGCGCTCGGTCAGGGCGATGCGGGTCGCCAGTTCGAGGTCGCCCTGGCGGCCCGTCAGCAGCGCGACGAGACGGGCATGCAGCTCGGGAGAGGAGCCCTCGTCGAGCAGGGCCAACAGGCGTTCGGGGTCATCGAGGCGCGCCAGGGCGGCCTGGCGGACGCCCGGGTCGGCATCCCGGGCCAGCCGTTCGAGGGCCTGGCGCTGTTCGGGACGCGACGGGTCGAGGCGGTCGGCGGCCTGGCGGCGAACCCCGGGGTCGGGGTGTTGCCAGCGAGGAGAAAAGAGGCGACGAAGGAGTCCAGACATTGACCATCCTGACATGGAAGCGCCGAGAGGCAGGCGCAAGCGATCTTGTTGTTGGCATCGGTGGCGACACGCGGCCGCAGGCCATGAATGTATCTAACCATGCGTCGCGCCTGCGGAAAAGCCCGCGGCAGATGTGGGGTGTGGCCGACTGGAGACACTGACAACCGGAGGTCGCTGAGCTTATGATCAGTTGCAGGGGACGAGTCACTCGCTTAGCTTTGACCAGGTACCCCGACCATCACCCGACGTGGAGTTCGGCAATGAGTCTCAAAGTGGACAGGGACAGCATGGCGTTCACCTTCAAGGGAGGCATGCTGCCGATGACGGTCATGGAGCTGGCCAGCGCCGACCCCGAGCGCATCCGTGAGCAGCTCGCCGGCAAGCTCAGTCAGTCTCCGGCCTTCTTCCAGCATACTCCGGTGGTGCTCAACGTCGAGAAGCTCGACGAGCCGCACCTGGCCCTGGAGCGCATCTGTGCGGTCTGCCGGGCCCACAAGCTGCTGCCCGTGGCGGTGCGCGGCGGCCCCGATCCGGTCAAGCAGTCGGCCTGGGCGCTTGGGCTGGGCTGGTTCCCGCCCCAGGAGGCGAGTCGGCCCCGGTCGCTGGAGAGCGTGCCACCCGACGAGCCGACGCCTGCCGAGCCGGTGGCGGGCGAGGGGGCGGAGCAGGAGGCGCCCCCAGTGAAGGGCAGCAGCGGCCGCATCTACCGTGGCACGGTACGCTCCGGCCAGCAGGTGACGGCCCCGGAGGGCGACCTGGTGGTGATCGGGGCCGTCAATGCCGGTGCCGAGGTGCTCGCCGCCGGTAGCGTGCATGTCTACGGCGCCCTGCGTGGCCGGGCCCTGGCGGGAATCCACGGCGACCTCCAGGCCGGCATCTTCTGTCGCGAACTGCACGCCGAGCTGCTCTCGGTGGCCGGCAACTACAAGCGACTCGAGGACATCGACCCCCGCCTGCTGGGCACGGCCGTTCAGGTGCGCCTGACTGACAATCAGCTGGGCATCACAACGCTGACCTGAGCCTGTTCCGCCGTGTCCGGCCGGTGGCGTATCGACGTCTCTTTTTTTCCTTATTTCCACCATGACTGACAGGAAGTGTAACTTGGCCAAGATCATCGTTGTGACCTCCGGCAAGGGGGGGGTCGGCAAGACAACAAGTGCGGCAGCCATTGCCACTGGCCTGGCACTGCGAGGCAACAAGACCGTGGTCATCGACTTCGACGTGGGGCTGCGCAACCTCGACCTGATCATGGGGTGCGAGCGGCGCGTGGTCTATGACCTGGTCAACGTCATCCAGGGTGAGGCGGGGCTCAACCAGGCGTTGATCCGCGACAAGCGGGTCGACAACCTGCATATCCTGCCGGCCTCCCAGACCCGCGACAAGGATGCCCTGACCCTGGAGGGGGTCGAGACCGTCCTCAACACTCTCAACAAGGACTTCGACTACATCCTCTGCGACTCCCCGGCGGGCATCGAGCGCGGCGCCCAGCTGGCGATGTACTTCGCCGACGAGGCGGTCGTGGTGACCAACCCGGAGGTCTCCTCGGTGCGCGATTCCGACCGCATCCTGGGGCTGCTGTCGTCCAAGACGCGACGGGCCGAGCGCGGCGAGGACCCGATCCGCGAGCACCTGCTGATCACCCGCTACAACCCGACGCGGGTCGACCTGGGGGACATGCTCAACCTCGAGGACATCCGCGAGATCCTGGCCATCGACCTGCTCGGGCTGATTCCCGAGTCCGAGGCGGTGCTGCGGGCCTCGAACCAGGGGGTGCCGGTCACCCACGATGCCGACAGCGACGCCGGCCAGGCCTATACCGATACCGTGGCCCGCCTGCTCGGTGAGGAGGTCCCGCTGCGCTTCCACGAGTACCAGAAGAAGAGCCTGTTGAGCCGAATGTTCGGAGGAGGTCGCCGGTGAAGTTGCTCGAGTTCCTGAAGAGAGAGCGCAAGAAGTCCGCGTCGGTCGCCAAGGAGCGGTTGCAGATCATCGTCGCCCACCAACGCAGCCAGCGTGGACAGCCGGACTACATGCCGATGCTGGAGAAGGAACTGCTGGAAGTGATCCGCCGCTATGTCCAGGTCGACGACGATGCCATCAACATCAGCCTCGACAGCGAGGACAACTGCTCGGTGCTGGAGCTGAACGTCACCCTGCCCAGGGCCTGAGCATCGAGCCGGCTGAGAGGCGGGCGAGGCTGTGCTAGGCTGTTCCCCTTCATGCCTGCACCGTTCGGAGAGACCTCGCTCATGGCGCCGCCTCATGCCGCCCCGTTGACCTTCCTGTGGCACGACTACGAGACTTTCGGTGCCGACCCGCGCCGCGATCGCCCCTCCCAGTTCGCGGCCATCCGCACCGATGCCGATTTCAACGAGATCGGCGAGCCGGTGACGTGGTTCTGCAAGCCGGCCGATGACTTCCTGCCCCACCCGCAGGCCTGCCTGATCACCGGCATCACGCCCCAGCAGGCCAGTCGCCGTGGCCTGCCCGAGGCCGAGTTCGCCGGCCGTATCCAGGCGCTGATGAGTGAGCCGGGCACCTGTGCCCTGGGCTACAACAGCATGCGCTTCGATGACGAGGTGAGCCGCCACCTCTTCTACCGCAACCTGCTCGATCCCTACGCCCGGGAGTGGCAGAACGGCAACTCCCGCTGGGACCTGATCGATGTGGTGCGTGCCTTCCACGCCCTGCGCCCGGCCGGCATCGAATGGCCGAAGCGCGACGATGGCGCTCCCAGCTTCCGGCTCGAGGCCCTCACCGCTGCCAACGGCATCGAGCATGCCGGCGCCCACGACGCCCTGGCCGACGTGCGTGCCACCATCGCCCTGGCACGGCTGCTGAGATCCCGCAACCCGAAGCTCTTCGACTACCTGCTGGGGCTGCGCGGCAAGCGCCAGGTGGCCAAGCTGCTCGACGTGCCGGGCCGCAAGCCGGTGCTGCACATCTCGCGTCGCTACCCGGCGAGCCGCGCCTGCAGCGCCCTGGTGATGCCGCTGGCCGAGCACCCGAGCAACCCCAACGGGGTGATCGTCTATGATCTCTCGATGGATCCCTCCCCGCTGTTCGACCTCAGTGCCGAGCAGATCCGCCAGCGGGTCTTCGTCAGCAACGACGACCTGGCCGAGGGGGCCGAGCGCATCCCGCTCAAGGTGATCCATATCAACAAGTGCCCGGTGCTCTTCCCGGCCAGCGCCCTGAAGGACGTGGACGGCCCCACCAAGGGCGACTACGGCGAGATCGTCGCTCGCCTGGGGCTGGACGTGGCCGCCTGCCGCCAGCACTGGAAGCTCCTGTCCGCCCGGCCCGAGGTCGCCGCCCGGGTCGCCGAGGTGTTCGCCGAGCCGCCCCCGGACGGCCCCCGTGACCCCGACCTGATGCTCTATGCCGGCGGTTTCTTCTCGCCCTCGGATCGCCAGCAGATGCAGCGGGTACGCGAGACCGACCCCTGGGAGCTGGTCGGCGCGCGTTTCGCCTTCCAGGACCCGCGCCTCGAGGAGATGCTGTTCCGCTACCGGGCGCGCAGCTATCCCGAGACCCTCGAGAGCGAGGAGCAGGTCCAGTGGGAGGCCTTCCGCTGGGCTCGGATGAACGATCCGGCCCTCTCGAGCCTGACGCTCAAGGACTTCGCCCGGGAGATCGAGCGGCTCAATGGCGTCCCGCTGTCCGACCGTGACCGGCAGGTCCTCGAGGAGCTGGTGATGCATGTGGAGGCGATCATGCCGCCCCAGGCCTTCGATGCATGATCATAGGGCTCGGGGCTGATCCGGCGGCAGGCCTGCAAGGAGGCGCTGTAAACCCCTCCCTGGGCGCTACCGATTCCTTCCCTGGAATCGGACCTCCTCTTCGGCCTGCCCCGGCGCCCCTCACTTCTTGCCTCTCACTCCCTCACTATTATCAGTCAGTCGTCGGCTTCGGGCAGGGGCGCCAGGTGCTGGGTCAACTCGGCCACGTCGCTGGGCTCGTCGCCCGGGTCGAAGGTGACGTTGGCCACGGCGGCCTCGCGCAGCCGCGACCAGGCCTCGCGCAGGTCCCGGGCGGTGACCGACAGGACTCGTTCGGCGAGCCGCTCGCGGCGGTCGAACCCGGTATCGCCGAAGGACATCGCCTGCCATAGCCGGGTGGCGCGGGCCGAGAGGCTGGTGTCGCGCTGCATCAGGCCAGCATGTACGGCCTGGCGATAGGGGGCCAGGTCAGCGTCGTCGAGCGCCTCGAGCCGTCCCTCGAAATCGTCGAGGAAGGCATCGATGCGGGCCTGGATCGCCTCGCTTTCGGTGTCGGGAGACTGCACCAGCAGGCCGATGCCAGGCGCATCCATCAGCGGTGAGTAGCCGGCGTTGACCACATAGCCGAGCTGCTCCTCGGTGCGCAGCCGCTGGTAGAAGGGCGTGTCGATCAACTGGCCCAGGACGGCCAGCCGCGCCTGGCTCTCCAGCGACCGATCCGGGCCCTGCAGGTAGCGCAGCACCAGCGACTCCTGGCGAGTGGTGACGGGCACCAGCGCCGGCAGGTCGGAATCGGCGCGCAGTGGCACCAGGTCGGGAATCCGCTCCTCCGGCAGGCGGGGCGCGAGGGCTTCGGCCACCAGGCGGGCCTCGCGGGTCGCCAGCTCGGCATCCAGGTTGCCCACCGCCATGGCCTCGAGGCGCAGCTCGGCGAGGAAGGCCTCGCGGTAGTCGCGCAGGTCGTCGACCTCGAGCTCCCGGCTCGCCTCGAGCAGGGCATCGGTGGGCCACTGGGGGCGTACCAGGGCCTCGGCGAGGGTGCGATGGGCCTGGCGATGGAGCGCGGCCTGGGGCGCGTTGCGCCACTCCCGTTGCAGGCGGTAGCGCACGCGCTCGAAGGTCGCGGCATCGATCTCGCCGCTCTGGAGCTGTGCCAGCACACGGTGCATCAGCTGGTCCTGACGGTCGCGCCAACCGGAGAACGACAGGGTGATGCCGCGGGCGTGGGCGTAGGCCTCGAAGTGATGGCCAGCGAGCCGGGCCGGGTAGAGGGCCTCGTTGAGGCTGTCACCCAGCCAGCCGGCCAGTACCCGGGCCAGGGCGGCCTCCCGGGGAGTCGCCGAGGCCTCGGGGTGCTGCAGGCTGAAGCGCCACTCCACCTTGGGCGTGTCGAAGGTGGCGTCACTCAAGTGCCAGAGGGCGAAGCCCGCCTCGTCGATCACCAGGCTGGGCTTGTCGTGCTGCTCCTCGAGCAGCGTCACGTCCTCGGCGATATAGGGGTTGGGGGCAGGGAGCGCAAGGCCGGCGAGGGGGCGGGCCTCGGTCAGCTCGTCGTCGCCGACCTCGCGCCAGGGCGCATTGAACCAGGGCGAGACCTGCTCACCCTCCACGTCCGGGGCGCTGTAGAGGCGAATCAGCCGGTCGGGGCGCAGGGCGTCGAGGTAGCGCTCGGTCGCCGCCCGGTCGAAGCCGTCCATGCGGTAGGGGGCGTACTGCACGTCCTCCACCGGGAAGTGGGTCAGGTTCATCGCCAGCCGCATGGCGCCATTGAGCGGCGAGCCGTGCTGCTGGAAGCGGAACTGCTGCTCGGCCAGCCGGGCCTGTTCATCGTAGCGCCAGGCGTCGAGGCCCGCTTCGCGGATCTGCGCGATGGCCGCGAACAGGGTCGCCTCGATCTCGTCGAGTCGCTCGGCTCCGGCCGGGGTCAGGCTGATGCCGACGCTGAACAGGGCGTGGTGACCGTCGCCGCGGGTGACGCCGGCGGCGAGGCCGTCGGCCCAGCCCGCCTCGCGCAGCACGGCGAGCAGGCTGCCGACGCCCTCGTGGCCGAGCAGGTGGGCCAGCAGGTCGGCGGGCTTGTGGCGGTACTCCCGAATCGGGTCGGGCACGGGGAACAGGAAGCGCAGCTGACGGCTGTCTCGCACCGACTGGACCTCGACGCGTCGCGGCAGGCTGCTTTCCACGACCAGCGGTGCCTCGATCTCCGGGCGCGACAGTCCGCGGTCGGCGATCTCGGCGAAGCGCTCGGTCACCAGTGCCTCCAGGTCGTCCAGGGGGCGGGGGGCGATCAGCGCCAGGTGCATGACGTTGGCGTCGTAGTGACGGGTATAGAAGTCGATCACCCTGTCGCGCAGGGAGGCTTCCCCCTCGGGCGGGCTGGCCAGGGTATCGCGACTGCCCACGGCGAAGCCGGTGGTGGGGTTCGCCGGGTTGAGCAGCTGGTTGAGTACGTCGTTCTCGCGGCGGCCGTCATCGCGGATGCGCGCCATGTACTCGGAGTGGACGATGTTGCGCTCGCTCTCGAGCTGGTCGGCGTTGAACAGCGGCGCGACGAAGAAGCGGCTGAAGCGGTCCAGGGCACCGGGCAGCGCTTCGGGCTCGATGTCGAAGAAGTAGTTGGTGTCCTGGGGAGCGGTGAAGGCATTGTGGGTGCCGCCGTGGCGCGAGATGTAGGCCTGGTAGGCGTCCGGTTCGGGGAAGGCATCGGTGCCGAGGAACAGCATGTGCTCGAGGAAGTGGGCCAGGCCGGCCAGATCGTCCGGGTCCTGGGCGCTACCCACGCCCACGTTCATCGAGGCGGCGGCCTTGTCGGCCTCGGGATCGCTGACCAGCAGGGCGGTGAGGCCATTCTCCAGGGTCAGCACGCGATAGTCCCGGGCGTCGTGAGGGCTGGTCAGAGGCGTGGTGACCTCGGCGACGGCCTCCGGCTCGGGGGCCGGTTCACGGGCCACGGCCGAGGTGAAGGGCAGGGCGAACAGCAGGGCGCCGGCCAGGGCCAGCAGGCCGAGCGGACGTGCTGGCCGTCGGGCGCTGGCACGGCAAGCGGCAATGGCGCTGAGGGCGGCGATGGACATCGTCTCTCCTTATCGGGGGTTCCGGCGCAGCATGGGGCCGGTGGGGTAGGCGCAGGCCGGGTCCTGGTGCGCGGGATCATTGACACGTCTTGATACCGGAAAGGCGCCCAACAGTTCCATGGGGGCGGTGGTCAGCAGCGCCCTCGCTTCCCCGGGCGGTGTCCGTGGGTCGAGCCAGCGCCGGCCGTCGCCGGGCGCGATCACTCCCGGCAGGCGATCGGTGAGGGGGGCGAGCAGGGCGTTGGTGGGCACGGTGATCAGCGCGAGGGAATCCGTGTGCTCGACCAGGCTGGTATGGAAGCGGCACCAGAGTCCCGCCAGCAGCAACGGGCCCCGGTCGACCCGGGTCACCAGGAAGGGTTGCTTGAAGCGCGCCTGGACTCGCCAGGCGTAGACGCCACTGACCGGCACCAGGCAGCGGCGGGCGAGGAAGGCCTCGCGGAACATGGGGCGCGCCTCCAGCGACTCCGCCCGGGCGCAGTGAGGCGCGCGGTCGAGCACCTCGAGCCAGGGCGGCGTCAGGCCCCAGAACAGCCGGGAGAGGTGCGGCCGGTCGGCTTCCAGGCGGATCGCCGAGAGCGGCCGTCGCGGGGCCAGGTTGGGGCTGGTCACCAGGGGGGCATCGACCTCCAGGCCGGGCAGCAGGCATTCGAGATCGAGAGAGGCGATGTGCAGTCGGCCGGCCATGGACACTCCGCGGGTGATGGAGCGATAGGGTACCCAAGTCGAACGGGCGAGAAAAGCGCCGAATCGGCGGCGATCCCGTCATGGACTTGCGTTTGTCCGAGGGATGGATAAGCTGTCGAAAACAGTGTTCGATCTGCGCTATCCTAGGTGGGCAAGCCGAGTACCGCCCGCCACCATCTTGCGAGGAATCCGATGGCCCGTCCCAGACAGCACGCGCCCGAGGCGCTACATGCCCAGGTCATGGCGGCATGTGATGCCTGGCTGCAGGAGCACCCTGCGCACACGCTGTCGCTGCGCGCCCTGGCGCGCGAGGTCGGTTGCGCTCCCAGTACCCTGCTCAAGCTCTACGGCAGCTTCAGCAACCTGCTCCAGCACGTCAACATCGAGACCCTGGCTCGCCTGCGTGCCGTGATCGAGCCGCTGACCGAGAGCGCCGCCCCGGAACAGCGCCTCAAGGCGCTGGCCAGGGCCTACTGGCAGTTCGCCCAGCGCGACGCCTTCCGCTGGCAGCTGCTGTTCGACTACCCCCTGGCCCAGGAGGGTGAGCTCGACCAGCGCCAGAGCGACATGATCGAGGGGTTGTTCCTGCGCGTCGAGGCCACCCTCAGGGAGTACCAGCCGGCGCTGGACGACCAGGAGGCCCGCCGGCTGGGGCGCACCCTCTGGGGCAGCGTCCATGGCCTGGTGCAGCTTGGCCTCAACGAGCGGCTCGGCTACTGGCAGGGGCAGCAGCTGGAGGTTGGCGAGCTGCTCGATCAACTGCTCCACACCACCCTCGCCGGCCTGAAACACAGACCCGACGTGACGTGACGAATCTGATGTGGCTGGTGGCCACCGGCACCCTGCTGGCGGGGAGCTGGGGACTGGTCCGGAAACCGCGGCCGCTCGTCCGTTGGCTGGTCTTTCTGGTGGTCTGCCTGCTCTATCGCCTGCGCCTGAGAGGCCAGGGCCACATTCCCGCCCGCGGTCCCGCGGTGGTGGTCTGCAATCATGTCAGCTTCATGGACGCCCTGGTGATCGGTGGTGCCAGCCGCCGACCGTTGCGCTTCCTGATGGACAAGCCGATCTATGATTCGCCCTGGCTCAACTGGTTGTTCCGGCTGGTGGGGGCCATCCCGGTGGAGTCGGAGCGGCGCGACCCGGGCAATATCCGCCGGGCCCTGGAGAAGGTCAGCCGGGCGCTGGCCGAGGGCGAGGTGGTGATGCTGTTTCCCGAGGGGCGGCTGACCCCGGACGGCGAGGTCCAGCCCTTTCGGCGTGGCCTGGAACTGATCCTGGCCCGGGACCCGGTGCCGGTGATTCCCGTGGGGCTGTCCGGCCTGTGGGGGTCCTGGACCTCGCACCATGGCGGCCGTGCGCTGAGCAAGCCGCCGCGGCGTTTCCGGGCCAGGGTGGCGCTCTACTTCGGCGAGCCCCTGGCGCCCCATGAGGCCAGCCGTCCCCGGGTCGAGGCCAGGGTGCGCTCCCTCAAGGCGCAGGCCGACCAGTGGGTCGAGCGACGGTCGTGCGCCGCCCTCTCGCAGCGCTGACTAGCGCTGCCTGGTGGGGCGGCGTGGCGGCGTCCAGCAGCGGGCGGCCGTGATCAGGTTGTCGCGCACCTCGAGGATCTCCATTCTCACATTGCCGATCTGCAGGCAGGCGGCGCCGTCGGGAAAGGACTCCAGGTGCTCGAGGATCAGGCCGTTGAGTGTCTTGGGGCCATCGGTGGGCAGTTGCCAGCCCAGGGTCTTGTTGATGTCGCGGATGTTGGCGGTGCCGTCGATGACGTGGCTGCCGTCGTCCTGCAGGTGGATCTCCTGATCCTGGCCCGCCATGTCGGTGGTGAATTCGCCGACGATCTCCTCGAGGATGTCCTCCAGGGTCACCAGGCCCTCCACATCGCCGTATTCGTCGACCACGATGCCGATCCGGCGCTTCTGCTTCTGGAAATTGAGCAGCTGGGTATGCAGGGGGGTGGACTCGGGAATGAAGTAGGGCTCCCGGGCCTCCTGCACGATGGCGGCCTTGGTCACCTCTTGGCGGGAGAGGAAGCGCGCCGCGTTGCGCAGGTGCAGCATACCGATGATGTTGTTGATGTCGCCCTTGTAGACCGGCACCCGGGTGTGCTGGCTGGTGCGGATCTGGGTCAGGATCTCCTCCAGGTCGTCGTCGAGGTCGATGCCCATCACCTCGTGACGCGGGACCATGATGTCGTTCACGGTAACATTCTCGAGGTCGAGGATCGACAGCAGCATCGCCTGGTGGCGATGGGGGATCAGGGTGCCGGCCTCGTGCACCACGGTGCGCAGCTCGTCGCGGGTCAGGTTGTCGCCGCCGCCCTCGATGCTCTTGACGCCGAGCAGGCGCAGCAGGCCGTTGGAGATGGCGTTGACCAGCCACACCAGCGGATAGAGCAGCTTGAGCAGCGGTTCCAGCACCAGCGAGGCGGGGTAGGCGATGCGCTCGGGCTTCACGGCGGCGTAGGTCTTGGGCGTGACCTCGGCGAAGATCAGGATCACGATGGTCAGGATCAGGGGAGCGACGGCCGGGCCGGTGACCTCACCGAAGAAGTGGATCGCCAGCACGGTGGCGATGGCGGCGGCCAGGTTGTTGACCAGGTTGTTGCCGATCAGGATCACGCCGATCAAGCGGTCGGGGCGCGACAGCAGTCGGACCACCCGCAGGGCGCGTGACTCGCCGCTGTTGGCCTGGTGGCTCAGGCGGTAGCGGTTGATCGACATCATGCCGGTCTCGGAGCTGGAGAAGAAGGCGGATAGACAGATGAGCAGGAACAGTAGGCCGAACAGCAATCCCAGCGGGAAGTCGTCGCTCAAGTCGAAGCATCCTCAATGGCGTATCAGGCTCGAGTTGTAGGGACTCGACACGGCAGTGTCAAGGCGACCGGGGTCGCCGGCTCAGCCACGGCTCAGTACGACCTCCAGCACGAACTTGCTGCCGAAGTAGGCCAGCAGCAGCACGGCGCAGCCGCCCAGGGTCCAGCGCACCGCGCGCATGCCGCGCCAGCCCAGCCGGTGGTGGCTGAACAGCAGCACCGAGAAGATCACCCAGGCGGCCAGCGAGAGAATGGTCTTGTGGGCCAGGTGCTGGGCGAACATGTTCTCGACGAACAAGAAGCCGCTGGCGATCGACATCGTCAGCAGGGCCAGGCCGGCCCAGATCAGCTCGAAGAGGATCCGCTCCATGGTGGTCAGGGGCGGCAGGGCCTGGACGATGCCGCGGGTGTGATGATGGCGCAGCGCCTGGTTCTGCAGGCCCAGCAGCACCGCCTGGACGGCGGCGATGGCCAGCACGGCGAAGGCCAGCACCGAGCTCAGGGCGTGCAGGGCGATCCCCGGCGTCAGGCCGGCCGTGCGTTCGGGGCTGGGCAGGCCCGTGGCCAGCAGCAGCGCCGCGCCGGCCAGCGGGAAGAGTCCCACGGCGGCGTTGAGCACCGGCTTGAAGAAGCTGACCACGATCAGCAGCAGGACCACCACGGCGCCGGCCACGATCGCACTGGTGGAGAGGCCGGGCAGCACCGCCTGGCCCTGGCCGAAGAGCCCGGCGGCCAGCGGCAGATGGCAGAGCAGCCCCAGCACGCCCAGGCCACGGACCAGCGCGGGGCGCGACGGTACCCGCCGCGCCAGGGTCAGGGCCTGCCAGGAGGCTGCGGCGACATAGAGGATGAAGGCCAGGATGGCCAGGGGAAGCGCCTGCATCGATTGCTTTCCATGCGCCTACGCGAGCGCCTGATGGTGGTTGAACAGCGTGTCGCTACTATACCCAATCCCCCGGGTTGCGCACAGACCGCGCGGCTTGCCGGTGTCGCGCATGGAGACTCGCGGCGACAGGGCGTATAATCCCTGCCCATATTCCGGCCGTCGTCACTGGAGAGGCCAATGTTCCAGAATCTCAGCGAGCGTCTGTCGCAGACGCTCAAGTCGATCAAGGGTCAGGCGCGCCTGACCGAAGAGAACGTCAAGGACACCCTGCGCGAGGTGCGTCGAGCGCTGCTCGAGGCCGACGTCGCGCTGCCGGTGGTCAAGGCGTTCATCGAGCGGGTGCGCGAGCGTGCCGTGGGGCAGGAGGTGTCGCAGAGCCTCTCGCCGGGCCAGCAGTTCGTCAAGATCGTCCAGCAGGAGCTCGAGGCGGTCATGGGCGAGGCCAACGAGGGGCTCGTGCTCAAGGGCTCGCCCGCGGTGGTGCTGATGGCCGGCCTGCAGGGGGCGGGCAAGACCACCTCCGTGGCCAAGCTGGCGCGCTACCTCCGCGAGCGCGAGAAGAAGAAGGTGCTGGTGGTCTCGGCGGACGTCTATCGTCCCGCGGCCATCGACCAGCTCGAGACCCTGGCCGCCGAAGTGGGCGTCGACTTCTTCCCCTCGCGCAGCGACCAGCAGCCGGTGGCCATCGCCGAGGCGGCGATCAGGCACGCCAAGATCCAGTTCCATGACGTGGTGATCGTCGATACCGCCGGCCGCCTGGCCATCGACGAGGCGATGATGGCCGAGATCCAGGCGTTGCATAAGGCCGTGACGCCCCAGGAGACGCTGTTCGTGGTCGACGCCATGACCGGCCAGGACGCCGCCAATACCGCCAAGGCCTTCTCCGATGCCCTGCCGCTGAGCGGGGTGATCCTGACCAAGGCCGATGGCGACGCCCGCGGTGGTGCGGCGCTGTCGGTGCGTCACGTCACCGGTAAGCCGATCAAGTTCATGGGGGTGGGCGAGAAGGTCGATGCCCTCGAGCCCTTCCACCCGGATCGCGTGGCCTCGCGCATCCTCGGCATGGGCGACGTGCTGTCGCTGATCGAGGAAGCCGAGCGCACCGTCGACAAGCGCAAGGCCGAGAAGCTGGCCAAGAAGGTCAAGAAGGGCCAGGGCTTCGACCTCGAGGACTTCCGCGACCAGCTCCAGCAGCTCAAGAAGATGGGCGGCATGGGGGGGCTGCTCGGCAAGCTGCCGGGCATGGGCCAGATGGCCGAGATGGCCCAGGGGCCCGGGCCCGAGAAGGAGCTGGGCAAGCTCGAGGCGCTGATCAACTCCATGACCCCCCAGGAGCGGCGCAAGCCGGAGATCATCAACGGCTCGCGCAAGCGCCGCATCGCCGCAGGTGCCGGCCTCCAGGTGCCCGATCTCAACCGCCTGCTCAAGCAGCACAAGCAGATGCAGAAGATGATGAAGAAGGCGGGCAAGAAGGGTGGCATGCAGAACATGATGCGCGGCATGTCCGGCATGATGGGCGGAGGCGGTCCCGGCGGCCCCGGCGGCCCCGGTGGGATGGGAGGGCCCGGCGGCTTCCCCCGGCGCTGAGCCTTGGGTCAGTCATGGCTGCAATTGGCGAGAGGCGCCGACCTGTCGCTGGAACCGCCTCGAGCGTTGCCGCCATCTGCGATAGCCCTGCCGGTCCCCCGAAAAAGGTTCCCAAGCCGGGCTGTTTTCCGTAGAATGCTGCGTCTTCACTGGCAGGACCGCGAATGTTCGCGGCCGCTGTCGTGACCGAATGCCCGAAGTCGGGCCTGCGGCCCGCTTCCCGAGCAGCCGTGCTCTGAACAGAAACGTTTCGAGAAGCAATGTTGAAGGCCCGTGGCTCACCGCCGCGGCCCAGCAGAGTCAACCGTAACCTCAACCGAAGGACAGACTACGCCATGGTTACCATTCGTCTGGCACGTGGTGGCGCCAAGAAGCGTCCCTTCTACCACCTGACCGTGACCGATTCACGCAACGCTCGCGATGGCCGCTTTATCGAGCGCCTGGGCTTCTTCAACCCGATCGCCCGCGGTCAGGAAGAACGCCTGCGCATCGACCTGGATCGCATCGCCCACTGGCAGAGCCAGGGCGCGCAGCTCTCCGGCCGCGTCGCCGAACTGGTCAAGGAAGCGCGCAAGCAGGCCTGAAGGGCCTGACTTGCCTGCCTGAAGGTCCGTCACGGGGTCGTCGATGAGCGATAACGCGCAAGCGCAGCCGAGCGACGATCATGTGGTGCTGGGCAAGTTGACCAGCCCCTATGGTGTCAAGGGCTGGCTCAAGGTGTATTCGTACACCGGCCCGATGGAAGGCATCCTCGACTATGCCGAGTGGGTCCTGCGCCACGACGGTCGGCTCGTTCGCCGGCGGTTGGTCCAGGGGCGCCGGCACGGCAAGGGGCTGGTGGCCCTGCTGGAGGGCGTCGACAGCCGCGAGGCGGCCGAGGCCCTGGCCGGCGCCGAGATCCTGCTGCCCAAGGCGGAACTGCCCGAGCTCTCCGGCGATGACTACTACTGGTATCAGCTGGAAGGGTTGAAGGTGGTGACCCGCGAGGGCGTGGTGCTCGGGCGCATCGCCTACCTGTTCGAGACCGGCGCCAACGACGTCATGGTCGTGAAGGGTCAGGGCGATGACGCCATAGACGATCGCGAGCGGCTGCTGCCTTTCCTGCCCGATGACGTGGTGCTGGACGTGGATCTCGAGGCCGGCGTGATGCGCGTCGACTGGGACCCCGAGTTTTGAGTCCCGACCTGACCTCGGAAGCCCCGGGCACGGAAAGTGAGCAGGGCATGTGGATCGGCGTCGTGTCGCTGTTTCCCGAGATGTTCGAGGCGATCACCCGCCACGGCGTCACCGGGAGGGCGGTGGAGAAGGGGCGTATCGCGCTGGAGTTCTGGAACCCCCGCGACTACGCCACCGACCGCCACCGCACCGTGGATGACCGCCCCTACGGCGGTGGCCCCGGCATGCTGATGAAGGTCGACACCCTGCGCGCGGCGATTCATGCCGCCCGTGAGCGGGCCCATGTCGCCACCGGTGAACGCCCCAGGGTGATCTACCTGTCGCCCCAGGGGCGCCGCCTCGATCAGGCGGGCGTGCAGGAGCTGGCCTCGGGCCCCCCCCTGGTGGTGGTGGCCGGGCGCTATGAAGGCATCGATGAGCGCGTGGTGGAGGGCGACATCGATGAGGAGTGGTCGATCGGCGACTATGTGCTCAGCGGCGGCGAGCTGCCGGCCATGGTGCTGATCGATGCCGCGGCCAGGCTGGTGCCCGGGGTGCTGGGCCATCAGGGTTCCGCGGTCGAGGACTCCTTCAACGACGGGCTGCTGGACTGCCCGCACTATACCCGCCCCGAGGAGATCGACGGGCGGCGAGTGCCGGAGGTCCTGCTCAGCGGCAACCACGGTGCCATCCGGCGCTGGCGGCTGAAGCAGTCCCTGGGACGCACCTGGCAGCGTCGTCCCGACCTGCTCGAGGGCAGGACGTTGAGCGACGAGCAGCAGCGACTGCTCGCGGAGTTCATCGAGGAATACGCTCTGTCCACCAGGTAGGTCAGGGCGGAGGTGCAGGACGCCGACTCCTGAGGAGTCGCGGACCTGTGTCACCAATCAGCTCCCGCGCTCTCGAGCCTCGGCTCGGGCGCCGGGATCACGACTCACCGGCAACGAACCGGATCCGGCGAGTCACGTTATCGAGGAGTCATTGTCATGAGCAGCAAGAACAAGGTGATCCAGGCGCTCGAAGCCGAGCAGATGAGCAAGCAGGTGCCGGAGTTCGCCCCGGGTGACACCGTGGTCGTGCAGGTCAAGGTCAAGGAAGGCAGCCGCGAGCGTCTGCAGGCCTTCGAGGGCGTGGTCATCGGCAAGCGCAACCGCGGCCTGAACTCCGCCTTCACCGTGCGCAAGATCTCCCACGGCGTCGGCGTCGAGCGGACCTTCCAGACCTACAGCCCGCTGGTCGACTCCGTGAGCGTCAAGCGTCGCGGCGACGTGCGCCAGGCCAAGCTGTACTACCTCCGCGAGCGTAGCGGCAAGTCCGCCCGCATCAAGGAAAAGCTGGCCTGAGGCCGAGGCCTGCCGGCTTGCGGTGCCGGGGCTGATGCCCCGCACCGATCGCGAAACCCCGTCACCGCTGCCGCGGGGCGGGGTTTCGTTGTAGAGGGCCGGACCACCCGGGAGGTCGGATGCCGACGGGCGATGACGCGAGCACACTGATCGACGCCTTCCTCGATGGCCTGTGGCTCGAGCAGGGGGCGAGCGACAACACCCTGGACGCCTATCGCCGCGACCTGGCGGCCTGGGGGAAGCGACTCGAGGCACGGGGGGAACGTCTGCTGGCCCCGGGGGCCGGAACCCTGCCGGCCTGGATCGACGAGCGCCGCGAGGCCGGCTACCAACTGCGCAGTACCGCCCGCCTGCTGTCGAGCCTGCGGCGCTTCTATCGCTGGGCGCTGGCGGAGGGCATGATCGCGGCGGACCCCCTGGTCGAGGTGCGACTGCCCCGGGTGCGGCCGGCGCTGCCGAACACCCTCGAGGAGGCCGAGGTCGAGCGGCTGCTCGAGGCGCCCGACCTGACCACCGACCTGGGGGTGCGTGACCGGGCCATGCTCGAGGTGCTCTACGGGGCCGGCCTGCGGGTCTCGGAGCTGGTGGGGCTGACCACCGATGCGTTGAACCTGCGCCAGGGCGTGGTGCGGGTGCGCGGCAAGGGCGACAAGGACCGCCTGGTGCCGCTCGGGGAGGAGGCGGTAGCCTGGCTCGAGCGTTACCTGCGTACCGCCCGTGGGGCGCTGATGGCCGATGTCACCCGGCCGGCGCTGTTTCCCGGGCGCGGCGATCGAGCGATGACGCGCCAGGCCTTCTGGTACCGCATCAAGGTCCATGCGCGCGTCGCCGGTATCGACCGGCCACTCTCGCCGCACACCCTGCGCCACGCCTTTGCCACCCATCTGTTGAATCATGGGGCCAACTTGCGTGTCGTACAGCTGCTGCTCGGTCACAGCGATCTCTCGACCACGCAGATCTATACCCATGTGGCGCAGGTGCGACTGGAAGCCCTGCACGCCGACCATCATCCGCGAGGCTGAACATGAGAAGACACGTCCCGACATTCCTCGGCGGCCTGCTGGCTGCCACCCTGGCCGGCCCGCTGCTCGCCCAGGCCGATCCGGCCGCCCGCCTGGCCGAGAGGCTGGCGGTGAATGGCCAGCCGATGCCGGTGGAGAGCGTCCGGGAGACGCCGATGGAAGGGCTCTATGAGGTCCGCCTGGAGACCGGCGAGAGCTTCTACAGCGACGCCGAGGGGCGCCACTTCCTGGTCGGGGATCTCTACGAGAACGCCGGCCAGGGCCTGGTCAACCTGACCGAGCAGGGGCGAAATGCCGAGCGCGCCGAGCGCCTGGCGGAGATTCCCGATGCCGAGCGGGTGATCTTCCGCGGCGCCGAAAGCCGTGCCACGCTCACGGTGTTCACCGACACCACCTGCCCCTACTGCCGCCAGCTCCACGAGGAGGTGCCACGGCTCAACGAGCTGGGCATCGAGGTGCACTACCTGGCCTTTCCGCGGGCCGGCATGAATGGCGAGGGCGCGCGGGTGATGCGTCAGGTCTGGTGCGCCGACAATCCGACCGAGGCGATGAGCGCGGCCAAGCGGGAGGAGCGCCTCTCGGGTGCCGCGGACTGCGACAATCCGGTCGAGTCACAGTATCATCTGGGCATGGAGCTCGGCGTCCAGGGCACGCCGGCCATCGTGCTGCCCGACGGCCGCCTGGTGCCCGGCTATGTGCCGGCGGAGCGCCTGGCCGCCATGCTGGGCCTGGAGGAGTGACCGGGGCCGCGACGACACGTCACGAGCGGCCCGTCGAAGGCCGCTCGACCTACGCTGCGACACTTGCACGACAACTTGCACGACAAAGAGGGGAAAGACATTGAAACCGGTGAGAGTGGGAATCTGTGGCCTGGGGACCGTCGGTGGCGGGACCTTCAACGTGCTGACGCGCAATGCCGACGAAATCGCTCGCCGCGCGGGGCGCCCGATCGTCATCGAGCAGGTCGCCTACCGCAGCTCCAACCCCGGGTGTGACATCACCGGCATCAAGACCACCGCCGACGTCTTCGAGGTGGCCACCAACCCCGACATCGACGTGGTGGTCGAGCTGATTGGCGGCTACGAAGTGGCCCGCGAGCTGGTGCTCACCGCCATCGAGAACGGCAAGCACGTGGTCACCGCCAACAAGGCGCTGATCGCCGTGCACGGCAACGAGATCTTCAAGGCGGCCCACGAGAAGGGCGTGATCGTGGCCTTCGAGGCCGCCGTGGCCGGTGGCATCCCGGTGATCAAGTCGCTGCGCGAGGGCCTCGGCGCCAACCGCATCGAATGGGTGGCCGGCATCATCAATGGCACCGGCAACTACATCCTCACCCACATGCGCGACGAGGGGCGGGCCTTCGAGGACGTGCTGGCCGAGGCCCAGGCGCTGGGCTACGCCGAGGCCGATCCGACCTTCGACGTCGAGGGCATCGACGCCGCCCACAAGCTCACCATCCTCGCCTCCATCGCCTACGGGGTGCCGCTGCAGTTCGAGAAGGCCTATACCGAAGGCATCTCGCGGGTCACCGCCGAGGATGTGGAGCAGGCCGAGAATCTGGGTTACACCATCAAGCACCTGGGAATCTCCAAGCGCACCGAGACCGGCCTCGAACTGCGCGTGCACCCGACCCTGATTCCCCAGGAGCGCCTGCTGGCCAACGTGCATGGCGTCAAGAACGCCATCGCCATCATGGGCGACGCCGTGGGCCCGACCCTCTACTACGGGGCCGGCGCCGGTGCCGAGCCCACCGCCTCGGCGGTGGTCGCGGACCTGCTCGACGTGGCGCGCGACATCGCCACCGACCACCACTACCGGGTGCCCTACCTGGCCTTCAGCGGCATCGGCGAGGACGACGGCGGCATGCCGATCATGCCCATGGAGAACATCGTCACCGCCTACTACCTGCGCCTGCTGGCGGTGGATCGCCCCGGGGTGCTGGCCCGGGTGGCGACCATCCTCGCCGAGCAGGGCATCTCCATCGAGGCCCTGATCCAGAAGGAGGCCACCGAGGGCGAGCTGGTGCCGATCATCCTGCTGACCCATCGCACCCGCGAGAAGCAGATGAACGAGGCGATCCGGCACATCGAGTCGCTGGCCGACATCGCCGGTCCGGTGACGCGGATCCGCGTCGAGTCCCTCGACGAACAGGAATGAGCCGGGCTTCGCCCGGAGCCGTAAGCTATAAGCTTGAAGCTGAAAGAGCAAACCAGCGGATACTGGAGAGCTTGTAGCTGCCTAGGGTTGTTGCCGCTATCTGTAGCGAGGGGCGCCGGGGACAAGCCGAAGAGGAGGTCCTATGCCAGGGATGGCATCGGTAGCGCCCAGGGATGGGTTCACAGCGCCTCCTCGCAGGCTTGTCGCCGGATCAGCCCCGAGCGAGCAAAGGAACCGAACAATGCGCTATATCAGTACCCGCGGGCAGGCACCCGCGCTCTCCTTCGAGGAGGTCGTGCTCACCGGCATGGCCAGCGACGGCGGTCTCTACGTACCGGAGGAGATCCCGACGCTCTGCCATGACGACCTGGCCGCCATGGCCGGCCTCTCCTACGCCGAGATCGCCTTCCGGGTGATGCAGCCCTACGTCAACGGCGAGATCGACGACGCGACCTTCCGGCGGATCGTGACGGAGGCGTACGCCACCTTCAGCCACGATGCCGTGGTGCCGCTCAACCAGCTCGATGCCAACCACTTCCTGCTCGAGCTGTTCCATGGCCCGACCCTGGCCTTCAAGGACGTGGCCCTGCAGCTGCTCGGGCGCCTGCTCGACCACTTCCTGGCCAAGCGCGGCGAACGCGCGGTGATCATGGGCGCCACCTCCGGCGATACCGGCTCGGCGGCGATCGAGGGCTGCCGCCACTGCGACAACCTCGACATCTTCATCCTCCACCCGCACAACCGGGTCTCCGAGGTGCAGCGCCGCCAGATGACCTCGGTGCTCGCCGACAACGTCTTCAACGTCGCCATCGAGGGCAACTTCGACGATGCCCAGGCCATGGTCAAGGCGAGCTTCGCCGACCAGTCGTTCCTGAACGGCACCCGGCTGGTGGCGGTGAACTCGATCAACTGGGCGCGCATCATGGCCCAGATCGTCTACTACGTGGCCTCCGCCGTGGCGCTGGGGGCGCCGCACCGCCCGGTGAGCTTCTGCGTGCCCTCGGCCAACTTCGGCAATGTCTTCGCCGGCTACATGGCCTACCGCATGGGCCTGCCGGTGGAGCAGTTCGTCATCGCCACCAACGCCAACGACATCCTGCACCGCACCCTGGCCGACAACGACTTTTCCAAGAAGGCGCTCGTCGCGACCCTGGCGCCATCCATGGATATCGTGGTGTCGTCCAACTTCGAGCGGCTGCTGTTCGAGGCCTACGAGCGCGACGGCGACGCCGTGCGCGCCCTGCTCGAGCGCTTCCAGGCCGAGCCGGCGGCGCTGGCCGACGCACCGCTCTCCCGCCTGCGCGAGAAGTTCGCCAGCCACAGCGTGGATGACGCCACCATCCTCGAGGTGATCCGCGAGGCGCACCATCGCACCCAGGAGATCCTCGACCCGCATACCGCCACCGGCTACCGTGCCGCCGAGCGGGTGCGGGCCGATGCCGCGACGCCGATGATCACCCTGGCCACGGCGCATCCGGCCAAGTTCGCCGAGGCGGTGGTCAAGGCGGGCTTCCCGGGCGTGCCGCTGCCGCCGCACATGGACGACCTGCTCGAGCGCGAGGAGCGCTATACCGTGCTGCCCGCCGAGCTGGCCGCAGTGCAGAAGTTCGTGGCGGAGAACCGCCGCTGAGGCCCCGGTCGGGACGATGTTGCCGGCGCCGGCGGGCCCTATGGGGTCAGACCCCGGCGGGGTCGGCTACGCTTGGCAAGGTGCACCCTGACAGGCTGGACAACTGGGCTGGGGTCTGACCCCATAGGGGCGGCCTCGGTGCCATGTTCGGTGCTCCTGCTGTCTCGATATGACGCCCGGTGTACCGGGCGTCGTCGTGTGGACCCTGAGAACCGCCGAGAAAGGAGTCTGGCTTGGATGCCGTGACCGATCCCCTTGATCTCCATGAGCGGCTGAAGCCGCGTATCCAGCCGCGCCCCCGCGACGAGGCGCTCTACGCCCGCGCCCGCTCCGAGGGGCTCACCGAGCTGCAGGCCCGGGTACTGGCCGGGCGGTTGGCCGGCTACCGGGGGGAGCTCGCCCCGCTGGTCTCGCCGAGCCTGCGCCACCTGGCGCATCCCGAGCGCCTGGCGGATGCCCGTCGTGCCGCCGAGCGCATCGCCCGGGCGGTGGTCGACGGCGAGCATGTCGGCATCCTCACCGACTATGACGTCGACGGCATCACCTCCCATGTGGTGATCCGGCGGACCCTGGTCGAGCTGTTCGGGGTGCCGGAAGCCCGGCTGCACAGCCTGATCGGCCACCGCATCCATGACGGCTACGGCATCAGCCTGCCGCTGGTGGAACGGACCCTCTCGCTCGCGCCGCGGCCGAGCCTGGTGATCACCGCCGACTGCGGCAGCAGCGACGAGCCGCGCATCGCCCGGCTCAAGGCGGCCGGCATCGAGGTGGTGGTCAGCGATCACCACGCCCTGCCGGTGGAGGGGCCGCCGCCCTCGGCCTATGCCACCGTCAACCCCACCCGCAACGACTGCGACTACCCCGACCCGACGATCGCCGGCTGCATGGTGGCCTGGCTGACGATGTCACTGGCGCGGCAGGTGCTGATCGAGTGGGGCGTGCTGCCGGCGTCCACGCCCAAGCTGTCGCCCTGGCTCTCCTATGTGGCGCTGGGCACCGTGGCCGACTGCGTGTCGCTGGGGGGCAGTGCGGCCAACCGAGCGGTGGTCAGCCACGGCCTGACCCTGATCAACCGCATGGACGCCGCCTGCTGGCGGGCCATGGCGGCCAGGCTGGGCGATGACAGCGTGCCCTTCGACGCCGAGACCCTGGCCTTCCAGATGGGCCCGAGGATCAATGCCCGTTCGCGGCTCGACGATCCCTATGCGGCGCTGCACTTTATGCTTGCCGAAGACGATGCCATCGCTCATCGCCATCTGGAGACGCTCGATCAGGACAACCAGTCGCGCAAGGCCATCGAGGCGGAGATGACCGAGCAGGCCAGGGCCCTGGCCATGGCGCCGCTGACTGCCGACGAGCCGGCCATCGTGGTGTTTCTCGAGAGCGGGCATCCCGGGGTGCAGGGGATCGTCGCCTCGCGGCTGGTGCAGGCCTTCGGCCGGCCGACCCTGGTGCTGACGCCGGCCGCGGCGCCCGGCATGCTCACCGGCTCCGGACGCTCCATCGAGGGGCTGCACCTGCGTGACGCCCTGCAGCGCACCTCCGAGCTGGCCCCGGAGGCGCTGCCGCGGTTCGGAGGCCATCGCGGCGCGGCGGGGGTCGGGGTGCCGGTGGACAGGCTGGGAGAGTTCCGCGCGGCCTTCCTGCAGGCGGTGGCCGAGCAGCTCGGCGACACCGAGCTCTACCCCAGGGTCTTCACCGACGGCGAGCTGGCCCCGCACCAGTTGAGCCTCGCCACCCTCGCCGAGCTCGAGGTGCTGGGGCCCTACGGGCGGGAATTCGATGCGCCGCTGTTCGAGGGCGAGTTCCTGATCGAGGCCCTGCGCCCGGTCGGGGCCGACGGCAGCCACCTGATGCTCGAGCTCTCCGCCGGCGCCGCCGCCACCCGGGCGATCTGGTTCCGGGCGCTCACGCCCGGCGAGATCCCGGCCTTCGGCGTCGGCGACCGGCTGCGCTGTGCCTACAAGCTCAACCGCAACCGCTGGCGGGGGCGGGAGTCGCTGCAGCTGATGATCGAGCACGCCGAACGAACCCCCTGACGACGTTCCCTAATAAGTCGGCCAGACACCGGGCGTGGCCAGCTCCACCAGATGGTCGTCGGGGGCGCGGTAAATATGATAGAGCAGGCTTTCGCCGTTATTCCGCGAGAGTCTCAGTAGGTCGGCCAGACCCCGGGGGTGGCCAGCTCTACCAAGTGCCCATCCGGGTCGCGGAAATAGAGGCTCTCCCCGCCACGTGGCCAGTGGGTACGGCCTTCGATGGTCACGCCATGGTCGTGGAGCTGGGCCTCCCAGGTCTCGAGCTCGCGGGCGGCGATGGCGAAGGCCAGGTGCACCCGCCCGGCACCGTCATGGGGGGGGATGGTGCCCATGTCGTTCGGCAGCACCACGGTCTCCAGCGTCTCGCCCCGCAGGAACAGCAGCAGTACCGAGCCGGCACCGGCGTCATAGGCGGTGAAGCGATGGTCGGCGTTGAAGGGCTCGAGTCCCATCACCCCCTCGAAGAAGGCTCTGGCACGGTCCATGTCCTCCACGTAGAGCGCGGTTTCCAGCACGCCGTTGAGCTTGGGCATGACCACCTCCCGGCGATGGCTTCCTTCCCTTCAGCCTAGCAGGTCGCCGTCAGCGCCGGGCCAGCCAGAACCACCGGCTGTAGTGGCGCACCGTCTCGGCTTGTCGGTTAGCGGAATCGCGGGCCTCGCGGGTTGATCGGATGATTGCCCAGGGATAACCCCCTTCGGTGACTCACCGCTCATGCTCGGAAGGTGCTCTCCGGAGTGCAGTCGAAATATTTTGGTTAACCCAATGAAAGCTCAGGAGTTAAAACGACCGTGCGACCAAAGTATTAGCGATTTTCGGATTAAAACGAACGTTTGCCCTTGAACGATGGCGTGCAATAGGCGAAAACGGGGCAGCTCACCAGCACCCCGGCGAGGGTGCATTACACAACCAGCTCCAGCACGAATCTGGAAAAGGACGTCGAGACCATGCACAACAAGTTCAACAAGCTCTCCATCGCCGTGGCCATTGCCTCCTCCGCTCTGGTCGCCTCTCAAGCCTTCGCTTCCGGCTTCCAGGTCCGTGAGCAGAGTGCCAAGACCCTGGCCAACGCCCTGTCCAACGCCGCTGCCGGGGCCGAGGATGCCGGCTTCATGGCCTACAATCCGGCGGCCCTCGGCAATATCGACGGCAACCAGGTCGTCGGTGGGCTGGCCTATATCGATGCCGACTTCGAGCTCAGGAACGCCGAAGCATCCGATGCCTCGGGAATGTTTGATTTTGACCGTGGCGGTTCACGCCAGGGCGGGGAGGCCGCCTTGGTGCCGTCCTTTGCTGCCAAGACCCGGCTCAAGGAGCGGTTCGATCTTGGCCTGGCCGTCTATGCGCCCTATGGCCTGTCGACCAAGTACGACGAGGACTGGATCGGGCGTTACCACGCCATCGAGTCCGAGCTCGAGACCATCGACTTCCAACCGACCCTGAACTATCGGGCTTCTGACCGCCTGAACCTGGCCGTTGGCCTGCGTGCCCAGTATGCCGATGCGACCCTCTCGAATGCCATCGACTTCGGGTCGGCGGCCGCCATGCAGGGCTTGCCCGGTGCCACCCCTGGGCAGAACGATGTCATTGGCGAAGTGACCGGCGACGACTGGGGGTATGGTTATATCCTCGGGGCCCTGTTCCAGGCCACCGAAAAGACCCGCCTGGGCATCGGCTACCGTTCGGAAATCGATCTGACGCTCGATGGCGAGCTGAAGGTGAAGGGTACCGATCCCGTCTCGGATGGCGCCATTGACGCAGGCCTCGTAACGGGAACTGGAGGAAAGGCAGAGCTTACTACCCCAGCCAACCTGAATCTGGGGGTCTATCACCAGTTGACCGACCGCCTGGCGCTGATGGCCAATGCCGAGTGGACCGAGTGGAGCAGCTTCGACGAACTGGTGGTGGAGTTCGAGGATGGCAGGGCGCCGAGCCGTACCGAGGAGAACTGGGACAATACCTGGGCCTTCTCGGTGGGGGCCAACTATGCGCTCACCCCGCAGTGGTTGCTGCGTGCCGGCTTGGGTCATGACGAGACGCCGATCCCCGGCAGCGAATTCCGCACCCCGCGGGTGCCGGACGCCGACCGTACCTGGGCGACCCTGGGGGCTACCTGGATGCCGACCGCCGACCTGGGCATCACCGCCGGTTATATGCGTGTCTTCGGCGATGATGTCGACATGAATCAGGATGGGGCCAAGGAGGAGAACGCGACGCGGGGCAACCTCTCGGGGACCTATGAGGTCTCGGCGGATGTCTTCGCCCTCTCGGTGGACTATCGCTTCTGACGTCAGTGTCCCCGCCAGCCTCGGCCGGGGCTGGCGATCCGGGGTCGTATTCTCGGGTCGTGGTGGATGCGACGCGGCGGCACATTCGCTACAATGATCGCCTTTTCCGTGCCGTCGGCGCATTGGCTCGCTGCCAGCGCTCCGGCGGCCGATTTTCCACTGCAGACTCAGGCGAGCCCCATGCTGGAAACCAACCCCGTCCATAACCTCATCAAGGACCTGTCTGAGCGGACAGACGTCCTGAGGGGGTATCTTTGACTATGCCGAAAAGAAGGATCGGCTAGAGGAAGTCACCCGCGAGCTGGAGGACCCGGGCGTCTGGAACGACCCCGACTATGCCCAGAAGCTCGGCCGTGAGCGTGCCTCGCTCGAGCAGATCGTGGCCACCATCGACGAGCTCGACCAGGGGCTGGGTGACAGCCGCGACCTGCTGGAGCTGGCCGAGATGGAGGAGGACGCAGCCACCGTCGCCGAGGTCGAGAAGGAGCTCGACGGGCTCAAGGCCAGCCTCGAGACGCTCGAGTTCCGGCGCATGTTCGCCGGCCCGATGGACCAGAACAACGCCTACCTGGACATCCAGGCCGGCTCCGGCGGCACCGAGGCCCAGGACTGGGCCAACATGCTGCTGCGCATGTACCTGCGCTGGGCCGAGCATCACGGTTTCAAGGCGGAGATCATCGAGGCCTCCGCCGGCGAGGTGGCGGGCATCAAGTCGGCGACGGTGCATATCCAGGGCGACTACGCCTTCGGCTGGCTGCGCACCGAGACCGGCGTGCATCGCCTGGTGCGCAAGAGCCCCTTCGACTCCGGCGGCCGCCGCCACACGTCGTTTGCCTCGGTGTTCCTCTCGCCGGAAGTCGATGACAGCTTCGAGGTCGAGATCAACCCGGCGGACCTGCGCACCGATACCTACCGCTCCAGCGGCGCCGGCGGCCAGCACGTCAACACCACCGACTCGGCGGTACGCATCACCCACGAGCCGACCGGCATCGTGGTGGCTTGCCAGAGCCAGCGCAGCCAGCACGCCAACCGCGACTTCGCCATGAAGCAGCTCAAGGCGAAGCTGTGGGAGCACGAGATGCAGAAGCGCAACGCCGCCAAGCAGGAGGCCGAGGACTCCAAGGCGGACATCGGCTGGGGCAGCCAGATCCGCTCCTACGTGCTCGATGACCAGCGCATCAAGGACCTGCGCACCGGGGTGCAGACCAGCAACTGCGACAAGGTGCTCGACGGCGATCTGGACCCGTTCATCGAAGCCAGTCTCAAGCAAGGACTGTAGCCACGAGCCTCGAGCGACGAGCTGCGAGCGAAACATCGTCCCTTATCGCTCGTGGCCCGTAACCCGTGGCCCGTGGCCCGTAGCTCATTCTTTACAGGTAGCGTAATGGCCAACCAGGATTCACCTCAACACGACGAAAATCGCCTGATCGCCGAGCGCCGCGCCAAGCTGGCCGAGCGTCGCCGGCTGGCCGAGAGCCGCGGCGAGAGCGCCTTCCCCAACGACTTCCGTCGCGACAGCCTGGCCGCCGAGTTGGCTGCCGAGCTGGGTGACAAGGAGAAGGAGGCGCTCGAGGCCCTGGGCCGTCATGCCGGGGTCGCCGGCCGGATCATGCGCAAGCGCGGCCCCTTCATCGTCATCCAGGACGTCTCGGGCCAGATCCAGCTGTACGTCGACAAGAAGGGGCTGCCGGCAGAGGTGCTGGAGGACGTCAAGGGTTGGGACATCGGCGACATCGTGGCCGGCCGCGGGCCGGTGCACAAGTCGGGCAAGGGCGACCTCTACGTGATGATGGTCGAGGCGAAGCTGCTGACCAAGAGCCTGCGCCCGCTGCCCGACAAGTTCCACGGCCTCACCGACATGGAGGCCCGCTACCGTCAGCGCTATGTCGACCTGATCATGAACGCCGACTCGCGTCGGACCTTCGAGGTGCGTGCCGCGGTGATCAGCGCCATGCGCCGCTTCTTCGAGGCCCGCAGCTTCATGGAGGTGGAGACCCCCATGCTGCAGCCGATTCCCGGCGGTGCCGCTGCGCGCCCCTTCGTCACCCACCACAATGCGCTGGACATCGACATGTACCTGCGCATCGCGCCCGAGCTCTACCTCAAGCGCCTGGTAGTGGGGGGCTTCGAGCGGGTCTTCGAGATCAACCGCAACTTCCGCAACGAGGGGCTTTCCACCCGGCACAACCCCGAGTTCACCATGATCGAGTTCTATCAGGCCCATGCGAACTACCATGACCTGATGGATCTCACCGAGGAGATGCTGCGCAGCGTCGCCCGGCAGGTGCTCGGCACCACCACCGTGGTCAACACCGTGCGCAATGCCGAGGGCGAGGTGCTGGAGACCTTCGAGTACGATTTCGGCCAGCGACTGAGACGGATCAGCGTGTTCGACGCGATTCTCCAGTTCAACCCGGAGATCCAGGCCGAGGCGCTGGCCGACGAGTCGGCCGCGCGCCAGATCGCCGAGCGCCTGGACATCGACGTCAAGGATGGCTGGGGGCTGGGCAAGGTTCAGATCGAGATCTTCGAGAAGACCGTCGAGCATCGCCTGCAGCAGCCGACCTTCATCACCGAGTATCCCACCGAGGTGAGCCCCCTGGCGCGACGCAAGGACAACGATCCCTTCGTCACCGAGCGCTTCGAGTTCTTCGTCGGCGGTCGCGAGATCGCCAACGGTTTCTCGGAGCTCAACGACGCCGAGGACCAGGCCGAACGCTTCCGCGCCCAGGCGGCGGAGAAGGAGGCCGGCGATCTCGAGGCGATGTTCTACGACGCCGACTACGTGCGGGCCCTGGAGTACGGCCTGCCGCCCACGGCGGGCGAGGGCATCGGCATCGACCGGCTGGTGATGCTGTTCACCGACAGCGCCTCGATCCGCGACGTGCTGCTGTTCCCGGCCATGCGCCCCGAGGCGGTGGAATAGTTGGTAAGGGGCGCCGCGAGCGCCCATAATGGTCAGCGTTTCGACGTCGAGGAGACCACGATGAAACTGCTCAACCGCTCCGCCCTGAGCGTCAGGCCGACCCGGCATTTCGTGGAATGGATCAATGCGCTGGAACCCACGGTGGGGGACGACGACTTGACCCTGGCCGACGTCGAACGGGAAAGCACCGTCTACCTGATTCCCGAGATGGACACGCCCGAGGCCCTCGAGGCCTTCGTGCGCGAGCGCTACCTCGAGATCCTCGAGACCGAGTTGCGCGCCTGGGAAGAGGACGAGCGCCAGTGGCCCGAAGCTCTCGACTGGGCGCTGTTCCAGCGCTTCCTGCAGGTCGAGCACAGCTATCTCGCTATCGACCTGGACGACGAGGCGGCCCTCGAGATCTCCGAGGTCGATGATAGCCTGCTCCTGGAGACCGACCAGGATTGATCGTCCCGCTGCTCGGGAGTGACCTCGAGAAACCGGCTTCGGCCGGTTTCCTCGTTATGGATTCCTGACATGAGTCGACTCTTCGCAACACGGCCCGGCGACGACGCCGCCTCGCGGGCACCGAGCGGCGCCCGCGAGGCGGCGTCGTCGCGGCCCGACTGAGAGAGTACAATGGCCCCATCCATCCAGTATCGAGGAGCCGCCATGCGCACCCAGGCCATCATCGAAGAGAAGCTGCAGGCCCTCGACCCCACCGTCCTCACGGTGGAGAACGAGAGCCACATGCACAGCGTACCGGCCAATTCCGAGACCCACTTCAAGGTCACCCTGGTGTCCGGCCGCTTCCAGGGGCTGATGCCGGTCAAGCGTCACCAGCAGGTCTATACCCTGCTGGCCGACGAGCTGGCGGGCCCGGTCCACGCCCTGGCCCTGCACCTCTATACCCCGGAGGAGTGGCAGGCCCGCGGCGAGGACCGGCCGGCCTCGCCCAACTGCCGGGGCGGCAGCGGGTCGTGACTCCCGAGCCGCAGCGCCGGCAGTATCTCGAGGCCATGGGGCTGACCGCCTGGGAGGCCCGCTACCGGCTGCCCAACGCCCGGCCCACCCCCGCCTGCGAGTGGCAGCGGCCCGCGCCGGCCCCCACCGAGGCCCCGGCCGAGCGTCTGCATGCCCTGCTCGACGAGTCGGCCCGGGAGGCCCCGGCCCGCCCGACCCCCGAGCCAGCGCCCCGCGAGCGCAGTCAACGGCCGGCGGGGCCGGGCAAGGCCCGGGCGTTGCTGGGGGGCGGCGAGGTCCCCGGCGCGGCGGAGGCCCCGGCCGGGGGCGAGGAGCGCCCCGCGACGGAGCCGGCCAAGGCGCTGCGTTTCACGCTCCAGGTGGCCTGCCTCGATGGCCGCTGGCTGCTGCTGCTGCCCCGGGCCAGCCAGCCCGATGCCACCCGGCAGCGGCTGCTGGCCAACCTGCTGCAGGCCGCCGGGGTGCTGCCCGAGCGTCCGCTCGAGTTCGAGACCTTCCACTGGCCCCAGATGGAAGGCCTGCCGGTGGATGCGCCCCTGGAGGAGGCACGCCAGGGACTGCAGGCCTTTCTCGAGGGCCGCCGTCGCCGTGGCTGGGCCCCGGAGCGCCTGCTGATCTTCGGCCACGATGCCACCCTGGCCAGGGTGTTGACCGTCGAGGGCGCGCACTGCGCCCTGCTCGACCTGCCCGCCTGGCAGGGGCCGGGGCTGGACGAACTGGCCGGCAGTGCCGAGGCCAAGCGGGCGCTGTGGCCGCGGCTCGCCGGCTGGCGCGAGGCCTGGCAGGGCACCGGCGAGGACGACGATGCTGCGCCGGCTGGCGGCTGATGACCTGGCGGCCCTGGCGGCGCTCGAGCGGCAGGCAGCGTCGCCCCCCAGGTCCCGGGGCATGCTGGCGCAGGCGCTGGCGGATATCGATACCCGGGTAGTCGGTATCGAGGCCAGGGGGCGGCTGGTGGGGCATGCGATCGTGGCGAGATTGCCCTTCGAGGCCGAGTTGCAGGCGCTGCTGGTGGCGCCGGACCATCGTCGTCGGGGGCTGGCGGGAGAGCTGCTCGGGGCGGTGATCGAGCAGGCCCGGCGCTGGCAGAGCGAGCGCCTGCTGCTGGAGGTCAGGGCGGGGAATGGCGGCGCCATCGCCCTCTATCGCCGGGCCGGCTTCACCGAGGACGGCCGCCGGCGTGGCTACTACCCGCCCCGGGAGGCCGGGGAAGGGCGGGAGGACGCCGTGCTGATGTCGCTCCCGCTCGACCGGTGGTGAGGCGCGGCGCTCAGTTGCCCGCGCCGGTGTCGACCTCGTCGAACTTGCCCAGCAGGTCGCTGAGCCGGCGCTCCCACTCCTCGCGCTCCTGTTTCAGGCGGGAATTTTCCTCGCGCAGCTCCTCGGCTTCCATCTTGAGCAGCTCCAGGGCCTCGACGGCGCTGGTGACCTTCTGCTCGAGCCGGTTGAAGAGTTCGATGCTCATCCTGTTCTCCTGACAATGTCCTGGCGGTGCGCTCGTTCGCCCGAGCATCTGCCGGTCTGGCTGGCCCGGGGTGGGATTCGATCAGCGCGCAGCGTAACGCCGTGGCCGGGCCTCAGCAAGCGTCGCCATCCGGCGACCAGGGCAATCGGCGTTACCGCCATCTGCGATAGCCCTCATCCGGCGACCCGGTGCCGCTCTGGCCCTGGCGGCGATAGAGGCGTCCGGTGCTGTCGCCGGCGCGCACCTCCCGGTGCAGTTGCCAGTGGTCCGGCACGCGAGGGACCAGCTCCGACTCGGCCTCCAGGTAGATGAAGGCGTCCTCGGTCAGCCAGCCCGTCTCGAGTGCCAGGCAGCAGGGCGCGACCAGGTCCTGGCGGAAGGGCGGGTCGAGGAAGACCAGCGAGCAGGGCGTGGGCTCCCCCGCGAGGAAGGCCAGGGCGTCGGCGGTGACCACCCGGGCGCGTTCGCCGGCGCCGAGGGTTGCCAGGTTGTCGGCGAGGGCGTCGGCCACGCCGCCGTCACGCTCCACGAAGCAGGCCCGGCGAGCACCACGGGACAGTGCCTCCAGTCCCAGCGCCCCGGTGCCGGCGAAGAGGTCCAGCACCCGGGCGCCCGGGGTGGCCGTGGTCAGCCAGTTGAACAGGGTCTCGCGCACCCGGTCGGGGGTAGGGCGCAGGCCCGGGCTGTCCAGCACCGGCAGCAGCCGGCGACGGAAGTCGCCGCCGATGATGCGCAGCTTGCCGTGTCCCGCCCGGCGTGGAGCGCCGCCAGTGCCGCGCTGCCGGCGGCGAGGGCGTGAGGAGCGTCGTGTCATGGCCGGCATTGTACCCGCGGCCTTATCCACAGTCATGGTGCGCGATGGTAGGATGTGGCGATTCGTTCACCCGCGAGGCTGAAGCATCTCATGTTCGGTTTTTTCAAGCGCAAGAAGCAGCAGGACAAGCCCGGGAAGCCGGAGCAGCAGGAGAACGAACTCCTGACCGAGGACGAGGCCCCGGCGAAGGCCGACGACGCGGCGGCCGAAACCGGCGCCGAAGCGGAGGAGAGCACCGCGCGGCCGGAAGCGGCCGCGCCCGACGAGGCGGCCGCCGTCACGCCGCCCGAGCCCTCGACCCCGCAGGCCCGCGCGCCGGCGCCGGACGAGGCTCCGACTATCGAGCCCGAGCCGACCCGCGAGACCGGGGCGGCGGCCGATGCCCCGACACCGGCGACCGAGTCCGCCGAGGAGGCGCCGCGGGCCGCGCTGCAGGAGAAGCCGAGGCAGGAAGGCCGGCAGGAGAAGGCGGGCTGGTTCGCCCGTATCCGCTCGGGGCTCGGCAAGACCCGCGCCAACCTCTCCGACGGCCTCGCCGGGCTCTTCCTCGGCAAGAAGCAGATCGACGACGAACTGATGGAGGACCTCGAGACCCAGCTGCTGATGGCGGACGTGGGCATCGAGGCCACCACCGAGATCATCGACCGCCTCACCGAGCGGGTCTCGCGCAAGGAACTCAAGGATCCCGAGGCGCTCTTCCGCGCGCTTCAGGACGAGCTCGCCACCATGCTCGAGACGGTCACCAGGCCCCTCGAGCTGCCGTCGAAGGGCGAGGGGCCCTTCGTCATCCTGGTGGTGGGCGTCAACGGGGTCGGCAAGACCACCACCATCGGCAAGCTGACCCAGCGCTTCCTGCGCGAGGGCAGGAGCGTGATGCTGGCCGCCGGCGACACCTTCCGCGCCGCCGCCGTGGAGCAGCTCAAGGTCTGGGGCGAGCGCAACGACGTGCCGGTGATCGCCCAGCACACCGGTGCCGACAGCGCCTCGGTGATCTATGACGCCGTCGCCGCGGCCAAGGCGCGGGGCATCGACGTGCTGATTGCCGATACCGCCGGTCGCCTGCACAACAAGGCCCACCTGATGGAGGAACTGAAGAAGGTCCACCGGGTGATGGGCAAGCTCGACGCCACGGCCCCCCACGAGGTGATGCTGGTGCTCGACGCCGGCACCGGCCAGAACGCGCTGTCCCAGGCCAGCACCTTCAACGAGGCGGTACCGGTCACCGGGGTAACCCTGACCAAGCTCGACGGTACCGCCAAGGGCGGCATCATCTTCGCCCTGGCCAAGCAGCTCGGTACGCCGATCCGCTTCATCGGCGTCGGCGAGTCGCTCGATGACCTGCGGCCCTTCGTGGCGAGCGAGTTCGTCGACGCCCTGTTCGACCGGGACGCCGATCGGGACGCCGCCTCCGCATGATCGCCTTCGAGCATGTCGGCAAGCGCTACGGAGGGCGCTTCGAGGCGCTCGCCAACATCGACTTTCGCGTACGACGAGGCGAGATGGTCTTCCTCACCGGCCACTCCGGGGCCGGCAAGAGCTCGCTGCTGCGCCTGATCATGCGGCTCGAGCGGCCGACCCGCGGGCGGGTGCTGGTCGCCGGCCACGACATCGACCGGCTGCATCACAGCCAGGTGCCCTTCTACCGTCGCCAGATCGGGGTGGTCTTCCAGGATCACCAGTTGCTCTTCGACCGTTCCATCTACCACAACGTCGCCCTGCCGCTGGAGATCCAGGGCGTCGAGCCCCGCGAGGGCGCGCGGCGGGTGCGGGCGGCGCTGGACAAGGTAGGGCTGCTGCACCGCGAGAAGGCCCTGCCCATCGAGCTCTCCGGCGGCGAGCAACAGCGTGTCGGCATCGCCCGGGCGGTGGTCAACAAGCCGGCCCTGCTGCTGGCCGATGAGCCCACCGGCAACCTCGACCCCCAACTCTCCGCCGATATCATGGTGCTGTTCGAGGACTTCAATCGCATTGGCACCACGGTGATGATCGCCAGCCACGACCTGGCGCTGATCGCCCGCCTGCGCCACCGGGTGCTGCGCCTGCGCGATGGCCACCTGGTCGCCGACGAGGAGGCCGCATGAGCCGCCGCCCGGCACAACCGCCCCCTCGCGGTGCCCGCAGTCGTCGCACCCGCTCCTCGAGCCGCCTGCGGGGCTGGGCACGCCACCACCGCGCCATGTGCCTGGACAGTGCCCTGCGCCTGGTCCGCCGCCCCGTCGGCAGCCTGTTGACCATGCTGGCCATCGCCATCGCCCTGGTACTGCCCGCCACGCTCTGGTTGACCCTGGACAGTGCCCGGCTGCTCGATGCCGAGCTGGAGGAGAGTGCGACCCTCACCGTCTATCTCGAGCCCCGGGTGGCCGAGGCGCAGGCGGCGCGCATCGACGAGGCCCTGGTCGCCCACGAGGACGTGGCGCGCACCCGGCTGATCACCGCCGCCGAGGGCATGGCCGAGTTCCAGCAGGCGCTGGGGCTCGCCGATGCCCTGGGTCGGCTCGATGAGAACCCCCTGCCGGCCAGCGTGGTGGTGACCCCCGTCGATCCGGCCCCCGAGGCGGTGCGGGCGCTGGCCGAGCGGCTGGAGACGATGGCCGGTATCGAGGAGGTGCGCCTCGACCTGGCCTGGATCGAGCGGCTGCGCCACCTGGCCGAGCTGGGGCGGCGCGTGGCCCTGGCACTGGCGGTGCTGTTCGGCCTGGGGGTGCTGCTGGTGGTGGGCAATACCATCCGGCTCTCGGTGGAGAGCCGCCGTCAGGAGGTCGAGGTGGTGACCCTGATCGGTGCCACCCACGCCTTCGTGCGCCGGCCCTTCCTCTACAGCGGCGCCTGGTATGGCCTGGGGGGAGGCGTGCTGGCCTGGGGGCTGCTGACAGTCGGCAGCGGCTGGCTCGCCGCCCCGGTCTCGGCGCTGGCGGCCAGCTACGGCGCCAGCTTCAGTCTGCCCCGGCTGGGGCTTTCCGGCTCGGCAATCCTGCTCGTCTGTAGTACACTTCTGGGTTGGTTGGGTGCCTGGATCGCGGTGAACCGCCATCTCGCGGAGGTTCGGCCGCGATAGAGAGCGGAGGTTCGGCCGCGAAGAGCGGAGGTTCGGCCGCGAAGAGCGGAGGTTCGGCCGCGAAGAGCGGAGGTTCGGCCGCGAAGAGCGGAGGCTCGGCCGCGGCAAGGCCGTCGTCTCTCGTTCAGAAGGGGCGATACGGTTGCCGAGTTCCCCAACCCCGCCGTATATTCGCTGGAGATCAGTCGAATCAGTGGAACATTTTCTGGTCGCTGCCATCAAAGGCAGCGGACCCCGACATCAACCTGGGCCAAGACTCTGGGCTTGGAGAAGGAGACAACCTGCATATGAGCACCAGTCTTCTGCCGGTGGGCCACCTTTCCCCGGGACATGACCTCAACGGCTACATCCAGGCGGTCAACGTCATTCCGATGCTGACCGCCGACGAAGAGCGCGAGCTGGCCTTTCGCCTGCACGAGGAGGGCGATCTCGAGGCGGCGCGTCGCCTGGTGCTGTCGCACCTGCGCTTCGTGGTGCACATCGCCCGCAGCTACTCCGGCTATGGCCTGCCCCAGGCGGACCTGATCCAGGAGGGCAACGTCGGCCTGATGAAGGCGGTCAAGCGCTTCGACCCCAATCAGGGCGTGCGGCTGGTCTCCTTCGCCGTGCACTGGATCAAGGCCGAGATCCACGAGTTCGTGCTGCGCAACTGGCGGATCGTCAAGATCGCCACCACCAAGGCCCAGCGCAAGCTGTTCTTCAACCTGCGCAGTGCCAAGAAGCGCCTGGCCTGGCTGAACAACGACGAGGTCGATGCCATCGCCCGCGACCTCGACGTCAAGCCCGAGGTGGTGCGCGAGATGGAGGGCCGCCTGTCGGCCCACGATGCCGGTTTCGATGCCTCGCCCGGCGACGACGAGGAGTCCGCCTGGCAGGCCCCCGTGCACTTCCTGGACGATGACGCCGCCGACCCGGCCACCCAGCTCGAGGACAGCGACTGGGAAGGCGATGCCACCCGGCGCCTGCGGCTGGCCCTGGAGGAGCTCGACGAGCGCTCCCGCGACATCCTGCAGCGTCGCTGGCTCTCCGAGCACAAGGCCACGCTGCACGACCTGGCCGATGTCTACGGCGTCTCCGCCGAGCGCATCCGTCAGCTCGAGAAGAACGCGATGAAGAAGATTCGCCTGCAGATCGGCGATACCCTCGTGGCCTGAGCGATGACCTGAGCGATAGATGATCTGAGCGATAAAAGCGCGGCCGGAGCGCACGGCCCGCCTCCCCCTTGGGTGAGGCGGGCCGTTTTCGTTTAGATTGAGAGGGCGGAGGGAAAGGAGAGGGGGCCTGGTGCCGAGTGCCGGATTCGGCAGGGCCCGCGGTCGAATGGCGCGGGTGAGGGGGCATGACATGGAAGGCATGTTGCTGCTGTTGCTGATGGTGCTGGCGGTGCCGGTGTTGCTGGGGGTGGCGCTGATCAGGATCGGCCGGCTGCAGCGCCGCGTCGAGGCGCTGGAGGCGGCCCTGAGACATGGGAGGGGGCGTGAAGGCGCCGGTGGGGAAGCTGGGCGCGAGGGAGCCGCGACCGGCAGGGCCGATCGACGCCCCTCGCCGGCGGCCGCCTCCCCTGTGGCCGGCACTCCCCGGGAGGCCTGGGAGGCGGTCCCGCCCCATGTCGAGCCGAGCGACGCCGGTGTCCCGTCGACGGCCCCGATCGACCGGCTCGGCCCGCTGCTTTCCCGCGGCAAGGCGGCCGCGCGTCGCTGGCTCAGCGAGGGTAACGTGCCGGTCAAGGTCGGTATGCTGGTGCTCTTCGCCGGCGTCGCCGCCCTGATCAAATATGCCACCGACCAGGGCTGGCTGGCGTTTTCCATCGAGCTGCGCCTGGCCGGCATCGCCGCGGTCGCCATCCTGGGCCTGGCCTTCGGCTGGCGCCAGCGGGGCCGCCGCCGCGCCTTCGCGCTGAGCCTCCAGGGTGGTGCCATCGGCGTGCTGCTGATGGTGCTGTTCGCCGCGGCCAGGCTCTACCCCTTGCTGCCGGTGGAGGCGGCCTTCGTCCTGAGCGTCGCGCTGGTGGCGGGCCTGGGCGTGCTGGGGGTGAGGCAGAACGCCCTGGCCCTGGCGGTGATGGGCATCCTGGCCGGCTTCCTGGCGCCCCTGTGGCTCTCCACCGGGCAGGGGCACCACGTCGTGCTGTTCGGCTACTATGCGCTGCTCAACGTCGCCATCTTCGCCATGGCCTGGTATCGGCCCTGGCGGGTCCTCAACCTGCTCGGCTTCGTCTTCACCTTCGTGATCGCCACGGCCTGGGGCGTGCTGGCCTATCGCCCGGCCGACATCGCCACCGTGCAGCCGTTCCTGGTGCTGTTCTTCGTCCTCTACCTGTTGATTCCCGTCTTTCACGCCCGTCATCGGCCGGCGGCCACTGGCGGCCTCGTCGACAGCCGCCGCGTGGACGGCAGCCTGGTGTTCGGCACCCCGCTGGTGGCCTTTGCCCTCCAGTCGGCCCTGCTGGAGGGCGCCCGGATGCCGCTGGCCTACTGTGCCCTGGGGCTGGCGCTGGTCTATGCGCTGCTGGCCCGTCGGCTGCTGCGCCAGACGGCCCTGCGTTTCCTGGGGCAGGCCCATGCCCTGCTGGCCGTGGGTTTCGCGACCCTGGCGGTGCCGCTGGCCCTCTCGGCCCGGCTGACCGCCAGCGCCTTCGCCCTGGAGGGGGCGGCCCTGATCTGGCTGGGGCTGCGCCAGCAACGCCGGCTGCCGCAGGTCGCCGGCGTGGGGCTGCAGCTGCTGGCCGGCCTGGCCCTGCTGGGGGGCCAGGTCCTGGCCGGTGGCGATGCGCGGGCGCTGGCCAATCCCGCCTTCATGGGCGCCCTGTTGATCGCCCTGGCAGGCTTCGCCAGTGCCTGGAGCTACCGCCGGGCCGCACGACCCCGCCTGGCGTTGGCCTGGTATCTCTGGGGACTGGCCTGGTGGCTCGGCAATGGCGTGCACGAGATCGAGCGCTTCGTGGCCTCGGAGCATGCGGCCGGTGCGCTGCTGGTGTTCCTGGCGCTGAGCGGGGCGCTGCTCGGCGAGGTCCATCGCCGGCTGCGCGAGCCGCCCCTGGCCTGGAGCCTGGCCGGGGCCCTGCTGCTGGGCCTGGTGTTGCTCGCCCAGCCCCTGCTGGCCACGCCGCTGCCGGCCCCCGGGCGGCCCTGGGTGCCCCCGGACGGCGCCGGGCCGACGCTCTGGGCCTGGGCGGTGCACGTGGCACTGGGCTATCGCCTGCTGTCCGGCCTGGCCGGTGACCCAGCGTCCGGCGCTGCGGCGGTCAGGCGTCCGGTGGCCTGGGCCCAGGCCGCCTGGCTGTGGGCCTGGCCGCTGTTCTGGTCGGGGTGGCTGGCCCGGCTGGTGGCGCCACCGCTCGGCCTGGCCTGGTCGCTGGGCGCGGCGCTGCTGCCCTGGCTGCTGATGGCGGCGCTGCTGCAGCACCGCCCGGGCTGGGTGCTGCGGCCACTGGCGGTCGAGGCCGAGGCCTGGCGGCGGTCGCTGCTGGCGTCCTTTCTGGCGCTGCTGGCGCTGGCCTGGCTGGTCGCGCTGGGTCAGCCCGGCGATCCGGTGCCCCTGCCCTGGTGGCCGCTGCTCAATCCCCTGGAGCTCGCGCAGTGGGCGGTCCTGCTGCTGCTGTGGCAGGCGCGTCAGGCCCGCCGGCTACCCGGCTGGCTGCAGGAGCGTAGCGGTGCGGTGCTGGCGGCGGCCGGCTTCGTGCTGCTGACCGTGACGGTGCTGCGGGGCCTGCACCTGCGGGCGGATGTCGTCTGGTCGCCGGCGATGCTCGCGAGTGGCCTGGTCCAGACCGGGCTGACCCTGCTGTGGAGCCTGCTCGGCGTGGCCGGCTGGATCGTCGGCTCGCGGCGCGGGCAGCGCCAGGTGTGGCTCGCGGCCGCGGTCCTGATGGCGGTGGTGCTGGCCAAGCTGGTGCTGGTCGATCGTGTCCACCTCGGCAACCTGCTGGGCATCGTCTCCTTCATCGGCTACGGGCTGCTGTGCATCGGGGTGGGATATGTGGCGCCGGCACCACCGCGCCGCGAGGTGCCGCGTGCCGAGGGTATCGGGGAGGGGCGACCATGAGACGCCTGTTGGCGCTGTTGCTCGGCTGGCCGCTGCTGGTATCGGCAAGCGACCACCAGGCGGACTGGGTGCGCGAGTGGCCGCTGATCCTGGCGGGGGAGGCCGGCGGGGCCTATCGGTTGACGCTGGACCCGGCCATGTATCGCAGTGCCCGGGATGCTGCCCTGGGGGATCTCCAGGTCTTCGATGCCCGGGGCGTGGCCGTGCCCACGACGGTGATGCCGGAAGACGCCTCGGCCGACCCGATCGCCGCGACCCTGGCGGTGCCCTGGTTTCCCCTGCCCGCCCCCGAGACCGAGGGCGGGGCCCGCTGGGAACTGATCAGCGAGACCGATGCGCAGGGGCGGCTGAGGCGGGTCGAGACCCGGGGGCTGGAGGAGAGTGCGCCGCGGCGACCGGACGGGGCCGCCCTGGTGGATGTCGGCGCCGTCGACGAGCCCCTGCTGGCGCTCGAACTGGCCTGGCCTGAATCCCGGGCCCCAGTGGATACCGCCTATCGGGTCGAGGCCAGTGACGACCTCGAGCGCTGGCGGACGGTGCTGGAGCGGGGCCGGCTGCTCGACCTGACGCATCAGGGGCATCGCATCACCCGCCGACAGCTGATGCTGGGCGGGGTCTCGGCCCCCTATCTGCGGCTGCGCCCGACCGTTGGCGAGGCGCCACTCGAACTCGAGGAGGTGCGCGCGGTGCCGATGCCGGTTCGCGCCGAGCGGCCCTGGCAGTGGCTGGCCCTCGACGGCCAGCGGCGGGCGGAGGGCGGCGTCGACTATCGGCTCGACGGGCGATTCCCGGTCGTACGGGCCGATGTCGAACCGGCCTCGGGGGCCGGGGTCGGGCGCTGGACGCTGTGGAGTCGTGACGACGAGGGCGACGACTGGCGGCGGCGCAGCGGCCCCTGGATCGGCTACCGACTGGACGACGAGAGCGGCGAGGTGCGCTCGCCGCCCCGGGAGATCGCCGGCCCGGTGCGCGATCGCCACTGGCGGCTGACGGCCGAGGGCGAGGCGGCCGGCACGGCGCCGACCCTGCGCCTGGGGTATCGTCCCGAGCGCGTGGTGTTCCTGGCCCAGGGCGAGGCGCCCTTCAGCCTGGCGGCCGGCAGCGCCCGGGCAAGGCGCGCCGAAGCGCCGGTAGCGACGGTACTGGCCTCGCTGCGCGAGCAGCGGGGGGAGGCGTGGCGGCCGGCGGTGGCCACGGCCGGTGCGGCGAGGGAGCTGGCCGGCGAGCGGGCGCTGCGACCCCCTCGCGACTGGACGACCTGGCTGCTGTGGGCGGTGCTGGGCGGAGGGGCGGCCCTGGTGGCGGGCCTGGCGCTGGGGCTGTTGCGCCAGGCCCGCGGCTGAGGCCCACCCGGCCTCTCAGGCCCTCGCCAGCTGCGGCGTCTCCCTGAGCAGTTGCGCCGAGAGCAGCGTCCACTGGTCGTCCCAGTGTTCGGTGGGGCGGCGGCGGAAGTCGCTGCGCACGTACTGGGAGATGCGCCCTTCGGCCTGGGCCAGCAGCAGGTTGGCCGCCGCCGAGACCGGCAGGGAGGGGCGACGCCCCTCGCGCAGCTCGGCCTCGCGCAGGATCTGCTTGAGCTGGGTCTCGAGCCGCTCGAACAGCTGGTGGATGCGCAGCCGCAGGCGGGCGGTCTCGCCGGTCAGGGCGTCGCCGCCGAGCAGCCGGGAGAGCCCCGGGTTCTTCTCGGCGAAGCCGAGCAGCAGGGTGAGGACCTGGCCGCAGCGCGGGACGGCGAGGGGCTCCTGGTCGAGGATGCGGCTGATGCGCTCGAACAGGGACGCCTCGATGAACTCGATGAGTCCCTCGAACATGCGCGCCTTGCTGGGGAAGTGGCGGTAGAGGGCGGCCTCCGAGACGCCGACCTGGCGGGCCAGGGCGGCCACGGTGATGCGCTTGCCGCTGTCTTCCTCCAGCATCAGCGCGAGCGCCTGGAGGATCTGCTCGCGGCGGCTGGGGGTGGGGGTTTCCTGCGTCATATCGGTCTTTTCTTTTATGTGGTCGCACCATCCTAATCGGGGCTCCGCGGCAGCGCAAAGGTCGCCGCGGGACCGGCGGCTCAGCCGGTGGGGCCTTCGTGGGCATCGTCGGTGATCAGGGTGCCGACCCCGGCGTTGGTGAAGATCTCCAGCAGGGTGGCGTGGGGCACCCGACCGTCGATGATGTGGGCGCTACGCACCCCGCCCTTGACGGCGTCCAGGGCGCAGCGAATCTTCGGCAGCATGCCGCCGTGGATGGTGCCGTCACTGATCAGGGCGTCCACCTGGGCGGTGGTCAGCCCGGTGAGCACCTCGCCCTCGGCGTTCATCAGGCCGGCCACGTTGGTCAGCAGCATCAGTTTCTCGGCGCCCAGCGCCTCGGCCACCTTGCCGGCCACCAGGTCGGCGTTGATATTGTAGCTGTGGCCCTCGGCGTCGACGCCGATGGGGGCGATCACCGGGATGAAGTCGCGTTCGGCGAGCATCTCGATCAGGTCGGTGGAGATGTGCTCGACCTCGCCGACGTGGCCGATGTCGATGATCTCCGGGGCGGTCATCTCCGGCGTCTGGTGCTCCACCTTGAGCTGGCGGGCGCGGATCTGGGCGCCGTCCTTGCCGGTCAGGCCGATCGCCTTGCCGCCGCACTGGTTGATCAGGTTGACGATGCCCTTGTTGACCAGGCCGCCGAGCACCATCTCCACCACGTCCATGGTCTCGGCGTCGGTCACCCGCATGCCGTTGACGAAGCGCGACTCGATATTGAGCTTCTTGAGCAGATCGCCGATCTGCGGCCCGCCCCCGTGCACCACCACCGGATTGATGCCCACCTCCTTCATCAGCACCATGTTGCGGGCGAAGGAGTCGATCAGGGTGTCCTCGGTCATGGCGTTGCCGCCGTACTTCACCACCACGGTCTTGCCGGAGAAGCGCTGGATGTAGGGCAGCGCCTCGGAGAGCACCTCCACCACCAGGCGCGGGTCACGGGTCTTGTCGGTCATGCTCGGGTTCCCTTGTCATTCCGGCTGCCGCGTCTCGGCGGCAGCCTGTCTTGGAGGAGGTCGCCTCGCTCAGAGCGTCACGTCCAGTTCGGGCGCCACCTGCTCGAGGGCCTCGGCGAAGCGCGTGCGGATGCGGTCCAGCGCTGCCTCGCTCTTGCCCTCGAAGCGCAGCACCAGCACCGGCGTGGTGTTGGAGGCGCGGCACAGTCCCCAGCCGTCGGGGTAGTCGACGCGGATGCCGTCGAGCGTCGTCTTGACGCCCTCGGCGCCGAAGTCGCCCTCCCGGGCCAGGCGGGCCACCAGGTCGAACTTGGTCTCGTCGGTGACGGTGACGTTGATCTCCGGGGTACTCAGGTCCTGGGGGAAGCGGGCGAAGAAGGCATCGGCGTCTTCGTGTTGCTTGGACAGGATCTCCAGCAGGCGGGCGGCGCCGTAGAGGCCGTCGTCGAAGCCGTACCAGCGCTCCTGGAAGAAGATGTGGCCGCTCATCTCGCCGGCCAGCAGGGCACCGGTCTCCTTCATGCGGGCCTTGATCAGCGAGTGGCCGGTCCGCCACATCTCCGGGGTGCCGCCGGCCTCCTCGATCACCCGCGTCAGGTTGCCGGTGCACTTGACGTCGAAGATCACCCGGGCGCCGGCGTTGCGCGAGAGCATGTCCTCGGCGAAGGCCATCAGCAGGTGGTCGGGGTAGATCAGCTTGCCGCTCGGGGTGATCACGCCGAGGCGGTCGCCGTCGCCGTCGAAGGCCAGGCCGATGTCGGCGCCCGTCTCCTGCACGATACGGATCAGGTCCTGCAGGTTCTCGGGCTTGCCCGGGTCCGGGTGGTGGTTGGGGAAGGTGCCGTCGATCTCGGCGAACAGCGGCACGGTGTCGGCGCCGAGCTTCTCGATCAACTGCGGACCCAGTTCGCCGGCCACGCCGTTGCCGCAGTCGACCACCGCCTTGAGCGGTCGCTCCAGCTTTACGTCGCCGAGGATGCGCTCCAGGTAGGCGGCGCGCACGTCCTCCTGGCGCACCCCGCCGTCACCCTCGCTCAGGTCGCTCGTCACGATACGCTGGTAAAGCGCCGTGATGGCCTCGCCGGAGAGTGTCTCGCCGCCCAGCACGATCTTGAAGCCGTTGTAGTCGGGCGGGTTGTGGCTGCCGGTGACCATCACCCCCGAGGCGGTCCCCTCGAGCACATGGGTGGCGAAGTAGAGGACGGGGGTGGGCACCATGCCGATGTCGATGACATCGCGCCCGCTCGCGGTCAGGCCGCGGGTCAGGGCGGCGAGCAGGCGCGGCCCGGAGAGGCGTCCGTCACGGGCGACGACCACGGTGGATTCGCCGCGGGCGGCGGCCTCGCTGCCGATCGCGCGACCGATCAGCTCGACGCTTGCCTCGGTGAGGGTGTCATCGACGATGCCGCGGATGTCGTAGGCGCGGAAAATCGACGCGGGTACGGCCTGTCTGGTGTCTTGGGTCATCTGATCAATCCCTTGTTGGAGCCCGAACGGCTCAGTGTCTTCCCGAACTGCCGAAGCCGCCGTCGCCCCGGGCGCTGGCGGCGAAATCGTCGACGACCTGCAGTTCGGCCTGCACCACGGGAACAAGCACATACTGTGCCAGTCGCTCGAAGGGCTCGAGTACGAAGGGGGCGCCGCCACGGTTCCACACCGAGACCATCAGCTCGCCCTGGTAGTCGGAGTCGATCAGCCCCACCAGGTTGCCGAGCACGATGCCGTGCTTGTGGCCGAGCCCCGAGCGGGGCAGGATCATGCCGGCCAGCCCCGGGTCACCGATGTGGATGGCGAGCCCGGTGCGCACCAGCTCGCACTGGCCCGGCGCCAGGGTCAGGGGCGCGTCGAGCAGGGCGCGCAGGTCCATGCCGGCGGAGCCGTCGGTGGCGTAATGGGGCAGGTAGTCGCTCAGGCGCGGGTCGAGCAGCTTGACGGCCAGGCGAGGCTTGGCGGACGGGCGTTCGGCGGTGTCGGGCATCGGAAGTCCTTGCGGAATGGGGGGTGGTATCAGGGGTGTCGATGCGCCTGCAGGCAGGCCAGGGCGCGTTGGATCACGGCCATGGCGAGTTGCGACTTGGGCTGGGGGGCGAGGGGGTCGCGGCCCAGGGTGTCGCCATCTCGCCACAGGATCAGGGCGGCATTGTCGTCGGCGCCGAAGCCGAGCCCGGCCCGGGAAACGTCGTTGGCGACGATCATGTCCAGCCGCTTGCGGGTCAACTTGTCCCTGGCATAGGCCTCGAGATCGCGGGTCTCGGCGGCGAAGCCCACTACCAGGGGGCGATCCTCGCGGGCCGCCACCTCGGCGATGATGTCGGGGTTCTTGACCAGGGTGAGGGTCAGGTCGTCCTGCCCTTCGCGCTTCTTGATCTTGTGCCTGGCCGGCGCCTCGGCGCGATAGTCGGCCACGGCGGCACAGCCGATGAAGATGTCGCTGTCGCCGGCGAGCCGCTGGGCGGCATCGTGCATCTCCCGCGCCGTCTCTACATCGAGACGCTCGACCCCCTCGGGGGTGGGCAGGGACACCGGGCCGCTGATCAGCCACACCTTCGCGCCGAGGCGGGCGGCGGCGGCGGCCAGGGCGTAACCCATCTTGCCGGAGCTGTGGTTGGAGAGGTAGCGCACCGGGTCCAGCGGCTCCCGGGTGGGGCCAGCGGTGATGGTGATGGTCAGGCCGTCGGCCTCGCGGGATCCGGACGCCTGGGTCGGCGCGGTATCGGTCGCCGTGGCTGGCGCGGCTTCGGGCGTCATGGCCGGCGCGGCTTCGGGCGCCATGGAAAGCAGCTCGGCGACGATCGCCTCGGGCTCCAGCATGCGCCCCGGGCCCACGTCGCCGCAGGCCTGGTCGCCGCTGGCCGGCCCCAGCAGGTGCCAGCCGTCTGCCTCGAGCCGGGCGGCATTGCGCCCCGTCGCCGGGTGGCGCCACATCGCCTGGTTCATGGCCGGGGCCATCACCTTCTCGGCCTCGCTGGCCAGGCAGAGGGTGGTGAGCAGGTCGTCCGCCTGTCCCGTGGCCAGGCGTGCCATCAGGTCGGCGGTGGCCGGGGCGATCAGGATGGTGTCGGCCCAGCGGGCCAGCTCGATATGGCCCATGCCGGCCTCGGCCTCCGGGTCGAGCAGCGAGGTGCGCACCGGCTCGCCGGTCAACGCCTGTAGCGTCAGGGGCGTGATGAAGGCCTGGGCGCCCTCGGTCATGACCACGCGCACCTCGCAGCCCGCCTGCTTCAGCAGGCGGGCGAGATGGGCGCTCTTGTAGGCGGCGATACCGGCGCTGATGCCGAGTAGGAGGCGCTTGCTTGACAGCGTTGACATGGACGAGATCCGAGCTGATATCCAGTCGCCTACCTTACCATCGGCGGGGTGCCTTGCGTAGCCGCGGTGGCGTCGGGGGACGGCTACACTGGTGTGTGACGCAATGGCGACGGAACGGTGTGCAGGGAGGCAGGAATGGCGATCCGTGACTGGCCGGAGGGCGAGCGCCCCCGGGAAAAACTGCTGGCGCTGGGGCCCGAGGCGCTGTCTGATGCCGAGCTGCTGGCGATCTTCCTGAGGGTCGGCGTGCAGGGCCGCTCGGCGGTGGACCTGGCCCGCGACCTGCTCGGCGCCTTCGGCGGGCTGCGACCGCTGCTCGAGGCCGGTCGTGAGCGCTTCTGCGCCGAGCATGGCCTGGGCACGGCCAAGTATGTGCAGCTGCAAGCGACCCTCGAGCTCTCGCGGCGCCACCTGGCCAGCCAGCTGGCCCGGGGCGATGCCCTGACCTCGCCGTCGCTGGTGCGGGCCTACCTCGCCTCGCAGCTGCGCCACCTGGGCCACGAGGAGTTCGCCGCGCTCTTCCTCGACAGCCAGCACCGGGTGATCCGTTACGAGTCGCTGTTCCGCGGCACCCTGGACAGCGCCTCGGTCTATCCCCGGGAGGTGGCCCGCCGGGCGCTGGAGCTGGGGGCGGGGGCGCTCATCTTCGCCCACAACCATCCCTCCGGCGTGGCCGAACCCAGCGACGCCGACCGGCGCATCACCGAGCGGTTGCGCGAGGCGCTGGGGCTGTTCGAGATCCGCGTGCTGGACCATTTCGTGGTGGGCGACGGCGAGGTGGTGTCCTTCGCCGAGCGGGGGTGGATATAACAGGGCTATCGCAGATGGCGGTAACGCCTCTCGCTTTGGGTAACGGCGATAGCCCTGGTGGATATGGGGAGTGGATAGGAAAACCGGACGTGGCCGGGTATAATGCCGCACCGGCTGCGCTCGGTCCTGCCCTTCGGCATGGATCCCTGCCTGTCATCGCCGCCTTCCGCGCCGCTCGCGAGTGACGCGGGGCCATGTCATGCCCCTGTCGGATCATCGTCGCGCCGCTTGCCGAGCGTGACGGTCTCTGGTATAAAGTGCAGCCTTTGAATTCCCTTGGGTCAAATGTAGCGGGATATCCCGGTTTGCCCGACAGGTTTTGAACACTCAGGTATTGAACACTCACGTTTCGAATACCTGGCCCAGCGGTTGGAGGCTCCAATGTCAAAAGTATGTCAGGTTACCGGCAAGCGCCCGGTGACTGGTAACAACGTTTCACACTCCCAGCGCAAGACCCGTCGTCGTTTCTTGCCGAACCTGCACAGCCACCGTTTCTGGGTGGAGTCCGAGAAGCGCTTCGTCAGGCTGCGCGTCTCCTCCAAGGGCATGCGCATCATCGACAAGAAGGGCATCGAGGCGGTGCTCGGCGACATCCGCAAGCGCGGCGAAGCCGTCTAAGCGATCCACCAAGGGAGCAATCAGTCATGCGTGACAAGATCAAGCTGGTGTCCAGCGCCGGTACCGGCCACTACTACACCACCGACAAGAACAAGCGGAACACCCCGGACAAGCTCGAGTTCAAGAAGTACGACCCGGTGGTCCGCCAGCACGTGATGTACAAGGAAGCCAAGATCAAGTAAGTCGCTCGCGACCCTTGATGGCTCCTGCCGCAGGTGAAAGACCTGTCCTTCTGAACCCGGCTGAATAAGCCGGGTTCAGGCGTTTGTGCAGGCCACCGGCGGCCGAGCGGAGCGAGAAACTCGATGCCCGAACTGCCCGAAGTCGAGACCACACGCCGTGGCATCGCGCCCCATGTCGAGGGCCGCGAGATCACCGAGGTGATCGTGCGTCAGCCGCGCCTGCGCGTGCCGGTGCCGACGGATCTCGTCGAGCGCCTGGTGGGCACCCGTGTCGGCATGCTGGCCCGCCGCGCCAAGTACCTGCTGGTGCCGCTCTGCCCGCAGGGCGAGGGCAGCGGGTCGCCGGCGACCCTGCTCTGGCACCTGGGCATGTCCGGCAGCCTGCGCATCGCGCGGCTCGGCGAACTGCCGAAGAAGCACGACCATCTCGACCTGGTGCTCGACGATGGCGCCATCCTGCGCTATCACGACCCGCGCCGTTTCGGTTTCGTCGACTGGCTGGCCGGCAGCGCCGAGAGCGACCCGCGGCTGGCCCGGTTGGGGCCGGAACCGCTGTCCGACGCCTTCGACGGCGCGCGGCTGTTCACCTGCTCCCGCGGGCGGCGCCTGGCGGTGAAGCCCTTCCTGATGGACAGCGCCATGGTGGTGGGGGTGGGCAACATCTACGCCGCCGAGGCCCTGTTCCTGGCCGGCATCGACCCGCGCCGGGCCGCCGGCCGCATCTCCCGGGAGCGCTACGACCGCCTGGCCGCGGCGGTGAAGGAGGTGCTGGCCGCTGCCATCACCCAGGGCGGCACCACCCTGCGCGACTTCGTCGGCGGTACCGGCGAGCCCGGCTACTTCGCCCAGCGCCTCAACGTCTACGGCCGCGACGGCCAGCCCTGCCGGCGCTGCGGCGCCGGGCTGCGCCTGGTGACCCTGGGCCAGCGGGCCAGCGTGTTCTGCGGCAGCTGTCAGACCTGACGCCAGGGCGGCGAGACCACCGCCATTTCCTCTTCTCCACGAGACAAGTCCATGACCGTCACCCGAACCCTGCGCCTGAAGAAGCACGCCGACCGCCGCCTCAAGGCCGGCCACCTCTGGCTCTACTCCAACGAGATCGATATCGAGGCCACGCCGCTCAAGGACATCGAGGCCGGCGAGCAGGCGGTGGTGGAAGCCGCAGGCGGCAAGGCCCTGGGCGTGGCCTACGTCAATCCGCACTCGCTGATCTGTGCGCGGATGGTCTCCCGTGACCCGAAGCAGGGGCTCGACCGCTCGCTGCTGGTGCACCGCCTGAACCAGGCCCTGTCGCTGCGCCAGCGGCTCTTCGCCAGGCCCTTCTATCGCCTGGTGCACGGCGAGGGCGATCTGCTGCCCGGGCTGGTCATCGATCGCTACGACGAGGTGCTGGTCGTCCAGCTCAACACCGCCGGCATGCAGGCGGTGGTGGAGGAGCTGCTCGACGCCCTGGACAAGGTGCTGTCGCCGCAGGTGGTGGTGCTGCGCAACGACACCGGCGGCCGTCGCCAGGAGGGCCTCGAGCTCGGCGTCGAGGTGGTCAAGGGCGAGCTGCCCGAGCGGGTGCTGCTGGAGGAGAATGGCGTGCGTTTCGCGGCCCCGGTCCTCGATGGCCAGAAGACCGGCTGGTTCTATGACCACCGGGTCAACCGTGCCTGGCTCAACGGCCTGGTGGCCGGCAAGCGGGTGCTGGACCTGTTCAGCTATGTCGGCGGCTGGGGGGTGCAGGCCGCCGCCAATGGAGCCTCCGAGGTGCTCTGCGTCGATGCCTCCGGTCCTGCCCTGGAACGGGTAGCAGAGAATGCCGCCCTCAACGGCCTGCATGAGCAGGTGGCGGTGGGGGAGGGCGATGCCTTCGAGGCCCTGGCCGCGCTCAAGGCCGACGGCGAGCAGTTCGACGTGGTGATCCTCGACCCGCCCGCCTTCATCAAGAAGCGCAAGGACATCCCGGCCGGCGAGCGTGCCTACGGCAAGCTCAATCGCGAGGCGATGCGGCTGCTCGGTCGCGATGGCCTGCTGCTGTCGGCCTCGTGCTCCATGCACCTGGCGCCGGAGCGGCTGGTCGACGTGGTGCGCGGCGCGGTGCGCCACCAGGACCGCCAGGGCCAGATCCTCTTCCAGGGCCACCAGGGGCCGGACCATCCGGTACACCCGGCGATCCCGGAAACCTCGTACCTCAAGGCCCTGGGCATCAGGGTGTTCAGGGATTGAGCGCCATGTCCTCCGAGTATGTCCGTGTCTTCGCCCACTCCAATGCGCTGCTGGTCAGTCATCTGCACAATGTGCTGGACGCGGCGGGGATCCCCGCCGAGCTGCGCAACATGACCCTGGGCGGCGGCGCCGGAGAGCTGCCGCTGGGGGAGTGCGAGCCCGAGGTCTGGGTGGCGCCCCATAACCGCGAGCGCGCCGAGGCGCTGATCCGCGACTCCCTGGAAGGGGGCAGCGAGCGGCCCGACTGGACCTGCCCCGGCTGCGGCGAACGCCTGGAGGGGGCGTTCGACACCTGCTGGAACTGTGGCACTCACCGCCCGGGCTGAGCGCCTGCCTGCCTCGTCCGCGGCGGGACCAGGAGCGGCCGTAGGGTTTTCTGCTGGACACTCTTGCAGCAAGATGATTTTTGGTTAAAGGGCCTGGGTTCGTGGGTTTTTATTGAAATTGTGCGTGGACTCTTTGTGGATGCTCTGCCTGTGCTGTAATGGGGAGGAAACCTACCCAACAAGAGCCCGCAGGAGGGTCCCATGCAGATCGCCGTCCCGAAGGAAATCAAGAACCATGAGTATCGCGTTGCCCTGACTCCCACCGGCGCCCGGGAGCTGGTCGCTCGCGGGCACGTGGTCACCGTGCAGAGCGGGGCCGGTGAGGGCGCGGGTTTCCAGGACAGCGACTACGAGGCGGCCGGGGCGCGGCTGGAAGCGGACGTGTCGACGGTGTGGGCCGGCGCCGAGCTGATCCTCAAGGTCAAGGAGCCCCAGCCCGAGGAGGTGGCACGCCTGACGACCGGTCAGACCCTGTTCACCTACCTGCACCTGGCCGCCGCGGAGTCGTTGACCCGCGGCCTGATGGCGAGCGGTGCCACCTGCATTGCCTACGAGACCATCACCGACCGCCAGGGGGGGCTGCCGCTGCTGGCGCCGATGAGCACCGTGGCCGGCCGCATGGCGGTGCAGGCCGGCGCCCACAGCCTGGAGAAGGCCCAGGGCGGCGCCGGCGTGCTGCTGCCCGGCGTGCCCGGCGTGGCCCCGGGCAAGGTGGCCGTCATCGGTGGCGGCGTGGTGGGCGAGAACGCCGCGCGCATGGCGCTGGGCCTGGGCGCCGAGGTCACGGTGCTCGACAAGTCGATCCCGCGGCTCGAGACCCTGGACGACCGCTACCAGGGGCGCATGAAGACGGTCTTCTCCACCGCCGACGCCATCGACGAGGCGGTGCGCGAATCCGACCTGATCATCGGGGCCGTGCTGATTCCCGGAGCCGCCGCGCCCAAGCTGATCACCCGTGCCATGCTCGCCGACATGAAACCGGGCAGTGTGCTGGTGGACGTGGCCATCGACCAGGGCGGCTGCTTCGAGACCAGCCGGGCCACCACCCACGCCGAGCCGACCTATGTCGTCGACGGCATCGTCCATTACTGCGTGGCGAACATGCCCGGGGCGGTGGCACGTACCTCCACCCAGGCGCTGACCAACGCCACCATGCCCTTCGTCATGGCGCTGGCCGACAAGGGCTGGAAGCAAGCGCTGGCCGACGACCCGCACTTCCTGCCCGGGCTCAACGTCCACGATGGCCAGATCACCTACGCTGCGGTGGCCGGGGCCTTCGGCCTGGAGAGCGTCGATCCCGCCACCCTGGTGAAGTAAGGCAAGGCGTCGAGACACATCCGCCAGCGTGAGCGGCGCCGGGGACAGGCCAGAGTGGAGGTCATTCTTCAGGGGTGAGGCGAAAGCCGAACGGGCACGCCATGGATGGCGTGCACCGGCCTTGCAAGCGGAGCAGGAGGCGAGAGCGCCGCAAGAAGAAGGTAGCGCCCAGGGAAGGGTTCACAGCGCCTCCACGTCGGCCTGTCGCCGGGCAAGCCGCGAGAATACCGCTTGCCGCATGCCCCGGTCGCCTTGACCAGGGCAGCGCGGTAAGATGGGCGGCATTTGCCACCGATCAGTGACACAGCCCGACTCCATGACCAAGACACGCGTTCTCACCGGCATCACCACCACCGGCACCCCGCACCTGGGCAACTACGTGGGGGCCATCAAGCCCGCCATCGCGGCGAGCCAGGACCCCAGTGTCCAGTCCTACTACTTCCTCGCCGACCTGCATGCCCTGATCAAGTGCCAGGATCCCAGGCGGGTACAGGAGTCGCGCCTGGAGATCGCCGCCACCTGGCTGGCGCTGGGCCTGGATACCGACAACGCCATCTTCTATCGCCAGTCGGACGTGCCGGAGATCACCGAGCTGACCTGGATGCTCTCCTGCGTCTGCGCCAAGGGGCTGATGAACCGGGCCCACGCCTACAAGGCGGCGGTGGCCGAGAACGAGGCCGCCGGCAACCAGGACCCCGACAAGGGCATCACCATGGGGCTGTTCGGCTACCCGGTGCTGATGGCCGCCGACATCCTGATGTTCAACGCCCACAAGGTGCCGGTGGGGCGTGACCAGATCCAGCACATCGAGATGGCCCGGGACATCGCCGCGCGCTTCAACCACCTCTTCAAGGGCGACTACTTCAGCCTGCCCGAGGCGGTGGTGGACGACCGGGTGGCGGTGCTCAATGGCCTCGACGGGCGCAAGATGTCCAAGAGCTACAACAACACCATCCCGCTGTTCGTCTCCGAGAAGAAGCTGCTGAAGCTGGTGCGCAAGATCAAGACCAACTCGCTGGAGCCCGGCGAGCCCAAGGATCCCGACGGCTGCACCCTGTTCCAGATCTACTCGGCCTTCGCCACGGCGGAGGAGAGCGCCGCCATGCGCCGCGAGTACGAGAACGGCATCGGCTGGGGCGAGGCCAAGAACCGGGTCTTCGAGTACCTCAACGAGCAGCTGCGCGAACCCCGTGAGCGCTACCAGGCGCTGATGGAGGACCCCGGCCACATCGAGCAGGTGTTGCTCAAGGGGGCCGAGCGGGCCCGTGGCGAGGCCGTTCCCTTCCTGGATCGCCTGCGCCAGGCGGTGGGGCTGGGCCGCTTCGTCTGACGGTATCCGGCTTCCCCTGAAGTGCCGGGCGTCCCCTGGGCGCCCGTCGCCGTGTCGGGCTGCCGTATATTCTCCGTTTGCCTGCATGGCTGCGGATCAATGCTTTTACGTGCCGGGTCCAAGTCAGCAGCATGCTCTATTTATCGGGACTCCCGTTCCGGACGACATCGAGGGAGCTCGTCATGAGGGGATTCGCCCTGACACCGCAGAAGCGCCTGTCCGTCTCCGTCGTGGCCGCCGGTGCCTTGCTGCTGGGGGCCCTGGCCGTGGGCACTGCCTTCGGCGGCCGCGTCGGCCTGCTGATGGTGGTCGGCGGGCTGCTCGGCGTGGTGCTCTACCAGGCCGCCTTCGGCTTCACCGCCGCCTGGCGGGTCTTCATCACCGAACGCCGCGGCCGCGGGCTGCGCGCCCAGATGGTGATGCTGGCCATCGCCGTGCTGCTGTTCTTCCCGGCGTTCGGTGCCGGCAGCCTGGTCGGCACCCCGGTAGCCGGCTATGTGGCGCCGATCGGCGTCTCGGTGGTGGTCGGGGCCTTCCTGTTCGGCCTCGGCATGCAGCTCGGCGGCGGCTGTGCCTCCGGTACCCTCTTCACCGCCGGTGGCGGCAACGCCCGCATGCTGATCACCCTGCTGTTCTTCGTCGTCGGCTCGCTGATCGGCACCGCCCACTTCGCCTGGTGGCAGAGCCTCCCCGCCTGGCGGCCGACCTCGCTGGTCACCGAGTTGGGCGTCGGGGGCGGCATCGCGGTCAGCCTGGTGCTGTTCACGGCCATCGCCGCCTTCACGGTGGTGATGGAGAAACGCCGCCATGGCCGGCTCGAGCAGGCGCCGGCCATCGATGCCGGCAACCGGCGCTGGCTCACCGGCCCCTGGCCGCTGCTCGCCGGCGCCGTGGCGCTGGCACTGCTCAACTTCACCACCCTGGCCCTGGCCGGCCGCCCCTGGGGGGTGACCTCGGCCTTCGCCTTGTGGGGCGCCAAGGGCTTCGAGTTCCTGGGCGGCGATGTCTCCGCCTGGGGTTACTGGCAGGCGCCGGGCAACGCCGCGGCCCTTCGGGCCAGCGTCTGGGGCGACATCACCACGGTGATGAACGTCGGCATCATGGTGGGAGCCCTGGTGGCTGCTTCCCTCGCCGGTCGCTTCGCGCCCAATTTCCGTATCCCGGCGAGGTCCGTGCTCGCCGCGGTGATCGGCGGCATCCTGCTCGGCTACGGCGCGCGCCTGGCGTTCGGCTGCAACATCGGCGCCTACTTCGGGGGCATCGCTTCGGGCAGCCTGCACGGCTGGGTCTGGCTGGTGGCGGCCTTCGCCGGCAACATGCTGGGGGTGAAGCTGCGCCCCTTCTTCTTCGCGGGGGAGGCCGGGTGACAGCCGGCGGCCAGGGGCTGCTGATCGCGCCTTTCGGCGGAATGAACGCGCCCCGACTTGGCCAGGTCGGGGCGCTGTCGTTTTCGGCGTGGTAGAGTTAGCGCCAGAGACGCCGTCCAGAGCGTCAACGGCCCGTTCCAGTCACCGCATCGAGACGAGAGATGACCACCGAACCCAAGCGTCCCCTCTATATTCCCTATGCTGGCCCCCCGCTGCTCGAGATGCCGCTGCTCAACAAGGGCAGTGCCTTCACCCGCGAGGAGCGCATCGAGTTCAACCTGATCGGTCTGCTGCCGCAGAACGTGGAGTCCATCGAGGAGCAGGCGGAACGCGCCTACCGACAGTATCGCCAGTGCCAGAACGACCTGGATCGCCATATCTATCTGCGCGCCATCCAGGACGACAACGAGACCCTCTATTTCCGCCTGGTCTCCGAGCACCTCGAGGAGATGCTGCCGATCATCTATACGCCCACGGTGGGCAAGGCCTGCGAGGAGTTCTCCAACATCTATCGCAACCACCGCGGGCTCTTCGTCGCCTACCCGGACCGCGACCGCATGGACGACATCCTGCGCTGCGCCACCAAGGACCAGGTCAAGGTCATCGTGGTGACCGACGGCGAGCGCATCCTCGGCCTCGGCGACCAGGGCATCGGCGGCATGGGCATTCCCATCGGCAAGCTCTCGCTCTATACCGCCTGCGGCGGCATCAGCCCGGCCTATACGCTGCCGATCATGCTCGACGTGGGCACCAACAACCGGGCGCTGCTCGACGACCCCATGTACATGGGCTGGCGCCACCCGCGCATCGCCCAGACCGAATACGACGCCTTCATGGAGGAGTTCATCGCCGCGGTGAAGCGCCGCTGGCCCAAGGCGCTGCTGCAGTTCGAGGACTTCGCCCAGGCCAACGCCCTGCCGCTGCTCGAGCGCTATCGCGACCGGCTCTGCTGCTTCAACGACGACGTCCAGGGCACGGCGTCGGTCTGCGTGGGCACCCTGATGGCAGCCTGCCAGGCGCGCGACGAGGGGGTCGGGCAGCAGCGGGTGGTGTTCGTGGGCGGCGGTTCGGCGGGTTGCGGCATCGCCGAGCAGATCGTGGTGGCCATGCAGGCGGAGGGGTTGACCGAGAAGGAGGCGCGCAGCCGGGTCTTCATGGTCGACCGGGACGGCCTGGTGACCGCCGACATGGAAGGGTTGTGGGACTTCCAGCGCCGCCTCGCCCAGGATCCGGCCCTGCTCAACGACTGGCGCGGGCGCGACCTGCTGGAAGTGGTCACCCAGGTGCGTCCCACGGTGCTGATCGGCGTCTGTGGCCAGCCCGGCATCTTCACCGAGGAGGTGGTACGTGCCATGCACGCCGGCTGCTCCCGGCCGTTGATCATGCCGCTCTCCAACCCCACCTCCCGGGCCGAGGCGACGCCGGAGGACGTGCTCACCTGGACCGACGGCCAGGCGCTGGTGGCCACCGGCAGCCCCTTCGCCCCGGTGGTGCACGATGGCATCACCTATCCCATCGCCCAGTGCAACAACGCCTATATCTTCCCGGGCATCGGCCTGGGCGTGGTGGCCAGCGGGGCCAAGCGGGTCACCGATGCGATGCTGATGTCGGCCTCGCGGGCGCTGGCGCGGGAGGCCCCGCTGGTCAAGGAGGGCGAGGGCGCGCTGCTGCCGCGGCTTTCCCAGATCCGCGAGCTCTCCAAGGCGATCGCCTTCGATGTCGCCGCCCAGGCCCAGGGGGAGGGCGTGGCACCGAAGACCAACGGCACCAAGCTGCGTGACGCCATCGAGCGCAACAGCTGGAACCCGGAGTATCGCCGCTACCGTCGCCGGTCGTTCTAGGCGCTGGCGGCGGGCCACGAGCGTACACTGCCGCCCGAAGCCCGAAGCCCCATCACGAAGAAGGCCCTGCCGGCTACCCCCGGCGGGGCCTTTGTCTTTCCAGCACGGCCAGGATCATACTGGTGTGGTGGTCGGGCCACGAACGAAGACGCACAGACTGGAGGAGAGAGAACGATGGAAGCGCCAGCGGTTAAGGGGCTTCGTCCGGAAGCCGAGGTGATGACCAGGCAACGGCTGCCGTACTTCGTCGGCATCTCGGGGCAGACGGTGGGGGCGACCGGGCTGTCCATGCACCTCGTGGTCATCCCGGCGGGCGGCCGTGCCGACCCCCATGTCCATGTCGGCTACGAAACGGGCATCTATGTGCTCGAGGGCAGGGTGTGCACGCGCTGGGGCGCTTCGCTCGAACACGAAACCGTCAGTGAGGCCGGCGACTTTCTCTTCATTCCGCCAGGCGTTCCCCATGAAGCGATCAACCTCAGCGAAACGGAGCCGGCACGCGCGATCGTCGCCCGCAACGACCCGGCGGAACAGGACAAGGTCGAGCCTTATGATCCCGGGCGAAGTGCCTTGTCATAGCGCCATGGCACTGCCGTAGGGGCCGCGGTTCGACCCCGGGGCACCGTCGGGCGCCCCGGTATCGCCTTCGCTTGCCACCCGATGATCGGCTTTACGCGCTCCGGTTCAGGCCGCCCCGATCATCTTCCTCAGCACATAGTGCAGGATGCCGCCGTGGCGGTAGTACTCCAGTTCGTTGGCGGTGTCGATGCGGCACAGCGCCTCAAGCTTCTTCTCGCCCTTGTCCGACTTGATGGTCACCTTGACCCTGCCGCCCGGGGTGAGCTCGGCAAGCCCCTCGATGGAGACCTGCTCGTCGCCGGTCAGGCCCAGGGTCTTGCGGCTCTCGCCCTCGGGGAACTGCAGCGGCACCACGCCCATGCCGATCAGGTTGGAACGGTGGATGCGCTCGAAGGATTCCGCCAGCACCGCGCGTACCCCCAGCAGGCGGGTGCCCTTGGCGGCCCAGTCGCGGGAGGAGCCGGTGCCGTACTCCTTGCCGGCGATCACCACCAGGGGCGTGCCTTCCTGCTGGTACTTCATGGCCGCGTCGTAGATGGCCATCCGTTCGCCGCTGGGCACATGGCGGGTCTCGCCGCCGACCACGCCGTCGAGCATCTCGTTTCTGATGCGCACGTTGGCGAAGGTGCCGCGCATCATCACTTCGTGGTTGCCGCGGCGCGACCCGTAGGAGTTGAAGTCCACTGGCCCCACGCCGCGCTCCTGCAGGTAGCGGCCGGCGGGGCTGTCGGGCTTGATCGAGCCGGCCGGGGAGATATGGTCGGTGGTCACCGAGTCCCCCAGTAGGGCGAGGATGCGGGCGTCCCTGACGTCCTCGATGGCATCGGGTGTCCGGCCCATGCCCTCGAAGAAGGGCGGATGCTGGATGTAGGTGGAGTCCGTCGACCACGCGTAGACCTGGCTCTCGGGGACCTCGAGCGCCTGCCAGGTCTCGTCGCCGTCGAACACCTCGGCATACTCCTTGCGGAACATCTCGGTCTTGACCTTCTCCACGGCCTCGGCGATCTCCGCCTGGCTGGGCCAGATGTCCCTGAGGTAGACCCGCTGGCCGTGGCGGTCGACGCCCAGCGGGTCCCGGGTCAGGTCGAGCTGGACATTGCCGGCCAGGGCGTAGGCCACCACCAGCGGCGGCGAGGCGAGCCAGTTGGTCTTGACCAGCGGGTGGATGCGCCCCTCGAAGTTGCGGTTACCGGAAAGCACCGACGCCACGGTGAGGTCGCCATCCTCGATGGCTTGCTCGATGGCCTCGTGCAGCGGGCCGGAGTTGCCGATGCAGGTGGTGCAACCGTAGCCCACCAGCTGAAAGCCCAGGGCATCGAGGTCGTCGTTGACGCCGCCGGCCTCCAGGTACTTGGTCACCACCTTGGAGCCCGGGGCCAGGGAGGTCTTGACCCAGGGCTTGGTCCGCAGGCCCCTGGCCAGGGCATTTCTGGCCAGCAGGCCGGCGGCCATCATCACGCTGGGGTTGGAGGTGTTGGTGCAGGAGGTGATGGCGGCGATCACCACGGCG
>NZ_PDOG01000002.1:77147-410965 GCF_003202205.1 Halomonas sp. LBP4
GTCGCTGAAGATCGGCTCATGGCCGGGCTCGCGCCACAGCCCCTGGGCCTTGCAGTAGGCCTCGACCAGCGCCACCTGGGCGTCGTCGCGGCCGGTCAGGCGCATGTAGGTCAGCGTCTCCTCGTCCACCGGGAAGAAGCCGCAGGTGGCCCCGTACTCGGGCGCCATGTTGGCGATGGTGGCGCGGTCGGCCAGCGGCAGGTCGGCCAGGCCGTCGCCGTAGAACTCCACGAACTTGCCCACCACGCCCTTCTTGCGCAGCATCTCGGTCACCGTCAGCACCAGGTCGGTGGCGGTGATGCCCTCGCGCAGCTTGCCGGTGAGCTTGAAGCCGATCACCTCGGGGATCAGCATCGACACCGGCTGGCCGAGCATGGCCGCCTCGGCCTCGATGCCGCCCACGCCCCAGCCGAGCACGCCCAGGCCGTTGATCATGGTGGTATGGGAGTCGGTGCCCACCAGGGTGTCGGGGTAGGCGAGGGTCTTGCCGTCCTCCTCCCGGGGCCAGACGGTCTTGCCCAGGTACTCCAGGTTGACCTGGTGACAGATGCCGGTGCCCGGCGGCACCACCCGGAAGTTGTCGAAGGCCTGCTGCCCCCAGCGCAGGAACTCGTAGCGCTCGCGGTTGCGCTCCATCTCGATGGCGACGTTGTCGCGGAAGGCGGTGGCGTTGCCGAACTTGTCGACCATCACCGAGTGATCGATGACCAGGTCCACCGGGGACAGCGGGTTGATGCGATCCGGGCTCTCGCCCAGCTTCTCCACCGCGGCGCGCATGGCGGCGAGATCCACCACCCCGGGCACGCCGGTGAAGTCCTGCATCAGCACCCGGGCCGGGCGGTAGCCGATCTCGCGGTCGGAGCGGGCCTCTTGCTGCCAGTCGACCAGGGCCTGCATGTCGTCGCGGGAAACGCTCGGCTCACCGGCGAAGCGGAGCTGGTTCTCGAGCAGGATCTTCAGTGTCATCGGCAGCCGGTCGATGTCGCCGAGCGCCTCGGCGGCCTTCGGCAGGCTATGGTAATGGTAGGTGGTGCCACCTGCCTCGAGCGTCTGCAGGGTATCCGGTGTGGACTCGGTGCTCATGCTGTCCTCCTTTCGCGGGAGAGTGAACGCCCCCCCCTGGTACCTTGGAACACACATGGTCATGATAGGCGCCACTTTCAATCACTGCCCGTGGACGAGGGAGGGGCCGGTGCGCCCCGGCTTGAAAAGCGGTGGCCGGCCCCCATCAACCATTCGACGAGTGCACGGAGGAAGACCATGCACGAGGAGCAACTCGATCGTTATCCGGTGCACTGCCCCTACTGCAACACGCCCTTCGAGCTGCTGGTGGACAGGTCCGAGGGGAGCCAGGAGACCTGGGAGGACTGTCCCCGCTGCTGTGCCCCGATCCAGCTGCGCATCGAGGTGTCTGTGGACGGCGAGCTGGAGAGCGTGACCCTGGGGCGCGACGATGATGTGCTGTGACCGGGTGTCGCCCCAGGCGCAGGGCTATCGCAGATGGCGGTAACGCTCGAGGCTGTTCCGGCGACCCCCTCTTCGACCTGTCCCCGACGCCTCTCGCTTCGGGTAACGGCGATTGCCCGGGCCCCAGGCGAGCGAGGGCGGCTCCTGGCGGTTTCGGCTGCTACAATGGGCCTTCGTCGCCGTGTCCAGCCGGCATGAACCGGGACTCAGTGGGGGAGCAGAGGCTTCCTGCACGACCCATGAACGATGAGTGAGGTTATCCATGAGCGAAGCGCGTCACGAACGCCTGATCATTCTCGGCTCCGGCCCGGCCGGTTACGCCGCGGCCGTCTATGCGGCCCGTGCCAACCTCAAGCCGCTGCTGATCACCGGCATGCAGGCCGGTGGCCAGCTGACCACCACCACCGACGTGGACAACTGGCCGGGCGACGACATCGGCGTCCAGGGCCCGGAGCTGATGGAGCGCATGAAGCGACACGCCGAGCGCTTCGACACAGAGGTGCTCTTCGACCATATCCACGAGGTGGAGCTGCGCGAGCGCCCCTTCACCCTCAAGGGCGACAACGGCACCTACACCTGCGATGCCCTGATCATCGCCACCGGGGCCAGTGCCCGCTACCTGGGCCTGCCCTCCGAGCAGCAGTTCATGGGCCAGGGTGTCTCGGCCTGCGCCACCTGCGATGGTTTCTTCTACCGCAACCAGGAGGTCGTGGTGGTGGGCGGCGGCAACACCGCCGTGGAGGAGGCGCTCTATCTCTCCAACATCGCCTCCAAGGTGACCCTGGTGCACCGCCGCGACGCCCTGCGCGCCGAGAAGATCCTCCAGGACAAGCTGTTCGAGAAGGCCGAGAACGGCAACATCGAGCTGGTGTGGAACCACACCCTCGACGAGGTGCTGGGCGACAACACCGGCGTGACGGGGGTGCGGCTGAAGTCCACCACCGACGGCAGCACCCGGGAGCTGGCGGCGCCGGGGGTCTTCATCGCGATCGGCCATACCCCCAATACCGGCATCTTCGAGGGGCAACTGGAGATGGCCGGCGGCTACATCAAGGTCAAGTCAGGCCTCGAGGGCAACGCCACCGCCACCAGCGTGCCGGGCGTGTTCGCCGCCGGCGACGTCATGGACCATGTCTATCGCCAGGCCGTGACCTCCGCCGGCAGCGGCTGCATGGCGGCGCTCGACGCCGAGCGCTATCTCGACGAGTCGGCGTGACGGGATAATCACCTCTTCATCTCCTCAAGGTCGGCCAGGGCCCGCTTGAGCGCCGTCCCGAGCGCGCCTTGCCGTTCCTTGATTGCCTTGCTGCGTCCCTCGATGGCCCGAGCGGCCTGGTCCGCCCGTTCCTCCAACCGGGGGGCGTTGGAAAGCCGCTCACCTCATGACCCCCTATTCGCTCTTGGTGCCCTTGGTCCGGCCCTTGGCGGTGGTCGCCTTGGTCCGGTGGGTCTTGGGTTTCGCGGCGGCCGCCTTGGTGGCCTTGGGCTTGGCAGCCGTCTTTCTGCCGCGAGGTGCCGAGGCGGCCCTGGCCGGCGTAGGAGCCGGCACCTCGGGCCGGAGTTCGAGCGACCAGCGGTTCAGCTTGCCGACGTCGCGGGCGACGAGATCCTGCACCCAGAGTCGCCATTCCCCCTGGCAGGGCTCGCCGCGCAGTGCCTGCAGGGTCGTCAGGTCGGCAGAGTCGTAGGTGGCGCGCAGGTTGTCCCGGCTGCCGCCGAGCCGGTCGTGGAGGCGCACCGCGGTGCCCGCCGGCGAGCGCAGGGTGACCCGCAGGTCGCCGATGTAGGTGTGGGTGATGTCGAGCGCCACACGGATCGCCGCGACCCTGCCCTCCTCGGCGATGGTCAGCCCCCGCTCGATACCGGCGGGGTCCTTGTCGGGGATGCTCACGCCCGGCGCCTCTTCGGCGGTGAGGCGAGGCGTGGCGGCGATCACGCCGAGTTCCAGCGACCACTCCTCCAGGTGCCCGGTGTCCAGGGGGGCCTCGTCGCGCACCCAGAGCGTCCAGGTGCCTTCGGCCTCTTCGCCCTTCAGCTGGCGTAGCGTGGGCAGCGTCGCGATCTCCCACTGCTCGCTCAGGTTGTGGCGGCTGCCGCCGGCGCGGTCGTGGAGCACCACGGCGAGACCCGAGGGGGCGATCAGGGTGACCACCAGGTCGCCGATGTAGGAGTGGCGGATGTCCACCGCCACGCGCAGGACGTCCACCTGGCCGGTGTGGCGCACCTCCAGGGTGTCGCGGATGCCGTCGCGACGGTTGTCGGGAATCGTCAGCCCGGGGCGCGAGACGTAGCGCTCCTCCGGCACCGGGATGACCTCGCCACGCTGCTCCAGGGCCTGGGCCACGGCGCGTTCGGCATCCACCCGGCCATGGCCGAACCAGGGGCTCCAGCTGCCGTCGTCGTGGCCGGTGTCCTGGAAGGCGCCGCTGTCGAAGGGGGCGATGGGCGAGACGTCCCAGGAGGTGTCGGGGTCGAAGGAGGCCGGCGGCGTGCGCGGGTAGGGGGTGTCATCGAGGTCCTTCGCCGCCGTGCGGCGCAGCACCGAGGCGACCTCCAGGGCACCGAGCCGTGGGTTGGCCGACAGCACCAGGGCGGCGACCCCGGCCACCAGGGGCGTGGCGCTGGAGGTGCCACCGAACTCATGGGTGAGGTGACCGGTTTCGCCGCTGGTGGTGGTGATGCCCAGGCCGGCCACCGGCATGCGGAAGTAGGCATGGCTGTTGCTGGTGGGGGCGCAGAGGTCGATGCCGGTGCCGTAGTTGGAGTAGTGGCTGCGCCGGGCGGTGCTGGCCAGGGCCGCCACGTGCATCACGCCGGGGATGCCGACGAGGTTGTTGGCGAAGCGGCGGGCCGTCTGCACGCCGCCCCACTGCCAGCTGCCGCCCTCGAACACCCAGCCATGGGTATGGGGCACGTCCTGGTCGGCCTCATGGAGGATCGGGCAATTCTCGTTGCCCGCCGCCCACAGGAACAGCAGGCCGCTGCCGCGCCGTCCGCCGCCGGTGGCGAGCTGGGTGAGGCGCCGGATCACCATCGAGGCGAAGAGAAAGCGAGGCACGGCGCCCCAGGAGTTGGAGAGGATATCCACCTTGTCGGCGATGAAGCCGAGCATGGTGAGCATCTTGGAGTCGTTGATCATCAGCGAGGGCCCATCGGACTCCCACTTGATCGGCAGCAGCCGGCAGGCCGGGGCGGCTCCCACCGTCAGCCGGGTGCCGGCCTCGCCGGCGATCACCCCGGCACAGGAGGTGCCATGGTTGGCACCCTGCTGGTACATCTCCTCGGGGCGGGCGTCTATGTCATCCCTGGTTACCAGCCGGGTGCCGCTGAAGTAACCCCAGGCGGGAAACTTGCCGGGGGCGGCGAAGTCGGGGTGGTCGAGCTTGCAGCCGTCGTCGCTGACGCCGACCACCACCTCCCGGCTGCCGAAGCCATCCAGCAGTTGCCAGGCCGGTTCGCAGCGCGCATTGGCGCGCGGATCGACCTCGGGGTGCGACAGATGGTCGTGGAGATGCCACTGGCGGTCGTACTCCCTGTCGCTCGGCGGCACGAAGGCTCGCTTGGCGGCCAGGTAGTTGAGGTCGTTCTCCGCCTGCTCCACCAGCGGCTCCTCCTCGGTGAGCTTGACCACCAGCTTGACCGGGTTGATGCCGGTGTGGGTGGTGAGCTGGAAGAGGCAGTCCCGCTCCGAGTAGCGCTCGCGCAACAGCAAGCCGTAGCGGCCCGCGAATTCGGCCACCTGGGTATCGGAGAGGGGCTCCGCGAAGGTCACGAAGATGCGGTCGGTGATCAGGAAATCCTCGCCGGAATCGGCCACCTGGTAGGCGTGGTGGGTCGGGGCCAGGGTTCGTCCCCTGGCCATCAGGGGCTCGAGGTCCCGGGCCCGCGTCTTGACCCGGGAGGCGATCGAGGAGACCCGCTCGGCGTCGTCGGCGATGCCCGCGGCGCGCAGGGTCTCGGGCAGTGCCCGGCAGACGAACTGGTCGGGACGCTTCCTGAGTGTCAGCTTCTTGCCGCCTCGATAGGTGTAGGTCATGGTAGCGCTCCTCCTGTGCGGTGCATCTCTACCGCTGCTCGCCCCGGTCTGCGGAACTTGTCCAGGGCCAGCTCATCGGAACGGAATCTCCTGCTGCACGGCGCGCGTAGGGCCGTGCCCACCGCCCCTCGGGTCTCGCCGCGACTCTCTCAGTGCGCGTCCGTTTGGCGCCGTTATTCCTCCTTGGTGATCCGCAGATTTCCGTGCACCAGAGCCGACAATCACGGCTTGCCTGACAGTTGGCGGGCTTCGCGCAGAATCTCTACGGCGCGGTTATGCGGAAAGGCGCGGCCGCCAGGCGTGCTGAGCACCTGCACCAGCGCTTCCTCGTCGAGCCGTGACAGCGCCAGCGAGTCGTGGATCCCCGCCGCCATCAGGCGTTCTGCAGACACGTCCCCGACACCCGGTACATCGTTGACCGGTACCCGCACGGCCACGCCGACGCCGCCCTGGGAGCCGGCCTCGGGGGTGTTGAGTACCAGGTCGCTCTCCACACGCGGCTCCCCGGAGGCGGCCGCGCTGATTTTGAGCGGCGGAATGGCCTGCACCGATACGCCGGCCTCGACATAGGCTTTCCTCACCAACTCGCCCCGGCGCTTGGCGATCCCCACCCCTTCCTCGCCCTCCTCGGGCGCGATGGAGCGTAAATCGACCCGCGACAGCTGGTTCGCGGCGATCGCCTCGCGCAGGCGCGCGCTGTTCGCCTGCAGGACGGCGATCGACGCCTCGGAGGGGGTGGCGGTTTCCCGCTCGAACTCGATCGTGCCGAGGGGCACCAGTGTTTCCTCCGGTGGCGGCTGCGGCGGGTTGACGACATTCTCGCCTGCCAGCGCACAGAGCGGGGCGAAGACACAGCGGCAGTCCTCGCCGCATGTCACACGGCCGTCCTCGTCAAGCTCGATACGGCGCAGCGGCGCGATCCGGTGGCGGATGCCGCTGGGCGGCAGCGCCTTCGGCCACGGCATGTCGTCGGGCCCGGTTTCCTGCGGCCAGAGCACGTCGGCGACCGCGGTGCGCGAGGGTATCTGCCAGTAGTCGCCCACCTTGTAGTCGCCGCCCTGTTCGAACCAGACCTGGACGCCATTCTCGAGCTCGATCCATTTCGATTCCTGCACCGGGATCGCGTCCGACGGCTGGTCCCAGCGGCGCAGCAGAGGGTGGGTCGTGGCGGCCTCGTCGAACACGGGTATCGAGAACCCCTCGGGCACCGCCAGCGTCACCGTCGCGGTCACCCTGTCCACCGCGTCGACTTGGAGCAGCGGCCGTGGCATCGCCCGAAGTTCCGAGAAGTCGTCGACGATCTCGACCCAGTCGTCCTCCTTCAGCCCGCGGGCCCTGTCCGGCCCGAGACTGTCGAGCTTGACTTGCGCGCCCTGCAGGCTGCGGATGCCGAAGACGACCGAACCGTTGTCCCGCGACCATTTGAACGTCGCCTGTGACTTGGCGCCACCGGCGGCACCCGGGGTGTGGATTTCGACCCGGTACAGCTGGTTCTCGGCTCCCCGGTATCTCGCCGTCGGCGGTACCAGGCAGGGATCGTCCGACGGCACCTCGACCCTGGCACGGGCGCGCAGGCAGCGCGGCTGGCGGAGTTCGGTGCCGACCAGCGTATCGAGCAGCGCGTCGCAGCCCAGGTCCCCGTCCTCGTCATCCTCCTTGCCTAGCAGCGCGGCCTTGACCTGACAGACGACTTTCGCCCGCGTCGCGGTATCGGGCCCGCCGAGCGCCAACTCCCGAATGTGGTCGGCCTGCAGGTAATTGAGGTGCCGCTCCCAGACGTCGAGGTAGACGAGATAGCGCATGCCGGGTTGCAACTCCGCCGGGTCGTCCTCGCCTTTCAGGAACGGAAAGTCGGGTTGGGTCGTGTAGCGCACCGGCGCGGGATCGGTCTCCGGCGGGCAGCGCACCTCGGGCATGAGTTCGCAGGCGACGCCGTCGACGTAATAGCGCCCCCGGCCGATCTCCAGGTCACAGAGGAGGTCGTCGGGGCAGGTGACCAGGAAGCCATCGCCGGGTCCGCCGTGCGGCCCGATCAGGTCGGCCGCCAGCGACCGGGTCTGCTCGAGGAGGATTGCCACCTGCTCGTTCCAGTCGGCGTCCAGCAGCACCCGGCCCTGCTGCATCAGTACCCTGGCGTAATGGTGGTGGCGGCGATAGGTGTCGCGGCTCAGGTCGGCTTTCACGGATCTACCCTCCTAGCTGGCAAAGAGGAGTCCGGCGGACATGCCGGCCGGGACGTGGTCCGCAAGTCGCGCCGAAAGCGCCGCAGCGCGTTGCGGTTGGTAAAGGTCGTGGAACGCGCCCATCTCGGAGGCGTCGCTGGCTCCCTCGCGTATGGCGGGGGCGGTACAGAGGTCGAGCTGGCAGTAGCCCGGGCGACCGTAGCGGCGGTCGACGAAGACCGGGCGCACGGCCGAGCGTGCGGCGGCGCGCAGGCGATCACGGTAGGCCGCGCCGTCGTCGAAGAAGGTATACGCCGAGATAAAGGCCCCGATGCGCGGCGGCTCGGCCCCCGCGACCACGGTCAGCCGCGCGGTCAGCAGCGCACAACCGCCGGGTGGCAGCTGCGCGATCTCCCAGACCGGCGGATCGATGTCGCCGATGAGCGCGCCGCGACTGACGGTGACGTCCGGGTCGGGTTCGAAGGGGCTCTGGGTGTCGTCGCCGGGCCTGCGCGGCGTCATGATGGTGACCTCGATCCCTGTCGTGGTCCGCGGCCCCAGATTGTCGACCGCCAGCGTCAGTGTGATCGTCTCGCCGATGGCCGGTGCCGGATTGCTGGTGTCGAAACGCAGTCGCAGGTTGGCCGCCTCGGGACTCGCCTCCTCTGCTGCGCTCGCATCGCCCCCGACGAGGATCGGCGCCAAGACCGGCCCGCCGCTCTCAACCACAGGCAGCGCGTCGAGCGCTTCGCGCACCGCCAGGTCCGGCAGGCAGCGGTAGCGGCGCGGCGTGCGCGAGCCGGCTGGCACGTAGCAGAACCGCATGCAGCCGATCTGGCGCCGCGCCACGCGGACAGGGCCAGTAAAGATGCTGTCCTCGGCCAGTTCGATCGCATGCGTCTGAAGTTGGCCGATCACGGTGCACCGCAGGACCCTGAGTACGGCGTGCGCCAGCGGCCAGGACGGTGCGCCCACCGCCTCGCGGGTATCGGAGGTGGCATCGAGAATGCTGTCGGCGAGGGTGATCGCCGCCGGGTCGGCGTCGACCTCGTCCATGCTCACCTGGATCGAGCCGAGGATCGATCGCTCGATCGTCACTTCCCTGGGACCGTCCACAAGCTCCAGACTCGGTTCGGCCGGCCGATCCGGCGAGCAGTCGGGGCCGAGGCTCCAGCCCGGCACCAGCGTCACATGACTGAGCCGGAGCTCCTCCATCGGCCCGCGACATTGCAAGCCACGGCCGGCGACCAGGAGCCCGTCGAGCGCGAAGCGGCAGCCCGCCTCGCCGCGCACCATCATGGCGTCGCCGCGGGAAGCCCGATAGTCGAGCAGCCGAAGCACCGCGCGTGTCCCGTCGCGGGCGCGCAGCTGCAGGCTCTGGTTTTCGCGCAGCGTGATGTTCAGCGGCTCGGTATAGACGCCGCCGTCGGCGATCTCGATGACCGCGTCGTCGGGGTCGTCCGCGCGCCAGCGGTCGAGTGCCGCGCCGATTGCGGTGAGCTCCGCGCCCGCCCCTACGCGGTAGGTGACGGCACCCACAGGCTGGCGCGGCGTGCGCGGATAGGTTCCGCCGCCGGTGTCGTCGCTGAAGCCTTGGTGGTAGCGTACCTGTACATCGCCGCCGGGCGACTGCCGCACGTGGAAGGCGATCCGGCCGAGTTCCGGGTCGACGGCGACATGGTCGCGGGCGGGTTGGTAGCGCCAGCCGCTCAGATCGGCCACGATGAGGTTCTCCGGCGGGATCAGCCCGGCTTCGCCGCGTGCCGGCCAGTCCTCCGCCCAGATGGCAAGGCTTTTGTCGGCGCCATAATAGGTCGCAAGATCCTGCGCCAGCACCCGGCGCAGGATCGGCGCAGGGACATTTGGCGGCTCGGCAATTGCTTCGGGCCCCGGCTCCGATACGGGGAGGGTGAACAGGGGCATGTCATTCCCGAGCACGCTGAACGTGTAGGCGCCAGGGCCCATGTCCTCCCGCGCATAGGCCGGCTCGCGGGCGACGGCATAGGGCTTCAGTCGCCAGGCGTAGACGCCGACATGGGGGATGTTGTGCGTTCCCGGGGTCTGCGTTGAGGTGATCCGGCGGACGTCGACGGTCCGCGTCACCGGGTCGAACGGCCCGCCCAGCAGCGCCAGCGCCAATCCGTCGTGAAGATCCGCCGTGCGCCCGCGCGTCACCCGGTGGTGATTGACGGGCTGCATCCAGGCCAGCAGGCGGTAAAACTCGACCGCCCGCGCCGGCCAGTCCGCGGTGTCCTTCGCGATCAGCTCCAGCAGCGGCAGTGTCCCCTTGCGCCGCCGGTCGCGGATGGTGTTCGCCACCGCGCGGCGCGGGGTAAGAATGGAGGACAGCAGCGCGGTGCGCACGCCGTCCTCGGCCACCTGCGGCGGCGCCTCGTAGCCGATCAGCGCGCCGATATAGGGCACCACCCAGTCGTCGCAGGTCTCGATGAACCAGTCGGCATATTGCCGCGCGAGGTCGTCCTCCAACACCTCCACCTGCTCGGCGATGACCTGCAGGAGGGCGCGAAGCGGTTCGCCGTGCTCGACGTCGCGCTGACGATGGACGACGGGGAGAAGGTCGTAGAGTCGGTCGGGATTCCGCGTCATGACGTCACCTCGGTGAGGATCAGCGTGTCCGCAAGCGCGGGGTTCAGATAGACGATCTGCGCCGGGCGCAGTTTCCCGTTCTCGCGCCGTGCCGGCGCCGCGGGCAGATGGGTGCCGGCGAGCGCCGTGACGGGCCGCGCCGCGAACCCGGCCAGCCGCGCGGCCAGCGTCTCGGGTGTTTCCGCGTCCGCTTCATGCACCGCCTCGAAGAGGTCGACATCGACATAGTCGACGCCGGCGGCGGCCTGCATCACGGCGACCACCTCGCTCAGTTGCAGAGGCTGGCCCAGTTGCCGTGCCTCGAAACCGAAGGCCGCGAGGAGCGCTCGGCGGAGCGGTGGCTCCACCTTGTCCCAGAGATGGTCGGGGTGGACCCGGACCTTCGCGCTCAGGAACACGAACGCGGCCTCGCGCGGGGCCATCACGATCGGCACCGAGGGGTCGCCGAAACGGGTCAGCGACCTCATCAAATTGCGCCAGAGCGCCGACTGCGGATCGATCGGTGCGTCCGCGGCCCCGGCGAGGGTCAGGTGGACCACCTCGCGCCGGCCGTCGGGGAGCCGCGCCGCCTGCGCCTTGCCGATCCCGGCGTAGAGCGTGGCGAAATCGGTGTAGTCCTCCACTGACACCAGGCGGTCGAGAGCCCGCGTGGCAAGCGGCACCCGCAGCCGCGCCTGGTCCCGCGTCTCGGGGTCCGCGCCACCGCTCGAAGCGCGGGGATTCGTGACTTCCTTGACGCCCAGGGGTTTCGGCCCGAGCGTGCTGATCTGTCCGGCGCCCACATTGCCCGGCGCACCGATGCCTGCGCGGTAGGTCGCGGTCACGTTCCCTGTCCCGCTCGGCAAGCGCGCGCCGCGTACGCCGTCGCCGAAGGTGACCGATGTCGTGCCCTCGTTGTCGGTTGAACTCTTGTAGTCGCGGTCGAGAGGGCCGAGCGCCAGGAGGCTTTCGGCCTCGCGCCAGCGTATGTCGTTGACCCGCACGGCGAGCGTGCTCTCCGTGCCCGCGGGCGTCGGCGCGGAAACATGGGTCAGCGGGCCACGTGACAGCGCAAAGGTTTGCAGCCGTGCGGCGCTGTCGCCGCTGCCAATGGTTTCCCGCACCGTCTCGCCGTGGGTGGCGAGAGCCACATTGGCGTTCACCGTCGCGGTGTCGCGCTTGTAGGTATAGGCCAGTGGCTCGGCGAAGGTCAGGCGGGTGTGCAGGGTATCGCCGGGCAGGTCGATCAGGTTGCCGTCAGGATCGACGATCTGCGCCGGACGGTGCTCGACGCCCGCGAGCATCGCCAGTTCGGTCGCTTCGACGCCCTCGACCGGCGTTCCGTCGGTGGCCAGCACGTCCGTCCGTTCGCCGCTCACCGCCACCCAGCGCCCGGCCTCGAGTCCCTCGTAAAGCCCGCCGAGCTCCACCTCGACGCCTTTCAGGTCCTCGGTCAGCGGCTCCTCGGCCAGTTCCAGCGGCTCGTTCCGGGCGTGGATCCTGACCGGGCGTATGTCGGCGAGCGTCGCCTCCGCTCCGCTCAGCCAGGGCGCGTCCAGCAGCGCCAGCGTCACCGTCTGCGACAGACCGTAGTCGGCGCGCACGGCACTCCGCACGTCGAGTACGTTGTAGACATGGCACCCCTGCATCGGTCCGTCGATCACCAGCCGGCTGCCCGGTACGATACCCGGATACTCGGCATCGAAGGACAGGATGCGTGGCGCCTCGGGTGTGCCGGCGAAGCGGCTCTCGCTGCGCGCCACCGTCAGCACGGTGGCCGCAGCGGCGATCTGCACCGTCACCTGGCTGCCGTTTCCGCCAGTGAACTGCGCCGGTTTCGGTGTGGGCGAGATCACCCCGCCCGGCGCATCGACGCTGAAGTCGAGCTCCACGACCAGGTCTGTCGCCGTCACCGCGGCCGCCGCAGCGACGGTGGAATCCGGGACGCTGGCCTGGCGACGGCCAAAGGCGAACGACCGGAGTTCCTCGCCCCCATCTCCCGCCTGGCGCCAGTTCACCCTGACTGACCGCAGCCGCCCCCTCCCGTCGTCATCGACGTCGTAGAGCGCCTCTACCTTCAAATTGACGCCGTCGACGCTTTTGTTCCAACTGAAGGTGCCGGAGCCCGATGTGACCTCGTCTAACTGATCGAGGCCCAGGACGACCTCCCGCGCCGCCGTCATCGGATCCCAGACCCGAATGGTCAGCGCCACGGGCGCCGCCGCGCCGGCGCCGAGGTCCACCTCCTGCTCGAAGGCCCGGTCCAGGGTCGCGCCTCCGTCTAGCGTCGCGCGTGCCTCGACCGAAAGGCTGCTGCGCACCTCGGCCAGCAGCCATTCGCGCCGGGACACATCGCCGTTCTCGCCGTAGACGAACTCGAGCGGCGCCGTTGCACCGAAGGGCCCGGCCGCGACCCTGAACGCCTCTATCCCGTAGCGGTCCTCGGGACGACTGCCGGTCACCGGAGCGTTGGCGTAGGCGGTGAAGAGGGGGCCGCGCAGCGTCGGCGCAAACTCGGCCAGGAGCTGCGGTCCGAGATCCGCCGCGGTGGAGTAGGTGCGCGCCGGATCGCGGCCAAGCTGGAATCTCGAGGGCGGCTGATCCGATGGTGGTCGGCGCAAAGCCTCCACCACATCGCCCAGCTGTGCCAAAAGTGACAGCTCCACTTTCTCCTTCGACTCGGTGACCGCGGTGGTGTGGAGGGCACGTTTTTCGGCGAAGGATATGCGCGTGAGGTCCGCCTCGCGATCGGGCTCGACGCTGCGCAGGACATAGGGCAGCGGCGCTCCCGGGCCCACGACCAGGATCATCTGGCCCGCCTCCAGCCCGGTCTCGGTTCCGGCGAGAAAGGCGGGCACGGTGCCGGTGAAGCCGGGCGACGGGGGGAACAACACAAAGGGCCGTGACAACCGTAAGGGCAGGGCGTTCCAGGCCGACCGGGCCTCCAGCATCTCGAAGGTCTCGAAGGGCTCCGCGTTCTCGCCGGGCGCGGGTAGGCTCCGCGCCAGCGTGCCTGCCGGGATCGTGACTTCGTAGCCATTCTCCAGCGTGAAGGCGAGGTAGACGCTGGCCGCCACGCCGGGCCGGAGCCGATAACCGACCAGCCGGCCGAGTTCCAGGATCGAACGCCGCTCCGTCGCCGTCGCCAGGTAGCCTTCGTTGGCGATCCGTTCCTGGTAGAAGGTCAGCACGTCCGCGACCACAGCCCAGGCATCGAGCAGGGCGATCGTCGGGTCGGACGGGGCCCGCGTGGTCAGGCGTTTCAAAGGCCGCATGCCGTTCGGCAATTCGTGGCGGGTCAGCCGGGCGATCATCGTGGCCAGGAAATCCGCATGGGTGCCGACACGCGCGGCGATCTCGCTGAGTCCCGGGCGGTTGTAGATCACGCGGGGCGTGACCGGCTCTACGCCCTCGCAACAGCCGCAGGTCGGATCGGTGCTCATCGTCCCCCCCTCATGGCGAAGGTGATGCGCCCGTTCTCGGGCGCGTTCGGATCGCTGTCGGCGCGCGCGATCTCGAGCGGGCCGATCGCCAGAACGCCGGCGGCGAGTTCACCGTTCGGCCCCTCGTGGAGGCGCTCGAGCCGGGCGAGCTGTACGCTCTCGACCCCGTCGATCGCCTGGGCCGCCGCCAGGAGACGGCTGAGCGCGATGTCGTCGCCGAAGCTCTGCGCGTCCGGATGGAAGTAGCCGAGGCCGCCGTCCGGCAGACAGCCGCTACCGAACCGGGCACGGAGCGCCGCCTCGACGTGTGCACGCAGATGGGTGGGTGCGACGCAGACGGTCATCGCGATGTCCAACGGCACCTGCACCGCCGGCCGCACGGCGAGGTCGTGGCCGATCCGGCGGAAGCGGCTGAGCTCGGTGTGGATCTCGGCCAACAGGTCGTCGTCCGCGACCGCTGCGCCGAAGGCATCGATTGCCACCCGCACCTCGTGCCAGCTGCCGTTCCAGCGCAGCTCGGCGGCAGCGCGCTGGACCCTCGGGTGTCGCGCCGCGATCTCGGCGTAGTCCTCCGGGATGACGGCCCGCGCCAGTTCCTCGGCGAAAGCGTAGGGTGCGAAGAGCCTGGCCTCCGCCACCGGCTCGGGGGCGGTGCCGCCCTCCGCCGGCAGCGGGTTGCGCGGCGCCAGCACGAGCCCGTTGATCGGCGTCGCATGGACGGCGATGGTCAGCGTGTCGGCGCCGACATTGCCGTCGGGGCCGTTACCGATGCGCCTGCGCACATGGATCTGGCTGAACGCGTCGGGTGCCCGCCCCAGGCGGCCGTCACCAAAGCGCAACCTGGCGCGGCGCCGGTCGTCGATTTCGGCGACGACATGCGTGTCATAGCGACCGCTGGCCAGCAGGTCGCGCACCAGGGTCCAGTCCCGCGGCTCGCCCCCCGCCGGCAGCTTCGCCGCGTCGCCATCCGCTACACAGGCGGCGTGCGGCGCGCTCCTCACCGCGAGGCACGGGATCGCCCGGTGGGGATCCTGCCGGAGCGACAGCGAAGCGGGCGCACCGGGATCCAGGGGCGTGGTGAAGGTCAGCGGCCCCTCGATGGGCGCGTGCTCGAAGCGCCCGACACGGAGCGCGACGTCCGCCGCCCGGCCCTCGGCCACGCAGACCGGATCCTCCTCGGCGCGCGGTACACAGCCAAGATTGTCCTCCGCCTGCCATCGGCCGTGGTCGACCAGCACGACGTTGCCGCGTACCACGCTGACGTCTTCGAGCAGCGCGCATTCGGGTGCCGGGCCAATGGTCGAGACACAGAACGGCATCGGCAGCGCGTCCTCCTCGCACCAGGTGACCTCGAGGAGCGGCTGTCCGGTCAGCGGATCGACCGACGGCGTGACCCCGGTCAGGCGGACCGCGTGCCGGTGCGCCGGGTTCGCGTCGGGGTGGAAATAGGTATCCACCTGCCGCGCCGCCTCCGCGTCGGCCGCGCTGGCGGTCTTCGGCCCCAACACCTCCTCCAGGATCAGCACGTCGCCGGGCTCCAGGTGCAGGGTGCGCGTACCCTCACTCGCTGGCGGCGTGTCCGGGGACCTTTCGAGCTCGGCTTTCTGTGCCTGATCAGGCGCCGGTTCTTCCGGTGCCGGCGGCGTGCCATCCACCAGCGTCGCCGCGGTCGCGCCCTTTGGCAGGCAGCACTGCCGGTCGCCCCAGGTGTAGAGACGGATCTTGTTGTGCGCCACGCGCAGTGCGATCGGCGCGTCGGCATCGGCGACCAGTGGTGCGAACACCTCGTAGCGGTTCTCCGGCACCGCCTCGAACGGCGCCCAGTCGGGCACACCCGCAGCGGGGGCGGGCGCCTCCTGGAAACTGGTGACGAAGGAGAGGTCCCGCGCCTTCAGCGTGCGATCCTGGGACGTTCCGACCGCTACCCAGGCCCGGGCGTTGCACCCTTCGTGCAGGTGATAGTCGACGAGCCGCGCGTGCCGGCGCACCGAGATCCGTTGCCGCGCCGTGCCCAAGTAGGCCTCGGTCGCCACGGCGTCCTGGTGGTAGCTCAGGTAGTCGCCCACGTAGGCCAGCAGTTCCACCAGCGTGATGCCGATGTCCGGCACGTGTCGCTCGGTCCACTCGGGCATCACGGCCGCCAGCCGGTCGAGGATCAGCCGGCGGAAACTGGCGTAATCCTTCGCCAGATAGTCGATCTCGGGCGCCGGCGTCACCTCCTCGGGGCAGCGCGGCTCCGACTGGCAGTCGAGATCGCTCGGGCACGCCGCCTTGAAGCTGAACTCGAGGCAGCGGTAGCGCGGGTCGAAAGGTGCATCCTCGGGCAGGTTCACGAGGCAGAGACAGTAGGTGGAGAAATCGCCGGGGCGGTCAACCGTGACGACGATGCAATTGTCGCGCTCGGGATCGGTCTGCGGGCAGAGTTGGACGTCGATGACCGCGATGTCGCGTTCCCGCACCCCGCCGCAGATCTCGATATTCCCGGTGCCGATCCCCTCCGGCGCGGGGCCGAGAAAGTACACCGTCAACTTGCGCTGGTCGTCGCTGACCTCGAGATAGTCGAGCCCGTTGACCTGCGCCGCCCGCACCATCCGGCGCCGGGCGTCGTCGCGGCAGTTCAGTTCGGCGTCGGTACCGCAGTTGCAACTCATGACAGGCTCCGCTCGAAGCTTTCGGTCCGCGTTTCGCCCGAGCGCTTGACCAGGTAACGCACGTCGACCCGCAGCACCGCTTCCTCGGTCGAGGCGACGAGCACCTGCACGGTGATCAGGTCACCCAGGTACTGCTGCAATCCCGCCTGGGCGGTACGCTGCAGGCTCGACCCCAGGGCGTCGCTGTTGGGCTCAAACACCACGTCCAGCAGGCCGCCGCCGAAATCAGGGCGATTCACCCGCTCTCCCGCGCGGGTAAAGAGAAATTGCTCGATCATGTCGCGGATATGATCGTACTCAGTGGTGAGCGCCGTGCGCCCCCGCTCGTCGAAGTCGAAGGGGTAGTCGATCCGGATCATGTCGCCTTCACCCGTGTTTGTGTGGCCACCACGGTAACCCCGGTACCCGTCGGTGCGCAGACCGCCTGCGCCCCCTGGATCAGCACCGGCTGGCCGCTGGCCTTGACGCGGAGCGCCCCGGTCGTCCAGGAAGCGCTGACGCAGGGACCGTTGCCGTTCGGCGGGGGCGGTAACGCGCAACCCGCGATCGTGTAGGGCACCGGCTGCACGGTGATCTTCTGCCCACTGACCGAGACCCGCGGGTTGGGCGCCGTGGGTGTCGCCTGCCCGCCATGCAGGCAGAGCACCGTTGCCCCCTCGTGCACCACGAAGCCCGGCATCAGGTCACCTCCAGCGCAGAGCCGTTGATTGCGGTCTTCGGCCCCTGCAGGGTTACCGTGGCACCCTGGCCGGTGGAGATCTCGATGCCCTGCGCGTTCATCTCGATCTTCAGCCCGCTCTGTGTCTCGACCGTCACGCTGGCGGGGCCCGGGCCGTCCATGATGGTGACGGTGGCCGTGTCGGTCTTCAGCACCTTCATCTCGGCGATTTGCGGACTCGCCGGCACGTCGCCGGCGCTGTCCCAGAAACAGCCCATCCAGACGGGGTACTCCGGGTCGCCGCGTTCGAACATGATCCACAGCCGTGCGCCGACGGGGGGGATCAAGAAGAAGCCGACGCCCGGTCCCGCATAGGGCACACAGGGCAGCGCCCAGGTGAGCGTGTTGTCCCCGAAGACGCTCGGTACCTTGATTTGCACGCGTCCCCTGCGCTCGGGATCGACGTTATTCGCAACCTCGCCGCGGTAAAGGCCGTCGTGCCGTACGCTGTTCGTCATGGCATCACCAGCGGAGTCGTCGTCCCGACCCCTTCCCGAGAGAGTGAGAACTTCTGCTTGTAGAGGCCTTTTTTCACATCGATCGTGTGCGTCACCGACTTGACGTAGAAGCGACCGTCGAAGCTGTCGCCGGCGCCCCGTACGTCTACCAGGCTGCGCGGTTTCAGGATGCGCCCGTAGCGTAGCGCGTCGAGCGTGCCCTCGGCCGTCACCACGTTGTCGAAGGACTTGTCGACCTCGCCCTGTGCGCGCACTCGTTTCGCCGCGTCGGTCTCACCGTCGGGGCCATCGCCGAGGAAGTCGGACTGCCGCGTGTCAGGGACCCGGGCGGCAAGTGGCGGTTGGCGGCTATAGCTGTCCACCGTCTCGCTGCTGCCGTCGGACTTGGTGTAGGTCAGCGCCTTGGGTGACAGTTCGTTGTAGCTGAAGCTCATCGTCTCGACGTTGCTGCCGGGCCCCATGTTCACCGACAGTGCCGGCTGCGGCAGCTCCAGCCGCGGCGGCGGCCCCCAGTAGGCGAAGTTCGCCAGTGGCGTGGGCCCGGGCTCGACGTAGAATACGAAGCCGTGCTTGGCGGCAAGCTTGGTGATGAAATCCCGATCGGTTTCTTTCGAGGTCTGGCTGCGGGTCTGTTCGGTCACCGGCCTGACCAGCGGATCGGAGGGAACCATGATCTGCGGTACGATCCCGTAGTCGATCATGTAGGGAATCAGAATCAGCCCAACGATCAGATTGTCCCCGAGTTGCGGATAGGGGCGTTGCACCTTCTCCAGGTCCATCATCACGCTGACGTCCTCGCCGGTCACCGTGAGCTTGGATGCGCCGGGCTCGTCGCTCGGGGCCAACTGATGCTTGGTAATAATCCCGTCCATGATCGGCTGCGGCGTCACGCCGAAGAGTACGGATAACACCACCCGATTGAACGGCTGCAGCTTGGTTTCCGCGAGCAGCGCAAAGTCTTTGCGGTCAGCAAGGCCGCGCCCCACCTGAAACACCATCTGAAATCCCGAGCGGTCGCTGTCCTTCGCCGTCACCTCGACGCTCTGCAGCGCTTCGCTCACCTTGAGTGGCGCGGGGGTGGGCAGGGTCTCGCCCAGCATCAACTGCAGATGAAGACCGAACAGGTTTATCACGACGGGGCCTCCGGCAGGAGTGCGACGATCAGCCGGCGCCCGACCTCCTCGACCAGCGCCTCGGCGCGCATCGCGTTGTTGACGTCGGCGAGTTGCCAGAAGAGCTCCGGGTCACCCAGATAGCGGGCGGCGAGGTGGTCCAGCCGCTCCCCCTCGGTGACGATGTGCTCGCGGATCACCGTGCCGCCGCCCGCCGGCGGCAAGAAACGCCTTGCGACATAGCGGATATCGCGCCCGTCCGGCCCCGTCGTGGTGAGGGTCTCGAGGGTTGCATAACGGCTGCCAGGGTCGAACATCGTCTCACCTCACTCGAACAGTTCGTCCAGATTGTCCACGTTGCCGATGCTGCCGATGGTGGCGAACACCTCCTTGGCGATCTGGTGAAGCAGGAAGATCCAGTAGCCCGGGTGGGTGAGCGACAGGTCGTTGTAGCTCAGCACGCGCAGGGCCAACGTTGCCTTGGCCTCGATCGGGTTCAGGTTCGAATCGAACTTCTGTTCCTCGATCGTGAACTCCTTGATCTGTACCGGCAGGATTCGCTGTGGCCCCCAGACGAAGAGCGTGAGCGGCCCGCTGGGCGGGATCACCTCGATGGTGCCGGTGGCCAGCAACACCGTGTTGGTGATCACCAGCGCGCTCTTCGGGTACACCAGCATTTCCAGCGCCGAGAGCTGCGGGTACAGTCCCAGCGACTCGGTAATCCCGTCACCGATGTCGAGATCGTCCGCGGCGTCGAACTTGAGATCGAACTTGATCGTCTCCTCCGGCGGCCCCTTCAACCGCTCGGTCTCGAAGATCGACCCCGCCGTTCCGGACGTCTGCGGCCCCAGTGTCCGGGTGAGCTTTTCCGGATTGAACTGGAACACCGTCACCGAGGCGACGGGGTTGAACGGGTCGAGGCCTATCAGGGCGCCTTTACGCATAAACTACCCTCGGTTTGGCAGCGCGGCATCGCTGCCGGCCGCGATACCCCTCGGGTTCTCGACGACCTCGATCCGCAATGTATTCGAATGGAGCGCACCGACTCGCCACTCGAAGTCGTGGCGGCCCGGCGCGGGAAAACTGTAGACGGTGACATCGAAGTTGTAGTCGATTGCTGGACTGGACAGTGTGGCACCATTGTAGAGACCGGGCCGGAAGGGATCTGTGTCCGCGGGAGGCGGCGCTGTGAACAGCGTTCCGTCGAGGTATTCGCCGTATACTGCCTTGGGGCCCATGATGTGGACGTCGTGACCGGGCTCGACCACCTCGAGTACGTGAATGATGTGGATGTCTTCGTTCGGGGCAAACGTCGTGCGTGGCGACAGGATAGTCAGGCGTTTGCCGCCGTGGACTGCGCCCTTTTCCGCGATCAGCGGATAGCGTCTCGCGGCCTCCTGGACGTCCTCTGGCGCAGCGTGTAGGCGATCGCCGACCCGCATGTACAGGCGCGGCGGCCGGCTCTGCCGTTGCGGATTCCGATCTCCGGGTCCTGGCTGATTGTTGGCTGCGTTCATCGCTTGCGGGTCCTTTGCCGGGCACACTGGCGTCGCGCGCTCATGGTATGGTCTGGGTTCGGATGACGGAGCCGGCACCCGCGTTCGAGGTGAACCCCCCGGCCGTGACCGAGGCCCCGTTCTTCGCTGTCGTCACGATAGACGTGGCCGGCAGGCCGAGGATGATGTGCGTGATCTGGTATCCGCCGTTGGTCAGCGGGATATCCGTCGCACCTGTCCGGTCGTCATTGAAAATCGAGACCTGGTTCAACACAGCAGTGCCCGTCGCGGTGGTCGCCGCCGACGACGAGTGCTCGTCGGTGGTGAAGCTGTCACCGGGCAGGAACCCAGAGACCGTGATGCCCACACCGGCGAGTGACCCGGAGGTCAAAGCGGGATCGACAATCTCGGAGATTTCCGTCTCGTCGAGGTCGGCGACGACACCGCTGTCGGACTCCCACCGGTCGTTCACGACAAACCCGCGCCGAGGCCCGGTGACCAGGCTTCGGAAGCTGATTGACCAGTTCTGCGGGATGGAGCTGACCGAGAAGCTGTTGCTCGTTGCCAGACGCGTCCCGCCCTGCTCAGCGACCAGGCTGAGGTTACCGCCATTGCCCACGTCGGTCTGCGTGGTGCCGCGCAGGCGCAAAGCCGTACTTGAGGTCACACTTGCCGTGGCCGCACCGTCGATCGTCAAATCGCCATTGCCGCCGCCAGAGCCGTCGACCGAGATCGTGATCGGGGCCATCGGTGGCGTGAAGCCAACAACACCAACGCCGACGATCGTATCGACCCGTGGCGGAATCCGATCCGGCATTCCGGCGGGCGAGGTGTCTGCGTCCACATTAGTAAACGCAACCGAAAGCGGCATCGGGGGAGGTGTTACCGGCGTCGGTGCGAGCGGTGCCTCGACCGTCGTACTGCGCCGCTCGTCGACCGGGCCTGCCGTTGGCCCGTGCCGTTGCGTGGTTATACGGGCAGAGGCGACGCCATTCGTCTCCAGCAGGGACTTCGTCTTGAGCGCGCGAGCGCAGGAAAGGTGCTTATTATAGGTCGGATCGCCATCGGTGCTTGCGTACCCGTGGATCGTGACCGGTCCGGACGTAGCGATTCTCCCGGTGAAAGTGACAAGGCTCGCCTCCTCTCCGGGCGCGAATGTGTCGCAGTCAAAGTTGAACTTGACCAGCTTTTGGCCGGCGACAAAGGTCGGTGCCTGCGGATCACAGCCGGCGGGCGTGCCGATCTGAGCAGGTCCGCAGTCGCGCTGGAGCCGCCCGCTGGGACTGGCGAACACGTCGGAAACCGGTTCGGATCCGGCCATGATGGCGTCGGCGACGCGCTCGGCTTGCTGCTCGTCCGCACCCTGGGGGCCACTGATCAGCGGTTTCGCTTGCACCGAGGGCCCCTGGCGTTGTTGCAGCGTGTGGGTCAACTCGTGGGCGATCAGCCGGCGTCCCTCGGCGGAGCCCGGAGCATAGGTGCCCGCACCGAAGACGATGTCGTTGCCGATGGTGTAGGCCCGCGCACCGACAAAAGCCGCGGAGGCCGCCGCCTTCTCCCCAGTGTGGACGCGCACATGGCTGAAATCGTGCCCGAAGCGGGGTTCCATGAAACTCCGCACAGAACCGTCGAGCGAGCGCCCCGGAGAGCGGAGCACATCGCCCACCGCGTTGGGAAGACCGGCCGTTTCGACCGTGGATCGATTCGGGCGCGCAGCGGCAGCCTCGGTCGCGCAACTGTGGCAGCTGCCGCCGCCAGTGTGTTGACCGCAGTCGCAGGCCCGCTGCAATAGTCCCGAGGGGGCCGCGACCGGCGTTGCCACATGGTCGCGCGCGGCGGTGCCCCGTGCTTCGAGTCTCTCTACGTTGCGTTGTATCCTCATCGGCCTAACTCCCCGTAGATACGGCGGGCGATCTCGACGCCCGGAGCGTCGCTGGCCCCGTAATTCTCCCCCCGTGGGGGCGCGCGGCCACTGTCCCCGACCTTCGGAACGCCGCTGGCTCTTATCTGCGCTGTGAGTTCTGCGACGATCGAAGTGCGCAGCGCCTCGACGGTGACGCCCTCGGGTAGCGCATCCACCTCGATCGTCCCGATCTCCACCTCGACCCTCATGTGTTTGCCTCCTTCAGTCGCTCCGGCTCGCGCCAGCGGAAGTCAGCCTCGTGGATAGGGCGCTCGAGCTTCTCGTACTCGGCCCGCGCCGCGGCGAGAACGCGGGGCATGGTCACCGGCCCGCCTTCCTCCGCCGCCATAAAGGTGGCGTTGAGCGCCACCGTTGCGATATTGCCGCCCGACAGGTTCAGTTTCGCCAGGCGGTCGTAGTCGAGGCCTTCCCGTGGCACGCCCTGCGGCCAGGCACGCATCCAGATCGTGCGACGCTGCGCAGGCCCGGGATAGGGGAAGTTGATCACGAAGCGCAGGCGGCGCAGGAAGGCGGTGTCGAGTGCGCCGCGCATGTTGGTCGAGAGGATCGCCAGGCCGCGGAAGCTCTCGACCCGCTGCAACAGGTAGCTGGTCTCGATGTTGGCATAGCGGTCGTGGCTGTCGCGCACCTCGGAGCGTTTGCCGAACAGCGCGTCGGCCTCGTCGAAGAACAGGATCGCACCGCCGCCCTCGGCCGCGTCGAAGAGCTGGCGCAGGTTTTTCTCTGTTTCGCCGATGTATTTCGAGACCACCGCCGAGAGATCGATCCGGTAGAGCCGGAGATCGAGCGCATTGGCGATCACTTCGGCCGCCATGGTCTTGCCGGTACCGCTGTCGCCGGCAAACAGCGCGCTGATGCCGAGCCCGCGGTTCATTCGGGCCCGGAAACCCCACTCGTCGTAGACCTGCGCGCGGCGTGCCACCTGTGCGGCGAGCTGGCGCAGCAGCGTCTCCTCGGTCTCCGGCAGCACGATGTCGTTCCAGGTCGCGACGGGACGGATGCGTTCGGCAAGGCGGTCGAGGCGAAGCGCGCTCGTTTCGATGCAGGCCTGCCAGAGGGCTCCGCCGGTCGCGCCGCCGTTGCCCACGACGCGGGCGATGCGGCGGATCGCCGGTGCGTTGAGGTCGAACTGGCCGGAGAGTTGCGCGACGGTCTCGCGCGGCGCGCTGCTCAGTGCAGCAGACCATACATTGACTTGCTCCACCGCTGTCGGCCTGGCGACATGCACGGCCTGGACCATCGGGCCGAGATCACCTCGTCCCTCGCGCGTACCGATCAGGAAAACCCCGCCCGAGCGTGCCAGGAAGCGCGCGAGCGTTGGCTCGGGCGCTTCGTCGCCAGTGCCCATTTCCCGCGCATCGAGGTAGAGCGCGATGGGCATCAGGAGGCTTTCGCGGTGCCAGAGCCGCGCCAGTGTCTCGAGTTCCGTGGCCTGGCGCGGAAGCATCGTCGCCGGCAGCTTGTAGAGCGTCAGGTTGAGTGCGCGCGCGGCCTGCTCGGCGACCATCTCCTGGCTGATCGGGTCGGTGCCGACCAACTGGACGAGCGGCGTCGTGCCCTCCGCCGTCTGGCTCAGGTGCCGCGCCACCTGCGCGGCCGCGGCCTCCTGCGAGGGCGGCAGGTTGCCGTCGAAGTCCGCCTCGAACGGCACGAGGAACGGCGACAGACGGTCGTCGAGATAGGAGAGGCCCTTCAGGAAGTTCACCACCCGCTCGTCAGCCCGCAGCGCGCTCCCGGTCAACGGCTGGTTGCCCGGCTGGTTGATCTCGAGAAGCCGCCAGTAGCGCAGAGGCCGGATCGGCGACATCACGTCCCAGGCGGGCTCATCGAAGAGCGCGAGGGCCAGCGCGAAGGTCGGGTACACCCGTGTGGCGTCGCCCTGCGCCACGGCGCAGAGACCGGCGACGCGGGTGTCGAGCTCCACCGCGGCGCACAGCAGCAGCACCTCGCGTTCGAACGGTGTCAGGCCGAAGCGGTCGCCGAGGAGGTGGAGCGCCGGGGGCGGGTCGGTCGCCTGCTCGGCCTCCTCGCGCTTGCGAAGGGCGGCGTTTAGCTCGGCCTTGCTGGGGGACTGCACCGGCGGGGACACCTTGGTGTCGCCGCCGCCGAGTAAGGCGGTCCAGCGGTTGCCGCCGCGGGGCGCTTCGGCGGGACGCGTATGTTCGGCCGCCAGCGCCGTGAGGCACAGTCGCAGATGTGCCACCGAGGCTGACAGCCAGTCGTCGTTCGCCTGTTGCCAGTCCTTGGCGGCGGGCTCGACCGTGGCGGGGTCGGTGGCAGAAGTGTGCTCGGGCAAGGTCATGGTGTGATCGTCAGGGTCTGGGCCGGGTCGAAAGCCGGCGGAACAGTGGTGAAATCGACCGGCAGGCTGTCGATGCCGTCGATGCGCAGCCGCGCCACGTGATCCCCCTCGGCGAGTCCGTCGACGGTGACCGAGACGGTACTCGGCGCGTCCGGATCCGCCGGGGTGGTCACGCCGCCCGCATCGGGTACCAGCTCCCGGTCGCCGATCAGGACGCTCACGCGCTGGTCGGCCAGGACTTGTGGCGTTGCGGTCAGCGTCAGGGCGAAGGGTTGGGCGGCCACGGGCTGGGCGGCGGGCGCCAGCGCGCTGACCCGGGGCGCCAGTGCAAAGGTCAGGCGGTTGGTGGTCCAGGGCGGTGCATCGGGCCTCGCGACGACCAGTTCCACGGTGTAGAAACCCGCGGGCCAGTCGCGCGCGACGGCCGGGTCCGTCACGGGCGGCAGGGAGAATCGCACGGTGGTGGTGTCCCTCTCGTCCCGCAGCGGCGGCGTGTGGGTCGTCTCGCTGCGGTCATGGGTCAGGCGCACACTCATGTCGGCGCCGCCGAGGTTCGCGCCTGTCAGCACCACGGTATCGCCCAACTCGGCCGCAGGTTTCGCTGCGGATGGCGGCGCCGCGAGTGTCGCGTCGAAAAACTCGGCGACGCTACTCAGGCTGGGCGCCGGCCCGGCCACCACCGCCGGGCCGGTGTCTGTGGAGCCGCGCCGCAGGACCGGCAGCGCCGCGCGCGTGGCGCGCGCGCTCTCGATCAGCAGCACGCCGACCCTGTAGCCCGCCGAGAGCCGGTATTCAGACTGGAAACCCGACCAGATGCCGCTCAGTTCCTCGACCGTGAAGGGCAGGGCGGTGACGCGTACCCGCTCAACCTGGGAGTCGAGTTCGGCCTGGCTGATCGCGGCCTGGATTGCCGCCCGGCTCAGCACCGGGTTGTCGTGCAGGATTCGCATCGCGGTGCCGAGCAGGACCTGGCCGATCAGCTCGTTGTCGTTCTCGGCGTAAGCCGTCACCAGGTAGTGGAGGTTCAGCGGCAGCAGCGGCGGCTGCGCCTCGCCCGGTCGGCCGCGCCGCGGCAGGTCGGTGTTGCGCCAGGCCGGGTCGTACTGGGTGTGGTACAGGTAGAGATTGACCCGGTTTCGGCTGTTGTCGGGGCGCGCCTGATCCGGCGGCAGGGTGGTGACGTCGATCTGGTTCATCGGCCGCGCATCGGTCGGCAGGGTGCTGTAGTCGGCCGTCGCCACCTCGTTGAGAAGGCTCCGGAGGGTCAGCGTGATGGCGGCGATCGACAGGGCATTGCTCATCGCTCAGCCCCCCTCGAGCGGCGGTCGAGGTAGTCGTCCAGGCTCATCAGCACCGGTTCCGGTCGTGGCGTGCGCGCAGGTGCATCCTTGGCCGGTGCGGCGCCGGTGCGGACCTCTATCCGGCCGATGCTTATTTTGACGACGGTCTCGGGTGGCGTGCGTTCAGGCAGCCGGAGCGGTTCGGGCACCGGGGCGAGGCTCGGCTCGGGCGTTGGCCTGACCGGCTGCGCGGCCCGCGGCGGCGTTGGTGCCGGCTCGGGGTTCTCGGCACGCTGGCGCGGCACAGGGGTGAGCAGTGGCCCGGTTGTGGGCGCCGGCGGCCTGGGCGCTGCGGCGGCTGGCTTGAGCGGGGCTTGAGGCGGTGTCTTGAGTCCCGCCTGATGATCCCGCTTCCGGTCGCCGGGGGCGGGGCGCGGGGCGGGATCGAGGCGGGGCGACAGCACCATCTGGCGAATGATCTGCCGGAGCGGCGCGTCTGCGCGCTGCGAGCGAAGCTTTGGCCGCTCTGGCGTGACTTCCTGCCGCTGCGTATTCCGCGGCGCTTCGGTTGGCAGCGCTGCGGGAGGTTCCCGGCGCACCGTCTGCACGGGCGGTTCCCGGTCGGGTGGCGGGGCCGGCCGTATGTCGCGCGGCTCAGGCGGCGGCACCTCGCTCGTCGGGGGTGCCGGCGGGGGGGCGAGCGGTGCTGCGTTCAGGGCTGGCTGTTCATCCGGGCGCGGCGGGACGGCGGGTTCCAGGCGCGCCCGCCGGACCGGCGCTTCAGGCGAGGGCGGCACGTCTGGCGTTGGCGCCGGCCGGGAGGCGGCGCGCGGTTGCACAGGCGGGGGCGCCGGTGGCACGGATTCTCTCGGCGCGGGCTGGTCCTGGGTTGACTCTGGGGCGGTATCCGCGCCCTCTGCCGCAGGCTCTGGTACTTCGGCTCCGGGTCCGCCAGGCTCGAAGGTGGCGAGCGGGCGTGGTTGAACCGCTCCGTCCGCTGCCGCGGGCCCGGCCGAGGCTCCGAGGTTGCGGTAGACAAGGGAGACGAGGAAATCGTTCATGACCGCACCAACCCGATATAGTACTGCCGCCGCCAGGGGCTGAGGGCGAGCACGTCATCCTCGCGCCAGCCGTAGGCGCGCGCCAGCACGTGCACCTCTACCAGGACGCGGCGCACCCAGGCACTGAGTTCCTCCCAGAGAAACCCCAGGATGTCGAACCGCGCAGACCAGCGATGGGAGCAGTTCGGACAGTGCATCGCTGCTTTCAGATCCGCCCGCGGGTCGGCCTCGCCCATGTGTGCGATGAGTGCCGCTACCTCGGCCTCGTTCAGATCGGCGAGTGCCGCCGGCGCGCCTCCGCGGGTGACGCCCTGCAGACATGCCTCGAGCAAGGCGCGAGTCGCATTCGGCCCGGGTGGCAGCGCTTCGAGGTCCGTGCTGTCGGGCAGGCGGAAGCTTACGCACAGGTCCCCGGACTCAAACAGGAAAAGTGCCGCCGTGGGTCCTGGCAGCCGCACGTCGTCGATCGAGAAATTCAATTCCAAGCGCTCACCGCAGGCGGGGCAGTCGGCGAGGCTCGACAATGTCTCGCCGAAAAACCGGGCGCGGAGTTCCAGGAGCCGGGCATCGCGTTCGCCCAGGGGGAGGCGGGTGAGCGCGGCATGCTCCATGCCAGTCTCTGCCGCCTCAAGCAGCAGCAGCGCACGGGCCCAGGGCGGGTGGTCCTGCCCTTCCTCCCAGAGGTGCAGCATCTGAAGAGCCGACGGCGTCTGCATCTCAGTCCTCCGGATCGGTGAAGCTCTCCTCGGCTGGCTCGGTCACCGCCGGATCGCGTTCCCAGCCCTCATTTTCGAGCTTCAACGTCTGGATCGCGACCGCGTTCGCGCTGGCATCCAGCTCGGGTAGCGACTGGAACTCCGAGGGCCAGCAGCGCAGCAGGTTGTAGCTGATCGCCAGCTGCCCGGCCTCGTTGTACAGCTCGAGAATGATGTCCTTGCGGAAATCTCTCAGCGACACTTCGGCGCCGAGGCCGGAACCCAGGTTCCAGACCTTGTTCGCCCATTTCTCGAACTCGGTGTCATGGGTCACGCCGCGCTCCAGCGTAATCGCCTCGAACTTGGTCTGGCCAGGTGACTTCCGCACTGTGGAAGGGTCGCCGCCCTCGCGGTGTTCGACCACCTCGGTAGTGCGACTCAGTGCGCTCACTTTGCTGACGCCGGCGACATAGCGGCCGTCCCACTTCACCCGGAACTTGAAGTTCTTGTAGGGATCGAAGCGCTCGGCGTTGACGGAAAACTGTGCCATTTCTCTCTCCTTGACCTGAGCGATCTATCAAGTCTCGATCTGGCCGGCCATCTGCTGGATTTTGATGACGACGAATTCGGCCGGGCGCAGCGGTGCGAAGCCCACTACCACGTTAACAATCCCGAGGTTGATGTCGGTCTGCGTCGTCGTCTCGCTGTCGACCTTCACGAAATAGGCGTCGCGGGGCGAGCTGCCCTGGAACGCCCCCTGGCGGAACAGGTTGCGCATGAATGCGCCCACGTTCAGCCGGATCTGTGCCCAGAGCGGCTCGTCGTTGGGTTCGAATACCACCCACTGCGTACCGCGGTAGAGGCTCTCTTCAATGAAAAGTGCGAGGCGGCGGATCGGTACGTACTTGTACTCGTCGCCCAGCTGGTCCGCTCCGCGGAGCGTCCGCGCCCCCCAGACCACGCGGCCGGTGATCGGGAAGGTGCGCAAGCTGTTCACACCGCGAGGGTTCAGCTGCCCGTTCTCGTCGTCGGTCAGCCTGACCGCTAGCTTCGCGACCCCACGCAGCGCCGTATCGATCCCGGCCGGCGCCTTCCAGACACCGCGCGAGGCATCGGTCCTTGACCAGATTCCGGCGATGACCCCGCAAGCGACAAAGGTGTCGATCTGTCCCTCGCGTAACGGATCGGACTGCTGCACGCGAGGGAAATAAAGCGCAGCGTTCCGAGCCGCGAGCCCGGTGAGATTCAGTGACGCCAGCCCGGTACTCTGGTTTAGCACGGCTGCTACGTTGCCCCACTCGGCCGGCGGATCCACGATCATCATCGCACGTCGCTCAACGCAGTAGGCCAGTGCTTCGCCCCAAACCGCGATTGGAACGTTGCCGCCGCGGGTATCCGGCGGGATGCAAAGAATGTTGAACAAATCGGCGTCCTCGAGCGCATACAGCCCGGATTTGGATGCGCGGTCGCCGTTGAAGTCGGATTGCGAGGTCAGGTTGCTGCTGTCCTCACCGTTCGTCGTCACCGGGCTGGACAGGGTGTCGTCCGTCCAGATCTGTGTGGGGTCCGTGATCGCCCCATGCGCGGTCGGAAAGGTGAATGGCGGCGCGCCTGTGGCGCGGAGCAACGTGGAACCCGCTTCAAGCACCCGGTCTACCTGCCGCTGACTGGGGACGGTAGTGAGATTCAGGAATGCTTCCTGCGCGCCCGTCGTCGTGTCCCGGACCGTCAGGTTGAAGAGATCGGCGCTCGTCAGCCCTTCCGCGTCAACCCAGGGCAGCGGATGGGGATCGCCTGGATTGGCCGGCTGCGGCACGTCGAAGTCGATCCGAACCCGAAGAGTGTTCCCCCAGCTGCCCGCGCTCGAGGCTTCCACCAGCAAGCCGTTGGCGTCGATCTGAGCCGTAGTTGCGCCGCCCTGCGCCGCCGTCGTGTAGCGTCTCACGATGATCGCCTGTGCTCCGCCGTTGGCGAAGAAGTCGCGCACCGCGTAGCTCATCGGATAGGCGATGCCGAATCCACCGAATACCCGTTCGTAATCACCGAAGCTATTGATCACTACCGGTGTGTCGACCGCCCCCCGGGCCGCCCGGCCCAGGAACGCAGTGATCGAAGTGGCGACGCCGGTGATGGTTCGAACTCCACTTGGAATTTCTTCAATGTAAACACCGGGATACGTCAACGAGGCTGGCATGGCGCGGTTCCTCTTTCAGGAAGTTGACCGGCGCTTTTGACACACGACTACCCCTGCGCCGTAGTTTGAGAAACACGGTGCTTCGCTTGCAGGTGGGATGCATGATTCAGGCTAGTAAGTGAGGGATGAGAATTCCAGCACTTATTTACCGAAAGAATGTTTATGTGATGTTATGTCTGGTTTAGGAGACATATGGTTAAAGTTGGTTAAAGACGAGCCTGTTATAAGGAAATAGGGGGAGTGTAATAAGGCAGGAGTAGGAGGCCGCGCCCGATCAGGGGGCGGCCGGCGGTGATCACCACTCTAGTAGTGTGGCGGTATCTCATCCTCTGGCCGAGGCGTCACCGCCTCGGCGTCCTGCAGCGCCCGCTGCTGGTCGCGCAGCTTCTTCTGCATCAGTGCATTGATCCGCTCGAGCTGTGACAGGCGCTTCTCCTGCACGGCGACCGCCTCGTCGAGGGTGTCGAGCCAGTGTTCCTGGTAGGCGATGCGGCTCTCCAGGGCGTCCAGGCGCTGCGCCAGGTCGGCGGGCGCCGATTCGCCGCCCATGGTAGAATTCCCGCGCTGTGTGTCGCTGTTCATCGTGGCACCTTCATGATGGTTCATTCCTTCCTTTCACCACTACAAGAGAGTCTCTCAGTTCCATGAATCGAAAGGTCGTGCTTCGTTGTAGTCTCATCAGTCTCCTACTGGCCGCACCGGCCCCCCTGTTGATCGCCCTGTTCGTGCACCTCACCGGTGGCGTGCTGTCGCAGGAACTGTTCGCCAGTCTCGAGGTGGGCGGTGTGGCCGTGGTCTTTGTCGCCGCCGCCGCCGCGGTCTTCCTGCTGTTGCTGGTGGCCACCCTGGCGGTCAATGCCCTCACCCCGCAGTTGGTCAACCTGGCCGAGGTCGAGGACGACGACCGCGAGATCGGCGAGGTCAAGTGGTTCAACGTCAACAAGGGCTACGGCTTCATCACCCGTGATGGCGGCGAGGATGTCTTCGTGCACTTCCGGGCCATCCGCGGCCGGGGGCATCGTACCCTGGCCGAGGGCCAGAAGGTGCGCTATCACGTGATCGAGAACGAGCGGGGGCTTCAGGCCGACGACGTCACCGTGATTACCTAGGAAAGCGGCTGCGCTCGGCAGCTTTCGCTGACTTGTTGCAACCCCAAAAGAAGCACAGCGCCCCGCCTCTGCGGGGCGCTGTCATTTCGGGGCTACCGGCCGGAGTCGGGCCAGTCGATCTCCCGTTCCGAGCCATCCGGCAGCACCAGCAGGAAGCGGTCCGGGTCGTCGCCGGGCTGCCAGCCGCCCAGCGAGCAGCGCACTTCGCAGCCGAGCCGGTCGGCGGCGGCGTGAGCGCAGGCCTGGTCACTCTCCCAGGGCGTGTCGGGGCTGTCGAGCCAGAGGCTCGCGAAGCCGTCGGCGGCCTTTTCCACCAGCAGCACCGGGATCTCCCGGCCGCCGAGCCGGCCCCGGGTGCGCCACTTGTGCTTGCCGGCGGGGGCGAGTGGCCCGGCATCCAGGGTCTCGCCGAGCCAGGCGTTCAGGGCGTCCAGCGGGACCTGCGACAGGTAGATCTCGATATCCGGATAGCGTTGCATGGGCGGCCTCAGGGCTGGGCGGTGCCGTTGACGAAGAGCCTGGCGAGGATGGCCTCGTAGACCCGGCTGAGATCATCGAGATCCGCGGCACGCACGCGTTCGTTGACCTTGTGGATGGTGGCATTGAGCGGGCCGAGCTCGACCACCTGGCTGCCCAGGGTGGCGATGAAGCGTCCGTCCGAGGTGCCGCCACTGGTCGAGAGCTCCGGCCGGTGGCCCAGCACGTCCTCGACGCCCCTCAGCGCGGCGTCGACCAGCTCGCCCTCGGCGGTGAGGAAGGGCTCGCCGTTGAGGGTCCAGTCGAGATGGTACTCGAGGCCGTGGGCGTCGAGGAGCGCCTCGGTGCGTTGCTTGAGCTGTTCGTGGGTCACCTCGGTGGAGAAGCGGAAGTTGAACACCACCTCCACGTCGCCGGGGATCACGTTGGTGGCCCCGGTGCCGGCGCGGATGTTGGAGACCTGGAAGCTGGTGGCGGGGAAGAAGGCGTTGCCCGCGTCCCAGTGCTCCCGGACCAGGGCGTCGAGCGCAGGCATCGCCTGGTGGATGGGGTTGCGCGCCAGGTGCGGGTAGGCCACATGGCCCTGCACGCCCTTGATGTGCAGCACCCCGCCCAGGGAGCCGCGCCGGCCGTTCTTGATCACGTCGCCCAGCCGCGCGGTGGAGGAGGGTTCGCCGACGATGCAGTAGTCGAGCCGTTCGTGGGCCTCGCGCAGGTGCTCGACCACCGCCCGGGTGCCATCCACCGCCGGGCCCTCCTCGTCGGAGGTGATCAGGAAACCGATCTTGCCGTGGTGATCCGGGTGGGCGGTAACGAAGCGCTCCACCGCGGTGAGCATGGCCGCCAGGCTGCCCTTCATGTCGGCGGCCCCTCTGCCACAGAGCATCCCCTGGTCATCGATGCAGGGCTCGAAGGGCGGGTGATCCCAGTGCAGGTGGGGGCCGCTGGGCACCACGTCGGTGTGCCCGGCGAAGGCCAGCATCGGCCCGTGGTGGCCGCGGGTCGCCCAGAAGTTCTCCACGTCACCGAAGGGCAGGCGCTCGACATGGAAGCCGAGCCGCTCGAGCCGCTCGATCATCAGCGCCTGGCAGCCCAGGTCGTCGGGGGTGACCGAGGGGCGTCGGATCAGCTCGAAGGCGAGCGCGAGCGTCGGGGAAAGGGCCTCAGTCGTTGGCATGCAGTGCCTCGTTGAGCGCGATGGCACTCTTGTTGGTCAGGCACTCGATGCGGCCGTTCTGTGAGTTGCGGCGCAGCAGCAGGTCGTCCTGGCCGGCGAGCTCGCGGGCGGCCACGGTCTTGACCTCCTGGCCCTGGTCGTCGAGCAGGGTGACCTTGGCGCCGGCGGTGATGTAGAGCCCGGCCTCCACGGTGCAGCGGTCGCCCAGGGGGATGCCGATGCCGGCGTTGGCCCCGATCAGGCAGCCCTCGCCGACCTTGATGACGATGTTGCCGCCGCCGGAGAGGGTGCCCATGGTAGAGCAGCCGCCGCCCAGGTCGGAGCCCTTGCCGACCATCACCCCGGCGGAAATGCGGCCCTCGATCATGCCGGGGCCCTCGCTGCCGGCGTTGAAGTTGACGAAGCCCTCGTGCATCACGGTGGTGCCCTCGCCGAGGTGGGCGCCCAGGCGCACCCGGGCGGTGTCGGCGATGCGCACGCCGGTCGGTACCACATAGTCGGTCATCTTGGGGAACTTGTCGACGCAGTCCACCGAGAGCGAACGGCCCTCGAGGCGGGCGCGCAGGCGGCGGGCCGGCAGTTCCTCGATATCGATGGGGCCCTCGCTGGTCCAGGCGACGTTGCGCAGCAGGCCGAACATGCCGGTGAGGTCCAGGCCGTGGGGCTTGACCAGGCGATGGGAGAGCAGGTGCAGCTTGAGGTAGACCTCCGGCGCGCTCTGGGGCGGCAGGTCGTTCTCCAGGAACATGGCCACCAGCGGCCGCTTGCTCGCCGCCAGCGACTCGGCCAGCTCGGCCTGCTCCGGCTGGCCGGCGGCCTTGAGCGCCGCGGCCAGGTCGCCGCACTGCTCGGGGACGAAGCTTACGGCGGCATTGCCGGCCGGGGCATCCAGCACCTTGCCGGCGGCCTCGACCAGGCCGGCGTCGGGGTGGAGCAGGGGCGCCGGATAGTAGATTTCCAGCCAGTCGCCCTGGGTGTTCTGGGTGCCGATTCCGAGTGCAAAGCTCAGCATGGGGGGATCCTCGTCTAAGTGGGAAAGCTCGTCATGGGGAAAGGGGCGTCTCAACCTTTCAGGTCGTCGTAGTCGCCGTCGCGGTAGCCGACGCGGATCTCGTCGCCGGTGTCGAGCAGCGGGCGCTTGAGCAGCGTCGGGTGCGCCATCATCAGCTCGCGGGCCTTGTTGGCGTCGATACCGGCCTTGTCGGCCTCGTCCAGGTTGCGCCAGGTGGTGCTGCGTTGGTTGAGCAGCGTCATCACCGGCACCTTCCCGAGGATATGCTCGAGCAGGGGCGCGGAGAGGCCGTCCTCGCGCAGGTCATGGAGCTGGTAGGGGATGCCTTTGGCGTCCAGGGCCTTGCGCGCGCGGCGGCAGGTGTCGCAGGTGTTGATGACGTAGAGCGTCAGCATCATGCGCTCCTCTCGATGAAGCGGCGGATGCGCCGCGCGGCTTCGACGGTGGCCTCCCGCTCGGCCACCAGCGCCAGGCGGACACGGCCGCTGCCGGGGTTGACGCCATCGTGGCCGGGGCGGCCCATCCCGTCGTCGGTTGCGGGACGACCCATATAGGAGCCCGGCAGCACGCTGACATGTTCCTCGGCATAGAGCGCCCGGGTGAAGGCCTCGTCGTCGCCGCCCGGCACCGCCGGCCAGAGGTAGAAGCTCGCCTCGGGCTCGGGGAAGTCCAGCACCGGGGCGAGGATCTCGGTCACGGCGGCGAACTTCTCGCGATAGGCATCACGGTTGGTCCGCACATGGGCCTCGTCGTTCCAGGCGGTGATCGAGGCGCGCTGCAGCGGCAGCGACATGGCGCAGCCGTGGTAGGTGCGGTAGCGCCTGAAGGGCGCGATCAGCGAGGCGTCTCCCGCCACGAAGCCGGAGCGCAGCCCCGGCAGGTTGGAGCGCTTGGAGAGCGAGTGAAACACCAGGCAGCGCCGGTAGTCGTGGCGGCCGAGCCGGGCGCAGGCCTCGAGCAGCCCCGGCGGGGGGGCCGCCTCGTCCAGGTAGAGCTCCGAGTAGCACTCGTCCGAGGCGATCAGGAAATCGTGCTCATCCGCCAGCTCGATGAGTTTCTCGAACTCCGCCAGCGGCGTCACCGCCCCGGTGGGGTTGCCCGGCGAGCAGAGGAACACCAACTGGACGTCGCGCCAGGTCTCGGCGGGCACGGCATCGAGGTTCGGGCGGAAGCCGTGATCGGCGCGGCAGTCCAGGTAGAGCGGCTCGCCGCCGGCGAGCAGGGTTGCCCCCTCGTAGATCTGGTAGAAGGGGTTGGGCACCACCACCCGGGCCGGCCGGGTGCGGTCGAGCGCCGCCTGGACGAAGGCGAAGATCGCCTCCCGGGTACCGTTGACCGGCAGCACCTGGGTCTCCGGGTCGAGGCCCGCGAGGCCGAAGCGCCGCGTGGCCCAGCCGGCGATGGCGCCGCGCAGTTCGGCCAGGCCGGCGGTGGCCGGGTAGCGGGCCATCTCGTGGCGGTGGGCGACCAGCGTCTCCAGGGCCGCGGCGAAGGGGGCGTGCTGCGGCTCGCCGATAGTCAACGGGATATGGGGCAGGCCCGCCGGAGGCGTCACATCGGCCTTGAGGGCGGCGAGCCTCTCGAAGGGGTAGGGCTTGAGGGCGTCGAGATCGGGGTTCATGGGTGTCCAGGCGCGCCTCGCCGGCCGTGGCCTCGGGCGTCGTTGTCGTGGTCGAAAGGGGCTTGATTATAGGGAAGGCCAGACAAGGCCTCAAACGCTGGCCTCCGGTGCCGGTGGGAATCTCTGCTGGACGTACAGGGGCGCCGGGGACAGGCCGAAGAGGGGGTCTTTTGCCAGGGAAGGCAAAAGTAGCGCCCAGGGAGGGGTTTACAGCGCCCCCTCGCAGGCCTGTCGCCGGATCAGCCCCGAGTGACGGCGCCCCTCGTCTCCGGCGTTCTCGCCTTTTCCGAGGCTATCGTTGCCGGTGGTTTACCCGGAAACGTCGAGCACCTCCACCAGCCGCGCGCGCAGCCGTGCCTGGCGCTCGGGGTCGGTGAGCGGCTCGCCGGCCTTGGTGGTGATGAAGAAGACGTCCTCGACCCGTTCGCCCAGGGTGGCGATCTTGGCCGCCGAGAGCGCGATGTCCTGCTCCATGAAGATACGCCCCACCCGCGCCAGTAGGCCGGGACGGTCGGGGGCGGTGAGCTCGAGCATGGTGCGCTCGTTGGCCGGGTCCTGCTCGATGAGCACCTCGGTGGGGACCCGGAAGTGCTTGAGTTGGCGCGGGGTGTGGCGGGTGACGATCTTCGGGTAGTCCTCGGGGTCGTCGAGCTCCTCCACCAGGTAACGACGGATCTCCTCGATGCGCCCGGGGTCGCGGATCGCCTGCCCCTCGTCGTCGAGCACGATGAAGGTGTTCAGCGTCCAGTTATTGCTGGAGGTGGCGATGCGGGCGTCGTGGATGGAGAGGTCCAGCTGGTCCAGGGCGGCGGCGGTGGCGGCGAAGAGGTCGTGTACCGAGCGAGTGTGGATGAACACCTTGGTGCCGCCTTCGGCCATGTCCTCGGTGGGCGCGTTGATCAGGATCAACGGCAGGTTCGAGCCGTCGTGGGCGAGGATGCCCTGGGTCTGCCAGACGATCTCGCTGGGGGCGTACTGCAGGAAGTAGTCCTCGCCGAGCGACTCCCACAGGCGGTCGACCCGGTCCATGTCGGTCCCCACCACGGCGAGCAGCGAGCGGGCCTCGCTGCGTGTCTCCTGTACCCAGTCGTCGCGATCCAGCGGGTTCTCCAGGCCGCGACGCAGGGCGCGCTTGGTCTCGCCGTGCAGCTGGCGCAGCAGGGTGGCGCGCCAGCCGTTCCACAGGGTGGGATTGGTGGCGTTGATGTCGGCCACGGTGAGCACGTAGAGGTAGTCGAGGCGGGTCTCGTCGCCGACGATGCGGGCGAAGTCGGCGATCACGTCCGGGTCGGTGGTGTCGCGCTTCTGGGCGACCATCGACATGGTGAGGTGGTGCTCCACCAGCCAGCTGACCAGGCGGGTGTCGCGGGGCGAGAGGCCGTGGCGCTCGGCGAAGGCCTCGACGTCGCGGGCGCCAATCTGCGAATGGTCGCCACCACGCCCCTTGCCGATGTCGTGGTAGAGCCCGGCGATCCACAGCAGCTCGAGCTTGGGCAGCTGGTGGATCAGCGCCGCCGCCACCGGGAACTCCTCGCGGGCCTCGGGCTTGCGGAAGCCGTGGATGAACTTGAGCAGGCGCAGGGTGTGGGCGTCGACGGTATAGATATGGAAGAGGTCGTGCTGCATCAGCCCCACGGCGCGGCCGAACTCCGGCAGGTACTTGCCGAGCACCCCGTAGCGGTTCATGCGCCGCAGCTGCCGGGCGACGTTGCCGCCGGAGCGCAGCAGCGTCATGAACAGGCTCTGGTGACGGACGTCGTCGCGGTAGAGGTCGTCGATCAGGTGGCGGTGGTCGCGGATCAGGCGGATGGTGTCGGCCCGGACCCCCTCGATCTCCGGGTGCTCGGCCATCAGCAGGAACAGCTCGAGCAGCGCCGAGGGGCGGTGGCGAAAGACGCTGCGCGAGCGCGCCTGGATGTAGCCGCCCTTGATCTCGAAGCGCTCGTTGAGCGGCACCGTGGTGAGTTCCTCGCCGGCGCGCAGGATCGCCTCGTCGAAGTGCTGCAGCAGCATGTCGTTGAGCCCGGCGAGCGCCGTGACGTGACGGTAGTAGCGCTTCATGAACTGCTCGACGGCGAGGCGCTCCGGGGTGTCGCGGAAGCCGAACAGCTCGGCGATGGTGCGCTGGTGGTCGAACAGCAGGCGGTCCTCGGCGCGGCCGGTCAGCATGTGCAGGGCGTAGCGCACCTGCCACAGGAAGGCCTGCCCCTGGCTGAGGATGTGCAGCTCGGCGTCGTTCATGAAACCGTTGGCCACCAGGTCCTCGTAGCGCTCGCTGCCGAAGTGACGCTTGGCCACCCAGCCGATCATCTGGATGTCCCGGAGCCCGCCGGGGGAGCTCTTGATGTTGGGCTCGAGGTGGTACTCGGAGTTGTTGTAGCGGTAGTGGCGGGTGATCTGCTCCTGCCACTTGGCCTCGAAGAAGCGGTCGGCGGGCCACAGCCGGTCGGTGGTCAGGCGTGCCTGCATCGCCTCGCGCAGCCGCCCGGGACCGGCCAGGGTGCGCGACTCCAGCAGGTTGGTGATCACCGTGACGTCGGCGCGGGCCTCGCGCTCGCAGTCGGCAAGCGAGCGCACGCTGTGGCCGATCTCCAGGCCGATGTCCCACAGGAAAGTGATGAAGTCGGTGAGGGGAGCGCGGTACGGCCCGTCATCGTCCTCCTCGAGCAGCAGCAGCAGGTCGACGTCGGAACAGGGGTGCAGCTCGCCGCGACCGTAGCCGCCCACGGCGAGCAGTGCCACGCCATCGTCGGGCCAGTCGTGCCGCTCCCAGGCCACCGTGAGCAGCCGATCGAGGCACCAGGCACGGCCGTGGATCAGGTCGCGGATATCGGCGCCTTCGTGGAAGCGCTCATCGAGGTGCGCCTGGATCTCGCGCAGCGCCGCCTTGAAGGGGGCGATGGGCGAGCGGCTGCCGGCCAGTTCCGAGCGGAAGCGGGCGACGTCGAACAGCGTCTCGTCGGGTTCGAAGCGGTAGTGGTGCAGCAGCATGTCGCTCAGCGCTCGAGGAAGGCGAAGTCTTCCTCGCCACGGGCGGTGAGCACCTCGACGCCGGTCGCGGTGACCAGCAGGGTGTGCTCCCACTGGGCGGAAAGGCTCTTGTCGCGGGTCACCGCGGTCCAGCCGTCGCGCAGCACCTTGGTCTTGTGGGAGCCGACATTGATCATCGGCTCGATGGTGAAGCACATGCCCTCGGCCAGCTCGATGTCGGCCTCGGGGGCATAGCCGTCGTAGTGCAGCACCTGCGGCTCCTCGTGGAAGGTGGCGCCGATGCCGTGGCCGCAGAAGTCGCGTACCACCGAGTAGCCGTTGTCCTCGGCATGGCGCTGGATGGCGCGGGCGAGCTCGGAGAGCCGCACCCCGGGCCGCACCAGGGCGATGCTGTGGTAGAGGCACTCCTGGGTGATTCGGCACAGCCGTTCGCCCTGGATGCTCTCGCCGATGATGAACATCTTGCTCGAGTCGCCGTGGTAGCCGTCGGCGGTCTTCACGGTGATGTCGATGTTCATGATGTCGCCCTTCCTGAGCTTCTTGGCGTCATCGGGGATGCCGTGGCAGACCACGTGGTTGATGGAGGTGCAGGTCGACTTGGGGAAGCCGTGGTAGTCGAGCGGGGCCGGAGTGGAGCCCAGCTCGTGAACGATGTAGTCGTGACAGAGGCGGTCGAGCTCGCCGGTGCTGACGCCGGCGGTCACGTGGGGGGTGATCATCTCCAGCACGCTGGCGGCCTGGCGACCGGCCTCGCGCATCTTCTCGATCTCGTCGGACGTCTTGATGGGAACGTTCATGGAATCTCGGGTCAGGGTGGGGTCGCTCGGCGCCGGCAGGCACCAACGGCGGTCGGGCGACTTCATCTCGGAGTCGATCCATGGTATAAAGCTGCGCGCTTTCCTGCAATCGCTGTGCCCTGTCGTGCCGCCTTCCGTCCAGTCCGCTGGCCCGGGGTGCCGGGGGTGCCGCGGCAGCGAGGGCGTAATGCAATGCAACGCCTTGAAAACACACACGCACCGGCACATGGTCCCGGGTGCTGTCGGTTCGTCCCGACGGTCGGATCCATGGGGTGCGTGGAGGCCTAACCCGATTTTTCAGGAGTCATCCATGGCACACGTCAACATGCGGGACCTGTTGAAGGCAGGCGCTCACTTCGGCCACCAGACCAAGTACTGGAACCCGAAGATGAGCAAGTTCATCTTCGGCGCCCGCAACAAGATCCACATCATCAACCTCGAGCACACCCTGCCGGCCCTCAACGAGGCGATCGATGTGGTCGAGAAGATGGCCGCGGCCAACAACAAGATCATGTTCGTCGGCACCAAGCGCAGCGCGAGCAAGATCATCAAGGAAGAGGCCAACCGCGTCGGTCAGCCGTTCGTCAACCACCGCTGGCTCGGCGGCATGTTGACCAACTACAAGACCATCCGTCAGTCGATCAAGCGCCTGCGCGACCTCGAGGCCATGCGCGAGGACGGCACCTTCGAGAAGCTGACCAAGAAGGAAGTCCTGATGGCGACCCGCGAGCAGGAGAAGCTCGAGCGCTCCATCGGCGGCATCAAGGAGATGGGCGGCCTGCCCGATGCCCTGTTCGTGATCGACGTCGACCACGAGCGCATCGCCATCAACGAGGCGAACAAGCTGGGCATTCCGGTCATCGGGGTGGTGGACACCAACTCCGACCCGGACGGCGTCGACTACGTGATCCCCGGCAACGATGACTCCATCCGCGCCATCCAGATCTACGTCAAGGCCATCGCCGACGCCTGTGGTCGTGCGAAGGAAGGCCGCCCCGACGAGTTCGTCGAGGTCACCGACGAGGTGGCGCAGGAAAGCGACAGCGCCGCCGAGTGATCGCGGCCCGCCTGTCCGGTGGCCGGCGTTGCGGCGGCCGGGCCGGCGAGAAGGGGGCCCTGGCCCCCTTTTTCCTCCCCAGGGCAGACTTTTCCGGACTCTCGATGATCGATGGGTCCGGCCAGGTAAAACCATTCAGAGGTGAAACCCATGGCAGCTATCAGCGCCTCCCAGGTCAAGGAACTGCGCGAGCGTACCGGGCTCGGCATGATGGAGTGCAAGAAGGCCCTCACCGAGGCCGACGGTGACATCGAGGTCGCCATCGAGAACCTGCGCAAGAGCTCCGGTCTCAAGGCCGCCAAGAAGGCCGGCCGTACCGCCGCCGAAGGCGCCGTCGTCACTCGCGTGGCCGAGGACGGCAGCTACGGCGTGATGGTCGAGATCAACTCCGAGACCGACTTCGTCGCCCGCGACGACAACTTCAAGGCCTTCGCCGACAAGGTCGCCGACGCCTTCTTCGCCGCCAGGAGCGAGGACGTGGCCGCGGTGATGGCCGGCGATCTCGAGACCGCCCGCGAGCAGCTGGTGCAGAAGATCGGCGAGAACATCGGCGTGCGTCGTTGCGTGGTGGTCGAGGCCGGCGACGGCGGCCAGGTGGGCGAATACGTCCACGGTGGCCGCATCGGCGTACTGACCGTGCTCAAGGGCGGCAGCGCCGAGGTGGCCCGTGACGTCGCCATGCACGTCGCCGCCATCAACCCGGCCGTGGCGCGCCCCGAGGACATGCCCCAGGCACAGCTCGACCAGGAGAAGGCGATCATCCTCGCCCAGCCCGACATGGCCGGGAAGCCCGAGCAGATCGCCGAGAAGATGGTCCAGGGGCGCCTGAAGAAGTATCTGGCCGAGAACAGCCTGACCGAGCAGCCCTTCGTCAAGGATCCGAACCAGAGCGTCGCCGACTTCGTCAAGGCGGCCGGTGGCGAGGTGGTCGGTTTCACCCGCTTCGAGGTGGGCGAGGGCATCGAGAAGGAGGAGGTCGACTTCGCCAAGGAAGTGATGGAACAGGCCAAGCGTAGCTGAGGTCACAGGTACCAGTTCGACGATGGCGTGCGCGGGAGCGCACGCCTTCGCGTATCCGGCCGGTGGATCCGGCCGACGTTGAAGCCCACTGCTGACGACCCAGGGAGAGATGCCATGCCCACATCCGATCATGCCGACATGCCGGTCGATTGCCCGCCCAAGACCGAGGCCTCTCGTTCGGACAAGTCCCGTTCGGCGAAGTCGAAGTACAAGCGCATCCTGTTGAAGCTCTCCGGCGAGGCGCTGATGGGCGAGCACGATTTCGGCATCGACCCCAAGGTGCTCGACCGCATGGCGCTGGAGATCGGCCAACTGGTCGGCATCGGCGTCCAGGTCGGCATCGTGATCGGCGGTGGCAACCTGTTCCGCGGTGCCGCCCTCAACGCGGCGGGCATGGATCGGGTCACCGGCGATCACATGGGCATGCTGGCCACGGTGATGAACGCGCTGGCCATGCGTGACGCCCTGGAACGCTCCAACATCCGCTCGCGGGTGATGTCGGCGATCCCCATGAGCGGCGTGGTGGAGCACTACGATCGCCGTACCGCCATTCGCTACCTCACCTCCGGGGACGTGGTATTGTTCTCCGCCGGCACCGGCAACCCCTTCTTCACCACCGACTCGGCGGCCTGTCTGCGTGGTATCGAGATCGACGCCGACGTGGTGGTCAAGGCCACCAAGGTCGACGGGGTCTACGACAAGGACCCGGTCAAGTTCGGCGACGCGGTGAAGTACGACCAGCTGAGCTATGACGATGCCCTCGATCAGAAGCTCGGGGTGATGGATTTGACCGCCATTTGCCTGGTGCGGGACCATGACATGCCGGTTCGGGTCTTCAACATGAACAAGCCGGGCGCCCTGCTGAACCTGGTGGTGGGCGGCGAGGAAGGCACGCTGATAGACAGAGGTTGACAACGTGATCAATGACATCAAGAAGGATGCGGAATCCCGCATGCAGAAGAGCCTCGAGGCCCTTCATGGCAACCTGAACAAGATCCGCACCGGGCGTGCGCACTCCAGCATCCTGGATTCGGTGACCGTGGACTACTACGGCTCGCAGGTGCCGCTCAACCAGGTGGCGAACATCAACACCGAGGATGCTCGCACCCTGTCCGTGGTGCCCTGGGAACAGAGCATGGTGCCCAAGATCGAGAAGGCCATCATGACCTCCGATCTCGGCCTGAACCCCTCGACCGCCGGCAACAACATCCGCGTGCCGATGCCGATGCTGACCGAGGAGACCCGCAAGGGCTACATCAAGCAGGCCCGTCAGGAGGCCGAGCACGCCCGGGTGGCGGTGCGCAACGTGCGCCGCGATGCCAATGGCGACATCAAGGCGCTGCTCAAGGCGAAGGAGATCACCGAGGATGAGCAGCACCAGGCCGAGGACGCGATCCAGAAGTTGACCGACAAGTACATCGCCGAGATCGACAAGACGCTGGAATCCAAGGAGCAGGACCTGATGCAGGTCTGAAGGTGGTCGGGCGGCGCTCTCCTCGTGGCCCCGGCGCGTCGAGGAGAGGCCCCGCCCGGTCCGGCACACCCCCATGCGAGACATCATGACGTCACCGCAGCCCCCCAAGCCCCGTCCCGGGGATAGCGACCGTGCTGCCCCCGAGGGCGGGGTGCCACGTCATGTGGCCATCATCATGGACGGCAACAACCGCTGGGCGAAGGCCCGCGGCCTCTCCGGCGTGCGCGGCCATCGTGCCGGCGTCGAGGCAGTGCGCGCCGTGATACGCCGCGCGGCCGAGCGCGACATCGAGACCCTGACCCTGTTCGCCTTCTCCAGCGAGAACTGGAAGCGACCCAAGGCCGAGGTGAGTGCGCTGATGGAGCTGTTCCTGATGGCGCTCAAGCGCGAGGTCAGGAAGCTTCACGACAACGGCATCCGGCTGTCGATCATCGGCGACCGCGAGGCCTTCTCGTCCTCGATCCAGAGGCATATCGCCCGGGCCGAGGCGCTGACCGCCGACAACCAGGGCCTGCACCTGGTGATCGCCGCCAACTACGGCGGGCGCTGGGATATCGCCGGTGCGGCCCGGCGCCTGGCCGAGCGGGTCGCCGCCGGCGAGCTCTCGCCGGCGGCGATCGACGAGCCTGCCCTGGACCGCGAGGTCTGCCTGGCCGGCGATGCCCCGGTGGACCTCTGCATCCGTACCAGCGGCGAGCAGCGCATCTCCAATTTCCTGCTGTGGCAGATGGCCTATGCGGAGCTCCATTTCACGCCGCTGCTGTGGCCCGACTTCGACGCCGAGGCCTTCGATCTGGCGCTGGCCGACTTCCAGCGTCGCAAGCGACGCTTCGGCATGACCGATGAACAGGTCGAAGCGCAAGATGCTTAGACAGCGGATCCTCACCGCGGCCTGGCTGGCGCCGTTGATGCTGGCCGGGCTGTTCGGCCTGCAGGGGGGCGCCTTCGCGCTCTTCACCGCCCTCATCGTGCTGCTCGCCGGCTGGGAGTGGACCAACCTGGCCGGTGTCGAGGCGCGCGAGCGGCGACTCGCCCTGGTGGCCGGCCTGGCGGCGCTGATGGCGCTGCTGTGGCTGATGGGCGCGACCCTGGCCGCCTGGCCGCTGTGGCTGGGCGCGGCGGGCTGGCTGGCCAATCTCTACTGGGTCACCCGCTACCCCGAGCGGCTCGAGCAATGGGGCGCCACACCGTGGCGCCTGGCCATGGGACTCTGGGTGCTGCTGCCGGCCTGGGTCGGCCTCAATGTGCTACGCGACTCCGGCGCGGTCTGGCTACTGTTCGTGCTGCTGGTGGTGTGGTGTGCCGATATCGGCGCCTACTTTGCCGGTCGTGCCTTCGGTCGGCGCAAGCTGGCGCCGAAGGTCAGCCCCGGCAAGAGCTGGGAGGGGGTGGCCGGTGGCCTCGTCGCCACCGCGGTCCTGGCAGTGGCCTATGCACTCTGGCAAGGGCTGGGCGCCGGCGGTGGCCTGATCCTGGTGGCGGCGACCCTGGCGGTGACCCTGGCCTCGGTGCTGGGCGATCTGCTTGAGAGCATGCTCAAGCGCCACCGCGGCATCAAGGACTCCAGCAACCTGCTGCCTGGCCATGGCGGCGTGCTCGATCGTATCGACAGCCTGACCGCCGCCCTGCCGCTGTTCGCCTTGCTCTACCTGGGAGCGCTGTAGATGGATGCCATGCCTGCCCGCTCGCGAACGGTGACCGTGCTGGGGGCCACCGGCTCCATCGGGGCCAGTACCCTGGACGTGATCGCCCGCCATCCCGAGCGCTACCGGGTCCATGCCCTGACGGCCCATCGCTCCCGCGAGACCCTCCTCGAGCAGTGCCGGGTACATCAACCCGCCGTGGCCGTGCTTGGCGACGAACGGGACGCCGCCTGGCTGCGCCAACGGCTCCGCGAGGCGGGACTCGCCACCGAGGTGCTCGCCGGCGCCGAGGCGCTGGTCGAGGTGGCCGAGGCGGGCGAGGTCGACGTGGTGATGTCGGCCATCGTCGGTGCCGCCGGCCTGCTGCCGACCCTGGCCGCGGTGCGCGCCGGCAAGCGGGTGCTGCTGGCCAACAAGGAAGCCCTGGTGATGTCGGGGGCACTGTTCATGGACGCCGTGGCCGGCTCCGGGGCGACCCTGCTGCCCATCGATTCCGAACATAATGCCATCTATCAGTGTCTACCAGCCGAGCACCGCGGTGGACTGGGGCGCCACGGGGTCACCCAGCTGCTGCTGACTGCCTCCGGCGGTCCCTTCCGCGGCAGGTCCGGCGCCGAACTGGCGGCGGTGACGCCCGAGCAGGCGTGCGCCCACCCCAACTGGTCCATGGGGCGCAAGATCTCGGTGGACAGCGCCACCCTGATGAACAAGGGGCTGGAGCTGATCGAGGCGTGCTGGCTGTTCGATGCCCGGCCCGACCAGGTGCAGGTGGTGGTGCATCCGCAGAGCGTGATTCACTCCATGGCCGCCTACGCCGACGGGTCGGTGATCGCCCAACTGGGCAACCCGGACATGCGCACGCCGATCGCCTTCGGGCTGGCCTGGCCCGAGCGCATCGACGCCGGTGTCGAGGCCCTGGACCTGTTCGCGGTGGCGCGGCTCGATTTCGAGGCGCCTGACGAGGAGGCCTTTCCCTGCCTGCGCCTGGCGCGGGAAGCGATGGCCGCGGGGGGCACGGCGCCGGCGGTGCTCAATGCCGCCAACGAGGTGGCCGTGGCGGCCTTCCTCGACCACCGGCTCGGCTTCACCGGGATCGGCGAGCTGGTGGCGCGGGTGCGTGACGCCCGGCCGGTGGCGGCGGCCGCCGACCTCGAGACGATTCTCGAGGCCGATGGGCTAGCCCGCCAGGCGGCGCATGACTGGCTGAACCGTTGCTGATGCAACCCTTACTGCAACCCGACAGGAGGCCGCCTTGGGCCTGATCCAGAACGTGCTGGCCGTCATCGTGGTGCTGGGCCTGCTGATCACCTTCCATGAGTATGGCCACTTCTGGGTGGCGCGACGTTGTGGCGTCAAGGTGCTGCGTTTCTCGGTAGGCTTCGGCAAGCCGATCTGGTCCCGTGTCGACCGCCATGGGACCGAGTTCGTGCTGGCCGCGATTCCGCTCGGCGGCTACGTCAAGATGCTCGACGAGCGCGAGGCCCCGGTGCCCCATGATCAGCTCGGCCAGGCCTTCAATCGCAAGACGGTGTGGCAGCGCATCGCCATCGTCGCCGCCGGCCCCCTGGCCAACTTCCTGCTTGCCATCGTCGCCTATTGGGCGCTGTTCGTGGTCGGTACGACCACGGTGGCGCCGGTGATCGGTGACGTCACGCCCGACTCGCCCGCCGATCGTGGTGGCCTGCGCCCCGGCCAGGAGATCACCGCGGTGCAGGGGCAGGCGGTACGCTCCTGGGACCAGATCAACCTGAAGCTGATCGCGGCCATCGGTGCCAGCGGCGAGCTGCGTATCGATGCCCGTGACGCCGCCACGGCCGACCCCCGCGAGCATCGCCTGCCGGTGGAAGACTGGCTGGTACGCCAGGACCCGCCCCAGCCCCTGCCCAGCCTGGGGGTCACCCCCTGGCGCCCGCCCTACCCGGCGGTGCTCGGCCAGGTCGTCGAGGGCGAGGCGGCGGCGGCGGCCGGGCTCGCGCCCGGCGACGAGGTGGTCGCGGTGGACGGCGCCGCGGTGGACGACTGGATGCACTTCGTCGATATCGTGCGGGCGAACCCGGGCGAGACCCTCGAACTCGAGGTGCTGCGTGGCCAGGAGCGCCTCCGGCTGTCCCTCACCCCCGGGCGCAACGAGCTCGAGGAGGGGGGCGCCATCGGTTACATCGGGGCCGGCGTCGAGCCGGTGGAGTGGCCCGAGGAGTATCGCCGCGAGATCCGCTACGGGCCGGTGGCGGCGGTGGGCCAGGCCGTCTCGCGCACCGGCGAGATGACGATGCTGACCCTGGGCGCCATCCGCAAGATGCTGGTCGGGCTGATCTCGCCGACCAATCTCTCGGGGCCGATCACCATCGCCCGGGTGGCCGGCGACACGGCACGCACCGGGCTCGAGAGCTTCGTCAGTTTCATGGCCTACCTGTCGATCAGCCTGGCGGTGCTCAACCTGCTGCCCATCCCGGTGCTGGATGGCGGCCATCTGCTCTACTATTTCGTCGAGGTCGTCCGCGGTCGGCCGGTATCGGAGCAAACCCAGGCCATCGGCTTGCGCATCGGCCTGGCGCTGGTCGGTACCCTGATGCTGATGGCGATCTACTTCGACCTGATGCGACTCTGGTAGCGAGCGAAGGCGTGGGCGGCACAAGGAGGTGGGGCCCGGTCTCCAGCCTTGTCAGTCACCCGCACAAATGTATAAGGTGCCCGTCTGGACAGGATTGGCAGATCAACGCGAGCGAATCGACTGCATGAAAATCAAGACCATCGGATTGGCGGCACTGCTGCTCGCCGGGGCTTCCCTTGCCCAGGCAGAACCTTTCGAAGTTTCCGATATTCGGGTAGAAGGACTGCAGCGGGTCTCCGCGGCCTCCGTGTTCAATGCCTTTCCTGTCAGCGCCAGCGATCGGGTGGACGACCGCGAACTGGCTGAGGCGACGCGCCGCCTGTTCGCCACCGGCCTGTTCGAGGACATTCAGCTCGCCCGCGACGGCGACGTCCTGATCATCCAGGTGGTCGAGCGCCCCACCATCACCCGTCTCAACATCACCGGCAACCGCCAGATCGGCGACGACGAGCTGCGCCAGGGCCTCGAGGAGGCCGGCCTGTCCGAAGGCCAGGTTCTCCAGCTCTCCACCCTGGAGGAGATCCAGCGCGAGCTCGAGGGCCTCTACCAGGGCCAGGGCCGCTACAGCGCGACCATCGATGCCAGCGTGGAGGAGATCGACGAGGGCCGGGTGCAGGTCGACATCGACATCAACGAGGGCGCGGTGGCCAAGATCCGCCAGATCAACATCGTCGGCAACCGGGACTTCGACGATGACACCCTGCGCGATGTCTTCGAGCTCGACGACCGCCCCGGGCGCCTGTTCGGCTGGTTCTCGCGGGACGAGTACTCCCGCGAGGCCCTCTCCGGCGACCTGGAGCGCCTGCGCTCCTTCTACCTGGACCGCGGCTACGTCAACTTCGCCATCACCTCCACCCAGGTTTCCATCAGCCCCGACAAGTCGCAGATCTTCATCACCATCAACGTCGACGAGGGCCGCCAGTACCGCCTGGGCGACATCCGCTTCGCCGGCGACCTGCAGATCAGCGAGCGCGAGGCACGCGACCTGCTCCAGGTGGAGAGTGGCGAGATCTTCTCGCGCAGCGACGTCACCGCCTCCTCCGAGGCACTGCGCGCGCACCTGGGGGCCGACGGCTTCGCCTTCGCCAACGTCGACGGCGTGCCGGAGATCGCCGCCGACGGCGAGACCGTGGACCTCACCTTCCGGGTGGATGCCGGCCAGCGCGCCTATGTGCGGCGCATCGACTTCATCGGCAACACCACCACCCAGGACGAGGTGCTGCGCCGCGAGATGATCCAGCTCGAGGGGGCGCCGGCCTCCACCGAGTCGATCAGCCTGTCGCGCCAGCGCCTCGAGCGTCTCGGCTTCTTCCGCCAGGTCGATGTCGAGACCCAGCCGGTGGCGGGCGAGCCGGACAAGCTCGACGTCACCTACACCGTCGAGGAGCAGCCCTCGGGTTCGGTCTCGGCCAGCGTTGGCTTCTCCCAGAGCGCCGGCGTGATCTTCGGCGCGGCGCTGGCCCAGAACAACTTCCTCGGCACCGGTAACCGGGTGAACCTGGGCGCCCAGCGCGGCGACACCTTCACCAGCTTCAACTTCGGCTTCACCGATCCCTACTGGACCCTGGACGGCATCTCGCGCGGCTACGACCTCTTCTACCGCGAGACCGATTTCGAGGACTCCGATGTGTCCACCTTCTCCACCGACTCCTACGGCGGTGGCATCAACTTCGGCTACCCGATCAACGAGCTGACCCGGCTCAACTTCGGCACCTCGGTGGAGGACCTGACGGTCAAGACCTTCAACGACACCGCCCAGGAGATCCAGCAGTACGTGGAGGACCAGGGGACCGACGCCCAGAGCCTCAAGCTCACCGCCAGCTGGACCCGCAATAACCTCAACCGCGGCATCATGCCCACCGCCGGTAACTACCAACGCCTGTCGCTGGAAACCGCGGTGCCGGGCAGCGACGCCGACTACTACAAGCTCCGCGCCCGGGCCCGCCAGCTCTTCCCGCTCGACGAGGCACATGACTGGGCACTGAAGTTCAGTGGCGAGCTGGGCTATGCCGACAGCATCGGCAACGATCCCTTTCCGTTCTACGAGAACTTCTATACCGGTGGCCTGGGCTCGGTGCGCGGCTTCACCGCCAACACCCTGGGGCCGCGAACCACGCCGCCTGAAGGCTCGACCCGCGACCGGACCCTGGGCGGCAACGTACTGGTGCAGGGCAGCGCCGAGTTGCTCTTCCCGCTGCCCTTCATCGAGGACCGCCGCTCGATGCAGACCTCGCTGTTCCTGGACGCCGGCAACACCTACCTGACCAGCTGCTTTGACGTCCCCGAGGGGGTCGACTCGAACTGCAGCTCCGGGGTCGACCTGGGCGAGTTGCGCTACAGCGTGGGCGTTGGCCTCTCCTGGCTGACCGCGGTGGGCCCGCTCACCTTCAGCATCGCCGCGCCAGTCAACGACGAGAGCGACGATGACACCCAGTTCTTCCAGTTCTCGCTCGGCCAGACCTTCTGATCGAGCCCTGCAAGGAGCATGACCATGCGTAAACTTACCGCTGCCCTAAGCCTCTTGATGCTCGCCGCCCTGGCCTTGCCGGCCCAGGCCGCCGAGGTGGCCATGCTGGACTGGCGCCGCGCGCTGATGGAGACCGATGCGGCCCAGCGCTCCATGAGCGAACTGGAGAGCCGCATCGGCGGCCAGCAGCAGCAGGCCCAGTCGCTGGGGCAGGAGCTTCAGCAGATGCAGCAGCGCCTTCAGCAGGAGGGCGAGTTGATGTCCGAGGCCGACCGCCAGGCGGCCGTCCAGGAGTTCCAGCAGAAGGGCGCCGAGTTCGAGCAGCTGCGCCAGCAGGTCATCCAGGCCCAGCAGCAGGCCGAGCAACAGTTCCTGCAGGAGGCCGAGCCCAAGCTGGAGCAGGCCGTGGATCAGATCATCGAGCGCCACGGTGTCGAGGTGCTGGTGGAGCCCCAGGGGGTGCTGCACTCTGACCGTGACCTGCCGGACCTGACCGATGAGGTGACCCAGGTCCTCAACTCGCTCTTCTGAGCGGACGACCCAACCGGATCAGGTCCCCCATGACGCATCCAGACTCCCCTACCTTCACGCTTGGCGAGCTCGCCGAGCAACTCGACGCCCGCCTGGTCGGCGATGCCGGCCGCCGGGTGAGCGGCCTGGCCACCCTGCGGGACGCGACGCCCGACCAGGTCGCCTTCCTGGCCAACCGCGCCTATTTCAAGGACCTGCCGGGCACCCGTGCCGCGGCGGTACTGCTGACGCCGGAGCTGGGCGAGGAGTGCCCGGTGGCCCGGCTCGAGCTGGCCAACCCCTACCTGGCCTATGCGGCACTGTCGCGACTGTTCGACCCCCTGGCCAGTCGCGCCCCGGGCGGCATTCACCCCTCGGCGGTGGTGGCCGAGGGGGCTCGCCTGGGCGAGCGAGTCGAGGTCGGCCCCCAGGCGGTGATCGAGGCGGGCGTCACGCTGGGCGACGAGGTGGTGGTCGGCCCGGGCTGCGTGATCGGTGCCGACTCGCGTATCGGCGCCGGGTCGCGCCTGCATGCCAATGTCACCGTCTGCCACGGCGTGGTGATCGGCGAGCGGGCCATCCTGCACAGCGGCTGCGTGATCGGCGGCGACGGCTTCGGTTTCGCCCATGACGGCGCGCGCTGGCACAAGATCGCCCAACTCGGCGGCGTGGTGCTGGGCGACGACGTCGAGGTGGGCAGCTGCTCGAGCATCGATCGCGGGGCGCTGGGGGACACCGTCATCGGCAACGACGTCAAGATCGACAGCCAGGTGCAGATCGCCCACAACGTGCAGATCGGTGACCACAGTGCCCTGGCCGGCTGCGTGGGGATCGCCGGTTCCACCCGGGTGGGGAAGCACTGCATGCTCGGCGGTGGCGTGGGGCTCTCGGGCCATCTCACCCTCTGCGACGGGGTGCAGGTCACCGGCATGAGCCTGGTGACCAACTCGATCCTCGAGCCCGGGGTCTATTCGTCGGGCACCGGGGCGATGAAGAACGCTCAGTGGCGCAAGAATGCCGTGCGCTTCAAGCAGCTCGACGACCTCGCCAAGCGACTGGCACGGCTCGAGAAGTCCGGCCGTGGCGGCTGAGGGTGTGAGGATCGGGAACACGGCCGGGGACGGAGAGCGGTTGAGAGCACGACAGGGGACGCTATAATCCACCGCCTGCCCGACGGTCGAGGCCGCCGGCTCGTGTCCGCCCGTACCGCGGGCATTTCGTTATTTCAGAGGTCGCAACGATGGTAATGGACATCAACGAGATTCGTGAGTATTTGCCCCACCGCTATCCCTTCCTGCTGGTGGATCGGGTGACGGAGCTTGCCCTTGGCGAATCCATCGTCGCCTACAAGAATGTGAGCATCAACGAGCCGTTCTTCAATGGCCATTTCCCCCACCATCCGATCATGCCCGGCGTGCTGGTGATCGAGGCGCTGGCCCAGGCCTGCGGTATCCTCGGCTTCAAGACCGTCAACAAGCTGCCCGCCGACGGTTACGTCTACTACCTGGTCGGCAGCGACAATGTCCGCTTCAAGCGTCCGGTGATGCCCGGCGACCAACTGGTGCTGCGGGCCGACGTGGTTCGCGAGAAGCGCGGCATCTGGAAATTCGCCTGCCGGGCCACCGTGGCCGGCGAGCTGGCCTGCGAGGCCGAAATCATCTGTGCCGAGAGGAAGGTCGCTTGATTCATCCTACTGCCATCATCGATCCCGCGGCCTGTCTGGCCGACGACGTCGAGGTGGGGCCCTTCTCGGTGATCGGGCCCGACGTCGAGGTCGGGCCCGGCAGTCGGATCGGCCCGCACGTGGTGGTCAAGGGGCCCACCGTGCTCGGCGCGCGCACCCGTATCTTCCAGTTCGCCTCGGTCGGCGAGGATTGCCAGGACAAGAAGTATGCCGGTGAGCCGACCCGCCTGGTGATAGGAGACGACAACGTCATCCGCGAGGGGGTGACGCTGCACCGCGGTACCGCCCAGGACCGGGGCGAGACCACCATCGGCAGTCGCAACCTGTTCATGGCCTATGTCCACGTGGGCCACGACTGCATGATCGGCAACGACTGCATCCTGGCCAACCAGGTGACCCTGGCCGGCCATGTGACCCTGGGGGATTTCGTTATCCTCGGCGGGCTCTCGGCGATCCATCAGTTCTGTTACTTCGGCGCCCACGCCATGGCGGGCGGCGGCTCCATCATCACCAAGGACACCCCGGCCTACGTGCTGATCAACGGTAACCCGGCCGAGGTCCACGGCCTCAACCTGGTGGGGCTCAAGCGCCGCGGCTTCTCGAGGGAGGCGATCAGGGCGCTGGGTGAGGCCTACAAGCTGGTCTACCGCCAGGGGCTGACCGTGGAGCAGGCGCTGCAGGGGATTCGGGCACGCTTCTCCCTGCCCGAGACCGAGGCCTTCGCCACCTCCATCGAGGTGTCGACCCGCGGCATCGTGCGCTGACGGGCCTCGCCGAGATGACGCTGACATGATGAAGGTAAGGCGCGTCTACCTGGTGGCCGGCGAACTGTCCGGCGATATCCTCGGCGCCGGCCTGATGCGCGCGCTCAAGGCGCGCCATCCGAACGTCGAGTTCCGCGGCATCGGCGGCCCGGGGATGATCGCCGAGGGCATCGACAGCCGCTTTCCCCTGGAGACCCTCTCGGTGATGGGCCTGGTCGAGGTGGTGAAGCACCTCCCGGAGCTGATCCGGGTCAGGCGCACCCTCCGGCGGGATGCGCTCGACTGGCGGCCCGACATCATGGTCGGCATCGACGCGCCGGACTTCAACCTCGGCCTGGAGCGACAGCTGCGCGAGGCTGGCATCACCACCGCCCACTACGTCAGCCCGACCGTCTGGGCCTGGCGCCAGGGCCGGGTCAAGGGCATCGCCAAGTCCGTGGATGCCATGCTCACTTTCCTGCCCTTCGAGGCGGCCTTCTATCGGCAGCATCGCGTTCCCGTGGCCTTCGTCGGCCACCCCCTGGCCGATGAGCTGCCGCTGGTCAATGACCGCGCGGCCGCCCGGGTGGCACTCGGCCTGCCCGATGATGTCCCGCTGCTCGCCGTGTTGCCGGGCTCCCGGGCCAACGAGATCCGCTTCCTCGGGGCAACCTTCCTCGACGCCGCCGAGCGGCTGTGCCGGGCCCGCCCCGGCCTGCGGGTGGTGATTCCTGCGGCCACCCCCGAGCGATACCGCGAGCTCACCGCCCTGCTCGCCACGCGCCCCGCCCTCGACGGGCGCGTCACCCTGCTCGACGGCCAGGCCCGCGAGGCGATGGTGGCGTCTGACGCGGTGCTGCTCACCTCGGGCACCGCGGCGCTGGAGGCGATGCTCTGCCATCGCCCGATGCTGGTGGCCTATCGGATGGCCCCGGCGACCCACTGGCTGGTCAGGCACCTGGTCAAGACCGAGTGGATCTCGCTGCCCAACCTGATCGCTCGGGAGACGCTGGTGCCGGAGCTGATCCAGGACGCGGCGACCCCGGCGGCGATCGCCGAGCGCCTCGGCGCCATGCTCGACGACGCCGAAGGGCGGGCGGCCCTGGAGGCACGCTTCGCCGGGATGCATGCGGGGCTGCAGCGCGATGCCAGCCGCCGGGCCTGTGATGCCATCGAGGCGCTGGTGGCGCGGCGCCCGCTGCCCGAGAGCGTGTCGCCGGCGGCGGCCCTCGAGGCGACGCCGGAGGAGGCGGGCCGATGAGCGCGCGCGACCTGCCCCCGCTGGTGATCGACTACGCCGGCGAGCGGCTGGCCGGGGTCGATGAGGTGGGGCGTGGGCCGCTGGTGGGCAGCGTGGTGGCGGCGGCGGTAATCCTCGACCCCGCGCGGCCCATCGCCGGGCTCGCCGACTCCAAGGCGCTCACCGCCCGCCGCCGCGAGGCCCTCGACGCCGAGATTCGCGAGCGTGCGCTGGCCTTCGCCGTGGCCGAGGCCAGCGCCGCCGAGATCGACGACCTGAACATCTACCATGCCACCCACCTGGCCATGCGCCGGGCCATCGATGCCCTGTCGCCGGCCCCGGAGTATCTGCTGGTGGACGGCAATCGCCTGCCCGGGCATCATGTGCCCGGCCAGGCGGTGGTCAAGGGCGACGCGCGACACCCGGCCATCGCCGCCGCCTCGATACTCGCCAAGGTGGCCCGGGATGCCCAGATGGTGGCGCTCGATGCCCGGCATCCCGACTATGGCTTCGCCCGCCACAAGGGCTACCCGACCCGCGAGCACCTGGCCGCCCTGGAGCGCCTCGGCGCGCTTCCCGAGCACCGTCGCTCCTTCGGCCCGGTGAAGCGACAGCTGGCGCTGTTCTGACGAACTTCAGCTGTTCCAGGGCAGGGCAACTGCCGTAGCGGATCAGCTCCGAGCGATGCCTCCATCTACGAAAGCCCTGTGTCTGCGTCACAATTGCGATTGCCTGGTTTCCGTGCTGCCCATTCACTGCCAAGCCTTGAGTCCACCATGACAACGCCCTTCGTACATCTCCGCGTCCATACCGAATACTCCCTGGTCGATGGCCTGGTGCGGCTCAAGCCGCTGGTCAAGGCGGCGGTGGGGCAGGGGTCGCCGGCGCTGGTGGTCACCGACGAGGCCAACCTCTTCGGCCTGGTCAAGTTCTACAAGGGGGCCGAAGGCGCCGGCCTCAAGCCGATCATCGGTGCCGACCTGTGGCTGGCCAACCCCTACGACGAGGAGCACCCCTACCGACTGACCCTGCTGGCGATGAACGAGGTGGGCTATCGCAACCTCACCGAGCTGATCTCGCGGGGCTGGATGGAGGGGCAGCGCCAGGGGCGGGCCCTGCTCGACAAGGCCTGGGTGCTGGCGGCCAGCGAGGGGCTGATCGCACTCTCCGGCGGTCGCGAGGGCGAGATCGGCCGGCACCTGCTCACCGATCACCACGACGAGGCCCGGGCCCTGCTCGAGGAGTGGAACGCCGCCTTCCCCGGCCGCTTCTACCTCGAGCTGATCCGTACCGGCCGGCCGCTGGAGGAGGAGTGCGTTCACCTGTCGGTGGACCTGGCCCTCGAGACCGGCACCCCGGTGGTGGCCACCAACGACGTGCGCTTCCTCGAGCGAGAGGACTTCTGGGCCCACGAGACCCGGGTCTCCATCGGCGAGGGCAAGGCGCTGGACGACAAGCGACGCGAGCGGCGCTACACCGAGGAGCAGTACCTCAAGAGCCCCGAGGAGATGGCCGAGCTGTTCGCCGACATCCCCGAGGCGCTCGAGAACAGCGTGATGATCGCCGCACGCTGCAGCGTCGACGTGCGCCTGGGCGAGATCTTCCTGCCGGAGTTCGAGATCCCCGAGGGCATGACCCGGGACGAGTTCTTCCGCAAGATCTCCCACGATGGCCTCACCGAGCGCCTGGACTTCCTCTTTCCGGCCGACCGCTATCCCCGCGACGGGGCCGAGTACGCGGAGATCGACGCCCGCTACCGCAAGCGGCTCGACTTCGAGCTCGACATCATCATCCAGATGGGCTTCCCGGGCTACTTCCTGATCGTGATGGACTTCATCCAGTGGGCCAAGGACAACGACGTGCCCGTCGGTCCGGGGCGCGGCTCCGGCGCCGGCTCGCTGGTGGCCTATGCCCAGAAGATCACCGACCTCGACCCCATCGGCTACGACCTGCTGTTCGAGCGCTTCCTCAATCCGGAGCGGGTCTCGATGCCCGATTTCGACGTCGACTTCTGCATGGAGAAGCGCGACCGGGTGATCGACTACGTGGCCGAGCGTTACGGCCGCAACGCCGTGTCGCAGATCGTCACCTTCGGCACCATGGCCGCCAAGGCGGTGGTGCGCGACGTGGCCCGGGCCCAGGGCAAGCCCTACTCGCTGGGCGACAAGCTCTCCAAGCTGATCCCCTTCGAGGTCGGCATGACCCTGGCCAAGGCGATCGAGGCCGAGCCGGCGCTCAAGGAGTTCATCGAGGGCGACGAGGAGGCCGCCGAGATCTGGGAGATGGCGCTCAAGCTCGAGGGCATCACCCGGGGCACCGGCAAGCACGCCGGCGGTGTGGTGATCGCCCCCACCAAGCTCACCGACTTCTCGCCGCTGCTCTGCGACGAGGAGGGCAACGGCCTGGTCGTGCAGTTCGACAAGAACGACATCGAGGACGCTGGCCTGGTCAAGTTCGACTTCCTCGGCCTGCGTACCCTGACCATTATCGACTGGGCGCTGGAGATGGTCGACAAGGTCCGCGAGGCCGCCGGTGAAGGGCCGCTGGACATCGACGGCATCCCGCTCGACGACGCCCCGACCTTCGAGATGCTCAAGCGTGCCGAGACCACGGCGGTCTTCCAGCTCGAATCCCGCGGCATGAAGGAGCTGATCAAGCGCCTGCTGCCCGACTCCCTGGAGGACATGATCGCCCTGGTGGCGCTGTTCCGCCCCGGTCCCCTGCAGTCGGGCATGGTCGACGACTTCATCAACCGCAAGCACGGTCGCGCCGAGCTCGCCTACCCGCACCCGGACTACCAGCACGAGTTGCTCAAGCCGGTGCTCGAGCCCACCTACGGCATCATCCTCTACCAGGAGCAGGTGATGCAGATCGCCCAGGTGATGGCCGGCTACAGCCTGGGCCAGGCCGACCTGCTGCGCCGTGCCATGGGCAAGAAGAAGCCCGAGGAGATGGCCAAGCAGCGCGCCGGCTTCATGGAGGGGTGTGCCGAGAACGGCATCGACCGCGACCTCGCCGGCAACCTCTTCGACCTGGTGGAGAAGTTCGCCGGCTACGGCTTCAACAAGTCGCACTCGGCGGCCTATGCGCTGGTGTCGTATCAAACGGCTTGGTTAAAAGCGCATTACCCAGGTCCCTTCATGGCCGCGGTGATGTCCACCGAGATGGACAACCTCGACAAGGTGGTGCCGCTGATCGAGGAGTGCCGCCACCTCTCGCTCACGGTGACGCCGCCCGACGTCAACGTGGGGGCCTACAAGTTCACCGTCGACGTCGAGGGGCGGGTGGTCTACGGGCTGGGGGCCATCCGTGGCGTCGGCGAGGGACCCATCGGCGCCATCGTCGAGGCCCGCGAGGCCGAGGGCCCCTTCACCGACCTGTTCGACTTCTGCCGTCGCCTCGACCCCCGGCGCATGAACAAGCGCACCCTCGAGGCGCTGATCCGCTCGGGGGCGCTGGACTCCCTGGGGCCGAGCCGGGCGGTGCTCGCCGCCGCCCTGGACGACGCCTTGAAGGCCGCGGCCCAGAACCAGACCAACCAGAGCCTGGGCATGATCGACATGTTCGGCGAGGCCTTCGTCGACGAGGCGGCCGGGGATGCCTACGCCGACTACCTGACGGTGCGGGACTGGACCGACAAGGAGCGCCTGGCCGGCGAGAAAGAGACCCTGGGGCTCTACCTCACCGGCCACCCCATCGACGAGTACGAGAAGGAACTCGAGCGCTTCGTCTCCACCCGCATCAGCGATCTCAGGCCCTCGCGGGAGCCGCAACGGGTCGCCGGGCTGGTGATCGGGGTGCGCACCATGAAGTCCAAGCGCGGCGACACCATGGCCTTCGTCACCCTGGACGATCGCACCGGGCGCATCGAGGCCTCGCTGTTCGGCGAGCTCTATGACCAGCTGCGCGGCCAGATCGAGGCCGACCAGGTGCTGATCGTCGAGGGCGAGGTGTCCAGCGACGACTACTCCGGCGGCCTGCGCCTGCGCGGCAAGGAGGTCACCCCCATGGTGGCGGCGCGCACCCGCTACGGCCAGGCGGTGGAGCTGTCGCTGGACGGTGCCCGGGCCAACGGCCGGCTGGTCGACAGCCTGCGCGACAGCCTCGCCCCCTGGCGTGACGGCGGTGGCCTGCCGGTGCGGGTGCGCTACCGCAATGGCGAGGCCGTCGGCTGGCTGGAGCTGGCCGAGGAGTGGAAGGTCTCCCCCAGCGACGAGCTGCTGATCGCCCTACGCGAGGTGCAGGGGCAGGATGGGGTGCGGCTCAAGTATCGATAATCGGGCTGCGGGCTGCGGGCTGCGGGCTGCGGGCTGCGGGCTGCGGGCTGCGAACGGCAGGACAATCGCAGTTGCCCGAAGCGAGAGGCGCCGGGGATAGGCCGAAGAGGAGGTCATTTGCCAGGGATGGCAAATGTAGCGCCCACGGACGGGGTCACAGCGCCTCCTCGCAGGCCTGTCGCCGGAACAGCCTCGAGCGGTGCTGCCATCTGTGATAGTCCTGCAGCGAACGGGAGTCGCCTTGCGCCGCGCGTTGAGGGTGCGATAATGCCTGCCACTTCCATTCTTCGCGCCGGCCGCGCCCACGCGTGCGGGCGGTGAAACACCACAAGGCATCTGGCCAATGAATCCCAACTATCTCGACTTCGAACAGCCCATCGCCGAACTCCAGGCCAAGATCGAGGAGCTGCGCCTGGTCGGCAACGACAGCCAGGTCAACCTCAACGACGAGATCGGCCGGCTCGAGGAGAAGAGCCGCAAGCTCACCGAGTCGATCTTCAAGGACCTGACCCCCTGGCAGGTCTCCCAGCTGTCGCGCCACCCCCAGCGCCCCTACACCCTCGACTACCTCGAGCATGTCTTCACCGACTTCGACGAGCTCCACGGTGACCGCAACTTCGCCGACGATGCCGCCATCGTCGGCGGCGTCGCCCGCCTCGACGACCGCCCGGTGATGGTGATCGGCCACCAGAAGGGGCGCGACGTCAAGGAGAAGGTGCGTCGCAACTTCGGCATGCCGCGCCCGGAAGGCTACCGCAAGGCGTGCCGCCTGATGGAGATGGCCGAGCGTTTCAGGATGCCGGTGCTGACCTTCATCGACACGCCGGGGGCGTATCCCGGCATCGACGCCGAGGAGCGCGGCCAGAGCGAGGCGATCGCCTACAACCTGGCTGTGATGTCGCGCCTCAGGACGCCGATCATCGCCACCGTGGTGGGCGAGGGCGGCTCCGGCGGGGCGCTCGCCATCGGCGTGTGCGACGAGCTCGCCATGCTGCAGTACTCCACCTACTCGGTGATCTCGCCGGAAGGCTGCGCCTCCATCCTGTGGAAGAGCGCCGAGAAGGCCTCCGATGCCGCCCAGGCCATGGGCATCACCGCCGAGCGGCTCAAGGAGCTGGGCTTCGTCGACACCCTGATCGAGGAGCCGCTGGGGGGCGCCCATCGCCATCCGGTGACGACTGCCGAGCGGGTCCGGGCCTCGCTGCAGGAGAGCCTGGAGCGCCTCGACGCCATGGACAGCGAGGCGCTGCTCGAGCGGCGGTATCAGCGGCTGATGAGTTACGGTAGCCCGGCCTGAGTCGGGGTGATCCTTCGGGATTCTCGGTGGGTTGGCCAGTGATTGTCGGCAGGTCTCCAGCGCTGGCGGTCCCAATGGGGTCAGACCCCGGCGGGTGCTGGTTCGGCGGGCATGGAGTACTACGACAGGCAAGGCAACTTGGCCGGGGTCTGACCCCATTGGAGGCCTCCTCGGTGCTTCGTTCAAGAGCTCGCCATGTCCCTTCAGCTTCTTGTCGATGACGCCCTGGCACAGACCCCGCCGGGGCGTGTCGTCTGGGTGGCGCTCTCCGGCGGCCTCGACTCCTCGCTGTTGCTGACCCTGGCCGCCGATGCCTGCCGGCGCCACCCCCGACCCCTCCATGCCCTGCACGTGCACCATGGGCTGCAGGCCGCCGCCGACGGCTTCGAGGCCCATAGCCGCCGGCTCGCCGCGCGGCTCGGCGTGCCGCTCTTCATCGAGCGGGTCACCGTCGACCCGATGGATGGCCTGGGCCTCGAGGGTGCGGCCCGCGAGGCCCGCTACGCCGCCTTCGAGCGGCGCGTGGCGCCTGGCGAGACCCTGTGGCTGGCCCAGCACCGCGACGACCAGGCCGAGACCTTCCTGCTCGCCGCCCTGCGCGGCAGCGGGGTGCGCGGGCTCGCCGCGATGCCGCACCGGCGCGACCGGCGGGGGCGGCGACTCGAGCGCCCGCTGCTGGGACGACCGCGGGCCGAACTCGAGGCCGAGGCGGCCCGGCTGGGCCTCGCCTGGGTCGAGGACCCCTCCAACGCTGACACCACCCTGGATCGCAATTTCCTGCGCCGGACCGTGATGCCGCTGCTCGAGAGCCGCTGGCCCCGTGCCGGCGAGGCCCTGGCGTGCAGTGCGGCACGGGCCGGGGAGGCCGATGCGCTGCTCGAGGAGCTGGCCACCCTGGATCTCGAACGGCTGGGCGGCGAGGCCGGGCGGATGCCCACGGCGGGTCTGGCCGAGCTCTCGGCGGCGCGTCGGCGGTTGCTGATCCGGCATGCCGCCGGGCGCCTGGGGTTGCCGACGCCGCCGGCGAGACGCCTGGAGAGCCTGCTGGCGCAGCTCGGTGCGCGACCCGATGCCGAAGTGCGGGTGGCGTGGCCGGGCGCCGAGGCGCGACTCTGGCGGGGGCACCTCTACCTGCTGGCCCCCGTGCCGTCCCTGCCGGCCGGCTGGCAGGGCGACTGGAGCGGTCTCCCCCCCCTGGCGACGCCGGCGGGTGAGGTCGCGGTGGGCCTGGTGCGCGATGACGGCATGCCGGTGCGGCTGCGGGTGGCGCCACGCCGCGGCGGCGAGCGGCTGCGCCTGCCCGGGCGCGGTCGGCGGGATCTCAAGCGCCTGCTGCAGGAGCTGGGCCTGCCGCCCTGGGCGCGCGAGCGGCTGCTGGTGGTCCACCACGCCGGCGAGGCCGTGGCCGTGCTGGAGGCCGGGGAGGGGCGCTGGGTCGCGGTCGCCGAGGGCTGGCTCAGCGAAGGTCCAGGGTCAGCGGGAAGCCGGCCGCCTGCTGGTAGGCGGCCTCCTGTTCGAGGTCGGTGAGCAGCAGCGCCTGGTCGTCGCCGCCGTCGAGCCGCAGCCGCAGCCCATCGCCGCGGGCCTCGAGGCGCGGCGTGGCGGGAGGCCGCTCGGGACGGGAGTGGTTGAGCAGCACCGCCAGCCGCAGCAGCCGGGCCAGCCGGCCATGGGGGCGCTGCTCCGAGGCGGGCAGGGCCTGCCACTCCTTGTGCGGGAACTTGCGGCGGTGGGCGCGGACGAGAAAGGCCAGCAGCCGCTGCTCGGGCCGCGAGAACCCCGAGAGGTCGGCGTGTTCCAGCAGGTAGGCGCCGTGGCGGTGGAACTGGCTGTGGGAGATCGCCAGGCCGATCTCGTGGAGCCGGCTCGCCCAGCCGAGAAAGCATGCCTGGTCGTCGTCGAGCCCCCAGGGCTCGCGGATCTGCGCGAACAGGGCCCGGGCCGTCTCGGCCACGTTGCCCGCCTGGCGGGCATCCACGCCGTAGCTGCGCTCGAGGCCCGCCAGGGTCTTGAGCCGCGAATCCTCGGGGCTGTTGCGCCCGACCATGTCGTAGAGCACCCCTTCGCGCAGGGCGCCGTCGGCGTAGCGCATCTGCTCGAGCCCGAAGGCCTCGAAGATGGCGACCAGTATCGCGACCCCGGCGGGGAAGATCTTCGTCCGGTCGGCCTTGAGGCCCTCCATGGCGACCCGGTCGAGGCGCCGGCACCGGATGAGGTGCCGGCGCAGTTCGGCGAGTCCCTGGCGGGTGATCACCCCGTCGGGGGCGGCGCCCGCCGCGGCCAGCACAGTGGCGGCGGCCTTGATGGTGCCGCTGGAGCCCACCGGGTCGGACCAGCCCAGTTCCCGGTAGGGGCGGCGGATGTTGGCCAGCTCCGAGAGGGCGGTGAGTTCGGCGCGGCGCATGCGCTTCTCGCTGACCTCGCCGTCACCGAAGAAGCGGCGGGTGAAGGTCACGCAGCCCAGGCGCAGGCTCTCCAGGGCCAGCGGCTCGAAGCGCTCGCCGATGATGAACTCGGTGGAGCCGCCGCCGATGTCGACGATCAGCCGGCGGCCGTCCTCGGCCAGGGCGTGGGCGGCGCCCAGGTAGACCAGGCGCGCCTCCTCGCGACCGGCGACGATCTCGATGCGGCTGCCCAGCAGCGCCTCGGCGCGCTCGATGAAGGCCTGGCTGTTGGTGGCGTCGCGCAGGGCGTTGGTGCCTACCACCCGCAGGTGGCCGGGGGCGATGCCCTCGAGGAAGGGCGCGAAGCGGGCCAGGCACGCCAGGGCGCGCTGCATGGCCGGTTCGCTCAGCCGGCCCTCGGCGTCCAGGCCGGCGGCCAGCTGGACCTTCTCGCCGAGCCGGGCCACCACCTGCAGCCGGTCCTCCTGGTAGTTGGCCACCAGCAGGTGGAAGCTATTGGAGCCGAGATCGATGGCGGCGAGGCGTCGCGGGGCCGTTGCCGGCCGGCTCGCGAGCGCCCGAGGGCGGCGGGAGAGCCTGTCCGTGGGCTGGTTCATGCGGGTGTCCTTCGGTCGAGAAGTCAAGGGTGCGGGCGCCCTCGAGGCTTGTCAATTGTGGTGTCTCGTCTGGCGGGGGGCTTGCGTTTGTCCTCGCCCTTGACTAGTATCGAGGCGTTCGCCTGTTCCGAATGCTTCCCGACCGTTACACGGTGTCCCCGTATCGGTCAGTTTCCAAGTCGTCAGAAAGCCCACTGCGTCAGCGTGCAATCATGGCCGAGTTGCCGTGAGCCGTTGATCAGGCGAAAATGATGCTGCTCCCTCGAATCTGTCATCGCTGCGGTGACCCCTGTTCCGGTCGCCCACCCCCGGTCCGTACTGCCTGACGAGCCCCGCGATACGACGAGTGGATGCCTGCGAGGGCTCTGAACGCACTCACGCGGCGTAATCGTCTCGCCCCTGTCTTTCCGCATGGCGCACTGCCGCCCGGCTTCCAAGAGCAACTTCTGAACACACCGATGAATCTTACCGAACTCAAGCAAAAGCCAGTGCCGGAGCTGTTGGAGACCGCCCGAGAGATGGGCATCGACAACCTGGCGCGGTCCCGTAAGCAGGACATCATCTTCGCCATCCTCAAGAAGCATGCCAAGAGCGGCGAGGCCATTTACGGCGACGGGGTGCTGGAGATCCTCCAGGACGGCTTCGGTTTCCTGCGCAGTGCCGACAGCTCCTATCTCGCGGGGCCCGACGACATCTATGTGTCGCCCTCGCAGATCCGTCGCTTCAACCTGCGCAAGGGCGATTCCATTTCCGGCAAGATTCGTCCGCCGAAGGAAGGGGAGCGCTACTTCGCGCTGCTCAAGGTCAGCGAGATCAACTTCGACAAGCCGGAGAACGCCAAGCACAAGATCCTGTTCGAGAACCTCACGCCGCTGTTCCCCCAGGAGCGGCTGCGCATGGAGATCGGCAACGGCTCCACCGAGGATCTCACCGCGCGGATCATCGACCTGACCGCGCCCATCGGCAAGGGCCAGCGCGGCCTGCTCGTCTCGCCGCCCAAGGCGGGCAAGACGCTGATGCTGCAGAACATCGCCACCTCGATCACCCGCAACAACCCCGAGTGCCACCTGATCGTGCTGCTGATCGACGAGCGCCCGGAGGAAGTGACCGAGATGTCGCGCACCGTGCGCGGCGAGGTGGTGGCCTCGACCTTCGACGAGCCGCCGGCGCGCCACGTCCAGGTCGCCGAGATGGTCATCGAGAAGGCCAAGCGCCTGGTCGAGCACAAGAAGGACGTGGTGATCCTGCTCGACTCCATCACTCGCCTGGCGCGGGCCTACAACACCGTGGTGCCGAGCTCCGGCAAGGTGCTCACCGGCGGTGTCGACGCCCATGCCCTGGAGAAGCCCAAGCGTTTCTTCGGCGCGGCGCGCAACATCGAGGAGGGCGGTAGCCTGACCATCATCGCCACGGCGCTGGTGGACACCGGCTCGAAGATGGACGAGGTGATCTTCGAGGAGTTCAAGGGTACCGGCAACATGGAGGCGCACCTGGACCGCAAGCTGGCCGAGCGTCGCGTCTACCCGGCAATCAACATCCGCCGCTCCGGTACCCGCCGCGAGGACCTGATCGCCTCCGAGGACGAGATGCAGCGCATGTGGATCCTGCGCAAGCTGCTCAACCCCATGGACGACACCGCGGCCACGGAATTCCTCATCGACCGCCTGAAGGATACCAAGACGAACCTCGAGTTCTTCGAGGCCATGAAGCGCCGCTGATTCCGTAGCCTTGGCTCGCGGCTGGTGGAAGCGTCGGGGTGCTACCGCCGAGGCATCTTGGCGCGGGGTCGGGCGCCTGTAGAAAGACGCGGCTTACCCGGCGACAGGCCTGCGAGGGGGCGCTGTGAACCCCTCCCTGGGCGCTACCGATGCCATCCCTGGCATAGGACCCCCTCTTCGGCCTGTCCCCGGCGCTGCTCACCACCGGCGATTCAGCAGACGTATTGAAGGGGCATGCTATGCTGCCCCTTTCGTCGTTCCGGAAACGGGAAATGGAATGAAGTACAAGGACCTGCGCGACTTCATCGCGGCCCTGGAGGCCCGGGGGGAGCTGACGCGCGTCACCGCCGAGGTCGATCCCTACCTCGAGATCACCGAGATCTGCGACCGCACCCTGCGGGCCGGCGGGCCGGCACTGCTGTTCGAGAACGTCAAGGGCCACGCCATGCCGCTGCTCGGCAACCTCTTCGGTACGCCGCAGCGGGTGGCCCTGGGCATGGGCCAGGACAGCGTTGCCGCCCTGCGCGAGGTGGGCGAGCTGCTCGCCTTCCTCAAGGAGCCGGAGCCGCCCAAGGGGTTCCGCGACGCCTGGGACAAGCTGCCGATCTTCAAGCAGGTCATGAGCATGGGGCCGAAGACGGTGCGCTCGGCGCCGGTGCAGGCCCTGGCCTACGAGGATGAGGAGGTCGACCTCGACCGCCTGCCGATCCAGCACTGCTGGCCGGGCGACGTGGCCCCTCTGGTCACCTGGGCCCTGGTGGTGACCCGCGGACCGCACAAGCAGCGCCAGAACCTCGGCATCTACCGCCAGCAGAAGCTTTCGAAGAACCGCCTGATCATGCGCTGGCTCTCCCACCGCGGCGGGGCGCTCGACTTCCAGGAGTTCCAGCGGGCCCACCCCGGCGAGCCCTTCCCGGTGGCGGTGGCACTGGGCGCCGACCCGGCCACCATCCTCGGCGCGGTGACCCCGGTGCCGGACTCGCTCTCCGAGTACGCCTTCGCCGGGCTGCTGCGCGGCTCGCGCACCGAGCTGGTCAGGTGCGGCCATGCCGACCTGGAGGTCCCGGCGTCCGCAGAAATCGTTCTGGAAGGTTTCATCTACCCCGATGACATGGCGCCGGAAGGCCCCTACGGCGACCATACCGGCTACTACAACGAGGTCGAGCAGTTCCCGGTGTTCACGGTGACGCGCATGACCATGCGCGAGAACGCCATCTATCACTCCACCTATACCGGTCGCCCGCCCGACGAGCCGGCGATTCTCGGGCTGGCGCTCAACGAGGTCTTCGTGCCCATCCTGAGGCGGCAGTTTCCCGAGATCGTCGACTTCTACCTGCCGCCGGAGGGCTGTTCCTACCGCATGGCGGTGGTGACCATGAAGAAGCAGTACCCGGGCCACGCCAAGCGGGTGATGATGGGGGTGTGGAGCTTCCTGCGCCAGTTCATGTACACCAAGTTCGTGGTGGTGCTCGACGACGACGTCGACGCCCGCGACTGGAAGGACGTGATCTGGGCCATCACCACCCGCATGGACCCGGCCCGCGACACCGTGCTGGTCGAGAACACCCCCATCGACTATCTCGACTTCGCCTCACCGGTGGCCGGCCTGGGCTCCAAGATGGGGCTGGACGCCACCGGCAAGTGGCCCGGCGAGACCGACCGCGAGTGGGGCACGCCCATCGTCATGGACGAGGCCATCAAGGCCCGCGTCAGCGACCGCTGGAACGAGCTGGGCATCGCGCTTCCCCCCGACAACGACACGAGGCATTCATGACGGCAAGGACCCTGACCTGCCAGGTGACCGAGGTGGAGGATCTCACCCCCGACGTCTTCCGCGTCACCCTGGAAGGCCGTGCCGAGGCCGTGGCCCATGCGCCCGGCCAGTACCTGGAACTTAAGCTGGACGACGCGACCTGGGTCCCGTTCTCGATCGCCAACGCCCATGGCGGCGACGGCGTGATCGAGCTGCATATCCAGCACTGGCCGGAGCGCGCGAACTCGGCGCGGCTGCGCGAGATGGTCGGGGTGGCCGAACGGCTCACCCTGCGCCTGCCCGGCGGCGACTGCGTGCTCGACCCGGAGAGCGCGCGGCCCCTGCTGCTGGTCGCCGCGGGCACCGGCTTCGCCCAGATGAAGGCGATCGTCGAGGCGGCGCTGCATGAGGATCCCGAGCGTGAGATCGACCTCTGGTGGGCGGCCCGGGAGCATCGTGACCTCTACCTGGAGCGGCTGCCCCGGGCGTGGGCCGAGGCGCATGCGGGCTTCCGTTTCCATGTGGTCACCGAGGTGGTGCCCGAGGAGCCCGTGGAGGGCGAGCGCATCAGTGGCCACCGCGGTCGCATCGACCAGGCCCTGGCCGAGAACCTCGACGACATCGCCGGCCATGACGTCTATCTCTCGGGGTCGCCGGGCATGGTCTACGCCTGCGTCGACGTGCTGGCCTCGCTGGGGCTCGAGCGCTCTCGCGTTTTCTCCGATGTCTTCACCTATGCGCCCCGCGAGCCGCTGGTGCCGACGGTGGGCAGCCTGGTCCGGGAGGGGCGTGGATGAGCGCCTCGCCGATCCTGATCACCGGCGGTGCCCAGCGCCTGGGGCGCCACTGCGCCGAGCGCCTGCGCGACGATGGCCATCCGGTGATCGTCAGCTACCGCCGCGAGCGCGACGAGCTCGCGGCGCTGCGCGAACGGGGCATCGTCACCCTGCAAGCGGATTTCGCCAGCGAAGCCGGCATCCTCGACTTCATCGCCCGGCTCAAGGCGCACACCGGCGCGCTGCGGGCGATCGTCCACAACGCCAGCGACTGGGCGCCGGACGCCACCGGCGAGGAGGCGGGGGCCGACTTCGAGCGGCTGTTCCGCATCCATATGCTGGCTCCCTACCTGATCAACCTGCACTGCCGCGAGCTGCTCGAGGCGTGCAGCGAGCCCCAGCGCGACATCGTCCACCTGACCGATCATGTGGCGCAGACGGGCTCGAGGAAGCACGCCGCCTATGCCGCCACCAAGGCGGGGCTCGCCAACCTGACGCTCTCCTTCGCGACCATGTACGCCCCCTCGATCCAGGTCAACGCCATCGCGCCGTCGCTGATCATGCTGGGCGAGGGCGACGACGAGGCCTATGTCGAGAAGGTGAAGGCCAGGTCGGCGATGGGGATGATCCCCGGGCCGGGGGTGATCTACCAGAGCCTGCGCTATCTGCTCGACAATCGCTACGTGACCGGGGTGACGCTACCGGTCGATGGCGGACGACATCTCCGCTAGAATCTCCGCACCCTGACAACGCAACCCTCGCAGAAGGAGTGACAGATGGCCGGACATGACGAGAACTTCAAGGACGAGAGCGGCCTGCTGGCCGTGGTGATGGGCCTGGCGGTGCTGGTGGGCATGAGCGCACTGCCCGCCACCATCGGCTGGGTCCAGTTCTTCGCCTGAGCGGCGCGGAGGCCTTGCCAAATCCCCATCGACACGGCACGATGGGGGCATCGCTCAGGAGACGACCATGACGACGACCCACCCCGCTGCTTCCCGCTGCCCGAACGCCGCCCACGGCGTGATGGTCGCTGGTCGTGGTGGCGAGGGAAGGGACGACAGTGTCGCCGTGGGTCGTCGCTACTGGTTTGGATATTGGTTTAGCACCGGCGTGCCGGTGGCCATGTCCTGACGACAGACCGAGCAGAGACATCGTCGCGAGGCACGCCCCCCAGGGGTTGCCTCCACCTCAGAACCCCCGGACGGCAACCCCGCCCGGGGGTTCTGCTTTTCGGCACTGGACGACACACAGACCCGCATCGAGGAGACGCACCATGATCGCCACCATCGCCTACCAGCCCCGCTTCACGACCCTCGGCCGTGGCTATTACGGGGCCTGGCGATTTAGCGACGCGCGGTCGGTCCAGTGCGCCACCTCCGACCGTGGCACTACCGGTGGCATGCCCCCGATGTGTCCTGCGACACGATGTCTATCCGTTGCCCGGAGTTGAGCCATGACCGCCTCGCTAGCCACCGCGACCCCGAATGACACGGCCCGCCGTGTCCACCATCCTGTCCGGGCCCTGCCCACCGCCGGCGAGCTGCGCCGTGCCCTGCCGTTGCCCCCTGGCCTCGCCGAGCGCATCGCCGGCCAGCGCCAGGCCATCCGCGACGTCCTCGACGGCCGCGACGACCGCCTGCTGGTGGTGGTCGGCCCCTGCTCCATCCATGACCCCGAGGCGGCCCTGGCGTACGCTCGCCGCCTGGCCGAGCTGGCGCCGCGGGTCGAGGATCGCCTGCTGCTGGTGATGCGGGTCTATGTAGAGAAGCCGCGGACCACCGTGGGCTGGAAGGGGCTCGCCTACGACCCCGACCTGGACGGCAGTGGCGACATGGCGACCGGGCTGGAGCTCTCGCGCCGCCTGATGCGCGACATTGCCGGGCTCGGCCTGCCGGTGGCCACCGAGCTGCTGCAGCCGATGCTGGCCCCCTATCTCGACGACCTGCTGGCCTGGGTCGCCATCGGCGCCCGCACCACCGAGTCCCAGCTGCACCGGGAACTGGCCAGTGGCCTCCCGGCCGTGGTGGGCTTCAAGAACGCCACCAGCGGCGATGTCCAGGTGGCGCTGGACGCCATGAACGCCGCCGCCCATCCCCACCGCCACTTCGGCCTCGACCCCGAGGGGCGCCCGGTGGTACGGGAGACGGCGGGCAACGCCCACACCCACCTGGTGCTGCGCGGCGGCCACGGCGGACCCAACTACCAGGCGCCCCACGTGACGGCGGCACGCCAGGCCCTGGAGCAGGCCGGCCTGACGCCGCGGCTGATGGTCGACTGCAGCCACGCCAATGCGCGCAAGGACCACCGCCGCCAGGGCGAGGTGATGCGCGACGTGCTGGCCCAGCGCCTGGCCGGCGAGTCGGCCCTGTGCGGCCTGATGGTCGAGAGCCACCTGCACGAGGGCAAGCAGCCGCTGGCCCCGGGCCGGCTGCGCTACGGGGTCTCGGTCACCGACGCCTGCCTCGGCTGGGAAACCACCGAGCAGCTGCTGCTTAGCGCCGCGGAGCGTCTACGTTAAACCTCGAGGCTGATCCGGCGACAGGTCTACGAGGGGGCGCTGTGAACCCGTCCCTGGGCGCTACCGACGCCCTGCTTCGCTCTCGCGTCCCGCTTCGCTTGCAGGTCCGGTGCTGGCCATCCTTGGCCAGCCCGTTCGGAGGAATCCTCCTCACCCATGGCGTAGGACCCCCTCTACGACCTGTCCCCGGCGCCTCTCACCCTGGGAGGCAATAGCCTTGCAGCAGGTTGGCTGCACTGTACCCCGGGTGGCGATGTCGGGATAATGCCGTCGATTCACGACTCGTCACCCGGAGGCCCCCATGCCGTTCCAGTTCGAAGACCACGACCCCGAAACCTATCGCCGCAAGGGCCGTTTCATCAGCCTGGCCATGGCCGGCCAGCTGATCGTCTTCGGGCTGGTGTTCTCGCAGCTGCTGACCACCGCCTTTGGCTCCGGCTTCTGGCTCAATGCCCTGGGGGTGTTGCTGGGGCTGTTCGCCACCAGTCTGGTGTTCGCCGTGCTGCGCGAGCGCCCCTGGATGACCGAGGTGCGCTATGTCTGGCAGCTCAAGCACCACCTCTCGCGGGTCAGCGGCTACCTGCCGGCGCTGCGGCGCGCCGTGGCGGAAGACAACGACACGGCGCTGGCGGTGCTCTCCTTCTACCACCAGGGCATGGCCCAGCTCGCCGAGCTCAATGGCCGTACCCTGGACGACGACGCCGAGCTGCTCGCCGAGCGCGAGACCGTCAGGCTCGCCCGCCGGGAGAAGGGGTTGCCCGAGCGGGTCGACGGCTTCGATCCCGAGGACCTGCGTGCCTTCCAGCGCGGCTAAGCCCTGGTGGCGTAGGCGTAGAGCAGCGTCTCCTGGGCGCTGATCGGGGCCTCGTCGTCGGGCTGCTGCTTCAGGTAGCTGCCGTCGGACTGCAGCAGCCAGCTCTGGCAGTTATCCACCAGGTAGGTCTCCAGGTCCTTGCGTACCCGGGCGGCGAGCTTCTTCTCCAGTAGCGGAAAGCCGACCTCCACCCGGTGGAACATGTTGCGTGCCATGAAGTCGGCGCTGGAGCACCAGGTCTCCGGCGTGCCGTCGTTGTGGAAGTGGAAGACCCGGGTGTGTTCGAGGAAGCGGCCGATGATCGAGCGCACCCGGATGGTCTCCGAGATGCCGGGAATGCCCGGTCGCAGGCAGCACATGCCGCGGATGATCAGGTCGCACTCAACGCCGGCCCGTGAGGCGCGGTAGAGCGCCTGGATCAGCCTGGGCTCGGTCAGCGAGTTGCACTTGACGATCAGATGGGCGTGCCGGCCCCGGCGGGCATGCTCCGCCTCGCGCTCGATCATCGCCACCAGCCGCTCGTGGAGGGTGAAGGGGGCGTGCAGCAGGGTCTCGATCCGTCGGGTCCGCCCCATGCCCGAGAGCTGCTGGAAGACCCGGTGGACGTCCTCGCACAGCCCGGGGTGGGCGGTGAGCAGGCTGTAGTCGGTGTAGAGCCTGGCCGTCCTCGAGTGATAGTTGCCGGTGCCCAGATGGGCGTAGTGACGCAGCTTGCCGCGCTCGCGGCGCACGATATGCATCATCTTGGCGTGGGTCTTGTAGGCCATGACGCCGTAGATGACGATGGCGCCGGCTTCCTGCAGCCGCGAGGCCAGGGCCAGGTTGTCGGCCTCGTCGAAGCGCGCGCGCAGCTCGATCACCACCGTGACCTCCTTGCCGTTGCCGGCCGCCTCCACCAGCGCATTGACGATGGGCGAGTCGGAACCGGTACGGTAGAGGGTCTGCTTGATCGCCAGCACGTCGGCGTCGCGGGCCGCCTCGGCGAGCAGTTCCTCCACGGGGGCGAAGGACTGGAAGGGGTGGTGCAGCAGGATGTCGCCCTCGGCGATGGCAGCGAACCGGCTGACATCCTTCTTCAGGTTCCTGGGCAGGCCCGGCGTGAACGGCCGGTAGAAGAGCTCCGGCCGCTCCACCTCCCCGAGCACCGACATCATGCGCGTCAGGTTGACCGGGCCGTCGACCCGATAGAGGTCGCTCTCCTCGAGGGCGAACTGGCCGAGCAGGAAGCGCGCCAGCTCGTCGGGGCAGTTGGTGGCCACCTCCAGCCGCACCCCGCTGCCGTAGCGGCGTGCCAGGAGCTCACCGCGTAGCGCCGAGGCGAGGTCCGAGACCTCCTCCGGGTCCACCGAGAAGTCGGCATTGCGGGTCAGGCGGAACTGATAGCAGCCGCGTACCGTCATGCCGGGAAAGACCTCCCCGGCATGGGCATGGATCATCGACGAGAGGAAGACGTACTCGCTGAAGCCCTCCTCGCAGAGTGCGGCGGGCAGGGCGATCACCCGGGGGAGCGAGCGCGGCGCCGGCAGGATGGCCAGGCCGCCCTCGCGACCGAAGGCGTCCTTGCCCTCCAGCTCGACGATGAAGTTGAGGCTCTTGTTGACCAGCCGCGGGAAGGGGTGGGACGGATCCAGGCCGATGGGACTGACCACCGGCATGATCTCGGCGTCGAAGGTGTCGCGGACCCAGGCCCGCTGGGCGTCGGTCCATTCGTCGCGGCGCCGGAAGCGCAGCCGGTGGAGCGCCAGCGCGGGGAGCAGCTCATCGTTGAGAATCCGGTACTGGCGCGCCACCTGCTCATGGGCGATCCGGGAGATATCGGCGAGCACCGAGCGTGGCGAGCGCCCGTCGGCGCCGCTGGCATCGTCCCCCAGTGCCACCTGGTTCTTCAGCCCGGCCACGCGGATCTCGAAGAACTCGTCCAGGTTGGAGGAGAAGATCAGCAGGAACATCAGTCGGTTGAGCAGCGGATGGGCCTCGTCCAGCGCCTGCTCCAGCACCCGGATATTGAACTGCAGGTGCGACAGCTCGCGGTTGAAGTAGAGGCCCGGATCGGCGAGGTCGGCCTGCGGGTCGGGGATCGCCCTGGGCTTGATCCCGGTGCGGGTCTGGTTCAGCCGGGGGGCGGGCTGCTCGGCCGTCGTCTCACTGGCCGGGGGCTCGCCGGCCGGGGACTCGGACGGCGAGGCACCGGGGTGAGCCTGGGTGTCGGGACTGCGCGGGTCTTCCATCCTGTCTCCTGGTGTCGATGGAAGGGCCCGCGCTGCCGCGACCGGGCCCCACCCTCACTGGGCGAGCAGCCTGGCTGCCCGCTTGGCGAAATAGGTCAGCACGCCGTCGGCGCCGGCGCGCTTGAAGCAGAGCAGCGACTCGAGGATGACCTCGTCGGCGTCGAGCCAGCCGTTGTCGAAGGCGGCCATGTGCATGGCGTACTCGCCGCTGACCTGGTAGGCGAAGGTCGGGACGCTCAGCTCGTCCTTGATGCGGCGTACCACGTCGAGATAGGGCATGCCGGGCTTGACCATCACCATGTCGGCACCCTCGGCGAGGTCGAGGGCCACCTCGTGGAGCGCCTCGTCGCCGTTGGCCGGGTCCATCTGGTAGGTGGTCTTGTCGGCACGGCCCAGGTTGGCGGCGGAGCCCACCGCATCGCGGAAGGGGCCGTAGTAGCGCGAGGCGTACTTGGCGCTGTAGGCCATGATGCGGGTATTGACCAGGTGCTCCTGCTCGAGCACCTGGCGGATGGCCCCGATGCGCCCGTCCATCATGTCCGAGGGGGCCACCACATCGGCGCCGGCCTCGGCGTGGGAGAGCGCCTGCTTGAGCAGGGTCTCGACGGTGCGGTCGTTGTGCACGTAGCCGTGCTCGTCGAGGATGCCGTCCTGTCCGTGGCTGGTGTAGGGGTCCAGGGCCACGTCGGTGATGAGGCCGAGCCCGGGGGCGGCGTCCTTCAGGGCGCGCACGCTGCGCTGGACCAGGCCCGAGGCGTTGTAGGCCTCCTCGGCCATTTCGCTCTTCAGCGAGGCATCGACCACCGGGAACAGCGCCAGGGCGGGAATGCCCAGTTCATGGGCCTCGCGGGCCTCCTCGATGAGCAGGTCCAGCGATAGGCGCTCGACGCCGGGCATGGAGGGCACGGCCTCCCGCTGGCCCTCTCCCTCCAGCACGAACACCGGCCAGATCAGGTCGGCGGGGGTCAGCAGCGATTCGCGCATCAGGCGGCGCGAGAAGTCGTCACGACGCATGCGGCGCAGGCGGGTGGCGGGGAACTGGCGTGTGGTCATGAAGCTCAAGGCATGTCTCCAGCGGTGGGGACGGGACCGCCACAGGCTCAGGGTGGCGGACGAGAGTGACGTTACGATGACAGGGAGTCGTTGCCTTGGAGTATATCAGCGCGGCCCTGCGCCGAAAGTCGTGCCTTGTCGCACCCCGGGCGACTCTCTAAAGTGTTGGGTTCGGATTATCGGGTCTGCTCGTCGGCAGGCGCATACCTTCAAGGAGATAGGCATGAGCAAACAGGTGGCGGTCATCCTCTCGGGCTGCGGCGTGTTCGATGGCTCGGAGATCCACGAGACCACCCTGACCCTGCTGCGCCTCGATCAGCTGGGCATCGGCTATCGCTGCTTCGCTCCCGACATCGCGCAGCACCACGTCATCGACCACCGCAGTGGCGAGGTGGCCGAGGGCGAATCGCGCAACGTGCTGGAGGAGTCGGCGCGACTGGCCCGGGGCGAGATCTCCCCGCTGGACGAGCTCGAGGCCGGTGACTTCGACGCCGCGATCCTGCCGGGGGGGTTCGGCGCCGCCAAGACCCTCTCGACCTTCGCCGCGGCCGGCGACGAGATGGAGGTGCTCGGCGAGCTGGCCGAGGTGCTTGCCGGCTTCCGCGAGGCGCGCAAGCCGATAGGCCTGATGTGCATCAGCCCGGTGCTGGTGCCGCGACTGCTGGGCCCCGGGATCGCCGTGACCATCGGTCACGACCCCAGTGTGGCCGGGGCGATCAGTGCCATGGGCGGGCTGCACCGCAGCTGCGGTGTCGAGGACATCGTGGTCGACTTCGAGAACCGGGTGATCACCACCCCGGCCTACATGCTGGCGACCCGCATCAGCGAGGCGGCCACCGGCATCTTCAAGCTGGTCGATCGCCTCGACGAGATGATGGACCTCTGACCCGGGCTTCGCCCTGGAGCTGTAAGCCAATCCGGCTGCGCCGGGAGCTGTAAGCTATAAGCCGTCAGCTGTAAGTTAAACCTCCAGGGCATTGAGCCTTGGGGGTTTTCTTATGGCTTACAGCTTAAAGCTTATGGCTTACAAGTCGTCGTCCGCGGCCTTGCGCCGGCGCACCAGGCGCCCGAACAGCAGCCCCACCTCGTAGAGCAGGTACATGGGCACCGCCAGCAGGCTCTGGGAGATCACGTCCGGCGGGGTGAGCAGCATGCCCACCACGAAGCAGCCGAGGATGACGTAGGGGCGCTTCTTCGACAGGCTCTCCACCGTGGTGGCCCCGGAGAGGATCAGCAGGAAGGTGGCGATGGGGATCTCGAAGGCCACGCCGAAGGCGAAGAACAGCTTGAGCACGAAGTTGAGATACTGGTTGATGTCGGTCATCACCGCCACGTCCTCCGGCCCGGTCTGGGTGAAGAACTCGAACAGCAGCGGGAAGACCACGTAGTAGGCGAAGGCGGCACCGGCGTAGAAGAGCGCCACGCTGGAGGCCAGGATTGGCAGCGCCAGGGCCTTCTCGTTGTCGTAGAGGCCGGGGGCCACGAAGGCCCAGGCCTGGTGCAGCACGTAGGGAATGGCGATGAACACCGCCAGCACCAGGGTCAGCTTGAAGGGGGCCAGGAAGGGCGAGGCGACCTCGGTGGCGATCATCTGGGAACCTTCCGGCAGCAGCGCCATCAGCGGCTGGGCCACGAAGGTGTAGATGTCGTTGGCGAAGGCATAGAGCCCGAGGAAGATCACCAGGATCGCCACCACGGCGCGTATCAGGCGCGAGCGCAGCTCGATCAGGTGTTCGATCAGCGGGGCCTGGTTCTGCTCCTGGGAGTCGCCGGTCTTGCTCATCGGGAAGTGGAGTCCTTGTCGGCAGCGTCGGCAGGTTCATCGGCGGGCGGATCGAGGCGTGCCCGGGCCAGGGCGTCGTCCAGGCGCTTCTCGGGCGGTTCGCTGGGCGCCTCGTCGCCCGCCTCCGGGCGCTCGGGCCCGGGAGCCCGACGCAGCTCGTCGGCCGCCTGGCCGGGCTCCGGCTCGGCGATGCTTTCCACATCGCGCTTGACCTGCTTGACGCTCTCGTCGAGCTTCTTCTGCTGCTCGTCGAGCTTCTGACGCAGTTCCTCGGCCTCGAGCTGGGCACTGATCTCGCGCTGCATGCCGGAGACGGTACGCTTGATCTTGCCGATCCACAGCCCCAGGGTGCGCGCGGCCTTGGGCAGGCGTTCCGGGCCCAGCACCAGCAGGCCCACCACGCCGATGATCAGCAGTTCGAGAAAGCCCATATCGAACATGGCGGCTTACTTGCGCTCTTCCTGGTCCTCGACCTTCCGCTCGGCCTTGACGTCATAGGTGTCACCCTCGTCGTCATGGCTCACCTTGGCCTGGGGCTTGTCCGCTTCGTTCTCCTTGTCCTTCTCGTCCTCGTGCATGGCCTTCTTGAAGCCCTTCACGGCGCCACCCAGGTCGCCGCCGACATTGCGCAGCTTCTTGGTGCCGAAGATCAGGATGATGATGCCGAGTACGATCAGCAGCTGCCAGATACTGATACCACCTAACATAAGTCGTTCCTCTGGTTGGGGGCTACGGGAAGACCCCGGAATGGCCAGTTCGTTCTATCGTTGCCTTGCGGCCTTCTCGTCGTGTCCGGAGACGCCGAAGCGGCGGGCCAGCTCGTCGAGCACCGCCCGGTGATCGAGATCCAGGTGTGCCAGCATCACCAGGCTATGAAACCACAGGTCGGCCGTTTCGGCGATCAATGCTTGCCGCTCGGCGTCGCCGCCATGCTCGGCATCCTTGGCGGCCAGTAGGGTCTCGGTGGCTTCCTCGCCCACCTTCTCGAGTATCTTGTTCAGGCCCTTGTGATGCAAGGCGGCGACGTAGGAATCCTGCGGGTCTGCCTGGCGCCGTTGATCCAGGACAACCTGGAGGCGGTCGAGAATATCGCTCATGGGGAAGGTTCCATTGCTGTGGGTGGACGTTAGGCATTGTCCGAAAACTGTCTGCGCTCGGCCATACGGCGTTAAAAATCAGCTCAAAGTACTCATTTACACCCCGTAAACTCCGCTTTGGACTCGCGACATCCCTGTCGCTCGCTCTTCGAGCAGCGGAGCTGCCCAAATCGTCAATCCTGACGATTTGTCGCTGATTTTTGCCTGGTCTGACCATCGCTCGTCGACTTTTCAGACAGTGCCTAGTGCCAGGCCAGCAGCAGCACGCCGATGGCGGCGGCGGCCACCACCGGCCAGGGCTGTCCCGCGGCCCATTCGGTCAGCGGCTGCCAGGCCAGCGCCATGACCAGCAGCAGCAGCCCCAGCCGCAGGCGGCGACGGCTGCTGCCCTGGCGCTGCAACAGGCTGCGGATGCCGCTCATCGCCTCGGCCTGGCGGTGGCGCTGCCGGTGTTCGTGCTCGACGCGGCTCAGCGCCTGGTGGGCCAGCACCGGCAGTTCCGGTAGCTGGCGCGTCAGCTCCGGTGCCTGGCGCTTCAGCGAGTCCCAGAAGCCGCTGGCGCCGGCCCGCTCCTTCATCCACTGCTCGAGATAGGGCTTGGCGGTGCGCCACAGGTCCAGGTCCGGATAGAGCTGGCGCCCCAGCCCCTCGATATTGAGCAGGGTCTTCTGCAGCAGCACCAGCTGCGGCTGCACCTCCATGTTGAAGCGCCGGGCGGTCTTGAAGAGTCCCAGCAGCACCTGGCCGAAGGAGATGTCCTTGAGTGGCTTCTCGAGGATCGGCTCGCAGACGGTGCGGATCGCCGCGGCGAACTCGTTGGCCCGGGTATTCTCGCCGACCCAGCCCGATTCGATATGCAGCGCGGCCACCTCGTAGTAGTCCTGGTGGAAGAAGGCCAGCAGGTTGCGCGCCAGGTAGTCCTGGTCCTCGCGGGTGAGGCTGCCGACGATGCCGCAGTCGATGGCGATGTACTGCGGGTCATGGGGGCGCTCGAGGGCAACGAAGATATTGCCCGGGTGCATGTCGGCATGGAAGAAGTTGTCGCGGAACACCTGGGTGAAGAAGATCTCCACGCCGCGCTCGGCGAGCTTCTTCAGGTCGGTGCCCTGGGCCACCAGGGCCGCGGTGTTGGCCACCGGCACCCCGTGGATGCGCTCCTGCACCATGACCCGCCCGCGGGTCAGCTCCCAGTGGGTCGCCGGCACGAACAGCAGTGGCGAATCCTTGAAGTTGCGCTTGAGCTGGGAGGTGTTGGCGGCCTCCTTGGTCAGGTCGAGCTCGTCGAACAGGGTCGCCTCGTAGTCGCGTACCACCTCGACCGGGCGCAGTCGGCGCGCCTCCGGGATATGCTTGAGGACGCTCGCGACGCGGTACATCAGTGCCATGTCCTGGCGCATCACCCGCTCGATGTCGGGGCGGATGATCTTGACCACCACGTCCTCGCCACTGTGCAGCCGCGCGGCGTGGACCTGGGCGATGGAGGCCGAGGCGAGCGCCTCGGGCTCGAAGTGCGCGAAGGCTTCGTCGATGGACATGCCGAGCTCCTCTTCCACCCGGGCCCGGGCCTGGGCGCCGGGAAAGGGCGGCACCTGGTCCTGTAGCCGGCGCAGCTCGTCGGCGATGTCCTCGGGCAGCAGGTCGCGTCGGGTCGAGAGCACCTGGCCGAACTTGACGAAGATCGGGCCCAGCGCCTCGAGGGCCAGGCGCAGGCGCTCGCTGCGCGAGCGCGGGCCGATCGGTACCAGGCGCAGCGGCGAGAGCGTGAACAGGGTGCGCAGCCACCAGGGCAGCCGGTCCAGCGGCAGCAGGGTGTCCAGCCGGTAACGGGTGATCACCCAGAAGATGCGCAGCAGCCGCAGGCTCATCATGGGCGGGTCCCCCCGTCGACCAGGCGGCGGTGCAGTCGGGCGAGGCGTGCCTCGAGGCGGTCGGTGGTGACCTCGAGCTCGGTGAGGTGGTCGCGCAGCACGGCGAGCTGGTGACGCCCGGGCAGCAGTCGCGCCTCCTCGAAGACATACTCGGCGAGGTCGGCGCGGAGCTCGTCGCGGGTGCGCAGGCCCCAGCGGGTGACCCCGCGCAGCCCCTCGGCGAGGCTGTGGGCGGGCATGTCGCCGAGCCAGCGGGCCAGCTCGCCCTCCCAGTCCAGGTCGAGGTCGAGCAGCAGGTCGCGGGTCGCCTCGAGCAGGTGGATGCGCCCACGCACCGCGAGCTTGCCCTGGAACATCAGCCGCTCGATGGACGCACCGCCGAGCAGCTCGCCGGCGGTCTCGGCATCGAGCTCGACGACGGCGTCGTAGTCCGCTTCGGTGGCGTCGTCCGGGCGCAGCAGGTCGAGGCCATGGGCATGGAAATGGATGGCCAGCGCCAGGCTGGGGCGCTCGAGCCGCAGCAGGATGCGGTGGCCGGCGAGGCGTGCCAGCCTGCCGGGGGCGGCCGGGTCGCGGGCGAGCAGGGCGTTCAGGGTGCGCTCGAGGCAGGCCAGTATCAGCATTATAACTTGATGCCGCGGTGCAGGGCGACGATGCCGCCGGTGAGGTTGGTGTACTCGACGCGCTCCAGGCCGGCGGCTTCCATCATGCCCTTGAGGGTCTCCTGGTCGGGGTGCATGCGGATCGACTCAGCCAGGTAGCGGTAGCTGTCGCCGTCGCTTGCCACCAGCTCGCCCATCTTCGGCAGCAGGCGGAAGGAGTACTCGTCGTAGGCGCGGTTGAGCAGGGCGCTGCGGGGCTTGGAGAACTCCAGCACCAGCAGCCGGCCGCCGGGCTTGAGCACCCGGGCCATGGAGCGCAGGGCGGCGTCCTTGTCGGTGACGTTGCGCAGGCCGAAGGCGATGGTGATGCAGTCGAAGGTGTTGTCGGGGAAGGGCAGGGTCTCGGCGTTGGCCTGGACATACTCGACGTTGCCGCCGACCCCGTGGTCGAGCAGCTTGTCGCGGCCGACCCTGAGCATGGATTCGTTGATGTCGGCCAGCACGACCCGGCCGCGGGGACCCACCAGGCGCGAGAACTTCAGCGTCAGGTCGCCGGTGCCGCCGGCGATGTCGAGCACGCTGTGGCCGGGGCGCACGCCGGCGCGCTCGATGGTCAGGCGCTTCCACAGGCGGTGGATGCCCAGCGACATCAGGTCGTTCATCACGTCGTAGCGGGCCGCCACCGAGTGGAAGACGTCGGCCACGCGGGAGGCCTTCTCCTCGACCGGGACTTCCTGATAGCCGAAGTGCGTGGTGCGCTTGTCGCTGGGGCTCATGCCGTGGGGCTCCCGAATCGCTGCGGTTGTCGACAGGCCAGCCGGCCTCGAATGCGCGATATTGTAGCCTCAGGCGGCCGCCGCTGTCTTGACGCCGGTCCTTTACAACTGCTTGATCTCTATTCCAAGCGGCTCGCGGCTGGCGCCGGCCTCCTCCAGCCGCCGCAGGTAGTCGGCCCAGTTGGCCTCCCGGTCACGGATCAGCGCATGGAGGTAGTCCCAGCTGTAGAGGCCACTGTCGTGGCCGTCATCGAAGTGCAGCTTGAGCGCGTAGCGCCCGGCCTGGGTGATGTTCTTCAGGCCGACGTGCTTCTTGCCCACCTGCAGGGTGGCGGTGTCGCCGCCGTGGCCGCGCACCTCGGCGGAGGGGGAGAAGACCCGCAGGTACTCCACCGACAGCCGGTAGCTCTCGCCGCCCTCGTAGGTGAGCTCGAGCTCGCGGTCCTTCTTGTGGTAATGCACGCGGGTCGGGATAGGGGCTGTCATGATATGGCTTCCGGTTCGGGCGTTGGGGGCGCGCGGCTACCCCGGCGACAGGCCTTTGCGGAGGCGCTGTGAACCCCTCCCTGGGCGCTACTTTTTCCATCCCTGGAAAAAGACCTCCGCTACGACCTGTCCCCGGCGCCGCGCAGCCCGTTGCCCTTTCAGCTTAAGGCTTACGGCTCGAGGCTTCGAGCTTACGGCTGGGGTTAGAGGATATACCGCGACAGATCCTCGTCCATCGCCAGTTCGCCGAGCTGGGAGTCCACATAGGCGGCGTCGATCGCCAGTGGGGTGCCGATGTCGGCGCCCTTGAACGAGGCCTCCTCGAGCAGGCGTTCCATCACCGTGTGCAGGCGGCGGGCGCCGATGTTCTCGGTGCCTTCGTTGACCTTCCAGGCGATCTCGGCGATGCGCTCGATACCATCCGCGGTGAACGAGATATCGAGTCCCTCGGTGGCCAGCAGTGCCTGGTACTGCTTGGTCAGCGATGCCGAGGGTTCGGTGAGGATGCGCTTGAAGTCGTCGGGGGTCAGCGCATTGAGCTCGACGCGGATCGGCAACCGGCCCTGCAGCTCGGGGATCAGGTCCGAGGGCCGCGACAGGTGGAAGGCGCCGGAGGCGATGAACAGGATATGGTCGGTCTTGACCATGCCGTACTTGGTCGAGACCGTGGAGCCCTCGATCAGCGGCAGCAGGTCGCGCTGCACGCCCTCGCGGGAGACCTCGCCGCCGCTGGACTGGCCGCTGCCCTTGGCCACCTTGTCGATCTCGTCGAGGAAGACGATGCCGTTCTGCTCCACCGCCTCGATGGCGCGGTGCTTGATCTCCTCCTCGTTGACCAGCTTGGCGGCCTCCTCGTCGCGCAGCAGGGCGAAGGCGTCCTTCACCGCCACGCGGCGGGTCTCGGTCTTCTGCTTGCCCATGCCGGCGAACAGGCTCTGCAGCTGACTGGTCATCTCCTCCATGCCCGGTGGGGTCATGATGTCGATACCCGGGCCCTGGGGGGTGATCTCGACATCGATCTCCTTGTCGTCGAGCTGTCCCTCGCGCAGCTTCTTGCGGAAGAGCTGCCGGGTCGAGCTGTCCTGGCGAGGGGCGTCCTCCTGGCCGCGGGGCGGCGGCAGCAGGGCGTCGAGGATGCGGTCCTCGGCGGCGTCCTCGGCGCGGTGGCCCACCTCTTCCTTGGCCTGTTCGCGCACCAGCTTGATGGCGGCCTCGGTCAGGTCGCGGATGATCGACTCCACGTCGCGGCCCACGTAGCCCACCTCGGTGAACTTGGTGGCCTCGATCTTGATGAAGGGGGCTCGGGCGAGCTTGGCGAGGCGGCGGGCGATCTCGGTCTTGCCCACCCCGGTGGGGCCGATCATCAGGATGTTCTTGGGCGTGACCTCTTGGCGCAGGTCGCCCTCGAGCTGCATGCGGCGCCAGCGGTTGCGCAGGGCGATGGCCACGGCGCGCTTGGCGTCCTGCTGGCCGATGATGTACTGATCCAGGGCGTGGACGATCTCGCGGGGGGTCATCTGGGTCATGGTGGCGGCCTTCAGAGCTCTTCGAGCGTGACGTGGTGGTTGGTGAACACACAGATGTCGCCGGCGATCTCCAGCGACTTCTCGGTGATCTCGCGGGCCGAGAGGTCGGTGTTCTCGAGCAGGGCACGGGCCGCGGCCAGGGCGAAGTTGCCGCCGGAGCCGATGGCGATGATGCCGCGCTCGGGCTCCACCACGTCGCCGTTGCCGGTGATGATCAGCGAGGCATCCTTGTTGGCGACGGCCAGCAGCGCCTCCAGGCGGCGCAGGGCCCGGTCGGTGCGCCAGTCCTTGGCCAGCTCCACGGCGGCCTTGACCAGGTTGCCCTGGTGCTTCTCCAGCTGTGCCTCGAAGCGCTCGAAGAGGGTGAAGGCGTCGGCGGTGCCGCCGGCGAAGCCCGCCAGCACCTCGCCGCGGTAGAGGCGCCGGACCTTGCTGGCATTGCCCTTCATCACGGTGTTGCCCAGCGATACCTGGCCGTCGCCGGCCAGGGCGACCTGGTCGCCGCGGCGTACGGAAACGATGGTGGTCATGGAGAGAACTCCGAAACGGGGAGCCGTGGCTCCCGATGACTTTCGGCGCCGCGGGGGGCCCGGGTGCCGTACATGAGCTTTCAAGGGAAGTGCGGGCGAGTCAACCGGAATTCAACCGCCGGGCGTCGGGGCACGGCGAGTGGCTAGTTCTGCAGGCGGATCAGCAGGGGGTCTATCCCCTGGGTGACCATCAGGTCCTGGGCGCGGTTGAGCTCGCGGTTGTCATCGAAGGGGCCGACCTGCACCCGGTGCCAGGTCTCGCCACCCGAGGCCTGTACCTGGCTGACCTGGGCCACCAGGCTGAGGTTGCGCAGGCGCTGCTGCAACTGCTGCGCATCGCCGGACTCGCGGAAGGAGGCGGCCTGGAGCATGTAGCGGTGGCCGCTGGCCGGGCTCGGCGCCGGGTCGGCCGTGGCGTTCTCCCGGGGGCGCAGGTTGGCGGCGATCACCTGGGCGATGGGATCGGCGGCGGGGGCATTGGCGGCCTCGGGCTCCGGTTCGCTCGCCGGGGCCGGCGGCCGGGCGGTGGAGGCGGGCAGCTCGCCCCGGGGCGCGACCACCTCGGACTCCGGCAGCAGGGTGTAGAACTCGAAGGTCGGCATGCGCGGCTCCTCCGGCGCGGGGCTGGCCTGGGGGCGCTGTGCGGCCTCGTCGCCGGCAGAGGGCGTACGGGGTACCACCGTGGCCAGCGGGGAGTCGCTGCCCTCCTGCCAGGGGGCCGTGCCGTGCTGGTGCTGGGCGAGCAGGAAGCCGGCCGCGAGGCCGGCCAGGCCCCACAGCCAACCCGGCAGGCCGTGGCTTGTCCGGGGAGTGGAGCGGCGCTTGCTGGACGTGGCGCCGCGCTTCTTCGGGGCGGGACGACGGGCCATGGCTTACATCTCCTCGGGAGCACCGACGCCCATCAGGTCGAGGCCGTTGCGCAGCACCTGGCGGGTGGCCAGGCCCAGCGCCAGGCGGGCATTGCGCAGGGCGTCGTCCTCGACCATCACCTTCACCGCGTTGTAGCAGGTGTGGAACTCGGCGGCGAGGTCGAGCAGGTACTGGGCGATCTGCTGGGGCTCGCGGGACGCGGCGGCGTGCTCGACCACTTCCGGGTAGCGGGCCAGGCGATTCATCAGCGCCTTCTCCTGGTCCTCGGCGAGCAGCGCCAGGCTGGCCATGGCCAGGGCGTGGTCGAAGGGCTTGCCATCGGCCTCGGCCTTCCTCGCCACGCTGCAGACACGGGCGTGGGCGTACTGGACATAGTAGACCGGGTTGTCGTTGGACTGGGAGCGGGCCAGGTCGATGTCGAAGGTGAGCTGGGAGTCGGCGCGGCGGGCGGCCAGGAAGAAGCGGGTCGCGTCACGGCCGACCTCGTCGATCAGGTCGCGCACGGTGACATAGCTGCCGGCACGCTTGGAGAGCTTCACCTCGACCCCCGAGCGGGTGACCATCACCATCTGGTGCAGCACGTAGTCGGGCCAGCCCGGGGGGATGCCGGTCTCCAGCGCCTGCAGGCCGGCGCGCACCCGGGTTACCGTGGAGTGGTGGTCGGCGCCCTGCTCGTTGATCACGGTGGTGAAGCCACGCTGCCACTTGTCGAGGTGGTAGGCGACGTCGGGCAGGAAGTAGGTGTAGTGGCCATCGGTCTTGCGCATCACCCGGTCCTTGTCGTCACCGAAGTCGGTGGTGCGCAGCCAGAGGGCGCCGTCCTGCTCGTAGGTATGGCCACCCTTGATCAGCTGCTCGACGGTGGCCTCGACCTTGCCGTCCTCGTAGAGCGAGGACTCCAGGAAGTAGACGTCGAACTCGACACCGAAGGCGCGCAGGTCGAGGTCCTGCTCGCGGCGCAGGTAGGCCACGGCGAAGTCGCGGATGGCGTCGAGGTCGTCCGGGTCGCCCTTGGCGGTGACGTGGCGGTCGTCGGCGTGGACCGTCTCGCCCGCCAGGTAGGCGTTGGCCACGTCGATGATGTAGCCGCCACGGTAGCCGTCGGCGGGCCAGCCCTCGTCGTCGGGGTCGATGCCCTTGACCCGGGCCTGCACCGAGAGCGCCAGGTTGCTGATCTGGGCGCCGGCGTCGTTGTAGTAGAACTCGCGGGTCACGTCATGGCCGGTGGCTTCCAGCAGCCGGCAGATACAGTCGCCGATGGCCGCCCCGCGGCCATGGCCGACGTGCAGCGGGCCGGTGGGATTGGCGGAGACGAACTCTACCTGCACCTTCTCGCCCTGGCCGGTGAGGCTGCGGCCGTAGGTGTCGCCCCCATCGAGCACCTGGCGCACCACCTGGGCGGCGGCGTCGGTGGCGGCGAAGAAGTTGACGAAGCCGGGGCCGGCGATCTCCACCCTGCTCACGGCATCGCTCTCGGGCAGGGCGCCGACCAGCGCCTCGGCCAGCTCGCGGGGCTTCTTGCCGGCGGGCTTGGCCAGCATCAGCGCCAGGTTGGTGGCATAGTCGCCGTGGGCCTTGTCCCGGGTGGGGTCGACCTTGATGGTCGGCGAGAGGTCGGCGGGCAGCACGCCCTGCCGCTTGAGAGTGTCGAGGGCGCCCTCGAGCAGGGTGATGATGGTGTCTTTCATGAAGCGTCGGATGTCCTGTGGCGCCGGCCGATGCGAGGTAAAGGGCGATGACGAGGCGCTCGCGGTGGGCTCGGGCGTGGAAATACGGTGCCCGTGGGTGGGCATGGTCGGCCATTATCGGCAATTGTGGCGTGGCTTTAAAGCCCACCGGGCTTCGCCCGGAGCTGTAAGCCATAAGCTTTAAGCTATAAGAGAAAGCCTTTGCCATCAGAGGCGCTGACAACAGCCTTCGGGCTTACGGCTTACGGCTTACGGCTTACGGCTTTCAGCTCAGCGTCTGCGGGTCGATATCCAGCGACCAGCGCACCCGGCGGGCCTCCGGCGTGGCCTCGAGCCAGGCGACCAGCCCGGCGCCGGCCTCGTGCAGCATGCTGCGGCGCGAGCTGGCGAGCATCAGTTGCAGGTGGTAGCGGTTCTGGCGCCGCTCCATGGGGGCGGGCACCGGGCCCAGGCAGTCCACCGCCAGGCTGCGCTCGCCGATCCAGCGCCGCAGGGCCTCGGCGGCCTGGCCGCCCAGGGCGTTCACCGCCTCTTCCCGGGGGCTCTCGAGGCGCAGCAGGGCCAGGAACCGGAAGGGCGGCAGGCCGGCGGCACGGCGCTCCTCCAGCAGCTGGTCGGCCAGGGCGGCGTAGCCCTGCTCCGACAGTCGCCGCAGGTGCGGGTCGTCGCCATGCAGGGTCTGCACCAGCACCCGGCCGGGGTGGTCGGCACGCCCGGCGCGTCCGGCCACCTGCACCAGCAGCTGGGCGCTCTGCTCCAGGGCGCGGAAGTCGCTGGCATAGAGGCCGGCGTCGGCGTTGACCACCACCACCAGGGTGACGTGGGGCAGGTGGTGTCCCTTGGCCAGCATCTGGGTGCCGACCAGCAGGCAGGGCTCGCCGCGGCGGACCTCGGTGAGCACCCGCTCGAAGGCGTCGCGGCGCCGGGTGCTGTCGCGGTCGATGCGGTGTACCGGCACCTCGGGGAACAGCGCCGCCAGGGTCTCCTCGGTGCGCTCGGTGCCGCTGCCCAGGGGACGCAGGTCGCCGCTTCCGCAGCCGGGGCAGACATCGGGCAGGGCGCGGCGACGGTCGCAGTGGTGGCAGGCCAGCAGCGGCGGCTGGCGGTGCAGGGTCATGCGGGCGTCGCAGTGGTCGCACTCGGCGAGCCAGCCGCAGGCGTGGCACGCCAGGGTGGGGGCGAAGCCGCGGCGGTTGATGAACACCAGCACCTGGTGGCCGGCGGTGAGCGTCTCGCGGATGGTCTCGATCACCGGGGGGATGAGTCCACCCTGGCGGCGGCGGCCGCGCAGGTCGACCAGCTCGAGGCGGGCCGGGGCGTGGCGGCTGGCGCGGCGGGTCAGCGACAGGTGGCGCCAGTCGCCGCTGCGGGCCCGGGCCAGGCTCTCCAGCGAGGGGGTGGCGCTGCCCAGCAGCAGGGGGATGCCGTGGTGGTGGGCACGGGCCACGGCGAGGTCGCGGGCGTGGTAGCGCAGGCCATCCTGCTGCTTGAAGGAGCCGTCGTGCTCCTCGTCGACGATGATCGCCCCGGGCCGGGCAAGGGGAGTGAAGAGCGCCGAGCGGGTGCCGATGACGATGGGCGCGCGGCCGCTGGCGGCGGCCTCCCAGGCGTCGAGGCGCTCGTTGTCGGTGAGCCCCGAGTGCAGCGCCACCACCGGGACCCGGAAGCGCTGGCGGAAGCGGGCCAGGGTCTGGGGGGTGAGGCCGATCTCGGGGACCAGGACCAGGGCCTGGCGGCCACGGCCCACCACCGCCTCGATCAGCTGCAGGTAGACCTCGGTCTTGCCGCTGCCCGTGACCCCCTCGAGCAGGCAGGGGTGGTAGTCGTCGAGGCGCTCGTGGAGGGCGGCCAGGGCCGTGGCCTGTTCGCTGTTGAGCGGCAGGGCGGGCTCGGCGAGCAGTGGCTCCCCGGCCTTCCAGGGGGCGGTGAGCGGCTCCTCGCGGGCGCCGGCCAGGCCCTTGTCGGCCAGGGCGCGGAGCTGCTCGCGGGTGAACGACTGGGCGAGAATCGCCTGGGTGCCGAGGCCGTGGGGGTGCTGGCGCAGCATCTCCAGTAGCTCGGCCTGGCGTGGCGCGCGGGCGAGCCCCGGCGGGTCGGTTTCCAGGCCGGCGGGGGTGGGCTGCCAGCGCTCACGGGTCCGGGCTTCGAGGGGGCGGCCCTGGCGGAGCAGCACCGGCATGGCCTGGTGCAGGGTGTCGCCCAGGGGGTGCTGGTAGTAGCGGGCGGTGAAGCGGCACAGCCATAGCCAGTCGGCGGGCAGCGGGGTGCCGTCCAGGCAGGTGTCCACCGGCTTGAGATCGGTCAGCGGCAGCTCGCTGTCGTCGCGACACTCGATCACCACGCCCACCAGCTGGCGGCGGCCGAAGGGCACCCGCACGCGCAGCCCCGGCTGCCAGCCGCCGGGCGGGGTCTCCCGGCAGGGGCGATAGTCGAACAGGCGGCGCAGCGGCGAGGGAATGGCGATACCCAGCACGCGGGGCGTGCTGGGGCGGGGGGGATTGGACAATTGGCCTCCGGCGTCGGCTCTGCTAGAATGCCCCGCCTCCACGGGCCCCCAGGGGGTGCGTGGCGGCAAAACCGGTTTGTACGTCGACAGAAACCCGTATGCGGTGCCTGGCAGCGGATCAGGTGGCGGCATACAGCTTCATGAGGCTCAAGATGAAACAAGGTATCCACCCGGATTACAAGACGGTCACCGCGACCTGTTCCTGCGGCGCCACCTTCGAGGTCGGCTCCACCGTGGGTCACGACCTGTCCCTGGACGTCTGCTCGCAGTGCCACCCCTTCTACACCGGCAAGCAGAAGCAGGCGACCACCGGCGGTCGCGTCGAGCGCTTCAACAAGCGCTTCGGTGCCGCCATCAAGCGGGGCTGATCATCGCCCCGTCACGGTCCCGGCCGTCGAGGTCGACCGTCGAGAGAGACCCGCCCATCGAGGCGGGTCTTTTTTTCTCCTGCGCCTGGTGGCGGCATGATAAGCGATGCATTATGGGTGATCGTATCGGGTATAAGTTGCAACAAATGTCTGCAAACGCCATCAAACGAGCGTACAAAAGGTGGGAAAATCTGCCCAGTTGAGGTGTGGAAGTTTTTTCTATACTCTGGCTGCCCCCTAAATCACCTGACCGGATCGAGAGCATGACAGACTCAAGAAAGGCGGCGCTTGACTACCACGCGAATCCCATTCCCGGAAAGCTGTCGGTGGAACTGACCAAGCCCACCGCCACTGCTCGGGATCTGTCCCTGGCCTACAGCCCGGGCGTGGCCGAGCCTGTCCGCGAGATTGCCCGTGATCCGGAAAATGCCTACCTCTATACCGGCAAGGGAAACCTGGTGGCGGTGATTTCCGATGGCAGCGCCATCCTCGGCCTGGGCAATCTCGGGCCGCTGGCGAGCAAGCCGGTGATGGAGGGCAAGGGCGTGCTGTTCAAGCGCTTTGCCGGCATCAACTCGGTGGACATCGAGGTCAACGCCGAGAGCCCCCAGGCGTTCATCGACACCGTGGCACGCATCGCCGATACCTGGGGTGGCATCAACCTCGAGGACATCAAGGCGCCGGAGTGCTTCGAGATCGAGCAGGCGCTGATCGAGCAGTGCAACATTCCGGTCTTCCATGACGACCAGCACGGCACCGCCATCGTCACCGCGGCGGGCATGCTCAATGCCCTGGACATCGCCGGCAAGTCGCTGGACAGCGCGCGCATCGTCTGCCTGGGCGCCGGTGCCGCGGCGATCGCCTGCATGAAGCTGCTAGTCTCCTGCGGGGCACACCCCGAGAACATCGTGATGCTCGACCGCAAGGGCGTGATCCATACCGGGCGCGAGGATCTCAACCAGTACAAGGCGATGTTCGCCGTCGACACCGACAAGCGCACCCTGGATGACGCCATCGACGGCGCCGATGTGTTCGTCGGCCTGTCCGGCCCGGGGCTGATGACCGCCGACCATCTCCGCAAGATGGCCCCGACGCCGGTGGTCTTCGCCTGCACCAACCCGGACCCCGAGATCGATCCCGAGCTGGCCCACGAGACGCGCCCCGACGTGATCATGGCCACCGGTCGCTCCGACTACCCGAATCAGGTCAACAACGTGCTGGGCTTCCCGTTCATCTTCCGCGGGGCCCTGGACGTGCGGGCGACCCGCATCAACGAGGAGATGAAGGTGGCGGCCGTGCATGCGCTCAAGGACCTGGCCCGCGAGCCGGTGCCCCAGGCGGTGCTGGAGGCCTACGAGCAGGAGAGCATGAGCTTCGGCCCCGAGTACATCATCCCGACCCCCGTGGACGTGCGCCTGCTCGAGCGCATCTCCTCGGCGGTGGCCCAGGCGGCGGTGGATTCCGGGGTGGCGCGCAAGCCCTATCCTTCCCACTACCCGCTGGCCACCGTGGACGACGTCTATGGTGGATGACCGCTGCTGACCGACGTTAGACCCGCGACACGACGCCGCCGGCCCTCGGGCCGGCGGCGTCGTTCGTGGCTGCTGACATGGCCAGCGGCTACCAGTCGTAGAGCACCGAGGCGCTGGTGGTGTGGTCGGTGCGGGCCATGGCGGCCTCGGGTGGCTGGGAGTTGTGCTTGATCTCGTGGGAGAGCTTCAGCGCCAGGTGCGAGTTGAGGCGGGCGGTGAGCGACGACAGCGAACGGGAGGTGGTGTTGTCGTCGGTGCCCTCCAGCGAGAGCTCCTGTGTCAGCGCCGAGGTGTCGGAGATCTCGTACTCGTAGGCCATGGCGCCGTAGGCCACCGCCAGGGTTTCGTTCTCCTCCTCCTGGATGCGGTCGTGGCGAACGCCCGGACCGGCCTCCAGCGAGAGTCGCTGGCGCTCGGTGTCGACCAGGTCACGGCCATAGCCGCCGATGGTGGTGAACTGCAGGTCGAAACCGCTGAAGCGGTCCTTTTCCCAGCGCGCGAAGCCGAACAGGTAGTGGGGCCCCTCGAGGTCGTAGCGCTCGCGCCCGGACAGCAGGTAGCGCTCGCCACTGGTCTCACCGTTGCGGGCGACGTTGCGCGCCTCGCCACGCAGGGTGTGGGTCCACCGGCCGGTCAGCCAGGTCAGGCGGCTCTTGCCGATCAGGGTCTGGTTGTCGGTGTTGCCGGAAAGCCGGGTATAGCCCAGCTCGGCGTCGCCGCTGAAGGACTTGGCGTCCTCTTCGGGCGGCGGCGGGGCATAGAAGGGGCTGGCCTGTGCACTGCCGGCGGCCGCCAGCAGGCCGCACAGTGCCCACCATGAGGGTCGGGAGCGGCTCGTCGCAAGACGCGGCATGTCGGTCTCCGTGGGTTGCCTGTTGTCGGGGCCGCCGAAGGCGGCGCTCGCGGTTGGCAGATGAAAGGGGCGGCGTCCCTGCCGCCTGGCGCGCTGTCTCAGAAGATGGCCTCGTAGGCGCCGGTGCCCTGCGAGCCGCTGCGCTGTTCGACCTCGCGGTCGACGCGCCGCGACTGGTAGTCGGGCAGGTGGTCGGGGTGGAAGATCTCGCTGATGCCGCCCGTCTCGCCGTCAGGCAGGAGTCGGCCGGTCTGGGGGTCGACGCGGGCGGTCACCAGGTCGGCCGGGGGGCTGGGCATCGCCTCGGCGCGGCCCTCGAGGGCCGCGCCCATGAAGTCGATCCAGATCGGCAGGGCGGCATTGCCGCCGTACTCGGCGATGGTCTCGTTGTCGTCCTTGCCCACCCAGACGGTAGCCACCAGATCGCTGTTGTAGCCGGCGAACCAGGCATCACGGTAGCCGTTGGTGGTGCCGGTCTTGCCGACGAGGTCGTCGCGATCCAGTTCCAGGGCGGCGCGACCGGTGCCGTTCTCGATCACGTCGCGCAGCATGTCGCGCAGGATGTAGATGGCGGTGGGGTCGGCCACGCGCGGGGCCACCGGGTGGCGACGCCCCTCGACCTCCACCTCGCTCTGGCCATCGCGGCAGTCACGACAGGCGACCTTCGGCAGCGCCTCGTCCAGCACGTTGCTGTCGTCGCCGCGAGTGATGCGCTCGATGAACCAGGGGGAGACCTGGAAGCCGCCGTTGGCCAGTACCGCATAGGCATTGGTCATCTCCAGCGGTGTCAGGTCGGCGCTGCCCAGCGCCAGCGACAGCCCATTGGGCAGGCGACCCTCGGCGAAGCCGAAGCCCTTGAGGAAGTCGAGGGTGGCATCCATGCCGACCTGCTGCAGCACGCGGATGGTGACCAGGTTGCGCGAACGGGCCAGGGCCACCCGCAGTCGCGTGGGACCGAGGAAGTCCCGGCTGGAGTTGACCGGGCGCCACAGCTCGTTGCTGCCGTCCTCCAGCACCACCGGGGCGTCGTTGACCACGCTGGCGGCGGTCATCAGGCCGCTGTCGAGGGCGGCCAGGTAGACGAAGGGCTTGAAGATCGAGCCGGACTGGCGCTGGGCCTGCACCGCGCGGTTGAACTTGCTGGCGTTGAAGTCGAAGCCGCCCTGGAGGGCGAGGATGGCGCCGGTGTCGGGTTCCATCACCACCAGCGAGCCCTCGGCGTCGGGGCGCTGGGAGAGGCGATGGCTGCCGTCTTCCCGGGCGAGGATGCGCACCAGGTCGCCGGGCTCGGCGATCTCGGCGGCGGAGCCCGGCTCGGGGCCGCGACTCCTGGGGCTGAGATGGGGGCGAGCCCAGCTCAGGCCGTCCCAGTCGATGGTATGCAGCTCGCCGCCGCGGGCCATGACCTGCATCTCGCGGCCCTCGCTGGCCACCACGATGGCCGGTTGCAGCGGGCCGAACCCGGGAGTGCGCTCGAGCACCTGCAACCAGTTGCTGACGTCGCCGTCGATGCCCTCGATCTCGGTCTGGCTGCGTTCGGCGGCGCGGCGGGCAGTCTGCATCACCTCGGGTGACTCGGACAGCTCCTCCTCGAGCCCCTGGCGTTCGGTGCGTTCCTGGGCCTCCACCAGGCTCGGCGGGATATCGCGCTCCTCGGGGCCGCGCCAGCCGTGGCGGGTGTCGTAGGCGATCAGGCCATCGGCCAGGGCGCGTTGCGCGTAGGGCTGGAGGTCGCTGTCGAGGGTGGTGTGAATGCGATACCCTCCGGTGTAGGCCTCCTCGCCGAAGCGCTCGAGGGCGAACTGGCGAGCCATTTCGGCCACGTACTCGGCATCGACTTCCGGGCGGGTGATGTGGCGCCGGGCGGTGATCGGCGCCTGCACCGCCTCGTCGTAGGCCGCCTGGTCGATATGGCCCAGCTCGCGCATGCGGAACAGGATCCAGTTGCGGCGGATCAGCGAGCGCTCGGGGTTGGCCAGCGGGTTGAAGGAGGAGGGTGCCTTGGGCAGGCCGGCGATCATCGCCTTCTCGGCCAGGGTCAGCTCGCCGAGAGGGCGGTCGTAGTAGGTCTCGGACGCCGCGGCGATGCCATAGGCGCGATGACCGAGGAAGATCTTGTTGACGTAGAGCTCGAGGATCTCCTCCTTGGAGAGGATCTGCTCCATCTGCAGGGCCAGCAGGATCTCGCGGATCTTGCGGGTGAAGGTGCGGTCGAGGGTCAGCAGGTAGTTGCGCGCCACCTGCATGGTGATGGTGGAGCCGCCGGACTGGATGTCGCCGCCGCTGGAGACCAGCTCGAAGGCGGCCCGGGCCAGGCCACGGGGGTCGACGCCGCGATGCTCGAAGAACCCCGAGTCCTCGGCCGCCAGGAGGGCCTGGACCATCTCCGGCGGGATCTCGTCGAACTCTACGGGCATGCGGCGCTCATCGCCGAACTCGCCGATCAGCTTGCCGTCGCGCGTGAAGATGCGCAGCGGGGTGTGCAGCTCGAAGTCCTGCAACTGGCGGACATCGGGCAGGCCTGGAGCGAAATAGAGGGCGGCACCCACCACGCTCAGGACCGTGGCGGCGGTGAGCGAGACCAGCAGCCACGCGGCCGAAAAGATCAGGGTTCTGAGAAACTTCATGAAATCGCGGTATCCGTGATGAGAACTGGAGCAGTCTGGCGGCGATATAGGGGGTTTTCCTTTGCGCCGCCATTATAGGAAGCTGGGCGGGCGGCCACCAGCGTTGATGTTTGGCGACAGGGTTTGCCGTGTGTGGGTTGGCAATATCATGTAACCTCTGATTACAGAGCGGGGTATGATTTCCATCATCCATTCCTCCCACGCCGAGGGATGAAATACCATAATGAGCGGCAAGCCGCATGGATCAGGCAGGGGCATGACCTAGATGCGACTCAGAGCATCCGGCAAGGGACTGATCGGTGTCGATATCACCTCGGCCACCGTCAAGCTCATCGAACTCAAGCGGACCGGCGCCCACTACCAGGTCGACAGCTATGCCGTCCGTCCCCTGCGCGAGGGCGCGGTGGTCGAGCGGCGGATCCGCGACATGGGCGAAGTGGTCGACGCCCTCGCGCGCGCGGTCCAGCAGGCCCGGCCGAACTCGCGCCGCGCCGCGGTGGCGGTGCCGGCCAGCGCGGCGATCACCAAGACCCTGACCCTGCCCGCCTCGCTCAACGACGACGAGATCGAGGCGCGCATCCAACTCGAATCCGACAAGCATATCCCCTTTCCGTTCAGCGAAGTCGCCTTCGACTTCCAGCGGCTGGGCCTCAATGCCCGTTACGGTGACCAGCAGGACGTGCTGCTGGTGGCCTGTCGCCAGCAGGACGTCGGCCAGCTGACCGACGCCCTGCTGCAGGCCGGCTTGACCCCCGGGGCGGTGGATGTGGAGACCTTCGCCATGGAGCGTGCCTTCACCGAGCTGCGCCATCAGCTGCCGGTCACCGGGGGCGAGGAGGACTGCGTCGCCCTGGTGGACATCGGTGCCACCATGAATGCCTTCCACGTACTGCGCGAAGGGCGCATCGTCTACAGCCGCGATACCGTCTTCGGCGGTCGCCAGCTCACCGAGGAGATCCGCAATCGCTACGGGTTGAGTCTGGAAGAGGCGGGCCTGGCCAAGAAGCGCGGGGGATTGCCCGAGGATTACCAGCGCAGTGTGCTCGACCCCTTCCTCGACACCCTGGTGCAACAGGTCGGCCGTTCCCTGCAACTCTACTACACCGCCGGACGCAAGCACGAGGTGCGGCGCATGGTGCTGGCCGGTGGCTCCAGTGTGATCCCCGGCCTGGCCGAGCGCCTGGGCCAGGAAAGCGGCATGGAGGTGGTGATCGCCAATCCCCTGCAGCGCATGAAGGTCAACACCCGCATCGACGTGCAGACCCTGGCCGGTGACGCCCCGGCCATGCTCACGGCCTGCGGCCTGGCGATGAGGTCCCGCCCATGACCATCGAGATCAATCTGCTGCCCTGGCGGGAGGAGGTTCGCGCCCGGCGCAGCAAGCGTTTCTTCCTGGCGCTGGGGTTGATGGCGGTGCTGGGGCTCGGCGGCGGCTACGGCATGACCTGGCACTACGAACAGCAGCTCGAGGCCCAGCAGCAGCGCAATGCCCATATCCAGGCCCAGAGCCGGCAGCTCGACACCGCCATCCTCGAGCTCAGCGAGCTGGAGGCGATCCGCGAGCGCATGCTCGAGCAGGTCCAGGTCTTCACCGACCTGCAGATGGGGCGCGCCCAGACGGTCCATGTGTTCAGCGATCTCGTCACCAGCCTGGTCGACGGCGTGCACTACACCCGGCTCTCTCGTGAGCAGGGCAGCCTGCGGCTGGTCGGCCTGGCCGAGAACAATCGCCAGGTCTCCGACCAGCTGCGCGCCCTGGCGGCGACCGACGCCTTCTCGGTACCGGTGCTCTCCGAGGTGGAAACCGGGGAAGATGGTCAGCGCCGCCGCTTCAGCCTGAGCATGAGCCAGCACATGCCGGCCGGCGATCCGGGCGAGAATGCACAGGAGGTGCCATGAGCCTCAAGGGGGAACTGCGCCGGTTGCGCGCACTGGACTGGCGCGAACTGGACATCAAGGAGGCCGGCGGCTGGCCCTGGTCGCTGCAGCTGATCTGCTGCCTGCTGGCCCTGGGGCTGACCTTCGCCGGCATGCACTGGTACCTGGCGGCGCCCAGCGCCGAGGAGCTGGACCGGATGCGGGCCGAGGAGCGCCAGCTGCTGCGCGACTACCAGAGCAAGGCTTCCCAGGCCGCCAACCTGCCCGTGATGCGTGAAGAGATGGCCAGGCTAGAGGCACGCATGGAGACACTGCGGGAGATGCTGCCCAGCGGTGCCGAGATACCGTCGCTGATCGACGACATCAGCGAAACGGCCATCGACAACCAGCTGGCCATCGACTCCATTCGCCTGCGCAGCCCGGTGACACAGGAGCATTACATCGAGCAGCCCTTCGATATCCAGGTGCAGGGTGACTACCATAGGGTGGCGGCCTTCCTGGCGGGTGTCGCTGGCTTGCCACGCATCGTCACCCAGCACGACTTCACCCTGGCGCCCGCCGAAGGCGGCAGCGGCCAGCGTCTGCAGTTGTCGATGCTGGCCCGGACCTACAGCTACCGGCCGAGCGAGGAGGAGGCACCATGAGCGCGGCGCGCAGGGTGTTGGGGCCCGCCGGCGGCCTGCTGGTGATGCTGCTGGCCGGTTGTGCCGATCCCGAGCTGGGCGACCTCGATCGCGAGCTCGCGGCGATCCGCAACGACCCCGGCCAGGTGCCGCGGGTGGAGCTGCCCGAGATTCCCGAGTACGAGGCGGTGCCCTATGACGAGGCCGGCCGGCGCAGCCCCTTCATCGCCCAGCTGCCGGAGGCGGAACAGCCGCCCCGGGGCTCCGAGGGCCTGGCGCCGGACATGACCCGGGCCCGTGAGCCGCTGGAGGCCTACGGGCTCGGCGAGCTCGACCTGGTGGGCACCCTGCAGGTGGGTGGGCAACCCTCGGCCCTGGTGCGGGCACCGGACGGCCAGGTGCATCGCCTGCGGGTCGGCGACTACCTGGGCAGCGATTTCGGGCGCATCGTCAGCATCACGGGCGCCTCGGTGCAACTGGTCGAAGTGGTGCCGACGGGGCGCGGTGGCTGGATCGAGCGCAGCACGCGACTGTCGCTGGATGACTGACAGCGCTTGACGACTGACAGCGCTTGAAGAACCGATAACAGGGGTGTCGTCGCGCCGCGCAGGGGCGGGCGACACTGCAGCGGGGGAAGGGAACGATGACACAGACGATACGTGGACTCGCGGCACTGGTGCTGCTGGCGGCCTCCTCGGTGGCCCTGGCGGCCTCCACCCTGGACGAGCTGGACTTCCGCCAGGGCAGCGGCGGCGAGCTCGAGGTGGACCTGAGCTTCACCGGACCGGTGCCCGAGGTGCGTGGCTACCGGCTCGACGATCCCGCCCGGTTGACCATCGACCTGATGGATACCTCCAGTCGGCTCGATCAGCGTCGTTTCGACCTCGGCATCGGCGGGGTCGAGCAGGTCACCGCCCTGGAGGCCGGCTCCCGGACCCGGCTGGTCTTCGACCTGGCGGGGCCGCTGCCCTACAACACCCGTCAGCAGGGTGACCGGCTGCGGCTCTCCATCGGTGGCGGCGTGGCCACCCCGGTCGCCGAGGCCGCCCCGGGCAGCGAATCGCGCCCGGCACCGGCCAGTGCCGGTGGTCCCGGCATCGAGAACATCGACTTCCGCCGCGGCGACGGCGGGGCCGGGCGGCTGATCGTCACCTTCGACCGTGCCGGCGTCGACGCGCGGGTGCGCGAAGCCGGCCGCCATCGCATCACCGCCGACCTGCGCGGCGTCGAGCTGCCCGACGCCCTGAACCAGGTCTACGACGTCAGCGACTTCGGTACCCCGCTGCGGCGCATCACGCCGCGGGTCGGCCGCGACGGCGTGACCCTGGACATCGAGGCCAGTAGCGAGTTCGCCATGGTCGCCACCCAGAGCGGCCGCCGGCTGACCATCGAGGCCCAGCCGGTGACCCAGGCGGAACGCGAGCAGCGCGTCCGCGACCAGTTCGCCTACACCGGCGAGCGCATCACTCTCAACTTCCAGGACATCGAGGTCCGCTCGGTGCTGGCGATCATCGCCGACTTCACCGGTCTCAACCTGGTGGCCAGCGACAGCGTCACCGGGCGCGTGACCCTCAACCTCCAGGACGTGCCCTGGGACCAGGCGCTGGACCTAGTGCTCAAGAGCCATGGCCTGGCCAGCCGCCAGGAGGGCAACGTCATCGTGGTGGCACCGGCCGACGAGCTCGCCGACATCGAACGCCAGGAGCTCGAGGCGCGCAGCCAGATGGAGACCCTGGCGCCGCTGACCTCGGAGTATGTCCAGGTGCGCTATGCCAAGGCGGACAACCTGGCGCAACTGCTGCGCGGCGGTGAGGGGTTCGGGCTGCTCTCGGAGCGCGGCCGGGTGGCCGTGGACCAGCGCACCAACACCCTGCTGATCCAGGACACCGCCGAGCAGATCGACGAGATCCTGCGTACCCTCGACCAGCTCGACGTCGCGGTGCGCCAGGTCCAGATCGAGGCGCGCATCGTCATCGCCCGTGAAGGCGTCACCCAGGAACTGGGGGTAAACTGGGGCGCGTCATCTACCCGTGGTTTTCGCGAGCGCGAGAGGCCGGGCGAAGACCTATCCCCCAGAGAAGTGAATAATGTCATTGATAATGTCGGTCGTGACATCAATCCTCAGGGGTTGAACCGCGCCCGTGGCGCACTGGCCGTGGACCTGGGCGCTGAAAGCCCGCTTTCCGCATTCAGCTTCGGCTATCTTGCCGGCGATATCCTTCTCGATCTCGAGCTGCGCGCGCTAGAGAGCGAGAACAAGAGCCAGACCATCTCCCAGCCACGGGTGATCACCGCCAACCAGCGCACCGCGGTGATCAAGCAGGGCCAGGAGCGCGCCTTCCGCGAGGCCTCGGCCAGTGGAGCGGCGACCGTCGAGTTCAAGGAGGCGGTGCTGTCGCTGGAGGTGACCCCGCAGATCACCCCGGACAACCGCATCATCATGGATGTGCTCATCACCAATGACACTTTCGGCGAATTCAGAGCCGGTGAGGAGCCGCCCATCAACAAGAGCGAAATCGAGACCCAGGTGCTGGTCGACAGCGGCGAGACCGTCGTGTTGGGTGGTATACTCACCACCGAAGAGTTGACCCGGCTGGCCAAGACCCCGTTCTTCGGCGACCTTCCGGTACTTGGGCGGCTTTTCCGGTTCAACGAGAGCAGTAACGAGAAAGTGGAGTTGTTGGTCTTCATCACTCCCAGAATCCTGGAGGACGGCCTGGCCATTCGCTGATGCTGGACTTACCCAATCTGATACTGATTGGCCCCATGGGGGCCGGCAAGAGCACCATTGGCCGCCTGCTGGCGGCCGAACTGTCACGCGACTTCCTCGACAGCGATCACGAGATCCAGGCGCGCTGCGGCGCGGACATCCCCTGGATCTTCGACGTCGAGGGCGAGGCGGGGTTTCGCGAGCGCGAATCCCAGATGATCGACGAGCTGACCCACCTCGAGGGGGTGGTCATCGCGACCGGGGGTGGCGCGGTGCTGCGCGAGGAGAATCGCCGTGCCCTGCGCGACCGCGGCACCGTGATCTACCTCTTCACCACCGTGGAGCAGCAGCTCAGGCGTACCGCCAAGGACCGCAACCGGCCGTTGCTGCAGCGCGGCGACCGCGAGCAGGTGCTGCGCGAGATGTTCGCCCTGCGCGACCCGCTCTACCGCGCCACCGCCGACATCATCGTACGTACCGACCGCCGCGGTCCGCGGGCCGTGGTCAACGAGATCGTGCGGCGCGTCACGCGCCTGGTCGATCCCCTGCAATGCAAGGCCTGACCCCATGACCGACTCCCCGGACGCCCCGCGCACCCTCCAGGTGGCGCTGGGCGAGCGCAGTTACCCCATCCATATCGGCCCCGGCCTGCTCGGCGACTCCCGGTGGCTGGCCCCCTACCTGGCCGGGCGCCAGGTGATGGTCGTCACCAACGAGGCGGTGGCGCCGCTCTACCTGGAGGGCGTCAGGCGGGGCCTGCCGGAGGGTCTCGAGGTGCGCGAGCTGGTGCTGCCCGACGGCGAGGCGACCAAGACCCTGGAGAGCGTCAGTCGCATCTGGGACGCCCTGCTCGAGGCCGGCTTCAACCGTCGCTGCACCCTGGTCGCCCTGGGCGGCGGGGTGATCGGCGACATGGTCGGCTTCGCCGCGGCCTGTTACCAGCGCGGCGTGGCCTTCGTCCAGGTGCCGACCACCCTGCTGGCCCAGGTGGACTCCTCGGTAGGCGGCAAGACCGGGGTGAATCACCCGCGTGGCAAGAACATGATCGGCGCCTTCTGGCAGCCCCGGGCGGTGCTGATCGACACCGACACCCTGGCCACCCTGCCGCCGCGGGAGCTCTCGGCCGGGCTCGCCGAGGTGATCAAGTACGGCCTGATCCGCGATGCCGACTTCCTGGCCTGGCTGGAGGCGGAGATGGACGCGCTGCGCGGCCTCGATGCTGCGGCCCTGACCCTCGCCATCGAGCGCAGCTGTGCGCTCAAGGCCGAGATCGTCGCCGAGGACGAGACCGAGCAGGGGGTGAGGGCGCTGCTCAATCTGGGGCACACCTTCGGGCATGCCATCGAGGCGCACCAGGGCTACGGCAAGTGGCTGCACGGCGAGGCGGTGGGGGCCGGCATGCTGATGGCCGCCGAGCTCTCGCAGCGCCTGGGCTGGCTTACCGAGGCCGAGGTGGCGAGGGTGCGCGCCATCCTCGAGGCCGCGGCCCTGCCGCTGGCGGTGCCGGCCGACATGGCGGTCGACGACTTCCTCGCCATCATGCGCCTGGACAAGAAGAACCTCGACAGTCGTCTGCGGCTGATCCTGCTGCGTGCCCTGGGGGATGCCTGCGTGCATGACGAGACGCCCGCCGAGACGCTGACGGCGCTGCTCGCGGAGTTCCCGCGCCGCTGAATCCCGGTGAGCCCCCGTGATCGCTGTCGTCGACGCCCGCCACGTGCGGGCGTCGTCGTCTCTGCGCGGTTTCCAGGGGGTGGCACTGCCCGGCAGCGCGGCGGTCACCCGTCCGGCGATCCCTGGCGATACATCAATCCGTATGCGGTATGCCGGATCGGCATGGAGTCGATGCGGCATTTTAGACTAAAGTCTAATGCTCCGCCCCGTTCGTTTAAAAACCGCTTAAGGGGTTTGCAAGTCGTTGACTTGTTGGGGGTTTTTTCCGAAACGGAGTCGCAAGTTCCGGATTTGCCATCGTTTTTCGAGGTGCGGGAGGGGCGGGGTGATTGCGTGGAGGCTACCAGGCTCGCTATCCTTGTTAGCCTTTTTTGCCGCGCAGTCGATGCACTCGATGGTGACAATGATAAAAAGAAAACCAAATAGAATATCACGCATTGGCTGAGAAAGAAACATCCCTATCCGAGGCATGCCCATGAACAGAGGTCTTCACCAGCCCGGCGAGTTCCGTGACAACTGCGGGTTCGGCCTGATCGCCCATATGGAAGGGCAGGCCAGTCACGACCTTCTCAAGACCGCCATCGAATCCCTGACCTGCATGACCCACCGCGGCGGCATCGCCGCCGACGGCAAGACCGGCGACGGCTGCGGCCTGCTGCTGAAGATGCCGGATGCCTTCATGCGCGAGGTGGCACAGGAGTCCCTCGGGGTCGAGCTGGGCAGCCGGTATGCGGTCGGCGCGGTCTTCCTGCCCGACGACGATGCCCGCGAGAGCCGCGGGCGCGAGACCCTGCAGGCCGAGCTCGAGGCCCGTGGCCTGAAGGTGCTGGGCTGGCGCGAGGTGCCGGTGGACCCGAGCGTCTGCGGCCCCATGGCCCTGGACTGCCTGCCGCGCATCCGCCAGCTGTTCGTCGAGCCGGGTGGCGAAGATGCCGGCAACTTCGACGTGGATCTCTACATGGCCCGCCGGCGTGCCGAGCAGGCGCTGCGCGACGACGAGGACTTCTATGTCTGCTCGCTGTCGCCGGAGGTGGTCTCCTACAAGGGGCTGGTGATGCCGGTGGACCTGCCGGCCTTCTACCGCGACCTGGGGGACGAACGCCTGGAGACCGCCATCTGCGTCTTCCACCAGCGCTTCTCCACCAACACCGCACCGCGCTGGCCGCTGGCCCAGCCGTTCCGCCTGCTGGCCCACAACGGCGAGATCAACACCATCGAGGCCAACCGGGGCTGGGCGAACTCGCGCAAGGAGAACTTCGTCAACGAGCGGCTGCCCGACATCGCCGAGCTCGAGGAGATCGTCAATACCACCGGGTCCGACTCCTCGAGCATGGACAACATGCTCGAGGTGCTGCTGACCGGCGGCATGGAGCTGCACCGTGCCGTGCGCATGATGGTGCCCCCGGCCTGGCAGAACGTCGAGATCATGGACGGCGACCTGCGCGCCTTCTACGAGTACAACTCCATGCACATGGAGCCCTGGGACGGCCCGGCCGGGGTGGTGATGACCGATGGTCGCCAGGCGGTCTGCATGCTCGACCGCAACGGCCTGCGTCCGGCCCGCTGGGTGATCACCCGTAACGGCTACATCACCCTGGCGTCCGAGATCGGCACCTACGACTACCAGCCCGAGGACGTGGTTGCCAAGGGGCGCGTCGGCCCGGGCCAGATACTGGCCGTGGATACCGAGACCGGCGAGGTGCTGCACACCAGCGACATCGACGAACGCCTCAAGTCCGCCTATCCCTACAAGCGCTGGCTGAAGCAGGAGGCCAACTACCTCGAGTCCGCGCTCACCGAACTCGCCAGCTTCCAGACCATGAGCGTCGATGCGCTGAACGTGCAGCAGAAGATGTTCCAGATCAGCTTCGAGGAGCGCGACCAGCTGCTGCGTCCGCTGGCCGAGAGTGGCCAGGAGGCGGTCGGCTCCATGGGCGACGACACCCCCATGGCGGTGCTGTCGGGCAAGCAGCGGCTGCTCACCGACTACTTCCGCCAGAAGTTCGCCCAGGTCACCAACCCGGCCATCGACCCGCTGCGCGAAGCGATCGTGATGTCGCTGGAGACCTGCATCGGGCCCGAGCTCAACGTTTTCCAGGCGACCCCCGGCCACGCCCACCGCATCATCCTGACGACGCCGGTCCTCTCGCCGCGCAAGTTCTCCGCGCTGGTGGACCAGGACGATCCCGCCTTCGCCAGTCATGTCCTGTCGCTCGGCTATGACCCCGAGCAGACCGGCCTCAGGGGAGCGATCGTCGAGCTCTGTCGCCAGGCCGAGGCCGCGGTGCGCGACGGCAAGGTGGTCCTGGTGCTGTCGGATGCCAACCTCGCGCAGGGGCAGCTGCCGATCCACGCCGCCCTGGCCGTCGGTGCCGTGCACCACCACCTGGGTCGCCTGGCGCTGCGCCCGCGGGCCAATCTCGTGGTCGAGACCGGCTATGCCCGCGACGCCCACCAGATGGCGGTGCTGTTCGGGGTGGGCGCCACCGCCGTCTTCCCCTGGCTGGCCTACCAGGTCATGGCCGACATGCACCGCACCGGCGAGCTGGTCGGCAACCCGGCCGATGCCCGCGAGAATTACCGCAAGGGGTTGCAGAAGGGGCTGTTCAAGATCCTCTCCAAGATGGGCATCTCGACCCTGGCCTCCTATCGCGGCTCCCAGCTGTTCGAGGCCGTGGGCCTTGCCTCCGAGGTGATGGAGCTGTGCTTCACCGGCATGGCCTCGCGCATCGAGGGCACCGGCTTCGCCGAGCTGCAGCTGCAGCAGGAGTGGCTCGCCCGCGATGCCTGGATTCCCCGCAAGGGCATCTCCCAGGGCGGCCTGGTCAAGTACGTGCACGGCCATGAGTACCACGCCTACAACCCGGACGTGGTGATGGCCCTGCAGCAGGCCGTGCAGGAGGGCGACTACGCCAAGTGGAAGAAATTCGCGGCGCTGGTCAACGAGCGGGCGCCGGCCACCATTCGTGACCTGCTCAGGCTCAAGCCGGCCGCCGAGGCGGTGCCGCTCGACGAGGTCGAGGCGATCGAGGAGCTGATCCCGCGCTTCGACAGCGCCGGCATGTCGCTGGGCGCATTGTCGCCGGAGGCCCACGAGGCCCTGGCCCAGGCCATGAACGAGGCCGGCGGTCGCTCGAATTCCGGCGAGGGCGGCGAGGATCCGGCCCGCTACGGCACCGTTCGCTCCTCCAAGATCAAGCAGATCGCCTCGGGGCGCTTCGGCGTCACCCCGGCCTACCTGGTCAACGCCGAGGTGCTGCAGATCAAGGTGGCCCAGGGCGCCAAGCCCGGCGAGGGTGGCCAGCTGCCCGGCGGCAAGGTCAATGACCTGATCGCCCGGCTGCGCTACTCGGTGCCCGGCGTGACCCTGATCTCGCCGCCGCCGCACCACGACATCTACTCCATCGAGGACCTGGCGCAGCTGATCTTCGACCTCAAGCAGGTCAACCCGGATGCCCAGGTGTCGGTGAAGCTGGTTTCCGAGCCCGGCATCGGCACCATCGCCACCGGCGTGGCCAAGGCCTATGCCGACCTGATCACCGTCTCCGGTTATGACGGCGGCACCGCGGCGAGCCCCTTGACCTCGATCAAGCATGCCGGCTCTCCCTGGGAGCTGGGCCTGCCCGAGGTACACCAGGCGCTGCGCATCAACGGCCTGCGCGACAAGATTCGCCTGCAGACCGACGGTGGCCTGAAGACCGGCCTCGACGTGGTCAAGGCGGCGATCCTCGGCGCCGAGAGCTTCGGCTTCGGCACCGCGCCCATGGTGGCGCTGGGCTGCAAGTACCTGCGCATCTGTCACCTCAACAACTGCGCCACCGGCGTCGCTACCCAGCACGACTACCTGCGCGACGAGCACTTCCGCGGCACCGTCGACATGGTCAAGCACTACTTCCGCTTCATCGCCGAGGAGGTGCGCGAGCTGATGGCCATGCTGGGGGTGAGGAGGCTCACCGACCTGATCGGGCGCACCGACCTGCTCGAGGTGCTCGAGGGCATCACGCCGTCGCAGCGCAACCTCGACCTGACGCCGCTGCTCGCCAACGACTTCGTGCCCGAGGACGCCCCGCAGTTCTGTCGGGTCAGTCGCAATGTGCCCCATGACCCGGGTGCCAAGAACCAGGAGGTGCTCGAGGCGCTCAAGGATGCCATCGAGTCGAAGTCCGGTGGCGAGTTCGCGTTCACCATCACCAACTGCGACCGCTCCGTGGCGGCGCTGACCTCCGGCGCCATCGCCAAGCGCTATGGCGAGGAGGGGCTCGAGGACGCGCCGATCACCGCGCGCTTCAAGGGCGTGGCCGGCCAGAGCTTCGGCGTGTGGAACGCCCGCGGCCTGCACCTCTACCTGGAGGGCGATGCCAACGACTACGTCGGCAAGGGCATGAACGGCGGCAAGGTGGTGATCGTGCCGCCGGCGGGCAGTCGGTTCGAGAGCCACCGGACGGCGATCATCGGCAACACCTGCCTGTACGGCGCCACCGGCGGCAAGCTGTTCGCCGCGGGCACCGCCGGCGAGCGCTTCGGGGTGCGCAACTCCGGCGTCCATGCGGTGATCGAAGGAGCCGGCGACCACTGCTGCGAGTACATGACCGGCGGCATGATCTGCGTGCTCGGCGAGACCGGGGTCAACTTCGGTGCCGGCATGACCGGTGGCTTCGCCTACGTGCTCGACGAGGACCGCGCCTTCGTCGACAAGTACAACCATGAACTGGTGGAGATCCACCGAGTGAACACAGAGGCCATGGAGGCCTACCGGCGTCACCTGCGGGAGGTCGTCGAGGAGTTCGTCGCCGAGACCGGCTCTGCCCGGGGCCAGGCGATCCTCGAGGACTTCAGCGACTTCATTCGCCACTTCTGGCTGGTGAAGCCCAAGGCAGCGAGCCTCAATGGCCTGCTCGCTGAATCCCGTCGGCGTCCCGAGTAAGCCAGGCAGAGAGGAGCAGAGACCATGGCAAACCGTCTAAGCAACGATTTCCAGTTCATCGACGTGGGTCGCCAGGACCCGAAGAAGAAGGAAGCGCGGACCCGCTCGCGGGAGTTCGCCGAGATCTACGAGCCCTACAAGCCCCAGGAGGCGGCCAGCCAGGCGCATCGCTGCCTGCACTGCGGCAACCCCTACTGCGAGTGGAAGTGCCCGGTTCACAACTACATTCCCAACTGGCTGCAGCTGGTATCCGAGGGCAACATCCTCGAGGCCGCCGAGCTGTCGCACAAGACCAATACCCTGCCCGAGGTGTGCGGCCGGGTCTGTCCCCAGGACCGCCTGTGCGAGGGGGACTGCACCCTCAACGACGGCTTCGGGGCGGTGACCATCGGTTCGGTGGAGAAGTACATCACCGATACCGCCTTCGCCATGGGCTGGCGCCCGGACATGTCCAAGGTGACCTGGACCGACCGCAAGGTGGCGGTGATCGGGGCCGGCCCGGCGGGGCTCGGCTGCGCCGACATCCTGGTGCGCAACGGCGTCAAGCCGGTGGTGTTCGACAAGTACCCGGAGATCGGGGGCCTGCTGACCTTCGGCATCCCCGAGTTCAAGCTCGAGAAGAACGTCATGGAGCGCCGCCGGGCGGTGTTCGAGGAGATGGGCATGGAGTTCTGTCTCGGCGTCGAGATCGGCCGCGACATCGCCTTCGACACCCTGCTCGAGGAGTATGACGCGGTCTTCCTCGGCATGGGTACCTACAAGTACATGGAGGGGGGGTTCCCGGGCGAGGACCTGCCGGGGGTGCACAAGGCGCTCGATTTCCTGATCGCCAACGTCAACCATTGCCTGGGCTTCGAGAAGGATCCCCGCGACTACATCACCTTCGAGGACCAGCGGGTGGTGGTGCTGGGTGGCGGCGACACCGCCATGGACTGCAACCGCACCTCGATCCGCCAGGGCGCGGCGAGCGTGACCTGTGCCTATCGTCGCGACGAGGAGAACATGCCGGGCTCGCGTCGCGAGGTGGCCAACGCCCGCGAGGAGGGCGTCGAGTTCCTGTTCAACCGCCAGCCGGTCGCGGTGGTGGGCGAGGACAAGGTCGAGGGCGTCAAGGTGGTGCGCACCCGCCTGGGCGAGCCCGACGAGAACGGCCGCCAGCGCCCCGAGGTGGTGCCGGGCTCCGAGGAGGTCGTCCCCGCCGATGCCGTGGTCATCGCCTTCGGCTTCCAGCCGAGCCCGGCGCCCTGGTTCGAGACCGTGGGCATCGAGCTCGACGAGCGCGGCCGGGTCAAGGCGCCGGAAGAGGGCGCCTATGCCTTCCAGACCACCAACGAGAAGATCTTCGCCGGTGGCGACATGGTGCGCGGCTCCGACCTGGTGGTCACCGCCATCTACGAGGGCCGCCAGGCCGGCGAGGGCATCCTCGACTACCTGGGCGTATAAGCAGCGGGCAACGGGCTTCGGGCAGCGAGCCGTTCGGAAATATCATGCTGCTCGAAGCTCGAAGCTCGAAGCTCGAAGCTCGAAGCTCGAAGCTCGAAGCTCGAAGCTCGAGCGCGATGGCTCCACCAAGGGTGAGCGGCGCCGGGGACGGGTCGGAGCGGAGGTCCTTTTCCAGGGGTGAGGCGGAAGGAGAAGAACATCCGGTGGATGTTCTTCCCGCCGAACGGGTTGGCCATGGATGGCCAACCCTGGTCCTGCAAGCGGAGCAGGATGCGAGAGCGCCGCAGGGAAAAGGTAGCGCCCAGGGAGGGGTTCACAGCGCCTCCGCGAAGACCTGTCGCCGGAACAGCCGCGGGTGCTGGCCACCGGAGCAACGCTGGCAGACTCACGACGCACAAGGACGAAACCCTGACATCTCGCTTGCGACTTGCGCGTCGGGCCGGAACAACGTCCTTCTTGCCGGCCCTCGATCGACATCCCTGTCGATCGCCGCTAGCCGCTTCGCTCTCTGTCAGCATCCTTGCGAAGTCGCTTCGCTAGCCAGCCCTGCTCCTGTATGGCCTCCTCTGGCCTGGCCAAAATTGAGCCATTGGTCGTATTCTGCTAGTCTGTCGTCCCATCCTGGCGCGGTTTCCTGCCACGCCTCATGATCACGTTTCGACAGGTTCTCCATGACACGATATATCTTCGTGACCGGCGGCGTTGTGTCCTCACTCGGCAAGGGCATCGCGTCGGCCTCGCTGGCGGCGATTCTCGAGGCGCGCGGCCTCAAGGTCACCATGCTCAAGCTGGATCCGTACATCAACGTCGATCCCGGCACCATGAGCCCCTTCCAGCACGGCGAGGTGTTCGTCACCGAGGATGGCGCCGAGACCGACCTCGACCTCGGTCACTACGAGCGCTTCATCCGCACGAAGATGACCCAGGGCAACAACTTCACCACCGGGCGGGTCTACGAGCACGTGCTGCGTCGCGAGCGCCGCGGCGACTACCTGGGCGGCACCGTGCAGGTGATCCCCCACATCACCGATGAGATCAAGCGTCGTGTCTATGCCGGCGGCGAGGGCTTCGACGTGGCACTCGTCGAGATCGGCGGCACCGTCGGCGACATCGAGTCGCTGCCCTTCCTGGAGTCGATCCGCCAGATCAGAAGCGAGCTGGGCGCGAGCCGGGCGATCTTCATGCACCTTACGTTAGTGCCTTATATAAAGACGGCGGGGGAGACCAAGACCAAGCCGACCCAGCACAGCGTCAAGGAGCTGCGCTCCATCGGTATCCAGCCCGATATCCTGATCTGCCGCAGCGAGGTCGAGCTCGAGGAAGCCGAGCGCCGCAAGATCGCGCTGTTCACCAACGTGGAAGAGCGCGCGGTCATCCCGCTGCAGGATGCCGACACCATCTACCGCATCCCGCTGATGCTCCACGAGCACGGCCTCGACGAGATCGTCTGCGACAAGTTGCGCCTCACGGCCGACGAGGCCGACCTCGGCGAGTGGGTGCACGTCCTCGACGCCAAGCTCAACCCGCTCAAGTCGATCAACATCGCCATGGTCGGCAAGTACATGGAGCTGCTCGACGCCTACAAGTCGCTCAACGAGGCGCTGATCCACGCCGGTATCCAGACCCGGGTGAAGGTCAACGTCGACTACATCGACTCCGAGGACATCGAGCGCCACGGCACCGAGCGCCTGGCCGGCAAGGACGCGATCCTGGTCCCCGGCGGTTTCGGCGAGCGCGGGGTGGAAGGCAAGATCGCCACCGCCCGCTATGCCCGCGAGAGCGGCACTCCCTACCTCGGCATCTGCCTCGGCATGCAGGTGGCGGTGATCGAGTTCGCCCGGAACAAGGCCGGCTGGGCAGACGCCAACTCCACCGAATTCACCCACGACACCCAGCATCCGGTGGTGGGCCTGATCACCGAGTGGATCAACGCCGAGGGCAAGATCGAGCTGCGCGATGCGGCCTCCGACCTGGGTGGCACCATGCGGCTGGGCGGCCAGATCTGTCACCTCGCGGCCGGCACCCGGGCCCGCGAGGCCTATGGCGCCGACGAGATCGTCGAGCGTCACCGTCATCGCTTCGAGGTCAACAACCAGTTCGTCGAGGCGCTGGAGAAGGCCGGCCTGGTGGTCTCCGGCAAGAGCGTCGACAATTCCCTGGTGGAGATGGTCGAGTTGCCGGACCACCCCTGGTTCGTGGCCTGCCAGTTCCACCCGGAGTTCACCTCCACGCCCCGTGACGGCCATCCGCTGTTCACCGGCTTCGTCAATGCGGCGCTGGAGCACAAGGCGGCACGTACCCGTGTCCAGCCCTCGCACCAGGAGTGAGGCCCATGCCTGTCATGACCGCGTCCAGATCCGAACGTCACATCGACTTTGCCGGCCTCACCGCCGGCAATTCCTTGCCGCTCATGCTGTTCGGCGGCATGAACGTGCTCGAGTCCCGGGAGCTCGCCCTCGAGGTCGCCGGGGCCTATGTCGAGGTCACCGGCCGGCTCGGCATGCCCTACGTGTTCAAGGCCAGCTTCGACAAGGCCAACCGCAGTTCGATCCACTCCTTCCGCGGCCCGGGGCTGGAGAAGGGGCTGGAGATCCTGGCCGAGGTGAAGGCGCGCTTCGAGGTGCCGGTGATCACCGACGTACACGAGCCCTGGCAGGCCGCCCCGGCGGCGGAGGTCGCCGACATCATCCAGTTGCCGGCCTTCCTGGCTCGCCAGACCGACCTGGTGGTGGCCATGGCCGAGACCGGGGCGGTGATCAACATCAAGAAACCGCAGTTCCTGGCGCCCCACGAGATGCGCCACATCATCCGCAAGTGCGAGGAGGCCGGCAATGACCGCCTGATCCTCTGCGAGCGGGGTTCGAGCTTCGGCTACAACAACCTGGTGGTCGACATGCTCGGCTTCGGTGACATGAAGCAGACCGGCTATCCGCTGTTCTTCGACGTCACCCACTCGCTGCAACGCCCCGGCGGGCGGGCCGACAGCGCCGACGGCCGTCGCGCCCAGGTCGCCGAGCTGGCTCGTGCCGGTGTCGCCGTGGGGCTGGCCGGGCTCTTCCTGGAGGCCCATCCGGACCCCGACAACGCCAAGTGCGACGGCCCCTGTGCGTTGCCGCTGGACAGGCTCGAGCCCTTCCTCACCCAGCTCAAGGCCATCGATGACCTGGTGAAGGGGTTCGCGCCGCTCGAGATCCAATAACACGCTTCTTCACGCTGACACGACAAAAGGAAAACGCATATGACCAAGATCGTCGACATTCATGCCCTCGAGGTGCTCGATTCCCGCGGCAATCCCACCGTGCAGGCCGAGGTGCGCCTGGAGAGTGGCGCGGCGGGCGTGGCCTGCGCGCCGAGCGGCGCCTCCACCGGCTCCCGCGAGGCGCTCGAGCTGCGCGACGGCGACAAGGCGCGCTATCTCGGCAAGGGCGTACTCAAGGCCGTCGAGGCGGTCAATGGTCCCATCCGTGAGCGCCTGCTGGGCATCGACGCCCGTGACCAGCGTGGCCTCGACGACGCCATGCTCGAGCTCGACGGTACCGACAACAAGGCCAAGCTGGGCGCCAACGCCATCCTCGCGGTGTCCCTGGCCGCCGCCAAGGCCGCCGCCAACGCCAAGGGCATGCCGCTCTACGCCCACATCGCCGAGCTCTACGGCCAGCCGGGCCGGTACCAGATGCCGCTGCCGATGATGAACATCCTCAACGGTGGCGAGCATGCCGACAACAACGTCGATATCCAGGAGTTCATGGTTCAGCCGGTCGGCGCGCCGAACTTCCGCGAAGGCCTGCGCATGGGTGCCGAGATCTTCCACGCCCTGAAGAAGGTGTTGTCGGCCAAGGGCCTGGCCACCTCGGTGGGCGACGAGGGCGGCTTCGCGCCGAACCTGGCCTCCAACGCCGAGGCGCTGGCGGTCATCAAGCAGGCGGTGGCCGATGCCGGCTACGAGCTCGGCCGCGACGTGACCCTGGCGCTCGACTGCGCCTCCTCCGAGTTCTACAAGGAGGGCAAGTACAACCTGTCCGGTGAAGGCAAGTCCTTCGATGCGGCAGGCTTCGTCGACTACCTGGCCGAGCTGTGCGACGACTATCCCATCGTCTCCATCGAGGACGGCATGGACGAGTCCGACTGGGACGGCTGGAAGGCGCTGACCGACAAGCTCGGCGACCGCGTGCAACTGGTCGGCGACGACCTCTTCGTGACCAATACGAAGATCCTCAAGCGCGGTATCGACGAGCAGATCGGCAACTCCATCCTGATCAAGTTCAACCAGATCGGCTCGCTCTCCGAGACCCTGGACGCCATCAAGATGGCCCAGGATGCCGGCTTCACCGCGGTGATCTCCCACCGCAGCGGCGAGACCGAGGACACCACCATCGCCGACCTCGCCGTGGGCACCAGTGCCGGCCAGATCAAGACCGGTTCGCTGAGCCGTTCCGATCGTGTCGCCAAGTACAACCGCCTGCTGGTGATCGAGCAGGAATTGGGCGACCGGGTGAGCTACCCGGGGCGTGCGGCCGTCAAGGGGCAGTAATCGAACGCTGTTGTCTTTTGCCTGATCTTTTGTAGGAAATTGCCTACATAGAGCCGAAGAGATTCGCTCGTTACGCCTGTCGAAGACCGATACCTTCCGGTGTCGGTCTTTTTATGTTGTTGATTATATTGGTTTTATTTGGCCTCACCCGAGCCGGCTTGCGCTGGCTCGCGAAAGATGCGCGGCCGGGGGAGGGTTGTGCTGCAGCGCAGGGCTGCCACAATGGTCACGGGACAAGGGAGAACGGCAAGGTTCTCTCGGCAGGATGCAACGGGATGCAAGTGTGGTGCGCCTGGTGCGACAGGAAGCCGCTTCCGGGCAGGGAAGGCGCCACAGGAGTCGGGCGGAGGGAACCGCCCAAGGATTGGCTGGGAGCGGGCGGCTTGCGGGCCGCCTTTTTGCCTGGTGTTCTCCTTCTTCGCTCAAGGCAGAAACGACGCCGCCGAATGTCGCGAGACATTCGGCGGCGGCGTTTGCGTGCCAGGCGACCGGGATCAGCGTTCGAGCTGCTCGAGCTTGTCCGGCTTGCCGTCCCACTCCTCGGCGTCGGGCAGCGGGTCCTTCTTCTCGGTGATGTTCGGCCACACCTCCGCCAGCTCGGCGTTGATCTCGATGAACGGCTCCTGGCCCTCGGGCAGCTCGTCCTCCGAGAAGATCGCCTCGGCGGGGCATTCGGGCTCGCACAGGGCGCAATCGATGCACTCGTCGGGGTGGATCACCAGGAAGTTGGGGCCTTCATAGAAGCAGTCCACCGGGCAGACCTCGACACAGTCGGTGTACTTGCACTTGATGCAGTTCTCGGTGACGACGAATGTCATGTCAGTCTCCCTCCCTCGGGCCGGGGTCGCCCGCGGCCGGTAATGAGTAACTCAGGAATGGTTATAAGAGGAGTGGTTCTTATAATCCTGATAATTTGATCGGGCCATTCTAGTCGTGGCGCGGGCTTTCCCGCAAGCGTGCCCCGCTGCCATTGTCGGTCATTCATACCGTCCCCTTCCAGCGATAGAGCAGCTCCAGCGCCTGCCGTGGCGTCAGGTCGTCCACGGCCAGGCCGTCGAGCTCCTCCACCAGCGGGTGGGGAGCGCTGGCGAAGAGGTCGGTCTGCTGCGGTACGCCGGGCCCGTCCGTTGCGGAGGCGAGCTGGCGGCTGCCCTGGTCGATCTCCTGCTGCTCGAGCAGGCTGAGCTTCTCCCGGGCGCGGGCGATCACCGCGGGTGGGACGCCGGCGAGTTGCGCCACCTGCAGGCCGTAACTCTGGCTGGCCGGTCCCTCTTCCACCCGGTGCATGAAGACGATGCCATCCCTGTGCTCCGCCGCCGTCAGGTGCACGTTGGCCACGCTCCCGGCCTGGTCGGCCAGCGCCGTCATCTCGAAGTAGTGGGTGGCGAACAGCGTGAAGGCCCGCGAGCGGGTCAGGTGCTCGGCGCTGGCCCAGGCCAGCGACAGGCCGTCGAAGGTGCTGGTGCCGCGACCGATCTCGTCCATCAGCACCAGGCTGTGGTCGGTGGCGTTGTGCAGGATGCTGGCGGTCTCGGTCATCTCCACCATGAAGGTGGAGCGCCCGCCGGCGAGGTCGTCGGAGGAGCCGATGCGGGTGAAGATGCGGTCGACCGGGCCGATCTCCGCCGCGTCCGCCGGCACGAAGCTGCCGGTGTGGGCGAGCAGGGTGATCAGCGCGGCCTGGCGCATGTAGGTCGACTTGCCGCCCATGTTGGGCCCGGTGATGACCAGCATCCGCCGCGTGTCATCCATCACCAGGTCGTTGGGCACGAAGGGCGTCTCGCTGACCTGCTCCACCACCGGATGACGGCCGCCGCGAATGCTGATGCCGGGGGTCTCGAGCAGTTGAGGGCGCGAGAAGTCCAGCGCCTGGGCGCGTTCGGCGAAGGCGCACAGCACGTCCAGCGCCGCCAGGGCACGGCCGGTGGCCTGCAGCGCATCGAGGTCGGCGTTGAGGGTGTCGAGCAGGCCGTCGTAGAGCAGCTTCTCCCGGGCCAGGGCGCGAGACTTCGCCGACAGCGCCTTGTCCTCGAACTCCTTGAGCTCGGGGATGATGAAACGCTCGGCGTTCTTCAGGGTCTGGCGGCGGACATAGTCCGCCGGGGCGTCGCGGGCCTGGGCGCGGGGAATCTCGATGTAGTAGCCATGGACCCGGTTGTAGCCGACCTTGAGCCCGGGCAGGCCGGTGCGTTCCCGCTCGCGGGTCTCGAGCCGGACCAGGTAGTCGCCGGCGTGCTCGGCGAGCCCGCGGTGCTCGTCGAGCTCGGCGTCGAAGCCCTCGGCGATCACCCCGCCGTCGCGGATGACCACCGGTGGGTTCTCGACCAGGGCGCGGGTCAGGGTGTCGGCCAGCGCGGGGTAGGGGCGAATGTGCCGGCGCAGCTCGTCGAGGGCCGTGCCCTCGCTGTAGACGGCGAGTTCCCGCTCCAGCCCGGGCAGGGCCGCGAGGGCGTCGCGCAACCGGGCGAGATCCCGCGGGCGGGCGCTGTAGAGCGCGACCCGCGCCAGGATGCGCTCCATGTCGCCGATCGCCTTGAGTGCCTCGCGCAGCGCCACGAAGCCCTCGACGTCGAGCAGCAGGGCCACCGCCGCCTGGCGCGCCGCGACCTGGTCCCGGTCACGCAGCGGCCGGTTGAGCCAGCGCTTGAGCAGCCGCGAGCCCATGGCGGTGGCGGTGGTATCGAGCACGCTGGCCAGGGTGTTGTCGGCGGTGCCGCCGAGGTTGGTGTCGATCTCCAGGTTGCGGCGGCTGGCGGCATCGATCACCACGGCATCGTCGCGGCTCTCCACGCCGATGGCGGTGACATGGGGCAGTCGCGAGCGCTGGGTGTCGCGGGCGTAGTCGATCAGCACCCCGGCGGCGGTCAGTGCCGCTTCCAGGTGGGCACAGCCGAAGCCGCGCAGGTCCTGGACCTGGAACTGGTCGCACAGGGTTCGGCTGGCGCTCTCCAGGTCGAACAGCCAGTCGCTCTGGCGACGCAGGCCGCGGCGCCCGTCGAGGCCCGGCGGCAGCGCCAGGCCCTCGGGGACCAGCAGCTCGGCCGGGTCCAGGCGCTGGAGCTCGGCCAGCATCTCGCCCTCGCCCTCGACTTCCAGCACGCTGAAGCGGCCGCTGGAGAGCTCCAGCCAGGCCAGCCCCCAGCATTCGCCTCGCGGATGCAGGGCGACCAGCAGGTTGTCGCGGCGGGCGTCGAGCAGCGCCTCGTCGTAGAGGGTCCCCGGGGTGACGATGCGCACCACGCGGCGCTCCACCGGTCCCTTGCTGGTCGCCGGATCGCCGATCTGCTCGCAGATCGCCACCGACTCGCCGGCGGCCACCAGGCGGGCCAGGTAGCCTTCGGCGCTGTGGTAGGGGACCCCGGCCATGGGAATCGGCTTGCCGGCGGACTGGCCGCGCTGGGTCAGGGTGATGTCGAGCAGGGACGCGGCGCGCCTGGCGTCGTCGAAGAACAGCTCGTAGAAGTCGCCCATGCGGTAGAAGAGCAGCACGTCCGGATGCTCGCGCTTGATCTTGAGGTACTGGGCCATCATCGGCGTATGCTGGGCGCTGGCCTGGGACATGGGGTTCCTGTGATACTCCGTCGGGTTCCGTGGGGCCGCGGCAGCGTGGTGTGCCGCAGCCTGCATGTCGCGAACAAAGGCAGTATTGTACGGAAAAGTCGACGCAAATTCCTTCAGGAGCGATGCGATGTCCCACAGTGCCGCCAGCCTGGCCAATCTCGACCTGACGCTGCTCGCCGAACGCCTGGGGCGGTCCTGCCGCGAGCGTGGCGTGACGGTGACGGCCGCCGAATCCTGCACCGGCGGCGGGGTGGCCAGCGCCATCACCGCGGTGGCCGGCAGCTCCGACTGGTTCGAGACCGGCTATGTGACCTATGCCAACGGCGCCAAGACCCGCCTGCTGGGGGTCCCGGAAGCGACCCTCACGGAGCACGGCGCGGTCAGTCGCGAGGTGGTCGAGGCCATGGTCGCCGGCGCCTGCCGCGACAGCGGCGCGGACCTCGGCGTGGCGATCAGCGGGGTGGCCGGCCCGGGGGGCGGCAGCCCCGAGAAGCCGGTGGGCACCGTCTGGCTGGCCTGGGGCGACGGCGAGCACCAGCAGGCGGTCCGTCGCCACTTTCCCGGCGATCGTCGCGCGGTGCGCGAGCAGGCGGTGCACGAGGCCCTGGTCGGCTTGATTCGGCAGCTGGAGCGCGACTGACGCGCCCCCGTCGCCGATGCTGGCCGAGCGAGGTTTTTTTCGCCATACTACTGTGCAGTCATACAGTACCCAATCCATTTCTCTCGTTTCATTCCATTGCCAGGAGACCCGTGATGGCTCAGGACGACAACCGTTCCAAAGCGCTGAATGCTGCGCTTTCCCAGATCGATCGCCAGTTCGGCAAGGGCACCGTGATGCGCCTCGGCGATGCCCCGCGGGTGGTCATGCCGTCGGTGTCCACCGGCTCGCTCGGGCTCGATATCGCGCTCGGCATCGGCGGTCTGCCGCTGGGCCGGGTGGTGGAGATCTTCGGGCCGGAGTCCTCGGGCAAGACGACGCTGACCCTGTCGGTGATCGCCCAGGCCCAGAAGCAGGGCAAGACCTGCGCCTTCATCGATGCCGAGCACGCCCTGGACCCCAGCTATGCCGAGAAGCTCGGCGTCAACCTCGACGACCTGCTGGTCTCCCAGCCAGACACCGGCGAGCAGGCCCTCGAGATCTGCGACATGCTGGTGCGCTCCGGCGGCGTCGACGTGATCATCATCGACTCGGTGGCCGCGCTCACCCCGCGGGCCGAGATCGAGGGCGAGATGGGCGACTCCCACGTCGGCCTGCAGGCGCGCCTGATGTCCCAGGCGCTGCGCAAGATCACCGGCAACATCAAGAACGCCAACTGCATGGTGGTGTTCATCAACCAGATCCGCATGAAGATCGGCGTGATGTTCGGCAGCCCCGAGACCACTACCGGGGGCAATGCGCTGAAGTTCTACGCCAGCGTGCGTCTCGATATCCGCCGCACCGGCTCGGTCAAGCAGGGCGACGAGGTGACCGGCAACGAGACGCGGGTCAAGGTGGTCAAGAACAAGGTGGCGCCGCCGTTCCGCCAGGCCGAGTTCCAGATCCTCTACGGCAAGGGCATCTACCATGCCGGCGAGGTGATCGACCTGGGCGTGCAGTGCAAGCTGGTCGACAAGGCCGGCGCCTGGTACAGCTACCAGGGCAACAAGATCGGCCAGGGCAAGGCCAATGCCGCCCAGTTCCTCGAGGACAACCCGGCCATCATGGAGGAGATCGAGAGCCAGATCCGCGCCCAGCTGCTCGCCGCACCGGAGCCGAAGAAGGAGGAGGCCGAGGTGGCGGTGGCCGGCGCCGAGGCGCGCGAGGACGACCTGCTCTAAACGATGCCCGACCAGCCAGCCCCCGGTCGCGACGCGACCCCCCGGGACGATGCCATCCGCCTGCTGGCGCGGCGCGAGTACTCCCGCGCCGAGCTGCTCGAGCGGCTGTCTGCCCGCGGCCATGAAGCGGCCGACATCCAGGCCTGCCTCGACGCTCTGGCCGAGCAGGGGCTGCAGTCCGACGCCCGCTTCGCCGAGAGCTTCCTGCGCTCGCGGATCGCTCGAGGGCAGGGTCCGCTGAAGATCCGCGCCGAGCTCGAGCGGCGCGGCATCGATCGCGAGCGGATCCGTGACGCCTTCGCCGAACTCGAGGGCCAGGGCGAGGCCGACTGGTTCGCCCTGGCCCGTGAGGCCCTGGCGCGGCGCTTCACCGGCCCCGGCGACACCCCTCGCGAGCGTGCCCGCCGCGAGCGCTTCCTGGCCGGCCGCGGGTTCGCGTTCGACCAGCTGCGCCACGCCCTGGCCCACGCCTGGGACGAAGCGCCTGAACAGGGCTAGTCTAACCGCGGGGCGCCGGGGGCGGGCCTGCCCCCGGATCAGCCCCGAAGTCAGCCCCGCGTGGTGCAGTCAGCGGCGCCCCTTCAGTCGCTTGACAACTGCGGTATAATAGCTCCCTTTGCGAAAGCCCGGGTGGCGCGAGCAGCGCGCGCCGGCGCGGCGTTTCCGGCTCTCGCCGGACTCCCGCCTGCCCGCCGGGTCACCATGCCATCGCCACGGATACCCCATGAAAAGCGCAGATATCAGACAGGCCTTTCTGAGTTTCTTCGAACAGCACGGCCACACCGTCGTGCCGTCCAGCTCCCTGGTGCCGGGCAACGACCCGACCCTGCTGTTCACCAACGCCGGCATGGTGCCGTTCAAGGACGTCTTCCTCGGCCGCGACCCACGCCCCTACGTGCGGGCGGCCTCGTCCCAGCGCTGCGTGCGTGCCGGCGGCAAGCACAACGACCTCGACAACGTCGGCTATACCGCCCGCCACCACACCTTCTTCGAGATGCTGGGCAACTTCAGCTTCGGCGACTACTTCAAGCGTGACGCCATCCGCTTCGCCTGGGTCTTCCTCACCGAGGTGCTGGGCCTGCCGAAGGAGAAGCTGTGGGTCACGGTGCATGTCAGCGACGACGAGGCCGAGCGCATCTGGAAGGACGAGATGGGGATCGATCCGGCGCGCTTCTCCAAGCTCGACGAGGACAACTTCTGGCAGATGGGCGATACCGGCCCCTGCGGCCCCAGCTCCGAGATCTTCTTCGACCACGGCCCCGAGGTGTGGGGCGGGCCTCCCGGCAGCCCCGAGGAGGACGGCGATCGCTACATCGAGATCTGGAACCTGGTGTTCATGCAGTTCGACCGCGACGCGGCCGGCACCCTGAACCCGCTGCCCAAGCCGTCCATCGACACCGGCATGGGGCTGGAGCGCATCGCCGCGGTGATGCAGGGCGTGCACTCCAACTACGAGATCGATCTCTTCCAGAGCCTGCTCGAGGCCGCGGCCCGCGCCACCGGCCATGAAGACACCACCACGCCGTCGCTGCGGGTGATCGCCGACCATATTCGCTCCTGCGCCTTCCTGATCGCCGACGACGTGCTGCCCTCCAACGAGGGGCGCGGCTATGTGCTGCGCCGGATCATCCGCCGCGCCATCCGTCACGGCCACAAGCTGGGCGCCAAGGGCAGCTTCTTCCACAAGCTGGTGGGGGCGCTGGACGCCGAGATGGGCGAGGCCTTCCCGGAGCTGCGTCGGGCGCGCCACCAGATCGAGCGCATCCTGCTCAAGGAGGAGGAGCAGTTCGCCCGCACCCTCGAGCACGGCATGCGCCTGCTCGAGGAGGCGCTGGGCGGTCTCGACGGCGAGGTGCTGCCCGGCGAGACGGTGTTCAAGCTCTACGACACCTACGGCTTCCCCTATGACCTCACCGCCGACGTCTGTCGCGAGCGCGGCGTGACCCTCGACGAGGCGGGCTTCGAGCGCGAGCTCGAGGCCCAGCGGGAGCGGGCGCGCGCCGCCAGCCAGTTCGGCGCCGACTACGCTGCCGCCCTGGAGCTCGAGGGCGAGACCGCCTTTACCGGCTACGACCGCCTGGAGGATCGCGCCAGGGTCACCGCCATCGTCGACAGCGCCGGCAACGAGCTGGCGGCGCTGGAGCCCGAGCAGAAGGCCGTGGTGGTACTCGACCGCACGCCCTTCTACGGCGAGTCGGGCGGCCAGGTGGGCGACACCGGCTACCTGCACCTCGACGACGGCGGCCGCTTCCTGGTCACCGACACCCAGAAGCAGGCCGGCCACCACCTGCACCACGGCGTGCTGCTCGAGGGCGCTCTCGCGGTGGGGGTCGAGGTGCGCCCACAGGTCGACGCCAGGCTGCGAGCGGCCACGGTGCGCAACCACTCGGCCACCCACCTGATGCACCAGGCGCTGCGCCTGGTGCTGGGCGACCATGTCCAGCAAAAGGGCTCGCTGGTGACCCCCGAGCGGTTGCGCTTCGACTTCAGCCATTTCGAGGCGATGACGCCGGAGCAGCTGGACGAGGTGGAGCGCCTGGTCAACGAGCAGATCCTCGCCAATGCCCCGACACGCATCGAGCACATGAGCCTCGACGAGGCCAAGGCCAAGGGCGCCGCGGCACTGTTCGAGGCCAAGTACGCCGACGACGTCCGGGTGCTGACCATCGGCGATGACGACTTCTCCATCGAGCTGTGCGGGGGCACCCACGTGGCGCGCAGCGGCGACATCGGCTGCTTCCATATCGTCAGCGAGACCGGCATCGCCTCCGGTGTGCGTCGCATCGAGGCGATCACCGGCGAAGGGGCACTCGCCTGGTTCCGCGAGCAGGAGGCCCGGTTGAATCGCATCGGCGAGCGGCTCAAGGCCAAGCCGGAGCAGGCGGAGGAGCGGGTCGAGTCGCTGCTCGAGCGCAACCGTAGCCTGGAGAAGGAACTCGAGCGGCTCAAGGCCAAGCTCGCCAGCGCCGCCGGCAGCGACATGCTCAGCCAGGCCCGGGAGGTCAACGGGGTCAAGGTACTGGCCACCCGGCTCGAGGGGGTGTCCGGCAAGGAGCTGCGCGGCATGCTCGACCAGCTCAAGAACAAGCTGGGCTCCGGCATCGTGGTGCTGGGCGTGGCCGACGAGAGTGCCGGCAAGGTGAGCCTGATCGCCGGCGTCACCGAGGACCTCACCGGCCGCGTCAAGGCCGGCGAACTGGTCAACCACGTGGCCTCCCAGGTCGGCGGCAAGGGTGGCGGCCGACCCGACATGGCCCAGGCCGGCGGCAACGACGTGGCGGCCCTTCCCGGGGCGCTCGAGAGCGTTCCGGGCTGGGTCGAGTCGCGGCTCCAGTAACCGCTTTCCCAGGGCCGGTGGCAGCGATGCCCCGGCCCTGGCCACATTCATCCACCTTTCACTCATCCGGGCGCTACCCGCTCGACCTACGAGGGAAAACGGCATATGGCACTATACGTACAGAAGTTCGGCGGCACCTCGGTGGGCTCCGTGGAGCGCATCAAGGCCGTGGCCGAGAAGGTCAAGGGCTTCCGCGACGGCGGCCATCAGGTCGTGGTCGTGGTCTCCGCCATGAGCGGCGAGACCAACCGCCTGATTAGCATGGCCAACGAGATCAACGACGAGCCGACGCCGCGCGAGATGGACATGCTGGTCTCCACCGGTGAGCAGGTCACCATCTCGCTACTGGCCATGGCCCTGCACAAGCTGGGCGTGCCGGCGACCTCCTACACCGGTTCCCAGGTGGGCATCCAGACCGACAGCGCCCACACCAAGGCGCGCATCCAGCGCATCGAGACCGATGAGCTACGGGCCGACCTGGACGACGGCCAGGTGGTCGTGGTGGCCGGCTTCCAGGGCGTCGACGAGGAGGGCAACATCACCACCCTGGGCCGCGGCGGCTCCGACACCACCGGCGTGGCCCTGGCCGCGGCGCTGGGTGCCGACGAGTGCCAGATCTACACCGACGTCGACGGCGTCTACACCACCGACCCGCGGGTCTGCTCCAAGGCCCAGCGTCTCGAGACCATCACCGTCGAGGAGATGCTCGAGCTGGCGAGCCTGGGCTCCAAGGTGCTGCAGATCCGCGCTGTCGAATTCGCCGGCAAGTACAATGTCGCGCTGCGCGTGCTGTCCAGCTTCGAGGATGGCCCCGGCACCCTGATCATTGCAGACTCCGACAAAGACGAGGATTCCATGGAAGAACCGCTGATCTCCGGCATCGCCTTCACCGCCAACGAAGCCAAGCTGACCCTGCTCAACACCCCCGACGTGCCGGGCGTGGCCTGGCGCATCCTGGGCCCGATCGCCGATGCCAACATCGAAGTCGACATGATCGTGCAGAACGTGGCGCCGGCCGGCGACTACACGGACTTCACCTTCACCGTGGCCAAGAGCGACTACAAGCAGACCCTGAAGATCCTCAAGGAGCAGGTACTGCCCGAACTGGGCGAAGGCGAAGTGAAGGGCGACGACAACATCGCCAAGGTCTCGCTGGTGGGTGTGGGCATGCGCTCCCACGCCGGTGTGGCCTCGAAGATGTTCCGGGTGCTGGCCGAGGAGAACATCAACATCCGCATGGTCTCGACCTCGGAGATCAAGATCTCGGTGGTGGTCGACGAGAAGCACATGGAGCTGGCGGTCAAGGTGCTGCACAAGGCCTTCGGCCTGGACAAGAGCGACATCGAGAGCGAATAAGCGCGTCGCGTGCGGCCGACACCTTCTACGCTTGTAGGGAAGTCCATGACACCCCTGTAACGGCGAACGGGCTGCTCGTGGGTGTCATGGAGTCGGCGCCATTGGTCAGGGACGACGCGATGCCACATAATGAGGCGGCGCCGCCCTGTCGGCGAACATCCCGTTGCCAGCAAGTCCGAGAACAAGTCTGAGAAGGAGATCAGCCATGCTCATCCTGACCCGCCGAGTCGGCGAAACCCTGATGATCGGAGACGACATCACCGTCACCGTGCTGGGCGTCAAGGGAAACCAGGTCCGAATCGGCGTCAACGCCCCCAAGGATGTCGCTGTGCATCGCGAGGAGATCTACCAGCGCATCCAGCGCGAGAAGGCCGATGCAGAGGGTGGTGATCAGGAAGGCTGAGGCGTGCCGGGGTGATCGCCGCCGTCAGCCTGAAAAAACCACGAAGGTCGCTGGACAATGGCCTTCAGAAACGGTAACATACGCGCCGTGTCGATGAGGGAGAGGTGGCCGAGTGGCTGAAGGCGCTCCCCTGCTAAGGGAGTATGGGGTTTATAGCCCCATCGAGGGTTCGAATCCCTCCCTCTCCGCCAAGTTCCCGAGGGTGGCTTCATCAGCAAACCCCCATCCGGAGCGGTTCGGCACAGTGTGAAGATAGAGCGCCCGTAGCTCAGCTGGATAGAGTACCTGACTACGAATCAGGTGGTCGGAGGTTCGAATCCTCCCGGGCGCGCCATCTTCGAGTGAATGTTGCCGGTGGCATCTCCGCCTCGTGTCGCATTCCCCACAGTGATTCCATCATTGTATCCAGCGCCCGTAGCTCAGCTGGATAGAGTACCTGACTACGAATCAGGTGGTCGGAGGTTCGAATCCTCCCGGGCGCGCCAGATTTCGACCCGTCCTCGATCCGAGGACGGGTTTTCTGTTTTCCGGATCCGTTCCGTCTGCTGGCCGAATCGGTGTCGCAGCTCGCGCGTCGGTTCCGCGATCGTTTGAGGCGCCGTCGCAATGCATGCGATGAGCGCCTCTTTTTTTGTCGGCCCCTGTTCCGGTGCTCGGCGTTCCGGGCTCAGGCCGGCTCGACGCAAGGCGCGCCATGCCGCTGGGGTGGCGGGGCATCGGGTTCCGCCGCCTGCAGACCCGCCATCAGGGAATCCAGCTCGGTGATGCGCTTGAGCGCCTGGAAGCGGCACGCCGCTTCGGCGTCGCGGGCGCGCATATGGTTCAGCCACTGCTTCACCAGGGAGGTGACAATCCGGTCGGGAAGTATGTTACGCTGCACTGCAGCATACTCGGCCAGAAGCTGGCCTCGCTGCGACCAGCGAGTCGCCGGCAGCCGCTCGCCGGTGGCCTGCCAGTGGCGGATGCGCGGGGCGAGCCAGGGGTCGGCCAGGGCCCCGCGACCCAGCATGACATCGCGGCAGCCCGAGAGGGTGCGGGCCTTCCAGTAGTCCTCGAGGGTCCAGATGTCGCCGTTGGCCACCACCGGGATGCGTAGCCGCCGGCGAATGCGGCCGATCCACTCCCAGTGGGCAGGCGGCCGATAGCCTTCGTCGCGGGTGCGGCCATGGACCACCAACTGGCGTGCGCCGCCATCCTCGGCGGCCAGGGCGCACTCGAGCGCCCGGCGTCGGTCGGAGAAGCCCAGGCGGATCTTGGCGGTGACCGGGATCGCATCGCCCACCGCGGCGTGCACGGCGGCCACGGCGGCCTGTACCCGGCTAGGCTCGCGCAGCAGCGAGGCGCCGCCGTCATGGCGATTGACCAGCTTGGCCGGGCAGCCGAAATTGAGGTCCAGGCTCACGGCGCCCAGTGCGAGTGCCTGGCGGGCATTGGCGGCCAGGGCCTCCGGGTCGGCGCCCAGCAGTTGCAGGTGCACCGCCGCGCCACTGGGCGTGGCGACGCGGGGGGCCGCGAGCTCGGGGCAGTGCTTGAGGAAGACGCGAGGTGGCAAGCGGGCGTCCACCACGCGCACGAACTCGGTGACCGCCCAGTCGAAGCCGCCGCGTCGTGTCAGCAGGTCGCGGGTCACGGCATCGATCACGCCCTCCATGGGCGCTAGGCCGATGCGGCCGTTATGTAGTAAATTAACAACACTGATTTCCACCATATCGCCATTGCAATCTGCCGGGGATGTGGCAGGTTATATGATCGAAAAAATTACGCAAGCCGGCCTGATCGCGTGAGATCGGCGCCGGCTGGAGACAAGATCTAGGAGAACGCCGCATGCAGGACATCGAGCTACTACAGGAAGGGCTGGCCCTGATGGGCGTCGGTATGGGCTTTGTTTTTGTTTTTCTTACCGTATTGGTGATCGTCACCACCCTGATGTCCAAGACGATCGGCCGCTTCTTCCCCGAGCCGGCGGTCCCTGCCTCCGCCACCGACCGCCGCGCGCCGACGCCCCGCCAGGACGATGACCTGATGGCGGTCATCAGTGCCGCGGTGCATCGCTATCGGCGTCGCCATCGTCGCTGAGCGTTCCTTGCCGGTTTCATCCTCCATCCCATAACGACAAGGTCACTCCCATGACTGACAATGCTGCTCGCCCGCTGGGCATCACCGATGTCGTACTGCGTGATGCCCACCAGTCGCTGTTCGCCACGCGGATGCGCCTGGACGACATGCTGCCCATCGCCGAGAAGCTCGACCGCGTCGGCTTCTGGTCCCTGGAGTCCTGGGGCGGCGCCACCTTCGACGCCTGTATCCGCTACCTCGGCGAGGATCCATGGGAGCGGATACGGGCGTTGAAGGAGGTCATGCCCCATACCCCCCAGCAGATGCTGCTGCGCGGCCAGAACCTGCTCGGCTATCGCCACTACGCCGACGACGTGGTCGACCGCTTCGTCGAGCGCGCCCGGACCAACGGCGTCGACGTCTTCCGGGTCTTCGACGCCATGAACGACCCGCGCAACCTCGAGCGCGCCATCCGGGCGGTGCGCAAGGTCGAGGGCCACGCCCAGGGCACGCTCTCCTACACGGTGAGCCCGGTGCACACCCTGGACGGTTGGGTCGAGCTCGGCAAGAGCATCGCCGCCATGGGCGCCGATTCCCTGGCCATCAAGGACATGGCCGGCCTGCTCAAGCCCTACGACGCCTTTGAACTGGTCACCAAGCTCAAGGCCGCGCTGGATATCCCCATCCATATGCAGTGCCATGCCACCACCGGCATGTCCACCGCCACCGCGATCAAGGCCGCCGAGGCGGGCATCGACAACGTCGATACCGCCATCTCCTCGATGTCCATGACCTACGGCCACAGCCCCACCGAGTCGGTGGTGGCCATCCTCCAGGGCACCGCGCGCGACACTGGCCTGGACCTCGAGCTGCTCGAGGAGATCGCCGCCTACTTCCGCGAGGTTCGCAAGAAGTACGCCGCCTTCGAGGGCTCGCTGAAGGGCATCGACTCGCGGATCCTGATCGCCCAGGTGCCGGGCGGCATGCTCACCAACATGGAAGGCCAGCTCAAGGAGCAGGGCGCCGGTGACAAGCTCGACGACGTGCTCAAGGAGATCCCGCGGGTGCGCGAGGACCTGGGCTTCATCCCGCTGGTCACCCCGACCTCGCAGATCGTCGGCACCCAGGCGGTGATGAACGTGATGATGGGGGAGCGCTACAAGTCGATCTCCAAGGAGGTCCAGGCGCTGCTCAAGGGTGAGTACGGCGCCGCCCCGGCCCCATTCAACAAGGAGCTGCAGGCCCGCGTGCTGGAGGGGGGCGAGCCGATCACCTGTCGCCCGGCCGACAACCTCGCGCCGGAGATGGACAGGCTGACCGCCGAGCTCAAGGAGAAGGCCAGGGCCGAGGGCATCCGCCTGGCCGAGGGCGAGCGCGAGATCGACGATGTCCTGACCTATGCGCTCTTCCCGCAGATCGGCCTGAAGTTCCTCAAGCACCGCGATAACCCCGACGCCTTCGAGCCGGCGCCCCAGGCCCCCGACAACCCCGGCTCGGCCGCGACGCTGCCGGTCGCCTCACGGCAGGGCGGCGCCCCCGCCAAGGCCCCGGACGTGTCCAGTGGCCCCGAGACCTATACCGTCAAGGTCAACGGCAAGGCCTACGTGGTCGAGGTCGCCGAGGGCGGCGAGATCGGCCAGGTCAGCGAGGCGAGCGAGGCCGCCGAGGCGGCGCCGGCGCCCAGCGGCGAGGCGATCCCCGCGCCGCTGGCCGGCAACATCTTCAAGGTCAACGTGCGGCCGGGCGACAGCGTCAAGGCCGGCGACGTGGTGATCATCCTCGAGGCGATGAAGATGGAAACCGAGGTACGCGCCTCGACTGCCGGCACGGTATCGGCCATCCGCGTCAACGAGGGCGACAGCGTCGCCGTCGGCGACACCCTGATCGAGCTCTGAGGGTGATCCCATGGAAAAGCTACTGACACTATGGGAAGGCTCGGGTCTCTACAACCTGACCCCGGGCCAGGCGGTGATGGTCGTGGTGGGCCTGCTGCTGCTGTGGCTGGCCATCGCCAAGAAGTTCGAGCCGTTGCTGCTGGTGCCGATCGGCTTCGGCGGGATACTGGCCAACATCCCCGAGGCGGGGCTGGCGCTGTCCGCCGCCGAGCAGGCGGCACACCTGGCCCGCCCCGAGGTGCTGGAACAGATGGCCGCGGCGCTGCAGTTCGGCCTCGAACCGGCGAGCGGTGTCGAGGGGTGGCGGCATGATGTCGCCGAGGTGCTGCATGGCGACACCTCGCCGGCGCTGATCCGCGCGGCCAACGACCTCGCCATGGACGCGGGCTTTGCCCACGGCGTGCTCTACCAGTTCTACAATGTGGCGATCGCCTCGGGTATCGCTCCGCTGGTGATCTTCATGGGCGTGGGCGCGATGACCGACTTCGGCCCGCTGCTGGCCAACCCGCGGACGCTGTTCCTGGGGGCGGCGGCGCAGTTCGGCATCTTCGCCACCCTGCTCGGCGCGGTGGGCATGTCGGCGATGGGCTGGATGGACTTCTCGCTCCAGCAGGCCGCCGCCATCGGCATCATCGGCGGCGCCGACGGCCCCACCTCGATCTATGTGTCGAGCATCCTGGCGCCGGAACTGCTGGGCGCGATCGCCGTGGCCTCCTACTCCTACATGGCGCTGGTGCCGCTGATCCAGCCGCCGATCATGAAGGCGCTGACCACGAAGCAGGAGCGCGAGATCGCCATGACCCAGTTGCGGCCGGTCTCCAAGCTGGAGAAGGTCGTCTTCCCGCTCAGCTTGCTGATCCTGGTGGTGCTGTTCCTGCCCGACGCCGCGCCGCTGCTGGGGATGTTCTGCTTCGGCAACCTGATGCGCGAGTGCGGCGTGGTCGAACGCTTGAGCGATACGGCACAGAATGCGCTGATCAATATCGTGACCATCTTCCTGGGGCTGTCGGTGGGCTCCAAGCTGATGGCCGATCGCTTCCTGGCCTTCGAGACCCTGGGCATCCTGGGGCTGGGCATGGTGGCCTTCGCCATCGGCACCGCCTGCGGCGTCCTGATGGCCAAGCTGATGAACACGGTGAGCAGGATGCCGATCAACCCGCTGATCGGCTCGGCGGGGGTCTCGGCGGTGCCGATGGCGGCGCGGGTCTCCAACAAGGTGGGGCTGGAGTCCAACCCGCACAACTTCCTGCTGATGCATGCCATGGGCCCCAACGTGGCTGGCGTCATCGGCTCGGCGGTGGCCGCCGGTGTGATGATCAAGTACCTGGGTTGACGATGTCGACCCGCCCGCGCAGCCGGGCTTCCAGCGGGGTCAGGTCGACGTCGGTGTCGCGGGGCCAGCCCACGGTGAGCAGCACGCCATCGGCGCCGTAGTCGGCCCGCTCCACGGGGATGCCGCGCTCGGCCAGCCAACTGCGGGCCTCGGCCTCGCCGGCGAAGTCGAGCTTCAACTGCAGGGAGGTGCGTTCGATGACCTCGCGCCGGGGCAGGTCTTCCAGGGCCTGGGCGACGGCCTGGGCGTAGGCCCGCGCCAGGCCGCCGGTGCCGAGCTTGGTGCCGCCGAAGTAGCGGGTCACCACGCAGCCCACCTGCCCGAGGCCGGCGCCGGCGAGTACCTGGAACATGGGTCGCCCGGCGGTGCCGCCGGGCTCGCCGCCGTCGGAGAAACCGATGGCGGCCTGCTCGCCGGGCGGGCCGGCGATGAAGGCGCTGCAGTGGTGGCTGGCGTTGGGGTGGGCGTGACGGGCCTCGGCCAGCAGGGCGTCGAAGGCGGCCGTGTCCGGGGCATGGCAGAGCCAGGCGATGAAGCGGCTCTTCTCCACTTCCAGCTCGCTCTCGCGCCACTGCCCGGCGGGAATGTCGGGCACCGCAAAGCGCATCAGGCGGCCAGACCCGTCTGGCGCACCACGCCCATCACCAGCCCCAGGACCTGGATGTCACTGTTCTTGAGGTAGATGGGGGCCATGCTCTCGTTGGCCGGCTGCAGGCGCACGCCCGACTTCTCGATGTAGAGCTTCTTCAGGGTGACCTCCTGGTCGTTGATCATCACCACGGCGGTCTCTCCGTTCTCGGCGCTCTCGCGGCGTTCGATGATGATCACATCCCCGTCGAAGATGTTGCAATCGATCATCGAGTCGCCGCGCACCTTCAGGGCGTAGGTGTTGCGGCGCACCATGCGCGAGGGCACGTGGATGCTGCCGGCGTCCAGGCAGGCCTCGATGGGGAGTCCCGCCGAGACCCGCCCCAGCAGGGGGACCTCGATCAGCTCATCGTGGAGCAGGTCGTCGTCCTCGATGGCCTCCCAGGCCTCCGCCAGCGGCAGGTTGGGCCGGCGATGCAGGAACTGCGGGGTGACCTTTGGCATGATGCGTCTCTCCTGTCGGCAGACCAGTGAGCAAACCACTGTCGATGCGTACAGTGCATCTGAAGCATAGCAGGGGGTCGGGATCTGGCAAGGGGCGGCTATCGACGGTAGCGTTGATACAGGTCAACTGCGACCGGCTGACACACGGCCTGCTCTGGCAGCAAAAGCCCTTTCCGTGTAGAGTTCCGGCGAAATTACCCCATGTCGGGAGAGTGCCTTGCCCCTGCGTCTGCAAGCCCGAGAGCTGGCCTGTGAGCGTGACGACCGCCGGCTGTTCGAGGATCTCGATCTGGACATTCGCGCCGGCGAGATCGTGCGGGTCGAAGGGCCCAACGGCAGCGGCAAGACCACGCTGCTCAAGATCCTGTCCGGCCAGCTGGCCGACTACCGGGGCGAGCTCTTCTGGAACGGGGTGCCGATGCGCCGGGTGCGTGGCGATTTCCTCGCCAGCCTGCTCTACCTGGGCCATGCGCCGGGCATCAAGGCGGCCCTGACGCCGCTGGAGAATCTCGCCTGGTACCAGGCGCTGGCCGATGAGCCTGGTGACGAGGCGGCACGCCTGGCGGCGCTCGAGGGCGTGGGGCTCGCCGGCTTCGAGGACCTGCCGACGGGACAGCTCTCGGCAGGGCAGCAGCGCCGCGTGGCGCTGGCCCGGCTGGATCTGACGCCGCGGCCGTTGTGGGTGCTCGACGAGCCCTTCACCGCCATCGACCGGGACGGTGTGGCGGCCCTGGAGGCGCGCCTCGTCGCCCATGCCCGATCCGGTGGTTGCGTGCTGGTCACCACCCACCATGAGCTCCGGGCCACCGATGAACTGAGGCGTATCCGTCTCGGTGGGGGAGGAGACGATGCCCGGCACTGAGACACCGATGACCGACACCGAGGCGGCCATGCCCTTCCACCGGGAACCTCGCGGCGGCCTGATGGTCGCATTGCGGGCGACCCTGAAACGCGATCTGGTGCTGCTGTTGCGGCGGCGCAGCGAGGTGCTCAACCCCTTGGTGTTCTTCGCCCTGGTGATCACCCTGTTCCCGATCGGCATCTCGCCGGACCCGGAACTGCTGGCCACCATCGCACCCGGGCTGCTTTGGGTGGCGGCCCTGCTGGCGGCTCTGCTCTCGCTGGACAGCCTGTTTCGCGGCGACTACGACGACGGCTCCCTGGAGCAACTGCTGCTCACGCCCCAGCCGTTGGCCGCCCTGGGGCTGGCCAAGGTGGCGGTGCATTGGCTGCTCACCGGCCTGCCGCTGGCGCTGATGGCGCCGGTGCTGGGCATCATGCTGTCGCTGCCGGCCGGCAGCTACGGGATCCTGGCCCTGTCGCTGGCGCTGGGCACCGCCAGCCTGAGCCTGATCGGCGCCATCGGGGCGGCCCTGACGGTGGGGCTCTCGCGCGGTGGCGTGCTGCTCTCGCTGCTGGTGCTGCCGCTCTACATCCCGGTGCTGATCTTCGGTGCCGGTGCCGTGCAGGCGGCGATCCTGGGCGATGGCGTCGCGGCGCACCTGGCCATTCTCGGTGCCCTGCTGGCGGTGACGCTGATGTTCGCCCCCTGGGCGATTGCGGCGTCGCTGCGTATCAGTATCAACGGTTGAGGAATTGACGAGGCATGTGGACCTTCATTCACAAGCTCGGGTCACCGAGGTGGTTCTACGCCATCAGCGCCCGCCTGCAGCCCTGGTTCTGGGCCGCGGCGGCGCTGCTGCTCCTGGTCGGCAGCGTCTGGGGGCTGGCCTTCGCGCCGGCCGACTACCAGCAGGGCAACAGCTTCCGCATCATCTACGTGCACGTGCCGGCGGCCTTCCTGGCCCAGTCGATCTTCGTCGCCATGGCGGTGGCCGGGTTGATCTTCATGGTCTGGAAGATCAAGGTCGCCGACATGGCGGCGGCGATGATGGCGCCGCTGGGCGCGGCCATGACCTTCATCGCCCTGTTCTCCGGGGCGGTCTGGGGCATGCCCACCTGGGGCACCTGGTGGATGTGGGACGCCCGCCTGACCTCGATGCTGATCCTGCTGTTCCTCTATTTCGGCGTCATTGCCCTGCGCGGTGCCTTCTCGAGCCGCGACAGCGCCTCCCGGGCGGCCTCGGTGCTGGCCATGGTGGGTGTGATCAACATCCCGATCATCAAGTACTCGGTGGACTGGTGGTACACCCTGCACCAGCCGGCCACCTTTACCGTCACCTCGCGGCCGTCCATGCCCATGGAGATGTGGCTGCCGCTGTTGATCATGCTGCTGGGGTTCTACAGCTTCTTCATCGCCCTGACGCTGATGCGCACCCGCAGCGAGATCCTGCGCCGCGAGTCGACCAAGCGCTGGGTGCGTGACCTGGCCGCGGAGGAGGCATGATGGCCTTCGCCAGCTTCAACGAGTTTCTTGCCATGGGCGGCCACGGCCCCTATGTCTGGACCTCCTGGGCCGTCACCGCGGCGCTGCTCGGGGGCATCGTGATACATGCCCGCAGCGAGCGTCGCCAACTGCTGCGCAACCTGCAGCGCCGGGCGCGGCGCGAGCGGCGCCTGGCCGGCGGCCGGGCACCGGTTTCCCATCAGAGGGGTGGACACGTCGATGACACCTAAACGCAAGCAGAAGCTGTTCGTGGTCCTGGGGCTGGTCTCGCTGGCCGCCATTGCCGTGGGCCTGACCCTCTACGCCCTGCGCAGCAACATCAACCTCTTCTTCAGCCCGGTGCAGATCGCCGCCGGGGAGGCCCCCTTCGAGCGCCAGATCCGTGCCGGTGGCATGGTCAAGGCGGGCTCGGTGTCGCGCGACCGCGAGAGCCTCGAGGTGGCATTCACCGTGACAGACTATGTCGATGACCTCGAGGTGCGCTACAGCGGCATCCTCCCCGACCTGTTCCGCGAGGGGCAGGGGGTGGTGGTGGTCGGCGAGCTCCAGCGCGACGGCTGGCTCAGGGCCGACCAGGTGCTGGCCCGCCACGACGAGAACTACATGCCGCCGGAAGTGGCCCAGGCCCTCGAGGAGGCCGGCTACTCGCCCGCCGACTACCAGGCCAAGGCCGCCGAGATGGCCGAGCGGCTCGGCGCCCAGGACGACGGCGCCAGCCAGAACTGATCCGGAGTGTCCATGCAGACCCTGATGATCCCCGAAATCGGCCACTACGCGCTGATCATCGCCTTGCTGATGGCGCTGGTCCAGGGAGTGATGCCCCTGGCAGGGGCGGCGACCCGCCGTCCGCTGTGGATGGCCTATGCGCGCCCCATGGCCACCGGCCAGTTCCTGTTCCTGGCCATCGCCTATGCCTGCCTGACCGCCAGCTACCTGTTGGATGACTTCAGCGTGGCCAACGTCGCCAGCAACTCCAACTCCATGCTGCCCTGGTACTACAAGGCCAGCGCCGTCTGGGGCAACCACGAGGGCTCGGTGCTGTTGTGGAGCCTGATCCTGGCGGCCTGGTCCTTCGCCGTGAGCCGCTTCTCCCGGGAGCTGCCCCGCGACATGCTGGCCCGGGTCCTCGGCGTGATGGGGCTGGTCAGCGTGGGCTTCCTGGCCTTCGTGCTGGTCACCTCCAACCCCTTCGAGCGGTTGCTGCCCAACATTCCCCAGGACGGTGCCGACCTCAACCCGCTGCTGCAGGACTTCGGCCTGATCGTGCACCCGCCGATGCTCTACATGGGCTACGTGGGCTTCTCGGTGGTCTTCGCCTTCGCCATCGCGGCGCTGTTGGGCGGGCGCCTGGACGCCGCCTGGACCCGCTGGGCACGGCCCTGGACCAACATCGCCTGGGCCTTCCTCACCGTGGGCATCGCGCTGGGCAGCTGGTGGGCCTACTACGAGCTGGGCTGGGGGGGCTGGTGGTTCTGGGACCCGGTGGAGAATGCCTCGCTGCTGCCCTGGCTGGCCGGCACCGCGCTGATCCACTCCCTGGCGGTGACCGAGAAGCGGGGCGCCTTCAAGAGCTGGACGGTGCTGCTGGCGATCACCACCTTCTCGCTGTCGCTGATGGGCACCTTCCTGGTGCGCTCGGGCGTGCTCACCTCGGTGCATGCCTTCGCCAACGATCCCTCCCGCGGGCTCTTCATCCTGGTGCTGCTGGGCATCACCGTGGGCCTCTCGCTGCTGCTGTTCGCCCTGCGCGCCCCCCGGGTCAGCCACCAGGTCGGCTTCGGCTGGCTCTCCCGAGACGCCCTGCTGCTGATCAACAACATCCTGCTGGTGATCATGACCGTCACGGTGCTGCTCGGCACGGTCTACCCGCTACTGCTCGATGCCCTGAACCTGGGCAAGATCAGCGTGGGCCCGCCCTACTTCAATGCGCTCTTCGTGCCGCTGACGGTGGTACTCTGCCTGTTCATGGGCCTCGGCCCCCTGGCACGCTGGAAGCATACCGACAGTGGCGACCTGCTGCGCCGCTGCTGGCTCGCCGGCCTCGTCGCCCTGGTCATCGGCGCGGCCGCCCCGCTGCTCTACCGCGGCGAGTGGAACCTCAAGGTGAGCCTGGGGGTGGTGGTGGCGCTGTGGATCGTGCTGCCCATGCTGCGCGACCTGTGGACCAGGACGCGTCACGCGTCCGGCCGTCTGGCCGGCGTCAAGCGGCTGTCGCTGGCCTACTGGGGGATGATCCTCGGGCACCTGGGGATGGCGGTGACCATCGTCGGCGTCACCGTGGTCTCCAACTACGCCATCGAGCGCAACGTGCGCATGGGCGTGGGCGACAGTGTCCAGGTGGCCGGCTACACCTTCACCATGACCGGGCTGACCAGCCGCCGCGGTGCCAACTTCCTGGCCGACCGCGCGGAGATCGAGGTGCGGCGCGGCGAGAGCCGGCGCAGCTTCACCATGACCCCCGAGAAGCGGCTCTATATCGCCCGCGGCATGCCGATGACCCAGGTCGCGCTGCGCCCGGGGCTCTTCCGTGACCTCTACGTGGCCATGGGCGAGGACCTGGACGACGGCAGCTGGGCCATGCGTGTCCAGTACAAGCCCTTCGTGCGCTGGCTGTGGCTCGGGGCCCTGCTGATGGCCGCCGGTGGCGTGCTGGCGGTGGTCGACCGTCGCTACCGGCGCACCGTCACGGCCCGCGACCCGGAACGGGCTCCGGCCGAGAAGCCCCGGGAGGCTACCGTATGAAGCGTCGCCTGCTGCTGTTGCTGCCGCTGGTCGGCTTCCTGGCGCTCGGCGCCTTCCTCTACATGGGGCTGTCGATCAACCCCTTCGAGCGTGACTCGGCGCTGATGGCCCGCGACTTCCCGGCCTTCGAGCTCGCCACCCTGGAGGATCCCGAGCGGGTGGTGGACGCCTCGCTGCTCGAGGGCGAAGTCACCCTGGTCAACGTCTGGGGCGAATGGTGCCCGACCTGCAAGCAGGAGATGCCCCAGTTGCTCGACCTTGCCGAGCGCGGCGTGCGCCTGGTGGGGATCGACTACAAGGACACCCGCGAGAAGGGCAGCGCGTTCCTCGACGAGTTCGGCAACCCCTTCGAGGTCAACATCTTCGACCCGGACGGGACCCTGGGCTTCGACCTGGGGGTCTATGGCGCCCCGGAGACCTTCCTGGTCGATCGCGACGGGGTGATCCGCTACCACCACACCGGCTATATCAAGCCGGAGGACGTGCGCGACACGATATTGCCGGAGGTGGAGAAATGGCGCTGATGATGCGATGGCTGCTCTGCGTCCTCCTGCTGGTGCCGGCCCTGGGCCAGGCGGCGGTGGAGGTCCGCGAGTTCGACGATCCGGTGACCGAGCAGCGCTACCGAGATCTCACCGCCACCCTGCGCTGCCCCAAGTGCGAGAATCAGGCGATCGACGACTCCGACTCGCCCATCGCCGGTGACATGCGCGATCGGGTCTACGTGCTGCTGCAGGATGGCCGCTCCGACAAGGAGATCCTCGACTTCATGGTCAACCGCTTCGGTGACTATGTGCTTTACAACCCGCGGCTCGAGGGCCGCACCCTGCTATTGTGGGGCCTGCCCGCGGCCCTGGTGCTGCTCGGTGCCCTGGTGGTGATCCTCATGGTGCGAGCCCGCCGGCGCACGGCGTCCCGGCGCCTGAGCGCCGAGGAGCGCGCCCGTCTCGACGCCCTGATCAATCGCGAGAGGACCGAATGAGCCTACTCTGGATCGCCTTCGCCATCCTGCTGTTGCCGGCCCTGTGGCTGCTGGTGTCGCCGCTGCGGCGTGCCGCGGCCGTGGGTGCGGCCCAGCGCGACTTCGAGGCCAACGACCGCTCCGCCGACCAGAACCTGGCCATCTATCGCCGCCGGCTGGCCTCGCTGGCGGCCGCCCTCGAGCGGGGCGACATCGACCAGGCCTGCTTCGAGGAGGACCGCCTGGAGCTCGAGCGCAGCCTGCTCGAGGACACCGAGAGCCTCGGGCGCGCGCCGCTCAAGCCCTCTGCCGCCGGCCGGCTCGTGGTGCCGGTGGTGATGGTGGCGGTGGTGGTCGCCAGCGTGTTCTGGTACCAGCACGAAGGCGCCGAGGGCGACCTCGCCCTGCTGGCGGTGCGGCAGGAGGTGGTGAACCATCCCGACGGCTCCATGGCGATGATGATCGAGCGTCTCGAGGAGCAGGCCGCCCGCCAGCCGGGCAACCCCAACGTCTGGATGATGCTGTTCCCGCTCTACCGCGATGCCGGCCGGGCCGACCAGGCGAGCGATGCCCTGGAGCGACTGATCGAGATCGAGGGCCGCCACGCATCGCTGCTCGGCCAACTGGCCCAGGTCGAGTTCTTCGCCGCCGACCGTCGGTTCACCGACGAGGTGCAGGCGCTTGTCGACGAGACCCTGGCGCTGGACTCCAGCCAGCCCACCGTGCTCGGCATCCTCGGCATCGAGGCCTTCGACCGCGGCGACTACGCGGCGGCCATCGACCACTGGCGCCGCGCCATTGCCGGCATGGATGACCCGGCCTCCGGCCAGGCCCTGCGCGAAGGCATCCGCGTGGCCCAGCAGCGCCTGGGGGTGGCGCCGGAAGAGCGGGAACAGGCGGCCGCCGAGGGCCCCGGCATCCATGTGCGGGTGAGCCTCGACGATGCTCTCGCCGATCGCGTCGACGACGATGCCGCGGTGTTCGTGGTGGCCCGGGACATGGAGGGCGACCTGCCGCCGCTGGCCGTGGCCCGGCTGCGCCTCGGCGACCTGCCGGCCGACCTGGTGCTCGACGATACCCGCGCGATGTCGCCCGAGGCGAGCCTCTCCCGGGTGAGCCAGGCACGACTGGTGGTACGCGTCTCGCCCAGCGGCGAGGCGACTCCCCAGGCCGGTGACCTGTTCGGTGACCGCGAGGGCGTGCCGGTGGGCGGCATCGACGGCGCGCCCGTCGAGGTGGTGATCGACCGGGTCTTCGAATGATGGCCACGGGCTAGCGGAGGAGTCAGCAGGGATGCGCCTCAAGTCGATTCGCCTGGTCGGGTTCAAGTCCTTCGTCGATCCGGTCACGGTGCCGTTCGACGGCAACATGACCGCCATCGTCGGCCCCAACGGCTGCGGCAAGTCGAACATCATCGACGCCGTGCGCTGGGTGATGGGCGAATCCTCGGCCAAGACCCTGCGCGGCGAGTCGATGACCGACGTCATCTTCAATGGCTCCACCGGCCGCAAGCCGGTGGGGCAGGCCTCCATCGAACTGCTCTTCGACAACCGCGACGGCGCCATGGGGGGCATCTACGCCCAGTACGCCGAGATCGCCGTCAAGCGCCTGGTCACCCGCGACGCCCAGTCGAGCTACTTCTTCAACGGCCAGAAGTGTCGGCGCCGCGACATCGCCGACCTCTTCCTCGGCACCGGCCTCGGCCCGCGCTCCTACGCCATCATCGGCCAGGGCATGATCTCGCGGCTGATCGAGGCGCGCCCCGAGGAGCTGCGCGCCACCCTCGAGGAGGCCGCCGGCATCTCCAAGTACAAGGAGCGCCGCCGCGAGACCGAGAACCGCATGCGCCGCACCCAGGAGAACCTGGAGCGCCTGGAGGACATCCGCGAGGAGCTCGACAAGCAGCTCGAGCGCCTCAGGCGCCAGGCCGAGGCCGCCCGCCGCTACCAGGCCCTCAAGCAGGAGGAGCACCGGGTGAAGGGCGAGCTGGCGCTGCTGCGCGCCCGCGCCCTGCGCGCCAGCCAGGCCGAGGAGGAGAGTCGGGTCCGCGACCTGGAGACCGGCGTCGAGCGCGAGGTGCTGGGGCTGCGCCAGTGCGAGACCCGCCTCGAGGAGGCCCGCGCCGACCACGACCGGCTGGCCAGCGAACTCGATGCCCAGCAGGCGCGCTTCTACGAGACCACCACCGCCATCGCCCGCCTCGAGCAGGACATCGAGCACGCCCGTGCCCGCGATGCCCAGCTCGCCCGCGACCTCGAGAACGCCCGGCGCGAACTCGCCGAGCTCGACCGCCTGGGCGAGGACGACGGCGAGCGCCTGGCGCGACTCGACGAACGCCTCGAGACCCTGGCCCCCGAACGCGAGGAGGTCGCCGAGCGGCTCGCCGAGCTGGAGGCGGGCCTCGAGGACGCCGAGCCCCTGGCCGAGGAGGCCGACGCCGCCTGGGAGGCCTTCAACGAACAGTGGCGGGAGGCCAGCCGCGAGGCGGAACGCGCCCAGGACCGCCTGCGCGAGCTCGAGGGGCGGCTCGAGCGCCTCGAGGGCGACGAGCGTCGTCGCCGCCAGCAGCACGAGGAGCTGCCCGACATCGCCCTGCTCGCCGGGCAGCGCGGCGAGCTGGCCGAGCGCCTGGCCGAGCTGGAGCTGTCGCGCGAGGCGGTGGAGGAGCGCCGCGAGGCGCTCCAGGCGAGCCGCGACGCGGCCCGCGAGCGGGTGCGCGAGACGGAGCAGGCGCGCGAGATCGATCGCCAGCGCCGCAGCACCCTGCAGGGTGAGCTGGCCTCGCTGGAGGCGCTGATCCAGGCGGGCCTGGCGGATCACGACGAGGCGCTCGATGCCCACCTGGCCGGGCATGGCCTGGCCGAGGCCCCGCGCCTGGGCGAGAGCCTGGAGGTCGATGCCGGCTGGGAGGAGGCCGTCTCCTGGGTGCTCTCGCCCTGGTTGCGGGCACGCTTGAGTCCCCTCGGCGAGGGGCGTGCCGTCCTCGACGCCGCCCCCGGTGAGCTCGGCCTGCTCGAGGCCGGCGCGCGCCCGGCCGACGGCCCCGCCGCCCCCAGTCTGGCGACGAAGGTGCGAGGCGCCGGGGCCGCCGCCCAGTGGCTGGCCGGCATCCGCTGCGTCGCGTCCCGCGAGGTGGCCTGGGCGCAACGTGAGTCGCTCTCGCCCGGCGAGAGCCTGATCACCGCCGACGGCCTCTGGCTGGGGGACGGCTGGGCGCGTCACCGCGGCCAGGGCGAGGGGCTCGATGCCCTGCTGGTCAGCCGTCGCCGCGAGGCCGAGGCCCGGGCCGAGCTCGAGGTCGTGGAGGCGCGCCTGGACGAGCAGGAGGCGCGCCTCGCCGACGCCGCCGAGCGGGTCGAGCAGGCCGAGGCAGCCCTGGAGGAGACGCGGCTGGAGGAGCGGGACCTCGACCGGCAGCGCCAGCAGCTGGCGGTCGAGGACAGCGGCCTGGCCAGCCGCCTCGAGCACCTGGAGGGGCGGGCCGCCGAACTGGCCGAGGAGCTCGCCGGGCTGGCAGAGGCGCGCGAGGAGGCGCTGCTGGCCATCGAGGAGGTGCGCGACCGCTGGCAGCAGGCCATGGCGCGGCTCGAGGAGGGCGCCGAGCGTCGCGAGCGGCTCGACCGCGAGCGCGGCGAGGCCCGCGAGCGGCTCGCCTCGCTGCGCGGTCGCCAGCGCCCGTTGGCCGAGAAGGTCCAGCAGCTCGCCCTGGAGCAGGAGCGCCTGACCACCGAACGGGCCGGGCTGGCCGAGCAGCAGGGGCGTGCTGGCGAGGCGCGCGAGCGCCTCGAGCTGCGCGCCACCGAGCTCGCGGAGGAGCGCGAGATGCTGCGCGAGCCCGAGGAGGAGCGCCGCGAGCGTCTCGACGAGCTGCTCGACCGTCGCGAGCGCGAGGAGCGCGTGCTCAACGAGGTGCGGGGCCGGGCCGCCGAGCTGGTCGAGCGGCTGCGCGAGGACGAGCAGGCGCGCCAGGCCCACGAGCGCCACCTGGAGGGCATTCGCGAGCGGCTGCAGGAGGCGCGGATGCAGGTCCAGGCGCTTCGCCTCAAGGCCGAGACCCAGGACGAACAGCTCGGGGAGCTGGGCCACGACGAGCGCGAGCTGGCTGAGTCGCTCGATCCCAACGCCACCGAGTCCGCCTGGCAGACCCGCCTCGAGGAGCTCGGCGAGCGCATCCGGCGGCTCGGTGCCATCAACCTGGCGGCCATCGAGGAGTACGACCAGCAGGCCGAGCGGCGCGACTACCTGGAGGCCCAGCACGCCGAGCTCAGCGAGGCCCTGGAGACCCTCGACCGGGCGATCCGCCGCATCGACCAGGAAACCCGCACCCGTTTCCGCGAGACCTTCGAGCGAGTCAATGCCGGCCTGCAGTCACTTTTCCCGCGGGTCTTCGGGGGCGGAACCGCATGGTTGACCCTGACCGGCGAGGATTTGCTCGAGACCGGCGTGGCCATCATGGCCAGGCCACCGGGCAAGAAGAACAGTACCATTCATCTTCTGTCCGGGGGGGAAAAGGCCCTCACCGCCTTGTCGATGGTCTTCGCCATCTTCCAGCTCAATCCGGCACCCTTCTGCATGCTCGACGAGGTGGATGCCCCTCTCGATGATGCCAATGTGGGGCGCTACGCGAAGCTGGTGAAGGAGATGTCGGAGACGGTTCAGTTTATCTATATCACGCATAACAAGATCGCCATGGAGGCGTCGGAACGCCTGATGGGGGTGACCATGCAGGAGCCGGGGGTTTCCCGCCTGGTGGCAGTGGGCGTCGAGGAGGCCGCGGCCCTCGCCGAGGCCTGACGGACTTGATCGCGAACGGCAAAAGGGGTAACAAGGAAGGCAATGTTGCTGCATTGCATGGATGCACAGGGATTATGGAAGGGCGATTGCACAGGGCACCGTCGACTCTCGGCTGAGAAAAGCCAGGCTTGACAATCAAAAAAGTGGCCCTTTTTTTGGCAATCGCGCTATGCTGTTGACGGACAACCATCAGGCATGGCGCCTTAGCAAAAGGCATGACGACCCATGGAACTTAGAGAGTGGCTGATCATCCTGGGGTTGGCGCTGGTGACCCTCATCGTCATCGATGGTGTGCGTCGCCTGCAGCGCCAGCGTCGAATCCCTCGCCTCGACGAGGTGGAGGGCGACGCGCAAGGGCAGGAGCCCGACCCCGAAGCGGTGGCCCGCGAGGCTGAAATCAACTGGGAGCTGCCCAACGGAGGGGCGCGAGTCGTCAGGCCCGCGGACTACAGCGGCATGCAACCCAAACCCAAGCTCGAGCGCCGGGAGCATCCCGGCCCTTCTCGCGTGCTGGCCGGCTTCAAGGCCAGCGCCGGCGAGGAGGCGCCCGTGACGCCGCGGTCGTCCGCCGAGCCGGCCGAAGCGGTGTCCCCGCCATCGCGTGCCGAACCGGCCAAGGCCGGCCGGCAGCAGGCCTCGACGCCGCAGGCAGAGCCGGAGGCCGTCGCGCCGGTGCGCGACGCTCGGGAAGGTCGGGAAGGTCGAGAAGAGAGCGAAAGGAAAGCGGCCGTCAACGAAGAGAGTACCGGAGCGCGTGAAGAAGCCCGCCGCTCAGCCGAGCCGGCGCCGGATGCCACCACGTCACGGTCGAGCGCGTCGGCCAGCGGCGAGCGTCGCGAACCCAGCCTCTCGGCACTGGAAGACGAGGCGACCACCGTGGCGGATTCGGCGCCCCTGGCCGCCGATCCCGAGGATCACGACGATCACCAGGATGCCGAGCGCTACCAGTTGGTCGATCTCGGCGGCGTGAGCGACTCGATCAAGAGCGGCTCGAAGCGAGTGGGGGCCTCCATGCACCGTTTCGGCGCCTCGCTGCAGAAGTCCATCGCCGAGCGTCGCGAGCAGAAGCGAGTCGAGAAGCAGCGCCGCGAGCAGGAAAGGGCCGAGAAGGCCGAGCGTGACGCCGAGCAGCGCCGCCAGGCCGAAGCGGCGAAGGCCGCCCGCGAGGAGGAGCGCCGCCGGCTCGAGGCCGAGGCCATCGCCCAGGCCGACGACGACGATCCGTTGTTCGCCCCGCCGCGGCTGCGCAGTGCCGAGGAGCTCCCGCCCGAGGCGCCGGAGCGGCAGCATCGTGAAGCGCCCCGTGACGAGGCCCCGGCCGTCGAGGAGCGTTTCCAGAGTGACGTGGTGCGTGCCCACCCGGTACTCGAGAAGGCGCTGCGCCACGACGTCAGCGCCGAGCATGCCCGGCACGCCCTCAGCCACGCCGAGGAGATCATCGTCATCAGCGTGATGTCCCGCGACGAGCAGGGCTTCTCCGGCACCGCGCTGCTCGACCTGATGCTCGCCTGCGGGCTGCGCTACAGCCGCGACATGGGCATCTTCCACCGCTTCGAGACCGAGGACCCGGAGAGCCAGCTGCAGTTCTCGATGGTCAATGTGATCAAGCCCGGCACCTTCCCCATCGAGTCCATGGACGACTTCCGGACCCCCGGGGTAACCCTGCTGATGCCCATGCCGGGGGCCAGCGATACCTCGGCCGCCTTCGAGGCGATGGTCGAGACCGCCATGGTCATCGTCCGTCATCTGGGCGGCGAGCTGAAGGATGAGAACCAGAGCGTGATGACCGCCCAGACCGTGGAATTCGCCCGCCAGCGGGTCCAGGAGTTCGTGCGGCGCAACCGCCTGCACCGCTACCAGGTGAATTAGCGGTAAGCTGTAAGCTTGAAGCTGGAAGACAACCCCCGGTGGCGTCCCACCGGGGGTTGTCGCTTTGATAAGCTAGGGAATCATGCTGGCTTCGAGCTTCGAGCTTCGAGCTTCGAGCTTCGAGCTTCGAGCTTCGAGCTTCGAGCTTCGAGCTTCGAGCTTTGCGGCCCTCGCTATAAATCGAGAACCAGGACTCAATGACCCAGCCCGACAAGGACATCATCGACGAGGTGGCGCGCCTGCGTGCCGAACTCGAAGACGCCAACTACCGCTACTACGTGCTCGACGAGCCCAGGCTTACCGACGCCGACTACGACCGCCGGCTGCGTCGCCTGCAGCAGCTCGAGGACGAGTACCCTGAGCTGATGACCCCGGATTCGCCCACCCAGCGGGTCGGCGCGGCGCCGGACGCCGGCTTTCCCGAGGTGCAGCACGCGGTCCCCATGCTGTCGTTGAACAATGCCTTCGACGAGGCGGAGTTGGAGGCCTTCGTGCGCCGGGTGGCCGAGCGGCTGGAGGCCGACCCCGAGACCCTCGCCTTCTGCTGCGAGCCCAAGCTGGACGGTGCCGCCGTCTCCCTGATCTACGAAGATGGAAGGCTCACAACGGGTGTCACCCGGGGCGACGGGCGCACCGGCGAGGGCATCACCTCCAACCTCAAGACTCTGAAGTCAATCCCATTGAAGCTGCGTGGCAAGGAATGGCCTGATCGGCTGGAGGTCCGTGGCGAGGTAACCATGCGCCATGCCGACTTCGAGGCCATGAACGATAAAGCCAGGGAAGAGGGGGGCAAGGTCTTCGCCAATCCGCGTAACGCCGCCGCCGGCAGCCTGCGCCAGCTCGACCCCAGGATCACTGCCACCCGGCCGCTGGAGTTCAGCGCCTATCAGCTTGTTCTTCAAGAGATGGCGAGCCTCGCCAATATCGATACCCCGACTCACAGTGAGCAGATGTCGCTGCTCCGTGAGTGGGGATTTCGCGTCAATCCCGAGCTCGAGGTGGTGAAGGGCGCCCGCGGGGTGATCGACTACTGCCGCGACCTCGGCGAGAGGCGCGACGCCCTCGGCTACGACATCGACGGCGTGGTGATCAAGGTCGACGACCTGCGCCTGCAGCGCGAACTCGGCTTCGTCGCCCGGGCGCCGCGCTGGGCCATCGCCTTCAAGTTCCCCGCCCAGGAGGAGACCACCCGTCTCAACGATGTGGAGTTCCAGGTGGGTCGCACCGGCGCCATCACCCCGGTGGCGCGGCTCGAGCCGGTCTCGGTGGCCGGCGTCACCGTCTCCAACGCCACCCTGCACAACGCCGACGAGATCGCCCGCCTGGGCGTGAAGATCGGCGACACCGTGGCCATCCGTCGCGCCGGCGACGTCATTCCCCAGGTGGTGCGGGTGCTGGAGGAGGAGCGCCCGGCCGATGCCCGGGAGATCGTCTTTCCCGAGCGCTGCCCGGTGTGCGACTCCGAGGTCGAGCGCCTCGAGGGCGAGGTCGTCTCGCGCTGTTCCGGCGGGCTCTTCTGCGCCGCCCAGCGCAAGGAGGCCCTCAAGCACTTCGCCTCCCGCCGCGCGCTGGACATCGACGGCCTGGGCGAGAAGCTGATCGACCAGCTCGTCGAGCGCAACTGGGTCACCACCCCGGCGGACCTGTTCCGGCTCGAGGCCGAGCGCCTCGCCGACCTGCCGCGCATGGCAAAGAAGTCCTCCGAGAACCTGGTCGCGGCGCTGCAGAAGGCCAAGCAGACGACGCTGGCGCGCTTCATCTTCGCCCTGGGCATCCGCGAGGTGGGCGAGGCCACCGCCGCCAACCTGGCGCGCCATTTCGGCACCCTGGAGGCGCTGATGGAGGCCGAGGTCGAGGCCCTCGAGGCCGTGGAGGACGTGGGCCCGGTGGTGGCGGCCCATGTGCACACCTTCTTCCGTCAGCCCCATAACCGCGAGACCATCGATGACCTCCGTGCCCAGGGCGTGACCTGGGCCGAGGAGGCGGTGGGCGAGCGGCCCCAGCCACTGGCGGGCCAGACCTGGGTACTCACCGGCACCCTGGAGAACATGACCCGCGACGAGGGCAAGGCGCGGCTCCAGGCGCTGGGCGCCAAGGTGGCCGGCAGCGTGTCGAAGAAGACCGCCGCCGTGGTGGCCGGAGAGGCTGCCGGCAGCAAGCTCGAGAAGGCCATGCAACTGGGCGTGCCGGTGCTCGACGAGGCCGCCTTCCTGGCGCGCCTGGAGCGCTGGGAGAGTGGCGAGACCGGCGGCGAAGTGAACGAAGACGCGAAGGGGGAGGGCGAGGCATGAGTGAGCGTTTCATCGAGGTGCCCCACCGCCTGCTGCCGGGCGAGACCCTGGACGCCCTGCTCGAGGCCTTCGTCACCCGCCAGGGCTACGACACCACCGATACCGGTGACGGCATGCGCGGCTGGGTCGCCGAGCTCAAGCGCCAGCTCGAGCGCGGCGAACTGCTGATCGCCCACGACCTCGAGACCGAGAGCACCGAGGTGATGACGCTCGCCCAGTGGCGTGCCTTCGGCCGCGACCTGGCCGATGACGAGGAGGGGTAGGGATCATTCGGGGCGACGCCGCAGCATCGTCGGCCGGTTGTCTGTGGGCGCCTGACTGCGCCGATCGCCCGGCAGAGCCGAGCTCCCACAAGGCAGGCATCGACCACCTGGTAGGAGCCACGCTTCGCGGGGCGATTGCGGCGCGGCGCCAGGCGGTCGTCCGCAGAGGGTTGCCGTTGCCCCGGCGTTGGTGTTTACCGCCGGGTGCCTGACGGCACCAATCGTGCAGGGGGCCAACGCTCCTGGCGGCTGGATTGCGCTCGCGAGTGCTCCCGCCGGTGCCGAGGTGCATCTCCTGGCGATGGCGGGTGTCATTCGGCGTGGTTGCTGCCCTGGCGATGTGGCAGTTCGTTCATGATGGCGTGGCGTTCGGCATCGCTGAGCGACGACCAGGCGGCGATTTCGTCCAGCGTGCGGTGGCAGCCGAGGCAGTAGTGGCCGCCCGTGGGCAGGCGGCAGACGCCCGTGCAGGGCGAGGCGATCCGCTGGGGCGGGGTGGCATCGCTCACCGGTTGGCGCCGGGCACCCAGAGCACGTCGTCTGCGCCGTTGGCGTTGGCCGTGCGGGCCGCGACGAACAGCAGGTCCGAGAGTCGGTTCATGTAACGCAGGACCTCGGGGTTCACGGGCTGGGTCTCCGTGAGCCGGGCGATCAGCCGTTCGGCGCGCCGGGCGATGGTGCGGGCCAGGTGCAGGTGGGCGGCCAGCGGCGTGCCGCCGGGGAGGATGAACGAGCGCAGGCTGGCGAGGTGCTCGTTGAGCGCATCGATGCGTTCCTCCAGGTAGTCGACCTGCGAGGCCGCCACGCGAAGCGGCGGATGCTTGGAAGCGTCCTGCTCCGGGGTGCAGAGGTCGGCGCCGACGTCGAACAGGTTGTTCTGGATCCGCGCCAGCACCTGGTGCAGCTCGCCTTCGGCATGCAGCTGGGCCAGGCCGAGGGCGGCGTTGGTCTCGTCCACCGTGCCGTAGGCTTCCACGCGCAGGTCGTGTTTCGGCACCCGGCTGCCGTCGCCGAGCCCGGTGTCGCCCTTGTCGCCAGTACGGGTGTAGATCTTGTTGAGCTTCACCATGTGTCTCGCCTTGCCTCCGGGTCCGTCGCGGCCTCGTCCCCGGCCAGGGTCTGGAGGGCCTTGCGGTAGGTGTCGCGCAGGGTCGGCTCGTCGAGGAGCTGGGGCTGTTCCTCGAGCAGCTCCGCCACCCGACGCACGATCAGCGACTGGACATGATAGCGCCGCCGCAGGCGACGTGTCTCCGTCGGGTCGCGCCGTTCGCTCAGCCAGGCGAGGTGCTGGCTGATGGCGTCATCCAGCTCGGCCAGGCCTGCCTCGCCGTCTTGCGTCACCTCGATGACCGGTGGCAGCCAGGTGCGGGTGTCGCGGTGGCGTTGCACGATGCCGCGCACTTCCGAGGCGGTCTTCCTGGCGCCGACCAGGTCGGCCTTGTTGATGACGTAGATATCCGCCAGCTCGAGGATCCCGGCCTTCATCGCCTGCACGGCGTCGCCGGCGTTGGGCTGCAGCACCATGACCAGGCTGTCCACGGCGTGGCGCACGGCGTGCTCGGCCTGGCCGACACCGACGGTTTCCAGCAGCACCTCGCAAAAGCCGTGGCTGTCCAGGGCGTCCAGCAGGTCCGCCACGTTGTCGGCCAGGCCGTCATTGGCGGAGCGGCTGGAGAGGGAGCGGATGTAGAGCTCAGGCTCGTTGACGATGTTGTCCATGCGGATGCGGTCGCCGAGGATCGAGCCGCCGGAGAGCGGGCTGGTCGGATCGATTCCCAGGATGGCGATGCCGCCCTGGTCACGGCAGGCGGCCAGGCGTCGCTTGGCGAGGCGGCTGACCAGAGTGCTCTTGCCCGCCCCGGGGGCGCCGGTGAAACCGATCCGCGTGGTGTCGCTGGCGGAAGAAGGCTGGCATGCCGCGTGGTCGAGACTCTCGGCCACGGAAGCCGAGGCGAGCTTGGTGAGGGTGCGGCCCAGGGCGCGGCGTGAGCGGGGGTCGAGCCGGGTCATGCGTCAGCCTCCGTTGACGTCGTGGTGGGAGCGGATGTCCCAGCGCCGGCCCTGCAACGGTTCGCTGTCCTCGTCGAGCAGCGGTGGGGGGCCGTAGTGGGGTGGCTGGTCCGGCAGCTTGATCGGGTTGCCCACCATGCGGATCTCGCCATGGGAGGTGGGCACCGAGACCACCATCTCACGCGATTGGGTCAGCGCCGACTCGAGGGCCGTCTCCAGGCTCTGCACGCCCGCCACCACCACGCCCAGGGGCGAGAGCCGGTCCACCCAGCTGTCGGTGGTGCCAGTCGCCAGCACCGCCTGGATGTCGTCGACCACGCGCTCGCGATTCGCGGCGCGCGCCTCCATAGTCGAGCGGCGGGGGTCGTCGATCCATTCCGGATGCCCGATTTCGCGGCAGAAGTCCGCCCAGAAGCCGTCGTGGGTGATGAACAGCGCCAGGTGGCCGTCCCGGGTGGCGAAGATCTGCGCCGGGACGATGTAGGGGTGGCCGCCGCCGGGATAGCGCTCGACCTTCTGCCCGGCGTTGAGATAGGCGCTGGCGAGGTAGTTCAACTGCGAGAGCATGGTGTCGTAGAGCGATACGTCGACCTGGCCGCCGCGGCCTTCCACCAGCTTGGCGGTCAGGCCCAGCGCGCCCATGATGCCCGCGGAGTTGTCGACCACGGAGTAGCCCGTCTTCACCGGCGGGCCATCGGGGTCGCCGGTCATTGCCATGACCCCCGCCAGCGCCTGGATGACGTAGTCGTAGGCGGGCTTGTCGGCGAAGGGGCCGTCCAGCCCGTAGCCGGTGAGGGCGAGGCACACGAGTTTGTCGTTGTGCATGCGCAGGGCATCGTAGGTCAGGCCCAGCTTGCGGATCGCGGCGGGGCGGATGTTGGTGAGCAGGGCGTGCGACGACGCGACCAGCTCGGCGAGCCGCCCTTTCCCGGCCTCGCTGGTGAGGTCCAGGCAGAGGCTGTGCTTGTTGCGGTTGAGGCTGGCGAAGTAGGCGTTGTGGGGTCCGATGTAATTCGGCCCGATCTGGCGCCCGATGTCGCCCTGGCCGGGCGCTTCGATCTTGATCACTTCCGCCCCCAGGTCGGCCAGCAGCATGCCGCAGTAGGGCCCGGCCAGCATATGGCTCACCTCGAGGATGCGGATACCGGCGAGCGGGCCCTGGGCGTGGGTGGCATCGTTCATTGCAGTTGCCTCTCGATGTCGCGAAGGACGTCTTCCAGGGGCATTTCCGAGGTGTAGACCCCGCATACCCCCGCGTTCAGCAGTGCCTCGCGGTCCTTCTCGGGAATGGTGCCGCCCACGAAGATCTTGATGTCGCCGGCATCGTACTCCTTCAGGCAGCGCATGGTCTCGTTGACCAGCTCCAGGTGGCTGCCCGACAGCATGCTCAGTCCTACCACATCCACGTCCTCGTCCACCGCGACCTTGGCGATGTACTCGGCGCTCTTGCGCAGCCCGGTGTAGATCACATCCGCGCCCGCGTCGCGCAGGGCCAGGGCGATCACCTTGGCGCCCACGTCGTGGCCGTCGAGGCCGGGCTTGGCGATCAAGATTCTCTTGCCTTTCAAACTCATGGGATTTCTCCGGTGACGATGGGCGGGGGCCGACCGGCCTGTCGGGCGCCGCTCAGAGACGAATGGGTTCCTGGAACTCGCCCCATTGCGACTTGAGCGTGGCCACCATCTCGCCGACGGTGGCGTAGGCGTGGCAGCAGTCGATCAGGTACGGCAGCAGGTTCTCGTCGTCCTGGCCAGCGGCCTTTTCCAGCGCCTGCAGGGTCCGTTCGACCCGGGCCGGGTTGCGCTCGGCGAGGAGGCGCTGATATTTCTCCTGCACGCGCTGCGCGGCCTGGGGGTCGACCTTGAACACTTCCCCGAAATCGTCGGTCTGGTCGTCGCGGCGGAAATAGTTCTGGCCGACGATCACCGTGTCTCCCCGGTCCACCTTCTGCTTGCGTTCGTGGGCACGTTCGGCGATGCGCGCCTGCAGGTAGCCGTCCTCGATTGCCTTCACCACACCGCCGTAGTCGTCGATCTCCTCGATGACCCGGCGCGTTTCCTCTTCCATCCGATCGGTCAGCCACTCCACGTAGTAACTGCCGCCCAAGGGGTCGACCGTCTTCGAGATGCCGCTCTCGTAGGCGAGGATCTGCTGGGTGCGCAGGGCGATTTCGGCGCTGAATTCGGTGGGGATCTGGAAAGCCTCGTCGTAGGCGCAGGTGAATACCGATTGTGCACCGCCCAGCGTTGCCGCCATGGCTTCCAGGCCGACGCGCACGATGTTGTTGTAGGGCTGCGCGGCGGTCAGCGACGAGCCGCCGCAGACTACGCCGAAACGCAGCCGTTGTGCCTTGGGGTCGGTGATGGCGAAGCGTTCCTCGAGCAAGCTGGCCCACAGCCGCCGCGCGGCACGGAACTTGCAAATCTCCTCGAAGAAGTCCATGTGCACGTAGAAGAAGAAGCTCAGCCGGTTGGCGAACTTGGTGGCGTCGCCACCGCGACGGATCAGCTCGTCGACGTAGGCCAGGCCGTTGGCCAAGGTGTAGCCGAGTTCCTCGACCGCGGTGGCGCCGGCGTCACGCACGTGGGCGCCGGCGATGCTGATCGGGTTGAAACGCGGCGTCTCGCGGTTGGAGAACAGGATGGTGTCGGAGATCAGACGCATCGAGGGCCGCACCGGGAAGATCCAGGTGCCGCGGGCCACGTACTCCTTGAGGATGTCGTTCTGGATGGTGCCGGTGAGTTTCTCGCGGGGCACGCCCTGCTTGTCGGCCACCGCGCAGTACATGGCATAGATGATCGCGGCGGTGCCGTTGATGGTGAAGGAGGTGGAAATGCCGCCCAGGTCGATGCCGTCGAAGAGGATTTCCGCCTCCGCCAGGTTGGACAGCGACACCCCGACCTTGCCGACCTCGGAGCGCGCCATGGGATCGGTGGGGTCGTAGCCGCACTGGGTGGGCAGATCGAGGGCCACCGAGAGGCCGGTCTGGCCGCTCTCGAGCAGGAAGCGGTAGCGCTCGTTGGTGTTCTCCGCCGTGCCGAATCCCGAGTACTGGCGGAAGGTCCACAGCCGCCCCCGATAGCCGTTGGGAAAGATTCCCCGGGTGTAGGGGGGGCTCCCGGGCCGGCCCGGATCGGGGTGCTGCAGCATGTCCGGTGTCACCAGCTCGGGAATCTCGATGCCGGAAGCGGTACGCGGTTCGGGAATCGGCGGGGTGCGGTTCTGGGGGGCGGAATCGCTCATCGGGTCCTCCTGCTGTTCAGCACCTTATCGGCGGCTTCCCAGTGGTCGGCGTGGGTCCAGGTCTCAACGAAATGGCGGGTCTCGATGGCCTCAAGTGCGGCCGACGGCTGGCCATCGCGATGGGCGCTGGCCAGCGCCTTGAAGGCCCGGAGCACTTGCGGCACCTGGGCGAGGATGGGTCGGCAGAACGCCGCCACGCTGTCGTCGAGCGATTGTCCGGGCGCGGTGGCCTGGTCGATCAGGCCGATGCGCAGCGCGTCGTTGGCGTCGAGCAGCTCGGCCCGTGACAGCAGCCGCAGGGCCTGGGTCGCACCTACGCGACGCAGCAGCCGGATGCCGCCGCCCCAGGCCGTGGAGATATTGAGTTTGCCTTGAATGAAGCCGATGCGACTGGTGGGGCCGGCAACGATGAAATCGCAGGCCACGGCGAGTTCCGCGCCGCCGCCCAGGGCGTCGCCGTTCAGGGCGGCGATGACCGGGACGGGGAAGTGTGCTACTGCACCGAGAGCCCGCCGGGCCTCACGGCTCATGGCCTCGGCGTCGGCGTCGGAACGCACCGCCGAGAGGTCGCGCAGATCGCCGCCGGCGGCAAAGCTCTTGTCGCCGGCGCCGGTCAGCACCACGGCTCTGATCCCTGGCGTCTTGGCGTGTTGCGTGAAGACGTCGGCGATGTCGTCGAGCACCGCCCGAGAGAGGGCGTTGCGTTTTTCCGGGCGGTTGATGGTCACCCGCAGCAGGGGGCCATCTGACTCGATGAGGAGATGATCGGCCATCGGCGTTCTCCGGTCTTGTATTTTTTTCTGTATGTCGAATTACTATACGTGTGAGTGAAAAAATGTGTCAAGCGGCCTGCAAAAGGAGAGTCGGCAATTGGGCGGGGCGAGGCGCTGCCCTGACGCGACGCATGGCCTCGGCTCCCGGCCGGGAGCCGAGGTGGAGGAGGAGAGGATGAGGGTGCCCGCCCCAAGAGGCGAGCACAGGCCGCTTTCGGAGAAGGCTAGAGCGTGGTCAGGCGGTCACCGTGACGAATCAGGGTGTCAAGGTAGTGCTCGAGCTGGCGTGACATGCGCTCCATCGGGCCGGCGATCGCCACACCCAGGGTCTCGCCATGCACCTGGCGGGCGATGGCGATGGCCATGACGTCATCGACATTCTCGCCCCGCGTGATGAAGTAACCGCGATGGCGGCTCTCCACGATGTTGTCCATCAGCTGATGGCGGTCGGTGAGCGTCCGGTGCGTGGCCGGGGTGAGCGGCAGCCGCTCGAGCAGCGCCTGCAGGGTCTGGTCGGTTTCCTGCCCCAGCATGGCCTTGCCGATGGCGCTGGAGTGAAGCGGTTTGGCGTCGCCCGGGCGGGCTGCGTAGCGCACGGTATGGGTGCCTTCGATGATTTCCAGGTAGACCACGGCATTGCCTTGGCGTTTGCCCAGGATCACCGTTTCGCCGAGTTCGTCGCGCAGTTCGTGCAGTATGGGGGCCACGCTTTCCAGCAGCGGGTCGTGGGTGGCGATGGCCTGGGCGACCTGCAGCAGGCGCTTGGTGGGATAGACACGCTTCTTCTGCTCGAGGACGTAAACGTAACCCAGCGCCTGCAGGGTCTTGATCAACGCATGGCAGCTGCTGACCGGGGTGTCGATGCGCTTGGCCAGGTCGCTGAGCGACAACGGCGTCTGGTCGTCGGCAAAGGCCTCGAAGAGGCTGAGGGTGCGTGCCGCTGTCTTCACGCTCTCGGGCTTGCCGCGCTCCATCGGTTCACCGGCTGACTTGGGATTTTGCTTCATGAGGTTGTTCCCTCTTCACATTCTGGAGCCCGGCCCGGGAGCTTACATGAGGCTCGGCCGATTGCCAGCCCGTCGTCATGGGGCAAGCGCGGGGACGGGGGTAGCCGTGTCGCCCGGTTCGGCTAAAGTATAAGCGATTTCGGCTTTATGAAAAACATTGCACAGGGAGGAAAAAGTGCTAGCGTGGGACTATTAATAACTACATCGTCCGGAAGCGGCCGTCACTCGTCGCTATCCGGGGACCACGACTCCCAGGGAAGGTGCCACCGCCGGTGGGCATGCCATCGTAAGGACTCGCATATGCCAGGAGGACAACAACAATGCCAGCTACAACCAACGGCACAGCCAGACACTATCTGAATGCGTTCACCCTGGGCGCGGCGGGGATCGTCGCGGCGAGCCTGTTGCCGCTCACCGCCGAGGCCCAGGCCAGGCTCGCCATGGGCGCGACCCACAGCGGATCGGCCTTCTATTCCTATCAGGTCGCTGTGGTGTCCGACTGGAACGACACCGTCGAAGGCGTTGGGATGAGCGTCCAGGAACTAGGCGGGGCCGCCGCCTCGACACAGGCCTTGCTGCGCGGAGAGGTGGACATGGGGATCGCGGTGACCTCCTCCGACCATCAAGCCGTCCAGGGCGAGGGGGACTACGGTTCGCCGGCGGAGAACCTGCGGACGCTGTACTTCTTCGCGCCGCTGCCCTTGAACTGGGTCGTGTCGGCCGATGCCGACATCGCCGGCCTCGATGACCTGGCCGGGCGCGATTTCAATCCCGGTGGGCGCGGCACCGCCACGGAGGGCCAGACGGAGACCGCGCTGGAGATCCTCGGCATCGAGCCCAACTACTATCGCGCCGGTGGCAGCGACGCGCTGGATGCCTACCAGAACCGGCGTCTCGATGCCTTCGTGAAAGCCGGCCTGCACCCCGATGGCTACATCCAGCAAGCCCATTCATCGCGGCCGGTGCGGCTATTGTCGATGACCCCGGACCAGGCGCAACAGGTGGCCGATGCCCGGCCGTACTTCAGCGTCGGCGAGGTCGATCCCGCTGACTTCTATGGCGAACAGGAAAGCCCCTTGATCACCATCCAGACAGGGATCGGCATCAACACCACCAGCGAGCTCGCTGAGGAAGCCGCCTACGGTATCGTGGCGCGCGCGTTTTCCGAGGAGGGGATCCAGGCCGCGGCCGACGGCTATGCGCCTGCCGCCCAGGTCGATCCGCTGCAGCTGACGCTCAACGCCAGCGTGGCTCCCCTGCATGCCGGGGTGGTGCGTTACCTGAAGGAACAGGGACACGAGGTTCCCGAGCGCCTGGTGCCGCCGGAATACCCCGAGTGATGGCGTCCGACAGGGCCGCCAGCACGTGCCAACCATGACATTTCAAGTCGTCAGTGGGCGGGGTCGCGGCATGGCCTCCGCTCGCTGCCAAGGTCCGGGGACCTCGGGGGCCTAGCCTATGAGTTCTGATGAACGCGTCACCCACCTGCGCAGCTTCAGCGGTGTGGTCGGCTGTCTGATCGGCGGCCTCGCCCTGGCGTGGATCCTTTTCCATATCGTCACCGCCGGCGTGGGGACGCTGCCCAACTACCAGCAACGCGCCGTACACCTCGGCGGTGCCCTGTTCTTCGTGTTTCTGCTGTACCAGGGGCGCACACGCTTTCCGCGATTGCAGCTGGTGCTGGTCGACCTGCCGTGCGCGTTCGCCTGTCTGCTGCTGCTGGGGTATGTCTTCGTCAATTACGACGCCATCGTGATGAGCAACTGGTACATCAACGAGGCGGTAGAGAAGGCGTTTGGCGTCGCGCTGTTCCTGCTGTTGCTGGAAGCCGTCCGCCGCACCCTGGGCTGGCTGTTCGTCGGCCTGATCCTGTTCTTCTGTATCTATGCCTATTTCGGTCCTTACATGCCGGGCCCGCTGGCCCACCGTGGCCTGTCGCTGGAGCGGATGATCTACGTCTTCTACATGGGCAACAACGGTATCCTCGGCACGCTGATGGGCATTTCGGCGACCGTGGTGACCCTGTTCCTGATCCTAGGGGCATTGCTCAACGCCAGCGGGGCCGGGGATACCTTCATCCGCATCGCCATGCGGCTCGGGGGGCACATTCGCGGTGGCGCGGGTATCGTCGCCGTGATCGGTAGCGCCTTCATGGGCATGGTGAACGGCAGCACGGTGGCCAACGTGACCAGCACCGGGGTGTTGACAATCCCGTTGATGCGCCGGCTGGGGTTCGATCGCAACCTCGCGGGCTCCATCGAGGCGGTCGCCTCGACGGGCGGGCAGATCATGCCGCCGATCATGGGACCAGGTGCCTTCCTGATGGCGGAGCTGCTGGGCATCGCCTATCTGGATGTGGTCAAGGCCGCGCTCGTGCCCTCGGTGCTGTTCTTCACCGCGCTGTTGCTGGGCGTCTATCTGATGGCGCGGCGTTATCGGCTGGAGGCATTGCCCGCGGAGCTGATTCCGTCGCGGCGGGAGGCGTTCGAGCCCGTGGCCATGGCCAGCCTGCTGGTGCCGATCGGTGTTCTGCTGTTCTTCATTCTGCAGCGTTACACCATCCAGACGGCGGTGTTCTGGTCGCTGGTCGCCATCAGCGCGATGATGGTCGCGGGCGCGCTGTTTCGCCGCCAGCCAGCCGAGACCGCGGCCAGCGAGCGGGCGCGGCGGGTGGCGGGCCTCGAGGCCGACCAGACGCCTCGGACCCAGCTGGTTTCCGTGAACACCGCGGGCCAGCGTCTCGCCGGTGTGGCCGTGTCGACCTATCGCGGGTTGTACGGTGCCGCGGTGAGCGTGGTGTACATCGCCATGATCATCGCCGCCGCCCAGATCATGGTCTCGATTATCAACCTGACCGGGCTGGGCGTGACGCTGTCGCAGGTGATTTTGTCCATCGGCGGGGATTACCTGTTCATCTCGCTAGCGCTCACCATGGTACTGGCGATCATCCTGGGGATGGGGATGCCGACCCCGGCGGCCTACGCCGTGGCGGCTGCGGTGCTGGCGCCACCGCTGCTGAACCTGGGGTTCGAGCGCTTGCCGTCGCATCTCTTCCTGTACTTCTTCGCCAGCGTGTCGGCCATCACGCCGCCGGTCGCGGCGGGGATCTTTGCCGCCATCGCCATCAGCGGCGGGACCTTCTTCGGCACGGCCCGCTACGCGCTGACCCTGGCCTGTAGCCTGTTCATCCTGCCGTTCCTGTTCATCCTGAACCCGGAGCTCACCCTGGCGGGCAATCCCCTGGCCATCCTGATCGCGGTGCTGAGCGCCCTGGTGGGTATCGGCTTCCTGTCGGTGGCGGCCATCGGACATCTGTGGGGCGGCATGGGGCCCGTGTCCCGGCTACTGGTGGGGGGAGGCGCCATTGTCATGGTCACCCCGGGCCTATGGGTGGACATGGCCGGGGCACTGTGCATCGGGGCGGGGCTGGCCCTGCATCGGTTCCACGCCGTGAGATCCCTCCAGCGACTGGGCAAAGGACGCGATGAGCATGCCGGATAACCCCTTTCTCGAACTCCTCGGGGCTCGTCTGGTGCACTGGGACCACGGGCAGTGCGAGTGGCAGCTGGATATCGCCCCACACCACCTGAACTCGCAGGGCTCGCTGCAGGGTGGCGTCATCGCCACGCTGCTGGATGTCGCCTGCGGCTATAGCGTCTTCTTTCACGCGGCCGATGAGCCCCCTGCACGCACCGCCACCATTTCGCTGACCATCCATTACCTGGCCCGGGTCGATGGCGGGCGCGTGGTGGCCCGGGGCCGGCAGGTCGGCGGTGGCAAGGCCATCTTCTTCGCCGAAGCGGAACTGCTTGACGAAGTGGGCGGCACGATCGCCAAGGCATCGGGAAGCTTTCGCAGCAAGCGCCGCAGCGATCCAGGGCGCTCGGTCGGGCGTCAAATCCGGGATACTGGCTAGCTTGTCATGGAGACCTGGGCAAACTGACGAAAATCATCCGGCCGATTCTTGCGATGCTTTCCCAACTCCTATCCGACCCCCTGGTCAGGCCTGTTTCCCCCTCACCAGGTCCCGGATGATGCGCCGCCCCGGGTGCAGGTGATCCACCAGCGGCTGCTCCAGGGGCAGCGGCTCGTCGCAGATCCGTGAGGCGATCAGCTCGGCGCAGAGCGGGGCGCTGGCGAGCCCCCGCGAGCCGTGGGCGGCGCTGATCCACAGCCCGTCATGGTGACGGCCCGGCGTGTCGGGCACGCGGGTGGCGTCCTTGGCCAGCGCGGCGTAGTCGGCCCGCCAGGCCGCGGCGTCGGGAACCGGGCCGGCGTAGGGCGACTTGTCGGGGCTTGCGGCGCGGATCGCCGCCCGGCCCGTCAGCCGGGCCGGGGAGAGGTCGGCGCCGGCATCGCGCAGGGCGGCCACGAAGGCGGGCAGGGTGCGTTCGAGCTCCGCCAGGTTGGCGGCATGGTCGGCCTCGCGCAGCTCGGTCGCCGAGTCGTTGGGCGCGAAGGTGGCGCCGAAGGTGAGCACGCCGTCGAGCGCCGGCGACACATAGCCGCCGGCACAGACCACCCGCCCGAGCGCGGGCACCCCCGCCGGCAGCACGAGCTGCGATACCTGGCCGCGTACCGGCTGCAGCGGCAGCGGCGAGGTCTGGGCAAAGCGGTTGGCGAGCTCGGCGGTGGCGATCACCACCTGGTCGGCGGCCAGGGTGTCGCCGGTCGCCAGGCCCAGCCGCCAGCCGCGCTCCGTCCGCGCCAGGTCGCTGACCTCGCCCCGGCGGAAGCTCACCCCCGGCGTGTCGGCCAGGTGCGCGCAGAGCGCCGCCGGCCGCACCCAGCCCGCCAGCGGGTAGTCGAGGGCGGGGGCGCCTACCCGGACGCCGGCGCGCTCGGCGGCGGCCTCGGCATCGAGGCCTTCCACCACACTCGCCGGCAGGGCGTGGCGGGCCAGGAAGCGCTGCTGGCGGTCCCGCTCCCTGTCGCTGGTCGCCAGCTGCAGCACGCCACTGGGCTGCCCGAGCGCATGGTCCGGGTCCAGGGCCGCCAGCCAGCGCCGGCTGTGCAGCAGCCCGGCGAGATAGACCCGGCTCTGCGGGTTGGTCTCCACCGCCAGCTTGACGTAGAGCGCCCCCTGGCGGTTGCCGGAGCCGCCGGCCCCGGGGCCTTCCCGGTCGAGCAGGGTCACCGCGACCCCGCGTCGCGCCAGGGCATGCGCCACGCTGGCGCCGGCGATACCGGCGCCGACGACGGCGACATGCCGCGCCGGTTCGGGGGCCGGCGGCGCGAACCAGGGGGTGCGCCGCCGGCGTTCGTCCACCGGAGGGGCGGGAATCTCGCCGGCGAGCATCTCGCGCTTGCGCCCGAAGCCCGGCACCTTGCGCCAGGCGAAGCCGGCGGCCGCCAGGCCGCGCTTGACCACGCCGGCACAGGTGAAGGTGGCCAGGGTCGCCCCGGGCCGCGAGCGCGCCGCCATGGCGACGAACAGCTCGGGCCGCCACATCCCGGGGTTCTTCGCCGGGGCGAAGCCGTCGAGGAACCAGGCGTCGACCCGGCCGTCGAGCAGCGCCAGCCGCTCGGTGGTGTCGCCGAAGTGCAGGTCGAGGGTCACCCGCGCGTCGAGCCACAGCCGGTGCACCCCGGCCACCGGCTCGGGCCATTGTGCGAGCAGCCGCGCGGCGCGCTCGGCCAGGTCCGGCCAGGCGGCCAGGGCCCGGGCGAGATCCTCCCTGGCGAGCGGAAACTTCTCGGTGGAGACCAGGTGCAGCCGCGCGCCTCGGGGGGCATGGGCATCGAAGCAGGCCCAGGCACAGAGCATGTTGAGCCCGGTGCCGAAGCCGGTCTCGCCGATCACGAAGGGACGCCCCGGGCGCCACTCGGCGAACCGTCGCGGCAGGTCGTTGCCGGCGATGAAGACGTGCTCGGTCTCGGCCCGGCCGTCATGGCGGGAGAAGTAGACGTCGTCGAAGGCGGTCGAGTGCGGCGCGGACTCGCCCGTCTCGTCCTGGCGCCAGTCGAGGCGAGCGATCTCCAGGCCCGCCAGCGGGGGCAGGCCATCAGGGGCGGCGGTCAAGGCGGGGCTCCGATGGGCAGGTGCTGGTCAGAATTTGATCGTTGCCGCCGCAGCGCCGGCGTGACAGGGCTGTCGCAAGGCGTCCGCGGCGTTTCAACAGTGTTATCCACAGATGCTGTGGGAAACCCCATGTGGACAAGTGCGCCGGTGGAAAACGTTCAGGGCAGGACCTTGCGGAAGGGTTTCACCGCCACCTTGGCATAGGCCCCGGCGATCATGTAGGGGTCGGCATCGGCCCAGGCCTGGGCCTCCTGGAGGCTGTCGAACTCGGCCACCACCAGGCTGCCGGAGAAGCCGGCCTCGCCCGGGTCCTCGCTGTCGATGGCCGGATGCGGGCCGGCCAGCACCAGGCGGCCCTCGTCGCGCAGCTCCTCGAGCCGGGCCAGGTGATCGGGGCGAGCGGCGAGGCGCCGCTCCAGGCTGTTCTTCACATCTTCACTGATGATTGCATAGAGCATCGCAGTCGCATCCTCGGGTTGAGCGGCACGGGCCGCGAGAGTCCGGCGGGGCCCGGCATTGACCGAGGTCGGCCGGGCGAGCACCATGAACGGATATTCTGACAAAGTCACCTGCCGGCGTCATGCCAATGAACGCACTTCCCGCCCGTTTCGAGGGCGAGAGCTCTCCGCTTTCCATCGACCTGCACATGCATTCCACCGCTTCCGACGGCGCCCTGCCGCCGGCCGACGTGGTGGCGCTGTGCAAGGCCCGGGGCCTGACCCATATGGCGCTGACCGACCACGACACCATGGCCGGCATCGAGGAGGCCCGCGTCGCCGCCGAGCGCGAGGGGATCCGTCTGCTGCCCGGGACCGAGCTTTCCACCCGCTGGGCCGGCATCAATATCCATGTGGTGGGCCTGCTGCCCGAGGGCGCCAAGGGTTCCCTGGTCGAAGGGCTCGAGGCCCAGGCCGTGGCGCGCGAGGCGCGGGCCGAGCTGATCGCCCAGCGCATGGAGACGCTGGGGCTGGAGAATGCCTTGTCGCGGGCCCGGGAACAGGCCGGCTCGCCGCGCCCGCTGGGTCGGCCCGACTTCGCCCGGGCCCTGGTGGCGGCGGGGCTGGTGCCCGACGTGGCCACCGCCTTCCGGAAGCATCTCGGCAACGGCAAGGCCGGCGACGTCAAGGCGCACTGGCCGGAGCTCGCCGAGGCCGTGGGCTGGATCCTCGATGCCGGCGGCGTGGCGGTGCTGGCGCATCCGCTGCGCCACGGCCTGACCCGGCGCAAGCGGGGCCTGCTGCTGGATGCCTTCCGCGCCGCCGGCGGCCAGGCCGCCGAGCTGGTCAGCGGTTTCCAGAACCCGGATGCGACCCGGGACCTGGCGCGCCAGCTGCAGGAGCGCGACCTCTACGCCTCGGTGGGCAGTGACTTCCACTTTCCCGGCGGCCACCTGGCCCCGGGCAGCATGAGTCCGGTGCCGCGTACCGCCACCCCGCCGGTCTGGGTGCACCCGCACCTGGCCGGCCTCGTCGAGGTGGTGGCGGTGTGAGTGGCTGGCCGGGTTATAGTAGTGACAGACTTTCATCGGCCATCGAACAGGGAGCTCGCATGAGCCAGTTCTTCCAGATCCATCCAGAGAATCCACAGAAGCGGCTGATCGACCAGGCGATCCAGATCATTCGTCATGGTGGCGTCGTGGCCTATCCCACCGATTCGGGTTACGCCCTGGGCTGTCACCTGGGCGACAAGAAGGCCATCGAGAAGATCAAGTGGCTGCGCTCGCTGGACGACAAGCACAACTTCACCCTGATCTGCTCGGACCTCTCCGAGATCGGCACCTACGCCAAGGTGGACAACGCCGTCTTCCGGCTGCTCAAGGCCCATACCCCGGGGCCCTATACCTTCATCCTCAACGCCACCACCGAGGTGCCGCGGCTGCTGCTGCACCCCAAGCGTCGCTCCATCGGCATGCGGGTGCCGGACCACAGCATCACGCGAGCGCTGCTCGGTGCCCTGGGGGAGCCGCTGATGAGCGTGACCCTGATTCCGGAGGGCGAGGCGCTGCCGATGACCGACCCGGAAGCGATCCGCGACCGCTTCGGTGCCCACCTCGACCTGATCATCGACGGCGGCGCCTGCCACCTGGAGCCCACCAGCGTCATCGACCTGCGCGACCTGCCGCCGAAGATCGTCCGCGAGGGGCGCGGCGACGTCGAACCCTTCCGCGAGTGATCCGGGCGAGCCGTCGGCTGAGTGCTCCGGCGGCTCGTCCTCCTTGTCTCCTTTACGTCTCGGCCTCCGTCAGGCGCGGGTCCGGCGTCTCCTCGTCGAGCCAGGTGCCGCACTTCAGGCAGTACTTGGCACGTTTCTCGTGGCGGTCGTGGCCGCAGCCGGGGCAGGCCTCGTCGGAGTAGCGGTCCTCGCGGATGGCACGGATCACCTGGGCGGAGAAGACCCCGGTCGGCACGGCGATGATCGAGTAGCCGGTCAGCATCAGCAGCACCGTGATCGCCTGGCCGATGGGGGTGACCGGCACGATGTCGCCATAGCCCACCGTGGTCAGGCTGACGATGGCCCAGTAGATCGACTGGGGAATGCTGGTGAAGCCGGCCTCGGCGGATTCGATCAGATACATCAGCGAGGCGAAGATGGTCACCAGCATGAAAATGCCGAAGAAGAACAGGAAGATCTGGCGGATGCTGCGTCTCAGGGCCTCCAGCAACAGGCGCGCCTCGCCGACGAACTGCATCAGCCGCAGCACGCGGAAGATACGCAGCACCCGCAGCAGGCGCACCACCACCAGCGACTGGGCGCCGGGAACGATCAGCACCAGCCAGGTGGGCAGGATGGCGATGACATCGACGATGCCGTAGAAGCTGCGCAGGTAGCGCAGGGGCTTGTCGAGGCAGTAGAGGCGCACCGCCAGCTCGATGGTGAAAGCAAGGGTGAAGCCCCACTCCACCCAGTAGAAGAGGGTGCCGTAGTCGGCGCGCAGACTCTGGATGCTGTCGAGCATCACCACCAGCACGCTGGTCAGGATCGCCGCGATCAGCGCGATGTCGAAGCCCTTGGCCAGCGGCGTGTCGGACTCGAAGATGACCTGGAAGACGCGGGTACGTAGCCCTGCGCCACCGGGTTTGAAGTCTAGGGTCATGGTGCTCTCCCGGCTGCCGACCTGCTCATTGACGAACCTCCCTCATCACACGAACCGCCCGCTTCGTGCAACCACCCTGGAGCCTGCCTGCCCGTCAGCTGAGCTGCCCGTCCCCGGGCAGCCGGCGGGCGAGGCGCAGGGCGGCGAGGCCGAAGGCCGGCGTCGGCCAGGCGGGATCGTCGAGCCCCTGGGCCAGTTCGCGGGCCGCGGCATGCAGGCTGCCCGCCGGGTCGGCCAGGTGCAGGAAGGCATCGCGGGCCTGCTCACGCCACCGGGGCTCGCCGGTATCGGCCAGGGCATCCAGCGCCACCACGGCGCGGTGCAGCCAGGCGTCGGCGCCGCCGCCCTCGGGCAGGGTCCAGGTGCCGGCCAGCAGGGCGCCGCCCCGGGCGGCCTTGCTGGTATCCGCCGGGCGCAGGGGAACCGATTCGGCCAGCGCCTCGGCCAGGTCCCACAGGGCCTCCGGTTCGCCGGCCTCGAGTTCGAGCTCCAGCTCGCGGATCGCCACCGTGCGGTCGGCGGCACGGATCTCGCCCAGGTCGAGCGCCAGCTCGATGCGAGCCTCGCCGAGTTCGAGCCGCCAGGTCTCGCGGCGGAAGTCGGTGGCAAAGCGCGGGACCAGCCGGGCCAGCAGCGCGTCGCCGTGGCCGGCCATGGGGGGCAGGGCGGCGAGCCCGGCGAGGTCGAGCCCCGGCCCCGGCACCTCCCACTCCCACTCGCCGCGGCGCGAGAGCCCGCCGCCGCCCTGGCCACGGGTCTTGAGGGTCTGCAGCAGCCGGCCATCGGCCCGGCGCAGGCGCAGCGCCATGCGGGCGGTTGCCAGGGCCCCCTCGGGGGTGTCGAAGTAGGTGTTGCCGAGGGTGGCGAGCCGCGGCGCGAGGCCGGCGAGCCGCGGGTGGCGACGCAGCGCCTCGGGACCCTGGGGCCCCAGGGCCAGCTTGAGTTCGATCTCGTGACTCATGGCATCGCCACCTCGGTTTCGTGAAGGTAAGTTGATATTTTCATGACGGGAGCGGAGCCTGCCTCTATACTGTCGCCGCAAATTCTTCAGCGCACATGGATACCCATGGTCACACCCAATCCGTTCTCCGCGATGTTCGGCCGCTCGCCATTCCAGCCGCTGCTGGCCCACATCGTCAAGGCCAACGAATGCGCCGACCAACTGCTGCCGTTCTTCGAAGCCGCCCTCGTCGGTGACTGGGAGGCCGCCGAGGCACACCGCGAGACCGTCACCCGGCTCGAACACGAGGCCGACGAGCTCAAGACCGAGCTGCGTCTCAACCTCCCCAACACCATGTTCCTGCCGGTCTCGCGCACCGACATCCTCGACCTGATCAGCGTCCAGGACAAGATCGCCAACAAGGTGCGCGACATCACCGGCATCATGCTCGGCCGCCGCATGCAGGTGCCGGAGCCCCTGGCCCAGCCGATGCGCGACTACATGCAGACCTCCGTGGCCTGCGTGGCCCAGGCGCGTCACGCCCTGGAGGAGCTCAAGGACCTGCTCGAGTCCGGTTTCGGCCGCAACGTCTCCGACGTGATGCAGAAGCTGATCCGCGAGCTGCACGTGCTCGAGCAGCAGGCCGACAGCCAGCAGGTGGCCATCCGCCGTCAGCTGTTCGAGCTCGAGAGCCAGCTGCCGCCGGTGGACGTGGTCTTCCTCTACAAGATCATCGACTGGGTCGGCGAACTCTCCGACCGTGCCGAACGCGTCGGCAGTCGCCTGCAGATCCTCACGGCTCGCTAGGATGCGATCCGTCGCGGCACCGCATCCCCGGGTGCGCGGCGCGTCCGCCATCACGCCAATCCGCTACTCCCTGACAGCCACATAGGACGACTTCCCCTATGTCGATCATCGTGCAGCACGGCGAAATCTTCATCATCCTGGCCTGTGCCTTCGGCTTCTTCATGGCCTGGGGCGTGGGCGCCAACGACGTCGCCAACGCCATGGGCACCTCGGTGGGGTCCCGGGCCATCACCATCAAGCAGGCGATCATCATCGCCGTGATCTTCGAGTTCCTCGGCGCCTACCTGGCCGGCGGCGAGGTCACCGATACCGTCCGCAAGGGCATCATCGATCCGACCCTGCTCGTGAACGATCCCCAACTGCTGGTCTACGGCATGCTGGCCTCGCTGCTGGCGGCGGCCATCTGGCTGCTGATCGCCTCGGCCCGGGGCTGGCCGGTCTCCACCACCCACTCCATCGTCGGTGCCATCGTCGGCTTCGGCGCCGTGGGCCTGGGCATGGAAGCGGTGGCCTGGGACAAGGTCGGCCAGATCGCCTCGAGTTGGGTGGTCTCGCCACTGCTGGCCGGCACCATCGCCTATCTGCTGTTCAAGTCGGTTCAGCACCTGATCTTCGAGGCCCGCGACCCCTTCGTCTCGGCCAAGCGCTATCTGCCGCTCTACGTCTTCCTGGTCGGTTTCGTGGTCACCATGGTCACCCTGAACAAGGGCCTCAAGCATGTGGGGCTCGACCTGGGCTTCGGCCAGAGCTTCTTGCTGTCGATTCCGATCGGCCTGGTGATCATGGGCGTCGGTGTCCTGATGGAGCGGCGGGTGGTCTATGAACGTCGTGCCGGCGACCACTTCGGTTACGGCAATGTCGAGCGGGTGTTCGGCGTGCTGATGATCTTCACCGCCTGCGCCATGGCCTTCGCCCACGGCTCCAACGACGTGGCCAACGCCGTCGGCCCGCTGGCGGCGGTGGTCGATGTGGTGTATCGCGGCGGCGCCGTGGGTGGTTCCGCCGTGGTGCCCTGGTGGGTGCTGCTGCTGGGCGGCATCGGCATCGTCGTCGGCCTGGTCACCTATGGCCACAAGGTGATCGCCACCGTGGGTACCGGCATCACCGAGCTGACACCGAGCCGCGGCTTCGCCGCCACCCTGGCCGCCGCCACCACCGTGGTGCTCGCCTCGGGCACCGGCCTGCCGATCTCCACCACCCACACCCTGGTGGGGGCGGTGCTCGGCGTGGGCCTGGCCCGCGGCATGTCGGCCCTGAACCTGCGCGTGATCGGCACCATCATCATGTCGTGGCTGATCACCCTGCCGGCCGGCGCGGGCCTGGCGATCTTCTTCTTCTTCACCTTCAAGGGTGTCTTCGGCTAGCCAGCGCTTCGCTTTGAGCGAATGCCAGCGGCGGTACCACGGCAGTGGTGCCGCCCTTTTATTGGCTCTGATATAGTCGAAGGCGGTTTCACCTTTCTCTCATCTGCTGCCGGAGTGCGGCCTTGGATACTCGTTTCCCCTTCGTCGACTGGTTCCGCAATTCCTCGCCCTATATCAATGCCCACCGGGGCCGAACCTTCGTGATCCTGATCGAGGGCGAGGCCATGGCACGCGGGCGAAGCGAACAGCTGATCCAGGACCTGGCGCTGCTGCATACCCTGGGCGTGCGGCTGGTGGTGGTGTTCGGCATTCGCCCCCAGGTCGATCAGGCCCTGGAGGCGGCCGGTATCGTGCCGAAGTGCCACCAGGGTCACTGGGTCGCCGACCAGGGGATCATGGAGTGCGTCGAGCGTATCGCCGCCGAGCAGCGCCTGTGGCTGGAGGCACGGCTGTCGCTGGGGCTGCCCAATACCCCGCTGCACGGAGTCGAGCTGACGGCGGTCTCGGGCAACCTGGTGATGGCCAAGCCGCTGGGCGTGCGCGAGGGCATCGACTTCCATCACACCGGCGAGGTGCGCCGGGTGAGGGCCGCGGCCATCGAGGGGTTGCTGGAGAAGGGGACGCTGGTGGTGCTGCCGCCGCTGGGCTTCTCCAGCACCGGCGAGGTATTCGACCTCGACGCCTCCGAGGTGGCGCAGCATGCCGCCATGGCGCTTTCCGCCGACAAGCTGATCCTGCTCGGCGAGGCCAGCGGCCTGTACGACCAGAGCGGCCGGCTGCAGCGCCAACTGACCCCGGCCGATGCCGAACCGCTGCTGCGCCAGGCCGACCCCGGCAGCGAGCTGGCCCGCCACCTGGGCGCGGCCTGTGCCGCCGCCCGGCACGGCGTGGCCCGCACCCACCTGATCTCCTGGCACGACCACAACGCCCTGCTCGGCGAGCTGTTCACCCGCGACGGGGTGGGCACCATGATCACCCAGCACCGCTACGAGCAGCTGCGCCCGGCGGAACTCGGCGACATCGGCGGCCTGCTCGAGCTGCTCGAGCCGCTCGAGCGCCGCGGCATGCTGGTGCCGCGCTCCCGCGAGCGGCTGGAACACGAGATCGACGACTACCTGGTGATCGAGCGCGACGGCATGGTCATCGGCTGTGCGGCGCTGCACACCTTCCGCGACGCCGAGATGGCCGAGCTGGCCTGCGTGGCGGTGCATGACGACTACCGCGGCGGGGCCCGGGGCGAGCTGTTGCTGGCGGAGATCGAACGTCGTGCGCGGCGCCTGGGGCTCACGGCGCTGTTCGCGCTGACCACCCATACCACCCACTGGTTCTTCGAGCACGGCTTCCGCATGGCCGACATCGAGGCCCTACCGCCGCTCAAGCGCGACACCTACAACCACGCCCGCAAGTCCAAGATCCTGGTCAAGCCGCTCGCCTGAGCGGCCCCCCGCCCTTCCCCTCGCGATTCATGGGCGCTGAGTGCTGTCGTCGGGTGGCGTCGTGGTCCGAAGGGGTGTCTCCATTGGCATACGTTTCAATGCACTGATTCTAGTGGCTTTTTTCTGTTTGGCGAATTGGGTGTCGCCATGCGGCGACGAAAAGCCAGCGAAAATTCGCCCTTTGGCGAGAGATCGGTCACGCGAGGTGGCGTGCCAACCTTGTTGTTCATAACAACTCATTGAAAATAAAAGGAATGCCAATTTCCTGGCACGATACTGGCAATAGGTTGGGTGAGCAACGGAAGCGGTTCATTACGGCTCGAGCCGCTTTCCGATCGCCAAGGGAGTCCGGTCAAACACTGCCCTGTGCGTCCGGCCCCGGAAGCGATCAGCGTCTGCTCCAAGCGATGTGTGACTTTAGGTTGCGATGAGACGGGTACCGCCGCCAGGCAAGGAAGGGTACCAGAAGGGCAAGGACGCCCAGGCAAGGATGCCTCATCCCCCTTCCGGGGGGATCGAATCGCGCAGCATCGCCTTCGGCACAGGCCGCGGCGGTGGTGCCAGGAACGAAGCAGGGGTGGTTCGCCACCCGCATGTGAAGATGGGCCCTGGTAACTAACGATCTTCACATGGCTTCGGGGCCCATGGCCCATGGAAAGCGGGCCGATCGATCTGACCAGGCAGTCGAGCGGTGTGTTTCCCAGACCCTTTCAGTTCCCTGCGTACTTGGGCCGGCTCTGCCGGCCCTTTTTTTACCCCCCCTTTTTTGGGTGCATGGCAGGCAGCGGAAGGCTGCCCAGCAGAACTCTGGTATTCTTTGAGCGTAAACGATGGCAATGCCTCTCACTATTCTGCAAAGAGCTCTGGTCATGACCACCCGAGTCTCGCGTCGCTGGCGCCCTCGCTCATTGCTGCAGCTCGTTCTGCTGGCTTTTCTCGTCGTCATGCTCCCCCTGGCCGTGCTGATGCTCCAGGCCGGTCAGGCCCTGTCGGAGCTGTCGCGGCTGGCCGATGTCAGCGCCCGTCAGGCGGTGGAAGAGACCCGGCGGGCGCGCTCGCTCAGCGCCCTGGCCCTGGAGATGGAGCGCGGCGCTCGCCAGTACGCGGTGGTCGAAGAGGAGAGCCTGATGGAGATCTACGCCGAGCGCATCGAGGAGTACCGCGAACTGCTCGCCCAGCAGCGCCAGCTGCTGCCCGATGACCCGGACGTGGCGGCGCTGCAGGAGCAACTGGAGGAGCTCGCCCGGCTGCCCGAGCTGCCCATGGAGGAGTTCGAGGAGCGGCTCACCGACTTCCTGCCCTTCGCCCAGCATACCGACGCGATGCGGCGTGCCACCAACCGCCAGATCGACTCCCGCATCGAGGTGATTCGCGAACGTGCCGAGGCCGTGCAGACCCGGCTGTGGCTGCAGACCGCTGCGCTGGTCTCGGCCAGCCTGGTGCTGATGTTGCTGTTCACCTGGCTGATCATCCGTCCGGTGCGCCAGCTCGAGCGGCGCGTGCTGGGCATCGGCAGCGGCCGCCAGGCGCATGTGGTGCGGCCCATCCAGGGGCCGGCCGAGCTGGTGCAGCTCGACGAGCGGCTCGACTGGCTCTCGTCGCGCCTCGAGGAGCTCGAGGCCGAGAAACAGCAGTTCCTGCGCCACATGTCCCACGAACTCAAGACCCCCCTGGCCAGTGTGCGCGAAGGCTCGGCGCTGCTCGCCGACGGGGTGGTCGGCGAGCTGTCGCCGCACCAGCGCGAGATTCTCGAGCTGATCGACGCCAGCGGCGGCGAGCTGCAGCGGCTGATCGAGCAGCTGCTCGACTACAACCTGCTGCAGCACAACCGCCAGGTGCAGGCCGAGCGGCTCGATGTCGCCACCGTGGTCAAGGAGGTGCTGGCCAAGCACCGCCTGGCACTGGACAACAAGGGCATGCGGGTCGACTGCTTCGACGGTCCGCTGGAATGGCTCGCCGACCGCACCGCCACCACCCGCATCCTCGACAACCTGATCTCCAACGCCATCGCCTATGGCGAGGATGCCGGCGAACTGGAGATCCGCGCTCGCCGCGGCCACGACCGCCTGGTGATCGAGGTGGCCAACAGCGGCGAGCCGATCGCCGACGAGGACCGCCCGCGGCTGTTCGAGGCCTTCTATCAGGGCCGCGCCCGCCGCAAGGGGCCGCTCAAGGGCTCCGGCATCGGCCTCTCGGTAGCCGCCGATTGCGCCCGGCTGCAGCAGGGCAGCCTGGAACTGGTGAACGACCCGTACTATGCGGTCTGTTTCCGTCTGACCTTGCCGCGTGCCCATGCGACGGAGCAGATCGCCCCTGATCATCCGGCGCTCGTCGGAGAAGCAAGCGCCCACGCAAGGAACCGATGACGATGAAATTTCGCCCTCTGCTGGCCTGCCTTGCGGTGACCTGGTTGGCCGGTTGCGAATTGCTGCCCGAGCAGCCGCGCTCGATGGCACCGAAGGTGGCCCAGCCGGCGGCCAAGGGCTGTCATGCCGTGATTCCCGATTTCGACGACGAGGCCTGCCTGCTGCCCGACTGGGTCGCCTTCGGGCTGGCCTCCCAGCGCGGCGAGCGCAATTGGCGCGACGTCATGCTCTCTCGCCTGGCGGGCGAGGCCAAGGAGCGGAGGCTGGCTCGGGCCGTGCTCCTGGCCTGGGGCAACGAGAACCAGTGGGATCGCGCATCCGAGCTCTTCAAGGCCGACTTGCATACCGCGCCCGCGGCGCTGCAGCCGCTGCTGCGCTACTGGCTCAACGAGGTGGAGGGGCGCCGTGCCATGGCCGGTCGCCTGGCGAGTTCCCAGGAGGAGCTTGCCGCAATGGAAGCGGAGAACGCCGCCCTGGCCGAGAAGCTGGAGGCGCTCACCGCCATCGAACAGAACATCAACCTGCGACAGCAGAACGACTGACAGGGAGATGAAACGTGAAGCACGCTACACGAATGCAAGCTAGCCGAGGGCCTGGCGCGCGGATGTCCGGCGCTCGCGAGCCCAGTGCCCATATCCTGCTGGTCGACGACGACGTCAGTCTGCTCAAGCTGCTGGGCATGCGCCTGGAGAGCCGCGGCTACCGGGTGACCACCGCCGAGAGCGGCCGGCAGGCGCTCAAGGTACTGGAGACCGACCGTCCCGAACTGGTGCTCACCGACCTGCGCATGGACGAGATGGACGGCCTGGCGTTGTTCCAGGAGGTCCAGCGCCAGGCCCCGGGGCTGCCGGTGATCCTGCTCACCGCCCATGGCTCGATTCCCGACGCCGTCAGCGCCACCCGCCAGGGGGTGTTCAGTTTCCTCACCAAGCCGGTCGACCGCGACGAGCTGTTCGCCGCCATCGAGGAAGCACTGGCCCAGACCAGCGGCCCCACCGCCGAGGGCGACGAGTCGTGGCGCGCGGCGATCATCACCCGCAGCCCCGACATGGAGCGCATCCTCGAGCAGGCGCGCATGGTGGCGGCCTCCGACGTCAGCGTGCTGATCACCGGCGCCTCCGGCTCGGGCAAGGAACTGCTGGCCAATGCCATCCACAAGGCCAGCTCGCGGGCCGGCAAGCCGTTCGTGGCGATCAACTGCGGGGCGCTGCCGGAGCAGTTGCTCGAGAGCGAGCTCTTCGGCCACGCCAAGGGCGCCTTCACCGGCGCGGTCAGCCAGCACCAGGGCCTGTTCCAGGCCGCCGATGGCGGCACCCTGTTCCTCGACGAGATCGGCGACATGCCGCTGACGCTGCAGGTCAAGCTGCTGCGCGCCCTGCAGGAGCGCCAGATTCGCCCGCTGGGCTCGACCGCCTCGACCCCCATCGACGTGCGCATCATCTCGGCCACCCACCGCGACCTCGACCGCGCCATGCACGAGGGCGAGTTCCGCGAGGACCTCTACTACCGCCTCAACGTGGTCAACCTCAAGCTGCCGGCGCTCAAGGAGCGGGCCGAGGACGTGCCGCTGCTGGCCAAGCACCTGGTGACCCAGGCCGCCGAGCGCCACAAGCCCTTCGTCAAGGGCTTCTCGCCGGAGGCGCTCAACCTGCTCGCCTCCAGCGGCTGGCCCGGCAACGTGCGCCAACTGGTCAACGTGGTGGAGCAGTGCGTGGCCCTGACCAGCTCGGCGATGATCCCCGAGGCGCTGGTGGCCCAGGCCCTGGCCGCCGAGGACAACGCCCTGCCGACCTTCAACGACGCCCGCGCCGGCTTCGAGCGCAGCTACCTGATCAAGGTACTGAAGATCACCGAGGGCAACGTCACCCAGGCGGCACGCATCGCCGGGCGCAACCGCACCGACTTCTACAAGCTGCTGGCCCGCCACGACCTCGAGCCCGGCACCTTCAAGCCGGCCGCTCGCCACAGCGAGGAGTGAGAAGACGCCGACGTTGGCGATGCCTCCGGGGGCCGGGAAGGTCCCGGGATTTCCGGTGATGGTCGCAATGTTTCTGAAAAATCCGCTGGTTGAGGTCGCTCTTGTGATGGGTCGCCAGCGCCGGGAGGCCCTCTGGGGTCAGACCCTGAGGCCTCCCCAGAAACATTTCAGCATTATCAATGTGTTGGGCATGGGTGGGTGGCAGGCTGCCAGCGCTGCCGGTCCCTATGGGGTCAGACCCCGGCGGCGTCGCATCCGCTCGCAAGACGCACCATGACGGGCTTCGCGACTTGGCTGGGGTCTGACCCCATAGGGGCAGCCTCGGCGCCTTATTCGGCGAACAAGCTATCAACGTCGAGAAAAATGTGGGGATTCGTCGGGGCCTGACCCCCTAGGGGCGGCCTCGGGGCCTTTTTCGGCGAACGTGCTGCCATCTTCGAGATATTCGTGGGGATGCCCCTGGCTCAGCCCCAGGGATGCCCTCCTTGTCGTCGCTTACCCCTTCAGCCGCCGCTTGACCTCCAGCGTCAGGCGCCCCTCGCCCAGGCGGGCGGTGAGGGCCTGGCCGGGTTCGGTGTCCGTCGCCCGGCGGATCACCTGTCCCCGGTCGTCTTCCAGGATCGCATAGCCACGCCCCAGCACCGCCAGCGGGCTCACCGCCTGCAGCTCGCGGGCCAGGCCGCCGAGCCGCTCGCGCCGGCGGGCGAGCTCGCGCTGCACGGCCGGGATCAGCCGGCCACGGGCGCGGGCCAGCCGCTGTCTCGCCTCTTCCAGCTGGCGACTCGGCGGGTGGGCGGCCAACCGCTGGGCCAGGTGCGCCTCGCGGCGGCGCTCGGTCGCCAGCCGCCCCTGGATGGCGCGCACCATCCGGGCCTCGAGCTGGGCCAGGGTCGTGCGCTGGCGCGCCAGCGCCTCGCGGGGGTGGCGCAGCCGGGCGCGCAGGTGGTCGAGGCGCTGGGCCTCGCGCTCCAGCCGGCCGAGCTGGGCGCGCCGTAACCGGTTGCCCAGGGTGACCAGGCGGGCGGCCAGTTCGCGCCGGTCGGGCACCAGCTGCTCGGCCGCGGCGGACGGCGTGGGGGCGCGCACGTCGGCGGCGAAGTCGGCGAGCGTCACGTCCACCTCGTGGCCCACCGCCGACATCACCGGCAGCCGCGAGTGGAAGATCGCCCGGGCCAGGTGCTCGTCGTTGAAGGCCCAGAGGTCCTCCAGGCTGCCGCCGCCGCGGGTGATCAGGATGGCGTCGCGGGCCGGGTCCAGCGCCGACTGGCGGTTGAGCAGGCCCAGCGCCGAGATCAGCGCCGGGGCCGCCTCGCGGCCCTGCACCGGCACCGGGATCAGCGTCACCGCGACCTGCGGCCAGCGCGCCGCCAGCACCGCCAGCACGTCGCGGATCGCCGCGCCGGTGGGCGAGGTGAGCACCAGCAGGTGGCGTGGCGGGTAGGGCAGGGGGCGCGCATTGGCGAACACCCCCTCGGCGGCGAGCCGGGTCTTCAACCGTTCGAAGGCCGCCAGCAGCTCGCCGACGCCGGCCGCCTGCACCGCCTCGACGATCAACTGGTAGTCGCCCCGCGGCTCGAAGATCGACAGCCGCCCGCGCACCTTGACCCGGTCGCCGTCGCGCATCGGGGCGGCGATGAAGCGCGCGCGGTTGCGGAACAGCGCGCAGCGCAGCTGGGCCCGGTCGTCCTTGAGGGTGAAGTAGAGATGCCCCGAGTTCGGCCGCGACACCCCCGAGAGCTCGCCTTCGACCCACAGCTCGCCGAAGTCGCGCTCCAGCGTCTGCCGGGCGCGACGGTTCACCTCGCTGACGGAAAGGGCGGGGGCATCGGGGCGGGACATGGCACTCTCTCATCCTGACGGGGGCGAGCCGCCACTCTATCATGGCGGCTACCCACCCATGACGCCGAGCCTGGCCGGCTCGGCGTCATGTCATGGCGGTGGGGCGATGGCCCGTCAGCGGAGATCAGCCTTGGTCTTCGGGGGCTTCAGCCTCTTCGGGCGCTTCAGCCTCCTCGGGGACTTCAGCGTCTTCGGGGACTTCAGCCTCGTCGGGAGGCTCGGGCGTGGACTCTTCGTCGGGGGTCAGGGCCTCGCGCGTGCTATGCCAGGCGCTTGCGGCACCCTCGCGGGTCTTCTCCCAGGTCTCGCGAGCTTGTTCCCTGGCCCGTTCCCACCAGTCACGGTCGTACTCCGGAAACGCTTCCATCTCCTCGGCGGCGGCTTCCACCAGGATGCGGTGCGTGGTAGCGCCAGCCTCGTCCAGCTCGCTTTCGAGCCGGAACTGTTCGGCTTCGACGACCACCTCGCGTCCGCCCAGGCCCAGGACCGTACCACTTTTGACCACGATGGCGGTGACGCGCATGTCGTCATCGAGCAACAGGTTCTCCACGCGACCGACGTCTTCCTCGGGGTCGTCGGCCAGAAAGACATCGGAGCCCAGAATGTCATCGGCTGCGTAGAGGCCCTGGGGGGCACCGGGCTCCTCGACAGCCTGGGCAACGAGGGCGAGGCTTCCAGCCAGGGCCGCAATCGCAACGGTCAGGACGTGCTTGTGCATGGCAGTCCTCCAGTGGCTCGTCGATCGAGCCACAACTCGGATTAGAGTTTCCTGGCCCATTCATCGGCCTGCTTCTCGGCCTCTTCGCGGGCCAGGCCGTACTTCTGCTGCAACTTGCCGACCAGCTGGTCGCGCTTGCCTTGGAGCTGATCCAGCTCGTCATCGGTGAGCTCTCCCCAGCTCGAGCGAGCCTTGCCCTTCAGCTCCTTCCACTTGCCTTCGATCTGGTCCCAGTTCATGTCGACACCCCTTTCCTGAGCGGCACGTTGCTTGAGGGAAGCCTTGGTCGAGCCTATCCATTTTAGTTCACTGCGGCGAACCTGATGGTAATACCAGCTTTTCTAATGGGCCGGCTCGTAGGCAGGCTACGCTTCCGTTGCCTTTCCCCCCGTGACGTGACCCACCCATGGCCGTTATGAAGGTTGATTAACTTCACTCCCCCCGCCAGCGCACTGGGTGTTGCGGATTATGTTACGTATGGCCCAAGTACTACGTTCGATGACGTATTACTCGTACCCGGCTACTCCGAGGTCCTGCCCAAGGACGTCAGCCTTCGGACCCGCCTGACCCGCAACCTCTACCTGAACATCCCGCTCGTCTCGGCCACCATGGATACCGTGACCGAAGCCCGCCTGGCCATCGCCATGGCCCATTTCGTGGGTATCCATGGATGTCGCGACAGCTAGTGTTGGAGTGACTGCAGCCGCGATGGAAGAGGGCCGCATGGGTTCCCTGGTCGTATCAGGCGCTCCAGCGTCGGCAGTGGTTCAGCAGCACGGGCATCAGCAGGATCAGCACCGTGATGCGCAGCAGGTGGTGCGAGGTCACGAAGGCGGGGTCGATGCCCAGCGAGAGAGCGACGAGGCTCAGCTCGGGTGCGCCGCCCGGCATATAGGCCAGCAGTGCCGCGGCCAATGAATAGCCCGTCAAGGCATGCGCTCCCCAGGCGGCCAGAACGGCGATCAGCAGCAGGGCGACCGTCTGCAGCACGGCCATCGTCAGGTCGTAGCCCACATCGAGCAGCGAGGTGCCCGCGAAGCGCACCCCCACCGAGACGCCGATGATGACCTGGGCCAGGGCGATGATCGTCGGCGGAATCGCGGCCTGGGTCACGCCCGTCAGGTGCAGCGCGGCCGAGATCAGGGCCGGCCCGAACAACAGCGCGTTGGGCAACCTCAGCCAGTTCCCCATCCACACGCCGGCCACTCCGGCGGCGGCGAGCCAGGCCGCATCCTCCAGCGTCGGCAGCCACAGCCACTGCGCCAGGCTCATCGCCCCAGGCTGCAGGCTGACATGGCCGATGGCCTGCAGGAGCGGTGGAATGGCAATCAGCAGGATCAGGATGCGTACGGCATGGGTCATGCCGACGGTGCGCAGGTCGGCGTTCGAGTCCATCGCCATGAGCGTGACCGCCGACACGCCACCGGGCACCCCCGAGTACAGGGCGGTATCCGGCGAATTCCCGGCCACGCGGCGGGAGAACCATACCGAGAAGGCCATCATCACGGCCGTGGCCAGCAGCATGATGACCAGGCTCGTGCCCCATAGGGGCAGGTCGCCGGACAGATCGGGGGTGAAGGCCGAACCCAGCATCACGCCAATGACCACCAGCACCGCCTTGCGTGACGAGCTTGGTGGGCGCAGCCGGATGCCCGCCAGGCTGACGACCGTCGTCACGATCATCGCGCCCAGCAACCAGGGCAGGGGCATGTGCAGCCAATAGGCGAGGCCGCCACCGCCGATGCCCAGTGCCAGTGTCGGCAGGAACCTGCCCGTGGTGATCATCCGCTGCCTGATGGTGCTGTTCAAAGCGCTGTATTCTCCTCTAGCCCGTTAGGGGGAGACGTCGAACCCGCCAGCGGGCTCGCGGTGACGGGAGTGAACGGTATCAGTCGTCCTCGACCTGCTCCAGTGGCCTGTTGCCGGGCTGCAGCTTCGCCAACAGCTTCGGCAGCAGCCAGGGCAGTACCAGCAGTGCCGCGGCGGCGATCCACAATCCCAGCGAGATGCCCGAACGCCACAGGATCTCCACGTCGCCGCCGCTGATCGCCAGGGCGCGGCGCAGGTTCTCCTCCATCAGCCCGCCCAGCACGTAGCCGAGGATCACCGGGGCCAGCGAGAAGCCCAGCTTGCGCAGCAGGTAGCCGAACACGCCGATGGCCAGCATCAGGTAGATGGCGGTGAGATCGGAGTGGAGCTGATAGACCCCGACGAAGGCCAGGAGGGCGATACCCGGCACCAGCACCCAGCGCGGGATGGTCAGCACCTTGGCGAAGACGCCGGCCAGCGGCAGGTTCAGCGCCAGCAGCACCAGGTTGCCGATATACAGCGAGGCGATCAGGCCGCCGGCGACCTCGGGGCGCTCGCTGAACATCATCGGCCCGGGGGTGATGTTGTAGAGCATCAGCGCGCCGAGCAGCACGGCGGTGGTACCGGAACCGGGAATGCCGAGGGTCAGCATGGGCACGAAGGAGCCCGCCGCCGAGGCGTTGTTGGCCGCCTCGGGCGCCGCCAGCCCACGCATGTCGCCGTTGCCGAAGGTGCCCTCCTTGTCGGAGAGGCGCTTCTCGGTGGTGTAGGACACCGCGCCGGCCACCGAGGCCCCGGTGCCGGGCAGCACGCCGATGATGAAGCCGATCAGGCCCGAGCGCAGCATAGCGCCCTTGCAGAACAGGATCTCCTTGAGGCTGACGAACACGCGGCCCAGCGGCGGGATGTCGCCCTCGCCATCCTGGCGGTTGGCGTGCTCGAGCATCAGCAGGATCTCGCTGATGGCGAACAGCCCGATGATCATCACCACGAAGTCGATGCCGTCGTAGAGCTCGGCCATGCCGAAGGTGTAGCGCAGCACGCCGGTGCCGGAGTCCACGCCGACGGTGGCGATCAGCACGCCGAGCACCGCGCCGATGGCGGTCTTGACCGGGTCCTTGCCCATCATCACCGACATCGAGGCGAAGGCGAACACCATCAGGGCGAAGAACTCGGCGGGCCCGAACATCACCGCGACCTCGGCGAGCAGTGGCGCGAACAGCGTCAGGCCGAGGATGGCGATGGTGGCGCCGACGAACGAACTGACCGCCGACAGCCCCAGCGCCGGCCCGGCCAGGCCCTGCTTGGCCAGCGGATGGCCGTCGAGGGTGGTCATCACCGCGCCGGCATCGCCGGGCACGTTGAGCAGGATGCTCGACATGCGCCCGCCGTACTCGGCGCCGGTGTAGATGCCGGCGAGCAGGATCAGCGCCGACTCGGCCGGCAGGCCCAGGGTATAGGCTAGCGGCATCAGGATGGCGATGCCGTTGATCGGGCCGATGCCCGGCAGGGCGCCGAACAGCGTGCCGAGCAGGGCGCCGAGGAAGGCCAGCCCGAGATTGAGGGGGCTCAGGGCGACGCCGAAGCCCTGGATCAGGAAATCGAACATGGATGGGCTCCTCTACGCCAGGGCGCTCAACCACAGGCCGTGGGGGAGCGAAATCCCCAGCCCGCGGGTGAACAGGAAATAGCTGCCCACGGCCATCAGCGCGCCGGTCAGCAGCGCCTTGCCCCAGGCGGCGGCGAAGAGCCGCGCCAGGAGCGTGATGGCCAGCAGTGAGGTGACGATATAGCCGAGGCGGGTGAACAGGGTGGCGTAGACCAGCAGCACCCCGAGCACCGCCAGGAGTTTCAGGCCCAGGGCCCCATGCGGCCAGTGGCCGTTGTCGCCGGGCTTGGCCACCAGCACCAGCGACAGGCCGGCGAGCAGGATCGCCAGGCCCAGCGGGAAGGCCTTGGGCCCGACGGGGTCATAGCTGAAGGGCACTTCCAGCTGCAGGGCCTGGACAGCGACGAACGCCGCCAGACCGAGCAGGCAGAGCCCCAGCAGTCGGTCGGCGGCCCGACGTCCGGGAACCGTCATTGCGCCAGTCCCACTTCTTCGGCCAGTGACTTGAACTCGGCGACCTGCTGCTTGACGTAGCCGTCGAAGTCATCGCCGAAGCGCGACATCGGGAACAGCCCGCGGGCCTCGCGCAGCTCGGCGAAGGCCGGCTCTTCGGCCAGCGCCGCGAGGCGCTCGACCCAGGCCTGATAGGCCGCGTCGTCGACATTGGGGCCCATGTAGTAGCCGCGCCAGATCGGCCACTGGACGTCATAGCCCTGTTCGGCGGCGGTGGGGATCTCGGCGTAGGGCCCGTCCATGCGCTCTTCGGACAGGGCCGCCAGCACGCGGACCTTGCCGCTCTCGAGCTGCGACTTGAGCTCGGAGAGGTCGCCGGTGAACACCTGGATATGATTGCCGAGCAGCGCCGCCAGGGCCTCGCCGCCGCCCTCGAAGGCCACGTAGCGCAGGCTCTGCGGGGAGACGTCGGCGGCCTTGGCGGTCAGTGCCGCCTTCATCCAGTCCTGGCTGCCCACGGTGCCGCCGGCGCCGAAGGCGATCTCGCCCGGGTTGTCGCGCAACTCGTCCATCAGATCATCGAGGCTCTGCCAGGGGGCATCGGCATTGACCACGATGGCCCCGTAGTCGACGCCCAGCGCACCCACCCAGCGCACCTCGTCGGCGTCGTATTCGCCGAACTTGCCCAGCGCCAGGTTGACCGCCGCGCCGGTACTGGCCGCCACGATCAGGTTGGGATCGTCCTTGCGCACGCCGTTGACGTGGTTGTAGGCCACGGCGCCGATACCGCCCGGCATATAGCTGACGACCATCGGCCTGTCGATCAGCCCGGTCTCCTGCAGGCCGTTGGCCGCCAGACGACAGGTCAGGTCGTAGCCACCACCCGGTTTGGCCGGGGCGATACACTCGGTGGAATTGGATTGGGCCTGGGCGCCGCCGGTAAACAGCAAGCCCAGCAGAGCCAGGCCAGAGCAGTGACGGAAAGCCTTGTTGATCTTCATGGCGAACTCCTGTTCTCTTGTTTTCATCATCACCGTCGATGACAGGAGCGATGCTAGGCGCGCGACCTTTCATCAACCTGTCATCTCATCCCCGACACTGTGAGACTTTGGTCGCATGCGCCTGCTTGTCGTCGAGGACGACCCCCTCATCGCCCGCTCGCTGGACAACGCCCTGACCCCGCTGGGCAACACCGTCGAGGCCTTCGCCCGCTGCGCCGAGGCTCGCGCCGCGCTGCGCCACGATGCCTTCGACCTGATCCTGCTCGACCTGGGGCTGCCCGACGGCGATGGCCTGACGCTGCTCGGCGAGCTGCGCGAGCGCGGCGACACCACCCCGGTGCTGATCCTCACCGCCCGCGACGGCGTCGACGACCGGGTGCGCGGGCTCGACCTGGGCGCCGACGACTACCTGGCCAAGCCCTTCTCGCTCGCCGAACTCGAGGCGCGGGTGCGTGCCCTGTTGCGGCGCAGCCAGCAGCGCATCGACAACCGCCTGAGCCTGGGCGCACTGTGTTTCGACCCGGCCTCGGGGGTCGCCGCACTGAACGGCGAGCCTCTCGATCTGCCGCGTCGCGAGCTGCGCCTGCTGGAAGGCCTGCTGCTGCATGCCGGCAGCATCACCCCGCGCGAGCTGCTCGAGAACCGGCTGTTCGGCTTCGGCGAGGTGGGCTCCAACGCTCTGGAGGTCTACATCAGCCGGCTGCGCAAGCGCCTGCAGGGCAGTGGGCTGCGCATCCGCACCTTCCGCGGCCTGGGCTATCGTCTCGAGGAAGAGCCGCGGTGATCGAGGTCGACGGCACCCTGAAATCGCGCCTGGCGGTATGGTTACTGGTCACCGTGAGTGCACTCGGGGCGCTGCTGTTGATCGAGGCCTACGTCAGCTCCCAGCGTGCCGCCGAGCGCGCCTACGACAGCCAGCTCGAGGCCGCGGCGCTGACCATCGCCGAGGCGGTGCAATGGCAGGAGGGCCGGCCGGTGGTGGAGATTCCCGCCGCGGCGTTGCAGATCCTCGCCACCCGCCATCAGGAACGCGTCTTCTACGCGGTGCTCGATGCCGACGGACAGCGGGTCTCGACCAACCTGGATTTCCCCATCCCGGCCGACGGGCGCGAGCAGGTGGCCGAGCGGCCGGTGTGGACGAATGCCGACACCCCCGGCGCCGGCTGGCGCCTGCATGGGCGGGAATTCGATTCGGCCGGCTGGGAAACCCAGGACCCGGTGCAGATCTGGGTCGGTCACACCCTGGCCGGGCGCGAGGCGCTGGCCGGCGAGCTGTTCGAGCGCGCGGTGACCCGTTTCCTGGTCATGGTGCTGCTGGCCGGGCTATTGATGCTGCTGGCGATGCGCGTGGCGCTGACGCCCATGCGCCGGCTGCGCCAGCTGCTGCGCCAGCGCGAGGCCGACGACATGCGCCCGTTCGATGCCCGGGTGCCGGAGGAGATGCGCGAGCTGGCCGAGACCCTCGATACCCTGTTCGCCCGCCAGCGCGAGAGCCGCGATGCGCTGTTGCGCTTCACCGCCGATGCCAGCCATCAGCTCAAGACGCCGCTGGCCGGGCTGCAGAGCACCAGCGAGCTGGCGCTGAAGAGCCCCCGGCCCGACGAATGGCGCCGGGCGCTGGCGGCGGTCCACGGTGGGGCAGAACGCACCAGCCGCCTGGCGAACCAGCTGTTGAGCCTGGCGCGCCTGCGCCATGTCGCCGATGGCAGCGAGATGCGCCGCCTCGACCTGGCGGCGCTGCTGCGCGAGACCGTGCTCGACTGGGCCGAGCGCGATGTCGCCGGGGATCACGACCTGGGGCTCGCCGAACTGCCCGGCACGTCGTTGTTCATCCACGGCGAGCCCTGGGCGCTGCGCGAGCTGCTCGGCAACCTGATCGACAATGCGCTGCGCTACACGCCGCCGGGCAGCATGATCACCCTGGGCCTGGTGCGCCAGGCCGACGAGGTGGAGCTGTTCATCGAGGACGACGGGCCCGGCGTGGCCCCGGAGGTCCGAGAGCGCCTGCACCAACCCTTCGAGCGTGGCGGGCGCCAGGACACCCGCGGCTCCGGCCTGGGCCTGGCGATCGTCGACTCCATCGCCCGGCGCCATGGCGCCCGCCTGAGCCTGGCCGCTCGCGAGCCGCACGGGCTCCGGGTCGGCCTGCGCTTCCCCCTGTCACCGGAGGAGACGCCATGATCGCGCACTGCCGTAGCGTGCTGTTGGTTGGCCTGCTGCTGGCGCCGGCGGTGGGCGGGGCGGCGACGCCGCTGGTGGTCGAGGCGGCGCTGGACCGCGAGGTGGTCGCGCCGCTGCTGGAAGCCTTCGAGCAAGCGCATCCCGACATCGCCCTGGACTTCCGCGATCGCTCCACCCTGGAGGTCGACGAGCGCGTCGCCCAGGCCGAGCCGGCACCGGACGTGGTGATCAGCTCGGCCATGCCGTGGCAGATGGCGCGCGTCAACGAAGGCTATGCGCGGCGGCTGGACTCCGCCGCCGCGCGGGGCTGGCCGGAGTGGGCCAAGTGGCGTGACGAGGTGTTCGGCTTCACCTTCGAGCCGATCGTCATGGCTTACCGCCTCGACCTGTCGCGCCATATGATGCCGCCGGCCACCCATGCCGACCTGCATACCCTGTTGACCGAGCAGCTGGAGCTGCTACGGGGCCGGGTGACGACCTATTCCCCCTCGCGCAGCGGCGTGGGGTATACCCTGTTCCAGCAGGACGCCCGCTACACCACCCGTTTCTGGGACCTGGTCGCCGCCATGGGCGACGCCGAGGCCGTGCTGGAAGCCAATACCCGGGCCATGCTCGAGGGGATCAGCGAGGGGCGCTACTGGCTGGGCTACAACCTGCTGGGCTCCTACGCCATGGTGTGGGCCCAGGAGCACCCCGAGGTCGTCGTCCAGGTGCCCCAGGACTATTCGCTGGTGATGATGCGCATGGCCTTTATCCATCGCGACGCGCCGCAGCCGCGGGCCGCCGAGGCCTTCCTCGACTTCCTGCTCAGCCGCGACGGCCAGCGGGTGCTCGCCGGCCAGACGCCGCTGTTCAGCGTGCGTCCCGACGTGGTCGGCCCCTACACCGCCCAGCGCCTGCGCGATCAGGTCGGCGACCGTCTCTACCCCATTCCGCTCAATGCCTCGCTGCTGGCCTTCGTCGATCCCCAGCGCCGCGACGCCTTCATGGCTCGCTGGCAGCGCGAATTCGCGCGACGTTCGCAGCGCGCGGCCGCCGAGGCAGGGGGGCAGGCCCTGCAGGGTAGATGAGGGGATCCCGAAGGCCACGACACCACATTGCCGCCCCGGTCCCCTAGCCGTTATAATGGCTGATTAACTTCTCCACGCCCCCGTCTTCCCATCTGCTCAAAATGGGTGTTGCCGATTATGTTACGTATGGCCCAAGAAGCTCTTACGTTCGATGACGTCTTACTCGTACCCGGCTACTCCGAGGTCCTGCCCAAGGACGTCAGCCTGCGGACCCGCCTGACCCGCAACCTCTACCTGAACATCCCGCTCGTCTCGGCCGCCATGGATACCGTGACCGAAGCCCGCCTGGCCATCGCCATGGCCCAGGAAGGCGGCATCGGCATCATCCACAAGAACATGAGCATCGCCCAGCAGGCCGCGGAGGTGCGCAAGGTCAAGAAGCACGAGAGCGTGATCGTCAAGGACCCGGTCACCGTGGGCCCCAAGGCCAAGCTCGAGGACCTGCTGGCCATGGCCTCCGAGCACGGCTTCAGCGGCTTCCCGGTGGTCGAGGGCGAGACCCTGGTCGGCATCGTCACCCAGCGTGACATGCGCTTCCAGCCCAACCACGGCGACAGCGTCTACGACATCATGACCCCCCGCGACCACCTGGTCACCGTGACCGAGGGCACCCCGCTCGACGTGATCAAGGGCAAGATGCAGGAGCACCGCGTCGAGAAGATGCTGGTGGTCAATGACCAGTTCCACCTGCGCGGCCTGGTCACCTTCAAGGACATCGAGAAGGCGCGCACCTTCCCCTACGCCGCCAAGGACGCCGACGGCCGCCTGCTGGCCGGCGCCGCCGTGGGCACCGGCCCCGAGACGCCCGACCGCATTGCCGCCCTGGCCGAGGCCGGCGTCGACGCGATCATCATCGATACCGCCCATGGCCACTCCAAGGGCGTGGTCGACCGGGTGCGCTGGGCGAAGGAGCACTTCCCGCAGATCCAGGTGATCGGCGGCAATATCGCCACCGGCGAAGCGGCCAAGGCCCTGGCCGAGGCCGGCGCCGACGGCGTCAAGGTGGGTATCGGCCCCGGCTCCATCTGCACCACCCGCGTGGTGGCCGGCGTCGGCGTGCCGCAGATCACCGCGGTCTCCAATGTCGCCGCGGCGCTGGCGCCCTACGACATCCCGCTTATCGCTGACGGTGGCGTGCGCTTCTCCGGCGACCTGGCCAAGGCGATCGCCGCCGGGGCCAGCTGCGTGATGGTCGGCGGCCTGCTGGCCGGCACCGAGGAGGCCCCGGGCGAGGTCGAGCTGTTCCAGGGCCGCACCTACAAGGCCTACCGAGGCATGGGCTCCATGGGTGCCATGGCCCAGAGCCAGGGCAGCGCCGACCGCTACTTCCAGGACAAGAGCGAAGGCGCCGAGAAGCTGGTGCCGGAAGGCATCGAGGGCCGCGTGCCCTACAAGGGCGTGATGAGCGCCATCGTCCACCAGCTGATGGGCGGCCTGCGCGCCTCCATGGGCTACACCGGCTGCATCGACATCCAGGAGATGCGCACCAAGCCGGAGTTCGTGCAGATCACCGGCGCCGGCTTCGCCGAGTCCCACGTCCACGACGTGCAGATCACCAAGGAAGCCCCTAACTACCGCGCGGGTTAACCCAAGCTTGAAGCCGGAAGCTTGAAGCTGGAAGTGGCCGCGCCGCTTCCAGCTTTCCTGTTTCCGGGCCGTCTACCTCTCACGGGAAAGGCCAGATGACCGATATTCACGCCCACAAGATCCTGATCCTCGACTTCGGCTCCCAGTACACCCAGCTGATCGCCCGCCGCGTGCGCGAGATCGGCGTCTTCTCCGAGATCCGCGCCTTCGACATCACCGAGGCCGAGATCCGCGAGTACAACCCCAGCGGCATCATCCTCGCCGGCGGCCCGGAGTCGGTCATCGAGCTCGACTCGCCGCGCGCCCCGCAGTGCGTGTTCGAGATGGGCCTGCCGGTACTGGGCATCTGCTACGGCATGCAGACCATGGCCGAGCAGCTCGGCGGCGCCGTCGAGGGCTCCCACAAGCGCGAGTTCGGCTACGCCCAGGTGCGCGTCGACGAGGAGACCGCGCTGTTCAAGGACATCAAGGACCACGTCGACCGCGAGACCGGCCGCGGCCTGCTCGACGTGTGGATGAGCCACGGCGACAAGGTCGCCCGGGTGCCCGACACCTTCACCGTCACCGCCTCGACCCCGAGCTGCCCCATCGCCGCCATGGCCTGGGAGGAGAAGCGCTTCTACGGGGTGCAGTTCCACCCCGAGGTGACCCACACCCTGCAGGGCCAGCGCATCCTCGAGCACTTCGTGCTGGAGATCTGTGGCGCCGAGCGCCTCTGGACCCCGGCCCAGATCATCGAGGACCAGGTCGCCCGGGTGCGCGACCAGGTCGGCGACCGCCACGTGCTGCTCGGCCTCTCCGGCGGCGTCGACTCCTCGGTGGTGGCTGCGCTGCTGCACAAAGCGATCGGCGACCAGCTGACCTGCGTGTTCGTCGACAACGGCCTGCTGCGCAAGGCCGAGGGCGACCAGGTGATGGAGACCTTCGCCCAGCACATGGGCGTCAAGGTGATCCGCGTGGACGCCGAGGCGCTGTTCCTCGGCAAGCTCGAGGGCGAGGCCGACCCCGAGGCCAAGCGCAAGATCATCGGCAACACCTTCATCGAGGTGTTCGACGACGAGGCCAGCAAGATCGAGGGCGTCGACTTCCTGGCCCAGGGCACCATCTACCCCGACGTGATCGAATCCGCCGCCAGCAAGACCGGCAAGGCCCACGTGATCAAGTCGCACCACAACGTCGGTGGCCTGCCCGAGACCATGAAGCTCAAGCTGGTCGAGCCGCTGCGCGAGCTGTTCAAGGACGAGGTGCGCAAGCTGGGCCTGGAGCTCGGCCTGCCCTACGACATGGTCTACCGCCACCCCTTCCCGGGGCCGGGCCTCGGCGTGCGCATCCTCGGTGAGGTGAAGAAGGAGTACGCCGACATCCTGCGCGAGGCCGACGCCATCTTCATCGAGGAGTTGCACAAGGCCGACTGGTACCACAAGACCAGCCAGGCCTTCGCCGTCTTCCTGCCGGTGAAGTCCGTGGGCGTGGTCGGCGACGGCCGCCGCTACGAATGGGTCATCGCCCTGCGCGCCGTGGAGACCATCGACTTCATGACCGCCCGCTGGGCCCACCTGCCCTACGAGCTGCTGGAGAAGGTCTCCAACCGCATCATCAACGAGCTCAGCGGCGTTTCCCGCGTCACCTACGACGTCAGCAGCAAGCCGCCCGCGACGATCGAGTGGGAGTGAGGAGGGGCTAGTACTACAGTCGTAACTATTGCAATGATCGTTCATCTATTGCCATCCGGGCTTGCTGCTGCCGACAGTGGCACTGCCAAGCCCGATACTGATGCTTTCGTCGCCAATCCGACCAGTGAAGCGCATGTGACAAGGCTTGTTGTCCTTGCCATAGCCATCGCGCTATCAGCCGCCTGAGCTCGGGGAGTGTCCACTGGATCCTGTCGGACACAGTTTTTTTTGCTGTTGGCTCGCCTGCTGAATCGCCACCAGTAAGGCATGGGCCAACAGCGACAAGGTGATGTGGCGATGCCAGCTTCCCCATCGCCTCACTTCATAGTCATCCAGACCGCATTCTCCCTTGGCCGTCTGAAAACCTTGCTCGATTTTCCAGCGTTGACCCGCTACCCGAACCAGGGTCTCGATCAACGCCCAGTCCAGGGAGCATGGACCACATAATAGGCCAGCTCATCCGGCTTCGAGAGACTGCGTCGGATCAGGAGATAGTGTCCCCAACGACGTACCTCTTCCGAGGGCTGCAGCCTCATCAGGGGCGCCAAGGCCCAGTCGTACCAGCGTTCCCCCTTGCTGCCCGAGCCAGCGGCCAATGTCTGCCATTCATCATCCGGTAGTGTCGCCGCGATCTCGTCAGCTCGCGTGTACTGGAAGCTCTTCCACCACAGGGGTTCGTTGCAAGACACTTATAAAACAAATGGTTGCAAGCGTTCTTCCAACCAGGGGCGCAGGCTGCGGTTGCCACCATAGACGGTATCCCCCGTCACCCAGGAGGCCGGTATCCCCTGGTCCAGCGCGCGCTCCAGCATGCGGCGGGCGAGCTCTGGTTTGCTGGCAAATTCGACGTCATCGGGAATCCCGGCACGCCGACAACGCTCACGCTCCTGTGTCCAGGACTTGGGCAAGTAAAGGGCTCGATCCAGGAAGGCATGCCCTGCCGGACTGGCGTGGAGCAGAAAGACCCCGATCTGACTATTTTCGATACGGCCGGCGGTGCCACTATACTGGCGTTGCACACCAGCCGAGTGCTGACCTTTCTTGATAAAGCCGGTCTCGTCCAGGATCAGGACACCTTCAGGAGAGCCCAGCGTATCGGTGACCCATTGGCGGAGGACATCGCGTGCCGCCTCCGCATCCCAACGGGCTCGATCCAACAGGTACTGCACTCCATCCGGGGACGCATCCCCGAGCCACTCGGCGAGGTGCCAGCCATTCTTTCGTTCGCACTGACTGAGCAGCCCCTGGAGGTAACGTAGTGCGCGAGCGCGCGTTTCCGAACGTGGAAAGAGCGGGCCTAATCGATCCGCAAGGTCATCCAACAATGCTGAGACTGAGAGAGCCTGCGCTTGCATCCTTCACCGTGTGATCGCTTCCATATCAATGACATGCATTGTAGCTTATTCAGTTACGACTGTAGTACTAGGAAGAACGCCTGACGCAGCTGAGCTGACCGAGAGCAAGGGCCTACCAAAGGGTAGGCCCTTTTTCTTTGCAATCTGTTACGTAGTCTTGTGTACTGGGGCTAAGGCCGCAAAGACGGCTGCCGATAGAAGCAGAAGGAGTGAATACGCAGACAAGGACTGTCTCAGGGAAACGATGTTACCCCCGGGCGGTAGCGTGCCTGCTTCCTAAAATTGTAGCCGATGTGCTTACCTCCTTTTCGCTAGCTGTGATCTCTTGTAGGTTTGAAGTAGATCCCATCCTTCGGATCAGCTGAAAGGCAATATAAGCACAGGTTGGGCTTCATCGGCGTCAGGCCGGCTGGGTCAGTTGTTGAGGGAAGTTCAGGTGTATCATCGCCCATTCCCATGATGTGATCGCTCCCGATTGTATCAGGCGAAGTAGCGCTCCAGCTCTTGTCGCCCACATCTAGTTAGGCCGGTGGATGTGCAGACATCTTGCCGGTGGCGTTGTCTATCAGCTCGTACTTCCACTGGAGCTCCATGGACTCGAAGCGGACGGCCAGTTTCGAGATGGTTTCGTCACTCTTCAGGTCGGCGATAGTCGCCATTGGCCTTGAACTCCCTGCTGTACTGCCGACGTTTCTTATTAATGATGAGGCTTTCCTAGTCGGCATGATCAGAGCTAAGCGCTGGTACGATTTTGAGGGGCCACTTTATGCTATCAAATCAATATGCGAGCGTTAATAATGCCTTGAACGCGTATTTTTTTTATGGGCGTTTCGCAATGATGCCTATTTACCTTGATCTTGAAGGAGATGCCAAGGAGTGGATTGCGGCGAAGCTTGATATTGAACCAAAAAAAATCGGAGATTTTGTTGGTAGAAGTGTTGCAGAAACTCTGAGATTTGACAAGGCCGATCCGTACCATCAGCAATTAGCGTGGCTACAGGATTGGAGCCTGAAAGGACGTAAAGAACCTCCACCGTTTACAGCCCTTCTTTGTGCATTTTCAATCGCTGCGGAACGTATGTGTGCCGATGAAAATTTTTCAGCCAACAACTACACGCAAAGGTTATTCGATTTGCTGGAAGTCTCAAGCCTCACTCATCAAGGGAAGCTTAAGCAGCATGCCAAGGCGACACGACAGTTTTGGCGAGCACTAAATATTTGGCTTTCTGAGAACGACTATGAGCTTGGTAGGCCGACTGCTCAGCAGGTTAATAGTTGGAAGTACGCAAGCTATGCTCTCTCCCAGGCACTTGTGCGTGACGGAGATCGGCAGCGTTTTTCTAGGCTCTTCGAGAAAATGCATCTCATTCCAGGCGAGAAAGTTTCGGAAGCCGAAATGCTCTTGTACCTGCACGAGTGGATGTGCGGTGAGGGTCCAACGACCTGGATGAAGAAGATCTGGGCAGTCACGGATCTCCGTGACAGGGTGGTGGCCGCAGCACTTGACGAGTTCAAGGCCTGGTCGCCGGGGGGGCGAGTCACCCGCGAGGGTCCCGGTCGGGCTAGGTTTCAATGGAAGCTTGAGTTTTCCGGTTTCCCAAGAAGGCGTGCCTCGCTAGTGCTCCATGCGGTAGGAAACGCTAGCACGGAACCGTTGCGGCTTAATAGTGTGTCCAACATAGTGGTCCGGCGTGCCTTTGATGGTCTGGATGGAGAGCTACGTCTCATAGAGGAAACCGAGCCAGGCTTCCGCTTCCTTGGGCCTGTTAGCGATATTGATATTAACTGCCTTCTTCTTGGATCGGCGGTCTTTGTCGGAGAGTTAACAGGGATCCAATACACCTACACGGCTAAGCCTATAATAGTCTTTTCCCGCTCTGAAGATGATCCGGGCTATCGAGAGGTGCAGCGCGCTAATCTCTTCTATGAGCACGCGTTAATGTGCCACAAGTCTTGGATCGAGAAGGTAGAGGGTCACCTCGCTGAGTGCGCTCGGCCAGGTTACACAGTTTTACGTCCGGGGGGGATTCCGGGAATTCCCGAGGATTGGTTTATCCTTCGGGGAGTGGAGTTTATACGCGCAGTCAATAACGCCCACGAGAGCCTCTATGGATTGAACCCGATCAGCGGCCAGGCATCGGTTGCCGCGGTTGGGGGATTAAAGCTCGGCCCGAGCGTTTGGCATGCCGACTGGCCCCCGCGAGTCGAGGCGCGTTCTGACCGCGAAGGTTCCAAGCTGTTACTCGTCCTTGAAACCCTTGGGCTCGCCGACAAGATCCTACGTACGGCCGAGGCGCAGGGCGATTTCATGGAAACAGGGTTCGAGCCTGGCGATGAACTAGAAGGCGCTAATGCGCGCGCTGTTGTTATTACAACTGCAACCGAGCTCTCCGAGGCGGGGTTGTCGTTTCGTTCAGCCAACACGCCACGTCCACTTGGGCGGCAGCAACTCTCCCATCTCCTTTCTAAGGAAGGCTACTTATCATTCTCAGCCCAGAAAATCGCTAGGTTAACGGATGATCCGGTAGGGCTGAAGGGAGCTACTATTCTTGGCGAGTTGTCTGAAGGGGGAGAACCGGATGACCGTGATGGAATTTTACATGTTTGTGAAGAGATCCCTGTCGGCGAGGCCGAGATAGAAAGCCAAGTCGCATGGAAGACAGGGGGGGGGCGCTCTAGTGAAGCACCAGAATCCTGCGTTATTCGTGGATACCACAGCTGGGAGGTCGAGCCCTTTGAAAAGGGGGACGACAGATATGAGGCCAAGCGCATGCACTGTAAGACATGCGGCCTTCAAACTCTCTCCCGTTCCCGAAAGGTTGCGAAACGCAATGTCTGGGGGATGAACGGGATAGACTGCGGGGCGACGCGCAGGAAGGCGCCAATCGAAACCGTGCCGGTAATCAAAAGTGAGGTTCCGGGCTCACCTAGTATCGTGCTCGATGGTCTCTGCTACCTCGGGAGTGGTGGGTGGCACACCTTCCAGCGCTTAGCCGGCCTCTTGCATGAAGAGCCTTGGTATCCCACACAATTGGCATCGGAGCTGCTTGCTCTAGGACATATCGACACGATCGAGGATCGACCCGGAAGGATCAGCGAATGGCAAGTCGCACCCCCGGCCCTCGTGGTAGTAGGTGCTTCCAGTTGCTATCTCGCTGGTTTCCACTCGAGCGATTTCATCGCATTGATCGATCGAATTCTGACCGCGGGGGGAGGCCGCTATTCGCCGATTAGCAACACGGGATCGCTGCCTGTTCATCGCTGGGACGATGTCTCTGACGAGCTGCTAGAAAATCTTGCAAGGGATGTGCGCGATCCGCATGGACGCGCACCGATGATATCCCGGTCAACTGGTGCCAAGATTGCGGCGAATCTCGCGGGGCTCTGGTCATATCTGGAAGATGCGCCAGTCATTCATCTCGAAGCGCGTGAAGCTGCCTTCAGGTTCAACCCAGTGCGTGCTCGCTGGGAACGATCGGACGGCACTGCGAGCCCCGGTGCCTACAAGGTCGACTTGCATGGAAGCCGTTTTTTCTACAGGGACTTGGCGGGAGTTGCCAGAGAAACTGGCTTCGCCGTGGCGAAGGCACTCGATGCGCGTAGAAATGGCGTGAAGCTCCACAGCTACGATCCTGTAAAGGGTGTCCTTACCAGTGCGCTCGGTTGTGAGCCGCCAGGGCTCTATGCTCGAGCACTCGTCACGGCGAGTGGGCGCCTACCGGAACGAGCAGATGGCAGAAGCATATACCGGGGAGTACCACCCGAGGTCGGGCTTGTCATCATGAAGAAGCTCTACGAGGGAGAGGAGTAAGTATGGGTAAGACAACACCGGCAGAGGTTCTGAATTATATTCAGGAAGCCTACCACAAGTACTATGACAGCGCGTTCTGGATGCGCGACGAGGCCGATCATGCGGGAACGCCGCGACCTCCTCGACAACCCCGGTTTTACAGCACAGGAAATACTACTCGAGGCCGTGCTGGCGTACCCTTCCGAAGTGCCGATCGCCGAGGCTTGCAAGAGGGCGAGTCTTCCAGCCGGCGTCGAGGAACATCTGGGCCGTGTAGTCTTTGGCGAGAATTACAAGCTTCGCAGGCATCAGGCCCAGTCCCTCGTTACCTCTCTCGTCGCGAACGATGCAATACAGCGAAACGTGGTGGTTACCTCCGGAACTGGCTCAGGGAAAACAGAGAGTTTTCTTGTCCCCGTGATTGCGCGGCTGCTGGCGGAGCGCCTCCGCGGAGTAGGTACTGGAGGAATCCATCCATGGTGGAACGGCCATTGGTCGCAGGAGGATCAATGGTCTGGAATGCGCTCACGGGTCAGTGGGGGCCCATCGCCCGCCGTTCGTGCGATGCTGCTTTATCCGACTAACGCCCTCGTCGAAGATCAGGTTTCACGACTGCGGCGCGCAGCAGGGCGAGCCTGTGACATCCACGGGGCACCGCTTTTCTACTTTGGTCGGTACACAGGTGCGACACCGGGCGGCACATTCTTTCCGGATGGGAGGCTGAATGCAAGAGATCGCCACGAGGTGGGTAACGTGGCGCAGGAAATCCGGAGGATCGCGCAGGAGGCGGCTAGCCTTGCCAACCGCGATGAGGAGATTCGAGGTCAGTTCCAAGATCCTTATCGTGGCGAAATGCTTACACGTTGGGACATGATCGATGCTCCACCTGATATCCTCATCACCAATATCTCGATGCTGAACGTTATGCTTATGCGCGGCCACGAGGCGCGGATATTCGAAGAGACACGGAAATGGCTCGCGGCCTCCGAGGATAACCACTTCTCACTAGTTGTCGATGAGTTACATGGCTACCGCGGCACAGCTGGGACCGAGGTCGCCCTCGTCGTGCGCAACTTACTTCTCAGGCTGGGTCTCGAACCAGGCTCCCCCCAGCTACGTTGCCTCGGCACGAGCGCCTCGCTCGACGGAGAAGAGGGCAGGGAATACCTTGAGCAATTCTTCGGCGTGGATCGCAAGACTTTCGCGGTCTATCCTGGTGAACCGCGCATGCCGGTACACGATCTCCCAATCAAGGAAGAAGACATCCTCGAATACGCCGAAGCCGCCGTAAAGGGTGACGAGAAAGCGCTCGACTCGATTATCGCGCAGGTGCCGCCGCGCGAGACGCTCGGAGCTGCAATCCTCGAGGCGGGAGCGGGCGCGCCGGTGCGCATCTCTAGGGTCAAGGAGGCTCTGTTCGGAGAGGATGCCAGCCAGCTCGCCTTTGACGCTGTCCTGCGCGCTGCCGACCGGGAAGTCTCCAAATCTCACGAGGCCCCCTTGCCATCGTTCCGGACGCACATGTTCCTGCGCCAGATTCAGGGGATCTGGGCCTGTTCCAACACAACATGCGATCAGGTAGAAGAGCATTATCGTCACAAGGATCGGCATATCGGAAAGCTTTTCAAGCACCCAGCCATCAAGTGTGGATGCGGCGGGCAAGTGCTTGAGCTCCTGTACTGCTACGATTGTGGCGAGGCCTACCTCGGTGGTTATGTGACGCCACGCTCTAATGGTAGCGAGGAAGGAGAAACCTTTCTTGAGTCTGGGCCGACTGGTCTCTCAGAAACCGGGCCTGGCCTTGTCAATGAGCGACCACATTCTAAGTTCCGGTGGTACTGGCCTGGCAAGAGAGTAACGCCGCAGGGAGATGCGTCGTGGGGGCATATGGACCCAGCCACAAAGAAGAAAAAGCAATTCGGCTTAGTCGATGCCTGCTACAAGCCGCTTTACGGCCACCTTGCCAAGGCCATGCCGGGCGACCAAGTGACAGGGACAATGTTCCAAGTGCCAAGTGGCGTGAATGCGCCAGCTCTACCAGAGAGGTGCCCGGCCTGCGAGTCCAAGCGAAGCCAGCACCGGATTCTCAAGTCCTTCTTCTCTGGAAGCCGCGTGAATAGTCCCATACGCGGTCTCCGGACCGGTCTTAACGTCACGACACAGATCATCGCAGACCGCGCGGCTACTAAACTCGGCACAGCGAGCCGGGCGGCACCAATGATCGCTTTCACGGATAGCCGGGACGACGCGGCAGATGTTGCTGCCGGCCTGGAGCTCAACCATTTCCGCTCCCTCCTGAGGCAACTCGTTTTCCAGGCACTCGAACCCACGGCTGTATTCACGCTCGACGAGGCGAAGACTGTTGCCACTAAGCTTCAAAGAGAAGAATCACTTAGTGCCGAGGAAGAGGAGATTGCCCGTGTAATTCTGGATCGCGGAGAGGACGATCGTATGGCGCTATTCCTGATTCATCAGGATCTGGCGAATTCCGATCAGATAAAACTCGTTTCACGTTTCGAAAAAGAAGTGGTCAACTCCAAGGCGGTGAGCTGGAGCGCACTCGTATCCCGTGTAATGAATCGACTCCTCGAGCTCGGAGAAAACCCGCGTGGAACCGATGCGTCTCGGCAAGAGATCGAAGGTGAACCCTGGTGGCGTTTCTTTGACCTAACAAGGCCAGATGGCATTGAGCAATTGGAACCTGATGTAGAAAGCAAAGGTCGAGAGATAGCAAGGTCCGATCTTTCCGCGCTCTTGGCTGCGGCGCTCTTCGACGCGGGCGGGCGCGATCTCGAGACACTCGGCATGGCCTACGTTGCTCCCTCAGGTGACTATTCCGTACGCCTGCGTCTTTCTCCGGAGCGGGCACACGAGGTTCTGGCAAACATCACACGGCTTCTGGGGCAGGCGCGCCTCTTTACCGGCGGAGGTAGCAGCCAGTCCTCGATGAAAATCCCCGCGCCTGTTCGTCGCTACCTTGAGAAGGTTGCCCCCCTCGTCAGCCGGGAGGCAAATGAGTTTGGTGAGGCGATCGGAGAACTCCTGCGAGATTACGAGATCATCAACGAGAGCTGGGTGCTACGGGTCGATCGTCATTCGAGCCTCAAGCTTGAGCTCCGACCGATATCCGGCGGGCTCTCGCGGTGCAAGAAATGCTCGCGGGTCTCGGCTAACGTTAAGTTGCCTGCGTGTACTTCGGCACACTGTATCACGAGCGGTTTCGATTCGATCGCGGAACCAGAGGAGGACTACTACCGCTGGCTTTCGAGTGAGCCAGCGCATCGCCTCAACGTCGAAGAGCTTACTGGCCAGACGAAACCTCTCAAGGAACAGCGGCGACGGCAGCGACTGTTCAAGGAGGCCTTCCTCGAGGGAGAGAAGCCTGAGGTCCACGGTATTGATGTCCTGAGTGTCACCACTACGATGGAGGTGGGGGTAGATATCGGCTCGCTCGAACTCGTGATGATGGCTAACATGCCGCCGCAGCGCTTTAACTACCAGCAACGCGTGGGTCGCGCGGGCCGGGCTGGCCAAAGTTTCTCCTACGCGTTGACGATCTGCCGGGGTGGCTCGCACGATGATTTCTACTATGCCAATCCTGAACGGATAACGGGCGATACTCCCCCGCAGCCTTACCTCGACCTCTCTCGGCCTGAGATCGTTAAACGCGTGGCCGCAGCTGAGACCCTACGCCGAGCCTTTGGCTCGCAAACCGAACCTCCAGGCAGAAGTGCCTCGACTCATGGGGCGTTTGGTTTGGCTCCCGAATGGGAGAGCACCTACAAGGTTCATGTTGCGGACTGGCTTGCGCATGCGGACGAAGTCACGACCGTGGTCAATGCGCTTTGCTATTGCGCGCCGCTAGAGCCGGACGAGGTGTGGGCGATCGAAACCTATTGCCGAGAAGAACTGGCAGGCAAGGTTTCGGAAGTCGTGGCCAATAGTCGTTACATCCAGTCTGAGCTGAGTGAGCGACTTGCTACAGCCGGGGTCTTGCCGATGTTCGGCTTTCCATCCCAGGTGCGGAGTCTCTTCCGTTCCAAGAACGGCGCTCGGCTCGACGACATGGTGCTGAGTGACCGGCCTCTCGACCACGCAGTCTGGGCGTTCTCACCCGGCTCGGAGGTTCCCAAGGATAAGCAGATTCACACCGTGTGCGGCTTCGAGCTGATGCGAGAGGTGGGGGGGCGCATACAAAGCGATCCGGACCCGCTCGGCCAAGCCCTGCGCTTCTCGAAATGCAGCGATCTCGACTGCGCCAACATCATGCAAGACGTTGTCGAGACCTGTACTGTATGCAGCCAGTTTGCGGAACCCTTCGATCTTTACCAGCCAAAGGGCTTTGTGACGTCGCCAGGTGAACCAAGGGATTACGATGGGCAACGGCAACGTGGTCCTGCCCTGAAGCCACCTGTCTTGGCGTTCGAACCGGACTACGACAACGGATTTGATCTCGGTCCTTTGCGAGTCGTAGGCACTTCAGACAAGCCTATTGCTCTCGTGAACACTGGTCCCAGCGGCGAGCTCTTCAAATTCCGTCGCAAGATCCAGGCAATGGTCGTGAACGATGAGCATCTCTACAGGGACGCGCCGCCTTACCAGAACTTGACCGGGGACCCTGAGGCCGTCGGGGCAATAGGCGCGGTCTTCCGCACCGACGTGATGACACTTCTACCGAATAACTTACCCGGTGTCGGATACAACGGGGTGCTGGATGTGGAAGGCCAGAAGGCAGCAGGCCCGGCCCTAACCTCCTTCGCGGAGTTCTTGAAAAACGCGGCGGCAGTTGACCTCGATGTTGACCCAGCCGAACTCAAGGTGGGTACACAGAGATGGCGAATGGACAACTGCATTACTCGGCAGATATATGTGGCTGATTCTCTAGAGAACGGAGCTGGCTACAGCCGCTATATCTGTAGGTCGGATCGGCTCGAGAAGCTTATCCGCAGTCATTACGAGAAAGTGAAGGAGAACTGGACAGCCCCAGCGCATGCCGATTGCGATAAATCTTGTCCCGATTGCCTAAGGAACTACAATAACCGTTTCCTGCATGCTGCGCTCGACTGGCGTCTTGCACTTGACATGGTGGAGCTTGTCCTTGGCGAATCGCTAGATACTGGCAGGTGGCTAGGAAGGGCAGATGAGATCGGGCAGCGTTTTGCGGAGCTCTGCAACGCAGATGGCGGCAGTGTACGCGTCGAGCAAGCTGATAGCCTGATCGCCGTCACCGTCGGCAATCGCCTTTCCCTCGTTTTATCCCACCCGCTCTGGCATACGCGGGAAGGTTTGGCGCACGATCGACAAGTCAACGCCAAGTTCGAGCTCCAAGCGAATCACGGGGCCGGCCTAGTGGTGGAATTTGTTGATGTTCGTGACCTTGTGCTTCATCCGCAGGCCTATGTGATCAAGATGCTGGAGGCCGCATGATCGAGCTATTTGGAGCCGAGGGAACGAGCGAGTACCGTGTTGCCGTCATGGTCCGCAACGCGCTAGAAGCTCTGTGGCCGGGTGTCTCGACGACGCCCCACGAGCAGGATGATATCCGGATCGCGGTCAGCACTAAGCTAGCTGGCTACAAGGTGCAAGACATAGACATCGTGCTGGCCGGGAGATTGGCGAGGCAAAGATATTTTAGGCCAACGCGAGTGATTCGCGGTAGCTCAGGGAACCGACTGAATGCTCAACCAATTCTTGTCGAAAGCTTCGTAATTGCGATCGAGGTAAAGGATCATGCCGATAACTTTGTCAGGATCATCGATGATCAAGTTGAAGTTCGTTACTCACGGGACGGGTCGTTGAAGTGGAAGAGCGCTACGGACCAGAATGTGAGCCAGATGCATGCGGTTAAGGACTACCTCGCCGACATGCACGTCGACGTATTCGCGCGCCGCTGTATGGTTTTCCCAAGCCTAGCCTCGATCACGGCCCCGAGCGCGGTTGCCACGGGCTTTAACGGGCACCAGCTTTTAACTGCAGCGTCGACCTCGTCGAGGCTTCTCGAGCGGAGGGGGCAAGGGGTACTGTCGGCGGGGCGCCGCGAGAACATGGAAAGGGTCCTAGCCGCTCCTATCTTCAGGGTGACGATTCCAACGCGGCTAGACCGGGAGCGCATGGAACGACTGATGAGCATTAATCCAGCAGTTGACGAGGTCTTGGCGACCCTCGGTGTGGGAACGGTCTTCGTTCGTGGCTACGGCGGTACCGGCAAGACTGTCCTGATTCTACAGGCTGCCTGGAAAATCTTCCGGCAGGAAGGAAAGAGGTCGCTCATCCTTACTTACAATCACGCGTTAGCAGCTGACATGCGTAGGCTCACGGCGCTCATGAATATTCCCGCCTCCGTGGAGGAGGGTGGGATCCGTATCGGCACTGTGATGTCTTTTCTCTACAAGTGGTTTGCGCGGCTTCACCTCATCGATGGGGATGAACTCGATTACGCGCGATACCCAGAGCTCTGCGCCTCGGCTGTCGAAATGTTTTGTGAGGGCGCGGTCAGGCGGGATGACATCGAGGAGATCGTGGCTTCCGATCCCGATGCCTTTGACTTTGACCAGATCTTCGTGGACGAGGGGCAGGACTGGCCAGAAGGAGAGACGGCTCTCCTGAAGGAGCTTTATAGTCCAACGCGCCTATGCGTGGCCGACGGCGTTGACCAACTCACTCGCGGTCAGCGCGCCAACTGGAAATCCGGACTGCCACGTGAAGCGTGCAAGACCCTCCCATTACCAACTTGCTTGCGGCTCAAGCGCAACCTCTCGCTCTTCGTCGACGCCTTGGCTAAGGTGACGGGCATGGGATGGGAGGCCGAGCCCAACCCAGCAGCCGGCGGCGGCGAAGTGATCGTGCTTTGCAGGCCCTACGGACAAGCAAAGGATCTTCATGACGAGATCGTCGCGGCCCTGCACGCCGATGGAAACTCTGCGGTCGATATGCTTTTTTGCGTCCCACCGACGCGAGTGAACGAGGCGGGTGGCAGGCGAGACAGCGATATGGCTCGCTTGTTAGAGGGCTGGGGGCAACCGTGCTGGGACGGGGTTGACCCCCGGTCTCGGCTAGATTTTCCTCGCTCGGCTGACAAGGCGAGGGTAGTCCAGTATGCTTCCTGCCGGGGCCTTGAGGGCTGGACGGTAGTGCTCGACGGATTCGATGAGTTTCTAGACTGGGCGGCGAGACAGAAACTGAAGATAGAGCTGACCGAGGAGGAACATGAGGGGTTCGTCGATCTTGGTATGGCCGCTGAGCGAGAGGCCTGGCAATGGGGGATGGTAGCGCTTACTCGACCAATCGACACTCTAGTGATCCAGCTTGCCGATAAGGAAAGTCATTTTAGTCGACAATTGATTGATATGGTTTCGAATTTCCCTGATTTCGCCCGCCTAGTTGAGTAACTCTTTTGGGGTTTTTTGAACACTTGAAGCAGTACCCACAGGGCCAGACAGCGGCTTGAGTGGAAATTACTTGGCCTTTATATTATATCAACGGATAGCCCTTGAGAAATGGACGCGATACCTACTCCCCTTCGGTTTGCTGATGTCTTCGCAGGTTGCGGAGGGCTTTCCCTCGGCCTTCTTCAGGCTGGGTGCCAAGGTGTTTTTGCCGTAGAGAAAAATCCATTAGCATTTGAAACATTCCGTCACAATCTTATAGACGGCGAGAGGTTTGGTTTTGATTGGCCTGAGTGGTTGCCAAAATCATCCATGACATGTGAAGAACTATTGGATGGCTACTCGCCCTACCTTGAGGGGCTACGAGGAAGTATAGACATCATTGTAGGAGGTCCCCCATGCCAAGGCTTTTCTACAGCTGGGCGTCGTGACCCTTCAGACCCCCGAAACCAAATGACTAAGCAGTATCTTACCCTAATTGAGATGTTGAAACCACGCTATCTCGTTATTGAGAATGTAGCAGGATACGATATGCGGTTCGAAGATATTGAGGGGGTAGAAGGAGAGTTAAAGAAAGATGTTTCTCCGTCTTATGCAGATAGTGTAGAGAAATCTTTGGAAGAACTTGGTTACTCAGTCTCAAGGGGGTTGGTTAATTGCTCTGATTATGGTGTTCCTCAGAATCGCATGCGCTATCTTTTTATTTGTGAGTGCGATGATGGAGGGTCAATAAGAAAGCCAGGCCTATTGGAGGAGCTTCGGCTGTATAAAGAGGATTTCTTGAATAAGAATGGATTGCCTCGTGACAAGAAAATAACAGTAAGAGAGGCGATTGGGGATTTGCTTACAGCCGGGAGGTCGCTTGTAGAAAATTTGGATTCTGGTGTCAAGGGATTTAAGGAGGTTGAGTATCAAGCCCCTTTGATTCAGGTCGGATATATAGAGTTAATGAGAAAGTGGTCAAATGGCAAGGCGCCCAATAGCCTTCGTCTTGCAAATCATAAGAAAAAAACTATTGAATACTTTAAGAAGGTGCAAGCTACTTGTCGCCCTGGGCGCACTATGACGCAGTACGAGCGAAAATTAGTGGGAACAAAAAAGCACTCAACAACAGTTTTACATCCAGATAAGCCTGCATCAACCATTACAACTCTGCCAGATGATATTTTACATTATTGTGAGCCTCGTATACTTACCGTGCGAGAAAATGCAAGACTTCAGTCTTTCCCCGATTGGTTTTCTTTTAAAGGAAAATATACTACTGGAGGAAAGAATAGAAAACAAGAATGCCCACGTTATACTCAGGTAGGAAACGCTGTCCCCCCCTTGCTCGCCAACGCAATTGGGGAAATGCTCTTCTTAAGGCAATGTGGTGCACCTACCCAATCCGAAAGAAAGGTAGAAGGCAATCAACAGCCATCTCCGTCACAAGTAAATGAGATGGCTTGATAAGGTTCTGCCCGAAAAGTCGGCACGCAGATAATGTTTGATACAAGTCAGATGTACCATAGTCTGAAAGATGTTGTCCAGCTTGTTGTAAAGAGTGAAGGCCGCGCAATGCATTGAGCTGTAGGCAGGAGCCATCCGCTAGTGGTTATTGTCGCGCAAGGCTTTCTTAACCCAAGATCTGGCTCCTCCGGACTTTAGCATGCTGGGAAATGATACGGAACCTCCGCCTGGGAGTGTCGTGGCGTAGAGGTGAGTGTGGAAGTCTGTTGATATGCCCGCTATGCCTATCAGAGCTATCTCTGCTTAACAAAAGACACGCAGCTATCAGGTCCTACCACAATTGGTTAAGGATACGGACGCCTGCTAGCCCCATCGCTTCCTTGTTGACGTTGGTTATAGCGCTGGTTGGCATCATTGGGGTCACTTTTTCCCGAAGGATGTTTTCTTAATTGGATAATGATCTCGACGCTGTGGGTCAGAGTCGTATTGGTATTCTTTTCCAGTCAAGATGCTGGTCGCCGGGTCGATGTTAGGAGAAACTCTTATCAAGAGCTTCTCATTCAATGCTGGCTGTCATATTTAATAGGTTTTTTTAGGCTGCCGGGGTTGGCTGATAATATTTTTCTATATGGGGTTGGGAGTCGAGGTGTGTTTTTCGTTCTGTCAGCTTATGTGATCTAGAGGGCTTAGTTGTTGTCGCATGGTTATTGGCCTGGCGAAAAGGTTATCTATTTGAGTTTCTAATCATTTTCGCTAATCGTTCGCCAGTCAGCTCGGCCTTCTTGATGGAGTTAAGCTCACACTCCCAAGCTACGAATACTCTCCAGCCAAATTCCTCCAGCTCAACCGACACACGTGCATCGCGCTCCATATTTTTTTTAAATTTTTCTACCCAAAAAGATGTATTGCTTTTGGGGGTCGTGGCTATCTTGCATCCAGCATGTCTATGCCAGAAGCAGCCGTGGACGAAAACCACGGCTCTATGGCGAGGGAACACTAGATCTGGCTTGCCGGGCAAACCTGCTCCGTCCAGCCTATAGCGTAAGCCAAGTCTATGTAGCACCTTTCGCAAGGCTAGTTCAGGCTTAGTGTCCTTGCTCTTAATGCTTGACATCCTTTGCGAACGTTCGTTCGGAGAGAGAAAGTCCGTCATATATAGTAGTCCATTGTCTTATTTGTTTAAGTGCGTTATTTATTAATTAGTGGAAAGGTAGGCAAAGAATTGTAATGCCCGCCGCTGATTTCTGCACACTTTACGCGACTAATGCGAGTGTGCTCGGGGGGCGCATAGACCAATGACTTGTGTGGTCGCTTATTGTTGTAGTACATGATACAGCGGTAGATCAAGACGCGGGCCTAGCCCAGCGCTCGTCAGGGCGGGATGCCACCGATGGCAAGTGATCAAAGTTCAGTAAAGTTATACCTGCTTTTGTCAGGACTGGGTGATGCTGATTTGGTCTCCAGCCGGTGGCTTAGGGCACATTGATCTTGCCCAGCATCAGTGGACACCTCGATAAGGCAGTACACTGAGACGAGGTGACCCATGGCAAGGCAAGCTGCTTTTGACGAGCGCTTCCAGCTTCTTGGCCGAGGGCCATTCGATCTGGCGGCGCAGGCTTCCTTAGTATCAGTAACAATGGCGGGACACTCAGAGTATCACCTCTAGAACATGGGGAAGTCCTTGACCTACTCTAAGGGCTGGGTGTGGTCACTCAATCAGGGTAGAAACTGCCGAATTAGCGTCTGCCTCTCCAACTCTAATACCTCTTCCAGCATTGGACCACTTCATTCTGCCGTGGCTCCTTCCAGGCGCTCATGCACCATGCAGCGCATCAGCATTCCTTCCTTGTGTAATTCCCCTTCCTGCAGCTCATCCAGGTCGTCCTTGGCTTCCTCATACCGGCCGAGGCAGCGAGGAGCTGTGCACGGCTGTTGGGCAACGCGGGATCGTTGGGGTGTTGTTCCTGTCCTTCCTCGTAGATCGTGAGCACTTCTTCGAGCTGTTGCGTATCGCCGCGAGCTTCGACGAGGGCGGCGCCGGCGCGCTCCAGGTAATGTGCCGGTGGCTCGCCGTTGACCGGTGAGCAGGCGGTGAGCAGCAGGGCGGCAATCGAGATGAGTAGGATTTTCTTCACTGCGCTTCTACCTCGATCTCGAAGCCGATTTCTGACGTGCCGGAAGCCAGGTGCCCCGAGCCACTGAAGAAGAAGTAGCCGCCAATGAGTTGTAGCGTCAGGCGGCGGGGCGGCATGGGCAGGGTGAAGGTAACATGGCCGATGGGCTCGAAGTCATCTTCTGGCCAGGCGGAAACGCCTTCCCCGGCGATGGGAATGCCATCCACCTGGGCCATGGACGCACCGGAAACGATGCGATGCGGCTCGCCCTTGCAGGAGCAGGCCACCTTGTCGCCGATCTTCGCTAGATCCATGGGAGATTCCTTGCTCCATCGCGATGTGGCGAGTTTATGGGCCTTGTCTATGGCCGTGCCACCCGTTGGAGCGATCGCCACACATCTCTTACGCGTATGTAAGCGGTTGCCCACACTTGCGTGATCTCAGGCGCAGAACCTGAGGGACGGCCCCGATTCCGAGAGCCTCCATTCCATCCACGGTGGTTCGACGTGAACGCATCATCGGGGGGCCGGCCGACGGATGGCCGTGTTGCTTTTCCATGTGGCGGCAGTGATCCTTCATGGTCATGTTCATTTGCCGATCGTCACGGACATGACCCACTGAACGTCGCACGAGGAACGCGTTATGCCGTTGGAACTCTGGCTCTCCTTCTGCCTGGCCTCCCTGTTGATCATCGTTTCCCCCGGCCCCGCCGTGGCCCTGCTGGTCGCCACCGGGGTCAACCGTGGGCGGCGAGCCGCCCTGGCCATGTTGCCCGGCTTCTTCGTGGGTGACCTGCTGGCCATGACCCTGTCGTTCGCCGGGGTGGGCGCACTCCTGATGACCTCCGCCGAACTCTTCCAGGTACTGAAGTGGATCGGGGCCGCCTATCTGCTGTACCTGGGCATAAAGATGTGGCGCGAGGCCGGCCGACTGGGCGATCTGCAGCCTTCGGGCACGGATATCCGGCTCGGCACGGCCAAGGCCTTTCTCGTCACCGCGCTGAATCCCAAGAGCCTGGCCTTCTTCATGGCCTTCATGCCCCAGTTCGTGACGCCGAACCAGCCCTTGTTGCCGCAGTTGGCCATCCTGTTCTCGACCTTCCTGGCCATCGGCGTGCTCAGCGATCTCGCCTACACCTTCCTGGCCACCACCGGCGGCCGGCTGCTGAGTGCCCGGCTTCGCCGTATCCTGCACCGCACCGGTGCCGGCAGCCTGATCGGGGCAAGCGCCCTGATCGCCGCCATGCGTCGCCCCTGAGGGGCCCGGCGTCAGTCGGCCAACTGCCCGGTAGCGCCGAGCCGCCCACCGAGCGTGGAAGGTTTGACTATGATGTAAAAAGAGCACTCAAAGTGATCAATTTTTCACTTTCTCAAACCTGATGATCTTGGCAGGGGTTTGTAGAAAGTGTATTTTGAGCACCATGAGTGATCAAAATTCAGGAAAGATAAACCTTCTTCTGTCGGAACTGGGCGATACGGACCTGGTCTCCAGCCGGTGGCTGAGGTCACATGGCTACTCCAACAGCCTGGTGGCGCGCTATGTGGCCAGCGGCTGGCTGGTGTCGCCCGCACGGGGTGTCTACATGCGCACGGGCGGCCGCTTGCAGTGGGAGGGGGTGGTTCGCAGCCTGCAGTGCCGGGAGGGCTTGTCGTTGCACATAGGCGGGCGCTTTGCGCTCGCCTTGCAGGGGCATGAACACTACCTGCGCCTGGGCGAGGCCGCGGCGGTCAGCCTCTTTGGCTCGGCGCGGTTGCCCGGCTGGGTGGGCAAGCTGCCCCTGAACGAGGGCTTCCAGCTTCTTGGTCGTGGGTCATTCGACCTGCCTGCACCGGCCTCCATGGCCGAGGCCTCCGAGAATGAGCTGCGGGCATACGGGCTGTTTCGACACGAAGTGGGGTCCGGCACCCAGGGCCTGGTCTGTTCCACGCCCGAGCGGGCCATGCTGGAGTTGTGCGACGGCGTCACCGATGCCGCCCTGGTCTACGAGGTGGATGCCTTGATGCAGGCCATGACCACGCTGCGACCGCAGCAGGTGGCCTTGATGTTGCGTCATTGCCAGAGCATCAAGGCCAAGCGCCTGTTCCTGGCCCTGGCCGAGCGGCATCGGCACGTGTGGCTGGCGCACGTCCCGCTCGATGGGGTGGACCTGGGGCGAGGCAAGCGTGCCCTGGTGCCCGGGGGGCGCCTGCATCCGACCTACCAGATCACCCTGCCCGGAGACCTGGATGAGCACCTGGGATAAGCGTTACACCGATCGTGTGCAGTTGTTGGTCGACATCCTGCCAGTGCTGGCCCGAGAGCCGTGCTTCGCGCTCAAGGGTGGGACGGCCATCAATCTGTTCGAGCACGATCTTCCCCGACTGTCGGTGGACATCGACCTGACCTGGCTCCCGGTGCAGGACTATGCCGCTGATGCGGCCCAGATCGAGGCAGCGCTGGCGCAACTGGCCGATGTGCTGCGCGCCCGACCCTGGCATCTGCAGGTGCAGTCGTCAGCGGGCGAAGGCGGACGTGTGGCGACACGGCTAGTGGTCAGCCGTGGCCGGGCGCGTGTGCAGATCGAGACCACGCCGGTGATGCGTGGCACCGTACACCCGGTGCGACAGATGGTGGTCAGGCCCAAGGTTGAGGAGGCGTTCGGATTCGCATCCGTACAGGTGCTCGACTTCGCCGACCTCGCGGGCAAGCTGGCCGCCGCGTTGTCGCGCCAACATCCCCGTGACCTCTTCGATGTCGGCCAGCTACTGGAGGACGAGAGGGCGGACGGGATGCTCTGGCGAACCTTCCTCGTCTACCTGACCTGCAGCCCCAAGCCGGCCTGGGAGATATTGGCTCCACGGGAGCCGATGGACTTCGAGGCGATATTCAACACGCACTTCCGCGGAATGACGTCGGAACCGGTGAGCGCGGAGCAACTGCTACAGAGCCGGGCGCAGTTGCTGGATTAGGTCGCCGGCTGGCTGGACGAGTCCTCTGAGGCATTCCTGCGTTCCATGGAAGCCGAGCAGCCGGACTTCGGTTTGCTCGGTTTGCCTCATGCGCTGGACCTGCCGGGGGGGGGCGGCGCAAGCTGCATAACCTGGCTCAGCGCTCCGGAAGCAAGCGGAAACCCGGTCACCTGCAGTTGGAACAGGCGATGGTGCGGATTGCTGGACGGGCTGGCTGAGGTCCGATCCGTAGGGGAAATGAGGGACCGAATGCTTGGCGCATACCGCCACGGGTGCGGCCATGTCCCTTAGGTCATCCAAAGGTCCGGAGCTTCCCGTCAAAGGTCCGGAGCTTTCCGCCAAAGGTCTGGAGCTCCCCGCCAGAGGGAAAATGAAGGACAGCCCCTCGGGTCCTATAGGTCCGCCCATCAGCCATGCTGAAGGCTGTCGCCTGCCAGGAGTCCAAGCCGTGACGACACCGCATTTCGCCATCCGCCCCGAAACGCCCGATGACGCCGCGGCCATCGAGGCCGTCACCGTGGCGGCCTTCCGCGAGGCGCCGCATAGCAGTCATACCGAGCAGCATATCGTGCGGGCGCTGCGCGCGGCGGGGGCGCTTGCCGTGTCGCTGGTCGCCGAATGTGATGGCGAGCTGGTGGGCCATGTGGTGGCCTCAAAGGTCACGCTGTCGGACGGCACGCCGGGCTGGTTCGGGCTGGGGCCGGTGTCGGTGCTGCCGGCGTGGCAGGGTCGGGGGATCGGCTCGGCGCTGGTCGAGGCGTGCCTGGCGCGCCTGCGGGAGCGTGGTGCGCGGGGCTGTATGCTGGTGGGGGAGCCCGGCTACTACCAGCGCTTCGGCTTCCGCTCTCTGCCGGGGCTCATCCTGCCGGGCGTGCCGCCGGAGTACTTCATGGCCCTCGATTGGGGCAACGAAGGGCCCCGGGCGCAGGTGGCCTTCCATCCGGCCTTTGCGGCAACGGCCTGATCATCAGGGGCGACCAGTGAACCGGCTTGCTCTTCCGGCAACGGCTGCCTTATACGAGCAAGATCCACTACGCGAGGCCTTCATGATGACCTGCACCCTCTATCGACTCTCGGCCTTTACCCAGAATCCTGAAGGCGGCAATCTGGCCGGGATCTGGCTGAGGAAGGCGCTGCCCGATGATTGATTCCCGCATCCAGCTCTTCACCTCCGCGGATGGCCAGGCGCAGCTTGAGGTTGCCCTGGACCAGGAGACTGTCTGGCTTAGCCAGGCGCAGATGGCCGAGCTGTTCGACAAGGACGTGCGCACCGTCAGCGAGCATATCGGCAACCTTTACGCTGAAGGAGAGCTGGAGCGGGAGGCAACCATCCGGAAATTCCGGATAGTTCGCCAGGAGGGCAAGCGCCAGGTCCGGCGTGATATCGACCACTACAACCTGGACGTGATCATCTCCGTCGGCTACCGCGTCAATTCCCAGCGCGGCGTGCAGTTTCGCCAGTGGGCCACGCGGGTGCTCAAGGAGCACCTGGTGCAGGGCTATACGCTGAACCAGCGGCGGCTGGAAGAGCGCGGAGTGGAGTTCGAGCAGGCGGTCGACCTGCTCAGCCGCACCCTGGCCAATCAGGGCCTGGTGTCTGCCGAGGGCGAGGCGGTGGCCCGGGTGATCAGCGACTACGCTCGCTCCTGGAGCCTGCTGCAGGGCTACGATGAGCAGGACCTGGACGAGGTGAATATCAACCAGCCGGATATGCGCCCGCTGGCGCTGAACGAGGCGCTGGCGGCCATCGCCGACCTGAAGCGAACCCTGATCGCCAAGGGCGAGGCTACCGGCCTGTTCGGACAGCTGCGAGGCGACGGCCTGGCCTCGGCGCTGGCGACCATCGAACAGGGCTTCGGCGACGAGCTGTTCTATCCTAATGTGGCCAGCCGCGCCGCGCACCTGCTTTACCTGGTGATCAAGAATCATCCCCTGGCCGACGGCAACAAGCGCTGCGGCTCCTTCCTGTTCCTCTGGTACCTGCGCCGTAACCAGCACCTGCTGGCACGGCCGGTGGAGCAGCTGATCAACGACAATACCCTGGTGGCGCTGGCGCTGCTGGTGGCGGAGAGCCTGCCGGATCAGAAGATCCTGATGATTCGCCTGATCGAGCACTTCCTTCTGCTGACCAAGGAAGATGGTGATGCTTGAAATCGACTCCCTGGAGGTTATCGCCACCCTGCGCGAGAACGTGGATGTGGAGTGCAAACTTGCTCAGGGGCGCGATGGTGAGCTGGTGGGCCATGTGGCGGTGTCGCCGGTCACACTGTCGGACGGCACGCCGGCCGCTGGAGCACCAACCGGCGCCTGCTCATCCGCTTCAACTGGCTGATGGCCGTGTTGCTTTACTATGTGGCGGCAGTGATCCTTCACGATCATGTTCATTTGCCGATCGTCACGGACATGGCCCACTGAGCGTTGCACGAGGAACGCGTTATGCCGTTGGAACTCTGGCTCTCCTTCTGCCTGGCACCGCTGCTTCTCCATTATTTCACTGCGACTTCGACCGCCAGCGCGACTGCTTCCTAGTGATACGCGACAAGGACCTGGGCGCCGAGCTTGAGCGCTACCAGGTGGTCATCGATCTGGCTTTCACCGATGATTTCTTTTGAGGAAGACCATGGCGATGGAGACGACGGAACACCGTTGCTACACCATGCCGGCTGATGGGGTGTACGTGGCCCTTGCCGCTGACATCTTGCCGGACAGCGAATGGCGTTGGTGTTTGTACATCGAACGCACGGCCACCGAGCAGGATTTGGAAGAATCGGCCTATCTGGAAGCAGAGGGGGACACGCTCTGGTGTGCTGCAGTTGGCATCAGCCACTGTCCCTACTGCGGTGGCGCTCTGCCAGGCGCCTCGCTCCCAACACAGCGTGAAGCCGCTATCACCAAGACCGACTACTGCTTCAACTGGTACGGGCGCGAATCATGATGATACGGTGTGCAAGGTTGTCAGATGACAACCATTCAAGATGCACCCTTTGCTGGCGTCTGGAGCTTGGATGACACGTTCTCGCCATAGCAAGAAGGAAGTCGAGGCTGCCTTGGTGAATGCCGCTGTGGCGAGTTCTGTATCGTGAGCGTGTGGAGCACGCCGTGTCGTCGACAACTGTACGGGTGGCCCATCCTCCGAGGAGGACGACAAACCATGACCCACTACGACTTTTCCCTGAAATTTGCCGTTCCTGACGCGCTCGACATGGAGACGCTGGAAACCCGCCTCTTTGAGGCGGGCTGTGACGATGCGCTTGTCGGGCTCGGGCAGAAGGGCCGGCTGGCCCTGGCGTTTTCACGTGAAGCGGCCTCGGCCCATGAGGCGATCACCAGCGCCATGGCGGATGTGAAGCGTGCCATACCAGAGGCGCGCCTGATCGAAGCCGGGCCCGACCTGGTAGGTGTGACGGATATCGCGGAGCTGTTCGCGTTCAGCCGCCAGAATATGCGCAAGTTGCTGCAGTCACACCTGGCGACCTTTCCGTTGCCGCTGCATGAGGGGCGCGCCTCACTCTGGCACTTGGCCGAGGTGCTGGAGTGGTTCCGTACCCACCAGCACAAGGCTATCGATGAGGCCCTGCGTGAGATGGCCCGAGTCAGCATGCAGGCCAACGTCGCTCGCGAGACCCGTCGTCTGCCGCCAGAGGAGATCCAGCGCTTCGACGTGCTGGCCTCGTGACCGCTTCTCCCTTGCCTGGCCTGCCGCCCCTGACCTTCTCTCATTCCGGTGAACCGGCTTGCTCTTGCGGCAACGGATGCCCTATACGAGTGGGAGCCACCACACGAGGTTTGCATGACACAGCCCGACCGCACAGCCTGCCCCTGCGGCAGCGGCCGGCCCCTCGCCGGCTGCTGCGGGCGCTATCATGCCGGCGAGCCGGCGCCGACCCCCGAGGCGCTGATGCGCTCGCGCTACAGTGCCTTCGTGCTCGACCTCGCCGACTACCTGCTGGCGACCTGGCACCCGAGCACCCGACCGTCGAGCCTGGAAGCGGACGCCGCGACCACCTGGAAGCGTCTCGAGGTGCTCGAGAGCGGCGAGGAGGGCGAGCGGGGATGGGTGCATTTCCGCGCCACCTTCCGCGAGGGGAGGCGCTGGTCGGTGCTGGAGGAGTCGTCGCGCTTCGTGCGCGAGGCGGGGTGCTGGTTCTATCTCGATGGCAATCCCGCCGTCCACCGACTCAAGCCCGGCCGTAACACGCCCTGTCCCTGCGGCAGCGGGCGCAAGTTCAAGGCCTGCTGCGGCCAAGCATGAAGGATCAGGACTGCGTCGACTTGCTGCAGTGGGCCCTGCCCCGCCTCAACATGCGCTGGCGGGGGTTTCGCAAGGTCCGTCGCCAGGTATGCCGGAAGGTGCAGCAGCGCATGGACGAGCTCGGCATCGAGGACGTCGGCCACTACCGACAGTACCTGGACGCGCATCCGCAGGAGTGGCAGGTGCTCGACGGCTGCCTGCCCATCACCATCTCGCGCTTCTGGCGCGACAGGCGGGTCTTCGAGCTGCTCGAACATCGCTTTCTCCCCGAGTTGGCCCGGCGGGCCCGGGAGGAGGGCGCCGCTGCCCTGACGCTATGGAGCCTGGGATGCGGCGCCGGGGAGGAGCCCTACACCTTCTCCATCCTCTGGCGTGAGCGCCTCCAGTCGCGCTTCCCCGGGCTCGGCCTGACGATCCTGGCCTCGGATATCGAGGCGCACCAGCTCGCTCGCGCCGAGCAGGCCTGCTACCCGGCCAGCGCCCTCAAGGACCTTCCCCGGCCGCTGAAAGGCGCCGCCTTCGAGCGCCGTGACGTGCACTACTGCCTCAAGCGCGAGTACCGCCGGGCCGTCGAGCTGGAGCGTCGCGACGTTCGCGGGGAGTTCCCGGCTCGGCGCTTCCACCTCATCGCCTGCCGCCACCTGGCGTTCACCTACTTCGACCGGGAGCTGCAGCGCGACATCGGCCGTCGCCTGTATCGTGCCCTGCTCCCCGGGGGCCTGCTCGTGCTGGGGAACAAGGAGGCGCTGCCGGAGGAGGTGCCTGGGTTCGAGCCCGCCCATGGGCAGGTACCGATCTACCGGCGACGGGAAGACGAGGATTGAGGCCGGCCGAGGCGGCCGGCCGTGTCTGGGTCTAGGCGATAGAGCGTAGCTCGGGCGTGATCAGCGCGGCGAACGCCTTGGCCGTGTCGCTGCCGTCATCGGCCAGATAGATATGGGTCCGCCCCAGCGCCGGTAGCCTCCAATGCTCCGGGACTTCGACGAGATCGCGGTCGGCCAACGAGCCGGGCAGGGCCGCCACCGCGAGGTCCGCGCGCAGGGCCGCGACCTGGCCCATCGAGGTGTCGCTGGAGTAGGCGACACGGTAGGAGCGCCCAACTCCCTCCAACGCGCCGAGGGCGGCGTCGCGCCAGGCACAGCCCATCTGGGCCACGGCGAGCGGCAGAGGGTCTTGCTCCACGGCACGGCCGCCATCCCGCATCAACCAGCGGAGCTCTTCGGAAAAGAGATCCCGCGCCGGGATCTGCGGCGTGCTTGCCTCGTTGAACAGGGCGAGATTGGCATCGCCCTCCACGAAGAGACGTTGCACCGTTTCACTGGAGTCGAGCCGGACGTCCACGCGAATCCGCGGATGCGTTTCGGCCAGACGTCGGAGCAGCCCCGGCACCAGAGAAACACCGAGATCATGCGGGGCGGCGAGACGCAAGCTCCCGGACAACGGTGAGCCGTGGAACACCGCCATCGCCTCGTCGCTGATCCCGACCAGACGCCTCGCGAAGCCGAGCAGCACTTCTCCCTGGTCGGTCAGGCGGACGCGGCGTGAATCGCGATGCAGCAGCCGGACGCCGAGCTGCTCTTCCAACTTGCCGACCTGAAGGCTGACCGCCGAGGGCGAGCGGTTCACGCGCGCCGCGGCGCGCCGAAAACTCCCCGTTTCGCAGATCGCAACGAAGGTTCGGGCGGCGTCTAGATTGAGCGTCCGGGTGGCGGGATGCGGATCGCCGCTCGGCTGGTTGGTTGAGATATCCTGATCCATTGAGTGAAAACATATCGTTTTCCTCAACATCGGTCAAAGCCTACTCTCCTATCGGAAACGAAGCCGAAAGGAGTGGCCATGTCGCCGTTACCGAAAGAGCGCGTGCTCGGTCTTGTCTGGGCCGCGACCGCCATCGCCATCTGGTCCGGGTCGCTGGTCATGTTGCGGCTCGGCGTGACGACGAGCCTGAATGCCTACGACCTGACCGCGCTTCGCGTCGGTGTCGCCGCGCTGGTCCTGGCGCCGGTCATCTGCCGGCGCGGCTTTGCCCTGGACCGGCTGGGTGCGGGAGGAGTCCTGGCCATGGTGGCCGGCTTCGGGGCGCCGTATATCCTGCTTATCTCGCTCGGCCTGCAAACCGCGCCGGCATCGGCGGCCGGCTCCCTCAATCCCGGCATAATGGCGGTCGTCTCCGTGCTGTTGGGCTGGAGGCTCTTCGGCGACAGGATCGGCCCTGCACGGGTCGTCGGGGTCGTGGCGATCCTGGTCGGTGCGTCTTTCTTCGCGAGTCTGCCAGGGGCAGAGACGGCGTCGGTCGGCCATCTGATCCTGATCTTCACCGGAGTGATGTGGGCGGGGTACGCGCTGGTCGTCCGCCGGGCCGGCATCCCGGCCCTGCACGCGACCGCCATCGTCGCCGTGGGCTCCGCCATCCTCTACCTGCCGGTCTACGTCGCGGCCCTGCCCAAGCAACTGCCCGTCGCCCCGATGCCCGACATCGTGATGCAGGCGGTATTCCAGGGCGTGCTCGTCAGCGTCGTCGCGGTCTTCGCCTTCAACCGCTCCAGGGAGTTGCTCGGGCCGGTCGTGGGCGCGACCCTCCCGGCCCTGATTCCGCTGGTGACCCTGGGCCTGGGAGCCGTCGCACTGAACGAGGCGGTGGGTACCCGCGACCTCGCCTCGGCGATACTGATCGGCGTGGGCGTCGCACTGACCCTCGCTGGCCACGCGGCGGGCCGTTGGCCCGGAATGGCCCTCTTCAGGAAAGTCTTCCGTAACGCCTGATGCGGAGGCGAGGTGCGCCCCGAACGTCTCCTCGTAGATCTCGCTGACCCAGTCGACGAACCCCCGCACGCGCGGCGACAGGCGGCAGCATGGCGCCGACGGCAAGGGCCAGCAGGCCGCCGAGCAGTCTCCGACGCGACAGGGGGTGGGATTCCAGGAAGATGGGCACCCCGGGAGGGCTTGCTGTTAGCAGTGTGGACGGCCTGCGGCGGCGGAGTGGCGTTCGGCTACGCTTAGGCCAGTGGAAATCGGGAGTCTTTCAGGGACAGACCCTCATGGCCTGAGGGAATGGGACACCTGCCGGTAAGGAGGTCTATCTCGTGACGACGACACCGCATCCCGTCATCCGCCTCGAAACGCCCCACGACGCCGAGACCATCGAGGCCGTCACCGTGGCGGCCTTTCGCGAGGCGCCACATAGCAGCCATACCGAGCAGCATATCGTGCGGGCGCTGCGCGCGGCGGGGGCGCTGAGCGTGTCGCTGGTCGCCGAGTGCGACGGCGAGGTGGTGGGGCATGTGGCGGCGTCGCCGGTCACCTTGTCGGACGGCTCACCGGGCTGGTTCGGGCTGGGGCCGGTATCGGTGCTGCCGGCGTGGCAGGGCAGGGGCATCGGCTCGGCGCTGGTGGCGGCGTGCCTGGCGCGCCTGCGGGAGCGTGGCGCCCGGGGCTGTGTGCTACTGGGGGACCCCGGCTACTACCAGCGCTTCGGCTTCCGCTCTCTGCCGGGGCTCATCCTGCCGGGCGTGCCGCCGGAGTACTTCATGGCCCTCGATTGGGGCGATGAAGGGCCCCAGGCGCAGGTGGCCTTCCATCCGGCCTTCGCGGCGACGGCCTGACCGCCTGTCGCGGGCAGGTCAGTTCGGTGCGGCGAAGCCGGGCGGTCCGGTGAACCGGCTGGTCTTCCGCTTTCTCCGACTGTCACTCCCCACCGGCGCCGGCGCTCTGGAAGCCGCGTACCCTGAAGGGGGTTGAATCAGCTCGAAATGCACGAGCACCTCCAGGAGAGCAGTGGCCGGGCAGTCGGCAAGGTACACGACGGGGTGCCCCCTGTGGTGCCAGCGCCCGGACACCATGGTCCCACCGATGCTGGAGAAATCCTTGAAATTCGAGATGCGCCACACGCCTCGCCCCCTCACGCGGCGAACCCGTAGCGCAGCTGCTCAAGGAGTTCCTCTGCCCTCCGATTCATCGGTGGTCGGAAGTGTCTCGGGCCCGAATTCCTCTTCTTCCTCCTGGACTAGGTGGAGTCGCGACTGCACCAGCAGTATGGCCCCGAGGATCAGGTAGCCCCAGAGCATCGGCGAGCTCAGGGACGGCCAATGGAGTTCGGAGTCATGAATGACGCCGAAGCTGCTCAGCACCGCTGCCACGACCGCGACGATCACCGCTTGACGAAGCTTGCGGTCGATCAGAAAGGCGGTGAAGGCGCCCCACAGCATGCCGCTGACGATGGCGCCGTTGGCCAGGGCGGACTGACCGACCACGTGGGCTCCCTGGCCGATCATGGTGCTGACGAAGGTGTCGTCCATGAGGCCGGGCACGTTCTCGAGACCCATATCGCGCAGAGAGTTCAGCACGGCCCCCCACTTCACCATGACGATGTTGGAGACGTGGGGGATAAAGGCGATCGCCACCGCCACATGGTGCTTCGGCTCACAGGAGCGGAACGAGACGGCGATGATGGAGATGCCGACGAAGACCAGGATCGGGGCCACCGCGGCATCCGGAATGAAGTTACCGAGAAAGGCCACCAGCCCGAACAGGGAACCGATGAAGAAGACGATGCCCACGCCCAACGCATAGCCGGAACGCGCATGCATGCGCTTGTAGGCAGGGTGACCGATGTACACGGTGGTGGGGAAGGGCGAACCGAACAGCCCGCCGAGCATGGTGCCGACGCCATCGGTAACCTGGCAGACCCCCACCGGATAGCGGTCGCCCACGGCCTCGGCCGATTCCACGTTGTTCATGGTCTCGATGAAGTTGTAGATCTGAACGGGGATCAGCACGGCGAACAGCTCGGGATGAGCAAACAGATGCTGGAGGCCGACCATCAGGTCGCCGACATACGGCAGCGGCACGTAGAGCCCTACCCCTTCGAAGCTGATCTCCGACTCCCCCAGCGCCAGCGCGACGAGGGTGGCGGCGACGAGGGCGGTCAGGCCGGCCGGCAGGTTGAAAGGGAGCCTGAAGCGGCCCACCATGCCCCAGAGCACGAAAGCCAATGCCGTGAAGCCGACGATCGGGCTCTCGTAGATGCGGGCCAGGGCCACCGTGGCGATGAACACCAGCGCGATGCCCGAGAGGGTGCCCAGCATGCCGGCGCGTGGTGTGACCCGCTTCAGCCAGGGCCCCGTCACCGCCCCGGCCACTTCGACCAGGCCGCCCACGACCCCGGCCGCGATACCCACCTGCCAGGCGAGCACCGGGTCATTGGTGCTCCAGTAGATGGGGCCGATCACCCCGAACAGATAGACGAACATGACCGGCGTGCTGATGCCATAGGGCAGCGCCGTGACATCCGTGCGCTTTTCCTTGCGGGCCAGTCGCTGGGCCAGATACACGTAAACGACGATGCCGATGATGATGGAAATCGCCGCACCGGGCAGGATCCTCCCGAAGACGATCGCCTCGGGCATGTTGAACACGAACCGGCACACGCCCGATATGATCAGCAGATTGGCCAGGGTATCGGCGAACAGCGCCCAAAAGCCGCTCAGGTCGTTTCTGGAAAAAATCGGATACTGCATCTCTCTCCCTCCGCTTGCGGTCTACAAGCCTCCGGTGAGCCCCTCGACGGTCGCGCTACCGCGCCATTTCACGACGGCGCTCGTGAGTGTTTCGCCCACCGGTGCAGTCCCCGAGGAGGGTCACGAAGCCATCGTCTGCCCTTGGGTGGCGAGCTGGCAGCCGAACTGGCGGCTGAGTCGTAGCCTGGTTGTCGTCACATATAGCTCCAGGTTGACCACATGGTCAACATGTTTTGTATACAACTATTGTCGCAAACGGTGACAGACCCCAATTTCTCCGACCGTCACTCCCCACCGGCGCCGGCGCTCTGGAAGCCGCGTACCAGGTAGTCGAACAGCAGGCCGTAGGCGATGCCCAGGGGGATGGGGGATGCCAACGACCGGGTGGGGCTGGCCGACGCACTGCGCGGCCACGATGCCGTGATCAGCGCGGTGCACTTTGCCACCAGCGATGCCGATACCCTGGTCGGTGCGGTACGCGAGGCGGGGGTGAGGCGCTACCTGGTGGTGGGCGGGGCCGGCCGCCCCCGGGCACGCGGGTATCCGGCGCGGCGCTTGGCCGCCTCGGGTCGCGGCTGAAACATTATCAGGCTATCGTTTGTCAGACTGAACGGAGAGGGCCCATCCGACATGACGCTCGGCATGGGACCGCGTCACTACCTTAGAAGGAGCTGTCATGAGTCAAGCGACCTACTACACCCCGCCGCGGGTCTGGACCTGGGACAAGGCGAACGGCGGGGAGTTTGCCAGCATCAACCGGCCCATCGCCGGCCCCACCCACGAGAAGGCGCTGCCGGTGGGCAAGCACCCCTTCCAGCTCTATTCGCTTGCCACCCCCAACGGGGTCAAGGTCACGGTGATGCTGGAGGAGCTGCTGGCCCTGGGCTACCAGGACGCCGAGTACGACGCCTGGCTGATCCGCATCGGCGAGGGCGACCAGTTCGGCAGCGGCTTCGTCGCGATCAACCCTAACTCGAAGATCCCGGCGCTGGTCGACCGCAGCGCGTCCGAGCCGATCCGGGTCTTCGAGTCCGGTTCGATCCTGCTCTATCTCGCCGAGCGCTTCGGTGAATTCCTGCCCGGAAGCCTGGCGAAGCGCACCGAGACCCTGAACTGGCTGTTCTGGCAGATGGGCAGCGGGCCCTTCCTGGGGGGCGGTTTCGGCCACTTCTACGCCTATGCGCCCGAGAAGATCGAGTACGCCATCGACCGCTACGCCATGGAGGCCAAGCGCCAGCTCGACGTGCTCGACCGCCGCCTGGCCGAGGTGCCCTATCTCGCCGGGGAGGAGTACAGCATCGCCGATATCGCCACCTGGCCCTGGTACGGCCAGCTGGCGCTGGGTCGGCTCTACGACGCCGGCGAGTTCCTGCAGGTGCAGGAGTACGCGCACGTGCAGCGCTGGGCGCAGGAGATCGACGCTCGCCCGGCGGTGCAGCGCGGGCGCATGGTCAACCGTACCTTCGGGGAACCGTCGATGCAGCTCCACGAGCGCCACGACGCCAGCGACTTCGCAACGAAGACCCAGGACATGTTTGAGGCCATGAGGTAAGCCACGGCCGGCAGCCGGATCGGGCGATGGTGAAGCGGGCCCGCTACCTTGAGGGTGGCGGGCCCGCTGCCGTTTGGTGTCAGCCGCCCGATAAGAGGGACAGTCCCCCAGGATCGACCGTGTCCCCCCGGCGGTGCGGTGCCCCGCTGCGGTCGGTGAAGCCACCTGTCGATTGCCGGCCGATCCGTTCGACAAGGAAGGGAACGGCCCAACACGAGGAGAGACGAACATGCGATTCATGGTCATTGTGAAGGCGAGCGACGATTCGGAGGCCGGCAAGCTGCCGAGCCAGGAGCTGCTGGAGGCGATGGGCAAGTACAACGAGGAGCTGGTCAACGCCGGCATTCTCCTTGCCGGTGAAGGGTTGCAGCCGAGCAGCAAGGGCGCGCGCGTGCGCTTCTCGGGCGACGAGCGCATCGTCATCGATGGCCCCTTCGCCGAGACCAGGGAGCTGATCGCCGGCTACTGGCTGTGGCAGGTGAAGTCGAAGGAGGAGGCCATCGAGTGGGTCAAGCGTTGCCCGAACCCGATGCCCGGCACCGAAGCCGAGATCGAGATCCGCCAGGTGTTCGAGGCCGACGACTTCGGTGAGGAGTTCACGCCGGAGTTGCGCGAGCAGGAGGAGCGCCTGCGCGCCCAGGCCGCCGAGCAGCAGCAGCGCTGAGCGGTGCCAGTAGCGAAGCCGCCGGCGAGGGTGCGTCAGACGTCCGTCGGGGGGCTCAATTCACCTGGGTGACCAGCACCGGGGCGGTGCCGCGGTGGAGCATGCCGAGCTTGCGCGCCGCGCGCTTGGAGAGATCGATGATGCGCCCCTTGACGAAGGGGCCGCGGTCGTTGATCAGCACTTCCACTTCCTGGCCGGTGTCCGGGCGGGTGACCAGTACCTTGGTGCCGAAGGGCAGGTCCGGGTGGGCCGCCGTCAGGGCCTGCTGGTCGAAGGGCTCGCCGCTGGCGGTGCGGGCGCCCTGGAGGCTGTCGCTGTAGAAGGACGCGATGCCCTGCTGGGTCTCGGCGGTCGTGTCGTGGGCCTGCGCGTTGCCGGCCAGGCCGGCCGCCAGCAGGCCTGCCAGGCAGCAGGTGAGAATCGGGCGGAAGCGGTTTCCCATGGAGTTACCTCAGGGTTCTCGTGCGGCGGATCGCGCGTTCATCGAAGCGATGAGGTGCCGGTGGGCGTTAGCATGGTAACCGCCATGGCCGCCGCCGGCAACCCGGCGTGAAGATCGAGGATGTTGTCGACTGATCGAGGAGGTTCGTGAAACGGCGCGCCGTGGCCGTCGGGCGCCGGATCGACCGCACGACGCCCTGGTCATGCCCGGGGTCACGAGCGGCAATGGTGCCATCGTAGCGTCTCGCGCAGTCGCGGTGGGCGATGTCCTCGGGGACAGCCCCTGACGGCCGTTATCCGGTCGCTTTTCCTCTCTTGCGACTCCTGCGAGATTGTCCCCGCCAGCTGTGGCATCTTGGGGTGTTCCGAGAGGAGACAGTCGACATGGCAACTATCTTTACCCGCATCATCCAGGGCGAACTCCCGGGGCACTTCGTCTGGGAGGATGAGCAGTGCGTGGCGATCATGACCCTCAACCCGATGAAGCCCGGTCATCTGCTGGTGATCCCCCGCCAGGAGATCGACCACTGGGACGACCTGCCGGCCGAGCTGTCCGCCCACCTGATGGCGGTGTCGCAGAAGCTCGCCAAGGCGCTCAAGCGCGCCTTCCCCTGCGAGCGGGTGGGGATGCTGATCGTCGGCCTGGAGGTGCCGCACGTGCATCTCCATCTGGTACCGCTCGACCGGATGCAGGATATCCGCGTGGAGGGCCTGGCCCAGGCGGAGGCCGAGGAACTCGCGGACGCCGCCGCCCGGATCCGCGCGGCCCTGGCTTGATCTAAACCTCGCTTGAGGTTCTAGGCTGTGGCGTATCGCTCGACCGAGAGGGGTGTAAACCATGCAGCGTGTACAGCCAGACGTCTGGGAGACCGAAGTGGAGAGCCCCTTCCCGGGGCTCACCGTGCATGCCTACCTGCTCGTTCGCGAGGCGGGTAACGTGCTCTTCTACAATACCGGCCACCGCCACGAGATCGAGCGGATGGCGGAGCTGGGCGGCGTGGCCTATCAGTACCTGAGCCACCGTGACGAGGTGGGGGAGACCCTGACGCTGGTCCACGAGCGCTTCGGCGCCAGGTTGGCCGGCCACCTTGCCGAGCGTGACGATTTCGCCCGCGTGCGCACCCCCGAGATCCTGTTCGACACGCGCGAGCGGCACCTGGACATCATCGAGGTGATCCCCACCCCCGGCCATAGCCCCGGCAGCACCTGCTTCCTGGTGGATTCCGCCCACGGCAAGCGCTACCTCTTCACCGGCGATACCCTCTACCGCACCAAGGATGGCGGCTGGCGCGCCGGCTTCATCCCCGGCCACAATACCCCGGAGGATCGGCAGACGCTGGCCGAAAGCCTGCGGCTGTTGAAGACCCTCGAACCCGACGTGGTCTTCTCCAGCGCCTTCACCGGCGAGGCCGGTTTCCAGGAACTCGCCCCGGGTGAGTGGCCCGGCCTGGTGGATCGGGCGCTCGCCGAGTTGGAGGGGCAAGAGGAGGAGTCACATTGAATGAGCAACAACAAGGACACCGTTCGGCAGTACCTCGACGGCTTCAACGCTTCCGACCACGAGCGGATTCTTGCCTGCCTGACCGATGACGTCGAGTGGGAGCTACCGGGGGCGTTTCATCTCGTCGGCAAGGCGGCGTTCGATGGGGAAATAGAGAACGACGCCTTCGAAGGCAGCCCGGTCATCACCGTCACCCGGCTGGTGGAAGAGAATGACGTCGTCGTCGCGGAAGGCAAGGTGCAGACCAGGAAGAAGGGGGGCGACGTCCTGAACCTGGCATTCTGCGATGTCTTCCTCATGGAGCACGGGCTGATCAGGAAGCTGACCAGTTACCTGATGGAGGTGAAATAGCGCCAGTGCCGAGCGGGGAGAGGCGGACCTTCAGCGTTCTGTGCGACGCACCGTTCGGCTCCGCAGGCCGGTGAACGCGGTCTCCAACTCGCCGACGCTGGCGACGCCGCGTATGACGTCGGTGCGCTGGCCCTGTTCATCGAACAGCACGATGGTGACCTCGTCGACCAGTTGCTCACCGGCGAAGCGCGCTCCCTGGGTGGTGTTGATGTTCACCACGCGCCAGGCGGGCGGGTGTTCGATATTCGCCAGCGCCCGCTCGGCGTTGTCGCGCAGGCGACGGCTTGCCGAGCGGCGCTGATCGAACACCTGCACGGCGACCGGTTCGCCGCTGCCGATCACGCTCAGGTCGGCCAGCGCCCGGGCGTCGCGCTCCTCGAGAATGAGCCAGGTCGCCGGTACGGCGAGGAGGGCCAGGGCGATCAGGAGACCGCGCACCAGGTGGCGAGGGCGGAAATGCCGTCGCCTCTTGCCGGCGTGGGAGTGGGGCTTGCTCGAGGGCCCGGTCGGCTTGTGACGCCTGTTCCTGGTTTTCGGCATGCGAGACACCTCCTGGCGGAAAAAAGGCCATTCCCTTGCCTAATCATAGTGCCTGCCCCTTGCCAGACCGGGGCAGAAGCCCGGAAATGGGGACAGGCAGAGCGAGCGTGAGGCAGGCATCGGTGATGTCCCGGCCAGGGTATGAAGCAACGTCACCCCGATCTCACCACCGAACTCCTTGATGCCGGCCCATAGACCGGAGATTCCTCAATATGTGTCGTCGTTGCAACTTTTCCGATGCAACGCGGGAGACCGCTGGCGTCTGGTCGTGCCGGAATCCAGGTCCGGGTGGCGAGGCGGCCCAGGGACGGGGTGTCATGGATATCGGGGTGGCGACATGAAAACACCCCATCCAGCCTGGGGCCGAATGGGGTGCGGTAACTGCCGGAAACGTCATGCCCTCAACGCTGGTGCTCTTCCTCGAAAAGCTCTGCCTTGGCGTGACGCATGACGTCCTCGCAGGCGGCTTGATGGGCCAGTTGCAGGAGCAGGCCCTGGGTCACTTCGAAGCCCTTTCCCAGGCAGGTATCGATATCCTGGCGGCTCACTCGAGGGGAGACGTTGCAGTCAATCTTGATCGTTCTTCCGCCACCGTCCAGCCTGTCGGCGAACTCCCGGATGCGCCAGGCGATACGCGCTTTCCAGCTGGCCGATTCTTCCACGCCTTCGTTTACGCTAAACGTGCACTGCCATTCAGGTTTGTAGACCTTCATGAGAACCTCCCGTGCTGGCTTGAAAGAATGATCGATCGTGGTTTCTGCTCCGTAGTCCGTAGATAAATGTCTTGCCAGATCATCATACAGGCTTTCCGCAGCCGGGATAGTGCAAGCAGCGTGAAAGCCGGCCATCGGTATCGGGCCGGCGCTGCTCGGCTCGATGCCCCTATCACCGCGCTTGGATGCACGAACCTGTATCCTGTCGGGGCGGTATCATGCAGGGCACAACGTCAGCGGCAGCTAGGGAGGGGGCCAGGTGGGAGTATCGATCGATTGGCACAGGGGCAGGCGAGGGGGTTTCGGCCATGGAGCGCGGGCAGGGCGGTGGTTGCTGATCGCGGCACTCGGTCTGCTGTCCACCGGCTGTGCGATGCTGGCACCGTCGCCGCCGCAGGATCAGGGCAATATCTGCGAGATATTTCGCGAACAGCCGCAATGGTATGACTACGCTCGTGACTCCCAGGAGACATGGGGCACCCCGATTGCCACACAGATGGCCTTCGTGAAGCGGGAATCGTCGTTCCGCAGCCACGTTCGCCCGCCGAGGAAACGCATCCTGTGGATCTTTCCCGGCCCCCGCCCCTCGTCTGCCCGTGGCTATGCCCAGGCCCAGGACCCGGTGTGGGGGGAATACAAGGCCGACGCCGGCAGTACGTTCGCACGCCGCACCCACATGAAGCACGCCACCGACTTCATCGGCTGGTACAACGCGCGCACGCACCGGCAGCTGGGCATTTCGCTGCATGACCCCGAACGCCTCTACCTGGCCTACCACGAGGGGGCCGGTGGCTATCGACGCGGCACCTACCGGAACAAGCCCCGGGTGATGCGGGCCGCCAGTCAGGTCGGTGCCCAGGCGAGTCGCTATCGCGCCCAGCTGGCCGCCTGTGAAGCCGAGTTCCGCTGTCGGCACTTCTATCAGGTCTGGCCCTTCTGCCGGGCCTGAGGCGAGGCCGTGACCTTGCCCGCGTGACACATGCCGGCCGGTAGGCCGGCGTGCCCGGGGCGACAGGTGATCAGTCGATCTCCACCCACCCCTCATAGGCACAGCTCAAGCAGCGGAAGAACGCCTCGTAGCCGCTCTCGGCATCGGCGTTCGCCCTGACCGAACCCTTCTCGAAGTGAAAGGTGCGCAGCGAACAGACCGGGCAGCGCCCGACTTCATGCCGTGGCGCCTTGGGCAGGGGGCGGCCCCGGTCTGAGGCGTTGACTTGCGGGGCCGATGCCTCTTCCATGGCGCGGTCGAGCTCTGCGCTCAGTTCCGCGGCGAGCTGACGGGCCTTCTCGGCCTGGTCGCTGCCGGCGAGATTCGCCAGTTCGGTGATCCGATCCTTGACGGATGTCAGCCGGGGCGTGATATCGGCCATCTGGGCTCTCCTGCGTGTCGATCATTGTCATGGCGCTTTCCGCCTGAGCATAACCCGTGGTGGTTGCTTCGACACGATACGTCACGGTGGGACACTATTCCGGGGGGTGCTGCCGTGCTTCCAGATGCGCCTCCAACTGGCCGATGATGTCGCCGCCGAGCTTGTGGAGCAGGGGCTTGGCGGCGGCGTTGACGGCCTTCTCGAGCGGGGGTGGCACGCTGTACTCCAGCGTCAGGTGGATGCGGGTGCCTCCCTCTATGGGCGTCAGCCGGTACTCGCCGTGGTTGGGCACGCCGGTCACCGAGCGCCAGGCGAATCGCTCGGGGGGCGTGAACTCCGTGATCTCCACATCGAAGTCCAGCGGCACGCCGGCGATATGCACCCGCCAACGGTAGCGACGCTCCCCCAGGCGAACTATGGTGTCTATGGCGTCGCTGTAGTCGGCAAACGTTTCCACTCGGCCGACGAGGGCGAACACCTCCCGTGGGCTGGCCGCGATCTCGGCCTCGTGCTCGATGACGGGCATGGGCTTCTCCACCTCCGCAAGATAACACGATGACACAGTAACGGTATGACAACGTTCAGGACGAACGACGAGCCGGCCGGCAGCGAGGCAGAGGTTCGGCAGCCGATCAAGGTACTGGTCATCCTCGGGCATCCGCGCAGTGACAGCCTCTGCCGTGCCCTGGCGGATGCCTTCTGTGAAGGGGCCCGTGCGGCGGGCACGCAGTTGCGCCGCTTGGACCTCGCGACGCTGGAGTTCGACCCCCATGTGCGTACCTCGTCGCCCAACGACCAGCCCCTCGAGGACGACCTGAGCCAGGCACGGGAGCTCGTCGCCTGGGCGGATCATCTGGTGTTCGTCTATCCCACCTGGTGGGGCGGGGCGCCCGCACTGCTCAAGGGGTTTCTCGACCGTATCATGGCCCCGGGGTTCGCGTTCCGGACCTGCGAGGGCGGGATCGGCTATCAGGGGCTGTTGACCGGGCGCTCGGCACAGCTCATCACCACCATGGATACCCCGCCGCTGATCCATCGACTGCTCTATCGCGAGCCGGGCAGGAATGCCCTGGCGCGGGCGACCCTGGGCTTCTGCGGCATACGCCCGGTGCGCTCGCTGGTGTTCGGCTCGGTCAAGGCTGCCTCTCCGGCGCAGCGCCAGGCCTGGCTGGCCCGCGCCCACCATCAGGGGCGGCGGCTGGCGCAGGGTCGGATCACTCCGGCGGAGCGCCTGAGACACAAGGCCGGCGCCTGGTTGCGGGCGCTGCGGCTGCAGTTCTATCCCATGACCTGGGTGGCCTATGCGGTCGGGGCGCTGGCCGCCGCGCCGACCGGGGGCGTATTCGGCAACCCGGTGTTCTGGCTCGGCTACCTCTGCCTGTTCCTGCTGGAGGTGGCCACCGTGCTGATCAACGAGGTGGTCGACCTGGGCACCGACCGTGCCAACCGCTTCTACAGCACCTTCACGGGTGGCTCCCGCATCCTGGTGGAGGGCCTGTTGAGCCTGGGCGAGGTCAAGGCCGGGATCCTCGCCGCGCTGCTGGGCCTGGTGGGTGGCACGGCCTGGCTGCTGGGCGTGACGCCGGCGACCCCGGTCACGGTTGTCGCCGTGCTGGGGGCGCTGGCGATCCTGGCCATCGGCTACACGGCGCCGCCCCTGAAGCTCAGCTATCGCGGCCTGGGCGAGCTGGATGTCGCGGTCACCCACAGCATCGGCGTGATGCTGTGTGGCGTCTTGTTTCTCGGCGGGGACTGGCGCGATCCACTGCCCTGGCTGCTGAGCCTGCCGCTGCTGCTGGGCATCCTGCCCTCCATCACGCTGTCGGGTATTCCGGACCTCGAGGCCGATGCCGGCGCCGGCAAGCGTACCCTGGCGGTACGCCTGGGGAAGCAAGGAGCGCTGCGGGTGGCGCTCGCCGGCACGCTGCTCGCCGCCGCCTGCGCCCTGGCCTGGCAGGCGATGGGGCTGGCGGCGGGGGCCTTCGCCGGCATCGCCTGGGTGGTCGTTCCCCATGGCGCCTGGCTGGCCTGGCTGCTGACCCGGCACCTCCGGGACGACCGCCCGGCCGGGCGCATCGACGGCCTGATGGGCGCCTCGCTCGGCTATGTGCTGTGGTTCGGGCTGTGGCCGCTGTTCCGGTTGGCATGATCGCGCCCCGCCGGCCTGCCCTATGCCGTGGGAGAGCCTCGCGGCCATAGCCGGGCCACCAGCGCCAGGCCCACGGCCAGCAGCGGCGGCCAGGCGCCCGCTGCACCCAGGGTCGCGAGGGTGGTCCCGCTCACCAGGCACCACAGGGCGGGAATGACCAGCAGCGGCCAGGCCCGCTGCGCCGGGGAGGCCATGGCCGCCATCCCCAGAGTGGCGATGGCGAGCGGGTCGGGGGTGAGTCCCAGGACCTCGGCACCCTGGAGCCCGCGCCCGGCGGGCAGGGCCATGAGCGGGTGCAGGATCAACGCATGGAGGAAGAGGGCGAGCCCCAGGCCGCGCGGCACGCTCCACCGTGCCGGCAGGCCGAGCCCGCCCTTCAACATGCCGAGGGCGATCAGCAGCAGCGCCTGCAACACGAACAGCGGGACGACATAGCGGATCCCCCAGTTGATGGGGGCATAGCGCTGCCACAGGAAGGCCCAGGCCACGAACACCCAGGCCACGGCGAGCAGGGCGGCGATCAGGCGGGTGCCCCAGGGGCGCGGGCGCAGCAGGGCGAACAGCATCGCACCGCCCAGCCCCAGGGCCAGCAGCTGCATGGGCCACAGCGCCTGGTTGTGCAGCTCGAAGAGCCGCTCATAGACCCGCAGGGAGAACATCAGGAGGTCCTCGGGGCGGTAGCTCAGCCACTCGCTCAACCCCATCTCGCCCTCCTTACCCTGGCGTCACTCACAGCGCCCGCACGTGGTCGGCCATGCGTCGGCGCAAGGCGTCGTCGGGCAGCGGCGTGCCGGCGGCGGCCATGTTCTCCCGCACGTGGTCCACGCGGGTGGTGGCGGGAATGGCGCAGCTCACCGCCGGGTGGGAGATGATGAACTTGAGGATGAACTGCGCCCAGCTCTCGGCGCCGATCTCCGCTGCCCACGCCGGCAGTGGCTCCCTCGCCAGGCGTTCGGTCAGCCGCCCCTGCCGGAAGGGGCGATTGACGATCACGCCGATGCCGCGCTCCCTGGCCAGGGGCAGCAGGCGCTGCTCGGCCTCGCGGTCGACCACGTTGTAGGTCAACTGGACGAAATCCAGCGGTGCGTCGCGCATGATGTGCTCGACGCCGTCGTGGCGCCGGCCGTGGGAGGTGGTGATGCCCACATGGCGCACCTTGCCGGCCGCCTTCATCCCGAGGAGGGTCTCGAGATTCGCCTCCCAGGCGACCAGGTTGTGGACCTGCAGCAGGTCGAAGCGCGGCACGCCCCAGTCACGGCGCGACGCCTCGACCTGGGCCGGCCCGCCGGCGGGGTTCGAGGTCCAGATCTTGTCCGCTGCGTAGACTTGGGCGACGGCATCGAGCGCCTCCAGCCCGTGGCCGATGGTCGCCTGCGACGAGCCGTACATCGGCGAGGAGTCGATCATGCGCCCGCCCATGGCGAAGAACTGCGCCATCACCGCGGTGCACTCCTCGAGCAGCAGCGGGTCCTCGCCCACGTTGAAGGTGATCCAGCTCCCCAGCCCGACCAGTGGCAGCGGCTCGCCGGTGGACGGCACCTCGCGCATCTGGGGTCCCGGCTGCCGTGCCAGCGCCCCGAGCGGTGGCAGCGACGCGGCGGCCGCCACCGACAGCATCCCGCCCAGCAGCGTGCGACGCGACAGGGGGTGTGGATGATGGGTCATGGTCATCTCCTGCACATGCTGCTGAAAGCAGTGTAGTTGCCTGGCGTGGCGGCTCGCGTGAGCCGCCTATACTGTGATCACACTGTGACCTCCAGGGAGGTGTTCCATGCTTGCTCGTCTGGGTTATGGGATGGTAGCGGGGCTGGTGGCCACGCTGGTCATCTCGATGTTCCTGATCCTGCGCCTGTCGGCAGGGCTCATGCCCTGGTACAACCCCATCGAGATCATGAACCTGACGGCCCAGCGCGCGCTGGGCACGCCAAGCAGCATCTACGTGGGTTGGACCATTCACTTCGTGGTCGGCACGCTGATCTGGGGCACGCTGTTCGGCCTGTTCGAGTCCGACCTGCCCGGCGGCACCGATACGCGTCGTGGGCTGGCGTTCGGCGTGATCGCCTGGCTGGTGGTGATGGTCACGGTCTTCCCCCTGGCCGGCTCGGGCTTCTTCGGCCTGGGGTTCGGCCTGATAGCGCCCATTTCCACCCTGCTGGGGCATATCGTGTTCGGGCTGGTGCTGGGGGCCACCTACGGCTGGCTGCGACGCCTGTAGCCAGTGACGTGCGACGAGCCCGCCCCGGTGGCGGGGTCGTCGCGGCTCAGGCCGGCGGCATCGTGGTGACGGGCACGGCGGTGGCGCTCTAGCGGCGACGGGACGCTGCCTTTGCAGCGCCTCGTCGCCGTCCGTCGACGGATCAGCCCCGAGCGTCGAACTAGCGGCGATAGCCCTGCTGCCTGACCGATATCTCGGTATTCTCCGGCCCTTTCTGTTATCATGCCCGCCTTCCCTTGCCATTCCCCCGACTCTCGCCTCCTGGCTCCCGCCACCGCTCGCTTGTCGCCCGGCTCCCGCCCTCTATCGCAGGTCTATTTCCGTGTCCGATTCCTCCTTTGATTCCCTGCCGCTAGCGCCGGAGCTGCTGGCCAACCTCGACTCGCTCGGCTACCACGCCATGACGCCGATCCAGGCCGAGAGCCTGCCGCTGATGCTGGCGGGGCGCGACGTGATCGCCCGGGCCAAGACCGGTTCGGGCAAGACCGCGGCCTTCGGCCTGGGGCTGCTCTCGCGGCTGTCGGTGACGACCTTCCGGGTGCAGGCGCTGGTGCTCTGCCCGACCCGCGAGCTGGCGGACCAGGTGGCCGGCGAGATCCGCCGGCTGGCGCGTACCCTGCCCAACGTCAAGGTGCTGGCCCTGTGCGGCGGGGCGCCCTTCGGCCCGCAGCTCGCCTCGCTGGCCCATGGGGCGCATGTGGTGGTCGGCACCCCGGGCCGGGTGGAGGAGCACCTGCGCAAGGGTTCGCTGACGCTGGCGGCGCTCGAGACCCTGGTGCTCGACGAGGCCGACCGCATGCTCGACATGGGGTTCCAGGCGTCGATGGAGGCGATCGTCGCCGAGACGCCGGCCAGCCGGCAGACCTGGCTGTTCAGCGCGACCTACACGGACGGCATCAAGCCGATCGCCGAGGGCCTGATGCGCGAGCCGGCCACGGTGGAGATCGCCGAGGTCCACGACGCGACCAGCATTCGCCAGCACGTCTACCGGGTGGCGGACGAGCCGGCGCGCTTCGAGGCCCTGTGCCGGCTGCTGCTGCACCATCGGCCCGAGTCCAGCGTGGTGTTCTGCAACACCCGGCGCGAGACCCGTGAGGTCGCCGAGGCCCTCGGCGAGGCGGGCTTCAGTGCCCTGGCACTGCATGGCGACCTCGAGCAGCGCGACCGCGACCGCATCCTGGTACTGTTCGCCAACCGCAGCGCGTCGATCCTGGTGGCCACCGACGTGGCCGCGCGCGGGCTGGACATCGAGGCCCTGGACGCGGTGTTCAACTACCAGATCGCCCGCGACCTCGAGGTACACGTGCACCGCGTCGGGCGCACCGGCCGGGCCGGCGGCTCGGGGGTGGCCTGTACCCTGGTCACCGAGCAGGAGGGGTACCGGCTGGTGCGGCTCGGCGAGTTCCTGGGCGAGGCCCTCGAGGAGGGGCCACTGCCGGGTCGCGCCGTGCTCGAGCGGGACCCGCTCACCCCGCCCATGGCCACGCTGCAGCTCGACGGCGGCAAGAAGCAGAAGGTACGCCCCGGCGACATCCTCGGCGCCCTGACCGGCGAGGCGGGGCTGCGTGGCGACCAGGTGGGCAGGATCAAGGTGCTCGAGCGCAGCGCCTACGTGGCCGTGCAGCGCGGGGTCGCCAAGGCGGCCCTCGCCCAGCTGAGCACGGGCAAACTCAAGGGGCGCTCGTTTCGCGCCCGGCGCGTCAGCCGCTGACGGGAAAGGGGGAGCATGAAGATACCCAAGAGATTGCAGCCGCTGGTCGATGACGGCCTGATCGACGAGGTCGTGGCCCAGTTGATGAGCGGCAAGGAAGCGCAGGTCTATGTGGTGCGCTCGGGCGGCGAGCTGCGCTGTGCCAAGGTCTTCAAGGAGGCCAAGCAGCGCAGTTTCAAGCAGGCGGTGCAGTACCAGGAAGGCCGCAAGGTGCGCAACAGCCGCCAGGGCCGGGCGATGGCCAAGAAGTCCCGCTATGGCCAGAAGGAGCAGGAGCAGGCCTGGCTGAATGCCGAGGTGGACGCCCTCTACCGGCTGGCAGGCGCCGGGGTGCGGGTGCCCCGGCCCCATGGCTTCGTCGACGGCGTGCTGCTGATGGAGATGATCCATGATGCGGAGGGCTATGCGGCACCGCGGCTGGATGACGTCACCCTCGGTGCCGAAGAGGCCCGCGAACACCACACCCGGGTGATCGGCGAGGTGGTGCGCATGCTGTGCGCCGGCCTGGTGCACGGCGACCTGTCCGAGTTCAATGTGCTGCTCGATGCCCGGGGCCCGGTGATCATCGACCTGCCCCAGGCGGTGGACGCCGCGGGCAACAACAGCGCGGCGATGATGCTCGAGCGCGACGTCGACAACATGCGCGCCTACTTCGGCCGCTTCGCGCCGGAGCTGCTCGAGACCGACTACGCCAAGGAGATCTGGGCGCTGTACGAGTCGGGCGAGCTGCACCCGGAGAGCCGGCTGACCGGCTGCTTCGCCCATGACACCCGCCTGGTGGATGTCGATGACCTGCTGGCGGTGATCGAGGATGCCCGGGAAGAGCAGGCCGAGCGGCTGGCGGCGCTGGCGCGCAGCGAGGAGGATGAAGGGTAGGGCCGGTGCGCAAGGACCGTGGGAGGATTCTCGTCACACCGGTACAAAAGCCTATTATAATATTGAGGTTGTATGATCCTTACGCCCGAGACCGGGCACTTCGTCAACCTCACGATGCTTGCCATCGAACAAGGATGATTCCATGGCCACTCCCGTCTCTCCCCTGATTCTGACCGCCCTGGGCGGTGTCGCCATCGGCGCGCTCGCCGGCTGGCAACTGAACTCCCCGTCACCGAGCGATGACACGACCTCCGCCGCCGTCGAGGCGCCGCTGCAACTGGGGGAACGCCAGCGCGGCGAGATCACCTCGCGCAGTGAGCTCAACGGCAAGGATGGCAGTCGCTTCGCGCGCTACGTGCTGCCGCTCGAGGAAGACACCCTGGTCGAGATCGCGCTGGGCGGGGCCCTGCAGGGCGTGCTGGCGCTCTACGACGACCAGGAGCAACTGCTCAAGGCGGCCCCCACGCTGCGCCACCGCATCGACGAAAGCGGCGACTACACCCTGGTGGTCAGCGGCAACGACGCCCATAGCTATGGCCCCTTCGAGGTCACCAGTCGGCGCCTCGAGCTCGACGACATCAGCACCCTGGCGGCGCCGTCGCGCCACGACGGCTGGCTGCAGGACGCGCCCGACACCTACACCCTGACCATCGAGGAGACCGGCCTCTACCAGATCGAGATGCGCTCCACTGACCTGGATGCCTACCTGGAGCTGGAGGGGCCGAACGGCTACCGGCGCGAGGACGACGACGGCGCCGACGACCTGGACGCACGCCTCGCCGACTTCCTCGAGCCCGGGGAGTACCGGCTGACGGCGCGCGCCGCCTATGGCGAGGGCAGCGGTCTGTACACCCTCGCGGTGGAACCCCGGGAGCTGCCCGATGCCGGTGCCCTGCGCAATGGCGGCGAACTGAGTCACGATGAACCGCTGCATGGCTGGTTCAGTGGCCAGGGGCTGGAGTACGAATTGATCCTGGAGAGCGCCGCCACCGTCACCCTCGACATGCGATCGTCGGATTTCGATGCCTTCCTGGAACTGCACGGCGATGGCGTATCGGTCAGCGATGATGATGGTGGTGGTGGTACCGACGCCCGCCTCTACCAGCACCTGGCCCCGGGCCGCTATACCGTCACCGCCCGCGGCTACAGCCAGGACGGCAGCGGCCTGTTCGAGCTCGAGGCGAGCCTGGGTGACGCCGGCGAGCCGGCCAGCGAGGGGCAGCTGGAGATCGGCGAGCCGGTCAGCGCCTGGTTGGCGCCCGGTGTCCGGGATGCCTATGCCTTCCGTGTGGAGCAGGCGGGACGCTACCGCCTCGACATGATGTCCGGCGAGCTGGATGCCTACCTCGAACTGGAGGGGAATGGCACCGTCCTCAGCGACGACGATGGTGGCGATGGCTTCGATGCGCGCATCCAGGCGCACCTCGAGGCCGGTGACTACCGGGCAGTTGCCCGCACCTACGGCAACAGCGAGAGTGGCAACTACCGGTTGAGCGTCATCGCCGAGTGAGCCTTGCCACACCGGTCGGGCAGCGGCCGGTGTGTCGCCTTCGGCTCGTGAGTCTCCTTTGGCTTGTCCTTCCGGCTGCCGGGCTCGACGTCGTCATGGGCCAAACGGGCAGGTGGTAGGGGGCGGCATCTGCCCCGGGGGATTGAAAATCGTGCGGTCGTCCCCATGACAATTGCGTAGTCCCCCGGACTGCCCCGTGATGATGTCAACCGCGTGATCGGTTGGGAGGTAGGCGAGATGAGACCCTTGCAGATCAAGGAGCATTGGCGTGATTGGCTGATGTTGTTGTTCGGTGCCTGGTTGGTGGCGTCTCCCTTCGCCTTCGGGCATGCCATGACCGACGCCGGGATGGTGATGTGGGTTCCGGTGCTGATCGGCGTCGCGGTGATCGTGTTTGCCGTCGCCGTGCTCAGGAAGACCCAGGTGTGGGAAGAGTGGATCCTGCTTGCCCTGGGGGCTGCGCTGATCGTCGCACCCTTCCTGCTCGGGTATGCCGGCGTCACGCTGGCGATGTGGAACAGCGTCATCATGGGTCTGCTGGTGGGTGGCGATGCCGCCTGGTCGCTGTTCGTGCTGACCCACCAGGAGGGCAAGAAGACCGCCTGAGTCCGTCACGCCCATGATGTCATGACAAAACCGGGGAAGGGGGGCAAGTGCCCCCCTTCTCTTCGTCGTGCGTTCCCCGCCGATCGAGGGCAACGCCTCATCCCGCCGATCCTGATGTAAATTGCATTCTCGATTCAGCTTTTGACGCCGGCGAGGGGGCGTGCTATTGACGAGAGTCGCAATGATTCCGCGTCAGCATCGGTCAAGGTCGCATGGTCAGCACTAATAAAGGGCGGCTGGATTGATCGCGCGGGATTCGCCACCGTGAGAGTACCCCATGCAAGTCGCGACCCAGTGCCAGCCTCATGATCATGTCGTCCAGTTCTACGCGGACGAGACCTTCCTTGCCGATGTCGTGGCCGACTACCTCCGGGCCGGTGCCGACGCCGGCGAACGCCTGCTGGTGCTGTTGACGCCACCCCATCTGGCGGCCGTGCTGCAACGGCTGGAAGCCGCGGGCCTGGACACCGGCGCCGCCATGTCGAGCGGGCAACTCGAGGCATATGATGCCGACCTCATCCTCGAGACCATCATGCGCGACGGCATGCCGGTCGAGGCGCTGTTCGAGCGGCACCTGCTTGCCGGCATCGAGGCCGCCAGCCCCGTGCCCACCCGCGCCTTCGGCGAATTGGTCAACCTGCTGTGTGCCCGGGGCAACGCCGAGGCGGCGGTGCGGCTGGAGGCGCTCTGGCACGCGGCCTGCCATCGCCTGCCGATGACCTTGCTGTGCGGCTATGCCATGCAGCATTTCGATCGGCCCGAGGATCAGGCGGCCTTCGACGCCATCTGCGATCATCACTCCCATGTCTTGCCGGCCGAGCACTACAGCCGGCTGGAGTCGCGGCAGCAGCTGCGCGAGGTCTCCCGCCTGCAGCAGCAGGTCCAGGCGCTCCACCACGAACGCGCCTCCCGCCGGCAGGCCGAGCAGAACCTGGCCGCGGTGCAGGAGTTGTGCGGCGAGATGCTGATGGAGCTGGCCGACCACGCCCTTCACGATGGGGTGACCGGCCTGACGAACCGCCGCCATGCCCAGCAGCGGTTGGCGGAGCTCATCGCCGATCTTCCCGGCCAGCGGGGCAGGGTGGCCGTGTTGCATGTCGACATCGACCAGCTCCAGGCCATCAACGAGTCGTTGGGCCTGGAGATGGGCGACTACTACCTGCACGAGACCGCCCAGCGCATCAAGCGCTGTCTGGGCGGCAGCGGGATCGTCAGTCGCCTCGGCAGCGATGAGATGATGGCGGTGCTGCCGGGCATCGAGCCGCTGGACGAGGTGCTCAAGGTCGTCGAGCGCCTGCTCGACTGGACCAGCAAGCCCGTCGAACTGGGTGGCCACAAGGTGGTCGCGAGCTGCTGTATCGGCATCAGCCTGTTTCCCGAGCATGGGCGTACGGTCGACGAACTGATGCGTCATGCCAATCGCGCCCGGCGCCATGCCCAGCGTCTCGGTCGTCGCCGCTACCATGTCTTCACCCCCGAGTTGCGCGACGACGACTTCGATCGCCTCGCCCTGCGTAGCGAACTCCGCGAGGCCCTGCCGCTCGGTGAGCTGGAGCTCTACTACCTGCCCACGCTGAGTGCACGCAGTGGCCAGGTCGTGGCCATCTCGGCACAGCCGCGCTGGCAGTCGAGCCAGTTCGGCACGATGGAATCCGCGCGCTGGATGTCGGTTGCCGAGGAGGCGGGGCAGGCGGCCATCATCGGCCAGTGGGTGCTGGCGAGGGCGTGTCGCCATGCCAAGGCCTGGATCGAGGCGGGCATCGACCTGCGGGTGGCGGTGCAGGTCTCGACCGCCGAGCTGCTGGATGGCGAGATCGTCGACCGGGTCGGCGAGGTCCTGGACCATAGCGGCTTGCCGGGCGAGATGCTCGAGCTCGAGCTGAGCGAGAGCGGCCTGATGCGTGCTCCCCAACGGGCCGCGGCCATGCTCGAGCGGCTCAAGGCGCTCGGCGTGCGGCTGACCGTCGACGAGTTCGGCAGCGGACACTCGATCCTCGGGCACCTCAACCGCTTCCCGATCGATACCATCAAGATCCACAAGCCGTTCATCGCCGGCTGCCTCGACACCCCCCACCACCAGGCGATCATCGGGTCGATGATCGGCATGGCCCACCAGCTGGGGCAGCAGGTCATCGCCGGCGGCGTGGCGACCCGGGGGCAGGCCGATTACCTGCGCCAGCAGGGGTGTGATCTCCTGCGGGGGCCCCTCTGGTCGCGCATGGAGTACCGCGACGCCCCCGACGAGGAGGCTCCGGAGTAGCGCCATCGTGCCGGCACCCGGCACGGCGTCCATCTATCTGGCATCATCGGTGGATCGCTTGACGGACAATCGAGGAGCCGCCCCATGAGACTGCAACACGCCACCTGGCCGGAGGTGGAGGCCTATCTCCAACGCGCGAAGGGCATCATCGTGCCCATCGGCTCCACCGAGCAGCACGGACCGAACGGCCTGGTGGGCACCGATGCGATCTGCCCCGAGGCGATCGCCTGGTCGCTGGGCGAGCGGCACGACGTGCTGGTGGGGCCGACCCAGGCCATCGGCATGGCGCAGCATCACCTGGCCTTCCCGGGGAGCCTCACCCTGCGGCCGAGCACCCTGATCGCGGTGCTGCGCGACACCATCGTCTCGCTGGCGCGCCACGGCTTCACCCATGTGTTCTTCCTCAACGGCCATGGCGGCAACATCGCCACCGTGAACGCGGCCTTCGCCGAGGTCCAGGCGGAGCGCAGCCTGCAGGGCCAGAGTGGCGAGCTCGAGCTGGCCCTGTTCAACTGGTTCGCCGGGCGGCGGGGACGCGAGCTGGCCGAGTCGCTGTACGGCGACGCCGAGGGCAGCCACGCCACCGCCTCGGAGGTGTCGCTCTCCTGGTTCGCCAGGCCGGAAGCGGTGAAGCAGGTGCCGATGTCGCCGCAGGTCGCCCCGACGGGCAGCGCCCAGTGCGATGCCGACGAGTTCCGCCGCCGCTTCCCAGACGGCCGAATGGGCTCGGACCCGTCGCTGGCCAGCATCGAGCACGGCGCCCGCTTCCTGGAGGCGGGGGTGGAGGACGCCTGGGAGGCCTACCGGGCCTTTATCGGCCAGCCCTGAGCGTTGCCGCACCCCGGCGCCTCGGAGATCCGCCCCCTCGGCGGGTTTCCTGCTATCGTGGCGGATTCCAGACATACCGTTCACGAGAGGAGCCGAGCGTGCCCATCGTCACCATCCAGCAGTTTCCCCGCAGCGTCGAGAAGAAGCGCGAGCTCGCACGGCGTATCACCGAGGCCTTCGCCGAGGTCTATGGTGCCAGTGAGGAGTCGGTGCAGGTGTTCTTCAGCGAGGTCGACGGCGAGAACTGGGCCAAGGGCGGGGTGATGGGCTGCGACCGGGACGCCGGGCCGCGCTGACCGTGGCGCCTGTCGGCCCCCTCCGGCTCCTAGCTTGAGGGCATGCCCCCAGTGGAGGTCCCATGCTGCTGCGTTTTCTTGTCGGGCTGGTGCTGGTCTATGCCCTGGTGGTGTCGCTGGCCTGGGGCTTCCAGAGCCGGTTGCTCTACCTGCCGCACATGGGGCGCGAGCATGTCGGCACCCCGGCGGACCTGGGGCTGGCCTGGGAGCCGGTGACGCTGTCGACCGAGGATGGCGTGGGCCTGGACGCCTGGTGGATACCGGCGGACGAGCCCCGCGGCGGCCTGCTGTTCTTCCACGGCAATGCCGGCAATATTTCCCACCGGCTGGCGTCGATCCGGCAGTTCCACCGGCTGGGCCTCTCGGTGCTGATCCTCGACTACCGCGGCTACGGGCGCAGCGAGGGCCGCCCCTCCGAGGCGGGCACGGCGCTGGATGCCCGCGCCGGCTGGCGCTGGCTGATGGAGGCCGGCCATGACCCCGGCGAGATCGTGCTGTTCGGCCGTTCACTGGGGGCGGCGGTGGCGGCGGAACTGGCCAGCACCCTGGCCGGCGAGACATCGCCGGCCGCGGTGATCCTCGAATCGCCGTTTCGCTCGGTGCCCAAGCTTGCCCAGCGGCTCTACCCCTTCCTCCCGGCGCGCTGGCTGGTGCGCTTCTACTACGACACCGAAGCCTACGTCACACGCATCGCGGCGCCGCTGCTGGTGATCCATAGCCGCGAGGACGAGATCATTCCCTTCGGCGAGGGCCTGGCGGTGTTCTCGGCGGCCGGCGAGCCCAAGCGGCTGCTGGAGATCCGCGGCGGCCACAACACAGGTTCCCTCGACAGCGAACCGGACTACTCGGCGGGGATCGATGCCTTCCTGCGCGAGGAGGCGGGGCTGCGGTGAACCGGATGTGCAGACGCGGGACCTGGTATTGCCCGAGCTCCGGTGCATCGAGCGCCTCATGCTCGTGCCTGATTTTTCCCATGAACCCGGCGCGTTTCGTCGCTTTTCCTGGAGGCGCCGGCGGGATGGGGCTGTACTATGTTGCCTGCCCGGCGGGTTGGTCAGGCGGGCATCCGGAGGGTCGAGGAGGGCTTGTCGGGAACCGGGGCGGTGATGCCGCTTAGGTCGGAAGGGACTCGTGGACAGGCACTCCACCAACGAGAAGGGGAAGGCGGTGAAAACTTACACGGGTATGAAAGGACGGGTGGGCACGGGCACAGGCACCCTGGCTATCCTGCTGATGAGCTTGGCCGGTTCCGGTACTGTGCTGGCCGAGACGGACCTGAAGGCAGATGCCCTGAGTGCCGCCTGGCCGGGCATGCAGGAAGGGGCAAGGGTGGTCGACTGGGAGGGCAATGTCCTGCAGGAGGGCTCCAACGGTTTTACCTGCATGCCGACACCGCCGGTGCTTTCGGGCACCGCGCCGATGTGTCTCGACGAGCTATGGATGGAGTGGGCGCAGGCTTGGCAGAACGAGGAACCGTTCACCGCCGAGTCGATCGGCGTGGCGTACATGCTGTCGGGTGATGAGGGCGCCAGCAATGTCGATCCCTATGCCGAGGGGCCCACCGATGACAACGAGTGGATCGAGGAGGGACCGCACCTGATGCTGATTGCCCCGGCGGAACTGCTGGAGAATTTCCCCACCGATCCGCACAGCGGCGGCCCCTATGTGATGTGGAAGGGGACGGACTATCAGCACCTGATGATTCCCGTGGCCGCCCGGGAGTAGACCTCGGCCGGCGCATCCGCGGCCTCGAAGACCCTTCCCGGCGCCCGATGGCGGGCCGCCGGGAAGGCGAGCGGTTGTCGCCTTAGCACTCGGCGTTGTGGAAGACGTTCTGCACGTCGTCGAGGTCGTTGAGGCTGTCGAGCAGCTTCTCGAACATGGCCACGTCGTCGCCCTCGACCGGGGTCATGGTCTGGGGCACGAACTGGATCTCGTCGATTTCGAAGTCGAGCTCGCCGAAGGCGTCGAGCAGCGCCTGCTTGGCCTTGGCGTACTCGGTGTGGGGGGCGAAGACGGTGATGAGGCCGTCCTCGTTCTCGATGTCGGTCACGTCGACATCGGCCTCCATCAGCGCCTCGAGGGTGGCTTCCTCGTCGTTGCCGGCGAAGGCGAGGATGGCGCAGTGGTCGAACATGTGGCTGACGCTGCCCGGCGTGCCGAGCTTGCTCTTGGCCTTGTTGAAGCAGGCGCGCACGTCGCCGAAGGTGCGGTTGGGGTTGTCGGTCAGGCAGTCGACGATGACCATGCAGTTGCCGGGACCGAAGCCCTCGTAGCGGGCCGGGGAGAAGTCCTCGCCGCCGACGCCGCTGGCCTTGTCCAGCGCCTTGTCGATCACGTGGCTGGGCACCTGGTCCTTCTTGGCGCGCTCGATCAGGCCGCGCAGGCTCAGGTTGCCGGCGGGATCGGTGCCGCCCTGCTTGGCGACCACATAGATCTCGCGGCCGTACTTGCTGTACACCTTGGTCTTGGCGGCGGCCGTCTTGGCCATGGATTCCTTGCGGTTCTGGAAGGCCCTACCCATATCGTTGTCCTGTTGCGTCTAACACGAGGCTGGATTCTACGAAACCGCACCGGACGCGAACAGGGATATTTTGCTCCCTGTCCGGGCGGCATGGGGCGAGTCATGGCTACACTGGCGAGAGTCTTCCCGAGATGGCTTCCCCCTTGCCGGAGCGCGTCATGGATCATCATGCCTATCGCCACGCCCTCGCCGAGCAGCTCGCCGAAAGCGAGCTGCCCTTTTCCCCCGCCGAGTTCGAGGCTCGCCGCCGGCGCGTGCGCCAGGCCATGCGGGCGGCGGGGCTCGAGGCACTGCTGCTCACCGATCCCGCCGACATCTTCTACCTGACCGGCTACCACACCTTCGAGGTCTCGGTGCACACCTGCCTGGTGGTCTCCTCCGATCGCCTGGTGCTGCAGGTGCCCTCCATCGAGACCGGTCCGGCGGTGGTCACCGCCTCGGTGGACGAGATCCTCGGCTACCGCTGGGAGGGCATCGAGGAGGTGATCGAGCCGCTGACCGAGACGCTGGCGCCGTTTCATGCCATCGGCCTGGATGCCTTCGGTACCGGCTTGCGCCATGGGCTGATCCGCGAGCTGCAGGCGCGCCTCGGCGCCGGGCGCTTCCGCGATGACGGCGGCGAACTGCTCGACCGCATCCGTATCGTCAAGTCGCCGGCGGAGCTCGACTGCCTGCGCGAGAGCGCGCGGCTCACTTCCGAAGGGCTGCGGGCGGCGATCGCGATCATCGAACCCGGCATCACCGACGACGCCGTGGCGGCGGAAGGCAGCCGGGCGCTGCTGGCCGCGGGCAGCGAGTTCATGAGCCTGCAGCCCATCGTCACCGCCGGCCGCCGCATCAGCGTCATCCACGTCAACCACAAGCGCAACGTGATCGCCGAGAACGAGCCGGTGTTCCTGGAGTTCGGCGCCGCCTTCCAGCGCTACACCGCGCCGATGATGCGTACCGCCGTGGCCGGCCGGGCGAGCCCGGAGATGCAGGCGCTGCGCGATGTCTGCCGCGCCATCTACGAGGCCCTGTGCGCCGAGATGCGCCCGGGCCATAGCTTCGACGCCGCCGCCCGGGCCGCCGAGGCGGTGCTGGCGCCCCACGCCGACCGGGTGTTCCACTCCGGGGTATTCGGCTACGCGGTGGGGGCCCAGTTCCCGCCCAGCTGGGTCGAGGGCACCGGCTATATCGCCCGGGGCCAGCACCGCGAGTTCGCGGCCGACATGGTCTTCCACCTGCCGCTCTGCCTGCGCCTGCCGGGCGAGTGGGGCATCGGCCTGAGCGACACCGTGCGGGTCACGCCGAACGGCGGGGAGGCGATCACCGACAACGACTGGCAGCTGCACGAGTGGGCAGGGGGCGGAGCCTGACGCGCGCGACGACCGCTGAGCAGGGTAGACGAACCACACCATCAGGAGGTGACACCATGCGAGCCGCGAAGGTGATGCTGGCCGGCCTGGCGCTCTCGGTGGCGGGCCTTGCCCCGGCCGACGAGGCCCAGCGTTTTCCCGACGTGGTCGGGGTCGAGGTGACCGAGGCCGGCGAGAACAGCTTCGACTTCGACGTGACCCTCTCGTCGCCCTACGACTCGCCGTCGCGCTACGCGGATGCCTTCCGCGTGCTGGGGCCCGGCGACGAGGAGCTCGGCGTGCGCGAGCTGCTGCACCACCATGCCGGCGAGCAGCCCTTCACCCGGCGGCTCGCCGGCGTGGAGATTCCCGCCGAGATTGACAGCGTGACCGTCCAGGGGCGCGACCAGGAACACGGCTACGGTGGCGAGGCGCAGACGGTGACGCTTCCCGGACGACAAGGAGGCGATGAATGAAAGTCGTGACACTGAAGGTCCCCGGCGGGCTCGACGAGATCGCCGATGCCTTTCGCCACCAGGAGTCCGGCCGTCACTTCGGCAAGACCTGCCTCGAGTACTGAGTCGACGCCGTTGGCGATGATGGCAATACCCTCAGATCGACACCGCTGATGAAGGAGCCATCGCCTGACACGGTCAGCTCCCTTGTGCCAGTATCCGTCAGGCCCAGGCGTTGCAGTTGCTGCGGTGAGAGCCTCAACCGGTAATCGCCGGCGATTACCCCTGGCACAATATAGAAACCGTCCCAGCTGCTTGTTGTCCGGGCCACTACCTCTTGCTGGTCGTTCAGCAGTTCCAGCTTCAGATCACCGATACCGCGCTCGACACCATCCTCCAGCAGATAGACCGTGCCATCGATTTCTGTGGTCATGCGCACCGGGAACTCCAGGCTGGCCACGCTGCCCGGGCGCGGCACCAGCCTCAATCCTTCGATCGCTGGCGCCCATTGCGGGTCTATCAGCGTCGAGGTGTCTATCCCGATGTCGACATGCTGTTTCACCGGCAAGTGGTCGATATGGGCAATGCCCGCCGCATCCGTGCGGGCCTGGTGCCTGCCGCCGTTGACCATGAATCCAGCACCCTGCAGCGGCTCCTCATCGGCGTCCATTACGCCATTGTGATCGTCGTCCATGAACACGCGCACGGAAGCGGCGCCGCTGTTCGCCATGGGCCGGGCATCGAATCGCCAGTCGGAGCGCCGGTGATCCCGGCCCATGGCAATAAACAATTGCGCACCTAGAGCGATCTCTCCCGTGTCGACGTAGCTGGCATTAACGCCCAGCCCGAAGCGGCCCAGGCTTTTGGTAAAGCCGGCGGTATAACGGGTTTCGGGGGACGCGAAGGTGTGGGCGATGCCCAGGGTCCCGCGATAGCCGTCTGCCAGATACTTATCGGCGGAGAGCGCCAACGAGGAGATGTCACGCTCAGAGCCCAGCAGGTAATCGATCTGACTGCGCAAACTCATATCGCGAACACGGCGGCTGACCTGCAGGCTGCCGGTGGCGTGCTCGATGTCACCGGAGGCGCGCCAGCGAAGGGTGTTGGTGAGGGCCGTGCGATGCACATAAGCGGAAACACGGGCGCTGACCTCGGTATTGGCCCTGCCGGACTCCCGCTCGTCCCGCGTGGCCGCGAGGGTTACGGGCATGCGCGAGCGAGACGTCAGCGGAAGGGAGCCGCTGAGTCGAAGCTCATCATGGCTGCGAATGGGATCGCTGTCGGCGGGAAACACCTCGCTGGTGAAATCGGTCAGGTGGATGCGACTCGCGTCCACGGCCACGCCGCCGATACGGGTCTGGACACCGAGCTCGGCCAGTGAACCACCGTCCTTCGCCTGGACAACGCCCCCGCCGAGACTCAGCGACTGCCAGAAGGTCCGTACCCCCAGGGTGGTATAGAGTTCCTCGTCCCCGCCCGCCGGTGCCCGGATCAGCCCGGCCGAGGCGGTCAGCGAGCGCGCGAGACCCAGGTCGAACTGGGCGATGGTTCGGGATTGCCCGTCGTCGTCCCGGTGCTCGGTCACGCTGTACTGGAAGTCTCCGGGGCGAACCATGGATTGATCCAGAGGGAAACTGTACTGCTCTACCCGTGTCTGGCCCAGGGGGCCGTTGAAGATCAGCCGGAAGTCATTGCGGCCATAGCTCAGGGGCTGGTCGTCGAAACGATAGCGGCCCTCGGCATCGGGCCGCGCAAAGCCCACCAGGGCATCATTGTAATAGAGTTCCACGTCCCACCCCGGCGGCAAGTCGCCCTCGAACGCCTGGCGGTCGAAGCTGGTGGGCCGTGTCAGGGGGCGATTGCTCAACGTCACCCCCTCGCCCCTGATACCGCGGGTGATATTTTCTACGCTGGAGGTCGAGTGACTACCGAATCGGAAAGATCGGGCATGCAGCGGGCCCAGCAGGTTTCCGTCGGGGTCGTGGCGCCCGAGCGTGGCCCGCACTTCCGGCGAAGGGTCCTGTTGGCGGCTGGAAAAGTAGAGCGAGGACTCCATGCCCAGCAGATCCCCCGTGAGGTAAGCGGTATAGGCCGCGTCGCTCTGGGGGCTGCCATTGGTGCGCCGCAGTTCGGTGGTCAACGTCTGATCGACGAACGGCATGCTCAGCAGCCGGTACGGCTGCTCGTGGCGGGGATAGCCGGGATCCTCATAGCCGCCACGCGTTCCGGCACGATCCCCGAGGCGTTCCCGAGCGAGGCGGGCCTGCAGGGGCAATGCCTCGAGGGCATGAACGCGCAGGGAGAGGCTGGCACGGTCGATCTCGAGTGCCAGCGGTAGCCAGTGTTCGAGCAGGGACACCGCAACGTAGATATCGTCCGGTTCCGCCAGCACCAGCGCCGGATCGAAGGTCTCGGTATTCCCGGCCCGGGTAACGCTGGCGTTGTCCAGGTTCAGGCTGAACCCGCGATCCTCGCTGAGGATAAAGCCGCTGGCGGAGCCTTCCCGGGGCTGGGTCTGGATGGCGATGGTCAGCAATCTTGCCAGCTCGCCCAGTGGCAGCAGGGTATGCTCACCGGCCTCATAGGCAGGGATGGCGCCGGACAGTACGGACTGGTCCAGGCGCACTTCCAGCAGCAGGAACTCCGGCTCCCTGGCCGGCTCCTGGGCCGGCAGGACTGAGGCGTAGGCCAGCAGCACGAGCCATAACGCCAGCACGGCCAACTGACTGGCCCGGTGGGCGGTAGCGGATCTCATATCCGTGCGGCATAGCGCCAGGAAACTATAGCGATAGCACCGCCTCGGCCAGCAGCCTGCCGCCGTCCTCCGCCTGTTCCCGGTAGGTGACGCGCAGGGTGCCATTGCTGAGGGGTAGGCCACTCGGCGGTTGCAGGGCAATGCGCGCTCGGCGCAGGGGGTTGGGGGTATAGACCGCCACCCCATTGGCGCGGCCGATGACCTGTTCGGCACCATTTCTCGAGGTGAAGCTGACGGTCAGATCGCCGTAGACAGACTGCGTACCGCTACGCTCCATCTGCAGCGCAAGCAGCGGCGCCCCGTTCGATGATCGCTGAAGCTCGAGCTGGGTCAGCGAGACGCTAACGTCTGTGCCGCCATGACGCACGATCACCGGGATGGAGGCGCCGATCAGCGCCGTCAGCTGGATGCCTATCTCATCATCGGCGGCAGAGCCACGGGTCTCGATGCTACGACGGCCCCGGGTCTCGGGCTGTTGTGCGAACAGCAGGTGCGAGCGATACTCGCCGGCCGCCAGATCGGCAGGCTTGCGCACCATGATGCGGACCGTCTGCCCGGCGCCGGGCTCGAGGGTCACCTGGCGCGGCGAGTAACGCAGCAGAGTATCGGCAAACTGTTCACCCGGCAAAGGCTCGTCAACTTCGGAGAAACCGCCGGTGGCACTCATGCGTCGGTTGACCAGGGAAATGCGATAGGTGGCACTCTCGTTGCCATTGTTGATCAGTTCCAGCTGGGCCGAACGCTGGTTGCCCTCGAAGACGATTCGGGTCGGATAAAGCATCAACTGGGCCAGCGCTTGGCTCGCCGGCAACACGAGCAGCAGGGCGCACAGGGTGAAGCGGCACAGGAATGTCATGGCTGGGGCTTTCTGGGGCAAGGTCTCGGGGATCATTGCGGAATCCATTTATCGCTTTTTTCGGGAGCACCGGACGGCACAAGGCATGATGGGCGCCATCCAGAGGTGTTGCTCGCGATGCATCAGTTGTAGTTCACGGTCACGCTGAAGGTACCGGCGTAATCGCCCGGTGCCTGGGCGCTGCCGACGTTGAGTGTTCCCCCGACCGTCAGGGCCTGGGACCCGCCCGCACTCAGCTGGCCGCCGGCCCCGGAAGGGGCACTGGTAAAGTCGTTGATGACCATGTCGCTGCCCGGGCCCGTCAGTTTCACGAAATCGTTGCCGGGCAACTGGATCGTATAGGTCGCCTCGGCATCGCCCGACACCGTAAACTCGGCGGCAAGGCCCTCGCTCGAGGGGATCAGCCATACATCGCCGCCCGCGCTGCGCACGCCGCTGGGGCTGACCGCGACCGAACCGCCACTGCCGGCCACGAAGCTGCCGAACGACAATCCCCGGGTATTCTGGATCTCGATATCCACCGCCCAGCTTTTGCCAGCCAAAAGAAGAATTGCCAGGACAACACCAGCCGTGATCCTTGGACAACCATGTCTCATCGCAATGCCCCCGGTTTCTGGTGATGTTGGCCTAGTTGTCTAGTTGTAGAGCACAGTGACGCTGACATCGGTCATTCCGGATTGGTCACTCTCGACAGCCTCGACGCCAAGACCGCTGACCGGGTCTCCCTCGAGCATCCCATCATCGGCCCTGGCCATGAGGCAGTCGGCCAGGCTTCCGATGGCTTTAGTGCAGCCCTCAGGCACGACGGCCACGGAGACGGATGTTTCAGAGGGACGAGGACCACCATCCTCCCCATCCACCCCGGATGGGCCTGCTCCCGGAAGGCGTATGATCAGATCCCCCGTCGTGCCGCTGACGAAGGCGCTAGTGGAGACGACCTGGAGGGTACCGCCGATGGTGACGGGAGCCGTGACGGAAGCACTGACACGACCGGTCGCGCTGCGTGCGTCGACGTTGGCGGAAATGACGCAGGCGCTAACCAATGTCAGTGCCAAACCAGCGGTCGAGCCTCTGAAAGCGCTTTGCATGGCTCCACCCTGGTCTTCGCCGGTCTGGCACCCGGCTCGACATGCCAGTGAACGGTTAGTTGTACTCTACCGTTGCCGTCACACTGCCGGTATAGGTCCCGGCAGCCTGAAGTGCAGCCACTGTCAGCGTGCCACCCAAATAGATGGACTGGGTGCCCCCGGTGCCGAGGACACCCACCGCCACTTCACCCGTGGTGGCACCGCCAGCGGTAAGATCACTGATTTTTTCCAGCGCCATGGTTTCAGTACTCACCGAGTCGGTCAGCAATGTATCACCTGACCAGGCAATGCTGTAGGTGGCATCAGCAGCACCCGTCACATCGAACTGGGCGGCGGCGGGGGTATCACCTGTGGTGGATAGAATCGGTCCCGTAGTGCTTCGAGTTCCATCGGTGGCCACGGTCACGCTACCGCCGTCGCCGCGGGCGAATTGGCCAAAGTTGAGATTGCCAGCATTGGTGATGGCGATGGGCTCGATGACGGTGCCCGTCGCCGTGGCTGTAGCGTCCGCGGCGAAGCTGTTGGATGCCCCGAAAGCCCCAAGCGCAACGACGGAAGCCAGCGCGGTACGGCGAAAATTCTTGCGAATGAAAGCAGATGAGCTCATTGATCAATTCCCTGTAAGCCATTGCCACGGCTGTTTACCGTCGACGATGGCTTGAGTTAACACCAGGCAGGGGACCCGTTAACACTGCGATGGGGGCGGGCATGGAAAACAGCATGCTCGGAGCCAAAGGAGATGTCGGCGGTCCCGCTGTCGTGGGGCTGTTACGCCCGGTAGACCGGTGACTTTGCGTCCCCGCCTTTCGACGGGTTTGCCTTTTTCATTTTCCGACAAATCGGTGCAGGCACCGGGCTGTCGGGAGCCATATCACCCTTGGGTGGGTTGGCTTAAGCGAAGTGTGACTGAAGGGTAACCTTTCCACAAGCGGATTCTTTGCAAGATATCCAATTCATGACTTACGGCAATTGCCTCAACTGGTATCTGATTGTTTATGTGAGAGAAAATTCTGTCGTGAGCCGTATCGCCCTTGGGGGGGTGGCTTAGGCGAAGTGTAACTTAATGGTAACCTTTCCACGGGCGGATTCTCTGCAAGGTAGCCATTTCATGACTTACATCAATTGCTTCAACTAGTATCTGATTGTTTTTGTGGGAGAAAGATTCTTGGCCAGCTGTTTTACAGCAGCAAGGTCAGTGGTCATGCTATTCCTGTAAGGCATACCCTACCCGTGGGTTCATCCCTTCCTGATTTCCGTATCAGATGCATACGACTGAAAAGAAGGTCTCCGGACAACGACAATAGGCCGATCACTGTCGGACCCCGGATGATGTCTATTGCCTCAGCCCATGATGTTGCTGTGGGGCTGTACTTATTCACTTGCATTCAGGGTTTATGCCGTGCCGGGGACAGCACCGCTCCGGGCTCGCTTCGCGGTGACTCGCGACACCGAACGGGACGCTATACTGGAAGCCCGGGCAGCGCTGTGCCCGTTCCATACCGGGTCACTTTCGACATCGGCACGGGCGCGCCCCATGCCCCCAGGGTCCAGAGTCGGGAGGTCAACGCCATGATCGACTGGAGCATCGAATCCGTCACGTTCGGCAACTGCAACTGCGACTACAACTGCCCCTGCCAGTTCGAGTTGCGCCCTACCCATGGCCACTGCCGAGGCTTCGAAGTGGGGCAGATCGAGCAGGGCCATTTCGGCGACACCAGCCTCGACGGCCTGCGCTGGGCCCTGCTCTATGCATGGCCGGGGGCGATCTTCGAGGGCAACGGCACCATGCAGGCGATCATCGACGAGCGCGCCGACGAGCGTCAGCGCCAGGCGCTGATCGCGGTGCTTCACGGCGAGGAAACCGAGGAGGCCAAGACCCACTGGTGGGTATTCCATGCCATGTCGAGCAGCATCCACGAGCCGCTCTTCAAGCCGATCGACCTCGAGATCGACATCGAGCGGCGGACCGCGAGGGTCGCGATCCCCGGCGTGCTGGAATCGACCGGGCGGCCCATCATCAGCCCGGCGACCGGTGAGGAGCATCGCGTCCGCATCGACATCCCGGCCGGGATCGAGTTCGAGATCGCCGAGATCGGCAGTGCCTCGACCCGGGCGACCGGGGCCGTCGAGCTGGAACTGGATGACAGCTACGGACAGTTCAACGTGATCCGCCACTCGGGGACGGGGGTGATCCACGCCCGGGGGTGAACCACCGCTGGGTGACGTCGCCAACGATCAGTCGGGCTTGGCGCCGCGGCCGTCAAGCCCGCGGGCGGGTAGCGATATGCGCCAACGCAACGAATCCGGGAGGAGCGATACGGCGCTCGAGGCCGTGCTCCACCGCGAGTGTGCCATCGTCGTCTCGGGCCTCGTCGGGATGGTCGTGCTCGCCTGGGCCTATCTGCTGGTGGGGGCGGGCCTCGAGATGCAGGCGATGGGCGACATGGCGAAGCCGATGCCATCCTGGTCAGCGGGCTATTTCGGGCTCGTCCTGCTCATGTGGGCGGTGATGATGCTCGCCATGATGTTGCCGAGCGCCGCGCCGATGATCCTGCTCTATGCGGCCATCGCCCGACGTCGCCAGGCGAGAGGCGGCGCCCTCGGCGCCACCGGCCTGTTCGTGCTCGGCTATGTGGTCATCTGGACGGTCTTCAGTCTCGGCGCCACGACCCTGCAATGGGCCCTCGACAGGACGGCCTTGCTGTCACCGATGATGCAGACGACGAGCGCCACGGTCGCCGGCCTGGTCCTGATCGCCGCCGGTGTCTATCAGTGGACCCTGCTCAAGCAGGCCTGCCTGCGCTGGTGTCGGTCGCCACTCGGCTTCGTGATGCGACATTGGCGCGATGGGGTGAGGGGGGCTTTCCGCATGGGGCTCCGGCACGGCCTGTATTGCCTGGGGTGCTGCTGGATGCTCATGCTGCTGCTGTTCGTCGCCGGGGTGATGAACGTGCTGTGGATCGCCGGGCTCACCCTGCTGGTGCTGGTGGAGAAGGTCGTGGCGCACGGCCACTGGCTCGGCCGCGCCCTGGGTGTCGTACTGATCGCCTGGGGAGGGGCGACACTGGCCCTGCTGCCGGCCGGCTAAGGGGCCCGCCCGCGACGGGGGCGGGCCCCGGGCCCTGGGTCATGCCGTCCTGGCCAGCGCTGCGGGGGTGATGTTGGGGTTCATGCGGAACAGGTTGTCGGGATCGAACTGCTGCTTGAGCTGCTGGAGCCTGGTGTAGTTCTGGGCATAGGCGCTGTCGACGCGGCCCTCCTCGTCCTCGGTCAGGAAGTTGACGTAGCCGCCGCCGGTGGCGAACGGCGCGGTGTCGCGGAATACCCGGCGCGCCCAGTCGCGCACCTTGTCATCCTCGGCGGCATCCTGCCACCGGCCGTGCACGTTCATCACGAAGTTGGCGTCGCGTCCGGCGTAGGCGGTGTCCGTCTCCGCGACCTCGCCCATTGCACCGCCGAGCTGGGCGATGAAGGCCTCGCACTCGGGGCCGGGCAGGGTCGAGGCGCCGTGGATCACCGCGTCGATCAGCTCATCGCCGATCTCGGCGAAGTTATGGGACTTCCAGTAGTTGCGTGCGCCGGGGGCCAGCAGGGGATCGAAGGCGGTCTGGAAGCCGGCATAGGGCTGCGTGCCGAGCATGCTGCCGACCGGTTCGCCGAATTCGAGCACCCTGGCGGCCAGGCGCTCGCCCTCCGCGGGGTCGCCGTTGTGGACCAGGGCGAAGACCACGACCTCCTTGCCATGGATCGATTCGGGCAGGAAGGGCAGGGGCGGTGCCTGGCGCAGTACCGCCCAGACGCTGAGCTCCCGTGGCGTGCCGGCGGTGAAGTCGCGCCAGGCCCGCAAGACCCGTTGCGCCTGGGCAAAGGGGTAGACGACCAGGCCGGCGTACACCTGGGGGCCGACGGGGTGGAGCCGGAACTCGAAGGAGGTCACCACGCCGAAGTTGCCGCCGCCGCCGCGAATGGCCCAGAACAGCTCGGGCTCCTGGGTGGCCGAGACGACTCGCAGTTGGCCATCGGCGGTCACCACATCGGCGGAGAGCAGGTTGTCGATGGTCATGCCGTACTTGCGGGTCAGCCAACCGAAGCCACCGCCCAGGCACAGACCGGCCACTCCCGTGGTGGAATTGATGCCGAGCGGCGTCGCCAGTCCGAAGGCCTGGGCCTCGTGGTCGAAGTCGCCGAGCAGCGCGCCGGCGCCGACCCGCGCCGTGCGACTCTCCGGATCGACGCGCACGGTACGCATCGGCGACAGGTCGATCATCAGGGCGCCGTCGGCGACGGCGTTGCCGGCGATGTGGTGGCCGCCACTGCGCACGCTCAGCAGCATGCGGTGGGTGCGGGCGAAGTCGACCGCATTACGCACGTCCTGGGCTCCGAGGCAGCGGGCGATGAGCGCCGGGTGGCGGTCGACCATGCCGTTCCAGACGCGACGTGCCGGCTCGTAGTCCGCATCGGCGGCGGTTAGTACCCCGCCACGAATGCCCTGGGTCAGGGCGTCGAGCTCATCGGGCGATAGCGAGGCACGGCTGCCGTCGAGGGTCTGGTAGGTCAGGTGTTGCATGGTTGTTCTCCTGGTTGATCACGCTCGCAACGGGCAGAGGAGCGATGTTGCGAAGTAAAGTATGAAGAGCCGCGCGTCAGCCTGACTGACCGGAACTCCTCGGCACTTGACCGGGAGTCCGGTTTGTCATGGCGGCACGGTGGATCGTCCGCAATACTGGTTCAGGTAGTCGTTATCCCTTTCCCACCACCCGCGAGGCGGCCATGAGCCAGGACACCTTGTCTCAGGTGCTGCGCAGCGTCCGCTTGCGAGGGGCGGTGTTCTATCACGTCGAGGGCAGTGCCCGCTGGGTGAGCGAGTCGCCCCCGGCGGCCGAGGTCGCCACGCTGATCATGCCGGGGGTCGAGCACGTGATGGCCTTCCATGTCCTCACCCACGGGGAGTGCTGGGCCTCGGTGATCGGCGCGTCGCCGGTGGCCCTGCGCGAGGGTGACGTAGTGATCTTTCCGCGGGGCGACCCACACGTCATGTCGAGCGAACCGGGCATGCGCGGCACGGTGGACCTGACGCCTTACGGGTTGCCGCGACCGGAGCAGTTGCCGTTCTTCGCCAGCCGGCAGGGCGATTCCCTGTCGATGTCGCGCCTGGATCGCGGGAGCGAGCGGCACGGTGCGACCCTGGTGTGCGGCTTCTTCGGCTGCGATGCGAATCCCTTCAACCCGCTGCTCGCCAGCCTGCCGCGCCTGCTCCATGTGCGCGCCGGGGCCGGCGCCGATGACGACTGGATCGCTCACTTCATCCGCTTTGCCCTGTCGGAGTCGACCCACAAGCGGCCCGGCGGCGAAGCGCTGCTCGAGCGGCTCAGCGAGGCGATGTTCGTCGAGATGATGCGTCGCTATCTCGAGGAGATGACGGAGGAACAGTCGAACTGGTTCGCCGGGCTGCGGGATCGCCACGTGGGCCGCGCCCTGGCGCTGCTGCATCAACGGCCGGGCGATGCCTGGACGATCGACAAGCTCACCGACGACATCGGCCTGTCGCGCTCGGCCCTGCACGAGCGCTTCGCGCGCTTTACCGGCCATGCGCCGATGCACTACCTGGCCAAGTGGCGCATGCAGGTGGCCGCCGGGCTGCTGCGCCAATCGAGCGCCTCGGTGGCCGCGATCGCCCTGGAGGTCGGCTACGAGTCGGAGGCCGCGTTCAGCCGCGCCTTCCGGCGGGAAACCGGCCTGCCCCCGGCCACCTGGCGGCGCGAGCAGACCCGGCTGGTAGAGCGGGAGTCACTATACTGAGGGTTCGAAGCGGGGGGCCGGCCCTCCCGCCTCTTGCCGCGGCGCCGGTTGGCGCCTGCGACGCCTCAGCCCGTCTGTTGGAGGACGTCATGACTCAGACCGTCACGGCTGCCTATGGCAGCTCCATGAAGGCCACCAATGCGTACGATGAACTGGTGTCCGAGGGCTTTCCACGCGAGAAGCTGTTTCTCGACAAGGAGACCAACCAGGTGAAGGTGATCATTCCGGACGCCTCGAAGCCCGAAGCGGAGGAGATTCTCCGGCGCCATGAGCCGAGCGAGGTCTGGGCGCGACCGTTCGAGGGCTGAGGGAGGACCTGTCCCGCTTGCCGCCGGAGGGGTTGCCACGGGATGGGACAGCTGGCGCAGGCCGCCTTCGGCATCGCGACGGAACACGGGGGCTGGGTGATGAGCACGCTTTTCATCAGCCACAGCAGCACCGACATCGCGGCGGCCCGCGAGATGGCCGACTGGCTGCAACGGCACGGCCATCATTCGCTGTTCCTGGACTTCGATCCCGAGCACGGCATTCCCCCCGGGCGCGACTGGGAGGCAGAGCTTTACCGTCGTTTGCGTGCCTGCCAGGCCCTGATCGTGTTGTGCAGCGAACCCGCCATGGCGTCGTGCTGGTGTCTCGCCGAACTGAGTCACGCCCGTGCCCTCGGCAAGCGGATCTTCCCGGTACGCATCGCGCCCTGCAAGCTGCGTCCCCAGCTCGCGGAGCTGCAGGTGATCGACCTGGTCAAGGAGCCGGAAGCGGGCTATGAGCGGTTGCGCCAGGGCTTGATCAGCGTCTTCGACTGGGATCGCCATCGTCCCCCCTATCCCGGCCTGATGGCCTTCGAGGAGGTCGATGCCGCCATCTTCTTCGGCCGCGACGCCGAGACCCAGCAGGCCCTGGATCGACTCCAGCAGTTGCGACACTTCGGCGGCCCGCGCCTGTTGCTGTTCCTGGGCGCCTCGGGCAGCGGCAAGTCGTCGCTGGTGCGTGCCGGCATCATGCCGCGGCTGCGGGCCGTCCCCGACGCCTGGACGGTGATCGGTCCGATCCGGCCCCGCGACCGCCCCCTGGATGAGTTCACGGCGCAACTGCGCTCCGGGCTCGCCGACGACGGTGGGGTATCCGAGGAGGTGCTGGCCCTGGCGCCCGGTGCCGAGACGGCGTCCCAGCTGCTGCCGAGGGTGCAGCGGGAGCTGCGGCGGCGGCCCGGGCGGGCGAACTCGACCCTGGTGCTGGTCCTCGATCAGCTCGAGGAGTTGCTGTCGGATTCGCCCCAGGCCGAGCAGCTCATGCGGGTGCTGCACCCCGTCCTGCGGGATACCGGCACGCCCGTGCTCGTCATTGCCACCCTGCGCTCCGACTTCCTCGGTGCCCTCCAGGACCACCCGGCCTGGCGTGACGTCCCCCTGCAGCCGCTGACCGTGGAACCCCTGTCGGTGGAGGGCTTCGCGGCGGTCATCGAGGGGCCGGCGGAACTCGCCGGGCTCGAGCTCGAGCCCGGCCTGGTGCGTGCCATGGTGGCGGATACCGCTACCCAGGATGCCCTGCCCCTGCTGGCCTTCACCCTGCGTGAGCTGTGGGAAGCCGGTGGCGAGGACGGGCGTCTCACCCTGGCCGAGTACCGCGACCGCCTCGGCGGGCTGCACGGCTCGGTGGCCAGGTCGGCCGAGGCGGTCCTCGACGCCGCCGCGCCTTCCCGGGAGCAGTGGCAGGCGCTGCGCATCGCCCTGTTCGATCTGGTGCGACTCGACGAGGAGGGGCGCTATACGCGTCAGGCGGTGCGCTGGGAGGCACTGCCCGCCATGAGCCACCCGCTGCTCGAGCGTTTCATCCAGGCACGCCTGCTGATCGCCGGCAGCCATCACGGGGTGCGCACCCTGGAGGTGGCCCACGAATCGCTGTTCCGGGTCTGGCGGCGGCTCAACCGCTGGCTGGAGGACAACCGCGAGGCACTGCGGGTTCGCGACGGACTGCGGCGTGCCGCCAGCGAGTGGGACGTCGGCGGCCGTTCCGCCGAGCTGCTGGTCCACCGTGGCAACCGGCTGGAAGCGGCGCGGGCGCTCACCGGGGCCGGGGCCTTCAGGCTCGACGCCATGGAGAGGGACTACCTGCAGGCGTGCCGCTGGCGGGAATGGATGAGACGTGGCTGGATCACGGCCGCGTGGCTGGCACTGCTGCTGGGCGTCATCGGTCTGTCATGGTTCGCCTGGTCGCTGCATCAGCAGGAACGCATCACCCGGCAGGGCCTGGCCGACCTGCACTGGGCCAATGGGGTGAGCGCCCGCGATCGCGATGGTCGTCCCCTCAAGGCGAGCCACCACTTCATGCAGGCCGCGGAGCTGGCGCTCGACCCGGCGCGCGCCGCGAGCGCCCACTGGGCCGGCGTACGGCTGGGGAGCGGACCGGTCCTGGCGGGCGCGATGGACCTCGGTCCGGTGCTGATGCTGGCCGCCTTCGATGGCGACGATGACGCCGGTGACAGGGTGCGACTCTGGGGCAGCGACGGCGGCCACCAGGCCTGGTCCTGGAGTGACGGCGCCGCCCCGCCGCTCCTTGGCCCGGGCGGGCGCACGGTGCAGACCTTCTCGCCCGGGGGGCAGCCCTGGACGCGGCAAATCGTCCTCCGGGGTGGCGAGCGCGGCACCGAGATTCGCGATCGGCGCAGCGGAGCCCTGCTGGTCACGCTCCCGCCGGCGGTGGAAGGCGTCTGGATCGGTGGCGTCGACGAAGTCACGGCGGTGAGTGTGCACCGCGGCGGTGACGCGCGGGTATGGGACCTGACGAGTGGCGACTCCCTGGGCGAATGGCGCCATGCCGCGGGGGTGGCCGGGGTGGCCATCTCGCCGGGCGGGGCGCGCCTGCTGCTGTGGACCCGCAGTGGCGAGGCGGTGGTCTGGAGCGTCGATGCCGCCGAGGTGGTGGCACGCCATGCCGGCGATATCCTCGGTGGCGCCCTCGGTCGGCAGGCGCACGAGGTGGTGCTCTGGAACCGGGAGGGCCGCCTGTGGCTGCCTGCGCTGCCGGCCTTCGAGCCGGCAGCGGCGGAGGGCGGGCGCTGCAGCCCGCGGGCCATCGGCGCACGCTTTCTCGACGACGCGCGTCGCCTGCTGGTCTGGAACCATGGCGCCTGTGGCACCGCGCGATTGTGGGATCTCGAGACGCAGCGCCCCGTCGGTGCGGTGGTGCGCCATGAGGACGAACTCGCCCCACCCCTGGTCCAGGGCAGTCGCTTCCTTACCTGGCATCCGGGCGGCGGGTCGGCCCGCCTCTGGGACGGCGCGACCGGTGAGCCGGTGGCCACCCTCGAGGCCCCCGTGACGGGCGCTCGCTTCGCCGGGGGCAACCGCTTGCTGACCTGGAGCGGCAGCGATGCCCGGCTCTGGTCGAGCCTCACCGGAGAGCCGCTGGGCCTTCCGTTGCGCCATGCGGCGACGGTCAGGGAGGTGGTGGCCAGCGAGGATGGGCGGCGCCTGCTCAGTCGAGGCAGCGACGGCAGCCTGAGGTGGTGGCAGACGCCGCCCACCGAGGCGGCGGCGACGCGGCGGTTTCCGGCCGAGGTGCTCGATGCCGTCCTGGTGGCGGACGAGCCCCTGGTCCGGGCCGTCACCCTCGACGGGCATGTCCACTCATGGTCAGCGATCGACGATACCGTGCCGGATCGACAGCGGCTGGATCCCGAGGCCGTCCTCGCGGTATTCGCCCCCCAAGGCCGCCGCCTGTTGACCGCGGGCGTACACGGCGACGTGCGGCTCTGGAGCTGGGAGGACGACGCCTTCCGGGCCCTGGCGGCGCCGGGCGGGACCGCGGGCGACGGCCCCGTGGCCGGGGTGGTGTGGAGCCCCGATGCCGATCGCCTGCTGTTCTGGGGGGAGCGGGGGTGTACCGCCTGGCTGTGGCGCGTCGGCAGTGCCCGCACGGTGCCGATCGAACCAGACGCTGAGGGGGCGGAGTGCCGCCTGCGCGGCGCGGCCTTCGTCAACGACGAGCGCGCGCGGTTGCTCACCTGGGGAGAGGACCGGCGGCTGCGTCTCTGGGATGTCGAGGCACGCGAGCCGGTGTTGCTGCGGACCCTGTTCGAGGGGGCGCTGGTCCGCCATGCCGAGTTCGACGGTGGACGCCTGCTGGTCACCACCGGCGACGGTGGCGTTCATCTTTCTTCCGTGCAGGAGACTTCCGGGCAGGACGGCGACGAAGCCGATAGGGCCTTCCATCACGAGGCAGCCCAGGGGGCCCGGCGGCATGCCGACACCGGCAGGGTCCTGAGCTGGGGGGGCGGCAGTGTGCGCATCTGGGAGGCCGACGGCGCCGCGCTGCTCGCCTCCCTGGCTCCCGGGGACGATATTGCCGGCGCGGCCTTCGTGCCGGGCGGGGAGCGGGTGCTCAGCTGGCAGACCGAGGGCCGCGTGCAACTCTGGGACACGGTCAGCGGCCATCCGCTGACCCCCGCCCTGCGTGGGGTCGGCCCTGCCCCGGCCGGGATCGACAGTGACTTCGGGACATCGGCGATCCGGCTGCTGGTCACCGCAGGCGATCGTGCCACCCTGTGGCGCCTGCCCCCCTTCCACGCCTCGCCGTCCCGGCCGGTCCGCCGACAGCAGGTGCTGACCGGCACCCGCCTGACGTCACCCGGCGAAGTGGAGGTCCTGTCGGCAGCGGCCTGGCGGCGGCTCGCGACCGACCTCGCCGGGTCGGGGGAGTAGCGCAGCGGGCGGATCAGGGTGACACTTTGACGCGCGAATCCGACCAGGCGGTGATCCAGCCTTCCGTCGGCGCCCAGGCGCGTATCTTGAGCCGATGCGTCCCCGTGGAGATGCGCTGGCCGGCGTCGCGTCCGTCCCATTGCCGTGGATCGATGCTGCGCCCGGCGGCCACGCCACCGGGGATCGGTGCCTCGTTGACGAAGAAGTGGCGCTCGCCGTCATCGGCCGGCTCCACGCGCATGAACTCGGCCACGGCACTGGGAAACTCGGAGTGCGAGAAGAAGCGGTAGGAGGCCTGCTCACGCGCCTGGGCGCGAATCAGGCGGGGCAGGAACGACACCTCCTCGATGGCCACCGAGCCCACGGCGCGGGGGCCGCAGCCGAGCGCCAGGACCCGGAACGAGGGCTCCATGCGCTCGCCGCTCATGTCGGTCGCGGTCACGGCGATGGCGGCGGGGCGCTCGCTGTCGCCGAACGCCGGCGGCAATTGGAACTGCAGGCGATGGCGCCCCGTCTCGTCCGCACCGAAGGGGATCCGCAGGGTGTAGACATCGGGGACCCCCCGGGCGCTGATGCGCAGGGTGACCATGACCGGCTGCAGGTGGGCGAAGTCCAGTACGAACGGCCAACCGCCCCGCACCATGCCGATGGCGGCGAAGGCACTGGTGTTGTACCGGGGCGCGAACTCCGGGCCTTGCTGCTGCAGCTGCACCAGCATGTCACGCTCGCCTTTGGTGGGCTTGGGTGGCTGCACGGCCTGGCGGCGCTCCCGCAGCCAGCGAATCAACAGCGCGGACGCCGCGGCGCCGGCCACGATGGCCGGTACCGTCCAGTCGCTACCGCCGTTACCCGACGGTTCCCCGGTGGTGCCGGTATCGTCCTGGCCGTCGCCGTCGGGGAAGACGTCGTCCTGCGCCACGGCCAGCGGTGATACCGCCAGCACGGCGGCAAGCAGGCAGGCGAGAAACCGCTTCCACCGGTGATGTCCTGCATCGACCCTGTTCATTAGCACTCACCTGGCCTGTCGGAGTAGCTCAGCGTTGAGTCCGACAGGCGGCTAGACCGTGGACCACTCCTGGTCGTCCGGCCGACGGCAGGCCGTGCCATCGGTACGGCGGGGCTCACCGTCGACGACGACCTGCATCTCGAAGTGGCGGCACTGCTGGTCGCCCCGCTCGAAGGTCTCCTGTGGCGTCATGGTGAACTCGTTACCGGTCTGGGGATTGCGCCACTTCTCCGATGTGCCGTCTGGTGTGCGATCGAGCGCGGCGCTCATGGCCCGCTGATCCTCACGGGTCAGCCGGATGCCGATCTCCCTGCCGAGCCATGCGCCCAGCCCCGCACCGATCAACATGGCGGCGGTCCGCCCGGAACCGCTACCTACCTGTGAACCCAGCCCGGCACCGATGAGGGCCCCCAGGCCTGTGCCTACTCCCTCGCCGGTACTGGTGGTCTGGCAGCCGCCGAGCAGGAACAGCCCCAGCAGCAGCACGGACAGCCGGCGTAAGATCCCCGGTAGCAAAGCCGCCATGGTCGGCCTCCCATTGGGTGGTGGGCCCCGTCTGCGACGAATCGCCGCCGCCATCGTGGAGGAGTGCGGAGATCCTGCTCGAGGCGTGCTTGCGAACTCTCTTCCACCCAGTATTGCACCCCGCCTGCACTTACTCCATGCCGCGGACACCGGGCTGCTATCTTTAGCCGAAGAGGGGGCTCGTTAGCCGGATGAGGGTGCCTCTGCCCCTCTACGCCCAGGGGCCATTGCCGCCGGAGGGGGCCGTGGACGACACCGAACCCGCTGATCACAGCGATTCGCCAGCCATCGACGGGCCCTTGCCGGACGAGGCCTTGCGGCGGCGCGCCGAGTGGTGCCGACTGGAAGACCAGCTCGCCTGGTACGGGCAGCGCAGCCGATATTGTCGCCGCTGGCACAAGATCCTGCGCCTGGTGCAGGTGGCATTCGCCGCCACCATTCCGGTGCTCTCGCTGGCGGATCCGCCGCTGGCCCGTTGGCTGACCGCTCTGCTCGGTGCCTCGATCGCGGTGCTCGAAGCCACCGAACAGATCAATCAGTTCGGCCCGCTGTGGATTCAGTACCGTGCCACCGCCGAACATCTGAAACACGAGAAATTCCTGCTGCTCGCGGCCGCCGGTCCCTACCGCGACCTGGGCCGTGCGGAGGCGCTGCGATTGCTCGCCGAGCGGGTGGAGGAGCATGTCTCCAGCGAGCATGCCCGCTGGGTTCGTAGCGCAGAGAAGAGCCTGTCTCCCCGGCGGCGTGTGATAGGGAGAAAGGCGGAGTGAATGCCTGACCTGATGATCGGTGATGTCATGTTCCGTTACTTCGAAACCCTGGTGAACCCCTATCCCGCGGGGAAACCCGAGACGCCCCCCCGGGGGCTGCTCGCCTTCATCCTGCACTTCTCGCGCCCGGTGCTGCCGCTGCTGCTGGCCATGTCGCTGCTCACGGCGCTGGTGTCGGCCGCCGAAGTGCTGTTCTTCAGCTACCTGGGGGAGTTGGTGGACTGGCTGTCCGGCGCCGAGCGCGAGGGCTTCTTCGCCGAGTACGGCTGGCGCCTGGGAGGCATGGCGGCCCTGGTGGTGATCGGCCTGCCGCTGCTGGTACTGCTGCAGTCACTGCTCACCCACCAGAGCATCTTCGGCAACTACCCGATGATTGGCCGCTGGCTGGCGCACCGCCACATGCTCGGCCAGAGCATGGCGTTCTATCAGGACGAGTTCGCCGGGCGGGTGTCGCAGAAGGTGATGCAGACGGCGCTGGCGATCCGCGAGACGGTAATGAAGCTGCTGGGCCTGCTGGTCTATGTGGTCATCTACTTCGCCGGTGCCATGCTGCTGATGGGTAACGCCGAACCCTGGCTGATGCTGCCCCTGGTGGCCTGGCTGGCCGGTTATATCGCCATCATGTGGGTCTTCGTGCCGCGGCTGCGCGAGGTCTCCATGGCCCAGGCCGACGCCCGGGCGAGGATGACCGGCCGCATCGTCGACAGCTACAGCAACATCCAGACCATCAAGCTGTTCGCCGACACCCGCCGCGAGCAGGCCTACGCCCGCGACGCCATGGAGCAGTTCATGGCCACCGTGCACCGTCAGATGCGCCTGGCGACCCTGCTGTCGGTGAGCCTGACGCTGCTCAATTCGCTGCTGCTGACGAGTGTCGCCACCATGGCCATCGGTGCCTGGTATTTCCAGGCCATCTCGCTGGGTGCCATCGCCGTGGCCATCGCCCTGGTGATGCGTATCCGCTTCATGTCCGACTGGATCCTGTGGGAGGTGGCGGGGCTGTTCGAGAATATCGGCACGGTGCAGGACGGCATCAACACCATCGCCCGGGAGCCGGCGGTCAAGGATCGCATCGGGGCGGAGGAACTCGTCGTGCCGCATGGCGAGATCCGCTTCGAGACACTGCAGTTCGGCTATGAACGCCCCGATGGTCAGGGGGTGCGTGTCTTCGACGGTCTATCGCTGAGCATCGCTCCCGGCGAGAAGGTGGGGGTGATCGGCCGCTCCGGGGCCGGCAAGTCGACCCTGGCCAACCTGCTGCTGCGCTTCTATGACCTGGAAGGCGGGCGCATCCTGATCGACGGCCAGGACATCGCCGAGGTGGCCCAGGAGTCACTGCGCCAGCAGATCGGCATGGTCACCCAGGATACCTCGCTGCTGCACCGCTCGGTGCGCGACAACATCCGCTACGGCAGCCCGGAAGCCAGCGAGGAGCAGGTCCAGGAGGCGGTGCGCCGGGCCCATGCCGATACCTTCATCGACGATCTGGTGGACCTCAAGGGGCGTCGAGGGCTGGATGCCCATGTGGGGGAGCGCGGGGTCAAGCTCTCCGGCGGCCAGCGCCAGCGCATTGCCATCGCGCGGGTGCTGCTCAAGAATGCGCCGATTCTGGTGCTGGACGAGGCCACCTCGGCACTCGATTCCGAAGTGGAGGCGGCGATCCAGGAACAGCTCTATACGCTGATGGAGGGCAAGACGGTGATCGCCATCGCCCACCGGCTGTCGACCATCGCCATGCTCGACCGCCTGGTGGTGATCGACGAGGGGTGCATCGTCGAGAGTGGCACCCATCAGGAGCTGCTGGCTCGCGATGGCCTCTACGCCGCCCTGTGGCGGCGCCAGTCCGGCGGCTTCCTGGGGCTCGATATCAACGGCGAGGCGGTCGAGCAGCAAGACGATGCGGTGGGGGTGGGATCCTGAGCCTGGCCGGTGCAGCCACCTAGATCCCCGCCCACCACTGATAGCCACGATCCTCCCAGTAGCCCCCTCGGCCCCGGCCGAGGTGGGCGAAGCCCTCGACCAGTTCGACGCGCATCACGTACTTGGCCATCTTGTAGCCGAGCTGACGCTCGGCCCGCAGCCGTAGCGGGGCGCCATTGGCGATGGGCAGATCGGCGCCGTTCAGGCCATAGGCCAGCAGCGTCTGCGGATGATAGGCCTCGCGCATGTCCAGGCTCTCGTAGTAGGGATCTCCGCCGCGGTAGCGGTCCGCGCAGTGAAAGACCACGAAGCGCGCTTCGTCGCGAACGCCCACCCGCTCCAGCAGGTCGCCGAGCACCACGCCGGTCCACTGGCCGATGCAGCTCCAGCCCTCGACGCAGTCGTGTCGGGTGATCTGGGTCCGCGATGGCATGGCCTTGAGGTCGTCGAGGGAGAAGGTCTGCGGCGTGTCGACCAGGCCGCCGATCGCGAGGCGCCAGTCGCGAAAGCCGTTGGCCGCCAGGCGTCGGTACGCCTCGTCGCGGGGATTCGTGGTGCCGTTGGCGCGGAAGGTCGGGGCGATGTCGGCGGGCGAATACTCCCGCGCCAGCGCCTCGCGGGAGGCCAGCAGGCGCTGGGCCCGCTGGGTCAGCGAGCCGGTGGCATCGGACAGTTGACGCATGGTGTCGCTGCGCGACAGCCGGTCGCAACCGGTCAGCAGCAGGGCGCTGCCGGCCAGGGCGGCCCGTGCCAGGAAGCGGCGGCGCGCCGGGTCGGTGGGACTAGTCATCCTGGGCCTCCTTCTCGGTGGGCAGCACATAGCGCCCGGTGATCATCGAACGCAGGTTGTTGACGACGCCGGAGACGAGCACCAGCACGATATGGATCAGAAAGAAGCCGACCAACGCCAGGGCGCACAGGAAATGGATCGTACGCGCGCTCTGGCGGCCGCCGAAGACGTCCAGCAGCCAGGGCCAGGCGGCATCCATGGTCGGTGACATGGTCAATCCGGTCAGCACGACCAGCGGCATGACGACGAACAGCACCAGCAGGTAGGCGAGCTTCTGCAGCAGGTTGTAGTGGCGTGCTTCCTCACCCCGCGGAAAGCGCAGCCGCAGGTGCTCGGTCACGACATGACCGAGGGTTCGCCATTCGTGCCGGCGCGGCAGCAGGCGACGGCGCAATTGGCCGCTGAGTACCAGATACAGCAGGTAGGCGATCAGCAGGGGGGCGAAGATCCAGCCGGCCAGGAAGTGCCACTGGCGCCCCGCGGCCAGCCAGCGCGGGCCGGGCAGGGTGGCCCAGGCGGGGAAGGCGCGCCGCTCGCGCGCCTCGGCGGGGCCGGAGACGCCCAGCACCCCGGTGGTATCGAAGCGATGGCCGCCGACCCGGGTGATACCGCGCAGCTCGCCGTCGCCGCCGCTCACGGCACGGATCGATAGCGCCGGGGCGTCGAACGAGGAATCCTTGCCCCAGTACAGGGCCGGGTGGGCATTGAAGATCTGCAGGCCGCTCATCAGCAACACCACCAGACAGGCCGCATTGACCCAGTGCCAGAGGCGGGTGAAGGCGCCGTGTCGCCGGATGACCACCGGCGCCTGGCCGGCACCAGGCGCGGAGGAGCTGGAGGAGCGTTTCAGGAATTGCATGGTCAGGAATCGCATGGGGTACCTCCCCGGGGCGAGGCCGGCCGGCGATCATTCGGGATGCACCGGCCGGCAGGGGCCGAGTCTCACATGGCGTCGTCGTCTTCCATCATCTCGTCGTCTTCCTCCATCATGGATTCTTCTTCCATCATGGGCTCCTCCTCGTCCATGGCGTCGTGCTCCATGGTCTCTTCCTCCATGGTCTCCTGCGCCATGCCGTCCTCTTCCATGGGGTCGTCTGCCAGGGCGGTGGTCGGCAGCAGCAGGGCGGCGCCGAGCAGGGCGGCGAACAGTGTGGTCCTGGGATGATTCATCGGTTTGTTCCTCCAGTCGGGGATGGGCCGCCACCGGTCATGTCGCAGCGGCAAGGCTCACGCTAGCCAGGCGCCGCCGGCGGTTCATCACGGAACCATCACGACGTGGTATCTTTTTTCGTGATGGTTTCGTGATGCTCGAGCGCGGGCGTGGCTCTAGAGTGGGCAGGGGCAACGGGCGGGAGTCGGCGATGAGCTATCGAATCCTCTGTGTCGAGGACAATCCCGAGATCGGCAGGCTGCTTACCGAATCGTTGGCGGCGGCGGGGTATGCCTGCGACTGGGTCCGCGACGGCGAGGCGGCGCTGGCGCTGCTGGGCGCCGAGGCCGCGGGAGTACGCTATGACCTGGTGACGCTGGACCTGATGCTGCCCGGGATGGACGGCCTGGAGGTATGCCGCCGGCTGCGCAGTCGCGACAGCCTGACGCCGGTGCTGATGGTGACCGCCAAGGCCGCGATCCGCGACGTGGTGGTGGGGCTCGAGATCGGCGCCGACGATTACATCACCAAGCCCTTCGCCATGCCGATCCTGCTGGCCCGGGTGCAGGCCCTGTTGCGCCGCGGCCAGCGCCAGGCGCCCACCGGTGACGGCATCGTTGCCACCCCGCCGCTGGTCTGCGGCCCGCTGGTGATCGATGCCGGCGAGCATCGGGTATACCTCGATGGCAAGCCGATCCAGCTCACCGCCAAGGAGTTCGCGCTCCTTTCGCTCTTCGCCCGCCATCCCGGGTACAGCTTCAGCCGCGGCGAGCTGCTCGACCACGTCTGGGGTGAGGAATTCGACGGCTATGACCATACCGTGAACACCCATATCAACCGCCTGCGCAACAAGATCGAGGCCGACCCGGCCAGGCCGCGCTTCATCGAGACCGTCTGGGGGGTGGGCTATCGCTTCAGCGAGACACCGGAAGGCCAGGGCCCGTCGGGTGCCGAGCGTCCATGAAGGCACTGATACGCCGCATCGGCCGCCTGAGTCGCAGCCTCTATGCGCGCATCGCGCTGGTCTATCTGACCAGCCTGCTGCTGCTGTCGGTGGCCACCGCCTGGATCGCCATCAGCCAGTTCAACCAGCTTGGCCGCGAGCTCCAGCAGCGCCTGGAGATCGACCTGGCCGAGAACCTCGCCGAGGTCATGCAGCCAGCGCTGCATCAGGGCGCCGACAGCGCCGCCGCCCGGGACATGGCCCGGCATATCGTCTCGATCAACCCCTCGCTGTCGCTGTATGTGCTCGACGAGCGGGGACGGGTGATCGCCGACTACGCCGAGCCGACCTGCGGCCTGGGGCGACGGGTGGACACCCGGGCGCTGGAGACCCTGCTCGGTGACGAGCCGATGCTGCCGGTGCTGGCGATGTCGCCCTGCGGACAGCAGCCCGGGGTGTTTTCCGTGGCGCGCATTCGCCACGGCGAGCAGGGCGGCTCTGGTGACTCCCCGGGCTTTCTGTACGCCGACCTCGACAACGCCGGCCACGCCTCGATGTTCGCCATGCTGCGCACCAGTTCCATCCTCCGCACCCTGGTGGTCGCCGGCCTGATGGCGCTGCTGGTGTCCGGAGTCTTCGGCCTGGTGTGGTTCGCCCTGTTGACCCGGCGCTTCTCGCGGTTGACCGCAGCGGTACAGCGTTTCGCCGACGGTGACTTCGGACAGCGCATCGCCGCCCCCCGCGACGACGAATTGGGGCGCCTGGCCCGGGCCTTCAACGACATGGCCGGGACCATCGAGGCCCAGCTCCAGGCACTGCACGAGACCGATCGCCAGCGCCGTGAACTGGTCGCCAACCTCTCGCATGATTTCCGCACCCCGCTGACCTCACTGCGCGGCTATGCCGAACAGTTGCTGGCCATGGTAACCGTCGAGGAGGAGGGCCGTCGGCGGATGCTGACGGCGATCCTCGACAATGCCGATCGCCTGACCCGCCTGGCGCAGCAGCTCTCGACCCTGGCGCTGCTGGATGCCTACGACAAACCGCTGCTACGCGAGCCGTTCTCGCTGGCCGAGCTGGCCCACGACATCGTCGGCAAGTTCCAGCATCAGGCCCACGAGGCGGGCATCTTGCTGACGGTGGACTGCGATCCCTCGCTGCCCCGGGTCGACGCCGACCTGGGCCTGATCGACCGAGTGCTATCGAATCTGATCGACAATGCCCTGCGCGCCACCCCGGCCGGGAAGTGGGTGCGCATCGAAACCGATGTGCGGCCGGAGGGCGTGCGGCTGGCGGTCATCGACAGCGGTGTCGGCATCGCTGCGGAGGAGCTGCCGCTGGTGACCCAGCGCTTCTACCGCACCCGGGCCAGTCTCGCCAGGGGCGAGGGCTCGGGGTTGGGGCTGTCGATCGTACGCGAGATCTGCGAGCGCCACGGGGCGGCATGGAAGATCGTCAGCTCGCCGGGGGAGGGTACTGAGGTGAGCGTCACCCTGCCCCGTGCCTGAAAGGGGGCATGAGAGGTGGCGGGCCCGTACGGATCAGGCCGTCTCGTCTGCGGCGGCGGCCGACACCTCGGGTTCGGGACGGACAGGCGGTTGCCACAGCTCGGCGGGTGGCAGGCTCTCGATGCGCATGCGCTCCACGACGAAGTCGACGAAGGTGCGCACCTTGGGGGAGATGAGGCGTCCGCCGGGGAATACCGCATTGAGCTCCACCTCGGGCCCCTCCCAGCCATCGAGCACCCGGCGTAGTCGCTGCTCCTCCGGGCCCAGGCAGGCGACGATCTCGCTGGTCAGCATCAGCCCCTGACCCTCGACCAGCAGCCCGCGCAGCACGAAGGGGTCGTTGGCGATGGCGATCGGGTCGATCTCGACCTCCTCCTGGCGCGTCTCCTTGCGCAGTTGCCACAGGTAGCGCTGGCCGCGCTGGTCGGTGGACTTGGCCAGGGCAGGGTGGTGGGCCAGCTCCGCGGGCTCCCGTGGCTCGCCATGCATGGCGATGTAGCGGTCGCTGGCGTAGACGAAGGAGCGGTAGCGCGCCAGGGGACGGGCGACCAGGGTGGAATCCGGCAGCGGGCCGACCCGCAGTGCGACGTCGATCTGGTTGGCCACCAGGTCGAGGCGATCGTTGGAGAGCACCATCTCGATGCGCACCTGGGGGTGCTGCGCGCGAAACTCCCGCACCAGGACCGAGGTGAACTCGGTACACATGGTGAAGGGCGCGGTGATCCGCAGCCAGCCCCGCGGACTGCCCTCGAGCCGCTGGACGGCGCTCTCCGCCTCGCCGAGATCCTGGGCGATACGATTGCAGTAGTCGAAGTAGACGGCACCGGCCTCGGTCAGGCTCAGCTTGCGGGTGGTACGGTTCAGGAGACGGGCTCCCAGACGCTGCTCGAGGCCCTGTACCTTGCGACTGACCGTCGTCTTGGAAAGGTGCAACTGATTGGCCGCCGCGATGAAACTGCCCTGTTCCACGACCTTGGCGAATATCAAGGCGTCGTTGAGATCCTGCAACATCGTCGTTGTCCTGTGCCGTGCTCGGAGATTCAGGGGAGGGAATAAAGGAGTGGGGGAACGGCTGCACGGTGACTGTTCCGTCAACGGGACAGTATTTCCCTGACGACCCGACTAATCAAGTTATCGATATGGCTTTATGGTGACGCACTGCATCAGGTTGCCGGTTGTCGATTTCCCACCCCATCAATCGACTGGATAGAGTCCACGGCAATTCAACTGCCAGGCCCAATGATAAACGGCGGAGTATTCCGCTATTCCGAGTCGATAGAGGTCACTCATGAACGTCCACAAGATGTTTCATCGCGTGAGTCCCGGGCGAACTTTCATGGTTACCGCCATGTTTTCGGGACTCCTGTTCCTGACCGGTTGTGACAGTCAGGCGGACAGTGCGCAGCAGGCGCCGCCTCCCCCCCAGGTCAGCGTGGCCGATGTGGTGGTCGAGGACGTGCGTTTCTGGGACGAGTTCACTGGCCGCATCGAGGCGGTGGAGACGGTGGAGCTGCGCCCGCGGGTGACGGGGTACATCGAGAGCATCCACTACACCGAGGGCCAGAGCGTCGAGGCGGGCGAGGTGCTGTTCGTGATCGACCAGCGCCCCTACCGGGCCGAGCTGGCACGGGCCGAGGCCGATCTCGAACGGGCGCGAGCCAGGGCCGAACTCGCCCGCAGCGAGGCCGCCAGGGCGGAAACCCTGGCCCAGACCCGCGCCATCTCCCGCGAAGAGCTGGACCAGCGCCGGGCGGCGGCGGCCCAGGCCGAGGCCGATATCCTGGCGTCGCGGGCGGCGGTCGACACGGCGAGCCTGAACATGGCGTTCACCGAGGTCCGGGCCCCCATCGCCGGGCGCACCGGCCGGGCCCTGGTGACCGTCGGCAACCTGGTCTCGGAGGCCACGCCGCTGACCAGCATCGTCTCCCTGGACAAGGTCCACGTGCACTTCTTCAGCGACGAGCAGACCTACCTGCAGTACGACGCCATGGCGCGCAGCGGCGAGCGTACGAGCTCCCGCGACGAGCGCACGCCGGTGCGGGTCGGGCTGGCCACCGATGTGGGCTATCCCTACGAGGGCGAGGTGGACTTCGTCGACAACCGACTGGACGCCGCGGCGGGGACGATCCTGACGCGGGCCGTGCTCGACAACGGCGACGGGCGTTTCGCGCCCGGCATGTTCGCCCGGGTGCAGCTGCTCGGCAACGGTGCCGACGACGCCATCCTGATCGACGACAAGGCGGTGCTGACCGACCAGGACCGCAAGTACGTCTACGTGGTCGACGAGGAGGGCCGGGCACAGCGCCGCGACGTGGAGCTCGGGCGCATGGCCGAGGGACTGCGGGTGGTGGCGTCCGGCCTCGAGCTCGGTGACCGGGTGGTCGTGCGCGGTGCCCAGCGGATCTTCTTCCCGGGGATGCAGGTGGCGGCCGAGAGCGTCGACATGCGCGGGCCGACCGGCGCCGCCGGAGAGCTGGCCGCCACGCGCTGAGTGTCACGATTCCAGCGATCACCCTAACCCCTGTGTCCGCCCCGGGAGGGAGTCCTGCCATGGATTTTGCGAAATTCTTCGTCGACCGCCCGATCTTCGCCGCGGTGCTGTCGATCCTGATCTTCATCGCCGGGGCGATCACCATCCCGCTGCTGCCGGTCAGCGAGTACCCCGACGTGGTGCCGCCCACCGTCCAGGTGCGGGCGGTCTATCCCGGCGCCAACCCCAAGGAGATTGCCGAGACGGTGGCCACGCCGCTGGAGGAGGCGATCACCGGGGTCGAGAACCTGATGTACATGAAGTCGGTGGCCGGCTCCGACGGTGTGCTGGCGATGACCTTGACCTTCCGTCCCGGCACCGACCCGGACGCGGCCCAGGTGCAGGTGCAGAACCGGGTCAGCCAGGCGCTGGCCCGGCTACCGGAGGAGGTGCGGCGCCAGGGGGTGACCACCGACAAGCAGTCGCCCGACCTGACGATGGTGCCGCAGCTGACCTCGCCGGATGGCCGCTACGACAGCACCTATCTGCGCAACTACGCGGCGCTGCACGTGCGCGACGAGCTGGCGCGCCTGCCCGGCGTCGGCCAGGCGATGCTGTTCGGCGCCGGCGACTACGCCATGCGGGTGTGGATCGATCCCGACCGGGCCGCCGCGAGGGGGCTGACCGCCGGTGATATCCTGGCGGCGATCCGCGAGCAGAACGTGCAGGTCTCGGCGGGCCAGCTCGGCGCGCCGCCGACGCCGGAGGCCTCGGACTTCCTGATCTCGATCAACGCCCAGGGGCGGTTGACCACCGAGGAGGAGTTCGGCGACATCATCGTCCGGGCCGGCAGTGACGGCCAGCTCACCTACCTCTCCGATGTGGCCCGGCTCGAGCTCGGCGCCGCCGAGTACTCGCTGCGCTCGCTGCTCGACAACGATCCGGCCGTGGCGATCGGCATCTTCCAGGCGCCGGGCTCGAACGCCATCGCGTTGTCCGACGCGGTGCGCGAGAAGATGGAGGAGCTGGCCGAACGCTTTCCCGAAGGGGTGGAACACGAGATCGTCTATGATCCGACGGTGTTCGTGCGCGACTCCATCGAGTCGGTGATCAAGACCCTGCTCGAGGCGGTGCTGCTGGTGGTGCTGGTGGTGACGCTGTTCCTGCAGACCTGGCGTGCCTCGATCATCCCGCTGCTGGCGGTGCCGGTGTCGATCGTCGGTACCTTTGCGGTGCTCTACCTGCTGGGGTTCTCGATCAATACCCTGACGCTGTTCGGCCTGGTGCTGGCGATCGGCATCGTGGTCGACGACGCCATCGTGGTGGTCGAGAACGTCGAGCGCAACATTGCCGAAGGGTTGGCGCCGCTGGCGGCGGCGCATCAGGCGATGCGCGAGGTGAGCGGGCCGATCATCGCCATCTCGGTGGTGCTGTGCGCGGTGTTCGTGCCCATGGCCTTCCTCGAGGGCGTCACCGGCCAGTTCTACCGCCAGTTCGCGGTGACCATCGCCATCTCCACGGTGATCTCGGCGATCAACTCGCTGTCGCTGTCACCGGCGCTGGCGGCGATGCTGCTCAAGCCCCACGATGCCCCCCGGGATCGCTTCTCGCGGCTCATCGACTTCCTCTTCGGCTGGCTGTTCCGCCCCTTCAACCGCTTCTTCCACGCCAGCTCCGAACGCTACCAGGGCGGGGTCTCGCGCAGCCTGCGCCGGCGTGGCGTGGTGTTTGGCGTCTATGTCGTCCTGCTGGCGGCCACCGGGCTGATGTTCCAGGCGGTGCCGGGGGGGTTCATCCCCACCCAGGACAAGATGTACCTGATCGGCGGCACCAAGCTGCCCGAGGGCGCGTCGCTGGACCGCACCGAGGCGGTGATCCGGCGCATGACCGAGATCGCCCTGGAGACGGAAGGGGTCGAGGCGGCAGTGGCGTTCCCCGGCCTCAACCCGTTGCAGTTCACCAATACGCCCAACTCCGGCACGGTGTTCTTCGGCCTGGAACCGTTCGGCGATCGCCAGCGCAGCGCCGAGGAGATCAACGCCGAGCTCAACGGCAAGTTCGCCGCCCTGCAGGAGGCCTTCACCTTCGCCTTCATGCCGCCGGCGATTCTCGGCCTCGGTTCCGGTTCGGGGTTCTCGCTGTTCGTCCAGGACCGCGCCGGCCTCGGCTACGGTGCCTTGCAGGATGCCGTCGACGGCCTCAGCGGTGCCCTGGCGCAGACGCCGGGGATGGGCTATCCGATCACCTCCTACCAGTCCAATGTGCCGCAACTCGACCTGCACGTGGACCGGATCAAGGCCAAGACCCAGGGGGTGCCGCTGACCGACCTGTTCGAGACGCTGCAGGTCTACCTGGGGTCGGCCTACGTCAACGACTTCAATCGCTTCGGCCGGACCTGGCAGGTGATCGCCCAGGCCGATGGCGGCTTCCGCCTGGACGCCGAGAACATCGATCGCCTGCGCACCCGCAACGTCAACGGCGAGATGGTGCCGATCGGCAGCATGATCCATGTCAGCGAGACCTTCGGGCCGGATCCGGTGATCCGCTACAACGGCTACCCGGCGGCCGACCTGATGGGCGAGTCCGATCCGCGCCTGCTCTCGTCCAGCCAGGCACTGGCGGTGGTCGAGGGCCTGGCGCCGTCGGTGTTGCCGGCCGGCATGACCTTCGAATGGAGTGATTTGAGCTACCAGCAGGTCAACCAGGGCGGCGCCGCCCTGGTGGTCTTCCCGCTGGCGATCCTGCTGGTGTTCCTGGCGCTGGCCGCGCTCTACGAGAGCTGGACCCTGCCGCTGGCGGTGATCCTGATCGTGCCGATGTGCATGTTCTCGGCGCTGATCGGGGTGAAGCTCACCGGCGGCGACAACAACATCTTCGTGCAGGTCGGCCTGGTGGTGCTGATCGGCCTGGCGTGCAAGAACGCCATCCTGATCGTCGAGTTCGCCCGCGAACTCGAGCTGCAGGGCCGGGGCATCGTCGAGGCGGCGCTGGAGGCCTGCCGCCTGCGCCTGCGGCCGATCATCATGACCTCGATCACCTTCACCGCGGCGGTGGTGCCGCTGATGCTGGCCGGCGGGGCCGGCGCCGAGGTGCGCCAGGCGCTGGGCACGGCGGTGTTCGCCGGCATGCTCGGCGTCACCCTGTTCGGCCTCTTCCTGACCCCGGTGTTCTACGTCGCCCTGCGCAAGCTGGTGACGCGTGACGCTTCCCCGTCCCGGGAATCCCTGCCAGCGGAGGGCGAATACCGTGCGTAACCAGCTGCTGATGCCCGTGCTGTTGACGCTCACGGCCTGCGCCGTGGGCCCCGACTATCGATCGCCCGAGTTGCCGGCGCCCGAGGCGCTGGTGCGTGCCGACGAGGCGCTCTATTCGGCCGACCCGGTCGAGGCCGAGTTCTGGCCGCGCTTCGAGGATCCCTTGCTGACGCAACTGGTGGAGGAGGCCCTGGCCGCCAACCACGACCTGCGTATCGGCCTGGCGCGCTATGACAGGAGTCGGGCCCTGCTGCGGCAATCCCGCCGCGACCTGGGGCCGACGGTCACCGCCGAAGGCGGTGTGGCGAATCAGCGCCTGAGCGCCGACCAGATGCCGGGTGTCTCACGCGCCGACCGCGACAGCGACAGCTTCGATGCCGGCGTGGCGGCCTTCTGGGAGCTGGATTTCTTCGGCCGCGTGCGCCGCAGCGTCGAGGCCCAGCGCGCCGACGCCGAGGCCTCGGCCGCCGACCTGCGCGCGCTGCAGGTGGTGGTGGTCGCCGAACTGGTGGACAACTACTTCCGGCTACGCGGGCTGCAGGCGCAGCTCCGGGTCGCGCGGGCCAACGCCGACAACCAGCGCGAGTCGCTGGCGCTGGTGGACGCACGCCTCGAGGCGGGTCGCGGCACCGAGTTCGACAGCGTGCGCGCCCGGGCCCAGCTGGAGAGCACGCTGTCGCGTCTTCCGGCCCTCGAGGGAGAGATCGCCGCGACGATGCACCGCATCGCCGTGCTGGCGGGCAAGGAGCCCGCGGCACTGGTCGCGGTGCTGGAGGCACCGACCGAGCCGCCGGTCCTGCCGAGCCGGGTGGCCACCGGCCTGCCCAGCGAGCTGTTGCGCCGGCGCCCGGACATCGCCGCCGCCGAACGCCGCCTGGAGGCCGCTAGCGCCCGCATCGGCGTCGCCACCGCCGACCTCTATCCGCGCTTCACCCTGGGTGGGCTGCTGGGGACCCAGGCGGCCAGCAGCGGCGGCCTGTTCGCTCGCGACAGCGAGACGCGGCTGATCGCGCTCGGCATCGACTGGTCGTTCCTCGATGCGGGGCGGGTGCGCGCCCGGATGGCGGCCGCCGATGCCGACGCCGCCGCCAACCTGGCCCGTTACGAGCAGACGGTCCTGGCGGCGCTCGAGGAGACCGAGACCGCCCTGGCCCGCTACGCCCAGGCGCTGCGCGAGCGCGAGCACCTGAGCGACGCCGCCGAGGCCAGCGCCGAGGCGGCGCGCCAGGCCCGGGTGCGCTTCGAGGTGGGGGTCATCGACTTCCTGGAGGTCATCGACGCCGAGCGCTCGCGGCTCGAGGCCGAGGACAGCCTGGCGCGCAGCCATACCCGCTCCGCCACGGCCCTGGTCGGGCTCTACAAGGCGCTGGCCGGCGGCTGGGAGGAGACCGGCCAGCGCGGGTAAGGGGGCGTCGAGTCGTGGGCGGGCCAGGCACCGCGACGGGCCCCGTCGCGGTCACTGGGTCGGCCCACGATATTCGTCATGGACCCCATGGGCTCGTGGGTAGTCGTCGAGCGTTGCGTCATGGCAGTGGATCATGGCGCCCCAGCCGTGGCGGGCCATGGGCTGACTGGTGGCGGGAGTCGTCTCGCCCTCGGGCCGTTCGCCTTCGGGCATGCGGATGCCGTACCGGGCGCGGGTCGCGCGCTCGACCGTGCGGACCAGGGCTTCGCCGAGCGCCAGGCTTTCCAGCAACCGCCGCTCCACGTCGTCGGTCAGGTGGCCCCGCGCCTGCTCATCCTGGCCCGCGTCAAACAGGCCTGCGGCATGCTGCTCGACGCCGCCTCGCTCCTCGATCAGGCCCTGTTTGAAGGCCTCGATCTCGCCGGTCACCGGACGCAGGAAGTCGCTCGGATGCTCGCAGGTATGGTAGAGCAGCCGCTTGAAGGTGCGCGTGGCATAGCGCGTCGCCTCCAGCGGCCTGTAGTCCGGGTCGATGAAGTGCGAGTCGGCGTCCTTGGTCATGTAGCGGTGCTGCTTGAACTCCGGTGGCACGTCTTCCGCGCCGACGGGAATCGCCACGAAGGGCGTGGTGATGGCACTGGTCACGGCTACCCACAGGGTCTGCAGCTCGGGGTGGACATCGGGACGCAGGTGGGCGACCTGGCCGTAGCCCGCGAAGTCAGTCGACCAGCGCGGGTCGCGTACGTAGGCCAGCATGTCGGCCAGGCTCAGCGGCGCCATCTTGCGTAGTTCCGCTTCCCGTGCCGGCGGATGGCGCGCCTCGGTATAGAAGGCCGGATAGGTGTCGCCCGGATCCTCCGCCGGGAACGGCTGGCCGTAGACCTCCTGCAGGTCGAGGGTCTCGCCCTCGCCGTCCCACCAGCCCTGCTCGCGGGCAAAGTCGATGAAGTTGTCGGAGGCCAGGTAGTCGTCGTGCCGTTCATGGTCGACCGGAAAATCGTGAATATAGCCCGGGTACAGCACCCGTATCGTCTCGGCTCCCAGGCGTTCTGCCGCCCACAGCCCCTCGCCGCCGGCATAGTTGATGAATACCCACCCCTCGTCGGCATCGGCGATGAGGTGCGAGTTGCCGCCGTAGGTCGAGAACCCGTGCGCATCGATCAGGCCGCCGATGATCTCCACCGCCTCGCGCGCGGTGGTGGCGCGCTCCATCGCCGCCCGGGCCAGGTCGCTGTACTGCGGGCCGCGCTGCGGGGTCTCCTCGGCCGCGGCTTCCGACATTTCCACCAGTTCGGGACGCGACGGCGACCAGATGTCCCGCGCCGCCACGCCATGCTCGTTCAGTCCGCCATTGGTCAGCGGGGGCGGGAAGCCGGCGAACTCCGAGTAGTGCGAGGTGATGTACTTGTAGGTGGTATCGGCCTGGGGGATCTCGATCAGCTCGCCCGGGATGCGCGCCTGATCGGTTACGCCGACCCGCCAGGTTGCCCCCTGCGGATGCGTCTGGCGCGGCACGATCTCGATCCAGTGGCTCGAGGGTTCATGGCCGAAGCCGGCCAGCAGGGTGGCGCCGTCCTCGGTCAGGGCGTTACCGACGTAGATGCCGAGGCTCTTTTCATTGGGGTGCCCCGGCGTCCCTTCGCCCGGGGGCATCTGGGGTGGCGATGCCGCCGATGCCGCGCCGGCAACGGCCCATGACACCAGCAGTGACAAGACCGGCACGGGCCGGTCACCCACACCGAGCCAGTGACTCATGACACTATCCTCCCCTCGCTGTCTGCCGGGGGCAGCAGCTCGTGTCGTGGTTGCGGGACGATCACCCGAAAGGTGGGCAAGGGGGGGTAGGGGTGTCAAATGGGGGGAGCGGTACCACTCGTTTCGGGGCTGGGCGACCCGATATGCAACCCCGGGTGAGGAGGAGGCCGGCTCGGTGATTTCTTGCCACAATGGCTCTGAATCCACTCGCAAGGGAGTTGCCCCGATGTTCCGTTACCGCACAGGAAGGCGTCCCTCGTCGCTCTCTCCCCTCCATGCCCTCGCCCTGGTCGTCCTGATCCTCCTCGCGGGTTGCCAGATGCAGCCGCCGGAGCCCGTCGACGAGGACAAGGTGGCCATTGACCGGATGCTGTCGTTGATCGATGCGCGGCTCGACGTCGCGCCTGTCGTGGCCAGGGCCAAGTGGAACTCCGGGGCCGCCATCAATGCCCCGGAGCGCGAGGCGCAGCTCCTCGACCGGGTCGCGGACGAGGCGAGCGAGGCCGGGGTCGACGAGGCCTTCGCCCGGGAGTTCTTCGAGAAGCAGTTCGACGCCAGCAAGCAGATCCAGCGTCGGCTTCAGCTTCGGTGGGTGCAGGAAGGACGGGGACCATTCGCCAATCCGCCGGATCTCGCCGAGGAGGTCCGGCCGGTGCTCGATCGCCTGACCCCGCAGCTCATCGATGCGTTGAGCGACATGCAGCGGATCGCCCGGGTCGAGGGCGCGGGCCGTTACCTGGAGGCGCGTTCCCGGGTGCTGGTCCAGGACGACTTCGATGGCGAGCCGCGCGCCGTGGCGCTGGCACCGCTGAGGGTACGCATGGCGCACTAAGCCCTACTCCTCCTCGGTAGTCGGTGGAATGGCCTGCATATGACACCAAGACTGAATGCTTCGATAAGGGCGTGGGCCTGCTCCAGGGGCATCTGCATGGAAGAAGGAAGATGCATCATGCCAGCGCCTCCCGGGTCAGGCGGGAGAGCGCCGTGCGCTGATGCCCTTGGTCATCGAAGTTGTCCGGCGACAGCCAGCGCGTGAAGGCGCTCTCCAGCGCGGGCCATTCGCCGTCGAGGATCGAGAACCAGGCGGTATCGCGATTGCGGCCAGCCACCACGCGGTGTTGACGAAAGACGCCTTCGAAGCGAAAGCCCAGGCGCTCGGCGGCGCGCCGCGAGGGGGCGTTGAGCGCGTCGCACTTCCACTCGTAGCGCCGGTAGCCGAGCGCGAAGGCGCGACGCATCATCAGCATCATCGCCTCGGTGGCGGCCGGTGTGCGCTTGAGGCGCGGCGTGAAGTGCAGGTGGCCGACCTCGATCGAACCCTGCTCGGGTTCGATACGCAGGTAGGCGGCCATGCCCAGCGCCTCGCCGCTGGCATTCTCGACGATGGCATGGAAGCTCGGGTCGCGGCTGGCCGCACGTCCGCCCAGCCAGTCGCGGTATTGGGCGATGTTCTCGAAAGGGCGACCGCCCAGATAGGTCCAACGCTCTTCCAGGTCCTCGCCGGGGATGTCGCTCGGATCGAGAAACGCCGCATGCAGGTCGTTGGCGTGGCGGTCGACGTCCAGCGGCTCGACCCGTACCAGGCGCCCCCTCATGGGCTCGGGACCAGGAAAGGCGGCGCCTCGCCAGCCCGCTACCGGGAGGCCTACCGGTTGGCCGTAGGCGTTCGTCTCCGTCATGAACAATTCTCCTCGAGGACCTGATCGTCCACCATCAGTGCATAGTGATGAAACACCGTATCGCGCTGCCAGCCCAGCGACTCGTACAGCCTCTGGGCGCCCCGGTTCTCGATCTGGGTGGCCAGCTTCAGGTGCCTGACGCCGTTAGCCTGGGCCAGGTCGCGGGCGGCGTTCATCAGCGCTCGGCCGATACCGCGCTGGCGCGCCCGGGGGGCGACGAAGAGATCGTTGAGCAGCCACAGCGGGGCCAGGCACACGGTGGAAATCAGCGGGTAGAGCTGCACGAAGCCGAGCAACTCGCCGTCCTCGCCTTCGTAGACCAGCAGGTGGGAATCGCCCAGGCCCAGGCGGTGCGCCAGGAAGTTCCGGGCACCGGCCGGGTCCGAAGGTTGGTCGTAGAACACCCGGTAACCGTCGAGCAGTTCGCCGAGGGCTTCGATATCGCGCAGCTTGGCATGACGCACCGACATGGAAAGGTCCTCCTGAGGGGTGACAGTCGCTCAGTCTGGCGGCATATTGGTTCCTCGATAAGAACCAATTTTCGGGAAAATCATGGAACCGGTTGTCGGTGACGAAGCGGACTGGGTAAGCGAGGCGCTGGGGCTCGAACTGGCCAGCCCGACCTCGGCGCCGCTGGCGCAACGGCTTTACCAGACGCTGCGCCGCTGGGTGCAGGAAGGCCGACTGGTCAGCGGTCAGCGGCTGCCGTCCTCGCGCCGCCTGGCACGCGAACTGAGCCTGGGCCGCAATACCGTGCTGGCGGCCATCGACCAGTTGATCGCCGAAGGTTTCCTGGAGAGCCGTCCCGGTGCCGGCACCTTCGTGGCGGATGTGGCGTTCGAGTCCGTGACGAGCCAGTCCGGCGAGACGCGTCCGCTGGCCGATCGGACCCTCGTGGGCGAGGCCGTGCTGTCGTCGCGTGGCGTGCGCCTGCTCGAGTTCTGCGCCAGCCTGGACGACCGCTTCGGGGCCTTCGCGCCCGGCGTGCCGGCGCTCGATCGCTTTCCCCATGCGCTCTGGCAGCGGCTGTTGCGACGCCATCTGCATGCGACACCCACCCAGTGGCTGGATTACCAGGCTCAGGGCGGCGTGCCGGCGCTGCGCGAGGCGCTGTGCGACTATCTGCGGCTGTCGCGCTCAGTGCGTTGTCGCCCCGATCAGGTGCTGATCCTCCAGGGGGCGCAGCAGGGCTTCGAACTGATCGCGCGGATGCTCGGCGATGTCGGCGACCGGGTCTGGGTCGAGGAACCCGGCTACAATGGGGCCCAGGCCTGCTTCAGTGCGGCCGGTTTCGAGGTGGAAGCGGTGCCGGTGGATGCCGAGGGCATGAGCGTCGAACGTGCTCCCGTCGGAGGCGCCTCGCCCCGCCTGATCCATGTCACGCCCTCCCATCAATATCCCAGCGGTGTCACGATGAGCCTGGCGCGGCGCCTGGCGCTGCTCGAGGTCGCCGAGCGCCACCGCGCCTGGATCGTCGAGGACGACTACGACAGCGAGTTCCGCTATGGCCAGCGACCGATCGCCGCCCTGCAGGGGCTGGTCGACGGGGCCCGGGTGATCTATGTCGGGACCTTCAGCAAGGTGCTCTATCCGGGGCTGCGGCTGGGCTACCTGGTGCTGCCCGACCCCTTGGTGGTGCCGTTCCGGCGTGCCAATGCGCGCCTGCATCGCGAGGGGCAGTATCCGATGCAGGCGGCACTGGCCGAGTTCATCGCCCAAGGGCACTTCTCGCGCCATGTGCGGCGCATGCGTGACTGCTATCGCCGGCGACAGGCACGGCTGCGCGAGGCCCTGGCGCCGGCGGTGGCGCATGGCCTGAGGCTCTCCGAGGGCCAGGCCGGCATGCACCTGGTGGCCTGGCTCGACGATCCGGAAACCGAGCGGACGCTGGTCGCCAGGGCCGCCGGGCAGGGCGTCACGCTCTCGCCGCTGTCGCGCTATTACCTGCGCCGGCCGGGGCGCCCCGGCCTGGTGCTGGGCTATGCCGGAGCATGCGAGGACGAGATCGAGCGTGCCGGAAGCTGGCTGGCGCGCGAATGGGCAGCGGTCATCGGCGATCGATCCTGCCGCTGAACGGGCTCCTGCCCCTGTTCGAGCACTTCCCGGGGCTGTGGTACCGTTGATGGTAGCGACAGCGTCGGCCGATCGCCTGCCGCCAGCCCCTCACCCGGAACCGCCCTCGATGATCCATACCCCACCCGGCGACCGTCGCCAGTGCCGATCCCTCACCTTGCCAAACGGGCTCAGGATCCTGCTGCTTGCCGATCCTGCCGCCGACCAGGCGGCGGCCGCCATGAGCGTCGGCGCCGGGAGCGGCCAGGAGCCTCCCGATTGTGCGGGGCTGGCCCACCTGCTGGAGCACATGCTGTTCCTGGGCACGGAAAGGTACCCGGCGCCGGAGGATTTCCCGGCCTATATCCAGGGGCATGGCGGGCGCTATAACGCCACGACGGAGCTCGATCAGACCCGCTACTTCTTCGAGATCCCGCCGGCGCGGCTGGCCGATGCCCTGGACCGGTTCGCCCAGTTCTTCATCGCCCCGCGCCTGAGCATGTCGGCCATCGAGCAGGAACGTGAGGTGATCGATGCGGAGTATCGGGCACGCTTACAGGACGACGAGCAGCGGACCCTGGGCGTCATCAAGCAGGTGCTCGATCCGGCGCATCCCGCCAGCCGTTTTCTCGCCGGCAACCGGGACACCCTGGGGGCGGCCCCCGAGGTGCTGCGTCGGGCCCTGGTGGCCTTCCGGGAACGCCATTACACGGCCGCCAACCTGCAACTGGTGGTCGCCGGGCCGGCGTCGCTGGACAGCCTGGAGCGGCAGGTACGTCGCTATTTCGCCGACATTCCGTCCGGGACGATGCCGGAGCCGGCGGCCCCTCCGCCCCTGCTGCCGCCGGGGAGTCTCCCCCTGGGGCTGGAGCTGCAGCCGACGCATCGCTGCCATGAACTGCGCCTGTGCTTTCCGGTGCCCGCCCCACGGCCCGACGATTACCAGCAACCCTGGGAGTCCCTGGGGCAGCTGCTCGCGTTCCGCGGCCCCGGCAGCCTGCATGACCGGCTCATGGAGCGGGGGTGGCTCACGGACATCGACTGTTCGGTGCTGCTGGATACCCGCCCACAGGCGCTCTTCCAGATCAGGCTGAGCCTCACCCCCGATGGCATGGGCCACGCCCAGGCCATCACGGCGGCGGTGTTCACCTGCTTGCGGCGCATCGAGGCGGACGGCATCGCCGCCTGGCGCCATCGGGAACGACAGGTACTGGCCGACCAGGGCTTCCGGCGCGTGGCAACGGCGTCTGGCATGGAGTTCGTCAAGTCGCTGGCCCACCAGCTCCACCGCTATCCCGTCGCGGAAGCCCTGCGCGGCCCCTACCGGCTGGATGACTTCCAGCCCCGCGTGATCCACGATTGCCTGGCCCACCTGGTCCCGGACAACCTGCTGGCGCTGACGATCGATCCCGCGGCCCCGGCCGAGCGCACGAGCCCCTGGTTCCCGGCGCCCTACCGGATCGTGGGAAGGCCCGACCCCGGGGGCGTCGAGGGGGAAGAGACTGCCGACTTCACGCTGCCGCCGCCCAACCCCTTCGTCATGGCGATACCCCCTATCGCGCCGGACACGAACGCCTCGCCCGTGCCCCGCCTGCTTCGCGACACCGGGCCGTGCCGGATCTGGTACCAGCCGCTCGCCCGGGAGGTGGACGCCCGAACCGATCTGTACCTGAACCTGGTGGCGGCCCAGCCGGCGACCACCCTGAGCGCCAGCGTCCTGACCGAGCTGCTGATCGCCTGGCTGGAACGGGAGCTGGCCGGCGAGCTGCAGCAGGCACGGCTTGCCGGCCTGCAGGCGACGCTGAGTCGCCATCACCAGGGCATCACGCTGAAAGCCAGCGGGTTGCCCGCGCAGCTCGAGAGGCTGCTGCAACGGCTGGCGGGCTGCCTGACCCGCACCCCGATCACGGCGGTCCGCTTCGGCCAGGCCCGGCAGGTGCTGCAGGCACGCTGGCGCCAGCAGCGGCACGACTATGCGTTCCGTCGCCTGCTGCAACTGCCCGCGGCACGACTGGGCTACGGCTTCAGCGAAGAGGAGCGCCTGGCCACGCTGGCAACGGTTCAGCCGGAGCAGTTGCAGGGCTTCCGACACGAGCTGCTGGACGCCGCGGGCCTCGACGGCCTGATGGCGGGCAACCTGGACCGGTCGCAAGCGCAGCAGTTGGCCGCGGTGCTGGAGGAGCGCCTGTTGATCGGTGACCGGCCACCGGCAAGGCGCCAGCCACCGGCGGTCATGCCGCTGCAGGCGGGGCAGGCCTACCACTATCGGCTCGAGGCGAGCCATCCCGACAGCGCGGTGGCGCTGTACCTGCCGGCCCCCGATGCCTCGCCGCTGCAGGAGGCCCGTTATCGTCTGCTGTCCACGCTGCTGCACGATGCCTTCTTCCACCGGCTGCGCGTCGAACAGCAGCTGGGCTATGTGGTGTTGGCCCGCTACCTGCCCCTGCACGACCGCCCGGGGCTGATCCTGCTGGTGCAGTCGCCCTCGCTGTCGGTCACCGAGCTGCAACGGCAGATACGCCACTTCCTGACGGCGCCCGACCGGTCGCCGCTCGGGCTCGATCCCGAACGCTTCGCTCACTACCGCGAGGGCCTGCTGCAGACCCTGGGGGCGCAACAGCGGCAGCCTGCCCATCGGGTGGAGCTGTACTGGTCCTGCCTGGCCGCGGGCGATACCCGTTTCCAGGGGCCCCGGCAGCTGCGGCAGGCCGTCGCCGACCTGACCCTCGCGGAGCTTCAGCGGTTCTACCAGGCCCAGCTGCTGCCATCACCCTGGGTCTGGCTGCATACCTGACGCCATGCGTTGCCGCCAGTGGGTCGGTGCCGCTCAGGGGCGCCACCGGGCCGGATGCTCGTCCCTGAGCATGCCGTGCTCGTCCCAGTCGTCCCAGCCGCTGAAGGGAATCGGGGCGGCCTCCTCGAGGGTGGCCAGCCGCCGGGCCCAGTTCGCCTTCGCGGTCTCGAGGTGGGCGCGGAAGTCCTCTTCCGCCTGGTAGCTGAGCCCGCCGCCCTGGACGCCGTAGGTGGCCTGTGGCGCCAGCACGCTCATGCCCAGGTAGTAGAGCGAGCAGTGCATGGGCCACATCAGGGTCGCCACGTCGCCGCCGCGGCCGTGCCGCGTGAAGGCCGGCGCCGGCGAACCGGTGGTCACCGAACAGATCGCACGCTTGCCACGAAAGCGCCCGCGATCGTAGCGCATGCTCCCGGAGTAGACCCCGCCATAGACGCAGACCCGATCGAACCAGCCCTTGAGCATCGCCGGCAGGCCGTGCCACCAGAGGGGAAACTGCAGGATCACCAGGTCGGCACGCTCCAGACGGGCGATCTCGCGCCGCACGTCGTCGGGCAGGGTGCCGGCGTTGAAGGCGTGGCGCTGCTCGGTCAGTGGCAGGAACGTCTCCGACTCGGCGCGCTCGGCGAAGTGGGCCGGGTGCTCGACGGGGTCGAACCCCTCGGCGTAGAGGTCCGATACCTCGACGCTGTGGCCGAGGCGCTCGAGAGCCTCCACCGCCACGTCCTTCAGGGCGCCGTTGAAGGAGCGGGGCTCGGGATGGCAGTAGACGATCAGGGCATGCATGGCGAGTCATCTCCTTGTCGCAGGGGTTGAACCCGCAGGCTAGCTTCTGCGATATGGAACAGTAATTCCCTATTCATGAAAGTGGAGCTTGCATGAATGAACAACATCTCGGCTGGGATGACCTGCGCGTGGCGCTGGCGATCGCCGAGGCGGGGTCGCTGTCGGGGGCCGGACGCCGGCTGGGGCTGAGTCATGCCACGCTGTTCCGGCGTCTCAATGCCATCGAGCGACGCCTGGGGGTCAGGCTGTTCGAGCGGGCACGAACCGGCTATTCGCCGACGGTGGCGGGGGAGGAGCTCGCGGCGACGGCCGCGCGGGTGGAAGCCGAGGTCCTGCGTGCCGAACGGCGCCTGGTGGGGCGCGACCTTCGGCTATCGGGAACGGTGCGGGTGACCACCACGGATACCCTGCTGATCGGCCTGCTGTCGCCGATCCTGGCCGACTTCCGTCGGGCCCATCCGGACATCGTGCTCGAGGTCGCGGTTTCCAACCAGCTGTTCAACCTCTCCCAGCGCGACGCCGACGTGGCGGTGCGGCCCTCGTCGTCGCCACCCGAGCATCTGGTGGGGCGGCGGGTCGGCAGCATCGCCCAGGCGATCTATGCCCGGGCCGACGGGGCGGGGGACGCCGCCGCCTGGATCGGGCCGGATCGCCACCTGGGCTATGCGCCGCTGGAGGCCTGGATGGCCGACAAGGGGGCCGACGCCCACTGCCGCTACCGCGTCGATACCCTGCTCGGCATGCTGGCCGCCGTGCGCGACGGCCTGGGCCGCGCCGTGCTGCCCTGCTACCTGGCCGACGCCGAGCCGTCGCTGACGCGCCTCGGCGAGCCGATTCCCGAGCTCGCCACCGAGCTGTGGCTGCTGACCCACCCCGACCTGCGCCGGGTGGCGCGTATCCGCGCCTTCCTGGCGTTCGTCGCCGAGGCGCTGGCGAGCCGTCTTCCTGCACCGTGATCGAGTATCGCCAGTCGTCCGGCGGCGAACCGTCCAGATCGGTAATGAAACCATCCTGGATGCTACGCTTATCGCCCTCGATTTGGGTCGCTCCTCCAGTTTCCGGGTAGGCTTCGGATGAACAACCTACCGAGAGATCACACCTAGGCATGATGATGACGCGACGCGATGGAAAGCGATTCCGAGTGAGAGCAGAACATACCCAATGAAAGAGCCCCTGCGAGAGGTAGGGGCCCTGAAGGTCATCAAGTAAAATGGAGTCTTTTTTAATAGTCGTAGCCATTCATGAACGGATCATTGATCGGGTCATTCCGCTGGCTCGGGCTATTCAGCATGACGGGAGTGGTGGTTATATGCCCCCTAAAGGCAGGCTGGGTTATGTCTCGGGGATCATTGACCGGATCACTCCGGAAGCTTGGGCTAAGATCTTTCGTAACGAGACCGTTCTCCGTCACAGGACCCCGAAAGGCCGCTTGGGTTATGTCTCGAGGATCATTGACCGGATTGCTCCGGAAGCTGGGGCTGATCATGTCCTCGCCGATAACGATCACCGCCGGCAGGGCCACCTCATCGGACAACGCCAGCGGACTGATCATGAGGCCCATGGAAAAGCCGAGAATGCCAAACTTCTTGATAAGATTCGTGGAAATCATGATGCACCTCCCACTTCGTTTCAGTTCAGGATAATGGTCAGGAGCACGGAGTGTGTTCCATGTAGCTTGGTAGAGGGAGGTGAAGTGAATCTTACAAAAAATTCTCGTATTATAAATAACATTGTATTCTATGGGGTGGGTAAAATGTTATGTAAGGTTCGTGCTGGTTTCGTCGCCCGCGACTCCCACTCCGAGGATCGACTGCCGACTGGGCGAACGACCGACGGGCTGGTCGGCTTCACACCTGTCCGTAGCGTCCGGCCTCCTCGCCCAGCCAGCGGCGTAGGGTGTGCAGAAACCAGGGGATCATTCCACCGAGGCGCTGGCGAGCCGTCTTCCTGCACCGTGAGCGAGTATCGCCAGCCGTCCGGCGGCGAACCGTCCAGATCGGTAATGAAACCATCCTGGATGCTACGCTTATCGCCCTCGATTTGGGTCGCTCCTCCAGTTTCCGGGTAGGCTTCGGATGAACAACCTACCGAGAGATCACACCTAGCGCATGATGATGACGCGAAGCGATGGAAAGCGATCCCGAGTGAGAGCAGAACATACCCAATGAAAGAGCCCCTGCGAGAGGTAGGGGCCCTGAAGGTCATCAAGTGAAATGGAGTCTTTTTTAATAGTCGTAGCCATTCATGAGCGGATCATTGGCCGGATTACTCTGGAAGCTTGGGCTAAGATCTTCCGTAGCTAAACCGCTCGCGGTCACAGGACCCCGAAAGGCCGCTTGGGTTATGTATCGGAAATCATTGACCGGATTGCTCCGGAAGCTTGGGCTAAGATCTGCCGTAGCGAAACCGTTCGCCGTCACAGGACCCCGAAAGGCCGCTTGGGTTATGTCTCGAGGATCATTGACCGGATTGCTCTGGAAGCTGGGGGTGATCATGTCCTCGCCGATAACGATCACCGCCGGCAGGGCCACCTCATCGGACAACGCCAGCGGACTGATCATGAGGCCCATGGAAACGCCGAGTATGCCAAACTTCTTGATAAGATTCGGGGAAATCATGCTGCACCTCCCGCTGCGTTGCAGTTCAGGAAAAATAGTCAGGAGCACAGTGTGTGCTCTATACAGCTTAGTAGAGGGAGGTGGGGCTATCTTACAAAAGCTTTCGGATTGTAAATAATGTTATGGTCTATGGAGTGGATGAAATGTTATGTAAGGTTTGTGCTGATTTTATCGACTAACAAATTAGTGCCAGTATTTTCTGGCTCGCTGTATGAAATCCTGAATCCGTGAACCCGGCACCCCGGAATGCTGCTAACCCACTGACGTGCATGGTAACGTAGCCAAAACAGCCATTCACCCGTACTGCGCCATGCCCAACGTCAAATTCCGCGCCAGTGGTCGTGCCCTCACCCCTTCATGAGGGTGGCCTGAAAACGAAGATAGCGGATGGTATTCTCTTGAGAAATCAGTGCGTTCCGCCAAGAACCTGATTCAAGAGGACCATCCGCTAGGGGTGAAACTGTATCCACCATGACGCCCTCCTTCAATGGCTCTGTCCGCGTCGAGCTGAGCGGCCAGCGCACCACCAGCGACAGCGGTGCCTTGCTCCTGCGTGAAGCCCTCGACAGCAGCGGCGTCATCGCCGCGCTTGGGGACCATCTGGTCGATCCACGTGATCCGCAGCGTGTCCGTCACTCGCTGGCCTTGACCCCCTCGTTGAGCGCCCGGTAGTAGCTGACGGTGGACTCCCAGCTCATGCCGCCAAGCAAGCCAATGGTCTTCATGGAGATTCCGTGCTCCTCGTCACTCCTCGATTTCCCAGACAGGGTTCCAGGCCACTTCCCACAGATGGCCGTCGGGATCCTGGAAGTAGCCGGCATAGCCGCCCCAGAAGGTCTCGTGAGCGGGCTTGGTGATCGTGGCGCCGGCGCTTCTCGCCTGCTCCATGACGCTATCGACCTCTTCCCGGGAGGCGACATTGTGCGCCAGGGTGAACTCGGTCGCGCTCGGCGCGCCCATCGGCAGGTTCGCGTCATTGGCGATACAGCGGCGCGGCCAGACCCCGAGCTTCAGCCCGCCCTGCAGCTCGAAGAACGCCACGGCCCCGTCGCCTTCCTCGAACTCCTCGCCGACGATGCCGGGCGTTTCCAGGCCGAGGCCATCGCGATAGAAGCGCAGCGCGCGCTCCAGGTCATCGACGCCTAACGTGATCAGCGTGATACGCGGTTGCATGTGATGCTACCCCTGTTCGTGACAAATCATCCCCGGGCAAACCCCGGTGAGGTGAAATTCAGGGTAGATCAAGTTGTCTCCGCGGGTAGTGCTTGGGGCGTTCGTTCACGACTCGTACTCGTCGTGGCGTCGGTTCCACGCATACGGCGCCGACTGGGGCCAGCCCTCGGGCGAGTCCTCCCAGGTCTCCTGGCGGCCATAGGGCGTCAGGTCCAGGTAGGTCCAGTGACTGCCCAGGTACTCGACGCCGCGCTTGCCGGTGAAGTAGGTGCGGTAGACCCGCTCGCCATCGCGCAGGAAGACGCTGACCCCGTGCCGTTCGCCCCGGTCGGCATCGGGGGCGTCGCGGTCGCCGGTGGTGACCCCCATGTCGACGTTGAAGTCGCTGCCCTGGGAGGAGTACCAGGGCGGGTGCCGCCAGCCCATGCGCGCCCGCGCCCGGTAGCGTTCCAGCTTTGCCAGGGGCGCCCGCGAGACCAGCACCAGCGAGGTGTCGCGGGCGTGCAGGTGGGCGGGATGGCTCATGGCATCCACCATCCAGGAGCAGCCGTCGCAACCGGCCTCCCAGTCGGGCCCGAACATGAAGTGATAGACGATCAGCTGGCGACGCCCTTCGAACAGGTCGAGCAGGGTCGCCGGGCCCGACGGCCCCTCGAAGGTGTACGCCTTCGTTACCTCGACCATCGGCAGTCGTCGGCGCTCGGCGTTCAATCTGTCACGAGCGCGGGTAAGCTCTTTTTCCTTGGCGATCTGGCGCTCGAGTGCAGCCTGCCACTCGTCCATCGAGACGATGGCTGGTAGTGGATGGGGGACAGACATGGGAGACCTCCTCTGGCGATTCAGGTCAGGTTGAGCTGCCACGACACGCCAAAGCGGTCGTTGAGCCAGGTGAAGCGGGCGCTGAAGCCGTAGTCATCGGGCGGCATCAGCACCTCTCCACCTGACGATAATTGCGCGAATGCCTCGTCCAGCTCGGCTTCGCTTTCGCTCTCGACGAACAGCGACATCGACGGGGTGAAGGTGAGGGCCATAGCGCGCGGATCCGGGCGATCTCGGCGTCGTCGAACAGGGCGACATAGAGCGTCATGGCCTCCTCGGCGGTCCCCTCGAACATCAGGTGGGTCGTGACGTGATGCGCCATCGGTACTCCTCCTCCATGCGTTCGAACAACGGCCAGAAGGGCGGTGGCGTACGCCCCACCAGTACCTCGGCCAGGATGGCGAGATGGGTATGCCAGCCGCCGGCCACGTCGACCAGGGTATCGATATCGCCCAGCCGGCGATGGGTCAGTGTCAGCCGCACCCGGTCGCCTTCCTCGCTGAGTTCGAAGGTCACCTCGGACGGCGGTTCCTCGCCGCCTCCCCAGCTCAGCATCAGTCGGTGAGGTGGTTCGTAGCGCAGGACCTCGTGGTGGGTGGTGCAGCCGCCCTCGAATTGGCGGAAGCGCTCAGGGATCGGCGACTGGTGAGGCGAGAGACCGGCGTGGTCGAAATGCAGGGCGAAGGCGCTGCCCGGTCGAGGCTCCATGCTGCCGGCGGCGAGCCACTGGGCACGCTTGTCGGATTCGGTGAGATAGGCCCAGACCCGCTCGATGGGGCCGGGCAGCAGGCGCTCGAAACGGATGCTGTCCGGCGCGAACAGCTGGCCGTGCTGCGACTGGCTGGCCAGGCCCTGGGCCATGCCTTCCAGCATCATGCCCCAGCCCTGCCGGGTGAGGTCGGCATACTCGGCGAAGCCGGTATCCATGCGATGGGTGATGGTGAGGCGGCATCCCGCCTCCAGGGGGGCGATATCGATCGTCACCAGGTCCTCGCCATCCACGCCGTCGACGCACCAGGTGAAGACCAGCCGCCTGGGCCGCTCGAACTCGACATAGGTGCCCCAGTGCCGGGCGAGTTCATCGCCGCGCTGCTGGTCGAGGTGGAAGGCGCCGCCCACGCGGGGATCGATCTCGACGCGCACCATCTCGCCGAGCCCGGGGGCGAACCAGTGTTGGACCATCACCGGGTCGAGCCAGGCGTCGAAGACTTTTTCTGGCGAGGTGGCGAAATCCCGACTGACACTGACCGAGATGTGGTGGTTATCGTCCGCCATATGGTGCTCCTTGGTGGGTATCCTCGGCTTTCAGGGCCTCCTCCAGCGCATCGAGGCGCTTGCTCCAGAAGCGCTCGTAGAAGTGCAGCCACTCGTCGGCCGCGGCGAGCGGGTCCGGATTGAGTCGGCAGAGGTGGGCCCGACCCTCCACGCGGCGATGGATCAAGCCTGCCTGTTCCAGCACGCGCACATGCTTGGAGGCGGCCGCGAGCGACATCGAGAAGGGCGAGGCCAACTCGCCGATCCTGCGCTCGCCCGAGGCGAGGCTCTTGAGCATTGCCCGTCGGGTCGGGTCGGCCAGGGCATGGAAGACCCGATCCAGGACGATCGTCTGTTGTTCAACCATATGGTTTAGATAGATCGCCGACGAAGGCTTGTCAACCGTCTGGTTGAGCATTGGGTGGGCATCTACGCGGGGAAGGGGATATCAGGCCTGGAGGCCTAGGCGGCGTCGAGCTGTTGGGCCCGCAACCAGGCGATCTCCTCGGCCCAGATCGCCGGCTCGATGGTCTCCAGCACCATGGGGATATCATCGATGCGCGGGTCGCACATGAGGGTGGTGAAGGCGTCCAGCCCGATGTTGCCCTGCCCCAGGCTGTGATGGCGGTCGACGCGGCTGGCGAATTCGCTCTTGGCGTCGTTGAGGTGCATGCCGCGCAGATACTCGAAGCCGACCACGGCAGCGAATTCGTCCAGCGTGGCGGTGCAGGCCTCCGGCGTGCGCAGGTCGTAGCCGGCGGCGAAGGCGTGGCAGGTGTCGATGCACACCCCGACCCGCGACCTGTCGTCGACCTGGTCGATGATCTCGGCGAGGTGCTCGAAGCGCCACCCCAGGTTGGTGCCCTGGCCGGCGGTGTTCTCGATCACCGCCGTGACGCCCCGGGTCTCGGAGAGCACATGGTTGATCGAGTCGGCGATACGGGTCAGGCACTCGCTTTCGCTGATCTTCTTCAGGTGGCTGCCGGGGTGGAAGTTGAGCAGGGTGAGCCCGAGCTGTTCGCAGCGCTGGAATTCGTCGAGAAAGGCCGCGCGGGACTTCTCGAGCCCGGCGGCATCCGGGTGGCCGAGGTTGATCAGGTAGCTGTCGTGGGGAAGGATCTGCCCCGGGCCGAAGCCGTGCTCGCGGCAGGCCGCGTGGAAGGCCTCGATGGCCTCGTCGGTCAGCGGCTTGGCGTGCCACTGGCGCTGGTTCTTGGTGAACAGCGCAAAGGCGTCGGCACCGATCTCCACGGCGCGCAGCACGGCCTGATCGGGGCCACCGGCGGCACTGACGTGGGCTCCGAGATATTTCATGCAGCGTTTCCTTCCATCACGGCTCAAGGGTGGGCTTACGATAGCACCGTGACGGGTCGCCATCAGCCACTCGAGGCGCCGGCGCCCGCTCCATGGTCGGCTCGCAGTGCACCGGGAAGTTGACCGAGTTGGCGATGAAGCAGAGCCGGTGGGCACGCTCGTGCAGCTGTTCGGCCAGCGCCGGGTCGCTGCCGGCGGCGATACCGACCTGCGGGCGCAGCGTCACCCGGGTGAAGTGACCGCCGCCGTTGCCGGTCAGGGCCATGCTGCCCTCGGCCTGGTCGGTGTAGCGCTCGACGATGACGCCGGCATCGGCACACAGGTGCAGGTACCACAGCATGTGGCAGGCCGCGAGGGAGGCGACCAGCATGTCCTCGGGGTTGTGCCGCGCGGCGTCGCCCAGGAAGGCGGGGTCGGCCGAGCCTTGCAGCGTGGCCTTGCCGGCCACCTCGATCTCGTGGTCGCGCGAATAGGCGCGGTAGCCACGGGTGCCGCTGCCTTGGTTGCCGGTCCAGGTGACCCGCACCCGGTAGTCGTGCTGGTGTTGGCTCATCGCTTTCTCCCTTTGTGCCTGGCTCTCAGTCGCCGCATGACGCCTGTGCCGAGGGCGGCGGTGAGCCATGGAGTATCGCATGCACGAAGTCGCCCTTGGCCGCGGTATAGGCCTCTCTGTCCCGGCGATGTCGATCGACCAGCGACCGCTTGAGCTCGGCGTAGCGGCGGGCAAGCGCCGGGTCGGCACGCAGGGCATCGCGAAACTGGAGGCGCTCCCGCCACAGGCGCTCACCCCACACCACCAGGGCGACCTCTTCCTCGATGGCCCGCTGCAGTGACTCTTCCTCCGTCACGCTCGCTCCTCGTGGTTGGCTCGCCACCGCTACGCAGGTGGCAAGTGGATGAACAGCTTCTCCCGGGGCCAGCGCACCTTCTCGAGGCCGGCATGCCGGTCGGCTTCGTTGTCACGATAGCCTAGCGCCATCAGCACGACGCTGCGCAGGTTCTGCTCCCTGAGCCCCAGCAGGTCATCCAGCCCCGCCGGGTCGAAACCCTCCATGGGCGAGGCGTCCACGCGCTCCGCGGCAGCCGCGGCCAGCGCTGTTCCCAGCGCCAGATAGGCCTGCTTGGCCGCCCACTGGAATTTCTCGTGGGCCGACGCAAAGCCGCCGACGGCCCCCTTGATGGTGCTCCCATATGCCGCCAGGTCGTCCGGGTGTTGGCCGCGTGTCTCGGCGGTGAGCCGGATCAGGTCGTCGACGTGGGCCTCCTCGACGGGATCCCAGGCGGCGAACACCAGCAGGTGCGAGGATTGGGTGATCTGCGGCTGGTCGAAAGCCACCGGACTGATCCGCTCGCGCAGCGCCCGATCCTCGATCACCAGCACGGAGTAGGGCTGCAGGCCGTAGGAGGAGGGCGCCAGGCGCACCGCTTCCAGGATCCTGTCGACCTGTGCCCTGGGCACTTGCTTGCCGTTCATGCGTTTGGTGGCGTAGCGCCAGGTCAGGGCTTCGATAAGGCTCATGATGACTCCTTGGTCGGGGGGACGTGACGCCATCAGGTGGTCGTTGCGCCACCTGGGACGGAGGCGGCGCGGGCGCCGCGATGGAAGAGCACGGTGCCGAGTGCTACCAGCAGCGCGGCCAGGCCCAGGTTGGGGGGCGGGGCCTCGCCGAGTGCCAGCACAGCGATCAGGGTGCCGACCAGCGCCGCCACCGTGCCGATCTGGCTCAGGTAGACGGGGCCGGCGAGTTTCTGCAGCACGAAGTAGAAGAGGTAGAGCACCGAGAACACCGTGACCTCCACCGCGAGCAGCCGCAACACGGCCCCCGTGGTGAACAGCGCCGGCAGCTGATCCGGCTCGAGCAGCAGCACGAAAGGCACCAGCGTCACGGCGCCGCCGAGCATCATCAGCGCGGCCAGGAAGATCGGCGAGCTGCCTTCGGGCCAGCGCAGCGTGCGGTAGATGTTGCCCAGCGCGATCACCAGCGGCATGGCCAGCACCAGCAGGACCCACCCCTGGGCACCGCCTGCGCCGCCGGCCTTGGCCGCGGCCAGCACCAGCCCGCCGGAGAGCCCCAGCAGCACGCCCAGCAACCGCAGGGCGCGCAGGCGCTCCAGGCTCAGCCAGACGGCCAGCAGCCAGGTGACGAGGATCGGGAAGGCGAAGCTGAGCGAGATGAAGCCCGCGCCGACATGACGTACCGCGAGGAAGGCCAGGGCATTGGGCACGGCGAACAGCGCCCCAGCCACGGCGGCGTACTCCAGGGTACGGCGGTTGAGCGCCATCGACCGATGTTGCAGCGCCCCGATGGTACCCAGCACGATCCCGGCCCCGGCCATGGCCGTCATCAGGAAGGTCAGCCGCGGCGCCCCCGCGCCGTCCGCCAGCTTGGCCACCACCAGCGACAGCGCCAGGAAGGTGCCGACCAGCAGCAGGCAGCCCAGGGCGTAAATCCCGGCCCGATCCGTACCCTTGCGCGACAGTGTTGCGTTCGACATCATCCCTTCTCCCATAGCTTGTCGGAAAGTATCTTTACGTCAAGTATCTTCGTATCAAGATAAAAGTATCTTAGCATCGAGATAAGTGGTTGGCAATGAATAGAGTGAAACTGGCGGTGAGCCAATGGCAGCGCGAGCTGCCGGACCTCGACCTGCTGCCCATGGAGGTGGTCGGCTACCTGAAGACCAGCCAGCTGCTCACCAAGGGGCGAGTAGACGCCTTGTTCAAGCAGCACGGCCTGCAGGCGGGGGAGTTCGACGTGCTGGCCACCCTGCGCCGCGCCGGCACGCCCCATGCGCTGACGCCCACGCAGCTGTTCGAGGCGCTGATGATCTCCTCCGGGGGCATGACCAACCGGCTGGATCGCCTGGAGAAGGCCGGGCTGATCCAGCGCTCGCCCAACCCCGAGGACCGGCGCGGCACCCTGGTCTCGCTGACGGAGAAGGGGCTGGAACTGATGAACCGGCTCGTCCCGCTGCATGTCGAGAACGAGGCACGCCTGCTCTCCGCCCTCAGTCGGGAAGAGCAGGAGACACTGGGCAGGCTGCTCGGCAAGCTGCTCGATGGCCTGGAAATGGAATAGCGGCCGGTTCGCGGCCGCGGCAAGGCCCCTGGCGGCGGTTCGCCAGGGGCCTGAAGCCTCAACTCCGCTTGAGGTCGAGCAAGGAGAAAGGGCCCTGCTGGGCCTTGCGTAGCACCCGGCACTCCTCGAGGGCCTTCAGCGCATCGACCTGCAGCGGCAGGCGCGATGTCCACAGGATGTCGTCGCGGCGGTGGCCCATGTCCTCGAGGATATGGTCGTCGTGGGCGAGCAGCGGCAGGAAACGTTGCCGGAATTGCCGCCGGCGGCGGTAGACGTGCCACCAGTGCTCGAGGGCAGTGATCAGCCCCAGGGGCGGCATGGCCGGCATATAGAAGTCCGGTGCTGGCGGTGGCGCCGGCTTGTCGGCGACGACTCTCGGGCGGCGAATCGGTTCGTACTGGCTCATCTGGCACCTCCCAACGGGCCGCCGCGCGGGCGGCTACCGGTAATGGCGTCGGGTTGATGGGAGGGTCGCGACCTCTGGGGGACAGCATGGTCCCGGTCTTTTGATCAATCAAACGAAAAGGTCTACATTGTGCATTAAGAATTTCTGAAAGGTTTCGGCCATGACACAGCTATCCTTACCGACCGGCGGGGCGGCCCTGCCGCTGCTGGATACCGAGGTGCTGCGCACCTTCGTGGCGATCGCCGAGAGCGGCAGCTTCACCCGCGCCGCCCGGCAGGTGTTCCGCACGCCGTCGGCCCTGAGCATGCAGATCAAGCGCCTGGAAGAGACCCTCGGCCAGCCGCTGTTCGTACGCGAGGCGCGTCGGGTACGGCTCACGCCGGAGGGCGAGGTGCTGCTGGGCTACGGGCGACGGCTGCTCAAGCTCAACGAGGAGGCGGTGACCCAGTTCCTGGCGCCGTCGCTGGAGGGGCGGGTGGGCATCGGGACCACCGACGACGTGGGCACACGCATCCTGCCCGGTGTACTGGCGCAGTTCGCCCGCTCGCACCCCGCGGTCCAGGTCGACGTGGTGGTGGGCAGCAGCGCGGGGATGTTGGCGCGTCTGGATGCCGGCGAGCTCGACCTGGTGCTGGTCACCGCCGGCAACCCGGGGCAAGGCGTGCGTGGCGAGGTCGTGCACAGCGAGCCGCTGGTCTGGGCCGGGCGCGAAGGCGGCATCGCCGCCCAGCGCTCGCCGCTACCGGTGGCGTTGGCCCACCACGGTTGTGCCTGGCGCGGGATGGCCCTCGACGCCCTCGACCGTGCCGGGGTGAGCTACCGGATCGCCTACACCTGCGAACACTGCGCCGGGCAGGAAGCCGCCATGCTTGCCGACCTGGCGGTATCGCCCTTCCCGCTGGCCCTGATCCGGCCGCCGCTGCGCCGGATCGACAAGAAGCTGCTGCCGCCACTCGGCGATTACCAGCTGGAGCTGGTGAAGCGGGGCGGCGCGGGCCAGGCCAGCGAGGCTCTGGGAGGGTATGTGATCGAGGCGTTTCGCGATATGCACGACTAACGCGACGCAGCCGTCAGCGTGGCGCAACCGGTGGCGTCGGCCTGCAGACGCTGGCTGATAACGGCGGCGCAGGGTGTCTCGCCGAAATCGGCCATGGTGATGGGCAGGGCATAGGCCGCAATGGAAGGGGAGGTGGCGGCCTGATCACCGACCGGAAACGAGGCTACCGATGGCGAATCAAGTCGCCTGCCCAGGGCGCCGCTTCCGGATACTCCTCGCCGTCCAGGATGAACTCCTGGCCGCGCGCCGCCGCGGTCAACTCGGTGTGATCGGCGTGCCTGTGCCAGCGCTGCCGGTTCGCATGGTAGGTCAGCGGCGTGCGGCCATCCTCTGGATAGCACCAGGCGGGCAGCCGCCAGGTGGAGGTGTTGGCGGCATCTGGAGCGGTCAACCGACGACCCGGCGAGAAGTGCGGGAAGACGCCGGCACCTGGCAGCGCCTCGTCCAGCCCGTCGAGGCGTAGTCGCCGGCTCGCCAGGTAGACCACGTTGTGGGGATCGCCCTCCCGCTGGAAGTGGGGGTGATAGGCCGCCCACTCGTAGTCTCCCGACCGGGCCTCGTCCACCGGCACTACCTTCGCCACTTGCAGCCAGCCCCAGATGACATGGCAGGGCCGGGAGTCGGGGGTCCAGCGCCAGGCTCCGTTGTGAGGCTCGACGCGCCGGAAGAGCCCGAAGAACAGGAAAAGATCCCCCGGCCCGACCTCCTGGTTGCGCAGATGCCCCTGGGCCTGGCCCGCTTGCCCGAAGAGGGGCCGCCAGCCGGGCTTCCGGGGCAGCATAGCGCCGATCAGGTCAGGATCGAGATGGGCGCGGTCGTCCGGCGTCACCCTGCCCCGGGAGAGCTGGCCGACCAGATCGCCGAGCGAGCCTCCGTCATGGGCGATGTCCCGGTAGCGGATGATCGAGTTCCCGTCCGGGATGGGCAGGGCGACCATCCGGCCATCCGGCAAGATGGGGCTCGGCACGCCCCCGGCGGCGGAGTCGAAGCCCTTGCGGCTGAGGATCAGCTTCATTCCTTCACCCTGGCCCTGAGCTGACGGTGGCCACGTCGTTCATCCAGAGCCACTACCATGCCCTTTCAGCGCTTTCTGGTCGAGCCCCCGGTGTGAAGGTCCAGGACCTCGGTTACCGCTGGGGCTCCTGCGGCAAGGGCAATCGCGTCTACTTCCACTGGAAGACCATCCTGCAGCCACGCCATATCGCCGAGCACGTGGTCGTCAATGAACTGGTCTATCTGCACGAATCCCACCACATCACCCCCTTCTGGCGCCGCCTGGAGCGCGCCATGCCGGATTACGAGCAGCGCAAGGTGCGGCTCGCCCGGCATGGCATCGAAGTGGAGGGGATCTAGCTCGCTATCCTCCGATGCCGACCAATCCACCTAAAATGGTTAACCATTTGTCGAAATTGAACGGCTTTGTTAGCTTCCGGCGAGCGCTCTGAATACTGCGAGTGAAGTTTAGTTTTTCTCGATATGCGCAAGGCGAGGCCAAGGCGCCGCTTTGTATGATTAGTGTATCTTATTGTTTTATAAGATTTAATCTTTCGATTATCTAAAAATCTTGAATCTATTAACAGGCTAACAGCTGTGGTGCTAGATGCTGGATTGTCTTCCATCCAATATTAGTGCAATACGCAATATACTAAGGTCTTATTTCGCAACCAATCCATTGTCTTTACCTTCAAATGGTCAACCAATTGGAGGTGACTGGAATGAGCGAAACAGCTACAGCATCCAAATCCGGCGCTGTCGAGGCGCTTCGGCAGCGGGCCTACAAGATTCGTCGCCACGCCTTGCGGATGGGCGAGGTGCAAGGGCAGGGCTACGTTGGCCAGGCCTTGGGGGTTGCCGATGTCCTGGCAGTCTCCTATTTCCGCGCGCTGAGGCTGGATCCCAAGAACCCGGAGTGGGAGGAGCGGGATCGTTTCCTGCTGTCCATCGGTCACTACGCCATCGCCCTCTATGCCGCCCTGATCGAGGCTGGCGTCATCGCCGAGGAGGAGATCGAAGACTACGGCAGCGACGACAGTATCCTGCCCATGTCAGGCATGGCCGGCTACACGCCGGGTATGGAGATCACCGGCGGCTCTCTGGGCCACGGCCTGGGCATTGGTGTAGGCATGGCGCTGGGTCTCAAGCGCAAGGAGAGTGCTTCGCGCATATTCAACCTGCTGTCGGACGGCGAGCTGAATGAAGGCTCGACCTGGGAGGCCGTCGCCTCCGCCGCTCACTGGAAGCTGGATAACCTGATTGCCATTGTGGACGTCAACGATCAGCAGGCCGACGACAAGTCGTCCACCGTTCTCAATTATGAGCCGATTGCTGACAAGTGGACCGCCTTCGGCTGGGAGACGTATCGCGTCAACGGCAATGATCTTGAGGCGCTGATCGACGCCTTCGACAGTGCCATGGAAAGCAGCTCCGACAAGCCCCGCGTCATTATCTGCGACACCCTGATGGGCCGTGGTGTGCCGTTCCTGGAAACTCGGGACAAGACCCACTTCATTCGCGTTGATGAGGATGAATGGAGTGTGGCGCTCAAGCAGCTCGATGAAGTCTACGGTGTCCAGTAAGGAGGATATGAAATGAGCGCCAAGAAGAAGTTGAAGACCTCGGCAATGATTGCGTCCATCGCCGATGAAGGCACGCCAACGACGTCGGCCCCGTTTGGGCACGCGCTGGTAGAAGCCGCCGAAAAGAACCCGAAGATCGTGGGCATGACGGCGGACCTCGGCAAGTATACCGACCTGCATATCTTCGAGCGGGCCTTCCCTGATCGGTATTACCAAATGGGCATGGCCGAGCAGCTGCTCATGATGGCAGGGGCGGGCATGGCTCGTGAGGGTTTCATCCCCTTCGTCACGACCTATAGTGTCTTCGCCTCACGCCGCGCCTACGACTTCATCTGTCTGGCTATCGCCGAGGAGAAGTTGAACGTCAAGATCATCAGTGCGCTTCCGGGGCTGACGACCGGCTACGGGCCGAGCCACCAGGCCACCGAAGATGTCGCCATCTTCCGTGGCATGCCGAACCTGACCATCATCGACCCCTGCGATGCGGTGGATATCGAGCAGTCGGTGCAGGCGATGGTGGATTTCGACGGGCCCGTTTACTTGCGCCTTCTTCGCGGCAAGGTACCGCGCGTCCTGGACCGGTTCGAAGGCTACCGCTTCGAGATCGGCAAGGCCAAGCGGCTGATTGACGGTAAAGATGCCCTGATCATTTCTTCCGGTCTGATGACGACTCGGGCGATCGAGGCCTCCGATCAGATGAAGGAGAAAGGTGTCGAGGTGGGTGTCATGCACTGCGCCACGATCAAGCCGTTGGACAATGAGGCCATTCTGGAAGAAGTGCGTCGTCATCCCGACCGCCCCGTGTTCGTGGCCGAGAACCACTCGGTCGTTGGCGGGCTGGGGGAAAGCATCGCCTCACTGCTGATGAAGGAAGGTGTCGCGGTCACGTTCCGCCAAATTGGTCTTCCCGACGAGTTCCTGGGCGCTGGTGCCCTGCCGACCCTTCACGATCTCTATGGTATTTCAACTAATGAGGTAGTGAAAACTCTGGAGCAATATGTCTCCAGCGATGAAGAAATCATGCCAACTATCTAAATTGATAACTTCATTATTAACAACCATGTGAAAAGAGAGACACGCCATGAAAACAACAGTAATTGGATCTGTGTTCGCCGGTGCCATTTTTGTTTCTGGTGCCGCCATCGCACAACAGACGCTTCAGCTTGCCCACAACGCGGCGGAGGGAAATCCGAAGTGGGATGCCTCCGAACGCTTCGCAGAGCTGGTGGAAGAGGGTACTAATGGTCAGCTCATTGTGGACGTGGGTGGCAACGCCCAGTATGGCGACGATATGGAAGCGCTGACCCAAATGAGAATGGGGACACTGGCTTTAAGTACCAATAGTCAGGGAGCAACCTCGAGTGTTGTGCCACAGTTCTCCGTGCTTGGTCTTCCGTTCCTCTTCGACTCGCTTCCCACCGCCTGGAAAGTGATGGACGGCGAGGTTGGCGACGAGCTGAAGAAACTGGCGGAAGAGCATAACCTAGTGCTTCTCGCGCTGTGGGATAACGGCATTCGCCACGTCAGCAACAATGTGCATCCCATCGAGACGCCTGAGGATCTGAATGGCCTCAAGATTCGCACCCCACCCGATGAGATGACCGTCGATATCTTCGAGGCGCTGGGTGCCAACCCGACCCCGATGAACTTCTCCGAGCTGTACATCGCCCTCGAGCAGGGGGTCGTGGATGGCCAGGAGAACCCGCTGATGAATATCCATTCATCCAAGCTCTACGAGGTGCAGGACTACATCTCGCTGACCGGCCATAAATATGAGTCCACCCCGCTGCTGATGAGCAAGGCCGTATGGGACACCCTGACGCCTGAGCAGAAGGAAGTGATTGAAGAAGCGGCAGTCGAGGCGGGTGAATTCAATCGCCAAGCGTCGCTCCAGGCAGATGAAGATCTGCGCAGTGAAATGGAAGAAGCTGGCGTGGCATTCAATGAAGTGGAAAAACAGCCTTTCATCGAAGCCACTTCATCCGTTTACGATCTGTGGCGTGAAAAATACCCGGAGCTGGTCGAGATGGTCGTCAATGCGGCTCAGAGCGAGTCGCAGTAACGGGAGGGGCTTTCCATGAAGCTCTCGGAAGAGAGCCGCAGCGGTGAAGTGGGTGCGCCCACTTCACTGCTAGTGCGCTCAAAGAATGTCATCTATCACGCCTTCAAATGGGTATCCATCGTATCCATTGTGGCCATCTTCCTGTCGCTGTTGCTGGGTGTGGTGGTCCGATATGTGCTCTCCACCAACCTGGGCTGGGTGACGGAAGTGCCCAATCTGCTTTTCCCCTGGTTGACGATGTGCGCCATCGTGGCCGCCGCTGCCAAGAACGAACATATCGGCATCGATCTGGTGGTGGAGAAACTGCCCAGCTTGCCGAGGAAAGGTGTTGTGCTGGCTGTCGACGTCATCGCGATGATCGCCTTTGGTACCATGGCCGTCCACGCACTCGATGTCGTCGAGATCGCAGGAAGCCAGCGACTCCCGATAACCCAGGTCGCCATGTCCTGGGCCTACTGGGCAGTGGTAATAGGATTCCTTGGCCTGGCAGTCGATTCGCTCATTAACATCGCGTTGGTGCTGACCGGTGGGGATCAATTCTCCGAGCCTCAAGTCTCGCATGGGGAGGATGGGATATGACGGCCCAGATGCTTATTGCGTTTGTCCTGTTTCTATTGATGGCGATGCCGGTCGGCTACTCGCTGGTGATTAGTGGTTGGGCAGCACTGTCTGTCTTCGGACCTATGCCATCTAGCATGGCTGTCATGAAGATCTTTCAGCCGACACAAAGTTTTCCTCTGCTGGCGATACCCTTCTTCATTCTCTCGGGGAGCCTGATGATGTCAGGCAAACTGGGTAAAAAGTTGGTGAACTTGGCTTCCATGTTGGTGGGTAAGTATCACGGTGGTCTCGGACAGGTCACTGTGGTGGGATCGACTGTGTTTGGTGGCGTTTCCGGCTCCTCGGTGGCCGAAGCTTCGGCTCTCGGCTCCATGCTGATTCCCTGGCAGAAGAGGGAAGGCTATCCAGGCGCTTTCGGCGCGGCCGTTACTTCGGCGTCGTCGGTGATCGCTGGACTGATGCCCCCTTCGATTCCACTGATTCTGTTTGCCACTGTCTCGAATACGTCCATTGCGTCACTGTTTATTGCGGCAGTGATACCGGCTCTCATGCTCGCCGGTGGCATGATGCTGGCCTGCTATATCGTTGGCAGACGTCGTGGATTCCCTAGGCTGACGCTCAAGTACACTCGGGCCGAGGTGATTAACACGCTGGTCACCGCGCTGCCGGCGCTGCTGATGCCGGTGTTCATTGTTGTGCTGCTGAGAGCCGGTATCGCTACACCCACCGAGGTGAGCATCATCGCCGTTGCCTATGCCCTGGTCGTCAGTGCCGTGATCTATCGCGATCTCTCTGCCGATCGCGTCATGAGGGCGCTGGTGAACACGGTGATCACCAGCGGCATCGTCTTGCTGATCATCACCGCAGCCAACATCATTGCCTACATCCTGACCTCCGGTGGCGTGCCTCAGGCAGTCGCCCAGTGGTCCGTAGAGTATCTCAAGCATCCGATCCTGATCATCCTGGCGATCAATCTGCTGCTGCTCTTCATCGGCATGTTCCTCGACCTGCCGGCCGCCATCCTGCTGCTGGGACCGACACTGGTCTCTATTGGCAATGCGATCGGTCTGGACCTGGTGCAACTCGGCATCATGATGTGCGTGAACCTCAGTATCGGCCTGTTCACGCCACCCATCGGCACCACGTTGTTCGTTTCCTCTGCCATTGCCCGTGAACGTATCGGGGCCGTGGTAAAGGAGCTGGCTCCTTTCTATTTGGTGGCCATCACCGTGTTGCTGCTGGTGTCCTATGTGCCGTATCTGATCATTTACTGAGGTGTAATTATGCAAAAAATTGCTTTCGCTGGGCTAGGTGCCATGGGGTGGCCTATGGCATCCCGACTGAAAGAAGGCGGCATCCAGGTGCTCGGCATCGATGCGCTCGAACAGAGAGCGCAAGAATTCAACGGCCAAGCGATCTCAACCGAGGAAGAGAGTCGCTATCTCGCCAGCTGCGAGGCGCTCTTCCTTATGGTGGTCAACGCTGACCAGGTCCGCTCACTGCTGTTCGAGAAGGGAGTCGTCGAGTCGCTGGGGCAGGGTGCCTGCATCGTCCAGATGTCCACCATATCGCCGGATGACGCTGCGGCAATGTCGAGAGACGTCGCAGCGGTGAGGCCCGACCTGCGCTACGTGGATGCCCCGGTCTCCGGAGGCGTGGTCGGCGCTCGCGCCGGTGAGCTCACCATCATGGCCTCGGGGGCGGAAGACGCCCTGGCGGGGTGTCGTCCGGTATTCGAGGCGTTGGGCAAGGCCGTGTACGAGGCGGGGCAGCAGCCTGGACAGGGCTCTGCGATGAAGGCGGTCAACCAGCTGCTGTGCGGTGTGCACATCGCCGCCGCCGCCGAGGCGCTGTCGCTGGCCGAGAAGAACGGTATCGATGCGTCGCTGATGTTATCCATGGTGACGGGGTCTGCAGCGTCCAGCTGGATGCTCAAGGATCGCGGGCCGCGGATGATCGCCGAGCCGGGCGATGTCACCAGCGTCATCGATATCTTTTGCAAGGACATGGGCATCGTCTGCGACTCCGCGAAAGCCTCCAGGGCCTTTACTCCCCTGGCGGAAACTGCTCGTCAGCTGTTTGTGTCCAGCTCCCAGCGCGGTGAGGGCCAGCTCGATGACAGCCAGCTGATTCGCACCTATCGGCTGCTCAATGGAACGGCCTGAGGAGACATCAATGACCTGCTATGTATCTGTCAGCACCGCGGCCTATGATGGCTATGGGTTCGATACGATCCTGCCATCGCTGGCGCGCTGCGGCGTACGCCATGTCGAGTTTGCCTTCATCGATGGCTATGTGGAGGCCTTTACCGATAGTGACTTTACCAACGACTTCGCCAAAGAACTGAAGAGCGAGATGCAGCGACATGGACAGGAGTGTCGCTACTTTTCCGGTCATATCGACCTGGGTGGCGAGGATGCCGCTGCCAGGCTCGAGGCGCGCTGCCGCTTCGCCGCCACCCTTGGGGCCTCCTTCGTGATCACCAATGCCGCCACGCGCGATCGTGGCGACGCCTTCTTCCGGCAGGCCGACACCCTGGCGGCGATTGCCCGGCAATATGGTGTGCGCGTCCTGCTCGAGAACCCTGGCAACGGAGTGCCCAACGTGCTCGACCATGCCGGTGACGTGGCCGGCCTGCTGGGGCGGCTGGATCGCGATGCCTTCGGTCTCAACTATGACGTCGGCAATCTGCTGTCGCACTGCCCCGGGCGGGAACCCCTCAGCGATGCCCGCGAGGCCATGAGCATTGCCGACCATTTCCACCTCAAGCCCTGCGCCCGGACCGCGGACGGCATCGACTTCGTTGCCCTTGGCGAGGGGGATGTGGATGACTCCGAGGTGGCGACTGAGCTTCTAAGACAGGGCAAGCCTTTTTCCCTGGAGCTTCCGTTCCGCCTCCATCGCGATGCCAATGCTCAGCCATGGCGCGATGAGCAACCACTGCCGCTCGAGTTGATCGAGTCACGCGTTTCCCGCTCCCTTGAGGAGCTGGCTTTACTTACCGAGAATGCATAAGAGGACAACATCATGCTGCTTAAAGACAAAGTGTGTATCGTCACCGGCGCCGCAGGTGAAAAGGGGATCGGCCTGAGAACCGCCAGGCTCTTCTATGAACATGGGGCCTCGGTGGTGATTTCCGATATCAACGAGCAGGCCTGCGAGAAGGTTCGCGGAGAGTTCGATCCCGAGCGTTCTCTGGTGGTGACCGGAAACGTGGCGAATCGTGATGACTGCCTGAATCTGGCGAAGGCCGTGATCGACAAGTTCGGTCGCATCGATGTGCTCGTCAACAACGCCGGTATCACCCAGCCGGTGAAGTTCGAGGAGATTTCGCCGGAAGACTATGACCGGGTCCTTGACGTCAACCTCCGCGGCATGCTCTACATGTCGCAGGCCGTCGTTCCGTATATGAAGCAGGCCGGGTCAGGCTCCATTATCAACACTTCCTCGGTCTCCGCACAGCGTGGTGGCGGTATCTTCGGTGGGCCGCACTACAGCGCCGCCAAGGCCGGCATGCTGGGGCTCGGCAAGGCCATGGCGCGCGAGCTAGGGGCGGACGGCATCCGCATCAACGCTGTCACCCCGGGCCTGATCGCTACCGATATCACCGCCGGCAAGCTCGACGACCAGATGAAGGCCAAGATTCTGGAGGGTATTCCGCTGGGCCGCCTGGGCGCGCCTGACGATGTCGCCAATGCCTTCCTGTTCCTGGCCAGCGAGCTCTCGGGCTACATCACGGGGGCTACCCTGGATGTCAACGGTGGTATGCACATTCACTGACTATGCTAAGCTGCCCTTGTGCTTAGGGTATGGGGGCAGCCCTTGGATGACGATATGAGCCAGATTGATCCGAGCCTTCTTGACAGGCTGAAGGAGTTCGTTTCCGTCTCCGAGCTGTCCAGGGACGGCCGCTTGAAGCTTCCGCCGGAGAGAGCGCTGTGTGAGCACTTTGCCATGCACCGCTCCTCGGTCAGGAATGTGCTTTCGGTACTGCACAGTCTCGGGTTCATCGAGCGTAAGCAGGGCAGTGGTACCTTTCTCAAGATGCCTGAGCCGGTCTTCCTTCAGCTCTATTTCGAACTTGCGCTCAAGCTCAATTACATTTCCGTCGATCATCTCGAGACGGCAAGGGAAATGCTCGAAAGAGAGGTCGTCCAGGCCGCTGCGGTGAATCATCAGCCCCATGAGCTGGAAAGGCTTGAGCGGCTCTGCGAAAAGATCGTGAAGTCCACCGATGTTCTCGAAGGCATACAGGCCGATTACGACTTCCATGAACAGCTGGCCATTATGGCCAAGAATCCTGCCATCCTGATCATCTTCCAGGGGCTGTCATCGGTGCTGAAGAAGGTCCTTCACCAGCGCAGGATCCTGGCAAGGCAGTCCCGAGAGGCGCAAAAGAAAACCAACGAAACGCATATCGCGATCGTGGCCGCCGTCAAGACGCGCGATCGGGAGTTGGCGCGTCAGGCGATGCAGGATCACTTCGAGACCTGGAATCAGCAGACGATGAGGACCTTCCCGGAGGCGGCGGCGCCGAGCTTGCTCACCGAGTAAGTCCCCGCACGATCTCCATGCTTCATCGGTCCGTGGTTGATCGCCGAAAGCGCCTCGTTGGCATCGAGGCTTTTCGCCTCGATGCCACTCACGCCCATGCCTACACCCTTAAAGGCGATTACGCTTCACTTGCCGGTGAGGGCTCAAGAAGGGCTGGACCAGCATGCGGTCCAGCCTGAGGTCTCGCACTTCCCTGAAGTCCTCGATGCCAATCGTCATGCCGAGATGGCCAGCGGCAGGCTGGTCTCGGTAGGTGCCGAATAACCGATCCCACCAAGGCAAGTTGAAGCCGAAGTTGCTGTCGGTTTCCCGGCGGACGATGGAGTGGTGGACACGGTGCATGTCCGGTGTCACCACGAGAAGGCGCAGCAGGCGGTCTAACCTGGCAGGCAGACGGACATTGCCATGGTTGAACATGGAGGTAGCGTTGAGCACGACCTCGAAGAGCAGCACCGCCAACGCCGGTGCTCCCAGCAGGGCCACCACGGCGAGCTTGATGCCCATTGAGATCATTATCTCCAGGGGGTGGAAGCGCAGGCCCGTGGTGACATCGAATTCCAAGTCTGCATGGTGCATGCGATGCAGGCGCCATAGCCAGGGAACGGCATGGAACAGCCGGTGCTGGAAATAGATGGCTAGATCCAGCACGACAACCGAGGCCAACACCGCCAGCCATACAGGAGCCGCGACCAGGTTGAAAAGACCCCAGCCTTGTTCGGCGGCGATCCAGGCGGCGCCGACGGCGGCAAGGGGAAACACCAGACGGACCGCCAAGGTATCCAGCGCGACGATCAACAGGTTGCCTGGCCAGCGTTTTCGGCGAGGCACGTGTTGGGGTCGGCGCGAGGCAGCGACCTCCCAGAGGGCCATGGCCAGCAGGACGAAGGCGAACACGGCGCCCCGAAGCAGCGGCTCATGGGTCAAGAGCGTGTCACTCATGGCGGTGCCTCAGGTCACGTCACGGGCAGGCCGGCCGCTTTCCACTCCGGATAGCCTTCCTCGAAGCGCCTGACGCGATAGCCGAGTTGCCGCAGGCGTTGGACGGCCTCGTGCGACAGGGCGCAGTAGGGCCCACGGCAGTAGGCGACGATTTCCCTGTCCTGGGGCAGCTTGTCCAGCATGTCTTCCAGCTGTGCCAGAGGGATGTTGATCGCCTCGGGCAGGTGGCCGGCCTCAAACTCCTCCTCGGGACGCACGTCCAGCAGCGCGACCTTGCCGCTTTCCAGCCCGACCAGTAGCTCGTCCCGGGATACTGCCTCCAGGGCCCCCTCAGCATCGTCGTCGGCGAATAGCCGACTCACCAGACGCTCCATCTCGGCCAGGTTGGTCTCGGCGACTTGCCTGAGCAGTCCCGTCAGGGTGACGATGCGCTCATCGGTCAGGTGGTAGATCATCTGCTTGCCGGAACGATTGGCGGTCACGAGCCCCGCACGCCGCAGCTGCTGGAGATGCTGGGAAGCATTGCCTACCGTGAGGCCGGCGGTGCTGGCCAGCGTCTCCACCGCGGCACCGCCCTGGGCCAGACGCTCCAGCAGTGCCAGGCGATGGCCGTTACCCAGGGCGCGGGCGACCTGGGCCAGGGTATCGAGAAGTTGATGTTGCGACGTCATCGGGTTCATCTCTGAGGGTCGGAAGCGGGATGAAGCGGTGTATTTTGCCGCTTGACAGGAGGTTGCGGCCAATACCATCATTCTATCATTTTATTGAATGATGGCAAGAATCCACGCCATGCAGACCCTCCTCATCATCAACGATCCCCTCTACGGCACCGAAAGGCTCTACAACGGCTTGCGTCTCGCTCACGCCCTGCTGAAGCGGGATGGCGAGGTGACGGTCGGGTCCTGGTGTTCTGAACCGATCTGAACCGACCCACTCGCCGCAGGAGACAAGATTCCATGGAGCCGGCTCGCCACCTGGCGGCCCAAGTGCGGGGACTGACCATCGTGTCCGTTGATGGCATGGGGCGCGTGTCGGCCGAGGCCGTGCATTGGTCTCGGTCATGCTGGCCAACAACGAGGTGGGCACGCTCCAGCCCATTGCCGAGATCGCCACGCAACTGAGCGGCAGCGGCGTGCTGCTGCATACCGATGCCGCCCACGAGGCGGGTTATTTCGACCAGGCGCACTTCATCCACGACTTCAAGGCGGTGACCGGCATCACCCCGGACGATTATCTCAGGCATGTGGGGCGCCGCTACGGGTAGCGGCGGCCCCCAGCGCGGTGCTCAGCCATAGGTCGGCCGCTGCGGCCAGCCCGGCGGCGAGTCCTCGAAGTCCTCCTGCCGGCCGTAGGGCGTGGTGTCGAGCAGGGCGTAGGCGTCGGTGAGGCTCTCGCAGCCCCGGGCGTAGGTCGAATAGCTGTGGAAGAGCTCCTCGCCCAGACGGAAGAAGACGCTCAGCCCGTGGCACTCGCCGCTCATGAAGTGGGGCTCGCCGGTGCGCGCCTCGAGTTCCTCCCGGCTGCGGTAGTTGTACTCGGGCGGCGCGACGGACGCGTCGAGGGTGACGTGGAAGTCGTAGTTGAAGTCGCTGTCGAGCGACGACACCCAGGGCCAGTGCCAACTCTGCTCGGCCTGGTAGGCCTCGAGCTTGGCCAGCGGTGCCCGGGAGACCAGTGCGAAGCTGGTATCGCGCTCATGGAGCAGCGATAGGTCCCCCAGGGCGTTGACGAACCCCGTGCAGCCGCTGCAGCCCTTCTCCCACTCCGGAGCGAACATGAAGTGGTAGACGATGAGCTGACGCCGCCCCTCGAACAGGTCGAGCAGGCGGGTCTTGCCGGCCGGGCCGTCGAAGACGTAGGCCTTGTCGAGCTTCACCATCGGTAGCCGCCGGCGTGCGGCATTCACCGCGTCCCTCTGGTGCGTCAGGGCCTTCTCCTCGGCGAGCAGGGCCTTGCGGGCGGTCAGCCAGGCGTCGCGGGTGACGATGGGGGGATGGGGCGGGTCGTGTTCGTGCATGGCGGTGTCTCCCGAAGGGGTCATCACGGCGCCTCCTCCCGTTCGCAGTTGATCATCCAGGACACGCCGAAGCGGTCGACCAGCATGCCGAAACGCAGGGCCCAGAAGGTCTCCTCCAGAGGCATCACGACGCTGCCGTTGTCGGCCAGGGCGGGAAAGATCCGCTCGGCCTCTTCGGGGGTGTCGACGCTGATCGAGACATGGGCACCCTTGATGCCTTCATAGGGGGCGGGGCATGCCGGGGTGGTGTCGGAGCCCATCAGGACCTGCCCGTCGACCACCAGCCGGGCGTGCATGATCTTGTCGAGATGCTCCGGCGGCACGTCCTGGGCGCACTCCTCTGGCGCCTCCGAGTAGGGGTGCAGCGCGACGATCTCGCCGCCGAGGCAGCGCTGGTAGAACTCGAAGGCGGCGCGGCAGTCGCCGTTGAAGATGAGGTAGGTGTTCAGCAGCATGAGGGATTCCTCCGTATCGATGTCCACTCCCTGGTCGAGCGAGGGCCCGTCGGTTCGACAGGGCGCGCGTTATTTCGCCGCTGCGTATTCGTCGTGGCGTTTCACCCAGTCCATCAGGTTGTGGTGGGGGCCCGTCTCGTTGCGGCCCCGGGGCGTCATGTCGAGCAGCATGTAGGTGCTGTCGACGAGTTCGTCACCGCGCCCGTAGGTCGAGTAAGTGTGGAACACCTCGCCGTTGGCGTCCCGGTAGAACACGCTGAGGCCGGACAGGTCCTCGATCGAGACGTTGGCCGTGGTGTAGTTGTAAGTGACCGCTCCCCGGGCGATCTCCTCGGGGGTGAACGAGACCTGGTAGTCGTAGTTGAAGGCGCTGCCGTGCGAGGAAACCCACTTCACCTGCCAGCCCATGCGCTTGCGGTAAGCCTCGATCTCGGCGAGCGGCGCCCGCGAGACCCGGACCAGGCTGACGTCATGGTGCTCGAGATGCACCCGCGTGCCTTCGATGTGGTCGGCCGCGAAGGAGCAGCCGATGCACCCCGCCCCCCAGCCGGGGCCGAACATGAAATGATGGACGATCAGCTGGCTGCGCCCGTCGAACAGCTCGGCGAGGGTCCTGCGGCCCTCGAGCGTATCGAAGGCATACTCCTTCTCGACTTTCACCCATGGCAGGGCGCGGCGCTTGGCGTTCAACTCGTCGCGCAGGCGGGTGAGCTCCTTCTCCCTGGCCAGCAGTGCCTTGCGGGCGACGAGCCATTCGTCGCGGGAGACGATGCCTGAGGGGGTGAGATCGTGCGGTGACATGACATGTCCTCCTGTGGCTTGCAGGAGAGAGTCGCTCGGGGCGAGGCGGAATCGACACCTGCCAGCGGCCGCAAGGTCCCGGATTACAGCGAGCCGGCCAACTGGCACCGACGATGACGTAATCGACGGCCTGGTCGAAGGCTTGGTCGCTCATGGCATCGCTCCCTGGTGTCAGCGTCCCGGCGTGGTGGGATCGTCCGGCATGTTGGCTTCGGCGCCGGGCAGCTCCCGTTGGGAGTGCAGGAAGAACAGGTGCCGTTCGTACTGGTCGAGGATATCGGCGATCAGCTGTTCCTGGGTGTAGCCATAGACGTCGTAGCCCTGGCCGCCCTCGCCGATGTGCACCTGCAGCCGGTAGTAATGGGTGCCGGCGCGCGTGTCGCGAATGGAGAAGGCGGGCATGGCGCACTGGTGGGGCCAGATCTGGTAGGTGAAGTCCGGCTCATCGCCGAGGCTCACGTTCAGGGCCAGGTGCTCGTGCTCGCCGCTGCCCTCGACGATCTCCACCGGGAAGCCCTTCTCGCTCAGCACCTCGCAGATCTCCTCCATGGCCGGCTTGCCCACGTCGGCGAGGAAACGGCTGGCCTGCCCATGATTGGGGAAGCTGACGGCGCGGGCCAGGCGCTGGCGCCAGTTGCGAGCGGCACCCTCACCTGGCGCGGTACGGCCCGACAGGTGGCCGGCCATGCTGCCGCGGTGGCTGTCCTCCTTGAGGCCTTCCACCTTCAGGGCCTTGAACAGGCCCAGCATCATCAGGAACAGCACGAAGGCAAAGGGCAGGCCCATGATCACCACGGTGCTTTGCAGGGCGCCGAGGCCACCGGCCATCAGCAGGGCCAGGGTCAGTACCCCGATGACGGCGGCCCACAGGATGCGCATCCAGGCCGGCGCGTCGTGGTTGGGGTCGGTGAGCACCGAGGTCAGGTTGGAGAGCACCAGGGAGCCGGAATCGCCCGAGGTCACGAAGAACACGATGGCCAGGAGGGTCGTCACTACCGTGGTCAGCCCGATCCAGGGATAGCTCTGCAGGAACAGGTAGATGGCCGAGCCCGGATTGTTCATGGCCTGCTCGCCGAAATCGACGACGCCGGTGTCGTTCATCACCAGGTCGATGGCGCTGTTCCCCATGATCGACATCCACGCCATCATGAAGGACAGGGGCAGGATCAGGGTGCCGGCCACGAACTGGCGGATGGTGCGGCCGCGCGAGATGCGGGCCAGGAACAGTCCCACGAACGGCCCCCAGGCGATCCACCAGGCCCAGAAGAACACCGTCCAGGCATTCAGCCAGTCGGTGGGTGGATCGAAGGCATAGGTATTGAGCGACAGGGTGACGAAGCGGCCCAGGTAGTCACCGACGTTCAGCACCAGCGCATTGAGCAGGAACAGCGTCTTGCCGCTGAACAGGATGAACAGCATCAGCAGCAGCGCCAGCAGCATGTTGAACTCGGACAGCCGGCGGATGCCCTTGTCGACCCCGGTCACCGCCGAGATGGCGGAGAAGACCACGATCAGGATCGCCAGCGCCGCCTGGGTGACCGTGCTCTCCGGGATGCCGAACATGTAGTTGAGGCCGAAGTTGAGCTGGATGATGCCGATGCCCAGGCTGGTGGCGATGCCGAACACCGTGCCCAGCACCGCGGCGATATCCACGCCGTGGCCGATCGCGCCGCGGATGCGATGGCCGAAGAGCGGGTAGAGCGCGGAGCGGATGGTCAGCGGCAGGCCGTGGCGGTAGCTGAAGAAGGCCAACGACATGCCCACCAGGGTGTAGATGCCCCAGCCCGACAGGCCCCAGTGCAGGAAGGTCAGCTCCATGGCATGGCGGGCGGCCGCGGCGGTGCCGGGGTCGCCTTCCGGCGGTGCGAGGAACTGGGTGACTGGTTCGGCGATGCAGAAGAACAGCAGGTCGATGCCGATGCCGGCCGAGAACAGCATGGCGGCCCAGGTGACCATATTGAAGTCGGGTGTGGAGTGGGCCGGGCCCAGCCTGAGCTTGCCGTAGCGCGACAGGCCAATACAGATGACGAATACCAGGTAGAGCACCACGGCAACGAAGTAGAACCAGCCGAAGCTGTCCGAAACCCAGGCCAGCACGGCGTTGATTACTGCGCCGGCCGGTTCCGTGAAGATCATGGCCCATAGCGCAAAGGCCACGATGCCGATGGCCGAACCGTAGAAGACCACCGGGTTGAGGCGGTCGCGCCGCTGCCCCGATGGCTCTCGTGAGGCGACGGGCTCGTTCGCCATCTTCCCCTCCTTCGGCATGGATCGGTGCCCGCCGACGTCATGTCGCGTCCCCGGACCCGCGACGTCCTTGCGCCTGCTGCCTGGGCAGGTAATGGCGACACCGAAGATGGCGCATCCTGTCGATATCGTGCCGCCAGGCGAGACCGGCAAGGGCGGCATGCCCTTTGTGGTATAGAGGGGGAGGCGCAGGCCTGTCCAGCGATCGACGGCGCCCCGAGTGGCGTTCGACACGTCGCTGGGATGGGGCCCACGCCGCCACGAAAGGGGCCCTCCGGATCGAAGCACGGCAGGCCCCTGCGAAGGGCCCTGGCTCGTCAGGCCGTGGCGACGGGCAATTGGGCCTCCTCCCACTCCGCCTTGCCGCCCTTGAAGACGGCAACGTCGGTATAGCCCATGGCCTCGAGCTGGTTGGCCACCATGTCCGAGTTCTGGCAGGTCGCGCTGGCGCAGTACACCACGATCTCGGCATGCTTGTTTGGCAGCAACTCGGGCGCGCGCTGCTTGACCTGGTCGTGGTTGATATTGACGGCATTCGGCAGGTGCCACTCCCGGAAATACTTCTCCGGCAGCGCCTCTACTAGGGTTGGGTGCTCCCGGCTTTCGAGGCGGGCGGCAAGCTCTTCACGGTGGATCGTCTTCATGGTGGGACTCCAGGTGTCGGCGATGTGAATCCGTTGCCTCGGCAACGTGACGACCAGCGTAGGATTTGCGCATCGGCAATGAAATCGACAAAACTTGCATAGGATCATTGCAGAGTTGCAAGGCATGAACTTCGACTGGGACGATCTGCGGCTTTTCCTGGCGATCGCTCGCGCCGGTAGCCTGGCCGGGGCGTCGCGTACGCTCGGCGTCAACCACTCGACGGTGTTCCGGCGGCTCAAGGCGCTGGAGGCCGACCTGGAGGTGCGCTTGTTCGATCGCTTGCCGCAGGGCTATGTGCCCACGGCGGCGGGCGAGATACTGCGCAAGCACGCGGAACGGGTAGAGGAGGAGGCGCAGGCCATCGAGCGCGAGCTCGGGGGGCGCGACGTGAGGCTTTCCGGGCGGGTCGTCGTCACCACCACCGATACCCTGGCCAATGCGTTTCTCGCGCCCGTGTTCCAGGGCTTCGTCGAGCGCTACCCGGGCATCGAGCTGGAGCTGCTGATCGTCAGTGCCTTTCTCGACCTGGCCCGGCGTGAGGCGGATGTCGCCATTCGCCCGACGCAGGCGCCGCCGGAGAACCTGATCGGCCGCCGGCTGGGCACCATCCGCTGGGGGGTGTACGGTGCGCGCGACTACTTGCGGGAGCGTCCGGCGCTCGAGGATCCAGCGCGCCCGGCGGGGCACCGCTTCGTCGGCGGCAATGAGATGATCCGCCATCTCGCCAGCAGCCGATGGCTGGACGAACGGGTGCCGCCGGAGGCCTTCGCGCTACGCACGAACAGCGTCGTCGCGGCGCTGGGGGCCGCCCGGGCCGGCGCGGGGCTCGCCGTGGTGCCGCATTACATGGCTCGCCGGGAAAGCGAACTGGAGTGCGTGCTGGCGATCGGCCCGGAGGTGGCGACCGACCTGTGGCTGCTGGTCCATCCGGACCTGCGTCGCAGCGCCCGTGTCCGCGCCTTCATGGCCTTCGCGGTCGAGGTGGTCAGGCAGCGGCAGGCCGAACTGGAAGGCCGCTAGCGCCAGGGGGCGCGCCGAGCGCCAGGCCCGAGGCGGCGATTCGTGTTGGCAACCGAGGAACAAGCCCCGTTGCCGGGTATGCAATGGTCTGGTCATGCATCACGACGCGATGTGGATTGACGCCGCGGCCGGGCATGCTATTTTCTAATGCGTAGTCGCATCCAGGCGGAACTGTTCATGACCACCTCTGCACGCTCTCCTCTTTCCACGCTGGTGGCCACTCCAGTCGCCGCCGTGGTGCGTGCCGTGACTGCTCCCCCCCTGTCATCTGTCGCCCCGCCGGTCGGTGTCTCTCCGCCGGTGGGGATCGCCGTGGCCGGCGTTTCCCCGCCGCCCGCGTCTGCCCTGGGCTGATCGCCAGCCCGCCAGGCGGCTCCAGCAGTCGATTGCCTCTCTGCAACGCTGGCCCGATAGGGCCGCTGGAGCCTGTGCGTCTCTCGACAGGTGACTTTCCTCATGACATTCCACAACACCGCCTGGGCCGTCTACGGCTCCACGGCACTCTTCGTGCTGCTGTGGGGCAGCGGTGCCATCTTCACCAAGTGGGGGCTCGATCACGCCTCCGCTTCCGCCTTCCTGGTGCTGCGCTTCGCCCTGGCGCTGACCGTGCTGATGGCCATCGGCCTCTACCGACGACGCTGGTTGCCCGCGCCCGGCACGCGCCTGCGCGTCGCCTGCACCGGGCTGCTGCTGATCGGGGCCTATGCGATCTGCTACTTCCTGGCACTGGCCCAGGGCATAACGCCGGGCGTGCTGGCCACCGTGCTGGGGGTGCAGCCGATACTGACGCTGGCGCTGCTGGAGCGGCGCTTCCCGCTGGCGCGGTTAGTGGGGCTCGGCCTGGCGCTGACCGGGCTGGTCATGGTGGTCTACCAGAGCATCGGCCAGGCCCGCTTCTCGCCGGGAGGCATGGGGTTCGCGCTGGGGGCCCTGGCCTGCATGACCGGCGGCGCCATCCTGCAGAAACGTATGCAGCAGTCGCCCATCGAGGTCCTGCCGCTGCAGTATGCCGCCAGCCTGCTGCTGTGCCTGCCCTTCGCGGCGTTCCAGCCGCTGTCGTTCGAACTCTCGGTGGGGTTCCTGATTCCGCTGCTATGGCTGGCGCTGGTGATCTCGGTGGTGGCGCAACTGCTGCTGTACCGGTTGATCCAGGCCGGCAACCTGGTCAATGTCACCAGCCTGTTCTACCTGGTGCCGGCGGTCACCGCGGCGATGGACTACCTGTTCCTGGGCAACGCGCTGTCCGCGTTCAGCCTGGCGGGCATGCTGGCCATCCTGCTGGGGTTGGTGCTGGTGTTTCGGCAGCCCGGGGCGACAGACTCCGACTAGGCGCCCCCCTCGCCTTGTGTGATCGGGTTCACTCCGCTTCTTGCCGTCAAACGGGCCGCTTTGACAGCGTGTCGACGTCGGAGACGGCTGGCTGGTTTGAAAGCAAGAGACGGAGTGCGAATGGAGGCCGGCTGGCCCATCCTCGATGAACAGAGAATCGGGTAATGGAAGGAGGCCCGTCATGACCCATGATCGTGTTGATCCGCCCTGTACCTTCACCACCGATGAGGCGAGGTGGCAGGCGGTCCTGAACCGGGACACTACGGCGGACGGTGCCTTCGTCTATGCGGTGCGCTCCACCGGGATCTACTGCCGGCCGACCTGCTCGGCGCGGCGGCCGCGCCGTGAGAACACCGAGTTCTACACCGACGGGGACGCGGCCGAACGAGCCGGCTATCGGGCGTGCAAGCGATGTCGACCACAGGCAACATCGCTGGCGCAGCGACACGCCCGGGCGGTTGCCCGCGCATGTCGCCTGATCGAGGCATCCGAGGCCCTTCCCTCCCTCGACGACCTGGCTGACGCCGCGGGATTGAGTCGCTTTCACTTCCACCGGGTGTTCAAGGCGACCACCGGCTTGACCCCGAAGGCATACGGCGCCGCGTGTCGCGCCGAGCGGGTGCGGGAGGAGCTGTTGAGCAGCGAGACGGTGACCGACGCGATCTTCGATGCGGGCTTCAGCTCCAGCGGCCGTTTCTATGCCGCCTCGTCCGGGATCCTCGGCATGACGCCGGAGAGATACCGTTCAGGAGGTGAGGGCATGGAGATCCGCTTTGCCCTGGGCGAGTGTGCGCTGGGATCGATCCTGGTGGCCGCCAGCGACGAGGGGATCTGTGCCATCTCCCTGGGCGACGACCCGGACCAGCTGCTGCATGAGCTCCAGGAGCGTTTCTCGGCGGCCAGGCTGATTCCCGGCGATGCGGGCTTCGACGAGTGGGTGGCCCGTGTCGTGGGGTTCGTCGAGGCTCCGCGGCTCGGGTTGTCGCTCCCCCTGGATATCCGCGGGACCGCCTTCCAGCGGCGTGTCTGGCATGCCCTGACCGAGATACCGGTGGGCTCGACCGCCAGCTATGCGGAGGTGGCCGAGAGGATCGGAGCACCCCAGGCGGTGCGAGCCGTCGCCCGGGCTTGTGCCGCCAATACGCTCGCCATCGCGATTCCCTGCCACCGGGTAGTGCGCACCGACGGGACGCTGTCCGGGTATCGCTGGGGGGTGGAGAGAAAACGCGCCTTGCTCGAACGGGAGGCGGGCCACGGCGAGGTGGCGTCGCCGGGTGCGGCCATCGAGTGATCGCCTTCCTCGCGGCCTGTGCCGTGGTGTCGTCCATCCTCATCCTGCCGGCGCTGGGCATGCGACGGCCCAGCCTGGTACCACGCGGTCCTCACCCTTGAGGGGGCGTGGCGATGTGTGGCCGTGACGGTTCGAGCAGGCGGCGAATCTCGTCGGCTTCCAGGGTTTCATGCCGTTCCAGGGCGTCGGCGAGCGTATCGAGATGATCACGGTTGCGTTCGAGCAGCTCACGGCCGCGGGACTCGATGTCCACCAGGAGCCGACGGATCTCGTCGTCGATCACGGCGGCCGTGGCTTCGCTGTGCTCGCGTCCCTGGCCGAGTTCCTTGCCCAGGAACACATGCTCATGGCTCTGCGGGAAGGCGGTGGGGCCGATGCGCTCGTTCATGCCCCAGTGGGCCACCATGCGTCTGGCGAGTTGTGTCGCTTGCTGGAGGTCGTTCTCCGCGCCACTGCTGACTTCGCCGAAGACGATGGACTCGGCCAGGCGCCCGCCGAACATCACGGTGATGCGGTCTCGCAGGTAGGACTCGTTGTAGTTGTAGCGCTCTTCCTCGGGAACCTGCGCGGTCACCCCTAGCGCCTGGCCGCGCGGGATGACGGTGACCTTCTCCAGTGGGTCGGCGTGGGGCAGCAGGTAGGCCAACAACGTGTGGCCGGCCTCGTGATAGGCCACGATATGCCGCTCTCGCTCGGAAAGGGCGGCTTCCCGGACTTCGCCGAGCAGAATGCGGTCGCGTGCATCGGCGAAACACGCCCAGTCCACCTCGTGTTTCTCACGACGCCCGGCAAGCAGGGCCGCTTCGTTCGCCAGGTTGGCGAGGTCGGCGCCGGAGAAGCCGGTGGTGATCTGCGCCAGGCGCTCCAGGGAAACGCCTTCGGCCAGGGGGATGTTCGCCGTATGCACCTGGAGTATCGCATGACGCGCCTGCCGGTGGGGGCGTTCCATGGTGATCTTGCGGTCGAAGCGGCCGGGGCGCAGTAGGGCCGGGTCGAGCACGTCGGGGCGGTTGGTGGCGGCCAGCACCACCACCGATTCCTCTACCTCGAAGCCATCCATTTCGGCGAGGATCTGGTTGAGGGTCTGTTCGCGCTCGTCGTGACCGCCCCCCATGCCGGCACCACGAGTGCGGCCCACGGAGTCGAGCTCGTCGATGAAGATTACCGAGGGTGCCTCCTCCTTGGCCTGCTTGAAGAGATCGCGTACCCGCGAGGCACCGACACCGACGAACATTTCGATGAACTCGGAACCGCTGACACTGAAGAACGGCACGTTGGCCTCGCCGGCCACGGCACGTGCCATCAGGGTCTTGCCGATGCCGGGCGGCCCCATCATCAGGATGCCGCGCGGAATCTTGGCACCGAGCTGACGGAAGCGAGCCGGGTTCTTGAGAAACTCCACCACTTCGGCGATTTCCCGCTTGGCGTTGTCCGAGCCCGCCACGTCACTCATGCGCACGTGGCTGTCTTCGCGCCGGATTCTTTTGGCCTTGGACTGGCCTATGCCGAAAAGCCCGCCTCCCGACATCGCTCTCTGCTGCATGCGATACCAGAACCAGAACAGCAGGCCGAGGATCAGGATCAGCGGCAGCATTCCCATCAGCAGCTGCTGCCACCAAGGCGATTCGGTCGACAAGGCCTTGATATTCACCCCATGCTGCTCGAGTCGGTCGAGCAACCGCTGGTGGTCCATCTCCGGTAGCACGGTTTCGAATGCCTGGGCGTCACCGACTTCCAGGTTCCTGCGGCCTTCTTCGGTCAAGGTGCCTTCGACTTGCTGGCCCCGCAGGGTAACCTCGCTGACATAGCCATCCTCCACGGCTTCCACGAATTCGGAGTAGCCGAGTTCGGCCCGTGTCGGCTGCTGCTGAACGTCGATGTAGTAGAAGAAAAGCAGGAGCCCCACCAACAACCAGACGAACATCATCCACTGTTGACGGATCTTGTTCCGAAGCTCCTCGTTCGGGTCGGGCTGGCCATTGTCTTGCTGCATGTGGCCTTGCCGCTTCCCGTTCCGCCGATCGTCCCGCTGTGTCATGGACACCCCATAGGCAATCAGGCTTTACTTGAACCATGGTGCCGTCAGCGAGGATTTACAAGGCATTTTCCGGTCCTGGATCATGGCGCCGCGGTTACCGGTGAGGTGTATTGTCATGTCACTCAACGCCTTCCATTCAGCTGTCCAGGCCTGGTTCGAGCGCGACCTCGGCGTGCCCACCGAGGTCCAGGCCCGCGCCTGGCCGGCGATCGGCGCCGGCGGCCATGTGCTGATCGCCGCGCCCACCGGTTCCGGCAAGACCCTGGCGGCCTTCCTCGCCGCCATCGATGGTCTGGTGCGTCACGGTCTGGGGGAGGAGCTGCTCGACGAAACGACGGTGCTCTATGTGTCGCCGCTGCGGGCGCTCTCCAACGACATCCAGCGCAACCTGCAGGCGCCGCTGGCGGGGATTAGCGAGGAACTGGCGGCAGAGGGCCTGCCAACGCCGGAAATCCGTGCCTGGGTACGCACCGGCGATACGCCGGCCGGGGACCGCGAGCGCATGCGCAAGCGGCCGCCCCATATCGTGGTCACCACGCCGGAATCGCTCTACATACTGCTGACCTCGGCGTCGGGCCGGCGCATGCTCTCCAGCGTGCGCTCGGTGATCGTCGACGAGATCCATGCCGTGGCCGGCACCAAGCGCGGTTCGCATCTGGCGCTGTCGCTGGAGCGGCTGGCCGCCCTGACCGATGAGCCGCCCCAGCGCATCGGCCTCTCGGCCACTCAGAAGCCGGTGGAGGAGGTCGCCGCCTTTCTCACTGGCGGCGCCGAGTGCACGGTGATCGACACCGGCCATGTGCGCGAGCGCGATCTGGCCATCGCGGTGACCGGCTCGCCGCTGGCCGCGGTGATGGCCAACGAGGTGTGGGAGGAGGTCTACGACCGCCTGGCGGCATTGGTGGAGAAACACCGTACCACCCTGATCTTCGCCAACACGCGGCGCGTCTGTGAGCGGGTGGCGCGTCACCTGGCCGATCGCCTGGGCGAGGCGGCGGTGACCTCGCATCACGGCAGCCTGGCCCGCGAGCATCGCCTGGACGCGGAGCAGCGCCTCAAGAGCGGGGAGCTGCGCGCCCTGGTGGCCACCGCCTCGCTGGAGCTGGGGATCGACATCGGCGAGGTCGACCTGGTCTGCCAGCTCGGTTCGCCACGCTCCATCGCCGCCTTGCTCCAACGGGTGGGGCGTTCCGGCCATGGCGTCGGTCGTTTGCCGAAAGGACGGCTGTTCCCGCTGACCCGCGACGACCTGCTGGAGTGCACGGCGCTGATGGGGGCCGTGCATGCGGGCGAGCTGGACCGCCTGCACATCCCCGAGGGGCCACTGGACGTGCTCGCCCAGCAGATCGTGGCCGAGGTCGCCGGTGCCGGCGAATATGACGAGGAAGCGTTGTTCCGGCGGCTGACCGCGGCCTGGCCCTATCGGGCGCTGCCCCGGGAGCGCTTCGACGACGTGCTGCAGATGCTCGCCGATGGCTACACCACCCGCCGCGGGAGGCGAGGCGCCTATCTGCACCGCGACCGGGTCAACGGCCGCCTGCGCCCGCGGCGAGCCGCGCGGCTGGTGGCGCTGACCAACGGTGGCGCGATACCCGACCAGTTCGACTACGACGTGATGCTGCAGCCGGAGGAACTCCGGGTCGGCACGGTCAACGAGGACTTCGCCTTCGAGAGCATGCCGGGCGATGTCTTCCAGCTCGGCAACCAGGGCTATCGCATTCTCAAGGTGGCGACCGGGCGGGTGTTCGTCGAGGACGCCAGGGGCGCGCCGCCGAGCATTCCCTTCTGGTTCGGCGAGGCGCCGGCGCGCAGCGAGGAGTTGTCCCAGGCGGTGTCGCGGCTGCGGGCCGGCGTGGATGAGCGCCTGGCGGAAGAGGGCGAGGACGCCGCGCGCGAGTGGCTGGAGTCGACCCATGGCCTCGCTGGCGAGGCGGCCGAGCAGCTTGCCGCCTACCTCGCCCGGGCGCGGGCGGCGCTTGGCGTGGTGCCCAGCCAGGCGCACCTGGTGCTCGAGCGCTTCTTCGACGAAGCCGGCGACATGCACCTGGTCCTGCATGCTCCCTTCGGCTCGCGGCTCAATCGCGCCTGGGGGCTGGCGCTGCGCAAGCGCTTCTGCCGCAAGTTCAACTTCGAGCTGCAGGCGGCGGCGCTGGAGGACACCATCGTGCTGTCGCTGGGCCCCACCCACAGCTTCCCGCTCGACGAGGTGTGGCACTACCTGAAGGCCAGGACGGTGCGCGAGGTGCTGACCCAGGCGCTGCTCGACGCGCCGATGTTCGGCCTGCGCTGGCGCTGGAACGCCTCCATCGGCCTGGCGGTGCCGCGCACCCGCAACGGCCGGCGGCGCCCGCCCCAACTGCAGCGCCAGGATGCCGAGGACTTGCTGTCGGTGGTCTTTCCGGACCAGTTGGCCTGTGCCGAGAACCTGGCCGGTATGCGCGAGATTCCCGATCATCCGCTGGTTTCCCAGACACTGCATGATTGCCTGACACAGGCCATGGACGTGGCCGGCCTGGAGCACTTGCTCGAACGGCTGGAGGCGGGTGAGATCGCCGTGAGTGGCCGGGATCTCGCCGTGCCCTCGCCGTTGGCGGAAGAGGTGGTTAACGCCCGGCCTTACGCCTTCCTCGACGACGGTGCCCAGGAGGAGCGTCGTACCCTCAGCGTGCGTACCGGCAACGCCCTGGACGTGGCGGATGTCGCCGCCTCGGCCCGCTACGATGCCGAGGTCATTCGCCGCGTGCGCGACGAGGCCTGGCCGGCACCACGCGACATGGACGAGCTGCACGATGCCCTGGTGCTGTGCGGCTTCCTGACCACGACGGAAGCCGAGCGGGAAGGGCACGAGTGGCGCGCCTGGTTCACCGAGCTGGCCGAGGCGCGGCGCGCCACGGCGGTCTCCATGCCCGAGGGCGAGGTGCTGTGGGTGGCCGCGGAGCGGCTGGCCGAAGTGCGCGGGGTCCAGCCTCGGGCCGCGCCGACGCCTGCGATCGAGGCAGTGGGGCCGGTTCCCGGGAGCGCCGACACGGCCTTGATCGAGCTGCTGCGCTCGCGACTGGAGGCACTTGGCCCGGTGACCGCCGCGACCCTGGCCACGCCACTGGGCATGTCGCCGGCACGGGGCACGGCGGCGCTGGCGCGACTGGAGGCCGAAGGCTTCGTGCTCCAGGGCCGCTATACCGGCACCACGCGTGAGGTCGAGTGGTGCGAGCGGCGGTTGCTGGCCCGAGTGCATCGCTATGCCGTCGATCGCCGGCGGGCCGAGATCGAGCCGGTCAGCGTCCAGACCTATCTACGCTTCCTGCTCGACTGGCACGGCCTGACCGATCGCCCGCAGGGGGCCGAGGCCTTGGCGGGAGCGGTGGAGCGGCTGGAGGGCTTCCCGGTGGCGGCGGGGGCCTGGGAGCCGGATGTGCTGCCGGCCCGGGTCGCGGACTATGCGTCCCACCTGCTCGACCAGTTGCTCGCCAGCGGGCGTTTCGTCTGGCTGCGCCTGGTGTCGCCGCGCGTGGCGGCGGACGACGGCCGCCAGCGGCCGGGGCCGCTGCGCAACACACCCATCGCCCTGGTGGAGCGTCAGGCCCTGAACGACTGGCGGGCGGCGACACCGGCCCCGGATCCCGAGGCGCTGCCGCTGTCCGGGGGCGCGCGCCGGGTACTCGAGGCGCTGCAGGCCGGCGGGGCGATGTTCTTCGCCGACCTGCTCGGCCCAACGCGGATGCTGCGCACCCAGGTGGAGGAGGCGCTGGGCGAGCTGGCGGCCTGGGGGCTGGTGACCTCGGACAGCTTCACCGGGCTGCGAGCGCTGATCGCCCCGGCCCACAAGCGTCCGCCGATCGATGCGGGACGACGGCGTCGCCGCCGCCAGGCCCCGGGCGTGGATGCCGCCGGTCGCTGGTCCTGGCTGCCGGCGCCGGAGCGCGAGGCAACCACGGAGCGACGGCGGATCACCACCGACCTGGAGAGCCTGGAGCATATCGCCTGGGTGCTGCTCGGCCGCTACGGCGTGGTGTTCCGGCGAGTGATGGAGCGCGAGTCGGCGTTGCCGCCGTGGCGCGAGCTGCTCTACGTCTACCGTCGCCTGGAGGCGCGCGGCGAGATTCGCGGCGGGCGCTTCGTGCAGCAGTTCGCCGGCGAGCAGTTCGCGCTGCCGGAGGCGGTGGGCGCGCTCAAGGCGATGCGCAAGCGCGAACCGGACGACACCCGGGTGGTGGTGTCGGCCGCCGACCCGCTCAACCTGCTGGGGATTCTCACCCCCGGTTCCCGCCTGCCGGCGGTGGCGGGCAACCGCTTGCTCTACCGCGACGGCGTGCCGGAGGCGGTGCTGCACAATGGCGAGGTCCACTTCATGGAGGTGCTGACCGCCGCCGAGCAGTGGCAGGCGACGCAGCAGCTGCGGCGCGGTGCCGGCGCTCCCCCCGAACGGATGAGATCAGGCAAAGTGGCGCCCGAAGACTCTACGGCACATCCATGATGGCCCGGAGGCGATCTTTGTTGGCCTCGAAGAGTGCGTCGTTGTGGCGGCTGGCGTCGTCCAGGGATGGGTTTGCCATCGTCCGGGTGACGACCGTCTGCATGAGCTGTGAGCGAACCCATTGATGCTCGGCCCAGTTGCCGTTCTCCAGGGCAACCGCTTCGATTCTGGCCAGAAGAGAGGCATGGGAGGAGGCCATATGCCTTGTCTCGAGGCTTGCCGCCCGCTGCGCGATGCGGATGAACTCATCGATCTGGTCTTGAGTGACCTTTCCATCCGATGGGGGCTCATACTCCTGCAAGGAAACCTCCCTGACAATCTGTAACGTGTCATGCTCGAGCTCTTCCGCCACCAACGGGGCGGTGAAGGGAAGAACCAAGAGGAGGAGACAGAGCCTTGCCATCAGACGGGATATCGACATGCTATCTCCTTGAACCGCGATGAGGCGTGCGTCGGGGCGCGGCGCAGGGGGAGCCGCCACGCTGAACTCTCGCGCCATGGAATGTATGGGAATCTGCTGGCGAAGTCATGGTTCATAGTCGGTATATCGCTGTGGTGGCTTGACCTCCACGGTGATGAAGTTTGCCTCTCGGGGTGCCATGTTCTGCAATGCATAGTTCCCGGCCTGGTGCCAGGCGATATCCATCTCGCCCATGCGCTTGGTATAGGGTTCTTTTTCCTGCTCTATATATCGGATGGCGAGATCGACAAGGGAAAGTACGACATGGTTGGTCGTCAAGTGTTCGGGAAGCATTTCGCCTTGTCCGATGATATATTCGATGACACGGAAATGGTCATTCTCCAGTAGTATCGATGCCTGGTCGGGAGCCACTTCGGCGATACTCGTCCTGATGCCTAGCTCATGGGACGAAGGTCCCGGAGGATCTGGATCGAAGGGGGTGACCAGGGAGCGAAACTCGATGAACCTTGCCGTGGAGTCGCCGATGTTGCGAATGTTGACGGTTCCGGATCGTACCCAATGCACCTCGCCTGCAGAAAACTCGTGCTCCCGGATGACCCCATTATCGAATGCATGGCGAATCGAGTGACTGGACAATGCATAGATGACCCGGTGCTGCGGGTTCTTCTGTGCTTTCATGGAGCCAGGCGAAAGGCGAAGGCCAACGACTTTTACGTAGTCATTGTGCAATAGCACTTGCGCGAACGCTTCGCTCCCTTCGCTTTCGGAAGCACGCGTCATGTCTCCGTTCGACAGCGTGGCAACCAATAATAGCGAGAAAAGCACCGCATGCCATCCTGTTCGATACGAATCGCCCATGGGGTGTCCAGAGACTGGTAGACATCACCAGTGCCAATGAAAGAATCGATGCATACTCGTCGGTGCCAACCGCCTATACACGAGGAACCGGTCCCGCACCCGGTGCTTCTCACCGAGTGCGGGTTGCCACTCCCGAGCTCTATGGACAGGTGTTCGAGTCGCCTCATAATCCGCGCTCACTCACTACCTCTTCGAGCAGATTGCCGTCGGCTCCCGATGGCGTCCGAACCCTCATGTAATTGGTCGTGGTAATGGCGAGGTCGCTTACCGCCACGCTTCGGCCCACGACACGATGGGGAATATCCGGTCCTGCGATCAGGATGGGAACATGCGTGTCGTACGCGTAGGGGCTTCCGTGCATGGCCGAAAACTGATCGGCGTTGTGGTACAGGTACCAGAACTGGTTTTGAACGAAGAGCACGTTGCCCGAGCGTTCTGGATGAAATGCTCGCATGATTTTACGCGTGATCGGCGTGTCCGGGATCTGCCCATTCTCGAGGCTCGTGCGGGTGATGGCGTAGCTGACGCCTTCCTGGGCCAGCATGGCGTCGGCCAGAGCCTGTTCGACTTCCGGATAGGCCAAGTCATTGTCGTCCATCACCTGGGGGTTCAGAAACAGGCTGGGATTCCAGAAGGCCATGATCAGGTCTTCGGAGATGTCGAAGCGCTCGCGCAAGGTGGCATTGGCCGTATCGATGAATTCCTCCGGGTAGTGCCGGCCGGCATCCAGGCCATGCTGGTGCTGGTATTCGGGGATATCATCGGAGCCGTGGTCACCGGTGATCATGATCAGCGTGTTGTCCAGCCCCACCCGATCATCGACGAAGCGGAAGAAGTCCTCCAGCATGGCGTCGACTTGCAGGAACATGTCTTCGTATTCGAGACTGTGTGTCCCCCAGGCATGTCCCACATAGTCCAGGCCCGACAGGCTGATGGTCAGCACGTCCGTGGCATCGCCCTGTCCGAGCTCTTCCTGATCCATCAGTGCCTTGGCAAAGTCCAGTGTCAGCTCGTCGCTTGCCGGCGAGAAGCGCAGCCCCGCATAATATTCGCTGTCGTCCGGATTATCGTAGTCCTTGGGCATCGTGGGGCCGAGAGCATAGTAGCCTTTCTCATGGTCACGGTCGTCATTGTGCGCAAAAGTATAGCTCTCCTCTGGCTGGAGGAGAGTCCACTGCTCGCCGCGATACCTGTCCTTGTGCCCGTCATCGTTGAAATCAACCACCCATTCCGGCATCTCGTCGTAATAGTAGGAAGTGGTATAGAAGTCGCCTGTCGGTGGATTGTACCAGAATGCCTTGCCCAGGCGACCCGCCGTGATGATGGCGCCACGATCCTTGACGCTCACGCCAAAGGTTCGGGACTTTCCTCCGGATGACAGGACGATTTCGTCTGCAAAGGTGGTGGCGGTCAGGTTGCGGGGCGAGGTGCCTCGCACATCCGTGTCGATGAGGGGAGCGATGTCGGGATCGGCAACGCAATAGATGCGCTCTCCTGTCTCTCTGTCGGCCCAGTCGTTTCCCGCCAGGCCATGTTCCGCTGCAGGTGCTCCGGTGCCGATAACGGCGTGTCCTACCGCCGTGAATGTGGTCGAGTGTTGATAATGTGCATTGGTGTAGGAGAGTCCGTTATCCATCACATGCCGTATGCCATTTTCCGATAGTCGGTCGTAATGAGCAAACGGCATCTCCCCCTTGAGCATGTCGATGGTGACGAGAAGCACTAGGTCGACATCACGGTTCTTAGCCTCGACGTCGAAAGCGAGCCCCATTGTCGTCATGGGTATGATGAAGGAGAGTGCGGCCACTTTCTTGAGGCAGGGTGTTTTCATTATTCACCCCCCGTTGTTGTAGTGTTAATGAGTGGGTGGGGATATTTTATCCTCGGTTTTAAACGTCTTGTGATTACCTTTCCTAATGAGTGGTTTTCTTGAGAATTCTGTCGGTCAGGGGGTGTCAGGCAAGGCGTTTGGTATTATGGCGTTTCGCCCATTACGCGATGAAGTCGCTTCATGTCACAACGGGTAGAAAAAGCATAGAAGTTCTTCATGGTCTCGGCAACCACTGTTCCAGTAGTCTGCTACTGGATTTCCCCCTTCTTCATTTCTATCCGGGGGGTGTTGTCAAAATCATGCCGTGAATATCTTGAATTTCTGCATGAGTCAATCTGGATGCTTTGATGTAATACATGAAGTCGCATGAGGATGGAATGTGGGGGTGAGAGGACGGTAGAGGGCCTATACTGGCTGATACCAGGCGCCCGACACGGAGGCACGGTGCGTGTGCTCCACGTCCAGGCGCCGAGAGGCGGTGTGCGCGCTTGACGCGGGAGTGGACCTCCCTGATCAGGCCTGCCCGCCGAGGAGGAGTGGCCATGCGCGTCTTTGCCAGGCTGGTGCTCGCCCCCTTGCTGCTCCTGTTCATGGCGGTATCCCCCCTGCCAGCCCAGGACCTGTCTATCGAGGTAGTGTCACCGGCGTTTCATTCGGCCGAGACCGACCAGGGGCTGGCGCCGATCCATCCCGATGCGTTGCCGTCCCGGCCCCTGATGGTGGCGAGCTCTCGGGCGCATGTCGGCATCCTGTGGCGTTCCGGGGGGCGCGTGTCCACGCAGTTCTCCTTCGGCACCTTCGACCGGCACCACCGCCACGGGGTGGTGCATCGGCATTCGCCGGGGGCGGTCGTGATCGCCCCGCGACATCGGGCACAGCAACACGACATCCACCGCGGGCGTCACGTGCCGCGGCATTCCGGCCGAGGCATTCGGCATCGGACACGGCGGCATGATGGCGTGAGGTTCGGGACACACGGCCGGATTCACTCGCCGGCGTTCGACATCGGCCCACGTCGGTTCGAACGCGAGCGGTTTGCCCCTCCCCACCGCGGCGTTGCGCCCCATCACTTCCAGCGGCGGAAGGACATTCGCCGCGGCCTCGCGCCCCATCACTTCCAGCGGCGAGAGCCCATACGCAGGGGCATCGAGCGCCAACGCTTCCAGCGGCGGAAGGACATTCGCCGCGGCCTCGCGCCCCATCACTTTCAGCGGCGAGCACCCATTCGCCGGGGCATCGACCGCCATCACTTCCGCGGACGGGGCAGGCAGTAGCGGTGGTTCGTTCCTCTGTTTTCCCTACCGCCTGCTACCCTGTCTAGAGACAGTCGCGTATCCGCGGCATGGAACCGCAGCGGAGTTGCCAGGAGATGCCCGAGCTATCCCCCGAACGTATCCGCAATATCGCCCTGGCCGGCCCGGCCGGTGCCGGCAAGACCACCCTGGCCGAGGCGCTGCTGGCGGCGGCCGGTGCGGTCGACGGTGCCGGCAGCGTGGAGAAGGGCTCCACGGTCAGCGATACCACCGCTCAGGAGAAGGCGCTGCAGCACTCGATCGGCGCCTCGGTGCTGGGCATCGAGTGGCGAGAGACCTGGATCAACCTGATCGATACCCCCGGCCTGGCCGACTTCCAGGGGGCGGCGCTCTCCATCCTGCCGGCCGTCGAGACGGTGGCGGTGGTGGTGAGCGCTGGCCGCGGCATCGAGGCCGGCGCCCGGCGGATGATGCAGTGGGCCGGCGAGCGGGGACTGTGCCGGCTGATCATCGTCAACCAGATCGATGCCGAGCCCGCCGCGCTGCCCGCCCTGCTCGAGGAGATCCGTGCCACCTTCGGCCCCGAGTGCCTGCCGCTCAACCTGCCGTCGCAGGGTGCCCGGGGGGTGGCGGACTGCTTCTTCACTCCCGCCGGCGAGGCGGACTTCTCCTCCGTGGCCGAGACCCACGAGATGCTGGTCGACCAGGTGGTGGAGCTCGACGAGGAGCTGATGGCGCTCTATCTGGAGCAGGGGGAGGAGCTCGATCCCGCTCAGCTCCACGACCCCTTCGAGGCCGCGCTGCGTGACGGGCACCTGGTGCCCGTCTGCTTCGTGTCGGCGGCCAGTGGCGCCGGGGTGCGCGAACTGCTGGAGATCTTCACGCGGCTGATGCCCAGTCCCCTGGAGGGCAATCCGCCGCCCTTCCTGCGCGACGACGAGAAGGGCAGGCGGGAATACCATGCCCGCCCCGACCCGGACGCCCACGTCCTGGCCCACGTGGTCAAGATCGAGCACGACCCCTTCCTCGGCAAGATGGCGGTGTTCCGTGTCCACCAGGGCACCGTCACCCGCGATACCCGGCTGTTTGCCGGCGAGGCCCGCAAGCCGTTCCGGGTCGGCACCCTGTTTCGACTGCAGGGCCGCGAGCATCTCGACGTCGAGCGCCTGGGCCCCGGCGAGATCGGCGCCCTGACCAAGGTCGACGAGGTGACCTTCGACAGCGTGTTGCACGACTCCCACGACGAGGACCATATCCACCTGCGCCCGGTGGCACTGCCCGCCCCGGTGTTCGGCCTGGCGATCCAGGCGACCCGGCACGGTGACGAGCAGAAGCTGTGGGAGGCACTGGCCAGGATGGTCGAGGAGGACCGGGGCCTCGAAGTGACGCAGGACGCGACCACCCAGGAGATCGTGCTGCGCGGGCTGGGCGAGCTGCATCTGCGCACGGCCCTGGAGCGGCTTGCCGAGCGCTTCCGGCTCGAGGTCGAGACCAGCACGCCCTCCATCGCCTATCGGGAGACCATCGGTGCCTCCGCCGAGGGACACTGCCGGCACAAGAAGCAGACCGGCGGGGCCGGGCAGTTCGGCGAGGTGTTCCTGCGCGTCGAGCCGCTGCCGCGTGGGGCCGGCTTCGAGTTCGTGGATACCATCCGCGGCGGGGTGATTCCCGGTTCGCTGCTGCCGGCGGTGGAGAAGGGCGTACGCCAGGCCATGGCCAGCGGGGCGGTGGCCGGCTACCCGCTGCAGGACATCCGGGTCACCGTGCACGATGGCAAGACCCATCCGGTGGACTCCAAGGAGATCGCCTTCGTCATCGCCGGTCGCAAGGCGTTCCTCGACGCGGTGCGCAAGGCGAACCCGGCGGTCCTCGAGCCGGTGGCGGAACTGGTGGTCGAGGGGCCGAGCAGCGCCATGGGCGATCTCACCGCGGATCTCGCCGCGAGTCGCGGGCGCATCCAGGACACCCGCAACCATGGCGACCAGGTCAGCATCCAGGCGATCGTGCCGCTGGCGGAGATCGCCGACTACTCCAACCGGCTCAATGCGCTGACCGGCGGCGCCGGCAGCTACACCCTGCAGTTCAGCCACTACGAGCCGGCTCCCGACGCCGTCCAGCGCCGCTTGATGCAGGCCTATCGGCCCACCGAGGAGGAGTAGCGCGCCGACCACGTCGAGCGGTCCGTGTCGATGATTCGACGGTTGGCGGTGGGGGATCGGGTAGGGCACGGCCATGCCTTCAGGCTCGCGGGTGGGCCTGGTGATACGGGCCTTATTCGTGGAAGTGCTCGGTCATGCGCCTGGGTGCCTGGTTGCGCCAGGCGGCGATCAGGGCGGCGCGCACCTGGTGGTGATCTACCGAGGCCAGGTGCACGCTGGTGCAGCCCTGTTCGCCCCATTCGCCCGGCGCGGGCTGGAACCCTTCGGGGTTCTCCGCGATGAAGTGCTGCTGTTCCTCCGGCGTCAGCATGACCATGCCCCAGGCTTCGTCTGGGTAGCCCAGGGAGGCGAAGATCTTGCCGCTGACCCGGAAATCGGGGTGGTTCATGTGGGCGTGCTCCACCGCCCCGGGCAGCCCCACAGCGAGCGTGCGGAAATCCGTGTCTATCATGACGGTCTCCTGGCGGCCATTCGGGCTCCTAGCTCTCAGAATAGAATCGAATCGCCCGGCTTTCCTTGCCGGGGGCGTTGTCTTTTACTGCCAGGAGCGATTCCTGTTTCTGCCCAGCCACCGTGACAGAGGGATGCCCGCCGTGCCCTGCGCGAACGCGGCACCGATCAGCTGCTAGTCTGGAGAGTGGAGGGGAAGGAGCGAGGGGATGACGATGCTGCAGGCGGTGCTGCTCGATATCAGTGGGGTGCTGTACGAAGATGGCGTGCCACTGCCCGGTGCCGTGGAGGCGGTGGCGCGGCTGCAGGCTTCCCGCCTGGCGCTGCGTTTCGTGACCAATACCTCCCGCAAGACCAGCGCCACCGTCTATGCCGAGCTACTGGAGATGGGCTTCGAGCTGGAGCGGCAGCAGGTCTTCACGGCCCCGGCCGCGGTCCGGCGCTATCTCGAGCACCACCGGCTGCGCCCCTACCTGCTGGTTCACGAGGCCCTCGAGCCGGAGTTCGAGGGGTTGAACCTCGCCGACCCCGATGCGGTGGTGCTGTGCGATGCCGAGCATCGACTGGACTATCGGCACCTCGATGAGGCCTTTCAGGTGCTCCAGCAGGGCGCGCCACTGCTGGCCGTGGGCACCAACCGCTATTTCCGCCAGCGCGGTGGCCTGCACCTGGATGTCGGCCCCTTCGTCAAGGCGCTCGAGTACGCCGCCGACACCGAGGCCGTGGTGCTGGGCAAGCCGGCGGCGGGCTTCTTCCGGGCCGTGCTCGAGGATATCGGCGTGGGCGCCGCGGATGCGCTGATGGTCGGCGACGATGCCGAGGCCGATGTGGCTGCGGCCATGGACATCGGCATGCGCGGCGCACTGGTCCAGACCGGCAAGTATCGTCAAGGCGACGAGGCGCGCACGCCCGGGGCGTCGGTCGAGGCCAGCCTGGTCGAGCTGGCGGCACGGTTGCTGTGACCCTGCCGCCGACGATATTGCACAGGCTGACCACCAGCAGATTGCCGAGCGAGCCGGCAAGTGACACCACCCCTTGCCCATCCAGGACCAGCTCCTGGGGCAAAAGAACCAGTTGGCGATGGAGTGCTCGAAGCCGAGGGTCACGAAGGCGCTGATGGGCAGCACTATGGCCAGGAGCTTGTCGGTCACACTGTGCCTGTTCACGGGCTCCACGCTGCTAAGCTGAGGGCAGGCAGGTCGCCGCCTGGCCATGGGGGAGAGATGCATGTTGCCGGAACTGTTGATGGTGGTCGCGCTCGGCCTGGAGCCCGATCCCTTGTCGGCGGCCCTGTCGCGCTTCGAGCGGGTGAATGCCTACCAACTGACCGTGCGCAGCGAGGGTCGGCGTGGCGAGGAGATCATCCGCTACGCCTACCGTCGCCCCGGCTTCATCCGCATGGACATGGTCACGCCCTACAGCGGGGCCGTGCTGATCTACAGCCCCGAGACCCGGCGAGTCCGGCTCTGGCCCTTCGGCTCCCCCGAGCGGCGTGTCGGTCTGTCCCTCAGCCCTCTCAACCCCTTGGTACGCAGCGCCCGGGGACACCGGGTGGACGAGTCGGACGTGGGCACCCTGCTGCGCAACGTGCAGCGACTGCAGCAGCAGGGGGAGCTGCATCATCTGGGTGGCGCCGTGGTCGATGGTCGCCGCAGCCATCATCTGGTCGTGCAGGGCGAGGAGGGGCACCGGGTGGGCGAGGTGGCCCGCTACGAGCTGTGGCTCGACGAGGAGACCCTGTTCCCGCTCAAGGTCATCAGTTCGGACCGGCTGGGGAGCGTGATCGAGAGGGTGTGGCTGGAGGAGATCGTCATCGATCCCGACTTGCCGGAGAGCTTCTTCTCGCCCTGAGCACCTGTCTTGAGCGCAGGCAAGGACCCCGAACATGGCGGAGTTCCGGTTCGTCACCACCTGGCGGTTCGAGGCGCCGATCGACGAGGTGTATCGGGCCATCAGCTCGTCGCTATGCTGGCCGGCCTGGTGGGAGAGCCTCTGCTCGGTGGAGGAACTGGCGCCGGGTGATGCCAACGGCATCGGCCGGCGGTATCGCTACACCTGGAAGAGCCGCCTGGGCTATCGCCTGCGCTTCGAGATCCGCGTCACCCGCGTCCGGCCGGGCCGATCGATCGAGGGAATCGCCAGTGGCGACGTGCAGGGTAGCGGCCGCTGGCAGTTGACCGAGGAGGGGCGAGTCACCCGGGTGCGATACGAGTGGCGGGTGCGTCCCGTCCGGCGCTGGATGGCCCTGGTGGCCCCCGTCGCGGGGCCGCTGTTCGCCTGGAACCATCATGCCGTGATGCAGGACGGTGCCACCGGGCTCGCCCGGTGGCTCGGCGTGCGGCTGCTCGGGACCACCCGCGAGTGATGCGGTGGTTGGCCGTTCGGGCTAGACCGTGCCCAACTGGCGGAAGCGCTGGATCGCCTCCCCGGGCGCGAAGTCCTCCAGCTCGAACAGCTGGCGCACCTCGATCTCGGCATCGCCGCCGGGGCCGGCGGGGTTGGGGAAGCGCTGCGTCCATGCCAGGGCCTCTTCCCGCGAGGCGACCTGGATCAGGGTATAGCCGGCGATCAGCTCCTTCGCCTCGGCGAAGGGGCCGTCGGTGACGAGCCGCTGGTCGCCCCGGTAGCGAATGCGCCAGCCCCTGGCGCTGGGGTGGAGCCCGGAGGCGTCGAGCAGGGCGCCGGCCCGGGCCAGCTCCTCGTGGTAGTCGGCCATGGCGGCGACCATGCTTTCCTCGGGCATGGCACCGGCTTCCGTGTCCTGGCTGGCCTTGACGATGATCATGAAGCGCATGCGGTGTCTCCTCAGGGGTGGCTGGCAAAAAGGGGGTGTGCCCCCATGGGTCGAGCGAGCGGGGCGGCCATCGACATCACCCGCGCCCTCGATGCGCTGTCGATTCTCACCACCGTCGCTCGACCCTTGTGCAGGCAGCGCCTAGGCTGCTTGGCAACCGAGGAGATTTCGACATGCAATACATGCTGATGTGCTGTATCGACGAGGCCCTGTGGGAGGCGTTGCCCGAGGCGTCGCGCGACGAGGTGATGGATGACTACCATGGGCTGATCCAGGAGATGGTCACCAGCGGCCACTACCGGGGCGGAGCACGGCTGCAGTCGGTGGCCACCTCCACCACCCTGCGCGAGCAGGACGGCAAGGTGGTGACCCTCGACGGCCCCTTCGCCGAGGCCCGCGAGCAGTTGGGGGGCTTCCATGTGGTGGAGTGCCGCGACCTGGACGAGGCCCTGGCCCTGGCCCGGCGCATCCCGCCGCTGCGGGTGGGGGGCGCGGTCGAGGTGCGGCCGGTGGACCCGGCCTATCGCATGTGATGGGGACGCAGCTCGACCTGGCCGCCCTCTATCGGCGTGAGTATGGTCGCCTGCTCGCCGGCCTGATTCGCCGCTTCGGCGATTTCGCGCTGGCCGAGGATGCCCTGCAGGCGGCCTTCGAGGCCGCCATGGCGCAGTGGCCGGCCGAGGGCGTGCCACCGACCCCGGTCTCCTGGCTGGCGGCCACCGCCCGGCACAAGGCCGTCGACCAGCTGCGCCACCGGCAGATGCGCGAGCGCAAGCAGGGCGAGCTCGCGACCCATCTGGCGCTGCTGCTCGAGTCCGCGTCGGGTGCCGACGAGCCCGAGCCGCTGGACAGCCTACGGCTGATCTTCACCTGCTGCCATCCGGCCCTGTCCCGGTCCGCCCAGGTGGCACTGACGCTGCGCACCCTGGGCGGGCTCACCACCGAGGAGATCGCCCGGGCCTTCATGGTGCCGGTGCCCACCCTGGCCCAGCGGCTGGTGCGCGCCAAGGCCAAGATCCGCGATGCCGGCATTCCCTTCGAGGTGCCGGACGACGACGACCTGGCCGAGCGTCTGGAAGCGGTGCTGGCGGTGATCTACCTGATCTTCAACGAGGGCTATGTCGCCAGCTACGGCGATCGGCTGATACGCGTCGAGCTGTGCCATGAGGCGATTCGTCTCGGCCGCCTGCTGGTCGGCCTGCTGCCCGCCGAGCGCGAGGCCCGGGGCCTGCTGGCGCTGATGCTGCTGCATGACGCCCGTCGCGAGACGCGGACCGATACCGCCGGCGACATCGTGCTGCTCGAGGAGCAGGACCGTACGCGCTGGGACCGGGAGGCGATCGCCGAGGGTGTCGCCCAGGTCGAGCTGGCCCTGCGCGGCCGGTCGCCGGGGGCGCGCTCCCTGCTGGCCGGGCCTTACACGATCCAGGCGGCGATCGCCGCCCTGCATGCCCAGGCGCCCACGGCGGCCCGGACCGACTGGCGGCGCATCGCGGCGCTCTACAGCCTGCTCCACGGCCTCCAGCCCACTCCGGTGGTGGCGCTCAACCGTGCCGTGGCCATCGCCATGGCGGACGGTCTGGAGACGGGCCTGGACCTGCTCGAGGAGATCCACCTGCCCGGCTATCACCTGCTGCCGGCCACCCGGGCCGACCTGCTGCGTCGGCTGGGCCGATACGGCGAGGCCGCCGCGCAGTACCGCGAGGCCCTGCGCCTGGTGACCCAGGCGGCGGAGCGGCGCTTCCTCGAGCGGCGTCTGGCCGAGGTCGAACGCCGGCGGGACTGAGCTCGCTCGCCGGCTCAGACCAGCCAGGCCAGCGCCAGCCCTGCCAGCAAGGAGGCGAGCATCGGCAGGGCGACCCGCTGGCCGAGCCGGCGAGTGCCGAAGCCGGCCGCGAGGCCGGCCTTCACCAGGTTGTTCACCGCGGCGGCGATGACGATCCCCAGCACCGCGGTGGAGGCGTCGATGCGCCCCAGTGACATGCGGGTCAGCGATAGGGTGATGGCGTCGACATCGGCCAGCCCGGAGGTGGCGGCCAGCAGGTAGATGCCGGCCTCGCCCAGCCACTCCCTGAGCCATTCACCGAGCAGCATGATCAGCGCCAGCAGGGCACCGAACAGCAGCGCCGTGCGCAGTTCCAGCGGGTTCTGGATCAGCGCCGGTCGGTCGAGCTTGAGCGCCCGATGCTGGGTGCGCCAGAGGTGGAGGGCCGGGGCATAGAGCAGCACGCCCATCACCGTGACCGGCAGGAGTAGTCGAGGCAGCAGGCCGGGGCTGACCACCGCGGCGTAGATCAGGATGCGCGGGAACATGGTGCCGCAGGCGAGCAGGATGCCGGCGGCCAGCATCGCCTGGACCTCCTGGCTGTGGCGCGACTGGCGGGCGAAGTGCAGGGTCAGGGCGGTGGAGGAGCTGAGCCCGGCGAACAGGCCGGTGAAGAGGATGCCCTTCTCGGGGCCACCGACACGGATGGCGAAGTAACCGACGAAGGAGATCGCGGCGATCAGCACCACCATCCACCAGATCTGGTAGGGGTTGAGGGCCTCGCCCGGCCCCATCCCCTGGTTGGGCAGCAACGGCAGCATCACTACGGTGATCAGCAGCAGCTTGAGGCCGGCATCGAGCTCGTGGGCCTGCAGCTTGCCCAGCAGGCCGTGGATCTCGCGCTTGTTGTCGAGAATCACCGCGGTGATCACGGCACAGGCGGTAGCCAGGGCCAGGTCGATGGCCACCGCGATGGCGCCGAAGCAGAAGGTGAGCAGCAGTCCGATCAGGCCGGTGATGCTGTAGTCGCGATGTTCGCTCACCCGGGCCCGCCAGGCCACCAGGCCGATGGCCGCCACGGCCAGGAACAGCAGCGGGAAGGCCCAGGCGATGAGCCGTTCGGCGAGCAGCGCGGCGATGCCGCCGAGCAGTCCCACCAGGGCATGGGTACGGATGCCGGCGATGCGTTCGCCGGACTTCTGCTCCCGTGCCACCCAGCCCCGCTCGATGCCGATCAGCGCCCCCAGCAGCAGCGCCACCGCCAGTCGGAGGGCGGTCTCGTTGGCGGCGATGAACTGGCTGGCGACGTCGTCCATGGGCGATGCCCCTGCTTCTGGCGTGGAGACCCTGAGGATCAGGGCGTGTTCACGAAGTCCATCCGGCTCCTTGACCGCATACCGGGTCACCGGGAAACGGCTGCCCCCCAGTAGTTGAAACCGGCCCATCTTGGGACCTTCGGCAGATAGCCTGTCTCCATCCGGTGAATACCGAAGCCGCCATGCTCGATGAGTTCGGGTATCGGCCGGTTGAGGTTGCACCCGCCTGCCATCTTGCGCCACAGGGGGTTAGCGCGGTCTTGCCACTTGCGCACACTCTCATCCGGCGCCGTGCCATGTTCACAGAACAACAGCTGCCCTCCCGGCTTGAGGACACGGCGCATCTGCTCGAGCGCCCGGTTCCAGTCCGGAATCGTACAGAGGGTATAGGTGAGCACCACGGTATCCGCACTATTGTCCTCGAGCGGAATTTCCTCGCCCGGAAAGTCCAGCCAGCGCACCTCGAACGGTGCGCCGGCGACGTTGTGGCGGGCCTTGCGTCGCATGCCTTCGGAAGGCTCGAGCCCCCAGACCAGCTCGACCTTGTCTGGATCATAGTGAGGAATGTTGATACCGGACCCCATGCCCACCTCCAGGACACGACCTCGCGCTTCCGGCACCACTGCCGCCCGCTGACGATCGACCACCTTGTTGCCACACGCCAGGTGGAGGAGATGGGGCAAGATATGCTTCTCGTAAAAGGACATCAGGTATCGTCACCTGTTCGTTGGATGGCGTGGTGAGATTCAGTATCGACTATCCCAGCGTCGCCAGGGACGGGAAGAGATCGACCATGATGCTGGAGAGGCGCGTCATGGTACCCGAGACGATAGCGACGCCCATGAGGATCACGATCGTGCCGGCGACCGGGCGAGCATAGGCGCTCCACCTCCCCAGACTTTGCCGATGCAGGGCGAATCGATTGATCAGCAGGGTGCTGGCGAGAAAAGGCAGCGCCAGGCCCACTGAATAGGCGCTGAGATAGATCATGCCGGCCTGGGCACTGGCGGCACTGGAGGTGGCCATCAGGATGGCGCCCAGGATGGGGCCGATACAGGGGGTCCAGCCGATGGCGAAGGATACCCCGAACACCGTCGCCGACAGCGGGGAGCCGCCCTGGACGTTCGGTGTGAACTGAAGGGTGCGCTGGAAAAGCGACAACCGGAACACGCCGGTCATGAACAGGCCCAGCACGATCACCACGGAGCCGGTGATCCAGTTGAGCTCCTGGCGATAGCCGCGCAGCAGTTGACCGATACCGCTGGCGCCGAGCCCCAGCACGATGAACACGATGCTGAAGCCGAAGATGAAGAAGGCACTGAGGATCAACGCCTCAAGCCGCCTATCGGCCTTGCCGGCACTACCGCCCGTGACCACCGACAGGTAGGCCGGCAGCAGCGGCAGCGTGCAGGGAGAGAAGAAGGAGATCAACCCGCCGGCGAAAGCACCGATCAAGCCGATAGAAGAGAGAGATTCCAAGGCGTTACGCTTCCTGGGGGGTGTCAACGCACGAGGCGCGAACCGGCCTGCGGCCGGCTGCCTGCTTCGCATTCGGTTCAGTGAACGATTCTAGAGGTTATGTCCACTTCAAGGTCAACCATGAATAGCTGAATAAAAGTATAATTTTTTAGAATAAATGGTATCCCGAAGGCACTTGACCTTAAAGTTGGCTTAAAGGTTATCGTGCGCAGTACATCATCGTTTCGCTGTCGCCATTGGGGACCCCAGAGTGCGCTTCTCCAAGGATTGGGCTGTCAAGACGACCTGCCTGCGTCGTGCGCCAGCGGGACTGACCAGGGCCACTGTTCCTGAACCCGGCAGCCCGACCCCATAGGTCTGCCTGAAGGTCCGATTCACAGTGTCGTGAGGTGAAGCCATGCAAACCATCAGTATCGGCGAGCTTGCCGAACTCAGCGGGGTCGCCAGCCAGGCGATTCGGTACTACGAGAAAGAGAAACTCATGCCCGCCCCGCAGCGCACGGACGCCAACTATCGGCGCTATCCCGTCGACGCGGTGGCCAGGCTGCAATTCATCGTTCATGCCAAGCAGTGGGGCTTCACGCTCGACGAGATTCGCGAGCTGCTGATCCTCCAGGATGCCAACGGCGACCGAGCGCAGGCCAAGCGCATCGCCGAAGAGAAACTGCACAAGATCCGCGAGCAGATCAAGCATCTCTCCCGAGTCGAGGCCGTGCTGTCGAGAACTCTCATCGAGTGCACAGGAGAGGGGCCGATGCAGGAAGGTTGCCCGATCGTCGAGGCCATCGCCGATAAAGCCGATGAGCGGGAGCGAAACCACTGACAACGCAATACTGATACCCATAACTCGCGTGTCTTGTCGGGTGGGTAAGGGAGAGGGGAAGGCAATCATGGCGGAAAACGTCGACATCGAGATTCGTGGCATGTCCTGTGCGTCCTGCGTCGGACGGGTGGAGCGTGCGCTCGGCAAGCTGCCGGGGGTCATCCACGCCCAGGTAAATCTTGCCATGCAGAAGGCGGCCATCGAGGTGGAGGGAGGCACTCCTACTGCCGGCCTGCTCGACGCCATCGAAGCGGCGGGCTATCAGCCGGTGGTGGAAAGCAGCGACATTCCCGTTACCGGCATGAGCTGCGGATCCTGCGTCTCGCGGATCGAGCGAGCGCTCGGCAAGCTGCCCGGCATGGTGGAGGTGAGTGTCAATCTCGCCACACAGAAGGCCTTCGTACGTTACCTGCCGGGGGCCGTGTCGTTGTCGCGTATCCATCATGCCATCCGGGAGGCGGGCTATGAGCCGCAGGCTGGCGATGCGCCACAGCAGGCGGACAGCGAGGACCGGGAGGGAGCACAGCTTCGCAACCGGGTCGTGCTCGCCGCGGTGTTCACGATCCCGGTGGTCATCATCGCCATGGGCAAGATGATTCCGGCGCTGGAGGCGCTCTTCTCGAGCCTGATGCCACACCGTGGCTGGATGGGGATCGAGTGGCTGCTCACCACTCCCGTCCTGTTCTACGCCGGGGCGCGCTTCTACCGCGCCGGCTATGCCGAACTCCGACATGCCAATCCGGGCATGAACAGCCTGGTCATGATCGGTTCGAGCGCCGCCTATTTCTATTCGGTCGCCGCCCTGCTGATGCCCGGATTTTTTCCCACCGGGACCGCCGAAAGCTATTTCGAGGCGGCGGCGGTGATCGTGACGCTGATCCTGTTGGGACGCTACTTCGAGCACCTTGCCAAGGGCCGTACCTCCGAGGCGATCAAGAAGCTCCTGCAGTTGCAGGCGAAAACCGCCCGCGTCATCCGTGACGGCGAAGCGGTCGAGGTGCCAATCGAAGCCGTCGTACCCGGCGATCACCTCCTGGCCCGCCCGGGCGAGCGAATCCCCGTGGACGGCGTCGTTGAAGACGGTCATTCCTATGTCGACGAGTCGATGATCAGCGGTGAGCCGGTGCCGGTCGCCAAGCAGAAGGAGGCCGAGGTCGTCGGCGGTACCATCAACAAGAACGGTGCGCTCACCTTCCGTGCCACGCGGGTCGGCGCCGACACGCTGCTGTCGCAAATCATCAGGATGGTGGAAGCGGCCCAGGCCGAGAAGCCCCCGATCCAGCAGTTGGCCGACAAGATCGCCGGCGTCTTCGTGCCCGTGGTGATCGCCATTGCCCTGATCACCTTCGGGGTGTGGTTCGCCGTCGGGCCGGCCCCGGCCCTGTCCTTCGCCTTTGTCACGACCGTCAGCGTGCTGTTGATCGCCTGCCCCTGCGCCATGGGCTTGGCCACGCCGACCGCGATCATGGTCGGCACCGGCAAGGGTGCGGAAATGGGGGTGCTGTTTCGCAAGGGCGCGGCGCTCGAGACACTAGCCAAGATGGATACCGTCGTGCTGGACAAGACCGGCACGCTGACCCGGGGGCGCCCCGAGCTGACCGACTTCGAAGCGATCGACGGTCACGAGAATGAGGTGCTGCGACTGGTAGCGGCGGTGGAAGCGCAGAGCGAACACCCCATTGCCGAGGCCATCGTGCGCGGTGCCAGGGCGCGCGGGCTTGAATTGCCAGCCGTGAGCCATTTCGGCGCCGAGCCTGGCTATGGTATCGAGGCCGACGTCGCCGGTCATCGGCTTCACGTGGGTGCCGATCGCTATATGAACCGGCTCGGGATCGGGCTCGGCAAGGCGGAAGAGCGCGCCAAGGCGCTTGCCGAGGACGCCAAGAGCCCCCTCTATGCCTCGGTGGACGGTCGGCTCGCGGCGATCATCGCGGTGGCCGACCCGCTCAAGGAGGGCTCGGCCGAGGCCATCGCGGCACTCAAGGCGCTGGGGCTGGAAGTGGCCATGCTCACCGGCGACAATCGCGCCACGGCTGAAGCCGTTGCCCGGCAGGCCGGTATTCAGCGGGTGCTCGCCGAGGTGCTGCCGGACCAGAAGGCGGCGGAGATACGGCGCCTCCAGTCGGAGGGCAGACGTGTCGCCTTCGTGGGGGACGGGATCAACGATGCACCGGCGCTGGCCCAGGCCGATGTGGGCATTGCGATCGGCACCGGTACCGATATCGCGATCGAGGCCGGCGATGTGGTGCTGATGCGTGGCGACCTGCGAGGCATCGTCAATGCCACGGCACTTTCCAAGCGTACCCATCGGACCATCATCGGTAATTTCGTCTGGGCCTATGGCTACAACCTGGCCCTGATCCCTGTGGCGGCAGGCGCGCTCTATCCATTCGTCGGCGTATTGCTCAACCCCATGCTGGCGGCTGCCGCCATGAGCTTCTCCAGCGTCTTCGTGCTGACCAACTCGTTGCGGCTGCGCCGCTTTACGCCGGATATCGACGACGCTGCATCCATGACACGTGGTGAACCCCAGGTGGGTCGAGCCCACCAAGCCTAAGCAGCGAAAGTCAACGGGAGACCGAGATGATGGGAAGCGAAGCATGCATGTGGCCTATGGCGGGGATGGGGCTGACAGCCATCCTGCTGGTTATTGCACTGATACTTGGCGTTGCTGCGCTCGTCAAATATCTCTTTTTTAACAAGAGACACGAGAAATAAAAGAAAAGTGTAGGCATGAGGCTAAATCCCGTTGGCCTAATGAAAGGATTCGGCACACCACATGAGACGAATATGGCAAGCAAGCTTGGTGTAAATCCCAGGCTCGTAGTGGGAACTGCTGTGCTGATTGGCTTGGCAGCTCTCTACTGGGCCCTGATGGAGACCGGTGCCTTATCGATATTCTCTGATAAGAGGGCCTTGCGCGAGTGGGTTGGTCAACTGGGTTTCTGGGGGCCGCTGGCCATTATTGCCATGATGATAGCGGCCATCGTCATGAGCCCGATACCCAGTGGACCGATCGCCATGGTGGCCGGTGCGACCTACGGCCCTGTCTGGGGGACGGCGTATGTGGTCATCGGTGCCGAGGCCGGCGCTCTGCTCGCCTTCGGCATTGCCCGCCTGCTCGGCTTTGAGGTGATCCATCGCTGGTCGCGTATACGTCCCATGTTGGACTGGCTGGGAAAGGGGCGCTCTCAGACGGGGTTGATGCTCGTCGTTTTCGCATCGCGATTGGTGCCATTTATTTCGTTCGATGCCGTCAGTTACGCGGCGGGCCTCACACCGCTCGCCTTCTGGCGCTTCTTGATTGCCACGCTGGCCGGGGTAGTTCCGACGGCGTACCTGATCGTCATGTTCGGCGACGTACTGATTACCGCCGATTCCAGAGGTCTGACAGTCGTCTTGATTCTGATCAGCGGTGTCACGCTCCTGCCGATCCTGGCGAGGCTAGTCTGGACTCGGCATGCATGACTGGTGATGGCGCTGGCAACCTCGGCCATCGAGGTCGCGTCTCCTTCGTCGAACGAAGCCAGGCGACCTGGTCGGCGGGGCAGGACCGGTGACGCTCGGTGAGTCCGATTCGCCGGTCGACGTCACCATCGATCATGGCGTTGTGTAAGCGAGGTCTATCGCAAATGCTAGCTCGGCGACATGCATTGGTTGCTAGAACATAAGGAAGACTCATGCTGCAATATCCTCAGATCGATCCCGTGGCCATCTCCCTGGGGCCAGTACAGATTCACTGGTATGGCCTGATGTACGTAGTCGGGCTGACCGCCGCCTGGTGGCTAGGGCGTCGTCGTGCCCACCGCCTGGGCCTGAATCACGATGATATCGGCGATCTGATTTTTTACGCTGCCGTGGGGATCATCTTGGGTGGCCGCCTTGGCTATGTGCTGTTCTATGGGCTCGAGCAACTCCTGGCCAACCCCTTGTGGCTATTTCGGGTTTGGGATGGAGGCATGAGTTTCCATGGCGGGCTGGCCGGTGTGTTGATGGCAGCATGGCTGTTTGCCCGCAAGCACCGCCTGGCCTTCTTTCAGCTGACCGATTTCATCGCCCCGCTGGTGCCGATCGGCCTGGGCGCGGGGCGCCTCGGCAATTTCATCAATCACGAGCTGCCGGGGCGTATCAGCGATGTCCCCTGGGCCATGGTATTCCCCCCCATGATGGGGCTGGGGCCGGAGCCGCGTCATCCCTCGGCGCTCTACGAGTTCGCCCTGGAAGGGGTGGTGCTGTTTGCCGTGCTGTGGTGGCTGTCGAGCCGACCACGCCAGCGGGGCATGATCTCCGGGCTGTTCCTGACGTGCTATGGCGCCTTCCGCTTCACCGTGGAGTTCGTGCGCCTGCCCGACCCCCATCTGGGGTTCATCGCCTTCGGCTGGCTGACCATGGGGCAGCTGTTGACCCTGCCGATGCTCATCGCGGGCCTTGCCCTGGTCGTCTGGGCGAGGCGTCAGCCGGTGAATGAGGCGAAAACGGCGGTGGCCTCATGAAAACGGCCTTCGCTTTTCTGCTGGTGCTGCTGTTCGTCGCCACGCCGGTATCGGCCCGCGGGGAGTTTCCCGTGGGCCGTGACAAGAGCAATCCCTTCAGTGACCCGGTTCAGGGGAGATTCCTGCCGGCTAAAGAAGCCTTCCGGGCCAGCGCCTGGCGAGACGATGAACGCGTATATGTCGGCTTTATCAATGCCGAAGACTATTACCTCCACCGGCATCAGTTCGCCCTTGACAGCCGCGACCCGGGGGTCAGTTTCGCTGAACTGGCCTTGCCTCCCGGCGAGCTCATGGTGCATGCATCTCTGGGGGAGATCCATGTGTTCTATGACCGGGTGGTATTCAGTGCGCCCATCGAGGCGAGCGACGCCGCTACCGAGCCGCTGACCATCACGGTGACCTTTCAGGGCTGTTCCGATCAGGGGCTTTGCTATCCGCCCGAACAGATCGAGCTCGAAGCGCTGTACGGTTCGCCTCCGGCAGCCTTCACCACCAGCCCCTCCCATGATACGGCGGATAGCCCCAAAGGAGCGCTTTGAATGGATCCCACCGACCTGAGCCTGCCGCCGTTGGCGGCGGCCTTCATTTTCGGCCTGCTGGGGGGGGCGCACTGCATTGGTATGTGTGGCGGGATCATGAGTGCCCTGACCTTTGCCGTGCCCCCCAGCATGCGGCAGCCGGGACGCCTGGCCGGCCTGTTGCTCGGCTACAACTTGGGTCGTATCACAAGCTACATGATCGCCGGCGCCCTCGTGGCGTTGCTCGGTTCCGTGCTCAATCATGTCCTGGATGGTATCGCCCTGGCGCTGCGTATCCTGGCGGCTGTCATGCTGGTTCTGATGGCGCTGTATATCGCCAACTGGTGGAAGGGTTTGGTTCATGTCGAGGCCCTGGGGCGCGCTCTCTGGCGTCGTGTCGAGCCCTTTGGCCGACGCTTGATGCCAGTCGTGAAGGTGCCCCAGGCCTTCGCGCTGGGCTCGATCTGGGGCTGGATGCCCTGCGGGCTGATCTATTCGATGCTGGCCTGGAGTCTGGCCGTGGCCGAGCCGTTGCGCGCCGCGACGATGATGGGAGCCTTCGGGCTCGGCACCCTGCCCGCCGTCCTGGCGACCGGCGTGGCAGCCCGTCGCGTCTCGCTATGGATTCGTCATCCGGCGACCCGCACGATGGCGGCATTGCTGATCATTTCATTTGCCGCCTGGCAACTCTGGCATCTGCAATCCATGACCGGAATGGTCGATATGGCCAGCATGACGCCGTCGCATCACTGATCCACGTGCCCACGAGCACTCTACAACCTCAGGGCAGCCCAAGGGGCAAGGCCCCGGCTGGCGGCCCATGTCGGGAGCTCCCTCCCGGCCCCGAGGTTCCAAAATGAGGGCTTGACCTTGAAGTGGGCTTCAAGGATACCTTTTTCAGCAAGCAGCCTCGCTGCCGGGTGGAAATCGAGCCATGCCTTGTCGATTGCCTTGCTGGCGGCAAGGTGCTTCACGGGAAAAGGAGAGTGTCATGCGGAATCGTCGTAACACGATCTTGACCGCCACCGTGGTCGTCGCCAGCGGCTTCGGGACCGGCTCGCTTTCCTTCGCTCACTCCCTCGACGAGGCCGAGGAGACATTGCAGGAACGGGAGCGCTATGTCCAGTTTGTCGACCAGCCGGCTCCGGCATTCTCCTTGACCGATGTTGACGGCAATATCGTCTCTTCCTCCGACCTGGAAGAGAGCGTCGTGGTGCTCAATTTCATCTACACGCGCTGCAGGGAAGCCTGCCCGGTGCATATGAACCTGATTGCCGAGGTACAGGAGCAAGTCAACGACGCCGGCCTGCATGAAGACGTCGAATTTATCACGATTGCTACCGATAGCGAGGACATCGCTGGCACGCGCGACAACATGCGGGCCTATGGCACAAATTTCGACTTCGACCCCGCCAGTTGGCGGTTTCTTTATCGGGGCGAAAACGAGCCTGCCGACACCACACGCCAGGTCGCGGAAGCCTATGGCCTCAAGTTCGACGATGTGGCCGAGGGCGTCCAGAGTCATGGCGTCGTGACTCATGTCATCGATCAGTCGGGGCGTATGCGCGCCCGC
>NZ_PDOG01000002.1:410975-412793 GCF_003202205.1 Halomonas sp. LBP4
CGTTACCAATATCTTCAATTAATGTTGCGAAAATATAGCACAATAAACCATTGAGTGTTATCCATGACTTTTCAGGAGACCCCACAGATGAAGCACTTGAAGACACTCACCATGGCTGCGCTGATGACCTTCCCCCTTGCGGGATTGGCAGCCGAGACCTCGGCGACTCTCTACAAGAACCCCAACTGTGGCTGCTGTGCCGAATACGCCAAGTATCTGGAAGAGAACGGGTTCGACGTGGAGACGATCGATACCAATGATCTCTCGGCGATGAAAGCCGAACACAACGTCCCCGAGAAACTGCATGGTTGCCATACCACGCTCATTGGAGACTACCTCTTCGAAGGTCACGTACCCGTGGAAAGCGTAGCCAAGGTACTTGATGAGGAGCCCTTCATCCAAGGGCTGAGCGTACCGGGGATGCCGCTTGGCTCACCGGGAATGTCGGGAGAGAAGCGCGGTCCACTCGAGGTCTACACCTTGGCCTTCGAGCCAACCGCTACCCCCGAAATTTACGCCACCCACTGAAGGTGAGCTTTGGTGATGGGAAAACTGACCGGAGCCAGTTGGCTAGCAGCGGCATTGTGGGTAGCGATCACCTCTTCGGCCGCCGCCGAACCTCCCGAACGTGTAGGGCCGAATGGATTGCTTCTCTGGGAAAGCCCGCGCGACGTGTCGGACATCAGTTTCGAGGATAGCGATGGCACCCCTCTGACGCTGGCTGACTTCGAAGGGAAACTGATCCTGCTCAACGTCTGGGCGACATGGTGTGGCCCCTGCCGCGAGGAAATGCCCACCCTGGATGCCCTCCAGGTTGAATTGGGTGGGATGGACTTCGAGGTCGTTGCGCTCTCGATCGACCGCAAGGGCATCGAGGTCGTCAACGAATTCTATCAGGAGGTGGGTATCGAGCATCTTGCCCCCTATGTCGATCAAACCGGCATGGCCAGCGCGGACCTGGGTGCCGTGGGTATTCCCACGACGCTTCTGCTCGACCGCCAGGGCAAGGAGGTCGGACGCCTGGTCGGGGAGGCCGAATGGAATACCCCCGAGATGATCGAGTTTCTTACCGAAACGATAGCAAGCACCAACGAGGAAGCGCCATGAGTTGCTGTGACGACAAGACCCCGCAGGGGCAGGAGACCTCCGGACTGAAAGGCTGGGTGACAGGGCCACGCCGCTGGATGCTGTTGGGTGCCGTGGTGGTGGCTGGTGGCCTTGCCATGGGCTGGGATCAACTGGTCCTGCTGGGTATCGCGCCTATCCTGGTGAGTATCTTGCCTTGCCTCGTCATGTGCGGAGCAATGTGCATGATGAAATGCAAGGACAAGAAAGGTAAGGCTACCGACCAGGGCGAAGCCTCTGACGTCCAAGCCAAGGTGGAAGCCTCTCCTATAGCGTCAAGGGCGACCGACACCACCACTCGCCACGAAGCGGATCACAACGTGCCGACCGAGCAGCCCGTGTCGAAGCTCCAAGCCTAGCCGCGGGGTAAGGAGTGATGTGGGAAGTTGCCAATATCGGCCTGGCCACTGCCTTTCTGGCGGGCCTGATTTCGTTCGTTTCGCCCTGTGTCTTGCCGCTCGTGCCTGGCTATCTCTCCTTCGTGGCCGGGCGCTCGCTGGGGCAGATACGGGAAGCGGACCGGCGCGAGCGGCTCCGGGTGTTGACCCAGGCGATATGGTTCGTGCTCGGGTTCTCCACGGTATTCCTGATGCTTGGTGCCAGTGCCACGGCCATCGGTCGCCTGCTGCTGGTCTATCGCCAGGAAGCCAACCTGGTCGGCGGTATCATCGTCATCCTGTTCGGTGCCTTCAT
>NZ_PDOG01000002.1:413741-573799 GCF_003202205.1 Halomonas sp. LBP4
GTGCTGCCGGTCAGGCCATGGCGGAGGGTGGTCCCTCTTCGAGCGATGCCTCTCCGCTGGAAGACGGGGAAAGGATCTACCTGCAGTATTGTGCCAGCTGCCACGGACCTCAGGGCGAGGGCATGCCGAACTGGGAGCGCCAGAATGCCCAGGGCGAACTGCCGGCTCCCCCGCACGGGCCGGAGGGCCATACCTGGAAGCACTCCGATGCCATGCTCTACCGGATTGTCTCCGAGGGATGGCGTGACCCCTGGAACAAGACCGAGCGACTCACCATGCCGGCCTTCAAGGATCTCCTGAGCCCTGCCGAGATCCGTGCCGTGGTGAACTACCTCAAGACGTTATGGACGCCGGAGCAACGCCGCCATCAGGCGGAAGAGAGCGAGGGAGCCCCATTTCCGACGCAAAGTGAGTAGCGATGCTCTCGGTCGATATTTCCAATCAAGGATGAGTGCCATGGCAACTTCTCGACAGCGGTACTGGATGTGCCTACTATTGGTGCTGCTTGCGACACCGGCGGCAGCGCATAGCGATGGTGCGCTGGCGGCTAATGTCTGGTTTTCCTGGTCCTTTGATCTGGATTTCATGCTGCCCTTGGCGCTGGTGTGCTTCGTCTATCTACGTGGTATACGGCAACGCCAACAACGCGGACGACTAACGAGTCATCGAGAGACCTCTCTGGTATTTCTGGGACTCTTCATGCTTTTCCTCGCCCTCCAGTCGCCCATCGATCCGCTCGGCGAGCGAAGCTTCTCCATGCACCAGGTGCAGCATCTCTTATTACGCACCCTGGGGCCCATGCTGCTGTTTCTTCCCTCCCCACAGACAACCTTTATATCCGGCCTGAATACTCATGTTCGGCGGGTGTTAGGTCGAGTGGGACGCGTGACGGGACTCGGCGTACTGGCGCATCCGATCACGGCAACCCTGTTGTTTGCAGGCCTGGCTTATGTCTGGCAGTATCCACCGTATTTCGAGCTGGCCTTGCGCAATGACATGGTGCATTACCTGATGCACGTCACCATGCTGGGGTCCGGGCTGTTGTTCTGGTGGTGCATCTTCGATACCCGCCCCTCGAGCACGCGCTATGGAACTCGACTGGCCATGTTGTGGATTGCCACGACCGCTAACATTGCCCTGGGTGCCTACCTGACGATGAAGACAGGCGTATTATTCCCGGTCTACGATGAGCTGGGACGGTTGTGGGTTGATGGCGACATGGATGAGCTGCTGGGAGGGCTCATTGTCTGGATCCTTGGCAGCATGATGTCGCTGGTGCCGTTTCTGGTGATTATCAGACACTGGGGCTATAAGAAAGACCGAATGAGAAAGGCAAGGATGACTGTCACCTCTGCGGGTAGTGATGCGGTTCGTAAGGGTCCGAGAGAGACAGCCGAAAATACCCGGCGCCTGGGCTGGATGCTAGGGCTATTCAGTGGGGGAATCTTCCTTGCCTTGATATCGGTGATGTTTCTTTCCCTGGCGATCAGAGTATAATATCCCTTTATCATGGAAGCCGGGCTCGATTTCCCGCAAGATTTCGATCCACTTCTGTAGTAAAAGGAGCTTCTGTCAACGTGCACCTGCTCGACATGAGGCCTTGCTAACCTGCTGCCAAAATACCTTTTCCTCGACACAGTGCAAGCTGCAAGTCGCATCTTGCTTTGCAAACGGCAGATTCGCCTGCAGTGGCATAAGCAGTTCACCCACGACCAGGCCGTTATCGACAACGATCAGGAACTGGCCTTTATCGCTCGGTAAGATGTGCCACGGAGCCGAACAAGGCGCACGGCATTCGCCAGCCAGTAGCGGAGCATTACGCCGACATCGCCGGGCCCTCGAGCCCGGCGATGGCGCGCTGGACGCCGCCGGCCCGTCGGTTATGCCATTTGTCGATGGCCAATAGAAATGACCCACCAGCGGCCGTCGATCTCGCCCAGCAGCAGTGGAAAGGAAAGCTTCCCGGTCTGAATCAGCTCCGAACACGGGGGCTGGATCGCCTATGGACACCTCCTCGTTTGCCAAGCGCCGTGGTCTGCCGGATACTGTGTTTAAATACAGTATTATCGGGAGGTGCCCATGTCGTTCGCTTCTCTGGTGTGCGTGATCGGCCGTGCCGCCCCCGCAGCCGGTAGCGGGGGGCAGCCACTGATGGGCTGCCGGGTGCGGGCCGGCTTCCCCAGCCCCGCGGATGACCACCTGGACGTCGAGATCGACCTGCATGCCCATGTGGTGCATCGGCCGGCCTCGACCTACTTCGTGCGTGCCGAGGGCGACTCCATGCTCGGCGACGGTATCCACGACGGCGACCTGCTGGTGGTGGATCGCAGCCTCGAGCCGCAGCCCGGGCGGGTCGTCATCATCGCCGTGATTGCCCTAGTCGACTGCGACAACTTCTATGTCAGCTGCGAGCGAGCCTTCGCCCCGCGGCTCGAGGGCCTGCCGGTGGGGGTGCTCTCCAACAACGACGGCTGCGTGGTGGCGCGCTCCCGGGAGCTCAAGGCGCTGGGGGTGGCCATGGGGGCGCCCCTGCACCTGTTGCCGCCGGCCATCCGCCGCCAGGCGGTGCTGCTCTCGAGCAACTATGCGCTCTACGGTGACATGTCGCGGCGCGTGAATCAGGTGCTGGCCGAGTTCTCGCCTGACGTGGAGATGTATTCCATCGACGAGAGCTTCATCGGCTTCGCCGGTTTCGATACCGCGGGGCTGGAGGCGCACTGCCACCGGCTGCGTGACACCGTGCGCCGCTGGACCGGCATTCCAGTGGGGGTGGGGCTGGCGCCCACCCGGGTGCTGGCCAAGGTGGCCAACCACCTGGCCAAGCAACAGTCGGCCTACGAGGGGGTCTGTCGGCTCGAGGCCGACAGTGCCGTGACGCGCCATGTGCTCGAACGGTTGCCGGTGGTCGAGCTGTGGGGGGTGGCGCGCCGAACCGGCGAGCGGCTGGCGCTGATGGGCATCGACACGGCCTGGCAGCTGCGCCAGGCGGACCCCGGGCGCATCCGCCGGGCCTTCTCGGTGGTGCTGGAGCGGCTGGTCTGGGAGCTGCGTGGCCACCCCGCCATCGACCTCGACGACCTGGCCGAACCGCGCCGGTGCATCCTGGTGTCGCGCTCCTTCGGGCGCCTGACCGGCGAGCCCGGCGATCTGCAGGCGGCGGTGCGCCAGCACGCCGCCCGGGCGGCCGAGAAGCTGCGTCGCCAGGGCAGCCTGGCTCGGGCCGTCCAGGTGTTCCTGCGCACCAGCCCCTTCCAGGTCGGCGAGCCCCAGTACCGCAACAGCGTGGTGGTGCCGCTGGCAGGACCCACCGCCGATAGCCGCGACCTGCTCGTGGCCGCCGGTCGCGGGCTCGCGGCGATCTTCCGCGACGGTTACCGCTACCAGAAGTGCGGCGTCATGCTGCTCGACCTGGTGGACGACCGGGCGCGACAGCTCTCGCTGCTGGAGGAGTCCCGGAGCGAAGCCGAACGCGACCGTAGCCAGCGGCTGATGGCGACGGTCGACCGACTCAACCGCGAGATGGGGCGCGATACCGTGCGCTTCGGCCTGCCTGGCAAGGACAACGCCTGGACGCTGCGCTGCGAGCGGCGCACCTCGCGCTATACCACCCGCTGGGACGAGTTGATGAGGGTCAAGATCGGCTGAGCAGCGTGCGGCAGCAGGGCGGTCGAACGGCCCGGCATCAGCGCCGTTCCGGGCTGTCCCGAGGCCGGCTTGGCGATGCCTGCTGCCCGAATGGCGCAGCGGCGACGAGGCTGCCATTCTGAAAGGGCATTCACTCAACCGCCGGCACGACCCTGCCCAGCCGTCGGGGTCGGCGGTCGCGAGGCGCCCCATGTCATCCCCCCGCCTGCCTACCCTGCGGCGCCTGCTGGCGCTGCCGCTGCTCGTCGTGCTGCTGGTTGCCTGGGGGCAGGCGGCCGCACGGGAACTCGCCGCCGACCCGGACACCATGGTCGAGGTGGAGGTCGCCACCATCGGCATATCCGGGGTCGGTGGCGTACCGGTGGTGTTGCTCCGCGAGCCCGGTGCTCGAGAAGTGATCCCGATCTTCATCGGCCCGGTGGAGGCCGGTGCCATCCTGCGGGGCCTGCGCGGTGACCGGCCGCGCAGGCCGATGACCCATGAACTGCTCGGCGACGTGCTCGACGGCATCAAGGTGAGCCTGGAGCGGGTCTACGTCGACGCCATCGTCGACAACACCTTCCTCGGCATGCTCGAACTGCGCCTGGCGGGTCGCGATGACCCGATACGCATCGACAGCCGGCCCAGTGATGCCATCGCCCTGGCGCTCACCGCCGGGGCGAGCATCCTCGTTGCCCCCCAGGTGCTGGATGCCGCGCGCGAGATCGAGTACGAAGGATTCGCCGACCAGGCGGTGGTGGCGCTCGGCATCACGGTCACGCCCCTCGACGACGACCTGCGCGAGGCCCTCGGGTTGCCGGACGACACCGGCCTGCTGGTCAGTGACGTCAGCGGCCCGGCCGAGGAGGCCGGCATGGCGCCGGGGGCGCTGCTGCTCGAGGTGAACGGCGCCCCCCCCGAGAACCCGATGCACTTCCTCGAGCTGGTGCGCGACACTCCCGAGGATGAGGATGCCCACCTGCGCTACTGGCAGGAAGGCGAGGAGCACGAGCTCGACCTCTCCACCGATGTGCCGGCCCCTCGTTCACGCCGCCGCGAGCCGGCCACGCCAGGTATCGAGACCTGAGCGCCCCCCGTGCAGACGAAGACAGCCGCGCGGCATCTGCCGGGCGGCTGTCTCGTGGTGTCTTCATGGTGCCGGTGATAGGAGTCGAACCTACGACCTACGCATTACGAGTGCGTTGCTCTACCGACTGAGCTACACCGGCCTTCGTTGGCGATGATAATGACAACTCCGGGGCATTGCCAGCAACCGGAAGGGGCGGTGCTTCAGCGTAGCCGCGTCAGCCCCTCCTGGGCGGTGGAGGCGACCAGACGGCCCCGGCGGTCGTAGATGCTGCCGCGGGCGAAGCCACGGGCGCCGCCGGCCCAGGGGCTGTCCATGTCGTAGAGCAGCCAGTCGTTGAGCTTGACGTCGTGATGGAACCAGAGCGCATGGTCGAGGCTGGCGATCTGCAGGGCCGGGTCACCGAAGGTGATGCCGTGGGGCACCAGCGCCGTGGTCAGCAGGTTGAAGTCGGAGCTGTAGGCGAGCAGATAGCGATTGAGTGCCGGGTCGTCCGGCAACTCGCCGGCCAGGCGGAACCAGAGCCGCTTGCGGGCGGGCTGCCCCGGCTTGGCCTCATCACCGAGATGAAGGAACTCGATGGGATGGCCGGGGAAGCGTTCTAGCCGGGCATCGGGGCTCTCCAGCGCCTCGGGGAAGGGCGCCTCGGGCATTGCCGGCTGATGGGCGAAGCCCCCCTCCTCGCCATGGAAGGAGGCACTGCAGAAGAAGATCGGCCGCCCCTTCTGGATGGCGGTGACCCGGCGGGTGGTGAAGCTGCCGCCGTCGCGCACCGCATCGACCTGATAGACTACCGGGCGATGGGCGTCGCCCGGGCGCAGGAAGTAGCCGTGCAGCGAGTGGGCGCGTCGCGCGGGGTCGACGGTCCGACTGGCGGCCGACAGGGCCTGGCCCAGCACCTGGCCGCCGAACAGCTGGGGCAGGCCGAGATCCTGGCTGGTGCCGCGGAACAGGTTCTCCTCGAGGGCCTCAAGGCCGAGCAGGTCCACCAGGGCATTCAGGGCGTCAGGCATTGTCGCTATCCTCCAGGGGCCGCCGGCATGGCGCGAAGCCGACGTTGTCATACGATCGTTTCATGGCGTTCAGTCTACCGGAGTCGATGCCGATGCGCAGTGACGAATTCTACATGCACCGGGCGCTGGACCAGGCCCGTGAGGGGCTGGCCGCCGGCGAGGTGCCGGTGGGCGCGGTGGTGGTGGACGCCGCCGGCGAGATCGTGGGGCGCGGCTTCAATGCCCCGGTATCGGGCCATGATCCCAGCGCCCACGCCGAGGTGCGTGCGTTGCGCGCTGCCGGCGAGCGCCTCGGCAACTACCGGCTGGACGGTTGTACCCTCTACGTGACCCTGGAGCCCTGCCTGATGTGCACGGGAGCGATCATCCATGCTCGCCTCGCCCGGGTGGTCTATGGCGCCGCCGAACCACGCAGCGGCATGGTGGAGTCGAAGGCCAATCTCTTCGCCCAGCCCTGGTACAACCATCGCGTCAAGGTGGAAGGCGGGGTGCTGGCGGCGCGCGCCACGCGGCTGCTCAGGGAGTTCTTCGCTGCCCGGCGGGAAGGCGAGGAGGCCGGCTGACCCGCCCTACATGATCGGGGGGATGAGTTCGAGCACGCCGCTCTCCTGCTCGTCGGGCAACCGGGCATTGAGGCGATGGAACTGCTGCTGGCTGCGATCCACATAGGCGAGGATCTCGTAGTAGCGACGGATGTTGCGCACGTAGATCACTGGCTCGCCGCCGCGGGCATAGCCGTGCCGGGTCTTGCTGTGCCACTCCCGCTCCTGCAGCAGCGGCAGTGCCTCGCGCACGTCGGCCCAGCGATCCGGATCGCCGCCGCGCATCTCGGCGATGTCACGGGCGTCGTAGAGATGCCCCAACCCCACATTGTAGGCGGCCATGGCCATGAACAGCCGGTCGTCTCCCGTGATCGACTCGGGCAGGCGCTCCTTCAGGCTGCGCAGGTAGCGGGCCCCGCCGTCGATGCTCTGCTCCGGGTCGAGGCGGTCGTCGACGTCCAGCTCGCCGGCGGTGGGCAGGGTCAGCATCATCAGGCCGCGCACCCCGGTGGGGGAGGTGGCCTCCGGGTCCCAGTGGGACTCCTGATAGCCCAGTGCGGCGAGCAGTTTCCAGTCGAAGCGGGTATTCCGTGCGGCTTCGCGGAACAACTCGGCATACGTCGGCAGGCGCTGGTGCACATGGTTGATGAAGGTGCGGGCGCCGACATACTCGAGATAGTCGTCGTGACCGAAGTAGCGGGCCATCAGGTCATCCAGTTCACCCCCTTCCCGTAGTTCGTCCAGGAAGCGGTTGGCGGACTCCACCAGCCCCAGGCCGCGCCCGGCGGGAAAGGCCCAGGCCATGGAGAGTGGCTCGCCCAGCTCGAAGCCCCGCTCGACGCCGGGAAAGAACAGCCGGTTGAGGCGGAACTGATGGTCGAAGACCACTGCGGCGTCCAGGGTGCCGTCCTCCACCCGGCCGAGCAGTTCGGCCACTTCCAGGTCGGTGGACTCCTGCCAGCTCAGCCCGGGATGCTCGGCCTGCAGCTCGCGAAGTACCAGGTCGGTGCCGGAGCCTCCCAGGGTGGCGATCGCCAGGCCGTCCAGGTCGTCGAGGCTTTTCACCGGAGGCAGTCCCCGGCGGTAGACCAGCAGCGGCCGCAGGTCGAGGATCGGTCGGCTGAAGATCACGCCTTGCCGGGTCGGGTCAAGTGGCAGGGCGGCGGCGCCCAGGTCGCCATCGCGCCGGACCGCCTCGATCACCTCGGGGATGTTGTGACTGGCGTCCAGGGTCAGGCTGACGCCGAGGTGGTCGGCGAAGCGTCGCATCAGCTCGTACTCGAAGCCGGTGGGACCCTGGCGTCCCAGGTAGTAGGTCGTGGGAGTGTTGCGGGTGTGCACGCTGATGAAGTCACGTGCCAGTATCGCCTCGAGATGTCGGCCATCGGGCACGCCGGGGCGCTCGGGCAGCAGGCCCAGGAGCAGTGCGACGGCCGAGGCGGCATAGCCGCGCCATGAGCGTCGGAGGTGGTCGGAAAGGGCTGTGGGCATTCGACTGCTGGATGACGACGGGGACCCGTCACCATAACCAGTGGACGGCGGGCTGTCATCTCCACGATTTCTCGCGCCCGGTGCTTTCCAGTATCATGTGCGCTCGTTGCCGCAGCGCCGCGGCCCCCCGATATATCCGTTTCAGAGGCTCCAAGACATGCTCGAACTGCGAGGCGCGCCCGCCCTTTCCGCCTTCCGTCATGCCAAGCTGCTGGCCGCCCTGCGCGACACCGTTGCCGCCGTCGAGTCGCTGCACGCCGATTACGTGCACTTCGTCGACCATGACGGCGAGCTGGCCGATGATGACCTGGCCGTGCTGGAGCAGCTGCTCGACTATGGTTCCCGGGGCGTGGGTTCCCGGGGCGAGGAGGCCGCCGGCAGCAGCGAGGGCCGTCTCTTTCTGGTGGTGCCGCGCATCGGCACCCAGTCGCCCTGGTCCTCCAAGGCCACCGATATCGCCCGTAACTGCGGCCTGGCCCGGGTGCGACGCATCGAGCGCGGCATCGCCTACCGGGTGAAGCTCAAGGGCATGCTCTCGGAGAAGGCCTTCGCGGGCATCGTCGCCACCCTGCACGACCGCATGACCGAGAGCGTGCTGGCCGATGCCTCGGATGCGGCCCGGCTCTTCGCCCACCATGAACCGGCCCCGCTGGGCAGCGTCGACATCCTCGCAGGCGGCCGGCAAGCGCTGGCGACCGCCAATGTCGAACTCGGCCTGGCCCTGGCCGAGGACGAGATCGACTACCTGTGCGAGGCGTTCCGGGGGCTGGGGCGCAACCCCTCGGATGTCGAGCTGATGATGTTCGCCCAGGCCAACTCCGAGCACTGCCGCCACAAGATCTTCAACGCCGACTGGGTGGTCGACGGCGAGGCGCAGACGCACTCGCTGTTCAGGATGATCAAGAACACCCATGAGGCCTCTCCCGAGAACATCCTCTCGGCCTACAGCGACAACGCCGCGGTGATCCGGGGCTCCGAGGCGGGGCGTTTCTTCGCTGCCCCGCTCACCGGCAGGGCCGCCGACAAGGCCGTCTACGGCACCCACCGCGAGCCGATCCATATCCTGATGAAGGTGGAGACCCACAATCACCCGACCGCCATCGCGCCCTATCCCGGTGCCGCCACCGGTGCCGGCGGCGAGATCCGTGACGAGGGCGCCACCGGCATCGGCGGCAAGCCCAAGGCGGGCCTGACCGGCTTCACCGTCTCCAACCTGCGCATCCCCGAGTTCGTGCAGCCCTGGGAGGCCTTCGACTACGGCAAGCCGGAGCGCATGCAGTCGGCGCTGTCGATCATGCTCGACGGCCCCATCGGCGGTGCCGCCTTCAACAACGAGTTCGGCCGGCCCAACCTGGCCGGCTACTTCCGCAGTTACGAGCAGGACGCCCTGGGACGTGACGGCATCGAGCGCCGCGGCTTCCACAAGCCGATCATGATCGCCGGTGGCTACGGCAATATCCGCGACGGCCATGTCCAGAAGGGCGAGATCCCGGTGGGCGGCAAGCTGATCGTGATGGGCGGCCCGGCGATGCTGATCGGCCTCGGTGGCGGAGCGGCCTCGAGCATGGCCTCCGGCGCCTCCAGCGCCGATCTCGACTTCGCCTCGGTGCAGCGCGAGAACCCCGAGATCGAGCGCCGTGCCCAGGAGGTGATCGACCGCTGCTGGGCGCTGGGCGAGGGCAACCCGGTTCGCTTCATCCACGACGTGGGCGCCGGCGGCCTCTCCAACGCCCTGCCGGAACTGGTCAAGGACGGCGAGCGCGGTGGCCTGTTCGACCTGCGTGCCGTGCCCAACGCCGAGCCGGGCATGAGCCCGCTGGAGATCTGGTGCAACGAGGCCCAGGAGCGCTACGTGCTGGCGGTGGCCCCGGAAGACCTCGACACCTTCGATGCCCTCTGTGCCCGTGAGCGTTGCCCCTATGCGGTGGTTGGCGAGGCCCTCGCGGCGCATCACCTCGAGGTGCGCGACGGCCACTTCGAGAGCAAGCCCGTCGACCTGCCGATGAGCGTGCTGTTCGGCAAGCCGCCCAAGATGCTGCGCGAGTTCAGCCGCGAGGCGAACGATCTTCCGGGGGTGATGCTCGACAACCTCGACCTGCGCGAGGCCATGGATCGGGTGCTGCGCCTGCCCACCGTGGCCTCCAAGAGCTTCCTGATCACCATCGGCGACCGTTCGATCACCGGCCAGGTGGCCCGCGACCAGATGGTCGGTCCCTGGCAGGTGCCGGTGGCCGATGTCGCCGTGACCACGGCCAGCTTCGACACCCATGCCGGCGAGGCCATGGCGCTCGGCGAGCGCCCGCCGGTGGCGCTGATCGACCCGGCGGCCAGCGCCCGCCTGGCGGTGGCCGAGGCGATCACCAACCTGGCCGCGGCGCCGATCGACAAGCTCTCCGACATCAAGCTCTCCGCCAACTGGATGAGCGCCGCCGATCATCCGGGCGAGAACCAGGCCCTGTATGACGCCGTGCACGCCGTGGGCATGGAGCTCTGCCCGGCGCTCGGCATCGCTATTCCGGTGGGCAAGGACTCCATGTCCATGCGTACCGCCTGGCAGGAGGAGAACGACGAGGGCGAGGCGGAGGAGAAGAGCGTCACCTCGCCGCTGTCACTGGTGGTGACCGGCTTCGCCCCGGTGACCGATGCGCTGAAGACCCTGACCCCGCAGATCAACCTGGAGCAGGACGAGTCCGACCTGATCCTGATCGACCTGGGCGGTGGCCGTAACCGCCTGGGGGGCTCGGCACTGGCCCAGGTCTACGGCCAGGTGGGCCACGACTGCCCCGACCTGGACGACCCGGAGGACCTCCGGGCGTTCTTCGCGGTGATCCAGGGCCTCAACGCCGAGGGCAGGCTGCTCGCCTACCACGACCGCAGCGACGGCGGCCTGCTGGTGACCCTGCTGGAGATGGCCTTCGCCGCCCACGCCGGCCTCGAGATCAAGCTCGACTGGCTGGTCGACGAGCCCGCCGAGGCGGTGGATGCGCTGTTCGCCGAGGAGCTCGGCGCGGTGATCCAGGTCAACCGCCGGTACACCGAGGAGGTGCTGGCCCAGTTCGCCGCGGCGGGCATCGAGACCTGCGGTGTCATCGCCCGCCCGCGCTACGACGACCAGGTGCGGGTGACCCTGTTCGAGGAGCCGCTGCTCGAGACCACCCGGCTGCTCACCCAGCGGACCTGGGCCGAGACCAGCTACCGGATGCAGGCGCTGCGCGACAACCCCGACTGCGCCAAGAGCGAGTTCGACGGCCTGCTCGACGATCGCGACCCGGGCCTGTCGGCGAGTCCGACCTTCGAGGTGGACGAGGACATCGCGGCACCCTACCTCAACAAGACCCGCCCGGCGGTGGCGGTGCTGCGCGAGCAGGGCGTCAACGGCCAGGTGGAGATGGCCTGGGCCTTCGACCGCGCCGGTTTCGAGGCCATCGACGTGCATATGAGCGATATCCTCGAGGGGCGTGTGAGCCTCGAGGCGTTCCAGGGCCTGGTGGCCTGCGGCGGCTTCTCCTACGGCGACGTCCTGGGGGCCGGCGGCGGCTGGGCCAAGTCGGTGCTGTTCAACCCCCGCGCCCGGGAGCAGTTCGCGACCTTCTTCGGCCGCGACGACAGCTTCGCGCTCGGTGTGTGCAACGGCTGCCAGATGCTCGCCCAGCTCAAGGAGCTGATTCCCGGTGCCGATAACTGGCCGCGCTTCGTGCGCAACGAGTCGGAGCAGTTCGAGGCCCGGGTCTCCATGGTCCAGGTCGAGAAGAGCCCGTCGATCCTGCTCGCCGGCATGGAAGGCTCGCGCCTGCCCCTCGCCGTGGCCCACGGCGAGGGGCGCACCGAGTTCCGCGACAGTGCCCACCTGCGCCGCATGCAGGGCAGTGGCCAGGTGGCCCTGCGCTACGTCGACAACTACGGCCAGGTGACCGCTCACTATCCGGCCAACCCCAACGGTTCACCCTCCGGGATCACCGGCCTGACCACCCCGGATGGCCGGGTCACCATCATGATGCCGCACCCCGAGCGGGTGGCGCGGGCGGTGACCAACTCCTGGCGGCCGGCCGAGTGGACGACGGACGGCGCCTGGCTGCGTCTGTTCCGCAATGCCCGGGTGTGGCTGGGGTGATCCTCCGGCGGTGACGGCCTGAACGACAAGAGGCGGCCCTAAGGCCGCCTCTTGTCGTTGAGAGGGCACGAGGCCTAGCACAGGGCGGCGGGCTGGGTGAGGCCCTCGCCGCTGGTCAAGCGCTCGCTGAGCACGCCGAGCTCGGCCTGTTTCTGTTGGACGATGGCGGCCAGCAGGAAGTGAAGGCTGGCGGGGCTGGCCTCACGCAGTTGCTCATAGAAGCATCGTGACGCCTCGGCGTCCATCAGGGCCTGGGTCAAGGCGTCGATGGCCATGTCTTCGCTGCCGATGAAATGGCAGGGAGCGGCATCCTTCTGGCGCAGCTTGGCGTGCAGCTTGGCATAGTAGCGCTCGCTGCTCGAGAGCGGGTACAGCAGCTCCAGCCGCTGGGCGATGTGGGCCAGTTTCTTCAGGCGCGTTTCGCATTCGATGCCCAGGCCAGCCAGCAAGCGGCTGATCGCGGTATTGAAGGTCAGGAAGCTGAAGGCGAGGTGGCGGTAGCGAGTGAGCTCGGCCAGCTCGTGGCTGCCGGCAAGGGCCAGCAGCTGGTCGACACGCCAGGGGTTCTGGCGGGGGGAGAGCGGGGGAGGCGAGGGACTTCGGGTGGATGTCGTCGTCGGCACGGCGGTGTCCTCTCGTTGGAAGGGAGTGACATCGAGTATTCCGACAGCCGCATGCTGAACAAGGGCGACCGGCGGGGGGATGCCCGTCAAGTGTCGAGGATCAAAGTCCCTTTGATCGGTGATCTCCTACCTCTGTGATGAGAAATATCAAACTCCAGTGATGAGTATCGCCATCACGTCTTGGACATTGGTCTGATACATGGCGGTCTGCTCACTATAGTCCAGACGCCGAGGTTCACGGATGAAAGTTCTTCAAGGCGAAAGCTCTTCGGCTGCGCGTCAGGAATGTTGCCGGTAGTCAGCCACACTTCTCTGACCCCTGACGGGGGCGGTGGTGGCGGGTAAGATGGCGACGTTTCCTCGCTGTCCCGGTTCCGCCATGCCCACCGAGTTCGTCGCTACCTCCCCGTCGCCTCCTGCGTTGCGTCCTTATCAACGGGAGGCGGTCGACCGGGTGGTGGCGCACTTCCGCGCCGTGGACGACCCGGCGGTGGTGGTGTTGCCCACCGGCAGCGGCAAGTCGCTGGTGATCGCCGAGCTGGCGCGGTTGGCCCGGGGGCGGGTGCTGGTGCTGGCTCATGTGCGCGAACTCGTCGAGCAGAACCACGCCAAGTACCTCGCCTACGGGCTCGAGGCCGATATCTTCAGCGCCGGCCTCGGCCACAAGGAGGCGGCCCGCCAGGTGGTGTTCGGCTCGGTGCAGTCGGTGGTGCGCAACCTCGAGAGTTTCGACGACGGCAATTTCACCCTGCTGGTGATCGACGAGTGTCACCGGGTCGCCCTGGACGAGGAGTCGAGCTACCGCCGGGTGATCGACCACCTGGGCGCCCGCAATCCGCGCCTCAAGGTGCTGGGGCTGACCGCGACGCCCTATCGGCTGGGTCAGGGCTTCATCTACCACCGCCACCACCACGGCATGGTGCGAGGCGGGGAGGACTGCTTCTTCCGCGACTGCGTGTTCGAGCAGCCGCTGCGGCTGATGGTCAAGCAGGGCTACCTGGCGAAACCGACGCGGATCGATGCCGCCGTCGAACGCTACGACTTCTCGCGGCTCACCCCCTCGGCCGGCGGGCTGTTCCGCGAGGAGGAGCTCAACCGGGTGGTGGCCGGCCACCGTGCCACGCCGGGCATCATCGCCGAGGTGGTCGAGCGTGCCCGCGAGCGCCGGGGCGTGATGCTGTTCGCCGCCAGCGTGGCCCACGCCGAGGAGATCCTCGGCTACCTGCCGGCCCAGGCGGCGGCGCTGGTCACCGGGGCGACGCCCTCCGCCGAGCGCGAGGCGATCATCGCCGCCTTCAAGGCGCAGCGGCTCAAGTACCTGGTCAACGTGGCGGTGTTGACCACCGGCTTTGATGCCCCCCATGTGGACCTGATCGCGATCCTGCGGCCCACCGAGTCGGTGAGCCTCTACCAGCAGATCGTCGGCCGCGGCCTGCGCCTCGCCCCGGGCAAGGCCGACTGCCTGATCCTCGACTATGCCGGCAACCCCTGGGACCTCTATGCGCCCGAGGTGGGCAGCCCCAGGCCCGCCGGTGACACCGAGCCGGTGCAGGTCGCGTGCCCCGCCTGCGGCCACGCCAACCTGTTCTGGGGGCGGCGTGAGGGGGACATCGTCATCGAGCACTTCGGCCGCCGCTGCCAGGGGCTCGTTGACGATGCGTCGAGCGACTGTAAAAAGCGCCAGTGCGACTTCCGCTACCGCTTCAAGGTCTGTGAGCAGTGTGGTGCCGAGAACGACATCGCCGCCCGGCGCTGCCACGGCTGCCAGACGCTGCTGGTCGATGCCGACGTCAAGCTCCGGGAGGCGTTGCGCCTGAAGGACGCCCGAGTGCTGCGGGTCAGCGGCATGCAGCTCGAGGCGACCGTCAACGGCCGCGGCCTGCCGCGCCTGAAGGTGACCTATCACGACGAGGATGGCGCGACGCTCGCCGAGTGGTTCGCCCTGGAGACCCCGGCCCAGCGGCGCGCCTTCGCCGCGGTCTTCCTGCGCGACCACCTGCGCGCGCCGGGCTCGCGCTGGCAGCCCGCCACGCCCGAGGCGGTGATCGAGGGGGAGCGGCGGCTGCGTGCTCCGGACTTCGTGGTGGGGCGCCAGGTGGGTCGCCTCTGGCAGGTGCGCGAGAAGCTCTTCGACTACACCGGGCGCTATCGCAAGGCAGAGGCGGCGGAGTAGGGTGGCTTGCTATCTCAAGATGGCCGCGGTTGAATGACCCTTGGGTCGCCGGGGGAGTCAGACATGCCAACCGTGCTGCGTCTGGATGGCTTCAAGTTCTTCTTCTATTCAGATGAAGGTGATCCCAGAGAGCCACCGCATATCCATGTTTTCAAGGCGGGTTCTGAAGCCAAGTTCTGGTTGGTTCCTGAGGTTCAGCTGGCTCGGAATGACGGTTTCGATGCACGGATGCTGCGTCGAATTTCCGCTATGGTCGCGCAGCATCGTAAGGCACTGGAGGAGGCCTGGCATGAATATTTCGCCTAAACGTGTGACGTTTGACGAAGATAGCTTCTGGGTTGAGCTGAGTGACGGTCGTACGATCGGTGTGCCCCTTGCCTGGTACCCGCGGCTGCTGAATGCCACTCCCGGGCAGCTGGCCGACTATGAGCTGAGTCCTCGAGGGATCCATTGGGACGCCCTGGATGAAGATGTGTCCGTGGAGGGCATCCTGGCCGGGCGTGGTGACATAACGCGCCACCGTCAGGCGGTGGCATAGAAGTTGTCCAATGGTTGTCGTGGCGCCACCGGGTTCATACTGTTTCCCTTGGCGTGCTCTTGCTAGACTGGCGCGTTGATCCCGCGTCCCCGGAGAGGCACGCCGCGTGAGTACCACCCCCGATACCGCCAGCCCCGAGCAGACAGCCGTCGCGGCCCAGCAGGCCGCGGTGCTGGGGCGGCTGTTCGACGAGCCGATCACCGAGCTGCCGGAGGACCTCTACATTCCGCCGGAGGCGCTGCGGGTCTTCCTCGAGGCCTTCGAGGGGCCGCTCGACCTGCTGCTCTACCTGATCCGCCGCCAGAACCTCGATATCCTGGCCATCGACGTGGCCGCCATCACCCGCCAGTACATCGAGTACGTGGAGCTGATGAAGGCGCTGGAGATCGAGCTGGCCGGGGAGTACCTGCTGATGGCGGCGATGCTCGCCGAGATCAAGTCGCGCACCCTGCTGCCGCGCCCGCCGAAGGAGGGCGGCGACGACGAGGAGGCGGATCCGCGGGCCGAGCTGATCCGCCGCCTGCAGGAGTACGAACAGCTCAAGAGTGCCGCCGAGGCGCTGGCCGAGCTGCCGCGCCTGGGGCGCGACTGGTTCCCGGCGCGGGCCGTGCTGCCGCCGCTGGAATCCCGGCTGATCCATCCCGATGTCGAACTCGACGAGCTGCTCGGGGCGCTGGCCGGCATCCTGCGTCGCGCCGAGCTCAACCAGGCGCACCAGATCAGCCGCGAGGTGCTCTCGACCCGGGAGCGGATGCTCAGGATCATGGAGCGGCTGAGCCACGAGCACTTCACCCCCTTCGAGGCGCTGTTCACCCTGGAAGAGGGCCGGGCGGGGGTGGTGGTGACCTTCATGGCGATCCTCGAGCTGGCCAAGGAGGCGATGATCGAGATCGTGCAGAACGCCCCGCTGTCGCCGATCCATGTGCGGGCCCGGGCGGCGCTGGCGGCGGACGAGGAGGACGTCTTCGAGACGGAGGGTGACGCGGGCGGCGAGAGCCCCTTCGAGGACGATGAGGGGAGTGCGCCGGCATGACCGCCATGGAGTTTCCCGATGCCCTGGACGAGATCCTCGAGGCGGCACTGCTGGCCGCCGGGGAGCCGCTTGGCCTCGACCGGCTGGAGGCACTGTTCGACGATCACGAGCGGCCGCCGCGTCGCGCCCTGCGCGAGGCGCTGGAGCGGCTCGGCATCCGCCACGAGCGCGGCGCCATGGAGCTGATCGAGACCGCCTCGGGCTACCAGCTGCGTATCCGCCCGCGGCTCTCGGCCTGGGTCTCACGGCTGTGGGACGAACGCCCCCAGCGCTACTCCCGGGCGCTGCTCGAGACCCTGGCGCTGATCGCCTACCGCCAGCCGGTGACCCGCGGCGACATCGAGGAGGTGCGCGGGGTCACGGTGAGCGGCTCGATCATGCGCACCCTGCTCGAGCGTGGCTGGGTCCGGGTGGTAGGGCACCGCGACGTGCCGGGGCGACCGGCGGTCTATGCCACCACCCGAAGTTTCCTCGACGACTTCGGCCTCAAGACCCTCGATGAGCTGCCGCCGATGCACGAGCTCAAGGAGTTCGACGAGCCGCTCTTCGAGGAGGACGCGCCACCGCCGCCCCAGGAGGCGCTGCTGGCCCAGGCCGACGCCCCTCCCGACGAGGGGGGCGAGCAGACGACGGCCGATGGAGAGGCCTTTGATCATGATGACCTCGCGCCGGCCGATGCCGCCGAGGTCTCCGAACCGACGGCCGGGACGGCCGACGATGACCACGCCGGGACGGCGTCAGAACGGACCGGGCTGAGCTTCGCCGATCTCGAGGCCCGCCTGTCCGAACGTGCCCGGGGCTGCGTCGACGATGACGCTGCCCCGGGGGCGGAATCCACATCCAGTGAGACCGACGACCGATGAGCAACACCACCGAGAAACTACAGAAGGTCCTGGCCCGCGCCGGGCTGGGCTCGCGCCGCGAGATGGAGACCGCCATCGCCGATGGCCGGGTCAAGGTCAACGGCAAGGTCGCGACCCTGGGCGACCGCATCGAGATGCGCGACCGGGTCAGCGTCGACGACCGGCCGGTGACCCTGCGTGGCGCCGAGGAGGTGCCGCGCCGGGTGATCATGTACAACAAGCCCGAGGGCGAGCTCTGCACCCGCAAGGACCCGGAAGGACGGCGTACCGTCTTCGATCGCCTGCCGCGCCTCAAGGGCGAGCGCTGGATCGCCATCGGCCGGCTCGACATCAACACCAGCGGCCTGCTGCTGTTCACCACCGACGGCGAACTGGCCAATCGGCTGATGCACCCCTCCACCCAGGTGGAACGCGAGTACGCGGTGCGGGTGATGGGCGAGGTGACCAGGGAGCAGATCGTGGCCATGGTCGAGGGGGTGATGCTCGACGACGGCCCGGCGCGCTTCACCGACGTCCAGGAATTCGGCGGCGAGGGCATCAACACCTGGTTCCATGTGGTGATCATGGAGGGCCGCAACCGCGAGGTGCGCCGCCTGTGGGAGTCCCAGGGGCTCACCGTCAGCCGCCTCAAGCGGGTGCGCTACGGCAACATCTTCCTCGACAAGCGGGCCAAGGCCGGCGAGTGGACGGAGCTCTCCCAGGACGAGATCGACGACCTGGCGGCCCAGGCCGGCCTGGCGCCGCGCAAGGTGCCGGAGCTGACCCCGGACGAGAAGAATCGCTGGAGCCGCGACAAGCACAAGCGCCGGCCGGTGCAGGCGATGCGCAAGCCGAAGGGCCACCGCAGCCGCTGAGGCGACGAGCCTGCGACCAAAGGCAAAAAAGCGCTTGCTTTCAGGGGGCTGGGTGAGTAGTATCTGCACCCGTTCGGACGGGTCGTTAGCTCAGTTGGTAGAGCAGTTGGCTTTTAACCAATTGGTCGTAGGTTCGAATCCTACACGACCCACCATCCGAGCCTGTATGCTTGTCCGCAAGCACCGGGTCGTTAGCTCAGTTGGTAGAGCAGTTGGCTTTTAACCAATTGGTCGTAGGTTCGAATCCTACACGACCCACCAGATTGCCAAACAAAGCGCCCTCGCTTCCAGAAAGCGAGGGCGCTTTGTCTATAGGGTCCACTTGACCCCCTAATGCTCCAGCCGCACCCGGCGGAGGTTGTAATCGCCGCCATGATTCACCAGCACGAAGCCCTGGAAGCCTTGGCGCAGGCGCCGATCGTGTGCCTGCAGCACACGCCGGCCATCCACCCAGACTTGCATGTTCCCGCTCTCGTCGCGGGTCCAGCTCAGCATATGGAAACGGCCATCCTCGAGGTCGAGCGTGCCCTCGCTGCTGGCGATCACCTCGCCCCCATCGGCCGTCATCCGTACCAGGCTAAGCCCGGGCCGTGAGCCGGGATTGTAGACCAGGCGGTAGCCTCCACCGGGCTGGTTGCCCTGGAACAGCCCCAGTGCCAGGCTGCCCGGCCGCTGGTAGGAGGCCAGTTCCAGCTCCAGTCTGAAGGCGTTGTCGACCGGTGCATGGACGAAAATCCGGGCCGCGTCCCCGAACTCGACCTCCGTCGCCTCCGGCGATGCCGCGTCAGGCTTCAGCCCGCCCTCCTGTCCGAGGATCAACTGGAGCATCGCCAGGCCGATCTCCTCCGGTCGTTCCGGGCGGAGCGTCGGTGAGGCGGGCGTGACCACCTGCGGTTTCTCCACGATGCTGCGTAACCCGCCATCATCGATGTCGAAGCGTCCGCTGAGCACGGTCCAGGGTGGGTTGCGCCGGAAATCGCCGTCGCTGAAGGCGTCGTCCAGGGCGACTCGTCTTGCCGGTGTCGGCTCCGGCTCGGGTGGCACCGTGGCCGCCGGCTCCCGGCCCGTCTGCCGTAATCGAGCCAGTAGTGCCGTCGTCGGTTGACCGTCCTGGGCCAGGCCCACCGTGCCCTGGTAATCACGAATCGCATTACGGCTGCGAGTTCCCATCAGGCCGTCCACCGGGCCGGCCTCGTAGCCGAGCCGGTTGAGTTCACGCTGGACTTCGGCCACCAGCTGTCGGCCGGACAGGGTCTCGACGGGAGGCGATGGTTCGGGTGCTATCCCTGACGGTGCCGCCCTCGGCTGCCAGGCGCGGGCTGCCTGTTGGGCCTCGCTGATCTGTTGCGCGGTCATCCGCGCCGCCACGGCATCGCGCGCAGCGGCGGCATGGCGGTGGCCGCGAGCCGCAGCCAAGTTGTACCACTTGTGCGCCTCCACGAAGTCCTGGAGCGTCCCTTGGCCGGCCTCGTGCATTTGCCCCAGCATGTACTGGGCGTCGGCGTCGCCGGTGGTGGCAAGCCGGTCGAACATCTGCAAGGCCTGGCGGTACTCCTGGCGCTCGTATGTCCGCAGGGCATCGGTGTAGCGATAATCGGCGTTGGCCAGCGCGATGTGACCGAACAGAAAGAGCAGGAACACGAATCCTTTGATGATGGTCACGGGGCGTCTCCAGTGAGAGAAGGCATCTTCGGCCTGCAGCCTCCCGGCTTCACCGTGCTGTCTTGCCATTCAACTTCTCTCGTCGCTTGTCTCAACGAAGACCGAGGACGGAAAGAACCACCAGCACGATGACGACTGCGCCGACGATATAGACGATATTGTTCATGAAGTTTTCCTCTGCGGCGCATTTTCCTGTTTCAGGATGCTGCGGGATGGTCCGTGTCATGATGGCGTCGCAATCCGTGCGACGCGTGGTGCAACTCCCTGTACAGGCTGTTCCCTTGCCACACCGCATGTTGAGGCTATGCCAACGGCGCCCCCCCGTCTGTGCGCTGGCGCACGCAAGGCTCATTAATTCACCAGCAGGCTGCGCAGTACCAGTTGGGGCGTCATGGCGGTACATGGGGGGATTGTGTTGATATCCTGGTTCATCAGAGCATCGTCGCCTTCGGCGGCACGCCTGGCCGGCTCGTCGAGTCTCTTGTCGGATCGCTCGAACCTGGCTGACGGTGTTGATGGTCGAGGAGCATGTCACTGGTAAAAAACCGGTAGTTATTGCTGCTCTCCCGCTTGATGCGGTACATCGCGGCGTCAGCGCAATGAATCAGCTCCTCTGGAGTAGTCCCATTTTCCGGATACAGGCTGATGCCCAGGCTGGCGGTTATATCTATCGCTTGCTTGTCAATGTGGTGTGGCGACAGCAAAGTATGGAAGATGGCCTCGGCCACCCTGCGAGCGTCATTGATGCTATTCAATTCGGTCAATAGAATCACGAACTCGTCACCGCCCAGGCGGCAGACCGTGTCGGTATTACGCACACAGCTTTCAAATCGTCTGGCAACGGACTGCAAAAGCGTATCGCCGGCAGCGTGACCCAGGCGGTCATTGATGGCCTTGAAGGCATCGAGGTCGATGAACAACAGGGCTACCTGCTGTTGATGCCGCTGGGCCAGGCCGATAGCGCGTGCCAGGCGTTCTTCCAGCAGCACTCGGTTGGGTAGGTTGGTTAGGGCATCATGCTGAGCCAGATGCGCCATGCGGCTGGCTATAGTGAAGGATTGGCTGGCGTGGTGAAATATGATTACCGCTCCGGTGATTTGACTGTTACGGTCGCGAATCGGGGCTGCTGAATCCTCGATCGCCAGTTCACTGTCATCGCGTCCAATCAAGATTGTGCCCATTGCCAGGCCGACAATACGGTTCTCCTCGATGGCCCGTCGGGCGGGGTTGCTGGCCAATTGGCGCGACTGGTTGTCTATGATATGGAAGACATCGGTGATGGGCCTGCCAAGGGCGTCTTCCTGGGCCCATCCGGTCATCTCTTCGGCCACACGGTTGAGGTAGGTCACTCGACAGGCAATATCGGTTGAGATGACCGCATCTCCGATAGAGTTCAGCGTGACCTGAGCACGCTCTTTCTCGAGATACAAGGCCTCCTCCGCAGCTTGCAGCATATATTCTTGCTGCTTTCGGATGGAAATGTCCTCCACGGTCTGGATATGGCCTTGGCCTTCGGCCAGGCGGGTGGAATTGATGCTGACCCATGCAATGCTGCTATCGGGGCGCAGTATGCGTGCCTCGATATGGCATGGGATGTCGCTATCGAGTGCCTGTTGCCACTCATGGCTGGCTCGCGAGCGATCATCCGGATGTAGCGCACTCACCCAGTGCCTATTCTGCAACGAGGCAGCCGTCAAGCCGCAGATGCTGACGTAAGCAGCATTACCGTGTCGGACGTTGCCCTGTATATCGGTGACCAGCGCGCCAATAGGTAGGGCGTCACTCATGGCGTAAAGATGCGAGTCTCGCTCGTAATTCACGTGTTTTGGCGCTGGATTTGCTGCTATAAGTCGGTCCATGACTCACTCCGTCAGTGCTAAGTCAGTAAAACGCCAGTCGCTGATAACCAGTCGACAGATCGATACGCATAGCTAGGAGGCTAGTCAAGGTTGTGGTTTCACTCCGTGCACTAGCGTACAGAGAATGGCACCAATCAGCTTCCAGTCGTTGGGGCGATCCCGTCATCAAGCTGCCGTTACCATGGGAGCGGCACGGCCTGGACTGGTGCGGCGCTAGAACCAGCGAGACAAGGGACGTGATCATCAGAGACGTTGGCACCACCATGAGTCGGTTTCCTGTTCCGCCTGCGTGTGCCCCCGGTGGGGCGGCACTGCCTGACCTGAGCCCTGGGGCTTGGTTGGTCATTCAGCGAGCGTAGTGACATGATGGAGTTGCTTCCGTGCGCTAGCGTACACAATATGGACTTCGGTTCCTGCGCCCGTGTCGGAGGGTAAGGTCCATAAGAGTTATTTTTTCATTAAAATTCAATTGGTTGTTGGATTTCTCGTGTCGTCAGCCACCATCGGACAAGTCCGCTCTTCGTACCCTGTAGTCGGGGGGCTTGCCAGATATGGGAGTGTCAGTCATGCCCCTGCAACATGATCCTCGTCAGAACCACTTGCTGGCGGCCCTGCCGAAGGATGAATATCAGCGTTTGGCGCCCTACCTGGAGCGGGTCGAACTGACGCTGGGGGATTCGCTGGCCGAGTCGGGAAAGGTCATGCAGCATGTCTATTTTCCGACGGACTCCATCGTATCGCTACTGTGCGTCATGGAGGATGGCGACTCGACGGAAATTGCCGTCGTTGGAGCCGAAGGTATCGTCGGCATCTCGCTGTTCATGGGAGGCGAAACCACACCGAGCCGTGCCATCGTGCAGAGTGCCGGCAGCGCCTATCGCCTCAAGGGGCAGCTGCTGAAGGACGAGTTCGATCGCGCGGGAACGCTTCAGCACCTGCTATTGCGTTATACCCAGGCACTGATCACCCAGATGGCTCAGACTGCGGTATGCAATCGGCATCACAGCCTGGATCAGCAGCTGTGTCGCTGGCTGTTGCTGAGCCTGGATCGCTTGCCGACCAACGAGCTGGTCATGACCCAGGAACTGATCGCCAATATGCTTGGCGTTCGTCGGGAGGGCGTCACCGAGTCGGCCGGCAAGCTGCAGAGGGCCGGCCTGATTTCCTACCATCGCGGGCATATCAACATCCTGGACAGGCCTGGCCTGGAAGCGCGGGTCTGTGAATGCTATGTGGTCGTCAAGAAGGAGTACGATCGCCTGCTGAGCTATCATCGCCCCGGGTGAAGGGTCTATTTCCCTCGCGGACCGGTAGGGTACGCAAGCAGGGCGTGTCCTGCGTGTGTATCCTGGCGCACCGACGGCATGATGATGGACATGCCAGTGTTCGCTTAGCGGCTTGTTGGTGATTGCCTGATCACCCTCTGGCTGCCGTCGACGTCGGACCCTAGTGATTTCTTGCCATGTGCCGATTGCCGGTTTGCAACCAGGAGCGTGCACATGAAGCCTTCGACCCTCGGTCCAATGACCAACCACCTTATCGACAGCTTGCCGCATCAAGACAGGGCATCGTTCCTTGCCGACTGCGAGGTCGTCGACCTGGTGTTCGGTGAGGTGCTCGCCGAGCCCGGCGGGCGGATCTCGCATGTCTATTTTCCCCTCAACAGCTTCATTTCCTTGATTGCCAACCTGAGTGACAGCGAGCGGCTGGAAGTGGCGATGGTCGGCAGTGAAGGTATGCTGGGGATGCCCTTGATCCTGGGGCTCGATGAGTCGCCATTGCGCGCCCTGGTGCAGGGCGCCGGGCCGGCACTGCGCATACCGGCGGCTGTCTTTGGCCGTCACCTGGAGCAGAGCCCCGCGCTTCAGGCACTGCTGGGGCGCTATCTCTATGTGCTGATGCACCAGCTATCCCGGGTGGCGGCATGTACCCACTTTCATCAGCTCGAGGCCCGGCTGGCTCGCTGGCTGTTGATGACCCAGGATCGTGCGCACTCGGATCAGCTGCATCTCACCCACGAGTTCCTGGCCATGATGCTGGGGGTGCGTCGTGCCGGCATCACCCTGGCCGCCATGGCGCTTCAGACGCGCCGGTTGATCCGCTATCACCGTGGAGACATCACGGTGCTGGACCGGGCGGGGCTGATCGAGGCCTCTTGTGGCTGCTATGCCTCCGATCGACGCATCTACCGTCAGCTCATCATCGAAGCGGAGGCACCATGACCTCGTCGGGAAGTGTCGCAAGTGGTGCTGTTGGGTTTAGTGCTCTTGATCGAAGTTTTTCGGCGGTGCTCAGTCAGCGGGGGCACGATGTGCCCCCGCTGACTGTAGGTTGGATCAATCGCGCTCGTACTTGGGCGAGCTCCGCAGCGTTTCCTCGTCAATATTATCCGTGTAGAACACGGATTCATCATCTTCCATGGTGTGCTCTATATGATCCCAGCCCAGTCCAATGTCCTGTCCGCCGAGCCCTAGGAAGCCACCTGTCTTCACCACAACGCCGACGATGCGGCCGTCTTCGCCGATGATCAGATCCTGGATCTTGCCAACGTCCTCATCTGAGCTGCGGTGCTTGACGGTATTGCCGATGACGTCGTCGGCGTAGAACGCACCAGCGGGCTTACCGCTCATCTGCTGCTCGCCGGTACGCTGCTCATCGACATGCTGTTTGGTGTCTGGCTGCATTTCGACGTGGTCCTCCGCCATGGCGGCCGTGCTCAGTGCCAATGCCGGGACAATGGCGGCGGAAAGGATCAACGCGGTTAGCTTCTTCATCATTGTTTCACCTCTGTCAGACGACAGTCTGCCGGACCCTCGTGGGTCTAGAGAGCAGTTCCCGAGTCGCGGGAATGCCATTTCAACTTGGGCATAAGCGAACGATTCGTCGGTGCAGTACCACACACATAGTCGTTGTCCTGTGACGCAGCTACCATGCGCCTTCAAGGCACTCTTGCAGGGTTGACCCCAGTGTTTTCATGCATTTCTGTTCGGAGACTGCGGTGCGATCAGTCACGCGTGCATGCCTTTCCGTGTGAGCGTCAGCCCGGATGAGGGGCAGATTCAATCCCAGCCACGATGTACGGGGGGCGGAGACTTGTCTGAAAAAATGTCTCCACATATGTTAGACACCGCACCGACCAGACCTCGAGCTTCAACTATATAGGTATTTGGAGCCTCACCCTGCCTCTACATGAGTTCATGGTGAGAGGCATAACCCAAACGGAACAATCATCTGGAGATCATCTCATGAACAAGAACCAGGTCGAAGGTCATGCGAACGAGGCGAAGGGGAAGGTCAAGGAGGTTGCCGGCAAGGTGACCGGCGACAAAAGCATGGAGAACAAGGGTAAAGCCGAAAAGCATGGCGGCAAGGCTGAAGCCAAGTACGGAGATCTCAAGAGCGATACCAAGAAGGCAACGAAATGAACGATTCAATGACACAGTCGAAGACTAGATACGGCGCCGATGATGACATGCAGGCCGGGTCCGCGTTGCTGAGTGCCTCCACCATTACCGGCGACGACGTCTGTAACATGCAGGATGAAAAGATCGGTAAGATTCATGACGTTATGCTCGATATGGCTGAGGGAAAGATACGTTACGCAGTATTGGCGTCGGGCGGTTTTCTGGGCATGGGTGATCGCCTGTTCGCTGTTCCGTGGAAGGCCTTGAAGCAGGACAAGGAGAACAAGCGTTTCATGCTCGACGTAGATGCGGAGCGCTTAAAGAACGCACCGGGCTTCGGCAAGGATCAATGGCCGAATATGGCTGACGCCACCTGGAATTCGACCGTCGAGTCCTACTACATCAGGTGATCGGATAGCTCATGATGCTGAGCGCGGAGGGTCCGGATAGTATCGCCTATCCGGATCAACCGTGCCGACGAGGCCATGCGTCAGGTGGTCCTGCCCATGGCCTATCTGCAGCCGGATGTCGGCGTTGAGTTACTGGTCCTGGCCGGACTGGTTTTCGCGGCGGTGCAACTAACGGAAAGCTGGCTGCTGACACCGAAGATCATGGCCAATCTCTCGGGCCTGCACCCTGCACCCGTGGTTATTTTCCTGTTCTTCTGGGGTGCGGGCTTGAGTGGTATTATCGGCATGGTACTCGCGGTTCCTCTGACGGCGTTTTCGTCGCTATCTGGAGCGAGATCAAGGCCAGCCTGAAACACACGCTGGGCAGCCGAGATGCCGGGGCATAAAGGAAGCGGATCCCTCCCAAGATCCGGCCGACCGACGATTCCCGTGCATGGGATTATGGCCTTTCCGTCACGATTGCAAATCCTTGCGAAGGGACTGTTCCAATTCCTTTGTCGCGGTGATATCGACAAGGGTGATCACCACCCCGTCAATCACATTGTCCAGTCGGCGATAGGGCATGATCCGTACCGTAAACCAGCGGCCGTCGGTGGCGGGTATCTGCTTCTCGGAAAATGCCAGGGTGCTCAGGGTGGTAAGGGCATCGTCGTTCAGTTCCGGATACTGCAGGCTGGTGGTGAGATCACTGAGGGGGCGGCCGATATCGCCTTCGCGGATGTTGATGATCTTTGAGGCCCTGTCAGTGTAGCGACGAACATTCAGGTTCTGGTCGAGAAACAGAATGGCTATCTCGATGCTGTTGAGGAGGTTTTTCATATCGCTCTGGGCGAGGGCGAGATCGTCGAGCTTGGTCTGCATCTCCGCGTTGATGGTTTGCAGTTCCTCGTTCATGGACTGCATTTCCTCCTTCGAAGTGGTCAACTCTTCGTTGGTCGACTGCAATTCCTCATTGGTCGACTGCAATTCCTCATTGGCTGACTGCAACTCCTCCCGGGACGCGCGGTTTTCCTCCCGCAGAGTCTGGATTTCATCCTGGTACTGTTGCAGCTCTGTGGCATGAGTATGTTGCGTGGCTGTTTTCGTCTTGTTTTTGTTGGCCGGACTGGCATCAACCGGGGTGATATCGCGGAAAACGATCATCTTCATCCCGCGCAAGGCGGTAGGTTCGCGCAGCGCCTGTACGGTGATATCGACGCTCTGCGTGGCCCCGCCGGGCAGTTGCACCTGCAGGCCTTGCAAGTGCGCCGGTTCGCTCTGGTTCGCGGCCTGGCGCAGGGCGCTGGCGATGGGTGTTCGCAGGCCTTCCCGCACCATGGCATAAAAATTCCAGTTGGCCTTGCCGGCGGCAGGTTCCAGATACTTTCCCGTGCGCCCGCTGATATAGACGATATCACCCTCATCGTTGACCACCACCGCGGCGGGGGCGTAGACCTGCAGTAACACCTGGTCGGCTGCCGCTTGCAGATTATCATTTGTGTGGGAGGATGAATTGCTGGGGATCACGGGAAGCTCCTTGGCTATCCAGGCCAGGGGTGGAAACGACTTTACCGGCAACCGGGTGTCGCGGCTCTGGGCATTATCTTGGCGCCGATAAATTCGCAGTTTGGATTGAATGGGAGCAAACAACTGAGTGTAGCGCCCTACCGTCTCCGAGCTCCCCAGCAACAGTACCCCCCCGGCGCGCAGGCTGTAGTGAAACAGGGGAATGAGTTTGCGTTGCAGGCTCTGATCGAAGTAGATCAGCAGGTTACGGCAGGAAATCAGGTCGAGGCGAGTGAAGGGGGGGTCAAGCACCACATCCTGCTGGGCGAACAGCACCAGGTCGCGGATATCCCTGTTGATCTGGTAGCCGTCATCATGAACACTGAAAAAGCGCGCCAGGCGCTCCGCCGAGACACTGCTGCTGATGTCGGCGGGGTAATGGCCGCGGCGAGCAGTAGCAATGGCGTCCGGACTCAGGTCGGAGGCGAAGATCTGCAGGGTAAGGTCATGGGGGCGTGGCAACTTGTCCAGCGCCTCCGTGAAGAGCATGGCCAAGGAGTAGGCCTCTTCGCCGGTTGAGCAGCCGACCACCCAGGCACGAAGGTGGGGCTCCCTGTGCTGTCGTGCCAGCAGTTCTGGCAGGGTGATATCCGCCAGATACTGCCAGACCTGGGCATCACGGAAAAAACTGGTCACCCCGATGAGCACCTCCTTGAACAGCAGGTCGATCTCCTGGGGATTGCGCTGGAGAAAATCCGCGTAAAGCGTCAAGGTGGCGATTTCATGGATCGCCATGCGTCGCTCCATGCGGCGGTGCAGGGTGCTGGGCTTGTAGAGGGAGAAGTCGTGGCGGGTTCGCTGTTGAAGCAGACGGAGAATGCGCTGCAAGGGCGTTGATTCGAGCTCAGGTTCTGCCACTGGTCCTGCCGAAAGCCCGCCGGAGGCGAACTGGTCGGGTGCCTGGGCAAGGCAGGCCAGGATGCGGGTGGGCAAGTCGCCGGGAGGGGCAATGATATCGGCACAGTTTGCGGCGATGGCGCTTTTGGGCATGGCATCGAACTGTGCCGTGTCGGGCTGTTGCACCGCCGTGAGGCCGCCCACGGCCTTGATCGCCTGTAAGCCCAGGGTGCCGTCGGTGCCCATGCCGGACAGTACCACCCCGATGGCTTGCTCCCCCTGGGCGCGGGCCAGGGAAGAAAACAGCACGTTGATCGGCAGACGCATGCCCCTGGGTTCCATGGGCTTTGCCAGGTTCAGCAAGCCGTCGACAACGCTGAGTTCCGTATTCGGCGGAATCACGTACACGCAGTCAGGCTCGATGGGCATGCCTTGGGTCGCTTGCCGTACCGACATCGGGGTAACGCGCTGGAGTAATTCCGGGAGCAATGCCTTGTGGGTGGGATCGAGATGTTGTACCACCACATAGGCCATGTGGCTGTGGGGCGGGATCCGGGCAAGGAACTCTTCCAGCGGCGCCAGGCCGCCGGCGGATGCACCAATGCCCAGGACACGTACAACCACCAGGGGCTCTATCGGTGAATCAGCAGGGGGCAAGGCAGCCATGGCGTGGAACGGCTATTAGGGGTTATCCGCACTGGCGCACTCGCAGCAGGCCAACAGGATATGCTCGCGCCCTGGAGGGAGGGATGCCAGAAACTGTAAGTGACGGGAACCCTGTGCACGCCCACCCATCTCGGCTACGCAGCAATCCCTGGCGCCGCTCTGTGCGACACGCTGTAGCAGGCCAAGCAGTTGCTGCCGATTTTGCGGTTTCAGAAAGGTGTCGATGCGCTGTCCTTCCAGGTCGTTCTGGCCAACGCCAAAGAGCTCGGCCGCGGCAAGATTACCCTGAATAACTTTGCCCTCGAAGTCGACGAGAAAGTAGCCAAGGGGGGCGGAATCGTAAAGCTTCCGGTAAAGGCTCAAATCCTCGACAAGTGCCCGTTCATTGGCGGCAATCTCCTCGTTCTGCAAGTCAAGCTCCACTTGGTGAACCTGCAATTCATGGAGCAGCTTGAGGGCGTCTTCCGCGTTGTCGGGGTTGCTGGACAACCGGTGGAGCAGACGCAGGGCGTCAACGCCCACCGACCAGTGACTCGCTGTCGTGCCCGTCTGCAACTGCGCTTCAGCCTTGTCTCGCAGCTGTGTATAGACGTTAGATTCATTAGTGGTTGTGGGCATACCTGACTCCAAGCTTACTCTCCGGATACAGTTATCATAGTAGCTTATCGCGACAGGAATTGGTATGAATGTTTTGGCTATCTTCAGGGATTGGCGCTTAGAGCCTGGTCGTACCGGTTTGACGTGGCTTCGTTCCGACAGTCCGTTGCGGAATTCCAGAACCTTTTTCTCGACACTCAAAGCAAATATAAGGGAGGACCACTAGCAGAGACGAACTATTCCCCGTCACTTGAAGACACGGCAATGCAGGTTTCGATGTCCGATGGAGAGATTCTATAATGCCAAGTGACCAGTCAACCGAGGGCAGCCCAGTGTGAGCGGTGTGTGCGCTGGCGTACAGATCATTCCACGAAATGCTGTCATGATGTAATATAACCCTACCTGCCGTGTATGAGCGTTACCGCAGCACGGCACGAAAGGGATGCCTTTTGCAATCATTTATGAATTCTGAATAATGCATTTATCGTATTGATAGCATCGTGGGTCAAGTCATGCTCATCCGAGGAGCCCTTGCAAATCCTATGAAAATTGTAGTGGTCGTACTGGCGCTGCTGCTGGTGATTGCTACGGTTCTTCCGCTTCTGCGGTTCGACCAATGGTGGATTCGCGCTTTTGATTTTCCAAGAGCGCAGATTACCATCGCAGGCATCGTACTTCTTTCCTTCTATCTCTATCTCTGGGAAATGCATCGCGTCTACGAATTCGTTGTTCTCGGGCTATTGGTGCTGGCCGTGGGATATCAGGTAGTAAAAATACTTCCATACACGGTGCTGATGCCCAAACAGGTACTGTCGACTGAATCTCGCTTGGACGATGCCAACCTCAGGCTGCTCGTTGCAAACGTACTGATGGAAAACCGGAAGTCGGAGGCCTTCCTGGATATCGTGCGCGAGTATGATCCAGACGTGGTCTTGACCGTGGAGACAGACCAGTGGTGGGAGGAAGCGCTCGGGCCACTGGAAGAGAAATATCCGCACACGCTCAAGAACCCACTCGACAACACCTATGGCATGCTCCTGCATAGTCGACTGGAGATGATCGATCCCGAGGTCCGGTTTATTCTCAAGGACAGCATCCCGTCGATGCACATGCAGGTGGTGTTGCCGTCAGATGACCGGGTCTATATGCATTTCGTTCACCCCGATCCACCCAACCCGATGTATGCGAGCGAGACGACGGAACGAGATGCGGAACTGCTGATCGTGGGCCGGGAAGTGGAGAAACGCGATAGGCCAACCATTGTTGCAGGCGATTTCAACGATGTCGCCTGGTCCTACACCACGAGCCTGTTTCAGAAAACCAGTGGTCTGCTCGACCCGCGCGTCGGGCGGGGTATGTACAACACCTACCACGCCAAGAACCTGCTCCTGCGCTGGCCGCTCGATCACGTCTTCCACACCGATCATTTCAAGCTCGTCCGTATGGACAGAGGACCCGCCTGGGGATCGGATCATTTTCCTATCTTTATCGAACTCAGCCTGGACGCCGGTGCAGAAGCCGAGCAGAAAAAGCCGGATATGAACCGGACGGAAGGGGAGCAGGTAGATGAAAAGATCGAAGAGGGTAAGCAGCACCCGGACGATTGAGCCTGTCAGCATCGGCCGCCCGGCAGCCACCGCAACGGTACAAGCCGCAAACGGATGCCCACCGACACCGGTTCGATGGAGGTGTCGGTTCTCGTGAGAATGAGAAGAACCGAATTTCAGCGCGGTGCGCTTCGATCCAGATACGCATCCATCAGCCTGGCGTTGCGCAGATTGGCCTTGAACGCGACATCGAACACGTCCCCGAGCACCGGGATCGCGCCGACCACGGCATCCAGCGCGACGTTCAGCACCATGCGCGCAAGCACCTTGGCCGGTACGCCGGCGTGCGCCGCCTGCGCGACGATGTAGAACGACACCCCGGCCGCCGCGAGATCGCCGACCCCCGGCACTAGCCCGATGAGCCCGTCGACCCCGACGCGGAAACCGCCGGGCAGACGGACCGAACTGTCCATCAGTCGCGCGAGCCGATGCACGCGGGTGCGAGCGTCGGTGGGCCGGCGCTGCGGCGCGTCAGCTGGTGACATCGCGGCGCGATTGCGCAAACGCCGTGTTCATCGCCTGGCGATGATCCACACGGCGTGAACGATGCCGGGAACATAGCCGAGCAGCGTAAGCAGAATGTTGATCCAGAAATACTTGCCGATGCCTTCCTGCAGGAAGACGCCGAGCGGCGGCAGGAAGATCGCGATGATGATGCGTAACAGGTCCAATGGCTGTGCTCCAGGGATTGTCTCGCTACCACCGTGTGGACATCACGGTGCTGGACCGGGCGGGGCTGCTCGAGGCCTCCTGCGGCTGTTATGCCTCCGATCGGCGCATCTACCGTCAGGTCCTCATCGAAGGGGAGGCACCATGAAATCGGCGGGTGCGCCCTGGGAAGGGCGCACCCGCCGGGATGTCATGACGGCATCTTGGGGACGATCGCGTTGATATCCTGGCTCATCAGATCATCGTCGCCTGCGGCGGCGCGCCTGGCAGGCTCGTCGAGCTCCTCGTCGGGAAGTGTCGCAAGTGGTGCTTCGGGCAAGCGTTCCGGCTTGAAGGGATAGCCGTGCTGCTGTTCGCCTGGCTCGCGGTCGGGCAGGCGCGTGAATTTCTTGAATGCAGTCGTGGGAAGGGTGGTGTGCTGGATGGGGGATGGCATGGCGACCTCGTGTCACTGTCCGGCCTTCACGATGTCGTGAAGCATCGGTAGCACGACTCTGGCGGAACGGCAGGCCGCCGTCGGTGCGCTAACGCACTGATGCCATCCATGCAGCCACCTCGAGTGCCCCTCGATCCCCCGCCGGCCGCCCCCCATTCCATTCGCATGACGCTTTTCCGGCCGGGGGTGGTCAATACCCCAGTGTTCTGGTCTAGAATGAGGGCTCGGGTCGATCGTGGCGAAAGACGCAAGGGTCGACCCTCAGGTGTATCGCCCCGTGCGGAGCGCGCGAGCGGCGGTACCTGGTAAATCGCAGGGGGAGCCCCTGCCAGTCACAGTGGTAGACACGATGACGATCATGACTTCCCGTGTCGAGGTGCGCGAGCACCTGGCACGCGCCTACTGCCCCACCCGGATTCCCGCCGAGGACGAGGCCCGCGTCGACGAGATCAAGCGACTCCTCGAGGCCAACAACGCCGTCCTGGTGGCGCACTACTACACCGACGATGCCATCCAGCAGTTGGCCGAGGAGACCGGCGGCTGCGTGGCCGATTCCCTCGAGATGGCCCGCTTCGGCGCCCGCCACGAGGCCGAGACCCTGGTGGTGGCCGGGGTGCGCTTCATGGGCGAGACGGCCAAGATCCTCTCGCCGGAGAAGCGCGTGCTGATGCCGACCCTGGAGGCGACCTGCTCGCTGGACCTGGGCTGCCCGGCCGACGAGTTCAGTGCCTTCTGCGATGCGCATCCCGACCGCACCGTGGTGGTCTATGCCAACACCTCGGCGGCGGTGAAGGCCCGCGCCGACTGGGTGGTGACCTCGTCCATCGCCGTGGAGGTGATCGAGCACCTGCAGGCCCGCGGCGAGAAGATCCTCTGGGCCCCGGACAAGCACCTGGGTGGCTACATCCAGAAGCAGACCGGTGCCGACATGCTGCTGTGGGATGGCGCCTGCATCGTCCACGAGGAGTTCAAGGCCAAGGGCGTCGAGGACCTCAAGGCGCTCTACCCGGAGGCGGCGGTGCTGGTGCATCCGGAGTCGCCGGCCCCAGTGGTCGAGCTGGCCGACGTGGCGGGTTCCACCTCGCAGCTGATCAAGGCGGCGAAGGAGTTGCCCAACGACAAGCTGATCGTGGCCACCGACCGCGGCATCTTCTTCAAGATGCAGCAGGCGGTGCCGGGCAAGTCCCTGTTCGAGGCCCCGACGGCCGGCAACGGCGCGACCTGCAAGAGCTGCGCGCACTGCCCGTGGATGGCGATGAACGCCCTGGACAACCTGGCCGGCGCCCTGCGCCATGGCAGCGGCGAGATCTTCGTCGACGCCGAATTGCGCCGGGCCGCGCTCAAGCCGCTGGAGCGGATGCTGAATTTCCAGCGCTAGGCTTCGCCTAGCGCTGGAGCTGGAAGAGCGGCGCTTCGCGCCTGGAAACCTGAAGCCGGAAGATCAACCCTTGATGCCAGCGCTGGTGGCAAGATGATGCCTTCCAGCTTCCAGCTGTCAGAACTTCTCCATCGTCTCCCGATAGCCGAGGAAGTCCTTGCGGCGCTGCTCGATGCGGCTGGCGGCGGTGGTGTCGCCTTCGCGTTCGGCGACCCCCTTGGCCACGTCGAGCTGGCGGATGGCGCTGTCGATGCGGCCGGTGAGCTGCATCTGCTCGGCCCGGGCCAGGTGGCCCCAGGCCTCGCGATCGCTGCGTCCGGCGGCCTCGGCCAGCAGGGTAAACACCTGGGGATCCTCGGGGCGGCGCTCGGAGAGCTCCCGCAGCACCTGCCAGGCCTCGTCGGGGTCGCGTTGCAGCAGCGCCTCGCCGAGCAGCCGGGTGGTGGGCACATGGCCGGGCATCAGCCGCAACTGGCGACGGCTGCGCTCGATGGTGTCGTCGTAGCGGCCGGCCTCGAACGCCACCTCGGTGGCCGAGGCGGGCAGCAGCGCCAGGTCGGGAAACTCCCGGGCCAGGGCGTCGAGGTCGCGCAGGGCCGCATCGGTATTGCCGCGCTCGGCGTCGATCAGCGCCGCCAGGTAGCGCCGGGCAGCCTCGGGCGCGTCTCCCTGGGCCAGGCGGGTGGCGGCCTGCCGCGGGTCGCGGCGGTGAATCGCCAACAATGCCCTGGCCCTGACCAGCGAGTACTGAAGGTCCTCGTCGCGAGGGCTGTCGAGCCGGAGCTGGCTGGCACGATCCTGGGTGTCGCTGAGGCGGGACTCGGTCACCGGGTGGGTCAGCAGGAACTCCGGCGGGTTGCCGCCCTGCAGGCTGGCCATGCGCTGCATGGCGCGGAACATGCGTACCATGGCCTGGGGGTCGTAGCCGGCCTGGGCCATGGCCTGGAGGCCGATGCGGTCGGCCTCCTGTTCGAAGCGGCGGGAGTAGGCGAGCTGGTCCTGAATGAAGGCCGCCTGGGAACCCATGGCCACGCCGATGCCGGCATCGCCACCGCCACCGGCGGCGATTAGCATGCCGGCCAGCATGGCGGCCATGGTGGGGATCTGGGTCTGCTCGGCGCGGGCCAGGCTCCGGGCATAGTGGCGCTGTGAGAGGTGGCCGAGTTCGTGGGCGAGTACCGAGACCAGGGCGGCCTCCTCGTCGGCGAAGGCGAACAGGCCGGCGTTCACGCCGATCACGCCGCCCGGCACGGCAAAGGCGTTGAGCATGCGGCTCTCGACCAGAGTGACGAGGGTGTCGGTGTCGACCAGGTCGCTGTGGGGCAGTAGCCGGGTGACCAGCGATTCCACGTATTCCTGGGCGATGGGGTCATCCCAGCCGGGCGCGCGGGCTCGGAACTGCCTGAGCCAGGCGCGGCCCAGGCGTGCCTCCTCGCCGCTGACCGCCTGGCTGCCGCTGCTGGTCAGGCTGGGCAGGCCGTAGTCGTCACTCGCCCGGCTGTCGATCCACTGGGCGGCAGTGGGCTGGGCAAGCGCCAGGCTCAGCAAGGCGGCGAGGCAGGTTGTGGCGATCCGGGGCATGGCCATCCTCTCTTCCGGCAGGGCAGGCGGCGGGAGTTACCCTCCGACATTGATTCGGCCCGTAAAGTGCCTTTAAATCTCAAGGGTTTCATGTCGAGCGGCTCCTGCCTGGCGGCCGACATGCCCTGAATGCATTCTCCCGGGAGACAACATGGCTGTGCAACCTGATGACGTGCTCGACGCCCGCGGTCTTCCCTGCCCCCTGCCCCTGCTCAAGGCCAAGCAGGCGTTGGCGCGCCTCGAGCCTGGCCAGCTGCTCGAGGTGATGGCCACCGATGCCGGTTCCTGGCGTGACTTCGAGACCTTCATCGAGCAGAGCATCCACGAGATGCCGGCCAGGGAGGAGCGTGGCCCGGTCTTCCATTACTGGATTCGCAAGGGCGGAGAGCCCGGCTCATGAGCCTGCGCGCCGTCTTCAAGAGCTGGATCGACCACTACTTCTCCGACGAGGAGGCGGTGATCCTGCTGGTGGTGCTGGTGCTGGGCTTCGCCGCGGTGATCTGGTTCGGGCGCATGCTGGCGCCCTTCTTCATCGCCCTGGTGATCGCCTTCCTGCTGCAGGGGGCGGTGTCGGCCCTGACCCGGCGCCATGTGCCGCATCTGCTGGCGGTGACCCTGGTGTTTCTCGGCTTCATCGGCGTGTTGCTGGCGATGGCCTTCATCCTGATGCCGCTGATCTGGAACCAGCTTGTCAGCCTGGTGCAGGAGGCGCCGCGCATGTTCGCCAGCGGCCAGCAGCTGCTCGACGACCTCCAGGAGCGCTACCCCAACCTGGTGACCCCCGACCAGATCCAGAACTGGATCGGCGTGGCCGGGCGCGAGATGACCCAGTTCGGGCAGCGGGCGCTGACGCTGTCGCTGGCCTCGCTGGGCAATGTCATCGCCCTGATCGTCTACTTGATCCTGGTGCCGATCCTGGTGTTCTTCATGCTCAAGGATCGCGAGAAGCTGGTGGCCTTCATGGTGTCGCTGCTGCCTCAGAAGCGCACCCTGATGACGCGGATCTGGCAGGAGATGGACGACCAGATCGCCAACTATGTGCGCGGCAAGTTCGTCGAGATCATCATCGTCGGCACCGTGGCCTTCCTGACCTTCGCCTTCTTCGGCCTGCCCTATTCGGCGCTGCTGGCGGTGCTGGTGGGCTTCTCGGTGCTGGTGCCCTACATCGGCGCCGCGGTGGCCACCCTGCCGGTGGCGGCGGTGGCCGGCTTTCACTTCGGCATGACCGACGAGTTCCTCTACGTGGTGCTCGCCTACGGCGTCATCCAGGCGCTGGACGGCAACGTCCTGTCGCCGATCCTGTTCTCCGAGGCGGTCAACATACACCCGGTGTCGATCATCCTGGCGATACTCTTCTTCGGCGGAATCTGGGGCTTCTGGGGGGTCTTCTTCGCCATTCCGCTGGCGACCCTGCTCAAGGCGCTCGTCTACGCCTGGCCCCGGGGCATCAAGAAGCGGCAGAAGAACGAGGCGGTGGAGTCCCTGGTCAAGGAGTGAGGGCCACCGCCCACGCACCGGGCGGAAGAGTCAGGAAGCGGCGTGCAGTTCCCGGGCGGCCTCGAGTACCTCCTCGACATGGCCGGGCACCTTGACCCTGCGCCACTCCCGGGCGAGCCTGCCCTCGGCGTCGACCAGGAAGGTGCTGCGCTCGATGCCGAGGTGCTCCTTGCCGTAGAGCTTCTTGAGCTTGATGACATCGAACAGCCGGCAGACGGCCTCGTCCTTGTCGGAGATCAGCTCGAAGTTGAAGCCCTGCTTGGCCTTGAAGTTCTCCTGGGCGCGGAGGCCGTCGCGGGAGACGCCGAGGATCACGGTATTGGCGGCGTCGAAGGCGTCCTTGCGGTCGCGGAAGTCGCTACCCTCGGTGGTGCAGCCCGGGGTGCTGGCCTTGGGATAGAAATAGACCACCACCTGCCGGCCCTGCAGTTCGGAGAGGCTTACGCGGCTGTCGCTGGTGGCGCTGGCGGTGAAGTCGGGCACGGGCTGGCCGATGCTGACGCTCATGGAAGGTTCCTTGTGCCGGTGGGACGTGGCTCCCGATTACACGCAACCGCGGCCGAGCTGTAAAGTCTCGCCTGCCCGTGCTGTACAGGCTTTGATCGCCTGAGTACCATCTACTCTCTGGCGTTGGTGCCATTGTCCGAGGCGTGTCCCCGCATTCGGGGGCGGCAGACGCAGCAGTCGTATCGCGTAGTTGCATCGAGAGGAATGAGAGGATGATCACTGGCAGTATCGTCGCCATGGCGACGCCGATGAAGGTCAATGGCGACATCGATTGGGAGGCGCTGCGCCGCCTGGTGAACTTCCACCTCGAGAATGGCACCGACGGCATCGTCGCCGCCGGTACCACCGGCGAGCCCACCACCATGTCCTTCGCCGAGCATTTCGACGTGATTCGCGCGGTGGTGGAGGAGGTCGACGGGCGCATCCCGGTGATCGCCGGCACCGGGGCCAACGCCACCTCCGAGGCCGTCGAGCTGGCCCGCTACGCCGGCGAGGTGGGGGCCGACTACTGCCTGTCGGTGTGCCCCTACTACAACAAGCCGACCCAGGAAGGCCTCTACCAGCACTTCAAGGCGGTGGCCGAGGGCAGCAAGCTGCCGGTGATCCTCTACAACGTGCCGGGGCGTACCTGCTCCGACCTCTACAACGAGACGGTGCTGCGCCTGGCCGAGGTCGACAACATCATCGGGCTCAAGGACGCCACCGGCAACCTGGAGCGCGCCGAGGACCTGATCGCCCGCCTCCGGGGCAGCGACTTCATGCTCTATTCCGGCGACGACGGCACCGCCTGCGACTTCATGCTGATGGGGGGCCATGGCGATATCTCGGTGACCGCCAATGTCGCCCCCCGGGCGATGCACGAGCTGTGCGCCGCCGCCGTGGCCGGCGACGCCGACAAGGCTCACCAGATCAACACCCGGTTGATGCCCCTGCACACCAATCTCGGTGTCGAGTCGAACCCCATCCCCGTCAAGTGGGCGCTGCACCGCATGGGCCTGATCGAGCCCGGCATCCGTCTGCCCCTGACATGGCTGTCCGAGAAGTATCACTCCACCATCGGCGAGGCCCTGCAGTTGGCCGGCCTGACCGACGATTGACCGGCGCTCGGGCGCCGGAACCTGGACAACCTGACGCAAGGTGGATGCATGAACTCTGCGCTGAAATGGATGCCGCTGGTGGCGGCCATCGCCCTGGCCACGGCCGGCTGTGCCCGCGACGGCTACTATCACGACCGCAGCATCGACTATGCGGACGCCGGCGGCAGCTCGCCGCTGGTCCTGCCCGAGACGCGCAACCCCGATCGCTACCGGGATGCCATGCCGGTGCCCGAGGCGGTAGGCGACTTCCGGGCACGGGACGACGGCTTCGAGGCCCCGAGCCCCCAGCCGCTGGCGGCCGGGCGTGCCACCGAGGGTGACTTCGTCGAGCGCCGCAACATCGGCCGCGACAGCTGGCTGGTGGTCGGCGCCGATCCCGGTACGGTATGGCCCCAGCTCGAGGACTTCGCCCGTACTCGCGGCCTGCAGGTGACCGCCAGCGACACCTCCCGTGGCGTGATCGAGACCCCCCAGGCGCGCCTCAGCGTGCGTCAAGGGCTGCGCGCCGGTGACAGCGAGGTGCGCTGCGACCGGGGGGGTGTCCCGGTGGCGGCCTGCCTGGAGGAGATGGAGCAGTTCTTCGGCGCGCGCAGCGCCTCGGCCAGCTCGTCGTCGCTGGCCGCCCAGCGCCTGGCCGGCGAGGAACGCCTGCGCCTCGAGCAGCGGGGCGACGACTGGGTGGTGGCCATTCCGCTGGATATCGATCGGACCTGGGCCGAGCTGGATCACCAGCTGCAGCTGGACTTCACCGTGGAAGAGCGCCGCGAGCTGCTCGACAGCGACCCCGCCGCCCACGACTTCCTGATCAGCTACATGACCCGGAGCGAGCGCGATCGCAATCCGCTGCAGATCGTCTTCAGCCCCGACGTGCGCCAGATGTCCCAGCGGATTCGCCTGGTACTGGAGTCCGCCGGTCCCGACCGGACCGTGCTGCGGGCGGAGAACGCCAGCGATCGCGCCTTCACCCCCGAGGATCAGCGCGAGCTGCTCGAGCGGGTGTCGGGTCTGCTGCGCTGATGGCGACCCGGGTGGCCGAATCGCGCCCACCCGCCGGTACGCTGCGCTTCGCCTCCCTGGGCAGCGGCAGCAAGGGCAACGCGACCCTGGTCAGCGACGGCGACACCCACCTGCTGGTCGACTGCGGCTTCGGACTGCGCGAGACCGAGCGCCGGCTGGCCGAGTTCGGCCTGCATCCGCGCCAGCTCGATGCGGTGCTGGTGACCCACGAGCATGGCGACCATGTGCGTGGGGTCGGTCCCCTGGCCCGCCGCCACGGCGTACCGGTCTACCTGACCCCGGGCACCTGGGGCACGAGACGCCTCGGCGAGCTGCCCGGCCACCACTGGATCACCCCCCAGGCCCGCTTCGCCATCAAGGGGGTGGTCATCGACCCGGTCACCGTGCCCCACGACGCCCGCGAGCCGGTGCAGTTTCGCTTCCATGCCGGGGGGCGCAGCCTCGGCGTGCTGACCGACCTCGGCCATCCCACCGACCATGTGGCCAGGGCCTTCGCCGGCTGCGACGCCCTGGTGCTGGAGTGCAACCATGACGTGCGCCTGCTCGCCGAGGGCCCCTACCCGCGCGCCCTCAAGCGGCGCGTGGGGGGCGACTGGGGCCACCTGGCCAACGGCCAGGCCGCGGCACTGCTCGCGCGACTGGGGCTCGATCGCCTGCAGCGCATCGTCTGCTCGCACCTTTCCGAACACAACAACCGCCCCGAGCTGGCGCTGGAGGCCCTGGTGCCGCTGCTCGACGGCGATGAATCCCGGCTGATGGTCGCCGCCCAGGACACCGGCCTGGCGTGGCAGGCCATCGGCTGATTTCCCATACTGTCTCGTATCCGCAGCCTGTGGAGGCTCCCATGGAAAAGCGTCAAGAACTCTACGCCGGCAAGGCCAAGTCGGTCTTCGCCACCGACGACCCGGACCACCTGGTCCTGCATTTCCGCGACGACACCAGTGCCTTCGACGGCGAACGCATGGAGTCGCTGGCACGCAAGGGGACGGTCAACAACAGGTTCAATGCCTTCATCATGGGCAAGCTCCAGGAGGCAGGCATTCCCACCCATTTCGACGGCCTGCTCTCCGACACCGAGAGCCTGGTCAAGAAGCTCGAGATGATTCCGGTGGAGTGCGTGGTGCGCAACATCGCCGCTGGTGGCCTGGTCAAGCGCCTGGGCGTGGAGGAGGGCCGCGAACTCACCCCGCCCACCTTCGAGCTGTTCCTCAAGAACGATGCCCTGCACGACCCGATGATCAACGAGTCACTGGCCGAGACCTTCGGCTGGGCCACGCCCGACCAGCTCAGGGAGATGAAGGTGCTGACCTTCAAGGTCAACGAGGTGCTCAAGACGCTGTTCGCCGAGGGCGGCCTGCTGCTGGTCGACTACAAGCTGGAGTTCGGCCTGTTCAAGGGCGAGATCGTGCTGGGCGACGAGTTCTCCCCGGACGGCTGTCGCCTGTGGGACGCTGCGACCCGCGAGAAGCTCGACAAGGACCGCTTCCGCCAGGGCCTGGGCGGGGTGATCGAGGCCTACGAGGAGGTGGGGCGGCGTATCGGGGTCGATTTCTCCTGATGGTACCAAGAGCGTGATCCACGAAGGGCCCTGTCGGGCCCTTCGTCGTTATGGAGGGTTCAGGCCGGGACGATCTCGACGACCCGTAGTCGGATGTCTCCAGCCGGATCGGCCTCGGCACGAAAGCGCACGTCCACGTCGCGCAATCGCACCCCGTAGGTCCGTTCCTCGGCCCCCTTGCGGTAGGCGGGGCGCGGGTCCTGGGCCAGCACCTGGCGGATCAGCTCGCGCAGCGAAGCGCCGTCGGGGCGCTCGGCCAGGGTCGCCTCGACCTCGGGCGAGAAGGTCACCGGCAGCAGCGGCGGGGCCTCGGGGGAGAAGCCGGCGCGGGCCTCGGGGCGGGCTTCCGCCCAGGGCAGGTAGGGCTTGATGTCGAGCACCGGGGTGCCGCTGACCAGGTCGCACCCGCCCAGCACCAGGCGTACCCCGCGGCGGGTGTCGATCTCGACCAGCTCCACCAGCGAGAGCCCCAGGCGGTTGGGGCGGTGGGTGCTGCGGCTGGCGAAGACCCCGACCCTGGCGTTGCCGCCGAGCCGCGGGGGGCGCACCAGGGGCGTCCAGCGGTCAGGGCTGTGGTGAAACACGAAGGTCAGCCAGAGGTGGCTGAAGGCGTCCAGGCCGCGTACCGCCAGCGGGTCGTCGAAGGGGGGCGTCAGCATCAGGCTGGCACGGGCGGCCGGGGCCAGCCCCGGCTGGCGGGGAATGCCGAACTTGTCCGGGTAGTCGCTCTCGATGACGCCGATCGGGGTCATCGCGAAGCCGGGGGCAGCAGGGGAGGTGGGCGTCGCGATCATGTCGGGATTATGCCGGCTCGTCGGCGTCGGGGCGAGGGGGATTGGCCGCGGCGCCCGGCTTGTGTAGGCTGCTGCTCGGCACCGGGCGTGCCGCTTTCGATCCCCGACCCATCGCAGGGCAGACACCGATGAGCCAGATCACCACCGAGCACGGGGCAGCGGGTGCCGGGCAGGCGCCGCGGGCACCGCGGATCCTCTACCGTGGCGCCCTGGCCAAGGACGCCGCCGACCAGGCCGAGGTCTTCCATCACGCCGTGATGCAGGGAGCCACGGCCCACTACGGGTTGGCCGAGCGCCAGGCCTGGGCGGCGGCATTGCCCCGGGAAGCCTGCGCCTGGGCGGCACGCCAGGCGCTCTTCACCACTCTGGTGGCGACCTGCGACGGTCGTTGCGTCGGGTTCCTCGAGCTCGATATTCCCCGGGGGCGCATCGTGACGCTCTATGTCTGGCCGTCGCTGGCCCGTCGCGGCATCGGTTCGACCCTGCTGGTGCATGCCGAGCGGTTGCTGCTCGAGCACGGGGTGGGGCGGGCCCGCATCGATGCCAGCCTGATGCTGGCCGACGGCCTGGTGCGCCGGGGCTGGCGCGATCTCGGCGAGGAGTGGGTGGAGCGCGGCGGCGAGCGGCTGTGCCGTCACCGCCTGGAGAAATCCCTGGTCGCCGTGGAGACCTGAGTCCACCTCTTCCCTACCTAGTCGATGAGGCGCATCGACAGGTCGATGGCCTTGAGGTCCTTGGTCAGGGCGCCGCTGGAAATGCAGTCGACGCCGGTCTCGGCGATGGCGCGCAGGGTGGTCTCGTCGACGTTGCCGGAGGCCTCCAGCGTGGCGCGCCCCGCGTTGCGCTTCACCGCCTCGCGCATGTCGTCGAGCGAGAAGTTGTCGAGCATCACGATGTCGGCGCCGGCCGCGAGGGCCTGGTCGAGCTCGTCGAAGGTCTCCACCTCCACTTCCACCGGCAGGTCGCGGGCGATGTCGCGGGCTTCCCGCACCGCCGCCGCGATGCCGCCGCAGGCGGCGATATGGTTCTCCTTGATCAGGAAGGCGTCATACAGGCCGATGCGATGGTTGTGGCCGCCGCCGCAGGTCACCGCATACTTCTGCGCCAGGCGCAGGCCGGGCAGGGTCTTGCGGGTATCGAGCAGGCGCACCCCGGTGCCGGCGAGCAGGTCGACGTAGTGGCGCGTGCGAGTGGCCGTGGCCGAGAGGGTCTGCAGCAGGTTGAGCGCCGCGCGTTCGCCGGTCAGCAGGCTGCGGGCCGGACCCTCGAGCTCGAGAAAGGCCTGGCCGGCCTCGAGCCGGTCGCCGTCGGCGGCGCTCCAACGCAGCGTGACGCTGGCATCGAGGCGACGGAACAGCTCGTCGACCCAGGCAACGCCGCACAGCACGGCGGTCTCGCGGGTGATGACCCGGGCCGTCGCCCACTGGCGGTCGGGGATCAGCTGGGCGGTGATGTCACCGGGGCCGACATCCTCGGCCAGCAGCCGGGCGGCGGCGTCGCGGATCTCTTCGGCAAGGGCGTCCTGATAATGCATGGCGGCCTGTCACTCTCCAGGGGGTGCGATGAGCGTTCGAGGCGTCCATTATAGGGAATCCACACGGAAGACGTCAGGGGAAGGCGATGCCGATCGAGGCGGGATGGCTGTCAGGCGCTCGGCGGGTGCCGTCGCCCAACCGGGATGCACGCCCCGAGGGCGAGGTCTCGCTACTGGTGCTGCACTCCATCAGCCTGCCGCCGGGGCAGTTCGGCGGCGAGCACATCGAGCGCCTGTTCACCAATCGCCTCGACCCGAAGGCCCACCCCTACTTCGCCGGCATCGCCGAGCTGCGCGTCTCGGCGCACCTGTTGATCCGGCGTGACGGCGAGTGCGTGCAGTTCGTGCCCTTCGGGGAGCGGGCCTGGCACGCCGGCCGGTCGCACTGGTGCGATGACGGCTGGCCGCGCACCGCCCTCAACGACTTCTCCATCGGTATCGAGCTGGAAGGCGACGAGGTCTCGCCCTATACGCTCGCCCAGTACCGGGCGCTGGCGGCGACCACCGTCGAGCTGCTGGCCACCTACCCGGCACTGACCGGGCGCCGCATCACCAGCCATGCCCGGGTGGCGCCGCTGCGCAAGAGCGACCCCGGCCCGGCCTTCGACTGGGCCTACTTCCGCCAGTTGCTGGGCCGGCAATGTTGGAACGACTACGCAGTTCGGGGCGGTAGATGGACATGAACGATCAAGTTGGATGGCACGCTTGATTCATACGGTAGTTCGGCTACAAGCCCTTGTCCTTAGTCGAATTCGTGGCCTTTACGCGCACGTAATGCCTTGTGTTGCGTCGCAATGTCAGTTTATGAAAAATATTTCCATTTTCACCTTGAATTGGCAGGGCGAGGCGTTTACGGTATCTTCTCCGCCACCAGCGGCGGGTATGCCGAGCCGTCTTGTAAAATTACTACACCACCCCCGACATGCGGCGTGCACGGCATCTCAAAAAAAAAGAGAGAGCACCCCTGCCCCAGCAATGTGGGGCAATCGACACCCCATCGTCATTCGGAGAGACGTCTATGAGTCTGGAGACAAGAGAGGATCTCGATCCGATCGAGTCCACGGAATGGTTGGATTCCCTGGAATCGGTGCTGGATCGCGAGGGCGAGGAACGTGCCCAGTACCTGTTGACCCGCCTGGCCGACCGCCTGCGCCGGGACGGCATGCAGGTGCCCTTCTCGGTGACCACCCCGCATCGCAACACCATCCCGGTGCACCGCGAGGCGCCGATGCCGGGCGATCTCTTCATGGAGCGGCGCATCCGCTCGCTGATCCGCTACAACGCCATCGCCCAGGTGATTCGCAACAACCGGGCCAATCCCGGCCTCGGCGGCCATATCGCCAGCTTCATGTCGGCGGCCACTCTCTACGACGTGGGCTTCAACCACTTCTTCCGTGCCCCGAAGGGCGACTTCGAGGGTGACCTGGTCTACATCCAGGGCCATGTGGCACCGGGCGTCTATGCCCGCGCCTACCTGGAGGGGCGCCTGACCGAGGCGCAGATGGACAAGTATCGCCAGGAAGTCGACGGCGATGGCCTCTCGTCCTACCCGCACCCCTGGCTGATGCCTGACTTCTGGCAGTTCCCCACCGTCTCCATGGGTCTCGGTCCCATCCAGGCGATCTACCAGGCCCATGTGATGAAGTACCTTGACTCCCGCGAGCTCAAGGACATGCATGACCGCAAGATCTGGTGCTTCATGGGCGACGGCGAGTGCGACGAGCCGGAATCCCTGGGCGCCATCTCCCTGGCCGGCCGCGAGAACCTCGACAACCTGATCTTCGTCATCAACTGCAACCTGCAGCGCCTCGACGGTCCGGTGCGCGGCAACTCGCGGATCATGGACGAGCTCGAGGGCGTGTTCCGCGGTGCCGGCTGGAACGTGCTCAAGGTGGTCTGGGGCCGCCTGTGGGACCCGCTGTTCGAGAAGGACAAGAAGGGCATCCTGCAGAAGCGCATGGACGAGGCGGTCGACGGCGAGTACCAGAACTACAAGGCCAACGGCGGCGCCTATACCCGGGAGCACTTCTTCGGCAAGTACCCGGAAACCGCCGAGATGGTCAAGGACATGTCCGACGAGGACATCTGGAAGCTCAACCGCGGCGGGCACGACCCGTTCAAGGTCTATGCGGCCTACCACCAGGCGGTCAATACCACCAACGGCAAGCCCACCGTGATCCTGGCACACACCGTCAAGGGCTACGGCATGGGCGGCGGCGACGGCGAGGCGGCCAACGAGGCCCACCAGGTCAAGACCATGGAGTACGAGGCGCTGCGCACCTTCCGCGACCGCTTCGGCATTCCGCTGACCGACGCGCAGCTCAAGGAGGTGCCGTACTACAAGCCCGAGGACGACTCCCCGGAGCTCAAGTACATGCACCTGCAGCGCGAGCGCCTGGGCGGCTACCTGCCGCAGCGTCGCAGCGACTTCGAGGCGCTGCCGATCCCCGACCTGGACGACAAGATCTTCGCCTCTCAGACCGGCGGTTCCAAGGGCCGTGAGGTCTCCACCACCATGGCCTTCGTGCGCATCCTCAACGGCCTGGTGAAGGACAAGAAGATCGGCAAGCAGGTGGTGCCGATCATCCCCGACGAGGCGCGCACCTTCGGCATGGAGGGCATGTTCCGCCAGCTCGGTATCTACACCTCCGAAGGCCAGAAGTACGAGCCCGTCGACAAGGGCCAGATCATGTTCTACCGCGAGGACAAGCAGGGCCAGATCCTCGAGGAAGGCATCTCCGAGGCGGGGGCCATGTCGGCGTGGATCGCCGCGGCCACTTCCTACTCGAACAACAACACCACGCTGTTGCCGTTCTACGTCTACTACTCGATGTTCGGCTTCCAGCGCATCGGCGACCTGGCCTGGGCCGCCGGCGACATGCAGGCGCGCGGCTTCCTGGTCGGTGGCACCGCCGGTCGCACCACCCTCAATGGCGAAGGGCTCCAGCACCAGGATGGTCACAGCCACATCCAGGCGTCGACCATCCCCAATTGCCGCAGCTACGACCCGACCTATGCCCATGAGGTCGCCGTGATCGTCCAGGACGGCCTGAAGCGCATGTTCGCCGACAAGGAGAACTGCTTCTACTACCTGACGGTGATGAACGAGAACTACGAGCATCCCGCGCTCGAGACGGTGCCCGCCGAGGACATCATCAAGGGCATGTACCTGCTGCGCGAGACTCAGGGCGACAAGGGCCGCGTCCAGCTGATGGGTTCCGGCACCATCCTGCGCGAGGTCGAGGCGGCCGCCGAGCTGCTGGCCTCCGACTGGGGTGTCGGCGCCGACATCTGGAGCGTCACCAGCTTCAACGAGCTGCGCCGCGAGGCGTTGGGCCTGGAGCGCGAGGCGTTCCTGAACCCGGATGCCGAGCCGGCCAAGCCGCACCTCACCCGGTGCCTGGAGGGCCGCCAGGGGCCGGCCATCGCCTCCACCGACTACATGCGTCTGTTCGCCGACCAGGTCCGTGCCTGGGTGCCGACCGACTACCATGTACTGGGGACCGACGGCTTCGGCCGCTCCGATACCCGCAAGAAGCTGCGTCACTTCTTCGAGGTCGATCGCTACTTCGTCACCGTGGCCGCGCTCAAGGCGCTGGCCGACCGCGGCGAACTCGACCGCAAGGTGGTGGGCGAGGCAGTCGGGAAGTACGGCATCGATCCCAACAAGCCCAATCCGCTGACCAGTTGATCAGGTGGCTGGCGGGCCTGGGGCCCGCCTGTTCCAGGCACGATTTGGAAGGAGCGCGACCTTGAGTAGCGAAATCATCAAAGTTCCCGACATCGGTGGCGATACCGATGTGGAAATCATCGAGATCGCGGTGTCGGAAGGCGACGTGATCGACGTCGAGGATACCCTGATCACCCTGGAGTCCGACAAGGCCTCCATGGATGTACCGGCGCCGAAGGGCGGCAAGGTCATCAAGGTGTTGGTCAAGGAGGGCGACACCGTCTCCGAAGGCGACGATATCGTCGAGCTGGAGGTGGCCGGCGGCGGGGCCGCCAATCCCGCACCGGCCGCCGAGCAGCCTGCTGTGGCGCCGGCGCCCGAACCGGCTCCTGCGCCGGCGGCGCCAGCGGCCGCGGCTGCTGGTGGCAAGCGTACCGTGGAGGTCAAGGTGCCGGATCTCGGTGGTTCGTCCGACGTGGAGATCATCGAGGTGGCGGTGGCCGAGGGCGACGAGGTCGCCGAAGAGGACACCCTGATCACCCTGGAGTCCGACAAGGCCTCCATGGACGTGCCCAGCCCCCACGCCGGCAAGCTCGTCTCGTTGACCGTCAAGGAGGGGGATACCGTCTCCGAGGGCGATGTCATCGGTACCATGGAGATCGCGGACGGGGGGGCCGGTGAGGGCGGCGGTGAGGCCGAGACGCCCGCGGCCGCCGAATCCCGTGCCGAGCCCGCTCCGGCCGAGGAAGAGGAGGTCGCCAGCGGCGAGCCCGAGCGCCGCGAGATCCGGGTGCCGGATCTCTCCGGCTCCTACGATGTGCCGGTGATCGAGATCGTCGCCACCGTGGGCGACGATCTCGACGAGGAAGACCCGCTGATCACCCTGGAATCCGACAAGGCCTCCATGGACGTGCCCAGCCCCTTCAAGGGCAAGCTGGTGGGGCTCTCCGTCGCCGAGGGCGATACCGTCTCCGAGGGCGACCTGATCGGCTATATCGAAGTGGCGGGTGCCAAGCCGACACCGAAGCCGGCCGAGCGGAAGGCCGAGGCGCCGAAGGCCGACAAGCCGGCACCGACACCGGCCGGGACGCCGAGCCCGGAAGCCCAGATGGCGGCCCACAAGCCCCGCGACAGCAAGCTGGTCCACGCCGGTCCGGCGGTACGCATGCTGGCCCGCGAGTTGGGGGTCGACCTGGGGCTGGTCAAGCCCAGCGGCCCGAAGGAGCGGGTGCTGAAGGAGGATGTCCACGCCTACGTCAAGCAGGTGATGGCCGGCAAGGCCCAAGCGCCTGCCGCCGCCCCGGCGGCCGCCGGCGGTTCCGGCATCCCGCCGATCCCGGACCAGGACTTCAGCCAGTTCGGCGAGGTGGAAGAGAAGCCCATGGGCCGCCTGATGAAGATGGGCGCCACCAACCTGCATCGCAGCTGGGTCAACCTGCCCCACGTCACCCAGTTCGACGAGGCGGACATCACCGAGCTGGAGGCCTTCCGCAAGTCCATGAAGGCCGAGGCCGAGGCCCAGGGCGCCAAGCTCACGCCGCTGCCCTTCCTGATCAAGGCGTGCGCCTTCGCCCTGCGTCAGTACCCGCAGTTCAACGTCAGCCTCACGTCCGACGGCGAGACGGTGGTGTGGAAGAAGTACGTCCACATCGGCATTGCCGTGGACACCCCGGACGGCCTGATGGTCCCGGTGATCCGCGACGCCGACAAGAAGTCGCTGATCGATCTGGCCAAGGAGTCCGTGGAACTGGCCAAGAAGGCCCAGTCGAAGAAGCTCAAGCGCGAGGAGATGACCGGCGGCTGCTTCACCATCTCCAGCCTGGGCTCCATCGGCGGCACCGCCTTCACGCCGATCGTCAACGCCCCGGAGGTCGCCATCCTCGGCATCTCCAAGGCGCAGATGAAGCCGGTGTGGGACGGCAAGGCCTTCGAGCCACGGCTGACGATGCCGCTGTGCCTCTCCTACGACCACCGGGCGGTCAATGGCGCCGATGCGGCGCGCTTCACCGCCTTGCTCGGTCAGTTGCTGACCGATATCCGCCGCCTGCTGCTGTAATTGCCCGGGCGATGGATCGACGACGGCGCCGCGAGGCGCCGTCGCTGTTTGGTGCGCCGATCGGGCACCATGGCCCAGGGAAGACCAAAGTGCTATTCGGCAGTCAGCGAATTGATCTGCAACCGGTTTTTTCCGCTTTCTCCACGACTTTCGGGTCGGGTCGCTTGTCTACGGACGATGCCACGGTTATCGTTCCCTCCCATCCCTTTCTTCGCTTGTGACGACCACTTACCTACCGAGGTACAAGAACATGCGTTTGATCCTGTTGGGCGCCCCGGGTGCCGGCAAGGGCACCCAGGCCCAGTTCATCTGCGAGCGGTTCAAGATTCCGCAGATTTCCACCGGCGACATGCTGCGCGCCGCGGTCAAGGAGGGCAGTGAGCTGGGGCTCAAGGTCAAGGAGATCATGACCAGCGGGGGCCTGGTGTCCGACGACATCATCATCGCCCTGGTCAAGGAACGCATCGCCCAGCCGGACTGCGAGAACGGCTTCCTGTTCGACGGCTTCCCGCGCACCCTTCCCCAGGCCGATGCCATGAAGGACGCGGGGGTGAAGATCGACCACGTGCTGGAGATCGCCGTCGAGGACGAGGAGATCGTCAAGCGCCTGGCCGGCCGTCGCGTCCACCCGGGCTCCGGCCGCGTCTATCACGTCGCGTACAATCCGCCGAAGGAAGCGGGCAAGGACGACGTCACCGGCGAGCCGCTGATCCAGCGCGACGACGACCGCGAGTCCACCGTGCGCAACCGCCTGGCGGTCTACCACGAGCAGACCGCGCCGCTGGTCGACTACTACCGGCAGTGGGCCGAACAGGACCCGGAGGCCGCCCCAACCTACCACCGCGTCGAGGGTGTCGGCAGCGTCGACGAGATCACCAGTCAGGTGCTCGAGGCCCTGGAGGGCTGATTCTCCCCGATATAGGGCAGAACAGTTGGGTGGTTGCGGGGCGCCGGGGATAGGCCGAAGAGGAGGTCCGATGCCATGGATGGCATCGGTAGCGCCCAGGGAGGGGTTCACAGCGCCTCCTCGCAGGCCTGTCGCCGGACCAGCCCCGCTCCTGAAGCGTTTGGAGCATGCCCGACTGCCTTCTGATGGCCCGCTTAAGCGGGCCATCGTCGTTTCTGGCCAGGCCACGTATAATGACCCCCCATTTCGCTGTGATGGCCGAGCCCCATGTCGATCCTGCTGGCCCTGGATGCCTCCTCGAGCGCCTGTTCCGTCGCCCTGCTGCGGCGCCGCGCAGGGGCCGATGACGAACTCCTCTCCCGCTTCGAACTGGCCCCCCGGGAGCACACCCGGCGGCTGCTGCCCCTGGTCGACGAGGTGCTTGCCGAGGCCGGCCTCGAGGCGACGGCCCTCGACGCCGTGGCCTACGGTCACGGCCCCGGCTCCTTCACCGGGCTGCGCATCGCCGCCGGGGCCGCCCAGGGGCTGGCCTATGGCCTCGACCGGCCGCTGATCGGTGTCTCGACGCTCGCCGCCCTGGCCCTGGGGGGGCATCGTCGCCACCACTTCCGCTACCTGGTCACCGCCCTGGACGCCCGCATGGGCGAGATCTACGTGGCCGCCTGGCAGTGCCGTGACGGCGTCCCCGAGCCGCTCGCCGAGGAGGCAGTGATGCCGCCGGCACGGCTGCGCCTGCCGTCGGGCCACGAGGATCATGACTGGGTGGGGGTCGGTTCCGGCTGGGGGCTATGGGATGCCATGCCCGCCGAGGTACAGGTCGGCATCGGCCAGCACCTGCCCGAGATGGAGGCCGACGCCGCCGACATGGTGCTGCTGGCGGCCCGGGCCTTCGAGGCGGGCGAGGGGCGAGCCCCCCACGAGGCCCAGCCGGTCTATCTGCGCGACCGGGTGGCCTGGAAGAAGGCGCGATGAGCGAGCGTCCGCCCCTGGTGGTTCACGGGGCGGCCCTGGCGGAACTGGCCGCCCGGCTCGGGATGCCCCTCGGCGAGCCGGAGGAGGCCGAGCTGACCCTGGAACGCCGCGAGGACCGACTGGTGCTGGCCGGCGATCCCCGGCGCTACGGCCACCCCCTGGCGGTGGACTTCGTCGCCGGCCGGGCGGCCCATCGGCGCCGTTTCGGCGGCGGGCGTGGCCAGCTGATCGCCCGGGCGTGCGGCCTGGGCAAGGGCGTGATGCCGTCGGTGGTGGACGCCACCGCGGGACTGGGGCGCGACGCCTTCGTGCTGGCGAGCCTCGGTGCCGAGGTGCTGCTGGTGGAGCGGGTGGCGGCGATCTTCGCCCTGCTCGAGGATGGCGTGGCCCGGGCCCTGGCGGACCCCGAGACCGCCGAGGTCGCCGCCCGGATGCACCTGGTCCACGGCGATGCCACGCGGGAGCTCGATGCCCTGGTGGCGGCCAGCGGCGTGGCCCCCCAGGTGGTCCATCTCGATCCGATGTTTCCCCATCGCGACAAGTCGTCCCTGGTCAAGAAGGAGATGCGGCTCTTCCGGCTGCTGGCCGGTGACGACAACGACGCCCCACGGCTGCTGGAGGCGGCGCTGGACGTGGCCACGCACCGGGTGGTGGTCAAGCGACCACGCAAGGCGCCGCCCATTGCGGGGCCCGCGCCCCGGCACGTCATCGCGGGCAAGACCAGTCGCTACGACCTCTACGTGCACCGTTCGCTGACCAGCGGCTGAAGGGCGCGCGACTCAGGCTTCCCGGCGGCGGGTGAGCAGCTGCAGCCGGTGGCGCAGCGCCGGGTCGAACAGCTCGCGCGAGCGCTGGGCGGCCCGGCGCAGTCGCTCGTCGAACATGAGTCGCTCTCCCTCGCGCCACAGCCAGCCTTCTCGCTCCAGGCTCTCCTCCAGGTTGGCGAACAGCCGCGTATCGAAGAACTCCGGGGCATCGAGTCCCGAGAGCAGGGCCAGCCGTTCGGCCAGTTGGCGGCTGCGCTCGGCCAGCTCTTCGGCGACCAGCTCGCCCGGGCCGGCGTCGAGCAGTACCGCCAGCAGCAGGTAGCCGCGTTCCAGCGAAGGCTGCATCAGTTGGCCGAGCAGGCGCAGCCGTTCGCCGGCCTCGAGGGGTTCCTCGGGGCGACGCCACCCCTCGCCGGCGCGCTCGAGCAGCCCCTGGTCGACCAGCAGGTCGAGCATCTCGGCCAGCGCCGCGCGCAGTGAGGCCGGCGGTTCGATGACCAGCTCCCGGGCGAGTATCGGCCAGCTGGGCGAGAGCAGCGCCTCCAGGGTATCCAGGCGGTGGGTCGGCTGGTGGCGGAAGGCGAAGGCGACCAGGCCGGCCAGGGCGAAGAGATGCATCACGTTGTTGCGATACCAGGCCAGCAGGCCGGCCTGGCCGGCATCGGCGACCAGGATGTCGCCCAGCGGATGGGCTCGCCGCTCGACCATGCCCAGGGCCACCACCTGGTCGATCCACTCGACAGGGGTGCCCTCCGGGAGGCTGGTGTGGGCGCCGCCGGGATGGTGCCGCTGCAGGTCGACGAGCAGGGCGAGCTGGCGCTCGAGCAGGCTGACCTCGATGGCATGGTGAGGCGTGGCCAGCAGCACCAGGGCCACCAGGTTGACCGGGTTGAGGGCTGCCGCGGCGTTGATGCGTCGACACAGCTCCTCGCCGAGCCGCGGCACCAGGGGAGTGAGCCAGGCGGGGCGTTCCTCGCCCAGGGTCTGGCGCCAGTCGCCCACCTCCCGGTCCAGGTAGTCGGCCAGGGTGAGGGGCTCGCCGACGTTCACCGCCACCCGGCCGAAGGGCTGGCGCAATTGGCCGAGCACCCGCAGCAGCGCCAGCGGGCTCTCCTTGCGCTTCCTGCCGCCGCGCAGCTCGCGCTGGTAGCTGGCATTCTCGATGATCCGTTCGTAGCCGATGTAGATCGGCACGAAGGCCAGCCGTTGCTGGCCGCTGCCGGCGGCGCGGCGCAGGTAGGAACGCAGGGTCATGAGCAGCATGCCGGGACGGGCGGCGAGCAGGCGCCCGCTGCGCGACCGTCCGCCCTCGATGAAGTACTCCAGAGGGTGACCGCGGGAGAGCAGCCGGTGCAGGTACTCGTTGAACACCGCCGCATAGAGCCGGTTGTCGCGGAAGCTGCGGCGCAGGAAGAAGGCGCCACCACGGCGCAGCAGCGGGCCGATCAGGGGCATGTCGAGGTTGCGGCCGGCGGCAATGTGCGGCGGCATCAGGCCATCCCGGTAGAGCACGTAGGAGAGCAGCAGATAGTCGATGTGGCTGCGGTGGCAGGGCACGTAGACCAGGGTATGGTCACCGGCCAGGCCCTTGACCCGCTCCAGGCCACGGACTTCCACGCCATCGTAGAGCCGGTTCCAGAGACGCCTGAGCAGGCCGTCCATGAAGCGCAGCACCGGGTAGGCCATGTTGGAGGCGATCTCGCGCCCGTAGCGCAGGGCGCGCTGCTGCAGGCGGGCCCGGGAGGTTCGCTCCTCCTCGGCCAGGGTCTCGATCACCTGGCGCACCTCGGGGCTGCGCACCACGCCTTCGATCAGGGTGCGCCGGTGGGAGAGGTCCGGCCCCAGTACCCGGGTGCGCAGGCGGCGGAAGTGCACGCGCAGCAGCCTGGCCGCCTTGCGGTTGGCGAGCGCCGCCCCGCGCTCGTCGAGAAGGTCGCCGAGCCGGAGCGGGGCCCCGAAGTGCAGCTCCACGTTCTTGCCGTTGAGCAGCACCGAGAGCGCCCGGCGCAGGCGGCCGGTGAACTGCCAGCTGTCGGCGGCCAGCATCTTCCAGAAACCGAAGCGCTTGCCCGGCGCCCGGCCCCAGAAGACGCTGACCGGTACCAGCTGTACCTCGTGTTCGGGATGCCTCCGGCGCTGCTCTAGCAGCGCCAGGAAGGGCGCTTCTTCCCGCCGCGAGGCGCGTCGCCACAGGTGGCGGCGGGGTGAGGGCAGGGCGAGGCAGGCCGGCAGGGCGATCTCGCCGGCGCGGCACAGGCCGGCGGCCGGGGGCAGGCCGCGGGCGCGGCAGAGCGACTCGAGCAGCAGGGTGTCGGAGAGGGACGGGTGGGGCAGGACATAGAGCACCGGCAGCGTCGGGTCGAGGTCGAGCTCGTCGGTGGCGGGTTCGATCAGCCGGAACTCCACCCAGGAGGCGATCAGCCGTCGCAGCGGCGCGCGCAAGGGGGTCATCAGCGTGCGTATGAAGGCCATCCGATTGCCTTGGCTGAGGAGACGAGGTGGCCAGTATAGCCATCGCGGACCGGCCGGTCAGGGGCGCGGCTTTTCCTGGCCCGGCAAACGTGCGTCAATGCGGTGGAAAATCGCACAGGGACGCGGTCATGCACGGCATGTGGAGAGACGGCAATCACTTCCAGCTGCTGCCGGAGTCGGCACGCTTCCTGCCGGCCATGTTCGAGGCGGTCCAGGCGGCGCGCGAGTCGATACTGATCGAACTCTACCTGATGGAATCCGGCCGCCTGGCCTCGGCGCTTGCCGATGCACTGCTCAAGGCCGCCGAACGCGGCGTGGCGGTGATGCTGATGCTCGACGGCTATGGCGCCATGGGGCTCTCCAGTGACGACCGGGCGCGCCTCGAGGCGGGCGGGGTGGCGCTGCGCTTCTTCAACCCCCTGGGCTTCCATTCGCTGACCCGCAACCTGACTCGCGACCACCGCAAGCTGCTGGTGGTGGATGGCCGGGTGGCCTATACCGGCGGCTTCGGCGCGGTCGACGAGTTCCTCGACGCCTGGTACGAGGTGGCGGTGCGTATCGAGGGGCCGGTAGTGGCCGACTGGGTGCGGCTGTTCTGCCGCCTGTGGGATTCGCCGCTGACCCGGGGCAGCGGCCAGCCCGACCTGGTGCACAACCTGCGCCTGGATGTGTCGCCCCACGAGGACTACCGGGGCATGCGCGGGCGGGTGGTCTGGGGCCAGGGCTATCGCTACCAGGCGATCCGCCATTCGCTGCAGCGCCAGGTGTCGTCGGCGCGAGGCCGGATCTGGATCTGCACGCCCTATTTCGTGCCCACCTTCAGCCTGCGCCTGCGGCTGGCGCGGGCGGCCCGCCGCGGGGTCGACGTGCGCCTGCTGCTGCCGGGCGAGCTGCACGATCATCCCGGCATCCGCTACGCCGGCCAGCGCTTCTACGGTCGCCTGCTCAAGGCCGGGGTGCGCATCTTCGAGTTCCAGCCCACCTTCATCCACGCCAAGTTCTCGCTGGCCGATCACTGGGCGAGCATCGGCTCGTGCAACTTCGACCACTGGAGCCTGCACTGGAACCTGGAGGCCAACCAGGAGGTGGATGACCACCGCTTCGCCGAGGAGGTGGCCGAGCTGTTCGAGCGCAACTTCGCCACCAGCCGCGAGATCCGGCGGGAGGAGTGGTCTCGGCGTCCCCGCTGGCAGCGCCTCAAGGAGTGGCTGTTCGGCAGCCTGGACGGGCTGCTGACGCGACTGAGGTAAGCGCTCTTTGGGTAGCCTGTAGGAGCCCAGCTCCGCTGGGCGAATGGAGGCCGAAGGCCTCCCGGTGGTGTCAACCTAAGGTTTGGCCATGACGTCGGAGGTCTTTGATCAGGGCGCTCAAGGCGCGGCTTTACCGGCGACAGGTCTTCGCGGAGGCGCTGTGAACCCCTCCCTGGGCGCTACCGATGCCATCCCTGGCATAGGACCTCCGCTGCGACCTATCCCCGGCGCCGTTTGCGTCGCGGTAATCCGCTGCTTGGGCCTTAACGCCTGCGGCCACCCTTGCCGCCGCGACCGGCGGGCTTCTTCTTGCGCGGGGTAGGCTTGGGGGTTTCCGGCGGGACGCGGTAGTGCAGGTAGAGGTCCAGCACCAGTTCCGGCAGTTGGCTGACCAGGGCCTCGAGTCGCACGGTGTCGGCGGTGAACTCGGCCATGTCCGGCTCCTCGTCGAACAGCCCCGAGAGTGCCATGAAGGGCAGCAGCAGGGTGGCGGCGGCCTCCTCGTCGTCCTCGAACCAGGCCGCCTCGTCGAGGAAGACCCCCTCCATGAAACCGGCACACCAGTCGCCGATCGGCGTCTCCTCCGGTGCCAGGCCGTCGAGGGTGAGTTCGAAGGGCAGTTCCGGCAGCAGGCCCTGTTCCAGGGCGGCGATGGCGTTGCGCCTGAGCTGCTCCAGCAGCCCGAGGATGGTCTCGCGCTCATTGTCGTCGGCGAAGGCCGGCTCCCCGTGGAAGAGCTCGGCGACCCAGCTGGCGGGGGGCACGTCGCTGGGCGCCACGGCCAGCGCCACCAGGAAGCCGTGGGCGCCGATCAGGTCCAGGGCATCGGCGTCGACCCGCTCGGAATCGAGGAAGTCGTCGAGCAGGTCGAGGGCATCGTCGTCGAGGAGGGGAGCGGGCTGCGGGGTATCGGACATCGGTACTCTCACGGAAGAGACAGGACAATGGCTATTAACGTTTCTTTGCCCACCTTGGTGGGGCGGGGCTATCCCGGCGCCCCTCGTCAATGGCCAACTGCAATAGCCCTGACGGACGGGGGTAGAGACTTTACGCCCGGCGGGCGAACGGCCATTCTAGCATCCCATGAACACTCCCGTGCTGCCCCATCCCGACCCCGACCGGCTGGCCGCCCTCGACCACGAGGCGCTGCTGGCGGCCCTGCACGAGCGGGTCGAGGCCGCCTGGCGGCTGTGCCACGAGGTGCACCCCGGGCTGCCGCGGCCACGGCTGTGGTGCGACCTGCGCGGCAAGTCCGCCGGCCAGGCCCATTTCGGGCGCGGTGGGCTGCGTTTCAATCCGGTGCTGTTGGCCGAGAACCGTGAGACCTTCCTGGTCGAGGTGGTGCCCCACGAGATGGCCCACTGGCTGGTTCAGCATCTCGACGATGGCCACCTGGCCCGGCCCCATGGCCGCGAGTGGCAGACGGTGATGCGCCGGCTCTTCGGTCTCGAGCCACGCACCACCCACCGCTTCGACACCCGCCGGGCGAGCCCCGCGCCGCACCGCTACCGCTGCGGTTGCCGCGAGCACGGCTTCACCGCCCGTCGTCACGCCATGGCCCGCCGGGGACATCGCTACCGCTGCCGTCACTGTGCTCAGACCTTGGTCTATCTCGGCCGTGCCGCGCTCGAAAACTAGTGCGTAACTCATTGTGCTAAAAAGGAAAAATGTTGCTACCAATGTCTAAAGGGAAGGCCGTGGCCGGCGGTATATGCTGGTGTCACCTTATATGGTGCCGGCGCGCCCGACGACGACGCGGCCGGCGACGTTAACCAGGGTGCATCTCCCGGAAGAGGCAAACCATGACCGAACAGCAGAAAGTCCATCCGGTACGCGACGATTTCGCCGCCAATGCCCACGCCGACTGGGCCAAGTACCAGGCCATGTACCAGCAGTCGCTGGACGATCCGGAAGGGTTCTGGGCCGAGCAGGCGAAGCGTCTCGACTGGATCAAGGCGCCGACGAAGATCAAGCATACGAGCTTCGATTCGCACAACGTCGACATCCGCTGGTTCGAGGACGGCACCCTCAACGCCAGTGCCAACTGTCTCGACCGCCACCTGGCGACCCGTGGCGACCAGACCGCCATCATCTGGGAGGGCGATGACCCCGCCGATTCCCGGCACGTCACCTACCGCGAGCTCTTTGATCGCACCTGCCAACTGGCCAATGGCCTCAAGGAGCTGGGTGTCAGGAAGGGTGACGTGGTCACGCTCTACATGCCGATGATTCCCGAGGCTGCCGTGGCCATGTTGGCCTGTGCGCGCATCGGGGCCGTCCACTCGGTGGTGTTCGGCGGCTTCTCGCCGGATGCCGTGGCCCAGCGCATCATCGGGGCGGACTCCAAGTTGGTGATCACCGCTGACGAAGCCGTGCGCGGCGGCAAGCAGGTGCCGCTGAAGGACAACGTCGATGCGGCCCTGACCCGTCCGGGCACCGAGGTCTGCGAGAAGGTGCTGGTGGTCAAGCGCACCGGCGGCGAGATCGACTGGCAGGACGGTCGCGATGTCTGGTACCACGACTTGGTCGAGAAGCAGGCCACCGACTGTCCGGCCGAGGAGATGAACGCCGAGGATCCGCTGTTCATCCTCTACACCTCCGGTTCCACCGGCGCACCCAAGGGGCTCAAGCACACCACCGGTGGCTACCTCGCCTACGCCAGCCTGACCCACCACTACGTCTTCGACTACCAGGACGGCGAGGTCTACTGGTGCACCGCCGACGTGGGCTGGGTCACCGGCCACAGCTACATCGTCTACGGGCCGCTGGCCAATGGTGCCATCACCTTGATGTTCGAGGGCGTGCCGAGCTATCCGACCCACGGCCGCATGGGCGAGATCGTCGACAAGCACAAGGTCAGCGTCCTCTACACTGCGCCGACCGCTGTGCGTGCCCTGATGGCCCATGGCGATGACGTCATGGCCTCGAGCCAGCGCGACAGCCTGCGCCTGCTCGGTTCGGTGGGCGAGCCGATCAACCCCGAGGCCTGGGAGTGGTTCTACCGGGTGATCGGCAACTCCAAGTGCCCGATCGTCGATACCTGGTGGCAGACCGAGACCGGCGGCATCATGATCGCCCCGCTGCCGGGCGCCATGGACCTCAAGCCCGGTTCGGCGACCCTGCCGTTCTTCGGCGTGGTGCCGGCGCTGGTCGACAACGAGGGCAACCTGCTCGAGGGGGCCACCGAGGGCAACCTGGTGATCCTGGACTCCTGGCCCGGCCAGGCCCGCTCGATCTGGGGCGACCACGACCGTTTCGTCCAGACCTACTTCTCCACCTACCAGGGCATGTACTTCACCGGCGACGGCTGCCGTCGCGACGAGGACGGTTACTACTGGATCACCGGCCGGGTCGACGACGTGCTCAACGTCTCCGGCCACCGCATGGGCACTGCCGAGATCGAGTCCTCGCTGGTCGCGCATGATGCCGTGGCCGAGGCCGCCGTGGTCGGCTTCCCCCATGACATCAAGGGCCAGGGCATCTACATCTACGTCACCCTGACCGATGACGTGGAGCCCAGCGACGCCCTGAAGAAGGAGCTGACCCAGTGGGTGCGCAAGGATATCGGGCCGATCGCCTCACCGGATGTCATCCAGTGGGCCCCGGGCCTGCCCAAGACCCGCTCGGGCAAGATCATGCGTCGTATCCTGCGCAAGATCGCCGCCAACGAGTGCGACGGCCTGGGCGACACCAGCACCCTGGCCGACCCGTCGGTGGTCGATGAACTGATCGAGCACCGCGCCAATCGCTGACGGTAGAGACCGTCGGCAGGGGCGCTCCCGTGCATGCCGGTTCGTGCCGGGAGAGCACGCCAGCGCCCCGCCTTCCCCTTTCCCTGCCGGCCCCCGTGGCCGGCTTTTGCGTATTCGTTGACGCCCTTTGTCGACAGCGCTCGTCGAGCGCTTGGGAAAGCCTTCCCGCATGGGGTAACATGCCGTCATCGATAGAAGAGCCCAGTGTGGCGGCCGCCGGCCCGCTGCTCGAGGAACCGGAGGAGAATCCATGGCCTTTGCCCAGAAATTCATCGTCGCCGATGACCATCCGCTGTTCCGTGCAGCCCTGACCCAGGCACTACGCCAGCTGGCGCCCCAGGCCGAGATCGTCGAATCGGACACCATGGAGGCCACCACCGAGGTGGTGACCCGCCATCCCGATGCCGACCTGATCCTGCTCGACCTGCACATGCCTGGTGCCCATGGCTTTTCCGGCCTGATCCAGCTGCGCGGCCAGACGCCGGACATCCCGGTGGCGGTGGTCTCGGGCAGCGACGAGCCCCATGTGGTGCGTCGCGCCATCGACTACGGCGCCTCGGGCTTCATTCCCAAGTCGTCATCGCTTGCGCTGATCGCCGAGGCGGTGGGCGAGATCCTCGACGGCGAGGTGTGGTTGCCGGCCGAGCTCGCCGAGGCGATGGGCGAATCCGACGAGGAGGAGACCCGTTTCGCCGAGGCGATCGCCTCGCTGACCCCCCAGCAATTCCGGGTGCTCAACATGCTCACCGAGGGGCTGCTCAACAAGCAGATCGCCTATGAGCTCAACGTCTCCGAGGCGACCATCAAGGCCCATGTCACCGCCATCCTGCGCAAGCTCGGGGTGCACTCCCGCACCCAGGCGGTGATCGCCGCCCAGAAGCTCGAGGTCGAGCCGCCCAAGGTCGAGTCGTAAGCCCGAGCTGGAAGATAGCCGCCTACGCGAGCGGCGCCGGGGCCAGGCCGGCGCGGAGGTCCTTTTCCAGGGATGGAAAAGGTAGCGCCCAGGGATGGGTTCACAGCGCCTCCGCGAAGGCCTGTCGCCGGGTAAGCCGCGACTTCTCTCCCCACCAGCCTGCTGCCGGGTACGACGGCCACTGCGCTCGCGATCCCGGGAACGAAACCCTGGCACTTCGCTTGCGGCCTGCGCGTCGGGCCGGAACAAGGTCCCTCTTGCCGGCCCTGAATCGGCATCCCTGCCGATTCCCACGCGCCACTTCGCTCAATGCCAGCGTTCCCGGGTATATCTCGCTTCACTGCAGTGCCGTCTTGTTCCGTGGGGCTGGGCGCTACCCCTCCTGCCTGGCCGCCCGGCTCGCCTGCAGGGTGCGGGTAAGGAGGGCGCGCAGGGCCGCGGGGCGCACCGGCTTGAGTAGCAGCTGGTAGCCGCTGCGCTTGATCTCCTCGGCCACCTCCTCGGTGCGGTCGGCGGTGATGACGATGCCCGGTGTCGCTCCCTCCAGCCGCTCGCCGAGGGCCTCCAGGGCCATCAGGCCGGTGACCTCGTTGTCCAGGTGGTAGTCGGCGAGAATGGCGTCCGGGTCGCCGTCCAGATGGCGCAGTACCGACTTGGCGCCGCCGATGGTGGTGGCGGTGAATACCTCGCAGCCCCAGCCCGAGAGCATCGCCTTCATGCCCTCGAGGATCAGCGACTCGTTGTCGATGCACAGCACCCGGGTGCCGGCCAGCTTGTTGCCGGCCCGCCTGGGGGCGGCATCCTCGGCCTGCTGGGCCTCGGTGCGCGCGGCCACCACCGGCACACTGACCGAGAACATGGTGCCGACGCCCTGCCGGGAGTGCACCCTGATGGGGTGGTCGAGCACCCGGCTCATGCGGTCGGCGATGGAGAGGCCCAGGCCGAGCCCCTTCTCGCTCTCCTTGTGCCGTGAGGCCTGGTCGAGGCGGCGGAACTCCTGGAAGATCTCGGCTTGCTTGGAGTCGGGGATCCCCGGGCCGCTGTCCCACACCTCGATGGCGAGCCGTTCGCCGTGGCGACGGCACCCCAGCAGCACGCGCCCCTCCTGGGTATAGCGGATGGCGTTCGACAGGAAGTTCTGGATGATCCGGCGCAGCATCTGGGGGTCGCTGTCGACCCAGGAACGGGTCGGCACCACCACCAGGTCGAGGCCGCGGTCCTCGGCCATCACCTCGAACTCGGCACGCAGGGGGCGGAAGATGTCGGCCAGGGCGAAGTGGCTGCGCCGCGGGGTCAGGGCGCCGGCATCTAGCTTGGAGATATCGAGCAGGGTGCCGAGCAGCTCCTCGGCGGCCTGCAGCGAGTTGTCGATATGCCCGATGGTGCGTTTCATGTCGGCGGCATCCATCTCCTGGGAGAGCGCCGAGGTGAACAGCCGCGCGGCATTGAGTGGCTGCAGCAGGTCGTGGCTGGCCGCGGCCAGGAAGCGGGTCTTGGAGGCGTTGGCGTCTTCCGCCACCTGCTTGGCCTGGCGCAGGGCCAATTCTGCCTCGGCGCGTACCCGGTTCTCCTGACGCAGGGCGGCGTTGGCCTCGGAGAGCGCCTGGGTCCGCTCGCGGACCCGCTCCTCCAGGGTCTCGTTGGTCTCCTTGAGGGCGATCTCCGCCAGGCGCCGCTCGGTGATGTCCTGGTAGAGGGCGAAGAAGCCGAGGATGGCGCCGCTGTCGCCGAAATGCGGCGTGTAGGTGACCAGCATGTAGCGGGTCCCCTCGGAGAGGGGCAACGAGACCTCGAAACTGACCCGCTCGCCGCTCAGGGCTCGCTCGATCCAGGGGGCCCGGTTGCGGGCCATCCCCGGCGAGATCACCTGCTCGATGTGCTTGCCGATCACCGCGTTGCGGTCGATGCCGAAGGCCTGCTCGTAGGCGCGGTTGGTGAAGAGGTAGCGGCACTCCTTGTCGAAGTAGGCGATCAGCGCCGGCACGTTGTCGGTGTAGATGCGGATGTTGTTTTCCGAGCGGATCAGCGCTTCCTCGATGCGCTTCTGCTGGGTGATGTCCTGGTAGGTGTAGACGAAGCCGCCACCGGGCATGGGATTGCCCTGCACCTCCAGCACACTGCCGTCCTGGCGGTAGCGCACGTAGCGATGGGGGTGACCCTCGCGGATATTGTCAATCAGCAGTCGCACGTGCTCCTCGGGATCGCCGGGGCCGTACTCGCCGTTGTGGGCGTTGTAGCGGAAGATCTTGTCCATCGGGGCGCCGACCCGGATCAGGTGGTCGGGAAAGCGGAACAGCTCCAGGTAACGCTGGTTCCACACCACCAGCCGCAGGTTCTGGTCGACCACGCTGATGCCCTGGTTGATGTTCTCGATGGTGGCCTGCAGCAGGGCACGGTTGAACTCCAGCACCTGGGAGGCCTCGTCGACGATGGAGATGACGTCCGAGATGCCGATGCCGCGCCCCTGCAGGGCCGAGTTGACCACGATGCGCGCCGAGGAGGCACCCAGCACCGAGGCCAGGAAGCGCTCGGTGAACTGGATCACGTCGATCGAGGCGCGGGTGCTGTCGTCCAGCGTCTTGCCGGTGCGCCGGGCATAGTCGTCGAAGGCGCGGCTCACCTGGCCGGCGCCAAGGAAGCGCTCGCACAGCACCTTGAGGTCGCCGACGGTGGTGGCACCGGTCCAGGGGCGGTTCACCGAGGTCTGGCGGGTCTCGACGCTGTCGACGAATAGCGAGGCCTGGATGCGCTCGACCACCCGCTGGGGGGTCATCTGCGAGATGAAGATGTAGCAGAAGAGATTGATGCCCAGCGAGAGCATCACGCCGTGGGTGAAGCTGTCGCCAACATTGAGGCCGAACAGCGAGGTGGGGGTGAGCCAGGCAATGCCGAGCGGCCCGCCGGCGAGCCAGTGCCCCGGCAGCACCCCGGCGGAGATCATCGCCGGCATCAGCAGGCTGTAGGCCCAGATGGCGAAGCCCGCGTTCATGCCGACGATCACCCCGAGGCGGTTGCCGCGCTTCCAGTAGAGGCCGCCGATCAGGGCCGGGGCGAACTGGGCGGCGGCGGCGAACGACAGCATGCCGATGGAGGCCAGCGAGGTGAATTCGCCGATCAGCTGGTAGAAGCCGTAGGCCAGCCCCAGGATCACGGCGATGGTGATGCGCCGCGCGCGCAGCACCAGGCGGCCGTAGTCGCGTGCCTTGGTGTCGAACCAGCGCAGGCGGAACAGCGCCGGGATCACGATCTCGTTGGAGATCATGATCGATACCGCCACCGCGGCCACGATCACCATGCCGGTGGCCGCCGAGAAGCCGCCGATGAAGGTCAGCAGGGTCAGCCACTCGTTGTTCGCCGCCATCGGCAGCGCCAGCACATAGGTGTCCGGCTCGATGCCGCTGTCGGCGAACATCGTCAGGCCGGCGGCGGCCAGCGGCAGCACGAAGAAGGCGAAGGCCACCAGGTAGAGCGGAAAGAGCCAGCGTGCCTTGGTGGCGTCGTCGCGGTGGGTATTCTCCACCACCGCCACGTGGAACTGGCGGGGCAGGCAGAGGATGGCCAGCATGGCGAGCAGGGTCTGGGCCCAGAAGCTCTGGCCGAAGTCCTGCTGGGCGAGCTGACGCTGCAGTTCCAGCTGGGTCTCGGCCCGCCCCAGCAGATCGCCGAGGCCGTCGAACATGCCCCAGGTGACGTAGGCGCCGAGTATCAGGAAGGCGAGCAGCTTGACCAGCGACTCGAAGGCCACGGCGTGGATCAGCCCCTCGTGGTGCTCGGTGGCGTCGGTGTGGCGAGTGCCGAAGAGGATGGCGAAGGCCGCCATCACCAGCGCCACGTAGAAGGCGGTGTCGCCGAACAGCGGGGTGCGGGTGATGTCGGTGGCATCGGTGAGCACGGCGAAGGAGGTGGCCACCGCCTTCAGCTGCAGGGCGATGTAGGGCAGGGTGCCGATCAGCGCCACCAGGCTGGCGAAGGCCGCCAGCGACTGGGTCTTGCCGTAGCGCGAGGCGATGAAATCGGCGATCGAGGTGACGTTCTGGTGCTTGGCGACGCGGATCATCTTGGCCAGCACCGGCCAGAACAGCAGGAACGTCAGGATCGGCCCGGCATAGATGCTGGCGAAGGACCAGCCGGCGGTGGCCGCCTGGCCCACGGCGCCATAGAAGGTCCAGGAGGTGCAGTAGATGGCCAGCGCCAGGCTGTAGATCACCGGGCGGCGCCGGCTGGCGCCGTGCTCGCGGGCATGCCGGTCGCCCCGCCAGGCGATGGCGAACAGCACGGCGATGTAGAGCAACGAAACGGCAATCAGCAGCCAGCCAGCGAACATGCGCACTCCCCCCTGTGTGCGCCCATTCTAGGGCAATGCCGCCCGAGAGGGCAGCCGGGCGTCGCTCGGTCGACCGCTGGCCGTCAGTTGCCAGGGAAGGCAGGCTCACTCCTCGGTGCATACCGCCCGGAACAGGGGGGCGTCGGCGTCGACACTGCTCAGCTCGGCGAAGCGTGGCCGGCGCTCCTCACCCACGAGGGGCAGCTTGGATTGCGTGGTGCAGTTCATCAGCCAGGCCTGGTGTGACACCTGGTCCACGTACTGTCGCTCGAAGCGATAGAGAATGAACTCGACCAGTCGGTGGTGCTCCACCTGCGTCGGGACCAGGTTGTCCCGGTCCACGACGCTGAAGGCCGTGGTCATGGGGAAGATGTAGGTCCAGGGACGCCAGAAGGCGCCGCCCTTCTCGATGGAGACGACCCGAGCCGACTCGGGCAGTTGGAACTGTTTCTGGCTGAACCAGGAGTACTCGTAGTGTATCTGGTAGCCCAGCATGCCGAGGCCGGCACAGACGGGGATGATCCAGCGTGGCAGCCGCTTGCCGCTGACGAGACGCAGCAGCAGGCCGATCCCCGCGGCGCCCAGGCCGGCAAAAATCGCCCCGATCAAATGCCATAACATAAATCGACCTTCCTGAAAGAGATCGGGCTTCCCCATGGAAGCCCGATCCGGTTTGGGTCCCCGACCCGGAGCCCGGGTCGGGCAGCCATTATGGCTTAGTGGCCGGTCGCGATACCAGCACCCTTCGGATAGCGGACGCTTTCCACCAGGTCCTGGATTTCCTGCGGCGGCTCCTCGGTGGCGCTGGAGACGGCGAAGGCCACGGCGAAGTTGAAGATCGCGCCGACCGCACCGAAGGAGAGCGGCGAGATGCCCAGGATCCAGTTGTCCGGCGTGTTGGGCAGCATGTTGGTCTCCGGAATGAAGAACCAGCCCAGGTAGGTGAAGATGTAGAGCAGGGTGGTGCCCAGGCCGGTCAGCATGCCGGCAACGGCGCCCTTGTTGTTCACCCGCTTGGAGAAGATGCCCATCATCAGCGCCGGGAACAGCGAGGCACCGGCGATACCGAAGGCGAGTGCCACCGTCTGTGCCGCGAAGCCCGGGGGATTCAGGCCCAGGTAGGTCGCCAGCAGGATGGCGCCGGCCATGGAGATCCGCGCCGCCAGCATCTCGCCCTTCTCGGTGATCTTCGGGTTGATCATGGTCTTGATCAGGTCATGGCTGATGGCCGAGGAGATGGCCAGCAGCAGGCCGGCGGCCGTGGACAGTGCCGCGGCGATACCACCGGCGGCGATCAGGCCGATGACCCAGCTCGGCAGGTTGGCGATCTCCGGGTTGGCGAGGACCAGGATGTCGTTGTTGACGGTAAGTTCGCTGCCTTCCCAGCCACGTTCTGCGGCGGTTGAAGCGAAGGCTTCGTTGCCGTCGTTGTAGACCTGGATGCGGCCGTCGCCGTTCTTGTCCTCGAAGGTGATCAGGCCGGTCTCTTCCCAGGTCCGGACCCACTCGGGACGCTCCTCGTAGAGGATGGGGTTGGTGGCGGCTTCATCGTAGTTCTCGACCTGGCCGGCCATATCCGGATAGACGGTGGTCATCAGGTTCAGGCGTGCCATGGACCCCACCGCGGGAGCGGTCAGGTAGAGCAGGGCGATGAACACCAGGGCCCAGCCGGCAGACCAGCGCGCATCGGCCACCTTCGGCACGGTGAAGAAGCGGATGATGACGTGAGGCAGGCCCGCGGTACCGACCATCAGCGACAGGGTGAACAGCACCATGTTGAGCTTGTTGTCGACATCGGCCGTGTAGTCGCGGAAGCCCAGCGCATTGATCACGTCATCCAGCTTCGCCAGCAGCGGCACACCGGACTCGGAGTGGGTGCTGAACAGGCCCAGGCCGGGAATGGGGTTGCCGGTCAGCTCCAGCGAGATGAACACGGCCGGGATGGTGTAGGCGATGATCAGCACGATGTACTGGGCCACCTGGGTGTAGGTGATGCCCTTCATGCCGCCGAAGACCGCGTAGAGGAAGACGATGAAGGCCGCGATCCAGATGCCCCAGGTATTGGAGACTTCCAGGAAGCGGGAGAAGGCCACGCCGGCACCGGTCATCTGGCCGATGACGTAGGTGATCGAGGCGACGACCAGGCAGATCACGGCGACCAGGCGGGCGGTGTTGCTGTAGAAGCGGTCACCGATGAAGTCGGGCACCGTGAACTTGCCGAACTTGCGCAGGTAGGGCGCCAGCAGCATGGCCAGGATGACGTAGCCACCGGTCCAGCCCATCAGGAAGGTGGAGTTGGCGTAGCCCCCGGAGGCCAGCAGGCCCGCCATGGAGATGAAGGAGGCCGCGGACATCCAGTCGGCGGCGGTCGCCATGCCGTTGGTGATCGGGTGCACGCCGCCACCGGCCACGTAGAAGTCCTTGGTCGATCCGGCACGGGCCCAGATCGCGATGCCTATGTAGAGGGCGAAGGAGGCCCCTACGAACAGCAGGTTGATTGCAAACTGACTCATGCTGGCTTACTCCCCGAGTCCGAACTGTTTATCGAGTCGGTTCATCTTCCACGCGTAGAAGAAGATAATGCCGATGAAGGTCAGGATCGAACCCTGCTGGGCGAACCAGAAGCCCAGGTCCGTACCGCCGATGGGGATGGCTGACAGCAGGGGACGTAGCAGGATGGCGAATCCGTAGGACACCAGCGCCCAGACGATCAGGCAGCCGGCAATCAGACGGATGTTCGCCTTCCAGTAAGCAGCGGCATTGGATTTCTCATCTGCCATGGTGTTGCTCTCCACTTGTTATTGAGAGGGTGAGAAGGTGCGCCGATCATTCCACAAGCCCCATCGGGGCAATCGCACGTATACAACGACTCTCCCTCGAACGGTCCTCCTGTACGAGGATGTTGCCAGCCTGTCGGTGACAAGGATTGTCGACGTGCGATTGCCCCGCATGACTCATGGTGGATACTGGGCAATGAACGGGAAAAATAAATCCCAGACTTTGGTATCATGAATAAATAGCGATGGAATGTCGTTTGTACTTTTCTATATATATCAGTAACTTATTAGATGTTGTGGCCGTGGGTTGCGAGTCATCCAGAGGGGGCATGGGACGATGGTCTAGCCGGCCAGGTATGGGACGATGGTCTAATCACGCAGGGCGCTATGACGTTGGTCTAATTCGGAAAGGATAGGACGATTGTCTAGGTTCTTTCCTGGATCATCACTTTGCTATCTTGAAGTCACCGTGGCCGTGACGGGCCTATGAACCTGCGGGGTGAGACAGCCGCCTAACGAGGACAGCCCCATGGTCGATGTCGATCTCTCTCAACCGCCCTTCACCTTTCTGGATGATGAAGGACGCGCGCGCGTTCGCAGTGGTATCGACCTGGCCTATTTCGATCGTGACGAGATCATTCTCGAGGCCGGCCAGCCCGGTGAGTTCGTCTTCATCATCCACAAGGGCGAGGTCGCGGAACTGGACACGACCCTTCCCGGTGCGCGCGAGCGCATCGGCCACTACACCCATGGCGACCTGTTCGGTGCCATCAGCATCCTCAACGGCAAGAGCCGCTATCGCTTCCGCGCCGAGCAGGAGAGTCTCTGCTATCTGCTGCCGAAGGCCCTGTTCCTGCAGTTGTGCGACGACTATCCGGCCTTCGCCGAGTTCTTCCGCCAGACCCTGGCCCACAAGGCCCGCCTGTTGACCGAGCAGCGCGCCGAGGGGGGGGTGACCATGGCCGGCTTCATGCTGGCCAGGGTCAGCGAGTGCATGCGCCAGCCGCTCTGCGTGGGGCCGGCGTCGACCATCGCCGAGGCGGTGGCCACCCTGCATGACAGTCACGCCGATAGTCTGCTGGTCAACGGCGAGCAGGGGGCGGGCATGGTCACCAAGACCGACCTGCTCAACGCCCTGGTGCTGGAGGGGCGTGAGCAGGACAGCCCGGTGCAGGCGGTGGCCCACTTCGAGCTGGTGACGGTGACGCCGGACCAGTACCTGTTCGAGGTGCTGGTGGTGATGACTCGCCACAAGGTGGAGCGGGTGGTGGTCATGGAGCAGGGCGCGCCCTGCGGCGTGGTCGAGCTGACCGACGTGCTCAGCTACTTCTCCAGCCGCAGCTACGTGGTCAGCCTGCAGGTGGCGCAGGCGGACAGCCTCGAGGCGCTGGCCGCGGCCAGCCGGCGTACCCCGGAGCTGGTGAGGGCGCTGATGGCCCAGGGAGTCAAGCTGCGCTTCGCCATGGGGCTGCTGGCGGCGCTGAACGGCCGCATCATGAACAAGGCCTGGGGCTTTCTGATCGACGAGCGCTACCACGGTGACAGTTGCCTGATGGTGATGGGCAGCGAGGGGCGCGGGGAACAGATTCTCAAGACCGATCAGGACAATGGCCTGATCCTGGCCGATGACCTCGACTGGCCCGACTGTGCCGAGCAGATGCAGCGACTCACCGACACCCTGATCGAGCTCGGCTATCCGCCCTGCCCGGGCAATATCATGGTTTCCAACCCGGAGTGGGTGGGCAGCGTGACCCAGTGGCGCGGCCGCATCGCCCGCTGGGCGGCGGGCCGCGACGGCGACAGCCTGATGAAGCTCGCCATCCTGCTCGACTCCCATGCGGTGGCAGGCAACCCGACCCTGCTCGAGCAGGTCCGCGAGGAGCTGTTCGAGCGCTGCTCCCGGGACGAGATCCTGCTCTCCTACTTTGCCCGCCCGGCATTGCGCTTCTCCACGCCGCTGACCCTGTTCGGCTCGTTGAAGAAGCCCCAGCACGGCATCGACATCAAGAAGGGCGGCATCTTTCCCATCGTCCACGGGGTGCGTGCCATGGCCCTGGAGCGCGGCATCCGCGTGACCTCGACGCTGGAGCGCCTCGACGCCCTGGCCGAGGACGGTCGCCTGGAGGCTCGTTTCGCCGAGGACCTGGGCGAGGCGCTGTCACTGTTCACCCAGCTGCGCCTCGAGCAGCAGCTGGCGCGCCTGGACGGCGATGGCAGCAAGGGCGGGAAGCCCGATCGGGTGGTGGTGCAGGAACTCTCGTCGCTGGAGCGCGACCTGCTCCGCGAGGCGCTGCACATCGTCAAGGATTTCAAGCAGCGCCTGTCGCATCGCTTCCATCTGGAATATTCATGACGCGCGGCGCTCTTTCAGGGATCGACAACAACAACAGGAGGTCACTCCATGCTCAAGGTACTGCGCCGGGCCGCCGACCGGCGTCGCCAGGCCGACGGCTATTATGCCTGGCTGTTCCAGCCCTACACCGGCGACGAGCTGGTCGCCATCGATAGCGAGACCACCGGGCTCGATACCCGCAGTGCCGAACTGGTGTCGCTGGCGGCGGTGAAGATTCGCGGCGATCGGGTGCTGGCCAGCGAATCACTGGACCTGCGCCTGCAGCGGCCCGCGTCGCTGAGTGGCGACTCGATACGCATCCACGGCCTGCGTGGCATCGACCTGGAGGGTGGCGAAAGCATCGGGGCGGCACTGGGCCGCTTCCTTGACTTCATCGGCAACCGGCCGCTGGTGGGCTGGTGCCTGGATTTCGATCTGTCGATCATCAACCGGGAGTTGCGGCCGCGCTTCGGCTTCGACCTGCCCAATGCCGGCATCGACGTGGCGCATGCCTATGTCCGTCAGCTACGCCGCAGCCATCCCGAGGTCGAGCCGGGCCTGCGCTTCGAGCAGGTGGCCGGCGCCCTGGGGGTGCCGGTGATGGGACGCCACACCGCCCTGGGCGATGCCGTGACCACGGCGCTGATGTATCTGCGCCTGGAGCGAGGCGCCATGCTGGCGAAGCGGAGCTCGTGAGCCCCTCGTCTCGAGGGTCAGCCACGGCATGGGCATCCTCCGGGCCGTCGACGCCGTGCCGTCGCCAGGCGGCGGCGGTGGTGGTAGGATAGGCACCCGTGATTTCCAGCCGCTCTGGCAGCGCCCCGACCATGCAAGACGCCGTGATCTTCGACCCCAACCCTGCCGATGCTCCCGCCACAGCAGGCGGCGCCACCACCCTCGATGCCAGGGGCAAGCGCGAGTTCAACAAGCTGCAGAAGCGCCTGCGACGCCAGGTGGGCAATGCCATCATCGACTACGAGATGATCGGCGAGGGCGACCGGGTGATGGTCTGCCTGAGCGGCGGCAAGGACAGCTACACCCTGCTCGAGATCCTGCGCAGCCTGCAGCGCAATGCTCCGGTGCGCTTCTCGCTGGTGGCGGTCAACCTCGACCAGAAGCAGCCCGGTTTCCCCGAGCAGGTGTTGCCCGAGTACCTGGATGGCATCGGGGTGGAGTACCACATCCTCGAGCGCGACACCTACTCGGTGGTCAAGGAGAAGACCCCCGAGGGCAAGACCACCTGTGCGCTCTGTTCGCGGCTGCGTCGCGGCTCGCTCTACGGCTTCGCCGAGGAGATCGGTGCCACCAAGATCGCCCTGGGCCACCATCGCGAGGACATCCTCGAGACGCTGTTCCTCAACCTCTTCTTCGGCGGCAGCCTCAAGGCGATGCCGCCCAAGCTGCTCTCCGACGACGGCCGGAACATCGTCATCCGTCCGCTGGCCTATTGCCGGGAGGCGGACATCGCCGAGTTCGCACGGCTGATGGACTTCCCGATTATCCCCTGCAATCTCTGCGGTTCCCAGCCCAACCTGCAGCGCCAGGTGGTCAAGGAGATGCTCGCCGAATGGGAGGCCAGGCACCCCGGCCGGCTCGAGAGCATGTTCAAGGCGGTGACCAACGTGGCGCCCTCGCAGTTGGCCGACCGCGAGCTTTTCGACTTCGCCGGCCTGGAGGAGAAGCAGGCCCGGCGGCAGGCCGACCGCATCGATATCCATCAGGAGCTATAAGCCATACCGGGCTTCGCCCGGAGCTGTAAGCTTTAAGCCGTAAGCTGGAAGACAATCGCCCCCGTGACCTTGTCACGGGGGCGATTCGATTCAGGCTGGCTTCGAGCTTCGAGCTTCGAGCTTCGAGCTTCGAGCTTCGAGCTTCGAGCTTCGAGCTGGCGCGCAGCGCCTCAGCGCGCGCCTTCCTCCTCGGCGACCCGTGCCAGGGCCGCCAGGTCGAGGATGTTGACCTCGCGGCCGGAGACGGCCACCAGCCCCTGGGACTGGAAGCGGCCGAGGATGCGACTCACCGTCTCCACCGCCAGCCCCAGGTAGTTGCCGATATCGGCCCGGGACATGGAGAGGCGGAAGCTGTAGGGCGAGTAGCCGCGGCGGCGGAAGCGGTCGGAGAGGCCGGCGAAGAAGGTCGCCAGGCGCTGGTCGGCGGTCTTGCGGGACAGCAGCCGCATCATGCGGCGGTCGTCGCGCATTTCCTTGCTCATGCTGCGGTAGAGCTGGGTGCGCAGCTCCGGTAGCTCCTCGGAGAGGGCGTTGAGGCGGTCGAAGGGAATCTCGCAGACGGTGGTGGTCTCGAGCGCCACCACCGTGCCGGGATAGCGCGCCTCGTCGATGCCATCGAGGCCCACCAGTTCGCTGGGCAGGTAGAAGTTGGTCAACTGGTCCTCGCCGCTGCCCTCGGTGGTGACCTGCTTGAGGCTGCCCGAGCGCACGGCGTAGACGCTGGTGAAGGCGCTGTCCTGGCGGAACAGCGCCTCGCCCTTCTTCAGGGGAGCGCGGCGCCGGATGATGGCGTCGAACTGGTCCATGTCCTGGAGCTCGAGTGCCAGCGGCAGGCAGAGCGAGCTGAGGCTGCAGGTCTGGCAGCGTGTCTCGTGCAGCAGGGAACGCCGCCTGCCGGTCGCGGTATCAGGCATGCTCTCCTCCATGATGGTGACTCTGCCACCATTATGGGGGATTCGTCCGGGCCGGCATAGCATCCCTTTGGAGGTAGCCTCCGGGCATCGGAGGTAGTCCCTCACCGCAGGCGTGAGCGGGGCGATGCCCGCTGCTCCGGGAGGGGGGCGTCGAAGGCCATGGCGAGGTGCCGGAGCAGCAGCCGACCGATCGGCGTGACGACGAGCCGGGGGCCGGCACGCTCCACCAGGCCATCGTGCTCGGCTCCTTCCAGCCGGGCCAGGACATCGGCCAGCCGGGCCTCGGCATCGACCCCGAAGGCCTGGCCCAGCGCCTCGAGATCGAGGGCCAGGTCGCCTATCAGGCGCTCGCTGGCGTGCCGCCGCAGGCAGTCGTCGAATGTCAGGCGCCGTCCGCGGTCGGTGGCCAGGCGGCCGGCATCCAGCGCCGCCTCGTAGGCGGCGAGCCCCACGGGGTTCCGGGCGTAGGCGTCATCGACCCGGCTGATCGCCGAGACGCCGAGCCCCACCAGGTCGCACCGGGCGTGGCTGGAGTAGCCCCGGACGTCGTGCGTGAGGCTACCCTGGCGCTGGGCCTTTGCCAGGCTGTCGTCGGGGCGGGCGAAGTGGTCCATGCCGATGTGCACATAGCCCGCCGCGGTCAGCATCTCGAGGGTGGTATGCAGCATCGCCAGCGTCTCCTCGGGCCCGGGCAGGTCCTCGGCGTGGATGCGGCGCTGGGGCGTGAAGCGTTCGGGCAGGTGAGCATAGTGGAACACCGACAGCCGGGCCGGGGCCATGGCGATCACCTGCGCCAGGGTCTCGGCGAAACTGTCGCGGGTCTGCAGCGGCAGGCCATAGATCAGGTCGAGGTTGAGCGAGCGGAAGCCGAGGCGGTCGGCTTCGTCGATCAGCGACTCGGTGAGTACCCGGGGCTGGACCCGGTTGATCGCCTGCTGCACCCTGAGGTCCAGGTCCTGGACGCCGAGGCTCAGGCGGTTGAAGCCGAGTGCCTGCAGATGGCGCAGGGTGAGGACATTGGCCTCCCGGGGGTCGATCTCGATGGCGTAGTCACGCTCCCTCGAGCCCGAGAGCCCGAAACGGGCATCGAGGCGATCGATCAGGTCGCTCATCTGGTCGAGGGTGAGGAAGGTCGGGGTGCCGCCGCCCCAGTGCAGCTGCTGGACCTCCCGGGCGGCGTCGAGATGGCGGGAGGTGAGCACCATCTCCCGGTCGAGGCGCGACAGGTACGGCTCGGCCAGCCGCGTGTCCCCGGTGGCGATCTTGTTGCAGGCACAGTAGAAGCAGGCCTGGCGGCAGAAGGGCATATGGACATAGAGCGACAAGGCACGGCCCGCGTCGTTGCTGCGGGCGAGGGCCGAGGTGAAGTCGTCGGGCCCGAAGTCCTCCCGGAAGCCGAGGGCCGTGGGATGCGAGGTGGGGCGCGGGCCGCAGGCGTCGTAGCGGCGCAGCAGTACCGGGTCCCAGGCGAACCGGGCGGAACCCCCTGGGCCTTCGCGCGTCGCGTGAGCGGACATGACGGCACTCCGGATGATGGACATGCCTCGATGGTAGCGAGGGCGACCCCCGGCCGTGTTGAGCTGCGTCAAGCGGGAACGAGATCGTCGGGGAGTCAGGCGTGGCCGCCGGCGGGCAGCAGCATCCAGAGCTGCCACAGGGCGAAGGCGATGATCGACGCCGCGGCCAGGGTGCGGGTGGCGCGGTGGCGGATCAGGCTGCCGAGCTGGCGTGCCGCCAGGCCGGTGACCAGCAGGGCCGGCAGGGTACCCAGGCCGAAGGCGCCCATCAGCAGGGCGCCCTGGTGCGGGGCGGCGGTGGCCAGGCTCCAGGCGAGCATGGAGTAGACCAGCCCGCACGGCAACCAGCCCCAGACTGCCCCCAGCGCCACCGCCTGGGGAACCTTCACCACCGGCATCAGCCGCCGGCCCAGCGGCTCCAGGTGGCGCCACAGCCGCTTGCCGACGGCCTCCACCCTGAGCAGCCCCTTCCACCAGTCGGCGATATAGAGCGCCATCAGGATCAGCATCACCGCGGCCAGCCCCTGCAGCACCAGGCGGGCCGTGGGGGTGATGGCGACCAGGGTGCCGAGCCCGGCCACCAGCGCACCGGCGGTCATGTAGCTGGTGATGCGCCCCAGGTTGTAGCCGAGCAGCAATCCGGAGAGCCGTGTCGGGGAGCGCATGCTGGGGGGCACGGCGAAGGTCAGCACACTCATGATGCCGCCGCACATGCCGATGCAGTGGGCGCCGCCGAGCAGGCCGAAGACGAAGGCCGCCAGCAGGGGCGGTAGACCCAGGCCGGTGGGATCCATCAGCGCGGCGGTTCCTCCCGGTCAGCGGGGGCGTCGTCGACCTCGCCACGCGATTGTCGCCGGCGCTGGCGCTCCTCGGGGGGGAGATCGTTCTCGTCCTCGTCGAAGAGGATGCGATGGGCGGGGCCCTCGAGATCCTCGAACTGGTCATGCTTCACCGCCCAGAAGAAGGCCCAGACGGCGAGGCCGAGCAGGATCAGCGACAGCGGAATCAGCAGGTAGAGGATGCTCATGCGTTCACCAGCCGTGGGGTCGGAACGAAGGGCGCGGCGGCCGAGCGGAAGCGGTTGAGTCGCAGGGCATTGCCCACCACCACCAGCGAACTGGCCGACATGCCCAGCGCGGCGACCCAGGGCGGCACGATGCCGATGGCCGCCAGCGGCAGTGCCGAGACGTTGTAGCACACCGACCAGATCATGTTCTGGCGCATGACCCGGCGGGTGGCCCGACTGATCTCGATGGCTTCGACGATACGCGCCAGCCGTGGGCTGAGCAAGACGGCGTCGGCACTGGTGCGGGCCAGGTCGGTGGCGCCGTTCATGGCGATGGCCACGTCGGCCCCGGCCAGCACCGGCACGTCGTTGATGCCATCGCCGACCATGGCCACCTTCTCGCCCCCGGCCTGCAGGGAGCGGATGCGCGCGAGCTTGTCCTCCGGGCTGGCCGAGGCCTGCCAGGTGGCGATGCCGAGCCGCGCGGCGAGCCGGCCCACCGCCTCGGGAGTATCGCCGGAGAGCAACTCCACCTGCAGCCCCAGCGCCTGGAGGGCGGTGATGGTGTCGGCCGCATCCTCGCGCACATGATCCTGCAGCATGAACCAGGCGCGTGGCTCGCCCGCCTCGGCGAGCAGCAGCCACTGCCCCTCGCCCGGCGGGCTCGGCGGCTGTGCCGGCGCGGCGAAATCGGGTTTGCCCAGGCGCCAGGGGCGTCCCTCGATCTCGCCCTCCAGGCCCTGGCCGGTGCGGCTGACCGGGTTCCGGGCGCGCACCGTGGCGTCGCGGTGTGGATGGAAGGCGCGGGCGATGGGGTGCTCCGAGCTCGCCTCGAGGGCCGCGGCCAGCACCCGGGCGCGTGCCTCGTCGAGCTCGCCGAGCGGGCGGGTCTCCACCAGTGCCATGCGCCCTGTGGTCAGGGTGCCGGTCTTGTCGAGGATCACCCTGTCGAGCCGGGAGAGCGCCTCGATGGCGTTGGCGCGGGTCACCAGCACGCCGCGGCGGCGCAGCTGGCCGTGGCCGGCGGTCAGCGCCGTGGGGGTGGCGAGCGCCAGGGCGCAGGGGCAGGTCACCACCAGCACCGAGAGGGTGACCCAGAGCATCCGTGAGGGGTCGATGAACCACCAGGCAGTGGAGACACAGGCGGTCACCAGCAGCAGGCGCAGCACGAAGAGGTGCGACATGCGGGCAGCCATCCGGGCCAGTCGCGGACGGCTGGCGAAGGCGCGGTCGGTGAGGTCGACGATGCCGGCGACCCGGGCCTCGCGCCCGGCGTGGGTGACGCGCACCACCAGCGGACTCTCGACGTTCTGGCTGCCGCCGGTGACGGTCTCGCCCGGGCGGCGCGCCACCGGCAGGTACTCGCCGGTGAGCATCGATTCGTCGAGGCTCGACTCGCCATCCTCGATCACCCCGTCGGCGGGCACGCCGTGGCCGGGCTTGACCAGTACCCGGTCGCCGGGGGCGAGTTCGCTGGCCGGCAGGATGCGCTCCTCGCCCTCGTCGGTGAGCCGGATCGCCGAGAGCGGCAGGACGCCGGTCATGGCATTGCCGCTGTGACCGCTGCGGCGCCGGGCGCGGGCCTCCACGTAGCGGCCGAAGAGCAGGAAGCAGGTGAACATGGTTACCGAGTCGAAGTAGACCTCGCCGGTGCCGGAGAGCACCGCATAGCCGCTGGCGAGGTAGGCGCCGCCGATGGCGAGCGACACCGGCACGTCCATGCCCAGTACCCGGGTGCGCAGGTCGCGCGCGGCATTGCGGAAGAAGGGCAGGGCCGAGAAGAACACCACCGGGGTGGCCAGGGCGAAGGAGAGCCAGTGGAAGAGGGCGAGGAAGTCGTCGCTGATCTCGCCGGGCGCGGACACATAGATGGGGATGGAGAACATCATTACCTGGGCCATGCCCACGGCGGCGACGATCAGTCGGCGCACGTTCATGCGCTCCTCCCGCTGCAGGCGGCTCTGGGCCTCGTCGGGCTCGTAGGGCTGGGCCTGGTAGCCGATCGCCGCCATCTCGGCGAGGATCCGCGACAGCTTGACCCGCTGCGGGTCCCAGCTCACCCGCACCCGGTGGTGGGTCAGGTTGACGGCGCTGGAGTCGATGCCCTCCAGGGCGTTGAGCCGGTGCTCGATCAGCCAGGCACAGGCGGCACAAGTGATGCCGTCCACCGCGAGGGTGGCATGGACCTGGCCGCTGTCGCCCTCCGGGTGCACGAACTGGCGCTGTAGGCCGGCGTCGTCGAACACCGCCCAGGTCTCGGCCCTGACCGCCTGGCGGTCGTCGGGGCGCTCGGGCAGCTCGGTGCGGAAGCGGTAGTAGCTCGCGAGACCGCCGTCGACGATGGCATGGGCCACCGCCTCGCAGCCGGGGCAGCAGAGGGGCCGCGCCCGGTCGTCGAGGGTGATCGACCAGGGGGCCCCGGCGGGCACCTGGTTGCCGCAGTGGTAGCAGTCGTGGCCGGTAGCGGCGGTGGCTTCTACGGTCATGGGCGGGTCGGGGGCACGACGACGAGGCGGATAGCGGTCATTCGGCCGCCGGGCGACCCGGGGTCAGGGCGATGCTCCCCTCGTCGGGGAAGCGTGCCTCGCCGACCAGCCGCCATTCCGGGCCCTCGCCGGCGGGCTGCAGCTGCAGGTACCAGCGATAGCGCAGGTTGTCCGGCGCCTGGGCCAGGTAGCGACCCTCGCGGACATGCTCGAGCACCAACTCCTGGTCGCGATCGGCCGCGGTGGGGAAGATCAACTTGAGCACCAGCCGCTCGGGGCGGGTGTCGCCCCCCAGGTCGAGCACCACGTCGCTGGTGAGGGGGTCGATGCGCAGCCGGGCCTCGAGGCCCAGGTCGGCGGCGCGCTGCTGCTTGGCCAGCACCATGTTGATGGCGCGGCCGTGCTCGTAGTAGTCCTCCTGCACCATGCCGTCGAAGGAGCGCACCGACAGCACCGCGAAGGTGGTGCTGACGGTGATCGCCGACAGCAGCAGGCCGATCAGGAACCAGGGCCAGAACTGCTTGTACCAGGGGGTCACGGGATGGGCTTGCACGGTTATCTCCGGATCTGTCCGATGAAGCGTGTGTCGTGCGTCAGGCGGATGCGGTCGTCGCCCTCGGCTGCGAGGTGCAGTTGGATATCGTGGCTCGGCAGCTCGATGACGTCCGGGGCGGCGGTGATGCTCGCCACGGCCTGGCGTGATTCGCCGGCGGGCACCTGGATACTGTCGGTATCCAGTTCGAGGCCGGGCAGGCCGCTGACCTCCAGGCGATAGACGTGATCCTCGCGGTCGAGGTTGCGGATGGTCAGCGTGTAGGCATTGCTGACGCGCCCCTCGCGGGTCATCTGGAACAGCTGGTTGCGCTCGCGCTCGACCTCGAAGCCCAGTGGCATGCGCTCGGACAGTGCCCAGGCGAAGGCGCCGACCATCACCAGCAGCGCCGCCAGGTAGCCGAGCAGGCGCGGGCGCAGGATGCGACTCGGCCTGCCCTCCAAGGCGTTCTCGGTGGTGTAGCGGATCAGGCCCCGCGGGTAGCCCATCTTGTCCATCACGCTGTCGCAGGCATCGATGCAGGCCGCACAGGTGATGCACTCGTACTGCAGCCCCTCACGGATGTCGATGCCGGTGGGGCAGACCTGTACGCAGAGGTCGCAGTCGATGCAGTCGCCGTACCCCGCCTCGCGCGCCTCCTGGTGGCCGAGGCTCCGCTTGCGGGGGCCGCGGGGTTCGCCGCGGGCCTCGTCGTAGGAGACGATCAGGGTGTCGGCGTCGAACATCACCGACTGGAAGCGGGCGTAGGGGCACATGTAGATGCACACCTGTTCGCGCAGCCAGCCGGCGTTGAGATAGGTGAAGACCAGGAAGAAGCCGACCCAGAAGTAGGACCAGCCATGGGCCTGCAGCGTCGGCAGTTCGACCACCAGGTCGCGGATCGGCGTGAAGTAGCCGACGAAGGTGACGCCAGTGGCCAGGGCGATGGCCAGCCAGACGGCGTGCTTGGTCCCCTTGCGCCAGGCCTTGTCGAGGGTCATCGCTGCCCTGTCGAGCTTGATGCGCCGGTTGCGCGGCCCCTCCAGGCGATGCTCGAACCAGATGAACAGGAAGGTCCAGACGCTCTGGGGACAGGTGTAACCGCACCAGACGCGGCCGGCGAAGACGGTGATGAGGAACAGGCCGAAGGCGCAGATGATCAGCAGCCAGGAGAGCAGCATGAACTCCTGGGGGTAGAAGGTGGCGGCGAAGATGTGGAATTCGCGCCCCGGCAGGTCGAACCAGACCGCCGGGCGATCTCCCCACTGCAGCCAGGGCAGGCCGAAGAAGAGCAGCATCAGCCCCCAGTTGGCACCGCGGCGGATGCGCTGGAAGAGCCCCTTGATCTCGCGCACGTAGATGTGGCGCCGGCTGGCGTACATCTCCTGGGTGACGGTTTCCCCGGGCGCATGATGGCCGACCGGGGTCGGGGTGACGTCTGTCGTCGGTATCTTGTCGCTCATGGCAGGCTCACGGAGGGCTCAACGGGAGGAGGGCAGGAACGAGCGCGGTTCATTGTATCGGCCCCTCGACCCAACAGGACAGGGTGCGACCCGAGGCCGCACCCTGTCCGTCCCGTGCGGGCCGCCTCAGTCCTGGAGGCGCAGGCTGTAGACATAGGCGGCGACCAGGTGGACCCGCTCCTCGCCGATATAGGCCGCCTGGGCCGGCATGTGGCCGTTGCGGCCGTTGCGCAGGGTCTGGCGCACCGCATCGGCGACGCTCTGCCCCGGGGCCCGGTAGAGCCAGGTATCGTTGGTCAGGTTGGGCGCCCCCAGGGCCTGGTTGCCGGTGCCGTCGGGCGTGTGGCAGGCGGCACAGACCGAGGTGAAGAGCGCGGCGCCCTGCTCGGCGCGCTCGGCATCGTGCTCCAGTCCCGAGAGTGACAGCACATGCTGGGTGAGGTTCTCGATGTTGTTCTCGCCCAGCTGCTGCCAGGACGGCATCAGGCCGTTGCGGCCTTGGTGCAGGGTGGTCAGGATCTGCTCCGGTTCCCCGCCGTAGAGCCAGTCGTCGTCGGTCAGGTTGGGGAAGCCGTAGCCCCCCCGGGCATTGGAGCCGTGACACACCGCGCAGTTGTTCAGGAAGATGCGCTCGGCCACCTGCATCGCCTCGGCGTCTTCGGCCAGTTCGGGAATCGGCACCTCCTCGTACTGGGCGAAGATCGGCGTGAAGCGCTCCTCGGCACGCGCCACCTCCTCTTCCCACTGGCCTTCCTGGGTCCAGCCCAGGACGCCGGCGAAGTTGCCCAGCCCCGGGTAGAGCAGCAGGTAGCCCAGCGCGAAGATCACGGTGCCGACATAGAGCTGGAACCACCAGCGCGGCAGCGGGTTGTCGTACTCCTCGATGCCGTCGGCGGCGTGGCCGGTGGTCTCGATGTTGCCCTCGGCGTCGGGGGCCTTGTCGGTGCGGCGGTTGGCGTAGAGCAGCCAGAAGGCCAGCCCGATGGAGCCCAGCGTGATGACGATGATCCAGGCGCTCCAGAAGCCTGAAAGGGAGTCATCCCAAAGATTGTTCATGCGTTCCTGTCTCCCTTGTCTTCTCGGGAATCGGCCTCGTTCGTCCGCTCTTCCGGCGAGAGGCGCTTGTCACGGGTCGGTTTCTCATCATCGTCGGCGAAGGGCAGGTTGGCCGCCTCGTCGAAGTCCGGCTTGCGGCGCCTGGAGTAGGCCCAGGCGGTGATGCCGATGAAGGCCAGGATCAGCAGCCCGGTGATGATGCCGCGAAAGGTCCCGGTATCCATGTCAGCGCGTGCCCTCGAGCACGGTGCCCAGCTGTTGCAGGTAGGCGACCAGGGCGGTGATCTCCTGCTGGCCACGCACTTCGCTGGTGGCGTTCTCGATCTGCTCGTCGGTGTAGGGAACGCCGAGGCTGCGCAGGGCCTCCATCTTGCGCGGCGTGGCGCGCCCGTCGAGGGTGTTCTCGAACAGCCAGGGGTAGGCCGGCATGATCGATTCCGGCACGACGTCACGCGGATTGTACATATGGGCGCGGTGCCAGTCGTCGCTGTAGCGGCCGCCGACGCGTGCCAGGTCCGGCCCGGTGCGCTTGGAGCCCCACAGGAAGTTGTGCTCGTAGACCGACTCGCCGGCCACGCTGTAGTGGCCGTAGCGCTCGGTCTCGGCGCGGAAGGGGCGGATCATCTGGGAGTGGCAGCCGACGCAGCCCTCGCGGCGATAGATGTCGCGCCCCTCCAGCTCCAGGGCGGAGAGCGGGCGCAGCCCCTCGACGGGTTCGGTCGTCTGCTTCTGGAAGAACAGCGGCACGACCTCGGCCAGGCCACCGAAACTGATCACCACCAGGACCAGTACGGCGAGCAGGCCGACGTTCTTTTCGACGATCTCGTGTCTCATTGGTGTCGGTTTCCCCGTTGGCTCAGGCAGTCTGCGGAATCGGCTGGCGCGCGGTGTCGCTGCGCTTGACCGTCATGGTGACGTTGTAGGCCATGATCAGCATGCCGGTGACCCAGCACAGGCCGCCGATCAGGCGTACGATGTAGCCAGGGCCGCTGGCCTCGACGGCCTCGACGAAGGTGTACATCAGGGTGCCGTCGGGGTTGATGGCGCGCCACATCAGGCCCTGCAGGATGCCGTTGACCCACATGGCGGCGATGTAGAGCACGGTGCCGATGGTCGCCAGCCAGAAGTGCACGGCGATCATGCCCACCGAGTACATCTCGGTGCGGCCGAACAGGCGCGGGATCAGGTGGTACATGGAGCCGATGGTGATCATCGCCACCCAGCCGAGTGCCCCGGCGTGGACATGGCCGATGGTCCAGTCGGTGTAGTGGGAGAGGGCGTTGACGGTCTTGACCGCCATCATCGGGCCCTCGAAGGTGGACATGCCGTAGAAGGAGAGGGCGACCACCAGGAAGCGCAGGGTCGGATCGGTGCGCAGTTTGTGCCAGGCCCCGGAGAGGGTCATCATGCCGTTGATCATGCCGCCCCAGGAGGGGGCCAGCAGGATGATCGACATGATCATGCCCAGGGACTGGGCCCAGTTGGGCAGGGCGGTGTAGTGCAGGTGGTGCGGGCCGGCCCACATGTAGACCATGATCAGCGCCCAGAAGTGGACGATGGACAGGCGGTAGGAGTAGACGGGACGCTCGGCCTGCTTGGGCACGAAGTAGTACATCATCCCCAGGAAGCCGGCGGTCAGGAAGAAGCCCACCGCGTTGTGGCCGTACCACCACTGCACCATGGCATCGATGGCCCCGGAGTAGAGGGAGATGGAGTACATCGCGGAGACGGGAATGGCCGCACTGTTGACGATGTGCAGAACCGCGACGGTGAGGATGAAGGCGGCGAAGAACCAGTTGGCCACGTAGATGTGGGAGGTCCTGCGCAGCTTGATGGTGCCGAGGAAGACGATGGCATAGCTGATCCACACCACCGCGATCAGGATGTCGATCGGCCACTCGAGCTCGGCGTACTCCTTGACCTCGGTGTAGCCCATGGGCAGGGTCACCACGGCCGCCAGGATCACCGCCTGCCAACCCCAGAAGGTGAAGGCCGCCAGCTTGTCCGAGAACAATCGCGTCTGGCAGGTGCGCTGCACCACGTAGTAGGAGGTGGCGAACAGCGCCGAGCCGCCGAAGGCGAAGATCACGGCGTTGGTGTGGAGGGGGCGCAGGCGGCCGAAGCTCGTCCACGGCAGCCCCAGGTTGAGTTGCGGCCATACCAGCTGTGCGGCGAGGATGACACCGAGGGTCATGCCCACGATGCCCCACACCACCGTCATGATCGCGAACTGCCGAACTACCTTGTAGTTGTAGGTCGGGTGTTCAAGTGCTGTGCTCATGTCAGGTTTCCATCGAATGCGGTATTGGGTTGCCCCGCGGCATTCTGCCCCGGGTCGGCCTCCCGCGGGATGATGCAGGTCAATATCCAGCCGGGATTCTAGCGCAGGCCCGCATCAACCTGAACACGCCGAAGTGCTAATTCATGAACTCGAGAGGCCGCCGAGTGTCGGAATATTTCTGTCAAGTCGAAGCCGTGATCTCCCCGCGTCGGCTCCGCGACCACCTGCTGTCGGGGGGGCGGGGCAGCTGGCTGGTCGAGGGGCTCGGACCCCTCGAGGTCCGTGGGCAGGCCCGTCACGGACGCCTGCTGATCGCCCACGGGGCGGGGGCCGGGCAGGACTCGTCCCTGATGGTGAAGCTGCGCGAGGCGCTGGCCGAGATGGGTGTCCAGACCCTGGCCATCGAGTTCGGTTACATGCAGCAGATGCGTCGCGAGGCGCGGCGTCGTCCCCCTCCCCGGATCGACCACCTGGTCGACGAGCTGGCCCGCTGGTGCGACACCGTGTCGCATCCGGAGCTCGCCCCCCTGTGGCTCGGCGGCAAGTCCATGGGCGCGCGGGCCGCCAGCCTGTTCGCCGCGCGCGACCAGGCGGCCGGGCTGGTGCTCTGCGGCTATCCCTTCCACCCGCCCCGTCGGCCGGGGAGCTGGCGTCTGGCCCACTGGCCACTGCTCGCCTGTCCGACCCTGGTGGTGCAGGGCAGTCGCGACCCCTTCGGCACCCGGGAGGAGCTGGCCGGTCATGCCCTGCCCGAGGTGGTGCGGGTGCACTGGCTCGAGGATGGCGATCACGACTGGCGGCCCAGGCGGGCATCGGGACGGGACCAGGGACAGCTGATTGCCGAGGCGGCTGGGGTGATCGCCGCCTTCATGGCCGCCCACCCATGACGCCTCCATGCCGCGGGCAGCACCGGCAAGTCGATGATACGGTGGTGGTTATGAGGTGGGCGGCAGGGCGCCGTGGCGATACGAAAAGCGTTGACATCGGGCGGTGCCCCTGTAGAATGCAGCGCCACGTGACCGGGGTGGTTAGCTCAGCCGGGAGAGCACCAGCCTTACAAGCTGGGGGTCACAGGTTCGAACCCTGTACCACCCACCATGGCCTCGGCGATGGAGTGTCACGTAAGTAGGAAGCACGCAGCGGACCGGTAGTTCAGTCGGTTAGAATGCCGGCCTGTCACGCCGGAGGTCGCGGGTTCGAGTCCCGTCCGGTCCGCCATCGTCTTCCTGGCTGCACGTCATCTTGTGGACCGGTAGTTCAGTCGGTTAGAATGCCGGCCTGTCACGCCGGAGGTCGCGGGTTCGAGTCCCGTCCGGTCCGCCACGATGGCCAGGCAGTCGCAGCAAGCAGTTCGATGTTCGTGGGTGATTAGCTCAGTTGGTTAGAGCACCAGCCTCACATGCTGGGGGTCACTGGTTCGAGTCCGGTATCACCCACCATGCGGACCGGTAGTTCAGTCGGTTAGAATGCCGGCCTGTCACGCCGGAGGTCGCGGGTTCGAGTCCCGTCCGGTCCGCCATCACGAATTCCCGAACCCCGAGTCCCACGGCTCGGGGTTCTTGCGTGCCTGCCTGTTACCCATGCCCCGGTTCCGCCCGTCTTGCTGCCCGCCCGCCGCCTCGCCTATCTTGCCTTACGCCATCTGCCCCTTTGCCACGCCGGTGAGCGCTTTGCGCTTTGCGCTTTGCGGCTATCCATCATACAGTTGTTTGAATATTGGCCGTGACGTGACCAGCAGGAGGAACTCGGCGTGCGCTATCCGCATCTCTTTCGCCCCCTCGAGGTGGGCCACTTGACGCTACCCAATCGGGTGCTGATGGGCTCCATGCACACCAACCTCGAGGAGGCGCCCGGTGGCTTCGCGCGGCTGGCGGCCTTCTATGCCGAGCGCGCCCGGGAAGGCGTCGGCCTGATCGTCACCGGGGGCATCGCGCCCAATCCCGAGGGCGCCGTCTTCCGGGGGGCGGCGACCCTGCAGCGCCCCGAGCAGGTGGCGGAGCATCGCCAGGTGGTGGAGGCCGTGCACCGCGAAGGCGGACGGCTCTGCCTGCAGATCCTGCATGCCGGTCGCTACGCCTATACCCCGGAACTGGTGGCCCCCTCGGCGATCCAGGCGCCGATCAATCCTTTCACGCCCCGTGAGCTCTCCGCCGACGAGGTCGAGACCCAGATCGACGACTATGTGCGCTGCGCCGCCCTGGCCCGCGAGGCCGGTTACGACGGCGTCGAGGTCATGGGCTCGGAGGGCTATCTGATCAACCAGTTCGTCTGCCCGCGTACCAACCATCGCGACGACGACTGGGGCGGCAGCTTCGAGAACCGCATCCGCTTTCCCGTCGAGATCGTGCGTCGCCTGCGTGCGGCGGTGGGCGACGACTTCCTGATCATCTTTCGCCTGTCGATGATCGACCTGGTGGAGGAGGGCAGCACCTTTGATGAGATCGTCGCCCTGGGCCGCGCCGTCGAGGCCGCCGGCGCCGACCTGATCAATACCGGCATCGGCTGGCACGAGGCGCGGGTACCGACCATCGTCACCAGTGTGCCCCGGGCCGCCTTCACCGAGGTAACCCGGCGCCTGAAAACGGAGCTCTCGATTCCGCTGATCACCACCAACCGCATCAACATGCCGGAGGTGGCCGAGCGGGTGCTGGCCGAGGGCCATGCCGACATGGTCTCCATGGCGCGGCCCTTCCTCGCCGACCCGGCCTGGTTGACCAAGGCCGCCGCCGGGCGCGCCGAGGAGATCAATACCTGCATCGCCTGCAATCAGGCGTGCCTGGATCACACCTTCCAGGGCTGGATCTCCTCCTGCCTGGTCAACCCGCGAGCCTGCCACGAGACCGAACTGGTCATCGTGCCAGCCGAGGCGCCGAGGGAGATCGCCGTGGTCGGCGGCGGCCCGGCGGGCCTGGCCACCGCGGTCACCGCGGCGAGTCGTGGCCACCGGGTCACGCTGTTCGAGCGCGACGCCGAGCTGGGCGGCCAGTTCAATCATGCCCGTCGTATCCCCGGCAAGGAGGAGTTCGACGAGACCCTGCGCTACTACCGCGTGATGCTGGACAAGCACGGCGTACGGGTGCGTCTCAACAGCAAGGCGGACCTCCACGCCCTGCGCGACTTCGATGCCGTGGTGCTGGCCACCGGCGTGCGTCCTCGGCGCCTCGAGCTGCCGGGCATCGACCACCCCAAGGTGATGAGCTACCCCGTGGCAATCACTCACCCCGAGCGGGTCGGCCGCCGGGTGGCGATCATCGGCGCCGGGGGCATCGGTTTCGACGTGGCGGAGTTGCTGACCCATGTCGGCCATCCCGCGCTGGATCGCGACACCTGGTGCGACGAGTGGGGCGTGGACCTGACCGTGGGCAGCCGTGGCGGTCTCAAGGCGCCGAATCGTCCCGAGACGCCGCGCCAGGTCACCCTGCTGCAGCGCAAGGCCTCCAAGCCCGGCGAGGGTCTCGGCAAGTCCACCGGCTGGGTGCATCGGGCGTCGCTCCGTCACCGGGGCGTCGAGGCCCTGGCCGGCTGCGAGTACGTCGGTATCGACGCCGAGGGGCTGCATATCCGCATCGATGGCGAGCCACGTTGTCTCGAGGTGGACAGCATCGTGGTCTGTGCCGGCCAGGAATCCGTGCGCGAGCTGTTCGCCCCCCTCGCGGCCGCCGGGGTGGAGGTACATGTCATCGGGGGTGCCGATGAGGCCGCCGAGCTGGATGCCAAGCGCGCCATCGATCAGGGGACTCGGCTGGCGGCCCGGCTGTGATCGTCGCCGGGCAGCTTGCGCCCCGGCCCCCGGGCCTGAGACGCTCTGCCTGAGCGCTGCCCGCCGACGGCTGCGGCGGGCAGGGTGGACCCAGCGTTAAAACTGCACAATTCTTTCGCGAACCGCCCCCCTCTCGCGGGTTCATAGGGGGAGAGGGCTCCGAGCGTTGATTTGATCGGCAAACCGTTATCCGCTGATGCTGTCTACGCTGATGGGTACCCACCCCGCGTCGCCTCTTCACCTCTGACGGCCGGGGAACCGGGCATACAGGAGGCATCGATGAGTATCTTCGATCATGTGCAGAATCGCTTCGAGCGTGTCCAGCAGGAAGAGATGACCCTGCAGGAGTACCTGGAACTCTGTCGCCAGGAGCCCGTGGCCTATGCCACCGCGGCGGAACGCATGCTGGAAGCCATCGGCGAGCCCGAGGTCATCGACACCGCCAAGGATTCGCGGCTCTCGAGAATCTTCTCCAACAAGGTGATCCGCCGCTATCCGGCGTTTTCCGAGTTCTACGGCATGGAAGAGGCCATCGAGCAGATCGTGGCCTACTTCCGCCACGCCGCCCAGGGGCTGGAGGAGCGCAAGCAGATCCTCTACCTGCTGGGCCCGGTGGGCGGGGGCAAGTCGTCGCTGGCCGAGCGCCTCAAGCTGCTGATGGAGAGGGTGCCCTTCTATGCCATCAAGGGCTCGCCGGTCTTCGAGTCGCCGTTGGGGCTCTTCTCGCCGGAGGAGGACGGTGAGCTCCTCGAGAAGGAGTACGGCATCCCACCGCGCTATCTAAAGAGCGTGATGTCGCCCTGGGCGGCCAAGCGGCTCAAGGAGTACGGTGGTGACATCTCCCGGTTCCGGGTGGCGCGCCTCTATCCCTCGCGGCTCAACCAGATCGCCATTTCCAAGACCGAGCCGGGTGACGAGAACAACCAGGACATCTCCTCGCTGGTGGGCAAGGTGGACATCCGCCAGCTCGAGCTGCACTCCCAGGACGACCCGGACGCCTACAGCTTCTCCGGTGGGCTGTGCAAGGCCAACCAGGGCCTGATGGAGTTCATCGAGATGTTCAAGGCGCCGATCAAGGTGCTGCATCCGCTGCTCACCGCCACCCAGGAGGGCAACTACAACCCCACCGAGGGCATGGGGGCGATCCCCTTCGAGGGCATCGTGCTGGCCCACTCCAACGAGAGCGAGTGGCAGGCCTTCCGTAACAACCGCAACAACGAGGCCTTCCTCGACCGGGTCTATATCGTCAAGGTGCCCTACTGCCTGCGGGTCACCGAGGAGATCAACATCTACAAGAAGCTCCTCGAGCACTCCTCGCTGGCCGAGGCGCCATGTGCACCGGACACCCTGCGCATGCTGGCGCAGTTCTCGGTGCTGTCGCGGCTCAAGGAGCCGGAGAACTCCAGCATCTACTCGAAGATGCGGGTCTACGACGGCGAGAACCTCAAGGATACCGACCCCAAGGCCAAATCGATCCAGGAGTACCGCGACGCCGCCGGGGTCGACGAGGGCATGGACGGGCTGTCGACGCGTTTCGCCTTCAAGATCCTGTCCAAGGTGTTCAACTTCGACAACCACGAGATCGCCGCGAACCCGGTGCACCTGCTCTATGTGCTCGAGCAGCGCCTGGAGCAGGAGCAGTTGCCCAAGGAGACCTTCGAGCGCTACCTGCGCTTCATCAAGGAGTTCCTGGCGCCGCGCTACGTCGACTTCATCGGCAAGGAGATCCAGACCGCCTACCTGGAGTCCTACTCCGAGTACGGCCAGAACATCTTCGATCGCTACGTCACCTATGCCGACTTCTGGATCCAGGATCAGGAGTACCGCGATCCCGAGACCGGCGAGTTCCTCAACCGCCAGTCCCTCAACGAGGAGCTGGAGAAGATCGAGAAGCCGGCCGGCATCTCCAACCCCAAGGACTTCCGTCATGAGGTGGTCAACTTCGTGCTGCGGGCGCGGGCCCAGAACAACGGCATGAACCCCAGCTGGCAGTCCTACGAGAAGCTCAAGGGGGTGATCGAGCAGAAGATGTTCGCCAACACCGAGGAGCTGCTGCCGGTGATCTCCTTCAACGCCAAGGCATCGACGGCGGATCAGAAGAAGCACGAGGATTTCGTGGCGCGCATGGTCGACCGCGGTTACACCGAGAAGCAGGTCCGCCTGCTCTCCGAGTGGTACCTGCGGGTGCGCAAGTCGCAATGACGGGGTGACGGCCACAGGCCGGGAGGTCACATGACCTATTTCATCGATCGCCGTGCCAATGCCAAGAACAAGAGTGCGGTCAACCGCCAGCGCTTCCTCGATCGCTATCGCACCCATATCAAGCGGTCGGTCGAGGAGGCGGTGAACCGCCGCTCGATCACCGACATGGAGCGTGGCGAGAAGGTGTCGATTCCCAGCCGGGACATCTCCGAACCGGTGTTCCAGCACGGAACGGGGGGCAAGCGCACCATCGTCGCGCCCGGGAACAAGGAGTTCGTCGAGGGTGACCGGCTGCGGCGCCCCAGTGGCGGCGGCGGGGGTGGCGGCGCCGGCGAGGGGGGCGCCTCGAACCAGGGCGAAGGCATGGACGAGTTCGCCTTCACCCTCTCCCGCGAGGAGTTTCTCGACTTCGTCTTCGACGGCCTCGAGTTGCCGCATCTGGAGCGCAAGTCGCTGGTGGATATCGACGAGGTGCGGCCGGTGCGTGCCGGGGTCTCCAAGGAGGGGGTGCCGGCACGGATCAATATCGTGCGCTCCATGCGCGAGGCGCATGCCCGGCGCATCGCCATGCGCGCGCCCATCCGTCGTGCCCTGCGCGAGGCCCGGGAGGCGCTGAAGGAGGAGGAGACCAAGGACCCGGTACTGCGCAACCCGGCGCGGATCAATGAGCTCAAGACCGAGATCGAGCGCCTCGAGAAGCGCCTGGAAGCGGTGCCCTTCATCGATACCTATGACCTGCGCTACAACAACCTGATCAATCAGCCGCAGCCCTCGAGCAAGGCGGTGATGTTCTGCGTGATGGACGTCTCGGGCTCGATGACCCAGGCCCACAAGGACATCGCCAAGCGCTTCTTCCTGCTGCTCTACCTGTTCCTCGAGCGCAACTACGAGAAGGTCGAACTGGTGTTCGTGCGCCACCATACCGCCGCCAAGGAGGTGGACGAGGAGGAGTTCTTCTACTCCCGCGAGACCGGCGGCACCATCGTCTCCAGTGCCCTGGCCCTGGTCGACGAGATCATCACCAAGCGCTACCCGCCGGGGCAGTGGAACCTCTATGTGGCCCAGGCCTCGGATGGCGACAACTGGGACGACGACTCGGTCACCTGCAGTGACCTGCTGCTGAAGACCCTGATGCCGCGGCTGCAGTACTTTACCTATGTGGAGATCACGCCCCACGCCCACCAGGCGCTGTGGGAAGAGTACGAGAGCGTGGCTGCCGAATTCCCCGAGCGTTTCGCCATGCGACAGATCGTCGAGGCCGGCGACATCTACCCCGTGTTCCGCGAGCTGTTTCGGCGCCGTGTCGTGCAGTGAGACGGCCCAGGAGGCACCATGACCCGACGCAAGCCGATCGCCACCGGCTCCGACTGGAGCTTCGACACCCTGACCGACTTCGAGCGCGAGATCGCGCGTCTCGCCGACGAGTATCGCCTGGACACCTATCCGAACCAGATCGAGATCATCACCACCGAGCAGATGATGGATGCCTATGCCAGCGTGGGCATGCCGGTGGGCTATCACCACTGGTCCTTCGGCAAGCAGTTCCTGGCGGTGGAGCAGGCCTACCGGCGTGGCCAGATGGGGCTGGCCTACGAGCTGGTGATCAATTCCGACCCCTGCATCGCCTACCTGATGGAGGAGAACACCCTGATGATGCAGGTGCTGGTAATCGCCCACGCCTGCTATGGCCACAACTCCTTCTTCAAGGGCAACTACCTGTTCCGCACCTGGACCGATGCCTCCTCGATCATCGATTACCTGGTGTTCGCACGGAAGTACATCGCCGAGTGCGAGGAGCGTCATGGCGTGACCGCGGTCGAGCAGCTGCTCGACGCCTGCCATGCGCTGCAGAACTACGGGGTCGATCGCTACAAGCGTCCTTCGCCGATCTCCCCCGCCGAGGAGGCGCAGCGCCAGAAGGAGCGTGAGGAGTACCTGCAGGCCCAGGTCAACACCCTGTGGCGGACCATTCCCGGGCGGGAGTCGCTCGAGTCGCTGCCCGGCGATGCCGACGAGGAGGATCCCCTGGGGCTGCACGAGGGGGGGCGCTATCCCGCCGAGCCCCAGGAAAACCTGCTCTACTTCATCGAGAAGAATGCGCCACTGCTGGCGCCCTGGCAGCGGGAGGTGGTGCGCATCGTGCGCAAGCTGGCGCAGTACTTCTACCCGCAGCGCCAGACCCAGGTGATGAACGAGGGCTGGGCCACCTTCTGGCATTACACCCTGATGAACCGGCTCTATGAAGAGGGCCTGGTGGACGAGGGGTTGATCCTGGAGTTCCTGCAGTCCCACACCGCGGTGGTCAGCCAGCCCGCCTTCGACAGCCCCTATTTCAGTGGCATCAACCCCTATGCCCTGGGCTTCGCCATCTTCACCGACCTCAGGCGTATCTGCGAGGCGCCGACCGCCGAGGACCGCGAGTGGTTTCCCGATACCGCGGGCAGCGACTGGTGTGAGACCCTGGATTTCGCCATGCGCAACTTCAAGGACGAGTCCTTCATCCAGCAGTTCCTCTCGCCCAAGGTGATCCGTGATCTCAAGCTGTTCATGGTGGTGGATGACGATCAGGAGGAGATGCTGGAAGTGGCGGCGATCCATGACGAGCGGGGCTATCGGCGCATTCGCGAGTCCCTGGCCATCCAGTACGCGCTCTCGGTGCGCGAGCCCAACATCCAGGTCTACTCGGCCGACATCCGCGGCGACCGCTCGCTGACCCTGCGCCATGTCCAGGACAGTCGCCGGCCGCTGGCGCGCAGCGTCTACCCGGTGATCCGCCACCTGCACCAGCTGTGGGGCTTCCCAGTGAAGCTGGAGTCGGTGGAGGGCGACGAGGTGGTGCGTCGCTACCAGTGGCCCTTGCCCGACGAGGCGCGCCAGGAGTAGGCCTCACCGGATCGGTGCCCGAAACGACGAGACCCGCGCTCGTGGCGCGGGTCTCGTGTCGGCAGGCTGGGCGGAACCCCGGGATGATTCAGCCCTGGGCGGTCCACGACTGGCACCAGCCGCCGGGTTCGACGCTGTTCTGCGGGAACAGCTGGCAACCTTCGCTGTCGGCCTGGAAGAACATGCAGTTACTGCAGGTCTCGCCCTCCTCGTAGGCCGGGTGGTCGCTGGCTTCGCTGGCGTTCTCGACGTAGTTCAGGGCCTGGGCCTGGTCGGAACTCGGGTCGAGGCGTGGCAGGTCCTGGGCGAAGGCGGACTTGGACAGGATCCCGGCGCCCAGCGGCAGGGCGGCGATGCCCAGCAGGCTGTGGCGCATGAAATCACGGCGGCTTTGCTTGGCCATGGTATCTCCTTGTCATCACGGTATGTGGCGTCTTGTCACGATGGGGCATGTCGGGATGCCCTCGTCCTTCTTCGGGTGGTAGCCCACCTCTACGTGAATCACCCTTACTCCGACAGAAGCTGCGCTGTGGAGTTCGGCTGCTTCATGGTAGTGGAGTGCCCGAACCGGCGCGAACCCGACCGCCGGCAGTGCGGCAATCGGTCGCGCCGCCGACCAATCGCTCAGAGGAGTCATCCATGATCTTCACCCGCTTTGCCTCTTCCGTCGGCGAGATCCTGCTGTGTGGCGACGGCCAGGGCCTGCGTCGCCTAGTGCTGGCCGCCGAGGAAACCCCCGATCCATTGGAGGCGCGTCGCGACGAGGCCGCTCTCCTGGATGCCCGGAAACAGCTGCTGGCCTATCTGGATGGCCGGCGTCGTCACTTCAGCCTGACCCTGGCGCCGGGCGGTAGCGAGTTTCAGCGTCAGGTGTGGGCAGCGCTGCTGCGCATACCCTATGGCGAGACCCGTACCTACGGCGACCTGGCCCGCCGGCTCGGTCGCGAGGGTGCGGCGCGCGCCATCGGGACGGCCAGTGGCGCCAATCCGCTGCCGCTGCTGATCCCCTGTCACCGGGTGGTGGCCGCCGATGGCCTCGGTGGCTACAGTGGCGGCCCGGCCCTCAAGCGCCGGTTGCTGACCCTGGAGGGGGTGGCATGAGTGGTGGCGGATGCCGCCCGACCGGGTGCCCTGCTATACTCGCGCCAGTTCCGGTGACGTCTCGGTCGGCCGGGAAGCCATTCTTGAGCAGGGGAGTGCCCGATGCAGAATGCCGTGATTCTGATCAACACCGACAAGGGGCAGGTCAAGGCGGTGGCCGAGCGGTTGGCCGATGTCGAAGGAATCAGCGAGGTCTATTCCACCTGCGGACGCTACGACCTGGTGGCGATCGCCCGCACCCGTGACTTCGAGAGTCTTGCCGAACTGGTGACCGAGCGCCTCAATGCCGTCGAGGGCATCCGCGACACCGAGACCCTCAATGCCATGCAGGTGCACTCGCGCCACGACCTCGAGACCATGTTCTCGCTGGGCTGGTAGCGTCGTTGTTCCGCGCCCCCACCCCCGCGGCGATGTCGGGGGTTGGGGCCTGCCCCCCGCCGACTGGAGGCGATGCGCTCAAGGATGACTCGCCGCCGAATCCCCATTCGTTCCCGCTGGCGCCGGCAGGCGCGGCGTTTCGGCATCAGCCTGCTGTTCGTGGTCGTCGGTAGCGGCCTCTGGTACGCCCAGGAGCGTGACTATCGCGACCAGCTCAGCTGGATGGGGGTGCCCACCTGGGAGGCCCCCTCGCCGCTGACCCTCCATCGCGTCCTGCGCAACCAGGGCTTTCTGGTCGGCTGGTCCGATGTGCGGGTCAGCCCGCTGTGGGTCAGCTATCTGTTGCATGCGGTGGAGGAGCCCCGGGCCGGGGCGCGCCCCGATTTCCGGCGCGACTGGCGCACCCTCTGGCCCATCGCCGCCGATAGCTACTTCGGCAGCGGCTATGATCGTGGCCACCTGGCGCCGAACTATGCCATCGCGGTGGTGCATGGTCGCGAGGCCCAGCGCGACACCTTCACCATGAGTAACATGTCGCCCCAGCGTCCCGACCTCAACCGCCGCCTGTGGCAGCGTCTCGAGGAGGTGGTGATCGATCACTTCGTGCCGCGCTTCGGGGTGGTGCAGGTGATCACCGGTCCGGTGTTTCCCCCGCGCTGGCTGGACAACGTCACCAACCGGGTGGGCCTGGTGGAGGTGCCCGAGGCCTTCTACAAGATCATCGTCGTGCCGGCCGAGGAGCCCAGGGCACTGGCCTTCCTCATGCCCCAGGAGGTGAGCGGCGGCGAGCCGCTCGACGATTACCTGGTGAGCATCGACGAGGTGGAGGCGCGCACCGGCCTGGACTTCTTTCCCCGTTTGCCCGGGGAGGTGGCAGAGGTGCTGGAGGGCGAGGTGGTAACCGAGGGGTGGGGGCTCGACGAGGTGGCGAGGCTGCCGGGCAGGTTTCAATAGACGCCGATCCCGCCCGACGGACAGGCACAAAAAAACCGCGATCGAGTCGCGGTTCTCTTCGCTGCATCTCATTGCATCCGCGGGGGATGCGGCTTCGTTGCTCTGCATGACGCGGGTACTGAGGGGTGGTGCCCAGGAGAGGACTTGAACCTCCACATCCGTAAGGATACTAGCACCTGAAGCTAGCGCGTCTACCAATTCCGCCACCTGGGCGCATCATGCATCTCGTCGTGTTCGCGGCCATCACCGTTCGCCGTCACGGCGGTCGGGGTGATGGTGCCCAGGAGAGGACTTGAACCTCCACGTCCATAAGGACACTAGCACCTGAAGCTAGCGCGTCTACCAATTCCGCCACCTGGGCGAACACGAGCGATCTCGAGCTGACAAAGAGCCTGGGAGCGAACTCCCGGATACCCCGCAGGGTATCGATGGTGCCCAGAAGAGGACTTGAACCTCCACGTCCGTAAGGACACTAGCACCTGAAGCTAGCGCGTCTACCAATTCCGCCATCTGGGCAGGCGATGCGTATGGTACCGAATTTCTCGGCCAATGCAATAGCGACCGGCCCGCCACGAATGAAATAATGGGGAGCCGGGCAGCGGCCGAATGCTCGGCCGAGGTTGGGTCGTGTCGCCGGCGGCGCTATACTGCGGCCATGACAATAGACCTCAATCGCAACACCTTATGCCCGCGGCGCTTCTCCGGCGCCTTCTCGAGGACGCTGCTCCCGATGCTGTCAAGGATGCCTTACGCATGACCCACTGGACGCTCAGCGACGACCCCCACGCCAGCCGCGAGGCCCACAAGTACGACAACCCCGCCCCTAGCCGCGAATATCTGCTGGCGCGGCTGGAGGAGTATGGCAAGCCGATCACCCACGAGAACATGAGCCGCCTGCTGGGCCTCGAGGACGAGGACCTCCAGGAGGCGGTACGCCGGCGGCTGGCGGCCATGGAGCGCGACGGCCAGGTGCTGCGCAACCGCCGTGGCGCCTATGCGCTGATCGACAAGCTCGACCTGGTCAAGGGCAAGGTGCTGGGCCACCGCGACGGCTTCGGCTTCCTGCTGCGCGAGGATGGCAAGAAGCCCGACCTGGTGTTGCCGCCGCGGCAGATGCGTCGGGTCTTCCACGGCGACTACGTGCTGGCGCGCATCAGCGGTCGTGATCGCCGCGGCCGCGACGAGGCGACCATCGCCGAGGTGCTCTCGCACAACACCCAGACCATCGTCGGGGTCTACCGCGAGAATAACCCGGAGTTCGGGGTGCTGATTCCCGAGAATCCGCGCATCACCCAGGAGGTGATCATACCCCACAGCGCCTGCGGGGGCGCGAAGGACGGCCAGGTGATCTCGGCGAAGATCGTCCGGCAGCCCGAGACCCGGGTGCAGCCGGTGGGCGAGGTGGTCGAGGTGCTCGGCGAGCGCATGGACCCGGGGATGGAGATCGACATCGCCATCCGCAGCTACGAGATTCCCGCGGAGTTCCCGCCGGAGGTCCACGACCAGATCGCCGGCATGTCCGCCGAGGTCGCCGAGGGCGACAAGCAGCACCGCATCGACCTGCGCGATGTCCCGCTGGTGACCATCGACGACGAGTCGGCCAAGGACTTCGACGATGCCGTCTGCGCCTGGAAGACCAAGTCCGGTAGCTGGAAGCTGCTGGTGGCCATCGCCGACGTCTCACACTATGTGCGGCCCGGCAGTGCCCTCGATCAGGAGGCGATCACCCGGGGCAACTCCGTCTACTTCCCCGGGCAGGTGGTGCCGATGCTGCCCGAGCTGCTCTCCAACGGGCTCTGTTCGCTGAACCCGGCTGTCGACCGCCTGGCCCTGGTCTGCGAGATGAACATCTCCCAGACCGGCGCCATCAGTCGCTACCGCTTCTACGAGGCGGTGTTCCAGTCCCACGCTCGCCTCACCTACAACAAGGTCGCCGCCATCCTCGATGATGACGGCGAGGAGGGCGCGGCACTGCGCGAGGAGCATCGCGAACTGGTGCCCTCGCTGCACAACCTGCATGCCCTCTATACCCTGCTGCGCGAGGCGCGCGTGGCCCGCGGCGCCATCGACTTCGAGACCACCGAGACGGCGATCGTCTTCAACGACGAGCGCAAGATCGAGAAGATCGTGCCGCGCTCGCGCAACGACGCCCACAAGATCATCGAGGAGTGCATGCTGGCGGCCAACGTGGCGACCGCCCGCTTCCTCGACAAGCACGACCTGCCGGCGCTCTATCGCATCCATGAGCGGCCCTCGCCGGAGCGCCTCGACAAGCTGCGGCTGTTCCTCGCCGAGCTGGGGCTGTCGGTAGGCGGGGGCGACGAGCCGACCCCCCAGGACTACCAGGTCCTGGCCGAGGCCATCAAGGGACGTCCGGATGCCGACATCATCCAGACGGTGATGCTGCGCTCCATGAGCCAGGCGGTCTACTCGCCCCACAACGAGGGGCACTTCGGCCTGGCCTACCCGGCCTATGCCCACTTCACTTCGCCGATCCGTCGCTACCCGGACCTGCTGGTGCACCGGGCGATCCGCTCGGTGATCCGCGGCCCGCGCCAGACCAATACCGTGCTGCGTGCCGAGGGGGCCAAGGTGGAGCCGCCCAGCAAGTGGTGCCCCTACACCTTCGAGCAGATGCTCGAGCTCGGCGAGCACTGCTCGATGACCGAGCGGCGCGCCGACGACGCCACCCGCGACGTCGAGGACTGGCTCAAGTGCGAGTTCATGTCCGACAAGCTGGGCGAGGTCTATGACGGCACCATCGCCTCGGTGACCCAGTTCGGCATCTTCGTGCGCCTCGATGAGGTCTATGTCGAGGGGCTGGTGCATGTCACCTCGCTGCCCTCCGACTACTACCACTACGAGGCCGAGAAGCATCGCCTCAAGGGCGAACGCAGCGGCATGAGCTACCGGCTCGGCGATGGCGTCACCGTCCAGGTGGCGCGGGTCGACATGAACGATCGCAAGATCGACTTCGAGCTGGCCGACGACAAGCCGCGTCCGAAGCGCCAGCCGCGCAAGCGCCGCACTACCGGTGCGGCCACCGCCGGGGGTGGCAAGGCCGACGACCAGGGGGGCAAGGGCGGCAAGCGTCGTCGCGTGGCGCGCAAGCCCAAGCCCCGTGCGCGCGGCTGATGGCAATGGCACGCAAGGGGCGCCATCGCGACATGAAGAAGGGGGCCTCATGCCGCCCCCCGGGGATGCCCGGGGGGCTCGACGCCGTGTTCGGCGTGCACGCGGTGCGCGCCCTGCTCGACCGCGGCGAGAGCCCGCGGGAGCTCTGGGTGCAGGAGGGCGAGGCCGGTCAGCGCCTGGCCGAGCTGGTCGACCAGGCCCGTGCCTGCGGGGCCCGAGTCCGGATGCGGCCCCGCGACGAACTCGACCGCCTGGCCCAGGGCGCGGCCCATCAGGGCATCGCCGCCTTCTGCCCGCCGCTCGCCGCCGAGGGTGAGGCCTCGCTGTGGCTGAAGCTGGAGGCCTGGCCCCATGAGGCCCCGCCGCTGCTGCTGGTCCTCGACGGCATCACCGACGTGCACAACTTCGGCGCCTGCCTGCGCAGTGCCGATGCCGCCGGCGCCCATGGCGTGGTGGTGCCGAAGGACAGGGCCGCCCCGCTCAATGCCACGGTGCGCAAGGTCGCCTGCGGCGCCGCCGAGAGCGTGCCCGTCTACCAGGTCACCAACCTGGCGCGGGCGTTGGCGAGGATGAAGGAGTTCGGCGTCTGGGTCACCGGTACCGCCGGCGAGGCCGAGTCGAGTGTTTACGAGGCCGATTTCGCCGGCCCCGTGGCCCTGGTGATGGGCGCCGAGGGCAAGGGCATGCGCCGGCTGACCCGCGAGGCCTGCGACACCCTGGTCAAGCTGCCCATGGCCGGCAGCGTCTCGAGTCTCAATGTCTCGGTGGCCACCGGGGTCTGCCTGTTCGAGGCGGTGCGTCAGCGGACCCCTTCGGGGAGCCGTAAGCTGTAAGAATGCCGCTGTGCGGCTGGAAGAAACCCCACCACGGCTACGCTCGGGGCGCCGCCTTGGTGAGCGGCGCTGGGGATAGGCCGTGTAGAGGAGGTCCTCTGCCACGGATGGCAGAGGTAGCGCCCAGGGAAGGGGGGGCACAGCGCCTCCTCGAAGGCCTGTCGCCGGAAAAGCCGCGACTTCTGGCACTGCGCTTGCCCGCTTGCTAAGCTCGTCGCCAGTCTTTAGAATGTTTGCGCCCGTTCGTCTGCCGAGCGGGCGTCGGCTTTTTGAGCCAGACACCCTGTGGTCGAGAACCTTCGACAACCACTCCTTGCTTCCCCTGAGCGACCGAGGTCCTCAATGAGGAAGCTGTCAAACCGCAAGGAGATCCCATGCGTCACTACGAGATCGTGTTCATGGTCCACCCGGACCAGAGCGAGCAGGTACCGGCGATGGTCGAGCGCTACACCGGCCTCGTCACCGAGAACGGCGGTACCGTGCATCGCCTCGAGGATTGGGGGCGCCGCCACCTGGCCTACCCGATCAACAAGATCCACAAGGCTCACTACGTGCTGATGAACGTCGAGTGCCGCGGCGAGACCCTCGACGAGATCGAGAACATCTTCCGCTTCAACGACGCCATCATTCGCAGCCTGGTGGTGCGTTGCAAGGAAGCTGTCACCGAGGCTTCGCCGATGATGAAGCCGGCGGAAGAGAAGCGTGCCCGTCGCGACGAAAAGCCGCGCAGCGCCGAAACCGCCTGAGCCCACCCATCGCACGTTTGAAGGAGTCTTTCCATGGCACGCTTTTTCCGTCGCCGCAAGTTCTGCCGTTTCACCGCTGAAGGCGTGAAGCAGATCGATTACAAGGACCTGGACACGCTCAAGGCCTACATCACCGAGACCGGCAAGATCGTTCCCAGCCGTATCACCGGGACCAAGGCCCGTTACCAGCGCCAGCTGTCCACCGCCATCAAGCGGGCTCGCTACCTGGCGCTGCTGCCCTACACCGACAGCCACCAGTAAGAACCGACGTGATGCTGCCGATCGCCCGCTGGATGATGCGGGGCACGCCCCATGCCGTTGGCGGGGCGGCCCTCGCTTCGCTCATCCCCTGGCTGTTCTGGCTGGGTGCCGCCATCGCCGCGCTAATGACCCTGCGTCGCGGCCTGTCGCCGGCGTTGCCGGTGATCATTGCCGCGGCGCTCCCGGCCGGCTGGTGGTGGACCCAGGGCGACGCCATCCCGCTGGCCAGCATCCTGCTGGTCACGCTGATGGCGGTGGTGCTGCGTTCGCGCATGCGCTGGAGCGAGGCGCTGATCACCGGGGCCCTGGCCGGCGCGGCGATGATCCAGTTGGGCGTCTTCCTGCCGCCCGGCGGTGCCGGTCCCATGCTGGAGCAGTTGCGCCAGGGCTCGGCCGAGATCGATGGCATGCTGCGTGAGCTCGCCGCCCAGGGCCTCGACACCGAGCAACTGGCGTCGCTGCTGATCAGCGGGGTCACCGGCCTGATCGTGTTGCTGGCTGCCGTGGCCTGCCTGGCGCTGGCACGCGGCTGGCAGGCGGGGCTCTACAATCCCGGCGGCTTTCGCGAGGAGTTCCACGCCCTGCGTCTGGTGCCCCGGGAGCTCGCCGTGCTGGTGGTGCTCGGGGTGGTGGGCATGGTGCTGGGGATCCCGTCGTTGGGCCTGCTGGCCTGGGTGCCGCTGCTGGTGACAGGCATCGCGCTGGTTCACGGTTTCATCGGATTGAAGGGAATGAACGGGCTGTGGCTGGTAGCCTTCTATGTGCTGCTGATCACGACCTGGCCCATGATTCTCATCGTGCTGCTGCTGGCCTTCATCGACACGTTCGCGGATTTTCGCGGGCGACTGGCCAGAAGCGACTGACAAGAGGTTAACGAGATGGAAGTCATTCTGCTCGACAAGATTGGCAAGCTGGGTGGTCTGGGTGACAAGGTCACCGTCAAGCCCGGTTATGGCCGCAACTACCTGGTGCCCTACGGCTTGGCCGTGCCGGCGACCAAGGACAACGTGCAGGCCTTCGAGGCCCAGCGCAGCGAGCTCGAGGCCCAGGCCGCCGAGCGCAAGGCCGTCGCCGAGGCCCGCGCCGCCCAGCTCAGCGAGATCGAGCTGTCGCTGGTGGCCAAGGCCGGTGACGAGGGCAAGCTGTTCGGCTCCATCGGCCCGCGTGACCTGGCCGAGGCCATCGCCTCCGCCGGCATCGATGTCGCCAAGAGCGAAGTCCGCATGCCGGAAGGCCCGATCCGCCAGACCGGCGAGTACGACATCGACCTGCACCTGCACACCGAAGTCGACGCCACCGTGCGCGTGGTGGTCGTGGCCGAGTAAGCTCGTCCCGCCACCGGAGGCACCCGAAGGGGCGCGAGGAAATCTTCCCCGCGCCCCTTTTCATTCGGTCTGATTCGTCAAGTAGCTCGCTATTCGCCTCATCGGATCGATGAACTTGACTCGAAATCCGTATTTCTCGCGACGATCGGCCAAATTCGACCATACTTGCAGGTAACGGCGACCCGGGCGCGTTGCGACGGCCGGCTCACTGTTTCGATCTTTCCCCGTGGGCGGCGTCGCCCACGGGGTTTTTCATGTCGGGGTGGCCGCGGAGCATAGGGTGCAGCTGGCTGTTGGGGTAGAATGAGCCCGCTTTCCGTGTTGCCCCGAGGACCTTGGCCGTCATGAACGACTCCGTCGCGTTCGATCAGGAAACCGCTGCGCTGAAGGTGCCGCCGCACTCGCTGGAGGCCGAGCAGTCGGTGCTCGGTGGCCTGATGCTCGACAACCAGGCCTGGGACGGCGTGGCCGACCGGCTGGTGGCGGACGACTTCCATCGCTACGAGCACCGCCTGATCTTCAACGTCATGGTCGGGCTGGCCGAGGCCACCCGGCCGATGGACGTGGTGACCCTCTCCGAGGCCCTGGAAGGGCGCGATCAGCTCGACACCGTGGGCGGGCTGGCCTATCTCGCCGAGCTGGCCCGCAACACGCCCTCGGCGAGCAATATCCGCGCCTACGCCGATATCGTTCGCGAGCGGGCCACCCTGCGCAAGCTGATCCGCGCCGCCAGCCAGATCGCCGACGGTGCCTTCAGCCCCCAGGGACGGCCGGCCGACGAACTGGTCGACGAAGCCGAGCGCCTGGTGTTCCAGATCAGCGAGGAGCGTCCCAAGTCGGGTGGCCCCATCGGCATGAGCGAGCTGCTGGCCAAGGCGGTGGACCGCATCGACGAGCTGTTCAACATGCAGGGCGAGATGACCGGACTGTCCACCGGCTTCCGCGACCTCGACGAGATGACCTCGGGGCTGCAGCCCTCGGACCTGGTGATCATTGCCGGGCGCCCCTCCATGGGCAAGACCACCTTCGCCATGAACCTGGTGGAGCATGCGGTGATCGCCAGCGAGAAGCCGGTGATGGTGTTCTCCATGGAGATGCCCGCCGAGTCGCTGATGCTGCGGATGCTCTCGTCGCTGGGGCGAATCGACCAGACGCGGGTGCGGACCGGTCAGCTCGAGGACGAGGACTGGCCGCGGCTCACCTCGGCGGTGAACCTGCTCAAGGACAAGCAGCTGTTCATCGACGACACCGCGGCGCTCTCGCCCAACGAGATGCGTTCGCGGATCCGCCGGGTGGTCCGCGAGCACGGCAACATGTCGCTGATCATGATCGACTACCTGCAGCTGATGCAGATTCCCGGCTTCTCCGAGAACCGTACCGGCGAGATCTCCGAGATTTCCCGCTCGCTCAAGGGCCTGGCCAAGGAGTTCGGCTGCCCGGTGATCGCGCTCTCCCAGCTCAACCGCTCGCTGGAGCAGCGTCCCAACAAGCGCCCGGTGATGTCGGACCTGCGGGAGTCGGGGGCCATCGAGCAGGACGCCGACATCATCGCCTTCGTCTACCGTGACGAGGTCTACAATCCAGATAACCCGGACAACCAGGGGCTCGCCGAACTGATCATCGGCAAGCAGCGTAACGGACCCATCGGCACCGTGCACATGGCCTTCATCGGCAAGTACACGCGCTTCGAGGACCTGGCGCCGGACAGCTACGGCGGTGGCTTCGGCGAGTAGGCGGGCCCTTGAGTCCGGCCCCGGGCCCCGTATAATCCCCACCCCTGGATCACAGCGAAGGAGGCAGCATGGCAGGCGGATTCCGACGCGGCAATCGCCGTCGTACCCCGAAACTCGAGGCCCGCGGCGAGCTCCAGTCGCTGGAGCGGGAAGGCCCCTTCAAGGAGTGGCTGGGGATGCCCGACCTCTACCGTTACCAGCTCGTGGTGGACGGCGAGAGCTACAGCTACCAGACCGAGGACGCCGAACTGCCGGTGCAGATCGGCGACCGGGTGGTGTTCCGCTACAAGGAGACCAAGGCCGGCAAGTGGGTCGACCGCAACTCCCTGGGCAAGGCCATCGATCCCTCCGATTACCAGTGAGCCCGGAACCTGTCGACGCGGCCAGTGTCACAAAACAATAACGTCGGGTACACGACGCCGTCATCGGGCGCAGCCATGCTGTGCCCAATTTGTATCCGTCATCCGCAATACGACGTCCGGGCACGTCGTCAGACAAGTTGGAGGGAACCATGGAATTCAACGACCTCAAGACCTTCGTGGATCGCCACGACAATTTCGAGATCCGCGTGATCGGTCATGCCGGCAGCCACGTCTATCAGGTGGAGCTGGAGGACGTGGAGGGGGCTCGCCACATGCTGACCCGCACCGGCAAGCCGGTGCTGTTTCGCACCCTCGAGGATGTCTATCTCGAGCTCAAGCGCGCCGGCATCCACCGTGCCTACCTGGTGCAGCAGGTGCCCCATGAAGAGATGGTCGGCCGCGAGGCCCACTACCGGGACCCGCTTACCTCGCGCATGCCCCTGGTATTCTGACTCCCATCCTGCCTGATATCGCCGCCCATCGGGATTCCCGGTGTCGGCGGCGCGCCGTGTCCGGCTCCCGGCGGTCTTTCGAGAGCTCAACTCAAGCTGTACAAATCGAGCCGATAGTACAGCTTCATCCGCCCTTCCGTTGCCTCGCCTGATAGACTGTCGTCACGCCCGTCAGCCAATGATCAGGAGGAGCGCAGCGCATGACCACTCGCCAACTGGAGCAGGATCCGTGCGGCCTGGAGAGGCCCGGCAGCGGACGCCTGGCACAGGCCCCGGCCGATCACCCGCCGGTGCCCGGGAAGAGGGTCGGAGTGTTGCTGGCCAACCTGGGCACGCCGGATGCCACCGACTACTGGTCGATGCGCCGCTACCTCAGCGAGTTCCTCTCCGACAAGCGGGTCGTCGACTACCCGGGCTGGAAGTGGCAGCCACTGCTGCAGTTGATCATCCTCTCCCGCCGTCCCTTCAGTTCCGGCAAGGCCTATCGCGGGATCTGGAACCGCGAGAAGGACGAGAGCCCGCTGTTGACCATCACCCGTGACCAGGCCCGCAAGGTGGCCGAGGGACTCCACGGGCTGTACGGCGACCGGGTGAAGGTCGACTTCTGCATGCGCTACGGTAACCCCTCCACCGACAGCGTGCTGCGCCGGATGCAGGCCCAGGGCTGCGAGAGGATCCTCTTCTTCCCGCTCTATCCCCAGTACGCCTCGCCGACCACCGCCACGGCCAACGACCAGGCCTTCCGCACGTTGATGAGGCTCAAGTGGCAGCCCGCCTTCCGCACGGTACCGGCCTACTTCGACCACCCGGCCTATCTCGAGGCCCTGGCGGCGTCGGTGCGCGAGGCCTATGACGCGGCCGTGTCTCCCCCGGAGGTGCTGGTGGCCTCCTACCATGGCGTGCCCAAGCGCTACCTGATGGAGGGCGACCCCTATCACTGCCAGTGCCAGAAGACCACGCGGCTGCTCAAGGAGCGCCTGGGGTGGGACGATGACGCCATCGTCACCACCTTCCAGTCGAAGTTCGGACCCGAGGAGTGGGTGGGGCCGGCCACGGTGGAGCACGTGGCCGAGCTGGCCCGCCAGGGCCGCCGGCACATCGCAGTGGTCTCGCCGGCCTTCGCCGCCGACTGCGTGGAGACCCTCGAGGAGATCAACGAGGAGATCAAGGCGAGCTTCCTCGAGGCCGGCGGCGAACGCTTCACCTACATTCCCTGCCTCAACGACCGCGACGACCATATCGTCGCGCTGCAGGCGATCATCAGGAACGAGCTGGCCGGCTGGGTCGAGCCGTGAACGCGCGGGGCGGCCAGGCGCTGCGCCTCAGCCGTGCCCCCGGTCGGGGTGGGGCACCGGTTTCTCGCCGATCTCCTCGTGGCGCAGCTCCGGGGGGCGGCCGCCGGTAATGTCGATGTGCCGGAGTTGCAGGTGCAGCCCGGTCTTGGCCAGCAGGTGGGCACTGACCGGGGCGGTGATGAACAGGAACAGGGTGATCAACATCTCCTGGATGTCGGGCTTGCCCTCGGTGACCCAGAAATAGAGCATCGAGGCGATCAGGATGCAGCCGATGCCCAGGGTAGTGGCCTTGGTGGGGCCGTGCAGGCGCATGTAGAAGTCGCGCAGGTGGGCCATGCCCAGCGAACCGATGAAGGCGAAGGCTCCGCCGGCGACCAGAAAGAAGGCGATCACGCCCTCGAGAATCACGTAATGGGTCATCTTTCCTTCCTCCCCGGCTCGACTATTCGATGATGTCGCCGCGCAGCAGGTACTTGCAGACCGCCACGGTGCTGATGAAGCCGAGCATGGCGATCAGCAGCGCCGACTCGAAGTAGGTCTTGGTGTTGAGCCACAGCCCCATCAGCACGATCAGCGCGATGGAGTTGATGTACATGGTGTCCAGCGCCAGCAGGCGGTCGGGCATGTCCGGTCCCACGGTGAGGCGATAGACATTCAGCAGCAGGGCCAATACCACCAGGGCCAGGCTGATCTTCAGCGCGATGTCTAGCATGCGTAGATCTCCTTGAGCGGCCGCTCGTAGCGTTCGCGGATGTGCGCGATGAGTGCCTCCTCGTCCTCCACGTTCAGGGCATGGATCAGCAGCGTCTTGCCGTCCATGCGCAGGTTGGCCGACACCGTGCCGGGGGTCAGGCTGATGGTGTTGGCCAGCAGGGTGACCGTGAAGCGGTCTTCCAGCATCAGCGGGTACTCCACGAAGTGGGGGCGCAGGCGTCGCCAGGGGTTGACGATCAGCCAGGCGACCTCGAGGTTGGCGATGAAGATGTCGCCCAGGACCCGCAGCACGAAGCGCAGCAGCAGCCAGGGCCTGGCGACATGGGGTTGAGCGTCCCAGAAGCGGGAGGTGGCCAGTGGGATGGTGATCGCGAGCACCGTGCCCAGCAGGATATGGCCGAAGGCCAGGCTGCGCACCAGCAGCAGCCAGACGACCAGCAGCAGGATCGACAGCAGGGGGGTCGGGAGCCAGCGACGAGAGCGGATCATGGGGCGTCTCCGGCAGTGGACAGAAGGGAGTCGATGAGGATCGCCGGGCGAGCCAGCTGGTCGGCGGTGGCGCGGGTATAGTCGCTGACCGGGCCGGCCAGGACCACCAGCAGCGGCGAGGCGCCCAGCAGCCAGGCGACCCCGAACCAGCGGCGCCGCGACAGCGGCTCACCGCCGGGCTCTCCCCGGCTGCGCCAGAACAGGGTGGAGCCGGCCCGTGACAGGGCGATCAGCGTGAACAGGCCGGTGGCCAGCAGGATCGGCCACAGCCAGAGGCGCTGACCGGCGTCGGCGGCCTGGAGCACGAGTGCCTTGCCGATGGCCCCGGAGAGCGGCGGCAGGCCGGCCACGGCCACCGCGCCCAGGAAGAACAGGCCGGCCAGCCAGCCGCCCTGCCGCAGCGGGCGGCCCCTGACCAGGCGCGTGCCGGCCTTGCCGCGCTGCAGGCCGATCAGCTCGGCGAGCAGGAAGAGCCCGCCGGTGACCAGGGTGGTGTGCACCAGGTAGTAGAGCAGGGCGGCGGTGGCTTCGGGAGAGCGCATGCCGATGCCAGCCAGCAGGGTGCCCACCGAGACCAGCACCAGGTAGGCGACGAGCAGGCGAAGGTCGCGAGCGGCCAGCACCCCTACGCCGGCCGCCGCCAGGGTGGCCAGCGACAGCCACCAGACCCAGGGCTGCTCGAGGGCGGCGAGCGGGCCGGCCTGTTCGCCGAAGATCAGCGAATAGACCCGCAGGATGGCGTAGATGCCCACCTTGGTCATGATGGCGAAGAGGGCCGCCACCGGGGCCGGGGCCGCGGCGTAGGCCCGCGGCAGCCAGAAGTAGAGCGGCAGGATCGCCGCCTTGAGGCCGAACACCACCAGCAGCATCAGGGCGCCGGCACTGACCAGGCCGGCCCGCTCGGCCGGCAGCTCGGCGAGTCGCACCGCCATGTCGGCCATGTTGAGGGTGCCGGTGGCGCCGTAGAGCACGCCCACGGCGATCAGGAACAGCGACGAGCCGGCCAGGTTGAGCACCACATAGTGCACGCCGGCCTGGATGCGTGCCTTGCCGCCGCCGTGCAGCAGCAGGGCATAGGAGGCCAGCAGCAGGACCTCGAAGAACACGAAGAGGTTGAACAGGTCACCGGTGAGGAAGGCCCCGTTGATCCCCATCAGCTGCCACTGGAAGAGCCCATGGAAGTTGCTGCCCTGCTCGTCATCGCCGGCGCAGGCGAAGACCACGGCGCCCAGTGCCAGCACCGCGGTGAGCAGCACCATCAGCGCCGATAGCCGGTCGAGTACCAGCACGATGCCGAAGGGCGGTTGCCAGTCGCCGAGCGCGTAGTAGGTGACCTCGCCACCGGCGGCGCGGGCCACCAGGCCGATGCCCACCACCACCAGCAGCAGCGTGGCGAACACGCCGACCAGGCGCTTGAGGCGCGTCTCCCCCTGGCGGCTGTACAGCAGCAGGATGCCCGCCACCAGCGGCAGCACGATGGGCAGGGCGATCAGGTGCTGCATCATGGGCGTTCCTCCCCGACTTCCCGCTTGCGCCCATCGACGTGGTCATTGCCCGCCTCGCTGCGCGCGCGCATCGCCAGGATCACCACGAAGGCGGTCATGGCGAAGCCGATGACGATGGCGGTGAGCACCAGGGCCTGGGGCAGGGGGTCGGCATAGTCGGCCACGCCGTCGACGATGGCCGCGCCGTTGGTGGTCAGCCCGCCCATGGAGAACAGGAAGAGGTTCACCGCATAGGAGAGCAGGGTCAGGCCGACGACCACCGGGAAGGTGCGTCCGCGCAGGGTCAGGTAGAGGCCGCAGGCGGTCAGCACGCCGGTGGTGATGGCGTAGAGGCTTTCCATCAGGCTTTCTCCTTGTGGGGAGGAGTGGGCTCCTCGTGAGGACGGGCGGGTTCCTTGCGGGGGCGGGCGGGCTCCTTGAGGGGACGGGTCCGCTCCGTCTCGGCGACGGGCTCCTTGGCCGGGCGATGGGGTGTGGTGACCTTGCCCAGGTTGGCGAGGATCATCAGCGTCGCCCCGACCACCGCCAGGTAGACGCCGAGGTCGAAGAGCATGGCGGTGGCCAGCTCGAACTCGCCCAGCAGCGGCAGGTGGAAGTGGCCGAAGGCCGAGGTCAGGAAAGGGCGACCGAACAGCCAGCTGCCCAGGCCCGTGAGCGTGGCGATACCCACGCCGGCGACGGCCACCGGCTGGTAGGGGAAGTCGAGGCGCCGCTGGGTCCACTCCACACCGCGGGCCATGTAAAGCAGGATCAGTGCCACGGCGGTGATCAGGCCGGCGATGAAACCGCCGCCGGGCAGGTTGTGGCCGCGCAGGAAGATGAAGGCCGAGACCAGCAGGGCCAGGGGCAGCAGGGCCATGGAGATGGAGGTCAGGATGGCCGGGTAGCGGTCCGGCGACCAGACCCGTCCCTCGCCATCGCTGTGGGGCATGAACAGGCGCAGGCGGTTGAGCAGCTTGAAGATCGCCAGGCCCGCCAGGGCCAGCACGGTGATCTCGCCCAGGGTATCGAAGCCGCGGAAGTCGACCAGGATGACATTGACCACGTTGTGGCCGCCCCCGCCGGGCACGCTGTTGTCCAGGAAGAAGCCGGAGATCGCCGCATTGTCGCGGGTCAGCACGGCGTAGTTGAGGCTGGCGACCACCATGCCCAAGGCGCCTGCCAGTCCCACGTCGCGCAGGTTGCGCATCGGCGAGGATTCCCGCGGCGTCTTCTGGGGCAGGAAGAACAGCGCCAGCATCAGCAGGATCATCGTCACCACCTCCACCGACAGCTGGGTCAGGGCCAGGTCGGGGGCGGAGAAGCGGGCGAAGGTCAGCGACACCACCAGCCCCACCACCGAGAGCATCAGCAGCGAGACCAGCCGGTGGCGGTGGGTGGCCACGGTGCCGATGCCGCCGAAGATCAGCAGGGCCGCCCCGAGGATCAGGATGCCGTCCAGCGGCTGGTTCCCCTGCTCGCCGGTGAGCACCGGCATGCCGACGAGGCCCAGCCCGCCCATGGCCAGGGCGGCCAGCAGCAGCAGGCTCATGTAGCGCTGCAGCGAGCCACCCTCGAAGCGTGCCACGCCGGTTTCCGCGTATCGTCCCAGCCGCTGCAGGGCGGCCTCGAACACCAGCCGGGCGTCCACCGGGCGGAAGCTCTTGATCAGCCGGAGCAACTGGGCGTGCAGCAGGTAGCTCGCCACCCCGGCCACCAGGGCCACCAGGCTCATCAGCAGCGGCAGGTTGATGCCGTGCCAGATCGCCAGGTGGAAGTCGAGTGGCTCGCCGAGCACCGCCCGGGTGGCCATGTCGAGTACCCCGGTGGCCAGGGCGGCGGGGAAGAGGCCCACCAGCACGCAGAGGCCCACCAGCAACTCCACCGGGGCGCGCATCAGCCGCGGCGGCTCATGGGGCGACTTGGGCAGGGTCTCGCGGGCTGGCTTGAAGAAGACGGCATGCACCAGGCGCAGCGAATAGCCCACCGAGAGGATGCCGCCGAGCGTCGCCAGCAGCGGCAGCAGCCAGCTCAGCCCGCCCAGCACCGGGGTGGCCAGGGTCTCGGTGAAGAACATCTCCTTGGAGAGGAAGCCGTTGAACAGCGGCACCCCGGCCATGGCCGCGGCGGCCAGCGACATCAGCAGCGCCGTGACCGGCATGGCCCGCCGCAGGTCACCCAGCCGGCCCAGCTCGCGGGTGCCGGTCTCGTGGTCGATGATGCCCGCCCCCATGAACAGCGCCGCCTTGAAGGTGGCGTGATTGAGGATGTGGAAGAGCGCGGCCAGCACCGCCATGGGACTGCCGATGCCCAGCAGCACCGTGATCAGCCCCAGGTGGCTGACCGTGGAGAAGGCCAGGATCGCCTTGAGGTCGGTCTTGATCAGGGCAAACCAGGCACCGTAGAGCATGGTGGTCATGCCGATCAGGGAGACGATCACCGACCACGCTTCGCTGCCGGCGATGGCCGGGTGCAACCGCGCCATCAGGAAGATGCCGGCCTTGACCATGGTCGCCGAGTGCAGGTAGGCCGAGACCGGGGTGGGGGCGGCCATGGCGTGAGGCAGCCAGAACTGGAAGGGAAACTGGGCCGACTTGGTGAAGGCACCCAGGAGTACCAGCACCAGCATGACCGGGTAGCGCGGGTCGGCCAGGATGATGTCGCCGCTGGCCAGCACCACGTTCATGTCGAAGCTGCCGGTCATGTCACCCAGCAGCAGAAACCCGGCCAGGAGCGCCAGCCCGCCGGCGCCGGTCACGGTCAGGGCCATGCGCGCCCCCTTGCGCGCATCGCTGCGCCGCGACCAGAAGCCGATCAGCAGGAAGGAGGAGATGCCGGTGAGCTCCCAGAACAGCCACAGCAGCAGCAGGTTGTCGGACATCACGATGCCGACCATGGAGGCCATGAACAGGATCAGGTAGGCGTAGAAGCGCCCGAAGGGCTCCTCCGGCGACAAGTAATAGTGCGCATAGAGCAGGATCAGCAGGCCGATCCCCACGATCAGCAGGTTGAACAGCAGCGACAGGCCGTCCAGCCGGAAGGCCAGGTCGAGGCCCAGCGCGGGCACCCAGTCGACGCTGAAGCGCAGCGCTTCGCCGGCGGCGAGGGCCGGCAGCTGCGACAGGGTCAGCAGCAGGGCGATGGCCGGCAAGACGGCGGTGGCGAGGGAGCAGTCGCGGCGCCCGCGGCCGGCGCTGAGCGCCGGCACGACTACGCCGAGCAAGGGCAGCAGGGCTATCCATAGCAATGTCATCGATCGGTCATCCTGGCGGCTCCGTTAAGCAAAGGGCGTTATCTGAAAGGCCCACCAATGGCATTCGACTGCACACTTTACCGCAAAGGAGCGCTTCTCGCGCCCTCCTTGCCTTTCAACACCTTGTGTCTATAGAGTTGATGCTTCGAACCCGCGGTGGTCACGGTGACAGGCCCCGGCCGCCCGGAACGACGGGGAGGACGCCTTATGCAACTGGCCGTGCTGGGAGGCTTCGTGGTGGCTGGCATGGCGCCACTCCTGCATCACTGGTTCGGGGCCAGGACGCCGCTGGTGATGGCGCTGCTGCCCGCCGCCCTGGCCCTCTGGCTACTGGGCCAGTGGCCGACCATCGCCGCCGGCGAGGTGCTGCTGCTGGAGTGGGCCTGGGTACCGGGGCTGGAGATCACCCTGACCTTCCTCATCGACGGTCTGGCCTGGCTGTTTGCCCTGTTGATCACGGTGATCGGTGCCCTGGTGCTGGTCTACTCGGGAGACTACCTGCGCGGGCATCGCGACCTGCCGCGCTTCCTGGTGGTGATCACCGCCTTCATGATGTCGATGCTCGGCCTGGTGCTGGCCGACAATCTGGTGACCCTGTTCGTGTTCTGGGAGCTCACCAGCATCACTTCCTATCTGCTGATCGGCTTCAATCATACCGACCTGTCGGCCCGCAAGGCGGCACTGCAGGGGCTTATCGTCACCGTGGGCGGGGGCCTGGCCCTGATCGCCGGCTTCGTCATGCTGGCCGTGGCCGGCGACAGCTGGTCGCTGGCCGAGCTCACCACCCGCGGCGAGGCGTTGCGCGCCCATGCGCTCTACCCCCCGCTGCTGATCTGCGTGCTGGTCGGTGCCTTCACCAAGTCGGCCCAGTTTCCCTTCCATTTCTGGTTGCCCAACGCCATGGCCGCGCCCACGCCGGTCTCGGCCTACCTGCACTCGGCGACCATGGTCAAGGCCGGCGTCTACCTGCTGGCCCGGCTGCACCCGGCCCTGGGCGGCACCGAGGTCTGGGTCGTCACGCTTTCACTGGTGGGGGCACTCACCATGGCCACCGGTGCCTTCCTGGCGATCCGTCACACCAACATCAAGAAGCTGCTGGCCTACTCCACGGTGATGGCGCTGGGCACCCTGACCATGCTGCTGGGTATCGGCACCGACGGGGCCCTGGTGGCCTTCGTGGTCTTCCTGCTGGCCCACTCGCTCTACAAGGGGGCCCTGTTCCTGGTCGCCGGCATCCTCGACCACGAGACCGGTACCAAGGACGTCACCGCCATGGGCGGGCTCAGGCATACCATGCCGCTGACCGCCGCCGTGGCGCTGGTTGCCGGTCTGTCGCTGGCCGGGTTGCCGCCGCTGCTGGGCTTCCTCGGCAAGGAGCTGATGTTCGAGTCGGTGCTCGAGGTCGACGCCTATCGTCCACTGATTCTGCTGCTGGCCTTCGTGGCGGCCTTCCTGACCCTGGCGGTGGCGGCCATCGTCGCCTTGCGGCCCTTCTTCGGCGCATCGAGGCAGACCCCGAAGGTGCCCCACGAGCCCCCCTGGGGCCTGCTGGCCGGCCCGGCGTTGCTGGCCACGCTGTCGCTGCTGGCGGGCCTGGTGCCGGGCATGCTCGATGACCTGGTGGTGGCGACGATGGCGGCCATCGGCGCCGGTGAGGCGTCGGTGCACCTGGCCCTCTGGCATGGGGTCAACCTGCCGCTCGCGCTGTCGCTGGCGAGTCTGCTGCTGGGTGGCCTGGTGTTCCGCCACTGGGACCGACTGCGGGGGCGGCTGGCGCGCCTCGAGCCGATCATCGCCCGAGGCCCCGAGGCCGGCTACGAGGCGCTGATGCGGGGGCTGGTCAGGGTGGCCGAGTGGCAGACCGGCATGCTGCAGAACGGCTATATCCGCAACTACCTGGTGATGACCCTGCTGGTGTTGCTGGGCCTGGTCGGGCATGCGCTCTTCTTCCGCCATTCACTGGATTTCGCCCTGTCCCTGGACCTCTATTTCCACGAGGCGGTGGCGGCGGGCCTGATGGTCGCCGGTGCGGTGGCCGCCTGCGTGATGCGTTCGCGCCTGGCGGCGGTGGCGGCCTTGGGCATCATGGGCTTCTCCATCGCCCTCACCTTCGTGCTCTTCAGCGCCCCGGACCTGGCGATCACCCAGCTGCTGGTAGAGACCCTGACGGTGATCCTGCTGGTGCTGGTGCTGTTCCGGCTGCCGCGTTTCGCCACCCTCTCCACGCCGCAGGAACGCCTGCGCGACCTGGTGGTGGCGACCCTGGTCGGCGGCATGGTCACCCTGCTGATGCTCTCCGTACTCGGCGGTGAGCGCCTGCCGAGGATTTCCGACTACATGGTCGCCAACAGCCAGCCACTGGGCCATGGCCACAACATCGTCAATGTCATCCTGGTGGACTTCCGGGCCCTGGATACCCTGGGCGAGATGTTCGTGCTGGCGCTGGCGGCCATCGGGGTCTATGCCATGCTGCGCTTCCATGCCGGGGAGTATGACGCCAGGCGTCCCGCGGCCCCACCGGAGAGAGACGATGGTTAGATCCGGCACCCTGATCCTCAATGTGGCGGCGCGCCTGCTGTTGCCGCTGCAACTGCTGTTCTCGCTGTTCCTGCTGCTGCGTGGCCACGACGAGCCGGGGGGGGGCTTCATCGCCGGCCTGGTGGCGGCAGGCGGCTTCGCGCTCTATCTCTTCGCCTACGGCCGACGCGCCATGCACGCCATGCTCAAGGTGTCGCCCCGCGACCTGGTCGGCATGGGGCTCCTGCTCGGCGTGGTCTCGACGCTACCGGCCTGGTGGCACGGCGACCCCTTCTTCACCGCCCAGTGGTGGACGATCCCGGTCATCGATTTCAAGGCATCGACACCGCTGATCTTCGACATCGGCGTCTATCTGGTGGTCCTGGGGTCGGTGCTGACGGCGATCACGGCGCTGGTCAAGACCGACCACGAGGACGACGCCAGGGAGGTCCCATGGAGCCGTTGATGGCCGTTGCGATCGGCATCCTGTTCGCCGCCGCCATCTACATGATGCTGCGGCGGTCCATCGTCAAGCTGGTGATCGGGCTGATGCTGCTCTCCAACGCCGCCAACCTGCTGATCTTCTCCACCGCGGGCATGGTCCGCGGGGCGCCGCCGCTGGTTGCCCAGGGGCTGACGGCACCGGAGGGGGTGGTGGCCGATCCCTTGCCCCAGGCCCTGGTGCTCACCGCCATCGTGATCGCCTTCGGCGTGCTGTCGTTCGCCGTGGTGCTGGTGCGTCGCGCCTGGGAGATCGTGCGGGCCGATGACCTGGACAGGATGAAGGATACCGACACGTGAATCCGCAGATCGCGCTGCCCATCCTGATTCCGCTACTGGCGGGTGCCGTGTCGCTGGTGTTCTGGCGTTCCCGGGGCATGCAGCGATTCGTGGCCGTGGCCGGGACCGGGGGGCTTCTGGCCACCAGCCTGTGGCTGCTGGCCACGGTCAGTCGCGACGGCATCCTGGTGATGCAGATGGGCGACTGGCCCGCCCCCTTCGGCATCAGCCTGGTGGCCGACCTGCTGGGCACCATCATGGTGGTGCTGACCGGCATCATCGGCTTCGCGGTGGCGCTCTATTCGCTGGCCACCACCGGCCGCGGCCACGAGGCCTACGGCTACTTCCCGCTGATGCACCTGCTGCTGGCCGGGGTCGCCGGGGCCTTCCTCACCGGTGATATCTTCAACCTCTATGTCTGGTTCGAGGTGATGCTGGTGGCCTCCTTCGCGCTGCTGATACTGGGCAGCGAGAAGGCGCAGATGGAGGGGGCGATCAAGTACGTCACCCTCAACCTGCTGTCGTCGGTGATCTTCCTGGTCGCCGTGGGCCTGCTGTACGGCATGGTCGGCACCCTCAACATGGCCGACATCGCCCGTCGCCTGGCCAGCCTGGAAGGCAACGGCATGGTCGACGTGCTGGCGATGATGTTCATGGTCGCCTTCGGCATCAAGGCGGCGGCCTTCCCGCTGTTCTTCTGGTTGCCGGCCTCCTACCACACGCCGCCGGTGGCGGTCTCGGCACTGTTTGCCGGGCTGCTCACCAAGGTGGGGGTCTATGCGCTGTACCGGGTGTTCACCCTGATCTTCCATCACAGCCCCGGCTATACCCACGAGATACTGCTGTGGGGCGCGGGACTGACCATGCTCTCCGGGGTGCTGGGTGCGGCGGCCCAGTTCGAGTTCCGGCGCATCCTGTCGTTCCACATCGTCAGCCAGATCGGCTACATGATCCTGGGCCTGGCGCTGTTCACGCCCCTGGCGATCATCGGTGGGGTCTTCTACATCATGCACCACATCATCGTGAAGACGAACCTGTTCCTGGTCAGCGGCATCGTCCACCGGCTGCGGGGCAGCTACGAGCTCAAGAAGCTCGGCGGCTTCTACCGCACGCATCCCTGGCTGGCGGTCCTGTTCCTGATCCCGGCACTGTCGCTGGCCGGCATGCCGCCGCTCTCCGGGTTCTTCGCCAAGTTCATCGTGATCCGTGCCGGCATCGAGGCCGAGGCCTACGGGGTCACCTTCATCGCCCTGCTGGTGGGGCTGCTCACCCTCTATTCGATGATCAAGATCTGGGCCGAGGTGTTCTGGAAGGCCACGCCGCCGGAGGGGGATGTCGACCCCTATCCGGAGGTCAACCAGCGAGAGCTCTGGCTGATGACGGCCCCGGCGATCGGCCTGGCCCTGTGCACCCTGTTCATCGGCCTCAACGCCGGGCCCATTCATGCCCTGGCCGAGGCCTCGGCCGCCGAGCTGCTCGATCCGGAGCGCTATATCGAGGCGGTACTTGGATCAGGTGGAGAGCGGGGCATGGGCGGGGGGGGAGCGCCATGATCGGGGCCGCCTGGAACCTGCTGCTGGGGTTGGCCTGGATCGTGCTCACCGGCGACTTCAGCGGCCGCAACCTGCTGGCCGGTCTGCTGTTCGGCTACCTGGTGCTGGCACTGATCCAGCCCCAGGTGCCGGCGCTGGCCGGCTATGCACAGCGCCTGCCAAGGCTGATCCGTTTCGTCGGCTTCTTCTTCAAGGAACTGCTGCTGGCCAACCTCAAGGTGGCCTTCGACATCGTCACGCCGCCCTGGTACATGAAGCCGGGGGTGATCGCCATGCCGCTGAAGGCGAGTACCGAGTTCGAGATCGCCTTCGTCGCCAACCTGATCTCGCTGACGCCGGGCACCCTGAGCCTGGACGTCTCCGACGACCGCCGCGTGCTCTACATCCATGCCATGTTCCTCGATGACGAGGCGGCGCTGCGGCGCGGCCTGGCGGAGCTCGAGCGTCGTGCACTGGAACTGTTCCATTGAGAGGGGACCCCTCATGTCGATCGTGATCCTGTTGAGCCTGGTGGTGATGGCGCTGGCGCTCTGCCTGGCCTTCGTGCGCCTGTTCCGCGGCCCCAGCCTGCCGGACCGGGTGGTGGCCCTGGAACTCTTCTCCTCGATGATCGTGGGCATCATCGGGGTGGTGGCCATCGCCACCGACGTGCCGAGCCTGCTCGATGTGGCCATCGTCATGGCACTGATGGCCTTCATGGCCACCATTGGCTTCGCGCGCTTCCTGGAGCGGGGAGGGCCGCGGGATGATTGAGCTCGTCAAGGAAGCGCTGATCCTGGTAGGGGCCATCTTCATGTTCCTGGCCGCGCTCGGGGTGGTGCGCCTGCCCGACCTGCTGACGCGCATGCACGCCACCACCAAGGCGGCGACCCTGGGGGCCACCCTGATCATGCTGGCGGTGGCACTGCACTTCTCCCAGGTGGCGGTGGTCGCCAGGGCCCTGGGGGTCATCCTCTTCATCATGATGACCGCGCCGGTGGCGGCCCACGTGATCGGCCGGGCCGGCTACTTCGTCGGCGCGAAGCTGTGGAGCGGCACGGTGAAGGACGAGCTGCGACCCAATTACGACCCGCTGACCCACGAGCTGAAAAGCGGGCTCGAGACCGAAGCCAATGCCAGGCATCAGCCCAGGGAGAACGACCGGCCCTGAGCCCTCACGGCGAGCAGGGCACGAAGGCCATCCCCGGGACCCCATGAGGGGGCGCGACACCTCTGGTCTGGACGCGGTTTCTGCGCGATGATCGACGCCGGATGATGGTCAAGGAGTGCAGGAGTGACGATGCGCAGGATGCTTTCCACTACCATGCTGCTGGCGCTGCTCGCCGGCTGCCAGAGCGGCCCGACCACCGAGGCCAGTGCCGCGGGCCGTAACGCCGAAGGTGCCGAGGCGGCGGCCGCGCCGTCCCCGGCTACCCCCGAGGACGTGGCCGACGTTGCGCCGCCGGCGGATTTTCACGGCTGGCTGACCGGCTTCCGGCGTGAGGCCCGTGCCGAGGGCATCACCGAGTCGACCCTGGCCCGTGCGCTGGATGGCGTACGCTATCGTCCGCGGGTCCTCGAGCTCGACCGCTCCCAGCCCGAGTTCGTGCGGCCGATCTGGCAGTATCTCGACAGCGCCGTCTCCGCCCAACGGGTGACCACGGGGCGGGATCGGCTCTCGGCGCACCTTGGCACGGCCCGCCGCATGGAGCGGCACTACGGTGTCCCGGCCGAGGTGATCGTGGCGATCTGGGGCATCGAGAGCAACTACGGCGGCAATTTCGGTGACTTCTCGACCCTCGATGCCCTGGCCACGCTGGCCTTCGATGGCCGCCGTCGCGACTTCGCCCGCGGCGAGCTGCTGGCGGCCCTGCGCATCCTCGACCAGGGCGACATCACCCCCGAGCGCATGGTCGGCTCCTGGGCCGGGGCCATGGGCCATACCCAGTTCATTCCCTCGAGCTTCGAGAGCTATGCGGTCGACGGGGACGGCGATGGACGTCGCGATATCTGGGGCAGCATCCCGGACGTGATGGCCTCCACCGCCAACTACCTGGCACGGGCCGGCTGGCAGCCGGGCCAGCCCTGGGGGGTGGAGGTGCGCCTGCCGGAGGGGTTTGATCATGCCCAGACCGAACTCGCCACCCGTCGCTCGAGCCGCGAATGGGCCGACCAGGGGGTGCGCACGGTGAGCGGTGAGCCGCTGCCCGGGTTCGCGGCGGCCTCGGTGATCGCCCCGGCCGGGGCTCGCGGGCCCGCCTTCCTGGTGGGCCCCAACTATCGGGCCATCCTGCGCTACAACAACGCCACCAGCTATGCGCTGGCGGTGGGCACCCTGGCCGACGAGATCGCCGGGCGCGACGGCGTGGTGCAGGGCTGGCCCCGGGGCGAGCAGCCGCTGATGCGCAGCCAGGTGCGCAAGATGCAGGAGGCGCTGAATGCCCGCGGCTTCGAGGTGGGCACCCCGGACGGTGTCATGGGGCCCAACACGCGCCGCGGCCTGAGGGCCTTCCAGCAGTCGATCGATGCCACGCCGGACGGCTTCGCCACCGTTCGCCTGCTGGAGCGGCTGACGCGTTGAAGGGAAACCCCGCGGCCGGGTGGAGCGGACAGCGCTGGCGAGGGGCTCAGTTGGTCATGTCGTCGAGGGCCTCGCTGATCGCGTCCCCGGCGCGCTCCGCGCCTTCCCGGGTGCGCTCCCAGGCGCGCCCGGCGCGGTCGCCGACGCGTTCCGCCCCCTCACGGGTACGCTGCCAGGCACTCTCGGCACCCTCCTGGGTGCGTTCCCAGGCCGCACGCGAACGCTCCCGGGCCTGCTGCTGCCAGTCGTGGTCGTAATGGGGCAGGGCCGCGAACTCCTCCTCGCTGGCCTCGACCACCACCCGGTGAGTGATGGCACCGTCCTCGTCGACCCGGGTATCCAGCCGGTAGAGGGCGTTGGTGATCACGATTTCCTGGCCGCCGAGCCCCAGGGTGTCCCCGCTCTCCACGACCAGGGCATGGACTGCCATGTCGTCACCGAGCAGGATATCATCGACCTCGCCGACCGGGGTGTCGGGGTCGGATGCCAGGTGCACATCGGCGTCGAGAATCATGCGGGCCGAGTAGAGCCCCTGGGGGTCCGACTGGGCCTGGGCACTGATGACCAGGCCAGTGGCGATCAGGCCCAGGGCGCCGGGCAGTATCGTCCTTGTGATGCGTCCAGTGATCATGGGCTCTCCTCCTGTTGATGGCTCCATGGGGCCAGCCGGTGCCTCGGCGGCGCGTCCGGCAAGCCGTGTTCACAGCATTTGCGAGTCGCGCCGGGGCGTCAAGTAGGGAACCCCCGGCGCCCGGTGTGGTCCATCTGCACGTTTTTTTGCCCATTTTCGGTCCATCGCCTGTCCAGCATGAAGAGGAGTTCGCCAATGAGAGCCGCCCTGTCATCCCCGCCCGCGATTCGCCGGTCGCGGACCATGCTCGGCCTGTGGGCCGGTCTGCTGCTGGCCATCGGGATGTCCCAGGCCCCTGCCGACGAGAACCCCGCCGACGAGAAGGTATTCGGCTGGGTGGAGAAGGCCACCCTGGAGCCCTGGGGAGTGGAGGTGAAGGCCAAGCTCGACAGCGGCGCCCTGACCTCTTCGCTCGATGCCCGCGAGGTCGAGCGCTTCGAGCGCGAGGGCGAGGAGTGGGTGCGCTTCCGGCTGGAGCTGGAGGACGAGGTGACCGGTGAACTTTTCACCCATGAGATGGAGCTGCCGGTCTATCGCAGCATCCGCCTGCGCGGCGCCGGCGGCACCGACCGGCGTCCGGTGGTGCTGATGAAGGTGTGCATGGGCGACACCGTCTACGAGGAGCAGTTCAGCCTGCGCGATCGCGAGGAGATGCACTATCCGCTGCTGCTGGGCCGGCGCACCATCGGCCACCTGGGGTTTCTGGACGTCCGCGAGACCTTCCTGAGCGACCCGCAGTGTGACGAGGACTCACGGCTGGTCGCCCATGAGCCGGACCAGGACTGACCCCCTGCTCAGAACAGCCGGGCGAGCAGGGCAGTCACCGCAGTCTCTACGCGCAAGATGCGCGGGCCCAGGTGGATGCCCTCGCAGCCGGCGGCGAGCAGTCGTTCCACTTCCCAGGGGATAAAGCCCCCTTCCGGCCCCACCAGCAGCAGAGTGGGCCCGGTGAGCCCGCGCGGACAGGCCCGGGGCATGCCGGGGTGGGCCAGCAGGCCGCGGTGCTCCTTCAGCAGCCCCGGCAGCCTGTCCTCGACGAAGGGGCGGAAGCCCTTCGCCAGTGTCACCTCCGGCATCATCGTGTCTCGCGCCTGCTCCAGGCCCAGCACCAGGTGGGCCTGGATCTTCTCCGCAGCCAGCTCCGGCGATTGCCAGTAGCTCTTTTCAACGCGGCGGCTGTGCAGCAGGGTGATATGCTTCACGCCCATTGCCGTGACGTGCTCGAGGCTGCGCGCCAGCATCCGTGGGCGCGGCAGCGCCAGCACCAGGTGCACCGGTAGCGCCGGTGGCGGGCGCTGGTCGAGGGCATCGATGGCGAAGCGTGCCTCGTGCCCGTCGAGGGCCAGGAGTTCGCCGCGACCGATGCCGCCACCCGCGACACCCAGGGTGAGGCGGTCGCCGGGACGGGCGCGGTGCACCGCGTGCAGATGGGCCAGGCGGCGCGGGTCGCGGACCCGGGCGAGGCGTTCGCCCTCGAGGTCGGCGGGCGAGAGCAGGATCAGGTTCATGGGGCCTCGTTTCCCTTGCATGGGCGGTGTCGCGGTGCACAATACCAGTATGGGGGCAAGACCCCACCTCACGACAAGGAGCAGCGCCGTGCGCGTGATACGCAAGTATGCCAACCGCAGACTCTATGATACCGAACAGAGTCGCTACGTGACCCTCGAGGATCTGCGGGGCCTGATCCTCGACGAGGTCCCCTTCCGGGTCGAGGACGCCAAGTCCGGCGAGGACCTGACCCGGACCATCCTGCTGTCGATCATCATCGAGCAGGAGCAGGCCGATGGCGAGTCGGAAGTCTTCTCCAACGACCTGCTCGAGCAGCTGATCCGTGTCTACGCCATGTCCCAGCCACTGCCGCTGGCTCGCTACCTGGAGCAGGGCACGCGGCTGATGCTGGAACAGCAGAAGCATGTGCAGGACCAGTGGCAGCAGGCCATGCGCCACTCGCCCATGGAACTGATGCGCGAGCTGGCCGAGGAGAACATGCGGTTCTGGCAGCAGACCATCAGCCAGGCCGGCGACAAGGACGACGACAAGGACGACGACGAGCCGAAGTGACGCCGGGTGGCTCGGGAGGGCGGCGCCGGCGACTTTCTGACATAATGCCGCGACGTTTCGAGATGCCAAAGGTTGAACGGATGAAGGTTCTGATCATCGGCGGCGGTGGCCGCGAACATGCCCTGGCCTGGAAGGTCGCCCAGTCGCCCCGGGTGGAAGCTGTCTTCGTTGCGCCCGGCAACGCCGGCACCGCCCGCGAGCCGGGCCTGGAGAACGTCGACATCGGTGTCGCCGACCTGGCGGGCCTGGTGACCTTCGCCCGGGAGCAGGACATCGCGCTGACCATCGTCGGCCCCGAGGCACCGCTGGTCGAGGGCGTCGTCGACCGGTTCCGCGAAGCGGGGCTGACGATCTTCGGCCCGACCCGGGCCGCCGCCCAGCTCGAGGGCTCCAAGTCCTTCACCAAGGATTTCCTGGCGCGGCACGCCATTCCCACCGCCGACTACCGGACCTTCACCGAGGTGGAGCCGGCCCTCGAGTATCTGGCCGAGAAGGGGGCGCCCATCGTCATCAAGGCCGACGGCCTTGCCGCCGGCAAGGGCGTGATCGTGGCCATGACCTCGCAGGAGGCCGAGGCGGCGATCCGCGACATGCTCGAGGCCAACGCCTTCGGTGATGCCGGCGCCCGGGTGGTGATCGAGGAGTTCCTTGCGGGCGAGGAGGCCAGCTTCATCGTCATGGTCGATGGCGAGACGGTGCTGCCCATGGCCACCAGCCAGGATCACAAGCGGGTCGGTGAAGACGATACCGGCCCCAACACCGGCGGCATGGGGGCTTACTCGCCGGCGCCGGTGGTTACCGACGAGGTGCATGCGCGGATCATGGAGCGGGTCATCCTGCCCACGGTGCGCGGGATGGCCGAGGAGGGCCACCCCTACACCGGTTTCCTCTATGCCGGCCTGATGATCGACCCCCAGGGCAATCCCCGGGTGATCGAGTACAACTGCCGCTTCGGCGACCCGGAGACCCAGCCGATCATGCTGCGGTTGCAGTCCGACCTGGCGGCACTCTGCCTGGCCGGTGCCCGAGGCGAGCTCGAAGGGCTCGCCTGTGACTGGGATTCGCGTGCCGCGGTGGGCGTGGTGCTGGCCGCCGGCGGCTATCCCGGCAGCTATCGCAAGGATGACGTGATCGCCGGGCTCGAGGCCGCCGAGGCTACCGGCTGCAAGGTCTTCCATGCCGGGACCCGGCAGAACGCCCAGGGCGAGGTCGTCACCGCCGGAGGCCGGGTGCTCTGTGTCACGGCCCTCGGCGAGGGGGTCTCGGCGGCGCGTGACCTGGCCTACCGGGGCGTGGAGGCGATCACCTGGGAGGGTGCCTTCTGCCGTCGCGATATCGCCTTTCGCGCCATCGCACGCGAGCGCCAGGCCGGCTGATTGCCCGGTCCCGAACCGAACAACAAGACGAGGGAGCGAGCCGATGTCCCGCGAGTATCCGATCATCGCCGTGACCGGCTCCTCCGGGGCCGGGACCACCACGGTCAAGCGCACCTTCGAGCGCATGTTCGCCCGGGAGGACGTGCACGCCGCCTTCGTCGACGGCGACGCTTTCCATCGCTACAACCGGGAGGAGCTGGCGCGCATCTTCCGTGACGAGCCCGAGCGCAAGGGCGAGCTCTCCCACTTCGCCGTGGAAGCCAACCTGCTCGATCGTCTCGAGGCGCTGTTTCAGGAGTATGGCGAGTTCGGCAGCGGCACCTTCCGCCATTATATCCACGCCGAAGACAAGCAGATGATCGAGGCCGGCTATCGGGTGGGGACCTTCACCGAGTGGCAGTCGCTGCCCTGCGGCACCGACCTGCTGTTCTACGAGGGGCTGCACGGCGGCCTGGTCACCGCCGAGCACGACATCGCCCGTCACGTCGACCTGCTGGTGGGCGTGGCGCCGACCATGAACCTGGAGTGGATCCAGAAGATCGACCGTGACATCAAGCTGCGTGGCTACTCCCAGGAGGCGGTGATCGATACTATCCTGGGGCGCATGGACGACTATGTGCGCTACATCCAGCCGCAGTTCTCGCGCACCCATATCAATTTCCAGCGGGTGCCCACGGTGGATACCTCCAACCCCTTCGAGGTGCAGGACATCCCCTCCGATGCCGAGTCCTTCGTGGTGATCCGCTTCCGCGACCCCTCCACGGTCGATTTCCCCTACCTGCTGGCGATGGTTCAGGATGCCTTCATGAGCCGTCCGCATACCCTGGTGGTGCCGGGATCGCGGCTGTCGCTGGCCATGGAGCTGATCCTGGCGCCGCTGGTGCGCCACCTGCTGGCCCAGCGGCGCTTCCGCTGAACTGGCTTGGCATCTCGGGAGAGACATGGCGAGACGTGACAAGGTGACCATTGCCGATATCGCCAGGCATGTGGGCTTGACCAACATGACGGTATCGCGTGCCTTGAACAAGCCCGACAAGGTCAAGCCTGCGACACGAGAAAGGATTCTCGCTGCGGCTCGGGAGTTGGGGTATGTCCCCAATGCCTTTGCCAGCCACCTCAGGAGTCGCGAGAATCGCTTGATCGGCCTGGTCACGGCCAGTGTCGACAACCCCTTCTATAGCGAGGTAATCAAGGCGATTTCGCGTGATGCAAAGAAGCAGAACTACACCATCATGCTCATCGATACCGATGGTGCGCCGGAACTCGAGGAAGTGGCGATCGAGACCCTCCTCAGTTACCAGGTGGCCGGTATCATCCTGTCGCCGGTCTCCGACGATGCCGAGTATCGTCCCGCCTATCTCGATCGACTGCGCCGGGCCAGGCTGCCTGTGGTGATGCTGGACCGTACGCTGGACGTGGCTGATTTCAGTCGCGTGGTCCTGGACAACCACCGTGCTGGACGATTGCTCGGCGAGCAGCTGGTGAAGCAAGACATCCAGCAGGTGCTGGCATTGACCGGCCCGCGTGGCTCGCGGATAACGCAACAGCGCCTGGCCGGCCTCAAGGAGGCCTATGCCGCTGCGGGCGTCCCCTTGGCGCTGGAACAGCGTCCGGGGGACTACACCCTGCAGCCAGCCTATCGTGACATGGCCGATTACCTGCGTCACGGCATGCTCCCCGAGGCCGTGTTCGGCTTCAACCAGCTGATCACCCTGGGTGCGATGCGCGCCCTGCACGATGCCCATGTGTCCCGGGACGATGTGCTCGTGGTGGGTATCGATCGCCTTCCGTATGCCGATATTTTCGATGTGTCGGTATGGTGCGCCGTTCATGACACCTATCAGGCGGGGCACGAAGCGATTCAATTGCTCTTCGAGAAGATCAATGACCCCGCGGCGTCAGCCCGCGAGGTCGTGATTGCCTCTTCCCTGATCCGGTAGCTTCCACATCAGAGAGCGGTCGGCCCATTACATTGCGGCCCGCTGCCGCCGAGCAGCTACGGGCCGAGAGCGTTGAGGCAGCCAAGCGAGGCCTTGCGGCTGGCCACACACGCCCTTGGCAGGGGGAATCCTCCGGGGTGTCGCGGTTCGCGGGGCATGGTCGGGATCAGCGCGAGGCCAGGCGCTCGGCAATCAGTGCTTCGAGCTTGTCCTGATCCTCGGCGAAGCGGCGGATGCCTTCGGCCAGCTTGTCGTTGGCCATGGCGTCCTGGTTATGGCCCCAGCGGAAGGCGGGCTCGGTGAGCGGGGTCGGCCGGGGGCCGCCGCGGCGCGTCATGAGCACCCTGGGTTTTATCTCGCCCGGCGTGGTGGCCAGCTCCTCGAGCAGCGCGGGCGAGATGGTCAGCCGCGGGCAGCCGGCCAGTGCCAGCACCTGGCCGGTGGTGCGGAAGCTGGCGCCCATCACCACGGTGTCGTAGCCACCCTGGCTGACGCGTTGGCAGACGCCGCGCACGAACTGCACGCCGGGGTCGGTGTCGGGGGTGAAGTCCTGCCCGGTCGCCTGCTTGTACCAGTCGGTGACTCGGCCGACGAAGGGCGAGACCAGGAAGACGCCGGCATCGAAGCAGGCCTGGGCCTGGGCGTCGCTGAACAACAAGGTCAGGTTGCAGTTGATGCCTTCCCTCTCCAGCACCTCGGCGGCGCGGATCCCCTCCCAGGTCGAGGCCAGCTTGATCAGTACCCGGTCCCTGGACACGCCGCGCTTGTCGTAGAGCGCGACCAGCTCGTGGGCCTTGCGGATGCTGGCCTGGGTGTCGAAGGACAGCTTGGCGGCCACCTCGGTGGACACCCGGCCGGGCACCACCTTGGCGATTTCGCTGCCCATGGCCACGGCGAGGCGGTCCACGGCATGCTCTTCCTGCCGGTCGCTGGTCTTGGCCTTGACCGCGGCGAGTTCCTGGTCGATCAACGCCCGGTAGCCCGGCAGCTCGAAGGCCTTGAGCAGGAGCGAGGGATTGGTGGTGGCGTCATGGGGCTGGTAGCGCTGGATGGCCTCCAGGTCACCGGTATCGGCGACCATCAGGGAGTGTTGTCTGAGCGCGTCGAGTTGATGGGTCATGGAGTGGCTCCCTCAGGTGAGTGATCGGTCTGGTCAGGCGTAGTGATCGGCCAGGGCCTGGCGATATCGACCACCAGCACCTTGGTACTCTGGGTGCCACAGTCCACACCGATATACATGTCAGGCTCCTTGCAGCATGCGGGACTAGTGGGACGTGAAGCCTCCGTCGATCGGCAGGCAGGCGCCGCTGATCATCGACGCGGCCGGGCTCAGCAGGAAGGCCACCGGCAGGGCGACTTCCCGGGGGGTGGCGAAGCGTCCCAGGGGAATGGCGGCCAGCATGGGGTCGCGCTTGGCGGGATCCGCCCAGGCGCGTTCGGCCATGGGGGTCAGGGTCACCGTCGGATTGACGCTGTTGACGCGTATGCCCTTGGGCCCCAGCTCGAGGCACAGCACGCGGGTCATGGCATCCATGGCCGCCTTGGACGCGCAGTAGCCGAGATGGCCTGGCAGGGCGGCCATGGCCGCCTGGCTGGAGACGTTGACCATGCTGCCCTGGCGGCCGTGCGCGATCATGTGGCGTGCCGTTTCCCGCGCCACCACGGCACTGGCGGTGACGTTGGTGGACATGATCCGCTCGAGGTCCTGTGCCTTGACGTCCAGGACGTCGTCGAGGATCGAGATGCCGGCACAGTTGACCAGGCCATCGAGGACGGGCATCTCGATGAAGGCCTCGGTGACCGCGGCCTCATCGGTGATGTCGACGGTCAGGGTGCGTGCCCCCAGCTCTTGCTCGAGTTCGCTGAGCTTGTCCCGGTTGCGACCGAACAGCACCAGTTCGGCACCGAGCTCGGCAAGGGACCGGGCGATGTCGAGACCGATGCCGCTGGTCGCACCCGTGACGAGGATGCGTTGATTCTGGAGTTCGAAATTCATGATGTGGTTTCACTCGCTCGGGTGTTGTTGATGCTGAGCCGGTGCATGATCGGCTTGAGCGTCGGATAGAGCCGGCAATACAGGGCGAAGAGGTCGTCGTAGCGACGCGCTGCCGCTTCGGAAGGTTCGGCACGCTCGATCAGGGTGCCATGCCGCAGCGGTTGGTCGAGGTCGATCAGGCCGGTGGCCTGCCCGGCCAGCAGGGCGGCTCCCAGGGCCGCCTCCACGTTCTCGCGGTAGGTGTAGACCGGCATGCGGGTCACGTCGGCGATGATCTGCATCCACAGGTCCGACCGGGTGGCCCCGCCGACCACGATCAGATGGGAATCGAGGGGCACCCCCTGACGTTTGCCCGCCTCCATGTTGTGCCGCAGGGCGAAGGTCACGCCTTCCAGCACCGCGCGATACAGGTGATGGCGGCGGTGATAGAGACTGAGACCGATGAAGCCCGCACTGGCCTGGGCATCCCATACCGGGCTGCGTTCCCCCATCAGGTAGGGCAGGAAGAGCAGGCCATCGGCGCCCGGGGGGAGCTCTCGGGCGGGCGGCTCGAGCTGGTCGTAGGCGCTGCCATGCTCCCCGGCGGCGACCCGGTCCTCGCCGCAGAGGGTGTCGACGAACCAGCTGACCGAGGCGCCGGCGGTCAGGGCGCCGCCGAAGGTATAGAGGTCGCGGCCGCTGTTCAGCACATGCGGCATGCTGATCAGCCCCTGACCGGGCTCGACGCTTTGGTTGATCACCCCCCAGCACATGCTGGTGCCGATCATGGCGACGTGATTGCCGGGGCGGGTCGCCCCCGCCGCCAGCGTGGCCATTGCCGCATCGACGCCGCCGGCGACCACGGGGATATTGGCGCACAGGCCCAGCGAATCGGCCAGCGCCGGCAGCAGGCCGCCGACGGTCGCGCCCGACTCCACCAGTCGGGTCGGGAGCTTGTCCCGATCGAGGTCCAGGGCGTCGAGCATCTCCGTCGACCAGGCGCGTGCCGTCAGGTCGTAGATGCCGCCGATGTTGCCGGCCGAACTGTGGTCGATGGCGATCTCGCCGCTCAGGCGATAGTTGATATAGCTGTTGGGCGGCAGCAGGTAGCGGGTCCGTTCCCAGACATCGGGACGCTCGGCCTTGAGCCACATCATCTTGGTGAAGCCGTAGTAGCTGTCCACGCCATTGCCGGTGACGGCCTCCAGGCGGGCCATGTCGACATGCTCCTTCACCCACTGGACCTGGGCCTCGGCCCGGCGGTCCATCCAGATCAGGCAGGGGTGCAGGGGGCGGATCTCGGCGTCGACCGGGATCCCCGATCCCCCGTAGAGGCTGCTCACGCAAACCCCCTTGACGCCCCTGGGGTCAATCCCGGGGGCGTCAAGGCAGGTCCGGAGGCAGCGGAGCACGGCCTCCCACCACACGTCCGGCCACTGCTCGGCCCAGAGTGGGCGAGGGGTGTCGACGCGGTAGCCTTGGCTATGCTCGGCCAGGATCCGGCCATGGTGATCGATCACCACTGCCTTGGTGCTCTGGGTGCCGATATCGATACCGATGACGGTCTCCATGTAGTTCTCCTCACTCGCGGCTGCGGGTCACCTTGAGTTCCTGGGACACTCCGGCCGGGACGCCGGCGGCCACCGGGGCCTTGACCCGGGGCTCGTCGCCTTCTCGGAACACCTGGGCTGATGTCGATGGCACCAGGGGCTCAGGGCGTGCGCTTGCGGCTGATATAGATGGCCAGCAGGATGATCAGGCCCTTGATGACGTTCTGGAGGTAGGGCGAGACGCCCATCAGGTTGAGGCCGTTGTTGAGCACGCCGAGCAGCAGGGCCCCGACCAGGGTACCGAGGATCATGCCGCGCCCACCGGTGATGGCGGCCCCCCCCAGGACCACGGCGGCGATGGCGTCGAGCTCGAAGCCGACCCCGGCGTTGGGCTGGCCACTCATCAGGCGCGATGTCAGGATCAGCCCGGCAATGGCCGCGGTCGTCCCGCTCAGGGTGTAGACCAGCAGCTTGTAGCGTGAGACCCGGATGCCGGACAGTCGTGTGGCCTCTTCGTTGCCGCCGATGGCATACAGGTAGCGACCGGTGGCGGTATGGCTGAGCAGCACATAGCCCAATGCGTAGACGGCGATCATGATCAGGATGGGCATCTCGATGCCGGCCAGGCTGCCGCGTCCGAAGAAGGCGAATTCCGGGGGCAGGCCGGAGATGGGATAGCCACCGGTATAGATCAGGCCGAGCCCGCGGGCGATGCCCATGGTCGCCAGGGTGACGATGATCGGTGGCATGCCGGCGAAGGCGATGAAGACGCCATTGAAGGCGCCGAAGGCGGCGCCCACCAGTAGTCCGATGATGATGGCCAGTGAGGGTGGGACACCGGCGACCATGAGGCCGGCCATGATCGTTCCCGACAGGGCCATCACCGGGCCCACCGAGAGATCGATACCGCCGGTGAGGATGGCCAGGCTCATGCCCACCGCGATGATCGCGATGATCGACGCCTGGCGCGCCAGGTTGGACAGGTTGCTGCCGGACAGGAAGTTGTCATTGATCACCGCCATGGCGATGAAGACGACGATGAAACCGATCAGCGGGTAGAAGATCGGGGTACGGCGCCAGCGGGCCAGTCGCGCTTTGAGGGACTGACGGGCGGTGCCGGGCGTTGAGGCGAGCTGGCTCATGAGCTGAGTCCCCCCGTGGCATGATGCATGATGGATCGTGAGTTGAGATCGTCGCCCTGCAGTTCGGCGGCGATGCGGCCGTGGTAGAAGACTGCGGCGCGGTCGCACAGGCCGAGCACTTCGGGCAGCTCCGAGGAGATCATGATGATCGACACCCCCCGGGCAGTGAGCTCCTTCATCAGGGCGTAGATCTCCGACTTGGCGCCGACGTCGATGCCGCGGGTGGGTTCATCGAAGATCAGCACCTTGCACTGGTGGCCCAGCCAACGGGCGATGACCACCTTCTGCTGGTTGCCGCCGCTGAGGTCGCCCACCGGCGTCTCGGGGCTGGGCGCCTTGACGCGTACCGATGCCATCAGCTGGGCGGCGGTGCGCGACTCCTGATCGCGCCGGATCAGCGGCAAGGCTCCCTGGAATTGCGTCAGGTTGTTCAAGGAGATGTTGTCGCGACACGAGAACGGCAGGATCAGTCCCTGGGTCTTGCGGCTCTCCGGCAGCAGGCCGATCCCTTGCTTGAGGGCACTGGCGGGGTGACGGAGCCTGACCGGCTTTCCCTCCATGCTGATCCTGGCATGAACGGGGCGCGTCGCGCCGATCAGCCCCATGGCCAGTTCCGTGCGACCGGATCCCACCAGGCCGGCGAAGCCGAGGATCTCGCCACGGTGGAGCTTCAGCGAGTGCTCGGGGCCATCGGCGTCGAGGCGCAGGGCCTCGATGTCCAGCACCACATCGTTGTAGTCGGCATCGCAACGGTGTTCGGGGAAGATATTCTCGACGCGTCGGCCGACCATCTTCTCGATCAGGTCGTCGGGGGTGGTCGAGGCGATGTCGCAGTCGTCGACCTTCTCGCCATCGCGCATCACGGTCACGCGATCGCAGATGGTGAAGATCTCCTCCATATGGTGAGAGATGAACACCATGCCGACTTGCTGCTTGCGCAGTTCGCGCATGATGGTGAACAGGTGATCGGCTTCGCTGGGCGTCAGGGTCGCGGTCGGCTCATCGAGGACCAGGATGCGGGCATCCAGCGACAGGGCCTTGGCGATCTCGATGAACTGCTGGTCGGCGACGCTCAGTTCGGCGATGGGACAGTCCAGGGGAATCGAGACCTTGAGGCGGTCGAACAGGTGCCGGGCTTCGCGGATCATGCCGGGCCGGTCGCGGAGCCCGAGCCGGTTGCGCCGTTCGCGGCCCAGGAAGATGTTATCCACGGCATCCAGGTGGGGAATCAGGCTGAATTCCTGGAAGATGATGCCGACCCCGGCATTGAGGGCGTCCTGGTAGCCGTGAAAGTCGCATGTCTTGCCATCGATGATGATGTCCCCCTCGTCCTGGCGGTAGATGCCGCAGAGGATCTTCATCAGGGTCGACTTGCCGGCCCCGTTCTCGCCGAGCAGGGCATGCACCTCGCCGGCGTGGACATCGAGTGACACATCCTGCAGGGCCTTCACCCCGGGGAACGACTTCGAGATGTGCCTCAGGGAAAGTAAAGGAGTCATGGGGATACCCTCGTGTGCCGCCCGAGGCGGCACACGTTGTCAGCGTCAGGGATAGGGGTTACCAGCTGAAGTCGGCAGCCTTGTCGCGGTCGATCAGCTCCACATCGATGGGGATCTCCGCGGGAGCCGTGCTGGCGCCCCAGTGCTTGGCCAGACCCAGGCCAAGGCCCAGGCGCACCATGTCGCGGGGGTATTGCGCCGAGGTGGCGATGAAGGCCGAGTCCGGGCGTTGGATGGCCTCGATGGCTTCAGGATGACCGTCGACACTGACCAGCTTGATGTCCTGGCCACTCCCATCAATGGCGATCAGGGCCCCCAGGGAACCGATGTCGTTGACGCTGAACAGGCCGTCGAGATCCGGGTGGGCCTGGATGATGTTCTCGGTGACCGTCATGGCATGGGTGCGCTCCTGGCGGCCGTTCTGCTTGTCGACGATCTCGATACCGTCGTATTCGTCGAGCGCGGCGGTGCAGCCGTCGATGCGCTGCAGGATGGGGACGACCGGAATGCCGTCCAGCAGGGCCACCTGGCCTTCACCGTCGAGCTGCTGGGCCAGGTAGTCACAGGCCTTGTAGCCGGCGTCGTAGTTCTTGGAGCCCACGAAGCCGTCCACCGGGCCATTGGCCTGGGCATCGATCGCGACGGTGGTGACGCCGGCTTCCTTGGCGGCCAGCACCGCCGTCTCGACACCTACGGAGTCGGCGGGGTTGAGCAGCAGGATGTCGATGCCCCGCTGGATCATGTCTTCGACATCGTTGACCTGCTTGGCGACGTCATGGCGGGCATCGGTGGTGATCACCTCGGCTCCCAGGCTGGCGGCGGCGGTCTCGAGCGCCTCCTGCATGGTCACGAAATATTCGTTGTTGAGCTCCTGGAAGGACATGCCGATTTTCAGGTTGTGGTCATCTGCCCCCACGGTGCCCGCGGCCAGAGCGGTCGAGCTGGCCACTGCAAGAGCGGTATTGCGGAAGGGAACTGAGATTTCGCGGAATTTCATGGTTGGCTCCAGGCTTGTTCTTGTCACGTTGTGATGTGTTGACATTGTTTTGAATGTTAACGTCAACATTTTGAAGGCTAGAAGGCCCCGGCTGACAAATCAACAGGGCTCCGACCAATGTCTAATCCTTCCATTTATCCTTGCCAGTCTTCGTCTGGTGGATGCATTAGTTTTGTAAGTCCAGAATCTTCGAAACTTGATGTTCCGGAAGGTGGGCCGAGTCCAAGGGGGCATTCTTGCCGATACGATGTCGGATGTTCTCTCTACATATCGAAATTGCTCGGCAGGACCACCATATCGCGAATGGTCACATTGCGAGGGCGAGTCAGCATGTACATGATGGCATCGGCTACCTCGGTCGGCTCGATGATGCTGCCGGACTCCTTCGCCTTGCGCAGATTTTCCTCGGGCCAGTCGGCAAGCAGGGCGCTGTTGACGGGGCCGGGCGAGACCGAGGCGACCCGTATGCCGTGTTTAAGGACCTGGCGGCGCACGGTCTGGACGAAGCTGGTCATGGCCCACTTGGAGGAGGCGTAGATCGGCTCCCAGGGGACGGGAAAATGCCCTGCCACCGAGCTCGTCACCATGATGTCGCCCGTGCCACGCTCCATCATGTGTGGCAGGACATTATGGACGTTCTTCATCACGACACTGACGTTCAGGCTCACCATCCGGTCGATCGCGTCCGGGTCGGCATCGATCAGGTCACCACCGATATAGCTACCGGCATTGGCGTGGAAGATATCGAGCTGGCCTGCCTTCTCCAGGGTCCGCGACAGTAGCGTCGCACAGTCCTTTGGGTCGAGCAGGTCGATGACCAATGGAATCGCCGCATCGCCGAGCTCTGCGCAGACCGCCGTCAGGGCGGCCTCGTCGCGGTCGACCAGTACCACGCGGGCGCCCGACGAAATCATTGCCTTGACACTGGCCAGCCCGATGCCCGACGCCGCTCCGGTGACGGCTGCAACCTTGCCAGTTAATTCGTTTGTCATCATGTTCTCTCCTTTCAATTGCCATTGGTGATCACTTCGACTCGAAGCTTTTTCTTCAGGCCTCTGTGAAGCGAGTGGGTGCTGACATCATTGAAATGTTAACGTCAACATTTTCGCAGGCTAGATGGCTCCTGATGGCAGGTCAACAGACCTTAGACCAATGTCTAGTGAGGCGGGCGGGGCCCAATCGGGCACCGAGCACAGAGCATAGGGACTGACATCGGCGTCGTGCGGGAGTAACCTCTTGCCTTGGTGGCATCATTACAGCCGATTCGAATTGGAGTGATCCATGGACTGCCTGTTCTGCAAGATCATCAACCGCGAGATTCCCGCCGACATCGTCCATGAGGACGACGAGGTGCTGGCCTTCAACGATATCAACCCCCAGGCGCCGACCCATGTCGTGATCGTGCCCAAGCAGCACATCGCCACCCTCAACGATCTCGAGGAGGGCGACCTGGGGCTGGTCGGCCGGCTAGCGTACACGGCGGCCAGGCTGGCGAAGGAGCGTGGCTTCGCCGACGACGGCTACCGGGTGGTGATGAACTGCAATGACCAGGGCGGACAGACCGTCTATCATATACATATGCACCTGATGGGCGGTCGACGCTTCACTTGGCCGGCTGGCTAGCTGGCGCTCGGCGGCGAAAGCCGCTCGCGTCCGGGCGGTTCGACGCATCAGGTGCACCCTTCGACGCCACCGGACGGTGGCGTTGTGCGTTGCAGAGCGGAGCTTCTGGCGCCAATCGCGCTCGGTTACAATGGCGCCAGGATCCGCGACGAGGCCGCCATGAACCGCAAGCTCTCCCGTACCGACAACCTGATCCACCAGTTCGATACCGTGCTGCGCACCCTGGTCCCCCATGCCGCCCGGGCGTCACGACCGACTCCCGCCGGCGAGGAAATCCGGGACGAGCCGATGAGCGAGGAGGAGCGGCGCCACGCCGCGGGACTGATGCGCATCAACCACACCGGTGAGGTCTGTGCCCAGGCGCTCTACCAGGGGCAGGGGCTGACCGCCAAGTTGCCGGAGGTGCGCGGCCAGATGGAGGAGGCCGCCCAGGAGGAAATCGACCACCTCGCCTGGTGCGACGAGCGCCTCCAGGAGCTGCATGACCACACCAGCCGGCTCAACCCGTTCTTCTATGCCGCCTCCTTCGGCCTCGGCGCCGTGGCCGGGGCGATCGGTGATCGCCTCAGCCTGGGCTTCGTCGCGGCCACCGAGGAGCAGGTCGGCAAGCACCTGGACGACCATATGGAGCGCCTGCCACCGGGCGACCACCGCTCCCGCGCGGTACTCCGGCAGATGGCCATCGACGAGGCCCATCACGCCCAGCTGGCGCTGGAGGCCGGCGGCGCCCGCTTCCCGGCGCCGGTGAAGTTCGGCATGTCGCTGATGTCCAGGGTGATGACCAGGAGCGTCTATAAGCTATAAGCCGTAAGCTTTAAGCCATAAGCAGAACCCCCCGGAGAGCCAGCTCTCCGGGGGGTTCTGGTCTAGATACCATGTAGGCCGTGTACTTACGGCTTACAGCTTAAAGCTTACGGCTCTATTCTTCGACGATGGTGAAGGAGTGGCTGACCTCGACGCCGCCCTTGGTCAGCATGATCGAGGCGCTGCAGTACTTCTCGGCCGAGAGTTCCACGGCCCGCTTCACCTGGTTCTCCTTCAGTCCCGTGCCGGAGACGGTGAAGTGCACGTGGATCCGGGTGAAGACACTGGGCACGCTGTCGGCACGCTCCGCCTCGACGGTAGCCACGCAGTCGACCACGGGAGCACGGGACTTCTCGAGGATCTCCAGCACGTCGAAGGAGGTGCAGGCGCCGAGGCCCATCAGCAGCATCTCCATGGGGCGCGGCCCGGTGTTGCGCCCGCCGTGGTCGGGCGGGCCGTCGATGACCACGCTATGACCGCTTCCGGATTCGGCCACGAACTGACGACCGTCGGTCCACTTGACGCTGGCTTTCATGAGACTGATTTCCTTCCTGTGAATGGGTTGGCTCGCTGCACCGCAGGGAGCGTGGCTTCACACGCTTCGGGCAGGGCAGCATAGCACCTGATGGACCGGGGCTCAGCCCCGGTCGGCGCGCAGCCGGCGATCCAGTTCGTCGAGGCGCTGCGGGGTGCCCACGTCGATCCAGGCGCCGCGGTGGTGGTGGCCGCCGACCAGGCCGGCGTGCATGGCCCGGCGCAGCAGCGGGGCCAGGGCGAAGGCGCCCGGGGCCTGGTCGGCCACCAGGGACGGCTGCAGCAGGCTGATCCCGGCGAAGGTGAGCCGCGGCTCGCCCCGGGCATGGACCCGGCCGCGGTCATCCAGGTGGAAGTCGCCGGCCGGATGGTGGTCGGGGTTGTCCACCAGCACCAGGTGGGCCAGGTCGTCGCCGAGCGGCGGCAGGCTGGCCGGGTCCAGGTCGCACCAGATGTCGCCGTTGATCAGCAGGAAGGGTGCCTCGCCCAGCAGCGGCAGGGCCTGGCGGATGCCGCCGCCGGTCTCCAGCGGCGTCTCCTCGCGACTCCAGGCGATGGAGACGCCAAAGTCGCTGCCGTCGCCCAGGGCCGCGATGATCTGCTCGGCCCGGTAGCTGACGTTGATCACCACCTCGCTGATGCCCGCCGCGGCCAGCCGCTCCAGGTGGTGAGCGATCAGCGGCCGGTCACCTGCCGGCAGCAGCGGCTTGGGGCAGTGATCGGTGAGGGGGCGCATACGGGTGCCGAGCCCGGCGGCCAGGATCATCGCCTTCATGGGGTGGCCTCCAGGCGCCGCGCCAGCGCTGGGCGGAACTCGTGGGTCAGCCAGGCGCGGAAGGCGTCCTGGTCGGGCAGGCTCGCCAGGCTGTCATCGAGGTGGTCGAGAAAGTGCGGCAGCCGCTCCAGGTAGCCGTCGCGGCCGTCGCGCAGGGTCAGGCGGCAGAAGATGCCCAGTACCTTGAGGGCGCGTTGGGCGGCCATGGCCTGGGCCTGGCGGTGAAAGGCCTCGGCAGTGGTGGTGGCCGGCAGGCGGCCGTCGGCCACCGCGCGCCGGCGGAAGGCCTCGACCCAGGCGGCGAAGCGTTCGGGGGCGAAGCGGCAGTAGCGGCCGCGCAGCAGCGAGATCAGGTCGTAGCTGATTGGCCCCGCCACGGCATCCTGGAAGTCGATCAGGTAGAGGTCGTCGTCATGGAGCATCAGGTTCATGGCGTCGAAGTCGCGATGCACCGTGACCACCGGCTGGGCCAGGGCAGAGGCGATCAGCATCTCGCGCAGCGCCGACCAGCCCGGTGGCGTGCTCAGCCCGAGCCACCGCCCCAGGCACCAGTCGGGGAAGAGGTCGAGTTCGCGGCCGAGCAGGGCGGCATCATAGGGCGGCAGCGCCTCGGGGGTGGCGCGGTTCTGCAGCTCGTGGAGCAGCACGAGGGCGCGTTCGTGCCAGGCCAGGGTGTCGGGGTGGGTATCGCCGCGCAGGCGGGCCTGCAGCGGCGTGTCACCCAGGTCGTCGAGCTCGAGAAACCCGGCTTCCAGGTCCTCGCCGTGGAGCCGCGGCACCGGCAGGCCGGCGGAGCGCCAGTGCCGGGCGATGGCCACGAAGGGGTGACTATCCTCCTGTTCGGGCGGCGCATCCATCAGCATGCGTGTGGTGCCGTCGGGGAGGTGCAGCCGGTAGTAGCGCCGGAAGCTGGCATCGCCGGCGGCCAGGCACAGTGCCAGGGTGTCGGGGGCCAGGCCATGTCGCGAAGCGGCCCAGTGACGCAGTCGTTCGGTTCGCGTGGCGGGGGTGGCCTGGGGCATTCTCGCTCCTGAGTCGATGGACGGGCTGGATGGCCATGCCCGGTTGACGGGTCCATGGCCTCACCGCATGCTGAGCCCACCTCCGCCGGCCTACCGGGTGCGGGAAGTCGGCGGGACAGGCCCGGTGCGGCCTGTATAATACCGGTTCATCCCGCCAAGGACATCGAGGAACATGGGCAAGCGACTCACATGGACGGCCCTGGCCGGCCTGGCGACTTCCGGCCTGCTCAGCGGGCCGCTCTCGGCGGCGCCTCCCGAGCCGCTGCCGGCCGAGTCGCTGGACTGGCAACCCTGGGGCGACGACCGCCCCGCTGACGCGCTGTGCCGCGGTACCTACGTGATGCCCGACTACCGGCTGCCGGCGCCCGAGGGGGAGCGGGTCGGCATCGAGGCGGACAGCGCCCACTACGGCGAGGACGGTGAGTCCATCCTGGGGGGCGAAGTGGTCCTGCGCCGTGGCACCTCCCAGCTCGAGGCGCCGCGCGTTCGGGTGCCGGGCTCGCGGGAGAGCGCCTTCGCCGAGGGGCCGCTGGCGCTGCGCGATCAGGGCCTGCTGGTGCGGGGGCAGGCCGGCGAACTCTCCCTGACCAGTGATGCGGCGAGCATCGACACCGCCCACTATGTGGTCCATGACCACCATCTGCGCGGCGACGCCGTACGCCTCGAGCGTCTCGAGGACGGCCGCTATCGCCTCTCGGAGGCGAGCTTCACCAGCTGCGACCCGGGCAGCGAGCTGTGGCGGCTGATCGGCAACGACGTGGTGCTCGACCGCGAGAGCGGCTTCGGTACCGCCCGTCACGCCCGCCTGGAAATGGGGCGGGTGCCGGTCTTCTACTGGCCCTGGGTGCGCTTTCCCATCGATGACCGCCGCCAGACCGGTTTCCTGTGGCCGTCGATCGGGTTCTCCAGCGATGAACTGGACTATGCCCAGCCGTTCTACTGGAACATCGCCCCCAACCATGACGCCACCATCACCCCGCGCTGGATCACCGACCGCGGCCTGCAACTGGGTGGCGAGTACCGCTACCTCTTCCCCAGCGACGCCGGCCAGATCGACGGGGCCTTCCTCGGCAGCGATGACGGCGGTTCCAGCAGCGACCCGAATGCCCCCTCGCGGCGCTTCGAAGGCGAAGACCGCTGGTATGTCGACTACCGGCATGCCGGCCGCTTCGATGCCCGTACCCGCTACCGGCTGCGCTATGGCGTGGCCAGCGACGGACGCTACTTCGACGACTTCGGCCGCGACTTCGGCGAGCAGAGTACCTCGAACCTGCTGCGGCTGGCGCAGATCGACTACCGTGGCGATGTCTGGCAGCTCGACGCCCGGGCCCAGGGCTACCAGAAGCTCGACGACCCGCTGCTCGATCGCGACAAGCCCTTCTACCGCCTGCCCAGCCTGACGGCCAACGCCCGCTGGTCCCAGCAGACCGGCTTCTACCAGCAGTGGCGTTCCAACGCCACTCACTTCTGGCGGGACGTGGACGAGAACCGGGTGCCACTGCGCGAGTCGGCCACCGGCACTCGGCTGCACCTGTCGCCGGCGACCGGCTGGCGCTTCGATCGGAGCTGGGGGCACCTGGAGCCCCGCGTGGAGTGGTTCGCCACCGCCTACGACCTGGACTTCGGCGAACGCCAGACCGACCGCGACACCTCGTTGACCCGCCAGGTGCCGGTGAGCTCCATCGACGGCGGGCTGGTGTTCGAGCGTGAAGTGGAACTCGGCGGGCGTGACTACCGCCAGACCCTCGAGCCGCGGCTCAACTACGCCTACGTACCGGCTCGGGACCAGAGCGATTTTCCCGATTTCGACGCCAACGAGCGGGCCTTCTCCTGGCAGCAGCTCTGGTCGCCGCACCGCTTCTCCGGGGCCGACCGGGTGGGGGATCTCAACCGGCTCTCGCTGGGTGTCGAGTCACGGCTGCTGGAGGATGAGCGTGGCCGCGAGCGCCTCTCGGTGGGGATGGGGCAGGCGGTGTTCTTCGATGATCGCACCATCGACCTCGATGGCGACCCTGATACCCTGCCGCCGGAGTCGAACGTCGAGCTCCACCGCAACGCCACCCGGAATCGCTCACCGCTGGTGACCCGGCTCGATTGGCGCATCACCGACCGGTGGCGCTCGCGCTGGGAGTGGCTCTATGACGACCGCCTGGAGCGTACCGAACGGGCTTCCACGGACCTGCAGTACCGTGCCCCGGCCGGCCACGTAGTGAACCTCGGCTACCGTTGGGAACTCGAAGGCTTCGATCCCTCGGTGGAGCCGGACGACGACGACTTCCGCAACTTCAACCGCGAGGAGTACGACCTGTCGTTCGCCTGGAAGGCGAGCCCCCGGGTCGACATGATCGGTCGCTTCCTCTACGACAACACCAACGACCGGACGCTGGAGCAACTGGCGGGTGTGCAGTGGAACGACTGCTGCTATGGTCTGCAGCTGGTCTGGCGCGAGTGGATCGACGACAACGATACCGCGGGTGTCGACGACGACTTCGGCGATCGGGGGGTCTTCCTGCGCTTCGTGTTCAAGGGCCTGGGCGGCGTGGGTCGCGAAGCCGACAGCTATTTCGAGGAGGCCATTCCGGGCTATCGCTCCACCGCCTTCTGACCCGGAGGCCGCCAATGAGAGAATCGATGAGAGGAAAGAACGTTATGCGCAGTCGAGGTACCGCCACCCTGGGCGCCGGCCTGCTCCTGGCCCTGTGTCTCGGGGTCTTGCCCCTGGCGGGCCAGGCCCAGGACTTCCAGCCGACGGAGCGCCAGGTGCTGGACCGCATCGTGGCGGTGGTCAACGAGGGGGCGATCATGGAGAGCGAGCTGGCCGAGCGTGTCGCCCAGACCCGTAGCCAGCTCGCCGGACGTGGCACCGAACTGCCGCCGGAACGTGTCCTGCGCGAGCAGGTGCTCGACCGCATGATCATCGAGGAGATCCAGCTGCAGATGGCGCGCAACGCGGGGCTCTCCGTCGACGACACCGAACTCAACCGCCAGGTGCGCGCCATCGCCGAGAGCAACGGCATGACCCTCGAGCAGTTCGCCGATGCCCTGGAGGCCGACGGCCTGACGCTGGCGTCGGTGCGCAAGGAAGTGCGCCGCGAGATGCTGCTGCGCCAACTGCAGCAGCGCCAGGTCGCCAGCCGGGTCAATGTCAGCGACCGCGAGGTCGAGCGCTTCCTCGAGCAGCAGGGCGGCGGCAGTGGCCAGGGGGTGATCGAGGAGCATCGCGCCCGCCATATCCTGATCGACCTCACCCCCGAGCGCGACGACGACCAGGCCCGCCGGCTGGCCGAGCAGCTCCGCGACCGCCTCGAGGCCGGCGAGAGCTTTGCCGCCCTGGCCCAGGAGTACAGTGGCGACCGCGGCAGTGCCATGAACGGTGGCGAGCTCGGCTGGGTGCGCCCCGGTCAGACCGTGCCGGCCTTCGAGGAGGCCCTGGAGGACCTCGAGATCGGCGAGATCTCTGCACCGGTGCGCTCCCAGTTCGGCTACCACCTGATCCAGGTGGGGGAGCGTCGCCGGCAGGACGTCAGCGGCGAGGCGCGGCGTGACCAGATCCGCCAGGCGCTGTTCCAGCGCAAGGCCAACGAGGAGCTGGAGGTGTGGCTGCAGGAGATCCGCTCCCAGGCCTTCGTCGACAACCGGCTCGCCGACCGCTGATGGCCGACATCCCGGTCCCCGTGCTGGCCCTGACCACTGGCGAACCCGCCGGCATCGGGCCGGAGCTCGCGGTGATGCTGGCCGCCGAGGAGGCGCCGGCGGCCCGGCTGGTGGCGGTGGGCGACCCCGGCCTGCTGGCCGAGCGCGCCGCGCTGATCGGTCGTGACGTCGAGCTCGTCGAGTGTACGCCGGGCGAGCCGTTGCCCACGCCTCGCCCCGGCATGCTGCCGGTGTGGCCGGTGGCGCTGCGCGCGCCGTCGCGGCCCGGCGAACTCGAGGTGGCCAATGCCGCCTACGTGCTCGAGACCCTGGACCTGGCGGTCCGGGCCTGCCGGGAGGGTCAGGCTGCCGGCATGGTCACCGCGCCGCTGCACAAGGGGGTGATCCTCGATGCCGGTCATGCCGGTTTCACCGGCCACACCGAGTACCTGCGCGACGCCTGTGGCGTCGACGAGGTGGTGATGCTGCTGGCCACCGACAGCGCCCTGCATGCCGGCCAGCCCGGTTGGCGCGGCAGTGCCGCGCTGCGGGTGGCCCTGGCCACCACCCACCTGCCGCTGCGCGAGGTGAGCGACGCCCTCACCGCGCCCCGCCTGGCGCGGGTCCTGCGCATCCTCGACGCCGACCTGCGACGCTGGTTCGGGGTGGCCGCGCCGCGCATCGCCGTGTGCGGGCTCAATCCCCATGCCGGGGAGGGCGGCCATCTGGGGCGGGAGGAGCTGGATGTCATCATCCCGGTGCTCGAGGCGCTGCGCGCCGAGGGCCTGACCCTTGACGGCCCGCTGCCCGCCGATACCCTGTTCACTCCGCGCCACCTCGAGGGCGTCGATGCGGTGCTGGCGATGTATCATGACCAGGGGCTGCCGGTGCTCAAGTACGCCGGTTTCGGCCGTGCCGCCAACATCACCCTGGGCCTGCCGCTGGTCCGCACCTCGGTGGACCACGGCACGGCGCTGGACCTGGCCGGCCGCGGCAGCGCCGACCCCGGCAGCCTGCGCGTGGCCGTGGCGCTGGCCGCCGACATGGCGCGGCGCGGCGCTGAAGTAGCACCCATGTGAGGAGCGCCGGGGACAGACCGAAGCGGAGGTCCTGCGCCAGGAATGGCGTCGGTAGCGCCCATGGAAGGGTTCACAGCGCCTCCGCGCAGGTCTGTCGCCGGATCTAACATCCAGAAGAAGACCACAGCGATAGAAGGACACCCCTGAATGGCATCCCGCCCCCCGGTTCACCGGGCCCGCAAGCGTTTCGGCCAGAACTTCCTGCGCGACCCGGGCATCATCTCGCGCATCGTGCGCGCCATCGGGCCGCGCCCCGGCGAACGCTTGGTGGAGATCGGTCCCGGCCAGGGCGCACTGACCGAGCCGCTGCTGGAAGCGGCCGACGGGCAGCTCGAGGTGATCGAGCTCGACCGCGACCTGATTCCCGGCCTGCGCGTGCAGTTCTTCAACCATCCCGGGTTCGTGATCCACGAGGGTGACGCCCTGAAGTTCGACTTCGGGGCGCTGCGGGGGGCAGGGGAGCCGCTGCGGGTGGTGGGCAACCTGCCCTACAATATCTCCACCCCCCTGATCATGCACCTGCTCGAGGCCGGCGATGCGGTCGCCGACATGCACTTCATGCTGCAGAAGGAGGTGGTCGACCGCTTGGCCGCCGAGCCGGGCGGCGCCGACTGGGGCCGGCTCTCGGTGATGGCCCAGTACCACTGCCGGGTCGACGCCCTGTTCGTGGTGCCGCCGGAGGCCTTCGTGCCGCGACCCAAGGTCGACTCGGCCATCGTGCGCCTCGCCCCCCACGCCGAACGGCCGTGCCGGGCGCACGACGAGGCGCTGCTGTTCACCCTGGTTCGCGAGGCCTTCGGCCAGCGGCGCAAGACCCTGCGCAACAACCTCAAGGGCCGCATCGCGGCGGCCGACCTCGAGGGGCTGGGGGTCGACCCCGGTCGCCGCCCCCAGACCCTGACGGTGGCCGAGTTCGTGCGCATCGCCAACCACCTGGCCGACGCCGGGCAAGGAGCGACCCCATGACGCTGACACCTCCCGAAGAGTTCGTCGATGCCGTGCGTGTCGACGTGGAGCCGGTCTTCCGCGTGGAGGAGTCCGCCCCCGACGAGCGGCGCTTCGTCTTCAGCTACACGGTCACGGTGCACAACCACTCCCGGCGCAGCGTGCAACTGCTCGCCCGCTACTGGAAGATCACCCAGGGCAGTGGCAAGGTGCAGGAAGTGCGCGGCAAAGGCGTGGTGGGGCAGCAGCCGATGATCGGCCCGGGCCAGACCTTCCGCTACACCAGCCGGGCGATCCTCGATGGCCCGGTGGGGGTGATGGAAGGGGCCTACACCTGTGTCGATACCGCCAGTCAGCACCCCTTCGAGGTGGCCATCGCGCCCTTCCGCCTGGCCGGCCCCAACCAGGTGCACTGAGCCACCACACGCGTCGCAAGGAGCGGAGATGACCACCTACGCCATCGGCGATCTGCAGGGCTGTCACGTCGAATTCGTCGAACTGCTCGAACGGCTCGATTTCGATCCGCGCCGCGACCGGCTGTGGCTCGCCGGTGATCTGGTCAATCGCGGGCCCGACTCGCTGGCCTGTCTGCGGGAGGTGATGGCGCTGGGCGAGGCGGCCACCACGGTACTCGGCAACCACGACCTGCACCTGCTCGCGGTGGCGCGGGGGGGAGAGCGCGAGAAGCCCGGCGACACCCTTGCGGAGGTGCTCGAGGCGCCGGACCGCGAGCGGCTGCTCGACTGGCTGCAGTCGCGCCCCCTGTTGCTGCGTGCCGCCGGGACGCCCGGGAGCGGCGAGACGGTGATGACCCATGCCGGGCTGCCGCCCCAGTGGTCGGTGGCGCGCGCCGCCGACCTGGCCGGGGAGCTTGCTGCGACGCTGACCGGCGAGCACGCCGGGGCCTTCCTCGAACGAATGTACGGCAACCGGCCGGCCAGCTGGCGGGACGACCTCGAAGGCGTCGACCGGCTGCGGGTGATCGTCAACACCTTCACCCGCATGCGCTTCATCGACGCCGAGGGGCGGCTCGACTTCACCGCCAGGGAGGGGCTCGACAGCGCCCCTCCCGGTTTCGCCCCCTGGTTCCAGTACCCGTGCCACGACGACCCCTGGCTGCTGTTCGGCCACTGGGCCGCCCTGCAGGGCCGGGTTCCCGGCAGCCGGGTCCGTGCCGAGGCGCTGGATACCGGCTGCGTCTGGGGCGGCCGCCTGACGGCCCTGAACCTGGCGAACGGCGAGCGTGTCAGCGTGCCGAGCCGTCGGGACCGCCCCCGATCCCCCTTTCCGACGACCCGGAGCTCGCCATGAACGCGCCTGCTTTTCGACACCTGGACATTCCGACCCTGGGCGAGTGGCTCGCCGGTGACGAGCCGCTCACCCTGGTCGATATCCGCGACCCCGTTAGCTTCGCCGAGGGCCATATTCCCGGCAGCCGCCATCTGGACAACGACAGCGTGCCGGCGTTGTTCGAGGTGGCCCCACGCGACCGCCCGCTGGTGGTGGTCTGCTACCACGGCCACTCCAGCCAGCAGGCGGCTGCCTGGCTGGCCGGCCAGGGCTTCGCCGAGGTCTACAGCCTCGACGGCGGCTTCACCGACTGGCAGCTGCGGCATCCCGACCGCGTGGAGCGCTGAGTCATGGCCGAGGGACGGGACCCGCACCTGCACGGGCTCGAGGTCTATCGGGTCGGCGGGGCGGTGCGCGATGCGCGGCTCGGCTGGCCGGTCTATGACAACGACTGGGTGGTGGTCGGTGCCACCCCGGAGGCGATGACGCGCCGGGGCTTCAAGCCGGTGGGGCGTGAGTTCCCGGTCTTCCTGCATCCCGAGACCCATGAGGAGTACGCCCTGGCCCGCACCGAGCGCAAGTCAGGCCACGGCTACACGGGCTTCACGGTGCACGCCAGCCCGGCGGTCACCCTGGAGGAGGACCTGGCACGGCGCGACCTGACCATCAACGCCATGGCCGAGACTCCGGAGGGCGAGCTGGTCGACCCCCACGGCGGGCTGGCCGACCTGGAGGCGCGGCGGCTGCGCCATGTGTCGCCGGCCTTCGTCGAGGATCCGCTGCGGGTGCTGCGCACCGCCCGCTTCCTGGCCCGTTACGCCGGACTCGGCTTCGTCATCGCCGACGAGACCCGGGCCCTGATGGCCGAACTGGTGGACAGTGGCGAGCTGACCCACCTGGTGGCCGAGCGGGTCTGGACCGAGACCGAGAAGGCCCTCGGCGAGCCCTGGCCTGAGGTCTACTTCCAGGCCCTGGACGAGTGCGGTGCCCTGGCGCAGTTGCTGCCGGAGCTGGTGGCCGATCGTGAGGCCCTGGACGAGGCGCTGGGACGCCTGCACCGGCTGCCCGAGGACATCGAGGCCGAGCAGGAGATTCGCTGGCGCTGGGCCCGGCTGGTCGAGCACCTGGGGGAATCGGCGCGGACGGCCCTGGCCGAGCGGCTGCGCCTGCCCAGGGCCCATGTCGACCTGGCGCGTCAGGCTGCTCTGACCCGGCAACTGAGGCTGGAGGCTGGGTGCGAGACGCCGGATGGGGCGAGGGTGCTGGCCTGGCTCGATGGCATCGATGCCTGGCGGCGCAGCGAGCGGGTCGCCCCCCTGGTCAGCCTGGTCAGCCTGGATGATCCCGGCCTGGCCGTGGGCCTGGCGCTGGCCTGGCGGCTGGCGGCGCAGATCCTGCCGAGGGTGCTGGTGGAAGAGGGGTTCAAGGGGCGAGCGCTCGGCGAGGAGCTCGCCCGGCGACGCCGGGAGGCGATCGATGCCGCGCTGTGAAGGCGGCGAGCGCGGGAGGGGTCGGCGATCAGTCGGCCCGGGAGATCGTGCGGCCGGCCCAGACGAACTCCACCGGCCAGAGGCGCTGGTCGCCGGCCGCGAAGCTCGCCCAGTGGTCACGGTAGGTCCGGCCGGTGAGCGGGTGGCGCGCGTCCGGCAGCAGTTCGGCCAGCGGCAGCAGCACGAAGGCGTGGTGGAGGATCTCGGCGCGTGGCAGCTCGACGCCGTCCTGGAAGCCGGTGAGGTCGCCCACCGTCAGCAGGTCGATGTCCAGGGTACGGGGACTGAACTTGGGGCTGTCCTTGCGCCGGCCGTTGGCGAACTCCAGCCGTTTGCACCAGGCCTGCAGTTCACCCACCGGCCAGTCGCTCGCGAACACCGCCACCAGGTTGTAGAAGTTGCGACCGTCCTCGAAGCCCACCGGTTCGCTTTCGAAGACCCGCGAGACGGCCAGTGCGCCGAAGGTGGCCGCCAGGGCATCCAGGCAGGCGCGCACGTGGCGGTCGCGGTCGATGTTGCTGCCGATGCTGACGCTGACCCGAGCCATCAGTTGCCCTCCGGTGGGGTGCCGCGCTCGATGCGCACGCCCACCGCCGCCGCGGCGGCCACGGCGCCGGGCTTGCGGACGGTCAGGCGCAGCCAGGCGATGGCGAACTCCTCGCGCAGGGTGGCCGCGAGCCGCTCGGCGAAGGTCTCCACCAGGGCGAAGTCGTGCTCCCCGGCGAAGGCCGCGATGCGTGCGCTGATGGCGGCGTAGTCCAGTGTCAGGGCGATGTCGTCGTCCGCCGCGGCGGGGCGGATGTCGGTGGCGAGTTCCAGGTCGAGCACCAGGCGCTGGGTGATGGTGCGTTCCCAGTCGTAGACCCCGATCACGGTGTCCACGCCGAGTGACTCGATCAGCACAAGATCCATAATGAACGGCTTTTCCGGGCGTTGGTGTGGCGGCGATTGTACGCGAGCCGGCCGCGGGACGACACCGTGCCGACCACGTCCTGCTGTCCCGTTGCGCTCGTGGCTGGCAGAATCCGTCCCCAGACAATCACGAGAGGTCGGCCCGTGGCGGCGCAACCCGAACTCCTACTTCCGCTGGTGGCACTGGGCTATCTCAGCGGCACCTGGCTCGGCGCCCTGACCGTGTGCCGGCTCGCCGGCGTGCGTGACCCGCGCCTGGCCGGTTCCTGCAACCCCGGCTTCTCCAATGTGCTGCGCCTCTACGGCACGCGCCTGGCCCTGGCCACCCTGGTGGTGGATGCGGCCAAGGGCATGCCGGTGCTGTGGCTGGCCATGGCCATGGGAATGCCGCCCTGGGCCCAGGGCCTGGTCGGTCTCGGCGTGCTGCTGGGCCACAGCTATCCGGCCTGGCACCGCTTCCGCGGCGGCAAGGCGGTGGCCAGCGCCTTCGGCGTGATGCTGGTACTGACCCCCTGGGTGGCGCTGGTCTGCGCCGCACTCTGGTCATTGCTGGCCTGGTGGGTGCGCACCGCCGCCATCGCCACCCTGGCCAGTGCCGCCCTGGCGCCGCTGGCCAGTATCTGGCTGGCGCCGGACTACGTCGGGGTGGTGATCGCCTTCACCCTGCTGGTGCTGGCGCGCCATGTGCTCAATATCCGCCGTCTGGGCCGCGGCGACGAGCCAGGGTTGGGGCGCCGTCACGACTAGTCAACCCGCGACGTCGGTGGCTCGGGAGGGTGACGAAGCTCGCGATCCCGTGGACGAAACCCTGACACATCGCTTGCGGCCTGCGCGTCGGGCCGGAACAAGGTCCCTCTTGCCGGCCCTGAATCGACATCCCTGTCGATTCCCGCGCGCCGCAGCGCTCGTTGTCAGCGTCCCCGGGTATATATCGCTTCGCTTCGTTACCCTGTCTCGCCCGCTTCTGGTAGCCAGGCGGCAACTGGCTCTTGGCTGAGCGCCTGCCCGAGGGTCAGCCGCGGGAGAAGGTCGCCAGCCGTCAGGTGCCGGCAGGTGCTTCGAGGCTATCCATCGGCCAGCGCGGCACGGCCTTCATGATGCCGGTCTCGTCGCGCTCGCCGGCCAGCAGTCGCTGGGCCCCCACGTAGGCAATCATCGCCCCGTTGTCGGTGCAGAAGCGGCCGCGGGGATAGTAGGCGCGGGCGCCACGCTTGTCGGTCTCGCGCTCCAGGCGCTCGCGCAGGCGCACGTTGGCGCTCACCCCGCCGGCCACCACCAGTCGCTTGAGGCCGGTTGCATCCAGGGCGCGGCGGCACTTGATCACCAGGGTGTCCACCACCGCCTCCTCGAAGGCCCGGGCCACATCGGCACGGGCCTGGTCGTCCAGGTTCCCGGCCGCCTCCAGCTCGCGGATCGCCGTCAGGGTGTGGGTCTTGAGCCCCGAGAAGCTGAAGTCCAGGCCCGGCCGGTCGGTCATCGGCCGCGGGAAGCGGAAGCGGCCCGGGTCGCCCGCCTCGGCCAGCCGGGCCACATGGGGACCGCCGGGGTAGTCGAGGCCGAGCATCTTGGCGGCCTTGTCGAAGGCCTCGCCGGCGGCGTCGTCCATCGACTCCCCCAGCAACCGGTACCGGCCGAGCCCCCGCACCTCGACCAGTTGGGTGTGGCCACCGGAGACCAGCAGGGCGACGAAGGGAAAGGCCGGGGGGGCATCCTCGAGCATCGGCGCCAGCAGGTGACCCTCCATATGGTGGACACCGAGCACCGGGATGCCCAGGGCGCGGGCCATGCCGTGGGCGGTACTGGCGCCCACCATCAGCGCGCCCACCAGGCCGGGGCCGGCGGTGTAGGCGATGGCATCGAGCTGGTGACGGCCCAGGCCGGCCTCGTCGAGCACCTGCTGGATCAGCGGTAGCAGGCGGCGGGTGTGATCGCGGGAGGCGAGCTCGGGCACTACGCCGCCATATTCGGCGTGCATGGCGACCTGGCTGTAGAGCGCGTCGGCCACGAGGCCGCGCTCGCTGTCGAAGAGGGCGACGCCGGTCTCGTCGCAGGAGGTCTCGATGCCCAGTACGCGCATGGTGATGGCTCGGTAGTGCAGGGAAGGGGCGTATTCTACGCGCTTTGGCCGCGGGGCGGCAGGGCCAGGGGGAAACGGTTTGCAAAGCCTGGGTGTGGGGTCTAGAATACTGTGCGCTGCAAGACTGGGTCGTGCGCCCAGGTGGCGATTTCCCGTGACGCATCCGTTCGAACCTGGTCTGTCCGGTGCCGTCTGACCGACGATGGCTCGCCGGCCAAGCGCGAAGGTTCGGGCATGGTGTTCGCGGCAGGAGCCGCCCGCAGGGGTGTGCGTGCTAACCGAACTCAAGTTTCCTAAGGTAGGTGAGTGCTTAATGCCTTCTGTCAAAGTACGTGATAACGAGCCGTTTGACGTCGCGCTGCGTCGCTTCAAGCGTTCCTGTGAAAAAGCCGGTGTTCTCTCCGAGGTTCGTCGTCGCGAGAACTACGAGAAGCCGACCGCAGAGCGCAAGCGCAAGGCGGCTGCCGCCGTCAAGCGCCACGCCAAGAAGCTTCAGCGCGAGCGCAAGCGTTTCGAACGGCTCTATTGATCCGTACTGGAGTCGGCCGTAGCGCGCTGCGCGGGCCGTCTCAGGAGGGACGCCAAGCGGCCGCCATTCGGTGGCCGCTTGTTTTTTCCGTCGCGCGTTCGTTGCCGCACCGCTCGAGGTAGTTCACCAGGATGGCCGGTCAGATTCCGCAGCGTTTCATCGATGACCTGTTGGCCCGTGTCGACGTGGTCGAGGTAGTCGGCGAGCGCGTGCAGCTGAAGAAGGCCGGGCGCAACCATTCGGGGCTCTGCCCCTTTCACCAGGAGAAGACGCCGTCGTTCACCGTCAGCGCCGACAAGCAGTTCTACCACTGTTTCGGCTGCGGCGCTCACGGCAATGCCCTGCGCTTCCTGATGGAGTACGACAAGCTGCGCTTCCCCGAGGCCGTGGAGCAGCTCGCCTCCCGCCTCGGCATGGAGGTGCCCCGGGAGGGTGCCGACGATCCGCGGGCCCAGGCCCGGGAGCGCAAGCGCAAGGAGGGGGTCAACCTGCTCGAGCTCTCGGCATCCTTCTTCCGCGAGCGGCTGAAGATGCCGGAAGCCGGCGCCGCCCGGGACTACCTGGCGCGTCGCGGGCTGTCGCCGGAGGTGCAGCAGGCCTTCGGTATCGGCTACGCCCCCGACGACTGGGAGGCGCTCAAGCGTCACCTGGGGGAGCGGGGGGTGTCCGAGGCGGTGCAGGTGGAGTACGGCCTGCTGGTGCACCGCGAGGAGAGCGGGCGTACCTATGACCGCTTCCGCGATCGGGTGATGTTCCCGATCCGCGATATCAAGGGGCGCACCATCGCCTTCGGCGGGCGGGTGCTGGGCGATGCCAGGCCCAAGTACCTGAATTCGCCCGAGACGCCGGTGTTCCACAAGGGGCGCGAGCTCTACGGGCTGTTCGAGGCGCGCCAGGCCGAGTCGCGCCTCGAGCGCCTGGTGATCGTCGAGGGCTACATGGATGTGGTGGCCCTGGCACAGTTCGGCATCCGCAATGCCGTGGCGACGCTGGGGACCTCGACCAGCGAGGAGCATCTTTCCCGGCTGTTCCGGCTGGTGGGCGAGGTGGTGTTCTGCTTCGACGGCGACCGGGCCGGTCGCCAGGCGGCCACTCGGGCGCTGGAGACGGTGCTGCCGCTGATGATCGATGGCCGCCAGGCACGCTTCCTGTTCCTGCCCGAAGGCGAGGATCCGGATACCCTGGTGCGTCGCGAGGGGCCGGAGGCCTTCAACGACCGGATCACCTGTGCGAGCCCCTTGTCGGAGTTCCTCTTCGACCAGGCGGCCGCCGGGCGCGACCTGGCCCGCGTCGAGGATCGCGAGCGCTATGCCAGCCAGGTGCTGGCGGCACTCGGCAGGCTGCCGGAGGGCGTGCTGAAATCGCTGATGCTCAGTGAACTCTCGCGTCGTACCGGCGTCGACCAGTCAAGCTTCGAGAATTTGATGGCGCGCAACGCCCCGTCGCCTGTCGAGGCGAGCGCCGTGGGTGACGCGGCCGGTGTATCGGGAGACGAGGCGCCGCCCCCGAGGGGGGAGAGTCGGCGCGGGGCCGGCAGCGGGTCGCTGAGCCTGGTGGCGCGAATGCTGCAGCTGCTGGTGCACGAGCCGTCCCTGATCGAGCGGGTGCCCGAAGGCGACGACTGGTGCCCGGGGGAGGATAGCGATGGTGCGTTGTGCCGGGACGTGATCCGGCTGCTGCGGGCGGGCCGCTACCGCAGCGCCCAGGTGCTGCTGGCGCACTTCCACGGCAGCCACGAGGGCGAGCGGTTGGCGGCGCTGGCGGGTCGTGAGCTGCTGATCCCGCGTACGGCAAGGGGGGCCGAGCTGGATGGGCTGGTCGAGCATTTTCGCCGACACCAGCGGCGCCGGTCGCCCCGAGAGGAGATCGATGCCCTGCTGGCCAGGGAGAAGGCCGGGGAGCGGCTGACACGGGAGGAGCGGCAGCGCCTGATGGCACTGCTCAGCGAACTGCATGGCTGAGATCGCGGGGCCGCCGCCGCCCCGGAACTTTGGCGTCGGGGTTGAATTTTCTCCTACTATCACCATGTAGGAGACAGCGTCCAGCACCGGCGTAACCTGACAACCTAACACACCTGAATGACCGCGCAAATAGATCGAACTGGCAGAAAGGTGCTTTCTACCGCTATACTGTTCGGCTTGATGAGTTTTCTCCGCCTCAGTGCTTCAGGTGCTTCATTCTTCTTCGTCGAGATAGGGTTTCTATGGCTGGAAATGCGCAGCAGCAGTCACGTCTGAAGGAGTTGATCGCGCGCGGCAAGGAACAGGGCTACCTGACCTATGCCGAGGTCAACGACCATCTACCCGAGGATATCGCCGACCCGGATCAGGTGGAAGACATCATCGGCATGATCAACGACATGGGCATCAGCGTCGTCGAGGAAGCTCCCGACGAGGATACCCTGATGATGTCCGATCACTCCACCGACGAGTCGGCCGCCGAGGAAGCCGTGGCGGCGCTGGCGGCGGTGGAGAGCGATGTCGGCCGGACCACCGACCCGGTGCGCATGTACATGCGCGAGATGGGAACCGTGGAGCTGCTGACCCGCGAAGGCGAGATCGAGATCGCCAAGCGCATCGAGGAGGGCACGCGCGAGGTGATGTCGGCGCTGGCCTACCTGCCCGGCGCGGTGGAGTCCATCCTCGGGGCCTATGATGCCACCCAGGACGAAGAGGTGCCCGGGCGGCTGTCCGACCTCTTCTCCGGCTTCATCGATCCCGACGAGGGCATTCCCGGCGTGGCCGAGGCGGAGGTCCCCGAGCCCGAGGTCAGTGACGATCTCGACGGCGACGAGGACGGCGATGATGACGCCGAGGACGACGACACCAGCAGCAGCGAGGGGGGGCCGGATCCCGAAGAGGCCAGGGCGCGCTTCGAGCAGATCCGCGAGCAGAATGCCCTGGTGCAGGCCGCCATCGAGAAGCACGGTCGCCGTTCCCCTGAGGCCCTTGCCGAGCAGGCGCGTCTGGCCGAGCTGTTCTCGCCGATCAAGCTGGTGCCCAAGCATTTCGAGCGGCTGGTCAATCAGGTTCGCATCAGCGTCGAGCAGGTGCGCGCCCAGGAGAAGGCCGTGATGCAGCTCTGCGTCAAGAAGGCCCGGGTGCCGCGCAAGACCTTCATCAAGGCGTTCCCCGGCAGCGAGTCCCGCCCGGAGTGGCTGGACGACTTCGCCGCCGCGAACCCGAAGTATGCCGACCGCCTCGAGCCGCTGCGCGGGGACATCCAGCGTGCCCAGCGCAAGATCGCCTTCGAGGAGGAGATGGTCCAGCTGCCGGTGACCGAGATCAAGGAGGTCAACCGTCGCCTTTCCATCGGCGAGGCCAAGGCGCGCCGGGCCAAGAAGGAGATGGTCGAGGCCAACCTGCGCCTGGTGATCTCCATCGCCAAGAAGTACACCAACCGCGGCCTGCAGTTCCTGGACCTGATCCAGGAGGGCAACATCGGCCTGATGAAGGCGGTGGACAAGTTCGAATACCGTCGCGGCTATAAGTTCTCCACCTATGCCACCTGGTGGATCCGTCAGGCGATCACCCGCTCGATCGCCGACCAGGCGCGGACCATCCGCATCCCGGTGCACATGATCGAGACCATCAACAAGCTCAACCGCGTGTCGCGACAGATGCTCCAGGAGATGGGGCGAGAGCCGACACCGGAAGAGCTCGGCGAGCGTCTCGAGATGCCCGAGGACAAGGTGCGCAAGGTGCTCAAGATCGCCAAGGAGCCGATCTCCATGGAGACGCCCATCGGTGACGACGACGATTCGCACCTGGGTGACTTCATCGAGGATGGCAGCATCCTGCTGCCCGTCGACTCGGCCACCGGCGAGGGGCTGATCGAGGCCACCCGCAACGTGCTCGGCGGCCTCACCGCCCGCGAGGCCAAGGTGCTGCGCATGCGCTTCGGCATCGACATGAACACCGACCACACCCTCGAGGAGGTCGGCAAGCAGTTCGACGTCACCCGTGAGCGGATTCGCCAGATCGAGGCCAAGGCGCTGCGCAAGCTGCGCCACCCCAGCCGTTCGGAGCCGTTGCGTTCCTTCCTCGACGAGTGAGCCTGGGCCCCGTATCAACGACAACGCCCGCGGCCTTGGCCGCGGGCGTTGTCGCTTCGGCCACCTCGATGGCTAGCTTGCCTGTCGAGCCAGCGTCCAGCGCCGGGCCAGCAGGGCCAGTTCGATCACCGCGATCAGGATCAGTGCATAGCCGAACAGCTCCACCACCTCCTCGGCGGCATCCTTGAAGGTGCGCGCATAGTGCTCCTCGAGCACCGCTTCCCAGAAGGCGCTGCGTCCGTAGAGCCGCGAGAAGACATAGGTGGCGAGCACGCCGGCGGCGAACAGGCCGAACGAGAAGCTGTTGGCATAGGCGGCGAATTCGGCCAGGAAGCGTCGCCGTGCGCGGATCACCAGGTAGAGGCTCGGCACGACCACCAGGGTCACCAGCAGCTGCCAGGCGCCGTCGAAGACATGGTTGTCGAGGAAGGCGTCCTGCTCGCGGATCAGCGAACTGAAGATGAAGGCGAACATCAGCAGGGTGACGGTGGGCAGTTGCCTCAGCACCTGACGGGTATAGAGCAACAGCGCCGAGGCGATCGCCAGTAGCCCGCTCTGGGCCAGCTCGATGAAGCCGCGCTCCGAGAAGCGTGCCTCAGGGAAGTGGAGTGCCTCGAGGAAGGCCCCCTGGGCCAGGGCGCCGATCAGCAGGATATAGAGGGTGGCGCGCAGGCAGGTGGCGGCGAAGCCGATCGGCCAGGGCTGGCCGGGAGGCAGCTCGTGGGGCATCTGGGAGTTCCGCGGTGACAATGACATGCAATGTTGTATCGTATTGTATCGTCATCGTGCCACGCTGCCTATGGCCGCGTTCAGTCCGGCGCGGCGGTGCGTCTCGCTTCCTCGACGATCCAGTCGTGCACCGCCAGCACCCGGCGGTCGTCCAGGGCCCCCTGGGCATGCACGATGCCGTAATGCATGCCGGTGGCCACCCGCTGCGGGAAGGGGGCGATCAGGGTGCCGCTACCGAGCTCGCCGCTGATCAGGGTCTGGCGGGCGATGGCCACGCCCATGCCGGCGGTGGCGGCCTCCATGATCAGCTGGTTGCGGTTGAAGGTGTAGCCACGGCGCACATTGACATGGGCCGCCTCGATGGCCTGCAGATAGTGCTCCCACTCGGCGTAGTCGTGGCTGCCGCGCCAGGCCGTGACGTCATGCAGCAACGGGTACCAGGCCAGGTCCTCGGGCCGGCGCAGTGGCGGGCGGCCGCGCAGCAGGGCGGGGGAGCAGACCGGGAAGATCCGCTCCTCCATCAGCGGCGTGATCGAGAAGCCGGGGTAGTGGCCGTCGTTGAGATCGATGGCCAGGTCGAAGTCGCCGTCACGCAGCGAGATGTTGCTGTCCTCGGCGATCACGTGCAGTTCGATGTCGGGAAAGCGTGCCTGCAGGCGCGGCAGTCGCGGCATCAGCCACCGGGCGAGGAAGGAGGGCACCGAGCGCAGGCGGATGATGCCGCTCATCACCCCGGAGCGCAGCCGCTTCACCTCGAGGCCCACCGCCTGGTAGGCCTGGTCCACCACCGCCGCCAGGCGCATGCCCTCCTCGGTGAGCTCCAGCTGGCGCGGGCGGCGCCGGAACAGCTTGAAGCCCAGGCGCTCCTCCAGCTGCTTGATCTGCTGGCTCACCGCGCCGGTGGTCACATGGAGCTCCTCGGCGGCCCGGGTGAAGGAGAGGTGGCGGGCACTGATCGCGAAGACCTTCAGCCAGGCGTGGGTCTGGGCATTGAGATGGCGGCTCATGGTTCAGCTCTGCTAAATTCAGGACGAGATATTATCGATTGTGCTGGTTTGCAGGAGCGTTGAACATAGCGCAAATGCCTCGTCGAGGCATCTGTCATGCGCGATGCGGAAGCGGGATGATTTAGCCAGGCTCATGTATCGTGAAAACAATGTCTTGATGGCGACGGTCGGTGTCGCCCTGGAGCAAGCGAGATGTCCATCAGCGTGTTCGACCTGTTCAAGATCGGCGTGGGCCCGTCCAGCTCCCATACCGTGGGGCCCATGCGCGCGGCTCACGACTTCGTCGAGGAGCTGCGCGCCCGGGACCTGCTGGAGCGGGTGGCACGGATCGAGGTGCATCTCTTCGGCTCGCTCTCGGCCACCGGCATCGGCCATGGGACCGACCGGGCGGTGATCGTGGGGCTGATGGGGGAGCGCCCCGATCGCATCGACCCGGCGATCATCGGCCCCTGCATCGAAGAGCTGCTGGAATCGGGCACCCTGCTGCTGGACGGTCACCTGGCGATTCCCTTCCTCTGGGCCCGGGACATGCAGCTGCACGACGAGAGCCTGCCGCACCATCCCAATGCCATGCGCCTGATCGCCCATGGCCACACTGAGGAGCTGCATCGCAATACCTACTATTCGGTGGGTGGCGGCTTCGTGGTCGACGAGGCTCAGGCCAGCTCCGGCGAGCTGGACAGCGACAGGACGGCCCTGCCCTTCGATTTCAACTCCGCCGCCGAACTGATGGCGCTGTGCCGCATGCACGACCTGCGCATCAGCGAGCTGATGCTGGAGAACGAGAAGGCGTGGCGCAGCGAGGCCGAGGTACGCGGCGGGCTGTGGGAGATCTGGCAGGCCATGCAGGCCTGCGTGGAGACCGGCCTGCACAACGAGGGCATCCTGCCCGGCGGCCTCAACGTGCGCCGGCGTGCCGCGGCGCTGCATCGTCGCCTGCTGGCCACGGAGAATGACGGCAGCCTGATCGCCTCGACCTTCTCCGCCATGGACTGGGTCAATGTCTTCGCCCTGGCGGTGAACGAGGAGAACGCCGCCGGCGGCCGCATGGTCACTGCGCCTACCAACGGGGCGGCCGGCATCATTCCCGCGGTGCTCCACTACTACATGAAGTTCCAGCCCGGCGCGGATGAGCGCGATGTGGTCGACTTCCTGCTCGCCGCCGGTGCCGTGGGCATCCTGTGCAAGAAGAACGCTTCCATCTCCGGCGCCGAGGTGGGCTGCCAGGGCGAGGTGGGCTCGGCCTGCGCCATGGCGGCGGCGGGGCTCGCCGAGGTCATGGGAGGCAGTGTGCCCCAAGTGGAGAATGCCGCCGAGATCGGCCTGGAGCACAACCTGGGACTGACCTGCGACCCGGTGGGCGGGCTGGTGCAGGTGCCCTGCATCGAGCGCAACGCCATCGCCTCGGTGAAGGCGATCAACGCCGCCCAGATGGCCCTGCGTGGCGACGGCGAGCACTTCATCTCGCTGGACAAGGTGATCCGCACCATGCGCGACACCGGGGCCGACATGCAGGAGAAGTACAAGGAGACCTCGCGCGGCGGTCTCGCGGTCAATGCCATCGAGTGCTGAGGCCGCACTCCGAAACACCTTGCAGAACAATCGATGACTGCATCGCGGCGCGATGTCCTCCCGGGGCATCGCGCTTTTGTTTGGTGCGCTATTGAAGTTCCGTGTCTCTACACCATTGGTCGAGTCCGCCCATTCAACTGTTGCCGAGCGGTTTCGACTCCTCTAGCTTACGTTAACGTAAAGGTTAGAGAGTTCTCCGGGGCCGGCTCTCGCCACCGACCTGCCCCCGATGCCGGCAAGGCCAGAACAACCACAACGGCAGACAACAACGACAACAGAACCAATGGCGGATCGTCCGAGGCGATCCAGAGAGGCGACACATGACCCAGGAGTTCATACTGGAGACTCACGGGTTGACCAAGGAATTCCGCGGCTTCACCGCCGTGGACGACGTCAACCTGCAGGTCCGGGAAGGGCATATCCACGCCTTGATCGGCCCCAACGGGGCCGGCAAGACCACCGTCTTCAACCTGCTGACCAAGTTCCTGCCGCCCACTCGCGGCGAGATCCTCTATCGCGGCAAGCCGATCACCGGCCTGAAGGCCAACGAGATCGCTCGCTTGGGCCTGGTGCGCTCCTTCCAGATCTCCGCGGTGTTCGCCCACATGACCGCCCTGGAGAACGTGCGTGTGGCCCTGCAGCGCCCCATGGGCACCTCCTTCCACTTCTGGAAATCCGAGCGCACCCTCGATCACCTCAACGACCGCGCCTTCGCGCTGCTCGAGGAGGTCGGCCTGGATGACTACGCCGAGGTGCTCACCGTGGAGATGCCCTACGGTCGCAAGCGCGCCCTGGAAGTGGCCACTACCCTGGCGCTGGAGCCCACCCTGATGCTGCTCGACGAGCCGACCCAGGGCATGGGCGCCGAGGACGTCGACCGCATCGTCGAGCTGATCCGGCGGGTCTCGAAGGGGCGCACCGTGCTGATGGTGGAGCACAACCTCAGCGTGGTCAGCCGGCTGTGCGACCGCATCACCGTGCTGGCCCGCGGCGCCGTGCTGGCCGAGGGCGACTACCAGAGCGTCTCCCGCGATCCGCGGGTCCGGGAGGCTTACATGGGCAGCGAGGCGGCGGAAGAGGAGGCCAGCGCATGAGCCAGGCGGCCGAGAAGATCACCGACTATCACGACCTCGACGGCGCCGAGATGCTGCGGGTCAGCGACCTGCACGCCTTCTACGGCGAGTCGCACATCCTGCACGGCGTCGACTTCGACGTGAAGCGCGGCGAGCTGGTGACCCTGCTGGGGCGCAACGGCGCCGGGCGCAGCACCACCCTCAAGGCGATCATGAACATGGTCGGACGGCGCACCGGCTCCATCGTGATCAACGGCACCGAGACCCTGGCCATGAAGCCGCACCGCATCCCGCGCCAGGGCATCGGCTACTGCCCGGAGGAGCGCGGCATCTTCGCCAGCCTCGACGTCGAGGAGAACCTGCTGCTCCCCCCCACGGTGCGCTCCGGCGGCATGTCGATCGACGACATCTACGCGATGTTTCCCAACCTCTACGAGCGGCGGCGCAGCCAGGGCACCCGGCTCTCGGGGGGCGAGCAGCAGATGCTGGCCATGGCGCGCATCCTGCGCACCGGCGCCCGCATGCTGCTGCTCGACGAGATCACCGAGGGGCTGGCCCCGGTCATCGTCCAGGCCCTGGGCGAGGTGCTGGTCAAGCTCAAGGCGCGCGGCATGACCATCGTGCTGGTGGAGCAGAACTTCCGCTTCGCCGCGCCGCTGGCCGACCGTCACTTCGTGATGGAACACGGCCAGATCATCGAGGAGATCGGCGCCGCCGAGCTACCCTCGCGACGCGATCACCTCAACACGCTGCTGGGGGTCTGAGCGCCGCTCGCTCGTTCCCCCCAACATCCGGGCAACGTTCACTACTCACCACTGCTACAACAACAAAGGCCCCGACGGGGCCCATGGAGACGAAGATGACTTTCCTCAGGAAGACCCTCGCCAGCGGCATCGCCCTCGCCGCCACCGCCATGATGGCCACCGGCGCCCAGGCCGAGATCAGCGACAACGCGGTACGCATCGGCTATCTCGCCGACATGTCCGGCACCTACCGTGACCTGGCCGGCCCGGGCGGTCTCGTGGCCCTCGAGATGGCCGTGGAGGACTTCGGCGGCAGCGTCAATGGCGCGCCCATCGAGGTGTTCAGCGCGGACGACCGCAACAGCGCCGACGTCGGTGCCAACACCGTGCGCGGCTGGTTCGACCAAGAGAACGTCGACCTGGTCGCGGGCCTGGTGGCCTCCTCGGTGACCATCGCCGTGACCAATGTCCTGAAAGAGCACAACGGCCTGGGCATCGTGTCCGGCTCCGCGGCCTCGAGCATCACCAACGAGCACTGTACGCCGAATCACATCCACTGGGTCTATGACACCTACCCGCTGGCCAACGGCACCGCCAAGGCGGTCGTCGAGCAGGGGGGCGACAGCTGGTTCCTGCTCACCGCCGACTACGCCTTCGGCCATGCCCTGGAGGGCGATGTGATCAAGGTGGTGGAGGACAGCGGCGGCACCATCGTCGGCAAGATTCGCCATCCGTTTCCGACCAATGACTTCTCCTCCTATATCCTTCAGGCCCAGGGGTCCGGGGCCAAGATCATCGGCCTGGCCAACGCCGGTGCCGATACCGTCAATGCCATTACCACAGCTAGCCAGTTCGGCGTGGTGCAGGGCGGCCAGCAGCTCGCCGGCCTGCTGATCTTCCTCAGCGATGTCCATGCCATGGGGCTCGAGGCCACCCAGGGCCTGCTGCTGACCACCGGCTGGTACTGGGACATGGATGACGAGGCACGCGAGTGGGCAGAGCGCTATTACGAGCGCACCGAGCGCATGCCGACCATGGTCCAGGCGGGCATCTACTCCAGCACCATGCACTACCTGAAGGCGATGGAGGAGGTCGGCACCGACGACCCCATGACGGTCAAGACAAGGATGGCAGGGACCCCGGTCAATGACTTCTTCTCCCGTAACGGTCGCATCCGCGAGGATGGCCGCATGGTCCACGACATGTATCTGGCCCAGGTGAAGTCGCCGGACGAGTCCACCGGAGAGTGGGACGTCTACGAGATCCTCGCCACCATCCCCGCCGAGGAGGCCTACCGGCCGCTTTCCGAGAGCCAGTGCGACCTGGTTCAGAACTGAGCAGAGCCCGAACCGGCGGCGGCCTCGGCCGCCGCCCCTGACGGGAGGTCCATGCCATGACGATGATATTCGGGGTGCCGTTGGCGGTGTTCATGGGCCAGCTGATGCTGGGCCTGATCAACGGTGCCTTCTACGCCCTGCTCAGCCTCGGGCTGGCGGTGATCTTCGGCCTGCTGAAGATCGTCAACTTCGCCCATGGCGCCCAGTACATGCTCGGCGCCTTCGCGGCGCTGCTGGCCCTGGAGTACCTGGGGATCAACTACTGGGTGGCCCTGCTGCTGGTGCCTCTCGTGGTGGGGGGGCTGGGGATGGTGATCGAGCGCTACTTGCTGCGCCGGATCGCCCACCTCGACCACCTCTACGGGCTGCTGCTCACCTTCGGCCTGGCGCTGATCGCCGAGGGCAGCCTGGTCAACCTCTTCGGGGTGTCGGGCTCGAGCTACCCGACGCCCGCGGCCCTCCAGGGCGGCATCAACCTGGGCTTCATGTTCCTGCCCACCTACCGCGCCTGGGTACTGGTGGCGGCCCTGGTGGTCTGCCTGGGGACCTGGTTCATCATCGAGCGCACCCGCCTCGGCGCCTACCTGCGGGCCGGCACCGAGAACTCCGCGCTGATGCAGGCCTTCGGGGTCAACGTGCCGCTGCTGGTCACCCTGACCTACGGCTTCGGCGTGGCGCTCGCTGCGTTTGCCGGGGTGCTCGCCGCGCCGCTCTACCCGGTGTCGCCCACCATGGGGTCGAGCCTGCTGATCGTGGTCTTCGCGGTGGTGGTGATCGGCGGCATGGGCTCGATCCTGGGGGCCATCATCACCGGCCTGTCCATGGGGCTGATCGAGGGGCTCACCAAGGTCTATTACCCCGAGGCCGCCAACACCGTGATCTTCCTGGTGATGATCCTGGTCCTGATGCTGCGTCCCGCGGGACTCTTCGGCAAGGAGACATGACGACATGGCCACCACGCAAACCCTGACCCCGGCCATGGAGCGCCAGCGCAATGCTCGCCTGCGCCGTGGCCTGCTCTATCTGGTGCTGATCGCCATCGGCCTCGCGGCGCCCTTCGTCGCCTATCCGGTGTTCCTGATGAAGGTGCTGTGCTTCGCGCTGTTCGCCTGCGCCTTCAACCTGCTGCTCGGCTATGCGGGCCTGCTCTCCTTCGGCCACGCCGCCTTCCTGGCCACCGGTGGCTACGTCACCGGCTATTTGCTGGCCAGTTACCCGGGGCTGACCCCGGAACTGGGCATCCTGGCGGGTACCCTGGCCGCCGTGGTGCTGGGCACCCTGTTCGGGGCCCTGGCCATTCGTCGCCAGGGGATCTACTTCGCCATGGTGACCCTGGCCCTGGCGCAGCTGGTGTTCTTCGTCTTCGTCCAGTCGCCCTTCACCGGCGGCGAGGATGGCCTGCACGGCGTGCCGCGTGGCGAGCTGTTCGGCCTGATCAGCCTGCGCAGCAACCTGGCGATGTACTACTTCGTCTTCGCCGTCTTCCTGATCGGCTTCGCCATCATCCAGCGCACCGTGCACTCGCCCTATGGCCAGGTGCTCAAGGCGATCCGCGAGAACGAGCCGCGGGCGGTATCGCTGGGCTACAACGTCGACGCCTACAAGCTCCTCGCCTTCGTGCTCTCCGCGGGCCTGGCCGGCCTGGCGGGCTCGACCAAGACAGTGGTCTTCCAGCTCGCCTCGCTCACCGATGCCCACTGGCACATGTCCGGCGAGGTAATCCTGATGACCCTGCTCGGCGGCGTCGGCACCCTGTTCGGCCCGCTGGTGGGGGCCGGCCTGGTGGTCAGCCTGCAGACCCAACTGGCGCAGTCGCCGCTGGGCAACTGGGTGAGCGTGATCCTGGGCCTGATCTTCGTGCTCTGCGTGCTGAGCTTCCGCAGCGGCATCGTCGGCGAGATCGCCAAGAGCGTGCGCAAGAACTTCAAGTGAGCCGTTCGGGCGCCCCGCGGGGCGCCCTTCTTGGGGGTGCCGGCGGTCAGGGCGATTGGCGCGGTGCCGGCAGCATCTCGCCGATATGCTCGACCAGGTAGTCGATGAACTGGCGGACCTTGGGCGAGCGGTGGCGGTGGCGGGGATAGACCGCCCAGACCGCGGTGTCGCTGTGGCGGTAGGCATCGAGCACCGCCACCAGGGCACCGCTATCCAGGTATTCATCGACGTAGTAGTCGGGCAACTGGGCGAGCCCCAGCCCCTTGAGGGCGGCATCCAGTAGGGCCGGGCCGGAGTTGGCCTCCCAGGCCCCCTCGACCCGGACCTCTCGGCGCACGCCCTCGACATCGAAGCGCCAGTGGTCCCGGGAGCCGACCAGGCAGCGGTGGTGGGCCAGTTCGGCGAGCGAGTGGGGCTGCGAGATCCGGGTGAAGTAGGCCGGAGAGCCCACCACGTACTCGCGCCGCTCGCAGATCCGCCGGGCGATCAGCGTCGAGTCCTTGAGCGTGCCCATGCGGATGGCGATGTCGTAGCCTTCGTCGATGATGTCCACCTGGCGGTTGGTGAAGTGCATGCGCACCTCGAGCTGGGGGTGCAGGCAGAGGAAGTCATTGATCAGCGGCGCGATGAAGCGTTCACCGAAGGTGGTGGCCGAGGTCAGCTTGAGCACCCCGCGCGGGCGGGCCTGGAGGTCGTTGATGGCCGCCTCGGCCTCGCGGAAGCCGTCGAACAGGTGGTGGCAGTGCTCATAGTAGAGGGCGCCGGCATCGGTCAGGCGGATCTGACGCGTAGTGCGGTAGAGCAGGGTGGTACCGAGCTGATTCTCCAGCTGGCTGACCAGCCGGCTGACATGGGAGTTGGAGACCTTGAGGTGGCTCGCCGCCGCCGCGAAGGTCCCCAGGCGCACCACCTCCACGAAGGCTTCGATTCGATCCCAGCGTTGCATCGGGGCTCCAGAGTGGGGGGATTATTGCTCGTTGGCAATAATGTAGTGTAGTTGGTGCGGTTTATCTCGTGCCGTCGGGTTATCTAGACTGAAAATTGTCCCCCATCACCCATGCCATCGCAGGAGAGTCACATGAAATCACGCGCCGCCGTCGCCCTGGCCGCGGGCCAGCCGCTGGAGCTGACCGAGATCGACGTCGAGGGCCCCAGGGCCGGCGAGGTGCTGGT